>NZ_CADESW010000149.1 GCF_902830275.1 Burkholderia stagnalis | reverse complement strand
GGGGGGGGGGGGGGGGGGGGGGGGGGGGGGGGGGGGGGGGGGGGGGGGGGGGGGGGGGGGGGGGGGGGGGGGGGGGGGGGGGGGGGGGGGGGGGGGGGGGGGGGGGGGGGGGGGGGGGGGGGGGGG
>NZ_CADESW010000148.1 GCF_902830275.1 Burkholderia stagnalis | reverse complement strand
GATCGAACTGTTGGCCGACGAAATTCCTGTCGAAGCCGACGTCGACAGCGACGTCACCGTGCTGTTGGTCGTGCTCAACCCCGTCGACAGCGAACCGATGCCGGTCGACGTCGAGGTCGACAGCGACG
>NZ_CADESW010000147.1 GCF_902830275.1 Burkholderia stagnalis | reverse complement strand
GGCTTGGGCTTGGGCTTGGGCTTGGGCTTGGGCTTGGGCTTGGGCTTGGGCTTGGGCTTGGGCTTGGGCTTGGGCTTGGGCTTGGGCTTGGGCTTGGGCTTGGGCTTGGGCTTGGGCTTGGGCTTGGGCTT
>NZ_CADESW010000146.1 GCF_902830275.1 Burkholderia stagnalis | reverse complement strand
ACGGCGCTGAAGCTGGTATTCCAGGTATGGCCGCCATCGGTCGAGTATTCGACGGTCGCGCCGGTTTCGACACCGGTCAGGTTCAGCGTGCCGACATTGGTGACGTGATCGGACGCGCTGCTGCCGGAGTC
>NZ_CADESW010000145.1 GCF_902830275.1 Burkholderia stagnalis | reverse complement strand
TCGCCCTTCGCCCTTCGCCCTTCGCCCTTCGCCCTTCGCCCTTCGCCCTTCGCCCTTCGCCCTTCGCCCTTCGCCCTTCGCCCTTCGCCCTTCGCCCTTCGCCCTTCGCCCTTCGCCCTTCGCCCTTCGCCC
>NZ_CADESW010000144.1 GCF_902830275.1 Burkholderia stagnalis | reverse complement strand
GTGGTGCCGTGGTGCCGTGGTGCCGTGGTGCCGTGGTGCCGTGGTGCCGTGGTGCCGTGGTGCCGTGGTGCCGTGGTGCCGTGGTGCCGTGGTGCCGTGGTGCCGTGGTGCCGTGGTGCCGTGGTGCCGTGGT
>NZ_CADESW010000143.1 GCF_902830275.1 Burkholderia stagnalis | reverse complement strand
GAAGCCGACGTCGACAGCGACGTCACTGTGCTGTTGGTCGTGCTCAACCCCGTCGACAGCGAACCGATGCCGGTCGACGTCGAGGTCGACAGCGACGTGATCGAACTGTTGGCCGACGAAATTCCTGTCGAAGC
>NZ_CADESW010000142.1 GCF_902830275.1 Burkholderia stagnalis | reverse complement strand
TGGTCTCGCTTGGTCTCGCTTGGTCTCGCTTGGTCTCGCTTGGTCTCGCTTGGTCTCGCTTGGTCTCGCTTGGTCTCGCTTGGTCTCGCTTGGTCTCGCTTGGTCTCGCTTGGTCTCGCTTGGTCTCGCTTGGTC
>NZ_CADESW010000141.1 GCF_902830275.1 Burkholderia stagnalis | reverse complement strand
GCGCTCGCCACCGATTCGGGCAGCAGCGCGTCCGATCACGTCACCAATGTCGGCACGCTGAACCTGACCGGTGTCGAAACCGGCGCGACCGTCGAATACTCGACCGATGGCGGCCATACCTGGAATACCAGCTTCAGCGCCGT
>NZ_CADESW010000140.1 GCF_902830275.1 Burkholderia stagnalis | reverse complement strand
ACGTCGCTGTCGACGTCGGCTTCGACAGGAATTTCGTCGGCCAACAGTTCGATCACGTCGCTGTCGACCTCGACGTCGACCGGCATCGGTTCGCTGTCGACGGGGTTGAGCACGACCAACAGCACAGTGACGTCGCTGTCGAC
>NZ_CADESW010000139.1 GCF_902830275.1 Burkholderia stagnalis | reverse complement strand
ATTGTCCTGCATGTGCAACGCCTTGCCGTACAACGCGCCGCTAGAAACCTGGAGCGGGAGACGAGTCTCGAACTCGCGACCTCAACCTTGGCAAGGTTGCGCTCTACCAACTGAGCTACTCCCGCATACTGCTGCTTCTGCCTCGCCGCACTCGCTTTGTCGTGCAG
>NZ_CADESW010000138.1 GCF_902830275.1 Burkholderia stagnalis | reverse complement strand
TTCTCCGCTGCACGACAAAGCGAGTGCGGCGAGGCAGAAGCAGCAGTATGCGGGAGTAGCTCAGTTGGTAGAGCGCAACCTTGCCAAGGTTGAGGTCGCGAGTTCGAGACTCGTCTCCCGCTCCAAGCACTGGGGAAGCAAAGCTTCCCTTTTTGTTTGATGGACCGATGGT
>NZ_CADESW010000137.1 GCF_902830275.1 Burkholderia stagnalis | reverse complement strand
TTGCCGGAAAAACAAAAGGCCCGTCGCATGGACGGGCCTTTCGCTGTCTGGCTCCCCGACCTGGGCTCGAACCAGGGACCTACGGATTAACAGTCCGGCGCTCTACCGACTGAGCTATCGGGGAACAAACAGCAGAGAAACGAGATTTTATGGAGTGTTGGCTAAGCTGTCAA
>NZ_CADESW010000136.1 GCF_902830275.1 Burkholderia stagnalis | reverse complement strand
ACGTCGCTGTCGACGTCGGCTTCGACAGGAATTTCGTCGGCCAACAGTTCGATCACGTCGCTGTCGACCTCGACGTCGACCGGCATCGGTTCGCTGTCGACGGGGTTGAGCACGACCAACAGCACGGTGACGTCGCTGTCGACGTCGGCTTCGACAGGAATTTCGTCGGCCAACAGTTCG
>NZ_CADESW010000135.1 GCF_902830275.1 Burkholderia stagnalis | reverse complement strand
GCATCCCGCCAAGATAGCGCAGTCCGATGCAGATGCAATCGCGGTTTTCGCGTAGCCGAACGACACAAACAAAAATGCCCGCACGAGGCGGGCATTTATTGTTTTGGCGGAGCGGACGGGACTCGAACCCGCGACCCCCGGCGTGACAGGCCGGTATTCTAACCGACTGAACTACCGCTC
>NZ_CADESW010000134.1 GCF_902830275.1 Burkholderia stagnalis | reverse complement strand
GACGAAGTACCCGAAGACGTACCGGAGGACGTGCCCGACGAGGTACCCGAAGAAGTACCGGAGGACGTACCCGACGAGGTACCCGAAGAAGTACCGGAGGACGTGCCCGACGAGGTACCCGAAGACGTACCGGACGACCCCGACGACCCCGACGACCCCGAATTCCCCGAACTCCCCGAACTCCCCGAACTCCC
>NZ_CADESW010000133.1 GCF_902830275.1 Burkholderia stagnalis | reverse complement strand
GTGCTGTTGGTCGTGCTCAACCCCGTCGACAGCGAACCGATGCCGGTCGACGTCGAGGTCGACAGCGACGTGATCGAACTGTTGGCCGACGAAATTCCTGTCGAAGCCGACGTCGACAGCGACGTCACCGTGCTGTTGGTCGTGCTCAACCCCGTCGACAGCGAACCGATGCCGGTCGACGTCGAGGTCGACAGCG
>NZ_CADESW010000132.1 GCF_902830275.1 Burkholderia stagnalis | reverse complement strand
GCTCGCGTGCTGCGTGGACGGCGAGGCCGAGCGGCCGCACGACGCGATCTGACGCGGGCGCGGCGTTGCGTGATCGTCGCGTCATCGCCGAGCCATCGCCGAGCCATCGCCGAGTCATCGCCGAGCCATCACCGAGCCATCGCCGAGCCATCGCCGAGTCATCGCCGAGTCGTCGCCGCATCCTCGCGGCGGCTTCGATCGGCCA
>NZ_CADESW010000131.1 GCF_902830275.1 Burkholderia stagnalis | reverse complement strand
CTCACCACCGATTCGGGCAGCAGCGCGTCCGATCACGTCACCAACGTCGGCACGCTGAACCTCACCGGTGTCGAGACCGGCGCGACCGTCGAATACTCGACCGACGGCGGCCATACCTGGAACACTAGTTTCAGCGCCGTCGAAGGCCTGAACGACGTACAGGTCCGGCAGACCGATATCGCCGGCAACACGTCCGATCCGACTTCGTT
>NZ_CADESW010000130.1 GCF_902830275.1 Burkholderia stagnalis | reverse complement strand
TCCGGCTCGGCGAGCGGTGTCGCGAGGTAGCCGGCCTGCTTGACCGCGTCGACCAGCCGGGCGGTCGTGACGCCGGCTTCCGCGTCGACGGTCGCGCGTTCGGTCGCGAGATTGACCGACGCCCGTGTGACACCGGGCACGTTGGCCAGCGCCTTCTCGACGCGCGCGACGCATGACGCACAGGTCATGCCGTCGATATCGAGTTCGAT
>NZ_CADESW010000129.1 GCF_902830275.1 Burkholderia stagnalis | reverse complement strand
AGCTTCACGCTCGACACGTCGGCCACCGCCCCCGGTGTCGCCCTGACCACCGACTCCGGCAGCAGCGCGTCCGATCACATCACCAATGTCGGCACGCTGAACCTGACCGGTGTCGAGACCGGCGCCACCGTCGAATACTCGATCGACGGCGGCCATACCTGGAACACCAGCTTCAGCGCCGTCGAAGGCCTGAACGGCGTACAGGTCCGCCAG
>NZ_CADESW010000128.1 GCF_902830275.1 Burkholderia stagnalis | reverse complement strand
CGACGAACACGGCAATCAACAGCCTGTCGACGTCCACGTCGACGGGGTTGAGCACAGCCAACAGCACGGTGACGTCGTTGTCGACGTCCGCTTCGACAGGAATTTCGTCGGCCAACAGTTCGATCACGTCGCTGTCGACCTCGACGTCGACCGGCATCGGTTCGCTGTCGACGGGGTTGAGCACGACCAACAGCACAGTGACGTCGCTGTCGAC
>NZ_CADESW010000127.1 GCF_902830275.1 Burkholderia stagnalis | reverse complement strand
GCGCCTGGCGGGGCGCTCTGCTCCCGGCATCCCATGTGCCTCATTCGTGGCGATGCCGGGAAAGCCTTTCGGATCAAGCGCTTGAGCGGGGTATGCGCAGGCTATCCACATGCTTGCCAACAAAATCTGTGGAAAAGCCGGGCCGCCGAGAGGCGGCGGCGCTCAGCCGCGCTGGTCGTCGACGGCCGGCCAGCGCACGAACGCGAACACCCAG
>NZ_CADESW010000126.1 GCF_902830275.1 Burkholderia stagnalis | reverse complement strand
TCCGGCAAACCGACATCGCCGGCAACACGTCGTCGGCGACGTCGTTCAGCTTCACGCTCGACACGTCGGCCACCGCCCCCGGTGTCGCCCTGACCACCGACTCCGGCAGCAGCGCGTCCGATCACGTCACCAATGTCGGCACGCTGAACCTGACCGGTGTCGAAACCGGCGCGACCGTCGAATACTCGACCGATGGCGGCCATACCTGGAATACCAGCTTCAG
>NZ_CADESW010000125.1 GCF_902830275.1 Burkholderia stagnalis | reverse complement strand
CGTCAAGGTGGCAGGCAATGTCGTCAACCAGGGATCGGTGACGAGCGGCGGCGCGCTCGACATCATGGGCCACTTGACCAATAACGGCGCCGCCAGCTTGGTGGACGGCCGCGACGTTCAGGTCATGGGTAACGTCGTCAACCAGGGCGCGGTGAACAGCGACGGCACGCTGAAGTTCGTGGGCTCGCTGACCAACAATGGCACCGTCCGCGGTGGCGACGTC
>NZ_CADESW010000124.1 GCF_902830275.1 Burkholderia stagnalis | reverse complement strand
TTGTGTCCGCACTATCCCGAAGTTCAATGTCTCTACGAGCGCGGCCTTGCCGGCAACGCTAGCGACGGCAGCGACGGCAGCGACACCAGCAACGCCAGCAACGCCAGCAACGCCAGCAACGCCAGACTTGAGCGAGCTAGGTGAAATAGAACTCCAGCTACTTTCGGCAACCAGAGTGAACGCTGGGGCTGGGCTCAACAAAGGCCAAAAGCGTACCATTTTGAAAA
>NZ_CADESW010000123.1 GCF_902830275.1 Burkholderia stagnalis | reverse complement strand
ACCGCAGCCGGCTAACTGTAATTTCACTGTAACGGGGGAATACGATGAAGTAACGAAACCGCTAGAAGCCTTGTCAGGCTTGGCGCGCCCGGCTGGGATCGAACCAGCAACCCCTGCCTTCGGAGCTTTACCGGCACACCGGGAGCCTTTAAAAATCAAAGCCTTACACGACTCGCAATCAGCAAAACCAAGGCTAATCAAGGTCAATCAGGGCTGTCCAAGCTCATCCAA
>NZ_CADESW010000122.1 GCF_902830275.1 Burkholderia stagnalis | reverse complement strand
CGTCGTCGGCGACGTCGTTCAGCTTCATGCTCGATACGTCGGCCACCGCCCCCGGTGTTGCGCTGACCACCGATTCCGGCAGCAGCGCTGTTGATCACATCACCAATGTCGGCACGCTGAACCTGACCGGCGTCGAAACCGGCGCGGTCGTCGAATATTCGATCGATGGCGGTCATACCTGGAGCACCAGCTTCAGCGCCACCGAAGGCCTGAATGATGTGCAGGTCCGACA
>NZ_CADESW010000121.1 GCF_902830275.1 Burkholderia stagnalis | reverse complement strand
CAACAACCTCGGCAACATGCTGCGCGAATGCGGGCGGCTCGACGACGCGATCGCGCACTACCGTCGCGCGGTGGCGCTGCGGCCGGACTATCCGGAGGCGCACAACAACCTCGGCAACGCGCTGCAGGACCTGGGCGAGCACGACGCGGCGGCCGCGAGCTACGGCAAGGCGATCGCGCACCACCCGCAGTACGCGCAGGCGTACAGCAACCTCGGCAGCGTGCTGCGCGCGCA
>NZ_CADESW010000120.1 GCF_902830275.1 Burkholderia stagnalis | reverse complement strand
CTCCTCCTCGTTGCCGTTGTTTTCCGCGGCGCCGTCGCTGCCGCCTGCGCCGGCATCGGCTTCGGCTCCAGCCTCGGCCAGCGCCTCGGCCTCGGCTTCCGCCGACGCGTCGCCCGCGTCGAGCACGTTGAGCAGCCGCACCGATGCCTCGATCGTCAGCTCGTCGATCGACATCACGTCGAGCAGCACGCGCGTGCCGCGCGCATGCACGCCGAGCGCCGGCACGTGCAGCAGCAGCG
>NZ_CADESW010000119.1 GCF_902830275.1 Burkholderia stagnalis | reverse complement strand
TCGCGCAGCAGATCGCGCCGGGGCGCGCCTACAACCTGCGGCTGCGCGACGTGATCGAGTCGGGTTCGTCGAGCCTGCAGCCCGGGCAGATCGTCGACGAGTTCATCAAGGGCAGCATCGCCGGCTCCCGGCGCGCGTTTCCGATCGCCGTGTACCTCGATTACGCGCTGCAGCACACCGACAAGCGCATCGGGCTGTTCAGCGCGCTCGGCAGCATGCAGCTCGGGCAGATCCGCTCGGT
>NZ_CADESW010000118.1 GCF_902830275.1 Burkholderia stagnalis | reverse complement strand
ATCAGCGCGGCGGGATCGAGGGCCGCGACGCCATGCACCGAGGCCCGTTCCGTCGCGAGGTTGACCGATGCGTGGGCGACGCCCGGTACGTTCGCGAGCGCCTTTTCGACGCGGCCGACGCAGGATGCGCAGGTCATGCCGCCGATGTCGAGTTCGGTATGGCGCGAAGCGGGCGGCGGTGCAACGTCGGCATCCGGTGCCGCGACCGGCGTCGCGCCATAGCCGGCCTGCTTCACCGCGTCC
>NZ_CADESW010000117.1 GCF_902830275.1 Burkholderia stagnalis | reverse complement strand
CGACGAACACGGCAATCAACAGCCTGTCGACGTCCACGTCGACGGGGTTGAGCACAGCCAACAGCACGGTGACGTCGTTGTCGACGTCCGCTTCGACAGGAATTTCGTCGGCCAACAGTTCGATCGCGTCGCTGTCGACCTCGACGTCGACCGGCATCGGTTCGCTGTCGACGGGGTTGAGCACGACCAACAGCACGGTGACGTCGCTGTCGACGTCGGCTTCGACAGGAATTTCGTCGGCCAACAGTTCG
>NZ_CADESW010000116.1 GCF_902830275.1 Burkholderia stagnalis | reverse complement strand
GGAATTTCGTCGGCCAACAGTTCGATCACGTCGCTGTCGACCTCGACGTCGACCGGCATCGGTTCGCTGTCGACGGGGTTGAGCACGACCAACAGCACAGTGACGTCGCTGTCGACGTCGGCTTCGACGGGAATTTCGTCGGCCAACAGTTCGATCACGTCGCTGTCGACCTCGACGTCGACCGGCATCGGTTCGCTGTCGACGGGGTTGAGCACGACCAACAGCACAGTGACGTCGCTGTCGACGTCGGCTTC
>NZ_CADESW010000115.1 GCF_902830275.1 Burkholderia stagnalis | reverse complement strand
ATGCCGGTCGACGTGGAGGTCGACAGCGAAGCAACCGAGCTATCGGTCGAGCTCAAACCAGTCGACAGCGAGCTGATACCGGTCGAGGTCGAGGTGGACAGCGAGGTGATCGAGCTGGTTGCGGTCGAGATGCCGGTCGACGTGGAGGTCGACAGCGAAGCAACCGAGCTATCGGTCGAGCTCAAACCAGTCGACAGCGAGCTGATACCGGTCGAGGTCGAGGTGGACAGCGAGGTGATCGAGCTGGTTGCGGT
>NZ_CADESW010000114.1 GCF_902830275.1 Burkholderia stagnalis | reverse complement strand
TCGGTCGAACTCAAACCAGTCGAGAGCGAACTGATACCCGTCGAAGTCGACGTGGACAGCGAAGTGATCGAGCTGGTAGCCGTCGAGATACCCGTCGACGTGGACGTCGACAGCGAAGCGACGGAGCTATCGGTCGAACTCAAACCAGTCGAGAGCGAACTGATACCCGTCGAAGTCGACGTGGACAGCGAAGTGATCGAGCTGGTAGCCGTCGAGATACCCGTCGACGTGGACGTCGACAGCGAAGCGACGGA
>NZ_CADESW010000113.1 GCF_902830275.1 Burkholderia stagnalis | reverse complement strand
AGCGAAGCGATCGAGCTGGTGGCCGTCGAAATGCCGGTCGACGTGGAAGTCGAGAGCGAGGCGACGGAGCTATCGGTCGAGCTGAGGCCGGTGGACAGTGAGCTGATGCCGGTCGAAGTCGAGGTGGAGAGCGAAGCGATCGAGCTGGTGGCCGTCGAAATGCCGGTCGACGTGGAGGTCGAGAGCGAGGCGACGGAGCTATCGGTCGAGCTGAGGCCGGTGGACAGTGAGCTGATGCCGGTCGAAGTCGAGGT
>NZ_CADESW010000112.1 GCF_902830275.1 Burkholderia stagnalis | reverse complement strand
ACGACGGTGCCGAAACCGTGCCGGTGGCCGGGTCGTAGGTCGAGCCGCCGCCGAGTGCCGCGGCCGTGCTGTTGCCGAGGTTGTTGGTCGTCGTGGTGACGGTGCTCAGGCCGGTGGACAGCGAGTTGACGCCGCTTTGTGCGGTGCTGATGCCGGTCGACGTGGAGGTCGAGAGCGAAGCAACGGAGCTATTGGTCGAGCTCAGGCCCGTCGACAGGGAGTTGACGCCGCTTTGCGCGGTGCTGATGCCCGTGGAGGT
>NZ_CADESW010000111.1 GCF_902830275.1 Burkholderia stagnalis | reverse complement strand
ACACGCCGATCTCGGTGCCTTTCTCGGCAGCCAGCTGCTTGAGCCGGATCGCGGCCGACAGCCCGGCCGGGCCGCCGCCGACGATCACGACGTCGTATTCCATCGATTCGCGCGGGCCGTATTGCGCGATCAGTTCATCTTGGGTCAAAGCCGAATCTCCTCCTGCCGCAGTTCCCGATCGCCCGATCAGAACTGGTCTTCCGTCAGCGCGAGCACGCCGTCGCCGCCCTTCGCGCCGACGATCGACGCTTCGAGCCCTTCCGCCTGCACCAGCACGTGTTCCGCATAGTGCTGCGCGATCGCGAT
>NZ_CADESW010000110.1 GCF_902830275.1 Burkholderia stagnalis | reverse complement strand
GACAGCGAAGCCACCGTGCTGTCAGTCGTGCTCAGGCCCGTCGACAACGAGCCGATGCCGGTCGAAGCCGACGTGGACAGCGATGCAATCGAGCTGGTCGCCGTGCTCAACCCCGTCGACGTGGACGTCGACAGCGAAGCCACCGTGCTATCAGTCGTGCTCAGGCCCGTCGACAGCGAGCTGATGCCGGTCGAAGCCGACGTGGACAGCGATGCAATCGAGCTGGTCGCCGTGCTCAACCCCGTCGACGTGGATGTCGACAGACTGTTGATTGCCGTGTTCGTTGCGAACAGCTGCGAGCCGTTGA
>NZ_CADESW010000109.1 GCF_902830275.1 Burkholderia stagnalis | reverse complement strand
TTCCAGGTATGGCCGCCATCGGTCGAGTATTCGACGGTCGCGCCGGTTTCGACACCGGTCAGGTTCAGCGTGCCGACATTGGTGACGTGATCGGACGCGCTGCTGCCCGAATCGGTGGCGAGCGCCCCGCCCGGTGCGGCAGCCGACGTATCGAGCGTGAAGCTGAACGACGTCGGATTGGATGTGTTGCCGGCGATATCGGTCTGGCGGACCTGTACGCCGTTCAGGCCTTCGACGGCGCTGAAGCTGGTGTTCCAGGTATGGCCGCCGTCGATCGAGTATTCGACGGTGGCGCCGGTCTCGACACCGGTCAGGTTCAGCGTGCCGA
>NZ_CADESW010000108.1 GCF_902830275.1 Burkholderia stagnalis | reverse complement strand
ACGACGGTGCCGAAACCGTGCCGGTGGCCGGGTCGTAGGTCGAGCCGCCGCCGAGTGCCGCGGCCGTGCTGTTGCCGAGGTTGTTGGTCGTCGTGGTGACGGTGCTCAGGCCGGTGGACAGCGAGCTGATGCCGGTCGACGTCGACGTGGACAGCGAAGCGACGGAACTGTTGGTCGAGCTCAGGCCGGTGGACAGCGAGTTGACGCCACTTTGTGCGGTGCTGATGCCGGTCGACGTGGAGGTCGAGAGCGAAGCAACGGAGCTATTGGTCGAGCTCAGGCCCGTCGACAGGGAGTTGACGCCGCTTTGCGCGGTGCTGATGCCCGTGGAGGT
>NZ_CADESW010000107.1 GCF_902830275.1 Burkholderia stagnalis | reverse complement strand
GACGAAAAATTAATAGCGAAAACCAGACAGATCTGAAAAGATTTTGTCCCCTTCGTCTAGAGGCCTAGGACATCACCCTTTCACGGTGAGTACAGGGGTTCGAATCCCCTAGGGGACGCCAGATTCAGCGGCGTTTCGTTGGAAGTGTCGCAAAGCCTGCAGGCGCGCAGCAATGTCCTGCAGGTTGGGTGAAGAAAGCTGGAGCGGTAGTTCAGTTGGTTAGAATACCGGCCTGTCACGCCGGGGGTCGCGGGTTCGAGTCCCGTCCGCTCCGCCAAAACAATAAATGCCCGCCTCGTGCGGGCATTTTTGTTTGTGTCGTTCGGTCGTGCCCGCTTGCGG
>NZ_CADESW010000106.1 GCF_902830275.1 Burkholderia stagnalis | reverse complement strand
GCGCTCGCCACCGATTCGGGCAGCAGCGCGTCCGATCACGTCACCAATGTCGGCACGCTGAACCTGACCGGTGTCGAAACCGGCGCGACCGTCGAATACTCGACCGATGGCGGCCATACCTGGAACACCAGCTTCAGCGCCGTCGAAGGCCTGAACGACGTACAGGTCCGCCAGACCGACATCGCCGGCAATACGTCCGATCCGACGTCGTTCAGCTTCACGCTCGACACCTTCGCTGCCGCCCCGGGCGTGGCCCTGACCACTGACTCCGGCAGCAGCGCGTCCGATCACGTCACCAATGTCGGCACGCTGAACCTGACCGGTGTCGAAACCGGCGCGACCGTCGAATACTCGACCGATGGCGGCCATACCTGGAATACCAGCTTCAG
>NZ_CADESW010000105.1 GCF_902830275.1 Burkholderia stagnalis | reverse complement strand
TGGCGGCCAGTTCCACGCCTTCCTGGCCGCGATCCTCGATATTCGTGAAGCCCACCACGTGGGCGGCCGATTCGCCTTCCGGGTAGAAGCGCTTGGAATCGGCGATCTGGGTGATGCCGGCGAGGTCGAGCTTGTCGAGGCGCGCGGCGGTTTCGGGATCGATCTGCCGCTTGAGCAGCACGAACTGCTTGTCGACCGACAAGCGCCTTTTGACCTCGGCCGCCGGCATCTCGAGCAGCTTGGCGAGCGGGCCGTAGGCGGCCGAATCGACCTGCTTGGGATTGGCCCAGATTTCGTAGGTGTTGAGGCTGACGGCCAGCATCGCGCCGTTGCGGTCGACGATCCGGCCGCGCATCGCGTCGAGCTCGATGGTGCGCTGGTAGCGCTTCTCGCCCTGGCCGAGATAGAAGTCCTGGTTC
>NZ_CADESW010000104.1 GCF_902830275.1 Burkholderia stagnalis | reverse complement strand
TGCCGAGGCGCGGCGCATCAGTCCAGGCGCAGCCGCGCGATATAGGGCAGGTGGTCGGACAGCCAGGCGGTGTCGTCGGTCGGCGCCTACCACTCCAGCGGGGTCAGGCCGCGCACGAACATCTTGTCGAGCGCCAGCGCCGGCGAGAAGGCCGGGAAGGTGCGCCCCGATTCGCCGAGCAGGGTGGCGACCTCGGACAGGCCGATCTCGCCGAACAGCGGCACCGAATCGTTGCGCCAGTCGTTGAAGTCGCCGGCCAGCACCAGCGGGCCGTCCTGGGCGTGATGCTCGATCCAGTGCGCGATCCAGGTCATCTGGCGCAGCCGCGCGGCGCGCGTGAGCGCCAGGTGGGCGCAGAGCAGGGTGATCGGCGCGGCGCCGGCCAGGGTGGCGCGCGCCACCAGCAGGCCGCGCCGCTCGAAGCGA
>NZ_CADESW010000103.1 GCF_902830275.1 Burkholderia stagnalis | reverse complement strand
CAGATGCCGGGCCCGCAGCCGGCGTCGAGCACCGTCAGGCCGTCGACGTCGCCGAGCAGCGCCAGCGTCGCCGGCCGTTCGTAGAGTGCGTTGTGCGCCTTGGTCGGCGCGATGTCCGCATAGCGTTGCGCGAAACTCGCGTACGCGCGGCGGGCGGACAGTTCGTTCGGGTCGGTCATGCGGCGTCCGTCGGGAGAATCGGAGTGTCGATTCTGCCCGATCGGCGCGCGGACGGCGACGTTCGAACGTCACCGCTTATCGCGGGTTCTCGGCCCGGTACGTGCTGTTCGGGCGCAGGACGAGCTTCTTCGCGGCGGCGTCCAGTGCCTTGCCGTGATACAGATCCATGCACTTCAGGTAGTCGAACCTGACGTCCGCGACTTCCGATTCGACAACCGGATTCCGGTAATCACGTGCAAGGTATTTCGCC
>NZ_CADESW010000102.1 GCF_902830275.1 Burkholderia stagnalis | reverse complement strand
GCGAAAGTGAGGGGTGGCGGACTGGTCAAGATCCACCGATGTTCAGTGGTGGTTTCCGGTGAATTTGTGATTTGACATAATCATAATTATCAACCTGATTGGTTGTAGTGGCTAGATAGAAATGTCCGCTTTTGGCTACATAGAAATGTCCGCTTTCGGACCGCGTAAGCTGACCGGCCGCCGGCTTCCCGGCGCCGGAGGCTGCGATGGCTGCAACGGAACGGATCACGATGACGATGCGCGAGCTGGACCGATTCAAGGTCATTCAGGACGTAGCCGACGGCAAGCTCAAGCCATGGCGTGCGGCAGAACGGCTGGAGTTGACGACGCGGCAGGTTCGCCGGCTGGTCGCCCGGCTGCGTGAGCATGGTCCGGCGGGTTTGGTGTCGGGACACCGATCGAAGCCCGGCAATCGTCGCCTGGATCCAGGA
>NZ_CADESW010000101.1 GCF_902830275.1 Burkholderia stagnalis | reverse complement strand
GGCGCTGGAGCAGGTCGGCCAATGGTGGAGCCTGCTGATCCTGCGCGACGCGATGCAGGGCTCGACGCGCTTCGAGCAGTTTCGCGAGAGCCTCGAGATCTCGCCCACCATGCTGTCCAGGCGCCTGTCCGAGCTGGTGGAGGGCGGGCTGCTCGAGCGCGTGCGCAGCACGCCCGAATCGAGCCGCGACGAGTATCGCGTGACGGCCAAGGGGCGCGGGCTCGCGCCGGTGCTGATCACCTTGTTCGCCTGGGGGCGCCGCCACGTCAAGGGCCATCCCTGGGGCGTCGATTTCGTCGATCGCGAAACCGGCAAGGCCGTCGATCCGGTGCTGATCGACCGTCATACCGGCAAGGTGCTGAGCCGCGAGACGCATGCCTTCGTGCCGGGACGCCATGCGTCCGAGAGCACGCTCAAGCGCCTGAAGACGCT
>NZ_CADESW010000100.1 GCF_902830275.1 Burkholderia stagnalis | reverse complement strand
ATCGATCGCAGCCGCTTCGGCAAGTTCGCGGGCCACAAGCTGCTGGGCGCGGCCGATTACAAGGTGGTGCATCACTGCAGCAACGGGCGCGCCATCTACAGCTTCTGCATGTGCCCCGGCGGCACGGTGGTGGCGGCCACCTCCGAGCCGGGGCGCGTGGTGACCAACGGCATGAGCCAGTACTCGCGCGCCGAGCGCAATGCGAATGCGGGCATCGTGGTCGGGATCACGCCGGAAGATTATCCGGGCGGCCCGCTGGCCGGCATCGCGTTCCAGCGCAAGTGGGAAGAGCGCGCGTTCGAGCTGGGCGGCGGCGATTATCATGCGCCGGGGCAGTTGGTCGGCGACTTCATCGCCGGCCGGCCGTCCACCTCGCTGGGCTCGGTGGTGCCCTCGTACAAGCCGGGCGTGCGCCCGACCGACCTCAGCACCGCGCTGCCG
>NZ_CADESW010000099.1 GCF_902830275.1 Burkholderia stagnalis | reverse complement strand
GATAACAAGTAGAACTGTGCAAATGCGACGCACATCGAGCACAAACGCTGCGATCGCATGACGCGGAAAAATGGACAAGTGAATGCATCACATGCACGGCAATCCTGCGCACGTCACGCAGGAACTGCGAGCTGGCAACGCAAATAGATCGTGCAAGCCGCGTGCATCAGAACCACATCCGGCGACGAACATCACGGCCCAAAAAACCGTTGACACACAGCGAAAGTCCTTACAGCAGGATAGGCTTGCGCCGGTTTTAGGCGCCATGTTCGCAATCTCACGGCACATCGGCAATACGGCAGAACGACATGGTGGTCGCGAAGCGTGAGCGGGATCGTGCGAGACGTAACACGAGGCCCGGCCGGAGGACATAAGCCACTGATGCAAGACGCGGCTGCGCATGTCAGGCGATGGGAAACCGCCGTACGCTGCGCGCGCGTCATGT
>NZ_CADESW010000098.1 GCF_902830275.1 Burkholderia stagnalis | reverse complement strand
CGTCGCCGTGCTGGAACAGCGGATCGTCGTGCTGGTAGCCGAGCACCACGTAGACCGAGAAGCCGTAGGCGCTGAGCGGGTGCTCGGTATGGAAGGGATTCATCGAGTTCGACTCGACATGCATCGGCTTGGTCTGAATGTCGCCGGCCTCGGCCAGCGGCGCGATGAAGCGATGGCCGTTCGACGAGCAGTCGAGCGCGGCGTCGAGCGCCTTGGGCTCGGCGGCGAGGGCGGCGGCCCCGAGACGGCGTGTTTTCATAGGCGGAGGATCGGTGATGTTGTTGTACTGGTCAACGAGGAAGCCGGCTACCGAGGCGGCCGGCCCGCGATGCCCGGTGGCTTGAGCAGGCCCTGGCCTGATCGTCCGGTATGTGACCGATCATAACGAAAACGCGGCGGCGGCGCAGCCTGGCCGCCTCCGCCCCGCCCATGGCGCGGGCGGGGCGGG
>NZ_CADESW010000097.1 GCF_902830275.1 Burkholderia stagnalis | reverse complement strand
ATCCACGTCGACGGCGCGTTCCTGACGACGAAGGCCGCGCTCAAGCACATGTACAAGGACGATCGCGGCGGCGTCGTGATCTACATGGGCTCGGTGCACTCGCACGAAGCGTCGCCGCTGAAGTCCGCGTACGTGACGGCGAAGCACGGGCTGCTGGGCCTCGCGCGCGTGCTGGCGAAGGAAGGCGCGAAGCACAACGTGCGCTCGCACGTCGTGTGTCCGGGCTTCGTGCGCACGCCGCTGGTGGACAAGCAGATTCCGGAGCAGGCGAAGGAGCTCGGCATCAGCGAAGAGGACGTGGTGAAGAAGGTGATGCTCGGCAACACCGTCGACGGCGTGTTCACGACCGTCGAGGACGTCGCGCAGACGGTGCTGTTCCTGTCCGCGTTCCCGAGCGCCGCGCTGACCGGCCAGTCGTTCGTCGTCAGCCACGGCTGGTTCATGCAGTGA
>NZ_CADESW010000096.1 GCF_902830275.1 Burkholderia stagnalis | reverse complement strand
GGCCAGCTCGGCTTCCTGTCGACGCCGCGCGGCAAGGGCTTCTCGTTCGCGGGCGGCGTCGTGTTCGACCCGAAGATCATGGGCAACGGCGACGCGGCCGGCGTGCGCAAGGCGGATACCGACCTGCGCGACGCGCTGAACCGCGCAATCGCGCAGATCCGGAGCGACGGCACGTACGACAAGATCCAGTCGAAGTATTTCGACTTCGACATGTACGGGAATTGAGCGGCCCTTCAGCGGCACCCGGCCGGGCAATATCACGGCGCCCCGGCGGGCGACGGTGACGCTGTCGCCGCCGACATCGATCAGCGGGCTACCCGACACCTCATACGAACCCCTCTTCGACCAGCGTACAGCCGTTCGCCGTGATCGCGTGCCGCTGCCCCGAGCCGCCGGCCACCCGGCTCCAGCTTGCCGACACTAGCGTCGTTGCATCGCCGTCCGCCTGCAGCGCATAG
>NZ_CADESW010000095.1 GCF_902830275.1 Burkholderia stagnalis | reverse complement strand
CCGTCACCATCATCACCGCGCACAGCGCGATGACCAGCCAGGTCCTGCGTTCGTTCTGCTCGTGCGCGGCTTCGAGAAAGACATGGTCGTGCCCTGCACTGAAGGCGTCGTTCGTGAAGTCGTTCATTCGGCACCCCGCTTACTTGAAATAGCTGTGAACGACTTCGATCAGTTGTTCGGTCGCGCTGCCCTCGTCGTGGTGATCTTCGGCGTCGACCAGATGGCTGCGGATGTGATCCTCGAGCACGACCGCGAGCAGGCCGTTCATCGCGCCGCGACCGCTCGTGATGAGGCGCAGGATCTCGTTGCAACCGCGCTCGTCTTCCAGTGCGCGTTCGATCGCTTCGACCTGTCCCTTGATTCGGCGGACACGGTTCAGCAGCTTCTGCTTTTCCTTGATGGTGTGGCTCATGGTCGCCTCTTCATATAGTGGGGGGGACTATATACCAAATCGCTTTCCA
>NZ_CADESW010000094.1 GCF_902830275.1 Burkholderia stagnalis | reverse complement strand
CTGGCGATGCACGTCCGCATCGGAGAATGTTCAACGCAGCGTTGGTATCACGATCATGCACGACACCACAGCCATCGCAGGCCCACTCTCTTGTTCGCAGTCCCGCGATACCTTTCGGCCGCGTCGTGCTGTCTTTCGACCCGCACGCCGAACAGGACTGGGTCGAACCGCTTTCGTCCACTTCCTCGAACGTGGCTCCGTGCGCGATCGCCTTGTAACGGAGCTTGTTTCGGAAGGACGACCAGGATGCGTCGTAGATGCTCTTCGCCATCCTGGTTTCGGCGAGTTTCGAGGCCGACACATTTCCGACCGCGATGTAATCGAATCGCCGCACCAGATCGAGCGCGAGCTTGTGCTGGAAGTCGGCGCGGGCATTCGCCACTTTGGCGTGCAGCTTCGCGATATGCCGCTTGTGCTTGCGTGCCCGCTGCGCTTTCGCCAGCTTGTCGGCCGCGCGCCGGCCGAACTGGTCATT
>NZ_CADESW010000093.1 GCF_902830275.1 Burkholderia stagnalis | reverse complement strand
CTACGGACGAGTGGGAAGAGTGGCTGACGACCTCCAACATCGGGGCCGCGCGCGCAATGCTGCAGCTCTATCCGGCCAACGAGATGGATGTCGAGCCAAAGTAGCTTTGATGGCGTAGATCACTCTGAGCGCTGGCTGGAACGTCGACGTCTGTCCGATGCGTTCCTCGATCTCTGGCCCGCGAAGCGAACGTCCTCACACTAATCGCCCGTCTCGCTGTACCGGTCATCGCCTATATCTGCTGCCTTTGGGCCCTCTATCACATTCATTTACTATTGCGTGATAGAGCGCTTACGCACCGGAGGCGCGGGTTCGAATTTTTCTGGTGCCAATCAAAAGGGAGCATGGCACCGCCGGCTACGCTGATCTGTGAAAACCGAATTCCGGACATATATCCCGCGATCACTAGCGCCCGATCTCGCGGCTCGCGCCCGCATTCGTCGTGAGGCATTGGGAAAGTCGGTCTCGGAAATGGCGGCGCTTGTC
>NZ_CADESW010000092.1 GCF_902830275.1 Burkholderia stagnalis | reverse complement strand
ACATGTTCGGGTAATTCGGCCCGCCGCCGCCTTCCGGCGTGACCCACACGATGTTCTGCGTCGGGTCCTTGATGTCGCAGGTCTTGCAGTGCACGCAGTTCTGCGCGTTGATCACGAGGCGATCGCTGCCGTCGTCGTTCTTCACGAACTCGTACACCGCCGCCGGGCAGAACCGGCCTTCCGGCCCCGCGTACGTGCGCAGGTTCACGTTCACCGGCACGTTCGCATCCTTCAGCGTCAGGTGCGCCGGCTGGTTTTCCTCGTGGTTCGTGTTCGAGATGAACACCGACGACAGCCGGTCGAACGTCAGCTTGCCGTCCGGCTTCGGATACTCGATCGGCTCGCACTGCGACGCCGGCTTCAGCATCTCGTGGTCCGCGTGCTTGTGATGCAGCGTCCACGGCACGTTGCCGCCCATCACCTTCTGCTCGAGGCCGACCATCAGCGTGCCGAGGTACAGCCCCTTCGCCATCCACTGCTTGAAGTTGCG
>NZ_CADESW010000091.1 GCF_902830275.1 Burkholderia stagnalis | reverse complement strand
GCGGCACTGGGCGCGCGGCCGGCGCGCAGGTCGTCGACGAGATCCCACAGCAGCATCGGATCGAACATCAGCACGACGGCGATCATCAGCGTGAGCGCGGCGAACGCGAACAGCGCGGCTTCCGGCACGACGCGCGCGAGCGTGACCATCTTCACGATGGTCACGACGATGCCGAGCATGAACACTTCGATCATCCCCCACGGGCGCACCAGCTGGATCGCGCGCAGCACGAGGTTGAAGCCGGGCGGCACGAGGCCGCGCCGCAGCGGGAACAGCAGGTACAGGAGCGCGGACATCTCGACGAGCGGAAACAGCACGGTCGAGCAGAACACCATCGCGGCGACGGGCGCCATGTCCTGGCGCCACAGCGATTCGATCGCGCCGAACAGCGTGGTCTGCACGCGGTTGCCGTTCACGTCCATCTCGAGGATCGGGAACGCCTGCGCGATCATGAACGTGATCAGCGCCGCGAGCGTGAGGGCGCAGATCCGGTCGAGCTG
>NZ_CADESW010000090.1 GCF_902830275.1 Burkholderia stagnalis | reverse complement strand
CACGGCATCTCAGGTTTGTATGTCGCTCGGGCATTGGACCGTGCAGCTCGCTTCCGTGGCTATCCCAAGGCGGTGCGAACCGACCAGGGACCCGAATTTACGAGCCGCGCGCTTGACCAGTGGGCGTATGCGAACGGCGTCACGCTGAAGTTGATTCAGGCGGGCAAGCCAACGCAGAATGCGTACATCGAATCGTTCAACGGCAAGTTCCGCGACGAATGCCTTAACGAGCACTGGTTCACGACGCTCGCGCACGCTCGGGCAGTCATCGCGGCATGGCGTCAGGACTTCAACGAGCAAAGGCCGCACAGCGCACTGAACTACCTTGCGCCGTCAGAGTTTGCGGCGAAACATCGGGCAACCGCGGATGCTCCTGCCGCTTTCCAGGAGCTGGTTTAAAGGGACTTTGCTAGAAGCCCATTGGCCCTATTGAAGGGGGCAGGTCACTTGTTCGAAAATGGACGTGTGTCCGAACGTATGGCGTCACGCGCAGCCGTCGGCAGAAGGCTC
>NZ_CADESW010000089.1 GCF_902830275.1 Burkholderia stagnalis | reverse complement strand
ACGTTCATAGCACCGGCAGATGTTATGGCGTCCCCACCCGAGAAGTCAAACTCATGTCATTGATTTTAAATAGTTTTTTTTACTACGCGCGTGAGGCGATAGGATAATTTCGACAATGCTGACGCGCGCCGAACAGGCCGCCCACAAAGGGATTCGGCATTTCTCAGCGCAATCTAGTGTGATTACTCTAGCGCGCAAAGCACTGCGGGTAGGCTAACACTGAGCTCAGCCATGTTGCCTTTTCCAGTGATTCGAGATCGTTTCGATCCAAACTTGGCAGCTAGTCCTCCGTGTGCCGACGCGCTAACGTGGGCGACGCGGAAACCCGAACTTTCTGCAGGAAGGCTCTAGGCCGCGCGTTGCTACTGTTGCATCGTATTGTTCGTGCATTCAGCCTAATGAGTACTTCGTCTTTTCACGATGGGCAGCTCATTGCTCCAAGCACTTCACCGTCATTCGAGCATGTTCCAGTGCAGAGGCAATCGAAGGACTACTCGGTTCGACAAGGCCATC
>NZ_CADESW010000088.1 GCF_902830275.1 Burkholderia stagnalis | reverse complement strand
GCGGACGACGTAGGGCGCATCGAGGCGCAGCGCGGCTTTGCCACACACATTGCGCTCGATCCGCACGAGCACATCCAGGTCGTCGCACCCGGTGATCGGGACGGCTGGCAGGTGGTTGCGAACAAGGGTGATCACGACGTCTACCTGAAGCCGCAACTCGCCGCGCACGATTCGAACCTCGAGATCCGAACCGACCGGCGCAGCTACAGCTTCGATCTGGTGGTGCTGCCACTCAAGGCGAGGTTCGGCAATGACCGCGTGATGTACCGCGTGACCTTCGTCTATCCGGATGAACTGGCCAAACAGGCGCGTGGGGATTCGGATGCCGGGTTGGTCGCGAAGCGCTTGGCGCAGCCGCCGGTCGTGCGTAACGCACGGTACTCGATGCAGGTCATGCCGAATTCCGACGATATCGCGCCGACCGCGGCATGGGACGACGGGCGCTTTACGTATCTGCGCATCCCGAACAACCGGCGCATGCCGGCGATTTTCCGGGTGGCCGACGACGGCACGG
>NZ_CADESW010000087.1 GCF_902830275.1 Burkholderia stagnalis | reverse complement strand
CGACACCGATTTTCGACAGGCCCGGGATGCCGAGCAGCGTCCGCGTTCTCGTCTCGCGAAACGTGATGAACGGCATGTCCGGAATCCTCGCCGCCTCCGGGTCGAGGAATTCGCGAATGCCGGCAGCCTTGCCCGGCGCCCAGTACTGCACCGACGGCAGCACATAATCGGTCGTGTCGCGGTCGGCGCAGGCCAGCAGTTTCCGCAGGTCGACCGTCACGACACGATGTCGCGAATCGTCGGAGGCGAATACCCGCTTCAGATGCGTATAGGTATAGGCGGCGTGTCCGGGAAGCTGGATGATCCAGACCTCCACGCCGTCTTGTTGTGCCCGAGCGAGTGTCATTATTTTCTCTGATGGCGCGTGCGATTTTTTGTGGGGGAGTGTAGTAGCGCGATCACGGCTACGGCCACGGCCGCGTAGCCGGCGGATACCCGGAATACGAACGGCGAAATCATGTATGACCGAACGGCGCAAGCAACCGTTCTCGAAGCCGTTGCTGGAGCGATCCGGTCGTGCGTATTCAGTCGACATCTTGC
>NZ_CADESW010000086.1 GCF_902830275.1 Burkholderia stagnalis | reverse complement strand
GGAGATGCCGTTGGTGAGGTCGCGCTGCGCCTCGATCAGGCGCTCCATGCGCATCGCCAGCGCGTTGAGGGTACGCGCCAGCGGGCCGAGGATCACGCTGTGCGATTCGCGCGCGCGCGTGTGGAAACGCCCGCCGCTGAAGTCGATGGCGCGCTCGCGCACCATCACCAGGTCCACCCAGGTCGGCCGCGCCCAGCGCCAGGTGGCCAGCGCCGGCACCACGATCACGAACAGCGCCACGCCGAGCGCGCCGCCCGGCAGCGCCTCGAAGCCGGCCAGCACCGTCCACGGCGAGAGCGTCACCGACAGCGCCAGCAGCGGCACCGCCACCACCAGCAGGACCAGGCTCATCAGGTGCAGATAGGCGCGCACGTAGAGGCGCGACCAGCTCGGCATGCGATCGGCGCGCGTGTCGGTCCAGGAGCGCCGGAAGCGCAGCCAGCGCCAGCGCAGGTAGCGCAGCGCCGACAGCCGCGACTGCCCCGCGCCGCCGAAGCCGCGGGGCCGGGCCGCGTCCTTATTCCCAGGCATGGGTGCTGAACT
>NZ_CADESW010000085.1 GCF_902830275.1 Burkholderia stagnalis | reverse complement strand
CAGGCACGATCGGCGGCAACGGCGATGTGACGCTGACCGCGCAATCGCTCACGAATGCGCAAGGCGGTCAGACGCTGGCCGGCCACGACCTGACGTTGAACGTCGCCAATAACGCGAACAATGCCGGCGGCGTATTGTCGGCCGCGAATAGTCTGACGTTCAACGGCGCGAACGCCCGCCTTTCGAATCAGAACGGATCTGTTCGAGCAAACGGCGCGCTGGCGCTGAACGCCGCGTCGATCGACAGTACGTCCGGCAAAATCGGTAACGACGCCGGCAGCGGCGGCAGCGTATCGATTCAGACCGGTGCGCTGTCGAATCAGGGCGGTGCGATCGGTAGCGATCAAGACCTGACGCTGACGGCCGGCACGCTGTCCGGTGACGGTTCCATCATCGCAGGCCGCGATGGCTCGATCACACTCGGAAGCGACTACACGCAGACGGCAGCGAACAGGCTGCACGCGAACGGCAACTTGAATTTCACCACGTCGGGCAAGCTGACGAACCAGGGCGTGCTGGATGCCAACGGCGCGCTCACCGTGAA
>NZ_CADESW010000084.1 GCF_902830275.1 Burkholderia stagnalis | reverse complement strand
TCCGTCAGCGTGTTGTAGTAGATCGTCTGCTGCTGACCGTTCACGGTCAGGACGAGCACGCGGTCCGTAGCATTCGAACCGCTTGATTGGGACACCACCTGCGCGCTGCTGAACGTGTCGTTGCGTGGGGTCTTATAGCCATAGTCGAATACCGCTTGCGTGCACGACGAATGCGAGTTGGCATTGGTCGTCGCACATGCTATGTACTTGTCGCGCTTGGTTTCGTGCTTGCTCGTCGAGCCGGTCGTTTCGGTCGTGACCGTAGGCGCCGGGCGCGTATTGGTAAACGTGCCTGCCGCGAGTTCGACGTTCCCTTGCGCTTCGATCGTCGATTGATCGTTCAGCACGTTTTGCGTACGGTTGGCGAGCAACCCGTTAGCGTCGCGCTGGCCGTTCGCCGCGATATTGATATCGCCGACGCTGAACAGGTTCGCGCCGCCCGTATTCGACAACTGATTCGTCGCGTACAGGTTCAATTGATTGGCGGCGGCGAAGACTGCGGCGGCCCCGGTATTGTTGATCGTGTTCGCGTTCGACGTGACGTTGGCACCGAT
>NZ_CADESW010000083.1 GCF_902830275.1 Burkholderia stagnalis | reverse complement strand
GCAAGCCCCAGCCCGCTCCCCCGGTTTTGCCCGCGGCGCGTATCGGTCGCGCGCCGGAACGCCTCGAACACGTGCGGCGCGAAATCCGCCGGAATGCCCGGGCCGTCGTCCTCGACCCGCAAGTGACAGGTTCCGTGCTCCAGCTGGGTCTGGATGCGGATCGCCCCCGGCACCGCATGCCGGCGGGCGTTTTCCAGCAGCGCGAGCAGCGCCTGCCGAATCCGCATCGGATCGCAGCACATCGGGCGATCGTCGAGATCCAGCACCAGATGCTGGCCTGCGGCCCTGAGCGCATCGCCGAACACCTCGACCACCGCCTTGACGTCGGCGGCAAGATCCGTGTCCTGCACCTCGAGATCCAGATGGCCGCTTTCCGCGAGACTGATCACGCGCAGATCCTCGATCAGCCGCGCAAGGCCTTCCACCTGGGTCAGCAGGCTGCGGAATTGCGTTTCATCCGGCGTAAACACGCCTTCGGCCAGCCCCTGCAGCCTGCCGCGCAGCACCGTGACCGGCGTGCGCAGCTCGTGCGCGATCGCGGCATTCCAGAACGCCTGCTCTTTGGTCACGCGCTGCAACTGGTCGGCGAGCGCGTTGAAATCGTCGGCGAGCAGCGCGGCTTCGCGCA
>NZ_CADESW010000082.1 GCF_902830275.1 Burkholderia stagnalis | reverse complement strand
CCGGAAGCCGCGCTGTTCGCGTTCGCCGCGCTCACGCTGATGATCGCCGTCGTGCTGATGTTCGATCCGATGCTGCTGTGGGATCTCGTCGACGACCTGCGCGCCGGCCGCGCGCCCAGTGCCGCGCCTCGCCGGGAGGCTCGCCGATGACCACGCCCACCGCCGCCCGCGCGGGCCTCGCGAGCTGCCACACCTGCGGCCTCGTCCAGACGCTCGACCATCCGCATGCCCGCTGCGCGCGCTGCCACGCCGCGCTCCATTTCCGCACGCCGAACAGCATCGCGCGCACCTGGGCGCTGCTGATCGCCGCCGCGATCCTCTACATCCCGGCGAACCTGCTGCCGATCATGCGCACCGCGTCGCTGGTCGGCGCGCAGCAGGACACGATCATGAGCGGCGTCGTGCTGTTCTGGGTCTCGGGAGACTGGCCGCTCGCGGTCGTCGTGTTCGTCGCGAGCATCCTCGTGCCGATGCTCAAGCTCGGCGTGCTGGTGATCCTCGTGATCAGCGCGCAGCGCCGCTCGCCGTGGCGGCCGATGCAGCGCACGCGGCTGTTCCGGATCGTCGAGCGCATCGGCCGCTGGTCGATGCTCGACATCTTCGTCGTGACGCTCACCGTCGCGCTCGTCCATTTCCGTTCGC
>NZ_CADESW010000081.1 GCF_902830275.1 Burkholderia stagnalis | reverse complement strand
CCGGAAGCCGCGCTGTTCGCGTTCGCCGCGCTCACGCTGATGATCGCCGTCGTGCTGATGTTCGATCCGATGCTGCTGTGGGATCTCGTCGACGACCTGCGCGCCGGCCGCGCGCCCAGTGCCGCACCTCGCCGGGAGGCGCGCCGATGACCACGCCCACCGCCGCCCGCGCGGGCCTCGCGAGCTGCCATACCTGCGGCCTCGTCCAGACGCTCGACCATCCGCATGCCCGCTGCGCGCGCTGCCACGCCGCGCTCCACTTCCGCACGCCGAACAGCATCGCGCGCACCTGGGCGCTGCTGATCGCCGCCGCGATCCTCTACATTCCGGCGAACCTGCTGCCGATCATGCGCACCGCGTCGCTGGTCGGCGCGCAGCAGGACACGATCATGAGCGGCGTCGTGCTGTTCTGGGCCTCGGGCGACTGGCCGCTCGCGGTCGTCGTGTTCGTCGCGAGCATCCTCGTGCCGATGCTCAAGCTCGGCGTGCTGGTGATCCTCGTGATCAGCGCGCAGCACCGCTCGCCGTGGCGGCCGATGCAGCGCACGCGGCTGTTCCGGATCGTCGAGCGCATCGGCCGCTGGTCGATGCTCGACATCTTCGTCGTGACGCTCACCGTCGCGCTCGTCCATTTCCGTTCGC
>NZ_CADESW010000080.1 GCF_902830275.1 Burkholderia stagnalis | reverse complement strand
ACCGTGCCGGTCGCCGGGTTGTAGGTCGAGCCGCCGCCGAGTGCTGCGGCGGTGCTGTTGCCGAGGTTGTTGGTGACGGTGGTGACCGAGCTCAGGCCGGTGGACAGCGAGCTGATGCCGGTCGAGGTCGACGTGGACAGCGATGCGATCGAGCTGGTGGCCGTCGAGATACCCGTCGACGCCGATGTGGACAGCGAGGCGACGGAACTGTTGGTCGAGCTAAGGCCAGTGGACAACGAGGTGACACCGCTTTGCGCGGTGCTGATGCCGGTCGAAGCGGACGTGGACAGCGAGCTGATGCCGGTCGAAGTCGAGGTGGACAGCGAGGCGATCGAACTGGTGGCCGTCGAAATACCGGTCGACGTGGACGTCGAGAGCGACGCGACGGCGCTGTTGGTCGAGCTGAGGCCAGTGGACAACGAGGTAACACCGCTTTGCGCGGTGCTGATGCCGGTCGAAGTCGAGGTGGACAGCGAGGCGATCGAACTGGTCGCCGTCGAAATACCGGTCGACGTGGAAGTCGAGAGCGACGCGACGGCGCTGTTGGTCGAGCTGAGGCCAGTGGACAACGAGGTAACACCGCTTTGCGCGGTACTGATGCCGGTCGAAGTCGAGGTGGACAGCGAGGTGATCGAGCTGGTGGC
>NZ_CADESW010000079.1 GCF_902830275.1 Burkholderia stagnalis | reverse complement strand
TCCTCGGCCACCCGCCCGCCGAGCAGCGCGTCGAGCCGGTCGAGCAGCTCGCTCTTGCGCAGCACGTAGCGATCCTCGGTCGGCACCTGCTGCGTGAAGCCGAGCGCCGCGACGCCGCGCGGAATGATCGACACCTTCTTCACCGGGTCGCAATGCGCGCGGCATTGCGCGACGAGCGCATGGCCGGCCTCGTGATACGCGATCGTCACCTTCTCCTGCTCGTTCATCACGCGGCTCTTGCGCTCCATGCCCGTCATCGCGCGGTCGATCGCCTCGTCGAAGTCGGCCATCTCGATCGCCGGCTTGCCGAGCTCGGCCGCGTGCAGCGCGGCTTCGTTGACGACGTTCGCGAGATCCGCGCCGACGAAACCCGGCGTGCGCGACGCCAGCTCGGTGAGATCGACGCCGGCCGCGAGCTTCACCCGCTTCACGTGCACGCCGAGGATCTGCTTGCGGCCGATCTGGTCGGGCCGGTCGATCGCGATGTGCCGGTCGAAGCGGCCCGGGCGCAGCAGCGCGGGGTCGAGGATTTCCGGCCGGTTGGTCGCGGCCATGATGATCACGCCGGAATTGGCCTGGAAGCCGTCCATCTCGACGAGCAGCTGGTTCAGCGTCTGCTCGCGCTCGTCGTTGCCCGACATCACGCCGACGCCGCGCACCTTGCCGAGCGC
>NZ_CADESW010000078.1 GCF_902830275.1 Burkholderia stagnalis | reverse complement strand
AGCGCGCCGTCCGCGTTGTCGAAGCGCGCACGCACGCGGATCGTGCCGGACGACGTGTCGAGGCGGTTGTCGACCGAGTCGATCGTGCCGCTTCTCGAATAGCCGCTCTCGTTCGCGAGGCCGAGCTCGACCGGCACCTTGCGGCCGTCGCGCGCGCCGTTGATGTATTGCAGGTAGGTCTGCTCGTCGGCGTCGAACGACGCGTAGATCGGCGACACCGACACGAGCGTCGTCAGCGGCGCGGCCGATGCGCCGGCCGACACGACGTTGCCGAGCGTGATCTCCGCGCGCGACACGCGGCCCGACACGGGCGCGGTGATTCGCGTGTAGCCGAGATCGATGCGCGCGGTTTCGAGCGCGGCCTCGGCCGCCTTCAGGTTCGCGCTCGCTTCGCGCGCGGCATTCTGCTTCTCGTCGTAGTCGCGCTTCGCGATCGCGTTGTCGCCGATCAGCCGCTGCGCGCGCTGCCAGTCGCTTTGCGCGTAGCCGTTGCGCGCCTGCGCGGCCGCGAGCTGGGCAGCCGCGCGATCGACCGCGGCCTGGTACGGGCGCGGGTCGATCACGAACAGCACGTCGCCCTTCTTCACGAGCGCGCCGTCCTTGAAGTTGACCGACACGATCGTGCCCGACACCTGCGGGCGCACGTCGACCTTCTCGATCGCTTCGAGACGGCCGGAATAGCTTTGCCAGTCGGTCAC
>NZ_CADESW010000077.1 GCF_902830275.1 Burkholderia stagnalis | reverse complement strand
CGTATCCCTGTGTAGTGCAGTCAGACTGCAGGGGTTCGTCACGCAAACTGCTCCGCTGCGCCCGATCCGGACTTGGATGAACGAGGCGCTGTCGAATATGGATGCCAAGTTCTCGGCGATGTACGAAGCGGACATCAAAGGCGGTCGGCCGAGCATTGCGCCGGAGAAGCTGATGCGGGCGATGCTACTTCAGGTGCTATACAGCATTCGCAGCGAGCGGCAACTGGTCGAGCAGATCTCGTACAACCTTTTGTTCCGTTGGTTCGTCGGCCTGTCGATCGAAGACGCGGTGTGGAATCACTCGGTGTTCAGCAAGAACCGGGATCGACTGATCGAGTTCGACGCAGTGACTGACCTGTTCAACGCGACGGTGGAAACGGCGCATAAACGCGGCTTGCTGTCGGGCGAGCACTTCAGTGTGGACGGCACCTCGATCCATGCGTGGGCCAGCCACAAGAGCATCCGGCGCAAGGATGGCGGGGACGATGATCGTCCGCCTGACAATTGGCATGGCGAATCGCGCAGTAATGAAACGCACGAATCGAAGAGCGACGGTGAGAGCCGGCTCTATCGCAAGAGCAATGCCGCGCCAGCCTTGCCGAGTTACCTGGGCCATGTGCTGACGGATAACCGGCACGGTCTGGTCGTGAACGTTCAGGCCAGCGAGGCGAATGGCCGAGCGGAACGCAAAGTGGCGACGGACATGCTGCGCGATGTGTCG
>NZ_CADESW010000076.1 GCF_902830275.1 Burkholderia stagnalis | reverse complement strand
GAAGTCCATATCCTGCGCTTCATCCGTCAGGCACGAAGACTCGGCTTCCTTGACCTGCCCCCTGCAAACCGGGCCAGCCGGAGTCTAGTAAAGTTCGTTTTCGGAGAAGAAGACGAACATGAAGAAGCGCTTTACGGAACAGCAAATCATAGGGTTTCTGAAGGAAGCTGAAGCCGGCATGCCGGTCAAGGAACTGTGCAGGCAGCACGGGTTCAGTGACGCGTCGTTCTACACGTGGCGCGCAAAGTTCGGCGGCATGGAAGTCTCGGAAGCCCGCCGGCTCAAGGACCTCGAGGTGGAGAATGCCCGGCTGAAGAAACTGCTGGCCGAAGCAATGCTCGATATGGAAGCGTTGAAGGTCGTCGTCAAGGGAAAGCCCTGAGCCCGCAAGCCAAACGCGAAGCAGTGTCGGCGATTCGGGAGAAGGTCAACATCTCCGAGCGCCGCGCCTGCCGGCTTGTCGGGCTTTCTCGCAGCGTGCTGCATTACGACGCGAAGCCGGACCACGAGAATGAGGTGCTCGCGGCGCGTCTGGTGGAGTTGGCGCACGAACGTCGTCGATTCGGCTACCGTCGACTGCACGCCCTGGTGGAGCGCGAAGGCACGCACGCCAATCACAAGCGCATCTATCGCCTGTACCGTGAGGCAGGGCTGGCTGTGCGGCGCCGTCGCAAGCGCCAGGGCGTCATGATTGAGCGCGAGCAACTGGCATTGCCGGGCGCGCCCAACGAGGTGTGGTCAATCGATTTCGTGATGGATGCGCTTTCCAACGGCCGGCGCGTGAAGTG
>NZ_CADESW010000075.1 GCF_902830275.1 Burkholderia stagnalis | reverse complement strand
AGCTCCGTCGCCTCGCTCTCGACCTCCACGTCGACGGGCATTTCGACGGCGACCAGCTCGATTGCCTCGCTGTCCACCTCGACCTCGACGGGTATCAGCTCGCTGTCCACCGGTTTGAGCTCGACGGATAGCTCCGTCGCTTCGCTCTCGACCTCCACGTCGACCGGCATTTCGACGGCAACCAGCTCGATCACCTCGCTGTCCACCTCGACCTCGACCGGTATCAGCTCGCTGTCGACTGGTTTGAGCTCGACCGATAGCTCCGTTGCTTCGCTGTCGACGTCCACGTCGACGGGTATCTCGACGGCTACCAGCTCGATCGCTTCGCTGTCCACGTCGACTTCGACGGGTATCAGTTCGCTCTCGACTGGTTTGAGTTCGACCGACAGCTCCGTCGCTTCGCTGTCGACTTCCACGTCGACGGGTATCTCGACGGCTACCAGCTCGATCACCTCGCTGTCCACGTCGACCTCGACCGGTATCAGCTCGCTGTCCACTGGCTTGAGCTCGACCGATAGCTCCGTCGCCTCGCTCTCGACCTCCACGTCGACCGGCATTTCGACGGCAACCAGCTCGATCACCTCGTTGTCCACGTCGACCTCGACCGGTATCAGCTCGCTGTCCACCGGCCTGAGCTCCACCGATAGCTCCGTCGCCTCGCTCTCGACCTCCACGTCGACCGGCATCTCGACGGCAACCAGCTCGATCGCCTCGTTGTCCACCTCGACCTCGACCGGTATCAGCTCGCTCTCGACTGGTTTGAGCTCGACCGATAGCTCCGTTGCTTCGCT
>NZ_CADESW010000074.1 GCF_902830275.1 Burkholderia stagnalis | reverse complement strand
CTTTGTGCGGTGCTGATGCCGGTCGACGTGGAGGTCGAGAGCGAAGCAACGGAGCTATTGGTCGAGCTCAGGCCCGTCGACAGGGAGTTGACGCCGCTTTGCGCGGTGCTGATGCCCGTGGAGGTCGATGTCGAGAGGGATCCGATCGAGCTGGTTGCCGACGAGATGCCGGTCGAAGCCGACGTGGACAGCGACGCGACGGAACTGTTGGTCGAGCTCAGGCCGGTGGACAACGAATTGACGCCGCTTTGTGCGGTGCTGATGCCGGTCGACGTGGAGGTCGACAGGGATGCGACAGAGCTGTCGGTCGTGCTCAAACCGGTCGACAGCGAGCTGATGCCCGTCGAGGTCGAGGTGGAGAGCGACGCGATCGAGCTGTTGGCCGACGAGATACCGGTCGACGTGGAGGTCGACAGCGACGCGACCGAGCTGTTGGTCGAGCTCAGGCCGGTGGACAGCGATGCGATCGAGCTGTTGGCCGAAGAAATCCCGGTCGACGTCGAGGTCGACAGCGAAGCGACGGAACTGTTGGTCGAGCTCAGACCGGTGGACAACGAGTTGACGCCGCTTTGCGCCGTGCTGATGCCGGTCGATGTGGAGGTCGACAACGAAGCAACCGAGCTATTGGTCGAGCTCAGCCCCGTGGACAGCGAATTGACCCCACTCTGCGCGGTGCTGATGCCCGTCGAAGCGGAAGTCGACAGCGAGTTGATGCCCGTCGACGTTGACGTCGAGAGGGAGGCGATCGAACTGTTGGCCGACGAGATACCGGTCGAAGCCGAAGTCGAGAGCGAAG
>NZ_CADESW010000073.1 GCF_902830275.1 Burkholderia stagnalis | reverse complement strand
CACGTCGATCTGGCGAACCTGCACGTTGTTTGTGCCTTCGACGGCGCTGAAGCTGGTGTTCCAATGGCCGCCATTGTCGACGCTGTATTGCACGGTGGCGCCGGTTTCGATGCCGGTGAGGTTCAGCGTGCCGACGTTGGTGACGTGGTCGGAGGCGCTGCTGCCCGAATCGGTGGTCAGGGCCACGCCCGGGGCGGCCGCCGACGTGTCGAGCGTGAAATTGAAGCTGGTCGCGTTCGAGATGTTGCCTGCCACGTCGATCTGGCGGACCTGGACGTTGTTCAATCCTGCGACCGCGCTGAAGCTGGTGTTCCAATGCGAACCGTTATCGACGCTGTATTGCACGGTGGCGCCGGTTTCGACACCGGTGAGGTTCAGCGTGCCGACGTTGGTGATGTGATCGGATGCGCTGCTGCCGGAGTCGGTGGTCAGGGCGACACCGGGTGCGGCCACCGACGTATCGAGCGTGAAGCTGAACGACGTCGCCGACGAGGTATTGCCTGCGACGTCGATCTGGCGAACCTGCACGTTGTTTGTGCCTTCGACCGCGCTGAAGCTGGTGTTCCAATGCGCACCGTTATCGACGCTGTACTGCACGGTGGCGCCGGTTTCGATGCCGGTGAGGTTCAGCGTGCCGACGTTGGTGACGTGGTCGGAGGCACTGCTGCCGGAGTCGGTGGTCAGCGCGACACCGGGTGCGGCAGCCGACGTATCGAGCGTGAAGCCGAACGACGTCACCGCCGAGGTATTGCCTGCCACGTCGATCTGGCGAACCTGCACGTTGTTTGTGCCTTCGACGGCGCTGAAGCTGGTGTTCCAATGGCCGCCATTGTCGACGCTGTATTGCACGG
>NZ_CADESW010000072.1 GCF_902830275.1 Burkholderia stagnalis | reverse complement strand
GTCGAGCTCAAACCGGTGGACAGCGAGCTGATACCCGTCGAGGTCGAGGTGGACAGCGAGGCAATCGAGCTGGTCGCCGTCGAAATGCCCGTCGACGTGGAGGTCGAGAGCGAGGCGACGGAGCTATCGGTCGAGCTGAGGCCAGTCGACAGTGAGCTGATACCGGTCGAAGTCGAGGTGGAGAGCGAAGCGATCGAGCTGGTAGCCGTCGAGATACCCGTCGACGTTGACGTCGACAGCGAGGCGACCGAGCTGTTAGCCGACGAAATACCGGTCGACGTGGAAGTCGACAGCGAAGTGACAGAGCTGTTCGTCGAGCTCAAGCCCGTTGACAACGAAGTGATGCCGGTCGACAGCGACGAGATCGCGCTGGACGACGACGACACGGTCGTCGACAGCGAGTCGAGCGCGGTATTGGTCGCATAGAGCTGCGAGCCGTTGATCGCGTCCGTGCTGGAGGCGGAGATCTGGCCGGCCGCAACATTGGTGACCTGACGCTCGGCGCCGGCCGCGCCGACGCTCACGACGCTGCTCGGCGTCGCACCGGCGAACGAATAGCTCGCGCCGCCGATGGTGGCGCTCGCCGTCGGGTTGGCTGCGGCCGTGACGGACCCGCTGCCGAGCGCGACGTCGCCGGCATTGTTCGCGACGGCGTTCGGGCCGATCGCGACGGAGTCGGTGCCGAGGGCCTTGCTGTCCGGCGCCGTCGAATTCGCGTGGAAGTACTTGATGCCCTGGCTGTTGATGTTGTCGATTGCAGCGCCGACGTTGTTGGCGGTGGTCGTGGTGCCGTTCGCGTTGTACGTCGTGTACGACGGTGCCGAAACCGTGCCGGTGGCCGGGTCGTAGGTCGAGCCGCCGCCGAGTGCCGCGGCCGTGCTGTTGCCGAGGTTGTTGGTCGTCGTGGTGACGGTGCTCAGGCCGGTGGACAGCGAG
>NZ_CADESW010000071.1 GCF_902830275.1 Burkholderia stagnalis | reverse complement strand
ATGACGGACGTAGTGATCGTATCGGCCGCGCGGACCGCGGTCGGCAAATTCGGCGGCGCTCTCGCGAAGATCGCGGCGCCGGAGCTGGGCGCAACGGTGATCCGCGCGGTGCTGGAGCGCGGCGGCGTGAAGCCGGAGCAGATCAGCGAAGTGATCCTGGGCCAGGTGCTGGCGGCGGGCTCGGGCCAGAACCCGGCGCGCCAGTCGCTGATCAAGGCGGGGCTGCCGAGCGCGGTGCCGGGGATGACGATCAACAAGGTGTGCGGCTCGGGCCTGAAGGCGGTGATGCTGGCGGCGAACGCGATCATTGCCGGCGACGCGGACATCGTGATCGCGGGCGGCCAGGAGAACATGAGCGCGGCGCCGCACGTGCTGCCGGGCTCGCGCGACGGGTTCCGGATGGGCGACGCGAAGCTGGTCGACACGATGATCGTCGACGGCTTGTGGGACGTCTACAACCAGTACCACATGGGCATCACGGCGGAGAACGTCGCGAAGGAATACGGGATCACGCGCGAAGAGCAGGATGCGTTCGCGGCGCTGTCGCAGAACAAGGCGGAAGCGGCGCAGAAGGCCGGGCGCTTCGACGACGAGATCGTGCCGGTGGCGATTCCGCAGCGCAAGGGCGAGCCGCTGCCGTTCGCGACGGACGAGTTCGTGCGCCACGGCGTGACGGCGGAGTCGCTGGCGGGGCTGAAGCCGGCGTTCGCGAAGGACGGCACGGTGACGGCGGCGAGCGCGTCGGGGATCAACGACGGCGCGGCGGCGGTGCTGGTGATGTCGGCGAAGAAGGCGGAAGCGCTGGGCCTGAAGCCGCTCGCGCGGATCAAGGCGTACGCGAACGCGGGCGTGGATCCGAGCGTGATGGGGATGGGCCCGGTGCCGGCGTCGCGGCGGTGCCTGGAGCGCGCGGGCTGGACGCCGGGCGACCTGGACCTGATGGAGATCAACGAGGCGTTCGCGGCGCAGGCGCTGGCGGTGCACAAGCAGATGGGCTGGGACACGTCGAAGGTGAACGTGAACGGCGG
>NZ_CADESW010000070.1 GCF_902830275.1 Burkholderia stagnalis | reverse complement strand
GTTTCGATGCCGGTGAGGTTCAACGTACCGACGTTGGTGACGTGGTCGGAGGCACTGCTGCCCGAATCGGTGGTGAGTGCGACACCGGGTGCGGCAGCCGAGGTATCGAGCGTGAAGCTGAACGACGTCACCGCCGAGGTATTGCCTGCCACGTCGATCTGGCGAACCTGCACGTTGTTTGTGCCTTCGACGGCGCTGAAGCTGGTGTTCCAATGGCCGCCATTGTCGACGCTGTATTGCACGGTGGCGCCGGTTTCGATGCCGGTGAGGTTCAACGTACCGACGTTGGTGACGTGGTCGGAGGCACTGCTGCCCGAATCGGTGGTGAGTGCGACACCGGGTGCGGCAGCCGAGGTATCGAGCGTGAAGCTGAACGAGGTCGGGTTGGAGGTGTTGCCGGCGATGTCGATCTGCCGGACCTGCACGTCGTTCAGGCCTTCGGTTGCATTGAAACTGGTGCTCCAGGTGTGGCCGCCATCGGTCGAATATTCGACGACCGCGCCGGTTTCGACACCGGACAGGTTCAGCGTGCCGACGTTGGTGATGTGGTCGGACGCACTGCTGCCCGAATCGACCGTCAGCGCGACACCCGGCGCAGCCGCCGAGGTATCGAGCGTGAAGCTGAACGACGTCGCCGACGACGTATTGCCGGCGATGTCGGTCTGCCGGATCTGCACGTCGTTCAGACCTTCGGTGGCGCTGAAGCTGGTGCTCCAGGTATGACCGCCGTCGGTCGAATATTCGACGGTGGCGCCGGTTTCGACGCCGGACAGGTTCAGCGTGCCGACATTGGTGACGTGATCGGACGCGCTGCTGCCGGAGTCAGTGGTCAGGGCGACACCGGGGGCGGTGGCCGACGTGTCGAGCGTGAAGCTGAACGACGTCGCCGACGACGTATTGCCGGCGATGTCGGTCTGCCGGACCTGCACGTCGTTCAGGCCTTCGACGGCGCTGAAGCTGGTATTCCAGGTATGGCCGCCATCGGTCGAGTATTCGACGGTCGCGCCGGTTTCGACACCGGTCAGGTTCAGCGTGCCGACATTGGTGACGTGATCGGACGCGCTGCTGCC
>NZ_CADESW010000069.1 GCF_902830275.1 Burkholderia stagnalis | reverse complement strand
GAGCCTATCCGAATGTTTGTGTGTGAGGCATAAACTGATGGCCAAGGAGCCACGTTATGCCACGCAAACGCAAGGAAGAAGTGACGATTGAACCGGGCAAGGGCTTGAACCTGGACCCGGAACTGATCAAGCAACTGGTACCCGGCACGCTGGATCGGGCGACGATCAACGAGCAGCTTGCGGCGCTCAAGAAGGCAATCTTCGAACGCGCGCTGGGCGGCGAACTGACCCACCACCTCGGCTACGAGAAGGGCGATGCCAAGCCGGCAGGCCGCACGAACCACCGCAACGGCACCAGCCGCAAGCGCATCACGACCGATGACGACCTGCTCGACGTCGAGATTCCGCGCGACCGCGAAGGCACCTTCGATCCGGTGCTGATCGCCAAGGGCGAGCGACGCTTCACCGGCTTCGACGACAAGATCATCGCGATGTACGCACGCGGCATGAGCGTGCGGGAGATTCAGGGTTTCCTGCTGGAGATGTACGGCATCGAGGTGTCGCCGGACTTCATCAGTACGGTGACCGATGCCGTGATCGACGAAGTGCGCGAGTGGCAGCAGCGGCCGCTCGAGCCGATGTACCCGGTGGTGTTCTTCGACGCCTTGCGCGTCAAGATCCGCGACGAAGGCGTCGTGCGCAACAAGGCGATCTACCTGGCGTTGGGCGTGCGCCGCGACGGCACACGCGACGTGCTGGGCCTTTGGATCGAGCAGACCGAGGGCGCCAAGTTCTGGATGCGGGTGGTGAACGACCTGAAGCTGCGCGGCGTGCAGGACATCCTGATTGCCGTGGTCGACGGCCTGAAGGGCTTCCCGGAAGCGATCAATTCCGTGTTCCCGGAAACGACGGTCCAGACCTGCATCGTGCATCTGATCCGGAACTCGCTGGACTTCGCCAGCTGGAAAGACAGGAAATCGGTCGCAGCGGCGCTCAAGGAGGTCTATCGGGCACCGTCGGCCGAAGCGGCCGCCGTGGCGCTGGACGCGTTCGATACGAGCACGTGGGGTACTAAATACCCTCCGATTGCCGTGCTCTGGCGCCGAGCCTGGGATCAGGTGATTCCGTTCTACGCCTTCGCGCCGGATATCCGGAAAAT
>NZ_CADESW010000068.1 GCF_902830275.1 Burkholderia stagnalis | reverse complement strand
CCGCTCGCCGTGGCGGCCGATGCAGCGCACGCGGCTGTTCCGGATCGTCGAGCGCATCGGCCGCTGGTCGATGCTCGACATCTTCGTCGTGACGCTCACCGTCGCGCTCGTCCATTTCCGTTCGCTCGCCGTCATCACGGCCGGCCCCGGCGCGCTCGCGTTCGGTTCGGTCGTGATCCTGACGATGCTCGCGTCGATGCAGTTCGATCCCCGTCTGATCTGGGATCCGGTAGAAACCTCAGGGAAAAACCATGAATAGTCCGCAAGGCCCGCAGCAAGACGGCCGTCCGGCCCCCGATCAGCCCCCGCCGCAGGATCCCGCGATCTCGACGAAAAGCGGCTGGCTGCCGTCGCTCGTGTGGCTCGTGCCGCTGATCGCCGCGCTGATCGGCATCGGCCTCGTGATCAAGTCCGTGCGCGAGCGCGGCCCGGAAATCACCCTCACCTTCCATAGCGCCGAAGGCCTCGAGCCCGGCAAGACCCAGGTCAAGTACAAGGACGTCGAGATCGGCATGGTCAAGGCGATCACGCTGTCGAAGGACTTGACGCGCGTGCTGGTCGGCGTGCAGCTCAAGAAGGAATCCGAGGACTTCGCGGTCAAGGGCTCGCGCTTCTGGATCGTGCGGCCGCGCGTGGGCGCGACCGGCGTGTCGGGGCTCGGCACGCTGCTGTCGGGCGCGTACATCGGCGTCGACGCGGGCCGTTCGTCGGAGTCCCAGACCGAGTTCGCCGGGCTCGAGACGCCGCCGGCCGTCACCGGCGACCAGAAGGGCGCGCAGTACGTGCTGCGCGGCGATTCGCTCGGCTCGGTCGACATCGGCTCGCCGGTCTACTACCGGCGCGTGCAGGTCGGCCAGGTGGTGGGCTTCTCGCTCGACAAGGACGGCACGGGCGTGACCTTCAACGTGTTCGTGAACGCGCCGTACGACCAGTACGTCGGCGAGAACTCGCGCTGGTGGCAGGCAAGCGGCGTCGACCTGCGGCTCGATTCGAGCGGGCTGAAGCTGAACACGCAGTCGCTCGCGACGGTGATCCTCGGCGGCATCGCGTTCCAGACGCCGCCGAACCAGACCACGGGCGCGACGGCGCCGGGCAACACGACGTTCCGCCTCGCCGCCGAC
>NZ_CADESW010000067.1 GCF_902830275.1 Burkholderia stagnalis | reverse complement strand
GTCAACCCGAGCCGGCCGTGCGGCGCATGCCGCTATTGCCTCGAGGGCCTGCCGAACCAGTGTCTCGACATGCGCTTCTATGGCAGCGCGATGCGGATGCCGCACGTGCAGGGCGCGTTCCGCAATGCGCTGGTGTGCGATGCGCGCCAGTGCGTGAAGGTCGCGGACCACGTGCCGCTGTCGCTCGCCGCGCTCGCGGAGCCGTTCGCGGTGGGGCTGCACGCGGTGTCGCGCGCCGGCCCGCTGATCGGCCGCCGCGTGCTCGTGTCCGGTTGCGGGCCGATCGGCGCGCTCGCGGTGGCGGCCGCACGCGCGCATGGCGCGGCGGAAGTGGTCGCGACCGATGTGGTCGACGAGCCGCTCGCGATTGCGCGCGCGCTCGGCGCCGATCGCACGATCAACGCGGCGACCGATACGGAATGGGTGGCGCGCTACGGCGCGGACAAGGGCACGTTCGACGTGATGATCGAATGCTCGGGCAATGCGCAGGCATTGCGCGACGGGCTCGACGTGATGCGCCCGCGCGGCGTGGTCGTGCAGCTCGGGCTCGGCGGCGACGTGAGCCTGCCGCAGAACGTCGTCGTGGCGAAGGAACTGTCGATCTGCGGCTCGTTCCGCTTCCATGCGGAGTTCGCGCTGGCCGTGGAGTTGATCAATGCAGGGCGCGTCGACCTGCGGCCGGCCGTGACCGGGGTGTTCCCGATGCGCGACGCGAGCCGCGCGTTCGAACTCGCGGGCGACCGGCGGCGCGCGATGAAGGTGCTGATCGATTTCTCTGAAGGAGATCAATTGTAAACGGGCAACTTTGATTTGCCGGGCGAAAGCCGGGCACATGTATTCGCAACTGCACCTGGTGCGATTCAAACATTCAAAAAAAATTGGAGACCTCATGAACACCATTCAAGGCGGCATGCTGCTCGTGTTCACGCTGATCGCGATTGCCGCGCTGATCTTGATGATCGCGCGCTACAAAATCTACCCGTTCCTGGTGCTGATCATCGTTTCGCTGGGCTTGGGGCTCGCCGTCGGCATGCCGATGGACAAGATCGTCAAGTCGTTCGAGACGGGCAACGGCAATACGCTCGGCCACATTGCGGTCGTCGTCGGCCTGGGCACGATGCTCGGCAAGATGATGGCCGAATCGGGCGGCGCCGA
>NZ_CADESW010000066.1 GCF_902830275.1 Burkholderia stagnalis | reverse complement strand
TGACCTGCTCCCCGCGTTTAGTACGGTGACGGTGTAGAGTCCGTTCCAGAGAGGAACGGCAATGAAAAAGCGATTCACCGAAGAACAGATCATCGGCATCTTGAAGGAAGCCGAGGCTGGCTTGAAGCCAGCGGAGCTGTGCCGCAAGTACGGCATCTCGGAAGCGACCTACTACAACTGGAAAGCGAAGTTCGGCGGGATGACGGTCTCCGAAGCGCAGCGCCTGAAGGAACTGGAGCAGGAGAACAGCAAGCTCAAGCGTCTGTTGGCCGAATCGATGCTCGACAACGCCGCGCTGAAGGACCTGCTGGCTCGAAAGTAGCAAGCCCGCAGGCCAAGCGCGAAGCGGTCTGGATATTGATGACCGAACGTGCCATGGGTGTTACCCGGGCCTGCGGGCTGGTAGGGATTTCGCGCTCGCTGTTCCACTACGAATCACGCCGCCGAGTTGATGACGAAGCGCTGACTGGCCGGATGATGGCCATCGCCGCGCAGAAACGCCGATACGGCTATCGCCGGATTCACGTGTTGTTGCAGCGGGATGGCTGCTTCGCCAACCACAAGCGCATCTGGCGCCTGTACAGCAAGGCGGGACTGAGCGTGCGCAAGCGGCGACGCAAGCGTATTGCGGCTGTCGAGCGCACGCCGCTACCGTTACCAACAGGCCCGAATCAGAGCTGGTCGATGGACTTCGTTTCTGACGGGCTGGCCTATGGTCGGCGGTTTCGATGCCTGAACGTGGTCGACGACTACACGCGCGAGTGCTTGGCCATCGAGGTCGATACTTCATTGCCGGGCCTACGCGTGCAGCAAGTGCTCGAGCGGCTCAAGGAGATGCGAGGCTTACCCGCATCCATCACGGTCGACAACGGGCCGGAGTTCGCTGGTAAGGTGCTGGATGCATGGGCCTACGAAGCCGACGTCACGCTGTCGTTCATTCGGCCTGGCAAGCCGGTGGAGAATGCCTATATCGAGAGCTTCAACGGGCGGTTCCGCGACGAATGCCTGAACGAGCACTGGTTCGTCTCAATGCGCCACGCCAAGCAGCTGATTGAGGAATGGCGTATCGAGTACAACACCGAGCGGCCTCATAGTTCGCTCGGCTATCTGACGCCTGCGCAGTTCGCCCGGGCGCACGACGCGAAGCAGCAGTTTTTAACCTCGGACTCTAACTGCAGTTCGGACTAAAACCGGGGGCAGGTCA
>NZ_CADESW010000065.1 GCF_902830275.1 Burkholderia stagnalis | reverse complement strand
GACACCTTCGCTACCGCCCCGGGCGTGGCCCTGACCACTGACTCCGGCAGCAGCGCGTCCGATCACGTCACCAATGTCGGCACGCTGAACCTCACCGGTGTCGAAACCGGCGCGACCGTCGAATATTCGATCGACGGTGGTCATACCTGGAGCACCAGCTTCAGCGCCGTCGAAGGCCTGAACGACGTCCAAGTCCGGCAGACCGATATCGCCGGCAACACGTCCGATCCGACTTCGTTCAGCTTCACGCTCGACACGTCGGCCGCCGCACCGGGCGTCGCGCTCGCCACCGATTCGGGCAGCAGTGCCTCCGACCACGTCACCAATGTCGGCACGCTGAACCTGACGGGTGTCGAAACCGGCGCGACCGTCGAATACTCGACCGATGGCGGCCATACCTGGAATACCAGCTTCGGCGCCACCGAAGGCCTGAACGACGTGCAGGTCCGGCAGACCGACATCGCCGGCAACACGTCCGATCCGACGTCGTTCAGCTTTACGCTCGATACGTCGGCTGCCGCACCGGGCGTGGCCCTGACCACCGATTCCGGCAGCAGTGCGTCCGATCACGTCACCAACGTCGGCACGCTGAACCTCACCGGTGTCGAAACCGGCGCCACCGTCGAATACTCGATCGACGGCGGCCATACCTGGAGCACCAGCTTCAGTGCGGTCGAAGGCGTGAACGACGTACAGGTCCGGCAAACCGACATCGCCGGCAACACGTCGTCGGCGACGTCGTTCAGCTTCACGCTCGACACGTCGGCCACCGCCCCCGGTGTCGCCCTGACCACCGACTCCGGCAGCAGCGCGTCCGATCACATCACCAATGTCGGCACGCTGAACCTGACCGGTGTCGAGACCGGCGCAACCGTCGAATACTCGATCGACGGTGGTCATACCTGGAGCACCAGCTTCAGCGCAACCGAAGGCGTGAACGACGTGCAGGTCCGGCAGACTGATATCGCCGGCAACACGTCCGTTCCGACTTCGTTCAGCTTCACGCTCGATACGTCGGCGGCTGCACCGGGCGTCGCGCTCGCCACCGATTCCGGCAGCAGCGCGTCCGATCACGTCACCAACATCGGCACGCTGAACCTGACCGGTGTCGAGACCGGCGCCACCGTCGAATACTCGATCGACGGCGGCCATACCTGGAACACCAGCTTCAGCGCCGTCGAAGGCCTGAACGGCGTACAGGTCCGCCAG
>NZ_CADESW010000064.1 GCF_902830275.1 Burkholderia stagnalis | reverse complement strand
GTCGGCACGCTGAACCTGACCGGCGTCGAAACCGGCGCGGTCGTCGAATATTCGATCGATGGCGGTCATACCTGGAGCACCAGCTTCAGCGCCACCGAAGGCCTGAATGATGTGCAGGTCCGACAAACCGATATCGCCGGCAACACCTCCAACCCGACGTCATTCAGCTTCACGCTCGACACCTTCGCTACCGCCCCGGGCGTGGCCCTGACCACTGACTCCGGCAGCAGCGCGTCCGATCACGTCACCAATGTCGGCACGCTGAACCTCACCGGTGTCGAAACCGGCGCGACCGTCGAATACTCGACCGATGGCGGTCATACTTGGAACACCAGCTTCAGTGCCGTCGAAGGCCTGAACGACGTGCAGGTCCGCCAGACCGACATCGCCGGCAACACATCCGATCCGACTTCGTTCAGCTTCACGCTCGACACGTCGGCCGCCGCACCGGGCGTGGCGCTCACCACCGATTCGGGCAGCAGCGCGTCCGATCACGTCACCAACGTCGGCACGCTGAACCTCACCGGTGTCGAGACCGGCGCGACCGTCGAATACTCGACCGACGGCGGCCATACCTGGAACACCAGCTTCAGCGCGGTCGAAGGCGTGAACGACGTGCAGGTCCGGCAGACCGATATCGCCGGCAATACGTCGTCGGCGACGTCGTTCAGCTTCATGCTCGATACGTCGGCCACCGCCCCCGGTGTTGCGCTGACCACCGATTCCGGCAGCAGCGCTGTTGATCACATCACCAATGTCGGCACGCTGAACCTGTCCGGCGTCGAAACCGGCGCCACCGTCGAATACTCGACCGACGGCGGCCATACCTGGAACACTAGTTTCAGCGCCGTCGAAGGCCTGAACGACGTACAGGTCCGGCAGACCGATATCGCCGGCAACACGTCCGATCCGACTTCGTTCGGCTTCACGCTCGACACCTTCGCTGCCGCCCCCGGTGTTGCGCTCACCACCGATTCGGGCAGCAGCGCGTCTGATCACGTCACCAACGTCGGCACGCTGAACCTGACCGGCGTCGAAACCGGCGCGGTCGTCGAATATTCGATCGATGGCGGTCATACCTGGAGCACCAGCTTCAGCGCCACCGAAGGCCTGAATGATGTGCAGGTCCGACAAACCGATATCGCCGGCAACACCTCCAACCCGACGTCATTCAGCTTCACGCTCGACACCTTCGCTACCGCCCCGGGCGTGGCCCTGACCACTGACTCCGGCAGCAGCGCGTCCGATCACGTCACCAATGTCGGCACGCTGAACCTCACCGGTGTCGAAACCGGCGCGACCGTCGAATA
>NZ_CADESW010000063.1 GCF_902830275.1 Burkholderia stagnalis | reverse complement strand
CTATATGAACGCGTCCCGTTTGCAACAGTTCTCGTGTGTTACGACAGACAGGATGGGCAGCAGCTCTATATCCGGCCTTGTTGCAGCCGGTACTGCCGCTGCGGGCCCCTATGAAATACGCTGACTCGCACCTCATTCTCCGGGCGAGCTCGAAGCTCTCCAACCCATTCAGGTTTAGCGAGTCCCGGTCCTACCTGGTTTGTCATCACACTCGATTGCTGCGCAACCTTTCGACGTTCACCCTGTGTTAAACGTTGATGTTCTACTGCGCATGAACCAATCAGGCCGGTTTCACGCTCACGTAGTCCTTCCGGTACGGTCTCCCATGGGCGAGCACCGCCCAGATCGTCCGCGCCATCTTGTTGGCCAGCGCGACGATCACGACATTCGGCGGCCGCCGCTTTTTCATCTGCTCGACCCAAGGACCGGGTTCTTTCGCATGACTCAACACGGAGCGCGCGCCGTGAATCAGCAGCGTGCGCAAATACGTGTCACCGCGTTTGCTGATCCCGTGCAGGTTCACCTTGCCGCCCGTGCCGGTCTGTTTGGGCACCAGGCCCGCCCAGGCGGCGAACTCCCGGCCTGAGCTGAATGCCTTCGGATCGCCCATCATGGCCACCGCGGCCGTGGCCGTCAGCAGCCCGACTCCGGGAATCTCGCTGACCGCTTTTACGGCCGCATCCGCCTTCTTCCACTCGCGCATGCGCCGCTCGATCTCGGCGATCTGCCCGTCGAGCTTCGCCAGGCCGTTCCACTGTTCGCGCAACGTATCGATCAGCACGGCAGGTAGACGCTCCGCGATCCGCTCAAGCGCAGCCGGTATCTCCTTATCCAGCTTGGCTCGCCCCTTGCTCATCACCTCACCGTATTCCGTCAGCAACCCACGCAGTCCGTTGCTCTGCATCGTCCGGAACTTCACCAACTGCTCGCGCAGCCGGTGCAGCGCCAGCATGGCCTGCTGCATCTCGCTCTTCACTGCCACCGGCTTGCCCGGCTGCTGCACCGCCAGCCAGATCGCACGGGCATCCGCCGCATCGTTCTTGTTGCGGATGTTGAACGCCTTCACGAACTCGGCCGGCATCAGCCTGACCTCGTGCCCCATCTTCGTCAGTTGCCGCGCCCAGTGGTGCGCTCCGCCACATGCTTCCATCCCGATCAGACAGGGCGTACGGTTGGCGAAGTGCTCAAGAAACTTGGCCCGCTTGAGCGGCTTGTTCACGATCTCTCCGCTTTCCTGATCGACGTAATGCACCTGGAAAACGTGCTTGGCGATGTCCACGCCTACGGCCATACTGTTCATCGTGGATCCTCCGGTTGCCGGGAAATGCGTGCATTTTCCACCTGGGCACATCGATGCCGTTGGCCCGTGAGGATCCACCTCTTCCTCCGCACTCACATTCACGGGTGGGACGCGTTCATTTCAATTCTCC
>NZ_CADESW010000062.1 GCF_902830275.1 Burkholderia stagnalis | reverse complement strand
CGCTGCTCGAAATCGTGCCACCGCGGTTCAGGATATCGGTCGCGGTGAGCACCGTCTTCGATCCGCCCTTGATGACGCCCGTATTCGTCGCGGTGCCGACCGTATGGATTTCCACATCGTCGGCCGCGATCAAACCCCCGCTCGGCTGCAGGTCGTTCGCATGCGTTTGCGCCATATAGACGACCGGCGCCAACACGTGCGTCGTGCTGCCATCGGGCAGGGTCACGGTCTGGTCGACCAGCCACACGATATCGCTCGTCAACGCATCCATTTGCGCAGCGGACAGCGCCACGCCCGGCACCAAGCCGAACGACTTCGCATAGTTCGCGCCGTTCGTCATCAGCGCGCGATATTCATCTTCGGCGCTCGCGTAACCCGGCAGGAAGGTGCGCCCCGTCAACTGCGTGATCTGGTTGCGCACCATCTGCTGCTCGTACATGCCGTCGCCCAGACGCTTTTCGATGCTCGCCGGGTTCAGGTTCAACTGGCCGAGCATGTAGTCGCTCGAGATGAATTTCGTATAGCTCGTCAACCGCGGATCGGTGACGATCAAATACGGCAGGCCCGGCGCAGGATGAACCGAGTACATGCCGCTGGTCGGCAACGTGATCGACAACGCACCCGTCGCGCTCGCGACTGATTGCAGCGCCGGAACCGTCGTCGTTCCATTGGCCGCGCCGACTTTGGTCAGATTGCCGCCCGTCACGCCTTGATTGGCCGAATTGTTGCCGAGCGTGCCGCCCGTCGCGCCGGTCGCGGAATTCTGCGCGGCGACGTTCTGATTATTGACGCTCTGCGCGCTGATCGACACCGACTGATTCGCGATGATCGTGCCGCCCGTGCCGCCGATCGCGACGGGCGTATGAACAACGGGCGGCTCGACGATCGTGCCGCGATCCCGATTGGTATCTTCGTTCCACGCATACATCGACACGATATTGTCGGTCTGATACTGATACAGCGTCTGGCCGACGTTGTTGACGACCGTGCCGCCGTAACTGCCGCTCCCAACCGAACCGTTCTGCTGCGTACTGCCGATCTGAATCGACTTGCCGGCCGCGATCACGCTGTAGTCGTTGTTGATCGTGCCGACGTTCGCCATCGTGATACTGCCGCCCGCGACGAGTTGCGCTTGCGGCGCCTGGCTCGTTACCTTGTCCTGCTGAATCGTGAACGTGGTATCGCGCCAGATTTCGACACGCTGATAGCCCTTATGGGCGTCGCTGCGCGTCGCATATTCCGTGTCGGGAACATAGTTGACGTGCGGGTCATACGCATCCCAATAGTTGACCGTAATCGTGCCGTTGCCGTTATCCGTCAGCGTGTTGTAGTAGATCGTCTGCTGCTGACCGTTCACGGTCAGGACGAGCACGCGGTCCGTAGCATTCGAACCGCTTGATTGGGACACCACCTGCGCGCTGCTGAACGTGTCGTTGCG
>NZ_CADESW010000061.1 GCF_902830275.1 Burkholderia stagnalis | reverse complement strand
ATGGACCGGCTCCCGGCACGATTGGAAGAGTGCGATGACGCAGTTCGCACTGCTTTACCCGGAACGATTCAACATCGGAGTCTGAATCTCAACCCGCCTCACACACGAAATTCCGGATACCTCCCCGAGGCCCGGTTCTCGCCCATTACAGGCGTACCTGTGCCATCAATCGTGTGCGCCACAGATAGACATTGGCCAGCGCCAGAGCAACGAAGGCGCGGTTTGCATTCTTTGCGAGCCCGCGATAGCGCACCTTCGTAAAGCCCCAAAGCCGCTTGACCACGGCGAATACGTGTTCGACGCGGGCCCGAATCTTCGACTTGTTGCGGTTCTTGCGGCGCGCCACCTCGTCGACTATGCCGTTGCGACGCGTGCGCTGATTCGTAAAATCGCGCGCGTTGGGCGCCTTGCCATGAATCAGTGCCTTTTGGCTCGCGTAAGCGTTGTCGCCGTAGACGCGCTGCTCCTGTCCATGCAGCAGTTGCGGCATCGCATGCTTGTCATGAACGTTGGCCGCCGTCACCACCGCGCTGTGAGCCAGGCCGCTCCGACTATCGACACCGATATGCAGTTTCATGCCGAAGTGCCAATTGCCGTTCTTCTTCGTCTGACGCATCTCGGGATCGCGCGCCTTCTGTTCATTCTTCGTCGAACCCGATGCCCCGATCAACGTGGCATCGACGATCGTGCCGCTATTGAGCTTCATGCCGCTGGCCTGCAGCACCCGTCCCATCTCTGCAAAGATTTGCTCGCCGAGCTTGTGCTTCTCGAGCAGGCGTCGGAACTTGAGCATCGTTGTCGCATCCGGCACCGCTTCACGGCCCAAGGCGATGCCCACGAAGCGGCGCAGGCTTGTGCTGTCATACAGCGCTTCCTCACAGGCAAGGTCGGCCAGATTGAACAGTGCTGAATGAAATGAATCCGCAGCATGCGCTCCAGACCAATTGGCGGGCGGCCGTTGCCGCGTTTCGGGTAGTGCGGTTCGATCAACGCACACAACGCCGCCCACGGCACGACCCGCTCCATCGTGTCCAGAAACTCATCGCGCCGCGTACGTTTGCGCTTCGTCTCGAGGCCTGCGCCATCGTCAGTCGCTACCGCCAGCGTTTGCTGTTTCATCGTTGTTTGCCTTGCTCGGGTCATGTCCACCGATCTATAACGGCTAGACCACGGAGACCGTGGACTTGTTCAGCATTGCCTTAACTATCTTTGCTTCAGATTATCTGGACGACCGAGGCCTGCTCACCATCGTTGTGGGCGGCTGCGCTGGCGTTGCAAGGCACGTGGGAGGCACGCACAAGTGATGACGGCTGCTGAGTTAGCACCGCAGCCATGGGTTGCTATATGAACGCGTCCCGTTTGCAACAGTTCTCGTGTGTTACGACAGACAGGATGGGCAGCAGCTCTATATCCGGCCTTGTTGCAGCCGGTACTGCCGCTGCGGGCCCCTATGAAATACGCTGAC
>NZ_CADESW010000060.1 GCF_902830275.1 Burkholderia stagnalis | reverse complement strand
TTGCGGAACGCGCCCTGCACGTGCGGCATCCGCATCGCGCTGCCATAGAAGCGCATGTCGAGACACTGGTTCGGCAGGCCCTCGAGGCAATAGCGGCATGCGCCGCACGGCCGGCTCGGGTTGACGGCGACGCGGTCGCCGATCTGCACCGACGTCACGTCCGGCGCGACCGCGGCAACCGTGCCGGCCACCTCGTGGCCGAGCACCATCGGCTGCTGCAGGCGCACCGCGCCGAAACCGCCGTGCCGGAAGTAATGCAGGTCGGACCCGCAGATGCCGCCCATCGCGACGTCGACCCGCACCTGGCCCGGGCCGATCTCGCCCGCATCCTGCTCCTCGAGCCGCAGGTCGTTTGGCCCATGGATCACGAGACACATGCAACGCATACGCATCTGAATGCTCCTTAGACGGCGCTCGTCAAACCGCCGTCGACGAACAGCGTCTGGCCGTTCACGAAATCGGACGCCGCCGACGCGAGAAAGATCGCCGCGCCGCACAGCTCGTCGACGCGCCCCCAGCGGCCGGCCGGCGTGCGCTTGCACAGCCAGTCGGAAAACGCCGGATCGTCGACCAGCGCGCGGTTCAGCTCGGTTTCGAAATAGCCGGGCGCGAGGCCGTTGGCCTGGATGCCGTGGCGCGCCCAATCCGCGCACATGCCCTTCGTCAGCATCCGCACCGCGCCCTTGGTGGCCGCATACGGCGCGATCGACGGCCGCGCGAGCTCGCTCTGCACCGAGCAGATATTGATGATCTTGCCGCGCCCGCGCGCGATCATGTGGCGCGCGACCGCCTGCGCGACATTGAACACGCCGTCGAGGTTCACGCGCATCAGCGCATGCCAGTCGTCGGGGTCGAACGCGTCGAGCGGCGCGCGGCGCTGGATGCCCGCATTGTTCACGAGGATGTCGATCGCGCCAACCCGCGCCTCGACGTCGTCGATCGCCGCGCGCACCTGGCCGTGGTCGGTCACGTCGAACACCGCGTGGTCGGCCGCGAAGCCTTCGTCGCGAAAGTGCCGCGCGAGCGCAGCGGCCTTGTCGTCATTGCGATCGTTGATGACGATCGCCGCCCCCGCTTCGGCCAGGCCTCGGGCGAGCGTCAGCCCGATCCCGCGCCCCGATCCGGTGATCAGCGCGCGGCGGCCGTCCAGGCGGAACCGGTCAAGCGCGTTCGTCATGTCTGTCTCCTCATGCCGGTCGAGCCGGCCGCCCATCGCGGACGGTCTCGCGTCGATCCTATCTTCGGCGCTCGGCGGGGCCTCGCGCCAATGGTCTTTTTTGATGTGGTTATCATGGAATCTGATCACCGGATTCCGCCGCCCATGGAACTCAAGCAACTGCGCGCCTTCGTCACCCTCGCGGAAGAACTGCACTTCGGGCGCGCCGCGCAGCGCCTGTTCATCGTGCAGCCCGCGCTGAGCATGCAGATCAAGTCGCTCGAGGCAGAACTCGACGCGCGGCTGTTCGAACGCGACCGGCACAAGGTCGAATTGAGCGACACCGGGCGGGTGTTCCTGCCGGAGGCGCGGGCCACGCTGCAGCAGGCCGCGCG
>NZ_CADESW010000059.1 GCF_902830275.1 Burkholderia stagnalis | reverse complement strand
TGTCATGGCCATTTCAAGATGTCGTGGCGCCAGCTAAATAGAAATGTCCGGTTTTGAGGTTGGTTTGGCTGTCTGCTTTGCTTCGGTTTGTTCGTTACGCAGTGTCGAAGGAGGGCGTCTGAACGGGCAAGGCGCTGACGTCGGAGCCACTGTCCTTTGCAGACCGCCGACCAGGTTTGCGCGGTGGCAATGGCTGTTGCGTCTGCCTGCGCTGAGCCAGATCCACGATTACCTGTTCGACGTCGGCCTGTGTGAACTCCCGTTGCTTCTTGGTCCCGGTTGGGCGGCTCGATGACCGAACGGGCTGCCCCTGATTGGTTCGGGACGGCGAACCCGAGATCCGCCGGTTGTCACGCTGCGCCTGGATCGCTTCGGCCACTTGAAGCGCGCGACTCAGGCGTTTGTGTTCGATCACCGCGCCTTGGTCGACCTCCGCCAGCTTGTCGTACAGGCGGTAAGCCAGCACCGCGCCGTCGGCCCGGATTTCAATGCGTCCGTCTGGGTACTCCCACACATCGATGTAGCGGTGAATCAGCTTGCGGTTGACCGCCGTATCGTCGAGCAAGTAGAGCACCCGGTCGTACAGCACCGTCAGCGACTTCGAGACGCGGCGCGTTTCGCGCCAGGTCAGCAACTGATCCAGATCCTCGTCGTCCCGCCGCGGCCGGTGCGCGTTGAAGTCGCTACGCGGCGGCTTCGCGAAACGGGCGTTATACGCAGCCATGAAGGAGGGCGCGTAAGCATTGGCGTCTTCGACGGTGTGGATGCCCCGTAGCCGTAGCTCCTTCACCAGCCGGTCCTGCAAGGTCAGATGCGCACGCTCGACGCGCCCCTTGGCTGAGCTGCTGTTCGCGCAGAACGTGTCGATGTTCAGCTCGTACATCGCCCGGCCGAAGTGCGTCACGCTGCTGCCCGTCTTGCTGGCTTTCGTGCTGCGGAACACGCTGGCCTTGTCGCTATAGAACGCCACTGGCTTGCCGTGGCATTCGATGTACGCGCGCGTCGCCTCGAAGTAGCTAAACGTTGATTCCGTCGCCGTGAAATGCAGCATCATCAGCCGACTCGTCGCGTCGTCCACGTACACCAGCAGCGTGCATTGCGGCGCCCGCTCCTCGAACCATCGATGCTCGCTGCCGTCGATCTGGATCAGTTCGCCCAGACACGCACGCCGTGCCCGCGGCTGGTAGACCTTCGGCGGGCGTTGTCTCCTTGGTACCCACAAGCCGGCATCCGTCATCAGCCGCCGCACCGTCTCCTTGGCCAGCCGGATGCCGTGGCATTCCCACAGCTTCTCGCAGGCCAGCGTCGGCCCAAAATCCGCGTAGCGGTCCCGGATGATCGTCAGCGCCCGCCGAGCCAGATCCTCGTCCAACCGCCGATTACCGAGACGCCCACGTTTGCGCGAAGCCAGTCCGGCCGCACCAGACTCGCGGTAACGATCCACCAGACGCTGGACCTGACGCACGGTCAGACCCAGCCGTTCAGCCGCACGGCCGGGCTTGAGTCCCGTGTCGACTACGGCCTGGATCACCTTCAGACGGTCGAGTTCTCGCATGTTCAGTGTCACCAGTGCACCTGGATACATGGCCGGCTCCGTGGTCCCGCAAGGAACCGGCCAGCATACCGAGGTCAAAACACGACATTTCTAAATGGCTAGAACACGACATTTCTAAAAAGCTACTACA
>NZ_CADESW010000058.1 GCF_902830275.1 Burkholderia stagnalis | reverse complement strand
ATGCCGATGGACAAGATCGTCAAGTCGTTCGAGACGGGCAACGGCAATACGCTCGGCCACATTGCGGTCGTCGTCGGCCTGGGCACGATGCTCGGCAAGATGATGGCCGAATCGGGCGGCGCCGAGCGGATCGCGACCACGCTGATCGACTGGTTCGGTGAAAAGAACATCCACTGGGCGATGATGTTCGTCGCGATCATCGTCGGCCTGCCGGTGTTCTTCGAAGTCGGCTTCGTGCTGCTGATCCCGATCGCGTTCAACGTCGCGAAGCGCACCGGCAAGTCGCTGCTCGTCGTCGGCCTGCCGATGGTGGCCGGCCTGTCGGTCGTGCACGGGCTGATCCCGCCGCACCCGGCCGCGCTGCTCGCGGTCCAGCAGTACGGCGCCGATATCGGCAAGACGATCGCCTTCGGCCTGATCGTCGGCGTGCCGACCGCGATCGTCGCGGGCCCGCTGTTCGCGCTGACGATCTCGAAGTTCGTGAAGCTGCCGGAGAACAACCCGCTCGCCGCGCAGTTCGTCGAATCGCACACCGAAGGCAAGAAGCGTGAGCTGCCGGGCTTCGGCATTACGCTGTTCACGATCCTGCTGCCGGTGATCCTGATGCTGGTCGGCAGCTGGGCCGACCTGATCTTCACGCCGAAGTCGCTGCCGAACAACCTGCTGCGCTTTGCCGGCAACTCGGACGTCGCGCTGCTGATCGCGGTGCTGGTGAGCTTCTTCACGTTCGGCAAGCTGCAGGGCTTCAACCGCGACCAGATCCAGAAGTTCTGCGGCGAGTGCCTGGCGCCGATCGCCGGGATCACGCTGATCGTCGGCGCGGGCGGCGGCTTCGGGGGGATCCTGCGTGACAGCGGCATCTCGCAGCAGATCGTCGCGACCGCGACGCAGGCGCACCTGTCGCCGCTGCTGCTCGGCTGGTTCGTCGCGGCGCTGATTCGTCTGGCCACGGGCTCGGCGACGGTTGCGATGACGACCGCCTGCGGCATCGTCGCGCCGATCGCGGCGGCGTCGGGCGCGGCGGTCAAGCCGGAGCTGCTGGTGCTCGCGACGGGGTCGGGCTCGCTGATCTTCTCGCACGTCAACGACGGCGGCTTCTGGCTGGTCAAGGAGTACTTCGGGATGACGGTCGGCCAGACGTTCAAGACCTGGACGCTGCTCGAAACGATCATCTCGGCGCTCGGCCTGACCTTTACGCTGGTGCTGAGCGCGGTTCTGTAACAAGGGGTAGTCAATGATTCTGATCGCAATGGGCGTGTCGGGCGCGGGCAAGTCGCGAATCGGCGAAATGCTGGCGGAACGCCTGTCGTGCAGCTATACCGATGGCGACGCGTTTCACAGCGCCGCCAACAAGGAGAAGATGCACCAGGGCATTCCGCTGACCGACGACGACCGCTGGCCGTGGCTGCAGACGATCCGTGCCGCCATCGAGGACAAGCAGCGCGCGGGCGAGACGGCCGTCTTCACCTGCTCGTCGCTGAAGCGTTCGTACCGCGACGTGCTGCGCGGCAACGACGCCGACGTGCGGTTCGTGTACCTGAAGGGCTCGTTCGACGTGTTGCACGAGCGCCTGAAGAGCCGCACCGGCCATTTCTTCGATCCGTCGCTGCTGCAGAGCCAGCTCGACACGCTCGAGGAGCCGGGCCCGGACGAAGCGATCGAGGTCAGCATCGAGCTGACGCCGGA
>NZ_CADESW010000057.1 GCF_902830275.1 Burkholderia stagnalis | reverse complement strand
CCCGATCAGAACTGGTCTTCCGTCAGCGCGAGCACGCCGTCGCCGCCCTTCGCGCCGACGATCGACGCTTCGAGCCCTTCCGCCTGCACCAGCACGTGTTCCGCATAGTGCTGCGCGATCGCGATCTTCGCGTCGTAGAACGCCGGGTCGCTCGCGCGGTTCGCGTGCGCCGCCACCAGCGCGCGGCCCATCTGCCACCCGCACAGCACCACGCCCGCCAGCTTCAGGTACGGCACGCTGCCCGCGAACACCGCGTTCGGGTCGCGCTTCGTGTTCGCCACCACGTAATCGACCACCGCCGACAGCGCCCGCGCGCCCTTCTCCAGCTGCGCCTTCGTCGATGCCGCCGCCGCGCTGTCGAGCTTGCCCAGCGCTTCAGCCGTCTGACCGATCTCGCCGATCAGCGCCTTCGCCACCGCGCCGCCGTCGCGCACCGTCTTGCGGCCCACCAGGTCGTTCGCCTGGATCGCCGTCGTGCCTTCGTAGATCGCCAGGATCCGCGCATCGCGGTAGTACTGCGCCGCGCCCGTTTCCTCGATGAAGCCCATCCCCCCGTGCACCTGCACGCCCAGGCTCGCCACGTCGTTCACCATCTCCGTGCTCCAGCCCTTCACCACCGGCACCAGATACTCGTAGATTGCCTGGTGACGCGCACGCGTCGCCTCGTCCGAATGGCGGTGGGCAACGTCGCTGTGCGCCGCCGCCACGTACGACAGCGCCCGCGCGCCTTCGGTCAGCGCGCGCATCGTGCCCAGCATCCGGCGCACGTCCGGGTGGTGGATGATCGTCACCGATTCCTTGGCCGAGCCATCGACCGGCCGGCTCTGCACGCGCTCCTTCGCGAATTCCGCCGCCTTCCGGTATGCGCGGTCGGCCACGCCGATCCCCTGCATCCCGACCCCGAAGCGTGCCGCGTTCATCATGATGAACATGTACTCGAGCCCGCGATTCTCCTCGCCGACCAGATAGCCGATCGCGCCGCCGTGGTCGCCGTACTGCAGCACCGCGGTCGGGCTCGCCTTGATGCCGAGCTTGTGCTCGATCGACACGCAATGCACGTCGTTGCGCGCGCCCAGCGAGCCGTCCTCGTTCACCAGGAACTTCGGCACGATGAACAGCGAAATGCCCTTCACGCCTTCCGGCGCGTTCGGCGTGCGCGCCAGCACCAGGTGGACGATGTTGTCCGCCATGTCGTGCTCGCCCCACGTGATGAAGATCTTGGTGCCGAACACCTTGAACGACCCGTCGCCCTGCGGCTCGGCGCGCGAGCGCACCAGCGCGAGGTCGGAGCCCGCCTGCGGCTCGGTCAGGTTCATCGTGCCGGTCCACTCGCCGGAGATCAGCTTCGGCACGTAGCGCTGCTTCTGCTCTTCGGTGCCCGCGGTCAGCAGCGCCTCGATCGCGCCGACGGTCAACAACGGACACAGCGCGAACGACAGGTTCGACGCGTTCAGCATCTCGATGCACGGCGTCGCGATCAGCTTCGGCAGGCCCTGGCCGTCGTATTCGGCCGGATGCTGCAGCCCTTGCCAGCCGCCTTCGACGAACTGGCGGAACGCTTCCTTGAAGCCCGGCGTCGCGGTCACGACGCCGTCCTTCAGGCTGCTCGGGTTGCGATCGCCTTCGACGTTCAGCGGCGCCAGCACCTCGCCGCAGAATTTCGCGGATTCGTCGAGCACGGCCTGCGCGGTGTCGAAACCCGCATCCTCGAAGCCCGGCAACTGCGC
>NZ_CADESW010000056.1 GCF_902830275.1 Burkholderia stagnalis | reverse complement strand
GAGAGCGAAGCGACGGAGCTATCCGTCGAGCTCAAACCGGTGGACAGCGAGCTGATACCCGTCGAGGTCGAGGTGGACAGCGAGGCAATCGAGCTGGTCGCCGTCGAAATGCCCGTCGACGTGGAAGTCGACAGGGAGGCGACGGAGCTGTCGGTCGAGCTCAAGCCAGTGGACAGCGAGCTGATACCCGTCGAAGTCGACGTCGAGAGGGAAGCAATCGAGCTGGTAGCCGTCGAGATACCGGTCGACGTGGAGGTCGACAGGGAAGCGACGGAGCTGTCGGTCGAACTCAAACCTGTCGACAGCGAACTGATACCCGTCGAAGTCGAGGTGGACAGCGAAGCGATCGAGCTGGTAGCCGTCGAGATACCCGTCGACGTGGAAGTCGACAGCGAAGCGACGGAGCTGTCGGTCGAACTCAAACCAGTCGAGAGCGAACTGATACCCGTCGAAGTCGACGTGGACAGCGAGGCGATCGAGCTGGTGGCCGTCGAAATGCCGGTCGACGTGGAGGTCGAGAGCGAAGCGACGGAGCTGTCGGTCGAGCTCAACCCAGTCGAGAGCGAGCTGATACCGGTCGAGGTCGAGGTGGACAGCGAGGCGATCGAGCTGGTCGCCGTCGAGATACCCGTCGACGTGGAAGTCGACAGCGAAGCGACGGAGCTATCGGTCGAACTCAAACCAGTCGAGAGCGAGCTAATGCCCGTCGAAGTCGACGTGGACAGCGATGCAATCGAGCTGTTAGCCGTCGAAATACCGGTCGACGTCGAGGTCGACAGCGAAGTCACGCTGCTATCCGTTGTCGAGAGTCCGGTCGACAGCGACGCGATCGCGCTGTCGGACGTCGACAGTGTCGAGGACAACGATGCGACGGTACTGTTCGTGCTCGACAGGCCGGTGGACAGCGAGCCGATGCCGGTCGAAGTCGACGTGGACAGCGACGTGATGCTCGAATCGGTCGTGCTCGCGACTGCGTAGAGCTGGCTGCCGTTGATCGCGTCCGTGCTGGACGACGTGATCCGGCCGGCCGCCACGTTGGTGATCTGACGCTCCGCCCCTGCGTTGCCGACGCTCACGACGCTCGACGGCGTGGCGCCAGCGAAGTTGCCGTACGTCGTCGAGCCGATGGTCGCGCTGCTGGTCGGGTTCGCGGCCGCGGTGACGGAGCCGCTGCCAAGCGCGACGTCGCCCGCGTTGTTCGCGATGGCGTTCGGGCCGATTGCGACCGAGTTGGCGCCGAGGGCTTGGCTGTCCGGCGCGGTCGAGTTCGCGTGGAAGTACTTGATGCCCTGGCTGTTGATGTTGTCGATCGCCGAGCCGACGTTGTTGGCGGTGGTGGTCGTGCCGTTCGCGTTGTACGTGGTATACGACGGTGCCGAGACCGTGCCGGTCGCCGGGTTGTAGGTCGAGCCGCCGCCGAGTGCTGCGGCGGTGCTGTTGCCGAGGTTGTTGGTGACGGTGGTGACCGAGCTCAGGCCGGTGGACAGCGAGCTGATGCCGGTCGAAGTCGACGTGGACAGCGAGGCGATCGAGCTGGTGGCCGTCGAAATACCGGTCGACGTGGAAGTCGAGAGCGACGCGACGGCGCTGTTGGTCGAGCTGAGGCCAGTGGACAACGAGGCAACACCGCTTTGCGCGGTGCTGATGCCGGTCGAAGCGGACGTGGACAGCGAGCTGATGCCGGTCGAAGTCGAGGTGGACAGCGAAGCGATCGAACTGGTGGCCGTCGAAATACCGGTCGACGTGGACGTCGAGAGCGACGCGACGGCGCTGTTGGTCGAGCTGAGGCCAGTGGACAACGAGGTAACACCGCTTTGCGCGGTACTGATGCCGGTCGAAGTCGAGGTGGACAGCGAGGTGATCGAGCTGGTGGC
>NZ_CADESW010000055.1 GCF_902830275.1 Burkholderia stagnalis | reverse complement strand
GTCGAGAGCGACGCGACGGCGCTGTTGGTCGAGCTGAGGCCAGTGGACAACGAGGTAACACCGCTTTGCGCGGTACTGATGCCGGTCGAAGTCGAGGTGGACAGCGAGGTGATCGAGCTGGTGGCCGACGAGATACCCGTCGACGCCGATGTGGACAGCGATGCAACGGAACTGTTGGTCGAGCTCAGACCGGTCGACAGAGAATTGACACCGCTCTGCGCGGTGCTGATGCCGGTCGACGTGGAAGTCGAGAGGGACGCGACGGAACTGTTTGTCGAGCTCAGGCCAGTGGACAGCGAATTGACACCGCTTTGCGCGGTACTGATGCCGGTCGAAGCGGAAGTGGACAGCGAGCTGATGCCGGTCGAGGTCGATGTGGACAGCGAGGCAATCGAGCTATTGGCCGACGAGATGCCGGTCGAAGTGGAGGTCGACAGCGATGCAACGGAGCTGCTGGCCGAGCTGAGACCGGTCGACGTGGAGGTCGACAACGAAGCGACGGAGCTGTTGGTCGAACTCAGGCCAGTGGACAACGAGTTGACGCCGCTTTGCGCGGTGCTGATGCCGGTCGACAGCGAGCCGACGGCCGTCGACGTGGACGTCGACAGGGTATTGATCGCGGTGTTGGTCGCATAGAGCTGCGAGCCGTTGATCGCGTCGGTGCTGGAAGCGGAGATCCGACCTGCGGCAACGTTGGTGACCTGACGCTCGGCGCCGGCTGCGCCGACACTGACGACGCTGCTCGGGGTCGTGCCGGCAAACGAGTAGCTCGTGCCGCCAATGGTGGCGCTGGCGGTCGGATTTGCAGCTGCCGTGACGGAGCCGTTGCCGAGCGCGACGTCGCCGGCGTTGTTCGCGACCGCGTTCGGGCCGATCGCGACGGAGTTGGTGCCGAGAGCCTGGCTGTCCGGCGCGGTGGAATTCGCGTGGAAGTACTTGATGCCCTGGCTGTTGATGTTGTCGACCGCGGAGCCGACGTTGTTGGCGGTGGTCGTGGTGCCGTTTGCGTTGTACGTGGTGTACGACGGCGCGGAGACGGTGCCGGTCGCCGGGTTGTAGGTCGAGCCGCCGCCGAGTGCTGCGGCAGTGCTGTTGCCGAGGTTGTTGGTCGTGGAGACGGCCGTGCTCAGGCCGGTGGACAGCGAGTTGACGCCGCTTTGTGCGGTGCTGATACCCGTCGACGTCGACGTGGACAGCGACGTCACCGCGCTATTGGTCGTGCTCAGTCCCGTCGACAGCGAGTTGACACCGCTCTGCGCGGTGCTGATGCCGGTCGACGTGGACGTCGACAGCGAGGTAACCGAGCTGTTGGTCGTGCTCAGCCCGGTCGAAAGCGAGCCGATGCCGGTCGAAGTCGACGTGGAAAGCGAGGTGATCGAGCTGTTTGCCGATGAAATCCCGGTCGAAGCCGACGTCGACAGCGACGTCACCGAGCTATTGGTTGCACTCAGTCCAGTCGACAGCGAATTGACGCCGCTTTGCGCGGTGCTGATGCCGGTCGAAGCGGACGTGGACAGCGAAGTAACCGAGCTGTTGGTCGCACTCAGTCCCGTCGACAGCGAGTTGACACCGCTTTGCGCGGTGCTGATGCCAGTCGAAGCGGACGTGGACAGCGAAGTAACCGAGCTGTTCGTCGCGCTCAGCCCGGTCGACAGCGAGCCGATGCCGGTCGAAGTCGACGTGGAAAGCGAGGTGATCGAGCTGTTTGCCGATGAAATCCCGGTCGAAGCCGACGTCGACAGCGACGTCACCGAGCTGTTGGTTGCACTCAGTCCGGTGGACAGCGAATTGACACCGCTTTGCGCGGTGCTGATGCCGGTCGAAGCGGACGTGGACAGCGAAGTAACCGAGCTGTTCGTCGTGCTCAGCCCGGTCGAAAGTGAGCCGATGCCGGTCGAAGTCGACGTGGAGAGCGAGACGATCGAGCTGTTTGCCGACGAAATCCCGGTCGAAGCAGACGTCGACAGCGACGTCACCGAGCTATTGGTTGCACTCAGTCCAGTCGACAGCGAATTGACGCCGCTTTGCGCGGTGCTGATGCCAGTCGAAGCGGACGTGGACAGCGAAGTAACCGAGCTGTTCGTCGTGCTCAGACCAGTCGAAAGCGAGCTGATCCCCGTCGACGTCGACGTGGACAGCGAAACGATCGAGCTATTGGCCGACGAAATGCCGGTCGATGCCGAGGTCGACAGGCTCGCGATACTCGACGTCGTCGTGCTGGCAACCGCATACAACGAGCCTATCCGAATGTTTGTGTGTGAGGCATAAACTGATGGCCAAGGAGCCACGTTATGCCACGCAAACGCAAGGAAGAAGTGACGATTGAACCGGGCAAGGGCTTGAACCTGGACCCGGAACTG
>NZ_CADESW010000054.1 GCF_902830275.1 Burkholderia stagnalis | reverse complement strand
CGTGGTGGCGGCGATCGCGCACGCGCATGGCGGGCAGGCGCTGTGCAACCGCGCCGGCAGCGGTACGCGTTTCGAGTTGCGTTGGCCCGACGATCTCGCGGCGGCATGAAAATCGCAACCGCCGCGTAACCGCCGGCGATTTCAGCCGCGGCGGCGGGCACGCCCTCGCAGGCACTTGAACCACAGCCGGGCGGCGCCGACGCCGCCCGCGACCGGAATGCGCGGCAGTGCGAACGGATCGTCGTGCCGGTTTGCGCACCCGCGCTGCGTGGTGGTCGCATTCCGGTATCCGGCCGCCTCGACCTGGTCGCGCACCAGTGCGCTCAGCTCGCCATACGGATAGCAGAACGATTCGATGCGCCGCTCGCTCAATGCCTCGAGCCGGCGGCGCGATTCGACCACCTGCCGCCATGATTCGTCTGCCGCCACGCGCGACAGCGGCACATGATCGAGCGTGTGCGAGCCGATCTCGTGGCCGTGATCGCGCCATTCGAGCATGTTCTCGATCGACATCAGCGGGGAACGCACGGTGTCGTCGCCGGCGTCCCACGCGTTCGTGCCGTCGAACCGGTCGGCGACGAAATAGCAGGTCGCGGTGAAGCCGGCTTCGTCGAGCACCGGCATCGCGTGCGTCAGCACGTTGAGAAAGCCGTCGTCGAACGAGATCCCGAACACCTTGCCGTGCCGCTCCCCGCGAATATAAGGCTGCAGTTCGGCCACGCTCAGGCCGCGGTAGCCGAGCCGCCTGAACCACTGCATCTGGCGGCGGAATGCGCCGGGGTCGACGCTCAGCCCGCGCAACCGGTCGGTGGGCGGCGGCAGCGGGCGAATCTGGTGGTACATCAGGATCGGGTAGCGCGTCGCGGGCGTCATCGCCATTGCATCGCTCCGGTCGCCGGCACCCGATGGCTGCGATGCCGGCCGATCGCGCTTTCATAAACGGACATCGTCGCGTCGACGAACTTCTCGAAGCAGAACTCGTGGCGGCCTTTCAGCCAGGCATTGCGGCTCATCGACTCGACGACTCCGGGCTCGGCCGCGATCGCGCTCAGGATCGGCGCGACGGCTTCCGGCGCGCGCGGCGGCACGATCCATCCGTCGACGCCATGCTCGATGTTCTCGGGCAGGCCGCCCACGCGGCTGACGATCGTCGGGCAGCCCATCGACATCGCTTCGCGGCACGCGTACGACAGGCTCTCCTGGTACGACAGCACGAACGACACGTCGGTGATCGAGAACAGGTCGTGCGCGCAGTCGAGCATGCCGGTGAAGACGGTGCGCGACGCCATGCCGTGCTGCGTGACGAGCGCGCGCTGTTCGTCCGACGGCGCCTCGCCCGCCAGCAGCACGCGGAACCGCTCGCGCTGTGCGTCCGGCAGGCGGCCCAGCGCGGCGATCAGGTCCGTCCAGCCCTTCGCCGGTGTGGTGCCGGCCGTGCTGCCCAGCACGATCGCATCCGCGCCGGCCGGCCCGAAGCACGCGGCCTTGCGGCGGCGCACCTCGTCGCGGCGCAGCCGGCTCGCCGCCGGAACGCGCACGCCGTGCTTGATCACGGTGATGTTTTCATAAGGCGATTCCCGCTCCAGCATCACCCGGACGTAGTCGCTCACCGCGATGGTGCGCGTCGTCGCGAAGCGTGCGCGGAACAGGTTGCCGAAGCTGTCGGCGCGGTAGGTATTGTGTTTCGTGAACACGACCGCGGGCCGGTTGCGGCAGCCGGGCAGCGCCAGCATCACCTGCCGGTGATCCGCCGAGCCGTTCACGTGGACGACGTCGATGCGGGCGGTGTCGATCAGCCGGCGCAGCCGGCGCACTTCGCGGAACAGCGCGGTCCAGCTCGGCTTGAACTGCATGTCGACGACCGAAATCGCGGGGTGCTCCGCGACCAGGCGCGACAGGCGGCTGCCTTGCGGCGACGCGACGGTCACCCGGTGACGCCGGCTCATTGCGGTGGCGAGATCGTGCACGTAGGTGTCGTGGCCGCCGCCGAAGTCGCCATGAAAGTTTGTATAGAGAATGTTCATCTCGATGCATCGCTCTTCTTCGAACGCGCGTCATCAGGGTTCCTGAATGTACGGACGCGTGTTCCGGGATCCACGGCAGCGCGCCGCGCATGGGCGGACCATCGGCGTTGCCGGAATGAATGCCGGAATCTTACAGATGCGTTACATCCGGGGCTGTCGATGCCTGTGCCGTTTTGTGTAGATTCGTCCGGTCAGGCGATCCGGATGCGGCCGGGGCGGGGAGATGAACCGGTGGGTCGTGACGGCGGCGCGAGCGCCGAAGGCGTCGCGACGCATGCCATATGGGGAAGAAGCGCTGCTTTGCGGCGAAGGCGGGTGTCGTCAGGCCCGATCATCGGCGCCGTTGCCATTCGCGGGGACGGGGGCGCGTTCGACGGCAGGGCGTGTCCCGGGCCGCCGGTCGGAGCGGGGCGCCGGCGCAAGATCGGCGGGCCAGCGCAATTCGAAACAGGTGCCGCTGCCGGACGGGATACACAGTGCCTGCCCGCCATGCGCGTGCGCGATCGCCGCCACCACC
>NZ_CADESW010000053.1 GCF_902830275.1 Burkholderia stagnalis | reverse complement strand
GCCCGCGCCGAATCGGTCAAGAACCACGGCCTCGAGATTTTCGTCCAGTGCCTGTACATGGTTCCGTTCGTCGGCAATGCGATGTCGCTCTACGACGTCGGCGTCGACATCTACCGGATCTGCAGCGAACCGGGCGGCGCGAAGAAAGTCCTCGGCTGGAGCATCCTCGCGATCGACGCGATCGGCGTCGTGCCCGCCGCAGGCAACGCGACGCGACCGGCGCGCGCGGTCGTCAAGGAAGTGTTGCTCGCATTCGCGAAGGGCGCGGGCGCGGCGGTGCTGGTCGATCTGTTCTGGGCAACGGCCGGTGGCGACGTGCTCGCGTTCATGGCCGATCTGGATGCGCACCTGAAGCAATGGAGGGGCGACATCGTCAAAGGCGTGCGCGAGGCGTCGCAGACGGTGCGGCGCTTCGTGATCAACCCCGTCTCGGCCGCCGAACAGATGGGGCGCATCAAAAAGAACAGCGGCTTCCTGTCGTGGGTGCCGTCCACCGAGGAAATCGCGCTGCACGGGATCGATCAGTTGCTCAAGCTGTCCGGCCAGCGCGACGCGATCGTCGCGTGGCTCGACGAATTCGACCGCAACACGGGGCCGATGCTCGATGCGGCGTTCGGCGACGTGGCCCAGGCCGGCAGCCTGCTGTTCATGGCCGCGCAGATCACCGCGGAGATCAAGGCGCGGCGCGCGCGCAAGGTGCCGTCGCACGTCACCCAGGCCGCACCGGGCACGATGCTGGCGCCGCACCGGAAGCGCGGCGAGCATCGCGATTCGACACAGAAGGGCGCGCAGCCGAGCCCGCTGCCGGCCAAAGATGGCTGCGGGTGCCCGCCCACCGCGAGCGCGAAGCCGGTCAACTACGCGATGGGCGACGAGAACCTCGCGCAGACCGACTTCATGCTCGACGGGATCGTGCCGATCGTGTGGACACGACGCTACCGGTCGAGCCTGGCCGCCTACGACGCGAGCCCGCTCGGCGCGCGCTGGAGCAGCCCGTATCACCTGTCGCTGGAAGAGCGGGACGGCGCGCTGACGTTCTTCGATCCCGACAACCGCGCGGTGCCGTTGCCGCCGGTCGGCGTCGGCGAATCGGTCGAGGTGCCGGCCGAGCAGCTCGTCATCACGCGCCCGGACGGCCGGCGCATTCAACTGGCCTATCCCGACGGCAGTCGCGAGGATTACGAACGACATGGCACGGTGACGCATGCGCGCTATCGCCTCGTCTCGCGCCAGGGCCGCGATGGCCTCGGCCTGAGCTTCTCGTACAACGAAGCCGGCGAACTCGCCACGCTGAGCGACGGTGCGCAGAACACGATCCGCCTCGACTATGTCGACGGACGGGTATCGGCGATTTACCGCGACGGCGTGCCCGGCCTCGCCCGGGAAGCGCTCGCGCGCTACACCTACAGCCCGGAAGGCGACCTGACCGGCCACGTCGACATGCTGGGATTCCGGCGCACGTACGCGTACCGGCAGCACCTGCTCACGCGCTACACGGACTACAACGGCCACGCCGCGAATCTGGCGTGGGACTGGCCGGGCCAGCGCGAAGGCGTGCCCGCGCCGGCCGACGCGAAGTGCGTGCGCACCTGGCTTGGCCACGACGGGCAGCCGGTTCAGGACGACACGCATTTCGAGTACCACCGCGAACACTGGTACACGAAGGTCACCGATGCGAGCGGCCACGCGACGATCCACCGCTACGACCATCACAACCGGATCGTGCTGGTCGAACATGCGGACGGCTCGACCGAGGCATTCGAGTGGGACGCGCACAACAACCTGGTCGGCATCCGGAATGCACTGGGCCAGACGCAGCGCTTCGACTACGACGCGCAGGGGCGGGTCACCGCCGAGACGGACGCGCTCGGCAACACGACGCGCACCGAATACGGCGCGCACGGCCTGCCGATCAAGGTCACGGCGCCGGATGGCCGGGTCGCGCAGACCGAATACGATCCGCTCGGCCGGCCGGTCTCGGCGACGGACGCCGCCGGGCGGACCACGCGCTACGCCTGGAGCGGTACCGGCCGCTTGCTGTCGCTGACCGACCCGAAAGGCGGCGTGAAGCGCTTCCGTCACGACAACGCGGGGCGGCTCGTCGAGTCGACCGACTGTTCCGGCCACGCGACGCGCTACGGCTACGACGAGCGCGGCCACCTGTCGCGCGTCACCGATGCCGAGGGGCACGTGACGCGCTACCGCTGCGACGCGCGGGGACAGGTCACCAGCGTCACGCACCCGGACGGGGTCGACGAGCACTTCACGTGGGACGGCGAAGGCAACCTGCGCACGTATCGGGACGGCGCGGGCCAGGTCACCGAATACGCGTTCAATGCCCGCCGGCAGCCGACCTGGCGCAAGGATGCGGCGGGCCGGCAGCTGACGTATGCATACGACCGGCAGTGGCGGCTGACCACGCTGACCAACGAGAACGAGGCGCAGACCCGGTTCCGCTACGACCCGCTGGGGCAGTTGATCGAACAGACGGACTTCGACGGCAGCACGACCCGCTACCGGTGGGACGAGGCGGGACGGCTGGCCGGTTCGACCGAAGGCGAGGTGGAGACGGCCTACACGCGCGACCCGCTCGGGCGGCTCACGCGGCGCGAGATCGAGGGGCCGGGCGGCCGTGGCAGGGTCCATGAGCATTTCTATTACGACGCGCGAGGCCGGCTGACGACCGCGCAGGGCCACGACAGCACGGTCCGGCTCTATTACGACGACGCCGACAACCTGATCGCCGAAGCGCAGACCCACGGCCCGGACATGGGCGCCGCCTACACGGCGGTGACGCGGCATGAATACGACGCACTCGGCAACCGGATCCGGACGCAACTGCCGAATACACGCACGATCGACTGGCTGCGCTACGGCTCGGGCCATGTGCACGGGGTGCTGCTGGACGGCCAGCCGCTGGTCGATGTCGAGCGCGACAAGCTGCATCGCGAGATTGCGCGCCGTCACCGCAGTTTCGAGCAGCGACGCGAATACGATCCGGCCGGACGGCTGCAGCGGATGATCGTGCGCCGCGATGCGCATGCGCTGCCGACGGACTGGCTCGCCGCGCGGCAGTACCGGTACGACGCGGCGGGACGCCTGACGCGCATCGAGGATCGTGCGCGCGGGGCAACCGATTACACGTACGACCCGGTGGGGCGGTTGCTGAAGGCGGT
>NZ_CADESW010000052.1 GCF_902830275.1 Burkholderia stagnalis | reverse complement strand
GACTTCAGCGGCGACGCTTCGTGCGAGTGCACCGAGCCCATGTAGATCACGACGCCGCCGCGATCGTCCTTGTACATGTGCTTGAGCGCGGCCTTCGTCGTCAGGAACGCGCCGTCGACGTGGATTGCCTGCATCTTCTTCCAGTCGGAGAACGCATAGTTCTCGATCGGGTTCACGATCTGGATGCCGGCGTTCGACACGAGGATGTCGACCGAGCCGAACGTTTCGGCCACCTTGTCGATGCCGCTGTTGACGGCTTCCTCGCTGGTCACGTCCATCGCGACGCCGATCGCCTTGCCGCCCGCCTGCTTGATCGCTTCCGCGACGGCGTTCGCGCCCTCCTGGTTCAGGTCGGCGATCGCGACCGCCGCGCCCGCCTTTGCCAGTACCAGCGCGATTTCCTTGCCGATGCCGCTTGCGGCGCCCGTCACCACCGCCACCTTGCCGTTCAAATCCGTTGCCATGCACGTCTCCTTCGATCTCTGGTCAATTGAGCGCCGGTCCGCCGCGTGGGCGCGCGATCTCCGGCGGGCAAGCCGCTATTGTGCATGATCCGCTTGCGCCATTCGCTCCTGAAACGTCTAAGCTTAAGGTCGAACCAGCCACGCGGGAGACATGCATGCACTATCGACGGCTCGGCCGCTCCGGCCTGCAGATCAGCGAGCTCTCGCTCGGGTCATGGGTTACGTACGGCAACCAGGTCGACCGGCGCGTGGCGCGCGAATGTCTCGCGGCCGCGCGCGACGCCGGCGTCAATTTCTTCGACAATGCCGAAGTCTATGCGGGCGGCAAGTCCGAGGACATCATGGGACACGCGATCAAGTCGCTCGGCTGGCCGCGCGTCAGCTATATCGTGTCGACGAAGTTCTTCTGGGGGCTTGCCGAAGCGCCGAACCAGTACCACACGCTGAACCGGAAATACCTGCTGAACGCGATCGACGGGTCGCTGCAGCGGCTGCAGCTCGAGTATGTCGACCTCGTCTATTGCCATCGCCCCGATCCGCACACGCCGATCGAAGAGACCGTGTGGGCGATGAGCGACATGATCGCGCGCGGCAAGGCGCTGTACTGGGGCACGTCGGAATGGAGCGCGGACGAGATCCGAGCTGCATGCGAAATCGCCGAGCGGCACCACCTGCGCAAACCGGTCGTCGAGCAGCCGCAATACAACCTGTTTCACCGCACGCGGGTCGAACAGGAATACGCGCGGCTCTACGACGACTACGGCCTCGGCCTGACGACGTGGAGCCCGCTGGCGTCGGGCCTGCTGACCGGCAAGTACCGGCACGGCGTCCCGCCCGGCAGCCGCGCCGAAGTCCAGGGCTACGACTGGCTGCGTGAACGACTGACCGACCCGGTCCGAAACGATATCGTCGACAAGCTCGGCGGGATTGCCGCCGAACTCGGCTGCACCGTCGGCCAGCTGGCGATTGCATGGGTGCTGACCAATCCTCGCGTGAGTTCGGTCATCACCGGTGCGTCCCGGATCGAGCAGATCGACGACAACATGCGTGCCCTCGACGTCGTCACGAAGTTGTCGCCGGACGTCAAACAGCATATCGAGGATCTGGTCGGCACCGCGTACGAATAGGGCGATTGCCGGCCACTCGCGTACAATACGCGGCCGCGTCGGCGCCCGGCTTGCCGGCCACGCCCGCCCGACAGGCTTTCACCGATTCACCCTCCGTTCCAGGCAGCCCGCCATGCTCAGTTATCGTCACGGTTTTCACGCAGGCAACCACGCGGACGTGCTCAAGCACGCCGTCGTCGTCCAGCTGCTTCGCTACCTGAACAAGAAAGACAAGTCGTACTGGTATATCGACACGCATGCGGGCGCCGGCGTGTATTCGCTGCGCGAAGGCTATGCGGCGAAAACCTCGGAGTTCGACACGGGCATCGGCAAACTGTGGAATGACGAGAAGCTGCCGTCGGTGCTGGCCGACTATCTCGACGAAGTCCGCGCACTGAACGACGACGGCGAATTGCGCTACTACCCGGGCTCGCCGTATCTCGCATGGCGGTTGATGCGCGAACAGGACCGGATGCGGCTGTTCGAGATGCACAGCACCGAAATCGATGTGCTGCGCCACAATTTCCGCGACGCCGGCCGGCGCGCGATGATCTTTTCGGGCGACGGATTCGAGGGCATCAAGGCGCTGCTGCCACCGGCGCCCCGACGCGCGCTCGTGCTGATCGACCCTTCCTACGAGGACAAGAAGGATTACGCGCGGACGGTGACATGCGTGACGGAATGCCTGAAGCGTTTCGCGACCGGCTGCTATGCGATCTGGTATCCGCAGGTGGCGCGCGCGGAATCGGAGCGGTTTCCCGAGCAGTTGAAACGGCTGCAACCGGGCAACTGGCTGCACCTGACGCTAACCGTGTCGAATCCGCCGGCAGACGGACTCGGTCTCTATGGCAGCGGGATGTTCATTCTGAATCCGCCCTACACGCTGGCGCAGGACATGAGGGAGACGCTGCCCTACCTCGTGGAAGCGCTCGGTCAGGACGGCGGCGCCCGATGCGGAATCGAGCACCGCGGAAACTGAGGATCGCCCCGATCGCTTAGGGCTGCCGCGGCTGCAACAGCGGGCGCGGCTGACCGGCCGGTGGTGCCGGCCATGTCGGAACCTGGATGTAAGGCGCGACAAACACCGGCACGGACGAATTCGGCGTCTGCTCGACCGGCGTTCGCATGGTTGCCGGCGCGACGATCGGTTCGCGCGACAATGGCGCGGTCTGCAGGAGCAGCCCGCCCTTTCCGTCCTGGATGCCTCGCTGTGTGTCGAGAATCAACGGCTGAGATGCCGTCGCCGCGTAGCCGGCCAGCGCGTGAACGAGCAACGCTCCGGCCAAACCCGCACGCATGCGTGAAACGCCCTGCACATCGATACGCAAGCGCATGATTTTGCCCTTCTGGTAAAAAATCAGGCCCATACCATAACGCCAAGTGGCCGGCTCTGCCAGAGCCCGACGCGCAAAAAACAAAGCCCCGTCAATACGGGGCTTGCTTTTTTATCGGCGCCATCGGCGCCTGCCGGCGCTGCCGGTTACAGCGAGTAGCCGTTGGTCTCGAGCGAGCGGATGCGCTGCTCGAGCTGGACGACGTCCGACGACGTCGCGAGGTAGGCTTCACGGCGCTCACGCTCTGCGGATTCGAACCAGGTGCTCAGCTTTTCAACGATATAGGCGATCATGATGTTCTCCAAGGAAGGGGCGACCCCTGGCGAAACGGTGTTCAGGGATTTCCCGTATAGGGTTATCCCGAATTATAGCGATGCCCCATCAAGATGCCAGTGAAATGCTTGCATGGATGCCATTCCAAATTGGAATAGTTCATCAGACAGCTCACGCAACCCTTTGATTTCATTGACATCTCGAAATCTCGTCCGTTGACCCACTCGAAGGTGCGCACTATTCTGGTTCGGAGACGGGGTCGGCAAGACGCGCCAAGATCGGGCATTCCGGCCGGCCGTCGCCGTGACAATGTGCAGCCAGGTCTGCGAGGGTATCGCGCATGTCGGTCAATTCGGCGATGCGCTTATCAAGTTCGGCCACATGCTCGAGCGCGATCGACTTCACTTCCGCGCTGGCGCGGGACCGGTCCTGCCAGAGCATCAGCAGCTTGCGAATATCTTCGACGAGAAAGCCGAGGCGCCGGGCCTGGCGGATGAAGCGCAGCACATGAATTTCGTCTGCGCCGTAGATCCGGTAGCCGGCGTCGCTACGTTTGGCCGGCGTCAGCAGTCCAACCTGTTCGTAGTACCGGATCATTTTCGTGCTGACTCCGGATTCGCGCGAGGCATCACCAATGTTCATTCAACGCCCTCTCGTCGAGTACTGATTTCCGATGTCCGGACTGCCGTGCGGGACGTTCTTCGACCGCATGTCGATCGTATCAAATCGTGCCCGCGCGTTCCGGACTCGATCACATTTCGGTGCCGCAAATGCAAAAACCCCCGCCGGTTAGGCGGGGGTTCTTGGCTTAGGGAGCCTGACGATTACCTACTTTCACACGGGAATCCGCACTATCATCGGCGTAGAGTCGTTTCACGGTCCTGTTCGGGATGGGAAGGGGTGGGACCGACTCGCTATGGTCATCAGGCAAAGAG
>NZ_CADESW010000051.1 GCF_902830275.1 Burkholderia stagnalis | reverse complement strand
AGGGAGCCTGACGATTACCTACTTTCACACGGGAATCCGCACTATCATCGGCGTAGAGTCGTTTCACGGTCCTGTTCGGGATGGGAAGGGGTGGGACCGACTCGCTATGGTCATCAGGCAAAGAGGGTTGTCGCGCGGCTTCGCAGCGCGACCAATCCGGGAAGAAGCAGTAATCTTGGTTGGGTTGTGAGTTGTACTCACACACATACGCGGTACTTCAACCGCAGTACGTCGAGTGCCTCGCACTCGACGCTCGATATCCGTAAGCGCTGAAGCGCTAACGGCTATCGAGACAGACTTGTTATAGGATCAAGCCTTACGGGCAATTAGTATCAGTTAGCTGAACGCATTACTGCGCTTACACACCTGACCTATCAACGTCCTGGTCTCGAACGACCCTTCAAGGAGGTCAAGCCTCCAGGGATATCTCATCTTAAGGCGAGTTTCCCGCTTAGATGCTTTCAGCGGTTATCTCTTCCGAACATAGCTACCCGGCGATGCGACTGGCGTCACAACCGGTACACCAGAGGTTCGTCCACTCCGGTCCTCTCGTACTAGGAGCAGCCCCCTTCAAATATCCAACGCCCACGGCAGATAGGGACCAAACTGTCTCACGACGTTTTAAACCCAGCTCACGTACCTCTTTAAATGGCGAACAGCCATACCCTTGGGACCGGCTACAGCCCCAGGATGAGATGAGCCGACATCGAGGTGCCAAACACCGCCGTCGATATGAACTCTTGGGCGGTATCAGCCTGTTATCCCCAGAGTACCTTTTATCCGTTGAGCGATGGCCCTTCCATACAGAACCACCGGATCACTATGACCTGCTTTCGCACCTGCTCGACTTGTCGGTCTCGCAGTTAAGCACGCTTATGCCATTGCACTATCAGCACGATTTCCGACCGTACCTAGCGTACCTTCGTACTCCTCCGTTACGCTTTGGGAGGAGACCGCCCCAGTCAAACTGCCTACCATGCACTGTCCCCGACCCGGATCACGGGCCAAGGTTAGAACCTCAAACAAACCAGGGTGGTATTTCAAGGACGGCTCCACCGAAACTAGCGTTCCGGTTTCATAGCCTCCCACCTATCCTACACAGATCGGTTCAAAGTCCAATGCAAAGCTACAGTAAAGGTTCATGGGGTCTTTCCGTCTAGCCGCGGGTAGATTGCATCATCACAAACACTTCAACTTCGCTGAGTCTCGGGAGGAGACAGTGTGGCCATCGTTACGCCATTCGTGCAGGTCGGAACTTACCCGACAAGGAATTTCGCTACCTTAGGACCGTTATAGTTACGGCCGCCGTTTACCGGGACTTCAATCAAGAGCTTGCACCCCATCATTTAATCTTCCGGCACCGGGCAGGCGTCACACCCTATACGTCCACTTTCGTGTTTGCAGAGTGCTGTGTTTTTATTAAACAGTCGCAGCCACCAGTTTATTGCAACCCCTTCACCCTCCTGGCGCAGGCCAGTCAAGCTACAAGGGCGTACCTTATCCCGAAGTTACGGTACCAATTTGCCGAGTTCCTTCTCCCGAGTTCTCTCAAGCGCCTTAGAATACTCATCTCGCCCACCTGTGTCGGTTTGCGGTACGGTCACTGTTAAACTGAAGCTTAGAGGCTTTTCTTGGAACCACTTCCAATTGCTTCGCTCCCTAAGGAGCTCGCGCCACACCCTTGAATCCTGCGCCCGGATTTGCCTAAGCGCCTTCTCCAATGCAGCGACCGGGACTTCCAACACCCGGACAACCTTCCGCGATCCGTCCCCCCATCGCATTTAACAATGGTGCAGGAATATTGACCTGCTTCCCATCAGCTACGCATTTCTGCCTCGCCTTAGGGGCCGACTCACCCTACGCCGATGAACGTTGCGTAGGAAACCTTGGGCTTACGGCGAGGGGGCCTTTCACCCCCTTTATCGCTACTCATGTCAGCATTCGCACTTCCGATACCTCCAGCACCCTTTACAAGGCACCTTCGCAGGCTTACGGAACGCTCTCCTACCATGCGTGCAAGCACGCATCCGCAGCTTCGGTATATAGCTTAGCCCCGTTACATCTTCCGCGCAGGACGACTCGATCAGTGAGCTATTACGCTTTCTTTAAAGGGTGGCTGCTTCTAAGCCAACCTCCTGACTGTTTTAGCCTTCCCACTTCGTTTCCCACTTAGCTATATTTGGGGACCTTAGCTGGCGGTCTGGGTTGTTTCCCTCTTGACACCGGACGTTAGCACCCGATGTCTGTCTCCCGTGATTGCACTCTTCGGTATTCGGAGTTTGCTATGGCGGGGTAATCTGCAATAGACCCCCCAACCATGACAGTGCTCTACCCCCGAAGGTGAGACACGAGGCACTACCTAAATAGTTTTCGGAGAGAACCAGCTATTTCCAGGTTTGTTTAGCCTTTCACCCCTATCCACAGCTCATCCCCTAACTTTTCAACGTTAGTGGGTTCGGACCTCCAGTACGTGTTACCGCACCTTCATCCTGGCCATGGATAGATCACCTGGTTTCGGGTCTACGCCCAGCAACTGAACGCCCTATTCGGACTCGCTTTCGCTACGCCTGCCCTATATGGTTAAGCTTGCTACTGAACGTAAGTCGCTGACCCATTATACAAAAGGTACGCCGTCACCCCTTACGAGGCTCCGACTGTTTGTATGCATGCGGTTTCAGGATCTATTTCACTCCCCTCCCGGGGTTCTTTTCGCCTTTCCCTCACGGTACTGGTTCACTATCGGTCGATCACGAGTATTTAGCCTTGGAGGATGGTCCCCCCATCTTCAGACAGGATTTCACGTGTCCCGCCCTACTTGTCGTACACCTAGTTCTTTCATACTGTTTTCGCCTACAGGGCTATCACCTGCTATGGCCGCACTTTCCAGAGCGTTCGGCTAACAATACAAATAAAGAGTACAAGGCTCATCCCATTTCGCTCGCCACTACTTTGGGAATCTCGGTTGATTTCTTTTCCTGCGGTTACTTAGATGTTTCAGTTCACCGCGTTCGCTTCACTAGACCTATGTATTCAGTCTAGGATGACCCAAAAGGGCCGGGTTTCCCCATTCGGACATCTACGGATCAAAGCTCGTTTGCCAGCTCCCCGTAGCTTTTCGCAGGCTACCGCGTCCTTCATCGCCTGTGATCGCCAAGGCATCCACCACATGCACTTGTTCGCTTGACCCTATAACGAGTCTGTCTCGTTACAGGTTGAGTTCTCGCGTTGTGCCGTATTCCAATTGAGCCGAACGTTAAGTTCGAATCATCTTGAGATACATCGATACAATCACAACCCGGATAGTTTCCACGTCCATCTCAAGACGCTTCCGCTATCCAAATTACTTACTTCTTCCAGATTGTTAAAGAACGACAGCCGATATGGTGTTACTCATATCACTCTGACTGGCTCAATCGCCAATGCAAAATACTCAAAGCTGAATACTTGGCGTTGGTGATTGGTGGAGGCAGACGGGATCGAACCGACGACCCCCTGCTTGCAAAGCAGGTGCTCTCCCAGCTGAGCTATGCCCCCATACAGAGACTTCCTCAGGTTTCCACGTCAGACAATGGTGGGTCTGGTTGGATTCGAACCAACGACCCCCGCCTTATCAAGACGGTGCTCTAACCGACTGAGCTACAGACCCCTGAGTCTGTCTTAATTTACAGCCGATAAGCGTGAGCGCTCAACTTTGCGAATAGCTCTGGAAAGGAGGTGATCCAGCCGCACCTTCCGATACGGCTACCTTGTTACGACTTCACCCCAGTCATGAATCCTACCGTGGTGACCGTCCTCCTTGCGGTTAGACTAGCCACTTCTGGTAAAACCCACTCCCATGGTGTGACGGGCGGTGTGTACAAGACCCGGGAACGTATTCACCGCGGCATGCTGATCCGCGATTACTAGCGATTCCAGCTTCATGCACTCGAGTTGCAGAGTGCAATCCGGACTACGATCGGTTTTCTGGGATTAGCTCCCCCTCGCGGGTTGGCAACCCTCTGTTCCGACCATTGTATGACGTGTGAAGCCCTACCCATAAGGGCCATGAGGACTTGACGTCATCCCCACCTTCCTCCGGTTTGTCACCGGCAGTCTCCCTAGAGTGCTCTTGCGTAGCAACTAAGGACAAGGGTTGCGCTCGTTGCGGGACTTAACCCAACATCTCACGACACGAGCTGACGACAGCCATGCAGCACCTGTGTATCGGTTCTCTTTCGAGCACTCCCGCCTCTCGGCAGGATTCCGACCATGTCAAGGGTAGGTAAGGTTTTTCGCGTTGCATCGAATTAATCCACATCATCCACCGCTTGTGCGGGTCCCCGTCAATTCCTTTGAGTTTTAATCTTGCGACCGTACTCCCCAGGCGGTCAACTTCACGCGTTAGCTACGTTACTAAGGAAATGAATCCCCAACAACTAGTTGACATCGTTTAGGGCGTGGACTACCAGGGTATCTAATCCTGTTTGCTCCCCACGCTTTCGTGCATGAGCGTCAGTATTGGCCCAGGGGGCTGCCTTCGCCATCGGTATTCCTCCACATCTCTACGCATTTCACTGCTACACGTGGAATTCTACCCCCCTCTGCCATACTCTAGCCTGCCAGTCACCAATGCAGTTCCCAGGTTGAGCCCGGGGATTTCACATCGGTCTTAGCAAACCGCCTGCGCACGCTTTACGCCCAGTAATTCCGATTAACGCTCGCACCCTACGTATTACCGCGGCTGCTGGCACGTAGTTAGCCGGTGCTTATTCTTCCGGTACCGTCATCCCCCGGCCATATTAGGACCAAGGATTTCTTTCCGGACAAAAGTGCTTTACAACCCGAAGGCCTTCTTCACACACGCGGCATTGCTGGATCAGGCTTTCGCCCATTGTCCAAAATTCCCCACTGCTGCCTCCCGTAGGAGTCTGGGCCGTGTCTCAGTCCCAGTGTGGCTGGTCGTCCTCTCAGACCAGCTACTGATCGTCGCCTTGGTAGGCCTTTACCCCACCAACTAGCTAATCAGCCATCGGCCAACCCTATAGCGCGAGGCCCGAAGGTCCCCCGCTTTCATCCGTGGATCGTATGCGGTATTAATCCGGCTTTCGCCGGGCTATCCCCCACTACAGGACATGTTCCGATGTATTACTCACCCGTTCGCCACTCGCCACCAGGTGCAAGCACCCGTGCTGCCGTTCGACTTGCATGTGTAAGGCATGCCGCCAGCGTTCAATCTGAGCCAGGATCAAACTCTTCAGTTCAAACCTGTTACTGTTTTCGGTTCCGTTAAGAACCGGTCGCTCACTCAAAGCTGACAGGTATATGAATTGCTTCATAAACCTGACTTACTTTAGTGTGAGACTCTTGATACTTTTGCTATCCGATCCGAGGATCGGTTCGCTGCCATCAAGCGCCCACACTTATCGGCTGTTAATTTTTAAAGAACGTTTCTGCGAGAAATTCTTC
>NZ_CADESW010000050.1 GCF_902830275.1 Burkholderia stagnalis | reverse complement strand
CTCGGCCTCGCGAACGAGAGCGGCTATTCGAGAAGCGGCACGATCGACTCGGTCGACAACCGCCTCGACACGTCGTCCGGCACGATCCGCGTGCGTGCGCGCTTCGACAACGCGGACGGCGCGCTCGTCCCCGGCCTCTATGCGCGCGTGAAGGTGGGCGGCAGCGCGCCGCACCCGGCGCTGCTCGTCGACGACGCGGCGATCAACACCGACCAGGACAAGAAGTTCGTGTTCGTCGTCGATGCGCAGGGCCGCGTGTCGTACCGCGAAGTGCAGCAGGGGCTGCAGCACGGCAACCGGCGCGTGATCGTCAGCGGCCTCGCCGCCGGCGACCGCGTGATCGTCAACGGCACGCAGCGCGTGCGCCCCGGCGAGCAGGTCAAGCCGCACATGGTGCCGATGACGGGCGGCGATGCGCCGTCCGCGCCGCTCGCGGGCAACGCGAAGCCCGCTGCACCGGCGAAGGCGAATTCGTAAGCGGCCCGCCCGCCACGCTTTCGCGTCGAACCAGACAGAGCCATTCATGAACATATCCAAATTCTTTATCGATCGCCCGATCTTCGCAGGGGTGCTATCGGTCATCATCCTGCTCGGCGGGGTGATCGCGATGTTCCTGCTGCCGATTTCGGAATACCCGGAAGTCGTGCCGCCGTCGGTGATTGTCAAGGCGCAGTATCCGGGCGCGAACCCGAAAGTGATCGCCGAGACGGTCGCGTCGCCGCTGGAGGAGCAGATCAACGGCGTCGAGGACATGCTGTATATGCAGTCGCAGGCGAACAGCGACGGCAACATGACGATCACCGTCACGTTCAAGCTCGGCACCGATCCGGACAAGGCCACGCAGCTCGTGCAGAACCGCGTGAACCAGGCGCTGCCGCGCCTGCCGGAAGACGTGCAGCGGCTCGGCATCACCACGGTGAAGAGCTCGCCGACGCTGACGATGGTCGTGCACCTGATCTCGCCGGACAACCGCTACGACATGACCTACCTGCGCAACTACGCGCTGATCAACGTGAAGGACCGCCTGTCGCGGATCCAGGGCGTCGGCCAGGTGCAGCTGTGGGGTTCGGGCGACTACGCGATGCGCGTGTGGCTCGATCCGCAGAAGGTCGCGCAGCGCGGCCTCGCCGCCGAGGACGTCGTGCGGGCGATCCGCGAGCAGAACGTGCAGGTCGCGGCCGGCGTGATCGGCGCGTCGCCGTCGCTGCCGGGCACGCCGCTGCAGCTGTCGGTGAACGCGCGCGGCCGCCTGCAGACGGAAGACGAGTTCGGCGACATCGTCGTGAAGACGACGCCGGACGGCGGCGTCACGCACCTGCGCGACATCGCGCGGATCGAGCTCGACGCGTCCGAGTACGGGCTGCGCTCGCTGCTCGACAACAAGCCGGCCGTCGCGATGGCGATCAACCAGTCGCCGGGCGCGAACTCGCTGCAGATCTCGGACGAAGTGCGCAAGACGATGGCCGAGCTGAAGCAGGACATGCCGGCGGGCGTCGACTACAAGATCGTCTATGACCCGACGCAGTTCGTGCGTTCGTCGATCAAGGCCGTCGTGCACACGCTGCTCGAGGCGATCGCGCTGGTCGTGATCGTCGTGATCGTGTTCCTGCAGACCTGGCGCGCGTCGATCATTCCGCTGATCGCGGTGCCGGTGTCGATCGTCGGCACGTTCTCGCTGCTGCTCGGCTTCGGGTATTCGATCAACGCGCTGTCGCTGTTCGGGATGGTGCTCGCGATCGGTATCGTGGTCGACGACGCGATCGTGGTGGTGGAAAACGTCGAGCGCAACATCGAGAACGGGATGACCGCCCGGCAGGCGACCTACAAGGCGATGCAGGAAGTGAGCGGGCCGATCATCGCGATCGCGCTCACGCTGGTCGCCGTGTTCGTGCCGCTCGCGTTCATGTCGGGCCTGACGGGCCAGTTCTACAAGCAGTTCGCGATGACGATCGCGATCTCGACGGTGATCTCGGCGTTCAACTCGCTGACGCTGTCGCCGGCGCTGTCGGCGATCCTGCTGAAGGGCCATGGCGACAAGGAAGACTGGCTGACGCGCGTGATGAACCGCGTGCTCGGCGGCTTCTTCAAGCGCTTCAACAAGGTGTTCCATCGCGGTGCGGAGCACTACGGCCACGGCGTGCGCGGCGTGCTGTCGAGGAAGGCCGTGATGCTCGGCGTGTACGTTGCGCTGGTGGGCGCGACGCTGCTGGTGTCGAAGGTCGTGCCGGGCGGCTTCGTGCCCGCGCAGGACAAGGAATACCTGATCGCGTTCGCGCAGCTGCCGAACGGCGCGTCGCTCGACCGCACCGAGAAGGTGATCCGCGACATGGGCTCGATCGCGCTGAAGCAGCCGGGCGTCGAGAGCGCGGTGGCGTTCCCGGGGCTGTCGGTGAACGGCTTCACGAACAGCTCGAGCGCGGGCATCGTGTTCGTCACGCTGAAGCCGTTCTCGGAACGGCACGGCAAGGCGCTGTCGGCCGGCGCGATCGCGGGCGCGCTGAACCAGCAATATGGCGCGATCAAGGATTCGTTCGTCGCGGTGTTCCCGCCGCCGCCGGTGCTCGGCCTCGGCACGCTCGGCGGCTTCAAGCTGCAGATCGAGGATCGCGGCGCGGTCGGCTACGCGAAGCTCGCCGATGCGACCAACGACTTCATCAAGCGCGCGCAGCAGGCGCCGGAACTTGGCCCGCTGTTCACGAGCTACCAGATCAACGTGCCGCAGCTCAACGTCGATCTCGATCGCGTGAAGGCGAAGCAGCTCGGCGTGTCGGTCACCGACGTGTTCAATACGATGCAGGTGTATCTCGGTTCGCTGTACGTGAACGACTTCAACCGCTTCGGCCGCGTGTACCAGGTGCGCGTGCAGGCGGATGCGCCGTTCCGCCAGCGCGCGGACGACATCCTGCAGCTGAAGACGCGCAACGGCGCGGGCGAGATGGTGCCGCTGTCGTCGCTCGTCACCGTGACGCCGACGTTCGGCCCCGAGATGGTGGTGCGCTACAACGGCTACACGGCGGCCGACATCAACGGCGGCCCGGCGCCGGGCTTCTCGTCGGGGCAGGCGCAGGCCGCGATCGAGCGGATCGCGCACGAGACGCTGCCGCGCGGCGTGCGGTTCGAGTGGACCGACCTCACGTACCAGCAGATTCTCGCGGGCGATTCTGCGATCTGGGTGTTCCCGATCAGCGTGCTGTTGGTGTTCCTCGTGCTCGCCGCGCTGTATGAAAGCCTGACGCTGCCGCTCGCGGTGATCCTGATCGTGCCGATGAGCATTCTGTCGGCGCTCACGGGGGTGTGGCTCACACAGGGCGACAACAACATCTTCACGCAGATCGGCCTGATGGTGCTGGTGGGGCTGTCGGCGAAGAACGCGATCCTGATCGTCGAGTTCGCGCGCGAGCTGGAGCACGACGGCAGGACACCGCTCGAGGCGGCGATCGAGGCGAGCCGGCTGCGGCTGCGGCCGATCCTGATGACGTCGATCGCGTTCATCATGGGCGTCGTGCCGCTCGTCACGTCGACCGGCGCGGGTGCGGAGATGCGCCATGCGATGGGGGTCGCGGTGTTCTTCGGGATGCTGGGCGTGACGCTGTTCGGCCTGATGCTGACGCCGGTGTTCTATGTGGTGCTGCGCACACTCGCGGGCGGCAAGATTCACGTCGCCGGCAAGGATTCGGCCGGCTATGGCGTTCCGGCGCCGGGCGTGCCGGCTTCGGATGCTTGAGGACAACACGATGGATAACTCGAAGACTCAATCTGGTTTGATGCGCATCGCGAAGCTGGCGGCGGCGAGCGGCCTGCTCGTATCGCTGCTGGCCGCCTGCGCGGTCGGGCCCGACTACAAGCGGCCGGACGTTGCAACGCCCGCCGCGTTCAAGGAAGCGCCGACGCTCGCGGCCGGCGAGCAGGCCGGCACGTGGAAAACCGCCGAGCCGTCGGACGCCGCGCATCGCGGCGAATGGTGGAAGGCGTTCGGCGATCCGGTGCTCGATTCGCTCGAAGCGCAGGCACTTGCGGCGAACCAGAACCTGAAGGCCGCGGCGGCGCGCGTCGAGGAAGCGCGCGCGGCCACCCGCTCGGCGCGCTCGCAGTGGTTCCCGCAGATCGGCGCAGGCTTCGGGCCGACGCGCCAGGGGCTGTCGTCGGCGTCGCAGTCGCTGCCGCAGGGCAGCGGCCCGGTCAATTCGACGCTGTGGCGCGCGCAGGGCACGGTGTCGTATGAAGCGGACCTGTTCGGCCGCGTGGGCCGCAACGTCGAGGCATCGCGTGCGGACCAGGCGCAGAGCGAGGCGCTGTTCCGTTCGGTGCAGCTCGCGCTGCAGGCGGACGTCGCGCAGAACTACTTCGAGCTGCGCCGGCTCGATTCCGACCAGGACCTGTACCGCCGCACGGTCGAACTGCGTGAACAGGCGCTGAAGCTCGTGCAGCGCCGCTTCAACGAGGGCGACATCAGCGAGCTCGACGTGTCGCGCGCGAAGAACGAACTGGCGACCGCGCAGGCCGATGCGGTTGGCGTCGCGCGTCGCCGCGCGGCGTCCGAGCATGCGCTCGCGATCCTGCTCGGCAAGGCGCCGGCGGATTTCGCGTTCAAGGAAACGCCGCTCGTGCCGGTCGCGGTGAGGGTACCGGCGGGCCTGCCGTCGGCGCTGCTCGAACGCCGCCCCGACGTGGCGGCGTCCGAGCGCGCGATGGCCGCGGCGAACGCGCGCATCGGGCTCGCGAAATCGGCGTACTTCCCGAAGCTCGACATCACCGGTGCGGCGGGCTTTGAAGCGTCGACGCTCGGCAACCTGTTCATGTGGTCGAGCCGCACGTTCCTGCTCGGGCCGTTCGCGGGCACCGCGCTGACGCTGCCGCTGTTCGACGGCGGGCGGCGTGCCGCGGGCGTGCAGCAGGCGCGCGCGCAGTACGACGAACAGGTCGCAAACTACCGGCAGCAGGTGCTCGTCGCGTTCCGCGAGGTCGAGGACAATCTGGCCGACCTGCGGCTGCTCGACGACCAGATTCGCGCGCAGGATTCGGCCGTCAACGCGTCGCGGCGTGCGGCGACGCTGTCGCGCACCCAGTATCAGGAAGGCGAGGTCAGCTATCTCGACGTGATCGACAGCGAGCGCTCGGTGCTCGTGTCGCAGTTGCAGTCGAATGCGCTGACGGGCACGCAGGCGGTGTCCACCGTGAACCTGATCCGCGCGCTGGGCGGCGGGTGGGGCGATGCCCCGGCGGCGGTCGGCGACGCGACGCGCGGCAAGGACGAAGTCGCCGCGCGTTGAGCGAGCGTGGCGGGCGATGCGGCGGGATGCATCGCCCGGATGAACATCGAACCCCGGCGCGCGGCGATGAGCCGCGTGGCCGGGGTTTGTTTTGGTGCGGACGTTGATCGTCTAGGCAAGCAGGCGCAACGCATCCGCGAGCGACAGCACCGTCGTGCGCGAATCGAATGCGGTGGAGAACAGATGGTCGTGTACGACCGGGTCCGGGTCGTAACAACAGTCCTTGACCGTGAACAGGCGGAAATCCGCGTCGCGAGCCTATCCGAATGTTTGTGTGTGAGGCATAAACTGATGGCCAAGGAGCCACGTTATGCCACGCAAACGCAAGGAAGAAGTGACGATTGAACCGGGCAAGGGCTTGAACCTGGACCCGGAACTG
>NZ_CADESW010000049.1 GCF_902830275.1 Burkholderia stagnalis | reverse complement strand
GAGCGCGCGGGCTGGACGCCGGGCGACCTGGACCTGATGGAGATCAACGAGGCGTTCGCGGCGCAGGCGCTGGCGGTGCACAAGCAGATGGGCTGGGACACGTCGAAGGTGAACGTGAACGGCGGGGCGATCGCGATCGGTCATCCGATCGGGGCGTCGGGCTGCCGGATCCTGGTGACGCTGCTGCACGAAATGGTCAAGCGCGATGCGAAGCGCGGGCTGGCGTCGCTGTGCATCGGCGGCGGGATGGGCGTCGCGCTCGCGGTCGAGCGTCCGTAATCGTCTCTCGGCGCCTGCCGGGCAGTATGCCGCGCAGGCGCCGCGTGTAGTCAGAGGGCGCCGCTCGGCAACTCTCGAAACCAAGAAAATGGAGTGAGATTTATGTCTCAGCGAATTGCTTACGTAACGGGCGGTATGGGCGGCATCGGCACCAGCATTTGCCAGCGCCTGGTGAAGGACGGCTTCACGGTGGTCGCGGGCTGCGGCCCGAACTCGCCGCGCCGCGTGAAGTGGCTCGAGGACCAGAAGGCGCTCGGGTTCGACTTCATCGCATCGGAAGGCAACGTCGGCGACTGGGACTCGACCAAGGAAGCGTTCGACAAGGTCAAGGCCGAGGTCGGCGAGATCGACGTGCTGGTCAACAACGCGGGCATCACGCGCGACGTCGTGTTCCGCAAGATGACGCACGAGGACTGGACGGCCGTCATCGACACCAACCTGACGAGCCTGTTCAACGTGACGAAACAGGTGATCGACGGGATGGTCGAGCGCGGCTGGGGCCGGATCATCAACATCTCGTCGGTGAACGGCCAGAAGGGCCAGTTCGGCCAGACCAACTATTCGACCGCGAAGGCCGGCATCCACGGCTTCACGATGGCGCTCGCACAGGAAGTCGCGACGAAGGGCGTGACGGTCAACACCGTGTCGCCGGGCTACATCGGCACCGACATGGTCAAGGCGATCCGCCCTGACGTGCTCGAGAAGATCGTCGCGACGATTCCGGTGCGCCGTCTCGGCGCGCCCGAGGAGATCGGCTCGATCGTCGCGTGGCTCGCGTCGAACGATTCGGGTTTCGCGACGGGCGCAGACTTCTCGCTGAACGGCGGCCTGCACATGGGCTGAGACCGCGAACCGCGCGGGCCGGGCGGCCGCGCGGTTCGGCGTTTCCCAAGGGGCCCCGCAACCCGTCTTTCGGGCGGCGGGGATTTGTCACTGCGCTACGCTGGCACTTAAAGGCGTTACATGACTACTACAAAGAAAACGGCCGAACGGCTCATCAAGAAGTATCCGAACCGCCGGCTCTACGATACCGAGACAAGCACATACATCACGCTGACCGATGTGAAGCAGCTCGTGCTGGACCAGGAGGACTTCAAGGTCGTCGATGCGAAATCGAGCGAAGACCTGACGCGCAGCATCCTTCTGCAGATCATTCTCGAAGAGGAAAGCGGCGGCGTGCCGATGTTCTCGTCGTCGATGCTGTCGCAGATCATCCGCTTCTACGGGCATGCGATGCAGGGCATGATGGGCACCTACCTGGAGAAGAACATCCAGGCGTTCATCGACATCCAGAACAAGCTCGCCGACCAGTCGAAGAACCTGTACGAGAACAATGCGATGAATCCGGAGATCTGGTCGCAGTTCATGAACATGCAGGCGCCGATGATGCAGGGGATGATGACGAGCTATATCGAGCAATCGAAGAACATGTTCGTGCAGATGCAGGAGCAGATGCAGAATCAGGCGAAATCGATGTTCAGCTCGTTCCCGTTCAAGCAGCCGGGCTCGTCGGAGCCGGAGAAGAAATAAGCGGCATTCCGGTGCGGACGCGCAAGGCGCTGCGCCGGCATCGCGCGGGACGGCAATGGGCCGTGTCGCGGAAGGATCGTCCGCGCGGCGGCATCGTTCGCATGCGCATGGGCATTGTAATGCTGCGGTGCATCAGTGCAATTTAAAACAGACAGGGCCGACCGGCAAATTCCGGTCGGCCGAATATCAGATAAAGCGCTGATTGTAAAAGATGCCGATGGCCGGATTTCCGGCCGGCTTATCGAATCGCGAAGCGGCTTGCCGCCGATCCGTTCGCGCAGTTGTTTCCGTAAATAAAGAGGTTTCTATTTTCGGAATATGCGGAATAGATGATCGGAAAAACTTCCTTGGCGCTGAATGAGTAAATGCCGTCGCTGATGGTGACGAGCAGGTTGCCGCTCGTATCGGTTTCGATCTTGTCGATCTTGCCTGCCTTGCAAAGCGATTCCGCAGAGGCGTACGAGGATGCAGCAAGCATCATGACCGAAACGACGATGGTCGCGAGTTTTCTCATGGTCTTTCCTTGATGAATGAGTGGATTGCTTGGGTTGTGATGCGGATGATGCACGGTTCAGTGCTGCCTGGCTGAATAGGGTGCCGACGTCTGATCGATCTGGAATATATGGTCGATTAATTGGATGTTGAATAGGGGTGGCGGATTTGGAAATGATTTTTGTGGATTATCGAGTGTTTTAAACTATTCTGGTCAATTGTGTATTGCAGAGCACAATAAAGGCTAGGAGGTCGAGTTGGGTGGTGCCAATAAAATAAATTTATTGGCGATTCAAATTGATGAATTCGCGTTGTGGCGTGATATTTGTATTTTTTTGAATTTATTTTCTGGTTTTTATTTGCTATCGGGGATTTCTAGTAGCGCGCGGGAGTGTTGGGTTGGCAGTCGATGGTAGGGGGAAGAGGAGCGCGCTGTGCGCGCACGTGCAAAGACGGGCGCGCCCCAAGGGGTAGGTCGACGGGAGGAACTTGGGCGCTACTGTGTGTAGCGCAGGCAAGGGGCATCCGGCCACGGCTGTGCGATGCCGGCGTCTAGGCGTAGCGCTGGAAAATGCGCCGGTGCGCGCGGAGCTGTCCGACTTGGCCTTGTTCACGAGCCACAGTGCGTTTACGTGACGCTTCGGCTCGGCCTTGTGCGGCTCGGCGGCAAGCTGGGAACAGGCGCACAAGATGAGTCTCGTCTCCGCGCGCACCATACGTCAAAGCGGGCGATGAGCCCGCCTGCGTCGCGGCTCACCGCACGTGCGGCTGCAACGCTCGCAACCAGTACGCGACCGCGACTGCGCCCCCGTCGGGCGTGCCGATGGCGCGTTCCCCCAGATAGCTCGCGCGTCCCGCGCGCGGCGTCATGCGTGTCGTTTCCTGCGCGCCGCGTTCGGCGGCTTCGACGGCCGCCGCCCATGCGGCAGCGCCGTCCCGATCGTCATCGAGCGCACGGTCGAACGCGTCGACGGCCGGCATGAGCGCATCGAGCATCGTCCGGTCGCCGGCGCGCGCACCGCCCAGCTCGCCGATCGATTCCACCGCGCCGCGGAATGCCGCGGCCCACTCGCGTGTCGACGGCTCGGCGATGTCGGCAAGCCGGCGCGACGCACGCAGCAGCGCGGTCGCATAGAACGGCCCCGAACTGCCTGCGATCGCGCGCCGCAACGCGGCGCCCAGCGCCGCGAGCGCGCCCGCCGGCGTGCCGTACGCGGCTTCGGGCAACGCGAGGATCGCCTGCGCGGCCCGATGCATGCTCGCGCCGAGATCGCCGTCGCCGGCCGCCGCATCGAGTTCCGTCAACGTGGCTTCGTGGTCGATCAGCGCGCGCGCGACTGCGTGCAGCGCCGGCTGCAGGCGCGCGGCCCATGCGCGGCCGCTGACGTCGAGCGGTGCCGGCGGCGCATCGCGTGTTTCCGCGGCGGCCACCCGGATCTGCGGGTTGACGGCGCCGCCGCCCGGCCACGCGCGCGCCTGCGTCGGCGCATCGAGCAGCTTTTCGCGCTCGTCGTTCAGTCGCAGTACGGAAATCGAGCAGCCGGGCATGTCGAGCGCCGACAGGAACGTGCCGGCCCACGCGCGTTCGACGGCGATGCCGCGCCGGCTCAGGTTGTCGTACGCGGCGCGCAGCACGATCGCCAGCTCCATGTCGGGCGTGGCCCCGAGACCGTTGACGAACAGGGCGACCCGTTCGCCGGCGTCGAGGACGAGATCGGCGACGATGCTCGACAGCAGCGTGTCGACCAGCGCGTCGGCCGGCTGCGGCGTCTTGCGTTCGACACCTTTTTCGCCATGGATGCCGAGGCCGAGCTCGATCTCGTCGTCGGCGAGGCTGAAGCCCGACTTCTCGGCGCCCGGAATCGTGCAGCCGTCGAGCGCGACGCCCATCGTGCCGAGATCGGCCGCAGCCTCGCGCGCGATCGCGGCGACGCGGGCGAGCGGCAGCCCGAGCGCGGCGGCCGCGCCGGCGAGCTTGTGGATCAGGACGGTGCCTGCGATCCCGCGTCGCTGCCCGCGCTCGACGCGATCGCGCAGCGATACGTCGTCGGCGACGATGACCGTCTCGACCGGAATGCCTTCCGCGCGTGCGAGCTCGGCGGCGAGGCCGAAGTTGAGCCGGTCGCCCGTGTAGTTCTTGACGACGAGCAGCGCGCCGTTCGGGCCGGCGGTCGCGCGGATCGCGGCCAGTATGGGTGTACAACAAAGTCTGCGGGAACGTAAGAACCGCTGTTCGAGTGCAACAAAGTCCGCGGTAACGCGATAAAACATGGTGCGACGCAGCACCATTTGCGGACCGGAAGCTTTCAAGATTCTTGCTCGTGGATCTCGAGACGTGTTCGCTGCGGGTCGTGAGCATCAACCACTCGGCATGCGGTGATTTGGCGCTATACCACTACGCAGGGGTGATTGGTTAATTATCAAATATTCGGTATGCGAAATTGTAAAAATCGTAGGCAAGGTTTTCTTGAATGAAATGGCAGGGCTGGTGACCGGGGTTATTCAGCAACAAGCGACCACGGACATTGACCACGTTCCGTTGCAGCATGTGTTTGCCTGTGCGCTGCTGACCAAGCAATACGCCAATTTCGCCGAACAGGAGCCGTTGGTTAGGAAGCCGGTATTTGTGAGAAACGCTAATGGAGTAGGAGGCGTGTGGCTCGGTTGAAAGGCCATGTTGTGAACATTCTGACATGCGCGGCCGCTGGCCGCGCATTCCTTATCCACACGAGCGGAGAGCGCCCGACCGTGTCGACGTAACGCGAGCTGCTCGCTATATGAAACTCGCTTTCGAGGTAGCAGTGCATGGTGAGCCGGTGAAGCATCGACTGAACCGGACGCGAGTACATGAAAGATCAAAGGTGCGCCGGATCGCCCGACGCGCTCAACCAAGCGGTGGGCTTGGTATCTACACTTACGGAGTTGTATGGGAGTCTATTTCGTAGCGTGGAAGGGGCTGAAGAAGCTGGCTGTTCATTCTGTTTCTGATAGCACGGAAATTTCGCCCGACGACTCGTGCTCGGAGGATATTGTAGTTGCGGTCGGCAATCCAGATTGCCCTCAGAATGTAGAGGGATTGGAGGTTGGAGCCAGCTACGAGTTCGAGGAGGAACAGTGGTTCAGAGTCAGCGACAACCGGCGCGAGTATTGGGACTGGCTCAATGGCCTAGCCCGCTTGGTCGGCTACCACTGGCAGAATCCTGGCGCAAATGGGCCAGGACCATTTCGTGAGCTCATTCTCTACGGACGACATACCGGGACTATCGGGAAAATCGCTTCAGCGAAGCTTGTTGCCGACTTCGATACGTGGGACCAGCGTGCACGGTTGTTCAAGGACGATGCCTTCTACGAACATTATGCTCTCATGCGATCTATGTTCCAGTACGCCACGAACGACGGGGCCGTGGAATTGCGGTGCTGCTGAGTCCCGAGACGTCAGGAGTTTGATAGGGAACTGTCTCCGAAGGTAGGCGGGGGTTTGACGAGGCGGAACGCCCATTAATTGCGCGCGTATCGCATGGATCAGTGAAGTTAAGGCAATGCTGAACAAGTGGCCGCATTCGTGATGTCGTCAAGCGTGTGTCGCGAACCGATCGCGAACGAAGCTGTCTTGGTTTGCTTTCGGTCGTCCCGGGTGCCGCTCAGAGGCCTGAGGCCCTTGTCGGCGAGCCCGAGGCCGAGCCTATCCGAATGTTTGTGTGTGAGGCATAAACTGATGGCCAAGGAGCCACGTTATGCCACGCAAACGCAAGGAAGAAGTGACGATTGAACCGGGCAAGGGCTTGAACCTGGACCCGGAACTG
>NZ_CADESW010000048.1 GCF_902830275.1 Burkholderia stagnalis | reverse complement strand
ACCTCCACGTCGACCGGCATCTCGACGGCAACCAGCTCGATCGCCTCGTTGTCCACCTCGACCTCGACCGGTATCAGCTCGCTCTCGACTGGTTTGAGCTCGACCGATAGCTCCGTTGCTTCGCTGTCGACTTCCACGTCGACAGGCATTTCGACGGCAACTAGCTCGATCACCTCGTTGTCCACCTCGACTTCGACGGGTATCAGTTCGCTGTCGACAGGTTTGAGTTCGACCGACAGCTCCGTCGCCTCGCTCTCGACGTCCACGTCAACCGGCATCTCGACGGCGACCAGCTCGATCGCTTCGCTGTCCACGTCGACTTCGACCGGCATCAGCTCGCTGTCGACTGGCCTCAGCTCGACCGATAGCTCCGTCGCCTCGCTCTCGACCTCCACGTCGACCGGCATTTCGACGGCAACCAGCTCGATCACCTCGCTGTCCACCTCGACCTCGACCGGTATCAGCTCGCTGTCCACCGGTTTGAGCTCCACCGATAGCTCCGTCGCTTCGCTCTCGACCTCCACGTCGACCGGCATTTCGACGGCCACCAGCTCGATCGCCTCGCTGTCCACCTCGACCTCGACCGGTATCTCGACGGCAACCAGCTCGATCACTTCGTTGTCCACCTCGACTTCGACCGGTATCAGCTCGCTCTCGACTGGGTTGAGCTCGACCGATAGCTCCGTCGCCTCCCTGTCGACGTCCACGTCGACGGGTATTTCGACGGCCACCAGCTCGATCGCCTCCCTCTCGACGTCGACTTCGACGGGTATCAGCTCGCTGTCCACCGGTCTGAGCTCGACCAACAGCTCGGTTGCCTCGCTGTCCACGTCGACTTCGACGGGCATCAGCTCGCTGTCCACCGGCCTCAGCTCGACGGATAGCTCCGTCGCTTCGCTGTCGACTTCCACGTCGACCGGTATTTCGACAGCCACCAGCTCGATCGCTTCGCTGTCCACCTCGACTTCGACCGGCATCAGCTCCCTGTCGACCGGTTTGAGCTCGACCGATAGCTCCGTCGCTTCGCTCTCGACTTCCACGTCGACCGGCATCTCGACGGCAACTAGCTCGATCACCTCGCTGTCCACCTCGACGTCGACCGGCATCAGCTCGCTGTCCACTGGCCTCAGCTCAACCGATAGCTCCGTCGCCTCGCTCTCGACCTCCACGTCAACGGGCATTTCGACGGCCACCAGCTCGATCACCTCGCTGTCCACCTCGACTTCGACCGGTATCAGCTCCCTGTCCACCGGCCTCAGCTCGACCGACAGTTCCGTCGCTTCGCTGTCGACCTCGACATCGACCGGCATCTCGACGGCGACCAGCTCGATTGCCTCGCTGTCCACGTCGACCTCGACCGGCATCGGCTCGCTGTCCACCGGCCTCAGCTCGACCAACAGCACCGTCGCATCGCTGTCCACCTCGACTTCGACCGGCATCGGCTCGCTGTCGACTGGCCTGAGCTCGACCAACAGCACCATCGCGTCGCTCTCCACCTCGACCTCGACCGGCATCGGCTCCCTGTCCACCGGCCTGAGCTCGACCAACAGCACCGTCGCATCACTCTCCACCTCGACCTCGACCGGCCTCAGCTCCCTGTCTACGGGCCTGAGCACGACCGACAGCACGGTCGCATCGCTGTCGACCTCCACGTCGAGCGGCATCGGCTCGCTGTCGACCGGCTTGAGCACGACCAACAGCAACCTCACATCGCTGTCGACGTCGACCTCGACCGCGATCCAGGCCGCGAAGACGCACTACTACAGCGTCAACGACAACGGCACCCAGCAGGCCAACTACAACAACGACGGCGCAACCGGCGTCAACGCCATCGCGTCGGGCGTGAACGCAAGCGCCTCGGGCGCGAGCAGCGTCGCGGTCGGCGACGGTGCGAACGCCTCGTCGAACGGTGCAGTCGCCATCGGCCAGAACGCGTCGGCAACAGGCGGCAAGGCCGTGTCGATCGGCGTCGCGAACACGGCGATCGGCGACGGCGCGGTCGCGATCGGCGATCCGAACGTGGCCACCGGCACCGGCGCGGTCGCGCTCGGCGCCAACAACACCGCCACCGGCAACGGCGCCCTGGCCATCGGCAACGCCAACTCCGCCACCGGCAACGGCTCGCTCGCCCTCGGCAACACCTCCACGGCAGCAGCAGCCGGCTCGCTCGCCTTCGGCTCGAACGCGGTCGCCAACAACATCAACGACATCGCGCTCGGCACGAACTCCGTCACGGCTGCCGCGAACCCGACGTCCAGCACGACGATCGGCGGCGTCACCTACTTCTTCGCCGGCAGCACGCCGACCAGCGTCGTGAGCGTCGGCGCACCGGGCGCCGAACGCCAGATCACCAACGTCGCCGCGGGCCGCATCTCGGCCACCAGCACGGACGCGGTCAACGGCAGCCAGCTCAACGCGACCAACCAGGCCGTCAACAGCCTGTCGACGGCAACGTCGACGAGCATCGGCTCGCTGTCGACCGGGATCAGTTCGTTGTCCACCGGCCTGAGCTCGACCAACAGCACCGTCGCTTCGCTGTCCACCTCGACCTCGACCAGCATCAGCTCGCTGTCCACCGGCCTGTCGTCGACCAACAGCAACCTCACGTCGCTGTCGACCTCTACCTCGACCGGCATCGGCTCGCTGTCCACGGGCCTGAGCTCGACCAACAGCACGGTGGCGTCGCTGTCCACCGGCGTGACCAACATCAACAACCAGTTGAGCCAGCTGTCGACGACGGTGAACAACAACACCACGCGCACGGCGAACAACAACGGCATCGCGGCCGACATGAACGGCACCGGCAACGACCGCCCGATCGTCACGGCCGGCTCGAACTCGGTGGCCATCGGCGCCGCGTCGAACGACAGCAACCGCTCGAATGTGGTGTCGGTGGGCAACGACACGCAGCAGCGCCAGGTCATCAACGTCGCGCCGGGTACACAAGGCACCGATGCCGTCAACCTGAATCAGCTCAACACGCTCTCGACGTCCGTGTCGCAATCGATGCAGAACCAGCAGGCGCAGATCAACAGCCTCGGCTCGCAGCTGCAGCAAACCGACTCGATGGCGCGACAGGGGATCGCCGCAGCGACGGCGCTGACCATGCTGCCGCAGGTCGAACCGGGCAAGACGATCAATCTTGCAGTCGGCGTCGCCCGGTTCGCCGGGCAATCCGGGATGGCGTTAGGCGCCAGCGCACACCTGTCGCCCAACGGCATCCTCAAGCTGGGCGTCGGCGTGTCGGGTAGTAACCGGACGTACGGCGCCGGGTACGGGTACAGCTGGTAAACCGGCACGGCCTCCCGGCCGGGGAGCCGAATCGTCGGCATCGCGCGATCCTCACCCGACGGTCACGCTGACCGGAACGCCGCAGGCGTTCCGGTCCTTTTTTGCCGACGCTCCCGGATCCGACTGCCCTCGCAATCGACAGCGGGAAAATGAAACGCCATTTCAAATTGGCTTACCCGATCTCCTGCACATTGATTCCAGAGCAGCGCATAAAGCCATCGAAAGAACGAGACAGAAACAATACTGCCGACCGTTACTTTTTTGTGCATTGGTCGCTCGACCAGCCGCTCACCTGCCCGCTGCAACGGCCTCTCCGGTCGGTGCGATGCGAAGACCGGCATAGGGAATTTTTATATTTCATGAACTTGCAAATCAGTCCGCATCAGACAAGCCAGCACAACACTCAAGAAACATAAAAATATAAATATATTAATTTAATGATCACGCAGACCCAAAATAAGAACCAAATATCTCACAATTGATCACATTACAATTTCGAACAATCCCACGAATCCGCAAACGTTTGCTCTTTCATTTGTCTTACGGATAGAGGCCAAACATCTCTGAAATCACCTCCGTCACAACATACATTCCTTTATAAACAATGACTTACCATAACAATCGCCCATACCGAACGCATTACATGATGCCTTCACAGTTATTAACAAACGACAACGAGCAATTCTTCGCCCGCACCGCGTATTAACCATATTTTAACTTTCAAGCCCCTTTATTTATCATTTCTTGTCAATCTCAAAAACTTATCCCAAATAAACTTCGCGCATCAAATTATATTTTTTGCGCGCTCGAACGGCATATTCATCTAACGAAAAGGCCACGGGTGTTGCGTCATTAGCTAGAGGTGGCTAGAGATGAATCGTGCATACCGTTCGATCTGGAACGAGGCCCTGGGAACCTGGGTTGCCGCGTCGGAATTGGCCTCGGCACGAGGCAAGAGCAAACGCTCTGCTTCGGTCAAGCTGCTGGTCAGCCTGTTGCTGCTGGCCGGCGCTCCGCTGGTCAACGCCTCGACGTATTCCAGCAATCTGACATGCAACTCGGGCGCTGGAGTCGGGCCGGACGGGGTCACGAATTACGCCGCCTCAACGAACCCCGTTGACGGAAGCGGCGTCTGGTCGAACGTGGCGGGATGTAACGCCAACGGCGGCAACTTCCTCGCCGTCACGTTGTTCGGAAGCTTTACGACGGCCGCCGGTCAGGCCGCCACCGCAGTCGGCATGGGGGCCTATGCGACCCAATTCGCCACGGCGGTCGGTCACCAGGCGACTGCGTCGGGCGCGTTCTCGGCTGCGTTCGGCTTCAACGCGCTGTCGTCCGGTGCGTCGAGCTATGCGCTCGGGAACGGCGCGTCGGCAACGGCCGCGAACGCCGTCGCGATCGGGCACTTTACGAACGCACGCTCGGCTTCGACCGTCGCAATCGGCGACAGCAACACGGTATTGGCCACCGCCGGCCTCGGCTCGACGGCAATCGGCTATCAGTCGACGGCGAGCAGCGGCATCGGCGCGGTCGCGATCGGTAACCAGCAGTCGGCCAGCGGCAACGGCGCGGTCGCGATCGGCGACCCGAACGTCGCGACCGGCACCGGCGCCGTGGCGGTAGGCGCGAACAATACCGCGAACGGACAAGGCGCCATTGCGCTCGGCAACTCCAATACGTCGACCGGGACGGGTTCCGTTTCGCTGGGCAACACCAGCGTGGCGTCGGGCGCGAGCGGTACGGCGATCGGCAATGGCGCATCGGCGCAAAACACCAACGCGATTGCGCTCGGCACGTCCGCCACCAGCGCCGGCAGCAACGCCGTGGCACTTGGCGCCACGTCCAAGGCCCTGACGGCCGGGGACATTGCCATCGGGCAGAATGCGTACGCGCTGGGTAGCGGCACGACACCGTTGTCCGCAACCGCGGTCGGTTTCAGCGCGACCGCATCCGGCAACGATGCGTCGGCATTCGGCAATACCGCCAACGCGAATGCCAATTACGCGACGGCGCTCGGCAATTTCGCGTCCGCGAGCGGCGCAAATTCGGTTGCGACCGGCAACGCGGCGACGGCAAGCGCGACCGGCGCATCGGCTTACGGCAATTTCGCGACCGCGTCCGGCACCAACGCTGTCGCAGTGGGGGGCGGCAGCGTCGCAGGAACGTTCAGCGGCGCGAAAGCGACGAACACCGGATCGGTTGCGATCGGCGGCAACACTACGGCCGCTGCGAACTCGGCGGCGACGGACGGCATCGCGGTCGGCGGACAGTCGTCGGTCGTTGCGACGGCAACCTCCGGCATCGCGGTTGGTCGTGCGGCAACCGTGAACAACGCATACGGCATCGCGCTGGGGGACAACGCAAATTCGAGTGCGACGAATGCGCTGGCGTTCGGCTCGGGTTCCAGCGCCAATGTCGCCGGCTCGGTCGCGCTCGGTTCGGGCGCCGTGACGTCGGGAACCGCCACGACGGCGACGGGCGGCACGGGTACCGTAAGCAGCACGACGATCGGCAGCACGACGTTCGGCACATACGCCGGCTCGAACGCGTCGGCGGGGGTCGTCAGCGTTGGTGCGGCCGGGTCGGAGCGCCGTATCCAGAATGTCGCGGCCGGCCTCGTCGGTGCGGCCAGTACCGATGCCATCAACGGCAGCCAGTTGTACGCGGTTGCCAGCACGACGACGTCGAGTATCGCGAGCCTGTCGACCTCGGCATCGACCGGCATTTCGTCGGCCAACAGCTCGATCACTTCGCTGTCGACGTCGGCTTCGACGGGGATCAGCACCGCGCAGAGCGGCGTCAATTCGCTGTCGACCGGCCTGAGCGCGACCAATAGCTCGGTCACTTCGCTCTCGACGTCGGCTTCGACCGGCATCAGCACCGCGCAGAGCGGCGTCAACTCGCTGTCGACCGGCCTGAGCGCGACCAATAGCTCGGTCACTTCGCTCTCGACTTCGGCTTCGACCGGCATCAGCACCGCGCAGAGCGGCGTCAACTCGCTGTCGACTGGCCTGAGCGCGACCAATAGCTCGGTCACTTCGCTCTCGACGTCGGCTTCGACCGGCATCAGCACCGCACAGAGCGGCGTCAATTCGCTGTCGACCGGCCTGAGCGCAACCAACAGCTCGGTTGCTTCGCTTTCCACGTCGACGTCGACGGGTATCAGCACCGCACAAAGCGGCGTCAACTCGTTGTCCACCGGCCTGAGCACAACCGTCTCCACGACCAATAACCTCGGCAACAGCACTGCCGCAGCACTCGGCGGCGGCTCGACCTACAACCCGGCGACCGGCACCGTCTCCGCGCCGTCGTACACCACGTACAACGCGAACGGCACCACCACCACCGCGAACAACGTCGGCTCGGCAATCAACAACATCAACAGCCAGGGCATCAAGTATTTCCACGCGAACTCGACCGCAGCGGACAGCAAGGCCCTCGGTACCGACTCGGTCGCCATTGGCCCGAACGCCGTCGCGAACAACGCCGGCGACGTCGCGCTCGGCAACGGCGCCGTCTCCGCGGCAGCGAATCCGACCGCCAGCGCCACCATTGGCGGCACGAGCTACTCGTTTGCCGGCACGACCCCGAGCAGCGTCGTCAGTGTCGGCGCAGCCGGCGCCGAGCGTCAGGTCACCAACGTTGCCGCAGGTCGGATCTCCGCTTCCAGCACCGACGCGATCAACGGCTCGCAGCTCTACGCGACCAACACCGCAATCAACACGCTGTCGACATCGACCTCGACAGCCGTCGGCTCGCTGTCGACCGGCCTGAGCTCGAGCTCGTCCGCCATTTCCTCGCTCTCGACGGGCCTGAGCGCGACCAATAGCTCGGTCGCTTCGCTGTCGACGTCCACGTCGACCGGCATCAGCACCGCGCAGAGCGGGGTCGGCTCGCTGTCCACCGGACTGAGCTCGACCAACAGCTCCGTCGCTTCACTCTCCACGTCGACCTCGACTGGGATCAGCACCGCGCAAAGCGGGGTGACCTCGCTGTCTACCGGGCTGAGCTCGACCAACAGCTCCGTCGCTTCGCTCTCGACTTCGGCTTCGACCGGTATCTCGTCGGCCAACAGTTCGATCGCCTCCCTCTCGACGTCAACGTCGACGGGCATCAACTCGCTGTCGACTTCCGCTTCGACGGGCATCAGCACC
>NZ_CADESW010000047.1 GCF_902830275.1 Burkholderia stagnalis | reverse complement strand
CAGTTCCGGGTCCAGGTTCAAGCCCTTGCCCGGTTCAATCGTCACTTCTTCCTTGCGTTTGCGTGGCATAACGTGGCTCCTTGGCCATCAGTTTATGCCTCACACACAAACATTCGGATAGGCTCTGAGAAAGTCGATGACCCTCTCAATGCTCGGCCGGGCCGCTGCGTGCGCCAGCCGCAGGCGCTGACGCTCGCTGGTGATCATCTGCACGAGTTGTCGCCGACGCAATACCAGCGCCTGCAAGCGCTGCAACTCGGCATCGGCCAGCGGCTTGACGGAGCGTTCTCGCTCAGGGTGCTGGTGCAGCACGCGGGCAAAGGCAGCCAGCATTTTGGTGTCGAGTGCATCGGTCTTGGCCAGCGCCCCCATCGCACGGGCAAAGTCCCGCGCCATGCGCGGGTTGACCACGGCCACCGCCAAGCCACGGGCCTGCAGGGCGCAAGCGGCCTCGAACTCGTAGCCGCCGGTCGCCTCCAGCACGATCAGCGCCGGCCGAAGCTCGCCCAGCGAGTTGCCCAATTGCTCGATATCCGCGGCATCGTTGGCCACTTGCCACGTCGTCGTCTGGCTGCTCACGGCTATTTCCAGCGTCTGGCTCGATACGTCGATGCCTACGAAAACAGTGTCGGACACGTCCCTTCGCTCCCATCCTTGTCTATGCGAACTCGAGATTCCTACAACCGTTCGGGCTGCAAGAAAGGACGGTCCGACTCAGGCGCCCAGTGCTCAGAAACGGGCTTCAACCATCAACCCAGAGGGCGCTCGGGCTACCTGAGCCGGTCCGAGGCTTAAAGATACAAGGGTGCGAAGCAGTAGCGGGCCATGAGACTGACTCCCCAGCCAACGCCCCCCCCAGTTTCTCGGGCGGTATCGAGCACCGGAAGTCCGACTTTCGACGCCGAGTAAAGGAAGTGCCTAAGATTCGGTGAGGTGAACGCCCGCGCGGTGTTGCGCACAACACAAATTTCATGTCATGATTTGTAAGCGCATCGTCTCCAAGGAACGACATGGAAAATCAACATTCAGAAAACGACCGCGGGATTCGCCGGCTCTCCCGGCGGCCTATTTGGGTAGTTGTAGCAACGGTGCTCACGTTGCACCCTGTGAACCTGCCGCCGGTGAAGCTCGACATTCACCTGACGGTCGACAGTCGCCCGCAGGCAGAGGGGCGCAGTTCTGAAAAAGGAGAGGAGCAGAAATAATGGACAAGACCAGCCCCTTTCGAGAGCTAGTCTCGACCTTAAGCAATCGTGGCGTACCAGACGCATATCGCGCGGCGCTTTCCCTGCTGGCCGAAATACAAGGCAAGGGATCACCGCGGTCGAGTCAATTGTCTTTGTCTGAGCCATTGCTGGACTCGGCATTCGAAGCCACGAAGGCTCATCTTGTGGAGGTTCTTGATTGGATTTCACTTTCTGACACGGCCAGACGGCGGGGGGAAGCGATGCTTACGCCTGACATCGCACAGCTTTTGGTTGACCTCGTGATTGAAGGTGGGTATTCGCGTGCAATCGTCCTGCAGGACCCACTTTGTCTTGTGGCGTCGAGGTTATCTAACTCAGGCGTCTGCGTGGAACAGTACAGCTCTGACCTGGAGGTTCCGAAGCTGTGTGCCGCAATTGCGAACATGCCTGCATGGACTGTCGTCGAAGGCGGTGTCTATGGGAGCGGCCCAAAATCGAATCAAGGCTCTGGCACGAGAACGGATGAGTGTCTGCCATGTGCAAGTACATTGACAACGGAACGTGATAACGGCGTCCTAATTGCCGCTCTTCCGCTCATACCGGGCGTTTCCGGCGGAGTGCGTGCAAAACAGCTGCCGTATGCAGCTAGTGAAGACCTGCATGCTGTCATGTTGCGGTACGGTGCAGCCGTCGCGCGACTTATAGTGCTTGTTCCGAGTTCTATGCTTTATCGAACTGGGAAGGCTGCTGAATTTAGACGGGACCTTCTGTCCTCGGGACTCGTCGAGGCAGTCCTCGAGCTTCCTAACGGTACAACGCCACTTGCGACGCACCAGTACTCCGCGCTAGTGCTTCGCCCATCTCCGAATCGCGCTACGGAAGAATCTGTGTTCGTGATGAACTTGCCCGAGCGCGCGTCTCCAGCTACCCGCGGTCGGGGACGGCGAGTGGAGGTGGAATCTAGTCGCGTACTCGCGGCAAAGATAATTGATCGACGTACCGATCGCATCGAGAACGGCCGCTTATTTACGTACAGACAGATACAGGAGGCGGGCTCTCTTTTGCCCCGGATGTTGCTTGGAGGCACCTGGATTGACACACACAAGGCTGGAAGTCAAGTGGCGCTGCGCGATCTCGTGCACATTGTTCGTCCGACTGCGTTGCCCGAAGGAGCGCGCAGACCACGCGCTGCAGTGACGACCGAGAGCATCATCCATGCGTTCCCCTACATCCGTTATATCGAAACAAGGGTCGGTGCGAATGATGAGAGCGAGCACGGTAAGGCGCATGAAACCACTGCGGACCTTGAGGCTGGAGACATCGTTATCGTCGTAAAGGGCACGGTCGGCGCGGTGGGGCTAGTCGAGCAGCCAACGAACGGGTTGATACTTCTGCCAAATTCCTGCCTGGTGCTACGTGCAAAATACGCGCCGGAGGCGAAGGCACTTTACCTTTACCTCAAGAGCCCGACGGGAATAGAACGACTGCGGAAAATTGTTACTGGCAGTACGGTACGTAACATCCGAATAGGCGATCTCGGCGGTCTCAGTGTGCCAAGCCTTTCTCACCGTGCCTATGAGGTAGCGGAAAACGCACTGAAAGCCATCAACGAAAAGACGATCGGAATTCAACGACTGGAAGAGGAGCGAGCTCAACTATTGGCTAATTCTCTGGAGGAATTTTCAAAAATAGGCGATTAAATTAGTTTTATATGCATTAACCTGTATTAACCCAAACTCGATCTTGTCGTCTGTGCCCTTATCGTCCACAACGACAAGGTCGATGCTGAGACAAAGCGGATCATTCCGTTGGCGGCTCTATTGCCCCGCTTAACACGGCCCCCAATTCGGGCTTGGCGCACGGCAGCAGGAGCTTGTATCTGTGCTCCTACTGCCGCTCGAAGTCCGCTCAGCGCAAACCAAAATCTCGCCATCACGGCAGCAAAGGCATTCCCAGCTCCGCAAGGAATTCGTTGTGCCGCTCGGTGGCAATCTTGATCCTCTTATCCAGTGAAACCAGTTCGGCATGCACCGCGGCGAGGTCAATATCCTCCTCGACCACTGCTGTGCTCACATAGCGCGAGATATTCAGATTGAAATCGTTCTTCTTCTCGATTTCCTCCATGCCCACTCGCCGCGAGTAGCGTGCATCCTCCTTTCTGAACCGGTATGTGTCGATAATCTTGTCGATGTGCTCGGGTAACAGCCGGTTCTGCCGCTTGCCCTTCTCGAAGTGTTCGGCGGCGTTGATAAACAGCACGTCATCCGGCTTCTTACACTTCTTCAGCACCAGAATGCACACCGGGATACCGGTGGAGAAAAACAAATTGGGTGGCAGCCCGATCACCGTGTCGATATGGCCGTCCTTGAGCAGCTTGGTACGAATGCGCGCCTCTGCGCCACCACGGAACAACACACCGTGCGGCAGGATGATGGCCATCACGCCGTCTTCCTTCAAGAAGTGGACGCCGTGTAGCAAAAAGGCAAAGTCCGCGGCCGATTTCGGCGCCAGGCCGTGGTTCTTGAAACGCACGTCCTCACTCAGCGCTTCAGTCGGCTCCCAACGATAGCTGAACGGCGGATTGGCGACCACGGCGTCGAACTTCGGCATCTTAGCCGGGTTAGTCTCGCGCAGCATGTCCCACTCGTTGAGCAAAGTGTCGCCGTGGAAGATATCGAACTCGGAATCCTTCACCCCGTGCAGCAGCATGTTCATGCGCGCGAGGTTGTAGGTGGTGATGTTCTTCTCCTGCCCGTAAATCTTGCCGATACCGTGCGGCCCCATACGGTGGCGCACATTGAGCAACAACGACCCCGAGCCGCAAGCGAAGTCCAGCACACTGTCCATATGTTTGCGCTGACCGGTGGCCGGCTCCTGCCCGTCCAGCGTGACGATGGCCGAGAGGATGCTGGAAATGGGCTGTGGCGTATAGAACTCACCGGCTTTCTTGCCGGAGCCAGCAGCAAACTGGCCGATCAGGTATTCGTATGCATCGCCCAGTGCATCACTGTCGGTGGAAAATTGCGTCAACCCCTTGGCAATTTCACTGATGATCTTGCACAGACGCGCATTGCGCTCACCGTAATTCTTCCCGAGCTTGTCCGAGGCGAGATTGATCTCGGAGAACAATCCCCGGAAGGTGCTGGCGAAAGACTCCGTTTCGATGTGTTCAAAGCCCTCTTGAAGCGTGTTCAGCAGGTACTTGTTCTGCTCGCGCGCCATCTTCGCGATGTTGTCCCACAGGTATTGCGGCTCGATCACATAATGTACCTTGCGACGCATCTGTTTTTCGAACTCGGGCACATCCTCTAGATTGCCCTCATACCAAAGCTGCAACGGCGTGGAAACCGCGCTGTCGAGCTGGGTGGGGTAGTCCGGTCCTAACTCCTTCTTTGCTGCGGCCTCGTAATTGTCCGACAGGTAGCGCAGGAACAGAAAGGCCAGCATGTAATCACGGAAGTCGTCCGCGTTCATCGCGCCGCGCAGTTGATCGGCGATGGCCCAGAGGGTCTTGCCCAGTTTCTGTCTTTCGAATTCGGTCATGGCGTGTCTGCTGCCTCAGCCAGCTGAGGGGAATAATTCCGGATTGAAAGGATAGCGGTTCAGGAAGTCATGCAGGATCTTCCTGAAGTAAGTTTTGTTCTCATCCAGCATCTGCTGGGGCTCGTAGAGCGAATAATTGCCGTGGCTCAGGATGTTGATCAGGCGTGCATGCAAGATGCCATCCGGATCGTCGTCTTCCTGCTTAATGCAAGCCGAGAAGTTTTTGTGCCCGTGAAAGCTCGCCGTCTTCTCCAGGATCGTGCGCAGCATGTTGAAATGGTGGGTGAACAACCGGTCTTCCTGCGCGGCCTGATATAGCTCAGCCAAGGCGGCGACGTGGTGAAAGAAAGGAGTATCCCCCGTTTCCTCCCGCGAGACGTAACCTCCACCGGTTGAGTTCTTGTTAATGAAATATCGTTTAGCGTTCTTCAATTCATTGCACAGCACATTGAAGAAGAGCGTGTGGTGTGTCGAAAGTACGGTCTTGAGCTTGCTGTCGGGCCTCTTGAGCAGCTGAGCCAGGTGGTTGGCCACAGCAATTGCGTTGTGTTCATCCAGCGACGAAATCGGATCGTCGATATAAAGGTACTTGACCCATCGGTAAGCCTCGATCTCCGGGTCCATAGCCAGCTCGACAACGGCAAGGAAAAAGCACCAGACAAAGATATTTTCTTCGCCGCGCGACACTTTGATGTTATCTATGACTTGTCTACCCACAGCGCGAGAGAAGCGCACTGCCCATTCCTCTGTGTCAATGCGGAAATCGAAATCAGCATAACGTTGCAGCAGTGGGCGGATACGGTTATCCATCTCCAGCTCGGCCAGGCCGGCAAAGAAGCGTGAATTGGCGTTGAGGGTGAGCCGGCGGTCACTGTCGCCATCCAAGTCGTTGTCCCAATGGAACAGATCTTCCGTGAAGGCGTTGAAGTAGAGTGTGTCGCGCACCGCATCGCTACCTCCATCCTCTGGCTGGCTCTGCTTACCAATGTCCTTGAACGCCATGGACAGCCGCGTCTTGCCGGTGCCGTTGTAGGCATAAAGCAGGATGTATTTTTTGTTCTCCAGTTCGTTCCGCAATTGGGCCGCCAGCGCAGGCAGGTCGGCAAAGGACTCGCCCGGCCTCATGCCCGCACCTCGTCCAATACCGGCAATAATTTCTGCATCAAGCCTTTCTTTTGAAATTTAATTGTATCGAGTTTTTTGCTTTCGACTGTGATCAAATCATCCAATGAAGAAAGACAATCAGCGATACGCTTTTGCTCTTCAGGTAACGGCACTAGAATATGAAACGGAATAATATGCTTGTTATTAATCTGGGGAATTGTTGAACTGTCGGCAATTTGGGAAAGCCCAATTTGCGAAAGATAGTAAAATAGAAAATCCGCGCGACACACTTCCCGTGGCGTTAGCGCCATCATATTTGTGTCCATGAGCAACTCTCGATCGCTTAATCTTATTTTATTAAGCGCGATCGCTGCACCCCGCTTTGGGAATATAACGGAGTCACGTGGAACCAGCCCGTCAGTGTCGTCGCTGTATTCTCTTGCAGCTGCTTGGTACTTGTCACAGTTGTTCAGATCTTCAACTTTCACGAAGGGGTACATACCATCCCATCCCAATTGATACTGTGAGGGACTTTTCCCACTAATGATTTCAACCAAGTTGCCCAACGTGTTCTCCTCCCAATCCTCCGCATCCCGAAACTCGGGAAAGCGCAGGCGAGGGACGGTTTCGCCCTCGATGGGAAAAAGCTGCTGCATCAGTGCCTTCTTGTAGGCCCTGAGGGTATCCAGCTTTTGGTTTTCCGCCGCAAGCAATTCGCCGAGAAAAGACAGGCAGTCGGCGATTTTTTGTTGTTCCGCCTGAGACGGAACAGGCAAAATCAGCTCCGAGAATTGCTTATAGCTGACCATTTTCCCGTCGCGCAGCCCCTCAAGATTCTTATTCAGTTGAATAATGAATCGATCCGTCTTGAGAAATTGCCTGAAGTAATCCGCTGAGTGCCCATGCTTAAGCCTTAGGATCACATAGGCCGGACTACAAATCCCCTGATATTTGGAATACTCAATCCCACCCTGAAATGAGCGCAAGCTGATGATGAAATCACCAACTTCCACAACTTTGTAGCCTTCAATACTCTTATCAGCTACGGATACGTGGTAATCGATCAGATTGCGTGGGATCGCCCCATGCTCTTGAGTTATGGCAAGGACAGGGAGATCGGAATTGTGATCCTTGTTGCTGATTTGATCGAAGACCTTATCGCCAAATTCACTTCCCCATCCCCCTGCATCCCGAAACTCGGGAAAGCGCAATCGTGGCGTCAGCACCCTCTTCTGGTTGCTCTCTTTATTCATCGCACCCGTGTCCTTATTACTCATACGCACTCAACCCCGAAATCTCACGTCCTTGGGCGAGTTTGTGCAGCAGTGGCGTCAGATCCTCCACCAGTGCCAGTTCTTTTTGCGTGCGCGCCTTCCAGCCTAGGCCCAGCGGAACCATCAACTCACTCAATGCTTCGCCGTCGAAGATGTGGCGGCGAAGCACTTCGTCCACAAAGGCCTGCAGCGCATCAGTGGCCAGCCCATGCTTGATGGCGATATCGGTGAGCTCGCGGGTCTTCTTCTCGGCCTTGAAGTGCTCGTAACCGGCGCGGATCTGCTTTTCACCCAGCGCCTCGCCCACCGGAAGACCACGGATGTATTCGGCAATGTGACCTGCTCCCCGCGTTTAGTACGGTGACGGTGTAGAGTCCGTTCCAGAGAGGAACGGCAATGAAAAAGCGATTCACCGAAGAACAGATCATCGGCATCTTGAAGGAAGCCGAGGCTGGCTTGA
>NZ_CADESW010000046.1 GCF_902830275.1 Burkholderia stagnalis | reverse complement strand
CGATCGCCTCGTGATCAACGCGCAGAACTGCGTGCACTGCAAGACCTGCGACATCAAGGACCCGACGCAGAACATCGTGTGGGTCACGCCGGAAGGCGGCGGCGGGCCGAATTACCCGAACATGTGATGTCGAGCTCAGTCGACGCCGGTTGCGGGGCATATCGTGGCGCCTTGGCCATCAGCTTATGCCTCACACACAAAATTTCGGATAGGCTCGGCGGCCAGACTGTAAACAGCCCCGTCTAGAATTGACACCCAGTATCGCTACTGTCCTTCTTACAGATCAACGCCCAGCATTTCAGGTCCTGTTCGTTCTTCAGCATGTCGCTGCTGACCTGGTCCTTGACGGCCTGAGAAAATCGAGCGTTTTTCAGTACTTCAGCACGATTCTGCTCCATGTATGCGGCGGCTCGCTCGTAGCCACCGTAGGTGCGTGCCTGATCCTTGAGCAGGATCGATTGCCGAACCGTGATGGCCTGGCCGTCATTGCTGATCACCCCTTTGATGCCCGTCAATTCGCAGGCCATTGCAGTCGAGGCAAGGCTGAACAAGATGTATGCGGTCAGAATGGTTTTCATTCGTAGGTTTCCTCACAATTTGACTTAGAGCCATTTACTCATCTTTGACACCGCGGTGTTCGGCGAGCAGCGTCACGCACGCAGGTTCCTTCCAGTAGGTCGCCTTGACGCGATAGTCATCGTCGTACTGGATCTGATACTGGCACGTAACGTAGCCCGGTTTGTTCGACGTATGGAAATTGAAGATGTAGTTCCATACGTGCACGCCAAACAGTCCCTCATCGAAATGTGGTTCGCGAATCAGCGCGTAAACCTGTTCCTTCGTCAGCCCGGGCTCGACCTGCCGCAAATTTTCGACGTTCGGAAACGTGCCCTCCTTCAACCATGCAGTACTGCGATCAGGAAACACGACCGCTCCGTTTTTGTCCGTTATCGGCGCCATGCCGCCGCATCCTGACAACAGGAGAATACACATCAGGGCGCCGGAAATATATCTACGTTTCATCATCGCATTGGATTCCAAACAATCTGATTGCAAGATCGCGGACGGCGTTTCCCATCGGCAAGGTAAACACCCTGGTCACCGAATCCGCCCCTCTTTCATCACCACTCGTATCCGACTTGCGCACGTACGCCCACATCGCCAGTCGACGTGCCGGCGACTCCACCGTTGATCAGCCACCGACCATTTTCTGAACGATGGGTGACGCTGACTGCGCCCGCCTTTCCGCTCTTGTAGCTCCCCACCCCAACCCCGACCACCGTACGCCCCGGCTGGGACGGCGTGAGATTCGGCATTGCCATCGCTGCCGCGACGCCCGCATACGCATTCTTGGCAACATCGCCGATCGCCCGGTTCATATCATTGACCCGTCGATCGGTGTAGTCGTTTGCCTGTTGAACACCTTGCGCGACCGATGTATTCAACTGATTGACGTTGACGGCATCGGTGCCCTGCGTACCCGGCGCGACGTTGATGATCTGGCGCTGTTGCGTGTCGTTGCCGACCGACACGACGTTCGAACGACCGCCGTCCGTTGAATTTGCGCCGATTGCCGCCGAGTTCGAGCCGGCGGTGACGGTCGGACGATCCGTGCCGGTGCCGTTCATGTCGGCCGCAACGCCGTTGTTGTTCGCCGTGCGCGTCGTGTTGTTATTGATGGTCGTCGACAGCTGGTTCAGCGTGTTGTTGATGGTGGTCACGCCGGTCGACAGCGATGCCACGGTGCTGTTCGTCGAGCTGAGGCCCGTCGACAGCGAGCCGATGCCGGTCGAGGTCGACGTCGACAGCGACGTGAGGTTGCTGTTGGTCGACGACAGGCCGGTCGACAGCGAGCTGATGCTGGTCGACGTCGACGTGGACAGCGAAGCGACGGTGCTGTTGGTCGAGCTCAGGCCGGTGGACAGCGAGCTGATCCCGGTCGACAGCGAGCCGATGCTCGTCGACGTTGCCGTCGACAGGCTGTTGACGGCCTGGTTCGTCGCGTTGAGCTGGCTGCCGTTGACCGCGTCCGTGCTGGTGGCCGAGATGCGGCCCGCGGCGACGTTGGTGATCTGGCGTTCCGCGCCCGGCGCGCCGACGCTCACGACGCTCGTCGGCGAGCTGCCCGCGAAGAGGTACGTGACACCGCCGATCGTCGTGCTCGACGTCGGGTTCGCGGCGGCCGTGACGGAGTTCGTGCCGAGCGCGATGTCGTTGATGTTGTTGGCGACCGCGTTCGAGCCGAAGGCGAGCGAGCCGGCGGCGGCGGCCGTGGAGGTGTTGCCGAGGGCGAGCGAGCCATTGCCGGTGGCGGAGTTGGCGTTGCCGATCGCCAGTGCGCCGTTGCCGGTCGCCGTGTTGTTCGCGCCGAGCGCGACCGCGCCGGTGCCGGTGGCTACGTTCGGATCGCCGATCGCGACCGCGCCGTCGCCGCTGGCGGTGTTGGCGACGCCGATGGAGACGGCCTTGCCGCCGGTGGCCGACGCGTTCTGGCCGATGGCGACTGCACCGTTCGACGAGGCGTTCGCACCGTCGCCGACCGCGACGCTGCTCGCGCCCGAGGCGCTTGCGTTCACGCCCGATGCGATGGCGTTGACGCCGGAAGCACCGTCGTTGTTGTAGTTGGCCTGCTGGGTGCCGTTGTCGTTGACGCTGTAGTAGTGCGTCTTGGCGGCCTGGATCGCGGTCGAGGTCGACGTCGACAGCGATGTGAGGTTGCTGTTGGTCGTGCTCAAGCCGGTCGACAGCGAGCCGATGCCGGTCGACGTGGAGGTCGACAGCGATGCGACCGTGCTGTTGGTCGTGCTCAGGCCGGTAGAGAGCGAGCCGATGCCGGTCGAGGTCGAGGTGGACAGCGAGGCGATCGAGCTGTCGGTCGAACTCAGGCCGGTCGACAGGGAGCTGATACCCGTCGAGGTCGAGGTGGACAGCGAGGTGATCGAGCTGGTGGCCGTCGAAATGCCGGTCGACGTGGAGGTCGACAGCGACGCGACGGAACTGTCGGTCGAGCTCAAGCCGGTCGACAGCGAATTGATGCCCGTCGAGGTCGACGTCGAGAGCGAGGCAACCGAGCTGTTGGTCGTGCTCAGGCCAGTGGACAACGAGCTGATGCCCGTTGAGGTCGACGTGGACAGTGACGCGATCGAGCTGGTCGCCGTCGAAATGCCCGTCGATGTAGAGGTCGACAGCGAAGCGACGGAGCTATCAGTCGAGCTGAGACCGGTCGACAGCGAGCTGATACCCGTCGAGGTCGACGTAGAGAGCGACGCGATCGAGCTGGTGGCCGTCGAGATACCCGTCGAAGTCGACGTGGACAACGACGCGATCGAGCTAGTGGCCGTCGAGATGCCCGTCGACGTGGACGTCGACAGCGACGCAACCGAGCTATCGGTCGAACTGAGGCCGGTGGACAGCGAGCTGATACCGGTCGAAGTCGAGGTGGACAGCGAAGCGACGGTGCTGTTGGTCGAGCTCAGACCCGTCGACAGAGAATTGACGCCGCTTTGTGCAGTGCTGATACCCGTCGACGTGGACGTCGAAAGTGACGCAACAGAGCTATCGGTCGAGCTGAGGCCGGTGGACAGAGAGCTGATGCCGGTCGAGGTCGACGTGGAGAGCGATGTGATCGAGCTGGTTGCCGTCGAGATACCCGTCGACGTGGAGGTGGACAGCGAGGTGATCGAGCTGTTGGCCGTCGAAATGCCCGTCGACGTGGACGTCGACAGCGACGCAACCGAGCTATCGGTCGAGCTCAGGCCTGTTGACAGGGAGCTGATACCGGTCGAAGTCGAGGTGGACAGCGAAGCGACGGAGCTGTTGGTCGAGCTCAGGCCCGTCGACAGGGAGTTGACGCCGCTTTGTGCAGTGCTGATGCCCGTCGATGTGGACGTCGAAAGCGACGCGACGGAGCTATCGGTCGAGCTGAGGCCGGTGGACAGCGAGCTGATACCCGTCGAGGTCGACGTCGAGAGCGAAGTGATCGAGCTGGTGGCTGTCGAGATACCGGTCGACGTGGAGGTCGACAGCGAAGCAACCGAGCTATCGGTCGAGCTCAAACCGGTCGACAGCGAGCTGATGCCCGTCGAGGTCGAGGTGGACAGCGAGGTGATCGAGCTGGTGGCCGTCGAAATGCCCGTCGACGTGGAAGTCGACAGGGAGGCGACGGAGCTATCGGTCGAGCTCAACCCAGTCGACAGCGAGCTGATGCCGGTCGACGTCGATGTGGAGAGCGAGACAACGGAGCTGTTGGTCGAACTCAGGCCGGTCGACAGCGAGCTGATGCCCGTCGAGGTCGACGTGGACAGCGACGCGATCGAGCTGTTGGCTGACGAAACGCCCGTCGACGTGGACGTCGACAGCGAAGTCACGCTGCTATCCGTTGTCGAGAGTCCGGTCGACAGCGACGCAATCGCGCTGTCGGACGTCGACAGTGTCGAGGACAACGATGCGACGGTACTGTTCGTGCTCGACAGGCCGGTGGACAGCGAGCCGATGCCGGTCGAAGTCGACGTGGACAGCGACGTGATGCTCGAATCGGTCGTGCTCGCGACTGCATAGAGTTGGCTGCCGTTGATCGCGTCCGTGCTGGACGACGTGATCCGGCCGGCCGCCACGTTGGTGATCTGACGCTCCGCCCCTGCGTTGCCGACGCTCACGACGCTCGACGGCGTGGCGCCAGCGAAGTTGCCGTACGTCGTCGAGCCGATGGTCGCGCTGCTGGTCGGGTTCGCGGCCGCGGTGACGGAGCCGCCGCCGAGCGCGATGTCGCCGGCGTTGTTCGCGATGGCGTTCGGGCCGATCGCGACGGAGTCGGTGCCAAGGGCCTGACTGTCCGGCGCAGTCGAATTCGCGTGGAAGTACTTGATGCCCTGGCTGTTGATGTTGTCGATGGCCGCGCCGACGCTGTTGGCCGTGGACGTTGTACCGTTGGCGTTGTACGTGGTGTACGACGGCGCGGAGATCGTGCCGGTTGCCGGGTTGTACGTTGCGCCGCCACCAAGCGCAGCGGCAGTGCTGTTGCCGAGGTTGTTGGTGTTGGTCGTCACCGAGCTCAGGCCGGTGGACAGCGAGCTGATGCCGGTCGAGGTCGACGTGGACAGCGATGCGATCGAGCTGGTGGCCGTCGAGATACCCGTCGACGCCGATGTGGACAGCGACGTGACACCACTTTGCGCGGTGCTGATGCCCGTCGACGTGGACGTCGACAGCGACGCGACCGAACTGTTGGTCGAGCTCAGGCCGGTGGACAGCGACGTGACGCCACTTTGCGCCGTGCTGATGCCCGTCGAGGTCGACGTCGACAGCGAGTTGATACCAGTTGAAGTCGACGTCGAGAGCGACGCGACCGAGCTATTGGTCGAGCTCAGGCCGGTGGACAGCGACGTGACGCCACTTTGCGCGGTGCTGATGCCCGTCGAGGTGGACGTCGACAGCGATGCAACGCTGCTGTTGGTCGAGCTCAGGCCGGTGGACAGCGACGTGACGCCGCTTTGCGCGGTGCTGATACCCGTCGACGTGGACGTCGACAGCGACGCGACCGAGCTATTGGTCGAGCTCAGACCGGTGGACAACGACGTGACGCCGCTTTGCGCGGTGCTGATGCCCGTCGACGTGGACGTCGACAGCGATGCAACACTGCTGTTGGTCGTGCTCAGACCGGTGGACAACGACGTGACGCCACTTTGCGCGGTACTGATGCCGGTCGACGTCGACGTCGACAGCGACGCGACCGAGCTATTGGTCGTGCTCAGGCCGGTGGACAACGACGTGACGCCGCTTTGCGCGGTACTGATGCCGGTCGACGTCGACGTCGACAGCGAGGCGACCGAGCTATTGGTCGAGCTCAGGCCAGTGGACAACGACGTGACACCACTTTGCGCGGTGCTGATGCCCGTCGAGGTCGACGTCGACAGTGATGCAACGCTGCTGTTGGCCGAGCTCAGGCCGGTGGACAGCGACGTGACACCGCTTTGCGCCGTGCTGATGCCCGTCGACGTCGAGGTCGATAGCGATGCAACGGAACTGTTGGTCGTGCTCAACCCCGTCGACAGCGACGTGACGCCGCTTTGCGCGGTACTGATGCCGGTCGAGGTCGACGTGGAGAGCGACGTGATACTCGAACCGGTCGTGCTTGCGACGGCATAGAGCTGGCTGCCGTTGATTGCATCGGTGCTGGTCGACGTAATCCGGCCTGCCGCGACGTTCGTGACCTGGCGCTCTGCCCCAACTGCACCGACGCTGACGACGCTTGACGGCGTAGCGCCGGCGAAGGTGCCATACGTGGTCGAGCCGATGGTTGCGCTGCTGGTCGGGTTCGCGGCGGCGGTGACGGAACCGGAACCGAGGGCGACGTCGCCGGCGTTGTTCGCAACCGCGTTCGGGCCGATCGCGACGGAGTTGGTGCCGAGGGCCTGGCTGTCCGGCGCGGCGGAATTCGCGTGGAAGTACTTGATACCCTGACTGTTGATGTTGTTGATCGCCGAGCCGACATTGTTCGCGGTGGTCGTCGTGCCGTTCGCGTTGTACGTGGTGTACGACGGGGCCGAGATGGTGCCGGTTGCCGGATTGTACGTTGCGCCGCCGCCGAGGGCCGCGGCAGTGCTGTTGCCGAGGTTGTTGGTGGTGGCCGTCACCGTGCTCAGGCCGGTGGACAGCGAGCTGATGCCGGTCGACGTGGACGTCGACAGCGAGGCGACCGAGCTGTTGGTCGAGCTCAAGCCCGTGGACAGCGAATTGACCCCGCTCTGCGCGGTGCTGACGCCCGTCGACGCCGACGTCGACAGCGACGCGACCGAGCTATTGGTCGAGCTCAGGCCGGTGGACAGCGACGTGACGCCACTTTGCGCCGTGCTGATGCCCGTCGAGGTCGACGTCGACAGCGACGTGACCGAGCTATTGGTCGTGCTCAGGCCGGTCGACAGCGACGTGACACCACTTTGCGCGGTGCTGATGCCCGTCGACGTGGACGTCGACAGCGAGGCAACCGAGCTGTTGGTCGAGCTCAGGCCGGTCGACAGCGACGTGACACCGCTTTGCGCGGTACTGATACCGGTCGACGCGGACGTCGACAGCGACGTGATCGAGCTTTTGGCGGATGAGATCCCCGTCGACGCTGAGGTCGACAACGAAGTGATCGAGCTATTGGCAGACGAAATGCCGGTCGACGCAGAAGTCGACAGCGACGTGACCGAACTGTTGGTCGAGCTGAGACCGGTCGACAGCGAGCTGATGCCGGTCGAAGTCGACGTGGACAGGCTCGAGATGCTCGACGTCGTCGTGCTGGCGACGGCGTACAACTGGCTGCCGTTGATGGCGTCGGTACTGGATGCGCTGACGAGGCCGGCCGCGACATTCTGGATACGACGCTCGGCGCCCGGCGCGCCGACGCTGACCACGCCCGCCGCGCCGCTTGCGCCCGCATACGTGCCGAACGTCTGGCTGCCGATGGTCGTGCTGCTGACCGTGCCGGTGCCGCCCGTTGCCGCAGCCGCGGTGCCTGCCGTGATGGCACCCGGTCCGAGCGCGACCGAGCCCGCCACGTTCACGGTGGCTCCTTTGCCGATCGCGACCCCTGATGTGGCGGTCGACGTGACGGACGCCAGAGTGCCGAGTGCAATGCTGTTCGTAGCAGCCGCCGTGGCGCCTGAAGCGACGTCGCCGCCAATGGCGACGGCATCCACGGCCGATGCGGTTGAACTGTCACCTATTGCAACCGCTCGGTTAGCGGTCGCGACTGCCCAAGGGGACAATGCGACAGAGTTGTAGCCCGTTGAAGTCGCATTGGTACCTAATGCAATTGCGCCGGTGCCGGTCGCAGTTGTAAAAGTGCCCAATGCCATGCCATCCAGTTGCGTTGCAGTTGCGGATTCGCCAAGAGCTATCGAATTGTTTCCACTCGCCGTTGACAAATCGCCGATCGCGACCGCCGGGAACGAGTTGCCGTTAGCATAGGTCGACCTACCGATTGCAATATCGTTGGAACTTACAGCATTCCCCCCTCCTGCCGAATACTGCGCAAACGCCGGAAGAGAAAAAGCCATCACGCCTGCGACGCATAACCCGATCGCGATGCTGATCGCGGACAACTTGCCCCGCGGCTTACCGCCTTGCAAGGCATTATCGGCGTCACGCGCTGTGCACGACGACGCGCTGCCTTTGCCCCGTGCGCTATCGATCTCCGACGCTGCAACCCAGGTCCCGAGCGCCTCGTTCCAAATTGTCTTATAAATACGATTCATTGCTCGCTCTCCCCGGGCTTTTCACGCCACCAGAACTTCATCCAAGACCACGAAGAGAGCCGATCAACTGTCCTACTGAAATCAACAAACCCTTCGATGCGAGCAGGAGTCTATTTTTTTAAAAACTTCATAATGCCAAATCTTGCAAAAAGATCTTTAATAATTGTTAATTTTAGAATTCATCTAACTAATTCAAAATAATCTTCCCATGTTTAATGCACTCAAGCCCAAAGCACCCCGATTTTACCCTTACGTAGTTTCACCAATTAAATAACAAATACCTTGCCCCCAGCATCTCTAATGGTTTACCTTGTTTATTCATACAGTTTAATTTTTCGATTATTTCCCAAATAGATTCAATGACGCCCCCGAAGCGCATTGAACCGACCGCATCAATTGCCAATCGCCCCGCGAAGTAAAAGTGGGACAGGTTCCGTCGTAGTAAGCCGCCGGTGAAATGGTCCGACGCCGAACTCCATATCCGTGAGCAGCAGTCGTGAAGGCGAACGTCGAGAAGGTCTTGAAGATGATGCTGACCTGCGTACGTTGATGCGTGGCCCGTCCGCAGGCATAGCTATCTCGAGGAAACGATGGCCGAGCACCGCGTCTCGGTGGACCACTCGACTGGGCATCCCTGGGCCCTGAAGTTACTGCCGGTGCTGAACCAGATCAGCCGCCAGCATAAGCGGCCAGTAAATAGAAACTGGCGCATGGACGAAACCTGCAATCTGGTGCGCGGCCGGGGGTAGTACGTGTACCGAGCGCTCGACAAGACCAGAGACGCCATTGACATCCTGCAGCGTGCGAAGCGCGACACGGTTACAGCACAGTGAATTTTCGGTCGGGCCATCGAGCGACACGGCCAACCCGACACGGTCACCATCGACGGTAGTCCGTCCAACCAGCCTGCACTTCACAATCACGACGCCAAGCGGGAAACTCCCATCGCCGTGCGGCACGTCAAATACCTGACCAACATCGTCGAACAGGACTACCGGCGGCAGGATTGCACCACAACACGCTTACTGCGACACGACCAAGAACCGCATACTCATAAATGTCGTGACGATCTGGTTTCGTATCGCGCGAATCCCCGGCAACGTCCACTTGTCCTACAAATACACCAACAAATCATACAAATTCATATTTGTTAAACATGTTTAAATTTCCAGAAATATCGCAAAACCAAGAGCATTGCCTTATTGCATCAATAAATTGACGCCGCTTCAATTCCGCAAAATCAACTCACATCCACCTCGCCGCACATCTGTTTTTTATAGAAAATCGTCAGATCAATCAGCCATCGACAGGGTTTGCATGCAAACAGGTCGTGGCAATTTCATAGCCGGGTATCAAAATGAATCCAACCTTCGCTGAATGCAGTCGATCAAGAAGAGCGGGTTCGAAATCTCTTCACAAGGTTTCGGTGGGCAAGGAGGCAGCCATTTCATCATCGGCTTTCACCAATTTCTTGGCGTACTCGCCGGCGTTGCTTTCGGGCATTTCGTCAGCCAAAAAGCTCAATCGCCCTGCTGGCCACATCGACATTGGCCAGCATCAGCTCGCTGCCGAACCGCCTGTCAACGACCATCAACAACACGACGCGGGCAGCAATCAACGACGGCTTCGCGGTCGACATGAACGACATGACCCCGGACAGCCGACCGTCACCGTCAGTTCGAACTCGACGGACGGTGGGCGATCGCACGTCGTTGGCGTCGTTGGCGTCGTTGGCGTCGTTGGCGTCGTTGGCGTCGTTGGCGTCGTTGGCGTCGTTGGCGTCGTTGGCGTCGTTGGCGTCGTTGGCGTCGTTGGCGTCGGTGCGCCGGGATCGGGGCAACAGATCACAAGCGCCGCAGTTTGGGCGTGGTGGGCAAAAGCCAAAATTGAATCGGATTGCGCCTTATGAATATGGAGACGATTGTCGAGCTGCTGGATGGTTATGTTGAGTTCTTCATGAAATCAGAACAACTCAAGCGTGAAATCGATCTCGCAATAGAGCGAGAAAAATTGCGCGTTGCCGAGCTGGTAGTCAACCATATGGCCGCGATCGCGGAAAACGCCCATAGAAAATTCACGGAATCGGGTCAAAAAAAATCAAGTCCTCCGAAATACTGGAATCCACGGACGGGCGAGACTTGGACCGGAAAAGGTCGGAAGCCGAAGTGGCTTGAAGGTCAGGATCTTCATGATTTCCTGCTGCCTGCTTCGCCGGAGGAATGACATCCGTGCGAATTCGCTGGATGAAGCGGTCACTGCACCAGGCTAGTAGAGAGGCGGTAACCGTTCTCTCAGGCCGCAGGCCGAGCTTCGCGCGCGGCACCGAGATGTGCGTGCCTATCGTGCGCGATGGAAGGTCAGAATATCGAGCGTTCTTCAGTACGTCTGCACGATTCTGCTCTATGTATGCGGCGCCTCGCTCGTCGCCACCGTAGGTGCGCGCCTGATTCTTGAGCAGGATCGATCGCCGAACCGTGACGGCCTGGCCGTCATTGCTGATCGCCCCTTTGATGCCCGTCAATTCGCAAGTCATCGCAGTCGAGGCCATTCCTCGACTTCGGAGGCATAAGTCACTCCTGCATCAATTGTTCGAGGCGATAGCCGTAACTGTGTATCGGCGTGACACGGTAGCCATTTTCGGGACGCAACCCAAGTTTCGTGCGCAATTGCGATATGTGCGTGTCGAGCGTTCTTGAAGGAAGGTCCGTCACTCTTTTCCATACCAAGTCGACAAGGTAGGTGCGCGACAGCGGCCTATTGATGTTCTGGAACAGCAGCAAGGCAAGCTCGAACTCCTTCTGGGTAAGACCGATCGGTTTATCGTTTGCATACGCCTGTCTCTCCGTAACGTCGAATCGGAACTGACCGAAGTCGAGGACCGGTCTTGAGATACGGGTCCGATATGAGCGCCGCAGAAGCGCCTCAACACGGGCGCGCAGGAGGCTGCCCGACACCGGTTTGGCGATATAGTCATCGGCGCCAGAATCCAATATATGTGCGATGCCGGCGTCGTCACCGCGGATAGACAGGAAGAGGATGGGGAGACTCTTTCCGCCTTCATGAGTACGTACCCACGTCATTAGATCGGCGCCGGACAGCCCGGGCACGTACCAGTCGAGCACCAACATGTCGAAAGTCTCGCGCTGCAGGCGTCGTTTCAAATCGACACCTTCCCTGAACACATAGCACGTATGACCCGATGTCTTCAGCGCATGACTAACGAAGAACGATTCGTGCGGGTCGTCTTCCAGAATAGCGATTCTCATGACAATTCCGATAGGATGCCAAACGCTCTAAACAAAACCTTCAAATTCCAGTGCTTTTTTTCGTGCGACTGGATCTGGTTATCTGCGAGACTGATTCTGAATATCGACGAATTAAAGACTTCCGTCGCACGATATGGATCGGAGTGGCCAAGTCACGCCTTCTTCGAATAATCAAAACGGCGTGTCGTTACGCTGCCAGGCCATTTATAACCTGGTCAATGATCTGCTCCGGCGTCAGCTCGATGCTGACCTCGATCGCTTCGTCCGGGCCCGGCTCCTCGAGCGTGTCGAGCTGGCTCTGCAGCAGCGACGGATCGAAGAAATGGCCGGTGCGGCTCTTCAGGCGCTCGTG
>NZ_CADESW010000045.1 GCF_902830275.1 Burkholderia stagnalis | reverse complement strand
GACGCGGCCGAAAGGTATCGCGGGACTGCGAACAAGAGAGTGGGCCTGCGATGGCTGTGGTGTCGTGCATGATCGTGATACCAACGCTGCGTTGAACATTCTCCGATGCGGACGTGCATCGCCAGGTGTGGGAATCGTCCGCCTTTAGGCTGACGAGGACGTCAAGGCGATCTCCTGAGGATAGGGGGCCGAGCGGCGTGGCGGGGCCTGGCGGCGGCCTCCATGTTACGCGGCGGCCGGCCGATGCCGCAATGATCGCGGATCGTCTCCTCAGGCGGAACCCGGTGTCGCCCGGGGGGCGGTGTCGTCGCCGGGCGGGGGCGCCGCGTCGTGCGCGTGGCCGCGCCCGGCGTGCCCCGGGTCGTGATCGTGCGCGGTCAGCCGCTCGCGCACGAAGCCGATGTGCTCGCGCAGCACGTAGAACTGCCCGGCGTAGGCGAGCGGCATCTTCATCCGGTTCACCGATTCCTCGATGTCGTCGAGCCGGTCGAGCAGCTGGACGCGTTCCGCGGCCGTGTGTTCGCCGAGCGCGCTGCGCTCGAGCGCGATCAGCGCGCCGTACCAGCGGTAGATCCGCGAACGCACGCGCCAGCCGTACAGCGCGGGCACGAGCCGCAGCCCGGGGATCAGCACGACGATCAGCGGCACGACGATCACGAGCAGCCGGTCGACGAGGCTCGCGACCCAGAACGGCAGGCTGCGGTACAGGAAGGTCTTGCCCGACTTGTAGTAGCGCGCCGCGTCGTCGGACAGCGGGAAGCTGCGCGTGAGCGCCGACGGGAATTCGCCGGCGCGCTGCAGGATCGTCGCGTGGCCGTGCACCTCGCGCGCGGCTTCGATCAGCAGGTCGGACAGCGCTGGGTGCAGCGTGTCGCGCGCGACCAGCTCGATCGTCGGCGCGACCGTGTGGATGTCGGTGGGCGGCAGGTTCTGGCCGAGATCGTAGACGCCCATCGGCAGGGTGACCGCGGTCAGGTACGGGAAGCGGCGCGCGTAGGCCTCGGCCTGCGTGAACGAATACACGTGCACGCCCGGCGCGCGGAACAGCTTCGCCATCACGGGGATCTGCGTCGAGTCGCCGGACAGGAACGCCGCGTCGATCTTGCCGTCGAGCAGCGCGTGCGCGGCCTCCTCGCCGGAGATCGGCAGCAGCGCGGTCGGCCCGTCCGGCAGGATGCCGTTCATCTTCAGCAGCGCGAGGCTCAGCTCGCGCGCGCCGCTGCCTTCCGCGCCGAGCGCGAGCCGCTTGCCCTTGAAATCCGACAGGCGCGCGACGATCGGGCCGCGGTACATGATCGCGAGCGGCACGTAGCCGATGCTGCCGAGCGCGACGAGGTGCTCGTCGCGCGTCTTCGGGCCGACGCCGCTCTGCACGAAGCCGACGTCCACCGGCGCCTTCGGGTTGGACAGCCGCTCGAGGTTCTGCGCGGAGCCCTCGGACGATTCCACGTCGAGCGTCACGCCGTTCTTCGCGAGGATCGCCTTGTACTTCTGCGCGGCGTTCCAGTAGGTGCTGCCGGGCGGCCCGGCCGAGATCACCAGCGTGGACGGCGGCGCGGGCTGGATCATGCGGATCGCGAGCCAGACGGCCGCGATGGCGAGGAGGACGGTCGGCCCGATCGACAGCGCGAGGTCGCGCCACGAGACGGCGACGAAGCGGGCGAGGATGCGGGGTGGCCGGCGGGGGCGCAGGATAGGCTTCATAAACGGCGATCGGCGGATGGCGCACGCATGGCGGGGCGGTGACGCGGGCGGCACCGGGGCCACGAACGCCATGCATTCGCGGCGATGGTAACCGGTTTCGCCGCGCGTGCGCGAATCCGCTGCGCACCGGGCGCCGAGTCAAAAGCTTTGCGCTTGCGCGTGCGCTGGATTACATTGTGCGACGCAGCCACGCCCGACTCGCGCGACCCGGCACCCGACCAGACCGGGCGCGCCCGGCCGGTGGCTGCCCGGCCCGGCCGGCCGCCTTCGCGTGCGCCGGCCGCCGGTCTGTCCCGCCTCTCTCGCATCGCCGTGGAAATCACCGGCCGTTCCGGCGCGTTCGCGCGCGCGGGCCGGTCGCCACTGGGGGTACCCGGCCGCACTGTGCGCGGCCGTTCCGATTCACAAGGAGAAAACATGAAGTCGATCGTGTTGAGAGCGTTGGGCGCGGCCGCAGTGGCCGTCTGTCTGTCCGGCAGCGTGTACGCGCAGTCGAGCGAGCCGGCGGCGTCCGAAGCGCCCGCCGCCGCGAAGAGCGCATCGAAGGCCGCCGCGAAATCCGCGAAGCAGGCGAACCGCAAGCTCGGCTATGCCGTACGCAAGGCGATTTCGAAGCAGAACGGCATCGACGTGTCGAACATCACCGTGCGTTCGAAGGGCGGCGCGATCACGCTCGAGGGCTCGGTGCCCGATGCCGAACAGATCGAGAAGGCGGAAGCCGCGGCAAAGACCGTGCCGGGCGTGACGTCCGTCAGCAACAAGCTGAGCGTCCAGCAGCAGTGACGCCGGGCGGCGCATGACGCCGCTCGCGCTCGCATCCAGGCGGGCCTCGGCATGCCGGGGCCCGTTTTCGCTTGGCGAGTCCATCCGAAACATAACGAGAGAGAGGGCGACGATGACGAGGCTACGGTGGGGCAGGCGGTTCGGGTTCGGGGCGGCGCTGGCCGCGGTCGTGACGCTGTTCGGGGCCTGCAACGGCAACGACATCGGCGACAGCAACCGGTTGCCGGATTTCGTCGCGGGCAGCGTGCGCACGACGGCCTACGACGGCACGAGCGACGACCTGCTGACGGCCGGCCTCGGCAAGACCGGCCTCGCGAGCGCGACGGCGCCCGGGTTCGCGAACCCGTCCCGGCCGAGCGCGGCCGAGCTGCGCCGCCTCGCGATCTGGTCGAACTACCGCGCGCTCGTCGACATGAGCGCCAACGGCGGCTACGGGCGCTTCTGGGGGCCGAACGTCGATGTCGACGGCAACGACACGCTCGGCGAAGGCCGGATCGCCGGCACCGAATACCTCGCTTACTCCGACGACGGCAGCGGCCGCAGGAACGTGACGCTGCTCGTGCAGGTGCCGGCCGGCTTCGACCCGTCGCAGCCGTGCATCGTCACCGCGACGTCGTCCGGTTCGCGCGGCGTGTACGGCGCGATCTCGGCCGCCGGCGAGTGGGGCCTGAAGCGCGGCTGCGCGGTGGCCTACAACGACAAGGGCGGCGGCAACGGCGCGCACGAGCTCGGCTCGGACACCATCACGCTGATCGACGGCACGCTCGCGAACGCGGTGCTCGCCGGCAAAGCGAGCCTGTTCACCGCGAACGTGTCGAGCGGCGAGCTCGCGACGTTCAACGCGCAGTTCCCGAACCGCTACGCGTTCAAGCACGCGCATTCGCAGCAGAATCCGGAACAGGACTGGGGGCGCGTGACGCTGCAGGCGGTCGAGTTCGCGTACTGGGCGCTCAACGAGCAGTTCGCACCGCTGATCGACGGCAAGCGGCACGGCGTGCGCTATCGCCCGGGCGACATCACGACGATCGCCGCATCGGTCAGCAACGGCGGCGGCGCGGCGCTCGCGGCGGCCGAGCAGGACACGCGCAAGTGGATCACCGCGGTGGTGGTCGGCGAGCCGCAGGTCAACGTGCGGCTCGCGCCGAATGCGGTGGTGCGCCAGGGCGGCGCGCCGGTGCCGTCGTTCGGGCGGCCGCTCGCCGACTACGCGACCTTCGCGAACCTGCTGCAGCCGTGCGCGGCGGCGTCGGCCACGCTGGCCGGCGCGCCGTACCTGAGCGGGCTGCCGTCGGGCGTCACGCAGTCGATCCGCGCGCAGCGCTGCGCGACGCTGGCCGCGGCCGGGCTCGTCGCGGGCGCCGACCTGCAGAGCCAGGCCGCCGACGCGCTCGCGCAGCTGCACGCGGCCGGCTATCTCGCGGATTCCGACCTGCTGCAGGCGCCGATGTGGGATTCGCAGGCGATTCCGGCGATCGCGGTGACCTATGCGAATGCGTACACGCGTTCGCGCGTCGTCGACAACCTGTGCAACTTCAGCTTCGCGACGACCAGCGCGGGCAGCGGCGCGGTCGCGCCGCCCGCCGCGTCGCCGATGACGAGCGTGTTCGGCGCGGGCAACGGCGTGCCGCCGACCAACGGCATCAACCTCGTGTTCAACACGGGCGCCGCGACCGGCGTCGACCACCGCCTCGCGACGCCCGACGCAAGCTTCGCGGGCGCGCTGTGCCTGCGCCAGCTGTGGGCGAACGGGCAGCTGAATATGCCCGCGAACGTCGACGCGGTGCGCGTGAACGCGAACCTGCAGGGCAAGCCCGCGATCATCGTGCATGGCCGCAGCGACGCGCTCGTGCCGGTCAACCACGCGTCGCGCGCGTACGTCGCGCAGAACAGCATCAGCGAAGGCAGCCGCAGCCAGCTCGCGTTCTACGAGGTGACGAACGGTCAGCACTTCGATGCGTTCCTGCCGGTCGCCGGGTTCGACACGCGCTACGTGCCGGTGCACTACTACGACCTGCAGGCGCTCAACCTGATGTGGCGGCACCTGAAGAACGGCGCGGCGCTGCCGCCGTCGCAGGTGATCCGCACGGTGCCGCGCGGCGGCACGCCGGGCGCGGCGCCCGCGCTGTCGAGCGCGAACCTGCCGCCGATCTCGGCCGCGCCGGGCGGCAATGCGATCACGGTCGGCGCGGGGGCGGTCGACGTGCCGCTCTGAACGCGGTTCGCCGCTTGCCGAAGGCCGGACGCCGATGTCCGGCCTTTTTTGTTGAAGCGGCGGGAATCGGTCCCGAAGCCGGTTTTCGTCGAACCGCATCCGCCGTAACAAATTGTTACTTTACGGCTGAAAACCCCGAATCTAATATGCGCCGGTATTTTCACTTAATTTAATAAATTATCCAGGGCGCATATTCCTTTCCGTTCTGTTAATCGATCCTTTCGATTTTATTAATCCGGATCGTGACGCGATCAATCGCATCGGGCGATTAATCGGCGTCGCGCCGGCGGGGATCGTGCGTCCTTGAAAAACAAGGCGGCCTTGTCTGGCCTGGCTTTGTGGGGAGCCTTTTTGCCGTCGATTCGCGGATGCGTCTTAATGACCCGGAAGCGCCGTTGATTATGAGTTGACGTTTTCAATGGAATTGATTCCATTGTGCAGTAATCGATTATCGGGTGGGGTAAATCATGCCGGTCGGCTTGCGTCGACCCGGTAAAAAACTCGGAGCGCGTCGCATAACGAATGCGCTCCTGGTGCGGAACGCCGGGCCAAATCATCCTTTGCGCCCGGCGCTATTTATCGTTCTGTTCGAGAGGCAATAATGACGACACTGAAGTCCTTGAAAGACGGTTTCGCGCTATTTGGAACGACCCTGAGCGGGCCGCTCGTCGCGGCCGCCGCCGCCGCGCTGCTCGTCACGGGCTGCGGCGGCGATGACGGCCCCAGCCCGTCCGCGGCCGCCGCCGCAGCCACGACGGCGAACGCGCCGTCCGCCGACGCCACGGCGGCGGCCGCGGCGGCCGACCAGCCGTACGTCGACAACGACGTCTACGGCACCGGCCCCAACGACGCGGTGACCGACGCCACCGAGGGCGCGGCGGTCGTGCATCGGCAGGTGACGATCGGCGGCAAGGTCGTCAAGTACACGGCCACCGCCGGCCACCTGACGACGATCGATCCGGTCACGTCGCAGCCGAACGCGAAGATGTTCTACGTCGCGTACACGCAGGACAATCCCGATCCGTCGAAGCCGCGCCCGGTCACGTTCTTCTACAACGGCGGCCCGGGTTCGTCGTCGGTCTACCTGCTGCTCGGCTCGTTCGGGCCGAAGCGGCTGCAGTCGTCGTTCCCGAACTTCACGCCGCCCGCGCCGTACAAGCTGCTCGACAACCCCGACAGCCTGCTCGACCGCTCCGACCTCGTGTTCATCAACCCGGTCGGCACCGGCTACTCGGCCGCGATCGCCCCGGCGAAGAACAAGGATTTCTGGGGCGTCGACCAGGACGCGCGCTCGATCGACCGCTTCATCCAGCGCTACCTGACCAAGTACTCGCGCTGGAACTCGCCGAAGTTCCTGTTCGGCGAGTCGTACGGCACCGCGCGCAGCGCGGTCGTGTCGTGGGCGCTGCATGAGGATGGCATCGAGCTGAACGGGATCACGCTGCAGTCGTCGATCCTCGACTACGCGAACGCGCTGTCGGCGGTCGGCACGTTCCCGACGCTCGCGGCCGACGCGTTCTACTGGAAGAAGACGACGCTCACGCCGACGCCGACCGACCTCGACGCGTACATGGTGCAGGCGCGCAACTACGCGGACAACGTGCTCGCGCCGATCGCGCAGGCGCCGAACCCGCAGGACGGCGGCTTCGTCAACGTGCGGCTGAACCTGAACCTGCCGACCGCGCAGCAGATGGGCGCGTACATCGGCACCGATCCGGTGTCGCTGATCCAGACCTTCGGCAACCCGGCCGCGCTCGGCAACGTGCCGTCGTCGAACGACAACCCGCCGTACACGTTCTTCCTGACGCTCGTGCCGGGCATCCAGATCGGCCAGTACGACGGCCGCGCGAACTACACGGGCAAGGGGATCGCGCCGTACATCCTGCCGAACTCGGGCGGCAACGATCCGTCGATCAACAACATCGGCGGCGCGTACACCGTGCTGTGGAACAGCTACCTGAACACCGACCTGAAGTACACGTCGACGTCGTCGTTCGTCGACCTGAACGACCAGGTGTTCAACAACTGGGACTTCAGCCATACGGACCCGACCGGCGCGAACCGGGGCGGCGGCAACACGCTGTACACGGCGGGCGACCTTGCTTCGTCGATGAGCTTGAACCCGGACCTGAAGGTGCTGTCCGCGAACGGCTACTTCGACGCGGTGACGCCGTTCCACCAGACCGAGCTGACGCTCGCGCAGATGCCGCTCGATCCGACGATCAAGGCGCAGAACCTGACGATCAAGAACTATCCGTCGGGCCACATGATCTACCTGAACGACGCGTCGCGGACCGCGCTGAAGGGCGATCTCGGCAACTTCTACGACGGCATCCTCGCGAACCGCGCGGCGTTGCAGCGCGTGCAGAAGCTGCAGATGCGCGCGCAGCAGCTGCGCCAGCAGAAGCAGGAGCAGCTGCTTCACTGAGCGTGGGCGCTGCTGCCTGACGCGGCGCAAGCGATGCAAAAAAAACGCCGCCCGGCCATGCGCCGGGCGGCGTTTTTCGTTCGGGGGCCCGGTTACGCGAGCACGAGGCGGATGCCGACCGCGACCAGCGTCGACGCGAGCAGGTTGCGCAGCAGGCGCTCGGGCGCGCGCGTCGACAGCACGCTGCCGATCACGATGCCCGGCAGCGAGCCGATCAGCAGCGACAGCAGCATCGACCAGTCGACCGAGCCCAGCAGCCAGTGGCCCATGCCTGCGATGAGCGTGAGCGGCACCGCGTGCGCGATGTCGGAGCCGACGATGCGGGTCGTCGCGAGCATGGGGTACAGCAGCAGGAGCACGGTGACGCCGATCGCGCCTGCGCCGACCGACGTCATCGACACCAGCACGCCGAGCACGGCGCCTGTCAGCACGGTCGACCACAGCGTACGGGCCGGGCTCGGCGCGAGCGGGTTGCGCGCGGCCAGCGCGGTGAGCTGCGGCCGGAAGATCAGCGCGAGCGACGTGAGCAGCAGCGCGCCGCCGAGCACGAGCTGGATCATGCGCGCGGTGCCCGGCGCGTTCACGCCGTGCGCGTGCAGCACCCACAGCGTGACGGCCGCGGCCGGGACGCTGCCCGCCGCGAGCCGGCCCGTGATGCGCCAGTCGACCGAGCCCTTCAGGCCGTGGACGAGCGTGCCGGTGGCCTTGGTCGCGGCCGCGTACAGCAGGTCGGTGCCGACCGCCGTCGCCGGATGGACGCCGAACAGCAGCACGAGGATCGGCGTCATCAGCGAACCGCCGCCGACGCCCGTCAGGCCGACGAGAGTGCCGACGAACAGGCCGGACAGGGAGTACAGCAGATCGATATGGGGAAGCGACATCGGAAGCAGGCGGTTATGCGGCGTTCGGCGGCGGCGCGTGGATCAAAGCCCGACATTGTCGCAAATGTGGCGCGCGGATGTACGACTGCGTTAAAAATCCGGTGGCTGGCGGTGGTGGGGTGGGCGGAGCGCCTTGTCGCACGGGGCTCGGGGGTGTTCGGAGGCGGGGCGCCGGGTGTTCGGTTGGCGCGCTTCACGGGTGTCGGGATGCGGGGCCGGATCGGCTGCGGCGGGACGGTGAGCCAGCGAACCGGTTCCAGGCGATGAAGGCAAGCCGATCCGGCTGAAACAGGCGTTTGAACCGGATCGGTGCGGCGGGCGAGGCGCCTTGCGTCAGTGCGGCGCGCGGCCGTGGCCGCACACGCCGAACGCGCATGCCGCGCGACTTCCTGCCGGTTTCCGGCAGCGGCGTCGACTTACGCGTGCGGCGGCAGCGCGCAGCCGTCGGGGCCGCATGCCGCCGCGTCGTCGTCGCCGAGCGCGACGACGCCGTCCTGCCACGCCTGCTCGAGCGCCTGCGCGAACACGTCGGCCGGCTGCGCGCCGGACACCGCGTAGCGGCCGCCGAACACGAACAGCGGCACGCCGCGGCCGCCGATCTGCGCGGCGCGCGCGACGTCGGCGTCGACTTCGTCGCGATACGCGTCGCTGCGCAGCACGGCTTCGACCGCCGCGCGCTCGAGCCCCGCGTCGACGGCGAAATCGGCCAGTGCGCCGGAGTCGAACAGCGAGCCGTGCTCGCTGAAATACGCGCGATAGAGCCGTTCGGTCAGCGCGTGCGCATGGCCGGTGGTTTCCGCGAGCTTCACGAGCCGGTGGCCGTCGAGCGTGTCGCCGACGAGGGTGCCGGGCAGGTCGTAGCGCAACCCGACGCTCGCCGCCGCGTCGGTCACTTGCTGCAGCATCTGCTCGACCTGTGCGGGTGCGAGCCGGTACTTGCCGGCGAGCATCGCCTCGACCGGCTCGACCGGCTGGCCGGGGAACAGCCGGTACGCGCGCAGCGCGACGTCCACGTGCTCCGCATGCGCGAACCCGGCGAGCGCCTCGTCGAAGCGGCGCTTGCCGATCCAGCACCATGGGCAGATCAGGTCGGACCAGATTTCGACGGTCAGTGTCGGGCGATGCGCAGGGGCGGGAGCGGTCGGCATGGGGGCGTGAAGACGGGCGGGTGAAAAAAATGTAACCGAGACTATATCACTTTCTGCCTCGCCGCCCCGGCTACACGTCGCCCTGCGTTTCCTTCAGGTGCTTCAGATGCTTGTACACCGTCGCACGCCCCATCCCGAGCACGTTCGCGACATAGTTCGCCGCGCTCTTGCCGCGGAACGCGCCTTCCGCGTAAAGCGCCTCGACGAGTTCGCGGCGATGCTCGCGGGTGAGCCCGTTCAGGCCGACCTGCCGCTCGTGCAGCCAGCCGTGCAGGAACGTGTTGATGCGCTCCTGCCAGTCGTCGCGGAACAGCTCGTCCGGCTGCGCGACGACGCCCGCGCCCTTGATGAACAGGTCGAGCGTGGCGCGCACCTCGTCGAACACCGCGATGTTGAAGTTGATGCACAGCATCCCGGCCGCATGCCCGTCGTCGTCGAACAGCACGTTGCTCACGCAGCGCATGCGCCGGCCGTCCCAGTTGAGCTTCTCGTACGGGCCGATCACGCGCTCGCGCGCCGAGTGGTCGGTTTCCTCGAGCGCGGAATCGTCGCCGACCTCGCGCTTGGACAGGTTGTTCGCGAGATACAGCACCGTCTGGTCGTGCAGGTCGTGGATCACGACTTCCGCATACGGGAAGAACAGCGTCGCAATGCCGTCGGCAATCGGCGCGTAGCGGGACAGCAGCAGGTCTTTGACGGGAGATTTCTTCTTGCGCATCGGAATCGCGATCTCGGGTGAGCCTGCGGCAGGCGCCCCGGGGTGCCGGCGCGCAGCCGCCGCGGCGGTTGCGCCATTGTATCGGGCTCGCGCGCGCGTGACGCTCATGCCCGTGCCAGGTGCGTGTACAGCGCGTGCGCGATCGCGACGTCCTCGAGGCCGAGGCCGATCGAGCGGAAGAACGCATGGCGCGTGCGCGACGGCGCGGGGCACGTGCCGCGCACGAGCGCCGGCAGGTCGCCGACGATCCGCTCGGCCGTCCAGCCGTGCTCGGCCGCGGCGCGCAGCATCTCGCCCGCGCTCGCGGGCGTCGTGTGCCGGTAGTCGCAGTACACGTCCATCTCGGGCAGCCACGCGGGCGGGATCTCGTGCGCCTGCGCGACATTGGTGCTGATCGACGTGATGAGCGCGGGGCGCGTGAGCATGCCGTCGCCGAGCACGGGCGTGCCCGACGACGTGCACAGCATCACGACGTCCGCGTCGCGCACGCATTCGCCGAGGCTGCCGGCCGGGCGCGCGCGCGGATCGAGCCTTGCGAGCTCGGCGTGCAGCGCCGTGTCGCCTTCGAGCGCCGGCGAGTACACGCGGATCGTCTCCCAGTCGCGCAACGCCGCCGTGTGCCGCAGGTGCGCGAGGCCGACCGCGCCCGTGCCGACCACCGCGAGGTGCCGCGCGCTGCTCGGCGCGAGACAGTCGACCGCGAGCGCCGTCGTGCCGGCGGTGCGCTCGACCGTCAGGCGGCCGGCGTCGCACCACATCAGCGGCTGGCCGGTGCGCATCGACATCAGCGCGGTCCAGGCGGTCACGACGGGCTTGCCGTCCGTCACGATGTACGGCGACAGCTTCGCGCCGAACACCTGCTCGTCGGCGAGCGCGCCGAGGTAGGTGATGAAGTCGCCGGCCCCGCCGGGGAACAGCGTGAGCGTCTGCGGCGGCTGCACCGCGCGCGCCGTGCCGAGCGCGGCGAACATGCGGTGCAGCGTGCCGAGCACGTCGAGCGACGGAAGGGCGGCGCGCACCGCCGCGTCGTCGACGGTCAGCGGCAGGGACGGGGCGGCTTGCGTCATGGATGGTTCTCCGGTCGGGGCCGGACGCATGGTCTGTCGATGCGGGCGTCCGGTGGGGTTTGTGATGGACGAAAAGTCTAATATAGACTCGTGATTTCACGCGAGCTTTTCTTTTTCGGCTGTGCATCGGTCTGCCGATCATCGATAAGACTCATGAAATCAAAGGGTTGTGGGTGGCGCTTATGACGCCGGTGCGCCGAGACAAGCGCCCGGTAATCGTATCCCCTATAGTCTATAGTAGACTTTCAGTCTATATTTCGCGTGCATGGACTCGCGTTGCCGCATGCCCGGCCGTCCCGCGGTTCCCGCCGTTTCGACGCGCGTTGGCGCAGGCGCCGCGCCGTCGATCTTCATTGCCTCAACCGAGACAGGATTCGTCATGAACTGGAAGCTCTCCCTCTGCGCCGCCGCGGCTTTCGCGAGCGTGGCCGTTGCCGCCCACGCGGAATCGACCGCCAACACCTTGCGCTTCGGCATCGAAGCCGCCTATCCGCCGTTCGAGAGCAAGACGCCGGCCGGCCAGCTGCAGGGCTTCGACGTCGACGTCGGCAATGCCGTGTGCGCGAAGCTGAAGATGAAGTGCGTGTGGGTCGAGAATGCGTTCGACGGCCTGATCCCCGCGCTGCAGGCGCGCAAGTTCGACGCGATCAACTCGGCGATGAACATCACCGCGAAGCGCCGGCAGAGCATCGACTTCACGCCGGCGATCTACGTCGTGCCGATCGTGATGGTCGCGAAGCACGGCTCGCCGCTGCGGCCGGAGGCGGCGAGCCTGCGCGGCAAGCACGTCGGCGTGCTGCAGGGCTCGTCGCAGGAGGATTTCCTGAAGGCGCACTGGGCCAACGCGGGCGTGTCGGTCGTGTCGTATCAGGACCAGGACCAGATCTACGCGGATCTCGTCGCGGGCCGCCTGGACGCGGCGGTGCAGGAGGCGCAGACCGCGCAGGACGGCTTCCTCGACAAGCCGGCCGGCCGCGATTTCCAGATCGTCGGCGAGCCGCTGAAGGATCCGGCGACCCTCGGCGAAGGCACGGGCTTCGGGATGCGCAAGGGCGACAAGGCGCTGCAGGCGAAGATCGTCGGCGCGCTCGATGCGCTGAAGAAGGACGGCACGTTGAGCACGCTGTCTCAGAAGTATTTCAAGCGGGATATCATCGCCCGATAAGCGCAGCCGGGCCTGGTGTCCGGCGCGCGTCACATCCACATTCGACGCAGTGCGAGGAAGCATGGATTTCGACGTCATCGTCCTGGGGGCTGGCATCGTCGGCGTGTCGTCGGCGCTGCATCTGCAGGATCGCGGCTTGCGCGTCGCCCTCGTCGACCGGCGCGCGCCGGGCGAGGAAACGAGCCACGGCAACGCGGGGCTGATCGAGCGCTCGTCGGTCGTGCCGTATGCGTTCCCGCGCAAGCTCGGCACGCTGCTGCGCTATGCGCGCAACCGCTCGGTCGATCTCTACTGGGACTACAAGGCGATGCCGGCCTACGCGGGCTGGCTCGCGCGCTTCTGGCTCGAATCGTCGCCCGCGCGGCTCGCGGCCGCCGCGCGCGACCTGCTGCCGCTCGTCGCGGCGAGCGTCGACGAACACGATGCACTGCTCGCGCGCACCGACGCGCAGCCGCTCGTGCACGACGGCGGCTGGATCGAGGTGTTCCGCACGCCCGCGCTGTTCGACGCGGAGGCGCGCGCGCAGCAGCGCATCGCGGACGAGCACGGGCTGCGGATGAGCGTGCTCGACGCGCGCGCGTTGCGCGGCCGGGAGCCGGGTGTCGGCGACGCGTTTTGCGGCGCGTTCCACTGGCAGGACCCGAAGACCGTGTCGAATCCGGGTGCGCTGACGAAGGCCTATGCGCGGCTCTTCGAGCGCGAGGGTGGCACGGTCGTGCTCGGCGACGCGACGACGCTCGCGCAGGTGCGCGACGGCTGGTGCGTCGACACCGCGCACGGGCGGATCGCGGCCCGTTCGGCGGTGGTCGCGCTCGGCCCGTGGTCCGACCAGGTGTTCGCGCCGCTCGGCTACCGGATTCCGCTGCGCGCGAAGCGCGGCTATCACATGCATTACCGGCCGACGCGCGCGCCGTTGAGCGTGCCGGTGTGCGATACCGAGCAGGGTTTCGTCGTCGCGCCGATGGACGGCGGCCGCCTGCGGCTCACGACCGGCGTCGAGATCGCGCTGCGCGACGCGCCGCCGACCGGCGTCCAGCTGGCCCGCGCCGAGCCGCTCGCGCGCGACGCGTTCGGCCTGGGCGAGCGGCTCGATCCCGCGCCTTGGCTCGGGATGCGTCCGTGCACGCCCGACATGCGCCCGGTGATCGGGCCCGCGCCGCGCCATTCGAATCTGTGGTTCTCGTTCGGCCATTGTCATCACGGGCTGACGCTCGGCCCCGCGAGCGGCCGCCTGCTCGCCGAGATGATGACGGGCGCGCCGACCTACATCGATCCCCATCCGTATCGCCCGGCACGCTTCGGCTGAGCGTGATCGATCGGTGGCTGTGAATCCGGCGCCGGCCTCGATGGCCGGCGTTTTTGCGTGTGCGTCGCGCGGAGTGCCGGGGGGCCGACACATTTTTTCATTCTGCTGTCGCCGTTGTGGGTGTTTCTCTGATTTGAAATTGTCTGTGTAATTGTGTGGAAAGAAATCGAGGGATAAAAAATTATCGGGTGTGCGATTTTTTAAATGCATTTTCATGTTCTTGAAACGGTTGTGCCTGGTCAATTCCATTGACATGGCCGGCGTTTCAAAAGGAGCGTTCCGGCCTTGCCCGGGATGTACCGGAACACGTTACCTCGGGCCTCGCAAACGTTACGTTACATCCGTGCCTGCGGCACGCTTTTCTTCATATTATTAAGCTGATGGTTGGATATTTTTTTGCAATGAAATCAAATGTGATCGTGTTATTGCGTTGCAATAAATCAGGGAAATAAGCCTGATTTTCTCTGGTGGCACGCTTCGTGCGCTCCGTCCCCGTGCTTTACCAACGTAGTGTCAACGGAGACGAGATCACGATGGGAAAAAACTTCAAATTGACGGGCGCGGCGCTGTCGGTGGCGACGGTGTTCGGGATGCTGGCTTCGGGAGCCGCGGTTGCCGGGCCGCTCGACACGCTGTCGATCCCGCAGGTGATCGTCAATTCGCCGCCGGGCGGTGTCGGGGCAAGTCTTACGGCAATCGGAACGACGCCGGCGGGGTCGATCGGCGTGATCGCGTCGACCACGGGCGCGGTGACGACGACACTCGGCGGCCCGCTCGGGGACGCGCTGACAGGGGCGCTTGGCGGCGCGGCGGGGCAGGTGACGGGGGCGCCGGGTAGCGTCGGCGGTGGGTCGAACCCGCTGGCTCCGCTTCAAGGTGCGCTGGGGCAGGCGCACGACGCGCTTGGCGGCGCGGTTGGCCAAGTAACGGGCGCACTGGGCAACGTCGGCGGTGGCTCGAACCCCCTGGCTCCGCTGCAAGGTGCGCTGAGCCAGGCGCACGGCGCGCTTGGCGGCGCGGTTGGCCAAGTAACGGGCGCACTGGGCAACGTCGGCGGTGGCTCGAACCCCCTGGCTCCGCTGCAAGGTGCGCTGAGCCAGGCGCACGGCGCGCTTGGCGGCGCGGTTGGCCAAGTAACGGGCGCACTGGGCAACGTCGGCGGTGGCTCGAACCCCCTGGCTCCGCTGCAAGGTGCGCTGAGCCAGGCGCACGGCGCGCTTGGCGGCGCGGTTGGCCAAGTGACCGGTGCATTGGGCAGTGTCGGCGGCGG
>NZ_CADESW010000044.1 GCF_902830275.1 Burkholderia stagnalis | reverse complement strand
GTCAACCCGAGCCGGCCGTGCGGCGCATGCCGCTATTGCCTCGAGGGCCTGCCGAACCAGTGTCTCGACATGCGCTTCTATGGCAGCGCGATGCGGATGCCGCACGTGCAGGGCGCGTTCCGCAACGCGCTGGTGTGCGATGCGCGCCAGTGCGTGAAGGTCGCGGACCACGTGCCGCTGTCGCTCGCCGCGCTCGCGGAGCCGTTCGCGGTGGGGCTGCACGCAGTGTCGCGCGCCGGCCCGCTGATCGGCCGCCGCGTGCTGGTGTCCGGTTGCGGGCCGATCGGCGCGCTCGCGGTGGCGGCCGCCCGCGCGCATGGCGCGGCGGAAGTGGTCGCGACCGATGTGGTCGACGAGCCGCTCGCGATTGCGCGCGCGCTCGGCGCCGATCGCACGATCAACGCGGCAACCGATACGGAATGGGTGGCGCGCTACGGCGCGGACAAGGGCACGTTCGACGTGATGATCGAATGCTCGGGCAATGCGCAGGCATTGCGCGACGGGCTCGACGTGATGCGCCCGCGCGGCGTGGTCGTGCAGCTCGGGCTCGGCGGCGACGTGAGCCTGCCGCAGAACGTCGTCGTGGCGAAGGAGCTGTCGATCTGCGGCTCGTTCCGCTTCCATGCGGAGTTCGCGCTGGCCGTGGAGTTTATCAATGCAGGGCGCGTCGACCTGCGGCCGGCCGTGACCGGGGTGTTCCCGATGCGCGACGCGAGCCGCGCGTTCGAACTCGCGGGCGACCGGCGGCGCGCGATGAAGGTGCTGATCGATTTCGCGGACGACGCCGCGTGACGCCGGCGGGGCGGGCGGGTGGCCGGGCCGCCCCGTCCGGTTCCGCACGATTGCGCGACAGGGTGCGCCGTGCCGGCGGGCGTCGCGTTACTGCGCCGCCTGCCTGGCGCCGATACGCTGCGACGCAAGCCAGAGCGCGATCAGCACGCCCGCCAGCACCGCCCCCGCGGTGCAGACGCCGCGCCATCCGTCGACGCTGAACGCAACGCTCGCCGCGAACGAACCGAGTGCGCCGCCGACGAAATAGCTCGTCAGGTAGATCGTCGTCACACGGCTGCGCGCGTCGCCGGCCAGCGCGTAGATCACACTCTGGTTCGAGATGTGCATCCCTTGCACGCCGACGTCGAGCAGCAGGATCCCGGCAATCAGCGCCGCGAGCGAGTGCGCGCCGGCCGCGATCAGCGCGAACGACGCGAGCACCGCGGCGCCGAACAGCCCCGTCGCCGCATTGCCGTGCCCGCGGTCGACGAGCCGCCCGGCCGAGGTTGCCGCGAGCGCGCCCACCGCGCCGACGATGCCGAACAGGCCGATCCGGCCTTCCGTATAGCCGTACGGCGGCTGGCTGAGCAGGAACGTAAGGCCCGTCCACAACAAGCTGAAGCACGCGAACACCAGCGCGCCATACGCGGAGCGCAGTGCAATCAGCGGCTGCGCGCGCACCAGCGCGACGAGCGACTTCATCAGCGCCGCGTAGTCGAGGCGCGCATCGCGGCGATCCTTCGGCAGCTTCACGGCGAGCACGGCGGCCAGCGCCAGCACCATCGCCGCGGCGATGCCGTACACCGCGCGCCAGCCGAGCCAGTCGGCGAGCGCGCCGGCCGCGACGCGCGCGAGCAGGATGCCGAGCAGCAGCCCGCTCATCACCGTGCCGACCGCGCGGCCGCGTGTGCGCGCATCGGCGAGCGACGCGGCGAACGGCACCAACAACTGCGTCGAGCAGGTGACGAAGCCGAGCGCGACGTTCGCGGCGACGAACATCGTGAAGTTCGTGCTGAACGCGACGGCGACGAGCGCGACGACGTTGAGCACGAGCAGCCGCACGATCAGCGTGTGGCGGTTGAGCGCGTCGCCGAGCGGCACGATCAGCAGCAGGCTCGCCGCATAGCCGAGCTGCGTCAGCGTGACGAGGTAGCCGAGTTCGGCCGGCGCGCGGCCGAAGCTGCGCGCGATCGCGGCGAGCAGCGGCTGCGCGTAGTAGATGTTGCCGATCACGATGCCGCATGCGCAGGCGAACAGCAGCGTCATCGCGCGGGTCAGGGGAGGGTGGGTGTCGTGGTGCGGTGTCATGGTTGCGAAGGACAAGCGGCGCCGGCCGGCGGCGTCGGGCCGCCGGTTGCGCGGGGTTGAGGGAATCGGGGCCGGCGGCGACGGTCGGTGACCGGGCCGGTGCGTCGGCAGGCGTGCCGCGCCGGAGTGGACCTGCGTATGATGCGGGAGCCGAACCATAGCGTCCAAGACTGGCTCATTATGGTATTCATTGGTAAATCCAATACCTGAACCGCGATGCTTCTCCGCCATATCCGCTATTTCCTGGCCGTCGCCGAGCAGCGCAACTTCACGCGCGCGGCGGACGCGCTGCACGTGTCGCAGCCGACGCTGTCGCAGCAGGTGCGCCAGCTCGAGGACATGCTCGGCGTGCAGCTGTTCGACCGCTCGGGCCGCACGGTGCGGCTCACCGAGTTCGGCGAGGTCTACGCGCGCCATGCGCGCGCGGCGCTGCATGAACTCGAGACGGGGCAGCGCGCGCTGCACGACGTCGCCGATCTGGGCAGCGGTTCGCTGCGGCTCGCGATGACGCCGACGTTCGCGGCCTACCTGAGCGGCTCGCTCGTCGACGCGTTTCATGCCGACTATCCGAACATCGCGCTGACGATCGACGCGATGCCGCAGGAGCGCATCGAGGCGCTGCTCGCCGACGACGCGCTCGACGCGGGCTTCGCGTTCGTGCCGGCGCGCGCGCCGGACATCGACGCGCTGCCGCTGTGGAACGAGTCGCTCGCGCTCGTGACGGGCCGCACGCACCGCCTCGCGCGGCGCCGCCGTGCGCTGACGCCGGCCGAGCTCGGCGGCGAGCCGCTGGTGCTGTTGAGCCGCGCGTTCGCGACGCGCGAGAGCATCGACCGGTATTTCATCGAGCATGGCGCGCGGCCGCGGATCGCGATCGAGACGAACACGGTCAGCGCGGTGCTGGAACTGGTCCGGCGCGGCCGGCTCGCGACGGTGCTGCCCGACGCGATCGCGCGCGAGAGCGGCGAGCTGTGCGCGCTGGAGATCGATCCGCCGCTGCCGACGCGCACGGCCGCGCTGCTCACGCGCAAGGGCGCGTACCGCAGCGTCGCGGCGCGCGCGTTCATCGAGCGCGCGCTCGCGTATCGCGATCCGTCGGGAGATTGACCGGTACGACCGGGCGGCGAATGTGCCGGTTGCGGCGACTGCCGCGTGCGCCGGCCGTCAGGCGCCCGGCGTCGGGAAGAACACGCCCGCGCGCTGCGCGGCGTTCGAGATGTGCGCCTCGATCGCCGCGCCGGCGGCGGCCGGATCGCGCGCGATCAGCGCGTCGACGATCGCGCGGTGCTCGTGCCAGGTCGAGAACAGCAGCTCGCGCCGGTAGAACGGCATCCGCTGGCTTTCCTTCATGATGTCGGCGCTGCTGCGCAGGATCGACTCGATCGCGGCATTGCCGGCCACGTTGACGATCCGCATGTGGAACTCGAAGTCGAGCTGCGACGCGTCGTCGAGCGCGTTCTCGGTCAGCGCGACGTGCAGCTCGGCGAGGTTGTCCTCGAACCACGCGATGTCGTCGTCGGTGACGACGCGCGCGGCCATCCGCGCGGCGAAGCCCTCGAGCGCGTAGCGCATCTGGTAGGTGTCGGGCGGCGACGACTGCTCGGCGAAACGCCACGCATGGCTGGCCGTCGCCTGCGCGCTTTCGACGTAGACGCCCTTGCCCGCGCGGATGCGCAGCATGCCGAGCGCCTCGAGCGTCGACAGCGCCTCGCGCAGCGACGCGCGGCTGATCTCCAGCTCCTCGGAGAGCTGGCGCTGGGCCGGCAGCAGGCTGCCGACCGGATAGACGCCTGTCTCGATCCGGTCGCGGATCGTCGCGATGGCGGCGTCGGTCACGGTGTGCGGAACGTTTTTCATGATGCGAATGATGGCCGGTCTGACCGGCATTGTAATCCGCACGTGCAGGGTGCATCGCCGGCCTACGGGAAAGTCACGATCCGGCCGGTGTTCGGCCCTGCCGGACGGTGCCCGAAGGACCGGGAAATCCCTATTTTGTTCTTTCTTGACGCGACTATATCGGCTTCCTACTATCCACCATAACATCACTGGTCTTACCAGTATGAACAGACGAAACTGCAACCGTTGGTTCGGGAGAGCGCCGTGTCGAAATTCCTCAATTCGCTGTTTGGCCGGGTAGTCGTCGCATTGATCCTCGGGGTCGCGCTAGGCGCGTTCTTCCCGCATTTCGCCGAGTCGCTCAGGCCGCTCGGCGATGGTTTCCTGAAGCTCATCAAGATGGTCATCGGCCCGATCGTGTTCTGCGTCGTGGTCAGCGGGATGGCCAATGCGGGCGACCTGAAGAAGGTCGGCCGGGTCGGCCTGAAGGCCGTCGTCTACTTCGAGATCATGACCACGCTCGCGCTCGGCATCGGGCTCGTGCTCGCGTGGCTCACGCGCCCCGGCGTCGGCATGAACATCGACCTGCATTCGCTCGACGCGGCGTCGCTCGCGACGTACGCGAAGAATGCCGAGGGCCTGAAGGACACGGCCGGCTACCTGATGAAGATCATCCCCGACACCGCGTTCGACGCGTTCGCGAAGGGCGACATCCTGCAGATCCTCGTGTTCGCGGTGCTGTTCGGCTCGGCGCTGTCGCTGCTCGGCGACAAGGCGAAGCGCGTCAACTCGCTGATCGAGGAGCTGTCGCACGTGTTCTTCCGCGTGATCGGCTTCATCATCAAGCTCGCGCCGCTCGGCGTGCTCGGCGCGATCGCGTTCACGACCGGCAAGTACGGCGTCGCGTCGCTCAAGCAGCTCGGCTATCTGGTCGCGGTGTTCTACCTGAGCTGCATCGTGTTCGTCACGGTCGTGCTCGGCGCGGTGATGCGGTTCGCCGGCTTCTCGGTGTTCAAGCTGATCCGCTACCTGCGCGAGGAGCTGTCGATCGTGCTCGGCACGGCGTCGTCGGATGCAGTGCTGCCGCAGGTGATGCGCAAGCTCGAATACATGGGCGTGAAGGATTCGACCGTCGGCCTCGTGATCCCGACCGGCTACTCGTTCAACCTCGACGGCTTCTCGATCTACCTGACGCTCGCCGTGCTGTTCATCGCGCAGGCCACCAACACGCCGCTGTCGACGCATGACCTGATCGTCGTGCTGCTGGTGTCGCTCGTCACGTCGAAGGGCGCGCACGGGATTCCCGGCTCGGCGATCGTGATCCTCGCGGCGACGCTGTCGGCGATTCCGGCGATTCCCGTCCTCGGCCTCGTGCTGATCCTGCCGGTCGACTGGTTCGTCGGCATCGCCCGCGCGCTGACCAACCTGATCGGCAACTGCGTCGCGACCGTCGTCGTCGCGGTGTGGGAGAACGACATCGACCGGGCGCGTGCGACGCGTGTGCTCAATCGCGAGCTGCGCTACGTGCCGGCCGACGAGGAGGAGGCGGGCGCGCCGGTCGCAGGCGACCAGGCGCACGCGATCTGAGCGCGGTTCGATCCTCATTCGCAACATTGCGCCGGCGCCTCGACGCGCCGGCGTCACAGTCAATATTCCGGAGACGACATGGCAGCCCCCATCCTCGACCCGAACGCGCCGGCCTTCACGCGGCGCTTCATGAACCTCGCCGATCCGCGCGTCGGCGCCAGGGCGCTCTACGCGAGCGACGAGTTCTTTGCGCCGAAGGAGCGCATGCTGAACCCCGAGCCGGCGGTATTCATCCCCGGCAAGTACGACGACCATGGCAAGTGGATGGACGGCTGGGAGACGCGCCGCAAGCGCACCACCGGCCACGATTTCTGCGTGCTGCGGCTCGCGCGCCCGGGGGTGATCCACGGCGTCGACCTCGACACCAGCCACTTCACCGGCAACTTCCCGCCGGCCGCGTCGATCGACGCGTGCATCGCCGACGGCGAGACGCCGCCCGACAACGCGGAATGGCGCACGATCGTGCCCGCGACCACGCTGCAGGGCAACAGCCACCACTATGTCGACGTGACCGATCCGCTGCCGTACACGCACCTGCGCGTGAACCTGTATCCGGACGGCGGGCTCGCGCGGCTGCGCGTGTACGGCCAGCCGCAGCGCGACTGGAGCCGGGCGCCGGCGGGCGAGCTGGTCGATCTCGCGGCGCTCGAGAACGGCGGCTGCCTGGTCGCCGCGAACAACCAGCACTTCGGCGCGGCGTCGCAGATGCTGATGCCGGGGCGCGGCGTGAACATGGGCGACGGCTGGGAAACCCGCCGCCGCCGCGAGCCGGGCAACGACTGGGCGATCGTCGCGCTCGCGCGGCCCGGCGTGATCCGCCGCGTCGAGGTTGACACCGCGTTCTTCAAGGGCAACTTCCCGGATCGCTGCTCGCTGCAGGCCGCGTATGTCGCGGGCGGCACCGACGATTCGCTGGTCACGCAGGCGATGTTCTGGCCCGAACTGCTCGGCGAGCAGAAGCTGTCGATGGATCACGTCCACACGTTCGACCAGCTTGCGGCGCTCGGCCCGGTGTCGCACGTGCGCTTCAACATCTTCCCGGACGGCGGCGTGTCGCGCCTGCGTCTGTGGGGCGAACCGGCCTGACGCGGGAGGCGGACATGACCCAGCTTCGCACCTTGCGCGTCGAGCGCCTGACCCGCGACGCGTTCGCGCCGTTCGGCGACGTGATCGCGCTCGAAGGCGCCCGGCATTTCCCGATCAACGGCGGCACGACCGAGCGCTTCCACGACCTCGCGACGATCGACGTGTGCGAGGACGGCGGGCGCCCGCTCGTCAGCGTGTTCCGCGCGCAGCCGCGCACGCTGCCCGTCGCGATCACGATGATGGAGCGCCATCCGCACGGCAGCCAGGCGTTCGTGCCGCTCGCGGCGGTGTCGCGCTACGCGATCGTCGTCGCGCCGGCCGGCGAGTTCCGGCCGGACGCGATGCGCGCGTTCCTGGCCGACGGCTGGCAGGGCGTGAACTACGCGAAGGGCGTCTGGCACCATCCGCTGCTCGCGCTGGATGCGGTGAGCGATTTCGTCGTCGTCGACCGCGGCGGCACGCAGCCGAATTGCGATGAAATCCCGCTCGACGGCACCTGGCGGCTCGAACTCGAGCCGGCCTGCGCGAGCGTGGCCTGACGCGCGGCCGCGCGCCGGGCGGCGCCCCGAAACACGACGGCCCGGCCGGCGAGATGCCGGTCGGGCCGTTTTGCGTGCGCGTGCGCGCGAATCAGTGCTTGCGGTGCGGGCAGTTTTCGGTCGTGCAGTTGCCGTACAGCGCGAGCGAGTGTTCCTGGAGCCTGAAGCCGCGCTCCTTCGCGATCGACTGCTGACGGCTCTCGATCTCCGCGTCGAAGAATTCCTCGACCCGGCCGCAGTCGAGGCAGACGAGGTGGTCGTGGTGCGAACCTTCGTTCAGCTCGAACACGGCCTTGCCGGATTCGAAGTTGCTGCGCGTGAGCAGGCCGGCCTGCTCGAACTGCGTCAGCACCCGGTAAACCGTCGCGAGCCCGATGTCGAGCTGCTCGTTGAGCAGGTTGCGGTAGACGTCTTCGGCCGTCAGGTGGCGGACCGGGCTCTGCTGGAAGATCTCGAGAATCTTGAGGCGCGGTAGGGTGGCCTTCAGCCCGATATTTTTGAGATCCGTCGGATTGGTCATGGCTAGGCATCCCTAGAGTACAATGCAGGGCTTCAATGTTACCGGCTTTTCGCCGTTCCAGATACACGCGCGGCCTGCGACGCGGGCCAGCACGGTGAGGGAAATGATTCCAACATCTCTTTTGCACTTTCAGAGGAGCCGCATGCGGAGTGCCATCATCGCTGCCGTCGCCGTCGCCGTTGCCGCGCTGGCTGGTTGTTCGTCGTACGACAGCGTGACGCAGCGCATCGCGCAGAGCATCACGCCCTACCGGATCACGGTCGTGCAAGGCAACTTCGTGTCGCAGGAGAAGGCCTCGCAGCTGCAGGTCGGCATGACCCGCGACCAGGTTCGCGCGCTGCTCGGCACGCCGCTGCTGTCGGACATGTTCCACGCCGATCGCTGGGATTACCTGTTCTACTTCAAGCGCGGCTCGACGGCCGTCGTCCAGCAGCGCGACCTCGTGCTGACGTTCTCGGGCGACCGCCTCTCGAGCTGGACGGGCGCCGACAACCTGCCGTCCGAACTCGACCTGCTGGCCGACATCGACGGCGACAAGCGCGGCAAGAAGGCGAAGCCGGCGGCAACCGCTGCCGCCGCGAGCAGCGCGAGCGCCGTGCCGGCGACGAGCGCACCGGCCGCTGCCGCGGTGCCGGAAGCGGCGATCGTCGACCAGGACGCGAACGCGCAGGCCGCGCGCGCGGCCAACCGCGCGACCAGCCAGGTGTCGGGGCAGGGCACGACCGCGCGCCGTTTCACGCCGTCCGCGCAGGCGTCGAGCGGCGCACCGGTGCCGGGCGGGCAGCCGCCGGGCGCGAACCCGGCGATCCAGCCGCAGTTCCAGTTCCATCGCCCGCCGCAGCCGAACGTGCCGAACGAGGCCGCGCCGCCGGTCGGCCCGCAGGGCTCGGACACGCTGCGGAACCAGCCGATCACCGCGCCGGCGCAGTAAGCGCGGCGCGCGAAACGGGGCGGCATGCGCCGCCCGTTCTTGACCCTTTCGTGTAGAAAGCCATGAAGATTGCGATTGCCGGGGCGTCGGGCCGTATGGGCCGGATGCTGATCGAAGCCGTTCTCAACGATTCCGACGCGCAGCTCGTCGGCGCGCTCGACCGCGCCGGCTCGCCGTTTCTCGGCCAGGACGCGGGCGCGTTCCTCGGCAAGCAAACCGGCGTCACGCTGACCGACGATCTCGACGCCGTGTTCGCGCAGGCCGACTACCTGATCGATTTCACGCGCCCGGAAGGCACGATCGCCCACGTCGAGGCCGCGCTGCGCCACGACGTGAAGCTCGTGATCGGCACGACCGGCTTCACCGACGAGCAGAAGGCCACGCTGCACGCGGCCGCCGCAAAGATCGGCATCGTGTTCTCGGCGAACATGAGCGTCGGCGTGAACGTCACGCTGAAGCTGCTCGAATTCGCCGCGAAGCACTTCTCGCACGGCTACGACATCGAGATCATCGAGGCCCATCACCGCCACAAGGTCGATGCGCCGTCGGGCACCGCGCTGATGATGGGCGAAGCGGTCGCCGGCGCGCTCGGGCGTTCGCTCGACGACTGCGCGGTCTACGGCCGCCACGGCGTGACGGGCGAGCGCGATCCGTCGACCATCGGCTTCTCGGCGATCCGCGGCGGCGACATCGTCGGCGACCACACCGTGCTGTTCGCGGGCGTCGGCGAGCGCATCGAGATCACCCACAAGTCGTCGAGCCGCGTGTCGTATGCACAGGGCGCGCTGCGCGCGGTGCGCTTCCTGTCGGAGCGCGGCGCCGGCCTGTTCGAGATGCAGGACGTGCTCGGCCTGCGCTGACGCGCGCCGGAAACTCCGATGGCGACTCCCACCGGCGTTCTCCATTACCTCGAAAGCGGCGATGCGCTCACGCACGCCGTCGCCTATGTCCTGCTGGCGATGTCCGTCGCCAGCTGGTGTTTCCTCGTCATGAAAGCCTGGCTGCTGGTCCGCGCGAAGCGGCAGGGGCCGCGCGCGCTCGCCGCGTTCTGGCGCGCGCCGTCGCTCGACGCGGGCATCGCGGCGCTCGCGGGCGCCGATCGCGAGCGCGTGTTCGTGCCGCTTGCGGAGGCCGCGCGCGACGCGGCCGACGACCACGATCCGGCCGCGCTGGCCGCGCGCGTCGAACGCAGCGAGCGGGTGCTGCGCGCGCTGCGCCATGCGATGCTGCGCTCGCAGCGGCGGCTCGAGTTCGGCCAGGTGCTGCTCGCGTCGATCGGCAGCACCGCGCCGTTCGTCGGGCTGCTCGGCACCGTCTGGGGCATCTATCACGCGCTCGGCAGCATCGCCGCGAGCGGCCAGGCGCAGATCGAGAGCGTCGCGGGGCCGGTCGGCGAGGCGCTGATCATGACCGCGTTCGGGCTCGTGGTCGCGATTCCGGCCGTGCTCGCGTACAACATCCTCGGGCGGCTCGTGCGCCAGCTCGCCGAGGAACTCGACGGCTTCGCGCGCGACCTGCACGTGTTCGTGTGCGCGAGCGGCGGCTGACGCGCGTTCGGAAGGAGCGACCATGGCATTCGGCGGGCTGGAGCACCACAAGACGTCCGCGCCGATGGCGGAGATCAACATGACGCCGCTGATCGACGTGATGCTCGTGCTGCTCGTCATCTTCATCATCACCGCGCCGCTGATGACGCACGCGATCCGGCTCGACCTGCCGAAGGTCGCGGCCCAGGCCGCGCGCGACACGCCGCGGAGCATCACGCTGTCGATCGACGATGCGGGCAGGCTCTACTGGGACAATGCGCCGGTCGCGCTCGACGTGCTGCCGGCGCGCTTCCGGGCCGCCGCGGCAGGCGGCGAGCCGCCCGAGCTGCGGCTGCGCGCGTCCCGTGCGACGCGCTACGACGTGATCGCGCAGGTGATGGGCGCCGCGCAGGCCGCGGGCCTCGCGCGGATCGGTTTCGTGACCGACCTGCCGGCGCAGCCGGCCGGCTCCGCCACGCCCGCGAACCGCTGAGCGGGTCCGCCCGCGAGACGGGCCGTGCGAGCCGGCGCGGACGGTATAATCGACGTTTTTCCCCGTCGGCGGATATTTCCCCGGTCACCCGGCCCTGCGCGGGGTGACCGGGGAAATATCCGGAACACCGCGGGCAGGCCCGCCAGCCGCGAGCCTGCTCCTCCGCCGGGCGAGCACGACTTTCGATCCACTCCCGCGCGCGAGCTGTCGCGGCGCGCCGCTTAAAGCCTAGTCCGAACCACACCATGCACGAGAGATACGTACCCGCCGACGTCGAAGCCGCCGCCCAGCGCGACTGGCGCGCAGCCGATGCTTACAAGACGAAGGAAGACACGCAGAAGCCGAAGTTCTACTGCGTGTCGATGCTGCCTTACCCGTCCGGCAAGCTGCACATGGGTCACGTGCGCAACTACACGATCAACGACGTGATGTACCGCTATCTGCGGATGAACGGCTACAACACGCTGATGCCGATGGGCTGGGACGCGTTCGGGATGCCGGCCGAGAACGCCGCGATGGCGAACGGCGTGCCGCCCGCGAAGTGGACCTACGACAACATCGACTACATGAAGGGCCAGATGCAGTCGATGGGCCTCGCGATCGACTGGTCGCGCGAGATCGCGACCTGCAAGCCCGACTACTACAAGTGGAACCAGTGGCTGTTCCTGAAGATGCTCGAGAAGGGCATCGCGTACAAGAAGACGGGCACCGTGAACTGGGATCCGGTCGACCAGACCGTGCTCGCGAACGAGCAGGTGATCGACGGCCGCGGCTGGCGCTCGGGCGCGCTCGTCGAGAAGCGCGAGATCCCGATGTACTACCTGCGCATCACGCAGTACGCGGATGAGCTGCTGAACGACCTCGACGGTCTCGGCTGGCCCGAGCGCGTGAAGATCATGCAGCAGAACTGGATCGGCAAGAGCTTCGGCGTGAACTTCGGCTTCCCGTACGAACTCGACGGCGAGCAGAAGCTGCTGCGCGTGTTCACGACGCGCGCCGACACGATCATGGGCGTGACGTTCTGCGCGATCGCGGCCGAGCACCCGCTCGCGACGCGTCTCGCGCAGGGCAGGCCGGAACTGCAGGCGTTCATCGACGAATGCAAGCGCGGCGGCGTCGCCGAAGTCGACATGGCGACGATGGAGAAGAAGGGCGTCGCGACCGGCTTCACGGTCAAGCATCCGCTGACGGGCGAGCCGGTCGAGGTGTGGATCGGCAACTACGTGCTGATGAGCTATGGCGAAGGCGCGGTGATGGGCGTGCCGGCGCACGACGAGCGCGACTTCGCGTTCGCGAAGAAATACGACCTGCCGATCAAGCAGGTGATCGCGGCCGAAGGCCAGGCGTACTCGCTCGACGCATGGCAGGAGTGGTACGGCGACAAGGACGTCGCGACCTGCATCAACAGCGGCAAGTACGACGGCCTCGCATACGGCGCGGCCGTCGACGCGATCGCGGCCGACCTGAAGGCCGGCGGCTTCGGCGACAAGCAGGTCACGTGGCGCCTGCGCGACTGGGGCGTGTCGCGCCAGCGCTACTGGGGCACGCCGATCCCGATCATCCACTGCCCGTCGTGCGGCGACGTGCCGGTGCCGGAGCAGGACCTGCCGGTCGTGCTGCCGGAAGACCTCGTGCCGGACGGCTCGGGCAACCCGCTCGCGAAGTCGGAAGCATTCCTGAACTGCGCGTGCCCGAAGTGCGGCGCGGCCGCGAAGCGCGAAACCGACACGATGGACACCTTCGTCGATTCGTCGTGGTACTTCTCGCGCTACACGGCGCCGGACGCCGAGACCATGGTCGACGCGCGCACCGACTACTGGATGCCGATGGACCAGTACATCGGCGGCATCGAGCACGCGATCCTGCACCTGCTGTACTCGCGCTTCTGGACCAAGGTGATGCGCGATCTCGGCCTCGTGAAGTTCGGCGAGCCGGCGAAGAACCTGCTGACGCAGGGCATGGTGCTGAACGAGACGTTCTACCGCGAGGACGCATCGGGCAAGAAGACCTGGTACAACCCGGCCGACGTGACCGTCGCGTTCGACGACAAGGGCCGCCCGGTCGGCGCGACGCTGAACGCCGACGGCCAGCCGGTCGTGCTCGGCGGCATCGAGAAGATGTCGAAGTCGAAGAACAACGGCGTCGATCCGCAGGTGCTGATCGACCAGTACGGCGCGGATACCGCGCGCCTGTTCACGATGTTCGCCGCGCCGCCCGAGCAGCAGCTCGAGTGGTCGGGCGCGGGCGTCGAGGGCGCGAGCCGCTTCCTGCGCCGAGTGTGGAGCTTCGGCGCCGCGAACCGCGCGGCGCTCGCGGAGCGCGCGGCGTTCGACGCGGCCACGCTCGGCGATGCCGACAAGGCGCTGCGCCGCGAGATCTACAGCGTGCTGAAGCAGGCCGATTTCGACTACCAGCGCCTGCAGTACAACACGGTCGTGTCGGCCGCGATGAAGATGCTGAACGCGATCGACGGCGCGAAGGGCGCGACGCCCGCCGTGCTGCGAGAAACGTACGGCGTGCTGCTGCGCGTGCTGTACCCGGTCGTGCCGCACGTCACGTTCGAGCTGTGGAAGGCGCTCGGCTACGCGGACGAATTCGGCCCGCTGCTCGACGCGCCGTGGCCGAAGGTCGACGAGGCGGCGCTCGAGCAGGCCGAGATCGAGCTCGTGCTGCAGATCAACGGCAAGGTGCGCGGCGCGCTGAAGGTCGCGAAGGACGCGAGCCGCGACGCGATCGAAGCCGCGGCGCTGGCCGACGAGATGTTCGCGAAGTTCGGCGAGGGCAAGCCGGCGAAGAAGATCGTCGTCGTGCCGGGCCGTCTCGTGAACATCGTCGTCTGACGGCCGCGCGCCTCACGGACGCACACAGAAGGAGCGAAGGTGATCCGCAGATCGTTTTTGATGCTCGTCGGCAGCGCGGTCGCGCTGTCGGCATGCGGTTTCCAGTTGCGTGGCCAGCAGGACTACGCGTTCAAGCACCTGCTGATCGTCGGCGCGCCGCCGTTCGTGGCGGCGCGGCTCACGCGCCTCGTCGAGGCCGGCAGCGACACGAAGATCGTCAAGGTGGCGGACGACGCGGACGCGGTGCTGCGCATGTCGGAATCGCGCGGCCAGGGCACGCTGACGCTCAACAAGTACGGCTCGGTCGCAGAGTACGCGCTCAATTATTCGATGAGCTATACGCTGACGAACAAGGACGGCACCGTGCTGATCCCGCCGAGCGTGATCGCGCTGAACCGCGCGATGACGTATAGCGATCAGTTCACGAACGCGAAGGCGCAGGAAGCCGAAATCATCTACGCCGACATGCAGCGGGACGCGGTCGACCAGCTGATGCGGCGTCTCGCGATCGTGCATTCGCTGAATCCGGCGCCGGAAGACGTGGTGCCGGGCGTTGCGCCGCGCGCGCCGCTGCCGCCGCCGCCGCTGTAAACCGCGGACGACGAACCGATGCAACTGCGACTTGACGCGCTGGAGCCGCACCTCGCGAAGGGGCTGGCCGGACTCTACACCGTATTCGGCGACGAGCCGCTGCTCGCGCAGGAGGCGTGCGACCGGATCCGCGCCGCCGCGCGCGCGGCCGGCTTCACCGAACGGTCGGTGCATACGGTCGAGCGCGGCTTCGACTGGAGCGTGCTGCTCGGTGCGACGCAGGCGATGTCTCTGTTCGGCGAGCGCCAGCTGATCGAGCTGCGGATTCCGTCCGGCAAGCCGGGCAAGGAAGGCGCCGACGCGCTGAAGGCGCTCGCCGCGACGCCCAACCCGGACGCGCTGATGCTCGTCACGCTGCCGCGTCTCGATGCGGCGACGCAGAAGTCCGCGTGGTTCACGGCGCTCGTGAACGGCGGCGTCGCGCTGAAGATCGATCCGGTCGATCGCGTGCAACTGCCGAACTGGATCGGCCAGCGGCTCTCGATGCAGGGCCAGCGCATCGCCGCCGGCGAGGATGGCCGGCGCGCGCTGCAGTTCATCGCGGAGCGCGTCGAGGGCAACCTGCTCGCCGCGCACCAGGAGATCCAGAAGCTCGGCCTGCTGTATCCGCAGGGCGCGCTGACGTTCGAGCAGGTGCACGACGCGGTGCTGAACGTCGCGCGCTACGACGTCTTCAAGCTGAACGAAGCGATGCTCGCCGGCGACGCCGCGCGGCTCGCGCGGATGATCGACGGCCTGAAGGGCGAGGGCGAGGCGATCGTGCTCGTGATGTGGGCGGTCGTCGAGGAATTGCGCACGCTGCTGCGGATCAAGCGCGGCGTGACGGCCGGCAAGCCGCTCGCGACGCTGCTGCGCGAGAACCGCGTCTGGGGCCCGCGCGAGCGGCTGATCGGCCCCGCGCTCGGCCGCGTGTCCGAGGCCGTGCTCGAGAAGGCGCTCGCGTTCGCCGCGCGGCTCGACCGCCAGGTCAAGGGGCTGTCCGCGGTGACGCCGGGCCGGCGCACGCAGGACGAGCCGCCGCCCGATCCGTGGGACGGCTTGTTCCAGCTCGCGATGACCGTCGCGGGCGCGCAGGGTGCGCAAGGTGAGCGACCGCCGACCGCGGGTCGCGTGCGGCGCTAGGCCGCGGGCCTCGGCGCACCGTCCGCAACCCGCTTACAATGCTTCGATAGGCCGACGCGGCGGCGCTGCCGCCGCGTCGCGCATGCTCCGACGAATTCATGCCGCGTTCAGCGGCTCGCCTTTCGAGTCACACGATGAATATCGATCAATACATGACGGACCTGGGTCGCCGCGCCCGGCAGGCTTCCCGCGCGATGGCGCGCGCGAGCACGGCGGCGAAGAACGCGGCGCTCGACGCGGTCGCGCGTGCGATTGAGCGCGACGCGCAGGCGCTGAAGGACGCCAACGCGCGCGACGTCGCGCGTGCCCGCGAAAAAGGGCTGGATGCGGCGTTCATCGATCGCCTGACGCTGTCCGACAAGGCGCTGAAGACGATGGTCGAAGGCCTGCGCCAGGTCGCGTCGCTCGCCGATCCGATCGGCGAGATCGGCAATCTCAAGTTCCGTCCGAGCGGCATCCAGGTCGGCCAGATGCGCGTGCCGCTCGGCGTGATCGGCATCATCTACGAATCGCGCCCGAACGTGACGATCGACGCGGCGGCGCTGTGCCTGAAGTCCGGCAACGCGACGATCCTGCGCGGCGGCTCCGAGGCGCTCGAATCCAATACCGCGCTCGCGAAGCTGATCGGCGAGGGGCTCGCCGCGGCGGGCCTGCCGCAGGACGCGGTGCAGGTGGTCGAGACCGCCGATCGCGCGGCGGTCGGCAAGCTGATCACGATGACCGAATACGTCGACGTGATCGTGCCGCGCGGCGGCAAGAGCCTGATCGAGCGCCTGATCAACGAGGCCCGCGTGCCGATGATCAAGCATCTCGACGGCATCTGCCACGTGTACGTCGACGATCGCGCGGATCTCGACAAGGCGCTCACCGTCTGCGACAACGCGAAGACGCACCGCTACGGCACCTGCAATACGATGGAAACGCTGCTCGTCGCACGCGGCATCGCGGCCACGGTGCTGCCGCCGCTCGGCAAGCTGTATCGCGACAAGCAGGTCGAGCTGCGCGTCGACGCCGCCGCGCGCGCGGTGCTCGCCGATGCGGGCGTCGGCCCGCTCGTCGAGGCGACCGAGGAAGACTGGCACACCGAGTACCTCGCGCCGGTGCTTGCGATCAAGGTGGTCGACGGCCTCGACGCCGCGATCGAGCACATCAACCACTACGGCTCGCATCACACCGACGCGATCGTCACCGAGGATCACGACCGCGCGATGCGCTTCCTGCGCGAAGTCGATTCGGCGAGCGTGATGGTCAACGCGTCGACGCGCTTCGCGGACGGCTTCGAGTTCGGCCTCGGCGCGGAGATCGGCATCTCGAACGACAAGCTGCATGCGCGCGGCCCGGTCGGCCTCGAGGGGCTGACGTCGCTGAAGTACGTCGTGCTCGGGCACGGCGAAGGGCGTCAGTAACGCGAGGCGCGCAACCGATGGCAATGCTCTGGATCAAGACCTTTCATATCGTTCTGATCGCATCGTGGTTCGCGGGGCTGTTCTACCTGCCGCGCATCTACGTGAACCTCGCGATGGAAACCGATCCGGCCGCGGTGCGCCGGCTGCTCGTGATGGCGCGCAAGCTGTTCCGCTTCATGACGTTCATCGCGGTGCCGGCGCTCGCGTGCGGGATGTGGCTGTGGCTCGCGGTCGGCATCGGCCAGGGGCAGGGCTGGGTGCATGCGAAGCTCGCGGTCGTGCTGCTGCTGATCGTCTATCACGCGTATTGCGGCCACCTGCTGAAGGTGTTCGAGCGCGGCGAGAATCGCCGCACCGACAAGTGGTATCGCGTGTTCAACGAACTGCCGGTGTTCGGCATGCTCGCGGCGGTCGCGCTCGCGGTCATCAAGCCGTTCTGATCCGTCCGCCCGCGTGACATGCGAAACGGCGCCCCTCGGGGCGCCGTTTGTCGTTGTGCGTCCGCGCGATGCGTGCGGGCGGCTATTCCTTCGCGTTCTCGTCGATCCGGCGGCGCGTGATCGCTTCCTTCGCGCGGCCGACCCGCTCCATCAGCGCGGGGCCGCGCGACAGCGCGACGCCGACGGCGAGGATATCGCCGATCGCGAGATGCGACATGCGCGACGTCATCGGCGAGAACACGTCGGTTTCCTCGGCGACGTTCGACGCGAGGCTCACCGTGGCGAGCTTCGCGAGCGGCGAATGGCTCTGCGTAATCGCGACGACCTTCGCGCCGCAAGCGAGCGCGGCCCGCGCGGCCTCGACGATGTCGCGCGTGCGGCCGGTATTCGAGATCGCGACGACGACGTCGTGCGGCCCGAGCAGCGCCGACGACATCGAGAACGTGTGCGGGTCGGAATACGCGACGCTCGGCACGCCGAGCCGGAAGAACTTGTGCTGGATGTCCTGCGCGGCGATGCCCGAGCCGCCCGCCCCGTAGAACTCGATCCGCGACGCGTTCGACAACAGCGTGATCGCGTCGGCGACGCTGCCCGCCGACAGGCTGTTGCGGACTTCGATCAGCGCGCCGATCGTGCGGTCGAACACCTTGCCGATGATGCCGGGCGCGGGCTCGTCGGGCTCGACGTCGCGGTAGACCGACGACACGCCCGGCGCGACGCTCTGCGCGAGCCGGATCTTGAATTCGCGAAAGCCGCTGCAGCCGAGCGCCTGGCAGAAGCGCGCGATCGTCGGCTGGCTGACGCCGGCGCGCGCCGACAGCTCGGTCATCGCGAGATCGAGCACCTCGCGCGGCGCGGCGAGGATGTAGTCGGCGAGCTTGCGCTCGGACGGGCGCAGTTCCGGGCGGATGGCTTCGATGCGGGGCAGCATGGGGCAGCTAACGTGAATCGGGTTCGGATGGGCGAGTGTATCGCAATCGCATTGTAGAAAATCTACACGAAATTGCTAGCCGAAGTTGGGTTTGCGGCAGGCGCGAAGGATAGGGGAAAACCTAGGGTAAATACCGATATTTGCCGGAATTAATGGGCTATTTTGTGAATTCCACCCGAGAATCCGCATTGCGGGCGTGTAGTTTTTCTACTAGACTGCCTGCGTTCAGTCGATGCTTTCGACCGTCCCCACGATTCCAACCGCCGGTGTCGGCCGGCATACAGGAGCGCCCAGCATGACCTCGCTGCATCCCACCCTGGCGAACGTCACCGCACGCGTGATCGCGCGCAGCCAGTCGACCCGTTCCGCTTACCTGAAGCGCATCGACGGCGCGCAGGGCAAGTTCCCGGCGCGCGGCGCGCTGTCGTGCGCGAACCTCGCGCACGGTTTCGCGGGCCTCGAAGGCCACGACAAGTTCGAAATCAAGGCGATCAAGCAACCGAACATCGGCATCGTGTCCTCGTACAACGAGATGCTGTCCGCGCACGCGCCGTACAAGGATTTCCCGGACATCATCAAGGCGGCCGCGCGCGAGAACGGCGGCGTCGCGCAGTTCGCGGGCGGCGTGCCGGCGATGTGCGACGGCGTCACGCAGGGCAACCCGGGCATGGAGCTGTCGCTGTTCTCGCGCGAGGCGATCGCGATGGGCACCGCGATCGCGCTCACGCACAACATGTTCGACGCGGCGCTGTGCCTCGGCATCTGCGACAAGATCGTGCCGGGCCTGTTGATCGGCGCGCTGCAGTTCGGCCATCTGCCGACGATCTTCGTGCCGGCCGGCCCGATGACGAGCGGCCTGTCCAACGACGACAAGGCGAAGATCCGCCAGCAGTTCGCGACCGGCCAGGTCGGCCGCGACGCGCTGCTCGAGGCCGAATCGGCCGCGTATCACGGCCACGGCACCTGCACGTTCTACGGCACCGCGAACAGCAACCAGATGCTGATGGAGCTGATGGGCCTGCACCTGCCGGGCTCGGCGTTCGTCCACCCGCACACGCCGCTGCGCACCGCGCTGACGGCCGAGGCCGCGCGCCGCGTGCTCGACCTGACCGTCGAGCGTGGCCACTACACGCCGATCGGCCACGTGATCGACGAGAAGGCGATCGTCAACGGCATCGTCGCGCTGCTCGCGACCGGCGGCTCGACCAACCATACGCTGCACCTCGTCGCGATCGCGCGCGCGGCCGGCATCCTGATCGACTGGGACGACTTCGACGAGCTGTCCGCGGCGGTGCCGCTGCTCGCGAAGATCTATCCGAACGGCAAGGCCGACGTGAACCATTTCCACGCGGCGGGCGGCATCGCGTTCCTGGTGCGCAACCTGCTCGAAGGCGGGCTGCTGCACGAGGACGTGACGACGGTCGCGGGCCGTGGCCTGTCGCACTACACGAAGGAGCCGAAGCTGATCGACGGCAAGCTGACGTGGGTCGACGGCGCGGCCGAGAGCCACGACACGAAGGTGCTGCGCGCGATCGGCGAGCCGTTCCAGCCGGACGGCGGGCTGCGCCTGATGCAGGGCCGGCTCGGCCGCGGCGTGATCAAGATCTCGGCGGTCGCGCCGGAGCACCGCAAGGTGAGCGCGCCTGCGATCGTGTTCGATTCGCAGGAAGCCGTGCAGGAAGCCTTCGATCGTGGCGAGCTGAAGCGCGATTTCGTCGCGGTGGTGCGCTTCCAGGGCGCGCGCGCGAACGGGATGCCGGAGCTGCACCGTTTGACGCCGCTGCTCGGCGTGCTGCAGGATCAGGGCTTCCATGTCGCGCTCGTCACCGACGGGCGCATGTCCGGCGCGTCGGGCAAGGTGCCGGCGGTAATCCACGTGTCGCCGGAGGCGCTGTTGAACGGCCCGCTCGGCAAGGTGCAGACGGGCGACACGATCGTGATCGACGCCGAGGCCGGCGTGCTCGACATCGCGGTCGACGACGCCGAATGGCAGGCGCGCCCGGTCGCGCAGCCGCTGCACCAGGCGGACAACGAAGTGGGCTTCGGCCGCGAACTGTTCGGCGTGTTCCGCGCGGCGGCCGCGCCGGCGGAGCACGGCGCGTCGGTGTTCGGGGCGCTGGTCGGCGAAGCGGCCGAGCGCGTCAGCGCGTAATTTCAGGATTCAAGGAGAGGTATCGATGAAGACGATTGGCGAAATCGTGAAGCTGGGCCCGGTGATTCCGGTGCTCGCATTCGACTCGGTCGAGCAGGGCGAGCATGTGTCGCGTGCGCTGCACGCCGGCGGCGTGAAGGTGCTCGAGATCACGCTGCGCACCGCGGCGGGGCTGGAAGCGATCGAGCGCGCGAGCCAGCTCGCGGACGACATCGTCGTCGGCGTCGGCACGATCACGAAGCCCGAGCACTGCGCGCAGGCGAAGAAGGCGGGCGCGCAGTTCGGCGTGTCGCCGGGCCTGACGAAGGACCTGCACCTCGCGTCGCTCGATGCGGGCCTGCCGCTGCTGCCGGGCGTGATGACGCCCAGCGACATCATCCAGGCGCTCGAATTCGGCTACGAGATCGTCAAGTTCTTCCCGGCCCAGCAGGCCGGCGGCGTGCCGATGCTGCAGGCGTTCCACGGCCCGTTCCCGAACCTGAAGTTCTGCCCGACGGGCGGCATCACGGTCGACACCGCGCCGAATTTCCTGAAGCTGCCGAACGTCGTGTGCGTCGGCGGCTCGTGGCTGACGCCGAAGGCGGCGCTCGCCGCGCAGGACTGGGCGGAAGTCACGCGCCTCGCGCAAGCGGCGAGTCAGCTGCACCGTTGAACTTGTACGAAATGGCAAGATCACCCTTGGTCGACGAGCGCTTAGTGCTTGTTTTACCAAGGGTTTTTGCTGATGGAACCGGTTCTATCGCTCGGCCGTAAAGATAAGTAAAATTCAGCGTCCTGACGGTGGGGGTCTGCCCGCTGTTTCGGAGACCTGCATACCCGGGCATACTCGCAACGATCCGCCCGGTTCGAATAAATCCCAAGGAGGAGTCCACATGGGGGCTGTCCAAGGCAGCATGCTGCTCATCTACACCGTGATCGCGATCGTGGCGCTGATCGTGATGATCGCGCGGTTCAAGATCTATCCGTTCCTGGTGCTCATCATCGTGTCGCTCGGCCTCGGCCTGGTGGTCGGGATGCCGATGGACAAGATCGTCAAGTCGTTCGAGACGGGCAACGGCAATACGCTCGGCCACATTGCGGTCGTCGTCGGCCTGGGCACGATGCTCGGCAAGATGATGGCCGAATCGGGCGGCGCCGA
>NZ_CADESW010000043.1 GCF_902830275.1 Burkholderia stagnalis | reverse complement strand
GTCAGCGTATTTCATAGGGGCCCGCAGCGGCAGTACCGGCTGCAACAAGGCCGGATATAGAGCTGCTGCCCATCCTGTCTGTCGTAACACACGAGAACTGTTGCAAACGGGACGCGTTCATATAGGTGACCCATGCTGATCGGTGTGCCGAAGGAGATCAAGAACCATGAATACCGCGTCGGGCTCACGCCGGCCGGCACGCGCGAGCTGACCCGCCACGGTCACCAGGTCCTGGTGCAGCGCAACGCGGGCACCGCGATCGGGCTGCACGACGACGCCTACGTGGCGGCCGGCGCGTCACTGAGCGACGACGCGGCCGACGTGTTCGCGCGGGCCGACATGATCATCAAGGTCAAGGAGCCGCAGTCCGCCGAATGCGCGATGCTGCGGCGCGGCCAGATCCTCTACACGTACCTGCATCTCGCGCCCGATCCGGAACAGGCGGCGGCGCTCGTCAAATCCGGCGCGGTATGCATCGCATACGAAACGGTGACCGGCCCCGGCGGCGGCCTGCCGCTGCTCGCGCCGATGAGCGAGGTCGCCGGGCGCATGTCGATCCAGGTCGCGGCCACGCACCTCGAAAGCCCGCGCGGCGGGCGGGGCCTGCTGATGGCAGGCGTGCCCGGCGTGCCGGCCGCGCACGTGGTCGTGCTCGGCGCGGGCGTCGTCGGCACCGGCGCGCTGCAGATAGCGGTCGGCATGGGCGCGCGGGTCACGGTGCTCGACAACAACGTCGGGCGCCTGCGGCAGCTCGACCTGATCTTCGGCAACCGGATCGGGACGGTCTGCTCGAACGCGCAGACGATCGAGGAAGCCGTGCACGACGCCGACGTCGTGATCGGCGCGGTGCTCGTGCCGGGCGCGTCGGCGCCGCGGCTCGTCACGCGCGACATGATCGCGGCGATGCGCGGCGGCGCGGTCGTGGTCGACGTCGCGATCGACCAGGGCGGCTGCTTCGAGACCTCGCACGCGACGACGCACGCGGACCCGACCTACGTGGTCGACGGCGTCGTCCACTATTGCGTCGCGAACATGCCCGGCGCGGTCGCGCGCACGTCGACGTTCGCGCTCAACAACGCGACGATCGGCCATGCGATCGCTTTGGCGGACAAGGGCTGGAAACGCGCGATGAGCGACGACGCGCACCTGCGCGCCGGCCTGAACGTGTGCGACGGACACATCACCTACGAAGCGGTCGCGCGCGCGCTCGGGCTGCCTTACGTGCCCGCCGAGGACATGCTCGCCTGACGCGCGAGCGGCCGGGCGCCTGTGATCGACGGCGGCCGGCCCCGCCGCCCCGTCACGCGGCCCGCTCGTCCATCTGCGCGACGAGCCCGGCCAGCGCGGCGGAAATCTCGACGGCCACCGGTTCCGCCATCGTCAGCGCGCGCGTGCGCTCGGGCAGCATCGCGAGCTGCCGTGCCGCATGCGCGCGGCTTGCGTCGAGCGACGGCAGCGGCAGCCGCGCGCCGTCGATCATCGCCGGCGCGAGCAGCGCGATGCCCGGCTGCGTTTCGCCGTCCAGCGCGATACAGTCGGCGGCGATCTGCCCGTCCCCGCCCAGGCGCCGGAACACCTGCTTGCGGCCCGGCCACGTCGCCTTGCCTTCGGAACGCTTGCGGCGCGGCACGCCCGCATATTCGACGAGCTTGTACGCGCAGTCGAGCGACGGCGCGTCCGCCGACGTGTTCATCCGCGTGCCGATGCCGAAGCCGTCGATCGGCGCGTCCTGCGCCAGCATGTCCCGCAGCCCGTATTCGTCGAGATTGCCGCTCACGAAGATCGTCACGTTCGCGAGGCCGCCAAGGTCGAGGATCTCGCGCACGCGCCGCGCATGCGCGACGAGCTCGCCGCTGTCGAGCCGCACGCCCTTGATCGCGATGCCTTCCGGCGCGAGCGCGCGCGCCGTTTCGACGACCGTCTGCGCGGCCCGCTCGACATCGTACGTATCGATCAGCAGCACCGCGTTGTCGGGCTGCGAGCGCGCGAAATGCGCGAACGCGCGCGCCTCGTCGCCATGCGCCTGCACATACGAATGCGCCATCGTGCCGAACGTCGGAATGCCGTATCGCACGCCCGCCAGCACCGTCGCCGTGCCTGAGAAGCCGGCAAGGTAGCTCGCGCGCGCCGACAGCAGGCCGGCCTCCGCGCCGTGCGCGCGGCGCAGGCCGAAATCGACGAGCAAATGCCCCGGCGCCGCCAGCACCGAGCGCGCGGCCTTGCTGGCCACGAGCGTCGCGTAATGCAGCAGGTTCATCACGCGGCTCTCGACGAGCTGCGCCTCGCGCAGCGGCGCGGTGATGCGCAGCAGCGGTTCGTCCGCGAAGCACACGGTGCCTTCGGGCATCGCATGCACCGTGCCCGTAAACCGCCAGCCCGCGAGCGACGCGAGGAATTCCGCGCGGAAACGGCCGGTGCGGGCGAGACAGGCGAGATCGTCGGCGGTGAAACGCACCTGCTCCAGGTAATCGAGCACGGACGCGAGCCCCGCCGCCATCAGGAAGTTGCGCTGCGGCGGCAACGCGCGCACGAAGAATTCGAAGCTCGCGACGTCGTTCATCGCGGCGTCGAAATACGCCTGCAGCATCGTCAGCTCGTACAGGTCGGTCAGCAGCACCTCGCCGCCGGAGGCTTCGCCGGGCATCACGCCCCCTTCGCGCGGGCGCGGCTGCCCGCCCCGCTGCCCGCACCGCCCATCGTGCGCGCGAGCAGCGGCCGCAGTTGCGCGAGCGTGCGCGTGTTCAGCACGTCCGGGCGCGTCAGCCAGCCGCGGCGCGCCTGGTCGACGCCCAGCCCGAGATCGTCGAGCGCGTGCGCGCTGCGCGCGTCGGAGTCGATCGACACCAGCACGCCGGCCCGCGCGGCCTCGCGGCACCAGATGTCCGCGAGGTCGAGCCGCTGCGGCTGCGCATCGAGCTCCAGGAAGCAGCCGCGCGCATGCGCATGCTCGATCACGCGCGGCAGGTCGAGGTCGCATCCGTCGTTCTCGCCGAGCACGCGGCCGGTCGGATGCGCGAGGATCGTGAAGTGCGGATGGTCCATCGCGCGCAGCACGCGCTCGGTCTGCGCGGCGCGCGGCAAGTCGAGCCCGTCGTACATCGCACCGACGACGAGATCGAGCCGGCCGAGCATATCGTCCGGTACGCCGAGGCTGCCGTCTTCGAGAATCTCAGCCTCGACGCCCTTCAGCAGCACGAAATCGTCGAACGACGCGTTCAGCCGGTCGATCTCGTCGATCTGCCGCGCGAGGCGCTCGCGATCGACCCCGCGCGCCGCGCCGGGCTGCCGCACGGGGTCGGTGATCGCCAGATACGCGAGCCCGCGTGCGCGCGCCGCCTGCGCCATCGCGCGCAGCCCGTCATGGCCGTCCGACGCGTCGGTGTGCGCATGCAGATCGCCGCGCAGGTGCTTGCGTTCAACCAGTGCGGGCAGGCGGCCGGCGCGCGATGCATCGATCTCGCCGTGATCCTCGCGCAGCTCGGGCGGTATCCAGTGCAGGCCGATCGATTCGTAGACCGATGCTTCGGTCGCGCCCGCGATCCGCTCGTCGCCGCGAAACACGCCGTATTCGTTGATCTTCAGGCCGCCCGCCTGCGCGAGGCGGCGCAGCACGATGTTGTGCGCCTTCGATCCGGTGAAGTAGACGAGCGCGGCGCCGAACGCGTCCGCGTCGACGACGCGCAGGTCGACCTGGATGCCGCTCTTCAGCACGACGCTCGAACGCGTTGCGCCGCGCGCGAGCACGCGTGCGACTTCGCCGTAGCCGACGAACGCGTCCGTTATGGCGGCCGGATCGCGCGCGGTGACGAGAATGTCGAGATCGCCGACGGTCTCGCGCCGGCGCCGGAAGCTGCCGGCCGGCACTGTGTCGCCTGCGCCCGGCACCGCGCGCAGGCACTCGAGCAGCGGCGCGAGGCATTGCTCGGCGAACGGCAGCAGGAAGCGCTGCTGCGCGTGCTGCAGGCGCGCATCGAGCGCGTCGAGCAGATGCGCTTCGGTCTTCGCGCCGAAGCCCGGCAGTTCGCGCACGCGCCCTTCCTTCGCCGCGGCCTTCAGTTGCTCGAGCGTATCGACGTGCAGCGCGTCGTGCAGCGCCTTCACGCGTTTCGCGCCGAGCCCCTGCACGTCGAGCAGCCCGACGATCGCGGCCGGCAACGCGTGGCGCAAGGTTTGCTGCAGCTCGCAGGTGCCGGTCGCCGCGATCTCGCGCAGCTTCGATGCGAGATCGACGCCGATCGACGGGATGCGGCCGAGGTCGTCGCCGTTCGCGATCATCGTCGGAATGTCGCGGCCGTAGTCGGCGATCGTGCGTGCGGCGTTGCGATAGGCGCGCACCCGAAACGGGTTGGCGCCCTGGATCTCGAGCATGTCGGCGATCTCGGCGAACACCGCCGCACACTCGGCATTGTGGATCGTCATGATCGGCGTGGCTCCCTTCCACGTGGATGGCGCCGCGCGCGATGCGCGGGTGCCTGCCCGCCCGGTGCGGTGCGTCGCGTGAACGACACGCGCCGGACGCCCGATCCCATCCTACGCCGACGGCGCCGCCCGTGCTCGCGCCTGCCCCGGCACGCCGGCATGCACAGGTCGTGCCGGAACGCGGGCGGCGGCGCCCGCCGGCCGGCGGCGTGACGATCGTCCGCGCGGCGCCCGGCACGACGCGGTCAGTATGGATCGCAGCCGTGCCGCTGCGTTGCGCAGGATCAATTCGTGCGGCGTGCGCGTGCGGCGCGCGGGATCAGGCGGTGGCGCCGACGCGTGCGAGGGATGCGTGAAAAACGATGCGCGGCGTCAGAGCGACGCACGCGGCTGGGTGCCGTAGCGCCGTTCGTGCAGTTGCTGGCAGTGCGCGCAGCGTTCGGCCGTCGGCCGCGCAAGCAGGCGTTCGTAGTCGACGGGCATATCGCAGTCCGCACAGTCGCCGTAGCTGCCGTCGCGGATCCGCTGCAACGCACGCCCGACCGCGCGCAACTCCGCGAGCTTCATGCCGATCAGCGCATGGTCGACGTCGACGAACAGATCGGCGTTCGCCTCGTCACCTTCGTCCGGCGCGGCGCCGGCCAGATCCGCATACGATTCCGATGCGCGCTGATGCTCGCTCGCACGGATCTCCGCGCGCAACGTCTGCTCGGACTCATCCAGCCGTCGATGCAGCGTCTGCAATTGCCGTTCGTCCAGCGCCATCGTCGTTCTCCTTGTGCGGGTTTTGCCGACCATGACGGCCGGCGCGACACCGGGCGCGGCGGCATCGGCACGCTGCGTGCCGTCCGTCCGGTTCAGCGCCCGCCGCGGCATGCGGCCCGACGCATTCGACGGAGCATAAACCCAACGCGCGGACGTGTGTTGATCGTCCTCGCACTCCGCGGCCTCACACGAACCGGGATTCGCTCGCAAAAACCGGGGACCGACGCGAAAACGTTTCGCACTGCCGTGCTGCACTGCGCGCGGCGAGCCGCCGCACTTCGCGGTCGGCGCCCTGCGCGAGCGGTGATGCATTGCGGGACGTGTCGACGCCGATGCGCGCCAGCACGCCGCAGCCCTGCGGCGTCAGGGCCGGATGCGGCGCTTCGCCGGGCGCGTCGGACACCAGTTCGACATACGCCTGCGCGACGAGCGCGTCGAAGTCGGCGCTGAAACAATCGACATGCTGCGGTGCGTTCGCGACCAGCAGCAGCGTGGAAAATTCGTGCGGGGTCAGCATCGTGGCGAGCTCCTCGGGACGAATGGCGCGCCGCACCTTCTGGCACGAAAGAACCGGCGCGAACCGTGCTGCGCAGTGTGACGTGAATGATTTCCGCGGGCCAGTGAGTGGTTTCCACAACCCCGCTCTGGCCGGCGATGTGCTTGTCGCGATGCGCGCCGCATCCCGCATTCGATATGACCAATGCGCGCGCTTCGCTGTCCGTATCGATGCGTCGTGGCGTGCTAACGTTTGCCGTGACGGGATGCGCCGTCGCGCCATTGACGCCGCTCCAGCTCGTCGAGGCGCTCGACCAGCGTCCGGGTCAGCGTCGCCGCCCGTCCGCCCGCATGCAGCCGCGCGCGAATCGCATCGAGTCGCGCGCGCCAGTACGCGGGACGCATCACGGCCGTCGTCGTGCGCTCACGAAAGTCGACGCGGCACAGCTCGTCGATCATCGCCGCGACATGACGCAGCTCCCGCTCGTCTTCATCGTTGCATGCCATCACCGGCTCCGGTGTCGACTCGACGGACATCCGACAGCCATGGTGCGCGCTGTGACCGGTCGCTTGCAATCATCTGACGCAGGCAAGCTTGAGATCGATCAATCTCCTGCGCAAACGTGCGCCATAGAGTGGGGGCATACCGCACGCGCGCGTTTCGTGCGTACGAGTGCGCGTGCGCTTCGCTCGACACTCGGGAGACAGCCATGGTATTCGGCGTAATCGTATGGGTCGCGCTCGCGGCCCTCTTTCCGACGATGGTCGTGCCGACGATCCAGCACGCCGTTGCCCCGTCCAGCGTGACCGTCACGCCGGATGCGCAGCCGAAGGACGCGGCCTCCGGCGCAACGCATGCCGCCGACGCGGCGGCGTCGGGCTGACGGCGGCACGCATCGCCCGCGCCGGCTGTGCCGGCCAGGCCGTCAGCAGTTGCCGGCGCACGGCGGTGCGCTCGACGCTGCGCTTCGGCCATCGACGCATCGGCGTGGCCGCCGCTGCGACGGGCCGCCGCGCGCCGCCGGCGCGCAGACGCAAGGACGAGGCCCTCATTCGCTGCCGCGCACGACGCCGAGCAGCGCCTGCGCGGACGCTTGCCAGCTGAAGCGGCCCGCGTGCGCGACGCCTTGCGCGCGCAACCGCTCGCGCAACGCTGCGTCATCCATCACGCGCGCGATCGTCGCGGCGATGTCGGCCGCGTCGTAGGCGTCGCAGAACAGTGCCGCGCCGCCGCACACCTCCGGCAGCGCACCCTCGTGCGAGACGATCACCGGGCAGCCGCTGCGCATCGCCTCGAGCGGCGGCAGCCCGAAACCTTCGTAAAGCGACGGAAAGACGAAACAGCCGGCAGCTTCGTACAGCGCCTTCAGCTCGCCGTCGGTCACATAGCCGGCCCAGGTCACGCGCGGATCGTCGGCGCGCGGCCCGCCCGCCGCTTCGCCGAAGATCTTCGCGTTCGCGCTGCCGGCGATCACGAAACGCATCGCGGGATGCGAGCGGCGCAACAGGGCGATCGCTTCGAGCGCCCGGCCGAGATTCTTGCCGGGCGCCAGCGAACCGACGAACAGCACGTAACCGTCGCGCTCGAGCCGCAGCCGCGACAGCACGCGGGGGTCCGCGTCGATCCGGTCGACGTGATCGACCGCGCCGGGCACGACCGACACGCGCGCGGGCGGCATGCGCAGCCGCGCGGCGATGCGCGCGCGCGAGAAGTGCGACACGGTGACGATGTGCCGCGCGCGGCGCTTCAGGATCGCGAACGCGAGCCGATACCAGACGCGAAACGCGAGCGAATAGCCGGCCGGCAGATCGAAGACCGCCGCGTCGTGAATCAGCAGCACCTGTTCGCGCTTCAGCAGCGGGCCGACGTTGCATAGGCTCAGCAGCGTCCTGCCGCAAGTCGCGCGCGGAAGCGTCCACTGCTCCCACAGCACGCCGCGCAAGCCCGGCGCAACCTGCCGTCGGGCTTGCGCCGGCAGCGCGGCCGGATCGTGAGCGGGCTGCACGACCACCGGCGGCGCGTCGGCGGCGCCGGCGATCCGCGCGAGCTCGGCGGTCAGTTCGTACGCGACGCGCTGCACGCCCGTCATCCGCTGCGACGCGAATTTGCCGTTGATCGCGAGCGCGCGCCCGTGCGTGGTGCGCGCGGACGCGACGACCTCCCGCGGCGCATACGCGTCGTGCGCGCCCTCCCGTTCCCGAATCGACGTTGACATGATCGTGACTGCCCCGATGGCCGCGGCGTGTCTGCACGCCGCCGGACATCCCGCCTCGAGCGGGATGCGCTTTGCTGTGCCATCAGTGTGGGCGGCGCGCGCCGCGCCGTCGGTACGTTCGATCGCACAACCGCCTTCGGCCTCGATGCGTCGCCGCGCACGCGGCGGCGTCGCGCGTCAGAACGCGTTGCGGCCGACGAAGCCGCGCACGATCGTCAGCAGGATGATCTTGATGTCGAACCAGAAGCTCCAGTTCTGCATGTAGAACAGGTCGAACTTCACGCGGGCGGCCATCGCCTCGACCTTGCGGGTTTCGCCGCGATAGCCGTTGACCTGCGCCCAGCCCGTGATGCCCGGCCGCACCCGGTAGCGATACATGTAGCCGTCGACGAGCCGCCGGTAGAAGTCGTCGTGTTCGATCGCGTGCGGGCGCGGGCCGACCACCGACATCTGCCCGAACAGCACGTTGAAGAACTGCGGGAGCTCGTCGAGCGACGTGCGCCGCAGGAACGCGCCGACGGGCGTGATGCGCGCGTCGTTGCGCGACGCCTGCCGCACGACACCCGGCTGCTGGCGGTGCACGCGCATCGTCCGGAACTTGAGGATCGAGAACTCGCGACCGTCGACGCCCTTGCGGCGCTGCCGGAACAGCACGGGCCCCGGCGACGACAGCTTGACCGCCACCGCCAGCGCCGCGAGCACCGGCAGCAGCGGGACGAGCACGGCAAGCGCGAATGCGCGGTCGAACGCGAACTTTGCCCACAGTTCCGGCGCGGAACGCGGGGTCGTCGCGAGATTGATCGCCGGCATCCCGAGCACGTCGGTCGCGGAACGATCGACGACCGCGACGTGACGCACGTCGGGCAGCAGCCGCAGTTCGACGAACTCGTCGCGCAGCTCGCGCACGATGCGCTGGATGCGCCGCTCGTGCGACATCGGCAGCGTCAGCCACACTTCGTCGATCAGGCCGGCGCGGATCCGCGCGCGCAATGCGTTCCAGTCGCCGGTCACGGGCACGCCGCCGATGCAGCGCTCCGCGCCCGCCGCGTCGGCGTCGTCGAACACGCAACGGGCACGTACGGGCTGTGCGGCGCGAGCCGCATCCGGTCCAGTGCCGCGCGGCCGTATGCGGTCGCGCCGACCAGCGCGACGCGGCGCTGCCCCGCGCGCGGCTCGCCGCGCCGCCACGCGATCGCCAGCAGCGCGGCCCTGCCGAGCAACAGGCCCGCGTCGCCCGCGAGTACCGTGCGCACGATCCAGCGCGGCGACATCGTCGCGCCGCGATTCATGATCCACGTCGCGCCCGCGATCGTCAGCACGCTTGCGCATGCGACGGCGATCACGAGCCGCGCCAGCGCGGACCGGCGGCCGTCGCCGGCGGCGCGCGCACGCGGCGTGCCGCGCGGCAGCAGCATCAGCGTCAGCACGCACGACAGCGCGATGGCGCCGCGCTGCCCATCCGCCAGGTCGCGCCACGCGAGCCCCGCCCACGCCTGCGCCGCCAGCGCGCCCGCCAGCAGCAGGGCGGCGTCGACGGCCATGACTACCGCGCGCCGCAGCCGGTGCGCGCCATTCCGTGCCGCGCGCATGGTCATGCCCCGTGCGCCGGGCTGACGCGGCTCGCCTCCGGCGTCCGCGCGCGGAATGGCGTCACGCTCGCACTCTCCTGCGCACCGAGCAGGCCGCGGTAAGCGCTGCGAATCATGTCGTAGCATTCGCAAGCGTGCCGTTCGAGCCCGTCGCGATCGAGCAGCGTGATGCGGCCGCGGCGCTGCCGGATCAGGCCGGCCTCCTGCAGGCACCCTGCCGCTTCCGTCACGCCTTCGCGCCGCACGCCGAGCATGTTGGCGATCGTCTGCTGCGTGACGGCCAGTTCGTCGCCATCGATGCGATCGTGCGCCAGCAGCAGCCAGCGGATGAGCTGCTCGCTGACCGAGTGATGCCGGTTGCACAGCGCGCTGCGCGAGATCTGCACCATCGCCGCCTGGCAATAGTTGAGCAGAAGCCGGTACGTCGCCGGCGAACGTTCGAATTCCGAGCGCATCACGCAGGACGACACGCGGTAGGCCATCCCGCCGATGCGCACCTCGAAGCGGTTCGAGATCGCGCTGCCGCCGATCAGCGCCGACAGGCCGATGAGCCCCTCGCGGCCGACCACGGCGACCTCCACCATCGCGCCGTCCTCCATCAGGTGCAGCACCGACAGCATCGCGGTCGTCGGGAAGTGCATGTAGCGGGCCGGCTCGCCGACCCGGTCGAGCAGGCCGGGTTTGACCATGACCAGTTCGAGATGCGGCGCGAGCCTGCGGATGCTGTCCTCCGGCAGCGCGTCGAGGATCGCGTTTGACCAATGGCACGATTGAAGATGAAGCATGTCTGTATCCCTGTCTGTCCGCGCTGTCCACATCGCGCGCGAAATTCGTTTTCGTCCTGCGCCTTCGCGCTTTTCCAATAAGCGATTTACGTGCCAATTCCCGCCCATCCTTAATATATGAATCACGGCGCGATTTATACGGCACAAACATTCGCATGCGGAAAACAAAAACGTCGCATTTTCGGACACTACGGCAGGAACCGGACACTGCAACGGATTCGACCGAGCATTGCCGTTGCGCGCATCGCGCGCGTCGCGAACGCCGCGCGTGCCGCCATTTCAAACACTTACATCGGCATGACGATTGTTTCCGCGACCACGCCGGCGGCAACCGCACACCGTGCCGCAACGCGCCTGGCGTTCGAAACTGTCTCAAAACTGAAGCGGCGCACGTGCCGCGGCCAATGTAGGATGGCGCACATATCGCACCTATCCGCATGATTTGATTGATAACCCACACCGGCGCCGGTCATTTGTCAGATCATCTTTAAATCATTCATCCCTGACAATTCCGACAGGAGACGCTTTGCATCCGATTGATTCCTGAACAATGGGTCGCATACAAAAATCCGCATGCATTCAATTTCATTCACGAACAAATTCCGCGAATTCCGGTGTAACCGACTCAATAATCCGATCACGGTTTAAATCGTCAAACTTTGTGAAATGACGCGCGATGCAAATGACAAAAACATTCAACGTGTTAGCGTTTTAGTCGCCATCGGCATTCGAATATCTCCATAACGCCGTGCGACGCGCGTGATGCCTCGATTCGCGACGGCCGCCGCGCCGACACGCGAGCTCAACCGTACGAGGATGCGTCGTGATACATCAGGCACATGAAGTCGCCGCGCCGGCCAGCGGCGTGATCGAGCTGTCGCCCAGCTTCGATGCGAACCGGTTCCTTGCCGCGCTCGACCGCGAGGACCGCGTCGCGCTCGCGAGCCATCTGAAGCTCGTCCACGTGAAATCGGGCCAGGTGCTCTGCGAGCCCGGCGATACGCTCCCCGCCGTCTATCTGCCGGTTACGACCGCGGTGTCGCTGCAGTACGTGTCGTCCGGCGGCATGACGCTCGAAGTAGCCGAAATCGGCAGCGAAGGCATCGTCTGCGACGAGGTGATCGGCGGCAGCGGCACGATGCCGTGCCGCGCCGTCGCCTGCCGCGACGGCTTCGCGTATCGGCTCGACCCGCACGCGTTCGCGGCCGCGTTCGACGCGTCCGCCGTGATTCGTCACCTGCTGTTCGTCTGCCTGCGGCTGTTGATCGCACAGGTGTCGCAGATCACGTTCTGCAGCCGTCATCATGTGCTCAAACATCAGTTATGCAGATGGTTCCTGCTCGCGTACGACCGCTCGCGCAGCATCGAGATCCAGGTCACGCACAGCATGCTCGCGCAGATGCTCGGCGTGCGGCGCGAGACCATCACGGACGCCGCGGGCGAGATCCAGAAGCTCGGCCTGATCCGGCAATACCGGAGTTCGATCGAGCTCGCGGATCTGCCGGGCCTCGACCGCATGGCGTGCGGCTGCCGCGGCCTCGTGCGCGACGAGATGAAGCGCATCCTGTCGGCCGACACGGGCGTGCCCGCCGCGTCGCGCAGTTGATCCGGCTCGTGACGCACCCGCGCACGCGCGCGGAGCGGTCAACCGATTGTAGGGTGACGAACAGAACGCGGCGGCGGCGAATGGTCTACTGAAGCCGGACTGCCGGGGCGATGGCGGCGCGGCGCGCCGCGTCGGTCCCGTGCGGAGGACACCACGCACGCCGGAGCCGCACGTGAAACACGAAATCAGGGAAATACTCAAGCAGGTTGCCCACCTCGAGGCCGCCGTCGATACGATCGGCGACGCCGACGACCTGTACGACGCGGGCCTTTCCTCGCTCGACACGATCCAGCTGATGCTCGCGCTCGAAAGGCAGTTCGACGTCGAGATTCCCGACGAGATGCTCAACCGCCAGCTGTTCCGCAGTATCGACACGCTCGCCGACGCCATCGCGACGCTCCGGCGCGCCGCGCATTCGGCATGAACGGTCTGCTTCCGGAAGTCGCGACCGGCGACGGCGCGCGCGGGCTCGACGAGGCCGCGCGCGCCGTCGCGCAGGTCGCCGCGCAGCACGCGGACGCAGTCGACCGCGACGCGCGCTGCCCGGTCGAAGCGATCGAGGCGATGCGCGCGCGGCGCCTGCTGGGCGCGCTGGTGCCCGTCCGGCTCGGCGGCGCGGGCGCGTCGCTGGCAGACGTCGCGTCCGCCTGCGCGATCCTCGGCCAGGGCTGCGCATCGGCGGCGATGGTGTTCGCGATGCATCAGATCCAGGTCGCATGCATCGTCGATCATGCGCTCGACGACGTCTGGCACAAGCTGTTCCTGCAGCAGCTCGCGCGGCATCAGTGGCTGCTCGCGTCCGCGACGTCGGAGGACGGCGTCGGCGGCAACCTGCGCGCGAGCCAGTGCGCGCTCGAGACCGACGGCGACGGGTTCCGGCTGCTGAAGCACGCGCCGACGATCTCCTACGGCGAGTACGCGGACGGGATTCTCGCGACCGCGCGGCGCGACGCGCACGCGGCGCCGTCCGATCAGGTGCTCGTCACGCTGCTGCGCGACGGCTATACGCTGACGCGCAGCAGCGACTGGGACACGCTCGGCATGCGCGGCACCTGCAGCAGCGGCTTCGCGCTCGACGCGCGCGGCGCGGCCGTGCAATGCCTGTCCGCGCCGTTCTCGCGAATCGCCGAACAGACGATGGTGCCGGTATCGCACATCCTGTGGGCGTCGGTCTGGATCGGCGTCGCGCAGGACGCGTTCAATCGCGCACACCAGTTCTTCCGCGCGCAGATGCGCAGGACCGACGGCGCGCCGTCCCCCGCGTCGCGGCGCATCGCCGAAGCGCTCGAGCAGATGCAGGCGATGCAGGCCCGCGTCGACCGCGTGCTGCGCCTGCATGCGCTCGCGTGCACGCGCTCGTGGTCCGACGGCATGGCGTGGGCCGCCGAGATCAATACGCTGAAAACCTACGTGTCGACGACGGCGCTCGACGTCGCGCACCAGGCGCTGATGATTTGCGGCATGGCCGGCTACAAGCACGGCACGCCGTTCAGCGTCGGCCGGCACATCCGTGACCTGCACGCGGCGCCGCTGATGATCAGCAACGACCGCATCGCCGCCAATACCTCGAGCCTGCTGCTCGCGCTGCGTCCCGCGACGCTGGAGAAACTTCCGTGAACGATCGCCTTTCCTCCCTGCCCCCCGCCTCGGCCGCGCCCGCCGGCGCGCCGCTCGACCGCGCCGGCGCCAATCCGCTGCGCGACGCGCTGATCGACGCCGGGCTGCTGGTCTCCACCGGCGTGCAGGGCCTGTTCGGCCGCAGCGAGCGCTTCGAGCGCGTCGTCGAGGCGCTCGATGCGCTCGTCACGCGCGTCGGCGCCGACCAGCAGGCGGAGGTGCTGCGCTTCCCGCCGGCGATGAGCCGGCTCGAATTCGAGCGCAGCGAGTACATGAAAAGCTTCCCGCAGCTCGCGGGCACCGTTCATGCATTCTGCGGCGGCGAACACGAGCAGCAGCGCGTGCTGCAGTGCCTCGATCGCGGCGAGGACTGGAGCGGCTGCCAGAAGCCGACCTACGTCGTGATGACGCCGGCCGCGTGCTATCCCGTCTACCCCGTCGTGGCGCGCGCGGGCGCGCTGCCCGGGGACGGGCGGCTCATCGACGTGTTCTCGTACTGCTTCCGCCACGAGCCGTCGCTCGATCCGACCCGCATGCAGTTGTTCCGGATGCGCGAGTTCGTGCGGATCGGCACGCCCGAGCAGATCGTCGCGTTCCGCCGGACCTGGATGGAGCGCGGCGTGCGGATGATCGACGCGCTGCGCCTGCCCAACGCGATCGATCTCGCCAACGACCCGTTCTTCGGGCGCGGCGGCAAGATCGTCGCGCACAGCCAGCGCGAGCAGAACCTGAAGTTCGAGCTGCTGGTGCCGATCGAGCACGACGGCCGGCAGACGGCCTGCCTGAGCTTCAATTACCACATGGATCATTTCGGCGAGCTGTGGGGCATCCGCACCGCGACGGGCGACGTCGCGCACACGGGCTGCGTCGGCTTCGGGCTCGAGCGGCTGACGCTCGCGCTGTTCCGCCATCACGGCTTCGACCTCGACGCGTGGCCGCACGACGTGCGCGACGTGCTGTGGGGCGCGCGATGACGCTCGTCTCTCACGACGGCGGCGACGCGTCGTTCGACGACGTGCGCCATCGCGCGCGACACTACCGGGCGCATCCGCTGCACGGGCAGGAGATGGTGTGGAAGCAGACCAACTGCTACGTCGACATGTGGCTCGAGGTGCTGCGCTGGTGGGGTTTCAATCCGTACGCGGCGCTGCCGTTCACGCTCGCGCTCGATTTCGAGGGCGACCAGTTCACGTTCTTCAAGTTTCCGCATGACGAGCTGGAGCGGCTCTACGGCATCGTCGTGCAGGAACATTCGATCTACGAGCCGCTCGACCGCCATATCGAAACGCAGGTCGCGCGCGGCCACCTGATGATCGTCGAAGTGGACGCGTGGTTCCTGCCCGACACGCACGGCATCAGCTACCGCGCCCAGCATACGAAGACGACCATCGGCATCGACGCGATCGATCGCGGGCACCGGCAGCTCGGCTATTTTCACAACAGCGGCTATTACGTGGCCGACGGCCTCGATTACGACGGGCTCGTCGGCCACGGCTCGGCGATGGCGCTGCCGCCCTACGTCGAGTGCGCGAAGCGGCGTTTCGCACCGCTGGCGGAGCGCGCGCTCTGCGAAGCGTCGCTCGACGCGCTGCAACGCCAGCTGCGCCGCGTGCCGGCCGTCAATCCGATCGCCGCGTTCCGCCGTCAGCTCCGGATCGACGCGCGCACGCTCGCCGACGCGCCGCTCGAGCGCTTCCACGCGTACTCGTTCAATTCGGTGCGGCAGCTCGGCGCGAATTTCGAGCTGTTCGGCCACTATGCGCGCTGGCTGCAGGCCAGTGGCTGCACCGGCCCGTTCGCCGACCTCCGCGCGGCCTGCGAGCGCATCGCGAACGAGGCCATGGTGCTCGAATTCCGGCTCGCGCGCGCATGCTCGCGCGGCAAGGAGGAGCGCGGCGACAGCTCGCTCGAAGCGATCGAGGCGGCGTACCGCGACCTGGTCGACTGCGCGCGCCGGATCGCGCCGCCGCGTCACGCCGCCGCGCCGGTGCGCGACGACACGGTTCGCGTGACGCCGATCGCCCGGTGAGTCGCGCGACGGACACCACCGCGTGGTCGCTGCGGGCGACGCCGGCCGGCGCCGCCCGCACACCGGCCGACCTCGGCGCGGCCGGCGACTGGATCGCGGCGCCGGTGCCCGGCACGGTCGCACAGGCGCTCGCGCAGGCAGGCCGACTCGACACGGCGGGCGCGCTCGCCGAGCGCGACTACTGGTATCGCACCACGCTGCACGGACACGGGCCGCGCGTGCTGCGCTTCCACGGCCTCGCGACCGTCGCCGAGGCCTGGCTCGACGAGACGCCGCTCCTGCGCTCGGACAGCATGTTCGTCTCGCATGACGTGGCCGTCGCGCTCGACGGCTCGCACCGGCTGACGCTCTGCTTCCGCGCGCTGGGCCCGCATCTGCGTGACCTGCGGGCGCCGCAGCGCGCACGCTGGCGCACGCGGCTCGCCGAGCCGGCCGCGCTGCGCGCCGTGCGGACCTCGCTGTTCGGCCACATGCCGGGCTGGTTTCCGCCCCACCCGCCGATCGGCCCGTGGCGGCCGGTCGACGTGCTGGACCCGGCCGCCGGCCCCGTGATCGCCCGCTGCGACCTGTTTGCCAGCGTCGACGGCGAGACAGGCCGGCTCGACGCGGAGCTGGCGTTCTCGTCGCCATTGCCCGACGCGCTCGTCGCGCGCCTGTCGTGCGGCGAACACCACGCAACGCTCGAACGCGCCGGCGCCGACCGGCTGCGCGCGAGCGTGACGCTGCCGCGCGTGCGCCGCTGGTGGCCGCACACGCACGGCGAGCCGGCGCTGTACGACATCGCGCTGCATCTGGACGGCGCGCGGCGCGCGCTCGGCGCGACCGGCTTTCGCACGATCGAGCCGGAACCGGGCGACGACGGGCTCGGTTTCGGGCTGCGCGTCAACGGCGTGCCGGTCTTCGCGCGCGGCGCCTGCTGGAGCAGCGCCGCGCCGCTCGCGCTTCACGCGGACGACGCGACCTACCGGCACCTGCTCGAACAGGCGCGCGACGCCGGCTTCAACATGATCCGCGTCGGCGGCACGATGACCTACGAGGCCGATGCGTTCCATGCGTGGTGCGACCGGCTCGGCCTGCTGGTCTGGCAGGACTTCATGTTCGCGAACTTCGACTACGCGCTGGCCGCGCCGTCGTTCGACGACGCGGTCCGGCGCGAGGCCGAACAGTTCCTGACACGCCGGCGCGCGTCCCCGTCGCTCGCGGTGCTGTGCGGCGGCAGCGAGATCGCGCAGCAGGCCGCCATGTCGGGCCTCGCGCCGAAGCAGCGGTTCGTGGCGCTGACCGCCGAGCAGTTGGCGAGCCACGCGGCGGCGCTGCGCCCCGACGTGCCATACCTGCCCGACACGCCCGACGGCGGCGTCCTGCCGTTTGCGCCGCGCGAACGCGTGTCGCATTACTACGGCGTCGGCGCCTACCTGCGCCCGCTCGACGACGCGCGCCGCGCCGACGTGCGCTTCGCCAGCGAATGCCTCGCGTTCGCCAACCTGCCGTGCGACGCGGCGCTCGACGAACTCGGCCGGCCCGGCACGCATGAGCCGCGCTGGAAGCTGGGCGTGCCGCGCGACCCCGGCGCGTCATGGGATTTCGACGACGTCCGCGATCACTATCTGCATGCGCTGTACGCCGTCGAGCCCGGCCGGCTGCGACGCGAGAACCCGGCGCGCTATGTCGAGCTGTCGCGCGCGGTGCTTGCCGACGTGATGCGCGACACCTTCTCCGAATGGCGGCGCGCGGGCTCGCGCTGCGCGGGCGCCCTCGTCTGGCAGTTCCAGGACGTGCGGCCCGGCGCGGGATGGGGCATCGTCGATGCAGCGCACCGGCCGAAATCGGTCTGGCATGCGCTGCGCCAGGTGCTGCAGCCGGTGCAGATCCTGCTGGTCGACGAAGGCCTGAACGGGCTCGACGTGCACGTGATCAACGAGCGCCCGGCGCCGCTGTCGGCCGCCGTCGAGCTGATCGCGCTGCGCGACGGCCGCACGCCGGTCGCGCGGGCCGGCCGCGCGATCCGCGTGGCCGCGCACGATGCGCTCCGGCTCGGGTCGGCCGACCTGCTCGACCGCTTCTTCGACTGGACCTATGCGTACCGGTTCGGCCCCTGCGAGCACGACGCCGTCGTCGCGACCTTGCGCGGCGACGACGGCGCGATCCTGTCTCAGGCGTTCCATTTTCCGTCCCGCACCCACCCCGCCGTGTTCGCGCGCCGCGACCTCGGGCTCGAAGCCTGCGTGTCGCGCACGGACGGCGCCTGGGCCGTCGACATCGCGACCCGCCATCTCGCGCGGCACGTGCAGATCCTCGCGCCGGGCTTCGTGCCGCGCGACGACTGGTTTCACGTCGCGCCCGGCATGCCGGCGCGCGTCGCGCTCGCGCCGCTCGATGCCGCGCAGCGCGACGCCGATGCGCACATGCCGCCGCCGGTCGAGATCCGCGCCGTCAATTCCGGCCCGACCATCCGCGCGAAGCCGGCCGCGTGACGCGGCGGCACGCATGCGCCGCCGGGCCGTTCAGTCCGACGATCCGGTACGGCGCGGCCGCTCGATCCCGTACGCCTCCATCCAGCGATAGAGCGTCGCGCGCGACACGCCGAGTTCGCGCGCCGACACGGCGATGCGCCCGCGCGTGCGCAGCAGCGCGAGTTCGATCGCCTCGCGCTCGATTGTCTTGCGGATGTCGGCGACGGACGGCGACGCCGCGTCGAGACAGTATTCGAGTTCGAGATCGCGCGCGGTGATCAGCCGCCCTTCGGTCATCACCACTGCACGGCGCACGCGATTGATCAGCTCGCGGACGTTGCCGGGCCAGTCGTGCTTGTAGAGCGCGGTGATCGCATCCGTCGAGAACCCGCGCACGCGATGGCGCGCATCGCCCCTGAAGCGCTCGAGCATGTGGTGCGCGAGCAGTTCGATGTCCTTGCCGCGCGAGCGCAGCGGCGGCTGGTCGATGCGCATCACGCAGAGCCGGTGGAACAGGTCGGCGCGAAAGCGCCCCTCCTCCATCGCATCGCGCAGATCGACGTGCGTCGCCGACACGATCCGCACATCGACCGGCACCGGATCGCTGCCGCCGAGCCGGTGAATCGCGCGCGCCTGCACGAAGCGCAGCAGGCTCGCCTGGCTGTCGTGCGGCAGGTCGCCGATTTCGTCGAGCAGCAGCGTGCCGCCGTTCGCGGCCTCCACGTAGCCGATCTTGCGGGCGTGCGCGCCGGTAAACGCGCCGCGCTCGTAGCCGAACAGCTCCGACTGCAGCAGATCGGGCGGAATCGCGCCGCAGTTGACCGCGACGAACGGGCCGTTGCGCCGCTCGGAGTGACGATGGATCGCGAGCGCGGTCAGTTCCTTGCCGGTGCCGGTCTCGCCGAACACGAACACCGGCGCGTCCGTGCCCGCGAAGCGCCGCACCGTGTCGAACAGCCGGAGCATCGCGCTGCAGGTGCCGACGATGCCGTGCTCGGACACGTCGGGACGTTCCTGGTCGTGCATGAACAGGCACTCCATCCCGTACGCGTGGCCGACCGTTTCGGCGATCCGCTGATGCGACGCCGGCAGCGTGATGTAGTCGAAACAGTAGTCGCGCAGCAGCGCGCGCACAGTCGGCGACGCGGTCTGCCCCGCGTCGACCAGCGCGACCCAGACGACGTCGCGCATCGACGCGCACGTCGACGCAATCGCGCCGATCGCGTCCGCGTGGCCGCCGCTGAGATCGAGAATGCCGCACGTGATTTCATCGGTGCGCTCGCGCAGCAGTTCGCTCGCGTGCGCGACGACCGTGACTTTCCAGTCGCGCCGCGCAAGCTCCTTGCGCAGGATCACCGAAGGCGCCTGCGTCCAGTAAATCAGCGGACGCTGCCCGGCAGACCTTCCCCCGCCGCCGCCCTTGTCGCGCGTTATTGGCCTATTCATGACGAACCATCGCTTTCTCTACTCCGTGAACCTGCTTCGCGCTACGCCGGCGGCATGGGGGCCGCACGCGCCACGGTTCCGGAGTACGAGCCGGCTGTCGTCCGGTCCCGCTGTCATCGGCCCCGGCGGAACGCATCCGCCCCGGGCCACCCCGTCCTGCCTGTCATGCGGCACGCCGTCGGCACGGACACGCCATCGAAGCCGGCCGCCGTCCGCTCGCGCATTGCTGCGTGCAACGACTGCGCGGGCCACCCGAGCCGGATGACGGTCGGCCGGATAAGCCAGCGCGGCCACCTCATTTCGTTCTTTTACAAATTTACACGCCGTTTCCAGATCGGTTGTTACCAAACGATAAACATCGAATCTTTCGGTTACGTGCGGCCTGATCGGGAAGCGCGTGCTTTAGCAATGCAGCATTGATTATCCACGACCGATCACGTCGATCGGTGGCCAATACTACATTCACGCACAGTCAGCCACGCGGATTACCCGCAATTCAATGTGGAGTACGGAGAAAAATGAGGCAACCGTTCCGTTCTTTTCATAATGCCGGTCGGCTCGTCGGATACGCGCATCGGCCGCCGCCGCACCGTCGGTTACATTGCGGCGCAGCGCCGGCGCCGGCGCCGAATCGGCGTCTCGTGGAACTTCAGACGCGCAGCCGCGCCGCGTCGTCGTGACGCGCCGGCGCCGCGGGCAGATCGTCCGGTTGCGCCGCGCCGCCGGCCACCGCGTCGACGGCGCCGGCCATCTCTTCCTGCAACGCAGCATAGCCGTTCAGCACGAAGCGCGTGAACTCGGCGCGAAAGCGCTCCGCGCCGAAGCGCTCGGCATTCTCGCGGCAGGCGTGCGCGGCAAATGTGCCGCGCGGCAACGCGTCGAAGCGGGCGAGCGCATCGACGAGCGCGTCGGCCGTCTGCGCCCGATAGAACAGCCCCGTGGGCCGCGCGCACGGCCATGCGCGCACCGACTCGCGCACGCCGCCCTTGCCGTACGCGATCACCGGCGTGCCGCAGGCCTGCGCCTCGACCGGCGCAATGCCGAAATCCTCTTCGGCCGCGAACACGAACGCGCAGGCGCGCTGCAGATGATCGTGCAGGACTTCGAACGGCTGATAGCCGAGCAGCGTGACGTTCGGGCCGGCCAGCGCGCGGATCTTCGCCCTCTCCGGGCCGTCGCCGATCACGACCAGCCGGCGCCACGGCGTGCGCGAAAACGCTTCGACGATCAGGTCGATCCGCTTGTACGGCACCAGCCGCGACGCGGTCAGGAAGAACGCCTCCTTGTCGGCGCGCAGCGTCAGGCGGTCGACGTCGACGGGCGGATGGATCACGGTCGCGTCGCGCCGGTAGGTCTTGCGGATGCGGCGCGCGATGAAGCGGGAATTCGCGGCCACGCAATCGACGCCGTTCGCGGAGCGCGCGTCCCAGTTGCGGATGTAATGCAGCAGCACGCGCGCCAGCGCCGATTTGGGCCCGCGCGCCAGCCCGGCTTCGTTCAGGTACTGATGCTGCAGGTCCCACGCATAGCGCACCGGCGAATGCACGTAGCTCGCGTGAAGCTGGTCGGGCCCGCACAGCACGCCCTTCGCGACCGCATACGAGCTCGACAGCACGATGTCGTAGGCGGACAGGTCGAACTGCTCGATCGCCAGCGGAAACAGCGGCAGATAGCTCCGATAGCGCGTGCGCGCGAACGGCAGCTTCTGGATGAACGACGTGCGCACCGGGCGGCCGCGCAGGCATGTGCGGTCTTCGAGGAAGTCGACGAGGCTATGGACGTCCGCCTGCGGAAAGCAGTCGATCATGTGCGCGAGCACGTGCTCGGCGCCGCCCGGCGCCACCAGCCAGTCGTGAACGATCGCGATCTTCAAGTGCCGCTCCCTGTTTCCTTGCGTGTATGCGGACGGCGCAACCGGCCGGCCGCCAGAATGTCCGCATTATCGGCACGCCGCAGGCCGGCCGGTGTGTGCTATCGCACATTGCGCCGCTCTCGCGCGATGCGGCGGCCGCCGCACGAAACCGGGCGTAAGTGCGCTTACGAACAGATCGCGTCGATACGGGCCCGTATCGTGATCCTCGCGATCCTGCCGGCGGCGAATGCCCCGAGCGGCATTGCATGTTCCGGGCATCAGACGAGGAAGCACCATGGAATGGCATTGTTGTGAATTCGGAGAACTGAGCGGTGTCGATCTCTACGCGATCCTGCGCGCGCGCAACGCCGTGCTGGTCGTCGAGGACGCGCACACGCATCTCGACATCGACGGCAAGGACGCGAGCGCGCTGCACGTCTATGCGCTCACGCGCGACGGCGACGCGGCGCAGGTCGCCGCGTATGCGCGCCTGCTGCCGGCCGACGACATCGACCCCGACGTGACGATCGACAAGGTGCTGACGAGCGAAGCGCGGCGCGACGACGACACGCTCGAACGGCTGATCGAACGCGCGCTTTCGGCGGCCCGCGTCGCATGGCCGCGCATCGCGGTGCGCACGCACGTGGCGGCGCACCGGCAGGCGTTCTACAAGCGCTTCGGCTTTCGCAAGGCTTATGGCCCCTATCTCGAACACGGCGCGCCGTTCATCGGCATGGTGCGGCCTGTCGACCGCGCGGCCAGCGCGTTCCAGCACCTGCTGTCGCGCGTGGCCGAGGCACCGCGGATGCGCGGCGGCGACGCGCGCGACGACGGCCGCGCGCGCAACCGGCTGCCGGCCGATACCGGAGCCGAGCGATGAACCGCATCCTGCGCCCGGTTCCCCAACCCGACATGCCGTGCATCCTGCCCGTGATTCTTGCGGGCGGCTCGGGCACGCGGCTGTGGCCGCTGTCCCGCGAGCAATATCCGAAACAGCTGATCGATCTCGTGTCGGACGAATCGCCGCTGTCGTCGACCGCACGACGCCTGAACGGAATCGCGAGCGCGTCGCTCGGCGACCGGCTGCTGCTCGTGTGCGGCGAATCGCATCGCTTCATGAGCGCCACGCAGGTCGTCGGCCGCGCGGCGCCCGCACGCATCCTGATCGAGCCGGCCGCCCGCAACACCGCGCCCGCGCTCACGCTCGCCGCGCTGGACGCGTGCGCGCTCGCGGACGATCCGGTGCTCGTCGTGATGCCGGCCGACCACGTGATCGGCGACGTCGGCGCGTTCCAGGACGCGGTCGGCCGCGCCGCGCGCTATGCGCAGGACGGCGCGATCGTCACGCTGGGCGTGCTGCCGCGCCGCGCGGAAACCGGCTACGGCTACATCCAGGTCGGCGCGCCGCATGCGGGCCGTCACGGCGGCCAGGGCGGCTACGCGATCAACCGTTTCGTCGAGAAGCCGGACGCCGCGCTCGCGGAGCGCTACCTGCATTCGGGCGACTACTGGTGGAACAGCGGGATCTTCGTCACCCGAGCGTCGATCTGGCTGAAGGCCATTCGCACGCTCGCGCCGCAGATTCACGCCGCCTGCGAGGCGGCCTGGCGCGCGGGCGTCGCCGACGAGCCGTACTTCAGGATCGACGCGGCCGCGTTCGACGCGTGTCCATCCGATTCGATCGACTACGCGGTAATGGAGCGCCTCGCCACGCACGACGCGCTCGGCATCGACGGCATCGTGGTGCCGCTCACGGCGGGCTGGTCGGACGTCGGCACATGGGACGCGATCTGGGAAATCATGCCGAAGGACGGCGACGGCAACGTCGCGCGCGGCCCGATCCTGTTCGAGGATACGCAGGACAGCCTGGTGCGCTCCGAAGGGCGGCTGGTGGCCTGCGTCGGGATGCGGGACGTCGTCGTCATCGAGACGCCCGACGCGGTGCTGGTCGCGAACAAGCATGACGTGCAGCGCGTGAAGCACATCGTCGCCCGCCTCAAGACGGCCCGGCAACCGCAGGTGCGCGAACACCGCAAGGTGCGGCGGCCGTGGGGGCACTACGATTCGATCGACCTCGGCGAGCGCTTCCAGGTGAAGCGGATCGTCGTCGATCCGGGCAAGCGGCTGTCGCTGCAGATGCACTATCACCGCGCGGAACACTGGATCGTCGTGCGCGGCACCGCGAAGGTGACGCGCGGCGGCGACACGTTCCTGCTCAGCGAGAACGAGTCGACGTATATCGCGGTAGGCGAGGTGCACCGGCTCGAGAATCCCGGGCGGATTCCGCTCGAGATCATCGAGGTGCAGTCGGGCGACTATCTCGGCGAGGACGACATCGTGCGCTTCGACGACCAGTACGGGCGGGCGGTCGCCTCGGAGGAAACGGCAACGGCGGCGGCCGCAGCGCAGCCGCGTGAGACGCCGGCGGTCAGCGACGCCGGTTAGCGGAACGGTGCCGCGCCGGCGCCACGCTCATTCGATCGGCCGTCCGTGGCCGCGGCGCCGTGCCTGCCGAAGCCATTCGCGCACATGCGGCATCAGGCGCGCGTCGGCGCCGCCGCTCGCGGCCTCGGCGGCCTGCGACGCTGCGTCCGCCGACGGCGGCAGCGCGGCGCCGTCCAGCGTGTTCGCGGCCCCGACGATCACCTCGCCGGCCGCGCAGCCGCGCGACTCGCCGGCGATCGGCGCACCGCCGATCGCGTCGAGCCGATTGCCCGACATTCGAATCCCGCACACGTTGCCCAGCATGCGAACGCCCGCGAAGCCGGCTGCTGGATGTCCGAAATCGCGTTGCCCGTCACGCGCACGTTGGTCGTGTCATGGGTCCGGTAGCTGTCCTCCTGCGCGACGAGGATGCCCGCACCCGTCTGCACGCCGCGCACGATGTT
>NZ_CADESW010000042.1 GCF_902830275.1 Burkholderia stagnalis | reverse complement strand
CAGTTCCGGGTCCAGGTTCAAGCCCTTGCCCGGTTCAATCGTCACTTCTTCCTTGCGTTTGCGTGGCATAACGTGGCTCCTTGGCCATCAGTTTATGCCTCACACACAAACATTCGGATAGGCTCAAGCCAGACGGATCCATAGCCTCCCATCGCAAACCACGTACATGGCAATGGAACCTATTGGTGCTAGATGGAGGCTATTCGTGCGTGGCCGATCAGTGTCGTCAGAGTCCATAGCCCCGCCTACTCATACTGTAGAGAGTAACGCTTGGCCGAAAGAACACAATGCCTGCGCCCTGAACTAGGCCCCCTCATTCCGGCACCGTTGCGACTTAAGCCATCCAGACACCCGTTTTCAGACGAGAGATACAATCATGTCAAAGCCGCTTGACATGGAGGGGTCATTACCCGGTGGTTCCGCGCCAGCGTCGGTCGACGCAAGCAAGGAGGATCACATCCTCGACGTAATCCTGTTTGCCGAAGCGTTTCTGCGCCGCGCGCTGACCTACTCGTCCGCGAAGTCGATGGTCGCTCTCAAAGTGCTCTCAGTGATGAGGAATTGTGGGCCGGCTATGATGCGTGCGAAGACCTCAATTGACGAATTTTTTGTTTTTGGCCGGCGCCACGGCCTTCCATCAACATAAAGTCTGTAAGCTATCGGTTTGATGCCCTCGATTTCCAAACACAATCATGCCTGTTCGACCTGTGTCAAAGATTCCGAAACCCCTACCCTCTGATGCGGGTGAGCCGACCGGTCGAGTTCAGGCTATCGACCGCGCGTTCATCATCCTGCGCGAGCTGGCAAAGCATCCCAACGGGCAAAGCGCCCTCGAACTGGCGCGAAATACTGGTATCGACCGAACCACAACCCATCGCCTGCTCAAGACCCTGATGCACTGGGGAATGGCTGCGGGGGAGTCCGGTGTATACTTCGTCGGCGCCGAATGCGCGTTGCTCGCTACCGGTCATTTGAATCGGGCGAAGGTTCGGCGCATAGCCTTGCCTTTCGCGGTAGAGTTGCAGGAGAAAGTGCTGCGAAACTATGCAGCCGTGTTATCCATCTCCATTCCGGCGCGTGACGAGGTCGTCATAATTGAGCGCCTATGGACGCCGGCAACCCCGATAAACGTCATCACGGATATCGGCGACCATTTTCCGATTGACCTGAGCGCGAGCGGCAAATCCATCCTGTCAACGTTTTCAAGAGAAGAATGCATCGAACGTATTGGCAAGGAGCGCTACGCCGCAATCGAAAGCCTGTTGGTGCGATCCCGAAAGCAGGACGGCTTTTCCGCGGGACACGATGATTTCAAACCTGGGCTATCGTCGCTGGCATATCCCATCATTGGACCGGACGGCACCGCCTGTGCGGCAATGGTAATTGCGGGCCTCGACCTGACGGCCCACACCAAAGTCAACTCGGACCTCGCTCAGCACCTGCGGCGGGTCTGTCAGAATGTCTCGGCAAGCCTGGGCAACATTAGCTCAAGCTCACGCGCCGTCTCGCGTCATTGATGCTGGCAGGGTCGCGATGATGGTCAACGCACCCAACGCGACGAGACCAGCCACGATATAGAGACCGGTGCTCATGCTGCCAGAGTGAGTCCTAATCCATCCGATAAAAACAGGCGTGCCAAGGGCGCCCAGCTGACCAAGCGTGTTGATAAACGCGATGCCGCCGGCTCGCGCTGACTCAGACAAATAGAAAGTCGGAATAGTCCAGTACATCGCCGTAGCGCCGAGATACCCAGCGGTGCTTACGACCAGTACCAGGACCGCCAAAGTAGCGTCATTCGCGGCCTGCGGGAGCATCGCAATGCCGAATGCTGAAATGAGAACGGGCAAAGCAAAGTGCCAGCGTCGCTCGCGCCGGGCATCTGACAACCGGGTCACGAAGAACATAAAAAACACGCCAACCAAGTACGGCAGTGCCGAAAGCCAACCGAGATTGCCTATGTTCGTCACCCCGGCACCGCGAAGAATCGTCGGCGCCCAGACGTTGACAACATTTCCTGCAACCATGATTGCGAGGCAGAACGCAATTGCCAGAAGGTACACCCGCTTGTCTTTCAGCGCGCCCCAGAAGCCAGCGTGCCGAATGTTCTGCTGGATTCGCCGATCGGCCTCGAGCGCGGCATTGATTGAAGCCTTCTCATAGTCAGTCAACCACTTTGCCTCTGATGGACGGTCACTCAACATAAAAAAGAGCATGACGGCGAGGACCATCGGCGGCAAACCTTCGAGAATGAAAAGCCATTGCCATGCGCGCAATCCCCCTACATTGCCCATGTGCGAGAGTATCCAGCCTGCGATGGGGCCGCCAAGCATTCCCGATACGGCATTCGCCAGAATGAATCGGGCAGTCACGCGAGCCCGATAAGCCGCCGGAAACCAGTAGCTCAAATAGAGAATGACGCCAGGGAAGAATCCGGCCTCGGCCGCGCCGAGCAGTGCCCGCATCCAGATGAGCTGCGTCGCATTTTGCGCGAAACCGGTCGCTACGGTTATCAGCCCCCAGAGAAGCATGATGCGTGACATGGTCTTACGCGCACCAATCCGCTCCATGAGCATGTTGCTCGGTACCTCAAGTAGCAGATACCCGATGGCGTACACGCCAACCATCACCCCGAACTGCGCCTCCGAGATGGCAAACTCGTCTTTGAATCCGAGATGAGCGAAGCCGATGTTGATACGGTCAATCCAGTTCATCACCCAGCCGAGAAACAACCACGGCATGATTCGCCAAGTCATCTTGCGGAACAGCGCCCTATCGATAGTCGGTCGATAGGTGGCCGACCCGCTCTGTGCCAACACTTGTTCTGACATTTCCCCACCCCTCTGCAGACGCTTCAGACAACAATGTCGGGAAGATCGCGGCGCACACGTCCGCAACCAGAATATTTCGACTCAGGATTCGCGTACGCGCCCAGCGCCCGGCTTGTGCGCGACGATGTCACCGTATTCCTCGGAGTCGGTCACGCGCTTCCTCGCGGAATCAACGAGCGCAAAGTGGGCCTCGACGCGACGAGCGCGTTCGCAAAGGACGAGTTCCTTCGTGAGTCGCATCGCTGCCGTGGAGTGCCCGGCCATTCTCTTCGCGAGCTCGAGCGCAACGCTATACGGGTCGTCATGAATCTGATGAACCAGACCGAGCGTGAGCGCTTCCTGCGCATCGATAAGACGCGCTGATAGCATCAGGTCAAGCGCTGCTGCTTCCCCGATTATCGCGGGAAGGTTGACTGCACTGATCCCCGAAAGCATGCCGTGTTGGACTTCGGGGAAGCCTAAAGTACTGTTAGGCGCCGCAATCCGCACGTCGCAGTGAATGGCCAACGTCAGCCCCATGCCGATGGTGTACCCGTGAAGCGCAGCGATAACGGGTTTCGTCAGCCGAACACCAATCGATGGAATCGCGTCTGCGAGTACCTGCGTGGTCACCATCTCCCCGCTTTCCTGAATCTCTTTTATGTCGGACCCGGCGCAGAAGGCACGCGGTCCAGCTCCGTGCACCACGATGGCGCGAACGGCGGCGTTGTTCTCAGCCTCTTGCCAGATTTGTGCCAAGCGTCGCTTTCCGATGCTTCCAAGTGCGTTCATGCGCTCGGGGCGATTCAGGGTCACAACATAGACGCCATCGGCTGCGGGTTCGAAATCAATCTGCATGCTGTCCTCTATTGAGAAATTGACGGGCTCCAGCCGAGGCGAACGTTGCGTCGCGATGTCGCGAAGTGACTGTCGAACCTCAACTATTTTTTTCGATGTTTGTATTGTGCACATCGTGTGTGTATTATGAACACATCAAAATTATGAGGACAACGATGAAAGCAATTATTTTGGAAGCGTTTGGCGGCCCCGAAGTGCTGAAACTGCGCGAGATTCCGCCCCCAGTTCTGAAGCGCGGAGAGGTGTTGGTCAAGGTTCATGCAGCGGGTGTTTGCCACCACGACGTCATGCATCGCGCCGGCAAGCTTCCGGGCGCCAAGGTCGGGGTCGTGCTCGGTCACGAGACGGCCGGCGAGGTGGTCGCACACGGAGAAGGCGGGAGTCCTCACGCGATTGGCACGCGTGCGGTGATTTATCAACGCGCCTTCTGTGGCGAGTGCCGGGATTGCCTTCGCGGTCGCCAAGATATGTGCCGCGCCGCCAGCCTCCCATCAGTGGATGCCGAAGGAGGTACTGCGGAATATGTAGCGGTCTCATCGAGCGCCATCATTCCAATTCCCGATGGACTCGACTTCGTGAGTGCGGCGCTCGCGTCCTGCCCGATTGCCACCAGCCTTCGCGCCCTGACGAGCGTCGCGGGTATGCAACCCGGAGACACCGTTCTCATTACTGGCGCAAGCGGCGGACTCGGTGCCCATCAGATTCAGATTGTCAAGGCTCTCGGCGGCCGCGCTATTGCTGTCACGACGAGCGAACGCAAGGTTGCCTTCCTCAAATCGCTCGGCGCACACGATGTCGTTGTCGCATCGAATGGCGAATTTGGCGCGGCCGTATGGAAGCTGACAGGTAAACGAGGCGTCGACATCGCTGTCGAGAACGTTGGCCCATCTCTGCCGGAGACCATTCGCTGTGTGACGTATGGCGGCACCGCAGTCGTCCTTGGGAACATCGGCGCTCAACCGGTACCGATTCCGCCTGGTCTGCTTATTGGCCGACGCATCACCGTGGCCGGTTCTGGCATGGGAACGATGGAAGACTTGCGGAAGTCCATCGCGATGTTAGCCAATGGTCAGGTCAAGCCCGTTATTTCGAAGGTCCTTCCCTTCTCCGAAATCGCCAGTGCTCACGAGATGCTGGATACGCGGGCAGTGGAAGGCCGCGTGGTTATGCAAGGATGGTGACGCGTGAATGTAACCCATTGCATTGAGGAAGTCGCTCGACGATTTCCCTCCAGACCCGCGCTCATCGTCGACGAGTCGGTCGAACAGGTCAGCTTCCGTCAGTTCGCGGACGCAATTGCAGCAACCGGCGCGCTCATCTGTAAGAATGCCAAACTCTCGGAGGGAGGCCGCGTAGCGCTGCTCGGTGACGGCTCTGCCCATTATCTGTACGCCGAGTATGGTGCCATGAACGCCGGACTGGTACGGGTCTCGCTGGATCCGAGCTTGACCAGCGAGGAATTGGCAGCGCAAATTTCCGACGCAGGTGCGGGCGTGCTGCTATTTGCCAGTGCTCACGCTCAACGTGCAGAGGAGGTCCAAAGACTTATCGGCGGCACGCGACTCGCACTCGCCCTGCTTGATGACTTAGGCAATCTCACTGCGCCGCAAGAAGTGCCGCAGTCGGATGATGGGAAAGGAATCGCCGCTCTAAATTACACCGGAGGGACTACCGGAAAGCCGAAAGCGGTGATACATACCCACGCTTCTCTGAATGCGGCAAAAGAAAACGTTGTTCAGGCCTGGATAGCGGATGGTTCGGACGCAGCCCGCCTGATGCTGAATGTGCGTCCGCTGTGGCCAATCGCAGCCATCGGTCTACTCGCGCACTTATCACAAGGCGGCACTGTCATTCTCGGGGGCCACTTCTCATCGGAAACGTTTGCCGACCAAGTAGCGCGTCATGGCGCGCAGTGCACCTCGCTTGTGCCGACCCATCTCGTACGGCTTACTCGCGAACTGAAGCCGGGTGACGAACGGCTAGCTTCTCTTCAGCGTATTGACATTGGGGCCGCCGCGCTCTCGTTTGATGTACTCAGTCGAGCTAAGGAGATTTTTGGAAATACGCTGGCCATGCTCTACGGTCTCACTGAGGCACCATGGAGCTGCTACCGCAACCGTGCTGCGCTCAGCCTTGTTACTCGTGACGATTTGCTCACCCATGGTCTCGTCGGTGTGCCCACGCGAAACAGCAGGATAAGCATTCTGTCTCCGGACGGGCTGCCATGTGCTACCGGGAAATCTGGTGAGGTTGTCATTGAGGGCGGACATCTCATGGCATGCTATTGGAATAGACCCCAAGCGACCTCAGATGTACTGTTTGGTGGACGATTCCATACTGGCGATGTGGGTCAACTCGACGAAGCCGGGCGACTTTATCTAACCGGGCGGGCAAAAGAAATCATCCGCTCCGGCGGGAAATCGGTACAGCCTGGTGAAGTGGAGGCAGTGCTGTGTGAACACCCCGCCGTGGCAGACGCTGCCGTCGTAGGAATCGCCGATGTCGAATGGGGTGAGATGGTGGCCGCAGCGGTCGTCGCGAAGCTGGGTGCAACGCTGTCTGCCGAGATTTTGACCGAATATTGCCGTCAGCGACTATCCGCGCACAAAAGACCTCGCCGGATACTTATCGTCGAATCCGTCCCGCGCTCGCATTACGGAAAAATACAGCGCGCAAAGGTGAAGCAACAGTTTGACCAGGTGTGAGCGAAGTCCGACGTTTTCGCGCCGGGCTTCGTAAGGCAACGTCGTCATTTCTTTCTTCCAGAAGAGAATACAAGTCATGACCACCACAAAAACTCTCATTTGTTTAGGCATCCTACCATTGTGCTTAGAAGCACATGGTCAAAGCTCAGTCACGCTTTACGGCATGGCCGACGCTGGACTGACTTATACGAACAACCAGGGCGGCGCCTCTCGAGTCCAGACGTGGAGCGGAAGTCGGGGAAGCAGTCGATTCGGGTTTCGTGGCACTGAAAATCTTGGCGGAGGCCTGAAAGCGATATTCGGTCTTGAGAATGGCTTTGATATTCAAAGTGGAAAATCACTCCAGAACGGGCGCTTGTTCGGGCGTCAGTCGTGGGTGGGCCTGACTGGAGACTTTGGGACGGTCACACTCGGCCGTCAGAGCGACATCGTCTTCGATGTGCTGGGAGCGTATGAAACAGGAATTCTGATGGCGGGATCGTTGGGTGCTCGCGCCGGCGATGTAGACAATATTTTCGGTGACTACTTCTTTAACAACGCCATCAAGTACGTCTCCCCGACGTGGCAAGGCGTGACATTGGAAGGGATCTATTCCTTCGGCGGTATTGCCGGGTCGATGGCTCGCAACCAGGTATGGGGCATCGCCGCTAGTTACGACCGTGGTTCATTTGGCGCGACCGTTGTGTATCGCCGTGCAAACGAGCCCGCCGTGTCGCAATTCGATGCAAGCAGCAGCGCCGTCGCAGGACAGACGTTCGCGAATCCCTCCAGCAACCCGATGTTCTCTGGATACCTATCTGCCCGGAGTCTCGAGGTCTATGGAGCGGGCCTTCGCTACAAATTCGGTTCATCGGTGGTCGCAGCAAACTACACGACCACCCGCTTCAACCATGTTCTAAAAACGAGCTCCACGCCAATCGGAGGCATCAGTCCGAGCATCAACTCGGCAGAACTCAACTATACCTATCGGTTCACGCCAGAGCTTCTTATCGGCGCCGGGTTTTCATATACGCATGCCGAAGATGCGAAGTACACGCAGTCGACAATTGGTTCGACCTATTCACTTTCCAAGCGCACATTCCTCTACGCGATGACGTCCTGGGTTCACGCCATAGGTACCAACTCTCTCAATCGACCTGCCGTGGCAGGTATCGACCTGCTGACAGCATCGAGTAATGCAAATCAGCTGGCCGTCCGCATCGGCATTCACCACAACTTCTGACAAGCCGGAAATTACATGAAGCGATATGTGAATCCAAAAGTTGGTGACCGTGCGACGTTCGCAGACGCAGTTCAAGTCGATGGATGGCTTTATGTGTCTGGGCAATGCGCAATGCAGGATGGTGAATTTCAAAACGGTCCCATTGCATCGCAAGCCCGCAAGTCGCTCGAGCAACTTTCCGAGATTCTTGAGGCTGCCGGATATTCAAAGGAACACGTCGTCCGGTGCGGCGTTTGGCTTGCCGACGCCAGAGACTTCAACGCGTTCAATGCGGTTTTCAGGCAGTTTTTTGGAGAGCACAAACCCGCCCGAGCTTGCGTTGTGTCGAGCATGGTCGTCGACAGCAAGGTCGAGGTCGACTGCGTCGCATACAAGGCTTCATGACCATCGCAGTCGCGAAGCCATGTCATCAAGACAGCCAAGACGTGCACACGTCAGCGTCTCGGTTAAGACTCGATTGATTGACAGATTGATTCACTTTGGATAAGCCGCAGAGGGAAAAACATGACTGTTTATAAACTCGACAACGTCAGCCCGCACATTGATGAGTCCGCTTATGTGGCAAAATCCGCCGATGTGATTGGCGACGTTTCTATCTCCAAGGGAGCGAGTATTTGGTTCGGCGCGTCTGTCCGAGGGGATAAAGCCTCAATCTCGATAGGCGAAAATTCAAATATCCAAGAAGGTGCCGTCTTGCATGTCGACCCTGGATACCCACTGAAGATTGGCGCCGGAGTAACCATCGGTCATCTTGCCATGCTGCACGGTTGTACGATTGAAGACGGGACGTTGATAGGCATCCAAGCGGTTGTATTGAATGGCGCGGTCATCGGTCGAAACTGCCTCGTGGGCGCAGGCGCCATTGTGACCGAAAATAAGGTTTTTCCAGATAATTCTTTAATTCTTGGCGTGCCAGCAAAGGTTGTAAAAGAACTCTCGGAGGCGCAAGTAGCATCTCTCAGTGACAATGCGAGCACGTATGTGGAACTCGCCGGAAGATATAAGGCAGGTCTCCAGGAGGTTGATTAGGTCCTGTCACGCCCTGATGCTTTACAGCCGGTACGATGGGTGACCTGCTGCGGAATTCTACGCCAATCAAGTAATGAGTCTGGCGTCGATTGATCCGCTTGGGTTTCCTGGACCAGATCTAGAGCGAGTTTTGCGGCAAGCTTCACCCTGAACCAGGAGGTGGTTTGTCATGAAGCGGAAACGCTTTTCGATCGAACAGATTGTGGCGGTACTGAAGCAAGCCGAGCTGTGTTGCAATCGGCTATGCCTGATGAGGCTGCTTGCGCATTGATGTGAGCAACGCGCGCTTATTCGTCCTTCACCACGAACCTCAGAACAGCCGTCAGGACCGTCGATACCGGCAGCCATGCCCAGCATGCCCATCGCGAACGACCCCGTCCGATCTTTCAGCCAACCAACGAGGAACGGTCCAGCAAATCCGCCAAAGGTGCCAACGGAGTTGATAAAGGCCAGCACACCGGCAGCCGCAGCGCCGGACAGGAACCGCGCCGGGATGCGCCAGAAGACAGCCCGCGCCGTCGTGACGCCGATGACCGCAATCGTGATGCCGATCAGCGCCAGCCAGAATGCATTGAGCAAGGCCGCAATAACCATCCCACCCGCGCCGAGCAGACAAGTGAGCAGCAAATTGACGATCTTTGTCCCATTGCGATCAACCATGTGCGCCCAGGTCAACATCGCCGGCGCACACGCCAGCGCGAATCTCTACTCACTGGTCGAAACCTGCAAGGCCAACGGCATCGACCCGTATCGCTACCTCACTTGGCTGTTCCAATGCTCCAGTTCCCTGATCGTCCGGGGCAAAGGGGATTGGTCAATGTGCAATCGCTCGGCCGCACGGGCGAAATGGAGTTCCTCGGCAACAGCCATGAAACAACGGAGGTGTCGAAGTTCCACACCCATTCCCACGAAGATTTCATATCGAATCAAGACATCTCACGCCTTGCCTGATTTGCTCGCAGCTCCGTGTAGTGCTAGCAGAACCTGCACCGGGTGAGGCAATGTCACCGAGTCCATCGCTCTGACCTGGCTACGGCAGGAATAGCCCGTCGCCATTAATCTGCCGCCTGATTTGTGCTGCGCCACCACAGGTGCCCAGCTCATCCCGTAGAGCGACTCGGAGGTCGTGCGATTTCGAGCTTCATGGCCGTAGGTGCCGGACATGCCGCAACAGCCGGAAGGCTGGACATTCAACCTAGCCCCCAGTGCCGCGAACACACGTTTCCAGTCCTCCATCGCGCCCGCCGCGTTGGTTCGCTCGGTGCAATGAGGCAGCAGCACATAGGGTTCTGCGTCGTCGGCAATGGCGTTGCCATGCGGCACCAGCGTTCCGGCCAGCCATTCCTGGAGCAGATAAACGCGCGGCAGCTTGACGTCACTCAATGCTTCCGGGTATTCGGTGCGGTAGACCAGCGTCATCGCCGGATCGATACCGACCAGCGGCACGCCCGTGGCTGCCAGGCTCTCGAGCATGATGGCGTTGCTTTGGGCCGTGCGGCGAAAACCGTCCAGGAAGCCATGCACGTGCAGCGGCTTGCCGCTCGGCATGTAAGGCGCCAGCAGGGGCTGAAAGCCGAGCGATTCCAGCAGCCGCAAGGTGTCTAGCACGAGGCCTGTCTCGAAGTGGCTGGTGAAAGCATCCTGCACCAGCACGACGGGGCGCTGTTCCTGCTTCGCGGCAGCGGCGACACTTTGCGGTGTAGCCATCGCGAAGCCGGCACGGCGCGCCTCGTCCGCCAAGTCCAGGCCACTCAGGCGGGGAATGTGCACCAGGCCGACGCGGCGCAACAGCCACTGTGACGGCGCGCTGGCCATCAGCGAGTTCATCAGGCGCGGCGCCTTGGCCATCCAGGGCAAGGCAGGCTCCAGGCAGGCCAGCAGCCAGTCGCGTACGGGGCGCAGATAGCGGGTGTGGTACAGGGCCAGGAACTTCGCCCGGAAAGCAGGAACATCTACCTTGATGGGGCATTGCCCCGCACAGGACTTGCAGGACAGGCAGGTATCCATTGCTGCCTTGACCTCGTGCGAGAAGTCGTATTCGCCGCTGCGCTTGGCCAGGGTATTGCGGATCTTTGCGAGCAGTGACGCCATGCGCTGCCATCCGTTGATGGCCTGGGCGTTCAACTGGTCGGCTTGGCCCGCTTGGCTGACGAGGTACAGCCATTCGCGCAGCAACCCAGCACGACCCTTAGGCGAAAAGCGCCGGTCGCGCGTCGCCTTCCACGACGGGCACATGGCGTCGTCGGCATCGAAGTTGAAGCAGGCGCCATTGCCATTGCAGTGCAGCGAGTCCTCGAAGTGGTGACGTACGGCAATGGGGATGACGCGATCACGCTGGCCACGCGTCGGTGCTTCATCCACCCGCGTCAATGCCTGCCCGGCAGGCGCAGCGATCTTGCCGGGGTTGAACTGGTTATGTGGGTCGAATGCCGCCTTGATGTCCTGCAAGCGCGAATACAAAGGACCCCAAAAGGCCGGTGCATATTCCGAGCGCAGCCCCTTGCCATGCTCGCCCCACAGCACGCCACCGTACTTGCGCGTCAAGGCCACGACTCCATCGGTGACGGCGCGGATCTGGCCTTCCTGCGCAGGGTCTTTCATGTCTAGCGCTGGGCGCACGTGCAGCACGCCCGCGTCGGCATGGCCGAACATGCCATAGACCAGCCCCTGGACGTCCAACAGCGCGCGGAACTCGGCGATGTAGTCGGCCAGGTTTTCAGGTGGTACGGCCGTGTCTTCGACGAAAGGCAGCGGGCGGCGCTCGCCGCGCAGTCGCCCCAACAGACCGACCGAGCGCTTGCGCATGGCCCAGATGCTTTCCACATCGGCATGACCGTGGGCGATGCTGTGACCCAGCACGCCGGCGGCGGCGTCCGCACCGTTCAACAGGGCCAGCGCATTGTCCAGCGCGGCGTCGAGCGCCGCCGGGTCGTCAGCGGTGAATTCCACCAGGTTCACGCCCTCGAGCGGCAGTGAGGCGTCGGGGAAGAAGCGCGCGATCTCCGACCAACTGTTGTCATCGCGCGCCAGACGCAGCACTACGGCATCAATGGCTTCGATGGAGGTGGCCTGCAGCTTCAGCAGCCGGGGCGCGTCGCGCAGGGCGGCGTCGAAGCTGGCATAGCTCACCACCGCCAGCGCAGCGTGCTTGGGAATGGGCAGCAAGTTGAGCTTGGCTTCGGCGACGAAGCCCAGGCTGCCTTCCGCGCCGCACAGGATGCTGTTGAGGTTGAAGCGGCCCTGCGCGTCGCGGATGTGGGCCAGGTCGTAGCCGGTCAGGCAGCGGTTAAGCTTGGGGAAGTGCCGCTCGATCAGCGCAGCGTCGTGTTTCCGGATTTCATCGACGGTACGGTGCACGCGGCCCACCAGGTCAGTGCGGGCCTGCAGGCCCGCCAGCGTTTCGTCGCCAATCGGGGCCGAGGTCCACAGCGTGCCGTCGGCCAGCACCGTGCTCAATTCCAGCACGTGGTCACGCGTCTTGCCGTAGGCGCACGACCCCTGGCCGCTGGCATCGGTGTTGACCATGCCGCCGATGGTGGCGCGGTTGGATGTAGACAACTCGGGTGCGAAGAACAAGCCATAGGGCTTGAGCGCAGCCTCCAGCTGGTCCTTGACCACGCCCGCCTGCACCCGCGCCCAACGCTCCTCAACGTTGATTTCGAGGATGCGATTCATGTGGCGCGACACGTCCACCACCACGCCATCGCCCAGGGACTGGCCATTGGTGCCAGTGCCGCCGCCGCGCGGAAACAGCCTTAGCGCATGAAAGCGTTCGTTCACAGCCAGACGGACGATCCGAATCAGGTCTTGCGAGTTCTTGGGGAACACCGCCAGCGCGGGCAGCACCTGGTAGATGGAATTGTCAGTGGCCAGGGCCGTGCGGTCGGAATGGCTCTCGCACACCTCCCCCTCGAAACCGCGCAGCCGCAACTCCGTCGCGAATTCCTGGTAGAGGCTGCCCGCTTGGGGCAAGCGATCAAGTCGCGGGATCATGAATGCTCCTTGGCGAACACTCGATTTCAATGAGGGCGAGCGCGGAACATCAGGAGATTTCCCGCCCCTTGGTTTCGGGCAGCAACATCGCGGCCAGCAGAACCACCACCGCCGCCCCGCCGGCGAACATGCCGATGGCGACACCCAAGCCTTTTGTGTTCGCCAGATGGCCCACCAGGCTCGGGAACAGCGCGCCGATGCCGCGCCCAAAGTTGTAGGCGAAACCCTGCCCCGTGGCACGTACGGCGGAGGGAAACAACTCGGTCAGGTAAGCACCCATGCCGCTGAAGATCCCGGAGGCCGCGAAACCGAGCGGAAAGCCGAGAAAGAGCATCTGCTCGTTGGACAGGGAGAGCTGGGTGTACGCATAGACGGTGATGCCCGACAGCACCGCGAAGATCAGCAGGTTTGCCCGGCGGCCCAACCGGTCGGTCAGGTAGGCGCCAACCAGGTAACCGATGAAGGAGCCGACGATGATCACCAGCAGGTAGCCGCCAGTGCCGATGACCGACAGATGGCGCTCGGTCTTCAGGAAGGTGGGTAGCCAGGTAGTCACAGCGTAATAGCCGCCCTGCACGCCGGTGCACAGCAAGGCGCTCAACACCGTCGTCTTGATGAGCGCCGGCGAGAAGATGGCCCAGGCGGAGGTGCGGTGGTGACTGACCACTTCCGCCTCCTGGGTGCGCTGGAACAGTTCGGGCTCCGGTACGTGCCGGCGGATGAACAGCACCAGCGCGGCAGGGACGATGCCGATCCAAAACAGGGCTCGCCATGCATAGTCTTCCGGCAGCCAGGTAAAGACGGCGGTATAGAGCACAGCGGCCACACCCCAGCCCACCGCCCAGCCGCTTTGCACCGTGCCGACGGCGCGGCCGCGGTACTCGGTGCGTACCATCTCGCCCATCAGCACCGAACCCACGGCCCATTCGCCGCCAAAGCCCAACCCCTGCAGTGCACGCAGCACCAGAATCTGCTCGAAGTTCTGCGCGAAACCGATCAGCATCGTGCACACCGAGAACCAGAGGATGGTGCCTTGCAGGACGCGCACGCGCCCGAAGCGGTCGGCCAGAATGCCCGCCAGCCAGCCGCCCACGGCGGAAAACAGCAAGGTGACGGTGGCCAACATGCCGGCCTGTCCCTTGTCGATCCGGAAGAGCGTGCTGATCGTCGTGATGACGAAGGTGAACACCATGAAGTCGAAGGCGTCGAGCGCCCAGCCGCCGAAGGCAGCGGTGAAGGTGCGCCGCTCGGTCTTGGTCATTTGGCTATACCAGCTCATGTCTTGTCTCTTTCGTGTTATGTGGAAGAGATATCCCTATCCGTGCCGGGTTAGGCAACGGATGGGAAGCCATACAGGCAAGTGGGGTTGGTGACGAGGATGCGGTGGCGGGTTTCCGCATCGGGCGCCCATGCGGCCAGCAGGTTGAGCAATCGGCCCGTATCTGGCGTGCGGCTTTGCGAAACGTGCGGCCAGTCGCTGCCCCAGAGCATGCGATCCGGGGCATCGGCGATCAGCGCTTGGGCGAAGGGGGTGACATCTTCATAGGTTTGGAAGCGGTCGCTGAGGCGATAGGCGCCCGAGAGCTTGACCCAGTAGCCGTGATCGGCCACCAGGCGGCGCAACGCAACGAAGCCGGGGGCATGGAGCCCCTCCCCAACAGGCATGTGCCCCATGTGGTCCACCACGCCGGGAACGGGCAAATCGGCCATGCGCGGCAGCAGCTCGGGCAAGGCTCGCACATCCATCAGGAACTGCATGTGCCAGCCCAGGTGCTTGATGCGGTGAGCCAGTTTCTCCATCGCCGCAAAGCCGATGCCACCGCCAAAAAGCACATTGATGCGCAGTCCGCGCACGCCCGCCTGATGCAGCTCTTCCAACTCGCGGTCGCTGATGTCAGGCGAGACCACGGCCACGCCCCGCAAACGGCTCGGATGACGCCGCAGCGAATCCACCATGCAGCGGTTGTCGGTGCCATACACGCTGATCTGCACCAGCACGCCGTAGGTCATGCCGAGGGTGTCGAGCATGGCGAGGTACTTCGCTTCGGGAGCCGGCGGCGGCGTGTAGCTACGGTTGCTCACCAGCGGGTGGATCGGGTCGCCGGAAATCACGTGGGCGTGGGTATCGACCGCTCCCCACGGCACCTGGAAGCCGGGGGGCTCGAACTGGTCTTGTGCGGCCGCACACAGCGGCGCAGGCACATCGTGGGTGGCTGTGTTCATGTGTCTCCTTCCTTGGAAAACCGTCGAGGCTGTTGCTCGACTTCCGGCGAATTGTCATATGTTATCGATTCCTTGTTATCTTCAAGAAATTCAGTATTCATGAGTTTAAGCACCCGGAATATTGAGCAAAAGCGTATTATTTCCGGGATATGCATGAGGTTTATGAATGAACCCCCGAGCCCTGACTCCTTCCATGTCCCTGCTGCTGGCGTTTGAGGCATCCGCGCGACACCAGAGCTACACCCGCGCAGCAGAGGAGCTAGCCTTGACGCAAAGTGCGGTCAGCCGTCAGGTACAGGCTCTCGAAGAACTGCTGGACGTGCAGTTGTTTCTCCGCAAAGGGCGGCGGATCGAGCTGACCGATGCAGGGCGGTTGTACATGCGCGGTGTGGGCAGCGCGATTACCGGTCTGCGCAACGCGACACTGCAAGCCATCGCACACCGCTCGGGGGGCGGCATCCTGAATTTGGCGGTGCTGCCCACCTTCGGCGCTCGTTGGCTGATGCCGCGCCTGCATGCCTTCTATGCCGCCAACCCCAACGTGGTTGTCCACATGCATTCGAGAATCGGCGACTTCGATCTCGACACGGCAGGCATGGATGCTGTGATCGGCGTTGGCAAAGACGATCTGCCAGGCTTGGCATCTCATCGCCTGCTCAAAGAGGAACTTGTCCTTGTCGCCAGTCCAGAGTTGCTGAACCGGCACCCCATCCAATCAGTACACGATCTGGATTCGCTGTTATTGCTCAGGGTGGCCTCTCGCCCCAATGTCTGGAAGGAATGGTTCGATGCCTGCAATGTCAAGCTGCGTGGCTCCTATTTAGGGCCGACCTTCGAGGTGACATCGCATCTGATCCAGGCCGTTGCGACAGGTATCGGCGTGGGCCTGCTACCGCGATGCCTCGTCGCGGAAGAGTTGCAGTCAGGGAATCTGCTCGCGCCACTCAACGTTTCCTATTTCAGCGGCCTGAGCTACTACTTTGCTTATCCCGCCCACAAGGCAGAGTGGCCGTCCATCGCGGCATTTCGTAACTGGCTCCTGACGATCGGCTAGGGGTATGTCTGCGGCCTATTAAAGAAGGCCACGATTTTTTGCAACCTCACGATGTGACCCTGCCTCGCTTTCACGTACGGCGACTCATGCGGCGATCACACCGAGTTCCCCCGTGTGAGTTCTCTCAAGGTCTCGGTCGTACAGTCGACTCCGTCGTCTTACGTGGCGGAAAAAAGAAAAAGACGGACGTTACGGTTCCGGACCTGATGCATCGGCCCCGCTCAGTGGAATGCCATATTCGCGTCGATCTCCGGGTCAGCATCGGATCGATGCCGCCCCATCCCCATTCCGCCGCGCCGATCCTCACGAATGGTAGGCCGTCTCCCCGTGCGAGCTGACGTCGAGCCCTTCCCGTTCTCGCTCGTGATCGACGCGCAGGCCGATCGTCATGTCAACGAGCTTGAACGCCACGACCGACACGGCCGCCGACCAGACGAGCGACGTCCCGACACCCCAGCATTGCGCGATCAACTGATCGACAACGTGATAGTCGGCCACCTTGTTCGCGACGTAGTCGTAGATGCCCGTGCCGCCGAGCGACGGCGACGCGAACACGCCTGTCAGCAAGGCGCCGGCGATCCCGCCGATGCAATGCACGCCGAACACGTCGAGCGAATCGTCGACGCCGATCATGCGCTTCAGGCCATTGACGCCCCAGTAGCACACCGCGCCTGCGATCAGCCCCATCGCGATCGCGCCCATCGGGCCGACGAAACCGCACGCGGGCGTGATCACGACGAGCCCGGCGATCGCGCCCGACACCGCGCCGAGCATCGACGGCTTGCCTTTCATCGCCCACTCGACGACGGTCCAGGACACCGTCGCCGCACACGTTGCGAGCAGCGTCGTGACGAACGCCAGCGTCGCCGCGCCGCTCGCCTCGAGCGCCGAGCCGACGTTGAACCCGAACCAGCCGACCCAAAGCAGCGACCCGCCGATCATCGTCATCGTCAGGCTGTGCGGCGCCATCGTTTCGCGTCCGAACCCGGCGCGCTTGCCGATCATGACCGCGCCGACCAGCGCCGCGATGCCGGCGTTGATGTGCACGACCGTGCCGCCCGCGAAGTCGATCGCGCCCTTCTGGAACAGGAAGCCCGCCGTCGCATTGGCCTTGTCGGCCGCCGCGGCGCTCGTGTAGGCATCCGGGCCGGGCCAGTACCAGACCATGTGCGCGATCGGCAGGTACGAGAACGTGAACCACAGCACCATGAACATCAGTACCGCTGAGAATTTCGCGCGCTCGGCGATGCCGCCGACGATCAGCGCGGGCGTGATCGCGGCGAACGTCAGCTGGAACGACACATAGATGAACTCCGGAATCACGACGCCCTTGCTGAACGTCGCGGCCGTCGAATCCGGCGTGATCCCGGCGAGGAACGCCTTGCTCAGCCCTCCGAAGAACGCGTTGCCTTCGGTAAAGGCGACGCTGTAACCGTAGACGGCCCACAGCACGCCTAGCAGGCAGAACACGACGAGCGTCTGCATCAGGATGGACAGCATGTTCTTCGCCCGCACCATGCCGCCGTAAAAGAGCCCGAGCCCGGGCGCCGCCATCATCACGACGAGCAGCGTCGCGACGATCATCCATGCGGTGTCGCCCTTGTTGGGCACCGGCGCGGCGGCTGCCGCGGCGCCATCCGCCAATGCGGGCACGGCAAACGCCGCCATCCCGAGCAATGCAAGCAATCCGATTACTTTTTTCATTCGTCGATTCCTCGAAAATGGCAACGCGGGCTTGGTCGCGACGCCGATACCGTCGCGAAAGCGGAGCAGGCGAACCGGCATGCCGTCGCGCGGTCCGCCGCGCGACGATGCGGCGGACCTCAGCCCAATGGAGTAATCACGCGGCGCGCCCGCGAGCGGAATCGGCAGCAGCTACGCCGGCCGGGCCGGCGTGCGCCGAGTTCTTCGCACGCGATGCGGCGGACGTCAATAACGCTGCCCAGGAATCCACGACGTGCCGGCGAGCGGCACCCGCGCCATCGCGGCCGCCTCGACCGTCAGCGCGACGAGATCCTCCGGCTCCAGGTGATGCACGTTCTGCTTGCCGCAGGCCCGCGCGATCGTCGTGAGCTCCATGTTCAGCGTCTTCAGGTAGTTGCGTACGCGGCGCGCGCCTTCCTCGGGCTGCACGCGCTGCTCGAGCACCGCGTCCTGCGTCGTCACGCCGACCGGGCACTTGCCCGTATGACAGTGATGACAGAACCCCGGCGACGTATTCAGCGCCGCGTAGTCCGCGACGGCCGAATGCAGCGCGCCGTTCTGGAAGTACGTATCGCCGTTGCAGCCGAGCGCCATCAGCACGCCCTGGCCGATCGCGACCGCGTCCGCGCCGAGCGCGAGCGCCTTCGCGACGTCGGCGCCCGTGCGGATGCCGCCGGACACGATCAGTTGAACCTGCCCTTTCATGTTCAGCTCCTCGAGCGCGTCGACGGCCTGACGGACCGCCGCCAGCGTCGGGATGCCGACGTTCTCGATGAAGCAGGTCTGCGTCGCCGCGGTGCCGCCCTGCATGCCGTCGACGACGACGACGTCCGCGCCCGCATGGACCGCGAGCTTCACGTCGTTGAACGTGCGCGTCGCGCCGACCTTCACGTAGATCGGCTTCTGCCAGTCGGTGATCTCGCGCAGCTCCTGGATCTTGATCGCGAGATCGTCGGGGCCGGTCCAGTCCGGATGGCGGCTTGCCGAGCGCTGATCGACACCCGCCGGCAGCGTGCGCATCGACGCCACGCGCGGATTGACCTTCTGCCCGAGCAGCATGCCGCCGCCGCCCGGCTTCGCACCTTGCCCGATCACGACCTCGATCGCGTCCGCGCGGCGCACGTCGTCGGGATTGAACCCGTAGCGCGACGGCAGGCACTGGTAGACGAGCGTCTTCGACGAACGGCGCTCCTCCTGCGTCATCCCGCCGTCGCCGGTCGTCGTCGACGTGCCGGCCGCGGTCGCGGCGCGGCCGAGCGCTTCCTTCACGTTCGCCGACAGCGCGCCGAAGCTCATGCCGGCCACCGTGACCGGAATGTCGAGCACGATCGGCTTCTTCGCGAAGCGCGTGCCGAGCACGGTCTGCGTCGCGCATTTCTCGCGATAGCCTTCGAGCGGATAGCGCGACAACGACGCGCCGAGAAACAGCAGGTCGTCGAAATGCGGCACCGGCCGCTTCGCGCCGAGGCCGCGGATCTCGTAAAGGCCCCGCTGGGCGGCCGTGTGGATGTAATCGATCGTCTTGCGGTCATAGCCGTGCGACTCTTCCTGCTGCAAGCGCGCGAAATGAATGGGTTTGGCTTCCATGGCGTCTTCCCGAACGAGCTTTGGATTCAATATTGCTGGTCCGCTTCGGCGTTCCAGTGGTAAAGGGTGCGTGCCGACGCGATGCGCCTGAACGCGCGCGGGTCGTGGTCGAGGCCGGCGGCGTCGAGCAGCGCTGCAACGGCGCCGACGTCCGCGTCGGTCATCGGCTCGAACTGCGCGTCGGCGCCGAGCGATTTCACGTCGCCCTTCACGTACAGCACGGCCTCGTAGAGCGAATCGCCGAGCGCGTCGCCGGCATCGCCGCAGATCACCATGCGCCCGGCCTGGGCCATGAACGCGGAGAAGCTGCCGACCGAGCCGCCGACGACGATGTCGCCGCCTTTCAGCGAAATCCCGCAACGCAGCCCGGCGTCACCGTCGATCACGAGCAGCCCGCCGTGCGCAGATGCGCCCGCGCCGTTCGACGCGAAGCCCTTCACGTGCACCTTGCCGCTCATCATGTTTTCCGCGACGCCGGTACCGGCGCTGCCCTCGATGACGATCGTCGCGCGCTTGTTCATGCCGCCGGCGTAGTAGCCCGCATGCCCGTCGATCGTCACCGTGACGTCGGCGTCGACGCCGACCGCGATGTTGTGCGCGCCGTTCGGCGAGGCCACGACGATGGCTTGCCCGTCGAGCACGTCCGCATCGCCGTGCAGATACTGGTTGACGTCCCGGACCGTGGCGCGCTCAAGGTCGAATGTCACGCGTTCCATACATACATCTCCTCGGGTGCGGGTTCGAATACTTTCGCGTTCTTGATGTCGGGCAGATGCGCAAGCGAGCGGAACTCGGACGCGATCGCCACGTAGTCGTCGTTCTCGGCAACGACGGCAGGCTTGCACGCGAACGGATCGCGGATCAGCGCCAGCTCGGTCGGGGTGCCCATCAGAAAGGTGAAGAAGCCGTCGAGCGCCTCGAAGCCTTTCTGCAGCGCGGCATGCAGCGTGTCGCCTTCACGCAGCCGCCATTCGAGGAAGCGGCATGCGGCCTCGGTGTCGTTGTCGGTGTCGAAGCGGATACCCTCCGGCTCGAGCTTGCGCCGCACGCCGTACGGATTCGACAGCGACCCGTTGTGCACGAGGCAGAAATCCTCGCCCGCGGTAAACGGATGCGCGCGGTCCGGCGTCACCGCCGACTCGGTCGCCATCCGCGTGTGGCCGACGAGGTGGGAGCCCTTGAGCGCGCCGAACGCATAACGCGCGGCGATGTCGGCGGGCAAGCCGATGTCCTTGTACAGGTCGATCGAGCGGCCGGCCGACAACACGTAGACGCGCGGGTAGTGCTCGTTCAGCCAGTGCTTGATCGTATCGGGTCCCCCTCGGACGGTCAGCACCGCGTGATTGCGCTTCGCGTCGATGCGCGCCGTGGCGTCGACGGACGCATTCAGGCGGTCGAGCAGCACGTCCCACGGGAAATGCTCGCCCTCTTCCGTAAAGCCCGAATACAGGCTCAGCTTGCGCTGAGCCGAATCGACGGCCTCGCCGAACACGGCGAGGCCGGCCGAATCCGGGCCTCGCTCGGTCATGCCGATCAGCATCGGCACCATCAGTTCACCAAGCCGGTCGCGCAATGCCGGTGTCTTCACCAGCAAGCCTACGATTCCGCACATGTGTTCCCCCTCCTTAGAAAAATTCGATGTACTGCTTGATTTCCCAATCCGATACGTGGCGCATGTACTCCAGCCACTCCATCCGCTTGAGCTTGAGAAATTCGTCGACCACCGGCCCGAGCGCACCCCGGATCAGCCGATCGGCTTCGAGCGCGTCGAGCGCTTCGCCGAGGTTCTGCGGCAGCACGCCGATGCCGCGTTCACGCAGCTTTTGCGCCGGCCACTCGTACAGGTTCTCGTTCGCGGGGGCGCCCGGCGACAGGTCGCGGTCGATGCCGTCGAGCCCGGCGGCGATCACGGCCGCCGTCGCGAGATACGGGTTACATGCGCCGTCGGGCAGCCGCAACTCGATCCGGCCGCCGGGCATGCGCACCATCGTCGAGCGGTTGTTGTCGCCGTAGCTGATGTAGGCCGGCGCCCAGGTCGCGCCGGTCAGCGAGCGCCCGACCACGAGGCGCTTGTACGAGTTCACGGTCGGGTTGCAAAGCGCCGCCAGCGCGGGCGCATGCGCGAGCAAGCCTGCCGTGAACCGGTAGCCGAGCGCCGACAGGCCCATGCCGAGCGGATCAGCGTCGTCGGCGAACAGGTTGCGCTCGCCGTCGCCGATCGACATGTGCATGTGCATGCCGTTGCCGGGGCGGTTTGCGAACGGCTTCGGCATGAACGAGCAGATCATCCCCAGGTCGTTCGCGATCTCCGACGCGGCCATCTTGAAGAACACGTAGTGATCGCACGACGTCAGGCAGTCGGTGTACGTGTAGTTGATCTCGAACTGGCCGTTCGCGTCCTCGTGGTCGATCTGGTACACGTCGATGCCGACCGAGCGCAGCGCTTCGGTCAATCGCTCGAGGAACACCCGCGTACGCGACAGGCCCTTGTAGTCGTAGCACGGCTTCGCGAGCGTGTCGCTCGGGTCGCACGGCTCGAGCACGCCCGATGCCGAGCGCTTCAGCAGCGAAAACTCGGGCTCGAGGCCGGTAAACAGCGTCCAGCTCCGCTCGGCAAGACGCGCGACCTGCTTCTTCAGCGTCACGCGCGAATCGAACGCCCAAGGCGCGCCGTCGACATGGCCGTCGCACACAATGCGCGAGAGCCCCGGCTGCCACGGCACCGGCGTGAGCGTCGCGAGATCGCCGACCGCCATGTAATCCGGACCGTTCGGCTCGATGCCGACACCCCAGATCGCGAAGCCCGCAAAGCCCGCCCCGGCGGTCAGCACGCTTTTCAGATGCGCGACCGGCACCGACTTGGCCTTGGCCACGCCGTGAATATCGACAAATTGCGCAAGCACGTACTTCACGCCTTCCTGCGTCAGATACGCCTGCGCTTCCTCCGCGGAGTCGAAACGGGGCACGCTGCCGAGCACGTTGGCCGGCAAACTGCTCGCATCATTCAGGTTCATCGTCACTCCTTTCCACTGCTGCCTTCGATGATTAAAGGAAACCGCCCGCATGCGGAGGGATTTACTTTCAAGAAACAATAATTCCTTTCATGAAACTTTCCGCGCGAACGCCTCCCTCCTTCGTTCGCGGCTCCCGCCGCCACAATCTGCTACCCTGCCCTTTTTACCGAGGCCGACGATGTCCACCGCAGACGACAGCAAACCACCGCTCGAACGCTATCTCGGCTCGACGATCCGCGAGCTTCGCCAGCGTCACGGCCTGACCATCGCGCAGGTTGCCGAGCAGGCCGGCATCAGCCGAGGGATGCTCTCGAAAATCGAGAACGCGCAGACTTCGACCGGCCTCGACGTGCTCCATCGCATCGCGCAGGCGCTCGGCGTATCGATGTCGACGCTGTTCCGCAACTTCGACGTTCCGCAGGGCGGTGCTCAGCTCGTCAAGAAGGGCGCCGGCATGGAAGTCGTCCGCAAAGGCACAAAACGCGGCCACACCTATCATCTGCTCGCCTACGACCAGGGCCCGCGCAAGCTCTTCGAGCCGTTCCTGATCACGATGGAAGATCAGGCGGAACGCTTTCCCGTCTTCGAACATCCCGGCACCGAGTTCATCCACATGCTCAAGGGCGTGATCGAGTACCGCCACGGCCAGCAGACCTACATCCTCCATCCCGGCGACACGCTGACTTTCCGGGGCGACGTACCGCATGGCCCCGAACGCCTGATCAAGACGCCGATCCAGTTCCTGTCGATCTTCGTCTATGGTCAGCAGACCGAATAGTGACGCCGTGACGCCGGATATGACGCAAGCATCGTGCCAAGTTTCCCAATGTGAATCAAAGATTCCCACGGATAAACACTTGCGGCGCAATGCGTGCCGTGCGTCGTTTCATCTGTTCAATCGATCCTGCCTGCCGGCGGTGCGACGTCTTGTTGAACACGGTGCAACGGCGCACTGAAACAGCAACCGCAGTTACGAAGATGTATCAGAAGCGCTTATGCTGAAGCGGGCAACGCCGCGAGCACAGCCAGCGCCGTGTCGATCATCCGGCGCAGCGTCGGCTGCACGGCCGCCGCGCGAGCGGGATCGTATTCAAACGGAAAAACCTCGTTCATATAGGTCGACTGGCACATCTCGAGCTGGATCGCGTGCACGCCACGCGACGGCTCGCCGAACCGCCGCGTGATATAGCCACCCTTGAAGCGGCCGTTGGCCACCCATGTGAACGGACTCGCCGCGGCTTCGCGCGCCGCAGCGGCGAGCAGCGCCGGCGCGGCGGTGCGGCCGTCCTGCGTGCCGAGATTCAGGTCGGGCAGCTTGCCGTCGAACAACCGCGGCAGCACGCTCGAAATCGAATGTGCCTCCCACAGCAACACGTTTCCATGCAGCGCGCGCAGTCGGGCCAGTTCCGCTTCGAGCGTTGCGTGATACGGCCGCCAGTATGCGTGTACTCGGCGCGCTTGCTCCTGCGCGTCGGGCGCGCAGCCCTCCAGGTAAACCGGTTCGCCGACGAAGGTTTCCGTCGGGCACAGTCCTGTCGTCGTCTGCCCCGGATACAGGCTTTCGTCGTTCGGCGGCCGGTTGAGGTCGATCACATAGCGCGACACCGTCGCGCCGAGCACCGTGGCGCCGAATTCCGCTGCGAACGCGTACAGACGGTCGAGATGCCAGTCCGTATCCGCGAACGTCAGCGCCGCATCCGAGTACGTGTCGCGCAGCGGCGCCGGGATTCCGGTACCGAGATGGGGGATCGAGATCAGCAGCGGTGCATCGCCCTGCTGCAACTTGAACAGTTCGGTCATGTAGCACTCCGTGGAAATCAAAGCAGCGCATCGTCGGGCAGATGCGGCAACGCGCGTTCGAGTGACGGTCGAATCGAGCGATCGATGACGGCCCGTGTCAGCGTGACGATTTCCCTGACGAAATCGTCCCACTCGTCCTGGCGATGCAGCAGGAAGAAATCCCGGCGTCCGAGCCGCCCGGACGGCAGCGGCAGCACCTCGATTTCGTCGAGATAGTGCCGCGCCTGCCACAGGCACAGCGGCGTCGAGATCGCAAAGCCGAGCCGCGCAGCCACGAGGCTCAGCAACGGATCGGTCGCGTCGAATTCGAAGCGTCTCGGGCTGTCGATGCCGAGGTGGCGCGCATAGCGTTCCACCTGCTGGCCGATCACCGAACGCCCGGTGTAACGGATCAGCGGCAACTCGGACGCCAGCACACGCCAGTCGACTTTCGGGCGGCCAGCCAGATGGCCGCGCGCGACGACCGCGACGAACGCCTCCGAGAACAGCGGCATCTCAACGATGCGCGCGTCGCTCAGCGTGGTCTGCGTGCAGACCGCGACATCCAGTTCCCGATCGTGAAGCTGCTTGCTCAGCCCCGGCGTCAGCCCGGACCACATCGTGATCTGCCGGGCGGTGCCGGAAACCGCCCGGATCAGTTCCGGGCCGACCGTCGCGGCAAATGAATCGACGCAGCCGAGCCGCACCGGCAGCCGGCCGGCGGCCGACGCATCGCCGACGCGTGCGCTGACCATCTGCGCGTGCTCGAGCAGCGGCCGCGCCAGTTCGAGCAGCGCGCGCCCGGCGATGTTCGGCCGCGGGGGCCGGCTGTCCCGGTCGAACAGCACCGTGCCCTGCTCGCGCTCGAGCGCGGTGATCGCCTGGCTGATCGCGCTCTGGCTCACGCCGATCCGCTTGGCCGCGGCGGTCATCGAACCGGTCTCGCAGACGGTGACGAACGCCGCAAGCGCCCGCAGATCGATTGGCGGTGGGGTGCGTCTCATCGTTTCTCCCGGGTAGACACCGGATTCGGCGGACCGGCGGCATGGAACGCATGGTGCGCCGGATCGGGCGGCCCGGGCGCGAGATGAGCATTTCCGGGCACGCAGCATAAGTTTGCCTAATACAAAATTCGGCTGCGCCCGTGCTTTCTAGAATCGGCTCACTGCCTACCCAGAGGGAAATCATGAGCCGTTACGACTTCATCGTGATCGGCGCCGGCGTGATCGGCGCATCCGTCGCACATCATCTGGCGTCGCTCGGCGCCGGCAACGTGCTTGTCCTCGAACGCGGAATGATCGGCACCGGCACGACGTCGCAATCGTCCGGCCTGCTGCGCACGCACTACTCGGTACGCCATAACGTCGAACTCGCGCGCGCGTCATGGTGGGCCTTCAACAACTTCGCCGAATACGTAGGCGACGACGAGGCATCGTGCGGCCTCGTCAAGTGCGGATACATGATCTGCGCGCCGGACGGCGACAAGCTCGAGCCGCTGCGCGCGTCGCTCGACGTACAGCGCGCGATGGGTATCGAGGTCGAGATGCTGGACCGGCAGGCCGCGCAAGCGCGTTTGCCGATCGCCCGCTTCGACGACGCGGCGCTGATCGGCTTCGAGCCCGAGGCCGGATTCGCCGACGCGTATCTCGTCGCCACCAGCTTCGCGAAATCGGCTCGCCGCCGCGGCGTGAAGATTCTGGAAGGCACGACCGTCACCGGCGTGTTGCGCGAGGGCCGCCGCGTCGTGGGCGTCGACACGACCGCCGGACGCTTCACCTGCGGCACGCTGATCAGCACGCAGAATATCTGGACGCCCGAGCTGTCCGGCTGGATCGACGTGCCGCTGCCCGTCATGCCCGAGCGCCACACCGTGCTGGCGCTCGAGTGCGATGCGCACTACTCGTTCAAGATGCCTGCGTTCAAGGATCTCGGCTCGCCCGGCATGCTGTATTACCGCAGCTACGGCGGCAGCCAGATGCTGGTGTCCGAGGGCGTGGTCGGCGAGACGCTGAATGTGCCCGAGACGGAACAGGGCGACATCTCGCTCGACTATGTCGCCGAAGTCGGCGCGCAGGTGGCCGAGCGCTTCCCCGCGTACGAAACCGCCGGGCTCGCGTCGTCGTGGACCGGCGTCTACGACGTCACGCCGGACTGGAATCCCGTGCTCGGCAACGTCGGCGATATCGATGGGCTCGTCGTGGGTTTCGGTTTCTCCGGCCACGGCTTCAAGCTGTCGCCCGGAATCGGCAAGCTGCTCGCGCAGCATGCGCTCGGTCTTCCGACGGACGTCTCGCTTGCCCCTTACGCGCTCGAGCGTTTCTCGACCGGCGCGTTGCTGACCGGCAAGTACGGCCTCGGCGCCGTGTCCTGATCTCTCCTTCTTCGGCATCCCCTTTATGTCTGTCAAGATTCTGGTCCCCATCAAGCGCGTGGTCGATCCGAACGTCCGGGTCCATATCGGCGCGGGCGGCACGATCGACACGGCCGGCCTCAAGATGTCCGTCAACCCGTTCGACGAATGCGCGATCGAAATGGCGCTGCGTCTGCGCGAAGCGGGCCACGCCTCGCGCGTCACCGTCGTCACCTGCGGCCGGCCGGTCTGCCAGGACGTGCTGCGCACCGGGCTCGCGATGGGCGCGGACGACGCGGTCCTGATCGACACCGGCGACGAGCGTGCATCGATCGATTCGTCGGGCGTTGCCGCCCTGCTTCGCGCGTTTATCGCCACGTCGCCGCACGACCTGGTGCTGTGCGGCAAGCAGGCGATCGACGACGACACCGGCGGCGTCGCGCCGATGCTCGCCGGCCTGCTCGGCTGGCCGCAGGCGCTCGACGCGACCGGCCTCGCGCCCGACGGCGCCGGCTGGCGAGTCACCTGCGGGGACGATTCCGGAACCGCCACGTGGCAGTGCACCGGTCCCGCCGTGATCGGCGCCGACCTGCGACTCGCGGAACCGCGCCGCGTCACGCTGCCGAGCATCGTCAAGGCAAAGCAGAAGCCGATCGCCATCCTCGATGCCGCTCGCTTCGGCATCGAACTGGCACCGGCCACGCGTACGGTCCGCATCGACGAACCCGCGATCCGTCGAGCGGGTACGCGCGTGGCCGACATTGCAGAACTCGTCGCCGCGCTCGCCGCGCACAACGTATTCGTTCATTCGGGAGCCGCCGCATGAGAACGCTCGTCATCGCGGATACGTTCGCCGGCACGCTGGCCGAATCGGCGTCGCGCGTCGTGACCGCCGCCCTTCAGCGGCGCCAGCCGGTCGACGTGCTGGTCCTCGACCCGGCCGCTGCTGCGGCGGCGGCCCTGATCGAAGGCGTCGAGCAGGTGTTCCATCCCGTTGTGGCGAACGCCGCCATCCCGCCGGAAGCGCTGGCGGCGATGCTGTGCGAATGGGTGCCGCGCCATTCGCTGTTCGTCGCCGCGCATCGCACGCTGGGCCGCAACGCACTACCGCGCGCGGCAGCCGTCGTCGGCGGCGCCTTCATCGCCGACGCCGTGGCGATGACGGACGACGATCGCTTCGTGCGCGGCCTCTATGCGGGCAGCATCGTCGCCACGGTAACGAGCACGCGTGCGACGACCTTCGCCACGGTTCGTGCATCATCGTTCTCGCCGGCTGGCCTGCGCGCCCGGCCGGCCCCCATCGTGGCGCTCGACGACCCTCCGGCGTTCCCGGCGACGACGCTGCTCGAGCGGCATGGCACACAAGCGACCGGGCTCGATCTGAACAACGCGCCGATCGTCGTATCAGGCGGGCGCGGGCTTGCATCCGGCGAAAACATGGCAAGACTCGGCGCGCTGGCCGCGCGGCTCGGCGCGGCGCTCGGCGCATCGCGCGCCGCCGTCGACGCAGGCTATGCGCCAAACGCGATTCAGGTCGGCCAGACGGGCAAGACCGTCGCGCCGGATGTCTACCTGGCAATCGGCATTTCCGGCGCCGTGCAGCATCTCGCCGGCATGAAGGACTCCAAGCTCGTCGTCGCCGTCAACAAGGACCCGGACGCCCCTATTTTCTCGTTTGCCGATATCGGCTTCGTTGGAGACCTGTTCGACGTGATGCTCGCGCTCGAACGTCACATCGGCCCGGGCGACAGCGCATGACACGCGCACCGTCCAGTGGCAGTGGCGCCACCGCGCGTCATGCACTTTCGTCCCATCGCTACCCGAGCGTGCAATTTGTCGATTGCGTGCGAATTGCGCCCGAAGCGTGGGCGAACGGGGCCGGCGTGACACGGACGGTTGCCACGCGCATCGGTTCCCGCGGCAACGCCGAATGGCGAGTCAGCCTCGCGACGCTCGACGGATCGGCGCGGTTTTCACAGTTTCCGGGTGTGGACCGCACGCTCGTTCCAATCGACGATACGCCGGTCGAATTGAACGTGCAGGATGGGCAACTGATCGCACGCCCAATGCAACCGGCCTGCTTTCCCGGCGATCTTCTCGTGTGGACGAGCGGCATGACACGCTCGACGACGGTTCTCAACGTCATGACGCATCGTGACGCATGTCGCGCCGCGGTCATCGTGACGACCCATTCGCGCCGCATCACGCCCGCGCCCGCGCAACTGTTGATCTGTGCGTCCGGGCAATGGCGCGTCGCAAGCAGCCTGTTGAGCGCAGTCTCGCTGGGGCCGATGCAGGGTCTGTGGGTCGAGGGGCGCGCCGAAGAACTCGACCTGCGTCCCGTCGCTCCCGGGTCCAGACTGGTCTTGATTGCTATCCATCCGGTCTCGCACTAAACGAAACGAACAGTGAAGACATGCCTGATATGACCTTTGCCGAGCAATACGGCCCGCGCGAATCGATGGAATACGACGTCGTGATCGTCGGCGGCGGCCCGGCCGGGCTGTCGGCCGCGATCCGGCTCAAGCAGCTGGCTGCCGAGAAAGGCGCCGAGATCGGCGTGTGCGTGCTCGAGAAGGGTTCCGAGATCGGCGCGCACATCCTGTCGGGCGCGGTGATGGACCCGCGCGCGATCACCGAGCTGTTCCCCGACTGGAAGGAACGCGGCGCGCCGCTCGATGTCGAGGTGACGGAAGACCGCTTCCTGTTCCTGTCCGAGAAAGGCGCGGTCACCACGCCGAACTGGGCGCTGCCGGACAACTTCAAGAACCACGGCAACTACGTGATTTCGCTCGGCAACGTGACCCGCTGGCTCGGCCAGCAGGCCGAGGCGCTCGGCGTCGAGATCTTCCCGGGCTTCCCGGCCGCCGAGATCCTGTACAACGACGACGGCTCGGTGAAAGGCGTCGCCACCGGCAACATGGGCGTGGGCAAGGACGGCGAGCCGACCGAGAACTTCCAGCTCGGCATGGAGCTGCACGCGAAGTACACGCTGTTCGCCGAAGGCTGCCGCGGCCACCTCGGCCGCCAGCTGATCGCCAAGTACAAGCTCGACGCGAACGCCGATCCGCAGGCGTACGGGATCGGCATCAAGGAGCTGTGGGAAATCGATCCGACCAAGCACAAGCCGGGCCTCGTGATCCACACGGCCGGCTGGCCGCTGAAGTCCGACACCTACGGCGGCTCGTTCCTGTATCACATGGACAACAACCAGGTGGTGGTCGGCTTCGTGGTGGGCCTCGGCTACACGAACCCGTACCTGTCGCCGTTCGAGGAATTCCAGCGCTACAAGACGCACCCGTCGATCCGCGCGTTTCTCGAAGGCGGCAAGCGCGTGTCGTACGGCGCGCGCGCGATCACCGCGGGCGGGCTGCTGTCGCTGCCGAAGACGGTGTTTCCGGGCGGCGCGCTGATCGGCGACGACGCAGGCTTCCTGAACGCGTCGCGCATCAAGGGCAGCCACGCGGCGATCAAGACCGGGATGCTGGCGGCCGACGCGGCATTCGACGCGGTGCAGGCCGGCCGCCAGGGCGACGAGCTCAACGCGTATCCGGATGCGTTCAAGCAATCGTGGCTGTACAACGAGCTGTACCGCGCACGCAACTTCAAGCAGTGGATGGCGAAGGGGCTGTACCTCGGCACGCTGATGGTCGGCCTCGAGCAGAAGGTGATGGGCGGCAACGTGCCGTGGACGCTGCATCACAAGCACGCGGACCACGAGAT
>NZ_CADESW010000041.1 GCF_902830275.1 Burkholderia stagnalis | reverse complement strand
GGCCGACGATGTGGAAATCCATACGGTCGGCACCGCGACGAATACGGGCGTCATCAAGGGCGGATCGAAGACGGTGCTCACCGCGACCGATATCCTGAACCGCGGTGGCACGATTTCGAGCAGCGGCATGAACGGCTCGACGCAAGTTGTCGCGAGCAACGACGTAGTGAACGCGTCCGGTCTGATTACGGGCAATCGCGTAGCCGTCTCGGCGGACCGGGATATCGTCAATACGACGCTCGTTGATGCCACGGGTGTGAGCGGTGCGTCGGGCGTAAGCAAGGTCAACCAAACGTTGCTCGGTCGGCAAGGTTCGATCGCAGCGACTGGCGATCTCGCCGTCGATGCAGGGCGCGACCTGACGATACACGGCGCAAATATGTCGGCCGGCAATGACATGTTCGTCACGACCGGACGCAACGTCAACGTCGATACGGTTCAGTCCACCACGACCCAATCGATGCACCTGAACGATAAGCGGCATTGGGAAGAATCCACGACGACAAACGTCGTGAGCGCTATCGATGCAGGCCACAATCTGACGATGATCAACGGCAACGATGCGACGTTCAAGGGCGCGTCGGTATCCGCTGGCAACGATTTGCAGGTTTCGGCGGGAGGAAACCTGACGGCAACGGCTGTCACGGATACCGCGAAGCTCGATAACGTTGCGGTGGACGACAAGACACGCAAGGAAGTCGACCACACCTACGACCAGACTGCGGTAGGTACGACGTTCACGGCCGGGCACAATTCAGGGCTTGCGGCGATCAATGCCGACGATGCGACAAAGGGTAACGTCATGCTGACCGGTTCGACGGTCACGTCTGGGACCAACAATCTGACGCCCGGCGGCGTGACGATCAATGCAACCGGTAACGTCACGATGAACGAAGGTCGAGAAGAACACGACAGCTTTCGCGACGTGCAAACGAGGCGCGGTAGTTTCGTGAGCGGTTCGACCACCGATGAAATGCAAAACACGCAATCCAACATCGGTGTTGGCAGTACCCTGTCCGGGGATACGGTCCAGGTACACGCCGGCAAGAACCTGACCATTCAAGGTAGCAACGTCGTCGGCACGAACGATGTGAAGCTCGACGCGACGGGCGACGTGAGAATCACGACTTCGCAGGACACGCAGAACGCACAGAGCTATTACGAGAAACGCGATTACGGTTTCCTGTCAGGTCTGAACCCGTTGAACCAACTCGATGGCGGTTTGCAGGGGTACTCGATCGGTGTGCGCAAGACCACCGATGCTCAGCAAGCGACGAGCGTTGAGAATGTCGGGAGTATGGTCGGCTCGCTGAACGGCAACCTGTCGATCACGTCCGGTAATGACGTTCACGTAACGGGTAGCACCCTGCATGCAGGTAATGACCTGAAGGTCGACGGCAAGACGGTCAAGATCGATGCAACTCAGAACACGGGGTCACAGAGCGAACAGCAATCCTTTAGTCAGACGGGTATCACCGCTGGTCTGAGCGGCACGATTGTTACTGCCATTCAAACGGGTGTGCAGATGGCGAAGGACGTTCAGCGCACAAAGGGCGATGCACGGCTCGACGCGCTGGCTGCTGCAACTACAGGGTTGGCTGCGAAGAATGCTTATGATCAAGTTGCGCAAGCTGGGAACGGTGTCGGGAATCTCGGTGTCAGCGTGTCACTTGGTACGAGCCACAGCAATAGCAGCTCGACCGCATCGTATAGCACCGCAGTAGGCAGCACGGTCGCAGCTGGTCACAACGTGTCGATTACTGCAACTGGCGCAGGCGCAAACAGCAATATCGATGTAATCGGCAGCACGATTAGTGCCGGCAACGATGCAACGCTGAAGGCGGACGGCAAGGTTAACCTTCAGGCCGCACAGAACACGGATAGCCAACACAGTACGAACAGCGGATCGAGCGCCGGTATTGGTGTCACCTTCGGCGTCGGTCAGCAGAACGGCTTGTCTTTCCAGCTTGGTGTTTCCGGCAATAGGGGCAACGGCAACGGAAGCGACGCGACACATACGAATACGCACGTCACGGCGGGTAATAAGCTGACGCTGGAATCCGGTGGTGATACCAATCTCATTGGTGCGGTTGCGTCCGGCAAGCAGGTCGTGGCCGACGTGGGCGGCAATCTGAATGTTCAGAGTCTGCAAGATACGAGCAAGTACGATTCGAAGCAACAAAGCGCGGGCGTATCGATAAGCGTATGCGTACCGCCGTTGTGCTATGGCACTTCGAGCGGATCGGCCAATTTCAGCCAGCAAAAGATGCACAGCGACTACGCCGCAGTGTCTGAGCAATCGGGCATCAAGGCGGGTGACGGTGGATTCCAGGTCAACGTCAAGGGCAATACTGACCTCAAGGGCGGTGTGATTGCGAGTAGCGACAAGGCCGTACAAGATGGCGCGAACAGCCTGACGACAGCGACGCTGACTACGAGCGATATCGAGAACCATGCATCGTACGACGCGTCGCAGGTTGGTCTTTCCGCCGGCTATGGCTCGGGAGGTTGGAGCGCTCAGCCCCCTGTTGCCCTTGGTGCTGCGGGCGATGCGAGTTCGACGACGCGCAGCGGCGTTAGCGGCGGGTCAGTGACAATTACCGATAGCGCCAAGCAGCAGGAGCTGACCGGCAAGACGGCCGACGAAGCGGTCGCAAACATCAATCGTGATACGTCGAACACAGGCGGCGCGCTGGCCCCGATTTTCGACAAAGACAAGATTGAAGCCGGCTTCGATATTACAAGCCACTTCATCAGTGAAGCCGGGACGTTCATCCAGAACCGTGCGACCGAAGCGGACGCCGCGCAAAAGGCCTTGGATAAAGAAAAGGCGAAGCCGGAGGACCAACAAGATGCGGCAAAAATCGCGCAGTTGACGCAGACCATTCAGGATGATTCGACGTGGTTGGAGGGCGGAACCGGACGCAGAGTATTGACGGCTATCACGATGGCGGCCGGAGGCAACGTCACCGGCTCGGCCGGCGCGATGGTGCAAAGCGCGGCGGCGTACTATTTCCAGAGCCTGGCCACCGAACAGGTTAAGGGAATTGCCGATGCGCTCGACAGCGAAACGGCCCGCACGGCGTTGCAGGCGCTTGTCGGCTGTGCCGGCGCAGCAGCTGGCGGCAAAGACTGTGGTGCGGGCGCCGCTGGCGCGGCTGCGAGCGTGGTTCTGAACAACCTGCTGGACAGCCTGAGCGGTACACAGGCGTCCACGTTGACTAATGAGGAAAAGCTGCAACGCGAGCGGCTGGTCGAATCGATCGTCGCTGGCACAACTGCTGCGTTGGGCGGAGACGCTGCAGCGACTTCTGCCGCTGCGTTGATCGAGGCTGAGAACAATGCGACGAACTTCGTGAAAGGCACGACGCCGCGCGTGCAGACGGCCGCGACAGGTGTAGCGAACGCCTTGAGAAAGCCGAAGGGAGCGCTTACGCGCGCGGACATCGATGCGCAGATTGCCGCACTGAACGCGCTGGAGGGGCAAGGGAATCTGTCGAATCAGGAGGCATTGAATCTTAGCTCGCTCTGGATGGCGGTCGTTGAGCGTGCAGCAGCCGAAAATCTGATGACGCCGCAAGAAATCATCGGAAGTAAGCACGCAATGCAAGCGGCTATCGCGTCGATGATGTTTAGCGGCGGGGGGGATGCCCCCATCCGAGTCGGGAAAGGTACATCGGGTCCGCAGTTGTCCGGCACATCGGGCAGCAGAACCGCAATGAGCGGCGCGCTTGATGGCAATATGAGTGCCTATCAGAAGGCAGCGGACCAACCCTACAATGATTCCGGCTTGTCGGCGGCTGCGAGAGCATGGGATAAGCATTCCGGTCGTGCTGGCGGGACGTTTGAACCGCTCACCGGCTCGATTGCTGATAAGAATGCCGCCGCGAGTGAATTCGTGAACGGAGTTCTAAGCAATCCAGCAACGACTCGTACGGAACTCTCGCGCGGCGGCGTTGAATTCCGGCTCCCTAGCGGACAAGGGATACGCTTTAATGCAGATGGATCGTTCTCTGGACTGTTGGATCCACGGAGATAAGGTGAATATGATGACAGTATTTAACATTGATTTCGTTAGTGACATGGACCACGAACACCTTATGGCGGAAGTCAGCTTTGGGGGGCAAAGGTTGTGCATCATCGACAAAGAGAACGGGAACGATCAAATGCAAATCGAGTTTTTGGTTGATCTGTATGTGCTTCCCGAAAGTGTGGAAATGAAGTTCAGTCTAGATGAATTTACTAAAACATTGGACGCCGCAAAGGCCGAGTTGAAGAACTGCGCATAGGTCGCGAGATGCCCCGAAACAGGAAGGCGCTGATGAATATTGATCGACAACGTCGCTACGAAACGGCGGGTGATCAGTAATGGTCGCCTGAATATGCATCGATGAAAGCAAAGGTGAAGTCTGTTGATTTGGGCACAGACATCGGTGTATTTGAATATGTTCCGGAATGTCAAGATTGCTTTTGTTTGTGGATGACATTTACCGTCGGAAGGATGGATAGCGATGGCGGTGATTGCTTTAGGCTTAGGGTGTGCACTCCGGAGTGGCTAAAAAATAATATTGGGCATATATCCTGGGGGCGGCATATGTTGGTCGTCAACAATGGCTACCGGTCACATGAAATAATTGAATACGTTGGCGAATTGGTCTCGTCGTTGGATGAAAAAGATTGGCTTGCATTGGCGGGGAAACTCGCCCACGTAATGGAGTGGGAGTTTGAGGATTACGCTTAAATCGATCAAGTTTAATAGAAATTAAATACATAATTTTCCGGATTTTCGGGGAATCGATAATGAAACTTTCGACATACAATCGAGTCCGTTATATCGGTCTAGCGAATATGAAAGAGCAGATCAAACCGGGTGACATCGGATGCATTGTCGAAGATTACGGCGACGGCAATTACGAGGTAGAGTTCTCTGACGCCGATGGAACTACTCGTGCGCTGGTGGTTATCGCAGGGGGCGACTTGGCGTTGGCGGAGAAATGATTACCAAGAATCCCGTAGTGTTGGGCGCGAACGGAAAGCCGTCGACAAGACGATAAGGCATGAATGTGAAGGTAATTAAAGATTGTTGGGGCGATTTGGCGGCATTTGATTGTCAATATGGAGCTCACATATTTGATGGAAAGGATGCTTATATATACGTTAATAATTGGCTTGGCGCATTCGGTGATGTGGAGCACGAATTTCATCGGCGTAATGATGAGGGCTTTGTGGGTCATTGCATTTTGGTATTTAAATCAATCAAGAGATTTGATTTTGATGTCAAGCCCTACACTAAGATTGGCGACTCCGTATCTTGGGGGGGCTACGATTTCATTCAATTACACAGGTGATGCCCAAGATGTGAAGGCATATGAATTGGCGGGAAGTCTCCATGGATTCGCTTCATCGGTAAGCCTCTCCATAGAGGCGCATGAATTTGAATTGCATATTCTAGAAATTGATGAGCCGGCGCGTCAATCGTAATGGTGAGTAAGTCGAATGAGTATTGACCGAAAACGACGCTACGAAATGGCAGATGACTTTTTCTCGCTTGGCGGGAGCATTGTAATGAAGCTGACCGTCGATGCGGCAATCGAAGTTTGTGAGCAGGCAGCTCAACATGGTGTGATCGTTTCTCGAATCGAGGGCGGAATTTGGCATTCACCTGGATTTGAGGCGAGGATAGATTGCATTTGGGATGCAAAGATTGACCCTCCGGTTAATGATGATCTTACTGAGAAAAGTAATTTGGAGGCGGCCGAATTTATTCGGGAAGAAAGCCAGGTTCATGATGTTTTTATTGTGACGACGTTCAAAATGACAGGCCGATGACACATGACTTTCTGTCGTGACGACAGGTATCAGTGGCAACGCGCGTGAAGGATTGAAATGTTCGACATCGATGCCGAACAAAAGCAGATCAAAAGAAATGCGAGAGACCAGAAGACTTCCTCTTGTCGTCGACCTCGACGGCACGCTGACGACGTCGGATACCTTAATGGAATCCGTGATATGTGTGGTCAGAAACGAACCCGCAAACCTGCTGCGATTGCCTTTCTGGCTTGTCGGCGGTCGTGCTGAGTTCAAGGCGAAAGTTGCAGAGCGCGCCGATTTTCGAGCCGAGATGCTTCCCTATCGTGAACCGCTCGTCGACTACCTTGCTCAAGAACGCAAAAACGGTCGCAAGATCATGCTTGCGACGGCCGCGCATCGTTCGATCGCCGAGCGCGTTGATGCGCATCTCGGCCTGTTCGACCTCGTCATTGCAACAAGCGGCGGCACGAATCTGAAGAGCGAGGCCAAGCTTGCCAGTATTCGCCAGAAGGTTGGTGGCGATTTCGTCTACGCGGGCGATAGCAAAGCCGATCTGCCGATCTGGGCCGGCGCGAAGGGCGCCGTTCTGGCGGGCGTCGCTCCTGGCGTTGCCGCAAGTATTCGAAACGACATTCCCGTCGAGCGGGAATTTCCGAATGCGCGCGCTGACTTCTCCACATGGTGCAAAGCATTGCGCGTCTACCAGTGGTTGAAAAACCTGTTGCTGTTCATTCCGTTACTGACGGCTTTTGCATTCTTCGATACGGACAAGGTTGCCACGCTCGCGCTCGCGTTTCTGTCAATGTCGCTTGGTGCTTCCGCTACCTACATCGGCAACGATCTATGGGATCTGGATAACGATCGCCGACATCCTCGCAAGCGCAATCGCGCCTTCGCGAGCGGTACGTTGTCGATTGCGAAAGGTCTCGGTTGTGCTGCGTTGCTGCTGGTATTGGCGTTTGCGTTGGCATTCGCGGTGTCGATAGAGTTTGCCGGGATGTTCGTGCTCTACCTGTTGCTCACGACAGCGTATAGCTGGTGCCTGAAATCGATCGTGCTGCTCGATGTCGTTGTGTTGTCGCTGCTATACACGCATCGAATTCTCGCTGGAGCCGTCGCGGCCGGAATTGCGGTCAGCCGCTGGCTGCTCGCGTTTTCGGTCCTCACGTTCCTGAGTCTCGCGCTCGTCAAGCGCTGCTCGGAGCTCGTGCTGCTGCGGCAGAGCCACAAGCGCGAATCTGCCGGCCGCGACTACCGGGTCAGCGACCTCGAAGTGCTTTGGCCGTTCGGCATCGGCGCATCGCTTGCCGCGGTGGTTGTGTTCGGGCTCTTCATCAACGCCCCTGAAACGGCTGCGCGCTATGCGTCCCCGAATTTGCTCTGGCTCGTGCAGATCGCGTTGATCTATCTGTTCGGCCGGCTGTGGGTCACGACAGTGCGCGGTGCGATGCACGACGACCCGATCGTGCACCTGCTCGAGAATCGCGGCAGCCTCGGGGTGCTGTTCGTGATGCTGACGATGGTACTGGCCGCGCATTTCATGCCTGTCCTGTAAGTGGAACAAACAATGCTCATGACGGAAAAGAATCGAAAAAATGTAGCGGCGTTCTGCCGTTTCGCGATCGTCTACGTGATGCTGTTCATCTGCGCAGGCAATGTCACCAACAGCATGCTGTTGAAGTGGGGGTTCCGCGACGACCAGGGGGGGAATTTTGCGACCAGCTACAGCCTGGTCGGCATGATGAATGGAGATGCGCCGAAGCCCTTCGTCTATCGCTCGTCGTTTCCGAAGGCCGCGAAATGGCTGGCCGAGCGGCTCGATTCGGAGAAGCAGCAGAAGATCTACCGCTCGATTACGCGCCACGATTCGCTGCGCAATGCCTATTTCACGAGCGTGCCGAGCGAGTATTGGACACCGGTCGTCGCGATCACCTATCACCTGACCTACATCGCGATCGTGCTGTCCGCGCTGTTCGCGCTGCTGCTGGTATACAAGCTCGCACGCCTGCATGGCATGAGTTTCGGCCAGTCGGTCGGCTTTCTTGCCGCATTCAGCTTCATCTATCCGCTGACGTTTCAGCAAGGCGGGTACTACTACGATTTCTTCGAGATTCTCGGTGCGCTCGGTGCGTGCTATTTCCTGCTGCGGCAACGCATGATGGCGTGCACGCTGCTGATCGCGATCTTCTCGCTGAACAAGGAAACATTTTTCCTCGTACCGCTCGCGCTGTTCTTCCTGCATGACAGCGACGTCGCGCCGTGGAAGCGATTTGGCTGGCTCGCGGCGCAGCTTGCGATCTGTTTCGCGACGCGCCGCTTCATCATGAGCGGATATGCCGACAATGACGGCGACTTCGTCGCCTTCCAGTTGTGGAGCAACCTGAAATTCTGGGTGAATCCGGCATCCTATCTGTCGTTCTACAACCTGATCGGAAAAGGCATCTTTACGCCAAGCCTGGAAAATCCGCTGATGCTGGTGCCGCTCGCGGTGTTCTTCCGCGCCGCGTGGCGCAATACGCCGACGCGCTATCGCCGATACTTCCTCGCGGCCTTCGTTCCGGTGGTGCCGCTATTCCTGCTGTTCGGATGCCGCGACGAGGCGCGCAATTTTTCGGTCGTGTTTCCCGCGATCATCCTGATCGCGCTGCATGGTGCGAGTCGGTTCAATGCGATTTTCGGCGGAAGCGCGGACGCGTCGGATGACACCCATTTCCCGCCGCGTCGGCCCGATGTCGAAATGACGACGGAGGCTGCGCAATGAATTGGTTGGTCATCGTCGCAAGTGGCGTTTTCGGCGGGTTCGCGAGCGTATTGCTCAGAGTCGCTGCCCTCAATGGAATCGCGCTTGGCGAGTCGAGCGTATTGCCATGGCTGGCACGCGGCGCAGCAATCTGCGCCTACGGCATTGGATTTGTCCTTTATGCGATTGCGCTGCGCAAGGCAACGCTCGGCGTCGCGTACCCGACCATGGTTGCGATCTCCATGCTCGTGGTGCTGTTGTTCACGGCGCTGCGCGAACACTTTTTGCATCCGGCGCAGGCAGTCGGCGCACTTGTCATCCTGATCGGCGTCTGGATGATCACGCGCTACGCATAGCACAGAGAACGAAATACATGCGAAAGAAAACCCGAGGGAACAACCTTGTCGCAGCATCGTTGCTGCTCGCATCGGTCGGCGTGTCGGCACAATCAATTTCGTCGGGCGTGTTGCCGACCGGCAATGACCAACGTGCCCGCCAACAGGAAGAAGCACGAGAGCGCGAGCGAACGGTGTCAGCGCCGGGCGTTCGTTCGAGCGTCGCGGCGGGCACAGGCTATCCGACGCTGCCGTCAGAAGCGCCATGTTATCGAATTGACCGCTTCGCGCTCGATGTCCCCGATTCGCTGCCCGATCCAGTGAAGATGCAGGGTGCGTCAGCGTTACCGCTCGATCGCTTCGCCTTCGCGCGCGAATGGCTCGAACACTACATGGGTGTGTGTATCGGCAAACAAGGGCTTGATGTGCTCGTCAAAGGCTTGTCGCAAGCGGTCCTCTCGCGCGGCTATATCACGACCCGCGTGCTTCTGCCGGAACAAGACTTGACGGCTGGCACGCTGAAGCTCGCTCTGATTCCCGGCGTCATCCGTCACGTGCGTTTCTCCGACGAGAAATTGCGCGGCACGTGGAAAACAGCATTCCCGACTCGCGACGGCGAATTGCTGAGCCTGCGCGACCTCGAACAAGGTCTGGAGCAAATGAAGCGCGTCACCAGTCAGGACGTGTCGATGCAGATCGTTCCCGGCGACCTGCCGGGCGAGAGCGATGTGGTGCTTGACGTGAAGCGCGGCAAGCCCTGGACCGTTGTCGCGTCGATCGACAATTCGGGCACGCGCGCGACCGGCAAACTACAGGGCAACCTATCGGTCGGCATCGATAACCCGCTTGGGCTAAACGACGTTTTCAATGTCGGCGTCAGTCAAGACCTCGAATTTGGCGACAAGCGCCTCGGCTCGCACGGCTGGAACGGTTTCTATTCGATTCCATGGGGCTACTGGACTGCCACGCTAGCGGCGTACACGAACACCTACTATCAACAGATTGCCGGCGTGAACCAGACGTTCGTTGTGAGCGGCAATTCGAAGACGCTGGATTTCAAACTGGCCCGAGTCCTGTTGCGCAGTCAGAACGACGTGCTCGGCGGGCACGTTCGCCTGTCGCGTCGCTTCGGTCAGAGCTTCATTGAAGATACGGAAATTACGCAGCAACGCCGCAACAATACCGTTGTCGAATTCGGCCTGACCGATCGTCACTACTTTGACGGCGCGCAGTTCGACGGCACGCTCGCCTATCGTCAGGGCGTTGGTGGACTCGGCGCGCAAGACGACATTCTCGCGGTCGACGCTGGCCCGACATACCGTTACAGGATGGCGGTACTCGATGCGAACCTGTCGGTACCGTTCGCGATCGCAAAGCAACCGTTCCGTTACGTGACGAGCGTTCATGGTCAATACACGGGCAATACGCTGTATTACATCGATGACTTGACCATCGGCAGCCGATATACGGTGCGAGGCTTCGACGGCGAAACGATGTTGGCGGCGGCGCGTGGCCTCTACTGGCGCAACGAACTGCAAATGCCGATCGGGCAAACGGGTCAGGCAATCTATGCGGGGCTGGACTACGGCCGCGTGTGGGGACCGCAGCCGGTCGCACTCGTTGGTACGCAGCTGGCAGGTGCAGTGATCGGCGTCAAGGGTAGTATCGGCACGCGCTTCGGCGCATACGGGTACGACTTGTTCGCCGGCACACCGGTCTACAAGCCATCCGGCTTCCCGACCGCGAGCGTCACGGTGGGATTTCAACTCACGTCGCAATTCTAAGATCGCCGTATGGGGAATCCGTCACTGATCCGAAACGCACTATCGGTACTTGGCCTTTGCGTCTTCTTCGCGGGCTGCGCATCGCACAACGCGCAGGGCGTTGCCTACGATCCGGCCAACGACGCACGCATTCGCGTCTACTTCGGCACCGATACCCATTTTTACTTCAACACATCGTGCGAACCGAAGAAGCATGCTTTCAGTTTCGCGAATCGCGGCATGTGGGTCGCGAAACCACGTATGCTGAATCTCACCAATACGACAATCGGCATGCCGGTCCCGGAAGATGCGTACCGCTACTACGACGAATACGTGATCAAGGCCAACGAGCCATTGACGATTACGCTCGATACCGGCGGAACGTCGCAAACCGGAGGCGTGGTGTTCTCGACGCCACGCGAACATGCTGCAGGCTCGTTCGTGCCGCAAGCAGGCAAAGACTACGAAGCATTTGCTGTCCATTCTTCCGGCTATCTTCGGTTGAACGTTCGCAGAATTATTGTCGCTGGTGATCATGTCGGAACCGAGCCTGTCACGGTTCGTGCGGCTCGGGAATGTACCGATATTGTCGAGAGTCCTGCTGGATGATCAACCGGCAAACGGATAAGTGATAGTGAGCCCAGGTTCAGGGTGCATCGTACGCGAGTGCGCCGGACTACAGCCTTAGCGCGAATGCACAAGACTCTGGTCTGTATGTCGTGCACCTGACGAAGTGACGGCACTTTGTTGATGGCGTTATCCTTGAATTTCAGTGTACGAGACCATTTTGCGCGCTGGCTTCGCCTTCCGCGCATGTTGTTCGGAACGCTCGCGTTCCTTCTACTAGAGCATCCTGATGCTGCCGCTGATGATGAGGATTCGGGCCAAAGAGATGGACAACGCGATTGCAAGGGCGCGTGGCTGAAGGTGTCTAAGTGCGGAATACTTGGGCTATAACGTCAAGCCGACATGGGAATGCCACCTCGGGCACGTCTGGTCATCGACGCCAAGTACGGTGATAAGTCGGGGCGCATGGTACCCAAACTGCTTTCGGTTGCGAATCACGCGCGATCCAGTGTTGCGTCGGCGCTATGATCGCGATGGGCAGAATGGAGCGATCATTTTAGTCACGCCGCAGCGAAGTGTTGGCAGCGATACTTAGAACAGGGCATAGAAGGAAAGGCGATTGAAAATTGAGAATCAGTGAATTCTGAAAGTTGAATATCTACGAAAAGGGGTGTTTCAATGAACGTTGGAGGCCTTCGGAACAAGAAGGAACGTGTATATCACTGGCTCATGGCGGTGATTGGAGTCGTTCTTTGGGTGGCGATTGCGAAATTTGTTTGGAGCTACTGGGAGCACCCGAAATTTGGAAAAATTATTCATATGTACGTTGGATACGCTGTCGCGTTTATTGCGCTTCGTTGGATTGCCGGTGTCATGTATCGCGCGATGGCATTTGGAAACATGGTGTTGCTTGGCCCGTCCCAGTTTCCCGAGATTTACGCGATGGTGGTGGCCGGAGCGAAGGAGGTTGGTCTTAGTGAGACGCCGAAAACCTTTGTATACAACTCGAATGGATTGTTTAATGCTTTTGCCAGGCGAATCCTGGGCGGCCGCTATGTCTTTCTGACATCGGCACTCGTTCAGGCAAGTAGCGATGCTCAGGTGCGCTTCGTAATCGGACACGAAATTGGACATCATGCTGCCGGGCATCTGAACCCATGGATGAATTTCGTTAAGCTTCCGGCGTACATTGTTCCATTTCTGGGCAAGGCGTACTCGAGGGCGAGAGAGTACACCTGCGATAGCATCGGCGCGTATCTGTCAAAAGACGCTCGCGCATCCCGAAGCGCATTGCAAATGCTGGGGTGCGGGTGCCAGCGGCTAAATGATTCCATGAATTGCGAGGCGTTCGCTGCGCAAGAGGATAGCGTGCCTGAGATTTCCGGATTTCTCGTCGAAATTTTCAGAACTCATCCACGTCTGACGCGACGTGTCTCTGCAATTAACGTGTGGTCGAAATATGCTGGTGATGGAGAGCCCGCCTTCGATGTGAAAACACCGACAGTACAATAGTAATCGCGAGACTTGCGCTGAGAGCGCCTTGACCGAGTCGGTGAGCTGCTTGCTGCGGTGTGCGACGACCAAGCAGCAGGCCATGCTGCTTGAGGCGTTATCCGATAAGTTGAGCGCGAGGACGGAATAACGCCCATGCGTCTGATTTCATGCTACGTGAACGGATTGTGGGCGAGCAAGGTCCGTCATGCGATAGGACTACGCCCACACGGACAGCATGCTCGCGTTTATGACCGTCCACGGGGAGGATTAGCAAGCGCCCGCATGGTGGGCCCCGTAGGTCGCTTGGCTCACGGTGTACCTATCGCCGGCGCTCGATGAAAGCTGCTGAATGAGACCTTTGCACGAGAAGCCTTGCATGCTGAGATACTGTTTCGCAGATCTGGCGGCGTTATTTTGAGGTCCGGTCAGAGACGACGACGCATCTTGCTCGGCGGGTGCGCTCTTTTGGTTATGCGCTGCACGCGATGCCGAGTCTGATACTGTTGGCGTCGATTGTGCTTGATTCGCGCTTTTCTGATCACAGGCCGTCAATGCTAGCGTCGACATGATCGCCAGAGTTACATACGTATTTCTCATCTTTTCCCCGAATAGATTGGTCAAGTGCCATTGTCATGGCTTGTTCTTAGTGTAGCGCACGCTTATGTTCCTGTCATTGCGATTACGGTTTTGCGGTTCTCACATCGACCATCAAGCCAAAATACCTAAATGGCGTATTTTCTCTCGGACTTGACGATAGATGGATAGGACGTCGGACAGTTTTTCAAAATCGAGGGCGTCGTCAATCGAAGTATTGAATGCATAACACGTGACAGTGCATGGGCGATCTGCTTTAGGAAATCCGGACCGAAATTTATGTTAGTTAGTGTTTCGACGTGAGACCCGGCCGATGCGATCGCGTCCTTCGCGCGGGAAGCCGTCCTGCGTCATGACCCACTCCCGCGACACGGCGACCCGACCACCGCTCATTTCACCGCCAGCGCCTCAAGCGGCGGCAGCCGGCTGGTCGACTTCAGCTCGCGCATCGACACGGTGCTGAGCAGTTCCTTGACGCCCGGCAGCGCCCGCAGCCGGTTCAGCACGAAGCTCGAGAACGAATCGAAATCCCGCGCGAGTATCTGCAGCAGATAGTCGTGCTGGCCGGTGGTGTTGTGGCAGGCGACCACTTCCGGCATCGCGATCACCCCCGCTTCGAATGCGCGGCAGGTTTTCTCCGTATGGTTGTCGAGCGAGATGTTGACGAACGCGACCACGCCGAAGCCCAGCACGCGCCGGTCGACGATGGCCTGGTAGCCGGTGATGAAGCCGGCCGCTTCGAGCCGCTTGAGCCGCTTCCAGCACGGCGACGCCGACAGCGACACGCGTTCGGCCAGCTCCGCGTTGCTGAGGCGGCCTTCGTGCTGAAGGATGTTCATGATCTTCAGATCTGTTTCGTCCAGTGTCATGCGAATGGTCTCCGTTTTTCCGGAAAACGCTCAGCATAGAAGATTCTTCTAACGCGTGGGGCGAAGCAGAATGAATTGGAAAGCCTATTTCCTCGCTGCTTCTCTACACTGGTTGGCTCGACAGCCGACCCGGCAACCCGCCGGCCCGGCCCCCGGTCGCCGTTTCCCGGCAAAGGAGCCACCGCATGACGTATTCCAGCTATCACAAGAAGGACATCAACGGCCATCCCCTGCATGCGGAAACGCAGATGATGTCGTACGGATTCGACCCGTTCCTGTCCGAGGGCGCGGTCAAGCCGCCGGTGTTCCTCACGTCGACGTTCGCGTTCCGCTCGGCGGAGGATGGCGCCGATTTCTTCGACGTCGTGTCGGGGCGCAAGGCGCTGCCGCAGGGCGAGGCGGCCGGGCTCGTCTACAGCCGCTTCAATCACCCGAATCTCGAGATCGTCGAGGATCGGCTCGCGCTGCTCGACGGCTCGGATGCCGCGGTCGTCACGTCGAGCGGGATGTCGGCGATCAGTGCGGTGTTTCTCGCGTTCCTGCGGCCGGGCGATCAACTCGTGCAGTCGGTGCCGCTCTACGGCGGCACGGAGACGCTGATCGCGAAGATCTTCAAGGAATGGGGCGTGACGGCCCATGCGATCCAGAACGGGCTGTCGCCGGCGTCGATCGGCGCGGCGCTCGAGGCCGCCGCGCAGCAGGGGCCGGTGCGGATCTGCTACATCGAGACGCCCGCCAATCCCACCAACTCGCTGATCGATCTCGACGGGATGCGCCGCGAGCTCGACGCATTCGAGGCGCGGCACGGCTATCGCCCGATTTCGGTGTGCGACAACACGATGCTCGGGCCGATCTTCCAGAAGCCGGCCGCGCATGGCGTCGACCTGTCGGTCTATTCGCTGACGAAATACGTCGGCGGCCACAGCGATCTCGTCGCGGGCGGCGTGACGGGCCGCAAGGACCTGATCGCGAAGATCCGGCTGATGCGCGGCGCGTTCGGCTCCCAGCTCGATCCGCATTCGTCGTGGATGCTGACCCGCTCGATGGAAACGGTCGTACTGCGAATGAAGCAGGCCGAGCGGGCCGCCCGCAAGGTCGCGAACTGGCTCGCGACGAATCCGCACCAGAAGGTCGACGTCTACCATCCGGACCTGATCCAGGACGACGCCTATCAGGCGGTTTACGCACGCCAGTGCCAGGGCGCGGGCTCGACGTTCGCGTTCGTGCTGGAAGGCGGCCGCGCCGAGTCGTTCCGCTTCATCAACGCGCTGCACCTGTTCAGGTCGGCGGTCAGCCTGGGCGGCACCGAGTCGCTGATCTGCCATCCCGCGTCGACCACCCACTCGGGCGTGCCGGAAGCCGCGCGCAAGGCCGCGGGCGTCTCCGAAGGGCTGATCCGGATTTCGATCGGGCTCGAGCATGAGGACGACCTGATCGCGGATCTCGACAATGCGTTCCGGCAGGCGGGGCTTTCCGCGCGGGCGTAACCGCCGGCCACCGCCGGCCGGATGACGGGATCGCGAACGCGGCGGCTTCACGCCGCCGGCGTCGCGCTCTCCTCGTCCTGAAGCTTGCGCCACATGATCTTGCCGGTGCCCGATTTCGGCAGCGCATCGACGAATTCGACGATGCGCGGCGCCTTGTACGACGCCATGTGCTCGCGCGCCCACGCGATGAGGTCGTCCTCGGTCACGGTGTGCGCGTGCCGCGCATTGCGCACGACGAACGCCTTCACCGTCTCGCCGCGATGGGCGTCGCGCGCGGCGATCACGCAGACTTCCTGTACCGCGGGATGGTCGTACATCATTGCCTCGACCTCAGCCGGCCACACCTTGTAGCCCGACGCATTGATCATCCGCTTCAGGCGATCCACCATGAAGAAGTAGCCGTCCTCGTCCTTTCTCGCGAGATCGCCCGTGCGCAGGAAGCGCTTGCCGTCGATCTCGACGAACGCGTCGCGCGTCGCTTCCGGATTGCGCCAGTAGCCTTGCATCAGCTGGTGGCCGTGCATCACGATCTCGCCGGTCTCGCCTTGCGGCAGTTCGGCGAGCGTGTCCGGGTTGATGATCCTCGCGTCCACGCCGAACACGGGAATGCCGAGGCAGGTCGACTTCGGCCGTTGCGGCGGGTTGATGTGCGTCGCGGCGATCGTCTCCGACATGCCATATCCTTCGGTGTACTCGATGCCTGTCTTGTCCCGCAGTTTCTTCGCGACTGCATCAGGCATCGCCGCACCGCCGCCGGCCATGACGCGCAGGCTCGACAGGTCGTGATCGTCGAGCTTCGGGTTCGACAGGAAGTCGACGGCCATCGTCGAAATCGAGTGCCATTCCGTCACACGGTGATGCGCGATGGCGCTCGCGGCCGCGTCGCGATCCCAGCGCGGCAGCACCACGACGGTCGCGCTGCTGAAGAGCGGCCCGTTCAGGCCGCTCTGCATGCCCGTCACATGGAACAGCGGCAGGACCGACAGCAGGATCGAGTCCTGGTTGCTGCCAAGCCAGGTGACCAGGCTGACCGCCGTGCACATCACGCTGCGGTGCGTGTGCATGCAGCCCTTCGGCCTGCCGGTCGTGCCGGACGTGTAGGGCATCACGCATAGATCGTCGGGGCCGGCGGTCAATGGGCCGGGCTCGCAGCGCGCATCGAGCATGTCGCTCCAGTGCGTGACGCGAGCGCGGTCGACGTCGCCGATGTGGCGCGGCGCGCTGATGAACGCCGGCGGCGCGATGCGCGACGGCTGCTTCAGGTAATCGCTGTACGTCGCGACGATCACATGCGCGAGCTGCGCATCCGCGTCGCCGACGAGCGGTGCGACGCGCTCATACAGATCCTGCGCGACGAAGGCGGTGCGTGCGCCGCTGTCTTCGACGTAATGACGCAGCTCGTCCGTCATGTTCATCGGATTGACCGGCACGACCACCGCGTTGGCGCGCAGGATGCCGTAGTAGGCGAGCATCCATTGCGGGCTGTTCTGCATCTGCAGCAGCACGCGGTCGCCGGCCTTCACGCCGCAGCATTGCTGCAGGTAGCCGGCAATCCGCTCGGTCTCGTCCTTGAATTCGGCGAAGGTGAGCGGCGTGTCGTAGAAGAGGATGAACGGCTTGTCCGGGTAGCGGGCCGCCGATACCTCGGCGTTGTAGTACAGATGGGTCGCGGGCAGCGTCAGATGACGGGGAAGGTGCGCCGGCCAGCAAGGTGAGGCTTCCAGGGGCATGTCTCGACTCCAGATGCGACATGGGTGATGAGAAAGGCAACGAGCCGCGACGTTGCGATCGCGTTAGGCTCGAAGTCGGGTTGTCGTGCCGGCCGCGGTTCACCGCAACGCATGCGCTTGCGCCACGCGCGCTGTCGAGCGGCGCAGCAGCTGCCACCCGAACAGCAGCATCCAGAGCGGCAGGACCAGAACGACGACTGTCTCGCACGCAATCGAGAGCCTGCTGAGGCTCGGGAAAAAACCGAGCACGAAGAACAGGCCGAAGAACCCGCCCACGATCCTCAGCAGAATCGTTCCGCCCCAGCCTGCCTTCTTGAGCAGCCGGGCGGCAATCGGGGTCCAGAAGAACACGACGGGCCCTTCGACCCACCAAAGCCCGTTTTGCGTCGCATTGGCAATGGCGGACCAGATGGCCGCCGCCGCGACCTTGGCGGCATCGTCGCCGCCGGCATACACATGCGCGAGCGGATGGAGGGCCGCCATCTGGATCACCGCGCCGGTAATTCCGGACATCACGTAGAGGCCGACGGCGAGCGCCACCATGCCGCCGAGCGCACCCAGTTCCTCGCGGAAGGCATGCACGAAGTAGCCGCCGATGGCGACGAACGGCAGATAGAAGCCGAGCACGTCGGCGAGCATCCACCAGCGGAACAGGTCGCGTGTTTCCGTGGGCAGCTTCAGCATCGACGCACCTTGCAGCATCACCCCGATGTCGCCGCCGGTGACTGCCAGCGACAAACCGACGGTAGCGTAAGCCACGAGACCGCCGACGATGGCGTTCCAGGCCGTGAAACGAATGACGTTGTGCGAATTCATCGTTCTCCCTGCGCGAGTCAGGTGGTTGCTCGATCGGTTCTGTTGTGATCGGCCGCCGCATGTGCCGCGGCCGCCTCGGCCTGCGCGCGAACGCCGGAGGTGACCCGGCTGACGCCGCGTATCAGGTCGACCGCCTTCTCGCCGATCATGATGGTCGGGGCGTTGGTGTTGCCGCCGATCAGCGTCGGCATCACCGACGCGTCGACGATCCGCAAGCCCTCCAGGCCGCGCACGCGCAGTTGCGGGTCGACCACCGCCATCTCGTCGTGCCCCATGCGGCAGGTGCCGACCGGGTGATAGACGGTATCGGTGCGTTGCCGCAGCACCGCGCGGATATCGTCGTCGCTCTTCACGTTGGGCGTGAAGAGGTCGCGCGTGATCCACCTGGCGAGCGCGGGGGTCTGCATGAGCCTGCGCGTGATCTTGAATCCGGCCACCATGTCGTCGACGTCGCGCGGATCGTCGAAGAAGGCCGGGTCGATCAGCGGCGCGGCGGCCGGATCGTTGCTGCGCAGCGTGACCGAGCCGCGGCTGCGCGGACGCAGCAGACACACGTGGCACGACAGCCCGTGGCCCGCATGCAGGCGGCGCGCGTGATCGTCGACCAGCGCCACCACGAAATGCAGCTGGATGTCGGGCGCGTCGAGGCCCGGTTGCGTCTTCAGGAAGCCGCCGCCCTCGGCGAAGTTCGTCGTCAGCATGCCGCGCCGCTCGCTGCGGAAGCGCAGGATTTCGCGCAGCATGCGCAGGCTGCCGCGCAGCGACACGCCCATCGTGTCGACGCTGCGCGTGCGGTAGCCGAAGATGAAATCCGGATGGTCCTGCAGGTTGCGGCCCACGCCGGGCAGATGCTGCACGGTCTGGATGCCGAAGCGTGCCAGTTCGTGAATCGGCCCGACGCCGGACAACATCAGCAATTGCGGCGTCTGGAACGCGCCCGCGGCCAGCACGACTTCGCGCCGCGCACGGAGGGTGCGCACGGTGCCGTTCTGGAGCACTTCCACGCCGACCGCACGCCTGCCTTCGAACAGGATGCACCGGACCTGGGCGTGCGTTTCCACCGTGAGATTGCTGCGCCGGCCGATGTGCGGGAGCAGATACGCGCGCGCCGCGCTCCATCGTTCGCCTTGTTTCTGCGTGACCTGGTAGATGCCGATGCCTTCTTGTTGCGCGCCGTTGAAATCGTCCGTGAGCGGCAGGCCGGCCTGGCGGGCGGCTTCCAGATATCGTTCGTGGAACGGGTTGCCGGTGCGCAGGTCGCTGACCCAGAGCGGGCCGTCGCGGCCGTGCCACGCGTCGTCGAAGCGTTCGTTGTGCTCGCTCAGGCGGAAGTAGGGCAACACGTCGTCGTAGGACCAGCCGTGATTGCCGAGCGCGGCCCAGTGGTCGTAATCGCTGCGGTGGCCGCGGATATAGACCATCGCGTTGATGGCGGACGAGCCGCCCAGCGCCTTGCCGCGCGGCTGATAGCCGGTGCGCCCGCCGAGCCCTGCCTGGGGCACGGTATCGAACGCCCAATTGTTGATGCGGGTGGGCATCATGGCGACCGCGCCTGCCGGGATGTTGACGACCAGGCCGTTGCCATGGCCGCCGGCCTCGAGCACGCAGACCGTGAGATTCGGATCTTCGGACAGGCGGCCCGCGACCACGCTCCCGCCCGATCCGCCGCCGACGACGATGTAATCGAATGATTGATTCATGGTGTTTCTCTCGACTGGCTATTGCGAGGGTCAGGCAATGCGCGACAGCACGCGCAGCAGCAAGTTGAAGGTGCGGCCGTACGGCGGATGAAACAGCCCGGCGCCGTTCCAGCGCGCCTGATGGAAGACCGGCTTGAGCTTGCTGAAGGTGTCGAAGCCCCATTTGCCGTGGTAGGCGCCCATGCCGCTCGGGCCGACGCCGCCGAACGGCTGGTTTTCCTGCGTCAGGTGCCACAGGCAGTCATTGATCGTGACGCCGCCCGACACGGTTTCGCGCAGCGCGCGATCGCAGCGCGACGCATCGTTGCCGAACCAGTACAGCGCGAGCGGGCGAGCCTGGCGCTGGACGTACGCGAGCGCGTCGTCGGGGTTCGCGTATTCGACGATCGGCAGGACGGGGCCGAAGATCTCTTCGCGCATCAGCCGCGAGTCGGCCGGTGCGCCGATCACGAGCGTGGGCGCGAACTTGCGTGACGCCGCATCGACCGATTCGCCCGCCGGGTTCACTTCGATCACGCGCGCGCCCGCGGCGCGCGCTTCGCCCACCATCTCCGCCAGGCGTGCGCGATGACGCGCGCTGATGATCGCGGTGTAGTCGGGATTGCCGACGAGCTTGGGATACAGCTGCGCGATGGCCTGCGCCAGATGCGATGCGGTGTGCTCGGCGGTTCCCGCCGGCACGAGCAGATAGTCCGGTGCGACGCAGGTCTGACCCGCGTTCAGCAGCTTGCCGAAGGCGATGCGCTTCGCCGCGACGGCAACGTTGCAGGACGCGTCGAGAATGGCCGGCGATTTGCCGCCCAGTTCGAGCGTGACCGGCGTCAGGTTGGCCGCGGCCGCTTGCGCCACCGCGCGGCCGACCTGCGTCGAACCGGTGAAGAACAGATGATCGAAGGGCAGGCTCGCAAAGGCCTTGCCGAGTTCGATATCGCCGATGGCGACATCGAGTTCGTCGGGCGAAAACGTCTCGCGTGCCATCGACGCGAGCAGGTCGGACAGCGCGGGCGTGAGCTCGGACGGCTTGATCAATACGCGGTTGCCAGCGGCCAGCGCCGCGAGCGCGGGGCCGAGCGAAAGCTGCAGCGGATAGTTCCACGGCGCGATGATTCCCGCCACGCCCAGCGGCTGCGGCATCAGCCGGTTATGGCCGGGACGGAAGTGCAGCGCGGTCGAAACACGTTGCGTCCGCATCCATTGTTTCAGGTGGCGCCGCGCATGCCGGATGCCCGCGCGCACGATGAATACTTCGGCAAGCCGGGTCTCATGAGCGGAGCGGCCCTGAAAATCCGCGTCGATGGCGCGCACGATGTCCGTTTCGCGCGCATCGAGCCACGCGGCCAGCCGATCGAGGCGGGACAGCCGGGTTGACGGCGCGGGGTACGGTTCCTGCGCGAAAGCGCGACGCTGGCGTTCGAAGCTGGCCACGAGTGCGGATGGGTAGCCTTGCAGCATGGTGTCTCCTGTGTATTGTCGATTGGGAGATTCGATTCGCGATGAACGTCTGCAAGACGTTTTCGATTCCGAAGCTGCCCGCAGGCCGAACGCAGATCAGGCGAAGCGCCTGTCGACGCTCGCCGGCTCCGCCGCCGTACGCGTCACACTGCGTTTCGCATGCCCGTCGATCAGGTCGGTCAGCAGCGGCGCGACGCCGTTGGGGATGTCGTGGCCCATGCCGCGGATGGTGACCATCTCCGCGCCGTCGATGGCGGCAGCGGTCGCGACGCCACCGCTCGGCGCAACCAGCAGATCCCGATCGCCATGCACGACCAGCGTCGGTGTCCTGATCCGCCTGATTTCCGCCGTCCTGTCTCCGGATTTCATGATCGCGCCGATCTGGCGCGACATGCCTTCGTGATCGCGCGCCTGCTGGCCGCGTTCCCACGCATCGGCCGCGTACGCGCGCCGCACGTCGTCGCTCACGGGGTACGTTTGCGAACCGATGTGGGCCATGACCCGGCTGTACCGCTCGATGGCCTCCTCGCGATCGCGGGGCGGCGGCTTGATCAGCTTCAACATCGCGGAGGCAGCCGGCTGGCCGACATTGCGGGCGCCGGTCGTGGAGATGATCGACGTCAGCGACAGCGTTCGCTGCGGATGGGTCGCCGCGATGATCTGGCCGATCATGCCGCCCATCGACATGCCCACGATGTGCGCGCGCGCCACATGCAGATGATCGAGCAGGCCGATGGTGTCGGCGGCCATGTCGTGCAGGTCGTACGCGGATCGAATGGGCCGTCGCAGGAACTGCCGGAGCAGGCCCGGCGGCGGCTGCGCGATGCGCGACGAACGGCCGACGTCGCGGTTGTCGAAGGCGATGACGCGATAGCCGCATCGCACCAGACCGTCGATCAGGCCGGCTGGCCAGGAAGTCAATTGCAGGCTCAGGCCCGCGATCAGCAGCAACGGTTCCGCGGTATCGGGGCCGTACGTGCGGTAGCACAGGCGCACGCCGGTCGGCACGTCGCAGAATGCATCGCGAGCTTCATCCATTGCGTGGATCGACATGGTCAGGCTCCGACGGCGCGAGGTGACTGGGGACGGTCGACGCTCGCCGTTTGCTGCGCATGCCGGAAGTGCAGGCAGGGATGTTCGATCGGACCGTTCCGCAGGTTTTCGACATCCACGTAGTAATCCTGCGACATGATCCACGGGTTGCCCGGGCCCTGGCACGGCATGCTTTCGATGGCGCGCTTCACGTAGCCGGCGCCGAAATCGAGCAACGGGCGCTTCGGCATGTCGGCGTCGGGAAGCTCGGGCGCGCAGATCGCGTAACCCGTGCGATCCATATGGTCGAGCAGGCGGCAGAAATGCGATGACAGCAATCCCAGCTTGAGCGTCCACGACGAATTCGTGTAGCCGACCGAGAACGCGAAGTTCGGCACGCCGCTGAGCATCATGCCCTTGAAGGCCACCGTGCTGTGCAGGTCGATCGGCTGGCCGTCGACGCTCAGCTTGATGCCGCCGAACAGCCTGATGTTGAGCCCGGTGGCCGTCACGATGATGTCGGCCGGCAGTTCCTGCCCGGATTCGAGCAGGATGCCCGTTTCCGTAAACGTCTTGATGCGGTCCGTGACGACCGATGCGCGGCCGTCGCGGATGGATTTGAAGAGATCGCCGTCGGGCACCGCGCACAGCCGCTGATCCCACGGGGAGTAGGGCGGATTGAAGTGCACGTCGACCGGATAGTCCTTCGGAAGCTGGCGCTTGTTGAGGTAGCGGATCAGACGCCGCGCCGTGTTCGGCCGCGTGCGGCAGAGATGCCAGATGCCGCGCGAAATGGCGATGTTCTTGCGGCGCACGATCGCATAGGCCCACTTGTGCGGCATCACCTTGCGCAGCGAATTGGCAATGATGTCCTCCGCCGGCAGGCTCATCACATACGTCGGCGTGCGCTGGAGCATCGTCACATGCCCGGCCTTCTCGGCCATGGCCGGCAACAGCGTCACGGCGGTGGCGCCGCTGCCGATCACCACGACGCGCTTGCCGCTGTAGTCGAGATCTTCCGGCCAATGCTGGGGATGGATCGTCTGCCCCTGGAAGCGTTCGATCCCTTCCAGTTTCGGGGTGTAGCCCTGATCGTGGTGATAGTAGCCGGCGGCGCTGAAGAACCACTTGGCCAGCATCGTCCTGCGTTCGCCGGTATCCAGGCGCTCGACCTCGACCGTCCAGCGGGCTTGCGAACTGGACCAGGCGGCGTGAATCACCTTGTGGTTCAGGCGGATGTGGCGATCGATGTCGTATTCGGCGGCGGTCTGCCGCAGGTAGGACAGGATCGCATCGGCGCCCGCGATCGACTTCTTGTGCGGCCACGGCTTGAACTCGTAGCCGTACGTGTGCATGTCCGAATCGGAACGGATGCCGGGATAGCGGAACAGGTCCCAGGTGCCTCCGGTTGCCGCGCGCGATTCGAGGATCACGTATGACGTATCCGGACGCTCCGTCTCGAGGTAACGGGCGACGCCGATGCCGGACAGGCCGGCTCCGGCGATCAGGACATCCACATGCTCGGGGGGCGGAAGGTGGTGTACGGTCACGGCGTGTCTCCTGGTTGCGTCGAATTGCGCAAGTTGGATGTATTTTTATTGACGGAATTCGTCCAAACAAGGTATCAATCGCACCATGTTTCGAGTGGTTTGGTGCAACGTGCACCAGCGCTCCGTTTGGGCAAGGTGTCGCTATGTCTCAGAATTCCATCCCGTCCGGGTGGCGCACGTGGCCGCTGCCGTCTCCGCGCATCCAGGAACTGATGCGCCGGGGCGCGGAAATCGTGCTGAACGTGCATCCGGTGTGGCTGCAGGAGCTCGATCAGGTGAACGTGGCCGCCGGGCAGGTGATGAGCGACCCGGTGATTGCGGCGGCGGTGCGCCGAATCAACCGCAATGGGCTGATTCACTGGGCGACCGCCAACATCGAGAACCCCGGCGCGCCGGTGTCGCGCTATCTGTCGCCGGACATGCAGAGCAGCGCGCGCGAACTGGTGCGGCGCGATCTGACCGACCTGGTGTTCGCGTCGGCGCGTTCATCGCAGAGCATCCTGTGGCAGCACTGGATGGAGCTGGCCTTCACGTTGACCGCGGATCCCGATGAACTGCACGCGCTTCTGGCGGTGTCGTCGCGCTCCATCGCGGCGGCGATCGACGCCAACATGGAAGTCATGGCCGAATTCCTGCGCGTCGAGCGCGAGGCGTACGTGCGCGGCACGCATGCCGACCGCCGCGAACTGGTCACGTTCATCGTGGAGGGGACGGCGATCGATGCCCAGGAGGCGAGCAGGCGCCTGGGCTATTCGCTGGATCAACCTCACCATGCCGCGATCATCTGGATCGAGGAGGCGGAGGCCGAATCGGGCCTTCTGGAGCAGGCCGCCGAGGCGCTGGCGCGATGCGCGGACACGCGCAGCATGCTCGTCGTCGTCGCCAACACGGCGACGCAGTGGGTGTGGACGCATGGCGGCGAGCCGATCAACATGGAATCCTTGCGGCGCATGATCAAGGCGCTGCCCGGCGTGCACATGACCGTTGCGACGGCCGGGCGCGGCATCGAGGGATTCCGCCGCGGGCATCTGGACGCGCTTGCCACGCAGCGGCTGTTGGGGCGGCTGCACACGGGCGCCGGCGTGGTGCATGCGGACAGCATGAGTTTGATCGCGCTGATGACGCAGCACATCGAGTCGGTTCAGCAGTTCGTCGCGCACACGCTGGGCGAGCTGGCGACGGCGGACAAGTCGTTGCGGCAGGCGCTCAGGGTGTTTCTGGCGGAAGGCTGCAACGCGACCGAAGCGGCGGAAAAGGCGCACGTTCATCGCAATACGCTGCTGCGCCGGCTGGAGCGCGCCGAATCGCTGCTGCCTCGCCCGCTTGCGCAGCAGCGATTGCATGTTGCGGCGGCGTTGGAGGTGCTTTATTGGACGGCGGGGGATTACGAGTGAATGCGCGAAGGCTGGCCGGCTTTCCTTGCATTTGAGATTCGGGTGAAAGAAAACGCTCAATCGCGGATTAACTCTAAGAAATATCTCAGGTCGCTGTGCGCTTATCTGAACTCGCAATTCTGTCAGTGATTGTTGAGATAAAGCGCAAGGTAATATTCGCCGCACTGCCGTAAATTCTATTGTCGACATTTTCGGCTGCCGGAATATGTCGCATCTTCCAATAAATCCGGATCGTCGTTCCACGATTCGCTACGAGCGCTATGCAATCGAATTGCCCTGCCTGCCGAACCTCGGCAACGATTGACACGCCTTGACTCTGCCTTTCGACGGCTCAATTCGATGTTGTGCGATGTTCGGGGGCCGTGAGAGCGGATCGAACGAAAATGGCGTCTCGACGACCGGGCAGTTGTCGGTTCAGACGGTTGTCGTGGGGCATGATACGGCACAGCCGTTGGTCGCCGTGGGTTACGCGACGCAAGTGATCGGCGGCGTCGTGGTCTTGTCGTGCCATTGACACTCACTCCGGCAAATCCCGCCGGTTCGTATCCTGCTCGACGCCCCCCGTGTTCAGGTATTCGATCTTCTCCATCCGCTGTCTTGCCAGCTCGGGGTGACGGTTCGTCACGCCGATCACGAGCGCTTCGGCCAGCGCGAGTGCGGGAACGTTGGTCTGCAGCATCGCGAAAGGTCGCCCCTGGATGCGAAGCACGATTTCGGCAACCTCGCCGATCGGCGAGATCCATTCGTCGGTGATCAGCAGGACCCGCGTGCCGAGCCGGTGCGCGGATTGCGCGAACCGGACGCTGTCCTTCTGGTAGCGGCGAAAATCGAAAATGACGAGGACGTCGCCGGGCCCCATGTCGGTGAGCGCAACCGACGCCAGGTTGACGTTCGGTTCGACATACTGAACATGCGGGCGCGCGTAGGCGAGGGTAAAGGAAAACAACGAAGCGAGCGGCGCGGTGTACCGCCCGCCGCCGCAGAACACGCGCACGCCCGGATCGGCCAGCAGCGTGACGGCTTCGTCGAAGGCTGCTGCATCGAGCCCTTCGATCGTGGTTGCGAGCGACTGCGAGAGCCGCTGAAAAATCGCCGCATGATTGTCCCGCATGCCGGATTCGGAGTGGAAGGCATCCATCCGGGCAAGCGGCGAATTCATCGCGGTGTCGATTTCGTCGTACAGCGCCTGCTGGAACGACGGGTAGTTCGGAAAGCCCATCCTGACGACGAAGCGAAAGACGGTCGGGTCGCTGACCTCGGCCTGCTTCGCGAAGTTGGCAATGGGCCCCAGGCCGAGGCTGGGGTAGCGATCCAGCAACGCGTGCGCGACCTTCTGTTCCGACGGCGTGAAGCTATCCATCTGCGATAGCAGCAACGCCCTGATGCTTGTCCCCATCGGGCACTCCAACGCTCATATTTGAATGACACCGGGCAGACGTTCGTCCGCGGGCGATCCCACGCATGTTAGCCGATCTCCTTGTCCATCCATGTAATAAAACAAACAAAGCGAACGCGAACCCCACGCCGTGTTCCCGTCGATATCTAGTGATAACCCTAGGTTTTTCGCGCAAAAATCCGCTGCTATGATCGCGGCCTCGCTGGGATGTATCAAACATTACCAAATAACGCCCGGCATGGCCCAGCTTTCGTTTGGAGGATTTCGTCATGAGGCGGCTCGTTGTACTCACCCTGTTGTCGGCACTGCACTTGAGCGCGTTCGCCGCTTCGGAACCCGCAGTTGAAGCGAAGAACGGCATGGTCGTGTCGTCGCAGCATCTCGCATCGGCAATCGGCGTCGAGATGCTGAAGCAGGGCGGCAATGCGGTGGACGCCGCCGTTGCGGTCGGCTACGCGCAAGCCGTGACGAATCCGTGCTGCGGCAACATCGGCGGCGGCGGCTTCATGACGCTCCACCTCGCGGACGGCCGCGACCGCTTCATCAACTTCCGCGAAACCGCGCCGGCCGCGGCCTCCGCGAACATGTATCTCGACGCCGCGGGGAACGTGCGCCCCGACGAAAGCCTGTACGGCTATCGCGCCGTCGGCGTGCCGGGCACGGTCGCCGGCCTCGATCTCGCGCTGCGCAAATACGGGAAGCTCACGCGCCAGCAGGTGATGGCGCCCGCGATCCGGCTCGCCCGCGACGGCTTCATCCTGACGCGCGGCGATACGGACATCCTCGACACGACGATCCAGCGCTTCAGGAAGGACCCGGAAGCGGCGCGCATCTTCCTGCGCCCCGACGGCACGCCGCTGCAGCCGGGCGATCGCCTGGTGCAGAAGGACCTCGCCCGCACGCTCGAGCGCATCGCGCAGCAGGGGCCCGACGCGTTCTATCACGGCGAGATTCCGAAGATCGTCGAGGCGGCGGCCAAGCGCTCCGGCGGCGTGATCGCGGCGAGCGATTTCGCGTCGTATCGCGCGGAAGACGTGGCGCCGCTGAAGTGCACGTATCGCGGCTACGAGTTCGTGTCGGCGCCGCCCCCGAGCTCCGGCGGCGTGACGATGTGCGAGACGCTGAACGTCCTGGAAGGGTATGACCTGCGCAAGCTCGGCTACCACTCGGCGGCTTCGATTCACGCCATGACCGAAGCGATGCGGCATGCATACGAAGATCGCAACACGCTGCTTGGCGATCCGAACTATATCGACAATCCGGTCGCGAAGCTGACGAACAAGGACTACGCGGCCGAACTCCGCAAGAGCATCCACGCCGATACGGCGACGCCGTCGGTCGACGTGCAGGCCGGTGTCGGCGCGCACGAGAAGCCGGAGACGACGCACTATTCGATCATCGACCGGGACGGCAACGCGGTTTCGACTACCTACACGGTCAACGGCCGCTTCGGCGCGGTGGTGATCGCGCCGGGCACGGGCTTCTTCCTGAACGACGAGATGGACGACTTCACCGTGAAGGTCGGCGCGCAGAACCTGTTCGGCCTCGTGCAGGGCACCCGCAATTCGATCGCGCCGGGCAAGCGCCCGCTGTCGTCGATGGCGCCGACCATCGTGAAGAAGGACGGCAAGGTGTTCATGGTGGTCGGCTCGCCGGGCGGCTCGCGCATCATCACGATCACGCTGCAGACGGTGCTGAACGTGATCGACTACGGGATGACGCCGCAGGATGCGGTCGACGCGCCGCGCATCCACCACCAATGGCTGCCCGACGAGGTCTATTACGAGACCTACGGCCTGTCGCCCGACACGCTCGCGATCCTGCGCAACATGGGCTACAAGATGGTCGAGCAGACGCCGTGGGGCGCCGCCGAGCTGATCCTGGTCGGCTTGCCGGGGACCGAGGCCGCGAGCCGGCAGAGTTCCGGGAACGATTCGTCGGTGTCCGGCAACGTGCGGGTGGGCTTCATCTACGGCTTCAACGACCCGCGCCGCCCGGCCGGTTCGGCGATCGGTTATTGATCGCTCGTTGACCTGAGCACCCGGCGCAGAACCACCCGTTCGGCGCCGGCCACGCGCATTCCGTCGCACCGCACGGGATGCGCCGATTTCACTTCTTCCGGACCGGCGCGTGCGCCGAATTTTCGCTATGAACAAACGCATGTCCGCAGCAGGCTGGATCCTGCTCGCGATGGCGGCCGGCATCCTGATCGGCTACATGATCAATACGCAGTTTCCGGACAAGCGCTCCGCCACGGAGATCGCCGGCTACATCTCGCTCGTCTCGGACGTGTTCCTGCGGCTGATCAAGATGGTGATCGGCCCGCTGGTGTTCTCGACGCTCGTCGTCGGCATCGCGCACATGGGCGACGCGTCGTCGGTGGGGCGCGTGTTCGTGAAGGCGTTCGGCTGGTTCGTCACCGCGTCGCTGATCTCGCTGCTGCTCGGGCTGCTGATGGCCAACCTGCTGCGGCCGGGCGAGAACCTCGGGCTGCCGCTGCCGGACATCGGCGCGACGGCGAGTCTCGCGACGTCCAAGTTCACGCTGAAGGATTTCGTGGGGCACATGGTGCCGAAGTCGTTCGCCGAGGCGATGACGAACAACGAGGTCCTGCAGATCGTCGTGTTCTCGATGTTCTTCGGCGTCGCGCTCGCATCGCTCGGCGAACGCGCGAAGATCCTCGTTGCCGCGATCGAGCAGCTGTCGCACGTGATGCTCAAGATCACCGGCTATGTGATGAAGCTCGCGCCGCTCGCGGTGCTGGCGGCGATGGCATCGACCGTGGCGATCAACGGCCTGTCGATCCTGCTGAAATTCGCGGTGTTCATGGGCGATTTCTACGTGAGCCTGTTCCTGCTGTGGGCCACGCTCGTCGCGGCCGGGCTGTTGTTCCTCGGCCGCCGGGTGTTCAAGCTGCTCGCGCTGATCAAGGAAGCGTTCATGCTGTCGTTCGCGACGGCGAGCTCCGAAGCCGCGTATCCGAAGATCCTCGATGCGCTCGACCGCTTCGGCGTGCGCCGCAAGATCTCGAGTTTCGTGATGCCGATGGGCTATTCGTTCAACCTCGACGGCTCGATGATGTACTGCACGTTTGCGTCGCTGTTCATCGCGCAGGCCTACGGCATTCATCTGTCGCTGGGCACGCAGGTCACGATGCTGCTGGTCCTGATGCTGACGTCGAAGGGGATGGCCGGCGTGCCGCGCGCATCGCTCGTCGTCATCGCGGCGACGCTGCATCAGTTCAACATTCCGGAAGCGGGGCTGCTGCTGATTCTCGGCGTCGACACGTTCCTCGACATGGGCCGCTCGGCGACGAACGCGGTGGGCAACTCGATCGCCAGCGCGGTGGTCGCGAAGTGGGAGGGCGAGCTGATGCCGGAGGCCGAGGCCGAAGCGCATGCCGCGCGTCTCGACGCGGAGCTGGCGCTGCGGATCAAGGAGAAGGCTTGAGCCATCGCCCGGGCGTCCGCTATCGGACTTGACCCGCCAATACCTGCCGCCGGCACCATGCCGGCGGAATGATCAGACCCGCGAGAAGCCTTGTTCTCGCGGGTTTTTTGTTTTCATCGGGCCCGCTCCGCCGCGCGGAATCGGGCCGACGAGATGAACGTCGATCTGCTAACGTAGCGGATGTCTGCGGCATCGTGCGCAGGTTCGCAGCCCGTTGATCCGTCACCATGAAACGGCTGTCGACACCCCGAGCCTGTACGCGCAGTGGCGCGTGAGCCGGCGCACGATGCAACCTGGATTGCGGGCCGTCATGCCGGCGGCGCTGCACCTACCCTGAGTTGCGCAGATGGGGCGATGGCTCGTCTAACCGCGTCAGGCCCACCTGCGCGTCAACGAAGCAGCCGCCCGATCGGGCGGCGTGAACACCGGGCATTCCGCAAACGTCTACCGGGCGAATCCTTTCAAGCCGAACGCGTCTTGCGCGCATTCGGCGGCAGGTTCGGTGCCTGGACAATCGGGCCGACGCGCGAGGCGTCGGCTACATCTCTTGGAGTGGTGATGAAGCTGGACGGATTGAGCCGCCAGATTGCGCTGACGATGGCGGCGATGGCGTTGGGCATGACGATACTGGTCGTGACGTCCGCCTACACGTTCTACAACGTGCTGATCAAATACTGGCCGGGCGAGACCAATCTGACGGGCTGGACGCCGACCGGCCCGGAGTGGGTCTGGCTGATCGCGACCACGCTGGCCGGCCTCGCGCTCGCGATCGTCGTGGCGGTCAACCTGTCGCGGCGCATCCTGGCGCCGCTGAACTCGGTGGCCGACAGCATCCGCCGCGTCGCGCACGGCGACCTCGGCGCGCGCGCGGTGGCCGGCGACCGCTCGCTGCGCGAAGCCGCGCTGCTCGCCGACGATTTCAACGCGCTCGCCGACCAGTTGCAGCGCGTGACCAAAGAGCAGGCGTTCTGGAATGCCGCGATCGCGCACGAGCTGCGCACGCCGGTCACGGTG
>NZ_CADESW010000040.1 GCF_902830275.1 Burkholderia stagnalis | reverse complement strand
AAGCCCAAGCCCAAGCCCAAGCCCAAGCCCAAGCCCAAGCCCAAGCCCAAGCCCAAGCCCAAGCCCAAGCCCAAGCCCAAGCCCAAGCCCAAGCCCAAGCCCAAGCCCAAGCCCAAGCCCAAGCCGAAGCCGAAGCCGAAGCCGAAGCCGAAGCCGAAGCCGAAGCCGAAGCCGAAGCGACAACGGCATCCGCCCGTGCGTTCGACACGGAGGGACGCCGTTGTCCGGTTGCGTCCCCGTCCATGACGGTGGGCGCGCGTGCTGCGGGTACCGCGCATCGGCGCCATTGCCGATGTCTTTCCACCTTTCAGCAATATCCGGGCCAGCTTCGTCGGGCGCGCGGCGGCCTCGCGCGCACCGGTGCGATGCCGCATGCGCGTGCGCGATTCACCGTCCGCGTGCACCGCGACGCCGCACGGCGGCAGTGCTGCATCGCACTACAACTGTGCCTCGCTGCCTCACGACGCGTCGCTGACCGAGGTCAAATTGCCGGCTCCGGGCCGTTCGAACCTGCCGCAAACCGCCCTGCGACGGGATTCTTCCCGGCATGGCACGGCGCTTGCGTAGTGTCGATCGAGCCAATCAACGGCGATTGGCCTGCAGCATCGATTACCGACGTGCCCGGCGACGGGCTTCTTGGGCAACGGCGTCCTTCGCATCGGGTCACGACAGGTGACCGGATACGCAGGACGCCGTTTTTGTTTGGTGAATGAGCCATGACCGATAAAGCTACCCGCATCGATCTCTTCAGTTTCCGCACGGCGCCGATGCGCGCGTTCCATCTGACGTGGATGGCGTTCTTCGTCTGCTTCTTCGCGTGGTTCGCGTGCGCGCCGCTGATGCCGCTGATCGCGCGCGAATTCCACCTGAGCGCCGCGCAGGTCGCGAACATCAACATCGCCGCGGTGGCCGCGACGATCGTCGTGCGGCTGATCGTCGGCCCGCTGTGCGATCGCTTCGGCCCGCGCCGCGTGTATGCGGGGCTGCTCGCGATCGGCGCGATCCCGGTGTTCGCGGTGTCGTTCAGCCATGACTACCTGACCTTCCTGCTGTGCCGGCTCGGCATCGGCGCGGTGGGCGCGAGCTTCGTGATCACGCAGTACCACACGTCGGTGATGTTCGCGCCGAACGTCGTCGGCACCGCGAACGCGACGTCGGCCGGCTGGGGCAACGCCGGCGCGGGCGCCGCGCAGGCGTTCCTGCCGCTGCTCGTCGCGGCCGCGCTGATGCTCGGCGTCGGCGATGCGTCCGCATGGCGCGTCGCCCTTGCCGTGCCGGGCATCGCGATGCTCGCGATGGCGTGGGTGTACTGGCGCTATACGCAGGATTGCCCGCAAGGCGACTTCGCCGCGCTGCGCCGCCAGGGCGTGACGATCGACAGCGGCAAGAAGGGCGGCTGGGCGAGCTTCGCCGCCGCGTGCGCGAACTACCGCGTGTGGATGCTGTTCGTCACGTACGGCGCGTGCTTCGGCGTCGAGGTGTTCATCCACAACGTCGCCGCGCTGTACTACGTCGACCACTTCCACCTGTCGCTGAAGGACGCGGGCTTCGCCGCGGGCCTGTTCGGCGTGCTCGCGCTGTTCGCGCGCGCGCTCGGCGGCTGGCTGTCGGACAAGGTCGCCGCGCGCCGCAGCCTCGACGTGCGCGCGACGCTGCTGTGCGCGCTGATCGTCGGCGAAGGGCTCGGCCTGATCTGGTTCTCGCATGCGAACGGCGTGGGCATCGCGCTGGTCGCGATGCTGACCTTCGGCCTGTTCACGCACATGGCGTGCGGCGCGACCTACGCGCTCGTGCCGTTCATCGACCGCAAGGCGCTCGGCGGCGTCGCGGGCATCGTCGGCGCGGGCGGCAACGTGGGCGCGGTCGCGGCGGGCTTCCTGCTGAAGGGCGTCGGCGACGTGCAGCAGACGCTGAGCCTGCTCGGCCTGATCGTCACCGTGTCGGCGCTGTGCGCGATGGCGGTGCGCTTCAGCGAAGAACACAAGGCCCGCGAGGCGGCGCTGCGCGAAAGCGCGCTGGCCGCGGGCGGCATCGCAAACTGATCGTTCGAGGACACCCATCATGAAACTCATCGTCATCGGTCACGGCATGGTCGGTCACAAGCTGCTCGAATGCGTCGCGGCGCAAGCGCCGGGCGCGCTGCAGGTGACCGTGCTCGGCGAGGAGCCGCGCGCCGCATACGATCGCGTGCACCTGTCCGAATTCTTCTCGGGCAAATCGGCGGACGACCTGTCGCTGGTCGCGCCGGGCTTCTTCGCGGATCACCCGCACATCGACCTGCGCCTGAACGCCCAGGCCGCGTCGATCGACCGCGGCGCGCACACGGTCACGCTGGCGTCCGGCGAAACGCTCGCCTACGACAAGCTGGTGCTCGCGACCGGCTCGCGGCCGTTCGTGCCGCCGGTGCCGGGGCGCGAGCGTGCGGACTGCTTCGTGTACCGCACGATCGAGGATCTCGAGGCGATGCAGGCGTGCGGCGCGCGCGCGAAGCGCGGCGTGGTGGTGGGCGGCGGCCTGCTCGGCCTCGAATGCGCGAAGGCGCTGCGCGACATGGGGCTCGACACGCACGTCGTGGAGTTCGCGCCGCGCTTGATGGCCGTGCAGGTCGACGACGGCGGCGGCCGGATGCTGCGCGCGAAGATCGAGGCGCTCGGCGTGACGGTGCATACCGGCAAGAACACGCTCGAGATCGTCGACGGCGAGGAAGGCACGCACCGGATGGCATTCGCCGACGGCACGCATCTCGACACCGACATGATCGTGTTCTCGGCCGGCATCCGCCCGCGCGACGAGCTGGCGCGCGCATGCGGGCTCGACCTCGGCCCGCGCGGCGGCGTCGCGATCGACGACGGCTGCCGCACGAGCGACGCGGACATCTACGCGATCGGCGAATGCGCGGCGTGGAACGGCATGGTGTACGGCCTCGTCGCGCCGGGCTATGACATGGCGCGGGTGGTCGCGAAGCAGCTGGCGGGCGAAGCGGCATCGTTCGCCGGCGCGGACCTGAGCACGAAGCTGAAGCTGATGGGCGTGGACGTCGCGAGCATCGGCGACGCGCACGGCGCGACGGCCGGCAGCCGCACCTACCAGTACGCGGACGAGCGCAAGCAGGTCTACAAGAAGCTCGTCGTGTCCGACTGCGGCAAGTTCCTGCACGGCGCGGTGATGGTGGGCGACGCGGCCGAATACGGCACGCTGCTGCAGATGATGCTGAACCGCGTGGAGCTGCCCGAATCGCCGGAGTTCCTGATCCTGCCCGCGCCGGACGGCGCGGCGAAGCCCGCGCTCGGCGTCGACGCGCTGCCTGCGGCCGCGCAGATCTGCTCGTGCAACAACGTGTCGAAGTCGCAGCTGTGCGCGGCGGTGCGCGACGGCGCGACCAGCATCGGCGCGCTGAAGTCGTGCACGGGCGCGGGCACGTCGTGCGGCGGCTGCGTGCCGCTCGTCACGCAGGTCATGAAGGCCGAGATGAAGAAGCAGGGCCTGGCCGTCAACAACCACCTCTGCGAACACTTCGCGTATTCACGCCAGGCGCTGTTCCACCTGATCCGCGTCGAGCGCATCACGACGTTCGACGCGCTGCTCGCGAAGCACGGCCATGGCCTCGGCTGCGACGTCTGCAAGCCGGCCGTCGCGGGCATCCTCGCGTCGTGCTTCAACGAGTTCGTGCTGAAGAAGGAGCACGCGAGCCTGCAGGATTCGAACGACTACTACCTCGCGAACATCCAGCGCGACGGCACGTATTCGGTCGTGCCGCGCATGGCGGGCGGCGAGGTGACGCCCGAAGGGCTGATCGCGGTGGGCCAGGTCGCGAAGAAGTACGGCCTCTACACGAAGATCACCGGCGGCCAGCGCGTCGACCTGTTCGGCGCGCGCGTCGAGCAGTTGCCGCTGATCTGGGAAGCGCTGATCGCGGCCGGCTTCGAATCGGGCCATGCGTACGGCAAGTCGCTGCGCACCGTGAAGTCGTGCGTGGGCTCGACGTGGTGCCGCTACGGCGTCGACGATTCGGTCGGCCTCGCGATCGACCTCGAGAACCGCTACAAGGGCCTGCGTTCGCCGCACAAGCTGAAGTTCGGCGTGTCGGGCTGCACGCGCGAATGCGCGGAGGCGCAGGGCAAGGACGTCGGCATCATCGCGACCGAGAAGGGCTGGAACCTGTACGTGTGCGGCAACGGCGGGATGAAGCCGCGCCATGCGGAGCTGCTCGCCGCCGATCTCGACCGCGACACGCTGATCCGCTACATCGACCGCTTCCTGATGTTCTACGTGCGCACCGCCGACCGGCTGCAGCGCACCAGCGTGTGGCGCGACAACCTCGAAGGCGGGCTCGACTACCTGATCGACGTCGTCGTGCACGACAAGCTGGGGCTCGCGGCCGAACTCGAAGCGGACATGAAGCACGTGATCGACACGTACGAGTGCGAGTGGAAGCGGGCCGTCACCGATCCCGAGACGCGCAAGCGCTTCCGCCATTTCGTGAACAGCGACGCGCCCGACGCGAACATCGCCTTCGTCGAGACGCGCGGCCAGATTCGCCCGGCGACGCCGGACGAGCGCACGCGCGGCAAGCGCGTCGACATTCCGGTGGCGGTCGAAACCGAAACCGTTTGAGCCGTGTTCATCGTCGGCAAGGAGAGCATCATGAACGATCGTCTGCCCCTGTCCTGGACCCGCGTGTGCGCGATCGACGAGATCGTGCCGAACACCGGCGTATGCGCGCTCGTCAACGGCGAGCAGGTCGCCGTATTCAACGTCGCGCACGCGGACGGCGGCGTGTTCGCGATCGGCAACGTCGACCCGGCGTCGCAGGCGGCGGTGATGTCGCGCGGCCTGGTCGGCAGCCTCGGCGAGCGGATCGTCGTCGCGTCGCCGCTGTACAAGCATCACTTCGACCTGCGCACCGGCGAGTGCCTCGAGGTGCCCGACCAGTCGATCAGCACGTATCCGTCGCGCATCGAGGACGGCGTCGTGTGGGTCGCGGCCTGACGCACCCGGAGCCGCCATGACCGCGACGAACGTGAAGAGCGTGTGCCCCTACTGCGGCGTCGGCTGCGGGATGGTGCTGCACGTCGAGGAGGGCGAGGTCGTCAAGGTGTCCGGCGACCCCGACCATCCGGCCAACTTCGGGCGGCTCTGCACGAAAGGCTCGTCGGCGCACGTCGCGCTGCGCAAATCCGGGCGGCTCGAGGGCGCGTTCGTGCGCGACGCGCGCGAGGACGACCTCGTGCCGCTGCCGGTGCGCGACGCGATCGCCGAAACCGGCCGCCGCCTGCGCGCGGTGCTCGATGCGCACGGCCCGGACGCGCTGTCGTTCTACGTGTCCGGCCAGATGTCGATCGAGGCGCAATACCTCGTCAACAAGCTGGCGAAGGGCTTCGTCGGCACCAACCGGATCGAGTCGAACTCGCGCCTGTGCATGGCGAGCGCGAGCAGCGGCTACAAGCTGTCGCTCGGCGCGGACGGCCCGCCGGGCGCGTACCAGGACTTCGATCGCGCGGACCTGTTCTTCGTGATCGGCGCGAACATGGCCGATTGCCACCCGATCCTGTTTCTGCGAATGATGGACCGCGTGAAGGCCGGCGCGAAGCTGATCGTCGTCGATCTGCGGCGCACCGGCACCGCGGACAAGGCGGACCTGTTCCTGCAGATCCGCGCGGGCACCGATCTCGCGCTGATGAACGGGCTGCTGCACCTGCTGCACGCGAACGGCAGGACCGATGCCGCGTTCATCGCCGAATTCACCGAAGGGTGGGACGCGATGCCCGCGTTCCTCGCCGACTACACGCCGGAGAAGGTCGCGGCGATCACGGGGCTGGCCGAAGCCGACATCCGGCTTGCCGCGCAGTGGATCGGCGACGCGCCGGACTGGATGAGCTGCTGGACGATGGGCCTCAACCAGAGCACCCACGGCGTCTGGAACACCAACGCGATCTGCAACCTGCACCTCGCGACCGGCGCGCTGTGCCGGCCCGGCAGCGGCCCGTTCTCGCTGACCGGCCAGCCGAACGCGATGGGCGGGCGCGAGATGGGCTACATGGGGCCGGGGCTGCCGGGGCAGCGTTCGGTGCTGTCGGACGCGGACCGGCAGTGCGTCGAGGATCTGTGGCAGGTGCCGCGCGGCACGCTGCGCACCGAGACTGGCAGCGGCACCGTCGACCTGTTCGAGCGGATGGCGGCCGGCGAGGTGAAGGCGTGCTGGATCATCTGCACGAACCCGGTCGCGACGGTGCCGAACCGGCGGAACGCGATCGCCGGCTTGCAGGCGGCCGAGCTCGTGATCGCGCAGGACGCGTTCCTCGACACCGAGACCAACCGCTATGCGGACATCCTGCTGCCGGGCGCGCTGTGGGCCGAGGGCGAAGGCGTGATGGTCAACTCCGAACGCAACCTGACGCTGATGCGGCAGGCGATCGCGCCGCCCGGCGAAGCGCTGCCCGACTGGCGGATCATCGCCGGGGTCGCGCGCGCGATGGGGTTCGGCGACGCGTTCGACTACGCGTCGGCCGCCGACGTGTTCGACGAGATCGTGCGCTTCTCGAACCCGGCGACCGGCTACGACCTGCGCGGCGCGAGCCACGCGGCGCTCGCCGACGCGCCGCTGCAGTGGCCGTGCGCGCCGGGCGCGGCGTACGAGCGGCGCAACCCGGTCCGCTACCTGAACGACGGCGTGAGCCAGACGCTGCGCACGGCGGCGGACGGCAGCACGCCGCGCCTCGCGTTCCCGACGCCGTCGGGCAAGGCGCGGTTCTTCGCGCGGCCGCACGTCGCGCCGGCCGAGCTGCCCGATCGCGAATTCCCGATCGTGCTGAACACCGGGCGGCTGCAGCACCAGTGGCACACGATGACGAAGACGGGCAAGGTCGCGATGCTGAACAAGCTGAACCCGCGCCCGTTCGTCGAACTTCATCCGGAGGATGCGCAAGCGCTCGGCATCGCGGCGCAGGACAGCGTCGAGATCCGCTCGCGGCGCGGCCGCGCGGTGCTGCCGGCCGTCGTGACCGATCGCGTGCAGCCCGGCAACTGCTTCGCACCGATGCACTGGAACGACGTGTACGGCGACGACCTGTGCATCAACGCGGTCACCCACGATGCGATCGATCCCGTATCGCAGCAACCTGAGCTGAAATGTTGCGCGGTCGCGCTGAGCCGGGTGGCTGCGGCGCCCGCCGCGCACGCGGACGACGACACCCCGCAGCGCGGCGCGGCCGACGCGGCTGCCCGGCCGGCGACCGCGCACGGCGCCCCTGCGTTCGAGGAACTCGACATGGCTGACATCGATGCTTTCGCCGCCGCGCTCGGCATCGCCGATACGGCGCCGCCGCCGCTCTCCGACGCGGAGCGCCTGTACGTCGCGGGCTTCGTGAACGGCCTGCGCAGCGACGCCGGCCGCCGCGCGGGCGGCGTGCCCGTGCTGCCCGCGGGCGCACCGCTCGCCGCGCCCGCGCGCCTGTGGCTCGACGGCATGCTCGCGGGCCTGTTCAGCCGCACGCTGCCGGGCCACGGCGAGCCGGCCGCGCAGCTGGCCGCCCCGCGCGCCGACGCCGACGCGGCCGCCGCGCCGGGCGGCGTGCGGATCGTGCGCACGCGGCCGAAGGTCGTGCTGCTGTGGGCGTCGCAGACGGGCAACATCGAATCGCTGACCGAGGATTACGCGACGCAGCTGATGAACGCGGGCTTCGAGATCCGCACGACCTGCATGGCCGACTATCCGGTCGCGTCGCTCGCGAAGGCGCAATACGTGCTGCTGATGACGAGCACGTTCGGCGACGGCGATCCGCCCGACAACGGCCGCGAGTTCTGGGACGCGCTGCGGGCCGACGGCGCGGCGCGCCTCGACGGCGTGCGCTTCGCGGTGCTCGCGTTCGGCGACCGCAACTACGACCAGTTCTGCGGGTACGGCCGCCAGCTCGACGCGCGGCTCGCGGCGCTCGGCGCGGCGCGGCTGTTGCCGCGCGTCGATTGCGACGTCGAGTTCCAGGCCGACGCCGACCGCTGGCTGGAGCGCATCGTCGCGCGGATCAAGGAGGAGGACGCGGCGCTGCACGCGGTGCCGGCCGAGGGGATGATTCCGTCGGGCGCGCTGCCGACCAAGGCGCACCCGGCGCCGTCGCGGCTCGTCGCGAACCTGCGGCTCAACCGGCCGGGCGCGGCGAAGGATACGCGCTACGTGTCGCTGTCGACCGAAGGCGCGAACCTCGAATACGAATCCGGCGACGCGCTCGGCGTGTGGCCGACCAACTGCCCGGCGCTCGTCGATGAATTGCTCGAGATCACCGCGCTGAAGGCCGACACGCCGGTGACGGTGGCCGGCGTCGGCGACGTGCGGCTCGGCGACGCGCTCGCGCGGCATCTCGACATCACGCGCCCGCATCCGGACGCGCTCGCGTACATCGCCGCGCGCAGCTCGAACGGCGCGCTGAAGACGCTGCTCGCCGACGAGCGCAAGGCCGACCTGAAGCACTGGCTGTGGGGCCAGCAGCTCGCCGACGTGCTGCACGAGTACCCGGTCGAGCTGTCGGGCGCGGAGCTCGTCGGCATGCTCAAGCGGATGCAGCCGCGCCTGTATTCGATCGCGTCGAGCCCGCACGCGCATCGCGAGGAGATCCACCTGACGGTGTCCGCCGTGCGGTATCACAACGGGCGGCGCGCGCGCAAAGGCGTCGCGTCGACGTTCCTCGCGGATCGCGCGGACGACGGCCGCGTGCCGGTGTTCGTGCAGAAATCCGCGCATTTCCGGCCGCCGGCGAGCGGCGACGTGCCGATCGTGATGGTTGGCCCCGGCACCGGCGTCGCGCCGTTTCGCGGCTTCCTGCACGAGCGCCGGGCGCGCGGCGCGCGCGGGCGCAACTGGCTGTTCTTCGGCGAGCAGCATGCGCAGACCGATTTCTACTATTGCGACGAGCTGACCGGGATGCGCGACAGCGGTTTCCTGACGCGGCTCGATCTCGCGTTCTCGCGCGACCAGGCGGACAAGGTGTACGTGCAGGACCGCATGCGCGAGCACGGCGCCGAGCTGTTCGCGTGGCTCGAGGAGGGCGCGCATTTCTACGTGTGCGGCGACGCGGCGCGGATGGCGAAGGACGTCGATGCGGCGCTGAAGTCGGTGGTGGCGGCGCACGGCGGGATGTCGGATGACAAGGCGGGCGAGTATGTCGCGCGGCTGGCGAAGGAGCGGCGGTATGTGCGGGATGTGTATTGAGTGGCTGGCGTGGCGGCGTGTCGCGCGGGTTTGGTTTCAGGGTGTCGGGGGGATGCGCTTCGTCGGGCGGCTTTTGATGGCGGTTCGTCAGCGAAGGACGGTTACGATCCTGTCCGTCCAGGTACGGTAGCCACGGATGCCTGACTGCCGGCGAGCATCCTGTTCGCCCGGCGCACGAACACCCAGTGCCAAATCCAGAAGAAAACCGCAACTGCGCTGGCGATGGCGCCGATGGTATTGGGTATCAACGAAAGAACCTGGGCAAGACACCACCCGATGCCGCTGATCCGACCGAACGAGCGCAAACCCGACAGAGCCGGATTGATACGAGACTCCACTTCCAGGGACTTCGCAACGTTGGACACGATGAAGAAGTCCTCGATGAAGTTGTATGGCAAGAGGAACATGAACCAGACGCTGTTGGGTTCGGCCACACGCGATCCTCGGTCGACCGATTTCAGGGTGGTCCTGAGGTCGCTCGCGTAGGCATAGACCAGCGCCAGGAAAACCGCGATGACGACGATGCCGCCGATGGGCCCAAGCATCTCCATTTCGCCGAGAACGCCTCCGTCCTCTGTGGGATGGATAAGGGGATAGGCGAGCCCAAAGGCGATGGGGATGCTCAGAATGGCTTTGAGTATGGTCCGTGCGGTTGTGCTCATGGGTATCGGATGGAATAGGCGCGTCGTCACCGGCAGCATAGCGAACGATCCTCCTCGCTGTGCGACTTTGTCATGGTGTATGCCGCCTTCTCTCGCGACTCCAGCCGAGTTGCGGGTCGCGCCGCCCGGACGACCGCGTTCATATTCTTCCCGGCCGGCCGCGGCCCGTCACTACGCGCGCACGGCCCCACGCGCCATCCGTTTCGTGTATCGATCGCGCGCCTGATTTCCCGATGAGACGGATTCGATTCAATCTGAGACAAAACGAAATTCCTCATCGCCGCGATCGCGTTTAATCTTCATCCATCCGATTAACTCTGCTGCTATCAAGAATGATGCGGCGACAATCATGATGAAACCTCTGCGAATTCAAATCGCAACTTAATATCTGAAGCGAATTCCCCCGACCGGCCAGAACGGCGCGGCGGCGCACAAGCGTCGCGGCGTCGTCGCACGCCCGCGGCGGCTCTCCGGGCGACGTCCGGCGCATCGACCATGCAATTGCAAGGCCGATCGCCGCGATTTCGGATCGAGAAAGCAGAGCATGTATTTACAGGGTCGATTTCAAATCGACCTCGGCGGAGTATTAATCGCGTTTCTTGAAAATGATTTCACGAGTCGAATGTCTGACATGAAATTGCAATGACGTTGTGAGCCCTTAACCTGAAACACAGAATAGGACGAACTACCATGGCCTTTCAAAGAATTTCAGCCGATTCGCATATCGACCTGCATTGGCTGCCGTCGGATCTGTTCACGAAGAACGCCGTGCCGAGCCTGAAGGAGCGGATGCCGTTCGTGGTCGAGGCGGAGGATCCGTACTGGACGAACAAGAAGAACACGTGGCTCGGCTATGTGTGCGGCTTCGGTCCGTATGGCCAGAAGTACGTGCCGGGCAGCAACGCGAAGATCGACATCATGGCCGCGACCGGGCTCTATCGCGACGCGGCGAACGGCCGGCGCCGCGTGAGCGACCCGGTGCTGCGTCAGGAGGACATGGACCTCGACGGCGTGGACGCGGACGTCGTGTACGGCCTCGCCGCCGAAACGCTGATGCGCATGGAGGATCCGGAAGCCGCGATCGAGATGTGCCGCATCTACAACGACTGGCTCGTCGATTTCTGCAAAGGCTCGAACGGCCGCCTGTACGGCCTCGCCGCGTTGAACGATTCGAGTGTCGACGCCGCGGTGGAGGAAGTCCGGCGCGTGGCGGAATTCCGCCGCTCGGGCATCGTCGGCGTGAACCTCGCGATGAGCCGCGAAACGCGCCCGCTCTGGCATCCGAGCTGGGAACCGCTGTGGCGCACGATCGCCGAGTCGGGGCTGCCGCTTCACATCCATTGCTTCCGCTCGCTGCCGCTCACGCTCGAGGAAATCGACGTCGAGGGCCAGGCGAAGCGCGCCGCGTTCTTCACGAGCGTGACGGGCTTCCAGATGAGCCTCGTGCATCCGCTCGCCGCGCTGATCGGCTCGGGCGTGCTCGAGCGTCATCCGAACCTGCGCGTCGTGCTCGGCGAGAGCGGCATCGGCTGGCTGCCGTACGTGATCGAGCGGATGGACCACGAGTTCAAGGGCCGCTTCCAGGATCTCGAACTGAAGATGCTGCCGAGCGAATACTGGCGGCGCCAGTGCAAGGCGTGCTTCCAGACCGACCGCATCGGCTTCAAGCTGGTCGAGGATCTGGGCGTCGAGACGCTGATGTGGGGTTCCGACTATCCGCACTCGGACGGCACGTGGCCGGAGTCGCAGAAGGTGTTCGCGGAGCAGTTCAGCGTGCTGCCGGACGACGTCGTGCGCAAGATCACCTACGAGAACGCCGGCCGCTTCTACGGCATCCTGAAAGACTGAGGTCGACCAACCCGGGGGCAGCATGATCAAGATCTACGACTGCACGTTAAGGGAGGGCGCCCAGGCGTCGGGCGTCTCGTTCTCGGTTCGGGACAAGCTGCGGATCACGGAACTCCTCGACGACATGGGCTTCACGTACACCGAGGGCGGGTGGCCCGGCTCGAACGAGAAAGACACGCGCTTCTTCCAGGAACTCAAGGCCTTGTCGCTCAGGAAGATCAAGGTCGTTGCCTTCGGGCGCACGAAGCGCGCGTCGGTCAGGGCCGAGGACGACGCGAGCCTGAAGGCGCTCGTGCGCACGGGCATTCCGCACGGGCACATCTTCGGCAAGGGCTGGGATCTGCACGTCAGCGAAGTGCTCGGCATCTCGCCGGAGGAGAACCTCGAGTCGGTGTTCGACTCGATCCGGTTCCTGAAGCAGCACATGGAGGAAGTGAGCTTCGGCTTCGAGCATTTCTTCGATGCGTACAAGGAGAATCCGGCCGGCGCGCTGAAGCTGATCGAAACCGCCGTGCAGGCCGGCGTCGACTGGATCGACCTGGCCGACACGAACGGCGGGTGCTTTCCGCACGAAGTCGCGTCGATCGTGTCGACGGTCACGCGTTCGTTCGACATCGAATTCGCGGTGCACTGCCACAACGACACGGGCTGCGGCGTCGCGAACACGATCGCCGCCGTGCAGAACGGCGTGAAGATCGTCGAGGGCACGGTGAACGGCTACTCGGAGCGCTGCGGCATGGCCGATCTCTGCACGGTCATTCCGAATCTCCAGCTCAAGCTCGGCTATCCGATCCTCGAGCCCGGCAAGCTGCAGCAGCTCACGCGCCTGTCGCAGGAAGTGGCCGAACTGCTGCAGGCCGAGCGGCCGACGTTCCACCCGTATGTCGGCTCGCTCGCGTTCACGCACAAGGGCGGCGTTCACGTCGACGGCTACCTGAAGCATCGCCGCACCTACGAACACATCGACCCCGCGCTGGTCGGCAATCGCAGCGACATCGTCGTGTCGGAAGTGTCGGGCAAGAGCAACCTGAACAACTTCCTGCGCAAGCACCGGCTCGATCACCTGTTCGCCGACGCCGACGTCGACGGGCTCGTGCGCCTGGTCAAGGAGCTCGAGCACGCGGGGTTCGAGTTCAACTCGTCCGAGGAGTCGCTCGTGCTGATGCTGCTGCGGCACGTCGGGAAGACGAGCCCGCGCATCCAGGTGAACCGCCTGTCGGTGCGGTCGGTCGACGAAGCGTTTCCCATCGCGAGCCGCATCGTCGCGGAGCCGGCCGGCGGCCGCGCAGCGTTGCCGCTGCCGGGCGGCGCGCCCGACGCGAGCCTGATCGAGTTCGACGGCGACTTCGATTTCGCGGTGAGCGGCGACGATGCGCTCGTCGGCGAACGCGTGCAGTTCTCGCTGTCGGCCGCGAGCGCGTCGCTCAGCCATCTCGTCGAGCGGCTCGTGTCGCGCTGCGGCGAATTCTTCCCGGAGCTGGCGGGCACGCGGCTGGTCGACTTCAGGATTCGCGCAATCAACGACCGGCCGCAACGCGTGCGCGTCGTCCTGGAGTTCACCGACGGCGTGCGCACGTGGAAGATGGCCGCGGTCAATTCGAGCGTCGCGAACGCGACCGTGAACGCGACGCTGGAGGCGCTCGAATATCGGTTGTGCGTCGGCGATATCGGCACGTTCGTGCCCGACGCGCTCGACGCGCGGCAATCCGCGCTCGCAGACAACGGGAGGTAGCATGTGCGGCATCACAGGCTGGGTGGACTGGCAACACGACCTGCGCGAACACGTGCCGACGCTGCGTGCGATGACGGCCTCGCTCGTGCATCGCGGCCCCGACGGATCGGGGGAATGGGTGACCGCGCGCGCCGCGCTCGGCCATCGCCGGCTGTCGATCATCGATCCGGCGAACGGCGCGCAGCCGATGGTGCGCAACGCACGGCAGCGCACGTTCGCGATCACGTACAACGGCGAGCTCTACAACACGCCGGAACTGCGTCGCGAGCTTGAAGCGCGCGGCTGCCGCTTCGAGACGCGCTGCGATACGGAAGTGCTGCTGCACGCGTATATCGAATGGGGCCCGGCATGCCTCGACCGGCTGAACGGCATCTTCGCGTTCGCGGTGTGGGACGAGACCGACCGGCGCCTGTTCCTCGCGCGCGACCGGGTCGGCGTCAAGCCGCTCTTCTTCGCGCGGCTGGACAGCGGGCTCGTGTTCGGCTCCGAAATGAAGGCGATCCTCGCGAACCCGCGGGTGTCGCGCGAGGTCACGCTCGACGCGTTCCAGGAGCTGCTGTTCCTGGGGCCGGCGCGCACGCCGGGCGCCGGCGTGTTCCGCCAGATCGAGGAGCTGAAGCCGGGCTGGTGCCTGACCTGCAACGTGAACGGGATCGAGTCCTGGCCGTACTGGCGGCTCGAAAGCCGCCCGCATGAAGACGGCTTCGACCGCACCGTCGAGCGCGTGCGCGAGCTCGTCGTCGATGCGGTGACGAAGCAGCTCGTGTCCGACGTGCCGATCGGCACGATGGTGTCGGGCGGGCTCGATTCGAGCTCGATCACCGCGATCGCCGCGGGCTCGTTCAAGGAGGCGGGCGCCGGCGCGCTCGACACCTATTCGATCGACTTCGTCGACAACAGCGCGCACTTCAAGCCGACCGACTACGTGCCGGACGAGGACGCGCCGTGGGTCGAGAAAGTCACCGCGCATCTGCACACGCGCCACCATCGCGTGATGCTCGACACGTCGGACCTGATCTCCCATCTCGGCGACGCGATGCGCTCGCGCGACCTGCCCGGCATGTGGGAAGTCGATGCGTCGCTGCAGCTCTTTTGCCGCGAGATCAAGAAGCACTCGACCGTCGTGCTGTCGGGCGAGACCGCCGACGAGATCTTCGGCGGCTATCGCTGGTATCACCAGGCGAGCGACTACGAGGTGGAGCGGTTTCCGTGGGTCCGGCTGGTCGACGGCCGCCAGCGGCTGCTCGCGCCGGCGATCCGCGACCGGATCGATCCCGGCGCGCTCGTCGCACGGCATTACCGGCAGACCGTCGCGGAATGTCCGCCGCTGCCCGGCGAGTCGCCCGGCGAGGCGCGCCGCCGCCAGATGTTCTACATCAATTTCACGCGCTGGCTGCCGATGATGCTCGACCGCAAGGATCGCGCGAGCATGGCCGAAGGGCTCGAGGTGCGCGTGCCGTTCTGCGATCACCGGATCGTCGAGTATCTGTGGAACGTGCCGTGGAGCATGAAGAACGCCGGCGACCGCGAGAAGGGGCTGCTGCGCCATGCGATGCAGGGCATCCTGCCCGACGACGTGATCTGGCGTCCGAAGAGCCCGTTCCCGACCACGCACAACCCGCGTTACCTGCATCAGGTGCGCGCGCTGCTGGTCGAGCGCCTGCGGCAGCCGTCGTCGCCGCTGCGGCCGCTGCTCGACATGGCCGAACTGGAACGCGTGCTCGCGTCGCCGGACGACGAAGCACGGGACCGTCACTGGTTCGGCATGTATGCGAAGGACGCGCAGTTCCTCGCGTATCTGTATCAGATCGATCTGTGGATGTCGGAGTACCGCGTATCGCTCGTATGACGCAGCGACGCCGTGCCCGTGCGGCGGCGCGCGGGCACGGCGATAACCGTACGTAGCCGCCCGACGCCGGGCGGCACCTTCAATAGGGGCAGACAAGGTGCGTATCAAGGACGAACTTCTGAAAGACGAGACCGGGCTGAAGCTGGCTTCCGTCGAACCGGTCTGGTCGCTTCGCGAGCAGTCGCAGGAAATCTACGATGCATTGGCGAAAACCGAACCGGCGCTCGGCGACGTCTACGGGCTGCTGGACGGCGAGCTGCCGGTGCAGAAGCAATGGGCGTTCGGCGATTACGGCCCGGTGTCGCGTCCGGACCGCCACGTCCGGGCGTTCTATCTCGATCTCGGCAAGCTGACGAGCGTGTCGGACGGCCGCGGCTTCATCGCGATCAAGGGCACCGAGCCCGTGTCGGAAAACTTCGCGAGCATCGCCAAGCGCATGGGCGAGATGTGGAACGTGTTCAGCTGGACGATCGGCGGCCAGGCGCGCCCCGTGCTCGAGGATCTGTCGCTGATGAACCAGCTCGAACGCTTCCCGATCAGCGAGGGCAAGCCGCCGGGCGTCCACCCGCTGTGGGATGCCGACGACGAGGCGCGCTGCGCGCTGCAATTGCAGACCGCCTATTACCGCCGCTTCGGCCGGCTCGCGCGGATTCCGACGCCGCTGTTCGTGTATCGCTGGCCGGAGGCCGTGCGCGAGCAGGCGCTCGACGTGCTGCGCCCGCTGCTGTCGCCGCGCACGGCGATCCTCGTCGAGGCGATGATCCGTGACGAGCTCGGCGCGTACGTGTACCACTACCCGGCGTATCCGATGCGCGCGATGCACGTGCGCGGCGGCGACGTGGGCGTGGAAGTGCCGTACGACAAGCGTCATGCGGCGCTGCGCGAGCTGACCGATCCCGATACGGCGATCGAGCGCTGGATTCGCCTGACCGCCGAGTTTCTCGCGCTCGGCTGGATTCCGACCGATCCCGCACACTTCGGCCGCGGCAACTGCCTGATGGCGCAGAACCTCGTGCTGGACGGCGGGATCGTCGACGTGAACAGCATTCGCCACGTGTCGACGATGCGCGCGCCGGGCGAGCTCGATTTCGCGGTGCGGCAGAGCGTGCGCGAGCTGACGCAGTCGATCAGCTGGTTCCTGGTCGGCACCGAGGCGGGGGTGCCGTGGTTCCAGCGCATTTTCGTCGACGCGTTCGCGCACGTGTGGGACGCGCTGCGGCGCGAACTCGCGGAGCTGGACGCGCCGCAGGAAATCCAGGCGGTGTTTTCGACGCGTGACGGCACGTATCGCTCGCTCGACCGGCTGTTCCGCAATTACTTCGGGCTGAGCGCGTATCGCCCGCAGGACGCCGAGGCGCGCGAGTATCGGCAGCCTGCGCAGCGCGGCGCCTGACGCCTGAACCGCAACGGGAGTCCTTCTCATGCAGATCGCCGCATCCCTCAAGACCAGCGAGTTTTCCGATCTCGTCGCCGCGCTGCGCTGGCGCGCCGAACACCAGCGCGAGCGCCGCGCGTTCGCGTTCGTCGACGGCGACGACCTGAATGCCGCCGAGCCGCTTTCCTACGGCGAGCTCGACACCCGCGCGCGCGCGATCGCCGCGCGGCTCGTCGAGCAGGGCGCGGCGGGCCGGCCGGTGCTGCTCGTGTTTCCGTCCGGCCTCGACTTCATCGCGGCGTTCTGGGGCTGCGTCTATGCGGGCGCGATCGCCGTGCCGCTCGCGCTCCCCGAGCGCGCGCGCAGCGACGCCGCGCTGCGCCGCATCGAGGGCGTCGCGGCGGACGCGCAGCCGCATTGCCTGCTGACGACGGACGCCGCCGATGCGCAGCTTGCGGCGCTGTTCGCGCCCGTGCCGGTGCTGCGCGACCTGCCGCGCATCGCCGTGGATCGCGTCGAGCGCAGTGTTGCCGATCGCTGGCAGGCGCCCGCGCTGACCGGCGACACAGTCGCGTGCCTGCAGTACACGTCCGGTTCGACCGGCACCGCGAAAGGCGTCGAGCTGACGCACGCGAACTTCATCGCGAACAGCCTGCGCGCATCCGAAGGCTCGCAGCTGACGAGCGACAGCGTGCTCGTCACGTGGTCGCCGACGTCGCATGCGGCCGGGCTCATGTATGGCGCGTGCCTGCCCGTATGCATCGGCTTTCCGGCCGTGCATCTCGCGACCCATCTGTACGTCGAGCAGCCGGTGCGCTGGCTGCGCGCGATCTCGCATTTCCGCGCGACGCATTCGGGCGGCCCGAACTTCGCCTACGACCTGTGCGTGCAGCGCGTGAAGCCGGAGCAGTGGCGCGCGCTGCGCCTCGACTGCTGGCGCAATGCGTACAGCTCGGGCGAAACGGTGCGCGCCGACACGCTGCGGCGTTTCGCTGAAGCAGCCGCGCCGGCCGGCTTCAGCGCCGATGCGCTGCAGCCGTGCTACGGCATCTCGGAAGTGACGATGCGGGTCACGGAAGCGCCGGCCGGGCGGTTTCCGCTCGTATGCCGGTTCGACGCGCGCGAGCTGGGGCAGGGCCGCGCGGTCGAGCTGGCCGACGGGCGCGACGATGCGCGCGCGGGCGTCGAACTGCTCGGCTACGGGCCGCTGGAACACGCGGGCCGGACGATCCGGATCGTCGATCCGGCGACGCTGGGCCCGTGTCGCGACGGGCAGGTCGGCGAAGTGTGGCTGGCGGGCGCCGACGTGGCGCGCGGCTACCTGAACCGGCCCGACGAGAGCGCGGCGACGTTCCACGCGACGCTCGACGGCGATCCGGCCGTGTACCTGAGAACCGGCGATCTCGGCGTCGCGCATCGCGGCGAACTGTTTCTCGTCGGCCGGCTGAAGGAACTGATCATCATCCGCGGCGCGAACCATTTCCCGCAGGACATCGAACAGGATGCCGAGCAGGGCGGCGCGCACGCGGGCGTCGGGCGCGCGGCGGCATTCGCGCATTCGGTCGCCGGCGAGGAGATGCTGGTCGTTGCAGCGGAAGTCGAGCCGTCGACGTTTCGCGACCCGGACGACGCGGCGGCGGCGATGCGCGACCTGGTCAGCCGCCGGCACGGGCTGCGGATTCACGACGTCGTGTTCGTCGCGCCCGGATCGCTGCCGCGCACCGGCACCGGCAAGCTGCAGCGCACGCTGTGCGCGGCGCGCTATGCGGGCGGCGAACTCGACGTGGTCGCGCGGGCCGGCCGCCGCGCCGCCGCAAGCAACACGGCATCGGCCGCGCGCGCGGGCGCCGATCTGCGCGCGTATCTGCGGCGCGCGCTCGCCGAATGCACGAACCTGCCCGAAGACGAGATCGGCGATCGGCCGTTCGCCGAATACGGGCTGGATTCGCTCGGCGTCGTGCGTATCGCGGCCGAGCTCGGCGAGCACCTCGGCCGGACGCTGTCGCCGACCGTGCTGTACGACCATCCGAGCGTCGATGCGCTCGTGCGCCATCTGACGGGCGGCGACGCGCACGACGCGGCGCCGCTGGCCGAAGGCGCCAGGGCCGGCGCCGCGGGGCCGGTCGCGATCGTCGGGATGAGCATCCGCTTCCCCGGCGGCGAAGGGCTCGACGCGTACTGGCGGCTGCTCGCCGACGGCATCGACGCCGTCACCGAAGTGCCGGCCGCGCGCTGGGACGCCGATGCCGTCTACGACCCGGAGCCCGGCGCGCCCGGCAAGACCAACAGCCGCTGGGGCGGCTTCGTGGACGGTGTCGACCAGTTCGACCGCGAGCTGTTCGGCCTGTCGGAGCGGGCCGCGAGCGACACCGATCCGCAGCACCGGCTGCTGCTGGAGGCCGCGTGGGCGGCGATCGAGGACGCCGGCATCGCGCCCGATGCGCTGGCCGGCAGCGCGGCCGGCGTGTTCGTCGGGATCTCGCAGTCCGACTACGGGCGGATCACGCTCGCGCGTACCCACGATTCGAGCCCGTTCGTGTCGACGGGCGCGAGCCCGGCCGTCGCGTCGGGGCGGCTGTCGTACACGTTCGACCTGCACGGCCCGAGCGTGTCGGTCGATACGGCGTGCTCGTCGTCGCTCGTCGCCGTGCATCACGCGTGCCGCGCGCTCGCCGACGGCGAATGCGACGTCGCGCTCGCGGCCGGCGTGAACCTGATCCTCACGCCCGAACGGACGATCTCGCTGAGCCACGGCACGTTCTTCTCGCCGGACGGCAAATGCAAGCCGTTCGACGCGCGCGCGAACGGCTACGTGCGGGCGGAAGGCGTCGGCGTGGTGCTGCTCAAGCCGCTCGAGCGCGCGGTGCGCGACGGCGATCGCATCTACGCGGTGATCCGCGGCAGCGCGGTGAACCAGGACGGCCGGACCAACGGGCTGACGGCGCCGAACGGGCTCGCGCAGCGCGACGTGGTGCGCGCCGCGCTGCGCAGCGCGGGGCTGCGGCCGCGCGACGTCGGCTATGTGGAAGCGCACGGCACCGGCACCGCGCTCGGCGATCCGATCGAGGTCGAGGCGCTCGGCGCGGTGTTCGCGTCGGACGGCCCGCGCGACGCGCCGCTCGCGATCGGCTCGGTCAAGTCGAACATCGGGCATCTCGAGGCGGCGGCCGGCATCGCCGGGCTGATCAAGGCAGCGCTGTGCCTGCATCGGCGCACGCTCGTGCCGACGCTGCACCTGCAGGAACCGAACCCGAACATCCGCTTCGCCGAACTGCCGATCGTCGTGCAGCGGCAGGCCGAGCCGTGGCAAGCGGCGGCCGCGCGGGTCGCGGGCGTCAGCTCGTTCGGCTACAGCGGGACCAACGCGCACGTCGTGCTCGAAGAGGCGCACGCCGCGGCGCCGGACGAGCGGGCGGGCGAAGCGCCCGGCGCGGCGCAAGCAAGCGCCCGCGCGCGGCACCTGCTCGTGCTGTCCGGCGCGAGCGACGGTGCGCTGCGCGATCTCGCGCAGCGCCATGCCGCGCATCTCGCGCCACTCGACCCCGCACAGCTCGCGGACGCGTGCTTCACCGCCGCGACGGCGCGCCCGCACCTGCCGCACCGGCTGTCGGCCGTCGGCGCGACGCCGGCCGAGCTTGCCGCGACGCTGCGCGCGTTCGTCGACGGCGGCGAACCCGCCGGGCTGCACGTCGCGCGGCTGCGCGCGGGCGCCACGCCGAAGATCGCGTTTTTGTATACGGGCAGCGGCGCGCAATACGCGGGGATGGGGCGCGACCTGTACGACGCCGAGCCGGTTTTCCGCGACGCGATCGACCGGTGCGAACGCATCCTCGCGGACGTCCTCGACGTGCCGCTGAAGGCCGTGATGTTCGGCGAAGGCGTCGACGCCGCGCTGATCGACGAGCTTGCCTATCTGCAGCCGTCGCTGTTCGCGTTCGAGTATGCGATGACCGAACTGTGGCGCTCGTGGGGCATCGAGCCCGACGTCGTGATCGGCCACAGCCTCGGCGAACTGGTGGCCGCGTGCGTGGCCGGCGTGTTCGATCTCGAGGACGGGCTGCGGCTCGTCGCCACGCGCGGCCTGCTGATGCAGTCGGTGCCGCGCAAGGGCGAAATGCTCGCGATCGTTGCGGATCTCGCGCGCGCCGAGGCCGTGGTGCGCGACTGGCCGGACGACCTGGCGATCGCCGCGATCAACGGCCCCGAAAGCATCGTGATCTCGGGTACCCGCGAAGGGATCGGCGGCGCGCAGGCCGCGCTCGACGCCGTGGGCGTGAAATGCACGCGCCTGCAGGTGTCCGGCGCCGCGCATTCGGCGCTGATGGACCCGATCCTCGACCCGTTCGAGGCAGTCGCGTCGCGCGTGCGGTTCCAGCCGCCGCGGATCGCGGTCATCTCGAACGTGACGGGCGCGGTCGCCTCCGCGGACGACCTGTGCTCGCCGCGCTACTGGCGGCGCCATATCCGCGATACCGTGCGTTTCGCGCAGGGGATCGAGACGCTGCTCGACACGCGCAGCGAGATCGTGATCGAGGTCGGGCCGCGCCCGACGCTGCTCGGGATCGCGCGCGACATCGTCGGCGACGCGCCGGGCGTGTGGCTGCCGTCCGTTCACAAGGGGCGCGGCAGCATGGAGCAGTTGACCGACAGCGTCGGCGCGGCGCACGCGCATGGCGCGCGCGTCGACTGGCACGCGTTCCATCGCGGCGAACCGCGGCGGCGCGTGCCGCTGCCCGCCTATCCGTTCCAGCGCAAGCGCTACTGGGTCGACGACGAACCGCGCGCGGACGCTACGCCGGCGGCGCCGGGCCGGCATCCGCTGCTCGGCCGGCCGCTCGGCATCGTCGGCGCATTCGAACAGACGCTGTCGCGGCTGCCGGCGTTCATCGGCGAGCATCTCGTGTTCGGCCGGGTCGTGTTCCCGGGCGCGGGCTTCGTCGAAACGGCGCTGGCGGCCGCACGCGAGCAATGGGGCGACGGCGCGTTCCGGCTGACCGACGTGGGCCTCGCGGCGGCGCTCGTGATCGGCGACGGCGACGCCCGCCGGCTGCACGTTCACGCGCTGCCGGACGGCGACGACGCGCTGCAGGTGCGCATCTTCAGCGGCACGCCGCGCGGGGCCGACGGCGACGCCGCGCCGATCGAGCACGTGCGGCTCGACGTGCGACGTGTCGACGCGTCGCCGGGCAGTATCGACGTGACGTCGCTGCGCAAACGCTGCGACACGCGCGTCGAACCCGCCGACCAGTACGCGAAGGTGCACGCGCTCGGCCTGCAGATCGGCGCGGCGTTCCAGGGCATGCGCGAGATCCGGCGCGGCGACGACGAAGCGTTCGCCGAGATCGAACTCGACGACGCGAGAAGCCGCGAGCAGGGCGCGTACCTGATTCATCCGGCGATGCTCGACTGCGGCTTCCAGTTGAGTGGCGTCGCGCAGCGCGAAATGTCCACGCTGTCGGTGCCGGTCGGTTTCGAGCGCATCACGTTCTTCGCGTCGCCGGGCAAGCGCGTGCTGTGTCATGCGCGGATTCGCGAGCAGCAGGGGCCGCACATCACGTCGGACATCCGCTTCTTCGACGCCGACGGGCGCGTGCTGATCGAGATCGACGGCTACGTCAAGCGCACGGTGCGTCCGGAAACGCTGATCGGCGCATCGGCCGATTGGGCGCGCTGGGTCTGGCGGCAGGAATGGCGCCCGGCCGCCGCGGTGCGGCTCGCCGCGCGCGCCGCAGCGCCCGGCGGCCGCCACTGGCTGGTCGTCGCGCGCGGCCGGCTCGCGAGCGGGCTGGCGTCACGCCTTGCGAGCGCGGGCGACCTTTGCACGCTCGTCACCGACGCCGGGCACGACACGGCCGGCGACGTTCCCCGCATCGTCGTGAACGAAGGCGGCGCGGACGAATTCGAGCGGATCGCGCGACAGGCGGCCGAGCGCGCGCCCGTGACCGATGTCGTTTTCGCGTGGCCGGCCGATGACGAGACGGATGCGCACGACGCCGACTGGCGCCGCGCACTCGCGTCGAACAGCCGCACCGCGCTGGATGCGGTTCAAGGCGCGCTGCGGCACGCGGACGCGAGCGGCGCGACGGTGCGCCTGTCGTTCGTCACGCGCGGCGCGCAGCCGGCCCAGGCGTCTGACGTGGCGCTCGACCAGGCGCCGCTGTGGGGCTTCGCGCGCGTCGTGCGGCGCGAGCATCCCGAATGCGAAACCCGCCTGATCGACCTCGACCCGCGCAAGCCGGCCGACGCGCAGGTCGACTGGCTCGCGGACGAGCTTCGCGACGCACCGGCGGCAGACGCCGATGGCGCGATGCCCGAAATCGCCGTGCGCGACGGCGCGCGCCATACGCCGCGGCTCGTGCGCTTCCAGGCCGGCCCGGCCGCGCCCGAGAACCGCGTGCGGGCCGACGCGACCTATGTGGTGACCGGCGGCCTCGGCGGGCTCGGCCTCGCGGCCGCGCGGCGGCTCGTGGAACGCGGCGCGCGCGCGCTCGTGCTGGTCGGCCGGCGCGGCGTGACCGCGGAAGCCGAACCGGTGCTGCAATGGATGGACGCGCAGGGCGCGCGGGTGCTCGTGCAGCAGGCGGACATCTCGAACGCTGACGACGTCGCGCGCGTATTCGCCGAAACGCGCCGCACGATGCCGCCGCTGGCAGGCGTGCTGCATTGCGCGGGCCTCGTCGCCGACCGCGCGCTGGCGCAGCAGACGTGGCACGGCTTCGAGGAAGTGTTCGGGCCGAAGGTTGCGGGCGCGTGGCATCTGCATCGCGAAACGCAGGCCGACGCGCTGGATTTCTTCGTGCTGTTCTCGTCCAACTCGGCGCTCGTCGGCCTCGGCGGGCAGGCGAACTACGCGGCTGCGAACGCGTTCCTCGACGGCTTCGCGCACCACCGGCGCGCGCTCGGCTTGCCCGCGCTCGCGATCGACTGGGGCCCGTGGGCGCAGATCGGCCTCGCGGTGCGCGCGAAGCTCGCGAAGGAGCGCCTGACGATCGATCCGCAGATCGGCCTGCAGGTGCTCGACGGGCTCATCGACGCGCAGACGGACGCGCCGCAGGTCGTGGTGCCGACGACGACGCACGACGCGCCCGCCGCGAAAAGCGCGCCGGCCGCGACGGATCTCGTGCAGCGGCTGGCGAGGACGGACGCCGGCGAACGGCTGGCGGCGCTGCGGGATTTCGTCCGCGACGCGGTCGCGGCCGTGTCGGGCGCGTCGGCCGAGGACGTGCCGGACGATCGCGCGATCGTCGATCTCGGCCTCGATTCGCTGATGACGGTCGAACTGCGGCTCAAGCTCGGCGCGGCGACCGGCGGCAAGCGGCTGCCGAACACGTTCACGCTCAATCACCCGAGCGTCGCGGCGATGGCGGAGCAGTTGCTGCGCGACGTCGCGCCGCTGCTGTCGGGGCAGGCGGGTAATGCACAGGCGGACCCGGCGCGCACGGACGGCACCGGCACCCCCAGCGCCAGCACGCCGCCAGCCGCCGACGGCAGCGCCGGCCGCGCGTCGAACGTGGTCTCGCTGCCCGGCAACGCATCGAAGACGCCGCTCGTGCTGGTCCACGGGATGGGCGGCTACGCGTGGTCGTACCTGCCGCTGCGGCAATACCTCGGCGACCGGCCGCTCGTGATGCTGAACAAGGTGCTCGGCGGCGAAACGCTGCAGGAGTATGTCGCGCTGCTGGTCGAGACGCTGCGCAGCCAGCAGCCGCACGGGCCGTACCTGCTCGGCGGCTGGTCGGCCGGCGGTCGGCTCGCGTTCGAGGTCGCGGCGCTGCTGGAGCGCCAGGGCGAACGGGTGCTCGGCGTGCTGATGTTCGACGTCTACCGGCAAACCGGCGTGCGGCTCGCGAAGTTCGTCGAAGCACGCGGCGCGATGGACCGCGATCCGGCCGACGCGACGCTTGCCGGCATGCACGCGATCGAGCGTCTCGTCACCGTGTTCGGCACGGACATCCGGCTGGCAAGCACGGGCGACGTGCTGCATCTCGCGCGGCTGGTGCTGCCGCATGTGGCCGCGCCGGTGAGCATCGAGCGCGCCGGCGTGGCGGAGGCCGCGAAGTGGTTCCTCGATCAGCTCGCGGAGAACGGGCGCGGACTGATGTTGCCGGACCCGAGCGGCGAAGTGGTCGAGGCGCTGGAGACGCTGTTCACGATCCGGCGCTTCTACCGGATGACGATGGGCGAGATACAGGGGGACGTGACGCTGTCGGCGCAGGCGTTCTCGATCAACATCGCGGGCAACGCGTTCTCGCGCGGCTGGGAGCGGCACTTCGCGGCCCCGGTGCGCGAGCTGGACGTCCGCATCGAGCTCGCCGCCGCGCCGCAGTTGACGCCGTTCTCGTGCTTCGCCGAACACATCGCGATGTTCGATCGCGAGAACGTCGCGCTGTTCGGCCCGCAGGTCGCCGAATTCCTCGCCACGCTCGACGGGGGCGCGACGGCCGCGCCCGCGCCGGGAATCGAAGTGTCGCCGAATCAGGAGGAAAACGATGTCGCCACCGTTGTTTCTGACCGCGCTTGACGCGGACGCGCGCCGCCTCGCGCACGACGTGCGGGTCGCGCACCCGTTCCGTCGCGAGCCGGTCGTCGGCGCGGACGCCGCGCTGCGCTGCCTGCACGAACTGGCGGATACGCTCGACGCCGAGCTCGACGTGCACCTGCGGTTCGACGGCGACGCCGGGATCGCCGCCGCCTGGCGGTGCGGCCCCGCCGAGCGCGCGATCGACGGCGTGACGCTGGCGCTGACGAACGCGGCGGGCGAGATCGCCGAGCTGCGCATCGCGGTGCGGCCGCTGCCGTTCGTCGCTCCGTGGCGGGCGCGGTTCGAACGCGTGACGGCCCTGCCGCGCGACGTCGATGCACACGACACCGTGCCGCGCGACGCCGCCGCGCCCGTGCAGCGGCGGCTGCCGTTCCCGCTGAGCGACGACGTGGCGTTTCACGGCCCGGCGTTCGTCAAGCCGGTGCGCGGCGTGGATGCGGTGTCCCATGTGCTCGGCTACGCGAGCGCGGTGTACGGCGAATGCGACTACGGCCCCGCGTTGCGCAACGGCGCGCATTTTTTGCGGGCGTTCACGTCGAAACAGCTGCCGCTCGAGATCGTCAGCATCGCGCATCTCGACGCCGGAGACCGGATCGACGAATGGACCGCATACATGCAGCCGTGGGACAACATGGTGCTGTTCCGCGAGCGCCTGCGCGCGCACCTCGGCGACTATCTCGATGCGTCGTACTACGGGGAATCGTAGCGGTGCGCACGTATTTCCGAGCGGCACGCCGGCACATCGGTGAGCCAGCGAACCGAACCCAAGGAGACCCACTGTGTCGATGACCGATCCCCTCGCGTTGCTGCTGAAACGCCGCTCCACGCCGACGCGCCAGCTGGGCGGCGCGCCGCCCGACCGCGCGACGCTGAACCGCTTGCTGGAGGCCGCGATTCGCGTGCCGGACCACGGCAAGCTCGAACCGTTCCGGCTGATCCTGCTCGAAGGCGACGCGAAGCTGCGCTTCGGGGAGCGGCTCGCCGCGCGCGCGTCGCAACGCGCGAGCTTGTCGGAGACGCAGCAGGAGAAGGAGCGGCTGCGCTATACGTTCGCGCCGCTGGTGATCGCGGTGATCGCGCGCGTGGATCCGGACCACAAGGTGCCGGTCGTCGAGCAGCAACTGAGCGCGGGCTGCGTCGCGTACAACCTGCTGCTCGCCGCGTCGGCCGTCGGCCTCGGCGCGCAGTGGCTGACCGGCTGGGCCGCGTACGACGCGGAAGTCGCGGCGATCCTCGGGCTCGCGGCGCACGAGCAGACGGTCGGGTTCGTCCACGTCGGCCAGCCGGCCGAGGACGTCGCCGAGCGCAGCCGCCCGGCGCTCGACAGCGTGCTGAGCGTCTGGACGCCGGCAGCAGCGGCGGGGCAGGCCGCTGCCTAGCGCGCTATACACCAACCACGCATCATGGCGAACTTCACCGACTTTCATCGCACCTTCCCGCTGCCGGACGGCACGACCGCGCGCATCGTGTCGCTGCCGGCGGTCGCGCGCGCCCATCCGCGCGTCGCGCGTTTCCCGCCGTCGATCCGGATCCTGCTCGAGGCCGCGCTGCGCCGCGCCGACGGCGCGCACGCGGCGACGGAGCACGCGCAGGCGCTGCTCGACTGGCGCGCCGGCGACGGCCGGGACATCCCGGTCTGGGTCTCGCGCGTGCTGCTGCAGGATGCATCGGGCATTCCGCTGCTGTGCGATCTCGCGGCGATGCGTTCGGCCGCCGTTCGGGCAGGCGTGCATGCGCAGGCCGTTCAACCGACGCTGCCCGTCGATCTCGTCGTCGATCATTCGGTCGTCGTCGACGCGTATGGCGATGCGGCCGCACACGACACGAATCTCGCGGCGGAATACCGGCTCAACGCGGAACGCTTCCAGTTCGTCAAATGGGCCGCGCGCGCGTTTCAGGGCGTGCGGGTCATTCCGCCCGGCAACGGCATCGTCCACCAGATCAATCTCGAGTTCCTGGCCGGCGTGGTCGCGCGGCGCGACGGCTGGCTGTTTCCCGACACGGTGGTCGGCACGGATTCGCACACGACGATGATCAACGCGCTCGGCGTGCTGGGCTGGGGCGTCGGCGGGCTCGAAGCGGAAATCGCGCTGCTCGGGGAGCCGCTCCACCAGAGCGCGCCGGAGGTCGTCGCCGTGCACCTGACGGGCGCGCCCCGTGGCCGCGTGCTGGCCACCGACGTCGCGCTTCACCTGACCCGCGCGCTGCGCGAAGCCGGTGTGGTCGGCAAGTTTCTCGAATTCGTCGGGCCCGGTGCGCGGGGCCTGTCGCTGCCGGATCGCGCGACGATCGCCAACATGGCGCCCGAATACGGCGCGACGACGGCCTTTTTCGGCATCGACGACACCACGCTCGCCTATCTGGCGCAAACGGGCCGATCGCGCGACGCGATCGACACGATCCGCGCGTACTACGCCGCGCAGGGCCTGTTCGGGATTCCGGATGCGGCGGACCACGACTACACGTCGGTGCTGTCGATCGACCTGTCGGCCGTCGAGCCGACGCTCGCGGGGCCTGCGCGGCCGCACCAGACGCTCGCCGTCGCGCAGCTTCCAGCGAGCGTCGCGAACGGCGGCGCGGCGCATTCCGGTGCGCCGGACGGGCTCGGCGACGGCGCCGTCGTGCTCGCCGCGATCACGTCGTGCACCAACACGGCCAACCCGGCGGCGATGCTGGCGGCCGGGCTGCTGGCGAAGCGGGCCGCCGCGCGCGGCTTGCGCCCGCCCGGTCACGTGAAGACGGTGCTGGCGCCAGGCTCGCGCGCGGTGACGCGCTATCTTGAGCGCGCGGGACTGCTCGAACCGCTGCAGCGGCTCGGCTTCTTCGTCGCCGCGTACGGGTGCGCGTCGTGCGTCGGCAATACGGGCGCGCTCGCCGACGGCGTCGAAGCGGCGGTACGCGCGCGCGGCCTGTCGGTGGCCGCAGTGCTGTCCGGCAACCGCAACTTCGAGGGTCGCATTCACCGCGCGATCAAGGCCAACTATCTCGCGAGCCCCGCGCTCGTCGTGGCCTACGCGCTGGCGGGCACGGTCGCGCGCGATCTCGATGCGGCGCCGCTCGGGGTCGATGCAGCCGGTGCGCCGGTCTTCCTGGCCGACGTGTGGCCCGACAAAGCGGACATCGACGCGCTCGTCGATGCGGTGGTCGACGAGCGCGCGTACGCCGGCCTGTATGACGACGCAACGGGCGAGGGCGGCGACAGCACCGGCTGGTCGCGCATCGATGCGCCGGCGTCGCCGCTGTTCGAATGGCGCGACACCTCGGGCTATTTCGTCGAACCGCCGTTCTTCGACCCGCCGGCGCGCGACGCGCGGCCGTTCGGGCCCGTGCGCCGCGCGCGCGTGCTCGCCGTGCTCGGGGATGGCGTCACGACCGACCATATCAGCCCGGTCGGCGCGATCGCGGCCGACAGCGAGGCGGCCCGCTACCTGCGCGCGCGGCAGGTTCCCGACGACGCGTTCAATACCTATGGCGCGCGCCGCTGCAACCATCACGTGATGATGCGCGGCACGTTCGCGAATCCGCATCTTCGCAACCGGGTGGGCGGGCTCGACGCGGGCCCCGTCGCCCGTTCGGCGCGCGACGGCGCGACGCGCAGCCTGTTCGACGTCGCGATGGAAAACCGCGACGACGGCGTGCCGAGCGTGATCGTCGCGGGCGCGCTGTACGGCTCGGGAAGCGCGCGCGACTGGGCCGCGAAGGGCACGTCGCTGCTGGGCGTCGCGGCGGTCGTCGCGGCCGGCTTCGAGCGCATCCATCGCAGCAACCTGGCGCTGATGGGCGTGCTGCCGATCGAAGTGGGCGCGCCGAACGCACTCGATGCGCTTGCATGGGACGGTTCCGAATGCATCGACATCGATTTCGATCCGCACGCGCGAGCGCCGCGCCCGCCGGCCACGGTCACCGTCCGGCGCAACGGGCGCGAGGTCGCGCGCGTGGCCGGCACGCTGCGCATCGATACGCTGGCCGAATGGCGTTACGTGCGCGAAGGCGGCGTGCTGCGCGCGATCTTCGCGGGCACGATGAAGCGCGCGCGTTGACGCTGCTGAACGCGCGCCTCTAATATGAAAAATGCCGTGGACGGGCCGCCCGATCGCCCGCGTCGGCAACGAAGGCCGTCCGGGCGGCCGTGCGACGCGCGAGGCCGGCGCGCGTCGCAGCCCGCGCGGCCCATGCCGTTCGGCATCGCTTCGGTCGTCCGGCTCGGCCGATCAACGAGGAGTGGCAAACATGGCTGACACGCCGATGTCCGGGCTGGAATTCCTGCGCGCCGCGGCAGCGGGCGACGTACCCGCCGCGACGATGTGGAGCACGATGCCGATGCGCGCGGAAACCATCGAGCCCGGCTACGTGAAGATGATCGCGCGCGCGGACGAGCGGCACCTGAACTCGCAAGGCGCCGTGCATGGCGGATTCGCGGCGACCGTGCTCGACTCGGTGACGGGCTGCGCCGTCCATACGATGCTCGACGCGCACGCCGGTTACGCGACGGTCGACCTCAGCGTGAAGATGCTGCGGCCGGTGCCGCTGTCCGTCGACCTGATCGTGGAGGGGCGCGTGGCGCACCTGTCGAAAAGCCTCGGCATCGCCGAGGGCGTGCTGACCACGCCGGACGGCAAGAAGGTCGCGCTGGCGTCCGCGACCTGTCTCATCCGGCGCACGGACGCCGCGCGCTAGCGTGCCGCCCCGGCCGCGCATGCGTTACGCGGCCGTCCTCACCGGCGCGAAATCCGGATCGGCGATCCGCGTGTCCAGCGCCGCGCCCGCCGATTCGACGAGATGGTCGGCGAAGGTCCGCACTTTCGACGGCAGGTGCGTGCGCGACGGATACGCGACATGAATGTCGGCCGGCGGCAGGTGGTAGTCGGCCAGCAAACGCACCAGCCGGCCTTCGCGCAGGTCGTCGTCGACCATATGACACGGCAGCAGCGCGATGCCCATGCCGAGCACGGCAAGCTGGCGCAGCATGCTCGAGTTGTTCGCCAGCGCGACGTTCGTCGGATTCACCTGCACGGGCCCGTCCGGGCCGAGCAGCTCCAGCTGCTCGCCATACCGTTCGAGCGGCAGGTGCAGCCACGCGTGCCCGGCCAGATCCTCCGGATGCGCGGGCGCGCCGTGCTTCTTCAGATAGGCGGGCGCGGCGCAGACCATCATGCGCGTCCTCATCAGCCACCGCTTGACGATGCTGTCGCCCGTCACCTGGCGGCCCATCAGCACGCCGACGTCGAATCGTTCCTCGATCAGGTTGACGGGGCGATCCGTCAGCGTCAGGTCGAGCGTCACCCGCGGATAGCGCTGCGCATACGCGCTCAGCGCCGCCGAAAATCCGTGCAGGCTGAACATCGGGTGCGCGGCAATGCGCAGCGTGCCGGCCGGCTCCCGCGTATGCGCGGCGACCAGCCGCTCGGCCCGTTCGAGATCCGCGAGGATCCGGCTCACGCATTCCAGATACGCCTGCCCCTGCTCGGTCAGCGACAGGCGGCGCGTGCTCCGCTGGAACAGGCGGGCGTCCAGATGGCTTTCGAGCGACATCACGAGCCGCGTCGCGAGCGAATTCGAAATCCGCAACGCGCGCGCGGCCCGCGAATAACTGCCGAGTTCGGCGATCCGGACGAATACGCGTATCGACTGCAGATAATCCATTGAACTGCCCCTGTCTCTCGGTTGGTCGTCCGTGGCCGCCGCCGGGCTCTTCTTGACGAATTAGGACGCGCGTCTTAGTATGAAGATATTGTAGGACGAACATCCTAATCGTGCCTCGCAATTTGGAGGCGACCCAGGTGACCGTGCAAGGCGTTCCGCACCGGGCCTGGCCACAGGGCAGGACTTTCCATGAAAGCCGAATCGACTCGCGATCTCATCGTTGCTTCCGCCGACCAGCTGTTCTACCAGCAGGGCTACCAGCACACGTCCTTTTCCGATATTGCCGGCGCGGTGCAGATCTCGCGCGGCAATTTCTATCATCACTTCAAGACCAAGGACGAGATCCTCGACGCCGTGATCGACGCGCGGCTCGCGAATGTGCAGGCCATGCTGGACGAGTGGGACATCGAATGGTCGGCGCCGCTCGATCGCCTCAAGCGCTTCTCGCAGATGCTCGTCACGAACCGCAGCAAGATCATGCGTTCCGGCTGCCCGATCGGCACGCTGTGCACGGAGCTCGGGAAGCTGAATCACGATGCGCACGACCGCGCGAACGAGCTGCTGTCGCTGTTCCGTGCATGGTTGAGCGCACAGTTCGACGCGCTGGGCTGCGACGCCGCCGATATGTTGGCGATGCATCTGCTGTCGCGAACGCAGGGTGTGGCCGTGCTGGCGAATGCGTATGCCGACGAGCGGTTCATCCAGCGCGAAGTCGAGCAGATCGACGCATGGCTCGACACGGTGGCGGGAGACGCCATGCGCGTCGCGCGGTAACGGGCGCGGGGCGCGCGCCCCGGTCCGGATAGCTTGCACCGGGCGGCCGACGGCCGCCCGAACTGTGCCGCGATAAGAAAAAACATCCGGACGATCGCGCCGGAGCGTCACGCTTTGCACTACTGATTGTGAAGAATTCGTGAAGCCGCTCGTCGCGAAGGCCGGGATGCGGCGGCTCAAGAGGCTTTTTCGACCTGGAGAGGGGTAATGGAAACAGTACGAATCGAATCAAAACGGCCGCTGTACTGGCTGGCGCTCGGCGCGTTTTGCCTGTCGACGGAAGGGTTCATGATCGCGCCGCTGCTGCCGAGCATCTCCGCCGATCTCGGCCGGAGCGTCAGCGCCGCCGGGCTGCTGGTGAGCGTGTTCGCGTTTGCTTATGCGATCAGCTCGCCGATCCTGACGACGCTGACCGGCAACCTCAATCGCCGCACGTTGCTGATCGTCAGTCTCGCGGCGTTCGCCGTCGCGAACGTGGTCGCGTGGCATTCGACGACGTTCGCACAACTGATGGCCGCGCGCATCCTGCTCGCGTTCACCGCGGGCCTCTTCTTGCCGAACGCGAATGCCGTGGCCGGATCGCTCGTCGCGCCCGAACAGCGCGGCCGCGCGCTCGCGATCGTGAACGGCGGATCGAGTGTCGCAATCGCGCTCGGCGTGCCGCTCGGTTCGATCATCGCGAGCTTCGGCAGCTGGCGCTCGACATTCGCGAGCGTGGCCGTGCTCGGCGCGATCGCGACGATCGGCCTGAAGTTCGGCTTGCCGAAAGGCTTCGGCAAGGGGCTGCCGACGGCGACGCTGACGCAGCGGCTCAACGTCGGGCGCAGGCCGGCCGTGCTGACGGCACTGTTGTCGACGATGTTGTGGGCGACGGGCGCGTACGTCGTCTATACGTACATCGCGGCCTATATCGTCGAAACGCTCGGCGCGCACGGCGTGCCGCTCAGCATCGTGCTGTTCGCGTGGGGCGTGTCGGCCGTGACGGGGATGATTCTCGGCGGCCGCCTGACCGACAGGCTCGGCGCGCATCGCGTGATCGTGATCATGCTGAGCGTGCTGACCGCGGCATTCATCACGCTGTCGTTGATTCATGCCTACGCGCCACCCGCAATCGCGGTCGTGCCGGTGATCGTCGCGGTGATCTGCTGGGGCGCGTCGGTCTGGGGCTTCATCGCGCCGCAGCAGTCGCGGCTGATCGGCATCGGCGGCGTGAACGTCGCACCGGTGACGCTGTCGCTGAACGCGTCGTTCATGTACATCGGATTTTCGTTGGGCTCCGGGTTGGGTGGATACGTGCTCGGCACGCAGGGCGTCGGCGCGCTCGGCTGGATCGGCGCCGCGTTCGAAGCGGCGTCGCTGGGCATCGTGCTCGTCACCGCGCGCCGCAAAGCGGTGCCGGCGGCCGCGCCTCGCGAACTCGTCGACGGGTGACGGCTGCGGTGTTCGAGGGCCGGGTGCGCGGGCACGGCTGCCGATAGGCGCCGGTGCGCGGCGCCCGGCCGCGCACGCACGCGTCGCCACCGACGCTGCATCGTCCGCCGGTCCGGCGCGCCCGCGTATGCCTGCGGGAAAGTGCAGACAGGCATCGTCAGGAATCCAGTTCGATGAATATCTTTTCTACCCACCGTACACGCGTGGCGGGGGTCGTGACGGCCATCGCCGTCGCGATCGGCCTCTCGCTGTCGGGCGCCATGCGGGGCAGGGCGAGCGTGCCGGCCAAGGCGGCGCCGCTGCCCGAAGTCGACGTCGCCACCGTCGTGCCGCAGACCGTGACCGACTGGCAAAGCTATTCCGGCCGTCTCGAAGCGATCGAGAAGGTCGACGTGCGCCCGCAGGTGTCGGGCACGATCGTGTCGGTCAACTTCAAGGACGGCGCGCTCGTGAAGAAGGGCGA
>NZ_CADESW010000039.1 GCF_902830275.1 Burkholderia stagnalis | reverse complement strand
CTGCTCGGGTTGCGATCGCCTTCGACGTTCAGCGGCGCCAGCACCTCGCCGCAGAATTTCGCGGATTCGTCGAGCACGGCCTGCGCGGTGTCGAAACCCGCATCCTCGAAGCCCGGCAACTGCGCGACGGCGTCGATGCCGGCGAGTTCCTTCAGCACGAACAGCATGTCCTTGACGGGGGCGGTATAGCTCATGATCGATCTTCCAGTCTGGCGGGGATAGGGGTTCGCCATGCGGTCCGATACGGCAAAATCGGCCAGCCAACGGCGACGTCCGGCGAATCGTAACCCCCGGGAGCCGGATTTCCATTGTCATATCCGGCCCACCTACTGACAAAACCGGCCACGGGATGCAGGGCCGCCCGGCAGTCGTCTTCGTCGTCGCGGCAAGCGCATCCGGGCAAAGGGCCGGGTCGCGATGCCGCGTGCTCAGCCCGATTGCCCGTCGGGCCGGCGGGAAAAATAGTGCGCCGGCGAATCGCCGAGGGCCTTGCGGAACATCAAGATGAAGTTGCTGGGCGACGCATAGCCCAGCGCGTCCGACACCTCGGCGACCGGCCGGCCGCGCGCGAGCAGGTCGAGACCATGCGCGAGCCGCGCCTGCTGGCGCCACTGCGCGAAGCTCAGCCCCGTCTCGGCCACCATGAGCCGCCGCAGCGTCCGCGGCGACATCGCGCCGAACGCCGCCCACGCATCGAGCGTGCGCGGGCTGCCGGGTTCGTCGAGGACGGCCCGCGCCACGCGAGCCAGGCGCGGATCGTCCGGCATCGGCACATGCAGCGCCTCGTGCGGTGCGCGCCGGATCTCGTCGTGGATCACCGCGGCCATTCGTTCGTGCTCGGGTGCCAGCGCGGCCTGCTTGTCCCAGTCGATCGCGCGATACGCCAGCGCCCGCAGCACCTCGCTGACGCCGATCACGCACGGCCGGGCCGGCAAGCCCGCGCAGAACGCCGGCGCGGCCAGCAGCACCCAGCCGCTCAGCGCGCCGCTGACCCGCACCCGGTGCGGCGCGCCCGGCGGCACCCAGCCGGCGCGGCGCGGCGGCAGCAGCCACGCGCCGTGCGGCGTATGCACATGAATCAATCCTGCCTCCACGCAGAGCACCTGGCCGCGCGCATGCGTGTGCCAGTCGTACTCGCGCGTGCCGAGGCGAAAGGCGCTCGCCGGATCGTCGTTGCCGCGCAGCGCGATCAGCGCGGGGCCGTCCAGCCACTCGCTGAAATCGGGGGAGGTCGTCTCGGTCGCCGCGGCTTTTTTCATGTTGGCCAGTTTATGGCATTTGATGGCCAGATGCCGTTATCGTGCGTGACCGCGATCACGGAACACTGTGCGCCGGACAGCGCCATCCGGCGCGACTTTCGGAGACGTTTCCATGCAGTCAATCCATGTCGCCATCGTCGGCGCGGGCCTCGGCGGCCTGTGCCTCGCCCAGGCACTGAAACGCGCCGGCATCGCCTTCGACGTGTACGAGCGCGACCCCGCGCTCGACAGCCGCCGGCAGGGTTTCCGCATCCGCATCGACGCGACGGGCCAGCGTGCGCTGGCCGCCAGCCTGCCCGCCGGGCTCTACGCGCTGTTCCGCGCGGCGGCCTCTCGGCGCACGGCCGGCACACGCTTCCTGACGCCCCGGCTCACGCCCGCTGCCGGACGCGTGCCGGCCGGCTGGCAAGCGGATCCGCCCGCCTCGGAACCGGAAGACCCGGCCGACCTGAGCCTCGACCGGCTGACCCTGCGCGAGATCCTGATGGCGGGCATCGAGCACCATATCCATTTCGGCCACGCGATCGACCACTACCGGACGCTGCCCGATGGACGCGTGCAAGCGCGGTTCACGCACGGCGGCATCGTCGATTGCGACGTATTGGTGGGCGCGGACGGCGTCAACTCCGCGATACGGTCGCAGCTTGCCCCTGCCGCCGCACCGGACGACACCGGCAGCCTCTGCGTCTACGGCAAGACCCGGCTACAGCCCGGCGACGAAGCCATGCTGCGCGGCGGCACCAGCGTGGTGTTTGCGGACGGCTGCACCGCCGTCCTCGAGGACATGCGCTTCCAGGCCGAGCTGCCCGCGCGCGCGGCGAGCACCGTGCCGCATTGCCGGCTTTCGCAGCCGGACGACTACTTCTACTGGGCGCTGATCGGCCCGCGCAGCCGTTTCGGACTGGACGGCCCGTCCGCGGCCGCGCCCCGCTTGCCTGCCGCGCTCGAGCCGGTCGTGCGGCACTGGCACCCGGCCCTGCGGCGCCTGCTGTGCGACACGCCGCCGTCCGCCGTGGCTGCGCAGCCCGTTCGCCGCGGGCGACCCGACGTGCCGCTGCCTGCCGGGCCCGTCACGCTGCTCGGCGATGCGATTCATGCGATGAGCCCCGCGGGCGGCGCAGGCGCCAACACCGCGCTCAAAGGCGCCGGTGCGCTGGCCGCCCTGCTGGCCGAGCACGCGGAGAGCGGCGAAAGCGTCCGGCATGCCGTCGCCCGTTACGCGGAACAGATGCGCGCATGGGCCACCGACGCCGTGGCCGCATCGGAGCGCGCGGCGGCCCTGCTGTTTTCCCGATGAAAGCCCGCTTCCCTGCGCGATCCGACACCCGTTGCGTGCCGATCGGGAACGCGGCGAGCGGCCGCCGCGACGCTACGCGCTTCGCCGATAAGTACCGGGCGTGCTGCCCGTCCAGTGCCGGAACGCGCGATGAAACGCGCTCGGATCGTCGAAACCGAGGTCGGCGCCGATCGCCGCGATCGTGTCGTTCGTGTCGGTGAGCCGCTGGATCGCGATGTCGCGCCGCAGTTCGTCCTTCAGCACCTGGAACGTCGTGCCCTCGGCCGACAGGTGGCGGCTCAGCGTGCGCACCGAGCAGTGCAGGCTGTCGGCGGCCGCCTCGATCGTCGGCAGGCTCGGCAGTTCGCCCGACAGATACTGCCGCACGCGGTGGCACACGAGCTGTTCGCTGAACGATTCGAAGATCCAGTCGCCGGGCGCGCGCGCGAGGAATTTGCGCAGGTTGCGCTTGCTTTGCCGGATCGGCACGTCGAGATAATCGGCGCTGAAGCGCATCAGCGTGCGGCTGCTGTCGAACTGCACCGGCCCCGAGAAGAAGTAGAAGAGGTGATCGACCGCGTGACGCGGCCGCGGGCACGCGAACTCGACCTGCAGCAGCGGAATCGTCTGGCCGATCAGCCAGGAGCACACGCCGTGCACGAGCTTCAGCATCAGTTCCTGGCCGAGCGGGCCGATCGGGCCGAAGGCCGGGTTCGGCCGGATCACGACCTGGCCGACGAGGCCGTCGCGCTTCGAATCGACGAAGAAATCGTCGACGAGGATATGGAAGAACTGCCCGAAACGATGCAGCGCGGTTTCGAGGTTGCGCGCGTCCAGCAGGCTGAGGCACAGGAACTTCAGCGTGCCGCTGCGCAGCGGGCGCGAGAAGATGCCGGGCATCTCGTCGTCGAGATCGATCGCGAGCGTGCGGTACAGCGTCGAGAACTGCTCCTCGGTCACGCGCGCGTTCGGCTCGCCCTGCAGTTCGCTCGGAATGCCGGCCTGCCGCAGATACCGCTCGATCACGTCGCGCTGCACGCCCGCGCTCGCGAGAAAGCCGTTGACGAGCGAAATCGGCACCGTCGCGCTCGGCGAAGGCAGCGCACGGCCAGGCGGGGAAGAAAACGAATCGGTGCCGGTCATGGCGTAGCTGTCCAACGAATCGCTGGCATTGTACTTGACCGGCCGCGCGCGGGCCGCGCCGAGCCCGGGCCGCCCATCCGCGCGGGGCCGCCGGCGCGGCGCCGCCATCAGTCGAGGTGGCCGAGTTCCCGGCGCAGGATCTTGCCGACCGTCGATTTCGGCAGCTGCTCGACGAAACGGATGCGCTTGGGCACCTTGTACGCCGCGAGGCTCGCGCGGCAATGCGCGATCAGGTCCGCCTCGGCCACGAACGCGTCGCGCGCCACCACCACGAACAGCTTGACCGCCTCGCCCGTGCGCTCGTCCGGCACGCCGATGCACGCGCATTCGGCGACGCCCGGGAACGCGGTCGCGACCGCCTCCACCTCGTTCGGATAGACGTTGAAGCCCGACACGATGACCATGTCCTTCTTGCGGTCGACGATCCGCAGGAACCCCTTGTCGTCGAACACGCCGATGTCGCCGGTGCGGAAATAGCCGTCGGCGGTGAACGCGCGCGCGTTCGCGTCCGGCTGCTGCCAGTAGCCGGCCATCACCTGCGGCCCCTTCACGCAGATCTCGCCGGCTTCGCCGATGGCGACCTCGCGATCCTGGTCGTCGAGCAGCGCCACGTCGGTGGACGGCAGCGGCAGGCCCGTGGAGCCCGTGAACGCGTCGATGTAATGCGGGTTGAACGACACCACCGGCGACGTTTCCGACAGGCCGTAGCCTTCGCGGATGAAGGTGCCCGTCACCGCCTTCCAGCGCGACGAGATCACGTCGATCACCGCCGCGCCGCCGCCGGCCGCGAGCTTCAGGCGCGACCAGTCGACTTCCTTCAGGCGCGGATGGCCCGCGAGCCCCGCGTACAGCGTGTTGACGCCGACGAACACCGTCGGCCGCGCGGCCTTCAGCACGTCGATGAACCCATCGATCTCGCGCGGGTTCGCGACGAGCCAGTTTTCCGCGCCGATCGCGAAGTAGGACAGGAAGTTCACCGTCAGCGCGAAGATGTGATACAGCGGGATCGCGGTGACGACGACCTCTTCGCCCGGCTGCCGCGCGTCGGGCACGATCGCCGCGAACTGTTCGATGTTCGCGACGAGGTTGCGGTGCGACAGCGCGGCGCCCTTCGACAGCCCGGTGGTGCCGCCCGTGTACTGCAGCAGCAGCAGGTCGCTGCCGCTCGGCGCGACCGGTTCGAAGGCGAGCGTTTCGCCCGCGGCCAGCGCGTGAGCGAGCGCGATCGAGCCGGTCGGCAGCGCTTCGCACACGCCGGCCGGCGCGTCGAGCACGCCGAGATCGCCGCGGCCCACGCTCAGCACGCTGCGGATGCGCGTATTGCCGACCACGTCGGCGAACGTGCCCATCGACCCGCCGCACACCACGGCCACCTCGACGCCCGCGTCGTTGAGCTGGTGCTCGAGCTCGCGTGCCGTGTAGAGCGGGTTCACGTTGACCTGGATCGCGCCGATCTTCGCGACGGCGACGAACGCCACCGGAAACGCGAGCACGTTGGGCAGCATCACGGCCACGCGGTCGCCCTTCCGGACCCCGACGACCTGCTGCAGATAGGCGGCCAGCGCGGTCGACAGGCGGTCGACGTCCGCGTAGGTGAGCGTGCGCCCGTACGCGCGGAACGCCGGCTTGTCGGCGAACCGGCGCATCGCGTCGTCCAGCAGCGCATTGATCGAGGGAAGGCGATCGGCGTCGATCTCGGCGGGAATCGGGCCATACGACCCGAGCCAGTGTCTCTTCATGATGTAGGTATCCTTGTACGGCCGGCGCGCGTCGCCCGGGCGGGGAGGGCCGTCAGTCAAGCGCCGACTATCGCGCGCCGGCCGCGCTTTGCAAATGATCGGCGCGGCCGAATTGGTGATCGAAACGGACACGCGGGTCGTTCGCAAGGACTCGATCCGCTGCTCGCCGCCCCGACCTCGGAACGCGGCGCGCGCCCTGGAATCTTGCACACCTGCGATCCTGCGCGGTGGAGGAAGGGAGGGCCCGACTGACCACCGATGGTTCGGCGGCAAAGGAACGCGCGGTCCGACGCAGCGCCCAGTCGTCGGCGCAGGCCGCCGTACGCACGATCTCGCTCGACATGCTGCCGACCGGCGTCATCGACGTCCCTGCCCGGCCGGTATCGCGGCAACGCTGGCCTTTCCGAACGAAGTCGCGTAGCCTCCTCGCGATTCTTCACTACGAAGGTGCATCACCTCGATCTTCCTGCTCCATGCTGACGCTATACAAGTACGCGCTTGGCCCGATCTTGCTGGCCCAGGCAAGTTGGTTGCGCAGAACCGCGCTGCGCCTGCCCGAGGCCAACGGCCCCCGTCAAGGGAGCGAGGGCGCGGATGACGGTGCGACGGCGCCGCTGCGCATTCTGGTGGTCGGCGATTCTTCGGCGGCGGGCGTGGGCGTGGACGAGCAGGAACATGCACTGGCGCAGCCGGTTGCACAGCTCCTGGCATGCGCCACGGGCCGCCGGGTCGAATGGCAGCTGATCGCGAAGTCCGGCGTCAATACGGACGAGGCGTTGAAGCTGTCGATGTGCAGCACGATCGGGCCGGCCGATTACCTCGTCACGGCGCTCGGCACGAACGACGTCACGTCCCAGCGCAAGCCGGGGCAATTCATCCGCGACTATATCGCGCTCGCCGATCATCTCGGGCTGCGCACCGGCGCCGCCGGCATCGTCGTGACAGGACTGCCGCCGTTGCGCATCCTGCCGGCCGCGCCGCATCCGCTGCGGTGGTACCTCGGCCGCTACGCCATTCGACTCGATCGGGCTTTGCGGCGCTGGGTCGACCGCCATCCCGCGCGACGTTACGTGTCGCTCGAGTGGGCCGCGAATCCCGCCGAGATGGCAATCGACCGGTACCATCCCGGGCCGAATCAATATCGTCGATGGGCCGAACTCGTCACCGAGAAAATTCTGGCGTTGATCAGCGAGACGCGCCCGCCCGTACACGCGGGAAAGTAGTCGACATCGAGCCAAGCGGAGCGCCGGCGCCATGCGCGGCGGGCGGCCCGGCCCACGGGCGGCGGCCGCGCTCAGGGTGAACCCTGTGGCGATCCGGCGCATTCGAGGGCAGAATCGCGTACCCGGAATCGGTATCGAATCGGACTCAGGACTCACTCATGCTGCGCGATGCGCCGTTGAAACCGGCCAGGACACGCCCTCCCGGCGATCGGTCGCCCGACGCCGCGCTACCCGCCATGCTGCGCGAGAAGTGCTTCTCGCCGTCCAAGCTCGCCGTCCTGCTGCAGGTCGCGTCGGACCTGGGGCTCGACGCCGGTGCGGTGCTGGCGGGGACGGATCTCGATCCCGCCGCCGTCGTCGATCCGTTCACGCTCACGTCGTCGCAGCAGTTCCTGACCGCCGCGAGCAACGCGATCCGCGCATACGGCAAACCGGATCTCGGCGTGCGGGTCGGGCATCGGCTGCACGCGTCGAGCTACGGGATGTACGGCTACGCGATGCTGTGCTCGGAATCGATGGCCCACGCGTTCGACTCGGCCGTCAAATACCACCAGATCGCGAACCGCATGCTCGAGATCCGGTGGGTCGTGCAGGACGACACGGTGTCGTGGCTGTTTCCCGATCCGGAAACCATGCCGCTGACCTGTCTCGACGAGCCGCTGTACCGCTTCCTGATCGACATGCAGTTCGCGCTGCACGTGACGATCATCAAGGACGTGATGGGCGCGTGGTGCGTGCCGGCGCGCGCGCAGTTCACGCAGCCGGAGCCGCCGCACGCAGCCATGCTGTCCGACGCGCTCGAATGCCCGCTCGCGTTCGACCAGCCGCGCAACGTGCTCAGCTACCCGGCCGCCTGGCTCACGCGCGCGCCGCAGCTCGCGAACCCGATCACCGCCGCGCAGGTGTCGTCGCACTGCGCGCGCCTGCTCGATGAACTGCGCACCCAGTCGGGCGTCACGCGCCGCGTCTACCAGGAGCTGACGCGCCTGCCGGGGCAGTTCCCGGACCTCGACGCGATCGCACAGACGCTGTGCATCACCGCGCGCACGCTGCGCCGCAAGCTCGAGGCCGAAGGCACGTCATACAGCGAACTGCTGACGAGCGTGCGCAAGGCGCTGGCGATCGACTACCTGAGCACGACCACGCTCAGCACCGAGGACATCGCGGCGACGCTCGGCTTCAGCGACGCGGTAGGGTTCCGGCACGCGTTCAAGCGCTGGACCGGCAAAACGCCGAGCGACGTGCGGCGCAAACGGAGCGCGTAAGCGGCGCCGCGCAGGGGTCTCAGTGCGCGCCGCCGGAACGGCTCGCCGCCTCGTTCGCGCTGCTTGCGACCGGCAGCGCAAACTCGAACACCGCCCCCCGTCCCGCCCGGTCGACCAGCCGGATCCGGCTGTCGTGCAGCATCAGCATCCGGTGCACGATCAACAGCCCGAGCCCGCCGTTCACCGTCGCGCCGCCCGCGCTCATCGGCCGCTGCGGGCGCTGGAACAGGCCTTCGCGCTGCGCCGGCGGAATCCCCGGGCCCGTATCCGACACCGTCACCTCCACCTTGCCGTCGCGCGGCGCCAGCGCGACCTCGATCTCGCCCTGTTCGGGCGTGTACCGCAACGCGTTGTCCAGCAGGTTGGTCAGCACGCGCTCGATCATGCCGAGATCCGCCGACACGTTCGGCACGCGCGGCGGGATCCGCGCATGCAGCGTGATATGCCGCGCCTTCGCGGCCAGCTCGAACTTCTGGAACACGTCCTGCACGAGATCGACGAGCGAGAAATCCTCGTGCACCGGCTGCACGCCGCCCGATTCGAGCCGCGCAAGCTCGAACAGCGCCTGCGCGAGCCGGCCGACCTTCGCGCTCTGCGCGAGCGCGATCGACAGGTAGCGCCGGCGCTCCGCCTCATCGAGCGTGCCCGCCTTCAGCGACAGCGTTTCCAGGTAGCCGTGCAGCGACGTGAGCGGCGTGCGCAGGTCGTGCGAGATGTTCGCGATCAGCTCGCGGCGCTGCTGGTCCTGGTGCGTGAGCGCGCGCCATTGCTCGCCGATCCGGTCGGCCATCTGCGCATACGCCGATTCGAGCACCGCGATGTCGTCGCCGCGCCGGCCGGGCGGCGGGCGCGGCACGCGCGGCTGCGTGTCGGGCTCGCCGTGCGCGTCGAAGCGGCGCATCGCCTCCGTCAGCCGGCGCAGCGGGCGCGTGATGAAGCTGAACGCCGTGAGCCCCGCCAGCAGCCCGAGCAGCGCGACGAGCGCCATCGACCAAAGCGTGGTGCGCAGCACGTTGCCGGCGTCGAAGCGCGCCGCGAGCCGGTCGTGCGCCTCGCCGAGCAGCACCACGTAGATGTAGCCCGACGGCGGCTGCCCGTCGCGGCGCAGCGGCGCGACGCTGAAGATCTTGCGCCCGCCGGCGCTGCGCGGATCGTCGCCGAGGATCGGCAGCGGCTCGCCCGCGAGGAAGCGCTGCACCGGCGCGAGATCGACGCGGTCGCGCTTCACGTGCCCGGGCGGCGCGTCGTCGCCCTTGATCCGCCCCGCGCCGTCGAGCAGATACACCTCGACGCTCGGGTTCACGCCCATCAGCTGGCCGAACAGCGTGCGCACCGCGTCCGGGCGCAGCCCGTTCGCATCCATCAGCGGCGTGATGTTCGCGATGTGCGCGGCCAGCTCGCGCGACAGGCCCTGCACGACTTCCATCTCGCGCATGTCGTTCGCGCGGATCTGCAGCCACGCCGACGCGCCGGAGCACGCGAGCAGCAGCACCGAGAACACGAGCGACAGCCGTTGCGTGAGCGTGAGCTTCATGACGCGTCCCGCTGGTCCGGCGCGGCGAGCTTGTAGCCGCGCCCCCACACGGTGAGGATCCGCACGGGCTCGGCCGGGTCGGCCTCGATCTTCGCGCGCAGCCGGTTGATGTGGGTGTTGACCGTGTGCTCGTAGCCTTCGTGCTGGTAGCCCCACACGGCGTTCAGCAGGTCCATCCGCGAGAACACCTTGCCCGGATGCCGCGCGAAGAAATACAGCAGGTCGAATTCGCGCGGCGTCAGCTCGATGCGCGCGCCGTCCACGCTCGCCTCGCGCGCGATCGGGTCGATCGACAGCCCGGCGACGTCGAGCGTGCCGGCGTCGATCCGCGAATCGCGCGCGAGCGCGTCGACGCGGCGCAGCAGCGCCTTGACCCGCGCGACCAGTTCGAGCACCGAGAACGGCTTGGCCAGGTAGTCGTCCGCGCCGAGTTCGAGGCCGAGGATCCGGTGCACCTCGCTCGAACGCGCGCTGGTGATGATGATCGGCGTGTAGCGCTGCATGGCGCGCGCGCGCCGGCAGATCTCGAGCCCGTCGACGCCGGGCAGCATCAGGTCGAGGATCAGCGCGTCCCAGTTGCCCTGCTCGAGCAGGCGCAGGCCCTCGGCGCCGTCGGCGCTGTGCACGACTTCATAGCGCTCGTCGCGCAGGTGCAGGCTCAGCACGTCGGCGATGTCGGCGTCGTCCTCGACGATCAGGATGCGTTTCGGGTGGTCCATGGCGGGTCGGCGGCGTCGTGCGGCGCATCGGGGTCGGATGGCGACGGAATGCCGCCTTGCCGCCATTGTGCAAAATTTCAGGGCGGCAAGGGTTCACAAATAATTTAACTCTGGATGACGTGCGTGCCGGGAGCCAACGCCGGCAAGGCTTTTCGCGCCTGTCTTTGACATGCGGCTTTCATCATCCGGGGCCGAACGCCAGGGAAACGCCAAAAACCCGGTGACCGCGGGCGGCCCTCCGAGGCCGGCCTCCGCCTGTCGGCGGCCGGCCTCGCCTCCTCAACGCGACAAGGCAGCCGTTGAATAGCCTGAACGCATCCTGGCATCGGCCGGCCGGATCGGCCGCCGTCGCGCGGCGGCGCAGTGACGCATGCGTCGCCCCTGCCCTATGCCGCCTCGAACATCCCGCGTATCAGCAACGGAAGCGGGGTGTCGACGAAGTCCGGCGCGCCCGGCCGATCGACGATCACATCGAACGCGCTGCGCGCGGAAGCCACGGTCGATTCGAACCGGACCACCGGTAAAACGCCCGTCATCGACGTCACGATCGGCCGTATCCGGTTCCAGGCCCAATCGATGTCGGCGCACGCGATCGGGCGACCGTCCCAATATCGCGCCCTGTCGGTCAATTCGAAGCGGATGACGCGCCCCGCCGCGTCGGCGCGCCATTCAACGAAGCCGTCGTCGCCGTACTTCGACGCATAGATGCCGGAGGCCAGCGCTTGGAGATTCCACCGGTAATCGACCGCGACCTGATAGCCGGCCGCCTGCGCTGGCCGGCCCGGCCGATTCGAAACCGCGTCGCCACGCTGGAACCCCAACGCGCGGGCCGTGCCGACCGCGCCGATTGCGCCGATCGCACCGGAAATCCGCAGCGCGCGATGGATGAAAATTCGCCGCCTCATCATCGTTTACCTCGCATGGACTGCCGAATGGAAACACGCGACGAAGCGCCTACGAACGCTTCGTTCCCGCACGCGCGCGATGCACCAGCGCGGCCTCGTCGACCAGCAGCGGCCCGACGATTTGCGCGTCATGAGGCGACGCGGCGAAGACCTGCCGGGGAGACAGTTCCACGTCCGTTGCGTTCGCCGTCTCTCCGTGAAGCCGCCTCAGGCTCACGGCATCGATGCCGTAGACGATGCGCCGGATGCCCGACCAATAGATCGCGCCGCTGCACATCACGCACGGCTCCGCCGACGCATAGATGGTCGCCTTGCGCAATTCCGCGGGGCTGAACTTCGCTGAAGCGATACGCACCGCGACGAGTTCCGCATGCGCGGTACAGTCTCCCGTCTCGCCCACCCGGTTGCCGGCTTCGACCAGCACGGCGCCCGAAGGCGACGCGACCACGGCGCCGAAAGGCGCGTTGCCCCGCTGCGCGGCGTGCGTCGCGACGACGAACGAACGGCGCAAATGCGCGAGATCGGCATCGCCCGGATCAGCCGGCCCGGAATGCGGCGGCGTCGGCGGCAATACTTGCGTCATCGGCTCTCTCCTGGTTCCCATAAGCGCTACAAGCGGTTTTCGATCGAATCCACGAACCATTCGAGGCTCGTCGAATTCGCGGACAGCATCGGCAATCCCAGCCTCTGCTCGACGGCGCTCACGGCATCGAGCGACGGAAATCCACTGCCCGGAACCACGATCGCATCCACCGCATGGCGATGCGGCACGAGCGCCTGCTCCGCTTGCGCAACGATGTCGGCCGCGGCGACGTCCCACACCGCACCGCGATCGAAGCGATCCTGTCGCGGCACGTCGTTCCAGCGCGACGGCAGCCGAAACGGAATGCGCACGGCCACCGCGAGATCGTGCCGGGAGAAATACGACACGAACGCGTCGACGGTTTCGTCGGAATACCAAGGCGGAATCAGCAACGCGGGGGCACGCGCGCGGCGCTTCAGCAGGCCGCGCACCAGCGCCTGCGCGGACGTCGTCGCGACGGCGCACCCGATGCGCGCCGTCGCGTCGCGAATGAACGCCGCATCGAATCGGCCGTCCGAGAACACGCTCGCGCTGGTGAAGCACAAACAGGCGGCATCCACGCGAATCCGTCTCAGCGTATCCAGTGCGACGCCCAGCCCGGCGCGGTCGACGAGTTCGTCGACGCTGGAGCCCAGATAGATCTGGCCCGGCTGTCGCGGCAGCGCGAAGCGCACGGTATGAATCGACAGCCGGCCGGCGGCCTGTCGCCAGATTTCCATCTCGGGAACCGGATCGTTGTCGACGACCACGATGCCCAGGCGCGGCAGATGGGAGTGGAATCCGGTGTGCGCGACGCGCGGCGCCGGCAGGCCGCTCATGAGGCTTCCTGTGGCGCCGGAGCCGATCGGTCGCGGATCGCCACCCCGGCGCCCAGGATCGCGAAAAACGCGGTCAGCGCGAAGGCTGCGGCATACGCATGCGCCGGCTCGCCGATTCCCAGCGTGATGACCAGCAGCGCGAGTGCGATCGATCCGCTGCCGTACTGCGCGGTGACCATCAGCGAACTCGCGGCGCCCTGCTGCTGCTCCGTGATGCCCCTGATGCCGACGACGAATTTCGACGTGTAGATGATGCCGTGCCCCAGGCCGCTCACCAGCAGCCCCGGAAAGACGTCGAGCCAGTAATCGCGGTAGCCGATCCGCAGCGCGAGATACAGAAGCCCGGCCGCGCCCAGCACGAAGCCGAACGCGAGTACCCGGCCGGCCGCATACCGGCGCAGGATGCGCTCGGCCAGCATGTTGCCGAGAATGATCGTGATCGACAGCGGCAGGAACAGCAGGCCGGTGGTCCATACGTCGTAGCCGTAGAGCTTCTGCAGCAACAGCGTAATGAGAAAGAACTCCGAGCCGACGCTCGCCATGTAAAGCGCGCTCGCCGCGCAGCCGAGCTTCAGCGACCGGATCGCGCGGAGGTCGCGTTGAATCAGCGGCAACGGCAGCTTCGCCTCGGCGATCGCGAAGATCGCCAGCAGCACGACGGACGCCGTGAATACGATGCGGGTCCACGGGTGCGTCCAGCCGTATTCCGCCTGCAGCGTCAGCCAGAGCACGAAGCTGAGCACGGCGACCGTTCCGAAGAGCGACGCGAGCAGTGGAATCCGGGCCGCGTCCGGCGCGGCCGTGTTCCGGGCGAAATACCTCTGGCCAAGCAGCAGGCAGGCGAGCGCGACCGGGCCGTTGATGACGAAGATGAGCCGCCACGACACCAGCGCGAGCAGGCCGCCGAGCACCACGCCCGCGACCAGGCCGGATGCGCCGACCGCCCCCCAGATCGACAGCGCCCTCGCGCGCTCGCGGCCTTCCGGGAAATTGCCGGCGATCAGCGCAATGATCGCCGGCTGCAGGATGGCCGCGCTGACGCCCTGAATCGCGCGCGCCAGCAGCAGGAACGTCCCGTCCGGCGCGATGCCGCCCAACAGCGAGGCCGCGCCGAAGATCGCGATCGAAACGGCGAACGCGCTGGCCGGACCATACCGGTCGCAGATCCGGCCGCCGACCAGCAGGAAGCCGGCGAACAGCAGGCCGTACGACGACACGATCCATTGCGACACGCTGTCGTCGATATGCAACCCGTTCGCTATTTCAGGCAGCGCGACGTAAATGATCGAGTAGTCGAGCGCGATCATGAATTGCGCGAACGAAAGCACGGATAGCGTGACCGTGCGACCGCGATTCGGAAAGACGTCGGCTACAGTTTCGCTGCTCATCGTGTCAGTGCTCCGAAAGTTGGATAGGGGACAGCCACCGGGCGGTTCGGCTGCGCAGGGCCGCCCAGTCGGCCACGGGCTCGGGAAAACCTTTGCCCGCGAAGTCGGCGCGACTCGAGACGCCCCAGCCCACGCCGATTGCGTCGATGCCGGCCGCGCGGGCCATCAACAGGTCGTCCGTGCTGTCGCCGATCACGAGCGCATCCCGGGGCGCGACCTGCAAGCTCGACGCGGCCAGCAGCGCGAGATCCGGCGCAGGCTTGCCGTGCTCGACCGCGTCGTGACCGAAGACGCCATCGAACAGTTCGCGCAGGCGCGTCGCGGCCAGGATGTCTTCCGCGCTGACCTGGATCTTGCTCGTGACGGCGGCGATCTTGACGCCGGAGCGCTTCAACGTCTCGATGAACGGGCGCGCTTCGGGAAACGGCAGGCGCTCGGCGAATGTTTCGGACTCCCGCTTGAAGATCGACCGGTACTCGCCCATGCAGGTTTCGATCAACGCGGCATCCGATGCCGAAAGCAATTGCGAGAACGCCTGCTGCAACGGGATGCCGATCGTGCGCCTCGCCCGATCGGCGTCGAACGCCACCCCATGGCGCTTCAGAACGGATTCGAATACGCGAACGATCAGCGCCGGCGTATCGAGCAGCGTACCGTCCAGATCGAACAACACGGCTGCATCACGCATGATCGACACGGCTTCGAGCCAGCACACCGGCGAATTCGGCGGCAACGCGCGCGGTGGACAGCAGCACCGCCCGGTTGATGAGATTGCTTTTGCCATCGGTCGCGGCGGCGATGATCTTCAGGATCGCCGGCGTGACGGCTTGCCCGGTAATGCCTTGCGCCTTGCACTGGGCGATGGCGTCCCGAATCAATGGATCGAGGATCGCGTTGTCGATCGAGAATTCCTTTTCGATCGGATGCGTGATGAGCACCGCGCCCGCGCCGTCGAGCGCCCAGTGAGTGCGAACGAGCGAGGCGATATCGGACAGCTCGTCCAGTCGAACCGGCACCGTCTGGGTCGTGCTTTGCGTGTAATAGCCGGGAAAATCGCTCCATCGATACCCCACGACAGGGATGCCCAGCGTTTCCAGAACCTCCAGCGTCAACGCCGGATCCAGCATCGATTTGGCGCCCGCGCATACGACTGCGACCCGCGTGCGCGCGAATTGAATCAGATCGGGCGATATGTCGAAGGTCTGCTGCGCCTCGTAGTGGACGCCGCCGATGCCGGCGACCGAGAACGTCTCGATGCCGACCTGCGCGCAGGCCACCAGGCTGGAGGATACGGTGGTCCCGGCGGATTCCCGCGCGGCGAGCACGTACGCCAGATCGCGCGTGCTCGCCTTGCCCCTGACCTTGCCGGACGCGAGCTCGTCGAGTTCGGCATCGTTGACGCCGATCAGCAGGCGTCCCTTGAGTATCGCGATTCTCGCCGGCACGGCCCCCGCGTCGCGCAATACCTGCTCGGCCGCCTTGGCGGTGTCGTAATTGAATGGCCGGCTGCCGCCGGTGACGACGGACGATTCGAGGCCGACGATCGGGCGGCGCTCATGCAGCGCGTCTTGCACTTCTTCCGATATCGCGTAGAAATGCGGCAATTGCTTAGCCATTGAGCGCGCTCCGTTCAGAGGTTGCGGAAATCGAGGGGGGCAAATGCGCCGCGCCACGCGGCCGACGGCGAGGATCGGCGCACACATGGCCGTTTTCCGGCGCCATCCGCGGGTGCGCTGCACGCACGAGATCGATGAGTTCGGCCGCGTTCGCGGGCTCGACGGTCCGCGGCGGCTCGAGAAAGATCATGCTCGTGCCGGCTGCTTCGTCATACGGCTGATGGATCGAATCGTTCCGTCCGTCGAATTCCAGCGGCGTGGCCTTGTACAGGCTGCACAGCAGCTTGTTGAACACCGGGGCGACCTTGATCCATTTATCGTCGAGCCAGACTTCCGCGAACCAGTGCAGGAACACCGCGCCCCCCATCAGTTCGATGATTCCCGGGCTCGCGAAATGATTGATCACCTTCGCGGCCTTGAGCCGGGCGGGGATGTGCAGGAGCCGCGCCGCGCTGACGAAGGCAATCGACTTGTGAAGACAGAATCCCCTGCCTGCGCGCACGATGCTGCTCGACGCGAGCCCGGCGGACGACAGCGGCGTATCGAAGATCTCATAGCTGATCTTGTCTCGCACGTGGTAATAGACGTCGATCAACCGGTCGCGACGGTCCGCCGCCCGCTTGCCGATCCTTTCGTCGATGTACTGCCTGAAATAGGCGTGCTTGTAATCGAATACCTCGTTGTCTTCGAGGAAACGAAGCGCGTCGAAGGAACGAGTCGTTGAGCTGCTCATGAGGACTCCCGGAAGACTGATTGACTTGACCGGCGCCGCCACCCGGCACGAACCGGCTCGCGAGCGGCCGTTCGCGCGGCAACGCAGGTGCGTTCCATATGTAGCCCTGGAAACTAGAGACCCAGCGCGACGGCGATCCGGTTGCGCTGAATTTCATTGGTCCCGGAATAGATCGGGCCGGCGAGCGTATCGGCGATCGCCTCCCCGGCGCCGGCATCCTGCAAATATCCGGCGCCGCCGCGCACGTGCAGGGCCGCGATCGCATTGTCGATCGCATAGTCGCTCGCGACGATCTTCGCCGCCGCCACCTCGATCGTCGCATCCTGCTTGCTGTCCAGCTTGGCCGCCGCCTGGTAGAGCAGCGCGCGAGCCGTCTCGTAGCCGATTCGCATGTCGGCAATCTTGTGCGCGATGGCCTGGTTGCTGGCGATGCGCGCACCGAATTGCCGGCGCGTCTTCGCGAATTCGATGGTCTCCTCGAGACGACGCAGCGACTCCCCGATCGAAATGACGAAGCACAGCAGGATTTCCTTCTTCATCACCTTGTCGAGAATATGGAATCCGCCGCCGTCGCCGCCGATCAGATTGGCCTTCGGCACCCGGCAATCGCGCAACGTGAGCGTGCCGTTGAGCGAGCCGTGCAGGCCCACCTTGGCCAGCGCCGAGCCGCGCTGCACGCCCGGCGTGCCGGTTTCCACGACGAACGCGCTCAGCGAACTCAAGCGGCTCGCCGAAGGGCGCTTCGCGTAGACGACGATCAGATCGGCCAGCGGCCCGTTCGTCACGAACGTCTTTTCGCCGTTGATCACGACGTCGTCTCCGTCGTCGACCGCCGTGGTCTGCATCGCGAATACGTCCGAGCCGGCCGTTTCCTCGCTGATCGCATGCGCGCCGATCAACTCGCCCGACGCCAGGCCATCCAGATATCTGGCCTTGGCCTGCGGCGTGCCCCAGGTATGAATGGGAATCAGCGAGCTGGCCAACTGCGTGGCGACCGAAAAATTCAACCCCGCATCGACGGACAAATAGCCGATACGCTCCACGCTGCGCATGAGCGAACTCTGGTTGGCGGAACAACCGCCGAGGGCGGCGGGCAACACCGATCGGAACACCTTCGCGTTCGAAATGGCGAACCATTTTTCCCACGCGAATTCCGGCGTTGCCGTCTGCAGCGGCGCGCGTTGCCGCAGCAATGGCGCGTTGTCGTCCAGCTTGCGCAATATCGCGTCGCCGAAGGCGCTGGCGTCGCTGGCGTCGTTCAATGAGTGCATGGTCAGGTGACTCGGCTCGATCGATTGAAATTCTCAGTATTGAGAAAATCCGCTCTCATCCAGTTGATGCTTCTCGTTACCGGTCAATGGCGGGTTGAACACGCTGATGAGCACGAGATCGTCGCTGTCGTCGGCCACCAGATGGTGTGCATCGTGCTGATTGAGCACGTAAAGCGTTCCCGGCGTGATCGCGAGCTTGACGGTGCCGTCCCGGCTGATCACCTTGCCGGAGCCCGACAGGCAATAGCAGGCCTCCAGATGCCGGCGGTACTGAATCTTCGAATCCGTGCCGCGATAGACGACCGTGTGGCACACCGTGAATCCCATCTCGTCGGATTGCGTGAGCATCCGGCGGCTCTGGCCGTTCCCCCACTCCACCGCGGGCGTATCCTGAATGTCGCGTAAAAACATGTCTGACTCCTTGTTTGACGTTGTTCAAGCAATGTTTTCGCTTTTCCGGGAATGGACGGCGATGAATTCCGTCACCTTCCTGACGCTTCCGAACGATTCCGGCGTCAGGCTCAAGTCGTCTACCGGAATATCGAATTTCTCCCCGATCCACGACACGAATTGCAGCAGCTCCAGACTGCTGATTACGCCGTTTTCCAGCAGGTCGTAATCGACGTCGAGCTCGTCGGGAGCGATGTCCGGCGAAAATTTTTCGCAAATGAAGGACTTGATGGTGGATTCGGTTGTCATGTCAGTTACCCAAATTGGCCAAGATCGACTTCCTGTCGAATTTCCCGTTGCTTCCTCTCGGCAGTTCATGCCGGGCAATCCAGATCTCCCGTGGAATCGACGTACGCGGCAGGCGGGTCGCGCAATGCTTGCGCAGTTCGAGCGACGAGCACGTCCACCGGTTTTTCAGGTTGACGACGGCAACGAGCCTGGCTTCGTCCGTTTGAGGCGCCTTCACCAGCACCACCGCCGCGTCCACGGCCGGGTGATCGGCCAGGATCGATTCCACTTCCTGCGTGTTGATTCGCACGCCGTGAATCTTGATCTGATGGTCGATCCGTCCGAGCAATTCGAGCGTGCCGTCCGGGTGACGCACCACCAGATCGCCGCTGCGAAAATAGACCTTGCCATCCGCACGCAGGACGAAGCGCTCGTCCGTCAATCGCGCGTCGCTGTAGCCGATCGATTGAAACGGGGTATTGACCAGCAACTCACCTTGATGCGGCGTGTCGCTCGATGAACCGGACGTATCGATCTCGAACGTCGTGCCCGCTATCGCCGCCCCCAGCGGGATGTAGTCGCGGCCGCTCGCGGATAACCGGGGTATGTCGACAACCTCGACGAAGCTGTCGTTGGTTTCGGTGCACCCGTAGACATTCAGCAACCTCGCATTGGGGAAATGCGTTGCGATACGGGCCACCTGGGCCGGCGAGAATTTTTCTCCGGTGAAGATCGCGGTGCCGACCTTGTCGAACGGAGGATCCGGTTCGCGATCCTGGCCGAGCAGCAATTGATAGAGATGCCCGACGCCTTGCAGCAAGTCGACGTGCTGCTCCCGGACCAGGGCGCGCAGATAGCCGTCCCTGGACAACTGATGCGCATCGGGGAGCACCACGGCTCCGCCGGCCGCGAGCACGCCCCATAGTTCGAGCAGGCTCAGGTCGAAATTGAGCGGCGCGAAGCTGAGCGAGCGCGTGAACGGGCCAAGCTTCAGATAGCTCCGCGCCCAATCGGCGAAATGGGCGATCGCGGCGGCGGTGAGATTGACGATCTTCGGCGCGCCGGTGGTTCCCGATGTGGCGAGTTGCAAGCCGGACGCGCCGGCCGTCACCCGATCGGGAGGCGGCGAATGCGCATCGGCATCCGCATGCGCCGGTCGATCGACCGGTATTGCGCCGGTGGCCTGGATCACCCTGTCGACGTAATCGCTGCTCCAGTTTGGCGACGCGATGAATACGGGGTATCCGAGCATCCATGCGGCCAATATAAAGCCCAAATTGGCGGGCGTCTTTTCGCCGTCGACGAAAATCAACGAACCACCGGGCAACCGGGTCGATTCGACAAGGCGAACGCCGGCATCGAAGTGATCGAGAAACGTTTTCCGGACGATCCACTCGCCCGCATGCCAGAGGATCGGTGCGCCCGGTTCCGCATGCAAGTGTCGAATAATCGACTCCGCAATTGTCGAGCGCGCGCCATCCAGTCGGCCATCCGAAGATGACGAGATTATTTCGCTCATGAATCAATCCTGTGTCTCCATATCGCGCTGCGATACGGAGTGATCGAGAGATGTACTGCCCGGCGAATCAGGATGCCTGGAACCGCGAAATCGACGCAAGCGCCGTTCGTCCGCGCGGTATCGTGTCTCGCGATAGCGGCAAACCTGGGTCCGGATCAGGCAAATAGAGGGTTTCCGTAATACGACTGTCGCAGGTGGAATGCGCGAGCCACGACTGCCACAGCGTTTCAAGATGCAACCACGCCGTCCGCAGCGCGAGCATGCGGAACGGGAAGCGCGAATCGATCCTTGCGTTCACGCGATTACGGAAGAAATCTTCGATCATCACCCGCCCTCGAATTTCACGTTCTGATTAATATTTTTATAAAACTTTCTCTCAGGTCGACTTCATGGAACCGGATCACCGATTCCATATATCAATCAAATATCATGCATGAAATTACGTCATGAAATATTGCTTTTCATCGCCCGTTCTGATGAAAATTCATAATTCAGCAAAATCAAATAATCATCCGCTTTGCTTATTCAAATCATTCGCCGACTCGATACTCAGATTGATACTAGAAAATCAATCGGATCTTTTCAAAGAATATTTATGCATATGCATACAACGAATTCTTGATCTGACGTGTTGACGCTCATCCGAAATCGGCCCGGTCATTCCGCGTCCGCGACCACGGGCGTGCCCTCCCGCCGAACGTGGATTCCAGGTTGCAGGACCAGACCAGACCGAGCTTCCCGATATTGCCGGCGTCGATCTGCTTGAGGCGGGAAAAGCGCGTTTCCGCATAGTCCAGCCCGTAACTGGACCAGCCCCTGGTCGCGCGCGCGTTGTCACGGATGCTCTGCGCGTCGACGCGCGCCGTGACGACGCAGATATGCCCGGGCGGGCCCTCGTATTGGACTCGCCCGGCATCCTGGGTGACGGGCCGCTGTCGTGCGCGACGCTCGCCCCGTTGCTCCGGCTATCGGCTCGCTATTGCAAGCTCATCACGCCGATTTCAGCCGCGCGTTTCGCCGGATTCACGGGATCAGTCCATCGGACTATCGAGACGGCGCCGAAGCAAACCGGTCGTGCGGGAGGGGCGCGAGCATGCGCCCTCGTCGATTGAAATGCGCATCCGCCCGCAACGCATCAGGCGATGCGTTGCGGGCGGATGGCGTATTGAGGCCAGGCAGCGCGTGCGCGCCGCCGCGCTCAGGCTTTCAGCACCCCGAAGATCTCGCTCAGCATCGACTTCGCGTCGCCGAACAACATGCGGTTGTTGTCCTTGTAGAACAGCGGGTTGTCGACGCCCGCATAGCCCGAGGCCATGCTGCGCTTCATCACGATCGAGGTCTTCGCCTTCCACACTTCCAGCACCGGCATGCCGGCGATCGGGCTCGCCGGGTCGTCCTGCGCCGCCGGGTTCACGATGTCGTTCGCGCCGATCACCATCGACACGTCGGCCTCGGGGAAGTCGCCGTTGATCTCGTCCATTTCGAGCACGATGTCGTACGGCACCTTGGCTTCGGCCAGCAGCACGTTCATGTGGCCCGGCATGCGGCCTGCCACCGGGTGAATCGCGAAGCGCACGTCGACGCCCTTTTCGCGCAGCAGCTTCGTGAGCTCGAACACCGTGTGCTGGGCTTGCGCCACCGCCATCCCGTAGCCGGGCACGATGATCACGCGCTTCGCTTCGCGCAGCAGTTCGGCCGTTTCCGCGGCGCTCACCGCCACCGCTTCGCCGGCCGGCTGCGCACCGCCGCCGGCTGCCGCGGGCGCGCCCGCGCCGCTGCCGAAGCCGCCGGCGATCACGCTGATGAAGTTGCGGTTCATCGCGCGGCACATGATGTACGACAGGATCGCACCCGACGAGCCCACCAGCGCGCCGATCACGATCAACAGGTCGTTGCCGAGCATGAAGCCCGTGGCCGCCGCCGCCCAGCCCGAGTAGCTGTTGAGCATCGACACCACGACGGGCATGTCGGCGCCGCCGATGGCCATCACCATGTGCACGCCGAACAGCAGCGAGATCACCGTCATCACGACGAGCGGCGTCATGCCGTCCTGAATGCTTTCCGCATGCAGGAACGTGCGGCCATAGGCGATCACCACCAGCAGCGCGGCCAGGTTGAGCCAGTGCCGCGCCGGCAGCAGCAGCGGCTTGCCGCCGATCTTGCCCGACAGCTTGCCGAACGCGACGACCGAGCCCGCGAAGGTCACCGCGCCGATCAGGATGCCGACGTAGATCTCGACTTCGTGGATGGCCTTCTCGGCGCCGGTGAACTGCACCGACGTATCGATGTAGCTGGCGAAGCCCACCAGGCAGGCCGCGAGGCCGACCAGGCTGTGCATCAGCGCCACCAGCTCGGGCATCTGCGTCATCTGCACCTTCTTCGCGGCGATGAGGCCGACGGCACCGCCGACGGCCAGCGCAGCGACGACGTACGGAATGCCCTCGGCCGACACGCGCGGGCCGAGCACGGTGGCGAGCACGGCGATCAGCATGCCGATCATGCCGAGCAGGTTGCCCCGCCGCGCGGTCTCGGGATTGGCCAGCCCGCCGAGGCTGAGGATGAAGAGAATGGCCGCGCCGATGTAGGAGACGGTAGTCAGGTTGGAACTCATTGTTGTCGCCCCCTTATTTGCGGAACATCGCCAGCATGCGCCGCGTCACCGCGAAACCGCCGAACATGTTGACGGCCGTGAGCGTCAGCGCGCCCACCGCCAGGCCCAGGATCAGCCCCGACGGCCGGTCGCCCGCGCCGCCCGCCAGTTCGCCCAGCGGCGGCGCGACCTGCACCAGCGCGCCGATGGCGATGATCGACGAGATCGCGTTGGTCACGCTCATCAGCGGCGTGTGCAGCGACGGCGTGACGTTCCAGATCACCATGTAGCCGACGAAGCAGGCCAGCACGAACACCGTGAAGTGCGACAGGAAGCTGGACGGCGCGTACTGGCCGACCAGCAGGAAAGCCAGCGCGCCGATCGCGAACACGATCGCGAGCGCCTTGGCCGACATCGGCTCGCCGCTGTGGCCGTGGCCCTTGGACTTCGCGGGCGCGGCCGCTGCGGGCGCGGCCTGGGGTTTCGGCGCGACGGCCGCCTGCTTGATCGGCGGCGGCGGCCACGTGACGTTGCCTTCCTTGATGACGGTGAGGCCGCGGATCGCATCGTCGTCGAAGTCGACGTTGATCGTGCCGTCCTTGCCCTTGCACAGCTCCTCGACCACGCGCAGCAGGTTGGTCGCATAGAGCGTGGACGACTGCCGCGACAGGCGCGACGCGAGATCGGTATAGCCGACGATGGTCACGCCGTGGCGCACCACCGCCTCGCCGGGCACCGTGAACTCGCAGTTGCCGCCTTGCTCGGCCGCCATGTCGACGATCACGCTGCCGGGCTTCATCGACTGCACCATCTCGGCCGTGATCAGCTTCGGCGCCGGCTTGCCCGGAATCAGCGCGGTGGTGATGATGATGTCGGCGTCCCTGGCCTGCTGCGCGTACATCGCGCGCTGCGCCTGCTGGAAGCCCTCGCTCATCACCTTGGCGTAGCCGCCGCCGCCCGAGCCTTCTTCCTCGTAGTCGACCTTGACGAACTCGCCGCCCAGCGACTTGACCTGGTCGGCCACCTCGGCGCGCGTGTCGTTGGCGCGCACGATCGCGCCGAGACTCGCAGCCGTGCCGATCGCGGCCAGCCCCGCCACGCCGGCCCCGGCGATGAAGACCTTGGCGGGCGGTACCTTGCCGGCGGCGGTGACCTGGCCGTTCAGGAAGCGGCCGAACGCATGCGCGGCCTCGATCACCGCGCGGTAGCCGCTGATGCCGGCCATCGACGTGAGCGCGTCCATCTTCTGTGCACGCGAAAGCGTGCGCGGCAGCGAATCGATCGCCAGCACCGTGGCCCGCCTGGCGGCCAGCTGCTGCATCAGTTCGGGATTCTGCGCCGGCCAGACGAAGCCGATCAGCGTACCGCCGTCGCGCAGCAGCGCCACTTCCTCGCTGCTCGGGGGGCGCACCTTGAACACGATGTCGCTGCCGGACCAGAGCTCGGCCGCGGTTGCGACGACGGTTGCACCGGCCGCGCGGTAAGCGTCGTCGTCAAAGTTCGCGCCGGCACCGGCGCCGCTTTGCACGGCCACCGAAAACCCCAGCTTGATCAGTTTCTCGACCACCTCGGGCACGGTCGCCACGCGCCGCTCCCCGGTGGTTGTCTCCAGAGGAATTCCAATCCGTAATGTCATATTGAGAATTATTCGTAATGGCCATCGCCAGGATTTCGGGAACGTTCGTCAAGCTACACGATTCAAGCGCGGATTGTGTGGCCTGCACCCGGCTGTGGCGGATAAACCGACTCCGCCTTGACAATCACGCCGCCGCGCTGTCGACGAGGATCATCCGGCACCCTCTCCAAACGGAGATCAGACGAGCATATCGAGTGTCGAGGTCTTCCTGAAATTTATCTTTTGAATCCACGGGCATTCACTTCATGAATCCCGTGCCGGGATGCGCTCGGCCCGCTGCGCTCCCGCGATCGGGGCATGGGAGCGTGCCTCGCAAGAATCCCGGCCCTGCCTGTCGACCTGCCGGATTCGAGTGCGGGTTTTGTGTCCTGCGCCCGGCATAGCGTCAAAGCCCGATCGAATCGACAGACCGCCGCACACGTTTTCGGCCACGCCGCGCCGATTCGCTGCGCATTCGGGCCTCGATTTCCTCGCCTGCCTGCCGTTAACCCGGATTTCAGCGCAGCCCGGTGCATCTCGCCGGTCTTCTCCCTCGAGCGCGTAGCATGTCCGCATCCATCTCCATCGAAAAGATCGCCGACTGGGCGGGACGAAACCATCTTGTCGTCGGCGCGCTCGGCACACTGATGTCGCTCGCCGCGCTGGGCCTCTGCGCGATGACGCTCTGGGCCGCGAGAAGCGAGGTCGTCGAGCATGCGCACGAAACCTCGCACAATGTCGCCGCGGTGCTGGTCAGCGAGATCGCGCGGACCGTCGAGACGTCCAACAACGCGTTGACGTCGCTCGCCGCCGATCTCGGCAGGCCGGCGGTCCGGCACATGGACGCCAGGCTGCGGCACGATCTGCTGTTCCAGCACGCGGCCGCGCCATACGTGACCGGGATGGGCGTGACGGACCGGTTCGGCCAGTTGATCGACGGCTGCTGCAGCCCGTCCCACCACTGGAACTTCAGCGATCGCGACTACTTCAAGGTCCATCGCGACGCGGCGAATGTCGGCCTTTACGTGTCCGAGGCCTATCGCTCGCGCGCGCGCGGCGGCACGAAGTCCATCGCGCTTTCTCGACGCATCGAACGGCCGGACCACGCGTTCAACGGGATCGCAGTCGTCGCCATCGACCTCGACTATTTCGATCAGCTGCTGTCCCGGCTGAACGTCGGGCCGCACGGCATCACCGCGATCCTGCGCGCGGACGGCACCATCCTCGCCAGAAATCCGCCGCTGAGCGATCACCAGATGATCCGCCTGGGCCGATCGATCGTATTCGATCGCATGCTGAACCAGGACGCGGGATTCTATGCATCCCGCTCGCGCATCGACGGAATCCTGCGGCTCTATACGTTCCAGCGGGTGCCCGGTACGCCGCTGATCGCGGTCGTCGCCCCTGCCGAGCACGACGTGCTGGCCGGCTTCGTACGCATGTCATGGTGGGTCGGCGTGCCGGCGACGATCATCTGCGCGCTCTTCTGCGCCGTCGTCTGGCTGCTCGCATTCGCGTTGCGGGACAATCTGCGCAAGCAGACACGGCTGACCGATCTCACCCGCACCGATCCGCTGACGGGCCTCAGCAACCGCCGCGCGCTCGACGTCGCGCTGGCCGACGAATGGGAACGGCTGCAGCGCGGCAACGACGCCAGCCTGTCGGTGCTGTTCATCGACGCCGACCACTTCAAGCAGTACAACGACCGATACGGGCATGCGCAAGGCGACGCGGCGCTGAGGTTCCTGGCCGAATGCATCCGTGCCCACACGCGCCGGCGCGGCGATGTCGCCGCGCGCTACGGCGGCGAGGAGTTCGTCGCGGTGCTGCCGGACACGGATGAAAGCGGCGCCGCGAAAGTCGCGGAGGCCATTCGCCGGGAAGTGGAATGCAACCGGCTCGCCGGCGTTGCCGAGGCGGTTCCCGCCTTTACGGTCAGCATCGGCTGCGCGACCGCCTCCCATGCGCACCCGCCGTCCATCGACGCGCTGTCGCGTCAGGCGGACCTCGCGCTGTACACCGCCAAGCGCCAGGGGCGAAACCGCGTCTGCCACGCACCGGCGCAGCCGCACGCGCATGCGGCGTGACGGGCGTCACGCCACCCGTTCGGGTAGCCGGACGCCACGATCTCGATTCGATCCGCGTTTACCCGTGATGCTTCGGAAGCATGACGCGCAGTTGACGCGCCATCGTCGATCGGAACCCCGTCCAGGTTGATGCAGCGACCGCTTCGCGTCACACGCGACAGCCAATTCTTTACGATTGCAAATGCCTCTCATTTGCATTAAATTTCCGCGCGAATGTACTGTTTGGAACACAGACGTCGGCGCGAGGCCGTCCGCCGTGACCGAACGCAAACCACCTCAAGGGACGGGTATGAGCAGGAAGAATTGGGCGGCCGCACCGATGGCCATCGTCGTCGGCACGGCCGGCGTGAGCGCCGCCGATGCGCAGGAGTTGTCGCTGCCTGCCATCGAGATTTCGGGGCAGCGCACGACGGCGCCGTTTCGCGCGCCCGAATCGACGAGCGCGACGCGCACCGAGACGGACGTGATGGAGATCCCGTTCGCAGTCAGCAGCGTCGATGCGAAACTGGCCCAGACCGTCGCCGCGACGCGCGGCGAAGCCCTCTACGACTGGGTCGCGGGCGTCGCGCGGCAGAACAACTTCGGCGGCCTGTGGGACAACTACGCGGTGCGCGGCTTCGCCGGCGACGGCAACACATCCGGCACCGACTACCTCGTCAACGGCTTCTCGTGGAATCGCGGGATCAGCGTGCCGCGCGACACCGCCAACCTCGAGCGCATGGAAGTGCTCAAGGGGCCCGCATCCGCGCTGTACGGCCGCGGCGATCCGGGCGGGCTCATCAGCTATACGACGAAGCAGCCGCAGTTCGCGCGCTCGAACACCATCGGCGTGTCCGCCGGCAGCTACGGCGCGTTGCGCCAGACGCTCGATTCGACCGGGCCAGTCACGAAATCGCTCGCGTACCGCTTCGTCGCGATGAACGAGAACAACGGCAGCTTCCGCGATACCGTGTCGAGCAAACGCTACCTGTTCGCGCCGTCGTTCACGTGGGACATCGGCGCGGACACGACGCTCCATTACGAATTCGAAAGCGTGCGCCAGCGCGCGCCGCTCGATCGCGGCGTGGTGGCGGTGAACGGGCAGCTCGGCGCGATTCCGGCATCGCGCTTCCTCGGCGAGCCGCGCGACGGCGACTACGACGTGCGCAACACGGGCCACCAGTTCACGCTCGAGCATCGCGTCGACGCGAACTGGTCGATCAACGCCGGCTTCGCGCAGCGCACCACCGACCTGTCCGGACGCTCGTCCGAAGCGTTCGCGCTGCAGCCGGACGGCCGCACGCTGTGGCGCCGCTACCGCCAGGTCGCGTTTCACTCGAACGACTTGCAGGGCCGCATCGAAACGACCGGCAAGTTCCAGACGGGCGGCATCGGCCACACGCTCGTGATGGGCGTCGATGCCTATCGCTTCAACTACGACCAGTTCGTCGCGCGCTCGACGCCGACCGCCGCCGCGCCGTATGCGATCGACATCTTCGATCCGGTCTACGGCCAGCCGGCGCCCGTGCCGCGCACCGCGACCAACCTGCTCGAGCGCGACGACGGTCAGGGCGTCTACGCGCAGGACACGCTGGCGTTCGGGCCGCACTGGAAAATCCTCGCCGGGCTGCGCTGGGATCGCTTCCACCAGTCGGTCGAGAACCGCCTGAAGGGCGTGACGAGCAGCCAGTTGCAGACTGCGTTGAGTCCGCGCATCGGCATCGTGTACGAAATGAGCCCCGCGCTGTCGCTGTATGCGAACACCGCGTATTCGTTCCGGCCGAACAACGGCGCCGACGCCGCCGGCCGCGCGTTCGACCCGGAGAAGGGGCATGGCTACGAGGCCGGCGCGAAATGGGCCGGCGCGCGCTGGCTCGCGACCGTCGCGGCGTTCCACGTCACCAAGCGCAACGTGCTGACCGCCGATCCGGCGAATGCCGGCTTCTCGCGCGCGGCCGGCGAGGTGCGCAGCCGCGGCGTCGAATTCGAATGGAACGGTGACCTCGGCCATGGCGTGCGCGGCATCGTCAACCTTGCGTACGTCGACGCCGAGGTCACGCGCGATACCGTACTGACGCCCGGCGCACGCCTCGTCGACATTCCGCGGCTGAGCGGCAGCGCGCTGCTCATGTACGAAACCGCGCTGCCGTTCGTGGACAAGGCCGGCGCCGGCGCGGGCGTGATCTATGTCGGACGCCGGGCCGGCAACACCGCGAACACGCAGGACGGCTTCGCGCTGCCCGCCTATGCGACCGTGCAGCTCAACGGCTACGTGCAGGTCGACAAGCACCTGCGTGCGTCGGTCGTGCTGAACAACCTGTTCAATCGCACCACCTACGTCAGCTCCTACAACAGCCTGTGGGTCACGCCGGGCGCGCCGCGCAGCCTGTTCGCGTCGCTCGCCTACGCGTTCTAGTTCGTTCCGGTTTGCCGACGGCCGTCCCGTCGGCGGCCCGCCACCCATCTGCTTCGAAGGTCTTGTTTCCCGGTCATCACGGTCTGAGTGCAGGTGTCCACGCGATCGGGTACGGGTGGATCGAGCCGACCAACTGCGACATGGCAAGCCGGCCCGGAAAGTCCTGAATTCCAGGCGCCGGCTGCTGCTGCGCAACCGCCATAACCTGAAGCCAGAACAGGCCGTGCATCTGAAGGAATTGCTGGCGGCCAATCAGTCGCTGTTATGCGTCTACGTGCTGCGCGACGATCTCAAACGGCTCCGGTCCTACCGCAAGCCAGCCTGGGCGGAAGGGCTTGGGGGCAATGGATCGAACAGGCTCGGCAAAGCGGGATCGCCGCCCTGCAGAAGTTCGCCGAGCGCTTGCAGGGTTACTGGCACGAAATCGTGGCCGGCTGCCGCCATCCGCTCAACACCAGCGTCGTTAAAGGGATCAACAACACGATCAAAGTCATCAAGCGTCGTGCTTACGGGTCCCGCGACGAGGAATACTTCTTCCTCAAGATCCGCGCCGCGTTCCCCGGGATTCTGCGATGAACCAAAAAAGAGCCCACAGCAACGATTATTGCCGTGGGCCTGACATTGATTTTGGAGATACCCCGCGTGACGCCTCTCGCAACTGCTCATCACGCGCCGAATGCGTTACTTTCGGTGGCTCAATTCTCCAACAGAAATGATTCGATGAATATGCCAACCGATGCTGTTGACGATACTTAACAATGCGATGTGGGTCAGCAACGGTCTCTTCGACAAGGGAATTTGCTTTGGTACGATTGGCGCCGCCAAAACAAGATTTGCTTGGCAATCCTTTCATAACTCAAATTGTTAGGACATCGACAAATATGAAGAAGCCACTTCTTGCCGTCGCTGCGTTCGGTGCCTTTTCCGGCATCGCACATGCGCAAGGTTCCGTCACGTTGTACGGCATCATCGACGAAGGTCTGAGCTACACGAACAACATCGGGAAGATGGATGCGAACGGCAACGTGACACGAGCCCACTTGTTCGCGATGCAGAGCGGCGCGCTTCAAGCCAGCCGTTGGGGTCTCAAAGGCAACGAAGATCTCGGCGGCGGCCTGAGCGCCATTTTCCAGTTGGAAAACGGCTTCAATGCCAGTAACGGCGCCTTGGGTCAAGGCGGTCGCATGTTTGGTCGCCAGGCATACGTAGGCCTGTCGTCGGCGAACGCCGGCACGGTGACGTTGGGCCGTCAGTACGATTCGGTGGTCGACTATCTCCGTCCGATGACCGCCGACGGCAACTGGGGAGGGTCGTTCTTCTCGCATCCGTTCGACAACGACAACACGAACAACTCGTTCCGCATCAACAATGCGATCAAGTACACGAGCGCGAACTATGGCGGTTTCCAGTTCGGCGGCTTGTACGGTTTCAGCAATTCGACGCAGTTTTCCAACAACCGCGCGTGGAGCTTGGGTGCGCGATATGCCAATGGCCCGTTCACCGTGGCCGCGGCGTATCTCGATCTGAAGAATGCAAACACCACCAGTGTCGGCGCGCAGACGGATGGCAGCCCGCTTACCGATCAATTGAGCACACTCGCCAGCGTCGCGACCGGACGAACGGTCAACGTAGCGTTCAAGAATCAGCACACGGGCGGACTCGGCGTGAGTTATGCCAGTGGACCGGCTACGGTAGGCGTGATGGCCAGCGAATCGCTGATGCAAAACCCGATGGCGTACATACGCTTCCTGAACGCCGAGGCCAATGTCCAGTATTTTGTGACGCCGGCGCTCGCATTGGGGGCCATGTACGACTACACGCGCATGACGGTTAGTGCAGGTGGAGAGCGAGCCGGCGGGAACTTCCATACCATCGGCCTGATGTCGGACTACTGGCTGTCCAAGCGCACCGATGTCTATGCGCTGGCGGTGTATCAGAAGGGTTCTCACGGCACGGACGACCTGGTGGGTGTTGTCAACGCAGGTGGTTATTCGACCGGCACCTCGCAGATCGTCGCCCGCGTCGGCATCCGCCACAAGTTCTGACCTATCCAATGGCAGGGTGAGATGCCAACCCCTGATGCGCCTCAAGACATCAGGGGATAGGTGACCACCATTTCCAGACCTCGATTGCGACGGCTGCCATCGCAATCCTGAGGCGATGCAGGTGGATGCATCGGATGGCGTACGGCGCAGACATGCTGCTGCACGTGCGGCATGAGCGCGACGCAACGGATCACGTCGTGGACCGCACACCGGATGATTCAGCGCCTTGAGATGCCAGTGGAAGGCCGGGATTCGCCGCTCGAGCGACGTCGCCGAGCCGCTCGAGCCGGTAGCCATATCCATAGATGGACGACAAGCGGTAGCCGTTCGCGGGACGTAGAGCCAGTTTGGTGCGAACCATCGACGCGTGAGTGTCCAGGGTGCGCTCCGAAAAGTGCGCGTCGCGCTTCCAGACCCTGTCGATGAGGTAGGCGCGCGACAGCGTACGATCGAGGTTCTGGAACAGCACCCACGCGAGATCGAATTCCTTCCGTGTGAGATTCACGGGTACATTGCCCACGAATGCCTGCTGGTGAACACTGTCGAAGCGATATGGGCCGAACTCGCGGCGTATCGGATCAGCGCCGGGCGGATAGACACGACGCAGAAGTGCGCCGACGCGCGCGCCCAGGAGCGCAGCAGTCACCGGTTTCACGAGGTAATCGTCGGCGCCTGCGTCGAGGATCTCCACGACGGAGGCTTCGTCGCCGCGATGCGTGAGGAACAGCACCGGCAGATCATGTGTCGCTTTGCGGGCGCGAACCCAGCGCAACAGCATCTGGCCGGACAGGTCCGGCACGTACCAGTCGAGGATCAGCAAGTCGAAGGTGTCACGCTGGAGTCGCTGCTTCAGCGCGGTTCCTTTCTGGAACACGTAGCACGTGCGTCGGTCCGCGACCAGTGTCTGGCGGATAAACTCCGCTTGAACGGGGTCGTCCTCCAGGATGGCGATTCTCATAGTGTCCCCTGCATGATTCGATGTCTTGGACGCGAGATGCGCGGTGGGCGGGAAGCGGTCACTTCGCGGCCCGTCGGCATCCACGTTACGGACGGCGTCGGGACACCCCGGCCAAATCACTTACCCGAGCGTCCGAATTTGCGCGGCCACCTCTGACTGAGGCAATTGCGGCACGGCGTCTTTCGGCTTACCGAATAGATAACCCTGTGCCAACACGTTCGGAAACTGCCGGATCCAATGTGCCTGCTGTTTGTTCTCGACACCTTCGACGACGACAGAGAGTTCAAGCTTTCGCGCGATTTCAATGATGCTTGTGACGATCGCGCACATCCGCTCGTCATGCGGAATATTCTCTGAAAACGATCGATCTATCTTTAAACCAGTAATCGGAAATCGCCACAGATTGACAAGCGACGAATAGCCCGTACCGAAATCATCCATGACGATTTCGACACCCATCACTCGAAGCGCCTCGATCTGGTCAACGACATGATTGGACGATTCCAGCATGGCTGTTTCGGTGATTTCCAGAATCAGCTGGTTCGATGCAACACCAAACCGCTCCAGGACGGAACACACCAAATCCGGCACGCCTCCCGCCTTCAGACAAGCAGCCGACAGGTTGACGGACACGGGTGCCTGGAGGCCCCGCCCGCTCCTTGTCTTGAGCATGCCGCACACCTTTTCCAGCACTGTTTTCGTAATGGCAAGGACCAGGCCAGTGCGTTCCGCCAACTCGATGAATGAGCCGGGCATGATGAGTCCTCTCGTCGGATGTCGCCAACGGACCAGCGCCTCATGCGACACCACAACGTGCGATGCAAGATCGACAATGGGCTGGTATACGACAAAGAGCTCATTGCGCAACAACGCGACACGCAGATCATCGTAGAGGTCAATGTCGGCACATTGCATCCTTCCCGTTCTCTCGATCTGACACTGGCACTGGCGCATCACCTCTCCTCTTCATTCTCATTTTCAAGCTCGCTCCCCCGTACCCCGTTCTTCCGAGCTGCGTTCCCTTTCTTCAACAGAACAATCAATCCTGAACTGTTCGATATCCTTACCGACAAGCCATCGCGGTGTGCGCCCACGCCCCGACCATGTCGCACCTGTTTTCGGGTCCCAATACTTCGGCCTCACCGGTGCGCGTTGGCGCCGATCCTGACGATTCTGATGCTGGAAATCGCGAACAGGTATGCCACTCTCCGCAAGCAGTTCTGCAACACGCTCAGCGATGAGCTGCGCTTCTTGCTCACGAGCCTCCTCAATTTCCTTTTTCAGCTTGTCCAGTTGACTCAATAGCTCGCGGTACGTGCTCATGGCCGTTACTCATCAAAATCATGGACGGGTGATTACCTATCCTTTCTCGCCATGACGAAGCACTCGAACACCACTCCGCCTCGTCATCTGCGCCAATAAAAAGAGGGGAAGTACTCGCCAAATGGCTCCCCCGCCATCAAGAGCCGGCCCGTCGACGACGGGGCACGAGGTTGCCGAATCGCCGATGGTGGCAAGCCGACCTCCCTTGATAATCTTTCGCTATTTGTCACCATTCAGAAGCACCTCGACTCGCCTGTTGTTCGCACGCCCCGCAGCGGTAGCGTTCGATGCCGCCGGTTCAGCCGCGCCGCGCCCGATCGCCGAGATTTCTCGCGCTTTCAACCCATGCGCCCTGAGATAACTTGCCACCGCCTCCGCGCGACGCTGCGACAACGCCAAGTTGTACGCGTCACTGCCGACCGAATCCGTATATCCCGTGACCGACACGCGTGCAAACGTCGCGTCGCCCTGCTTGCTCAGCAACGCGTCGAGCGACGCCATGGCGCTCGGAGCGAGCGTGGCCTGTCCGGTGGCAAACAAAGCGTCGCCCGAGAGATTCACGCGTGTGACGGGAACGGGCTCCGCCGCCGAGGCCGGCGGTAATGCAGGTGCCGGCTGCGCGACTGCCGGCGCGCCGCACTTGAACACGAGCGTGGCCGGGTCGGCGCCATTGCGCAGCGCTTTCGCGGCATCGACGATCTGCACCGGCTGGTCGCCGCAGATGCGCCGCGCGGCCTTCATGCAGGTGTCCGGGCCCGAGAAGATCCCGTGGCAGTCGACCTGGTACGTGCGCACGCCGTCGCGCGGCTGCAGTTCGGATGCGCTGAACGTCGGGCCGGACGCGCTGGAGCATGCGGCCAGGGACATCACGAATAGCGTGAGGGCAAGATGCAGTTTGTTCACGGTAGTGACCTGAAAATGTTCGTGACCGGGCAGAGGCCCGCCACGCGGAACGCGGACGGGGTTCGTTTTCCTTTCGTATCCGCGGCGAGTCCGGCGGCTTCGACGCAGCCGGACCGTGCGGCGCTCATTACTTCCACTGATACAGCATGCCTGCGCCGATCACCTTCTGGCCGCCACTGAAGCCGCCGTTGATCGACGCCTTCAGGTTCTCGGTGATCCGCGCCTGCATGTTGACCGCCATCGCCTTCTGGCCGAGGAAGGTCGACGTGCCGATCCCCATCCCGAAGTTGGCGTCGCGGTCGAGTTGCGGGATCGACGCCATCGCACCGACGGCCGCGATACCCTGCTTCGCCATCTGGTCGGTCTGCTGCAGTTGCGAACCGAGGCTGTTGATCTGCGCCTGCTGACCCGACAGCGCCGTCGACAGCGTCGTTTGCACCGCGGTCAGCTGGTTCACGTTGACCGCATCGGTACCTTGCGTACCTGCCGCCACGTTGGTGACCTGACGCTGTTGCGTGTCGCTGCCGACCGAGACCACGTTCGAACGGCCGCCGTCGTTCGAGTTTGCGCCGATCGCCACCGAATTCGAGCCGGCCGTGACCTTCGGCACATCGGTTCCGGTGCCGTTCATGTCGGCAGCGATGCCGTTGTTGTTGGCTGTCCGGATCGTGTTGTTGTTGATCGTCGTCGACAACTGCGTCAGCTGATTGTTGATGTTCGTCACGCCGGTGGACAACGAGGCGACGGTGCTGTTGGTCGAGCTGAGGCCCGTCGACAGCGATGTCATGCCGGTCGACGTCGATGTCGACAGCGAAGACAGCCCCGTAGACAACGACGAGATGCTGGTCGACGTCGACGTCGACAGCGACGCCACGGTGCTGTTGGTGCTGCTCAGGCCGGTCGACAGCGAGCCGATGCTGGTCGAGGTCGAGGTCGACAGGCTGTTGACGGCCATGTTGGTCGCATTCAGCTGGCTGCCGTTGACCGCGTCCGTGCTGGTGGCCGACACGCGGCCCGCAGCGACGTTGGTGATCTGGCGCTCCGCGCCCGGCGCGCCGACGCTCACCACGCTCGTCGGCGTGCTGCCCGCGAAGAAGTACGTGACACCGCCGATCGTCGTGCTCGACATCGGGTTGGCGGCGGCCGTGACCGAGCCCGAGCCGAGCGCGACGTCGTTGATGTTGTTCGCGACCGCGTTCGAGCCGAACGCGAGCGAGCCGGCTGCTGCTGCCGTCGACGTGTTGCCGAGCGCGAGCGAACCGTTGCCCGTCGCGGTGTTGGCGTTGCCGATGGCCAGTGCGCCGTCGCCGGTCGCCGTGTTGTTCGCGCCGAGCGCGACCGCGCCGGTGCCGGTGGCCACGTTCGGATCGCCGATCGCGACCGCGCCGTCGCCGCTGGCAGTGTTCGCGACACCGATCGACACGGCCTTGCCGCCGGTGGCCGAAGCGTTCTGGCCGATGGCGACCGCGCCGTTCGACGAAGCATTCGCGCCGTCGCCGACCGCGACGCTGCTCGCGCCCGATGCGGTTGCGTTCGTGCCGTTCGCGATCGCGTTGATGCCCGTCGCGCCGTCGTTGTTGTAGTTGCCCTGCTGCGTGCCGTTGTCGTTGACGCTGTAGTAGTGCGTCTTGGCGGCCTGGATCGCGGTCGAGGTCGAGGTCGACAGCGACGTGACGGTGCTGTTGGTCGATGACAGGCCGGTGGACAACGAACCGATGCCGCTCGACGTTGACGTCGACAGCGAGGCGACGGTGCTATCGGTCGTGCTCAGGCCGGTGGACAACGAGCCGATGCCGGTCGAGGTCGACGTGGACAGCGAGGCGACGGTGCTGTTGGTCGTGCTCAAGCCGGTGGACAACGAGCCGATGCCGGTCGAGGTCGACGTGGACAGCGATGCGATCGAGCTATTCGCCGACGACAGCCCCGTCGAGGTCGAGGTCGACAGCGATGCCACGCTGCTATTGGTCGTGCTCAGACCGGTCGACAGCGAGTTCACTCCGCTTTGCGCCGTGCTGATGCCCGTCGACGTCGACGTGGACAACGATGCCACGCTGCTGTCGGTCGTGCTCAGGCCCGTCGACAACGAGTTCACTCCGCTCTGCGCCGTGCTGATGCCCGTCGAGGTCGACGTGGACAACGATGCCACGCTGCTGTCGGTCGTGCTCAGGCCCGTCGACAACGAGTTCACACCGCTTTGCGCCGTGCTGATGCCCGTCGACGTCGACGTGGACAACGATGCCACGCTGCTGTCGGTCGTGCTCAGGCCCGTCGACAGCGAGTTCACTCCGCTCTGCGCCGTGCTGATGCCCGTCGACGTCGACGTGGACAACGATGCCACGCTGCTGTCGGTCGTGCTCAGGCCCGTCGACAACGAGTTCACACCGCTCTGCGCCGTGCTGATGCCTGTCGACGCAGACGTCGACAGCGATGCAACGTTGCTGTCGGTCGTGCTCAGGCCGGTCGACAGCGAGCCGATGCCGGTCGACAGCGACGAAATCGCGCTGGACGAAGACGAAACCGTCGTCGACAGCGAATTGACCGCGGTATTGGTTGCGTAAAGCTGCGATCCGTTGATTGCGTCCGTGCTCGTGGCCGTGATCTGGCCGGCGGCGACGTTGGTGATCTGACGTTCCGATCCGGCCGCGCCGACACTGACGACGCTTGTCGGGTTCGTCCCGGCGAACGCGTATGTCGTGCCGCCGATGGTGGCGCTCGCCGTCGGGTTCGCTGCCGCGGTGACGGACCCGTTGCCGAGCGCGACATCGCCGGCATTGTTCGCGACGGCGTTCGGGCCGATCGCGACCGAATTGGTGCCAAGGGCCTGGCTGTCCGCGGCGGTCGAGTTCGCGTGGAAGTACTTGATGCCCTGGCTGTTGATGTTGTCGATCGCGGCGCCGACGCTGTTGGCGGTGGTCGTCGTGCCGTTCGCGTTGTACGTGGTGTACGACGGGGCGGAGATCGTGCCGGTCGCCGGGTTGTAGGTTGCGCCACCGCCGAGTGCCGCAGCGGTACTGTTGCCGAGATTGTTGGTCGTAGAGACAGCAGTACTCAAGCCGGTCGACAGCGAATTCACGCCGCTCTGCGCCGTGCTGATGCCGGTCGAAGTCGACGTGGACAGCGACGTGATCGAGCTGTTGGCCGACGAGAGGCCCGTCGACGTGGACGTCGACAGCGAAGCCACACTGCTGTCCGTCGTGGAGAGACCGGTCGAAAGCGACGCGATCGCGCTGTCGGACGACGACAGCGTCGAGGACAGCGACGCAACGGTACTGTTCGTGCTCGACAGGCCGGTCGACAGCGAGCCGATGCCGGTCGAGGTCGACGTCGACAGCGACGTGATGCTCGAACCGGTCGTGCTCGCAACAGCATAGAGCTGGCTGCCGTTAATCGCGTCGGTGCTGGTAGACGTGATCTGACCGGCCGCGACGTTGGTGACCTGACGCTCTGCGCCAGCGCTTCCGACGCTCACGACGCTCGACGGCATGGCGCCGGCGAAGGTGCCGTAGGCCGTCGAGCCGATGGTTGCGCTGCTGGTCGGGTTCGCGGCAGCCGTCACCGAGCCGGAACCGAGTGCAACGTCGCCGACGTTGTTCGCGATGGCGTTCGGGCCGATCGCGACGGAATTGGTGCCAAGGGCCTGGCTGTCTGCGGCGGTCGAGTTCGCGTGGAAGTACTTGATGCCCTGGCTGTTGATGTTGTCGATCGCGGCGCCGACGCTGTTGGCGGTGGTCGTCGTGCCGTTCGCGTTGTACGTCGTGTACGACGGCGCCGACACCGTGCCGGTCGCGGGGTCGTAGGTCGACCCGCCGCCGAGTGCCGCGGCAGTGCTGCTACCGAGGTTGTTGGTGGTCGTGGTGACGGTGCTCAGGCCAGTGGACAGCGAGCTGATGCCGGTCGAGGTCGAGGTGGACAGCGAAGCAATCGAGCTGGTGGCCGTCGAGATACCGGTCGACGTGGAGGTCGACAGCGAAGCAACGGAGCTGTCGGTCGAGCTCAGGCCCGTCGACAACGAGCTAATGCCCGTCGAAGTCGAGGTGGACAGCGAGGTGATCGAGCTAGTTGCCGTCGAAATGCCCGTCGACGTGGAAGTCGACAGCGAAGCAACGGAGCTATCGGTCGAGCTCAAACCAGTCGACAGCGAGCTGATACCCGTCGAGGTCGAGGTAGACAGCGAAGCAATCGAGCTGGTAGCCGTCGAAATGCCCGTCGACGTGGAAGTCGACAGCGAAGCAACGGAGCTATCGGTCGAGCTCAAACCGGTGGACAGCGAGCTGATACCCGTCGAGGTCGAGGTGGACAGCGAGGCAATCGAGCTGGTCGCCGTCGAAATGCCCGTCGACGTGGAGGTCGAGAGCGAGGCGACGGAGCT
>NZ_CADESW010000038.1 GCF_902830275.1 Burkholderia stagnalis | reverse complement strand
GGCCGACGATGTGGAAATCCATACGGTCGGCACCGCGACGAATACGGGCGTCATCAAGGGCGGATCGAAGACGGTGCTCACCGCGACCGATATCCTGAACCGCGGTGGCACGATTTCGAGCAGCGCGACGAACGGCACGACGGTCGTATCGGCCAGCAACGATGTGGTGAACTCGTCGGGGATGATTACCGGCAATCGGGTTGCCGTCAGCGCCGGTCGCGATATCGTCAACACGACGCTGGTCGATGCCGTGGGCGCGACCGGCGCATCGGGCGTAAGCAAGGTCAGTACAAGCTTGATCGGCCGGCAAGGCACGATTGCGGCAATGGGCGACCTGTCGGTTCAGGCCGGTCGCGACCTCGCGCTTCATGGCGCGAATCTGTCGGCTGGCGGCGATGCGCTGGTGACGGCGGGCCGCGATATCAACGTTGATACGGTTCAGTCCGCGACGAACCAATCGATGTATCTGAATGGTCAGCATCATTGGGAAGAATCGAAGACGACGAACGTGACGAGCGGTATCAATGCGGACGGCAATCTGACGCTGCTGAGCGGAAATGATGCAACGTTCAAGGGCGCATCGGTTTCGGCTGGTAAGGATTTGTCAGTTGTTGCACTTGGCAACCTGACGGCAACGACCGTTACGGACGAACACAAACTGAACAACGTTGCGGTCGATGCTCGTGCGCGTAAGGAGGTCGACCACACCTACGACCAGACCGTGATCGGTACGACGTTCTCGGCCGGACACGATGCGTCGCTTGCAGCAGCGAACACCACCGATCCGACGAAGGGTAATGTTGTGCTGACCGGTTCGACCGTCACGTCGGGGACCAACAGCATGACGCCCGGCGGCGTGACGATCAACGCAAGCGGCAATGTCACGATGAACGAGGGTCGCGAAGAGCACGACAGCTACCGCGATGTGCAAACGAGGCGCGGTAGCTTCGTGAGCGGTTCGGCAACGGATTCGATGCAAAACACCCAATCCAATATCGGTGTCGGCAGTACCCTGTCCGGGGACTCCGTTCAGGTGCACGCTGGTAAGGACCTCACCATCCAAGGCAGTAACGTGGTCGGCTCGAATGATGTAAAGCTCGACGCGACGGGTAACGTGAGAATTACGACTTCGCAGAACACGCAGGACGCACAGAGCTATTACGAAAAACGCGATTACGGTTTCCTGTCCGGCCTGAATCCGCTGAACCAACTTGACGGCGGTTTGCAAGGGTATTCAATCGGTGTGCGCAAGACCACCGATGCGCAGCAGGCTACGAGCATAACCAATGTCGGCAGTATGATCGGCTCACTGAATGGCAACCTGTCGATTACGTCCGGTAATGATGTTCATGTGACCGGTAGTACGCTGCATGCCGGCAACGATCTGAAGGTCGGCGGCAAGACTGTGAAGTTTGACACGGCGCAGGATACCGGGACACAAAACGAACAACAGTCGTTCAGCCAAACAGGTATCACCGCCGGTCTGAGCGGCACGATTGTGAACGCCGTGCAAACCGGTATTCAGATGAAAAACGACGCGCGTCACATCAACGGTGATGCTCGTCTTGGCGCACTTGCCGCTGCAACGACGGGACTGGCTGCCAAGAATGCTATCGATGAGGTCGCGAACGTCGGCGGCGTTGGAAATATCGGCGTTAGCGTGTCGCTTGGTACAAGCCATAGCAACAGCAGTACGACGGCATCCCACAACACGGCCGTCGGCAGTACGTTAGAAGCGGGCCACAACATATCGATCACGGCGACCGGCGCAGGCGCGAACAGCAATATCGATGTGCTCGGCAGCACGATTAGCGCCGGCAACGATGCATTACTGAAGGCGGACGGAAAGATCAACCTTCAGGCCGCCCAGAACACGGATAGCCAGCGTAGTACGAACAGCGGATCGAGCGCGGGAATCGGCGTGACCTTCGGTGTCGGGCAGCAAAACGGACTGTCGTTCCAGCTCGGCGTCTCGGGCAATAGAGGCAACGGCAATGGAAGCGACACAACGTACACCAACACGCACGTTACGGCAGGGAACAAACTGACGCTGGATTCTGGCGGTGATACCAATCTGATTGGTGCGGTTGCGTCCGGTAAGCAAGTCGTGGCCGATGTGGGCGGCAACCTGAACGTCCAGAGCCTGCAAAACACGAGTCACTACGATTCCAAGCAACAAAGCGCCGGTGTGTCGATCAGCGTGTGTGTCCCGCCGTTCTGCTATGGCACGTCCAGCGTGTCGGGCAACATCAGTCAGCAGAAAATGAACAGCAACTATGCTGCCGTGGGCGAGCAATCGGGTATCAAGGCGGGCGACGGCGGATATCAAGTCAACGTCAAAGGCAATACCGATCTTAAGGGCGGCGTGATCGCCAGCAGCGACAAAGCCGTCCAAGACGGCGTGAACAGCCTGACAACGGCGACGTTGACGACAAGCGATATCGAGAATCACGCGTCGTACGACGGGTCGCAGATTGGACTTTCGGGTGGATATAGCGGATCGCTTGGAAATCAGGGCGGATCGTCTAGCAATACTGAATCGGGGGCCGGTGCCGATCAGCCGAAGCCGAAAGGTGGTTGGAGCGCTAACCCGCCAATCGCTCTCAGCGCGTCGGGTGATGCAAGTTCAATCACGCGAAGCGGCATCAGTGGCGGAACGCTCAAAATCACCGATAGCGCTGCGCAAAAGCAACTGACGGGCAAGACTGCTGACGAAACGGTAGCAAGCGTCAATCGAGATACGTCAAATACGGGCGGCGCGCTCGCACCTATTTTCGATAAAGACAAGATGCAGGCCGGTTTTGATATCACTAGCCAATTCGTCAATCAAGCCGGAACGTTTATATCGAATCGCGCATACGAAGCGGATAAAGCAGCAGCTGCTGCAAAAGATCCGTCGCTGTCGCCGGAGCAACGTGCGGCGGCACAGCAAACGGCAGACCAGTTGAACGCCGATTGGGGGCCGAATGGCACGTATCGTCAAGTGTTGACCGCACTGTCGATCGCCGCTGGTGGCAACGTTACGGGCGGCGTCACTCGGTTCGCGCAAAACGCCACGGTAGCGTACCTGCAAGAATTGGGAACGAATGGCGTCAAGCAGATTGCCGACTACTTGGACAAAGACAACACGCCGGCCGGAGAAACGGCACGCGCAGCCCTGCATGCTATCGTCGGCTGTGCCGGTGCGGCGGCGAGTAGTCAGAGCTGCGGTGCCGGTTCGATGGGCGCAGCAGCCAGTTCTGTTCTTGGTTCGCTGATGGCGCCAACCGACCAGATGACTGCGAGCGAACGTAACCAACGCGAGAATCTGGTGACGAGTCTAGTTGCTGGCGTCGCCGCCCTGTCAGGGCAGAATGCCGCAACGGCCACGGGCGCGGCACAGATCGAAGTCGAGAATAATCAACTGGCCCCTCAGGTGATCGGCCGAACTGTGACCGGGTCGTCGTATGTTCCCAAGGGTATGCGCGGCTATACCGGTGAACAGCGAACCAAGGATGACGCCGCTATCGTTGACCCGACGACGGACCTTGGTTCTGCCACGCCGGATGGTAAATTGTCTAGTCCGGAGGGGTTGGCGAAAACGCTTCACGACTTGACGACGGCCATCCTGCCGGATCAGTGGGCGCCTCTGGCCGATCTTGTTACGTCGGTGCTGACAGCTCAGCTTCATCACATCTGTACGGACAAAAACTGCGTCAGCACATCGAACGGTGGCCCGTGGACGCCGCGTTTTCAGCAGCTGTTTGACGGCGCGGATATGTCGCTCCAAGATCAGGCAAACAAGGTGCTGGTGGACAATCACGTTGGACCGCATCCTCAGGCATATCATGATGCCGTTTACAATCGGCTAACGGACTCGGTGTTTGGCCTGCAACCGAAAACACCGGAATATGCAAATGCATTGCGAAATGAGTTAAATGCGATTGGGAATGAAATCAAGACGCCCGGAACACCACTCAACAAATTGGTGACAAAGAAATGAAGCCGCAATTTTTCGAGATTGGGTTGAACGACGACGATTCGACGCGTTGGTATCTGGGGCAGCCAGCGACGCCGGAAGGTGAGGTGCTACCGGGCACTTTTTGCAAAGGACAGTCTTGGCTCGACCCTCGCCCGCTCACGGTTAAAGTCCGTCAAGTTGGTGAGCCGGCGAACTTCAATCACAGTGGGTTTGCGGAGTATATTGTAAGCGCGGAGATAATGAGCCATCTCCGGGAAATATTAGACCCAACTACTATTCAGGGAATTCCTATTTTCATCGATGGGTGCCCTGAGAAATATGAAGTGCTGAACGTTCTTGATATTGTCGATTGCGTAGACGAAGAGAACTCTTATTTCACGCGATGGACTATTGAAGATGGTCGTCCGGAGCGGGTTGGTGACTACAGAATATCGCTGCTTCGTATTGATCCGGCGCGCGCAAAAGGGCATCATTTATTTCGCGTTAAAGGCTGGAATATTGCACTCATTTGTTCGGAGATGGTTAAGGAATGCCTTGAGCAATTCGGGGTAACAGGTATTCGCTTTAAGCCTGTCGTGCATGATCAATAATGGGCCTTTGTAGCCGATGATAATTACAAAACGACTGGCGGCGCTGCCGCTCACAGCCTTCGTGTCGCTCGGGGTACACGCGCAGCAGGCCCCCACGCCTGCCGACCAAGCCGCCGCTGCACGCGCGAACGCGGAACAGGATCGACAAGCGCAGCAGCAACGCGACGCGCAACAGCGTGACGCGGCGTTGCGCGCCCCTTCCGTGCTCTCAGAAGTGCCGCGCGCGGAAACGTATCCGCCGCTGCCGACCGAACAGCCGTGTTTCCGTATCGATCGCTTCGCGCTCGATGTACCTGATTCGTTACCCGACGCCGCGAAATCAGCAGGCGCATCCGCTCTGCCGATGGATCGCTTCGCCTTCGCGCGCGAATGGCTCGTGCACTACGCTGGTCAGTGTGTCGGCAAGCAAGGCATCGATACGATCGTTAAAGGCTTGTCTCGGGAAATCTTGGCACGCGGCTACATCACGACGCGCGTACTGCTGCCGGAACAGGACTTGACGACCGGTACGCTGAAACTTGCTTTGATTCCCGGCGTCATCCGACACGTGCGCTTTTCCGACGAGAAATTGCGCGGCACGTGGAAAACCGCGTTCCCGACCGGTGACGGCGAAGTGCTGAACCTGCGCGACCTCGAGCAAGGTCTGGAGCAAATGAAGCGCGTCAGCAGTCAGGACGTGTCGATGCAAATCGTCCCCGCTGACTTACCGGGCGAAAGCGATGTAGTACTGGACGTAAAGCGCAGCAAGCCGTGGACAGTCGTCGCATCGATCGACAATTCGGGCACACGCGCGACAGGCAAACTTCAGGGCAATCTGTCGATCGGCATCGATAACCCGCTCGGCTTGAACGACGTGTTCAACGTCGGCGTCAGTCAAGACCTCGAACTTGGCGACAAGCGTCTCGGCTCGCACGGCTGGAACGGCTTCTATTCGATTCCGTGGGGCTACTGGACCGCCACGATTGCCGCGTACACGAACACCTACTATCAGCAAATCGCCGGCGTGAACCAGACGTTCGTCGCAAGCGGCAATTCAAAGACGCTGGATTTCAAGCTGTCCCGCGTGCTGCTGCGCAGTCAGAACGACGTGTTCGGCGGGTACCTCCGCCTGTCGCGCCGCTTCGGCGAAAGCTTCATCGAAGACACGGAAATCACGCAGCAGCGCCGCAACAACACGGTGATCGAACTCGGCCTGACCGACCGTCACTACTTCGACGGTGCGCAGTTCGACGGCACGCTCGCCTATCGTCAGGGCGTCGGCGGACTCGGCGCGCAGGACGACATACTCGCGGCGGGTGGCGGCCCGACCTACCGCTACAGAATGGCGGTGCTGGATGCGAATCTGTCGGTGCCGTTCGCGATTGCAAAGCAGCCGTTCCGTTACGTGACGAGCGTTCATGGTCAATACACGGGCAATACGCTGTATTACATCGATGACTTGACCATCGGCAGCCGATATACGGTGCGAGGCTTCGACGGCGAAACGATGTTGGCGGCGGCGCGTGGACTCTACTGGCGCAACGAGCTGCAAATGCCGATCGGCCAAACGGGTCAGGCGATCTACGCCGGGCTGGACTACGGTCGTGTATGGGGACCGCAGCCAGTCGCACTCGTTGGTACGCAGCTTGCAGGTGCAGTGCTCGGCGTCAAGGGTAGTATCAGCACGCGCTTCGGCGCATACGGGTACGACTTGTTCGCCGGCACACCGGTCTACAAGCCGTCCGGCTTCCCAACCGCACGCGTCACGGTGGGATTTCAACTCACGTCGCAATTCTAAGATCGCCGTATGGGGAATCCGTCACTCATCCGAAACGCACTATCGGTATTTGGCCTTTGCGTCTTCTTCGCGGGCTGCGCATCGCACAACGCGCAGGGCGTTGCCTACGATCCGGCCAACGACGCACGCATTCGCGTCTACTTCGGCACCGATACCCATTTTTACTTCAACACATCGTGCGAACCGAAGAAACACGCTCTTAGTTTCGCGAATCGCGGCATGTGGGTCGCAAAGCCACGTATGCTGAATCTCGCCAACACGACAATCGGCATGCCGGTCCCGGAGGATGCCTACCGCTACTACGACGAATACGTGACCAAGGCCAACGAGCCATTGACGATTACGCTCGATACCGGTGGAACTTCGCAGAACGGAGGCGTAGTGTTCTCGACGCCACGCGAACATGCTGCTGGCTCGTTCGTGCCGCAAGCAGGCAAAGACTACGAAGCCTTTGCCGTTCGTTCTTCCGGCTATCTTCGGTTGAACGTTCGCAGGCTTATTGTCACTGGTGATCATGTCGGAACCGAACCTGTCACGGTGCGTGCCGCTCGGGAATGTACCGATATTGTCGAGAGTCCTGCTGGATGATCAACCGGCGAACGGGCAAGTGATAGTGAGCCAAGGTTGGTCTCGTCTCGATTCCCCGCCGGGGGTCTAGACGCAAGTCCGGCCATGTGAAAGCGATCCGGCGATATCATTCGGCCCCGGCAACAGCGCGAAAAGCGCTGTAACCCTTAGTTTTGTCTGGTGCCGAATCCGGGACTCGAACCCCGGCCCGGCGGTTCCGATGCCGCACCGCCCGGCCGCCATGGGCAGCCGCTACCGCGCCTGCGCTGCCCTTTCCACGGCCGCGACCCGCGCAGTCTTCCCCGCCTGCGCAAGCGCCTCCCGAATCGCCGCCTCCGTCTTCTCGTACTGCCCCTCACCAAAGCGCGTATAAACGACCCGCCCGTTCGCATCGACCAGATACAACGCCGGCCAATACCGATTCCCATACGCATTCCACGTGTCATACCGATTGTCCTGCGCAACCGGATACCGAATCCCGAACCGCCCGAGCGCATCCGCGACGTTGCGCGCATCCCGCTCGAACGGATACTCGGGCGTATGCACGCCGATCACGACCAGCCCCTGGTCGCGATACTTCCGATACCACTCGTTGACATACGGAATCGTATGAATGCAGTTGATGCACGAATACGTCCAGAAATCGACCAGCACGACCTTGCCGCGCAGCTCGCTCAGCTTCAGCGGCGCGCTGTTGTGCCAGCGCTCGATGCCGGCTAGTTCGGGGGCCTGAGCGCCGGCTTCGACCATCGGCGGGACGGTTTCGCCGCGCGTGTCGGCGAAGGCGGCCAGCGCGGCGGTGGCGGCGACGGCGGTGATGACGACGGCAGTCTTGAGGCGGGTGAACATGGGCGTTCTCCGGGTTCGGGGTTTCGACAGACCGTATTGAGCCGCCCGCACGTATCCGGCATGTGTGCGCCGGAGCACCTGTTTGCAATGTCGTGTGTCTGCGTCCGCGCCGGATACATTGGGATACAAACCGGTGCGCGAGGTGCGGTATAAAGCAGCATCGCCCGGGCGCGCCGCCCGCGCTCCACCCCTTTCGGCGGCACACGCCGCGCGTATGATGGCCTCCATGGAAAAGACCGACCACGTGCTGATCGTCGACGACGATCGCGGCATCCGGGAACTGATCGCCGACTATCTCGAGAAGCAGGGCATGCGCGTGTCGCTGGCCGCGAACGGCCGCGAGATGCGGGCCGTGCTCGACAGCGGCGCGCCGGACCTGATCGTGCTCGACCTGATGCTGCCCGGCGAGGACGGCCTCGTGCTGTGCCGCGAGCTGCGCGTCGGCAAGTTCCGCGCGGTGCCGGTGCTGATGCTCACCGCGCGCGGCGACGAGACCGACCGCATCGTCGGCCTCGAGATGGGCGCCGACGACTATCTCGCGAAGCCGTTCGCGGTGCGCGAGCTGTTCGCGCGGATCCGCTCGGTGCTGCGCCGCACACGCATGCTGCCGCCCGGCATGCAGGTGACGGAGACGGCCACGCTGCTCGCGTTCGGCGAATGGCGGCTCGACACGACCGGGCGCCACCTGCTCGATGCCGACGGCACGCTGGTCGCGCTGAGCGGCGCCGAATACCGGCTGCTGCGCGTATTCCTCGACCATCCGCAGCGCGTGCTGACGCGCGACCAGCTCCTCAACCTCACGCAGGGCCGGCAGTCCGACCCGTTCGACCGCTCGATCGACCTGCTGGTGAGCCGCCTGCGCCAGCGCCTGCGCGACGGCGCGCGCGAACCGCGCTACATCAAGACGCTGCGCAACGAGGGCTATGTGTTCTCGTCGGCCGTGACCGCCGTCGAAGGCACGCCATGATGCCGCGCATGAGCTGGCAGTGGCCGCGCACGCTGTTCGCGCGGCTCGCGCTGATCCTGTGCGTGGGCCTCGCGCTCGCGCAGACGCTGTCGTTCTGGCTCACGGTGACGGAGCGCGACCAGGCCACCACCAACCTGATGATGGGCTACATCGAGCGCGAGGTTGCAAGCTCGGTCGCGCTGCTCGACCATCTGCCGCCCGCCGAGCGCGCCGAGTGGCTGCCGCGGCTCGCGCGGCGCAGCTACCAGTTCATCCTCGGGCCGGGCGAGACGGGCACGCCGCCGCAGGCGCGGCTGTCGGCGCGCGTCGAGCGCTCGATCTCGGACGGCATCGGCGGCGCGTACCCGCTCACCGCGAACGCGATGCCCGGCGACCGCGAGCACCTGCAGGTGCATCTGCGCCTGACCGACGGCTCGCCGCTGACGATCGACATCCATCCGATGTCCACGGTGCCGCTGTCGGGCTGGCTGCCGCTCGTGCTCGTGCTGCAGCTCGCGGTGCTCGCCGCGTGCTGCTGGCTCGCGGTGCGGCTCGCGACGCGGCCGCTGAAGCAGCTCGCGCAGGCCGCCGATGCGCTCGGCCCCGACCTGAAGGGCGCGCGCCTGAGCGAAGGCGGCCCGTCGGAAGTCGCCCGCGCGGCGCGCGCGTTCAACGCGATGCAGGACCGCATCGCGCAGTACATGGCGGAGCGCATGCAGATCCTCGCGTCGATCTCGCACGACCTGCAGACGCCGATCACGCGGATGCGGCTGCGCGTCGACGTGATGGACGACGACACGCAGGGCGCGAAGCTGCGCCAGGACCTGATCGAGATGGAGCATCTCGTGAAGGAGGGCGTCGCCTATGCGAAGACGCTGCACGGCACCGAGGAGGCCGCGCGCCGCACCGATCTCGATGCGATGCTCGACAGCATCGTGTGCGACTACGCGGATGCGGGGCAGGCCGTGACGCTCGCGCATCGCGCGCCGCTCGCGCTCGTCACGCGGCCGAAGGCGCTGCGCCGCATCGTCGGCAACCTGGTCGACAACGCGCTGAAGTTCTCGGGCGCGGCCGAGATCGAGGTGGCGCCCGCGCCGGACGGCGGCGCGGTGATCGCGGTGCTGGACCGCGGCCCCGGCATTCCGGACGACCAGCTCGACGCGGTGTTCGAACCGTTCCGGCGCATCGAGACGTCGCGCAACCGCGACACGGGCGGCACCGGGCTCGGCCTCGCGATCGCGCGGCAGCTCGCGCTCGCGATGGGCGGCGCGCTGACGCTCGCGAACCGGCCGGAAGGCGGGCTCGAGGCGCGATTGACGCTGCGCAATCTCGATCGCTGATTGCGACGCACGACCCGCTCAAACGCGTTGCAGATGTTCGTCGACGAGCGGCGCAATCGCGGCCGCATGAACGGCGGCGAGGTCGTGCCGCCCGCCCGGCACGACGTGCAGCCGCGCGTCGGGCAGCCGTTCGAGCAGGCGTTTGCCGGCCGCGACCGGGCTGATCGGATCCGCGTCGCCCCACAGCAGCAGCGCCGGTTGCGCGACCCGGCCCAGTTCGCCCGACAGATCGGCGCTGAACGACACGAACCAGTCCGGAAGATGCGGATTCGCGCTGACGAAGTCGGCCCGCCAGTCCTGCGCGCCGAGCCCCTGCATGTCGAGCCCGCCGGACGTGACCGTCAGCACCAGGTGCGTGACCTGTTCGGGCCGCTCGAGCGCCGCGCGCAGCGCGATCACGCCGCCCATCGATTGCGCGATCACGGCCGTGGGCCGGTCGAGGTGGCGCAGCACGCGCCGCACGAGGCCGTCGAAGTCGCGCACGTCGGGATCGTCCGGTTCGCCGCCGAAGCCCGGATAGGCGACCACGCGCCGCTCGGCGGGGTGGGTCAAATGATCGATCAGCGGCTGCCAGAACGCGGTGCTGCCCGAGGCGCCCGGCAGGAAAAGCAGTTGTGATGGAACCGGCATGTCGGTTGGATTCCCCTTGATGGATGTGGTGGCGATGGCGCGGGTAAGGCCGTTCCGTTCAGCACCGCCCGCTGCGCAGCGCGACGGACCAGTCGTCGCGCCCGAGCGCGGCGGCGGTGGCCGCCGCCGTCTGCCAGTCGTATTCGATCGCATGGAACTCGACGGCCCAGCCGGACGCCGTGCGCGACGCCATCGCATAGCGCGCGTGCGGCGAGCCCGTCTCGATCCTGTGCGGGAACGGCAGGTCGTCCGCATACGCCTGCAGGCCGACGCTGCCCGGATTGACGATCAGGCGGCCGTCGTCGAGCGCGAGCGCGCGCGGCACGTGCGTGTGGCCGCACAGGATCAGCGACGCCGCCGTGTCGCCGGCACGCTGCTTCGCTTCGTCGTGCGTCGCCGCACGGCAGCCGTCCGCGGTGACGGTCTCCAGAAAGTATTCGAGGTCGCTGGCCGGCGTGCCGTGCACCAGCAGCACGTCGTCGCCCAGCGTGAGACGGGTGGGCAGGCTCGCGAGCCACGCGAGCTGATCGGCGCGCAGCGTGTCGTGCGCGTGCCGGTCGGACAGCCCCATTGCGCCGCGCAGGCCTGCGAGCACCTGCCGTTCGTGATTGCCCCGGATGGTGGGCAGGCCGAGCGGCATCAGGCGGTCCGCGGTTTCGCGCGGGTGGAGCGCGCCGGACAGGATGTCGCCGAGATTGACGATCACGTCGGCGCCGCGGCGGCGGATGTCGTCCAGGACGGCGTCGAGGGCGGCCAGGTTGCCGTGGATGTCGGAGAGCGCGGCTATTTTCATGGGCGGGGAGCGGGGGGCGGAGAGGCGATTGTCGCGAATTCGCGGGATGCGCGCATCAGTCCGTCGACAGCCGCGCATACAGCTGGAAATTGCCGGGCGTGCCGCGCACCATCCGGTACGCGCGCAGCAGCCCTTCGTAGCGATAGCGGCACTTTTGCAGCACGCGGGCCGACGCCGCGTTGGTGTCGAGCACGGCGCCCTGGAGGCGCACGAAACCGTATTCGGCGAACGCCCATTCGGTGACGGCGGCGCAGGCCGCGCTCGCGATGCCGCGCCCCCAGTGCGACGGCGCGAGGTCGTAGGCGATTTCCGCGGAGCGGTTCACGCTGGAAACGGTATGCAGCCCGATCGTCCCGACCAGTGCGCCGCCGGCGTTGTCGTCGACGATCGCGAGCCGCCGGATCGAATCGGCGGCCGTCGACTCGATTCCGTCGAACAGCGGCAGCAGGCCGTCGCGCGAGCGCAGGTTCCAGCTCGTGTGCAGGACGACGTCCGGGTTCGACAGATAGGCATGCCACGCGTCCAGGTCGGCGCGTTCGAGCTGGCGAAGCGACAGGCCCGGATAGCCGGGCCGGGGCGGAGCATCGATTCTCATCGTCGGATCTCGCGAGGGGCATTGGATTGCGCAGCGGCGCGTCGGCGAACTATCTCACTTTTGGAAAAAGAGTGTTTAGGGGCATCGGCTTACTCGAGGAACCGGTTCCAACTACCATGAACGCCCCGCAGCGGGGGCATCCCCGCCGCGCGACGTCTCGCGCGTTCACCAAGCGCGCGGGGGGCGCCGCGCCGCAACCCGGCGGCCGGCCATTTCAACTCGCAACAAGCCAGCTAGGGCCTGTTCACGCTAATAACGGGCTTGCGCTGGCCCCAGAAGGGCCGATCGCAAGGAATGCGACCAAGCGAATACGCGACGTATTCGCGAGGCGCATGACGCAGCGATCGGCCCTTCTGGGGGCCAGCCCCACAAATGACTTTTTCAAATCAGGGGAACGTGCCTTTCCGCCCGCATTGCCGCGTCGTTCGTCGTTGCAATAGCGACGGCTATTGCGCCTCCTCTCTGCTTGCCCTGCGGGCGCAAAGGCACGTTCGCAAGCCCGTTATTAGCGTGAGCAGGCCCTGGAACAACGGGTCAAACGCCCGGAGACGCCAAAACCATGAACAAGCAACTGATCGCAGCGCCGCTGCTGCTTTCGCTCGCCGGCATCGCGTCCGCGCAGAGCGCCGTCACGCTGTACGGCATCGTCGATGCGGGCATCACCTATCGCAGCAACGAGCGCGTCGGCACCCCGGGCGCGTACACGGGGCATTCGAACGTCGGGCTCACGTCCGGCAACCTGTCCGGCAGCCGCTGGGGCATCAAGGGCACCGAGGATCTCGGCGGCGGCCTGCGTGCGCTGTTCGTCCTCGAAAACGGCTTCGACATCGCCAACGGCACGTCCGGCCAGGGCGGCCGCCAGTTCGGCCGGCAGGCGTTCGTCGGCGTCGGCAGCGATCGCTACGGCACGGTCACGCTCGGCCGCCAGTACACGTCGCTCGACGACTTCGTGAGCCCGGTCGGGCCGTCTTCGTTCATCGGCGGGTTTGGCGCGCACCCGGGCGACATCGACGATCTCGACCAGACCGCGCGCGTCGACGGCTCGATCAAGTACACGAGCGCGAACTACGCGGGCTTCACGTTCGGCGCGCTGTACGGCTTCGGCGGCCAGCCGGGCAGCATGAAGCAGCGCAATACGTGGAGCGTCGGCGCGGCATATGCGGCGGGCCCGCTGCGCGTGGGCGTCGGCTACGAGCGCTCGGACAACAGCAAGACCGGCCCGGCCGACAAGACGGCCGGCAAGTGGCAGGGCAGCGACGACGGCCTGTTCAATTCGTCGATCAACGAGGGCTACGCGAGCGCGCAGTCGCAGCAGATCATCGCGACGGGCGCGACGCTCGACTTCGGCGCGGCGCTCGTCGGCGTGAACTACAGCAACGTGCAGTACCGCGCCGGCGACCAGTCGCGCTTCTCCGGCCACGCGACCTTCAACGTCGCGGGCATCTTCGCGCGCTGGAAGGTGCGCACGCAGACGCAACTGTTCGCCGGCTACAGCTACATGCGCGGCAGCGACGTCGACGGCATCGACGATCGCGCGCAGTACCACAACGTCACGCTCGGCGCGGTCTACGACCTGTCGAAGCGCACCAGCGTGTATCTGCTCGGCGCGTACCAGCATGCGTCCGGCATGACGCTCGACGCGCTCGGCCGTCCGGTCGCGGCAACCGCGTCGGTGTCGGACAAGGCGAACAGCCATTCGTCCGATACGCGCTCGCAGACGATCGTCAGCGTCGGCCTGCGCCAGCGGTTCTGACGGAAGGCGGCGGCCGGCATGTCGCCCCTATGCCTGGGCGTCTTTCCAGGGAGGCCACATGACGCGAATGCGTGCTCCCGGGAGGCACGGCCGATCCGCCTCCCGTTCCCCTGCGATTTCATTCCCCCGCGCATTCCGGAATTGACTATAAATATCCGAATATTAATTTTTGCTTGCATTCGAATTTCATTCTGTAATGATTAAATGAATTTCCGGTGATTTCAGGAAAAGCGCGTCAATGCGAAAAAATGACGCGCAATTTCTTGAACAAACCGGAAGAAAGTGCCGAAAGCGCGTCGCCGCCGGCCGAACGGGCGAAGGCGCGCCGCGAATGCGTAACAAAACTGGCGCGGCCGAATGCGCGTGATGAACAATGCATCACGCCGCCGGTGCGTCATTCAATGCAATCACCAATGTTTCATGTCCGGCGATTTACATTGTCCGGGGACGACCGTCAGGAGCGGATTATTCATGTTCAAGAAATTGATTCGCGCGGCATGGCTCGGTGCATGGATCGCAATGCTGGCGCCGGCCGCCCATGCGCAATATTCGACCGACTGGATTGCGAACACGTTCGGCACGATCGCCGCGCACGTCGGCAACGGCGCGCGATCGATGTGGGTCGCGCCGGAAGGTGTGGTCTACACGGCATCCCGCTGGGACGAGAACGCGGGCGGCGTCGCGATGTACCAGAACGGCCAGGGCATCGGCACGATCGGCCTGCACGACGAGTTCCACGGCGGCGCGATCACCGGCAACGCATCGTCGATCTTCGTCGCGCTCGGCTACAACCGCACGTTCGGCAGCGGCTCGGTGGGGCGCTACAACCGCTCGACGAACACCCGCGACCTGCGGATTCCGGTCAGCGTGTGGACGGGCGTCCAGTACGCCGACGTGATCACCGGGCTCGCGACGGCCGGCACGCTGCTGTACGTCAGCGATTTCTACGGCAATCGCGTGCGGGTGTTCACGACCGACGGCGTCTGGCAGCGCGACATCGGCGTAACGGGCCCCGGCGCGCTCGCGCTCGATGCGGCCGGCAACCTGTGGGTCGCGCGGATGAGCGCGGGCGTGGTCGTGCAGTACAGCCCGGCCGGCGCGCTGCTGAACACGATCCAGATGCCGGCCGGCGCGCGGCCGTCCGCGCTGTATTTCGACGCGTCGACCGGGCTGCTGATGGTGGGGGACCAGGGTCCCGACATGAACATCAAGCACTACAGCATCGTCGGCATTCCGGCGCAGGTCGGCTCGTTCGGCGTGCTGGGCGGCTATCTCGACACCACGTCGGGGATCAAGGGGCAGGTGGGCGACAAGCGCTTCACGCGCGTCGTGGGCATCGGCAAGGACGCGGCCGGCAACCTGTACGTGCTCAACAACGCGTGGGGCGGCGGCTGGGATCTCGGGCGCAACGGCAGCACCGATCTGCATGCGTACAGCCCGGCCGGCGCGCTGCAATGGAAGCTGCAGGCGCTCAACTTCGAAGGCATCGGCGCGCCGGACCCGGTGACGGACGGCGCGTACTTCTACAGCGGCAACAACATCTACACCGGCACCGCGGGCGGCACGTTCGTCGCGAACACGATCGATCCGTTCACCTACAAGAACGATCCGCGCCTCGACATCAAGGACTACCAGCGCGGCCAGTTTTTCGGGCAGCTCGTGGCGGTGGGCGGCAACCGGATCCTCGTGGCGTCCGGGCAGAACCCCGGCAACTTCAACTTCTACTACTTCAACGCGGCAAACGGCTACATCGCGATTCCGGCCGGCATGCTGCCGGGCAAGCCGTTCCGGACCACCCTGCAGGTCACGGCGGGCTTCTGCATCGACGGCAACGGCGACGTGTGGGCCGGCCTGAACGGCACGAACGCGATCACCCGCTACCCGATGACCGGCTTCGACGCGACCGGCAAGCCGTCATGGGGCCTGGCCACGACGACGCCGGTGCCGGCCACCGTCGCGCCCACCACGCGCATCGTCTACCAGTCGGACAGCGACACGATGATCCTCGCGCAGGGCCTCGCCGGGAACTGGGACTGGACCGCGATGAACGGGCACATCGAGGTCTATCACGGCTGGAAGGCCGGCAATACGACCGCGCCGAACCCGGTGATCGACCTGACCAGCGCGAACCCGAAATCGATCGCGGCAGCCGGCCGCTACCTGTTCGTCGGGTACGTGCACACGGTGCCGAATATCGACGTGTTCGACCTGAACACCGGCAGCCTCGTCACCACGCTGACGAATTCGAACCCGGCTGCGATGGACGTCGGCAACGACGTGGACTCGATGTACGGGATCCGCGCGTACCTGCGCTCGACCGGCGAGTACGTGATCACGAAGGACAACTACAACGGGTCCAGCATCGTCGTGTACCGCTGGCGGCCGTGACCGAGGCGGCGCGCTCGGCTCAGCGCGCGCCGGCTGCGCCGGGCGCGCCGAGCACGCGCCCGTTCACGGTCAGGCCGTACATCGAGTCGGGCGTGTCGTGGAACTGCGCGCGCGTCGCGGCCACCGATCCGGTGAAGCGCGGGTCCTGCGGGCGTTCGTGGCTGTCCATGAACGTCGCGACGTCCCACGCTTGCTGGTCGGTCAGCGTGCCGCCGAGCCCGAGCGGCATGTTGGCCTTGATGAAGCCGGCCGCGTTGCGGATGTCGCTCATCCCCGCGCCCCAGTTGAACGAGCGCGCCCCCCAGAGCGGCGGGAACACCGGCTTGCCGCCGCTCGACTGGCCCTGCCCGTCAGCGCCGTGACACAGTGCGCAGTGCTGCGCGTAGACCGCGCTGCCGCGCGCGTAGTCGGCCTTCAGCGCGGGCGGCGGCAGCTTCGGGAAGCCCTGGCCCGGCAGCTTCTCGCCGATCGGCGCGCCTTTCGCGAGCCAGTACGCGTAGGTTTCGAGCGCCACCAGGATCGGGTCGCCGTTCGGCGGCGCCTTGCCGTTCATGCTGTAGCGGAAGCAGCCCTGCAGGCGCTCGGCGAACGTGTTCACGTGGCCGTTCTTGATGCGGTACGCCGGATATAGCGGATACGCGCCCCACATCGGGCTCGAATCGGGCCGGCGGCCCGCGTCGAGATGGCAGCTCGCGCAGGTCAGCCGGTTGCCGACGTACTTGCCGGCGAATTCGGGCGTATGCAGGAAGATCTGCTCGCCGAGCTTCACCGTCTTGCCGAAGTCGCCGCCGGGCATCGCCGATTCGGCGGGCGGCGTGAAGCGTTTCGCGGGGGCGGCGGCGTCGGTCGCGGAAGCGGCGGCGGGTGCGGGCGCGGCCGGCGCATCGGCGGCGAACCCCGAACCGCTTGCCGTCCACAGCAGCGCGGCGAGCGTGCCGCGCACCCACCCGGACAGGAATCGATCGATCATGGCGTGCTCCGTTGCGTGGCGGCGATGGCCGGCGTGGCGCCGGTGCGGGCGTAGTAGGCGGCCACCGCGTCGATGTCCGCGTCGGACAGCTTGCCGGCGATGTGCGGCATCAGCGCCATCGGCCCGGGCGGACGGGTGCCTTGCTGCCACGCATGCAACTGGCCCGCGAGATAGGCGGCCGGCTGCCCGGCCAGCGGCGGAAACGCGGCGCCCACGCCGATGCCGCCGGGGCCGTGGCACTGCGCGCACGCGGGCAGGCCGTCGGTCCAGCGTCCGCGTGTCGCGAGCCATGCGCCGGTGTCGGACGGCGCGATCGGCGCATCGTCGCCCGCCGCGATGCCGGGCGGCGCGGGCAGCGCCGCGAAATACGCGGCTACCGCGTTGCGCTCGGGCGCCGACAGCAGCTTCGCGAGCGGCTGCATGACCGGGTTCTGGCGGCTGCCGTCCGCGAACGCGGCGAGCTGCGCCGACAGATAGGCGGCCGGCACGCCGGCAAGACGCGGAAAGCCGGCCGCCGCGATGCCTTCGCCATGCGCGCCGTGGCAGCCGATGCACGCGGCCGCGCCCGTCGCGCTGCCTTGCGTCGCGATGGTCTTGCCGAGCGCCGCGTCGGCCGCGTGCGCGCCGGGCGCGGCCGACAGCAGGCCGGCGGCGGCCAGCCACGCGGCGGCCGCGCGGCGGCGCGGCTTCACGATCGAATCGTTCAAGTCTCCTCCGGTGTGGGGATGCGTTCTATTTGTTGCTATGGGTGCGTCTGTTCAGCCTGCGTGTTCGTGTCGGCACCTGCATCGGCATCGTAGCGCCCGAAGCCGTAGCGCTGGAAGATCCGGAACGCATCCGGCGAGCGCAGGAACGCAAGCCACTGGCGCGCCGCTTCCGGATGCGGCGCATCCTTCACCAGTGCGCCCGCGTAGATCTCGGTGGCGTTCTGCGCGGCCGGAATGTCGACGTGGCCCAGCGGATGCCCGGCCTGCTCGTGGAACATCGCCTCGGAGCGCCACAGCACGCCGGCGTCGGCGCGCCCCTGCATCAGGAACAGCGCCGTCTCGCGATGATGGATGCGGGTCAGCTCGGTCGTGCCGGCCCGCACCTTGTCGTCGTAGACGGCGCGCGCGAGCCCGTCGCCGCCTGCCTTGACGAGCGACGCCCGGATCTGCCGCGCGACGCCCTCGAATTCGGGGTTGGGCATCGCGAGCCGCAGGCCCGGTTTCGCGAGATCGTTCAGCGATGCAATGCGTGCCGGGTTGCCCGCGCGCACCATGATCGTCAGCTGGTTGGTCACGTACGGCACCGCGGGGCCCGTGAGCGTGCCGTCCGCGATCAGTTCGTTGACCTTCGACAGGCCCGCGAAATACGCGTCGGGCTTGACCGTCCACGTCATGTTGCCGACGGTGATCGTGCCGCCGGCCTTGATCTGCGTGACGAGCAGGCCGGGCGGGATCGTCTCCCAGAAGATCTTGCCGCGAAACTCGGGGTGGTCCTGCTCGAACTGCGCGACGAGCGGCGCCATCGCGAAGAAGTAGTTGCCGCCGACGAACAGCACCAGCTTCGGGGCGCTCAGGTCGCCGTGGAAATCGGCGAGCACGTCGACCTGCGGCACCGTGAATTCGAGGCCGCGATGCAGCGCGTCGTTGTTGCGGCCGTGCTGCCACGGCGGGAACACGGTGGCGGCGGAGGCGGAGGCGGAGGCGGCGGCGGCGGCGGGCGCGGCGAACGCGGCCGGTGCGCCCGATGCGGCAACGACCGCAACGGCGGCGCACAGCGCGCCCGCCAGCGCGGCCCGCAGGATGCGGCGTGCCCGGCTCGACGTGACCGGTGCGTGAGGGGATGTCGTCGTGTGCGTCATCTTATTTTGCGTATGAGAAACCGGCCTGGTGAAGTTCCGGCAGCGTGCCGACCGTGCCGGGCGTGACGATCGCGCTCGGGATCACACGGTTGGTCAGGTCGGCGGCGAGCGCGTCGAGCGGCAGCTTGTCCGGATTCGCGTTCGTGCCGGCGAGCCGCTCCGCGAGTTCCCAGATCGCGTTGTGGCACGTCAGGAACACGACGCCGCGCTGCAGCAGCGCGGCGATGCTGTTGTCGCGCGCGGAAAACGCGCCGTCGGCGCTTTCGTGATCGCCCGCGCCTTTCGCCTGCGCGGGCTTCGCGTCGAGCAGCGTGTTGGCCGGGAACGTGTCGCCGGCCAGCTTCGCGAGGCCGTATTTGTCCCACGCGGCCTGGTCGTACAGCGCGAGATGCGCGCTGCCGTGCGTCGCGGACACCACCAGGAAATCCGGGTGCCCGAACGACCAGACCTGCGCGTTCAGCGCGTTGCGCATCAGGTTCAGCCATGGCCCGCCGAGCTCGGTGTTGTCCCACGCCTGCTTCGGGCCGCCGCGATAGCCGAGCACCTCGGCGAGCGCCGCGTGGTCCCACTGGTCGGGATGCTCGAGGATCATCGGGACGGTCTTGAAGTCGCGCCGCCTCGGCGTGGCGGCCAGCCGCCGCGTGAGCGCGGCGAGGCGGGCGGCGGCGCCGGGCAGCAGCGCGCCGGTGCCGGCGGTGGCCGCCTGCGGGCGGCTCGCGGCGCCGAGGAGCGCCGCGCCGGCGGCCAGGCCGAACGTCTTCAGCGCGCCGCGGCGCGCATGCGGATTCGTCATCGCGTGTCTCCGGATCGGGATTCGGTTCGACAGCCGCAGGCGCGGCGCCACGTCGAGACTGCGCAGCCAGTCTAGAGGGGCGCGATCAATCGCGGAAATCGCGATATCGGATGGGAGATATTCGGGGGCCCGATGATTCGTCTGATCAAACGGGCGCGCCGGCCGGCGCGCGCCTACCGTGCCTGCCGGCGGTCAGAACGACACCGTCGTCGTGAACGTGACGAGGCGCGGCTCGCCCACCGCCACGATCAGGTTGCTGTTGCTCGACGGGTAGTAGGTCTTGTCGAGCAGGTTCTTCACGTTGAGCTGGAAGCGCGTCGGGAACTTGCCGATCGTCGTTTCATACGCCGCGAACGCGTCGACGGTCACGTAGCCGGGCAGCGTGAAGCGGTTCGCCGTATCCCCGGGCCGCGCGCCGACGAACCGTGCGCCGCCGCCGAAGCGCCAGCGGCCCGGCAGGTTCGCGAGCGCGGTGTCGTACACCGCGAACAGGCTGCCGGTATGGCGCGCGACGTTGATCAGCGGCAGGTTCGCTTCGCGGTCGTTCGCGTTCGTGTACGCGTAGCTGCCGATCACGCTCCAGTGGCGCGTGAGCTGCCCCGCGACGTCGAGTTCGACCCCGCGCGAGCGCGCGGCGCCGATCGTCGACGTCACGTTGTCGACGGTCACCGCGACGTTGCGTTTGTCGATCTGGTAGACCGCGAGCGTGCCGGTGATCGCACGCGCGACGTTGAACTTGAGGCCGGCCTCCACCACGCGGCCCGATTCCGGCGCGAGCGGCGCGGCGGCGTTTGACGACACGTTCGTCTTGAACGAGCGGCTCACGTTCGCATACGCGGTCAGCGACGGCGTGATCGCGTATGCCAGCCCGAATTGCGGCAGCCACACGTTTCCGTGCGAGCGGTCCGCGTAAACGAACGGCCGGCCCATCCCCGATTCCTGCTGCCAGTCCTCCCAGCGCAGCCCGGCCACCGCGGTGAGCCGTTCGGTGAGGTTCACCGAGTCCTGCAGCACGATCGAGTACGCGTGCACCTTCGACAGGCTGTCGCTTTGCGCGCGGTTCGGCGTGCCGCCGGGCGCGAGCAGGCCGTAGACGGGATCGAACAGGTTGAAGCCCGGCGTCGCCTTGCCGCGGATCGTGTCGCCGCGGAAGCTGCGCTGCCGCTCGTATTCGCCGCCGACGTAGAGCGCATGCTTCATCCCCGCGAGCGTCACGTTGCCGAGCAGGCCGAGCGTCGCGATCTGGTCCGAATCGTTGCGCCCGAGGTTCGCGTCGGACGAGCGCATCATCGCGCCCGTCGCGCCGTTCAGGCTCGTGGCGCGGGTGATGGTCTGCGCATAGCGGTCGCGGCCCCAGCCATACGTCGCGCGAAGCCGCCACGCGTCGGACAGGCGATGCTCGACGCGCGCGCGGAACGTCTCCTGGATGCCGCTGCTCTGCGACCACGCCTCCTCGTAGCGGCGATAGCGCAGCGAATCGTCGAGCCGGCCGTTGACGAGCGCGGTGCCGCGGTCGAACGGCGTCGTGTAGTCGACGTACTGGTAGCTGACGTCGATCGACGTGTTCGCGTCGTGCCACGACAGCGCGGGCGCGATCAGCGCGTCGCGCTGGCGGCCGAACGTGCGCCAGTAGCGGCTCGTGTCGTATTCGCCGGTGAGGCGGAACGCGAGCGTGCCGCCCGCGACCTGGCCCGGCTTGCCGAGCGGGCCCGTGAGGTCGAAGGTCGCGCCCGCGCCGCCGTGGCTCGTGCGCGTCGCGGAGATCGAGCCGCCGAACGTGTCCTCCGGCTTGCGCGTGACGAGGTTGATCACGCCGCCCGGGTCCTGCATCCCGTAGAGCAGCGACGCGGGGCCCTTCAGCACCTCGACGCGGTCGATCGTCGCGAGATAGCTGTGCAGCACCGGCGTGCGCACGCCGTCGACGAGCACGGAGCCGTCGTTGTTCGAGCCGAAGCCGCGCTTGATGAACGCGTCGCGCGTGCCGCCGAGCGTGTTGGTCTGCGTGACGCCGCTGATGTTGCCGAGCACGTCGTCGAGCGAACGGGCCTGCTGGTCCTGCATCACGCTGCTGCTCACGACCGCGACGGATTGCGGGATCTTCTCGAGCGGCGTGTCCTGCGCGCCCGCGATCGACGTGGTGCGCGGCTGGTAGCCGATGGTCGGATCGGCGACGGCCGATGCGTTGACGTTGATCGTCGGCAGGGCCGGCGCAGCGGGGGGCGCATCGGCCCCGGCGGTGTTGTCGGTGGCGGCATGCGCGCCGCTCGCGATGCAGAACGTGATCAGGGTGGGCAGGCTTGCGTGCAACGGGCGGAAGGCGCGGGCGCGGCGGGTCGTTCGGCGGACAGGCATGAATCGGTAGCGGATGGGAAGCGGGAAATCGGGAATACGATGGCCGGCGCCAGGGCGGCCGGAGGCGGCATCATATTGTTAATGAGAATCATTTGCAATAAGAGCGTGAGCCGGACTCACGTTGAACGCCGTTTCCGGCGGGGCCCGGGAAGACCGTTTCCGCCGATTCCGGCCGCGCGGCGACGCGATTGCACCGCCATAGGCCGTCTGCTACCGTAGCGCGCGCATTCGCACGCATCGCCATGACAAGAGCGCGCGATCGCAGCCATTCGCCGTCGGCCGAACAACTGAAAACACGACGGCGAACCTCGCGGCGCATGACGGGGCATCCGGCACGGCGCCGTCTTTTACTTCAAGACCTGAGAGACCACAAGATGAACACCATTTCCGCACGACATGCGGCGGCCGCGCTCGCGGCCTGCGCCGCGCTGGCTGGCGTCGGGCAGTGCGCGGTGGCCGCGCCGGCCGACGGGGCCGCGATCGACACACAGTACGGGGCCGTGATCGAGGCGTACACGCAAGACATGGCGGCGGCCAAGGCGAAATACGACGGCAAGCGGCTCGCGTTCGTCGGCGCGGTGATCCGGATGGGCAGCGACCCGGGCGGCACGTATTTCGGTGCGGTGACGAGCGACGGCGCGCAGTTCGACACCCATTTCGACGCGGCCGACCAGGATGCGCTGAAAGCGAAATTCCCGGGGCGCGAGATCAAGGCGTTCACGGCATCCGGGAACCTGCGCTTCAGTTGCCTGAACGAAGGCTACGTCGACGCGCCGGTGCTGCCGGTGCTCAAGCTCACGCACTGCCGCCTGGCGGATTGACCGACTGACTGATCGACCGGCGGCGCGCTCACGCGCGCGCGCCGGCCCCTTCCAGCCGCCGCACCGCTTCGGCCACCTCGTTCCTGAAACGCACGAGCGCCGCCTGTTCCGGCGCGGGCGGCTGCATGGCCGCCCACAGCATGTCGGTCAGTTGCGCGGCGGTGGCCTCCGTATCGAGCTTGCGGTGCCCGAGGATCGCGTCCCACAGCACGTGTTCCATCGGGCCGAACACCATCGAGCGCAGCAGGCTCAGCGGCAGGTCGGTGCGCACCTGGCCGGCCGCCTGGCCGCGCGCGAGCACGTCCATCAGCGGCGCCGTGTAGCGCCGCTGCAGCGCGGTCAGCTCGTCGCTCAGCGCGTGCTGTTTCGCGCGGCCTTCCGACAGCACGAGCGCGCACAGCCCGGTGCCGTTCACGAGCATCAGCCGCAGGTGGGTGTGCACGATGAACGCGAACTGCTGGTGCACCGGCGCGTCGAGCGGCATGCCGTGCTCGAACGCCGCGATGATTTCGTCGTACCAGTCCGCGATCACCCGCGCGCACAGCTCGCGCTTGCCGCGGAAGTAGCTGAACACGGTCGCCTCGGACACGCCTACCCGCTGCGCGATCTCGGCGGCGGTCGCGTGCTCGTAGCCCTTTTCGGCGAACACTTCACGTCCGGCGCGCAGGATGTCCTGCACGCGCTGCTGGGATTTGCGGCCGGCGGGCGCGCGGGGCGCGTCGGCGCGGTCGGCTTTGGCGGTGGCGGTCATGGTGTCGGAAGCGGCGGCTGTCATTCGGCGATCATATCTGAGTATCACTCAAAAAACTATTGACGACGGCCCGCGCCAGGCGCGACACTACGCAAAATTTCCGCAGTATTGGCCAACGAATCGGCGCAGCATCCGGTTTTGAGCAAAACTCAGAAATCGGTGCGCGCAACGCACTTTCTGGAGACGGAGGAGACATGAGCAACCTGCCCGGCGTGCAATTCATGCTCGGTGAAGACATCGAGATGCTGCGCGACGCCGTCGCGACTTTCGCGGCGAAGGAAATCGCGCCGCGCGCGGCGGAGGTCGACCGCACCGACCAGTTCCCGATGGACCTGTGGCGCAAGTTCGGCGACCTGGGCGTGCTCGGCATGACCGTCGCCGAGGAATACGGCGGCGCGAACATGGGCTATGTCGCGCACATGGTCGCGATGGAGGAGATCTCGCGCGCATCCGCGTCGATCGGCCTGTCGTACGGCGCGCACTCGAACCTGTGCGTGAACCAGATCCACCGCAACGGCACCGACGCGCAGAAGCAGAAATACCTGCCGAAGCTCGTGTCGGGCGAACACATCGGCGCGCTCGCGATGAGCGAGCCGAACGCCGGCTCCGACGTGGTCAGCATGAAGCTGCGCGCGGACAAGCGCGGCGATCGCTACGTGCTGAACGGCACCAAGATGTGGATCACCAACGGCCCCGACTGCGACACGCTCGTCGTCTACGCGAAGACGGACATCGAGGCCGGCCCGCGCGGCATCACCGCGTTCATCGTCGAGAAGGGGATGAAGGGCTTCTCGGTCGCGCAGAAGCTCGACAAGCTCGGCATGCGCGGCTCGCACACGGGCGAGCTGGTGTTCCAGGACGTCGAGGTGCCGGAAGAGAACATCCTCGGCCAGCTGAACGGCGGCGTGAAGGTGCTGATGAGCGGCCTCGACTACGAGCGCGCGGTGCTGTCGGGCGGCCCGACGGGCATCATGGCCGCGTGCCTCGACGCGGTCGTGCCGTACATCCACGACCGCAAGCAGTTCGGCCAGGCGATCGGCGAATTCCAGCTGATCCAGGGCAAGGTCGCCGACATGTACACGACGTTCCAGGCGTGCCGCGCGTACCTGTACGCGGTCGGCCGCCACCTCGATTCGGCGGGCAGCGACCACATCCGCCAGGTGCGCAAGGACTGCGCGGGCGTGATCCTGTACACGGCCGAGAAGGCGACGTGGATGGCCGGCGAGGCAATCCAGATCCTCGGCGGCAACGGCTACATCAACGAATACCCGGTCGGCCGCCTGTGGCGCGACGCGAAGCTGTACGAGATCGGCGCCGGCACGAGCGAGATCCGCCGCATGCTGATCGGCCGCGAGCTGTTCGCGGAAACGATGTAACGCCACGCCACGTCACGCGAACGGAGCCCTGTCGATGCCGATCATCGAATCCAAGCTGAACCCGCGTTCGGAAGAATTCCGCGCGAATGCTGCGGCGCTCGAGGCGGTCGTCGCCGCCCTGCGCGCGAAAATCGAACAGCTCGCGCAGGGCGGCGGCCCGGCCGCGCGCGACAAGCACCTGTCGCGCGGCAAGCTGCTGCCGCGCGACCGGATCGCGCAGCTGCTCGATCCGGGCACGCCGTTCCTCGAGCTGTCGCAGCTCGCGGCGAACGGCATGTACAACGACGACGCGCCGGGCGCCGGCATCATCACCGGCATCGGCCGCATCGCCGGGCGCGAGTGCGTGATCGTCTGCAACGACGCGACGGTCAAGGGCGGCACCTACTACCCCGTCACCGTGAAGAAGCACGTGCGCGCGCAGGAAATCGCCGCGGAAAACCGGCTGCCGTGCGTGTATCTCGTCGATTCCGGCGGCGCGAACCTGCCGAACCAGGACGACGTATTCCCCGATCGCGACCACTTCGGCCGCATCTTCTACAACCAGGCGACGATGTCGGCCGCGGGGATCGCGCAGATCGCCGTGGTGATGGGCTCGTGCACGGCCGGCGGCGCGTACGTGCCGGCGATGAGCGACGAGTCGATCATCGTGAAGAACCAGGGCACGATTTTCCTCGGCGGCCCGCCGCTCGTGAAGGCGGCGACGGGCGAGGAAGTGAGCGCCGAGGATCTCGGCGGCGGCGACGTGCATACGCGCCTGTCGGGCGTGGCCGACCATCTCGCGCAGAACGACCCGCATGCGCTGTCGATCGCGCGCAGCATCGTCGGCAACCTGGGCCCGCGCATCGCGACGCCGGTGACGCTGCGCGACGCGAAGCCGCCGCGCTACGACGCGCAGAGCCTGTACGGCGTGATTCCGGTGGACACGCGCAAGCCGTTCGACGTGCGCGAGGTGATCGCGCGCATCGTCGACGATTCCGAATTCGACGAGTTCAAGGCGCGCTTCGGCACGACGCTCGTCACGGGCTTCGCGCACATCTGGGGCCATCCGGTCGGGATCGTCGCGAACAACGGCATCCTGTTCTCGGAATCGGCGGTGAAGGGCGCGCATTTCATCGAGCTGTGCTGCCAGCGCAAGATCCCGCTGGTGTTCCTGCAGAACATCACGGGCTTCATGGTCGGCCGCAAGTACGAGAACGAAGGCATCGCGCGGCATGGCGCGAAGATGGTGACGGCCGTGTCGAACGCGAAGGTGCCGAAGTTCACGGTGATCATCGGCGGCTCGTTCGGCGCGGGCAACTACGGGATGTGCGGCCGCGCATTCGGGCCGCGCTTCCTGTGGATGTGGCCGAACGCGCGCATCTCGGTGATGGGCGGCGAGCAGGCCGCGTCGGTGCTCGCGACCGTGCGCCGCGACGGCATCGAGGCGAAGGGCGGCTCATGGCCGCTCGAGGAAGAAGAGGCGTTCAAGCAGCCGATTCGCGACCAGTACGAGCGCCAGGGGCATCCGTACTACGCGAGCGCGCGGCTGTGGGACGACGGCGTGATCGATCCCGCGCAGACGCGCGACGTGCTCGGCCTGGGCCTCGCCGCGTCGATGAACGCGCCGATCGACGATACGCGCTTCGGCGTGTTCCGCATGTAAGGAGGCTGCGATGCGCTACGAAACCATCAAGGTATCCGAAGCAAACCGCGTCGCGACCGTGACGCTTGCGCGCCCCGACGTGCGCAACGCGTTCAACGAGACGATGATCGCCGAGCTGACCACCGCGTTCGAATGGCTCGACGCGCACGCAGGCGTGCGCGCGGTCGTGCTCGCGGCCGACGGCCCCGCATTCTGCGCGGGCGCGGACCTGAACTGGATGAAGAAGATGGCCGGTTACTCGGACGACGAGAACCGTGCCGACGCGCGCAAGCTCGCGCGGATGCTCGAGGCGATCCACCGCTGCGGCAAGCCGGTGATCGCGCGCGTGCATGGCGACGCGTATGCGGGCGGCGTCGGCCTCGTCGCGGCCGCGGACATCGCGATCGTCGCGGACGGCGCGAAGTTCTGCCTGTCCGAAGCGCGGCTCGGGCTGATCCCGGCGACGATCGCGCCGTACGTGGTGCGCGCGATGGGCGAGCGCGCGGCGCGGCGCTACTTCACGACGGCCGAGGTGTTCGACAGCGCGCGCGCGGCGGCGCTCGGCTTCGTGCATGAGGCGGTGCCGGCCGCGGCGCTCGACGAGACCGTCGCGACGCTCGCGGCGGCGCTCGTCGCGAACGGGCCCGACGCGGTGTGCGCGTGCAAGCGGCTCGTGGCCGACGTCGCGGGGCGCCCGCTCGATGCGGCGCTGATCGAGCAGACCGCCGACTGGATCGCGCGCACCCGCGCGGGCGCGGAAGCGCGCGAGGGCATCGCCGCGTTCCTGGAGAAGCGCACGCCGGCATGGCGGGCATGACGCAGACCTTGACGCTTCGCCTCGCGTGAGCGGCGGGCGAAGCGCGAACCCCATCCCTTACCGGACGACATCGAAGCCATGTTCGACAAGATTCTGATCGCCAACCGCGGTGAAATCGCCTGCCGGGTCGCCGCGACGTGCAAACGTCTCGGCATCGCCAGCGTCGCCGTGTATTCCGACGCGGACGCGCACGCGAAGCACGTCGCCGCGTGCGACGAGGCCGTGCATATCGGCGGCTCGGCGGTCGCCGACAGCTACCTGCGCATCGAGCGCATCATCGAAGCCGCGCGCGCGACCGGCGCGCAGGCGATCCACCCCGGCTACGGGTTCCTGTCCGAGAACGAGGATTTCGCGCACGCGTGCGAGAAGGCCGGCATCGTGTTCATCGGGCCGCCGGTCGACGCGATCGCGGCGATGGGCTCGAAGGCCGCCGCGAAGGCGCTGATGCATGCGGCCGCGGTGCCGCTCGTGCCCGGTTACCACGGCGACGAGCAGGACGCCGCGCTGCTGCACGGCGAGGCCGACGAGATCGGCTACCCGGTGCTGCTGAAGGCGAGCGCGGGCGGCGGCGGCAAGGGGATGCGCGTGGTCGAGCGCTCGGACGATTTCCCGGCGGCGCTCGCGTCGTGCCAGCGCGAAGCGGCCAGCAGCTTCGGCAACGACCGCGTGCTGATCGAGAAATACCTGCTGCGCCCGCGCCACGTCGAGGTGCAGGTGTTCGGCGACACGCACGGCAACACGGTCTACCTGTTCGACCGCGACTGCTCGGTGCAGCGCCGTCACCAGAAGGTGCTCGAGGAAGCGCCCGCGCCGGGCCTGCCGGATGAAGTGCGGCAGGCGATGGGCGAGGCGGCGGTCGCGGCCGCGCGCGCGGTGGGCTACGTCGGCGCGGGCACCGTCGAATTCATCATGACGGGCGACGCGTTCTACTTCATGGAGATGAACACGCGCCTGCAGGTCGAGCACCCCGTCACCGAGATGGTCACGGGCCTCGACCTCGTCGAATGGCAGTTGCGCGTCGCGGCGGGCGAGCCGCTGCCGCTGAAGCAGGATCAGCTGCGCGTGACCGGCCACGCGATCGAGGCGCGCCTGTACGCGGAGAACCCCGCGCGCGGCTTCCTGCCGTCGACCGGCACGCTCAAGCACCTGCGTCTGCCGGACGGCGTCGAGTTCTCGATCGGCGCGCCGGTGCGCGTCGACAGCGGCGTGCGCGAGGGCGATGCGATCACGCCGTTCTACGATCCGATGATCGCGAAGCTGATCGTGCACGGCGCGGACCGCGCGGAAGCGCTCGGCCGGATGGCGCGCGCGCTGCGCGAATGCGAAGTGGTCGGCCTGTACACGAACGCGGCCTTCCTGCAGCGCATCGTCGCGTGCCGGCCGTTCGCCGAAGCCGATCTCGACACGGGCCTGATCGAACGCAATCACGACGCGCTGTTCGCGCCCCAACAGCCGCCGCGCGCGGCGCTGGCGCTCGCCTGCGCGGCGTTGCGCGCGCGCGAGCGCGACGGGGTGTCGGACAGCGGCACGCCGTGGGCCGCGCTGTCGAACTGGCGGCTGAACGCAGGCTTTCGCCGCACGCTCGAATGGCGCGCGATCGACCGCGACGCCGATCTCACCGTGACCGTCGACGACGATGCGGCCGGCAAGCGGCTCGCGATCGGCGACGCGCCGGCGCAGCCGTTCGCGTGGACGCGCGGCGCGAGCCCGCTCGACTTCGACGTGACGCTCGACGGCGTGCGCAGCAGCGGCCGCGTGTTCGCGGACGGCGACACGTTCCATGTGTTTACGCAGGGTGCTGCCGAAGCGTTCGAATGGCGCAACCTGCTCGCGCACGCGGGCGATGCCGAGCACGGCGGCGGCCGCCTGACCGCGCCGATGCCCGGCAAGGTGATCGCGGTGCTGGTCGAGGCCGGCCAGGCGGTCGAGCCCGGCACGCCGCTGATCGTGATGGAAGCGATGAAGATGGAGCACACGATCGGCGCACCGAGCGCGGGCGTGGTCGCGGAGGTGCTGTATGGCGTCGGCGACCAGGTTGCCGATGGCGCGCAGCTGCTGGTGATGGCGGACGCCTGAGTCCGCCGAACGGGGCCCGTCGTCCGCATGACGGGCCCTGACCATCCCTGACAGTCTTGCGGCCGGCGATCCGCTAGACTGTCCGCCGCGCACGGCGCCCGCCCCGGGCGCCGCCACGCGCGCTACACTGCGAATTCCCACTCCTCCCATCCTCGCCGACGATGACGTCTCCTGTCCTGAACGGCCTGCGCATCGGCATCACGATTGGCCTGCGCGCGCCCGACGAAAGCCTTTGGATCAACGGCATCAAGCAGAACGCGCTGTTTCTCGCGAAGCTGCTGATGGCTTCGCCGCACGGCTACCGCGTGACGCTCGTGAACACCACCGACGTGCCGCTGACCGACGCGCTGCCGTGGAGCCGCGCGGTGTACGACACGCGCGCGTTCGCCGACGCGAAGGATGCGCTCGACGTGCTGATCGAGCTCGGCGGGCAGATCAGCGAGGAGCAGACCGCCTACCTGAAGGCGCGCGGCACGAAGATCGTCAGCTATTGCTGCGGCGTCGAGTACATCAACGCGATGGAAGCGATGCTGTTCGGCCGCCGGCTGTGGGAAACGCTGTTCATCAACCGCGGCTACGACGAGGTGTGGGCGATTCCGCAGATCGCGCCGTCGTCGCTGCCGTTCCTGCAGTCGCTGCGCCGCTGCCCGGGCCGCGTCGTGCCGTTCGTGTGGGATCCGATGTTCCTCGCCGAGCGGGCCGCCACGCTGCCCGGCCATGGCGAATACCGGCCGAGCGGCGCGCGCGGAAAGCGGCTGACGGTGATGGAGCCGAACCACAACGTGGTGAAGTTCTGCGTGTATCCGCTGCTGATCATCGACGAGGCGTATCGCCGCGAGCCGGACGCGATCGCGTTCACGCACGTGACGAACGCCGACCGGCTCGCGCGCGAGAGCCAGGAGTTCGTGATGCTGATGAACTACCTGGAGATCGTGCGCGCCGGCAAGGCGAGCTTCGTCGGCCGCTTCGACACGCCGGTGTTCCTGTCCGAGCTGACCGACGTGGTCGTGTCGCACCAGTGGTCGAATCCGCTCAACTACTTCTATTTCGACGTGTGCTGGCAGGGGTATCCGCTCGTGCACAACGCGAGCCTCGCGCCCGATCTCGGCTACTACTATCCGGACAACGACGTGCAGCAGGGCGCCGACGCGCTGCTGCGTGCGCTGCATACGCACGACGACGACTGGGCGGGTTACGCGCGGCGCCAGCGCGAGATCCTGCTGCGCTATACGTCGGCGAACCCCGCGCTCGTCGCCGAGTACGACACGCTGCTCGCGCAGTTGATCGGCGCGGCGGCCGGCTGACTGAAAAAAAGAAACCACCGGAGGCCATGTCTCCGGTGGCTTTCAAGGCACAAGTGAGGCGGGCCGGGGTTGGTCCCGCCGAAATTGATTCTAATGTTAACTATTCTGTAAGATTGTTAAACACGGTCAGGTTTGATTGGCTGTGTTTGATTTAATCGCGCGGCGATTATCGATGTGTGCGTGAAGCCCGGTAATTGCCTTGATTGGCCGCTATTAAATTCATTCGGGAAATAATGGCGGCGAAGGCGGGTGCGTCTCGTCGTATCCGTATTTGTATGATTTTATTGAAATATTTTCCGCTGCCGTCTTCGCAAATTTGAATATCGTTGACAGTATTCGAATTGCCTTAAATCTAGAATGGCCTTGAGATTTTTCAACGGGTATTGGTCAATCGATTCGATGCTGTTCTGTTGAGAAAATGCGGGCGGGGATATTTTTGCTTCTCCGGCGTTGATGATGAGGAATGAGCCGATTCACGCGGCTCGCCGTTTGCCGGAATGCAGGGATGAATGCGGACGAAGGTCGCCGAGACGCGACAACGAAAACTGACGAAGCCGATCCCCTGTTCGACACGGGCGGCGCCCATGTCGATCTCGTGGCGGCATGCCGCTACATCGAGAACCGTCTCGAATTCGCGCGCGAGCCCGTCTGCCGGACCGACCTGTCGGGCGGCGAGCTCTATCGCGAATGCCTCGCGCGCTTCGCGGACGGGCCGCGCAACCTGCTGCGGCCGGCTTCGTTCCTGCCGCGCATCTCGGCGATGGGGCTGATGCGCTGGTTCGACCAGCTCGTGGTTCGCCGGACGATCGACAGCCTGCGGGCCGATGCGCATGCCGTTTACGGCTGCAACGTGTCGGCGACGAGCGCGACGGAAGACGCAGGGTGGCGCGCGATCTTCGACGAGCTCGACGACGCGCCGTCGGTCGCGAAGCGCCTGGTGATCGAGATCACCGAAACCGCGCCGCTGAATCCGGTCACCGGCCGGGCGTTCGTGAGCCGGATCCGGCAGAGCGGCTGCCGGATCGCGATCGACGATTTCGGCGTGGGCTACAGCGCGGCGAATCATCTGGTGGTCGGCAATCCGGATATCGTGAAGATGGACCGGTCGATGCTGGTGCTGGTCCGGCACAACGCGGTCGGCCGCTATCAGCTGCGCCGGCTCGTGGCGCAGGCGTACGAGCATGCGCGGGACATCGTCGCCGAGGGCGTGGAGAACGAGCTCGACCGGCGGGTGATGATGGATGCCGGCATCCCGTGGGCGCAGGGGTTTCATTTTTCCGGACGCGCGCACGTCGCGTGACCGGGCTCGCCCGCTGCGCGGGCAACGAAGCAGGGCGGCGGACTGGCCGTGCGCCCGTATCGCGGCTAGCCGGCCGGCGCGCTCGACGCCCGGCGGGAAGCCGGGTCGTGACAGGGGCAACGGTCGTGGATGGAAACAGCAAGTTGGCGATCCCGCGTGAACTGGCGGCAATCCGGGAAGTCGCGGACATTCTCCACCGCCTGGGCGGCGAGCCCGCTGCCCGGCACACCGACCTCACGCACTATCTGGATGGCCTGAAGGCGGCCGCGTACCGTATCGTCTCAGCGCGCCTGCCCGACCACGCGAGCCGTGAGCTGGCGGCCGGCTACTACTGCGCGGGAATCCTGGCTGGCGTGTATGGACACGAATCGGCGATCGCGCACGGCATCGTCGGCAGTCTCGAACAACAGGTGAACGGCGGGGGCGCCCGGTACGGCCGCGCGACGCGCCGCATCTTCGCGTCGCTGATGCGCGCGGGGCGGCGGCAGGGGCGCGCCTTCATGGCCGCCTGCGGCCATGTCGTGCGCGGCTAGCGTGGCGGCGCGGCGCCGGCATCGGGCTGGAGCCTGCGTCAGCCGAGCGCGCGGCTGCCGAACACGCGCTGGATCGCTTCGGAATGCGCGCGGACGTTGGGCTCCGCGCATGCGTCGACGCGGCTCAGGCAGTCGCGGGCCGCGCGCGCTTGGTCGTCGAGCCGTGCGTCGTGCGTCTGCGCGGCGGTCGCGATCGCGCGCGCTGCATCGAAGATCTCGAAATCCGCGTAGTAATAGCCGACGTCGCGCAGGAACGGCGAGTTGTGCACCAGCGGGTAGTTGCCGTACAGCGCGTCGTAGAGCAGGAAGTTCAGGCCGTTTTCCCAATGGTGCGACACGACGATGTCGGTGTGATGCGCGGCCCACGCGACGAACGGCGCGCGCACGTCGGCCGTCGCCTTGCCGTCGCGCACCATCTCGAGCCCGAGCGCGAGATGCTTGAAGGCGACGTTTTCCTTCTTGTCGAACGTGTTGGTCATGTATACGTGTTCGACCAGCTCCGGATGCGCGACGTAGCACGCGTTCGCCGCGAGCATCGGCACGATCGAACTCTTGACGACGTTCAGGTTCGGCTCGAAGAACGCGATGCGTTTCGCGGGGCCGTGGTTACGGTAGCCGAAGCGCGCCTTAAGTTCGGGATCGGCCGCGAGGCTCTGCTCGATGAAATACGGCGACCAGATGTGCGGCAGCACGAACACGGGCGCACGGTACACCGCCTGGAAATACGCGGCGCAGGTGTGCGCGTGCTGCGGGTTGGTCCACACTTCGTCGAACTGCACGCGATGCGGATTGGGGCGCCAGTCGTTCCTGCCGAAGTTGATCGTCTCGACGGCGATCACGTAGTCGTTGCCGAAGCGGTACGTCACGCATTTCCCGCCGCGCTGGCGCACCGCGTCCGCGTGGCTCGGATGGATGAACGCGTTCATCTCGATCAGCAGGTCGGTCTGGTGAACGATTGCCGACAGCGGCCGCAGCGCGTCGCGGAAGGTGTCGAGCATCATCGCCTGCGGATAGTCGGTGACGCCGTCGTCGTGGGCGAGCCATACCTCGCCGACCAGCGGCGATTGCTTCAGCAGCATGTACAGGTACACGCAGTGCTGGTTTGCGCCGTTGTACCAGATCGACTGCGCCGCGTCGCGCTGCACGTTCATCGTTATCGCGACATTGATCTTCATGGCGGCTATCCGTAGGCGTTGCGTCGCGCGTCACGCGTCGCGATAGAGCGCCGCGATCGCGTCGCCGTACGCGGCGACGTTGTCCGGGTTGTAGATGCTGACCGAATCGAGCACGCGCTTCGACTGCTCGCGGTACGCGTCGAGGTTCGCGTCGTGTTCCGCGAACGCCTGCAGCAGCGCGCGGCCGCCTTCCTGGCAATCGAAATCCGGATAGAAATACCCGGCCTTGCCAAGGAACGGCGAGTTGTGGATCAGCGGATAGTCGCCGTAAAGCAATTCGTAATACAGATAGTTCTGCGCGTTTTCCCACGTGTGCGACACCACCGCATCGCCGTATGCGGCCATGAATTCGTACACGGCATAGCGGCTCTCGAACGTCGTGAGCCCGTGGCCGACGATGTCGAGGCTCTTCGCGAAGTGCACGAACGTCGTGTGATCCTTCAGGTGCAGCGTGTTGCACACGCGCACGATCTCGAGGAATTCCGGCTTCGCGCGATACGCTTCCTCGGCCACGAGCATCGGGATGATGCTCGTCTTCACCATGCAGATGTTCGGCTCGAACATCGTCACGCGCCAGCGCGGCTTGCCGGGCTGGTAGCCGAACGCGAGGCCGGGCCCGAGCGTCGCGCGCGCCTTGTCGAACAGCATCGGGTGCCAGATGTGCGGCACGATCGTCACCGGTGCGCGCAGGCCCGTCTGGTAGTAGTGCAGGCACGAGCGCTCGAATTCGGGAATCGTCCACACCGCGTCGTACGGCGCGCCGGAGAACAGGAAGCCCGACGGCTTGTTGAACATCGCGCGCTCGATGTCGATCACGTAGTCGTTGCCGACCCGCATCGTCACGATCTTGCCGCCGCGCTCACGGAACGCGCGCAGGTAATCGGCGTTGAACTGCGCGCTCATCTCGATCAGCACGTCGCAGCGCTGCATCGCTTCGTCCATCGACAAGAGCGGCACGTTCCATTCGCCGAGCATCATCTGCGGATCGGCGACCTGCTCGCCGCCGTTCACCATCACCGCTTCCGCGACGAGCGGCGACTGGCGCAGCAGCAGGATCAGCAGCAGGCAGTTCTGGAAGATGCCGTTTTCCCACAGCGACTGGCCGGCGCCGCGCACGTAGAGCGACACGCCGACGACGAGACGCTTGCCCTCGCCGGGCGCTTGACGGGCATTGGAGTCCGACATGCGTTTGCTCCGGTTCAGGCGACCAGGCGCGCGACGAACGCGTCCAGGTTCGCGGGGTTGTCGATCGAGACGGACTTCAGCAGCCGGTCGGCCTTCGCGCGGTAGTCGTCGAGGCGCGCGTCGTGGTGCTGCCATGCGTCGAGCAGCGCGCGGCCGCCCGCTTCGGAATCGAAGTCCGGGTAGTAGTAGCCGGCGTCGCCGAGCAGCGTCGAGTTGTGGATCAGCGGATAGCCGCCGTACAGCACGTCGTAGTACAGGTAGTTCTGCGGGTTTTCCCAGTGATGGGACACGACGGCATCCGCATGGCGCGCCATGAAGCCGGGCAGGTCGATGCGCGGCTCGAAGGTCGCCTTGTGCTGGCGGACCAGGTCGAGGCTGTTCGCGAAGTGCAGGAAGGTCGGGTGTTCCTTCAGGTGCATCGCATTGACGACGAACAGGTGTTCGACCGCTTCCGGGTGCGCGCGGAAGAATTCCTCGCACGCGAGCATCGGGTAATGGCAGGTCTTCACGACGGAGATGTTCGGTTCGAGCGTCGCGAGCCGCCACGCGGCGCGGCCCGGCTGGTAGCCGAAGGTCGCGCCTTCGCTGGCCAGCGCGGCGATGCGGCGGTCGAGGAAGTACGGCGACCAGATGTGCGGGATCGTGTAGACCGGCGCGCGGGTGAGCGTGCGCAGCAGCGGCACGTCGATCGTCTCCGACTTCGCGAGCACCCACACTTCGTCGAACGGCGCACCGTTGAAGATGTGCCCGGACGGCTTCTCGAAGATCGGCGTTTCGGCGAGGCCGCTGTAGGTATGGCCGACGAAGCACGCGATGCGCTTCTTGCCGAGCGCCTGCATGTGCTTGAGCCATTCGACCGGCAGTTGTGCGCCCATTTCGATCACGACGTCGAGCTGGTGCGTGACGTCGTTCGGTTGCACGAGCGGCACGTCGAGGCCGTCGAGTTCGAGGCCGGCCGGCAGCGCGCGCGCGTCGCCGCCGTTCAGGAAATAGACGGGGCCGACGCGGTCGGAGCGCTTCAGCATCATCGCGAGGTACGCGATGTTCTGGTGGATGCCGTTTTCCCAGATCGCCTGGCCGTCTCGCGCGAACAGCGAGATGCCGACGGCCGGGCGTTCGTTGCGGGGGCCGCGCGAGGCGGCCTGAAAGTTGTCCGTCACCAGCAATATCCTTCTGCAGCGCCGTCGGTCCGGCCGCGGCGTCAAACTCCGATGCGCGGACCCGGCAGGCCGTTGGTTGTCACGTGTGCGCCTGCGGCGGCGCGGCCCGTGGAAACGGGCCGGCTGCCAGCGGCGATTGTGGCACGGAACGCGCCGGTTTGTGGAGTCGGGGCAGCCCCGAGCGCATCCCAGAAGGCCTGCCGGTTCGCGCCACGGCCGCCCGGCGTGACGCCCGGCCGGACCCGCGTGGCACGCCGCGATCCGGCCGGAGGCTGTCGTGCGTATTCCGAAACGTCGGCGCCGGCGGTGCGCGACGCGTCGGCGTCAGCGTTCCAGCGAGATTTCGACGCGCCGGTTGCTCGCGCGCCCCTCCGCCGTGGCGTTGGACGCGACCGGATCGGCGCTGCCGCGCCCCGTCACCGCGACGGTGCGGGCGTTCAGGCCGTGCGACTTCAGGTAGCCGGCGACGGCTTGCGCGCGGCGCTGCGACAGCGCGAGATTGGACGCGTCGCTGCCGACGGAATCCGTATAGCCCGTGACCGACACGCGCGTGAAGGCCGCGTTGCCCTGTTTGGCCAGCAGCGCGTCGAGCGTGGCGCGGGCGGTCGGCGTGAGCGTCGCCAGCCCGGTGGCGAACAGCGCGTCGCCCGCGAGGTTCACGTGCTCGACGGCGGCGGGCGCCGCTGCCGCGGGCGACGAGGCCGGCGCCGGCGCGGCGGCTTCCGGCGCGCCGCACTGGAACACGAGCGCGGCCGGGTCGGCGCCGTCGCGCAGCGCTTTCTCGGCGTCGACCGTGCGCACCGGCTGGTCGCCGCAGATGCGCCGTGCCGCCTTCATGCAGGTGTCGGGGCCCGAGAAGATCCCGTGGCAGTCGACCCGGTACGTGCGCACGCCGTCGCGCGGCTGCAGTTCGGACGCGCTGAAAGTCGGGCCGGACGCGGTCGAGCAGGCGGCGAGGGAAAGCGCGGAGAGCGCAAGCGCGAGAGTGAGTTTGTTCACGGTGATGTCCTGAATGCGATCGTTGTCGGAAGCGCGCCGCCCCGGTTGTTGCCGGGCGGCGCGGCGGGCCGGGCGGTGGCGACTGCGCCCGGCCCGCGCGGCGACGGTTACTTCCACTGATACAGCATGCCGGCACCGATGACGCGCTGGCTGCCGCTGAAGCCGCCGTTGATCGACGCCTTCAGGTTTTCGGAGATGCGCGCCTGCATGTTGATCGCCATCGCCTTCTGGCCGAGGAACGTCGACGTGCCGATACCCATCCCGAAGTTCGCGTCGCGGTCGAGCTGCGGGATCGACGCCATCGCGCCCACGGCCGCGATACCCTGCTTCGCCATCTGGTCGGTCTGCTGCAGTTGCGAGCCGAGGCTGTTGATTTGCGCCTGCTGGCCCGACAGTGCCGTCGACAGCGTCGTCTGCACCGCGGTCAGCTGGTTCACGTTGACCGCATCGGTGCCTTGCGTACCCGGCGCGACGTTGATGACCTGGCGCTGCTGCGTGTCGTTGCCGACCGACACCACGTTCGAGCGGTTGCTGTCGTTCGACGCGGCGCCGATGGCCACCGAGTTCGAGCCGGCCGTGACGATCGGGCGGTCGTTGCCGGTGCCGTTCATGTCGGCCGCGATGCCGTTGTTGTTCGCCGTGCGCGTGGTGTTGTTGTTCACTGTCGTCGACAGCTGGCTCAACTGGTTGTTGATGTTGGTCACGCCGGTGGACAGCGACGCCACCGTGCTGTTGGTCGAGCTCAGGCCCGTCGACAGCGAGCCGATGCCGGTCGACGTCGACGTCGACAGCGACGTGAGGTTGCTGTTGGTCGAGCTCAGGCCGGTGGACAGCGAGCTGATGCTGGTCGAGGTCGAGGTGGACAGCGACGCGACGGAGCTGTTGGTCGAGCTCAGGCCGGTGGACAACGAGCTGATGCCGGTGGACAGCGACGAGATGTTCGACGCGGTCGACGTCGACAGGCTGTTGACGGCCTGGTTGGTCGCATTGAGCTGGCTGCCGTTGATCGCGTCGGTGCTGGTGGCCGAGATGCGGCCCGCGGCGACGTTGGTGATCTGGCGTTCGGCGCCCGGTGCGCCGACGCTCACGACGCTGGTCGGCGTGCTGCCGGCGAAGAAGTAGGTGACGCCGCCGATCGTCGTGCTGGACGTCGGGTTCGCGGCGGCCGTGACGGAGTTCGTGCCGAGCGCGACGTCGTTGATGTTGTTGGCGACGGCGTTCGAGCCGAAGGCGAGCGAGCCGGCTGCTGCTGCCGTGGAGGTGTTGCCGAGGGCGAGCGAGCCGTTGCCGTTGGCGGAGTTGGCGTTGCCGATGGCCAGGGCGCCGTTGCCGGTGGCGGTGTTGTTGGCGCCGAGCGCGACCGCGCCGGTGCCGGTGGCCACGTTCGGATCGCCGATCGCGACGGCGCCGTCGCCGCTGGCGGAGTTGGCGACGCCGATGGAGACGGCCTTGCCGCCCGTCGCCGACGCGTTCTGGCCGATGGCGACTGCGCCGTTGGCCGATGCGTTGGCACCGTCGCCGACGGCGACGCTGCTGGCGCCGGAGGCGCTTGCGTTCACGCCTGCCGCGATGGCGTTGACGCCGGAAGCACCGTCGTTGTTGTAGTTGGCCTGCTGGGTGCCGTTGTCGTTGACGCTGTAGTAGTGCGTCTTGGCGGCCTGGATCGCGGTCGAGGTGGAGGTGGAGAGCGACGTGATCGAGCTGGTGGCGGTCGACAGGCCGGTCGAGGTGGAGGTCGACAGGGAAGCGACGGAGCTGTCGGTCGAGCTCAGGCCGGTGGACAGGGAGCTGAGGCCGGTCGAGGTCGAGGTGGACAGCGAGGTGACGGTGCTGTTGGTCGAGCTCAGTCCGGTGGACAGGGAGCTGAGGCCGGTCGAGGTCGAGGTGGACAGCGAGGCAACCGTGCTGTTGGTCGAGCTCAGGCCGGTGGACAGGGAGCTGATACCGGTCGACGTGGAGGTCGACAGCGACGCGACGGTGCTGTTGGTCGTGCTCAAGCCGGTCGACAGGGAGCCGATGCCGGTCGAAGTCGACGTGGACAGCGAGGTGATCGAGCTGGTGGCCGTCGAGATGCCCGTCGACGTGGAAGTCGACAGCGAAGCGACGGAGCTATCGGTCGAGCTGAGGCCGGTGGACAGCGAGCTGATGCCCGTCGAGGTCGACGTGGACAGCGAGGCAACCGAGCTGTTGGTCGAGCTCAGGCCGGTGGACAGCGAGCTGATACCCGTCGAAGTCGACGTCGAGAGGGAGGCGATCGAGCTGGTTGCGGTCGAGATGCCGGTCGACGTGGAAGTCGAGAGCGAGGCGACGGAGCTATCGGTCGAGCTGAGGCCGGTGGACAGTGAGCTGATGCCGGTCGAAGTCGAGGTGGAGAACGAAGCGATCGAGCTGGTTGCGGTCGAGATGCCGGTCGACGTGGAAGTCGAGAGCGAAGCAACGGAGCTATCGGTCGAGCTGAGGCCGGTGGACAGCGAGCTGATACCGGTCGAAGTCGACGTGGACAACGAGGTGATCGAGCTGGTGGCCGTCGAAATGCCGGTCGACGTGGACGTCGAGAGCGAAGCAACGGAGCTATCGGTCGAGCTCAAACCAGTCGAGAGCGAGCTGATACCGGTCGAGGTCGAGGTGGACAACGAGGCGATCGAGCTGGTTGCCGTCGAGATGCCGGTCGACGTGGAGGT
>NZ_CADESW010000037.1 GCF_902830275.1 Burkholderia stagnalis | reverse complement strand
CGTTCAGACGCCCTCCTTCGACACTGCGTAACGAACAAACCGAAGCAAAGCAGACAGCCAAACCAACCTCAAAACCGGACATTTCTATTTAGCTGGCGCCACGACATCTTGAAATGGCCATGACAAAAGCTGTAAGAGCAAAGTTGTAATGTCGTATCTGGGCAAAGTTGAAATGTCGTAGTTGGCCGCGGGTTGGTTCATCCTGAGCGGCTCCTGATGGTCAACCAGGAGCCGCCCGTGGCCAACAACACCAACACGATCACCATGAGCATGCGAGAGCTGGATCGCCTCAAAGTTGTCGAAGCGGTCGTCGAAGGACGGTTGATGCCGCGGCGCACACGCCGCGCGCGTGCGCCGCGGCCCGCGGTCAGGCCCTCACGCCACTTCGATGATGACCTTCAGCGCATGCGTTTCCGCGGCGCGACTGAACGTGTCGTAGGCCCGCTCGACGTCGTCGAGCGAGAAGCGGTGCGTGATCAGTTGCTTCGGATCGAGCCGCCCTGCGCGCACCGTCTTCAGCAGCATCGGCGTGCTGACCGTATCCACGAGCCGCGTCGTGATCGAGATGTTGCGATCCCAAAGCTTCTCGAGGTGCAGATCCACCTTCACGCCGTGCACGCCGGCGTTGGCCACGACGCCGCCCGGCGCGACGATCGACGTGCACATCTCGAACGTCGCCGGAATGCCGACCGCCTCGATCGCGCAATCGACGCCGATGCCGTCGGTCAGCTTCATCACTTCCGCAGCCGGATCGCCGCCACGGCCGTCGATGCACTCGGTCGCGCCGAAGCGCCGCGCGACGTCGAGCCGGTTGCGGTCCGGATCGATCATGATGATCTTCGCAGGCGAGTAGAACTGCGCGGTCAGCAGCGCGGCGAGCCCGATGGGGCCCGCGCCGACGATCGCGACCGTGGAGCCCGGCTGGACCTTGCCGTTCAGCACGCCGCATTCGAACCCGGTCGGCAGGATGTCGGACAGCATCACGAGCGCGTCCTCGTCGGCGCCGGGCGGCAGCCGGTACAGGCTCGTCTGCGCATGCGGGATCCGCACGAATTCGGCCTGCGTGCCGTCGATCCGGTTGCCGAGGATCCAGCCGCCCGTCGTGCAGTGCGAATACAGCCCGCGGCGGCAGTATTCGCATCGGCCGCACGATGAAATGCATGAAATCAGCACGTGATCGCCGGCCTTCAGCGTGTCCACGGCCGCCCCGACCTGCTCGACGATCCCGACACCCTCATGGCCAAGCACGCGGCCGGGCTCGCACGTCGGCACGTCGCCCTTGAGGATGTGCAGGTCGGTGCCGCAGATCGTCGTGCGGGTCACCCGGACGATCGCGTCGGTCGGCGCCTGCAGTTCCGGCATCGGCCGCTGTTCAAGCGACTTGCGGCCGGGGCCGTGGAATACGAGTGCTCTCATTGCGTTTGCTCCGTGGAAAGGGGCATCCCCGTCGCTCACCAATGTAGGCGCCCGCATGACGGCCCGCTTGACCTCGGTCAAGCAGGCGCGACCGGTGGTGTGCGGCGGATGGCCGCCGGCCGCCGGGCATGAGCGCCGTTGATCTGAATCAAGCGTGCGGGGAGCCTGCTTCTTAGACTGAATCGAACTGACGGATCCACCGTTGATGGAGCGATCGCGATGAGCTACAAGAGCATTGCCGTGCACTTTGACACGAGCGACCGCGCCCATGCGCGCCTCGAGTTCGCATTGCGGCTCGCACGGCGATTCGGTGCGCATCTGACGGGCGTGGCCGCGATCTATACGCCGGAGCCCGCTTCGTTCTACGTGATGGCAGGCTCCGCGGACTATTTCCGCGAACTTCGGGAACGCCGCGACGAACGTCTCGCCGCGCTGGAACGCCTGTTTCACGCGGAAACCTTGCGCGCCAAGGTGTCGGGCAACTGGATCAGCGCCGACGTGCGGGCCAATGCCGCCATGCTGCATCACGCGCGTCATGCGGACCTGGTGATCGCGGGTCAAAGCGATCCGAACGACCCCGAGACGTTCGTCGACGATCAGTTCCCGGAGAACCTGGTGCTGTCCGCGGGCCGCCCCGTGCTGTTCCTGCCTTATGCGGGCGCGTTCAAGTCGATCGGAGAACGCGTGCTGGTGGCGTGGGACGGCAGCCGGGAAGCCGTGCGGGCCGCGCATGACGCGATACCCTTCCTCGAACACGCGAAACGCACGACGGTCGTCAGCGTCACCGGCGCGGGCGACGCGGCGGCGGACATGCGCATTCCGGGCGCGGACGCCGCGCTGATGCTCGCGCGCCATGCGCCGGACGTCAACGTGCTGGACCTCGCCGGTACGGCCGATACGTCGGTTGGCGACACGTTGCTGTCGCGCGCATACGATACGGGCGCCGACCTGCTCGTGATGGGGGCCTATGGGCATACGCGCTGGCGCGAGCTGCTGATGGGCGGTGCGACGCGCACGGTGCTCGCGTCGATGACGCTGCCGGTGCTGATGTCGCACTGAGCTCGTACAGGCGCACGCGTGCGACGCGAGGCCCGCGCTTGATCCAGATCAGCGCACTCTCCACCTGCACGCCGAAGATGAAACCCTGTCTTCCAGTTCAAGAGGACTGCCATGTACTCGAATATCCTCGTTGCGCTCGACGGCAGCGAAACGTCGTCCCGCGCACTCGAAGCCGCACTGACGCTTGCGTCCGAATCGGGTGCGCGGCTGACGCCCGTTTATGTCGTCGATTTCATGGCGCCCGCCTACGACGCGCTCGGCTACGATCCGTCGATCCTGATCGGCGCATTCCGCGAAGAAGGACAGCGCGTGACGGATGACGCCGCGAAGCGCATGGCTGCCCGCGGCGTGTCGGGTGCGACGCAGATCGTCGACGTCGACGCGGGCGAAGACATTGCACATCGCATCCTGAGCGCTGCGCGGCAAGTCGGCGCCGATCTGATCGTCATGGGCACGCACGGCCGGCGCGGCTTCCGGCGCCTCGTGCTGGGCAGCGTGGCCGAACGCGTGCTGCGCGGCGCCGCGTGCCCTGTCCTGATGATCACGGCGCACGGTGCGCCCGCGCCTGCCGCGGAAACTGCGGCGGCCTCGTCCGAAAAGGAATCGTCATGAGCTACAAGACCTTGCTCGTCCATCTCGACGACAGCCCGCGCTGCGCGACGCGCGTCGCGCTGGCGCTCGACCTCGCGCAGCGCTGCAATGCGCACCTGATCGGCCTGTATGTGGTCTGCCAGGATCTGTTCGAGCCGCTGCGCCGGCGCGACGAGCCGCTCGAGCTCGCGGTTTACGAACGCTTGTGCGAGTCGCGCCGGAAGCAGGCGGAAATCGCATTCCTCGATGCCGCACAACGGGCCGGGCGCAGCGTCGAGTGGCGCGCGCCCGCCGGTCCCGCCACGGAGACGGCAACGCTGCACGCGCGGCACGCGGATCTCCTCGTGCTCGGCCAGACGGACCCGCACGACCGCACCACGTACATTGCCCCGCATTTCGTCGAGGACGTGGTGACAGGCTGCGGCCGGCCGGCGATCATCGTGCCGTACGCGGGCCTCGTGCGGACCTTCGGCGAAAACGTGCTGATTGCATGGGACGGCGGCCGCGAGGCGGCCCGCGCGGTGGCCGATGCGCTGCCGTTGCTCAAGCGCGCCCGCTTCGTCACCGTCGAAACGGTGGAACGCCACCGTTCCGATCCGGACAAGACGCCCGCGGGCGTCGATGTTGCGGCCTACCTCGAACGCCACGGCATTCGCGCCTCCTTCGCGACGACGCCGCGCGAAGGCGACATCAACACGGGCGAGACGCTGCTCAACCGGACCAGCGACCTGCATTCGGACCTGCTCGTGATGGGGGCCTACAGCCACGCAAGGATGCGCGAGCGCGTGCTCGGCGGCGCAACGCGAACCATCCTCGAAACGATGACGGTGCCGGTGCTGATGTCGCACTGATCCGCGCCGTGCTGCACCGCGTGCCGGCCACCTGGAGATCGTCACATGACTTCCGTTACATCACTTTCCGCAGGCGCTCAGCTCGACGATCGATTGCGAGCGCTGCTGCGCTACGCGGTGATGGCGCCATCGAGCCACAATTCCCAGCCATGGCGATTCATGATCGACGGCAACACGATCGCGGTATGCGCGGACCGGGTTCGCGCGTTGCCCGTCATCGACCCGTTCGACCGCGAGCTGATCATCAGTTGCGGCGCGGCGCTGCTCAACTTGCGCGTCGCGCTGAACCATGCGGGGCTCGCGCACACGATCAGTACCTTCCCGTCCGACGTCGATCCGGACGTGCTCGCACTCGTTCGCATCTGCGACGACGGCTATTCCGACGCGGATCTCGGCGCCCTCTTCGACGCGATCCCGAACCGCGTCACGACGCGCGCGCCGTTCGAGTCCACGCCCGTTCCCGACGCGCTCCAGCATGAATTGATCGCGGCCGGCGCGGCGGAAGGCGCCAGCGTGGCCTGCGCGGATTCGATCGCCCGACGGGCCAGGATCGCCGAGCTGATCGCGGAGGCGGACCGTGCGCAGTTCGAGGATGCGCGTTTCCGGCGCGAGCTGGCGAGCTGGATCGATCCTCGCCGGCGCGTCGACGGCATGCCCGCGTTCGCGGCCGGCGTGCCGGCCTTGCTCGATTTCGCATCGCCCGTCGTCACCACCGCGGTGCGCACGTTCGATTTCGGCAACGGGCTCGCCGCGCTGCATCACCAGCTCGTCGGCGCGTCGCCGCTGCTCGCCTGCATCGCCACCGCGCGCGACGACCGCGATGCATGGCTGGCCGCCGGGCAGGCGCTGGAGCGGATGCTGCTCGTCGCCGCGCGCGCCGGCCACACGGCGTCGTTCCTGAACCAGCCGATCGAAGTGGCGGAGCTGCGCAAACGTCTCGCCCACATGCTCGATCTCGGCGGTGTGCCGCAATTGCTGCTGCGCATCGGCCGCGGCCCGCATACACCGCACTCGCCCCGCCGGCCGCTCGACGAGGTGGTGTCCTGATCGCGGCCCCGGGGCGGAAAAGAACAAGCGCTTCATGCGCCATTTCGCTGCCGGCGTGCTTGCCGCCCCGGCTGGCCTGGCCGGCGCGCAAACATCGCGACGTGCCGCATGCGCGAGCGCGGCTTGAACTCAAGCTGCCGCGCGGCAGCCAGTCGCCCTGCCCTGTTTCGCCGGCCCATCAGCGTTGCAGGCCGGATGTGGCCCTTCATCGAAAGCCCGAACCGAGCGCGTGCCGACGAACCAAGGGCGATCGATCACCGCGATCTCCACCTGTTTACCCGTTGCGAAACCGCGACGGATCTTCCGCGCCCGACCGCCTGCGGGTACGTGCATTGCTTCGTAGGCAGTAAGCCGTGTGTAGGAATCCGCTGATCGCCTTCGCGCGATTCCTACGTAAAGTTCGGGGCTGCCTGATTGAATCCCCCTGGGACGGCCACGATACTGGAGACATGCCAAAGGGCTAAGCGGCATGCCGACAGCACGCAAGGCGATCAGGAGGCGCGCCATGTCACACGCGACATATCGTTCCGATTCGGGGTATCGAGCCATATACCAGACAGGGGCACCGGCTGCTGTCGCGCCGGCTGCGGAACCCCGCGCGGCGCTCGACACGCAGGCGCTGCTTGCGCTCGCGCGCGAAGCCGGCATGCTGGTCATGCTCGATGCGCAGATCGGCAGCGAACGCTACGAAAGCGTGACCGGATCGGTTGCGGCGTTCGCCCGCTTCGCGCAGGCGCTGCGGCTTTCGACCCTCGAGGCGGCATGACGCCCCGCGTCTTCGCGGCGTGCCGATATAGCCGGCGACGGTGCCCGCATTTGCCGGCGACGCATCGCAACCCATCGTCGCGCTGAGGCCCCCGGCCGGCCTTGTGCGCAACGGGCCATTCCCATGGCGAGGACGCGATGAACTGGCCGTCTTCCGAACGCCTCACACGGTATCTTCCCGGGATCGCGCTGCTGGCGCACTACCGGCGCGCATGGCTTGCGCGCGATCTCTACGCGGGCGTCGCCCTGACGGCGGTGCTCGTGCCGGTGGGCATGAGTTATGCGCAGGCCGCCGGCCTGCCCGCCGTGACGGGGCTCTATGCATCGATCGCCGCGTTGGTCGCCTATGCGTTGCTGGGCCCGAGCCGGATTCTCGTGCTCGGGCCGGATTCGGCGCTGGCCGCGCTGATCGCCGGCGCCGTCGCGCCGCTCGCCGATCACGACCCGCAACGCGCAGTGGCGCTCGCAGCCGCGCTGGCCCTGTCGGCCGGCGCCATCTGCATCCTGATCGGCATGCTCGGGCTCGGCTTCGTCACCGATCTGCTGTCGCGCCCGATCCAGTATGGATACCTGAACGGCATCGCCGTCACGCTCGTCGTCGGCCGGCTGCCGGAGCTGCTTGGCGTGCCGGCGGCGACCGGCGACATGTCCGCCATCGGCCACCGCCTGGTGCGCGCGCTGCTCGATCACCAGTATTCGGTGAGCGCATGCATCGTCAGCGCGGGCGTACTCGTGACCGTTCCGCTTCTGAAGCGCATCGCGCCGCACTGGCCGGGAATGCTGATTGCCGTGGTGGCGGCCACGCTGGCCACGCATCTGCTGCCGCTGCACGGCATCGCGACGGTCGGCACATTGCCCGCCGGCGCACCGGCGCCGCATTTTCCGGCCGTCTCGATTGCAGACGTGGCGGCGCTCGCTTCGGGTGCGATCGCGATCGCGGTCGTGTCGTTCGCCGACATCAGCATGCTGTCGCGCGCACTCGCCGCGCGTGCGGGCGACGCGCCGGAGCGCAATCAGGAGCTGGTCGCGCTGGGCGCCGCCAATCTGCTGGCCGGCCTGATGCAGGGCTGCGCCGTCAGCAGCAGCGCGTCCCGCACGCCCGTTGCGATGGAAGCCGGCGCGCAGAGCCAGGTCACGAACCTGGTGGCGGCGGCCAGCATCGTGCTGCTGCTCGTTGCCGCGCCGACGCTGCTGACGCAGGTGCCGCGCGCCGCGCTGGCCGCGGTCGTGGTGCTCGCGGCGTGGAGCATCGCGGATATCCGCAGCGTCGTGCGGCTGTACCGGATGCGTCGCGGCGAATGCCTGATCTCGGTGCTGTGCTTCGCAGGCGTGATCGCCGCGGGTGTCGTGCCGGGCATCCTGCTCGCGAGCGCGTTGTCGCTGCTGTCGTTTGTATGGCGGGCCTGGCACCCGTATGACGCCGTGCTCGGCCGGCTGACGGGCGTGCGCGGCTATCACGACGTCGGCCGGCATCCGGACGCCGTGCAGACGCCGGGCCTCGTGCTGTTTCGCTGGGATGCGCCGCTCTTCTATGCGAACGTCGAGATCTTCTGCGAGCATCTGGACGCCGCGCTCGCGCGTGCGCAGCCCCCTGTCACGCGCGTTGTCGTCGCGGCCGAGCCTGTCACCGATATCGATGTCAGTGCGGCAGATCGGCTCGTCGCGCTGGGCGACGAGCTCAGGGAGCGCGGGGTCGTGCTGTGTTTCGCGGAAATGAAGGGGCCGGTCAAGGACCGCCTGCGCGCGTATGGGCTGTTCGACAAGTTCGGGCAGGCAAACTTCTTTCCGACGTTGACCGATGCCGTCGCGCGTCATGTCCGGATGCAAAACGAATACGCGCGAACCGGACATGTGTCGCGCACGCGTCGCAGGCGCCTGCGGCGCAAGACGCAGCGAGCGACGAGACGCTGATTGCTTCGCCGCCTTCGCCGCCTTCGCCGCCTTCGCCCCTTCGCCCACCGGGCGCCCGTCTCACCCATCTTGCCGGGCAAGGTCACGGTGCCGTCACGGCCCGCGATACCGATGCGCTGCGCCTCGCGTTCCGTGTGACATGTGGAATTAAATATCGAATTGTTGTTTTATAAATATTCAATAATCAGGAATTGCATCAAAAAATCAATTTGTTATTGATTGCGTTAAATCTGAAAATAATCGCTTCGTATTGGTGAATTTTGCACCAGCACCGTGCTACAGTAGGTTTCAATTCTTTCAGCAGATAAATACCTCATGCCGCCACGCGGCGGGCCCGGCCGTGTCTGCTCGCTGCTCGATGCAATATCGTCAAGGATGTTCTTGATTTTTTAAATTTCGCGCTGTCTTCGATCAGGTTGCTCACGATAAATTGTGATGAGGATAATTGTGAATACAAAAAACCCACAAGAAATCCTGGAGCTTACTGCGGCGCAGATGGAAATGTGGTTTTCGCAGCAACTCGAACCCGACAGCCCGTTGTTCGACAGCCGCGGCTATGTGGATATCCGGGGGGCGATAGACCGCGATGCCTTCGAGATGGCGCTACGCCGTTTCATCGAGGAGGCCCGGAGTCTACATTTTCGCTTTGTTGAAACATCGACGGGGCCGATGCAATTCGGGTGCGACCTGGATGCATTCGAGCTGGCGTTCATCGATGCATCGGGCGACGCTGATCCCTTTGCGGCTTGCTGGAACGCCATGCAGGCCGAGTCGGATCGCCCTTACGACCTGCTCTCCAGCAAGCTTTTCAGTCAAACGCTGTTCAAGCTGAGCGACGACCGCTATATCTGGTATCAGCGCTATCACCATATCGTGATGGATGGTGCGAGCATCCCGCTCGCGACACGCCGGGTCGCCCGGATCTACACGTCACTGCTGCGGCAGCAGCCGGTGCCGGATTCGGACTTCGGGCCGATCGAGCCGATGACGAACGGCGATCGTGCATACCGGGCCTCGTCGCGCTACGTGACCGACCACCGGTATTGGCAGGACTACGTCGACGCCCTGCCCGCCACGGAAACGCTCGCCGGCACGGCCGCGCGCGCAAGCGGCGCGTTCAGGCGGGCATCGGCGCCGCTTCCCGTGGCGTTTGTCGAACAGCTCGACACGATCGAGGCGCGGATCGCGAAGTGGCCGCTCGTCCTCACGGCGATCGTGGCGGCCTATCTTTACCGGATGAGCAACGGCCGGATCACCGTGTTCGATTTTCCGGTATCGGCCCGCACGAAGGAGACGCGCACGCTGCCCGGCATGTTCGCCAACATCCTGCCGATGCAGCTGCCCATCACGCCACGCACGACGCTCGCGGAATTGACGCGGCAGGTCGGTGCGGAAGTCTTCGCGCACATGAAGCACCAGCAGTTCCGTGTGAAAGAGATCAAGCAGATGCGCGGTGCATTCGCCGGCCCGGTTTTCGGGCCGCGCATCAATATCGTTGCCTACGACAATCGGTGGGAATTCGGAGGCAGTCTTGCGACCCTGCATGCGCTCGCCAATGGTCTGGTCAACGATTTTGCCGTGACGGTGACGGGAAATCCGCGCGATCCTGGTTGCACGCTGCACGTGGACGGGAATGCCGAGCTTTATGACGGTGCGGATGTGCAGGCCCATCGGAAGCGGCTGCTCCATTTCATCGAGGCGGCGCTTGCCGACCCCGAGCAGCCGATTGGACAGATCGATCTGCTCGATGCCGACGAGCGGCGCTTGTTGCTGCACACGTGGAATGCGACGGAGGCGGCCTATCCTGAACACCAGTGTGTTCACGAACTCGTCGAAGCCCAAGCGAGGCAGATGCCCGAGGCTGTCGCGCTCGTCGCGGAACACGAGCAGCTTTCCTACGGCGAACTCAATGCGCGCGCCAATCGGCTCGCGCGCTATCTCGTCACGCTCGGCGTCGGGCCCGATGTACCCGTCGCAGTGTGTGCCGAGCGCAGTATCTCGATGGTCGTCTCGCTGCTTGCCGTACTCAAGGCCGGGGGCGCTTACCTGCCGGTCGATCCCGCGTATTCCAGTGCGCGACTCGCTCATGTTCTCGACGATGCGAAGCCGCCGGTCGTGCTCGTCGACCCGGTCGGACGCAAGGCGCTTGCCGATGCGCTCGGCGACGCGCATCGGGCGACGCACGCTCTCGTCGATGTGACTGCCGGTTCGCCTCCGTGGGACGCATTGCCCCCGGACAACCTCTCGTCTCATTCGCGCGGATTGACGTCGCATCAACTCGCCTATGTCATCTATACGTCCGGCTCCACCGGCGTGCCCAAGGGCGTCATGGTCGAGCATCGGCAACTCGTCAATCTCGTGACCTGGCATATCGGCCGCTTCGATCTGCACGCCGGCTCCCGCGTCCCGGCCACGGCGAGCCTGGCCTTCGATGCCAGCGTTTGGGAAATCTGGTCCGCGCTCTGCGCCGGCGCGGCCCTGTTGCTGCCGCCGGCGGGTCTCGCGTCCGATCCCGCCGCCCTGTTGCAGTGGTGGCGCGCGCAGTCCATGGACTGTGCGTTTCTCGTCACGCCGCTGGCCCTGCTCGCGATGCAGGCCGGACTGCCGCAGGGGCTGAAATCGCTGCTGATCGGTGGCGACCGCATCACGGCGCTGCCCGCCGGGCTGCCGCCGTCGCTGCGCATCGTCAACAATTACGGGCCGACTGAAGCCACCGTCGTCGCGACCTCCGGCGAGATCGCACCCTCCTCCTGCGATGGGGTTTATTCCATCGGCAAGCCGATCGCCAATACTCGGATCTATCTGCTCGATGACGATCAGGCGCCGATGCCGCCGGGCGCGGTCGGCGAGCTTTACATCGGCGGCGCAGGTGTTGCGCGTGGGTATCTCAATCGCCCGGACCTCACCGCCGAGCGCTTCCTGCCCGATCCGTTCGCCCGTGCCGCCGGCAGGCCCGATGCGCGCATGTACCGCACCGGCGATCTCGCCCGCTATCTGCCCGATGGCAACCTCGTGTTTGTCGGTCGGAACGACGAGCAGGTCAAGATCCGAGGCTTCCGCATCGAGCCCGGCGAAATCGCCGCGCAGCTTGCTACGCACGACGCGGTGCGTGACGCGATCGTGATCGCCCGACATGACTCAGCCGGCAACGCCAGATTGCTGGCGTACGTCGTACTGCACGACGACGCGCCACGCGCCGAACTCGTCCGGCAGTTGCGTGAACACCTCGCGGCCCGCCTGCCCGAGTACATGGTGCCGGCCGCATTCATCGTGCTCGATGCGTTGCCGCTCACGGCCAACGGCAAGCTCGACCGGCGCGCACTGCCGGAGCCGGACGACGACGCATTCGTCCAGACGCGGTACGAAGCGCCGCAAGGCGAGATCGAGCGTACCCTCGCGGCACTCTGGACCGAATTGCTCGGCGTCGAGCGCGTCGGTCGGCACGACAATTTCTTTGCGCTCGGCGGGCATTCGCTCATTGCGGTTCAGCTTATCGAACGCCTGCGCCAGATCGGCCTGACGCTTGCGATACGGGATCTGTTCGAGCAGCCGGTCCTGGCCGCACTCGCCCTCACCCTCGGCCAATTGCGCGAAGTGGTCGTTCCGGAAAACCGGATCACGCCCGACACGCAAGCCATCACACCGGATCTCCTGCCGCTCGTCGATCTGTCGCAAGCCGACATCGATCGTATCGTCGCGCACATACCGGGCGGCGTCGCGAACATCCAGGACATCTACGCCCTCTCGCCGCTGCAGGACGGGATCCTGTTTCACCATGTACTCAGCACGCGCGGCGATCCCTACTTGTTGAGCGCGCAGATGGCCTTTGCCGATCGCGCGGCGCTCGATCGCTATCTTCATGCGATACAGCACCTCGTCGAGCGGCACGACATCCTGCGCACGGCCGTGATGTGGGAAGGCCTTGGCTCGCCGGTGCAGGTCGTCCTGCGGCGCGCGCGCATGGACGTGACCGAACTAGCCCTCGACGACGCCATCGCGCCCGTCGCGCTGCAATTGCAGGCACGCTTTCATCCGGGGCGCTACAAGATGGATCTGACGCAGGCGCCGCTGCTGCGCTTCGTGATCGCCGAAACGACCGGCGGACGCTGGCACGCGCTCATGTTGCTCCATCACCTCGCCGGGGACCATTCCACCCTCGCGATCCTGAACGACGAAGTCCAGGCGACGATCGACGGGCAGGCGCATCGCCTTCCCACGCCGCAGCCCTATCGCAACCTTGTCGCGCAAGCGCGCCTCGGCCTGCCCGCGAGTGCGCACGAAGCGTTCTTCAGCAAGATGCTGGAAGACGTCGATACCCCGACGCTTCCATTCGGCCTGACGCCCGGACACGGCGACATGGCGCCGGTGTACGACGCGCGTCGCGCCGTGCCGGCCGCGCTCGATGCGCGCCTGCGCACGCTGTCGAAAAGCATCGGCGTGAGCCTCGCGACGTTGTGTCATCTCGCCTGGGCGCTCGTCCTGGCGCGCACGAGCGGTCAGCGACAGGTGGTGTTCGGCACGGTGCTGTTCGGGCGCATGGCGGCCGGCGCGGGCGCCGACCGCACCATGGGCCTGTACATCAATACGCTGCCGCTGCGCATCGACATCGACGCGACCGACGTGCGCACGGCGGTGCGCGATACCCAGATACGGCTCGCGGGTCTGCTCGCACATGAACACGCATCACTCGCGCTCGCGCAACGATGCAGCGGCATCGGCGCGAACGCGTCGCTCTTCGGTGCGCTGCTGAATTACCGACACAACATGCGCATCGATGGCCATGCGCCGTGGCCGTCCGGTGTCGAATTGCTGGGGGCACACGAACAGACGAATTATCCGGTGACGCTGTCCGTCGAGGATTATGGCGATGCACTCGAACTCGCCGCGCAGGTCGTTACGCCGGAGCTGCCTGAACGGATATGCGCGTACATGCAGTGTGCGCTGGAGCAACTGGCGAATGCGCTCGATGCGGGCTCGAGTCCGCTCGAGCGTCTCCAGGTGGTGCCGGACGATGAGCGCGCGCTGCTGATCGATACGCTGAATGCGACGGACGTGGAATACGGTCGGCAGCAGTGCCTGCATGGGCTCTTCGAGGAACAGGTGCGGCGAACGCCCGAGGCTACGGCGCTGATCTCCGGTGACGAGCGTCTTTCTTACGCGGAACTCAATGCGCGCGCCAATCGACTTGCGCGTTACCTGGTCGATCTCGACGTCGTGCCCGATACCCTTGTGGCCGTTTGCCTCGAACGCGGCACGCCGATGGTCGTTTCGCTGCTCGGCATCCTCAAGGCAGGCGGCGCTTATGTCCCGCTCGATCCCGCCTATCCCGGTGCGCGCCTCGCGCATATCCTCTCCGATGCCGCGCCGGCTGTCGTGCTCGTCGATCCGGCAGGACGCAAGGCGCTTGCCGATGCGCTCGGCGACGCGCTTCTGTCGCAGTACACGCTGGTCGATGTGAGCGTCGGGTCGCCGCCGTGGAACGGGCTGTCTGCGGACAATCTGTCGCCGCACGCGCTTGGATTGACCTCGCGGCATCTCGCCTATGTCATCTATACGTCCGGCTCCACCGGCATGCCCAAGGGCGCGCAGAACGAACACAGCGCGCTGGTCAATCGTCTGGTCTGGATGCAGTCGGCCTATCGTCTCGACACCCGGGATGTCGTTCTGCAAAAGACGCCGTTCAGCTTCGACGTGTCGGTCTGGGAATTCTTCTGGACGCTTGCCAATGGCGCCACGCTCGTGATGGCCGCGCCCGGCGCGCACCGTGACGCCGACTATCTGACCGACGTCATCGCGCAGCATGGGGTCACTACCCTGCATTTCGTGCCGTCGATGCTTGGCGGTTTCCTTGAGGCGCCGGGCTTGTCGCGCTGCACGGCGCTCTCGCGCATCATCTGCAGCGGCGAGGCGTTGCCGGTTGCGACCGCGCGGCGGTGTCTGGAACGCTTGCCGCATGCGCAGTTGCACAATCTTTACGGTCCCACCGAAGCCGCCATCGACGTGACCGCTTTTACGTGCCCCGCGGATTTCGATGCGCAAACCGTGCCGATCGGCAAGCCGATCGCCAATACCCGGATCTATCTGCTTGACGACAATCAGGCGCCGGTGCCGCTGGGCGCGGTCGGCGAGCTTTACATTGGCGGTGTTGGCGTCGCGCGCGGCTATCTCAATCGCCCGGAACTCACCGCCGAGCGTTTCCTGCCCGATCCGTTCGCCCGTGCCGCCGGCCGGCCCGACGCGCGCATGTACCGTACCGGCGATCTCGCCCGCTATCTGCCGGACGGCAACCTCGTGTTCCTCGGTCGGAACGACGATCAGGTCAAGATTCGGGGCTTCCGGATTGAGCCTGGCGAAATCGAAGCGCAGCTCGCCACGCACGACACGGTACGCGACGCGATCGTGATCGCCCGACATGACTCAGCCGGCAACGCCCGATTGCTGGCGTACGTCGTACTGCACGACGACGCGCCACGCGCCGAACTCGTCAGGAGATTGCGCGAACATCTCGCGGCCCGCTTGCCCGAGTACATGGTGCCGGCTGCATTCATCGTGCTCGATGCGTTGCCGCTCACGGCCAACGGCAAGCTCGACCGGCGGTCACTGCCGGAGCCCGACGACGACGCCTACGTCCAGGTGCAATACGAAGCGCCGCAAGGCGAGATCGAGCGCACCCTCGCCACGCTCTGGACCGAACTGCTCGGCGTCGAGCGCATCGGTCGGCACGACAACTTCTTTGCGCTCGGCGGACATTCCATCGTCGCCATTCGCATGGTCTCGCGCATCGTCAGCGAAACCGGAAAAGCCTTGCCGTTGCACAAGATCTTCGAAGCACCGACCGTCGCGGCGCTGGCCCTCGCGCTGGCCGACGCGCCGTCGCACGGCAGCGGTCATGACATGGTCCGCGTCGACCGCAACGCGCCGATGCCGCTGTCCTTCGGCGAAGAGCGGGTACTCGCGATCGAAGCGGACGCCGCACACAGTGCGATGCTCAACTCGTCGCGCCTCTTCATCTTGTCGGGCCACGTGCGCGAGGATGTGCTGGAGCGCGCGCTGCGCACGATCGTCGAACGCCACGAAATTCTGCGCACGCACTATGTGAACGACGATGCGACAGGATCGTTCGCCCCTGTCGTCGGCCGCTTCGACGCCTTCCGGCTGGCGCGCCGCGATGCCGCCGAAGACGACGCGATGTCACTCGCGCAATCGGAAGCCGCGAGGCTCCCCGATTGCTTCCGGGGCCCGGTCTTTGGCGCGACGCTGTTCGTCGAGTCGCCGCAGCGCGCGATTCTGGTGATCTCGATTCACCATATCGCGATGGACGCCACGTCCTGGAACATCGTCTGGCGCGACTTCAAGCACGCGTTTGCCGCGCTGGCCGCCGACGAATCGCCCGCGCTGGCGCCGCTGACGCTGCAATATCGGGACTACGCGGCGTGGTCGCGGCAACACGTCGATGCCGGACATCTCGCGCAACTGCGGGAGGCCTGGCGGGAACGCCTCGCCGGTGCGCCCGTCTGTCTCGACTTGCCATCCGACCGGCCGCGGCCGTCCAGGTTGTCGGATCACGCCGGACATATCGAGCGCATGCTCGCGCCCGATCTCATGCAGCAGATTCGTCAAACCGCAGCGGCATACAACGTCACGCCCTTCGTCGTGCTCGAGACGGCGCTCGCCATCGTATGCGCGCAACTCGCCCGCAGCCGCGACGTCGTGATCGGCACGGTGACCGAAGGCAGAACACATGCGACGACCGAAGCGATGGTCGGTCTCTTCGTGAACACGCTGCCGCTGCGCCACCGGCTGGACCGGTCCGCTTCCGTCGCCAGCCATTTACGCGCGGCGTCGCAGGAACTGTTGTCCGCGCTCGAAGTGAGCGAGCTGCCCTTCGCCGACGTGGTCGCGGCCGTCAATCCGCCGCGCGCGCCATCGTACGATCCGGTCTTTCAGGTGTTTTGCCAATTCCAGCAAGGCCCGGGAAAGATGCGCGAGACGATCGCCGGCATGACGATCGACCCGATTCCGCGCACGCGCGTCGGGCGCGGCGCCGATCTCGCGTTCGTGTTCCTGGATACGGGCGAGTACGCCAGCGCCGACGTCACCTACAGCGCGGATTTGTTCGATCCGGCAAGCGTCGACGCGATCATCGAACTCTTCCTGGCGTTCCTGACGGAAAGCGTGCAGCAGCCGGATGCGCCGGTCGCCGAACTCTGGCGCGCCGGCGTCGCGCGCGCGCGGGACGCCGCGTCGGGCCCGGACGTGTCGCGGCTGCTTGACCGTCCGTCCGGCCCGCCGGGAACCTGGTATGCGCTCTCGCCCGCGCAGCAGGCGGTCTGGCTCCAGGAACAGGCATCGCGGCGCGGGACGTCGTTCTTTTCCGTTGCGACCATGCGCTGCGCGCCGGACATCGATCGCGACCGGCTCGTGATCGCGTCGCGCGCGCTCATCGCGCAAAATCAGTCGTTCTGGCTTGAATTCTCCGACGCCGGCCTGCAAAGCGAAGCCGCCATGCCGACGACGCGCTTCCTGCATTTCGTCGAACGCGCGACCATGACGGACGAGGAAGTGCGACAGGCGGTCATCGGCTGGCACGAGAAGCTCAACGAGCATCCCGACGACAAGACCAGTGCCGTCGCGGTGTTCGAATCGCCCGGGAGCGTGCTGGTCGCGCTGCGGTCGCATCATGTGCAAAACGACGGGTGGTCTGCCATTCGATATTTCGAGCGTATCGCGAAGAACTATGCCGCGCTCGAAAGCGATCCGGACCGTACGTTCGACATGGACCGGATCTTTCTCGACACGTTGTCGCTCGACGAGCGTTATCTCGGTTCGTCGACCTGCGAGCGCGACGCCACGTTCTGGCAATCGGCATGCGCGAAGATGGATGGACGCGCATTGGTGACGCTCGTTGCCGATCACGCGCATCCCGTCGATGCGCGCGGCGTCGTGCGGTCGTTGCGCCGGACGTTCCCGCACGCATTGCAGGAACGGTTTTCCCGCACCGCTCAGAAATGGTCGCTGTCGCCGTCGGAATGCCTGACTGCGTTGACGACGCTCTATCTGATGCGCATCGCGAATGAAAGGCGCACGGTGATCGGCGTGTCGTTCCTGAACCGCACGCGCGAAGCGCTCGACATTCCCGGGCAATTCGCCAAGGTCATTCCGCTTCCAGTGTCGCTCGAGCAGGCCGACGCGCCGGTCTCGGCGGCATTGAGCGGAATCTGCGAGGTATTTCGCGACGTGATGCGCCATGGCCGATTCCCGTTCGGCGACATGGTCCGGCGTTACGGGCTCGATCCTCGTCATATCGCGGTCAGCGTCAATACCTTGTTCCTGCGGCATCCCGTCGAAGTGGCCGGCCAGCCCGCGCACGTGCAATGGCTGTCCGGGCCGGAACACGGCCTTTCGTTCCTGTTTACCCAGTTCGGGAGAAGCGCGCCGATCGACGTCGAGCTTCGGTACAACGGCGACCTGTTCGAGCCGGCCGCTGTCTCGCGCCATGCCGATCGTCTGCTCGACTTCATCGAGCGCGCTTGCGAGAATGACGGCGAATCGGCCTCGGCAATCGACCTCGTATCGAGCGACGAAAAGGCACTGCTGATCGATACGCTGAATGCGACGGATGTGCAATACGATCGGCAGCAGTGCCTGCATGGGCTCTTCGAGGCGCAGGTGCGGCGAACGCCGGAGGCTACGGCGCTGATCTCCGGTGACGAGCGTCTTTCTTACGCGGAACTCAATGCGCGCGCCAATCGACTTGCGCGTTACCTGGTCGATCTTGACGTCGTGCCCGATACCCTTGTTGCCGTTTGCCTCGAACGCGGCACCTCGATGGTCGTTTCGCTGCTCGGCATCCTCAAGGCGGGCGGCGCTTATGTTCCGCTCGATCCCGCTTATCCCGGCGCGCGCCTCGCACATATCCTTTCCGATGCCGCGCCCGCTGTCGTGCTCGTCGATCCGGCAGGACGCAAAGCGCTTGCCGATGCGCTCGGCGCCGCGCAGCTCGCGAAGCACACGCTCGTCGATGTGAGCGTCGGGTCGCCGCCGTGGAACGGGCTGTCTGCGGATAATCTGTCACCGCACGCGCTTGGATTGACCTCGCGCCATCTCGCCTACGTCATCTACACCTCGGGCTCCACCGGCATGCCCAAGGGCGCGCAGAACGAACACAGCGCGCTGGTCAATCGTCTGGTCTGGATGCAGTCGGCCTATCGCCTCGACACCCGGGACGTCGTTCTCCAAAAGACGCCGTTCAGCTTCGACGTGTCGGTCTGGGAATTCTTCTGGACGCTTGCCAATGGCGCCACGCTCGTGATGGCCGCGCCCGGCGCACACCGTGACGCCGACTATCTGACCGACGTCATCGCGCAGCACGGGGTCACTACCCTGCATTTCGTGCCGTCGATGCTTGGCGGTTTCCTTGAGGCGCCGGGCTTGTCGCGCTGCACGGCGCTCTCGCGCATCATCTGCAGCGGCGAGGCGTTGCCGGTTGCGACCGCGCGGCGCTGTCTGGAACGCCTGCCTCAGGCGCAGTTGCACAATCTTTACGGTCCCACCGAAGCCGCCATCGACGTGACCGCATTTACGTGCCCCGCGGATTTCGATGCGCAAACCGTGCCGATCGGCAAGCCGATCGCCAATACCCGGATCTATCTGCTTGACGACAATCAGGCGCCGGTGCCGCTGGGCGCGGTCGGCGAGCTGTACATCGGTGGCGTAGGCGTCGCGCGCGGCTATCTCAATCGCCCGGAACTCACCGCCGAACGTTTCCTGCCCGATCCGTTCGCCCGTGCCGCCGGCCGCCCCGATGCGCGCATGTACCGCACCGGCGATCTCGCCCGCTACCTGCCGGACGGCAACCTCGTGTTTCTCGGTCGGAACGACGATCAGGTCAAGATTCGGGGCTTCCGGATCGAGCCCGGTGAAATCGAAGTGCAGCTCGCCACGCACGACGCGGTGCGAGACGCGATCGTGATCGCCCGGCACGACGCGGCCGGCAACGCCCGACTGCTGGCGTACGTCGTACTGCACGACGACGCGCCACGCGCCGAACTCGTCAGGAGATTGCGCGAACACCTCGCGGCCCGCTTGCCCGAGTACATGGTGCCGGCTGCATTCATCGTGCTCGATGCGTTGCCGCTCACGGCCAACGGCAAGCTCGACCGGCGTGCGCTGCCGGAGCCCGACGACGACGCATTCGTCCAGACGCAATACGAAGCGCCGCAAGGCGAGATCGAGCGTACCCTCGCCGCGCTCTGGACCGAACTGCTCGGCGTCGAGCGCATCGGTCGACACGACAACTTCTTTGCGCTTGGCGGACATTCGCTTCTCGCCGTGCGGATGTTGAATCGCCTGCGTGTATTGCACGAGGTCGAGCTGTCGCTTGCCACGCTGTTCGAGCATCCGACGGTGTGCGCGATTGCGCAGGCGGTCGGTGCTCGAAACCAAAGCGTTGCGTCTCCGATCGTCCGCGTCGATCGCGACGCACCGCTGCCGCTGTCGTTCGCTCAACAGCGGATGGTGTTCCTGAGCGGATTCGAAGGCGCCAGCACGATCTATCATGTCCCGCTCGTGCTGCGGCTCGACGGGAGACTGGATGCCGCAGCGTTGCACCGCGCGGCCGATGCGCTATGGGCGCGTCACGACGCGCTGCGCACCGTGTTTCCCGATCCGGCCGGTGGCGCAAGCGAGGAAGCCCACGCAATGCTGCTCCCGCCAGGCGACGGCATCCCGTGGCGCGAAGACGACCTGTCGTCGAAACCGGGCGCATCGGAGCACGGGTTGCGCTTGTGCGAGGAGGAAGCTGCCCGCCCGTTCGAACTCGCACGCGGCCCGCTCGCCCGTGCGCGCCTCGTCCGGCTGTCGGAGAACGAGCATGCATTCATGCTCACGCTACACCACATCGTCTGCGACGGATGGTCCCTGGCCGTGCTCGTCAAGGAGCTGTGCGCGCTTTACCAATCCATCACGGCAGGACTTCCGGATCCGCTCGTCGCGCTGAGTGTCCAGTACCCCGACTACGCTGCCTGGCAACGGCAATCGCTCGGCACCGAACGTCTCGAACGCGAGGCAAGATACTGGCAAGAAGCGCTGGCCGGTATCCCGACGCTGCTGACGTTGCCGACCGATCATCCGCGGCCCGCGCATCAGCAGTTCGAAGCGGCGCGGCTGCCGATCGAACTCGATGGTGCGCTCACGCAGGACCTGAGACGGCTCGCCGCCCGGCGCGGCGTCACGGTCTTCACGGTCGTGACGGCGGCCTGGGCCGCGGTGCTGGGGCGTCTTGCGGGCCAGGACGACGTCGTCATCGGCACACCCGTCGCCAATCGTTCGGCCCCCGAGCTCGAATCGATCGTGGGGCTGTTCGTGAACACGCTTGCGCTGCGCATCGACCTGTCGGGCGCACCGTCCGTCGCGCAATTGCTGGACCGCGTTCAGGCGACCGTGATCGCCGCGCAGGACCATCAGGATCTGCCGTTCGAGCGCGTGGTGGAAATCGTCCAGCCGCCGCGGCGGCTCGATCACACGTCGATATTCCAGGTGATGATTTCGTGGCAGGACGTCGACACGCGCGCGGTCGAATTGCCCGACTTGAAGATCACGCCGGTTGCCGGCGCGTTCGATCGCGCGAAGTTCGATCTCGAACTCGATCTGGCTGACGACGGCCGTGCGATAGCCGGTGCGTTGCGCTATGCGACCGCATTGTTCGACGCGGCGTCGATCGCGCGTCATTGCGCGTACCTGATCGCCGTGCTGCGCGCGATGACCCGCGACCACGTGAAGCCGATCGGACAGATCGATCTGCTCGATGCCGACGAGCGGCGCTTGCTGCTGCACACGTGGAATGCGACGGAGGCGGTCTATCCCGAACACCAGTGCGTTCATGAACTCGTCGAGGCGCGGGCGAGACAGACGCCCGAGGCTGTCGCGCTCGTCGCGGAGCACGAGCGGCTTTCCTACGGCGAACTCAATGCGCGCGCCAATCGGCTTGCGCATTATCTCGTTACGCTCGGCGTCGGGCCCGATGTACCCGTCGCCGTATGCGCCGAGCGCAGTATTGCGATGGTCGTCTCGCTGCTTGCCGTGCTCAAGGCCGGGGGCGCTTACTTGCCGGTCGATCCCGCGCATTCCAGCGCGCGATTCGCCGCCGTCCTTGACGAGGCCAGGCCGCCGGTCGTGCTCGTCGATCCCGTCGGACGCAAGGCACTTGCCGATGCGCTCGGCGATGCGCATCGGGCGACGCACGCTCTCGTCGATGTGACTGCCGGTTCCCCTGCGTGGGACGCATTGCCCCCGGACAACCTCTCGCCGCACCCGCTCGGACTGACGTCGCGCCATCTCGCCTATGTCATCTATACGTCCGGCTCCACCGGCACGCCGAAGGGCGTCATGGTCGAGCATCGGCAACTCGTCAATTTTGTGACGTGGTACATCGGCCGTTTCGATCTGCACGTCGGCTCCAGTGTCCCGGCCACCGCGAGCCTGGCCTTCGACGCCAGCGTCTGGGAAATCTGGTCCGCGCTCTGTGCGGGCGCGGCCCTGTTGCTGCCGCCGGCAGGTCTCGCGTCCGATCCCGCCGCCTTGTTGCAGTGGTGGCGCGCGCAGCCCATGGACTGCGCGTTCCTCGTCACGCCGCTGGCCCTGCTCGCGATGCAGGCCGGATTGCCGCAGGGGCTGAAATCGCTGCTGATCGGCGGCGATCGCATCACGGCGCTGCCCGCCGGGCTGCCGCCGTCGCTGCGCATCGTCAACAACTACGGCCCGACCGAAACCACCATCGTCGTCGTTTCCGGCGAGATCGAGCCGTCGTCCGGCGATTCGCTCTATCCCATCGGCAAGCCGATCGCCAATACCCGGATCTATCTGCTCGACGACGATCTGGCGCCGGTGCCGCTGGGTGCGGTCGGCGAGCTTTACATCGGCGGCGCAGGCGTCGCGCGTGGTTACTTCAATCGGCCGGATCTCACCGCCGAGCGCTTCCTGCCCGATCCGTTCGCCCGTGCCGTGGGCCAGCCCGACGCGCGTATGTACCGTACCGGTGACCTCGCCCGCTACCTGCCGGACGGCAATCTCGTGTTCGTCGGCCGGAACGACGATCAGGTCAAGATCCGGGGCTTCCGCATCGAGCCCGGTGAAATCGCCACGCAGCTTGCTACGCACGACGCGGTGCGTGACGCAATCGTGATCGCCCGACACGACTCAGCCGGCAACGCCCGATTGCTGGCATACGTCGTACTGCACGACGAGGCACCACGCGTCGAACTCGCCAGGCGGTTGCGTGAACACCTCGCGGCCCGCTTGCCCGAGTACATGGTGCCGGCTGCATTCATCGTGCTCGATGCGTTGCCGCTCACGACCAACGGCAAGCTCGACCGGCGCGCGCTGCCGGAGCCCGACGACGATGCCTTCGTCCAGACGCAATACGAAGCGCCGCAAGGCGAGATCGAACTCACTCTCGCCGCGCTCTGGACCGACCTCCTCGGCGTCGAGCGCATCGGTCGACACGACAACTTCTTTGCGCTCGGCGGGCATTCGCTGATCGCCGCCCGCCTGCTTGCGCGAATCCGCGAAACGTTCGGACGCGAAGTGTCGATCCGCGCGCTCTTCGAAGCGCCGACCGTCGCTCAGTTGGCGCCCCGGATACACACGACGGGCCCGTCCGATGCGCTGGCGGTCCTTCTGCCGCTCCAGCCGCTGGGGGCGAACTCGCCGCTGTTCTGCATCCACCCGGCCGGCGGCTTCAGCTGGCCGTTCGCGGGCCTCGCCCATCACCTGCGGGATCGGCCGCTTTACGGACTGCAGGCGCGCGCGCTCACCGAGTCGGGCAAGTACGCGCAGTCGATCGAGGACATGGCGCAGGACTACGTCCGGCAGATTCGCAGCGTCCAGCCCGATGGCCCGTATCACCTGCTCGGCTGGTCGCTGGGTTGCCATATCGCGCATGCGATCGCTACCCAACTGCAGCTCGCCGGCGAAAAAGTGGCGCTGCTCGCGATGCTCGACGGCTATCCGATGATGCAAAGCGAAGCTTTCCCCGCCGTGACGGAGCGGGAGGTCATCGACGTGCTGGTGCGTGCATTCGAGGATTCGCCGCAACCTGCCGCCCCCGGCCCGCTGACGATCGACACGCTGAAGACGCGCCTCTCACGAAGCAATCCGATGTTCGAGACGCTCGACGAGCGGACCTTCGAATCGATCGTCCGGCAATTCCAGATCGCACCGACCCTCGCCGGCATGTTCGTGCCCGGCGTGTTCCACGGCGATGTGCTGTTCTTCAGGGCGGCGCTCAGCCGGTCGGAGGCGTACGAGCCACGCGATGTCCGCGCATGGCAACCGTATGTGCAGGGGCGAATCGAGGTGCACGACGTCGAATGCCTGCATGAAACGATGATGAGCGCACCGGCAGTCGCGGAAATCGGGCCGATCGTCGCAGCCGCGCTCGACGGTCGAGCGCGATATGGCGCGGCATCGTCGAATTCGCCGGTCTACGTCGCGAACCCACGGCCGCACGACGGCGAATACATGCGAGGAGAGCACGACAGTTCTCCGCCCTGAAGGCGATGCAGCACCGCCTCGCCTCGACGAGACGAGATAAGCGTCTTTCCCGGAGAAACCGAATGGATGAAGACACGCGCAAGCACCATGTCCTGCTGATCGAGGATGACGACAGGTTTGCCTGGCTGGTCCGCGAATATCTCGGCCGCTACGAGTTCGCGGTGACGGTCGTGCGGCGCGGCGACCTCGCCGTCGCGGCCGTGCGCGAGCACCGGCCCGCGCTCGTGATGCTCGACTGGATGCTGCCGAATCTCGACGGCATGGAGGTATGCCGGCGGATTCGCGCATTCTCGAACGTGCCCGTGCTCATCATGACCGCGCGCGCCGACGTCTACGATCAGGTTGCCGGGCTCGATGCCGGCGCCGACGACTACGTGGCGAAGCCGATCGAGCCGCGCATGCTCGTCGCGCGCGCCCGCGCGCTGCTGCGCCGCGCGTATCCGGTCAGCCCGGACGAGGCGGCCGCGGCCCCGTAGCGCCGGTCGGCGAGCGATCCCGCGATCACGCCGGCTTGCCGCCTACCTTCATCTTCACCAGCAGCCAGCTCGTCGCACCGAGCACGAAGACGGCGGCAGTCCACGTGCCGTCATGGTGCAGCAGCAGCGCGGCGGTGGCGGCGATGCCCGCCAGCCCTTGCTGCAGGAAGCCGCACAAGGCCATTGCATGCGCGCCATGTTCCGGCGCATCGCTGACCGCGGCCGCCATGCTGTTGGGAAACAGCACCGCCTGGCCAAAGGTCATCAGGCAATACAGCGCGATGAAGATCCACACGCCCGCGGCATGGGCCAGCAGGCCGCCCAGCCAGGACGCCAGCATCAGCGTGGTCGCCAGCACGAGCAGCGTCGCGCCGGCATGCATCAGCCGCACGCCGCCGAGCCGCCGCACGAGGCGATTGACCAGCATCGCGCCGCTGAAATAGGCGATGCCGAGCAGCAGGCCGATGCTGCCGAAGCTCGTCACCGCGAGCTTGAAGTATTCCTGGAATACGAAGGGGCTCACTTCCTGCAAGGTCACGGTCGTCGCGAATGCCAGGCCGCCCGCGCAGGCCGGCCACAGGAAGCCCGGGCGCCGCAGCAGGCGCCAGTACGTGCCGGCCATGCCGGACGTGACGGCGGTGCGGTGCCCTGCCTTCAACGTCACGGTGTACGACAGGCCGATCGCCAGCGTGGCGGTGACGGCCATCAGCACGAAGCCCGCTTGCCAATGGCTGTATCGGCCGATCAGCCCGCCGATGAACTGGCCGCCGCCCAGTGCCGTGATGAAGGCGATCGACAGCACGGACAGGCGCCGCGCCAGCTCGTCGCCGCGCCAGTTGTCCCGCACGATGATTCTTGCGATGATCGCCGCGCCGCCGCCCCCGATGCCCTGGACGGCGCGCAACGCCAGCAGCGCCGGGGCGAACGTGCAGCCCGCGAGCAGCAGGCTGCTGGCCACGAACAGCAGCAGGGAAATCAGCAGCGGGCCGCGCCTGCCCCAGCGTTCCGCGGCGGCGCCCCAGAACGGCACCGGCAGCGCCGCGCCGATCACATAGGCGGAGATGGAGAACTCGGCGGCGCCCTGCGTCATCTTCAGCTCGCGCATGACGATCGGCAACGACGGCAGGTAGACCGTGGTCGCCGTTTGCGCCATGAATACGATCAGGCAGGACAGCGCCATCAAGGAAACGGTCGAGGCGCTACGTTCGCACGGTGCGCCGGCGGCAAGAACGGGCTTGTCGCTCATGCCGGGCCTCCCGCCGATCGTGATGCACGCCCGGCGGTGTCCCGCGCGCGCTCACGCAGCGGGCCCTGCAATGCGAGTTGAATCGCCATCGCTTCTCTCATTCGATCTTGTTGATGTTTGTGTCGGCAGCATGCTGTCCGGCCCTCGCGCCCGATTGTACAAAAGGCGGCGAAAACGAGCAGGCGATGCGGGCGGGCCTGGCATGCTTGCATGGCACAAGGGGAACTACCATTTCTGGCAGGTATCGGCGAGAAATTCGGCATCAGGCACAATACGCGGCTTCGTCATTCGACCACGGTCAAACCCATGCGCTTCGTCGTCGTCGGAACCAGCGGATCGGGGAAATCTACCTTTGCGAGCGCACTGGCCGCCGCCGCGGACTGCCCGCACATCGAGCTGGATGCACTCTACTGGGGCCCCAACTGGACCGCCGTGCCGCCCGAACAGTTCGAGCGTGCCGTGCTTGCCGCGACGGCCGGCGACCGATGGGTCGCCGACGGAAACTACAGCGCCGTGCGCGACGTGCTCTGGTCGCGGGCCACGCACATCGTGTGGCTCAACTTCGGGCGATGGACGGTGTTTTCCCGGGTGCTGTGGCGCACGTTGAGCCGCGGGCTCACGCGCACCGAGCTCTTTCACGGCAATCGGGAATCGCTGCGCATGGCGTTCTGTTCCCGCGACTCGGTGCTGCTGTGGTCATACACCACGTTCGCCAGGAATCGCGTCAAGTTCGCCGGCCTTCGCGACGATCCGAAGTACGCGCATCTGCACTGGACGGAAATCACCGCGCCATCGCGCACCCGCGCATTCATCGACCTGCACGCCCGCGCCAGCGGCTGAGCGCCGCGCGCGCCGGGCCCGCGTCGGGTCAGTTGTCGAACGTGCCGCGATATTCCGGCGCGGCGTCCGCGCGCGTATTCAGTTCGAACATCACGCCGCCCGGTGCGCGGCAGAAGAAGCGCGAACCGCGCCCGTTGTTGAACACGTCCGTCTCCATCGCGACGCCCTCTTCCGTGAATCGCTCGAACAGTGCGCGAACGGCATCGAGGCTCGGCAATTCGAACCCGACGTGGAAATTCGTCGGCCACGACGGACGGTCGTCGCCGGCGTGATCGATCACCACGTCGAAGCCCGGGCGCTTGAGGATGTACGACTTGTTCCAGCTTCCCGCGATCGTGAAGCCGAGGTGCCGCTCGAAGAATCGGGCCGTCGCCAGCGTGTCGGCCGAGGGGAAGCTCAGGTGATTGAGCTTCATCGTTTGCGTCATCGGTGCCATGTCAGTCATCGTCGGTCTCGCTCATGCAGTGATCGGCGGAGGCCCCATGCCGTTTCCGCCCGACGAATCCAGAATATAAGCAAAAGCTCACATTCAACAACTCGCATTGGGCGCGTGTTGCGAGCCCGTGCGAAACCGGCGTGAGCGCGCCGTTCGGGGCATGGAGGGCCATCGCCGAGGATCTGGCTGCTCGCATTCGTGCCGCGTTCTGTGCCCGTCAGTCTTGCGTGGCCGGCATCCTGATGATCGAGCATGGTCGGCTACGCCAGCCGCTCGGCGATCTTCGCGTCGACGCCGCGCAGCACCGCTCGTCACACTGCCCTGCGCCGAATGTGGGCCACGGAATACGACTGAACGCGAATTCCGGACGGGCTGGTTTGCATTTTCACATCAGAGTCAGGATAAGTTTTCTTATCTTAACGGCTGCATTGCGATGCAAAACTGACGACCGGCAAAGCGCGCCGGCCCGCCATTCCGACCACATAGCAACCTGTGGTGGAATTTTGTGACCAATCAGGTCGTGAATCTCGCGTCGATATTGTCGGAATCCTGTCAGGCTCGACGGGCCGTTGCGGGAGGTCGCGTCACAAGAAAATCACGACGGAAGTCATCGATCCAGCGAGCGTCAATGGTGTCATGTCGCTTAACCGGTTGACGTGCATCAAGGTTGGGTCCATGGCCAAACCTAGACTGGACCCATGCCCGCGTCAGAGGACGCCACCAGCCATTCATCACAGGAGTACGCCGTGCGCATCACCGTTCATCTCGACACGTTCGCGCATGCCGGCCCGTCGGCATATGCGATCGTCTGGCTTGATTTCGACGAGCACAAGTGGTCGTGCGAAGGGCACGACGCCATGGCAATGCCGTCATGGGGGACGCTTGCCCGGGCCGGCGACGGCATCCGGCTTGCCCTGCCCGATTCCGACCATCCGCTCATCGTCCTCGACGACTTCGCGTCCGGCAATGCCAAGGCGCCGAGTGTCGGTGCATGCGGCATGGCACGCTGGTACCGGCACGCCCATCACACGCCGGATGCCGGCCGCTGGTGCGTGCAGTGCGTCGATACCGAGCAGGCCGAACCCGAGCACCGGCTGTTTGCAGACGACGCAGGCTGAGCGCGTTGCACGCGCTGTGCCGGCATTCCGGTTCGGTGGACGAGCCTCGGGCGAAACGCACGCGCGAACCGCTAATCCTCCGTTTCCGGAATCGCATTGACGATCATCGAGAACAGCTTGCCGAGATCGTCTTCGAGTTTGACGCCATCGAACGGATCGCGATTCGCTCCGAACGCGAGATCGAGTTCCGCCCAGTCCTCTTCCGTCAGCAAACGCCTGGCGGCCGGCAATATCAGCGTCTCCTCCATGCACCGGTGATCCGAATAGAACTCGGCATATTCATCCACCAGCGCCACCAGGGCCGCGAGTGCGGGCGCCCCCTTCAATTCGTATCGGGTCAGCGCGTGCTCGAGATTGGTTAGCATCCCGTCACCTCGGGCGTGCTGAGTCTCCAGTTCGTCGAGGACGCCGTCGAATTCGGGAGACGCATCCCGCAATGGCGCAAACAGGTAGCGCTCCTCTTTCGGATGATGTACCTGCTCGGGGTACTCTCGGATGTAATAGAGCATCGCCCTGAACACCATGAGACCCGGAACGGGTTTGCCAGCCGCCAGCAGATGGACATAGCGCCGCATGCCCGCGATGACGGCAGACAGCCGTTCGTGCTCACGGAGGATTACGGCGATCGCGGCACGCGGCTTCAACGAGGACATACCCAACCCCACGGAAACAGGCGAAATGCACTGGCGATCGCTTGATCGACTCGGTTGCTCGGCAAGCCCGTTAGCCAGTGCCCACAATCTCCATCTTGGTCGGCTGCGGCTCGACATCAAAGTGCGCCGACGCCACGGCTTTGAGGGAGATCAAAGAGTGTGCCGGCACGGCAACGCGCGAAGTCGGCCTGCTTCGGCCAAGTTGAACAGGCGCCCGGCCGACTGAATTGCGCGTGCCTGCCATCGATCCGGCACCTGGTTTTCGAGGTCCGGTTGAGCTCCGCTGCCGGTACGATCGTGCCAAGATCGGCATGGCGTCGCCATTGCGATACTCGATGACGACGATGTCGCCGACGTGACTTCGGCACATGCGATCAGCCAGTTCAAGCGCACTGCAATCGATCGTTCAGGATTCGAACGGCTGCGTGCTGACTCTTCCTGCATGCAGGATTTGCCGCCTGTTTCGCCGAACGCGGGTAACGCATGCTGCGTCGTGCGTTCAGATTGAGTGTGCCGGCTGGTCGGCGGTAGACGCACGTCGACGCATCGAGTCAGCGCGCTGCCTCTGTTGCGATAGCTTCTTGCAACCGGCGCGTCGCCCGTTCTGCAAACGTCGTCAGAACCGGACTGGCGCTGTCGTGAAGTGCTTCGCGCGACGTCACCTGGCATTCCGCGATCGGTGATTTGCGTGCCAGCGTACGCATTTGCGCCAGCGCGGAGTCCGCGCCACGCTGCGCGAAGCTGCAAAAGAGCGCGATGCGCGGCAACTGGTGCCAATACGCGTTGAGGTAGGCACGCACCGGCGACGATACGCAGCCTGCCCACACCGGCGAACCGATCACGACAAGGTCGTATGCCGACGGATCCCGCTTCGGCGTAACGATGTCTGCCGGCTTCTGATTGACCGCCTCGACGATCGAGCGCAGATACCCGAACGGCCCGGCGCGACCGCGCGTTTCGACGATTTCCTCGATATCGGCATGCAGCATGGCGGCCAGTGCGGATCCGGTCCTGCGGGTCGTGCCCGTCCGCGAATAGAACACCACGAGTATCTTGCCTCCGAACATGGCACCCTCCTTGATATCCACGCCCCAACATGCAGGCACGCCATATGTCGAGGTTAGGCTAGCGAATCGACCGATCGCTGATCGACATCAATCGCACGTCTCGCGATGGCTGCAAGGTGCGTTGGCGCCGGCCGGGTTTGCGCGACGAGCCGGCCACACGGCAGCAGACGGGCCGCCGTGCAGCCATTCGTGCGTCTTGGCTGGGCGAGCACGCGAACCGGAGCGTGCTGCTACTGACGTCCGTTACGGCGATCGCACTACCGATCTGCCTGAGTGGGCCTGCCCGGCATGAACGTCGACGAGATTCCGCTCAGGAACCGCGGCATCGGCTTTGCGGTGTTCCTGTCGATCGCGCTGCTGCCGACAGCCTTCGCAGCCTGGCTCTTCTACCGGTTCGCGCGGGACCGACTCTACGCATCGGAAACTGCCGCTTGAAACTGCGTGTTGACGGTACTCACGGTCAATTTCGGCTAGACGCGGATTTCAGCGATCGCGCTTTCTAATTTTCCGCACCGAGTGCATGAAACATTTCGTCTTCCTGAGCGCAGTGCAGTCGAACCACCGCCTCCAGCCCATACAGCAGGCGCTGAATCTCACGTAAGCCCACCGAGTCCGGTCCGTCAGGCGGCATGTCCGTTGCCATTTGTTCCAGCAGACGGGTCATCCTGAAAATCTCGCGATGCGAGCCGCTCATCGCCGCCAGCGGGTCTTCACCTCCCAACAGCGGCACGAGCCCCGGATAAACATCGAGATCGTCGGACCTTTCGTGAGGAACCAGGCTACGGGCCAATGTGCCGTTCACGTCCGTGAGTGCAGTCCGAACGGCCGTTCCGGGCAAGCGCGGCAGTTCGTCGGCGAGGTCTCTGATCTCCTTCAGCACCGGAGCGAGCCGGACATGCTCTGCCTTCATCCGCTCCGCGTCGATGGAGGCGAGGCCACCCGCCCTCGATACCGATCGTGTTCCCGAAGCCCGCAGCGCATTGATGATTACCGCAACGTCGATGATTTCCTGCAGTATCGCCCCGCCGATGGGCGGCAGGAATCCGAACGCCGCCACGCCCATTGCGACGATCGACAGCGCCATGCCTGCCGTGACGCTCTCGACGGCGATCCGACGGGACCGCTTCGCAATTCGCAAGGCCTCCACGAGGCGATCCAGACGGTCGACCAGCAGCACGACGTCGGCCGCTTCGGACGATGCCGCTGCGCCCCGCGCGCCCATTGCCACGCCGACGTCCGCAGCCGCCAGCGCAGGCGCGTCGTTGATGCCATCTCCGACCATGATCACCACGCCTTCATGCTGCGCAGCTTGAATGGCCGCGAGCTTGTCCGCCGGAGACTGTTCCGCCCTCACTTCGGTGACGCCTGCCGTGGCGCCGACGGTCTCCGCGATGTCGCGCCGGTCGCCGGTCAGCATCACGATTCGGCTGACGCCACCCTGCCGCAGCAGGCGCAGCGCCCTGGGCGTCTCGAGCCGAACCTGGTCGGCCAGTTGGACTGCCCCGATCATGACGCCGTCGACGCCGACGAACACCACCGATCCGCCTTCGTAGCCAACGTGCCTCAGGAGCGGCTCGCTCCATGGCGCGACCGATGCGTGTGTCGAAACGAAGGCGAACGAGCCGATCGCAACCGCCTGGCCGTCCACCTGCCCGGTCAATCCGGCGCCAGGAGACTCCTGGATTGTCGATGGCGATGACAGATTCACATGGCGCTCACGCGCGGCAATGGTCAATGCCTCGGAAACCACATGCCCGGACGCTTGCGCCAAAGACGCCGCGAATCGCAGTACGGTGTCGTGCGTCACGCCTGGGCTACTTTCAATCGAGACGAGACGGGCTCGGCCGCCCGTGAGCGTTCCGGTCTTGTCGAAAAAGAGGATGGACGCTTGCGCGAGACGCTCCAACGCGCCGCCACCTTTGACAAGAATCCCGCGCTTCGCACAACGCGACATGCCGGAGACGACTGCGACCGGCACCGCAAGGATCAGCGGACACGGCGTCGCGACGACGAGCACGGCGAGCGCGCGCCGGATATCGCCGGTCGCCAACCAGCTTCCGCCGGCCAGCAGTAACGCAATCAGCACGAAAACCCATGCGTAGCGGTCCGCCAGCCTTGCCGCCGGGCTGCGTTCCCGTTGTGCCGACTGCACCATGCGGACGATGCCGGCATACGTGCTGCCGCCGGCGCTCGCAGAGGCCACCATCTCGAACGGCGTGCCGGCATTGACCACCCCGCTGCATACGGATTCGCCGGGCAGTCGACGGAGCGCGACCGATTCACCGGTCAGCATGGATTCGTCCAGTTCGGCCGCGCCGGTCAACACACCGTCAACCGGCACGAACTCGCCGCTTCGCACGAGCAGCCTGTCACCGGGCCCCACATGCTCCAGGGCCACCTGGCGCCATTCACCGTTTTCGAAACGCGCCGCGTGATGCGGTGTCCTGCGCAGCAACGCCGTCATTTCCCGCTGCGCCCTGCGTTGCGCGTACTGCTCAAGCGCCCGCCCGCTCGCCAGCATCAGCCCGATGATGGCCCCCGCGAGATATTCGCCGAGCGTCAAGGCAAGGCCGATCGCAAGCCACGCCAGGACGTCGATTCCGGCTTCACGTCTGGCCAATGCCGTCGCGATGGAGGTGGTCACTGCCAGCAGAACCGACAGCGCGCCGCAGAGCCACATCGCACGCGCAAGCGCGCTCATGCCGATCGCGGTCAAGGCAAAGCCCGCCACCAGCGTGACTGCGGAGACGCTCAGTACCGCGAAATCAACGGAGCGCGGAATGATAGGCATGACGTACGCGGGAAGTGTCGAATGTCGGCTGGCAATCAGGATTCCGGGCGCAATCGCCACGGGATTCCCGCTTCAGTCTATGTATCGCGCCCCATGGAAATTTGACAGGCATCAACAGTTTCGGCGACGCATTGGGACGGGGCGCTGCTGTCGACTCGGCTCTGTACCCTGGATGGGGACGCTGGCGGCTATGCGCGCATGCGTTGCGGCACGACGGGATCGCGGCGCCCGCAAGCGTCAATACAGCAGATAAGCCGCCCGCTCTCGTGCAAACGCACTGTTCTGCATATCGACGACGCGCTCGATTGCGTCGAGCGAACGCCCATCCTCCAGCATGTCCGCAATCGCGCGCGAACCGACCGATGCCCGAATCGGGTCGATTCGGAAGCGCTCCGGATAGCGCCGATGCAGCGCAAGCGCGAGCGCGAAACCGACCGCCCCTGGCCGCAACGTACCCGGCAGCCGCGCGATCCGCACGCCTTCGCACAGTGCGCCGCGATAAGGACCTTCCGTCGGCACGAACCGGATCGGCACGAAGGTCGCATTCACATGCATCGCCCGCAAGTCGTCCGCGAGCGCGCGGCCATCGATCCAGGGCGAGCCGACGACGCCGAACGGCCTTGCGGTGCCGCGGCCGACACTGATCTCCGCCCCTTCGACAAGGCCGACATCCGGATATAGCGACAGCGCGGCCGTATCGCGCAGGTTCGGCGACGGCGGCACCCAGCCAAGCCCGGTATCTTCAAAGCGCATCGATCGCAGGTAGTGCTGCATCGGTACCACCGTCAGATCGGCGCCGATCCGCAACCGTTCGTTGAACAGCTTCGCCAGTTCGCCGACCGTCATCCCATGCATCAGCGGCAGCGGATAGTAGTTCGTGAAGGACGCGGGATCGGCGTCCGATACCGCCCCCCCGACCGTGTCCGCCCCAAGCAGGTTCGGGCGATCCAGCACGATCACCGGAACATGCGCGGCGGACGCCGCCTCGAGTGCGTAGCCGAGTGTCGCGATATAGGTGAAGAAACGCACGCCGGCATCCTGGAGATCGAAGACGAGCACGTCGATGCCCGACAATGCCGCCGGCGCGATTCGCCGCCGGTCGCCATAGAGGCTGCGGACAACCACGTTCGTGCGCACGTCGACGGTGTCGCCGAACGTCGTGTCGAGATCGGTATCGACACCGTGCTCCGGTGCGAAGATCGCCGTGAGCCGGGCCCGCGGCGCTTGCGCCAGCAGGTCGATCGTGCGCCGGCCCGCGCGATCGAAGCCGCTGCGATTCGTGACAACGCCGACGCGCTTGCCGGCCACGCCGGCGAATCCGTTCGCCGCGAGCACATCGATGCCGGTCAGCACCGGGCCGTCGGACCTCGGCAAACGCGCGGCACGCTCGACGGCCGGCCTCATCACGGGAATGCGGGCGGCAATCTGCGCGCCCGATACCGGCGGCGCATGGCTCGACACGATACCGAGCACCGCTTCCCGCAACGGCTGCGCGTCGCCTGTCGCGTCCGGATACAGGCGGCTCGTCAGCACGATGACGAAGCGCCGCGTAACCAGATCGATCCACAGGCCCGTTCCCGTATAGCCAAGATGGGCGAGCGCGCCGGCTGCCGGCAGCCGATAGCGGTTGGCCGCCAGTGGCGCCTGCAGCGCCCAGCCCGCGGTGCGCGCCTCGCCGTCGGCATCGAGTGTCGCCGGCGCTTCCAGCGCGGCGACGCTCCCGGGCCGCAGAATGCGCTCGCCGTCGAGCACGCCGTCATGCAGCAGCATGCGTGCGAAGCGCCCGAGATCGTCGGCAGTGGAGAACAAGCCCGCGTTGCCCGAGACGCCGCCCATCGCCGCCGCGATGGGATCGTCGACGCGTGCGCGCCTGGCCCGCAGGCGCGTGGGCGCGACGCGCGATGTCACGCGGACGCCGGGCAGGAATTGCGTATCGTGCATGCGCAGCGGCGCGAAGACGTGCGTCGCGCACCATGTGTCGAGCCGCTTGCCACTTGCGCGCTCGACAATTTCCCCGAGTACCACGTAATTGATATCGCTGTAGATGACGCGCGTGCCGGGCTGGGCGACAGGCGACATCGCCAGGACGTCGGCAAGAACCGACGCGCGGGTGCGCAGCGCCCGTATCGACGATACGCCGGCAGGCAGGCCGGACGTGTGCGCGAGCAGTTGACGAACCGTGATGCCGCCCTTGCCTCGCGCGTCAAGGGCCGGCCAATATCGGGCAGCCGGTGCGTCCAGCGTCAGCCTGCCGCGTTCCACGAGCTGCATGACCGCCGTCGCGGTGGCAACGGCTTTCGTCAGCGAAGCAAGATCGAAGATCGTGTCGGCCGTCATCGATTCGGACGCGCGCCCGGCGGTGCGCATGCCTCTCACGATCCGGTCGCGCACGCCGTCGGCGTCGCCGATCAGCACGACCGCGCCGGCAAGATGGCGATCCGACATCTCCGCGGCAATCGCCGCATCAATCGTGGTGGCCGGTGCCTGAAGGCCCGTGTCCAGGCCTGCGCCCGCTACGGCGCCCGCCGGTATCGCCAGTATCAGCACGCAGGTCAGCGCGGCAAAGCGTCGGGATCGTAGCGATTGCGCGGATTCCACAGCATCCACCCGTTCGTACCGGCGGCGTCGGCCGCCTCCACTTGCGCGCGAATCTCGTCGGCATCGAATACCCGATGATCGAACGCGTAGTCGCGAAACGCCTGCAACCAGGGGCGGAAGCGCACGCCGCCCAGGCCGGTGCGGCGCATCGCTTCCCTGAGCGACCGGGATACGATCTCCCCCGGCTTGTCGGTCGGTTTCCGGCAGCCGGGCAACCCCCACGTGAACCCGGACGGATACAGCATCGGGGAAATGTAGTCGACGTATCGTCCGAACGTTTCGATCCGCTGCCCGATCGCGGTGTCGTTGAAGTTCCAGCAGACGTAGCCGAAGATGTCCGCCGCCAGGTAAACGTTGTACGGACGCAGGCGCTCCCGCGCACCCGCGAGAAACCCCGTGATCGCCGCCACGCGATTGGGCTCGGTGTTGGGCTCGCGGAACCGCAGGCCATTCGCGTCCGGAAAGCGCAGATAGTCGAACTGGATCTCGTCGAAGCCCATTCGGGCGGCTTCCTCCGCGACGTCATAGTTGTGTTCCCACGCCGCGCGCACGGTCGGATCGATCCAGCGCTGGTGTTCGCGATCGAGCCAGATTTCGTTGGCGGCAGTCCGCACAGCCCATTCGGGATGCGCGCGAACCAGCGGATCGTCCTTGAACACGACAATGCGCGCGATCAGGTATAGGCCCCGTGCATGGAAGAGCCCGACCAGTTCCGGCAGCTCCGCCGCGCGGCGCTCGCCGCCGGGTGCCGGCTCGGCCGCACCCGCGATTTCACGCGCCAGGCTTCGGTAACGCGTCGCGCCGCTGTCGCCCTTGACGTCGATGACGAGCGCGTTGATGGCCGTCTTGCCCTGCAATGCCAATGCCGCGTCTCGCAGCGTGCGGTCCGCGACGCCGTAAGCCGACAGATAGACCGCTTTCGGGCGCAGTGCAGACATGCGAATGGCGCGTGCGGCGCCCTGCCCGTCCAGCGTGACCGCTTCGCGCGCGTAGCCGGGCATTTTCACGCTGACCTGCGTGCCGGCTCCGTCGGTCGGCACCGTGAAGATGCCATCGGCATTGGCGATCAGGGTGGCCCCCGAAGCGTAGCCCGTCGCGCCCGCGAGCGGGCGGCCGCTCGCGGCATCGACGACCGTGACCGTCACCGTCGCCGCCTGCGTCGTGAGCGCGGCGAACAGCAGCAGGAGCCAGAGGAACCCGCGCTTAGCCACGGCCGCCCCCGGTTGCACGCAGCAGGCTGCCCATGCAGCGAATCTCGCATGCATCGGTCATCAGGTAGCGCGGCAATGCCATTGCAGGGTCGGCGAGCCGCACCGGGCGCGCTTCGAGCGTGAATGCCGCGACATAGCCTGCGCGAGCGGCAAGCTGCTCCGTTTCCGTGTCGTGGATGCCGAACGGCCAGGCCAGCAGGCGGACCGGCTTACCGGTTTCGGCCTCGAGCCGCGCGCGGGACCGGCTCAGTTGCCAGGACACGAAGTGCCGGAAGTCGTCCGGCGACCGCAGTGCGCGTTCCGTCCGGAAATTCGGATGCCAGTAAGTATGCGACTCCATGTCGAATTCGCCAGCCGTGCCGAGCGTACGCAGTTGGTCCCACGTCATTGCGTAGCTCGCGTTGGAGATGGCCGACGGGTAGACGAACAACGTGACCGGCACCGGATGCTGCGCCAGCACGGGTCGCAGCACGTCGTAGACGGAACGATGCCCGTCGTCGACCGTGATCGCGACGGCGCGCGCCGGGATCGCTCCGGCGTCACCGGCATGCCAGCGCACGACATCGGCGAGCGGCACGATCCGGTAGCCGGCTGCATCGATTGCGCGGAGATGCGCGCGGAACGTGCTGGTTCGCACCGTCATCGAATCCAGCCGCTCGGCCGCAAACCGGTGATAGACAAGGATCAGCACGCTCGGCTGCGCCGGTGCGGCATCGTCGCCGAGCACGGCGGGCGACGCCAGCGACAGAAAGAACAGGAAGACGATCGATCGGACGGTCACGATGCACCCCGAGCAAATTCCGTCCCTCATTCTTGACGATCGCGCTGTGTGAGCGTTGAGTCAGATCAATCCGCGGTGCAAAGTTGCGTGCGTCCGGCGGCGTCACGCCGATCCGGCGGCCAGTTCGGCATGGATCCGCTCGACTTCATCCCGCGTACACAGCGTCGTGCCCGGATTCGCCACGGATGCCGTGGACGCGGCGAGCGCGTAGCGGCACGCATCGTCGAACCCTATCCCGCGCGCGAGCGCCCAGACCATTCCACCGACGAAGCTGTCGCCGGCGCCGATCGTGCTGCATACCGCCGCCTGCCTGCCAGGCAGGCGCAGCGCGCGATCTCGCGTGACGACCCACGCGCCGCGCGCCCCAAGCGTCAACGCGACGATCTCCGCACGGCCGTCCGCGACGAGCTCGCCGGCCAATCTGCAGGCCGCATCTTCTTCGAGCGACGCGCCGGCCAATGCACTCAGTTCGCCAAGACTCGGCTTGACGAGATACACGCCGGCGTCGAGCGCGGCTTGCAGCGCCGGCCCGGCCGTATCCACGACGACCCGGGCACCGCGCTCCGATGCAGCCCGCGCCAGTTTCGCGTACAGATCGGCCGGTGCACCCGCAGGAAGGCTGCCGCTCAGCACCAGATAGCGCGGCGCGGGATCCATGCGCTCGAGGCTGGCGCCAAAGTCCCGCCATTCCGCTTCGGCGAGCGATGGCCCCGGCATCAGGAAACGGAACTCCCGGCCGCTCGCGGTTTCGTGCACGCAGAAATTCTCGCGCGTCTCGCCGGCAATGCCGATTCGCATGGCGGGCAGGTGCTCGGCCTCGAGCAATGCGGTCAGCGTGTGTCCCGTCGGGCCGCCCGCTGCGTAAAGCGCGACGCAGTCGCCGCCCAACCGGTGAATCACGCGCGCGACGTTGATCCCGCCGCCGCCTGGATCGCGCCGTGGCAATGCGCAGCGCAGCTTGCGGGTATCGACGATGCGCTCGACCGACGTCGCGACATCGACGGCGGGATTCAGCGTCACTGTGACAATGTCGGCCATGAAGGGGGCTCCGCGATGAAAATCGTTCCGATGCCTGCGCAGTTCGAGGAGGACGGCGGCTGCGTTCAGGCCGCTGCTCCGGTTGCCGAAACGCCCGGAACTGTCCTGAGCCACCATACCGGCCTGGCAAGCCGAGCGTCGTTGATGGCGGTCAACGGATGCGCGGGGGCCGGAATTGCGCTCGATCAACGATACACCGCACGCGCGTTCTTAAAGTGAATGATCGGCCGCCGCGGAGCCTCGCCATGGACGAACAGCCACTCTGTACCACCGTATTTGCCGACCGCTATGCCCAGTCTGGCGAAACGACTCATGCGGCCGTGTTCCGGCGAGTCGCGCACGCCCTGTCGCTTGCCGAATCGGCTGCGTCGCGCGTGCCGGTCGAGCAGGCATTCTTCCGCAACCTGCGGCGCGGCGCGATCGGCGCCGGTCGCATTCTCGCAAATGCGGGCGCCAATACCCCGGGAACGATGATCAACTGCTTCGTCCATCCGCTCGAGATACCGGGAGATGCGTCGACGGCAGCCGTAGAGGCCGCGCTCGTGCGCGCGCTTGGCGAGGCCAGGCTCACGTTGACGATGGGCGGCGGCATCGGCTACGACTTCTCGCCGGTGCCGCCCACCGGCGCGTACGAGCGGCCTCGCGCGGAAGAAAAAGGCGTATGCGCGGCGATCGATCGTTTCGACGCCATGTGCCGCACGCTGACGTTTTCCGGTCCGCGGCGAGGCGCACAGATGGGCGTGCTGCGCTGCGATCATCCGGATCTGATCGCATTCGTTACGGCGAAGCGCGGCCGGCAGCGCTGGTCGACATTCAACCTGTCGGTCGGGGTAACGGATGCATTCATGGATGCGGTGGCCCACAATCTGCCGTGGACGCTCGCGCATCACGCACCGCCCTGCCCCGGCGTCGGCGCGTCGCCCGCGATGCCGGACGGCAGGCATGCGTACGCGACCATTCCGGCGCGCGCGCTGTGGCATGAAATCGTCAATGCGGCGCGCGACAGCGCCGAACCCGGCCTGCTGTTTCTCGACACGATCCACGACGCGAATCCGCTACGCGAGTACGAGCGGATCGACGCGACGAACCCGTGCGGCGAGCAACCGCTGCCGGCATATGGCAGTTGCGTCCTCGGTCCGATCGACCTGACGCGATTCGTGCGGCATCCGTTCGGCATCGACGGCGAACCCGGTTTTGATTTCGCGACGCTCGCCGATGCGGTGCGCGTACAGGTCCGCATGCTCGACAACGTGCTCGACCTGACCGCATGGCCGCTCGCCGCGCATGCGCGCGAAGCGCACAGCAAGCGTCGGATCGGTGTTGGCGTGACGGGGCTTGGCGATGCACTGACGATGCTGCGGCTGCGTTACGACAGCCCGGCCGCGCGCACGGTCGCGCGCGAGATCGCGCTGACGATGCGCCAGCACGCATTTGCCGCGTCGGCGGCACTCGCCGCCGAGCGCGGTGCGTTTCCGGCATACGACCCCGCCACCTATCTCGACGGGCCGGCGCATCGTGCTCCGCTGCCGCTGGCGGTACGCCAAGCGATCGCGCGGCACGGGTTGCGCAACAGCCATCTGCTGTCGTTCGCGCCGGCCGGCAGCGTGAGCCTCGCATTCTGCGACAACTGCTCGAACGGGATCGAGCCAGCCGTCGACTGGACACAGCGGCGCTACCTGCGCACCGGCGACGATCACGTCCATGTCTTCCGTGCGGAGAACCACGCGTATCGGCTGTTCCGGCAATTGCACGGCAAGGGCGTCGCGCTGCCCGATTATTTCGTCACTGCAAGCGACGTTGCGCCGGCCGACCACGTCGCGATGCTCTCGGCGCTGCAGCCGTGCGTGGACGCGGGTATCTCGAAGACAGTGACCGTGGATCGGCATTGTTCGCTGTCGCAAGTCGACGCGTTGTTCTTGCTCGCGTGGCGCGAGCGCCTCAAGGGAATTACGATTTTCCGTCCGGATCCACAGCTCGCGTCGGTCGTCGCCGGCGACGCGGCCAGGCAGGCGGATAGATCCGTATGTACAGCGTGCTGACAGGCGGGCTGCACAAGATGTCGATCATGCAGGGGCGTCCGTGGCGGCGTCAGCCGGGACGTCCGCTGCGGGCCGGTGCGTCGGCGGTATGGCGCCCGCCAGCGGCGCGATCAGGGCCATCAGCGTGTCGTGATCGATCGCCTCGCATTGCAGCAGGCGCTGCGCAATCCGTTCGAGCGCATCGCGGCGCTCGCCGAGCGTCGCGGCCACCCGCGCATGCGCGTCGGCGAGCAGCGCGCGCACTTCGTCGTCGATCAGCTGCGCGGTGTGCTCGCTGCAGCGGCCGTCGCCGGACGTCCATGCTCCCGGTGCCCCGATCTGCGGCGCGCTGTTGTCGAAAGTCGCGAGACCGATGCGTGGACTCATGCCGTAGTGGGTGACCATATGACGTGCCATCGCGGTCGCGCGTTCGAGATCGTTCTGCGCGCCGGTCGACACGTCGGCGAACACCAGCTCCTCGGCCACCCGCCCGCCGAGCAGCGCGTCGAGCCGGTCGAGCAGCTCGCTCTTGCGCAGCACGTAGCGATCCTCGGTCGGCACCTGCTGCGTGAAGCCGAGCGCCGCGACGCCGCGCGGAAT
>NZ_CADESW010000036.1 GCF_902830275.1 Burkholderia stagnalis | reverse complement strand
GGCTGAAGCTGAACACGCAGTCGCTCGCGACGGTGATCCTCGGCGGCATCGCGTTCCAGACGCCGCCGAACCAGACCACGGGCGCGACGGCGCCGGGCAACACGACGTTCCGCCTCGCCGCCGACGAGACCGACGCGATGCGCGACCCGGATGGCGAACTGGTACAGGTCGTGATGAATTTCAACCAGTCGCTGCGCGGGCTGGCGGTGGGCGCGCCGGTCGACTTCCGCGGCATCGTGCTCGGCGAAGTGACGAGCATCGGCATCGACTACGACCCGAAGGCGAAGAATTTCACGATGCCGGTGACGATGAACATCTATCCGGATCGGCTCGGCAAGCGCTTCCGGGACGCGGTCGGCGACAAGGGCGATGCCGCGCGCCGGCTGGTCCTGAAGCGGCTGGTTGCCAGTTACGGTTTGCGCGGCCAGCTGCGCACCGGCAACCTGCTGACGAGCCAGCTGTACGTCGCGCTCGATTTCTTCCCGCAGGCGCGGGCGGAGTCGATCGACATCACGAAGCCGGTGATGGAACTGCCCACCGTGCCGAACACGCTCGACGAACTGCAGGTGCAGGTCGCCGATATCGCGAAGAAGCTCGACAAGGTGCCGTTCGAGCAGATCGGCAAGAACCTGAACAGCACGCTCGCGAACGCCGACCGTCTGTTCAGGCAGCTCGACACGCAGGTCATGCCCGAGGCGCGCGACACGCTGTCGGCCGCGAAGCAGACGTTCGCGACGGCCGAAGCGACGCTGCAGCAGGATTCGCCGCTGCAGTCCGACGTGCGCGGCGCGCTGAAGGAACTCACGCATACGCTGCAATCGCTGAACGCGCTCGCCGACTATCTGGAACGCCACCCCGAATCGTTGCTGCAAGGCAAACCCGGAGACAGGAAATGATCGATCGCCTGACACGACACGTGCGCGGCGCGACGTTCGCCGCTTGCGCGGTGGCCGCCGCACTGATGCTTGCCGCGTGCGCGTCGCCGCCCGCGCGGTTCTACACGCTCGCCTCCGCGGACGCCGCGGCCTCAACCCGCGCCACACCTGCCAACCCGCCGTTCCTGATCGAGGTGCCGGCCGTCGGCGTGCCCGAGCAGGTCGCGAAAAACCAGCTCGTCGTGCAGAAGAACGGCGCGCAGGTCGACGTGCTCGAACTGGAACGCTGGGCGTCGCCGCCCGCCGACGAGATCCGTCGCGCGCTGTCCGACGATCTCGCCGCACGGCTCGGCACGATCGACGTCGCGAATGCCGCGCATCCGGCCGGCGTGCCCGTGTATCGGGTGAGCGTCGACGTGCAGCGCTTCGAATCGTGGCAGGCCAAACACGCGGCAATCGACGCGGTGTGGAGCGTGCGCGCGGTCGGCACGCAGGCGGTGATGACCTGCCGCACGAGCGTCGCCGAACCGGTCGGAAGCGGCTACGACGCGCTCGTCGCGGGCCACCGGCGGGCGCTCGGCGAGCTGGCGGAGCGGATCGCGGCAGGGGTGCGGGCGATGGACGAAGCACATGCGCGTGCCGCGCCGGCGTCGCCGGTCCAGCCGTGCCGGAATCGATGACCATGCTGCCGCCCGACCTGGATCGCCGGCCCATCGCCGGCGTGGCGCCTGCCCTCTGCGATAGCGATGCCGACGCATTCGTCAGGCAAATCCGCCGTGACAGGACCGGGAAACGCAGCATCGACACGCTGCGGGCGATGCGGATCTTCGTGCGGGTGGCGGACGCGAATGGCTTCACCGAGGCCGCTCGACAGTTGAACGTGTCGGTCACGTCGGTCTCCCGCATCGTTGCCGCGCTGGAGACATCGCTGCGCGCGCGCCTGCTGGATCGTTCGACCCGACGCGTGCAGCTCACGCCGGCCGGTGAACGCTATATCAGGCACTGCAAACGGATTCTCGAGTGCGTGGACGCCGCGGAAGCCGAAGCCGCCGGCGGCGGCATGCGCCCCGCCGGAAAGCTCAAGATCCATGCTTCGTCGGAATTGGGGCAGCGTTACGTCATGTCCCTGATCGCGCGCTATCGGCGGCGCTATCCCGACGTTCGGGTCGAGCTTGCGTTGGCGCACGGGATGCCCGATCTGTTCGGCGAAGGGGCCAGCATGGCACTGGCGCTTCGCCGGCAGGCGCCCGAACCGGGATTGGCCGCGCGGCGTCTCGGGCAGATCTTCGGCATCGTCTGTGCGTCGCGCGAATACATCGCACGGCATGGCGCGCCGCAAGGCCCCCGCGATCTGGCCGACCACGTTTGCCTGGGCCTCGCGGTGCCGGGTTTCCGGCCGGACGAGTGGGTGCTGGCCGGGCCGGACGGCAAGGAGACGACGGTGCCGGTGCGGCCGGAAGTCCGGGTCAACGTCGCGGAAGCGCTGGCGACGGCGGTTCGGGAAGGGATGGGGATCGGGGTCTTGCCGATGGGTTCGGCGGCCGCCGGGCTGCGCAACGGCGACTTCGTGCGGATCATGCCCGATTACCGCGCAGCGGGGATGAGCGCTTACGCGTTGTATTCGCCGCCACGCTATCGGGACGACACGGTTCGAACCTGGGTCGACTTCATCGAGGATGCGTTTCCCGCATTGCTGAGCGCGGATGAAGCGACCCTTCGATGTCCGGAGCATACGGCAGCGTGAGCGCCCGGGCTCGCCGCGCGCGAGCGCGGTTCAGGCGTGATGCGTTCCGTTCGCGACGAGGCGGCCGAGCAGGCGCTCGAGCGCATGGATCTCGTCCGCACGGAAGCCGGACAGCAACGCGCCGGACACCGCCGAGGCGATCGCCGGAATCCGGGTGGCGACCGCCTGCCCCGGCTCAGTGACGTGTAGTCCGACGATTCGCCGGTCTTCGTCGCAATCCGTGCGCGTCAGCAGGCCGCGCTGCGCCAGGCGGTCGATCATCCGTGTCACGGCGCTGGCGTTCACCTCGCATTCCCGCGCGAGCTCGGCCGTCGTGCGAGCGGAACGGCTGGCGAGCATGAGCAGCAGGCGCGCCTGGGTGTCCGTCACGCCCAGTTCGGCTTCGGTGCGCCGCGACAGCGTGCGGCACATGACGGCCTGGGTTCGTTTCAGCAGGTAGCCGAGCCCGTCGCCGGCCGGCTGCGTTCCCGTGCCGGGGGCGTTCGGCGAGATTGCCGGGTTCATGATGCAGTTGCTCCGATTCATTGCCCGTGTCGATATCCGGCGCGGTGACCTGCGCGCCGAAATCTGAAAAAATGACTGCCTTCGTCGGGCGATGCCGACTACGTTATCCGAGCGTCGCGGCGCGGGAAATGGGACAAGGTGCGGCCGACGATGTGGTTTTTCACAATCCCCTGCGGGGCGTGAGCCGCGCGTGTCGCGCCGTGAATCGAATGAACGGGAATGGCCGATGGCTGCCAAGAACAGAAAGGTTGAATCCACCATGACGCCCGTCGACGTTCCCGCAACGTCGGCGCTGATGCGCGACAGCGTGCGCGCGCTTGCGGCGGACCCGTCGACCATCATCGAGCGCACGTATGCGGCGCTGACCCGCATCGGCGGCTACGACGGCCTGACTTCCGCGATGCGGAAGGACATCATGGACTCGATCGAGGTGTCGCAGCGATTGTGGTTCGAATCGGTGGCCACGGGCACGTTTCCGTCCTCCACGGAGCTGGAAGGTCTGCGGGAATTCGGGCGCCGGCGCGTTCATCAGGGCATTCCGCTGTCTGCGTTGCTGCGGGCCTTCTGGGTCGGGCCGCGCGAGTTGTGGCGGGTTTGCGCGGAGCTCGGCAGCCAGCATGACGATTTGCGCGACGAGCTGCTGTTCGTGCTGTCGCCCTATCTGATGGAGTATTTCGACTACATGGTGCAGCTGATCTCGCAGGCCTACCTCGACGAGCAATATCGACAGGCGCGATGGCGCGACGCGCTGCGTCAGCAACTGCACGAGATCGTCTTCAGCCATGTCGCGGACGACGATGCGTTCCGCAAGGCGACCAAGGCGCTGGGGCTGGACCACGCTTCGCCGCGAATCGCGCTGGCGATCGACTGCGATCGGCTCGATCGCGGGGCGATGCGATCGGACAGCGAGCGCGAACGCGTCGTGCTGTCGGCGGCGCGCTACCTGAAGTGCCGGAAGGACGATGTCGTCGATGTCTGGCACCGCGATCGCCTCGTCATCTGGGCGCCATGCGATCCCGGCGAAGCGGCGAGCGCGAGCGACCGGCGCGTGCAGGCCTGCATGACGGCATGGCTCGACGGCGCGGGCGGCATCGGCGCGATCGGCATGGGGTTGTCGGGCGTTGGCGCGAAAGGATGGGCGACGTCGGCCGACGAGGCGATTCGGGCGCTCGATGCCGGCCGGCACCGGGGCGGCGACGGCAAGCTGCACCGCTACTCGGACATCGTCATCGGCGAGTGCATTCGCAGCGACGGCAGCGCGCTCGACTACCTGCTGTCGCTGATGCGGGAGTTGTCCGGCGAGCAGGACCTGATCCTGACGCTCGAGACCTTCTTCGCGAACCTGCAGCGCCGCAAAGTGACCGCCGCCGCGCTGGGCATTCATCCGAATACGCTGGACCACCGGCTCGAGCGGATCGAAAACATCCTGGGCGCCCGGCTCGACGACGCGGCGTGGATCGCGAAGCTGGAAATCGCGCTGAAACTTCACGGGATGGGCGAGCGGGGCCGGTGAGCAGGCGCCCGGGAACGGCGCCTTCCGTTCGGATGCCTGAGTGTCGCGCGGCCTCGATCGGCTCGATTTCGTCCGAGTCGACGTTCCGCCGCGCGACCCTCGGGTGTTCAATGCACCCGCGCAAGCGCCATCAATTCACCCCGACCGCGCTCCACGCACGCGCCACCGCCGCGCTCTCGGCCGAGTTCGCGCCGTACAGGTCGGTCGCGGCCTGGATCGACGCGCGCCGCGCGTTCGGGTAGCTGGAGTTGGCGTTCAGGTACACGGTGAGCGTCCGGTACCAGATCTTGCCGGCCTTGTCGCGGCCGAGGCCGCTGAAGCTGGTGTCGCCATTGCAGACCAGCTGGCTCCTCGACAGCCCGGTGTCGGTCGACGGCACCACCGGCCCTTCCGCCAGCAGGTAGAAGAAGCGGTTGCCGACGCCCGACGTGTAGTGCGGATCATGACGCGGATTCGCCCACGAGAAGCCGCCCGACGGATAGCAGCTGTACGAGCGGCCGTCGAGATCCTGCTTGTACATCTTGCGCAGGCCGCCCGACGTCACGCGCGCGCCGATCACGTAGTTGCCCGGATCGTTCGGGTTGTTCGCGTAGAACTTCACGAGCGTGCCGAAGATGTCCGACGTCGACTCGTTGAGGCCGCCCGCATCGCCCGAGTAGTTCAGGTTCGCGGTGGCTTCGGTTACGCCGTGGCTCATCTCGTGCCCGGCCACGTCGACCGACACGACCGGGTTCGGCAGGCGGGTGCCGGGCTGGCCGTCGCCGTACACCATCACCTGCGACCCGAGCCACGCCGCGTTCGCGCCGGTCGTGCCGCTGCCGGTGTTGAACACCACGTGCGCATAGCTGCGCACGCCGCGGCCGTCGTTGAAGATGCCGTTGCGGTTGTGTGCGCTGCGGTAGTAATCCCACGTGAGCGCGAGGCCGTAGTCGATGTCGGCGGCAACGGTCTGCCGGTTGGTGGTCGAGTTGTTGCCCCACACGTTCGTGCTGCTCGTGAAGATCGGCAGGTCGGTGGCCTGTTCGACGTCGTCCGAGGTCAGGCCGCGGCCGTCGTACACCGAGCCGCTGCCGCGGGTCGGATCGAGCATCCGGTACGAGTTCGTGCCGAGCTGGTCGGTGGTCAGCGAAAGGTTTCCGTAGTACAGCGAACGACCGGTGCCGGTTGCCGAGGCGGTCTTGATCAGGTCCTGCGCGTCGAGCAGCTTGCCCGTGCGCGCGTCGACGTAGTACAGCACGGCGTCGCCGTGCACGTCGGTCGACTTGCCGTACACGCGCACCGCATAGGCGAGCGTCGGCGCGACGTCGCGCACGAACACCACGAGCTCCGCATTGTCGACACGGCGCACTTCCGAGCCGAAGCGCGCGACCGCCACGCGGCGGGCCGTGGCCGCGCCGACGTCCGGTGCATTGCGCACGACGTAGCGGTCGCCGGCCTTGCCGATCTTGCCGGCGAGATCGATCGGCGCGGGCTGGGTCAGGCTCGCCTGCTTCAGCTGGCCCTGGTTCGAGTGGACGACGACGTCGCCGCCGATCACCGGCAGGCCCGAGTAGAAGCGATCGAAGCGCACGTGTTCGGTGCCGTCGGGATCGACGACCACGTCGTGCACCTTGAACTGGTCGCCCTCCACCGGGGCGCCCGCCGGCGTGGCCGCGAACTTCAGCGAGCGCGCGGCATGGCCGGCGGCCACGCTGAACGCGGCCGGGTTTTGCTGGATCAGTTGCAGCGCCCGGTCGACCGGGGCCTGCTGGTCGCCGGCTTGCGCGAACGCGCCGAAACTGGCGAGGGAAATCGCGGTGACGGTCAGCAGGCTGGACAGTTTCTTCATGTAATCCCCCAGATAACGAATGCGAGACGATTGAAAATGTATTAACTAGCAGCGCAAAACGTGAGAGGTAATGTGAACTGCAAAGCCATGCTAGGAGGTCAATTTCATATTTACAAGATACTTGCGAATAAATTAATTATTCATTGTATCGGCGTGCATCGAGTCAGATATTGGTGAGAAATCTGAAATGATCTTGTCTGATGCATTGGATGCTGCGGCGTCATTGCGTCGGCGGAATGCGACGGCAAGGGGGAGGCGTGAATCTCAGGCAGGGCGAGGCTGAGCGCGATACGGACGGAGCGGGGTGCGGGGGTGCGGGCTGGTCGGCTGCAATGGCCGTGTTTTGAATGGCTGGATATTCGGCCGGATTATTGATGTTGTTTATATGGGCATTCACCCTGTCAATGAAGGGGTTTATCGGTCCATGTGTCCCGCATTTTCAAACGAGTGTCGAATATGTGGAAAACGAACTCGGGGCATCGCGGCATGGTTTGAATGGATGAAACTTTTCGGCGCGTTTTACGGACGCGATCGACATATTGCTGACATGAAAAACCTGTCGTGTCGCGTCCGCAGCGCCGCTTTCGCTCAGCCTGCCTGCCGCGCCCGTGCGAGCCACTGATCGAGGCCGATCTGCCCGATCCGCGCTTCGCCGAGCGGCACGAGCGACTGTTGTTCGACGCGGCCGCCGAAGTACGGCGCGTCCCGATCCGTGACCACCGGGCGCGTATCGCCGATCGCCTTCAGGTAGCGCGCGATGATTTCCGCGAACGGCGCGCGATCGGGGCCCGCGATATCGACGGTGCCGTTCAGCGGCGCGGCGAGCGCGGTCTGCGCGAGGGCCGCCGCGACGTCGTCGGCCGCGATCGGCTGGAACAGCCCGTCGCCGACGCGCACCGTGCCGCCGTCGGTGCCCGTGTCGGCGATGCCGCCGAGGAATTCCATGAACTGCGTCGCGCGCACGATCGTGTACGGGACGCCCGCCGCCTCGATCGCGGCTTCCTGCGCGACCTTCGCGGCGAAGTACGCGTTCCCCGGCATGCGGTCGGTGCCGACGATCGACAGCGCGACGTGATGGCGCACGCCCGCGGCCACTTCGGCCTTGCCGAGATTGCGGGCCGACGTGCGGAAAAAGTCGAGCACCGCCTGCGGCTCCCACGACGGCGCGTTGGCCACGTCGACGACGACGTCCGCGCCCGCCAGCGCGTCGCTCAGGCCCGCGCCCGTGATCGTGTCGACGCCGCTGCGCGGCGACGCGGCGAGCGCTTCGTGGCCGGCCTCGCGCAGCAGCGTGACGACGCGCGAACCGATCAGGCCCGATCCTCCGATGACGACGATCTTCATGGCAAAACCTCCAGATGAATGCAGTTGAACGAGCGGGATGGCCGACGGGTGCCGTCTCGTTTGAATGTAGGCGACACCGTCGCATCGCGTGAGGCTATTCTGGGAGAATCATGTCCCGGCGATAAGTGCCAAGAATCGCCGATCCGACTGATCCATGCTGCTTCCGCTCCCGTCGCCCGCGAGACCGTCATGACCGCACCGTCCCCCGCCCTGACCATCGAAATCGACCGGCACCATCAACAGCCGATCTACCTGCAGATCTGCGAACGCTTCAGGACCGCGATCGCCGCCGGCCATCTGCATCCCGGCGATCGCGTGCCCGCGCTGCGCGGCCTCGCCACGCAGCTGAACACGGCGCGCGGCACCGTCGAGCTCGCCTATTCGATCCTGGTCGACGAGGGCTACCTGCAGATGCGCGGCGCGGCGGGCACGTTCGTGTCGCCGTCGCTGCCGGCGGCCGTCACGCGCGCATCGCGCGCGCCGGGCGCGGGCAGCGCACGCGAGCCGGGCGCCGAAGGCAACGGCGCGGCGCGGCGGCCGGCGGCGGCACCGCGCCTGCAGGCGCTCGCCGTCGCGATGAGCGGCGAGCCGCGGCCGTTGCAGCCGGGGCTGCCCGCGCTCGACGCGTTTCCGCGCAAGGTCTGGCACCGGCTGGTGTCGCAGCGCGCGCGCAGCGGCGAACGCGCGAGCCTCGCGTATCCCGATCCGGCCGGCTACGGGCCGCTGCGCGAGCACATCGCGACCTATCTCGGGCTGTCGCGCGGCGTGACCTGCGTGCCGGAACAGGTCTTCGTGACCGGCGGCTATCGCGCGACGCTCGAACTGCTGTTGCGCAGCCTGGCGCGCCCGGACGATCGCATGTGGTTCGAGGATCCCGGCTACCTGCTCGCGCGCGGCTTCCTGAACGAGACCGGCGTGCGGCTCGTGCCGGTGCCGGTCGACGGCGAAGGCATCGACGTCGAGCGCGGCACCCAGCTGGACGCCGACGCGCGCTTCGCGCTGGTCACGCCGTCGCACCAGAGCCCGCTCGGGCACACGCTGTCGCTCGCGCGACGCATCGCGCTGCTGGATTGGGCCGAGCACGCGTCGAGCTGGATCATCGAGGACGACTACGACAGCGAATTCCGTTATCAGGGGCGGCCGCTGCCGGCGCTGAAGCGCCTCGACCGGCGCGATCGCGTGATCTATTGCGGCACGTTCAGCAAGGTGATGTTTCCGGGCTTGCGGCTCGCGTATGCGGTGGTGCCGGAACGCGCGATCGAGCGCATCGGCCGGGTCGCGCTCAGCATGAACGCCGGCTCGCCGACGCTGTTGCAGGCGGCCACGGCGGATTTCATCGAGCAGGGGCATTTCGCGCGCCACCTGAAGCGGATGCGCGCGTTGTACGCCGAGCGGCGCATGCTGATCGTGCAGGCGCTGCGGCAGGCGTTCGGCGAACGGCTGATCGTCGATCCGCCGTCCGGCGGCATCCAGTTCGCGGTGCGGTTCGCCGACGGCAGTGTCGACGATGTCGCGGTCGCGGCGCGCGCCCGCGACGCGGGGCTCGCGGTGGTGCCGCTGTCGACCTGGTATGCGAACCCGCGCGCGCGGATTACGCCGCGCGGGCTGGTGATGGGCTTCGCGAATATCGCCGACGCGCGGGAGGCCGGGCGACACGCGCGCACGCTGCGCGCGTGTCTGGATGGCTGACGCGCATCACGTCGCGCCCCGGGGGCGTCAAGCGCCCGGCACCGCCGCAGTTGCGTCGGCGCGCGCACGGCCGGCCGCGTGCGCGGCGAGCGCCGCGAACACCGAGCCGCCGGCCAGCTCGGCGCGCGCCGTATCGAGCGCTTCGGCCACGGCCGCTTCGCCTGCCACGAGCCCTTGCAGCAGCAGGAACTGCACGTCGCGGATGCCGATCGAGCCGAGCGCATAGTGCAGGTACGGCGTCAGGAAATCCGGCTGCCGCGCGCGCGCGCCGCGATGGAAGCCGCCCGACCCGACGATCACGACGGTCGGCCGGTCGCGCATCAGCCCGACCTTGCCGTCCGGCGTCGACGCGAACGTGCGATGAATGCGCAGCACGTAATCGATCCACAGCTTGAGCGCCGCCGGCACCGTGAAGTTGTGCATCGGCGTGTTGACGATCAGCGCGTCGGTTGCCTCGATCTCGCCGATCAGCTCCTCGGACAGGTCGAACTGCGCGGTATCCGGCGTGCGCGACGTGATGGCGCGCGCGTAGTCGCGGGCGACGGGCGGCAGCGGCAACGTGGCCAGGTCGCGTTCGGTCACGTCGATCGCCGCCGCGCCCGGCGCGACGCGTGCGCGCAGCATGTCGACGATCTCGCCGGCGAGACGAAAGCCGTGGCTGGCTGCGCCGTGCGGGCTCGCGTTGATCAGCAGGATCTTCATGACGCTTGCTCCGTTGCCGGCGCAAGCGGCGCGAGCGCCTGCGCGAAATGCATGCCGCGTGCGAGCAGCCCGTTGCGGAAATAGAAGCGCTGCGCGAGCGGCATGTGCAGGCCCGTGTCGAGCACGAGCTGCGCGCAGCCGGCCTCGCTCGCGATGCGCCGCACCGCGTCGAGCAATTGCGCGCCGATGCCGCCGCGTTGCGCTGCGGCGTCGACCACCAGATCGTCGACGTACACGAAGCGGCCGTACAGCAGGTTAGTGAGGGTTCGGTAGCCAGCGAGACCGACGATGCGGCCCGCGTCGGATGCGGCAAGCAGGCGATAGCCGTCAGCGTGCTGCCGCGCGACCTGCGCGGCGAACGCGTGCGGATCCGTCAGGTGCGCGCGCAACTGGCGCATCACGTCGAAGGCGGGCAGCAGCGCCTGCGGCGTGTCGAGATGAGTGAAGCGGAGCGAGGCGGTCATGGGCGTCTCAACGAACGGGGAACGCTGCACACGATAGCGCGCGGACGGCCCGGTCGACAGGGCCAAGAACGCGCCAACCGACCGGGCCATCGTCCGGGCGCGCGTCACCACGTCACCACGTCATCGCGTCAATGCGTCAATGCGTCAATGCGTCAATGCGTCAATGCGTCAATGCGTCAATGCGTCAATGCGTCAATGCATCACCGCATCACCGCATCACCGCATCACCACGTCGCCACGTCGCCACGTCACCACGTCACCACGTCACCGCGTAACCGTGTCACCGAGTCACCGAGTCACCGCAACAATGCGTCACCACGTCACCACGTCACCACGTCACCACGTCACCACGTCACCGCGTCACCGCGTCACCGCGTCACCACGTCAATGCGTGCCGGACGGTGCCGCCGCGCCGATCGCATGGAACGCCTCGCGCGGGCCATGCCCGGTCCAGCGCTTGAACGCGCGCCGGAAGTTGTGCGAATCGCTGAAGCCGACCGCGTGCGCGACATCCTCGATCGACAGCCGCGGGTTGCTGAGCAGCGTGAACGCGCGCTTCTTGCGGATCGTGTCGATCACGGCCTGGTAGGACACGCCCTGATCGGCGAGGCGCCGCCGCAGCGTGCGCTCGCTCATGCACAACTGCGTGGCGATCGCGGCGAGCGTCGGCGCGTGGCGCAGGTCGCGCCGCACGATCCGCTCGATCGATTCGAGGAAGTCGGTGCCTTCGGGCTCGGGCGGCAGCGCCGTCTGCAGGAACTCGAGCGCCTGCCGGTGCGCGAGCGGATCGCTGGTCGCGATCGCGCGGCGGCCCCAGGCGGCGTCGCATGCGAACAGGTTGTGCTCCTGCTCGAAGCGCACCGGGCACTGGAACACGCGCGCGTACTGGTCCGCGTAGTCGGGCCGCGGGTAGCTGAGGTCGACGGCCTTCGGCTGGAAGCCGTCGCCGGCGAGCGAGCGGCCGATCTTCATGAAACTGCCGAACGCCTCCTCGACGAGGAACGCCTCGATGTCGGGTTCGAGGAACACGTTGGTCGCGTAGATCGACAGGGAGCGCGCGTCGGTCGTCAGGTCGAAATGCATCAGCGGGCCGGTGTGGCGCTGCAGCGCGATGCCGACCGCGATCGCATCCTTGACGGTCGGGCTCGTCAGCATCGCGTAGCCGACCAGCCCGATCGACGCGATCGTCTCGCTGACGCCCAGCTCGAGGCCGAGCGCGCGCCGCGGTGCCATCTCGAGCGCGCGGCGGATCATCGCGCTCGCCTGGCGCAGCGAAATCCGGCACGACGGATTGGACAGGTCCGCGACGTCGAAGCCGAGCCCGAGGCACAGCCGTGTGGGGTCGATGCCCAGTTCCTTGCTTGTCTCCGCCAGGCACCGCAGTAAATGAACCGGCAGGTTTGCCGTCGTATAGCGGGTGGTATCGTCCATGGATGCTCCCAGCTTTTTTCCACGGATTGTACGCGTCCCGCCCGCGCGGGGTGCCTCGGCGGCCGCCGGCCACATCGGCGCGGCCGCTCAGAAGTAGTGGCGCAGGCCGACGGTCGCGCCGAGCTGCGTGGTGCCCGTGCTCGGCGCCTGGCCGTTGACGCCCACGAGCTGCGCGCCGGCCAGGCCGCCGCGATAGATCGCGTAGTCGACTTCCGCGTAGAGCATGCTGCGCTTCGACAGGCAGTAGCCGGCGATCACCTGGAACTGGCGCGCGCGGCCGTCGAAGTTCGCGACGTAGCCGGACTGGTTGGTCCACCATGCGTTGACGGCCGCGGTCAGCACCGGCGTGATCCGGTAGGTCAGCCCGGCGAGCACCATCTCGCGGCGGCGGAAGCCGCCGGGCGCGGCCGGATCGGCCACCTGCGCCGGCGAGATGATGCCGAGCGCCGCAAGATCGGTCGGGCTGAACGGGCCGTTCGCGAACGACGTGAATTCGTTGTCGCGCGTGTTCACGATGTAGCCGGCGTTGACGCTCGCGTTGCCGATCGTCAGCGAGCCGCCGCCCGAATAGATGTCGAAGTGGCCGCTGGTGGCGTCGTCGCGGATCCGCATGGCCGATGCGCCGAGCGTGAACGGCCCCTTGTCCGGCGCGTACACGACGGCCGCGCCGTACTGGCTGCCGGCCGAGCCGCCGCCCGCATGCCCGCCCGGCGCGTATTGCGCGAGCAGGTAGAAGCCGCCGAGCTGCGCGATGTACTGGATCATGTTGCTGGTGCGCGCGCCGGCCAGCATCGTCTGTTCGGGCTTGAACAGGTTGAAGTACGGATCCTGCGGGCCGGCCCACAGGTTCGATCCGTAGGTCATCGACACGCCTTCGAACGCGACGTTGTACTGGCGGCCGAGCATCAGCTGGCCGAGCGTCGACGACGTCAGCCCCACGAACGCGACCTGGAAGAAGTTGTCCGAATTCGCCGGCACGATGGCGCCGCTGTTGGGGCCGAAGTGGCTTTCGACGTTGAACTGCGCCGACAGGCCGCCGCCGAGGTCCTCGTTGCCCTTGAGGCCCCAGTAGCTTTCGGTCAGGCCGCCGCCGTCGGCCATCGAGATCTTGCGGCCCGTCGCCTGCGGCGCGCCGTCGGGCCCGTATGAAACGCCGTTCGTTTCGTAGCGCAGGCCGGCGTCGATCACGCCGTACAGCGTCAGGCTGGTTTGCGCGTGCGCGGCGGTGCCGGCGAGGACCGACATCGCGCAGCAGGCGGCGCGGATGCTTTCGAGACGAGTCATGCGGCGAGTCATCGGAACTCCGGACGGATGGGGGAGAGGCTGGCGGTCTTGCGCCGCCGGATCGAATGTAGAGAGCCAAATTTGCGCGGGCCAAGGCCGCGGCGGCCATTTTCGTGGTGCGTCGCGGCCAGCGTGATGCCGCCTATGCCGCGTGCACCGGCGCGACGCGCGATGCGTGTCAGCGCGACGGATGGCCCACGCCGCCGTGCGCGCCGGCCGGTGCTGCGCGTCTCAGCGCGAGCCGCACGAACGGCGCGGCGGCCAGCACCGCGATGCACAGCAGGTGCGCGACCCGCGTGCCGCCGTAGCGACCGAGCAGCGCGCCGGACAGCGCGGTGCCCACGCCCGCGGCGAAGAACGTGACGACGAGCGTGCGGGCCACGAGCGAGCCGTCGGGATCGACGTCGGACAGCAGGCCCGTGAGGAACGGCACGATCACGAAGAACGCGCCGTTCAGCACGAGCTGGCTCGTGAAGTACGCGCCGCCGCCGGTCGAGCCGAAGAACCATTCGAGCGACGCGACCATCGCGAGCTGCGCGGCCCAGATCAGCGCGAGGCGATGCCGGTGGCTTGCCGGATGCGCGGGGACGGCCGCGCCGACGAAGCCGAGCAGCGACGACGCCGACAGCCGCACGCCGATCGTCGTCGGCGACAGCCCGGCGCGCGCGCCGACGAAGCCGGCGATCGCCCATTGCGATGCCTGCACGCCGTACACCAGCGCGGTCACGATCCAGATCGCGACGACCGGGCGCCACGGCAGGCCGCCGTCGCGCGCCTGCGTGCGGGCCGCCTGCGCCGGCGGCGCCGCGAACGCGCCGATGCCGCGCATCGCGGGCGCCAGCACGGCCACGACGCTCGCCAGCAGCGCGAAGATCCCCCGCGCGAGCCACGCGGACGGCAGCGCCGAGATCAGCACGAGGATGCCGCCGTTGATGCCGCCCGCGAGCAGGTTGATGTGCCCCCACAGGCGGTCGGTCGACGCGCGCTGCGACACGCCCGATGCGACGACGACGAACAGCATCCCCTCGAACAGCCCCGTCAGCCCGCGCGCCGCGCCAACCGGCACGATGCCGGGCGCGACGGCGCTGAGCGCCTGCCCCGCGATCGCGCCGAGCATGCCGGCCAGCGTGAACGGGCCGGCGGCGCGCGCGATCAGGCGCGGCAACAGCGCGCAGCTGATCGCGATGCCGAGGATCTCGGCGCTGACGAGCGCGGTGGCGGCGCCTTCGTCGAGCCGGAAGCGCGCCATCACGGCGGCGACCAGGAACGGCGACAGGATCAGGCCGTTGGTGGCCGCCGCGAACGCGAGCGCGAGGCGGACGACCGCGCCGCGCGACGGATCGGGGCGGGACGAGGCTGCGTAACCGGAAGCGGCGGTGCTCATCGGTTCTCCTCGGTGGAGCGCGGCGCGGCATGCAGCGCGCGGGCCGCATCGGTCGGCGGCCGCGCGCCGGCGCGAATCGGCGCGGCCGATGTGGCCGACGTGGCCGGCGTGGCCGATGTGGCCGATGGGGCCGATGTGGCCGACGTGGCCGACGTGGCCGATGTGGCCGACGCGCCGTGCCGCAAGCCGAACAGCGCGCGCAGGTACGGCGTGAGGAACCGGCCGTGCGGGTCCATCCGTTCGCGCAGCGCGAGGAAATCGTCCCAGCGCGGGTAGCAGGCCGCGAGGCCGGCCGCGGTCAGCCCGTGCACCTTGCCCCAGTGCGGCCGCCCGCCGTGGTTCAGGCAGATCGCCTGCACGCCCGCGAAGTACGCGTCGAACGGCATCCCGCGATACTGGTGGACCGAGATGTGCACGCTGTCGCGCCCGTAGTTCGGGCTCAGCCAGATGTCATCGCCGCGCACCCAGCGGTATTCGAGCGGGAACATCAGCGGGAAGGTGCGGCGCGCGATGAACGCGCGGATTTCCCGCAGCGCGTCGGCGCCGCGCTCGGCCGGCACGGCCCATTCCATTTCGTTGAAGCGGACCCGGCGCACCGTGGACAGCATCGCGTGGCTCGCGTCGACCTGTCGGCCGGCCGACACGGTCGACGCGCACAGCCGGCTCAGCGACGGGCACAGCGCCGGCACGCGCCGGCCGAGCCCGCACAGCGCGCCGAACACTGTGTTCTCCACGAACGACTCGGCGGCGCGGCTGGCCCGGCTGGCGGTGTCGGGCGCGTCGTCGGTGAGGTCCCACGCCTTGGTCAGCACGGTGTCGGTGTGCGGGAACCAGTAGAACTCGAACGAGCGATGCCGGCCGATCAGCGCATCCGCCTGCGCGAGGCAATCGTCGAGACGCATCGCGCCGCGTTCGAGGCGCAGCCGGAACGACGGCACGACGCGCAGCCCGATCTCGGTCAGCACGCCCAGCACGCCGAGCCCGATGCGGCCGCCCGCGAACAGGTCGGGGTGCGTGTCGGCCGACGCGCGGATTTCCGTGCCGTCCGCGCGCATGAACGCGAGGCTCTCGATCTGCGTCGACAGGTTGCCGAGCGTGATCCCGGTGCCGTGCGTGCCGGTGCTGGTCGCGCCGGCGATCGACTGCACGTTGATGTCGCCGAGGTTTTCCATCGCGTAGCCGCGCGCGGCGAGTGCGGGGCCGAGCGCCCACAGCCGCGTGCCCGCGTGGACGCGCGCGACGCGTCGCTCAGGATCGATGTCGATCACGCCCTGCATCCGGTCGAGCGACAGGATCACGTCGTCGGTCTGCACGAGCGGCGAGAACGAATGGCCCGCGCCGGCCGCGCGCACGGTCGCGCCGGAAGCGGCGGCCTCGCGCAGCACGGCAGCCAGCGCGTCGCGCGACGCGGGTGTCGAAACGGTTGCCTCAGGACTGCTTACATATCCGGACCAGTTGCGCCACATGGGGTGTCCTCGTTGCCGATGCGTGAATGACGTGCCGCGCGCATGCTGCGCCGCGCGCGGCGGGAAAACGGCCGCGCCGTTCGCTAGAAAAAGCTCTTGCCTTCGCCCCGGTAGGTGAGCGCCTCGCCGGCCACCTGGCCCGCGCGGATCAGCAGCAGCGTGTTGAAGCGCTCGCACAGCTCGCCCGCCTTCGCGTGGCGGAACAGCACCGGCTCGCCGATCGCGAGCGCGACGCCGGGCGGCACGCGCAGCGGCGTCTGCACTTCGCCGGCGCCTTCGTTGCCGATCAGCGCGCAGCCGGCCGGCAGCCACGGCCGCGGCAGGCGGTGCGCGCCGGCCGGGCCGGACGCGATGTAGCCGCCGCCCGAGCAGGTGACGATGCCGGGCTGCGGATGCCGGGTGACGGGCAGCGCGAAACCTGCGGCGGGCCGCGCGCGGAATGTCGCGTAGTGATCGAACAGCGCCGGCGCATAGAGGCCGGAGCCGGCCGCGAGCTCGGTGACGGATGCGTCGCCGAGCGTGCTCTCGATGCTGCCGGTGCCGCCGCCGTTGACGAAGCGCAGCGTGTGGCCGGCCGTCGCGAGCGCTTGCGCGACGGCCTGGCGGCGCACATGGATTTCCCGCGCGGAGCGCCGCTTCAGCCAGCGCAGCAGCGCGTTGCGCGCGGCGCTGCCCGGCACCGCGTCCATCACGCCGGCGATCTGGCCTTCGTAGCCCATCAGCCCGTCGAGCCGCACGCCCGGCCGCCGCGCGATGTGGTTCGCCAGCGCGAGCGCGCCGGCGACGTCGCGCACCGGCGAGCGGTACATGCCGAAGTACAGGCCGGGAAACGCCGACGACATGTCGAGATCGATCGCGAGCGGGATCACGACGCCCTCGGCGCGCGCGATCTCGTCGATGCGGTCGACCTGCGCGGCGTCGTCGACCATCAGCGTGATCGTGCGCTGCTGCCGCCGTTGCGCGGCGACCGCGCGCAGGTGCGCGGGCTCGACCGTCGGATACGCGACGACGATGTCGTCGAAGCCGCCGTCCGCGAGCCACGCGGCCTCGGCGGCCGAGTAGCACAGCAGGCCGCGCATGAACGGGCCGGCTTCCATCACCGAGCGGATCAGCGCGCGCGAGCGGACCGATTTCGTCGCGAGGCGGATCGGCAGGCCGCCCGCGCGGCGCGCGAGGTCTGCGAGATTGGCGTCGACGAGATCGAGGTCGACGAAGGCGGCGGGGAGCGCGCGGCCTGCGAGCGCGTCGCGGTAGTACGCGTAATCGCGGGCGGCGGGCGCGAAAGGCGGTGGATCTGCGCGGTTCATTGACCTGGCTCGGTTGGGGGGCGGGCGTTCGGCGCATCGATCGTGCGATGCGGGATGGCAGCCAGCATAGGGCCGGGTGGGGCGCGGACCAAGCGCGCAGCGGGTCGATCGATGGGTCCGATCCGGCCAATCGCATTGCGCGTGCGCGCGGGCGGCCGGCGCATCGGCGTGGCGCTGGACCGGCGCTTGCTAGGCGCGGCGGCGCGCCTCGCCCGCGCCCGCGCGAAGCGCCGCCGCACGGGCATTGCGCGCGTCGCTGCAGTGCCGCGAGGGCGGCGTGCGGTGCATGCCCGTGCGGCTCGTTCGGCAAAGGCGAGCCGCGCCGCTCTAGTGCGCCGGTTCTAGAACCGCTTTTGACGATGCGCGGGTTTCGACCTAGAACCTACTCGCGGATGCACCCGCGAAGCGCGGCACGGCCCATCGAGGAGACGTCGTGAACAAGAACAGCAGACTCTGGCGGCGCATAGGCATCGTGGCGGCGATCGTCGCCGTCGTCGCGGCATGGCGCTATGCGTCGCCGCTGCAGGCGAGCGCGGCACAGTCCGGTGCACCGGCGGCGACCGCCGCGAACGCACCGAACGGCCCGGCCGATGGCCCGGCGCAGGCCGCGCCCGGCCCCGAAGAACGCCGGCTCGATCTCGACGCGCTGCGCCGCAGCCTCGCGGCGCGGCCGGATGCCGACGCGGAACTGCTGCGCATCGTCGCGTTCGCGCGCTTTCGCGACACGGTGGCCGCGTACGGCAACGGCCGCAACAGCCTGCCCGACGCCGAACGGGCCGCGCTGGCCCGGCGGATCCTCGACGAACTGCCCGAGCATGTCGCGCGCCACGAGATCGTGCCGGTGCAGGCAGAAGCGCTCGGCGCGGCGCTGCTGATCGACGTGCATGCCGATGCCGCGACGCGCGGCGCGGCGATCCGGTCGATGCGCGAGCAGTGGGACGCCTACGCGCGGCAGACCGTCGGCCCGTCGCCGGCGCAGGACCCGCGTTATCTGGCGTACGCGCAGCAGAGCCGCGAGATCGTCCGGCAAGCGCAAGCGAGCGTGCCGGATCCCGCGTTGCAACAGGCCGTCATCGCGCAGCGCCTGCAGGCGCTGCGGGTCGAGCTGTTCGACGGCGCCGCACCGGCCGGCCCGCACTGAGCGCCGGCCGCATCGCGCCGCGCGGGGCGCGGCGATCCCATCACGTCGATAGAAAAGGAGGGGGCATGTCCACAGCACGACGCCTGACGCGTCTGATCGTCGCGACCCTGCTGGGCTGCGCGGCACTGAACGGCCACGCGGCCGGCACCGCCGCGCCGGACCCGGCGATTCCCTATTATTCGTGGTACGAAGTGACGCTGCCGGAAAGCAGCGGCGCGTCGTGCGGCAACGGCACGCCGATGCGCTTCTACATCAACCGCGCGCAGTCGGACAACCTGCTGTACATGATGGAGCCGGGCGGCGCGTGCTGGGACCACGGCACCTGCACGCAGACGGCCACCGGCCCGGAAGCGGGCCTCGGCGGTTTCAACCCCGACGGCATCCCGCACAACTACATGAACGGCACCACCAGCCAGACCATCAAGGCGTCGTTCCTGTCGCCGCTGATGACGCGGATGGACCTCGCGCATATCCTCGTCGGCGAACCGAAGGTGGAGACGCAGGACTGGACGCAGGTGTTCGTGCCGTACTGCACCGGCGACATCCACATGGGCAGCGCGGTGCGCAGCTACACGTCGCCGTCGGGCGACTGGCGGGTGCAGCATTACAGCGGGCTGAAGAACATCCAGGCCGTCGCGCAATGGCTCGTCGCGCACGGCCTCGGCCAGCCCGGCCGGCTGCTCGTGTACGGGATGAGCGCGGGCGGCTACGGCACGCTCGCCAACTACGCGACGCTGCGCGCCACGCTGCAGCCGCAGGCGCACAGCTCGCTGCTCAACGACGCCGGCACGGTCTTCAATACGCCCTTCGACGCCGATCCGGCGACCCACCCGTCGGTCGGCCTGTACGCGAAGGCGCGCAGCGAATGGGGGATGGACGCGCCCGACGGAATGATCACGGTGAACGCGCGGCTCACGCGCTACTTCGATCCCGGCAACATGGGCAGCGCGTACGCGGCGCTGTCGGCGACCTTTCCGCACGACCGCTTCGGCTTCTCGAGCTACCAGCGCGACCGCATCATCGCCGCGTACCACTATCGCGCGTTCGTGCCCGCGGTGATCGCGGCGCCCGACGACGCGACCAAGGACGCGCTGTCGCTCGCGATGTTCGAACGCGAGCTGGACGTGCTGAAGCAGACGATCAACCCGCTGCCGAACTTCGGCTACTTCATGCCGTGGGCGCGCAACGGCTTCATCGCGAACCACCAGGTGACGGCCGTCAGCTTCACCGGCTCGGGCATCCACGAGAACGGCATCGACGCGGACATCGGCACCTTCGTCGCCGACCTGCTCAACCAGCGGGACCCGGCCGACACGCCCGTGATGAAGGCGTTCCGCACCGAGCAATGGTCGGATTTCACGTTCTCGACCTTCCTCGCGTGGATCGACAGCGTGCTGAACCTGACCGGCGAGGCGGGGCCGATTTCGGGGCATCGGGCCTGAGCATGGAGTCCTAAACTGAAGGTGCGTCCGTGCGCGATCCGGGAAACCATCATGCGAATGCACCAAGCCGATCCGTCTGCACAATCGCCCCGCGAGGCGGACGAGGCCATCGACGGCGAGCGCGGTTTTCGCGCGCTCGCCGATGCGATCCCCCATATCGTGTGGACCTCCGACCCGACGGGTTCGATCGACTTCGTCAACCAGCGCGGGCTCGACTTCGGCGGCATCACGCTCAGCCAGGCGCAGGGCTGGGACAACTGGTCGCCGTTCGTGCACCCGGACGACCTGCAGCCCGTGTACGACCGCTGGGCGCACTCGATCGCGACCGGCGACGAGTTCGTGACGGAGTACCGGCTGCGGAGCGCGGACGGCGGGTATCGCTGGTTTCTGTGCCGCGCGCTGCCGTACCGGGATCGCGACGGCAGGATCGTCAAGTGGTTCGGCACCGAGACCGATATCGAGGACCAGAAGCAGGCGCAGGCCGCCGCGGAGCGCGCGAACCGCGCGAAGTCCGATTTCCTGTCGAGCATGAGCCACGAGCTGCGCAGCCCGCTCAATGCGATCCTCGGCTTTGCGCAGTTGATGGCGTCCGACGCGCCGCCGCCAACGCCGTCGCAACAGGCGAGCATCGACCAGATTCTGCGGGCCGGATGGCATCTGCTGGAGCTGATCAACGAAGTGCTCGACCTCGCGCGGATCGAATCGGGGCAGGTGCCGATGTCGATCGAGGCGGTGCCGTTGAGCGAGATGCTGGACGAATGCGCGTCGATGATCGCGCCGCAGGCGCGCCAGCGCGGCATCGATGCGCGTTTTGCGCCGGTCGGGCCGCTCACCCACGTGCGCGCCGACCGCACGCGCGTCAAGCAGATCGTGGTCAACCTGCTGTCGAACGCGGTCAAGTACAACCGCCCGGCGGGCACGGTCGACGTCGAATGTGCGACGCATCCGCCGGGCCGGGTGCGGATCAGCGTGCGCGACACGGGCCCGGGCCTGTCGCCCGACCAGCTCGGCCGGCTGTTCCAGCCGTTCGAGCGGCTCGGGCAGGAAGCCGGCGGTGAAGAAGGCACCGGCATCGGCCTGGTGGTGGCCAAGCGGCTGACCGAGCTGATGGGCGGCGCGATCGGCGTTGACAGCACCGTCGGCGAGGGCAGCGTGTTCTGGATCGAACTCGATGCGGCGCCGGCCCCGGAATGCGCATCGGCCGCCGCCGTGCAGCAGCCCGCCGCGCCGGCCGGCGATGCGATCGGCGGCGATGCCGCCGGCCTGCCCGCGCACACCGTGCTCTATATCGAGGACAACCCTGCGAACCTGAAGCTCGTCGAGCAGCTCGTCGCGCGGCGCGCGGGCCTGCGCATGCTGAGCGCCGCGACCGGCGGGCACGGCGTCGAGCTCGCGCGCCGCGCGCGGCCGCGGGTGATCGTGATGGACATCAACCTGCCCGACATCAGCGGCATCGACGCGCTGGCGCGCTTGCGCGCGCAGCCGGAGACGGCGGACATTCCTGTCGTCGCACTGAGCTCGAATGCGATGGCGCGCGATGTCGAAAAGGGCCTGAAAGCGGGTTTCTTCCGCTACCTGACCAAGCCGATCCGCATCGACCAGTTCATGCAGGCGCTGGCCGAAGCCGTCGCGGCGGCGGACGGCAGGCCATAGCGCGTCGCGCGTGGGGCGGCCCATCATGAGCGAACCCGCGGCGATCCTCGGCGCGCGCATCCTGATCGTCGACGATCTGGAGGCGAACGTGCTGCTGCTCGAGCAGATCCTGCGCCGGGCCGGCTATGTGAACGTGTCGTCGACGATGGATGCCGCCGAGGTCCATGCGCTGCATCGCGCGCACCGCTACGACCTGATCCTGCTCGATCTGCAGATGCCGGGCACCGACGGCTTCGAGGTGATGGAAAGCCTGAAGGCGCTCGAGGCGGACAACTACCTGCCGGTGATCGTGATCACCGCGCAGCCGGCGCACAAGCTGCGTGCGCTGGAGGCCGGCGCGAAGGATTTCATCAGCAAGCCGTTCGATCTCGCCGAAGTGCTGATGCGGGTGCGCAACATGCTGGAGGTGCGCGTGCTGAACCGCACGCTGCGCGAGCAGGGCGACGAGCTCAAGCGGCTGTATGCGAAGGTCGTCGCCGAGCAGAAGGTGTCGGAGCGGCTGCTGCTGAACATGCTGCCCTATCCGATCGCGCAGCGGCTGAAGGCCCACCTCGACGAGATGCCCGAGCGTTTCCCGCAGGTGATCGCGGACCGCTTTCCGGAGGTGTCGGTGCTGTTCGCCGACATCGTGGATTTCGCGGGCTTCGCGGCTGGGATGAGCGCCGAGCAGCTCGTCGAGATGCTCAACGACATCTTCACCGAGTTCGACGCGATCGCCGACCGGCGCGGCCTCGAGAAGATCAAGACCATCGGCGACGCGTACATGGCGGCGGCCGGGCTGCCGGAGCCGGTGGCGGACCATGCGGCGCGGGCCGCGCACATGGCGCTCGACATGATCGACGCGATGGCGCGCTTCAATGCGCTCAGGGGCGGCAATCTCCAACTGCGCATCGGTATCAACAGCGGCGAGGTGGTGGCCGGCGTGATCGGCAAGCGGAAGTTCATCTACGATCTTTGGGGCAAGGCGGTCAATCTCGCCAGCCGGATGGAATCGCAAGGGGTGGCCGGGCGCGTGCAGGTGACGGATGCGACGCGTGAGCGGCTCGGCGCGGCGTTTGTGTGCGAGGCGCGCGGGACGATCGCGGCGAAGGGGATCGGGGAGCTTAATACGTGGTTTCTGGTTGGTAGGGATGGGGAGAAGGTTGGTTGATGTGCGATGCGGTGTGGAAGAATTCAGGTTCTTCGGGGAATTTCGTGGATGTCGCTGTTCGACCCTTTTCGGACGTTCGAACTTGTCTCCGCCGAATGGCCCGTTGCGGATTACTGCAGTCGTCACCGAAAGATAACGAAATTATCTAACTGTTAGTTCTTTAGCTAGCTTGGCAAACATTTGGTCTGCCCCCCAAGCCTGTGCTGCTGTGAACGCAATCTCCCGCGCTTGAAGTTCGGTTAGCGATGCTGTCGGTTTATAGGATAGGTCGTGCTCGGCTTCTCCCCAAGCGTGTTGAAAAAGCGTCTTAATTTGCAATTCAAAGAAATCCGGGGCATCGTAATGCTCTTCGTCCTCGAATAGTTCTTCGGGAATCGCCAACACTAGATGCCTACCTTCATAGCCAAATTGCTTCGGCGAATCTGGTATGAGTGTGTTTGCTTCGATGCGATTGAAGTATTTCATGACTTTCACCTCGACAACTTCGACGTCCGACAGATAGAAGACTGTGATTCGAGCAGCAACCTGATCCTGGATTTCACTAAAGGGATCCGCATATTTGCGCTTCCCTCCGGTTTCTTTGACTGCCTTTGCGAGGAATCGCGCAGGATCCTTGGCGCGCGCGCTGACTCGATCGATGTGCTCCATTCCGTCGACACGCTGACTTAAGAATGACGCCAGGCCCGTAGCCAAGGGGGAAAGAATATTCGCATGCCGGCGCGAATACTCAGCGAAGAGTTCTTCGTCGCTCATCGCCTAGACCCCAGCTTTTCGTCCACGATCATCCCTTGCGTGGAATAGGCGTGGGCATCGCCTATTTTCGTCGGATTGAAGACGTCCTCAAATCTATCAGTCGGCGCGGACAAAGTTGCGCCATTATCAAGTTCTATCTGCTTGTATGGGACATGCCGAATGAACTCGTCGGCATCGAACCGAAACGATTCTGTGATGAGACGCGCGGGCTTAACAGCAGCTTTCACTGCGTCTTTGGCCCTTTGGGACATCGCGAACTGATCGCAAAACTGCTCAATAGTCATTGCGTTCGATGTTAAATTGCCCGCGAGTCGCGCGGCTGCGACGATCTCTCCACGAACTTGAGGGTCACCGGTAGATCTGCTTGCATCCTTCATGGCGATCGCGAGGCGGCGGGTGCCCTCCGCCGCAGTGGTTGTGAGTTCTGAGCGCAGGAAGTCCACAATCCAATAGTCGGCGATTGCTTTCGACCCGTGATTTAGCTGTCGATCTGTGGCAATGCCTTTCCATGTGTCGTTTTTACCTGTCTCGTGCCGATATGTCGCAGCTTTGTATGTGTGTGCGTTCTTTAAGAAAACTTGCTCAACAAACTCCACACTTAGCGCGCTACCGTTCTTGCTAGCCACAACCCCTTCGTCCGCAGCGAAGCGAGAAAGCACGGTGCGTTTACCTGCCTTGCCCTCGTCAGCCCCCAAGCAGACGAAGAATAACCCCATACCTGCGGTACCGGGCGTTGCTGCTTGCAATGATCGCGCCAACGGGAGCGCACTTGCTAACCTCGGCTTTGTAAAGAAAGCAAGTAACTGCTCCCGGATCGGATTGATTTTATTGTCGGAAACGAACGTGACCGGAACATCGCGTCTAGACTTGGCGCTATCAAATACTTCCGAAAGCATCTTGGAAAGCTTGCCCTCGTCTGGCTTGATGTGAATGCCATCGATGGCGTCGGCCGCCCGCTCATGATTCTTTGGATAGGTCAGAAAACTGTAGATGCTTTCGATTGACATACTAAAATTCCCCCGATGCCCCAGAGCAGATCCAACTCTGCCACCTTTTTTCCTGGCGTATTAATTAGCGTAGCAGATCGGCTTCGATTGATGCCTCTTTCTTTGCGTAGATAAGGGAAAGAACTAGAGTGCTTCCCAGTCATTTGGGGACAGATTGCCAATTTTAGAATTTTTCAATTGATTTACCATCAACTGCCGTATTTTGGCCGAGCCAGTCTGATGACCAAGGTATGCTGTGGAGCGCCCCTCTTAATCTCAGGGCACGGAGCACGTGAGGTGGAGCCGACATTCAAACGTCCGGGTGCAAGTATGGATCAGCGTCCGTCGACGACCGCGTGCTGCATCATGCAAGAAGCATGCGCAACCTGAGCCGCACGAGTTTGCGATCGGCTGCGCGCGCCACCCGAAGCAGTCATTCACCTCATTCAGTCTTGGCCGTTGAAGGCACGTCTGTGACCCCACTCCATATCAGCCTTTCCACCATCCCATCAATCGGCCCAAATCGAGAATGAACACGCCGAAGGTGCCTACTGCTGCCAAGATGGCAAGAGCGCGTTCAAATGACCCCAAGGTGACTGGCTTCTGAATAACCACTTTCTTGCCGTCCCAATACAATTCGCCAGTTTCCGTGTGGACCCCAATGAATGACGTCCCATCTATGGATATGGCGCGCACACCATCAGGCCACTCCGGCGGCCGCTCGGCCGAATACATAGTTTTGCGCAAGCTCTGCCAATCAGTGTTCATGAGCACCCCGCGTGGTTAATGGTGATCGATTGTCAACCATCCAGCCCGAGCTGTCGAACGTCTCCAAGTGGCCGGACATGGCCGTTTGCCGATCAGCCAGATTGCAAGTTGGCTACGCAGTCATGGATTGCCTGCGCGAACTGTGGATTGGATAAATCGATACCGACACGCGCCAGCGAAAGCAACAATTGCTCGACGCCTTCAACGACCCCAACGATGCGCGCGTTTTCGACGGGGTCGCTATGACTAGGAAGCGACTCCGGCAAGTCGGATTCGATACTTGCGGTACCGTCCTCAACCCTAAGGTCGATTCCGAACGGCAGAAAAAACTCTCGATTTTTGTCCATATCTCCGAGCTCGACGTCTTCCGCAGCTGCATTGTCGACGAACTGGCCGCGGAGGTCGAGCGGCCGCTTCTGGCCGATCGCCGACAGCCTGTCCCAGGTTCACCGAGAATCCGCGAAGCGCCGATAATCAGGCCTGCTTCAGGCCACCGACGACCGTTCCCGGCATCGCCGGACGATGCGACCCTTTCAACCCCCTTGCCGATACAAGGCACCCGACATGATCACGCATGCCGCACGGGTTCACGCATTCAGCATCAACGGGCAACGCGGCAACGCCGCAATCGTGTTCGCAACCGGCGTGCACGAACGAGTGGACGTCGAAGCGTGCGCGGCTGTGGCCGACCGCCTGCAATGCGAAGTCACCTGGATCCGGCGCGACGCGACACCGCGCGGAAGCGGCCTGCGCTTCTTCACGCCGGGCGGCGAGATCGCGTTCTGCGGTCACGGCACGCTCGCCGCGGCCGCATGGCTCGCCGCGCGCGACGGCGGCGCAGCCGCGCAGGTGTTCGACGTCGGCGGCGCACCGATCCGCGTCGAGCAGGATGCGCACGGGCGCTGGTCGTACCTGCAGGAAGCGGGCGGCTCGCAGCCTGTCGACGGCGACGCGCTCGTCGACGCGCTGGCCGCGCTCGGCCTGCACAACCCGGACGCGCTGCGCGCGGCCGGCGCAGCGCTCGCGCGCTCAGTCGGCGCGCCGCGCGACAAGCTGTTCGTCGCGTTGCCCGACGCGGCCGCGCTGCGCGACATCGCGCTCGACCCCGCACGCCGCGACGCGCTGTGCACGCGCCTCGACACGACGGGCCTCTATGTCTACGCGGTGTGCGACGCAGCGGCGCCGCGTCTCGTCGCGCGGCACTTCCCGCTGCGCTGCGGCATGCAGGAGGACATGGCCACCGCCGGCATCGCGCCGACCGTGGTGCGCCACGCGGGCTTCGCGGCCGCGGCCGGCGACGTCGTCATCGACCAGGGCGGCCCGGATTGCGGGAACGCGCGCCTCGTCGTGGCGGCCGGCACGGGCTCGGCGCGGCGCGTCGCGGGCGAGTGCGTGATCGTGCGCGAGATGCCGCTCGCCGGCGTCGTCGCTGCGTTGCACTGAACGCGCCGGCCGGCCGCATTGCGGCGTCGCGCGTCGCTTGTTTGGCTCGGCCAAACGGCGCTCCGTGCTCCTTGCACTGCAGCCGGCAGGACGTTCGCAAGCCCGTTATTAGCGTGACCAGGCCCTACCGGCTCCACATCACCGCGTGCGTCGCACCGGTCGACGTCGTGGCTTCGCCCACCACCTGGCCGAGTTCGTTGATCCCGGCCGCCTGGCTGCGATGGCCGCCGGGCAGCGTGCCGAGATCGGTCATCACGCCGTTCTCGATCAGGATCGCATGCATGTCCCCGTCGGCGGTATCCGCGAAGCCGACCACCTGCCCGCGGTTGTTGATCCCGGTTGCCGAGCTGTAGCTGCCGCCCGGCAGCGTGCCGAGATCGATCATCGTGCCGCGCTGGTACAGGAACGCGTGGGTGCTGCCGCTCGCGACGGTCGCGTCGCCCACCACCTGGCCGCGATCGTTGATCGCGTTCGCATAGCTGTACTTGCCGCCCGGGAGCGTGCCGAGATCGGTCATCACGCCCTTGTCGTACAGGAACGCATGGGGCGGCTCGTGAATGTGCGCGCCGCGCCCGGCCGTGCCGACCACCTGCCCGCGGTTGTTGATCGCCGTCGCGCTGCTGTCGAAGTAGCCCGGCAGCGAGCCGAGGTCGCTGAAGTGTCCGTTGTCGTACACGTAGGCATGGCCTTCGCCGTGCGGCCCGTTGTACAGGGTGCCGACCACTTGCCCGCGGCCGTGCTGGTTGATGCCGGCGGCGTCGCTCGCGAAGAAGTCCGGCGGGAAGCCGAGATCCGTCATCAGGCCGCCGTCGTACAGGAATGCGTGCGACGGCTGGCGCGACACGGTGCTCGGGCCCGCGTCGCCGCTGCCGACCACCTGCCCGCGCTCGTTGATCCCGTATGCAAGGCTGACGTCGCCGCCCGGCAGGGTGCCGAGGTCGATCATCGCGCCTTGCCGGTACAGGAACGCGTGGATGACCACCCCGTCCGGCGCGATCGACGCCCGCCCGACCACCTGGCCGCTGTTGTTGATCGCGGTGGCCGAGCTGTATGCGCCGCCGGGCAGCGTGCCGAGATCCTGGATCGCGAGCGTCTGCGCGGCGGCAGGCTGGATCGCATGGAACGAGAGCAGGGCGAACATCGTTACGGCGCGGGAGATGCTGTATCCATGGGCGAAACCCTTGCATGCGAGAGACATGGTTCACTCCTTCGGACGGAGGCGGACGCGCGACGGGGCGTGGCGGCCGGCGCACGTGCAGGCCGGTGAATCGGATCGCGATATGCATGAAACGCGCCATGCCCGTCCGCGCGGCGATTGCGCGCGTGCGGCGCTGCGGGCAAGTCGAAAGCGTTTCATCGCGGCAACGCAGCAGGCGCTATCCGGTGCATCGCGGCATCCGCTAGAGCACCCCCTCTGATGCGGCATCGCACTGCGGCATAAAACTGTCATCCAGGGTGTTATTCGCACTTCATGCGCGGCAGCCCGCATGGCGTTCGCACAGGCCGCCGCGCTGCGCCGATTCGCCTGCCGGGCAAGGCTGGCGCGGCAGGCGGCGATGCCGCTCGCAAGCTGCCGCGCCGCATCGGTCACGCCACGCCGCATGCGCGGCATTCAAGCGACGAATGTGTGCATCGCAACAATCCATTTCATCCGACGCAATCGAAACGGTAAGGTGAACGCACGTTCGAAATTCAGCGAACCACGCGAATCATGTTGCACATCCCTTACACGACGACGCCATGAAAACGACACCCGATCGACGCGAGCATGCGACCCAACCGGCCCCTTCGGCCGGCCCGCGCCTGCCCGCGCGGCTGGTGGGCCCGATCGTGCTCGGCACGCTGCTGAACGCGCTGAACTCGTCGATGATCGCGGTGGCGCTCGTCAGCATCCAGCAGGCATTCGCGCCGGCCGGCGCGGCGCATGCGCGCATCGACACGATGTGGCTCGTGTCGGGCCTGTATCTCGCGACGGCCGTCGGCCAGCCGACGATGGGGCGGCTCGCCGACCGCTTCGGCGCGAAGCGGATCTTCTGCATCGGCCTCGCGATCGTGCTGGCCGCGTCGGCGCTCGCGCCGTTCGCGCCGACGCTCGGCTGGCTGATCGCATCGCGCGTCGCGCTCGGCCTCGGCACGTCGGCCGCATATCCGGCCGGCATGGCGATGATTCGCGCGTGGTCGCAGCAGCATGCGAACGGTGCGACGCCGACGGGCGGCCTCGGTGCGATCTCGGTCGCGGCGCAGGTGGCCGTCGCGTTCGGGCCGCCGCTCGGCGGCGCGCTCGTGCAGTTCGCGGGCTGGCGCGCGATCTTCTGGATCAACGTGCCGATCGTGCTGGCCGCGTTCCTGCTCGCGTGGCTGTGGATCCCGGCCGACCCCGCGTGGCGCGGCGCATCCGCGCACCGCACGCTGCGGGCCACGCTGCGAGAACTGGATCTGCCCGGCGTCGCGCTGTTCGTGCTGACGCTCGCGAGCCTGCTGCTGTTCCTGCAGTCGGTGTCGCGCGAGCCCGACTGGCCGCTGCTCGCCGCGACGCTCGTGCTGTGTCCGCTGCTGATCCATCGCGAGCGGCAGGCCGCGACGCCGCTGATCGACATCCGCATGCTGGCCGACAACCGCGCGCTGCTCGGCACCTACCTGCGCTGCATCGGCACCTACGCGGTGTTCTACGCGATCTTCTACGCGCTGCCGATGTGGCTGCAGGAGGCGAAGCGCCTGTCGGCGGCCGACGCGGGCCTCGTGATGCTGCCGATCGCCGGCATCGGCACGGTGGCGACGATGCTCGCGACCCGCATCGCGCACCGCCGCGGCTCGCGGCCGGTGCTGATCATCGGCTCCGCGATGCTGTGCGTCGGCAGCGTCGTGATGAGCCTGATGACCAGCAGCCTGCCGGTCTGGTCGATCGTGCTGCTGTCGATCGTGTTCGGCGTGCCGAACGGCTTCAACAACCTCGGCAACCAGGCGACGCTCTACCAGAGCGCGCCGCACGACCGGATCGGCACCGCGTCGGGGCTGTACCGCACCGCGCAGTACGTCGGCGGCAGCCTGTCGTTCGCGCTGGTCGGCCTCGCGCTCGGCCATCCGGCGAGCGATCGCGGCTTGCGCGAACTGGCCATCGTGCTGGCCGTGATCAGCGTGCTGCTGCTGCTCAACGCGGCGTCGAGCCGGCATCTCGACGGCGCCACATCTTCTTCCGTTCCACAACAAAAGTGAGGCTTTCGACATGTCCATTCCGACGCTCAACCGCACGGTTGCCCTGGTGGCGATCGACCTGCAGAACGGCATCGTGTCGCTGCCGGTCGTGCCCTACACCGGCGCGCAGGTGGTGGCCACGACGGTGCAGCTCGCCACCGCGTTCCGCGCGCTGCAGCTGCCCGTGATCTACGTGCACACGAGCTACCAGCCGGACGGCGGCGTGGCATTGAAGGTGAAGACCGACGCGCCGTCGGCGCCGCCGAATCTCGACCCGAACTGGAGCGCGTTCGCGCCGGCGCTCGGCGTGCAGCCGTCCGACATCGTCGTGACGAAGCACCAGTGGGGCGCGTTCACCGGCACCGACCTGGACGTGCAGCTGCGCCGCCGCGGCGTCACCGATGTCGTGCTGACGGGCATCGCGACCAACATCGGCGTCGAATCGACGGCGCGCCAGGCTTACGAGAACAACTACAACGTCGTCGTCGTCAGCGACGCGGTGAGCACGTCGTCGACCGACGCGCAGCACTTCGCGCTGACGCAGATCTTCCCGAAGCTCGGGCAGGTCGCCGCAGCGGCCGACGTGGAGGCGGCACTGGAGCAGGCCCTGGCGCGCTGAGCGGCGCGAACCGTTCGGCATGCCACCTAGTCATTAACCGAGGAATGACGATGATCAAGACCGATGCATGGGTGCTTTACGCAGGACCGGAACCGGGCAAGCAGCACGCGCCCGTCGCGGGCGAGCTGCGGCGCGAAACCTTCGAGTTTGCCGACCTGGCCGCCGACGAGGTGCTCGTCGAGCCGCTGTACGGATCGTGGGAAGCGAACCTCGACCATGCGCTGTCGCGCAACCCGGTCGACATCTGCCGCCAGCGCCGCGAGGACAAGATCGTGCTCGGCAACGGCGCGCTGGTGCGGATCGCGGAGCGCGGCAGCGGCGTGACGTCGCTGACGGAAGGCGAGATCTGCATGGTGATGCCGTTCGGCAAGCGCGACGAATACGGGTTCGCGGAACTCGTCTACGCGTACGATGCGCCGGGCACGATAGGCGTGATGGCGCAGCGCACGAAGATGCGCGCCGACAACCTCGTGCCGGTGCCGACCGACAGCCGCCATTCGCTGCTGCAATGGGCGACCTACGGCCGCTACTTCACCGCGTGGGACAACTGGAAGGTGGCGTCGGCGTGCTGGCGCTCGCAGTTGCCGGACGTCGACCCGGCCGACTACCTGGTGTTCGGCTGGGGCGGCGGCACGACGCTCGCCGAGCTGCAGCTCGCGAAGCGCGAGGGCTTTCGCGTCGCGATGACGGCGAGCAACGACCGCCGCCTCGAGGAGCTCGCGAAGCTCGGCATCACGCCGGTCGACCGCCGCAAGTTCCCGAACCTCGCGTACGACGACGCACGCTACAAGAGCGATCCCGAGTACCAGGCAAGCTACCGCGAGTCGGAGCGCGTGTTCGCGGAGACGATCGCCGAGCTGAGCGGCGGGCGCGGCGTCGCGATCTTCCTCGACAACCTCGGCGGCGCGCTGTATCGCGCGACGATGCGCGTGGTCGGCCGCACCGGCATCGTGACGACGGTCGGCTGGAAGACCGGCATGCGCCTGTGGAACCTGCGCGCGACGGAATGCATCAACCGCCGCCTGCACATCCATACGCACGCATGGCGCTACGACGACAGCATCACGATCCGCGACTTCCAGGAATCGACCGGCTGGATCGGCCAGGAGCCGACCGAGATCTTCGATTTCGACGAGGTGCCGAAGCTGGCGGCCGACTACCTGAACGGGAAGATCCAGACGTATTTCCCGATCTACCGGATCAACGCCGTCTGACAGGCAGGGTGCGCGCCGCGTTCGCCCCGCTGCACGATGCTTAGTCATGCAGATGATGGCGGCGCGCGGCGCGCCGTTCGATTTCTTTGCATGGAGAACGCCATGGCCTCTGTGGAAGCCGAGGATGTCGACGCCGGCACGGCGTCGGAAAGCGCCCGGCCGGCGCCGCTCGACGGCATTCGCGTGATCGACGCCGCGACGCTGTTCGCGGGCCCGCTCGCCGCGACGATGCTGGCCGACTACGGCGCGGACGTGATCAAGGTCGAGCACCCGGACGGCGACCCGGCGCGCAAGTACGGCGCGCGCCGCGACGACGTGCCGTTGTGGTGGAAGGTGCTCGCGCGCAACAAGCGGGCAGTCACGCTGAATCTCGGCACGCCCGACGGCCAGCGGCTGTTTCGCGAGCTGGCCGCGCAGGCGGACGTGGTGGTCGAGAACTTCCGGCCCGGCACGCTGGAGCGCTGGGGGCTCGGCTACGACGTGCTCGCCGCGCTCAACCCGCGGCTCGTGCTCGTGCGGGTGACGGGCTTCGGCCAGTTCGGCCCGTATGCGAGCCGCCCCGGCTTCGGCACGCTCGCCGAGGCGATGAGCGGGCTCGCGTCGGTCACCGGCGAGGCCGACGGGCCGCCGCTGCTGCCGTCGTTCCCGCTCGCGGACACCGTCGCGGGGCTGAACGCCGCGTTCGCGATCATGACGGCGCTGAAGGCGCGCGAGCGCACCGGGCGCGGGCAGGTGGTCGATCTCGCGATCATCGAGACGATGCTCGCGGCGATGGGCGCGCAGATCGCGAGCTACGACCAGACGGGCAAGGTGCCCGCACGCACCGGCAACCGCTCGCCGAACAATTCGCCGCGCGGCGTGTACCGCACGGCGGACGGCAAGTGGGTCGCGCTGTCGACGTCCGCGCACAGCATCGCGGAGCGCGTGATGCACCTGGTCGGCCGCGCGGACCTGATCGACGCGCCGTGGTTCGCGAACGGCGTCGAGCGCGCGAAGCACGCGGACGAGCTGGATGCGGCCGTGGGCGGCTGGATCGCGCAGCGCACGCGCGACGACGTGATCGCCGAGTTCGAGCGCGCGCAGGCGGCGGTTGCGCCGATCTACGACGTCACCGACGTGCTCGACGATCCGCAGTACGCGGCGCTCGGCTCGGTCGTGTCGGTGCCGGACACGGAGCTCGGCGCATTCCGCACGCACAACGTGCCGTTCCGGCTGTCCGACACGCCCGGCGCGATCCGCTGGGGCGGCCCGCCGCGCGGCACGCACAACGACGAAGTATTCGGCGCATTGGGCCTGGAGCGGCGCGAGATCGCCGATTTGACCGAACGAGGCGTGATATGAAAACCAGCGCGACTTACCGCAGTTACCTGTACGTGCCCGCGCACAAGGCGCAGGTCGTGGAGAAGGCGTATGCGAGCGAAGCCGATGCCATCGTGCTCGACCTGGAGGATGCCGTGCCGGCCAGCCACAAGGCCGAAGCACGCAAGGCGGCTGCCGCGATTCTCGCGGACGGCCCGCCGAAGCCAACGTACGTGCGGATAAACCCGATCGCGAGCCCGTGGTGCCGCGACGACGTCGACGCGATCGCGCAGCCCGCGCTGCAGGCGCTGCGCCTGCCGAAATGCGACCTGCCGCAGCACATTCAGGAAGTGGCGGGCTGGCTCGACGCGCTCGGCTGCGACGCGGGAATCCAGATCCTGATCGAATCGGCGTACGGCGTCGAGACGGCCTACCAGCTTGCCACCGCGTCGCCGCGGCTGGAGCGCATCGGGCTCGGCGAGAGCGACCTGCGCGCCGACCTGCAGATCGGCGTCGACAACTTCACGCTCGAGGTGTGCCGCGCGCGCTGCGTCGTGGTGTCCCGCGCGGCCGGGCTGGCCGGGCCGATCCAGACCGTCTATCACACGCTGCCCGATCTCGACGGCCTGAAGGAATCGACGCTGCGCGCGAAATCGATGGGCTTTCTCGGCCGCTTCGCGATCCATCCGTCGCAGCTCGCGGTGATCAACGACGTGTTCACGCCGTCGGAGGACGAGATCCGCGCGGCCGAGCGCGTGCTGGAGGCGGTGGACGCGGCGGCGGGCAAGGAATCGGCGTCGTCGGTGTTCGTGCTGCCGGACGGCCGCGTGGTCGCGCCGCCGCTGATCGCGAACGCGCGCGTGACGCTCGCGCTCGCGAACAATCTTCGACTCAGTGGAGCGCTGGCATGAGCACGCCCGATACGATTTCCGCCCCCTCCGCCGCACGCGCCGAACGGCCGGCGGCGGCATGCCCCGGCGCCGGCGACGCGGCGCTGCCGCCCGACGGCATCGTCGCCGCGCTCGGCCGCTTCGCGGCGGCGGCGCGCGCCGACGGGCTGAGCCGCACGCTGCGCGCCGAGGCCGCCGCGCGCGTGCTCGACGTGGTCGGCAACAGCCTGATCGCGCACGGCGAGCCGGTCGCGCAGTCGGTGCTGCAGGTCGCGCGGCGCTGGGCCGGCAGCGGCCGCGCGAGCGTGATCGGCGCGCCGGACCGGCTGCCGGCCGCGAGCGCCGCGCTCGTCAACGGCACGCTCGCGCATGCGATGGATTTCGACGATTCGCACATGCTGTCGGTGCTGCATCCGAGCGCGTCGGTGATCCCGGCCGCGCTCGCCGCCGCGCAGGCGAGCGGCGCGTCGGGCGCGGCGCTGCTCGATGCGATCACGGTCGGCACCGAGATCTGCATCCGGCTCGGCGTGGCCGCGTACAACGCGCGGCTCGGCAATTCGGTGTTCTTCGAGCGCGGCCAGCATGCGACGTCGATCTGCGGCACGCTCGGCGCGGCGGCCGCCGCGGCGATGCTGTTCGGGCACGACGCCGCGCAGATCGCCGCCGCGCTCGGGATCGCCGCGAGCATGGGCGCGGGGCTGCTCGAGGCGAACCGCACCGGCGGCTCGGTGAAGCGGATCCACTGCGGCTGGGCCGCGCATGCGGGCGTGAGCGCGGCGGAACTGGCCGGCGCGGGCGTGACCGCGCCGCCCACCGCGCTCGAAGGCCGCTTCGGCTTCTTCCACGCGTGGTGCGGCGACCTGGCCGACGCCGGCGCGGTGCTGCGCGGCCTCGGCGACGAATGGGAAACGAGCCGGATCATCTTCAAGCCGTATCCGTGCAACCACTTCACGCATCCGGGCATCGACGCGGCGCTGCAGCTGAAGGCGGACGGCGTGACGGCCGACGATGTGGTGTGGGCCGAGCTGCGGGTCGCGACCTCGACGCTGCGCACGATCGGCGAGCCGGCCGAGCTGAAGGCGAACCCGCCGAACGGCTATGCGGCGGCGTTCTCGGGGCCGTACACGGTCGCGGCCGCGCTGCTCGGCGGCGGCGGGCTCGGCGTGTGGTTCGACGATTTCGACGACGCGCGCGCGCAGGAGCCCGCGCGGCGCGCGCTCGCCGCGAAGGTGCGCTGCGTCGCCGATCCGTGGTGCGACGCGCGCTTCCCGAATTTCCTGCCGGCCGTGCTGCGCGTGAAGCTGCGCGACGGCGAGGAGCGGGAGGTGCGGATCGAGTCGAGCAAGGGCACCAACGCGCGGCCGCTCACCGAGCAGGAGCTCACCGCGAAGTTCGTGCTGGCGGCGAGCTCGGCGATCGGCATGACGCGCGCGCTGGCGCTGCGCGACGCGGTGCGCGAACTCGTGGACGACGCGCCGCTCGATGCGCTCGCCGCACTGACGTCCGGCGTGCGGCCTCACGCCGGTCAGCCGGGAGGGCTCGCATCTTGAACGCACCGCGCTGGAACAAGCGGCCGCCCGGCTCGAACTGGGGGGATTTCGGCCCGGACGACCAGAAGGGGCGGCTGAACTGGCTGACCCCGGAGAAGGTGCGGCAGGGCGTGGCCGAGGTGCGCGCCGGGCTGTCGTTCTCGCTGAGCCTGCCGCTCGACGTGCCGCGCGGCGGCGGGCTGAACGCGCGGCGCCGGCCGCCGGCGATCATGCCGGCGCTGCTCGGCGGCAAGCCGTACTTCGGCTATCGCGCCGACGAACAGGTGGCGAACGCCACCGATGTGGTCTGCGACGATTCGTTCTGCATGCACTCGCAGTTCTCGACGCAGTGGGACGGCTTGTCGCACGTGGGCGGCCTGTTCGACGCGGACGACGACGGCGTGCCCGAGATCGTGTTCTACAACGGTTTCCGGATGGGCGAGCACCTGCGGGTGCCGCAGGAGGGCGATGCGGCGGGCGGCGCGCGCGCGCTCGGCATCGAGGTGATGGCGCAGACGGGCGTGCAGGGGCGCGGCGTGCTGATCGACCTGCGGCGCCACTTCGGCGACGCGCGCACCAAGGTCGGCTTCGACCAGCTGATGCGCGTGATGGACGCGGACGACGTGCGGGTCGAGCGCGGCGACATCGTCTGCCTCCACACCGGCTTCGCCGACCTGCTGCTGCACGACGACGGCGGTTCACCGGCGACGGTCGGCAGCGCCTGCGTGCTGGACAGCAGCGACGTGCGGCTGCTGCGCTGGATCGACGAATCGGGCCTCGCCGCGCTCGCGGCCGACAACCACGCGATCGAGGAGCGTCCGTACAACGCGCAGCCGCTCGCGCAGCCGGGCGCGCTGATGCCGCTGCACGAGCTGTGCCTGTTCAAGCTCGGCATCCACCTCGGCGAGCTGTGGCACCTGACGCCGCTCGCCGGCTGGCTGCACGCGCACCGCCGAAACCGGTTCCTGCTGACGGCGCCGCCGCTGTATCTGCGCGGGGTGGTCGGCTCTCCGGTGAATCCGGTCGCGACCGTTTAGGGCCCGTTCCCGCTCATAACGGGCTTGCGCTGGCGGCCAGCCCCACTAGGGAGTTTTTGTCACGTTCGCAAGCCCGTTATGAGCGGGAACAGGCCCTGGCGCGGGCGGCGGGTTTGTGGCGGCCGCCGCCCGTCTTTTTTGCACTGCAACCCGATCGCACAATATGGAAAACCAATTGCCGATTGGCGAGCGAATCGGAAAAATCAGGGCGTAGAACCGGATTTAATTTAAAAAACCATCCAGTATCGGCGGCTATAGAAAAATTATCCGCGCGTCAAGATTGGACTATTCTTGTGCATTGCACTAAATATCAGGGTAATTCTCTAATTGCGTTAACGCGTAATTAGGGTTCGGTGATTAACCTGTTTAGTGGATGGTCACAATCATGAATCTTCGATCGATCGACTTGAACCTGCTGGTGATACTCGACGCGCTGCTGACGGAGAAGCAGGTCACGCGGGCCGGCCTGAAGATCGGCCTCACGCAGCCGGCAGTCAGCAACGCGCTGTCGCGCCTGCGCTACGTGTTCAAGGACGAGATTCTCGCGCGCACCACCCTCGGCATGGAATTGACGCCGCGCGCGCAGGCGCTCGTGCTGCCGGTTCGGCAGATCATGCAACAAATCGAGTCATTATTTGAATCGGATTATCAATTCAATCCGTATACGTCGGAGCGTCATTTCACGGTCCGCATGTCGGATCTCACCGAATTGCTGATGTTGCCCGCCTTGTTGCGCCTCATGCGGCTGACGGCCCCGCATATCGGCATGGACGTCGTGCACCTGAGCGCGGCCAAGACCGCCGACGCGCTCGAAGCGGGGCGGCTCGACCTGGCGATCAGCGCGGGCATCGCGCATTCGGGCACGCTGTCGTCGCAAACGGTGTTTCAGGACCGGCTCGTCTGCGTGCTGAGCCGCAATCATCCGGAGGCGGAGCGGCCGCTGACGCTCGAGCGCTTCCTCGCGCTCGACTTCCTCAACGTGTCGATCAACCCGGTGGACCACAGCCTGATCGACAACCAGCTCGCGAACATGAACTTCACGCGGCGCATCGCGCTGAACGTGCCGCACTGGCTCGTCGTGCCGAACATGCTCGACGCGCTGCCGTACGCGGTGATCATGTCGGAGCGGCACGCGCTGAGCCTCGACGATGCGCGGCTCGTGATCCGCGAGCTGCCGCTGCCGATGGAGCCCGTCACCTGGTCGCTGTACTGGCACCGCCGCTACGACGCGAGCAACGCGCATGCGTGGCTGCGCAACTGCATCGTCGAGGTCGCGGAATTGCTCGAACAGGACGTTACGGTGGCGGCGTAGCGCGCCCTCCGCCATTCGCCGTTAGCCGTTAGCTGCCGCCGTGCCGCCGTGCCGCCGTGCCGCCGCTCAGCCTCAGCCTCAGCCGACCACCAGCAGCGACGGCAGCGCCGCGACGTCGGGCTGTTCGTCGAGCCGCCACAACGCCGACGCCGTGCCGCCGTGCCGCCGCTCAGCCTCAGCCGACCACCAGCAACGACGGCAGCGCCGCGACGTCGGGCTGTTCGTCGAGCCGCCACAAGTAGTCGAGCGCCGCGCGCGTCTGCGCGTCGCGCCAGTGCCGCCGGCAGTTCTTCGCGAACTTCGCTTCGTAGTCGCCGCGCTGCATCGGCCGCGTCGGCGAGCCGGGCAGGTCGTCCACCTGCTTCGTGAAGGTCGCGCCGTCGTCGCGCACGGCCGTCACGCGGTTCGGCGCCTGCGCCGGATAGCGGGCGGTCAGCGCCGGGTCCGCGTGCACCGTGACCTTGTCGATCAGCACGCGCAGCGCCGGATCGTGCAGCGCGTCGTGCCGGTAGCTCTCGGTCGTGATGTCGCCGTCGAGCATCGCGCGCGCGACGATGTACGGCAGGCTGTGGTCGGCGGTCTCGTGGGTCGACGGCGCCCATTTCTCGCGGTCGCGGCCGGCCGTCACGTAGCCGACCTCGGTCGTGTGGATCTCGATGCGGCGGATGCGGCGCAGGTCGCCGACCTGCGCGGCGACGTCGAGCGCCGCCGGGATCGCCGTCTGCGTGAGCCCCTGCGCCGGATAGAACTTCACGAAGCACTTGCCGATCCGGAACGCGCCGCCGCGCCCGCCGAATTCGCCCGTGTCGAGCGCGAACGGCCCCGACACCTGCGGGAAGAACCCGGCCATCCCCTCGAAGATCGGCGACGGGCCCGTGAGCCCGGCGCGCGCGAGCTGCGTGGAGAACACCGCATTGCGCGCGGCGTCCGCATCGGCGAGCGCCTTCCAGTTCGACAGCTCCTGCACGCGCGTCTGGTTCAGCGCGAGGTGGCTGTTGATCGACAGGCTGATCGCCTGCACGAGCTGCGGCGCGGGCAGGCGCATCAGCTTGCCGGCGGCGAGCGCGACGGCCGGCAGGCTGTAGCACGTGTGATCCCAGCCGCGCGGGCTGATCGCGGCGGCGTCCATCAGCCGGCAGGCAATCTCGTACGCGATCGCGATCGACAGGATCAGCTCGCGGCCGCTCGCGTGCTGCGCTTCCGCGACGGCGAGGCATGCGGACATGTTGTCGCTCGGGTGGCCGGTCTCCTTGCCGGCGTACGCGTCGTTGAAATCGAAGTAGCGCAGCGCGGTGCCGGTCGCGAAGGCCGCGAGGTCGGGGCTCGTGCGCTGCGCGGTGCCGATCACCGTCGCGACGCCGCCGGGCGACGCGAGCGCCGCGTCGCGCGCGATGCGCACCGGCCGTTCGTCGTGCGCGGCGATCGCGCAGCCGAGCGCGTCGATCAGGTGCGCCTTGACCGTCTCGACCGTGGCGGCGTCGAGGTCGTGGTATTGCAGCCCGGCCGCGTAGTCGGCGAGCTGTTGCGCGAGGTCCGGGCGGCCGTTGCGCGGGTCGGCCGCGGGCGATGCAGCGGCGCGGCCGAAGGGCAGCGCGAGCGCGGCGCCGGACAGCGTGGAAAGGAAGTGGCGGCGGTTCATTTTGGAAAACTCCGAAGGTTCCTGAAGCTGGGGGAGAGGCAATGGGCTCAGAACGCCTTGCGCATGCCGAGCGCGACGCCCACGCTGCTGGCGCGGCCGGCGGCGAGCGTGTAGTGCAGGAAGTTGTAGTTGTAGTTGTCGAAATCGAGCGCGGCGCGGCGCACGTAGCCACCCGCCAGGTACAGCGTCGTGGCTTTCGACACGAAGTAGTTCAACTGCAGCGTGACCTGCTGCGGGTTGGCCGGCTGCGGCTTGCCCGCCTGCGCGTTCGCGGGGTTCTGCGCGTGGATGTCCTCGTAGTAGAACGCGCCGATCGCCTGCAGGAAATCGCTGATGCTGTAGCGCATGCCGGCCCACCAGAACGTGTAGCGTGTGACGACCGACGGCGTGTTCACGCCGCTCTGGCCGTGCACGACGCCGGCCATCAGCTGCGCACGGTCGAACCGCACGATCGTGGATGCCGCGTAGCGGCGGAAATGCGCGAAGCCGCCCGGCTGCGGCGTGTGGACGTCGTCGAACGCGGCGGCGAACGAGAACGCGCCGCCCGCATAGTCGAAGCCCGCGCCGTATGCGGCGTTCGACTGGAATGCGCCCGGCGTGTTGCCGAACGCGTAGTGCGTTTCGAGCGTCAGCGCGCCGACCTTCGCGATGTACTTGGCGACGTTGTTCTCGCGGAAGTTGACGCCGACGACCGCGCCGGCCGGCTCGTACAGCGTCGAATACGCGCCGGTCGGCGAGTAGCGCTCCATGATGTCGAACAGCGTCGAGTACTGGCGGCCGAGCCGCAGCGCGCCCCAGCGTTCGTGCTGCAGCGCGACCCACGCGGAGCGGTCGAAGCCGCCGCCGCCGGTGGCGCTGCCGTTGTTCAGGTTGAAGCCGCTTTCGAGCCGGAACGCCGCCTGCCAGCCGCCGCCGAGATCCTCGACGCCCTTCAGGCCCCAGCGCGAGCCGCTCTTGCCGCCCGACGCCATGCGCACCTGCGACACCGACGACTTGTCGCCGGGCGCGGCCTGGTGCGTGAGGAATTCGGTGTAGATATCGGCGATGCCGTACAGCGTCACGCTGCTCTGCGCGCAGGCGCCGGCCGATACGAGGCCCAGTCCGCACAATGCGGACATCCGCTTGCCCATGGGTCGTCTATATGAACGCGTCCCGTTTGCAACAGTTCTCGTGTGTTACGACAGACAGGATGGGCAGCAGCTCTATATCCGGCCTTGTTGCAGCCGGTACTGCCGCTGCGGGCCCCTATGAAATACGCTGAC
>NZ_CADESW010000035.1 GCF_902830275.1 Burkholderia stagnalis | reverse complement strand
CTGCAGATCCGGTAGATGTCGACGCCGACGTCGTAGAGCGACATCGCATTGCCGACGAACGGAACCATGTACAGGCACTGGACGAAAATCTCGAGGCCGTGGTTCTTGACCGATTCGGCGCGGGCTGCGACCACCTTCGGCGATGTCGCGGGCGCGGGAACCGGGCTGACGATCACGCGCCGGGCTTCGGCGTTGTGCTGGAGGGCTTGGGGGATCTGGCGCTGAGGGGTACGGAGGGTTTCGGGACCGGCCATGGTTTCGCTATCTCTCTCAGCGTTCGTTCTAGTTTGAGGAAGCTGAATGGATAACGGATGGCCGAACGCACGTCCAGCAAACGGCAACGGTCCGCAACAATGTTCGTGAACGAACACGCGTGACGTACGGGAAACCTGCTGTATTTGTATCGTGCAAGCGCCTTTTTTATCGCGCGCTGGCCTGCCCTCGCCGTCGATCCGCCCTAGGCGGGCCCTGCCGGCGTTTTCGCCGGCTCATCGGTTGAGCGATCGCGAAATCGACCTGATCGTTGCGTATCTTGGGTATATGGCGCGGCGTACGGCGGAAAGGTAGGACGTCCCGGCGGACGAGCGTATGCGCTCCCGCCAGACCGGGGAGAAATCCAGCCGCTCCAAATGTTCTTACGATCAGATAGAAGCCGTCGCCCGGAATGCACTCATGGCGCCAACCGCGTTCGAACTACGATCGGAGATCGCCGCCACGCGAACTGCCGTTGCAGTGCGGAACGCATCGACATGCGCTTCGCCCGCGCGTCACCCCCTCCCCACCTCCCCCGTCCACCGCAGGTAATCCCCGCGCGTCCAGTCGAGCCCCACCCCGACGCGCTTCGTCCCCGGCCGGATCTTCGGCTTGTGGACCGACAGCGTCAGCGTCTCCAGCGCCGGCCATTCGCGAAACGACATCACCGCGAGATCGGCCACCAGCGTTTCGAGCAGCCGCGTATGCGGCTTGTGCGCGAGAAACGCGGCCACCCGCGCGCAATACCCGTCATAGTCGATCCACTCGCCCGCCTCGTTCGGCTCGCAGCGATACCCGAGCTGCGCATCGATCACGATCGGCTGCGGCGCCTCGTGCTCGTGCGCATGGATGCCGATCCGCGCGGGCACCATCAGTTCGTCGACGAACACGCTCCAGCCGCGCCCCCTGACGCGCGGCACGTCGATCGACACGAACGGTTCGTCGGCCGGCTTCATGACGCGAGCGGCGCGGCCGCGTCGAGCATGATGCGCACGAAATAGTCGGCGAAGCTGCGGCGCACGACGATCTCGAACGTGTCGTCGCCGGTCGGCACCAGCACGACACCCGCCTTGAAGTAATGCGTCTGCGCGCACTGGCCCGGCTTGAACAGCCGCGGATGCAGGTCGAGCGGGCAGCCGCGCGCCAGCACGTCGCGCACGCGCTCGCCGCTGATCTCGACGACCGTGTAGCCGCTGCCGATGTCGACCGCCGCCGCATACGTGCCCTGCACGGCCTCGGCGAGCCGCGCCTCGAGCACGCCGGCCTGCACCGCGCCGTTCGAGCGCACGAGCCACTCGTCGGGGCCGAGCCACAGCACGTCGTACTCGGCGCTGCGCGCGACCGTGTTCGGCGCAGCCGGCGGCCGGCAGCCCACCACGCGCTCGAACGCGGCGACGAACGCGGGGTCGCTCAACTCGCCGCGCACGTTGACGAGATCGAGGAACGGCCGCTCGCGGAACGTGAACTTCTGCGACGCGCGCGCCTGCTGCGTCTTCAGCAGGTCGGCCGCGCCGACGAACGGCGATTCGAGGCGCACGCCGCCCGTGCCCGCCACCTGCGCCTGGTCTCTGGTTTCATTCCACATGCTGACGCACCCCTTCGGTATCGTAGAAAACCGGGCTCGAGATCTTCGCGGTGATGCGCTTGCCGTTGGCCAGCGGAATCACGACGCTCTCGCCCATCTTGTTCAGGCCGCCCTTCACCACCGCCAGCGCGATCGAGCGCTGCAGGATCGGGCTGTAGTAGCTCGACGTCACGTGGCCGAGCATCGGCGTCGGCTCGGTGGCCGACACCTGCGTGTCCTTCGCGATGATCTGCGCGCCTTCCGGCAGCACCGTCTGCGCGTCGTCGGTCAGCAGGCCGACGAACTGCTTGCGGCCCTCCTTCGCGGTATCCGAGCGCGTGAGCGAACGCTTGCCGAGGAAGTCCTTCGACTTCGCGACGAGCCCGCCCATCCCCAGGTCGTACGGCGTGACCGAACCGTCGGTGTCCTGGCCGACGATGATGTAGCCCTTCTCCGCGCGCAGCACGTGCATCGTCTCGGTGCCGTACGGCGTGATGTCGAACTCGGCGCCCGCGGCCATCAGCGCTTCCCACACCGCGCGGCCCGCGTTCGCCGGCACGTTCACTTCGTAGGCCAGTTCGCCCGAGAAGCTGATCCGCATCACGCGCGCCTTCGCGCCGGCCACCGTGCCGTTGCGGTAGCTCATGAACGGGAACGCCTCGTTGCCGAAGTCGATGTCCTGGCACACCTTCTGCACGACCTTGCGGCTCTTCGGGCCGACGACCGCAAAGGTCGCCCAGTGGTCCGTCACCGACGACAGCCGCACCTTCATGTCCGGCCATTCCGTCTGCAGCCAGCGCTCCAGCCACGTCAGCACGCGCGCCGCGCCGCCCGTCGTGGTGGTCATCATGAAGTGCTGGTCGGCGAGGCGCACCGTCACGCCGTCGTCGAACACCATGCCGTTCTCGTCGAGCATCAGCCCGTAGCGGCACTTGCCCACCTCGAGCTTGTTCCACGGGTTCGTGTACATCCAGTTCAGCAGCTTCACCGCGTCCGGGCCCTGGATGTCGATCTTGCCGAGCGTCGACGCGTCGAGGATGCCGACGCTGTTGCGCACCGCGAGGCATTCGCGCTTCACGGCCGCATGCAGATCCTCGCCGTTCTTCGGGAAATACCACGGCCGCTTCCAGTTGCCGACGTCCTCGAACATCGCGCCGTGCTCGACGTGCCATTCGTGCACGCAGGTCTTGCGGATCGGGTCGAGGAAATCGCCGAGCTCGCGGCCCGCGAACGTGCCAAACGTCACCGGCGTGTAGTTCGGGCGGAACGTCGTGGTGCCGGTTTCCGGAATCGACTTGCCGAGCGCCTGCGCGAGGATCGCCATCCCGTTGATGTTGCCGAGCTTGCCCTGGTCGGTGCCGAAGCCCATCGCCGTGTAGCGCTTCACGTGCTCGACCGACTCGAAGCCTTCGCGCGCGGCGAGCAGGATGTCGGCGGCCGACACGTCGTTCTGGAAGTCGACGAACTGCTTCGGCCCGCGCGCGGCGGCCTCGCGGCTGCCGACGAGCCACAACGGCTGCAGCGCGCCTTCCGCGGCTTCCGCGACCTTCGGTGCGACCGGGCGCTGTGCGGCGCTCAGGCCGGCCGCCTTGGCCGCTTCCGCGCCCGCGTCCACCGCGAGCCGCAGCGCGCGCGCCAGGCCGAACTCGCCCGCCGCCCCGCCGACGCTCGCCTCGGGCTGCACGGCCTTGCCGGGCAGGAAGCAGGCCTTCTCGTCGCTCCAGCACGCCTTGCCGCCCGACTGCGCGAACAGGTGCAGCACCGGGCTGAAACCGCCCGACATCGCGACGAGGTCGCACGGCAGCGTCTTCAGCTTGCCGCCCGTCTGGCCGTTCGAGTAGGACGCGACGTCGACCGACGATACGCGCCACTTGCCCGACGCAGCCGTCACGACCGCGCCGCTCATCACCGTCACGCCCTGGCGCTTCGCCGCCGCCGGCAGCGCGCCGTTCGACGATGCGCGCGAATCGACGATCGTCACCTTCGCGCCGCACGCCTTCAGGTCGAGCGCCGTCTGGTAGCCGCGGTCGTTGTTCGTGAACACTACCGCGTCGCGGCCCGGCAGCACGCCGAAGCGATGGATGTACGCCGACACCGCGCCGGCCAGCATCACGCCCGGCAGGTCGTTGTTGCCGAACACGATAGGCCGCTCGTGCGCACCGGTCGCGAGGATCACGCGCTTCGCGCGGACCTTCCACAGCAGCTCGCGGGTGCCCTTGCGCATCGACACCGGCAGGTGGTCGGTCAGGCGCTGCGTGACCGTCACGAGGTTGTGGTCCTGGTAGCCGAACGCGGTGCTGCGCGTGAGGATCGTCACGTCGGGCAGCTTGCGCAGCTCGGCCTCGATCTTCTCGACCCATTGCACCGCGGGCTTGCCGTCGATCTCCGCGCGGCACGACAGCAGGCTGCCGCCGAGCTCGCGCTGGTCGTCGACGAGGATCACGCGCGCGCCGGCCGTCGCCGCCGCATGCGCGGCCGCGAGCCCCGACGGGCCGCCGCCGACGACGAGCACGTCGCAATGCGCGTAGCACTTGTCGTAGCGATCGGCGTCGAGCGTGTCCGGCGCCTTGCCGAGGCCGGCCGCTTCACGGATCTTCTCTTCATACTTCGGCCACATGTTGCGCGGCCACATGAAGGTCTTGTAATAGAACCCGGCGGGCAGGAAGCGCGACAGCTTCTGGTTGATCGCGTACTTGTCGTTCTCGAGCGACGGTTCCGCGTTCACGCTGGTCGCGACGAGGCCCTGGTACAGCTCGATCTCGGTCGAGCGCGCGTTCGGCACGCTGTACGGGCCCGACTCGAGCTGCACGACCGCGTTCGGTTCCTCGACGCCTGCGGCGACGATGCCGCGCGGGCGGTGGTACTTGAAGCTGCGCGCGACGAAGTGCACGCCGTTCGCGAGCAGCGCGGACGCGAGCGTGTCGCCCTGGAAGCCCTGGTAGGTGCGGCCGTTGAACGTGAAGGTCAGCGGAATCGCGCGATTGATGCGGCCACCGGTGCCGAGACGGTCTTTCTGGCTCATTTGCTGGTGCCCTCTTCGTGTGCGTTGCCGGCGGCTGCGCCGCCGAATTTTTCATAGCTCTTGATGTCGTAGGTCACCGTATCGCGCGTGGCCTTGAACCAGCGGCGGCAACCCTGCGTATGCAGCCATTGCTCCTTGTGCAGCCCGCGCTTGTTCTCGCGCATGAACACGTACTCGCCCCATTCGCGGTCGGTCATGTTCTCGTTGTTGACGGGGCGCACGATGTCGGCTTCGCCTCCGCACGAGAACTCGGATTCGGCGCGCGGCCCGCACCACGGACATTCGATCAGCAACATGGTTTGTTCTCCTCGTGGTGGGTGGGGTTCAGTGCGCGACGGCGGCGGCGCCGTGCTCGTCGATCAGGTGGCCCGTGTAGAAGCGGTCGAGCGCGAACGGCGCGTTCAGCGGATGCGGCTCGTCGCGCGCGATCGTGTGCGCGAACACCCAGCCCGAGCCCGGCGTGGCCTTGAAGCCGCCCGTGCCCCAGCCGCAGTTGAAATACAGGCCCTTCACGTCGGTCTTGCTGATGATCGGGCACGCGTCCGGCGACACGTCGACGATGCCGCCCCACTGGCGGTTCATCCGTACGCGCGAGAACACCGGGAACATCTCGACGATCGCCTGCAGCGTGCCTTCGATGATGTGGAAGCTGCCGCGCTGGCCGAAGCCCGTGTACTGGTCGATGCCCGCGCCGATCACGAGGTCGCCCTTGTCGGACTGGCTGATGTACGCGTGCACCGCGTTCGACATGATCACCGAGTTGACCACCGGCTTGATCGGCTCCGACACCAGCGCCTGCAGCGGATGGCTCTCGATCGGCAGGCGCACGCCGGCCATGTCGGCGAGCGTCGTCGTGTTGCCGGCCGCGACCACCGCGACCTTCTTCGCCTTGATGAAGCCCTTCACCGTGTCGACGCCCACCACCGCGCCGCCTTCGCGGCGAATGCCCGTCACCTGGCAGTTCTGGATGATGTCGACGCCCGCGCGGTCCGCGCCGCGCGCGAAGCCCCAGGCCACCGCGTCGTGGCGCGCGACGCCCGCGCGCCGCTGGATCGACGCGCCGAGCACCGGGTAGCGGCTGTTCAGGTTGATGGTCGGCTCGATTTCCTTGATCTGCGCGGGCGTCAGGAACTCGGCATCGACGCCGTTCAGCCGGTTCGCGTTCACGCGGCGCTCGGTGTCGCGCACGTCCTGCAGCGTATGCGCGAGGTTCATCACGCCGCGCTGGCTGAACATCACGTTGTAGTTCAGGTCCTGCGACAGCCCTTCCCACAGCTTCATCGCCTTCTCGTACAGCGCGGCCGATTCGTCCCACAGGTAGTTCGAGCGGACGATCGTCGTGTTGCGCGCGGTGTTGCCGCCGCCGATCCAGCCCTTCTCGAGGATCGCGACATTGGTGATGCCGTGCTCCTTCGCGAGGTAGTACGCGGTCGCGAGGCCATGCCCGCCGCCGCCGACGATCACGACGTCGTATTCCTTCTTCGGCTCCGGGCTCTTCCACTGCTTTTCCCAGTTCTCGTGATACGACAGGCCGTTGCGAAACAGGCTGAATATCGAGTAGCGGCTCATGTTAGTGATCCTTCGTTAGCATTCGATGACGTTCACGGCGAGGCCGCCGCGCGACGTTTCCTTGTATTTCGTCTTCATGTCGGCGCCCGTCTCGCGCATCGTCTTGATGACCGAGTCGAGCGACACGTAGTGCTGGCCGTTGCCCTTCAGCGCCATGCGCGACGCGTTCAGCGCCTTGATCGCGCCCATCGCGTTGCGCTCGATGCACGGGATCTGCACGAGGCCGCCCACCGGGTCGCAGGTCATGCCGAGGTTGTGCTCCATGCCGATCTCGGCGGCGTTCTCGACCTGGTCGGGCGTGCCGCCCATCACGGCGGCGAGCGCGGCCGCGGCCATCGAGCACGCGACGCCCACCTCGCCCTGGCAGCCCACTTCCGCGCCGGAGATCGATGCGGTTTCCTTGTAGATGATCCCGATGGCGGCGGCCGTCAGCAGGAATTCGACGATGCCGTTCTCGTTCGAGCCCGGCACGAACTTCACGTAGTAGTGCAGCACCGCGGGAATCACGCCGGCCGCGCCGTTGGTCGGCGCGGTGACGACGCGGCCGCCCGCCGCGTTCTCCTCGTTGACGGCCATCGCGTACAGGTTGACCCAGTCGAGCATCGACAGCGGGTCGCGCAGCGATTCCTCCGAACGCGCGCGCAGGCGGGCGTTCAGCTCGGCCGCGCGGCGCTTCACGCGCATCGGGCCCGGCAGGTCGCCTTCGACCTTGCAGCCGCGCTCGACGCACGCGGCCATCGTGCGCCAGATCGCAAGCAGGCCCGCGCGCACTTCGTCCTCGGGGCGCAGCGCGCATTCGTTGCGCAGCATCAACTCGGCGATCGACAGGCCGCTCGCACGGCACTGGCGCATCAGGTCGTCGCCGGTGCGGAACGGATACGGCACCTCGGCCGCCGCGCGCACGCCGTTCACGCGGTCGCCGTCGCGGTTCACGACGAAGCCGCCGCCGATCGAGTAATACTCCTTCTCCACCAGCAGCTGGCCGTGCTCGTCGAACGCCTGGAAGCGCATGCCGTTCGGATGCACGATGCCGGTGCCGCTCATCAGCTTGCGATAGAAGCCGATGTGCTCCTTCTCGTCGAAGCGGATCGCCTGCTTGCCGAGCAGCGACAGCGATTTGGCCGCGCGGATCTCGGCGAGACGCGGCTCGATCAGGTCGGGGTCGATCGAATCGGGCAGGTGCCCTTCGAGGCCGAGCAGCACCGCCTTGTCGGTGCCGTGGCCCTTGCCGGTCGCGCCGAGCGAGCCGTACAGCTCGACCCGCACGCGGCGCACGAAACCGAGCAGGTTCGCATCCTCGACGTGCGACGCGAAGCGGCACGCGGCGATCATCGGGCCGACCGTATGCGAGCTGGACGGGCCGATGCCGATCTTGAACAGGTCGAAGACGCTGACGTTCATCTGGCTTCCTCTGGGTGGACACACGTGAAGTGACATTGGACGCCAGTACACCAAAGCGTAAAATTGGCCGATAGAACAAAAACGGCATCGGCGTGGGATGCCGCCGCCAAGCGGCCCGCCGCTCGGCCGGAAAGTGCGTTTTGACGATGGTTCGCGACGGAAAAACGCAAGTCCGCGCGCGGGCGATCGGCGACGCTGGGGCATCCGCACCGCCCGTGCCGCCCCTGTAATCAGAGAGTGAGACCTGCCCGCCCTGGCGAGCCGTGACGAGATTTGCCGCAATGACACCCGACGTACCCGCCTCCCCCGTTGCCGACCCGGCCCCGAAACGCATCCGCTTCGGCATCGTGCTGCTGCCGAACTTCACGCTGACGGCGTTCTCCGGCTTCGTCGACATGCTCCGGCTGTCCGCCGACGACGGCGACTACAGCAAGCCCGTGCGCTGCGCCTGGAGCGTGATCGGGGAAACCCTTGCCCCGGTGCGCGCGAGCTGCGGGATCCAGATCACGCCGTGGGAAACCTTCGACGACGCCGAGCCGTTCGACTACGTGGTGGTGGTCGGCGGGCTGCTGCATTCGGGGCCGCAGGCGGGGCCGGAGACGCTCGCGTTCGTCCGCCGCGCGGCGGCCGACGGCGCGACCGTCGTCGGCATCTGCACCGGCGTGTTCACGCTGATGCGCGCGGGCGTGCTGGACGGGCACCGCACCTGCGTGAGCTGGTTCCACTACTGGGATTTCATCGAGCGCTTCCCGGCGGCCGACCCCGAATTGCTGATTGCCGACCGGCTGTTCGTGATCGACCGGCGGCGGATCACCTGTTCGGGCGGGCGCGCGTCGATCGACGTGGCCGCCGCGATCCTGCTGCGTCACTTCGACCACGCGACCGTGCAGAAGGCGCTGCGCATCCTGCTGGTCGGCGAGATGCAGAAGGGCAACGCGCCGCAGCCGCACCCGCCGGGCCTCGAGCCCGCGACGCACCCGAAGGTGAAGCGCGCGATCCTGCTGATGGAACAGCACGTCGGCCGCGCGCTGCCGCTCGAGGAGCTCGCGTGCAAGCTCGACCTGTCGGCGCGGCAGCTGGAACGGCTGTTCAAGGCAGAAACCGGCAAGAGCCCGCAGGCGTTCGCGAAGCAGGTGCGGCTGCGCACCGCCGCATGGCTGCTGACGAGCTCGGATCGCACCGTCGCCGATATCGCGTCGAGCTGCGGGTTCGCCGACGCGTCGCATCTCGGGCGCGAGTTCCGCAAGCAGTTCGGCGTGCCGCCGGCGGCCTATCGCGAACGCGGCGGGGAAGCGGCGGCCGCCGCGCCGGACGATGTCGCCGAGGAAGAGGTGGAGTGAGCCGTGCGCCGCGACAGGCTTCGCTCACCTTTACGACCTTTTTACTTGCGGCCGCTCCGCCGTTCACTAGAATGTCATCGCAATCCAACCGAGAGCACGTGACATGACCATCCGATGTCCCCGCCCACCAAGTCGTTTCGCTGCCTGACAGGCAGGACGTCTGCGCCTCTCTTTCTTGAGCCACCGTCTTGCCGCCCAGGCGAGCGGTGCGCGTCGTAGTTCCATCCCCGTGCACCTTTTCACACAACCCGGCTACCGCGCGTGACGCGACCCGGGCGGCACCGTGCTGTTCGGCCGGCTGCGCGAGCGCGTGCGGCCGTGCCCGATGCAATAAGGATGACAGATGAAAAACCGAACCGTGGTGTGCGCGCCGTCGGCAACGCCGAGACTGAGCGCGCATGAAATCGCGGCGCTGATGCTGCTCGACCAGGCGCCCGTCGCGGCCGAATCCGGCACGCTCGACCTCACCGCGCTGCGCGAGGCCGGGCTGGCCGAATTGATCGAGTCGAAAGCGGGCGGCCCCGAATTTTCCATTACGCGTACCGGCCAGGCCGTGCTGCGGATCCTGAGCGCGTGGCGCAGCCCGGACGACGAGGCCCCACCGGTTCGCCGCAGCCTGCGGCGGCGAACGGCGGACGCGTCGAGCGCGGGCTTGCACCGCCCCGGCTGATCGCGTGCGCTTTCACGACGCGTGGCGCAGGCAAATTGATTCGCATCCCTTATCGAGCACATTGTGTTCGGCAACCCAGGAGCATCGTCATGTTCGACATCAACAAGAACTACACCCGTGAATTCATCCACACCGTGTGTGGCGGCAGCAAGCAGGCGTTTCTCCCGACGAAGAACGGCCGGGTGGTGGCCGCGTGCCTGCGCACGGACCTCAACCCGCACGCGCCCGACGTGATCATCTGCGACGGCAGCGCGTCCGCGCGCGCCGCCGGCCGCACGCTCGCCATGCAGGGCGACGCGATTCCGGTGTTCCTCAAGATGGAGACGGACGCGTTTCGCTTCGTCGGCCGGTTCGTGGTCAGCGCATCCCTCACCGCGCCGCTCGACTACGCGCCCTATGTGCGCAACAGCGGGCTGACGATCGGCCAGGTCTCGCGCGTGCTCAAGATGGAACGTTGCTGACGCGCTGCCGGGGCGCCGCGACCCGGGCGCCCCGTCCATCGTCGCCACTCTCACCTATGGAACCCATCATGCTTGGCTTGACGTTCTGGAAATCCGCGCTCGGCGCACGAGCCGGCGCAATGCATGAAGACACTTCGGGCACACGCCACCGCCGTCCGCCAAAGCCGAAACTCCTGCTCGTCGCGAGCGCCGCGGTGGCGTTCGCGGTCATCGCGAGCGGCGCGCCGGATGTCGGCATCGCGATCTATCTGCTGGCGATGCTGCTGTTCATGCTGCGCGCTTCGTGACCGCTCGTGATCACACATCGGCGGCACATCGATACGCAATTTTTATGTCCGGCCGCCCTGTATCTGACACCGTCTTTACAGGGTTTTGTCTAGGATTCCTCTGTCACCAGCCCGGTCACGGAGAGATCCGCATGCAATCACACAGTCCCGCCGACGGCGGCCAACCCGGCGTGCCTCACCGATACGACGGGATGCCCGCCGTCACCCGGCTGGCCCGCGCGTGCCCGCCGGAGAACATCCTGCTCGATGCGCCGGTCGAGAGCCCGAACCAGTTGTTCGAGTACGCGGCGCTGCATCTGCAGCGCCGCTATGGGCTGGCCGCCGAGCGGATCCGCACCGAGCTGATGAAGCGCGAGCAGCTCGGCTCGACCGGTCTCGGCCAGGGCGTCGCGCTGCCGCATGCGCGCGTCGGCGGTGTCGGCGCGGCGCTCGGCCTGTTCGTTCGCGCGTTGTACCCGTTCGGCTTCGATGCGCCGGACGGCAAGCCCGTCGGCGAGTTCCTGCTGCTGGTGATGCCCGAGGAAGACGACCGGGAACACCTCGAACTGCTGGCCGACGCCGCGCGGTTCCTCGGCAAGCGTCAGTTCAGGCTGGCCGCGCGCGCCGCGCAGACACCCGACGAGATCGCCGCGCTGATGCAGGGCACGCGCTGATGCGCGGCGCGGCAACCCGCGGCCACCCCGTCCATTCACCGACCTTTCCCATGTTCCCAGACCCTGAAAGCAAAGCCGTCCCGTCGCAGCAGGTGGCCAGGCTGGCCCGCTCGCTGCCGTTCATGCAGGCGCTGCACGGGCAGACCGTCGTCATCGTCCATGGCGGCTCCGCCGTGCATGCGCCCCGCGCCCGCATGTCGTTCGCGCAGGACGTCGCGCTGCTGGCGCTGACCGGCGTTCGCCCCGTCGTCGTGCACGGCGGGCTGCCGGCGTTCCGCAAGACCGCGCCGCCCGATCCGGGCGACGCGCGCGCCGTGCAGGCCGCCCGCGCGATGATGGCCGACGTCAACCACGAGCTGGTGCGCCTGATCGGCAGCCATGGCGTAAAGGCGCTCGGCGTCAGCGGCCAGGACGGCGGCCTGATGACCGCCGGCGCCGAGTCGGACCACGCGAACCTGAGCCCGGTCACGCAGTTCGACGCAACCGCGTTCGACGCATTTCGGGAGCATGGGCTCGTGCCGGTGGTGATGCCCGTCGCGCCGGACGACGGCGGCCGGGATCGCTTGCTGGACCCCGAGCGGCTCGGCAGCCTGATTGCGCAGCGAACCGGCGCCGTGACGCTGGTGATGATGGTCGAGCACGCGGTGCTGGGCGAACTGGACGCGCTGGCCGGGCTATACGGGATGACGGAGCTCGAGCAGTGGCTGGCCGAGCACCCGTGCGCCGCCGCTTCGCGCTATGTGCGCGAAGCGCTCGATGCGCTCGCGCAGGGCGTGCAGAACGTCCATCTGGCCGATGTCGCGCAGCCCGAGTCGCTGATCGGCGAGCTGCTGACCGAGGAAGGATCGGGCGTGGTGTTCTGCCATCGCGGCAACGCGGATCTGCTGTCGGAAACCCAACGCTACTTCGCGGACTCGGCGTGCATCCTGCGCGACGGCTTCAACGTCGAGCGCAAGACGGTCGTGCGGTTCTGATGGGGCGACGCGCGCGGCCCCCGGCCGCCGCGCGTTACTTCGCCCGCTTTCCCGTCACGACGAATTCCTCGGCAGCCTTGCCCTGGATCGCGGCCATCATCGCGAGCGCATGCTCGCTGCCCGGCTCGCTGGAGATGACGCCGGTCGCGTCCTTCGCCTTCGCGCCCGGCGGGTAGAACACGAACGACGTGCCGGACGGCGCATCGGGCTCGGCACGCAGACGCTTGTTCAGGATCTTCAGGTACTTTTTCTTCGAGACGTGCTTCGTCGCCATGGCGACCTCCTGAGCGGATGTCATGAAGGCCAGCATACCAGCATTGACCGGCCGCCCGGCACGGCCGCACCATCGGCCGCTGCGATCAGCCGGGCGCCGCCGCTCGCGGCTGAACGGCATCACGCGTGCCCTTCGCCGCCCGCGGGTTCGTCCGCGCTGTAGACGGTCATCCCGTCGATCGGATCCATCGGCATGTCCCACGGGCGCGCGGCAATCGCCTGCCGCGCCGCCTCGTAGCCCGCCTGCCGGCGCGCCGCGATGCCGGCCGGCGTGAAGTCGATGTCCTTGAACTGGTTGTCGCCGTCGAGCCGGGGCGCGGCGAGCTTGATCACGCGCATGGTTGTCTGGCATCCCCAGGCCGCCAGCGCACGCACCTCGGCCGTCGCGCGCTCGGCCTCGGGCACGTGCGCGACCAGTTCGCGGATCACGTGGCGCAGCCGGTGGATCTGCTGCTGACGCGCGATATGGCTGTCGGTCCGGCTCGCGTACTGGATGTCCTTCTGCCGCTCCGATACCTGCAGGATGGTTTCCGGCTCGGGGCCGACCGGATTCCACATCTGCACCGAGAAGATGATCGAACTCCTGCGCGGCCTGTCGTCCAGCACCACCTCGACCGGCGTATTGGAATACACGCCGCCGTCCCAGTACGGCTGGCCGCCGATTCTCACGGCCGGGAAAGCGGGCGGCAGCGCGGCCGAGCTCATGATGTGCTCGACGGCGAGCGGCTGTTCGCGCGTGTCGAAATAGCGCATCGCGCCGGTGCACGCGTTCACCGCGCCGACGGTCAGGCGCGGCTGGCCGGCGTTCAGCATCTCGACGTCGATCAGCGTGCTCAGCGTGTCGCGCAGCGGCGCGATCAGGTAGTACGACGCGCGCTCGGCGCCCAGCCGCGCCATCGGCCCGAGCCACGACGCCGGGTTCGGCTCGAAGAACCCGGCGATGCCGCCGCCGATGATCATCAGCTCGGCGAACAGCCGGCTCCAGCCCGGCAGCACGGCGGGCACGCGCAGCCGGGAGCGCTCGGTCACCCGGCTCCAGAACTCCGCGACCCGCTGCAAGCGATGCTCCGGCCGGTTCCCGGCGATCAGCGCCGCATTGATCGCGCCGATGGACGTGCCGACCACCCAGTCGGGCTGGATGCCGGCCTCGTCCATCGCCTGGTAGACGCCGAGCTGGAACGCGCCCAGCGCGCCGCCGCCCTGCAACACGAGAACGACTTGCCCCGGCAATTCCGTTCGGGCTGGCTGGCTCACGGTCATGACGTGCCTCGCTGGGTGCGGCGTTGGATCGGACCCGGACAGGTCGATCCAGTCCAGTTTAGGCGATCGGCGCAGCGTCGCGCCCCCGCGCACCGGCCCCACATGATCGCGTGAAGTTGCTGCGATTTGGAACCGGTTCCAATCAAATTCGCCGAAGATGTCCCGGCCGAACGAGGGTTATTCCGGATGCGCCCTTTCTCCTAAAAATTTGTATGATGACCACATCACCTTACAAACATGAACACCATGTTCGAGAAAATTCCCGCTCGCGCGATGAGCGATCACGTCGCGCAGCAGCTGCTCAAGCAGATCGAAGTCGGCAGTTTCGCGGCCACCGGCAAGCTGCCGACCGAGGCCGTGCTCGCGCAGGAATTCGGCGTGAGCCGCACCGTGATCCGCGAGGCGATCTCGCGCCTGAAGAACGAGGGCGTGGTCGAGCCGCGCCAGGGCAGCGGCGTCTACGTGAACCAGCACGGCGCGATCCGGCCGCTGCGCATCGACTACGCGGAAGCGGTCGAGGCGAGCTCGCTGCCGCACCTGCTCGCGGTGCGCCGCGCGATCGAGGCGGAAGTCGCCGCCGAAGCCGCGCTGCATCGCACGGATGACGACATGGACGACATCGACGATGCGCTGCGCAAGATCGACGACGCGGTGGCCGAAGGGCGCGACGGCGTCGCGGAGGACGTCGCGTTCCACCGCACGATCGCGGCCGTCACCGGCAATCCGTATTTCCTGAAGACGCTGCAGTTCCTGAACCAGTACCTCGAAGCGGGCGTGAAGGTCACGCGCGGCAACGAGGCGACGCGCGAGGATTTCTCGCGGCAGGTTCGCGAAGAGCATGCGGCGATCGCCGACGCGATTCGCGCGCGCGACCCGATGGCAGCCCGCAACGCCGCGCGCACGCACATGTACAACGCCGCCCGCCGTCTCGCGGAAGCCGGCATCTGCTGAACGCGGCGGCGCTGCATTCGGCAGATGCCGCCCCCTGTCACGAATCGATCAAGGTTGACCATGTCACGAAATGTTGGAGTCATCGGCCTCGGCGCAATGGGCCTCGGCGTTGCGCGCTCGCTGCTGCGCGCGGGCTTCCGCGTGCACGCGTGCGACGTGCGTGAAAGCGTGCTGAACGCATTCGCGGCGGAAGGCGGCATCGCGTGCGCGACGCCCGCCGAGCTCGGCGCGCAGTGCGATGTCGTCGTCACGCTCGTCGTCAATGCGGCGCAGACGGAAACGGTGCTGTTCGGCGAACAGGGCGCTCTCGCGCGGATGAAACCGGGCGGCGTCGTGATCGCGAGCGCGACCGTCGCGCCCGAGTTCGCGATCGCGCTCGGCGCCCGCATCGAGGCCGCGGGCCTGCAGATGCTCGACGCGCCGGTGTCCGGCGGCGCCGCGCGCGCGGCATCGGGCGAGATGACGATGATGACGTCCGGCCCGGCCGCCGCATACGAAGCCTGCGACGACGTGCTGGCCGCGATCGCGGGCAAGGTCTATCGCCTCGGCGATGCGCACGGCGTCGGCTCGAAAGTGAAGATCATCAACCAGCTGCTGGCCGGCGTGCACATCGCGGCAGCGGCCGAAGCGATGGCGCTCGGCCTGCGCGAAGGCGTCGATCCCGATGCGCTGTACGACGTGATCACGCACAGCGCCGGCAACTCGTGGATGTTCGAGAACCGCGTGCCGCACATCCTGAACGGCGACTACACGCCGCTGTCCGCGGTCGACATCTTCGTGAAGGATCTCGGCCTCGTGCTCGACACCGCGCGCCGCAGCAAATTCCCGCTGCCGCTGTCGGCCGCCGCGCACCAGATGTTCATGAGCGCATCGAGCGCCGGCCACGGCGGCGAGGACGATTCCGCCGTGATCAAGACCTTCCCCGGCATCACGCTGCCGCCTTCCCGTTGATCTGAACAAGGCCATCGTCATGACCGCTTCCCGTCCCCTGCTCGGCTGCATCGCCGACGATTTCACCGGCGCGACCGATCTCGCGAACATGCTCGTCAAGAGCGGCATGCGCACCGTACAGACGATCGGCGTGCCGGCCGATGGCGCCACGCTCGACGCCGACGCGATCGTCGTCGCGCTGAAGTCGCGCACGATTCCCGCGGCCGACGCGGTCGCGCAATCGCTCGCCGCGTACGAATGGCTGCGCGCGCAGGGCTGCCGCCAGTTCTTCTTCAAGTACTGCTCGACGTTCGACTCCACCGACGCGGGCAACATCGGCCCGGTCGCCGACGCGCTGCTCGACGCGGCCGGCGGCGGCTTCGCGATCGCGTGCCCGGCGTTCCCGGAGAACGGCCGCACGATCTTCCGCGGCCACCTGTTCGTCGGCGATACGCTGCTGAACGAATCGGGAATGGAGAACCATCCGCTCACGCCGATGAAGGACGCGAACCTCGTGCGCGTGCTGCAGCGCCAGACGCCGTCGCGCGTCGGCCTGATCCGCCACGATGCGATCGGCCTCGGCTCCGCCGCGGTGCGCGCGACGATCGCGCAGCTGCGCGCGGAAGGCGCGCGCTTCGCGATCGCCGATGCGCTGTCCGACCGCGATCTCTACGTGCTCGGCGAGGCCTGTGCGGACCTGCCGCTCGTCACCGGCGGCTCGGGCATCGCGCTCGGCCTGCCCGCGAATTTCCGCACCGCTGGCCTGCTGCCCGAGCGCGACAACGCAGCGTCGCTGCCCCGCATCGACGGCTATTCGACGGTGCTCGCAGGCAGCGCGTCGAAGGCGACCAACGCGCAGGTCGCCGAATGGCGCGCGCATTGCCCGAGCTTTCGCATCGATCCGCTCGCGGCGGCGCGCGGCGAGCCGGTCGTCGAGCAGGCGCTCGCGTTCGCGCGTGCGCGCCTGCCCGAGCCGGTGCTGATCTATGCAACCGCCACCCCTGACGAAGTGAAGGCCGTGCAGCAGGCGCTCGGCGTCGACGCGGCCGGCCATCTCGTCGAAAGCACGCTCGCCGCGATCGCGCAGGGCCTGCGCGCGCTCGGCGTGCGCAAGTTCGTCGTCGCGGGCGGCGAAACGTCCGGCGCGGTGGTGCAGGCGCTCGACGTGAAGTCGCTGCAGATCGGCGCGCAGATCGATCCGGGCGTGCCCGCGACCGCGACGATCGACGCGGAGCCGCTCGGCCTCGCGCTGAAGTCCGGCAACTTCGGCGCGGTGGATTTCTTCGACAAGGCGCTGCGCGCACTCGACGGAGCCGCACGATGAGCCACGAAGCAACACTGCGCGAAGAGATCTGCGTGGTCGGCGCGAGCCTGTATGCGCGCGGCCATGCGGTCGGCAGCGCGGGCAACATCAGCGCGCGTCTGGACGACGGCTGGCTGATCACGCCGACCGACGCATGCCTCGGCCGCCTCGACCCGAACGACATCGCGAAGGTCGGCCTCGACGGCCAGCCGGTGTCGGGCGGCCGGCCGTCGAAGACGCTGACGCTGCATCGCGGCATCTACGCGCGCAACGCCGAAGCGAACGGCATCGTGCATACGCATTCGACACATCTCGTCGCGCTGACGCTTGCGGGCGTGTGGCGCGACACCGACGTGCTGCCGCCGATCACGCCGTACTACGTGATGAAGGTCGGCCACATTCCGCTGATCCGCTACCGCCGCCCCGGCGACCCGGCTGTCGCGGCCGAAGTCGCCGCGCTCGCCGATCGCGTGCGCGGCGTGCTGCTCGACCGTCTCGGCCCGGTGATGTGGGGCCCGTCGGTGTCGCAGGCGTCGTACGCGCTCGAGGAGCTCGAGGAAACGGCGCGCCTGTGGCTGATGACCGAACCGAAGCCCGCGCCGCTGCCGGACGCGGCGCTCGACGAATTGCGCGAGACGTTCGGCGCGCGCTGGTAATCCGTTGCCCGCCGTGTGCGCGGGCCCTTCACTCAGCACACACCTACGACCGGCGGCGTACGCGCCGCCGGCACTCACCATCACTGGATTGGAGACAACGATGACTGCTCTCGACGCGGCCGCAGGCCGTTCGTCCGCCTCGGCCGCCGGTTCGGCCGAGCTGGACCTCACGTACAAGAAAGTGTTCTGGCGCATCGTGCCGTTCCTGATGCTCTGCTACGTGGTCGCCTATCTCGACCGCGTGAACGTGGGCTTCGCGAAGCTGCAGATGTCGCAGGATCTCGCGTTCAGCGAAACCGTGTTCGGGCTCGGCGCGGGGATCTTCTTCCTCGGCTACTTCCTGTTCGAGCTGCCGAGCAACCTGCTGATGCACCGCATCGGCGCGCGCATCTGGATCGCGCGGATCATGATCACGTGGGGCATCCTGTCGGGGCTGTTCGCGTTCGTGCAGACGCCCACGCAGTTCTACGTGCTGCGCTTCCTGCTCGGCCTCGCGGAAGCGGGCTTCTACCCGGGCGTGATCCTGTACCTGACCTACTGGTTCCCGTCGCACCGCCGCGCGAAGATCATCGCGGTGTTCATGTCGGCGATTCCGGTGTCCGGGATCTTCGGCAACCCGCTGTCGGGCTGGATCATGCAGCGCTTCCACGGCGGCTCGGGCTTCCACGGCTGGCAATGGATGTTCATGATCGAGGCCGTGCCCGCGCTGCTGATCGGCATCGCGACGATCCTCTATCTCGACAACAACATTCGCAGTGCAAAGTGGCTGAACGATCGCGAGAAGCAGCTGCTCGAGGACGAAATCGCCGCGCAGCCGCAGGAACAGCAGAAGCACGGCCATTCGCTGAAGGCCGTGTTCTCGGACCCGCGCATGTGGTGGATGTCGCTGATCTACTTCGCGTTCGTCACGGGCCAGTACGGCCTCACGTTCTGGATGCCGACGCTCGTCAAGTCGACCGGCATCACCGATACGTTCCAGATCGGCCTGCTTTCCGCGATTCCGTTCGTCGTCGCGATCGTCGTGATGAACGTGTTCGGCCACAGCGCGGACAAGCGCCGCGAACGCCGCTGGCACCTGATCGTGCCGGCGCTGATGGGCGCCGTGGGCTTCGCGGTGGCGGCGTCGTACTCGCACAATACGGCGGTGTCGATCGTATTCCTGTCGATCGCCGCGGGCGGCGTGCTGACCTGCGCCCCGCTGTTCTGGTCGCTGCCGACCGCGTTCCTCGCGGGCACCGCGGCCGCGGCCGGCATCGCGATCATCAATTCGATCGGCAACCTCGCCGGCTTCGCGAGCCCCTACCTGATCGGCTACCTGAAGGACGCGACGCACAGCACGTCGTCCGGCATGTACGTGCTGGCGTCGATGCTCGTGATCGGCGCGATCGCCGTCTGGCTCACGCCGGCCAGACTGGTCAACCGCTAAATGAAACGGGGCGTCGCGTGCGATGCCCCGCCCTCTCACTGACAGGACCTGCTGCCATGCCACGCTTCGCCGCCAACCTCTCGATGATGTACAACGAACACGCGTTCCTCGAGCGCTTCGCCGCCGCCGCGTACGACGGCTTCAAGGCGGTCGAGTACCTGTTCCCGTACGACTTCGCCGCCGAGGACATCCGCGCGCGCCTCGACCAGCACGGCCTCGTGCAGGCGCTGTTCAACGCTCCGCCCGGCGACTGGGCCGCCGGCGAGCGCGGGATCGCATCGCTGCCGGGCCGCGAGGACGAGTTCCGCCGCGGCATCGACACCGCGCTCGATTACGCGCGCGTGATCGGCAACAAGAAGCTGCACGTGATGGCCGGCCTGATCGCGCCGGGCCAGGACCGTGCGCGCCACCGCGCGACCTATGTCGCGAACCTCGCGCACGCCGCGCAGGCGGCCTTCGCGCACGGCATCACGGTCCTCGTCGAGCCGATCAACCAGCGCGACATGCCCGGCTATTTCATCAGCCGGCAGGACGACGCGCATGCGATCTGCGCGGAAGTCGGCGCGCCGAACCTGAAAGTGCAGTTCGACTGCTACCACTGCCAGATCGTCGAGGGCGATCTCGCGATGAAGCTCAAGCGCGACTTTGCGGGCATCGGCCATATCCAGATCGCCGGCGTGCCCGAGCGCCACGAGCCGGACCTCGGCGAGCTGAACTATCCGTACCTGTTCGCGCTGATCGACGCGCTCGGCTACGACGGCTGGATCGGCTGCGAATACCGTCCGAAGGCCGGCACGTCCGACGGCCTCGGCTGGCTGAAGCCTTACCTGTAATCCAAGCATTTCCACGACGGGAACGAACATGAAAGTACTGATCACCGGCGGCGCCGGCTTCCTCGGCCAGCGCCTCGCGCGCAAGCTGCTCGAACGCGGCACGCTGACCGGCGCGGACAGCCGCGCGCAGCCGATCACCGAACTCGTGCTGCTCGACGTCGTCAAGGGCAGCGATTTCGGCGACGCGCGCGTGACATCGATCGTCGGCGATATCGCCGATCGGGCCGTGCTGGACAGCGCGATCGATACGCAGACCGGCGCGATCTTCCACCTCGCGGCGATCGTCAGCGGCCAGGCCGAAGCCGATTTCGATCTCGGAATGCGGATCAACCTCGATGCATCGCGCACGCTGCTGGAAGTGTGCCGCGCGCGCGGCCATCGCCCGCGCGTCGTGTTCACGAGCTCGGTGGCCGTCTATGGCGGCGCGCTTCCGGACGTCGTGCAGGACGACACCGCGCTGAACCCGCAATCGTCGTACGGCGCGGAAAAGGCGATTGCCGAGCTGCTGCTGTGCGACTACGCACGGCGCGGCTTCGTCGACGGCCGCGTGCTGCGGCTGCCGACCATCAGCGTGCGGCCGGGCCGGCCGAACGCCGCGGCGTCGTCGTTCGCGAGCGGCATCATCCGCGAGCCGCTGAACGGCGAGGAAAGCGTGTGCCCGGTGCCGGGCTCGACGCGCCTGTGGCTGCTGTCGCCCCGCGGCGCGATCGACGCGCTGGTCGCGGGCTGCGAGCTCGACGGCGCGCAGCTCGGCAACAAGCGCGTGATCAACCTGCCGGGGATTTCAGTGAGCGTCGACGAGATGATCGCCGCGCTGCGCGAAGTCGCGGGCGACGATGCGGTGAAGCTGATCCGCCATGTGCCGGACGAGCGCGTCGAGAAGATCGTCGGCAGCTGGCCGGGGCGCTGGGATACGTCGCGCGCGGAAGCGCTCGGATTGAAGGGCGATACGTCGTTTGCCGACGTGATCCGCGCGTATCGCGAGGATGAGCGGCGCTAGGAAGGCGATCGCATCAAGCGAACGAACCCTCGCATGCCGAACGGATGCGAGGGTTTTTTGTGGGTTCAGCGCGGCATGCGCTCACTTGATAGCCTTGCGCCAGAAGACCAGATAGGCCGCGGCCGACGATGCGACGAGCAACATTGCCCACATCGGAGCCAGGCTGATCAAAACGGAGGTGACGTTGAGCATTTGGATTCCTCACTAACGTGACAACGATTCTCGACACATATCTGCTTCACTCGGAACGCGCGACCTGATCGGGTGTTGCGTTCCGTTTAACCATGCTTTCATGCTACATCTTCAAGCGGCCGCATTCCTGTGGTGTCCTGTCGCACCGGTCATGCGTCAAACCGGCGCAATCCCACAGACGCATCACGCGATGAAGCGCTCGCTCGCGAACTGCGCGTCGGGCACACCCGCCGCGGCGGCGGCCTCCTGTGCGCCACGCACGAGCGCGGGCGGCCCGCACGCGTAGAGATCCGGCAGCACGTCGGCTTGCGCCAGCGCCGCGCCCAGCGCATCGACCGGCGTGCCGCGAAACCCGGCCCAGTCATCGCCCGGATGCCGCACTGTCTCCGGTGCCGATACGCCATTGACTCTAGTGCACGCGCGCACGCCGGGCGCGGCGACATTCGTTCGCACCATCGTTGCGCGCGCATCGAAGTATTTCCGGATGATGCCGGAATGTTTCGAGTTCCGTGACGATGCATTGCGCGATCGAGTGACGGCTTGTTGATTCCCGTCAGACAGTGCGACTACCGGACGGCGCTACGATGAATCGTCTGACAAGAAGAACCCCTCCGCACCCGCAATGAGCTCATCGATCCGCCGCCTGTCGCAGTCCCTCGTCAAAGCCGTCATCTCGATCGCCGCACTGCTGCCCGCCTTCACCGCCATCGCTGCCCAACCACCGCAAGCCAACGAAGCCGAGCTCGTGAAACAAGGCGCGTACGTCGCGCGTCTCGGCGACTGCATCGCCTGCCACACGTCGCCGAACGGCGCGCCGCTCGCGGGCGGCCTCGCGTTGGACACGCCGTTCGGCGCGATCTATTCGACCAACATCACGCCGGACGACGCCACCGGCATCGGCCGCTACACGTTCGAGCAGTTCGACCGCGCGATGCGCAAGGGCGTCGCGGCGGATGGCCACCATCTGTATCCGGCGATGCCGTACCCGTCGTTCGCGAAACTCGGCGATGACGACATGCGCGCGCTCTTTGCGTACCTGAAGCAAGGCGTCGCGCCGGTGAAACAGGAGAACAAGCCGCTCGGCGTCAAATGGCCGTTCAACATGCGCTGGGGGCTCGCGCTCTGGAACATGCTGTTCCTCGACGACACGCGCTACCGGACCAACCCGGCCAAGGACGCGACCTGGAACCGCGGCGCCTACCTGACGCAAGGCGCGGGGCACTGCGGCGCGTGCCATACGCCGCGCGGCGCGGGATTCCAGGAGAAGACGATGTCCGAAGCGGGCAGCGGCGGGCCGTTGTATCTGTCCGGCTCGACGGTCGAATCGTGGCGGGCCGTCAACCTGCGCTCGCTGTGGCCGGTCGAGGATCTGGTCACGCTGCTCAAGACGGGCCGCAACCGCTTTACGACCGCGTCCGGCGGCATGTCGGACGTGGTTCACCACAGCACGCAATACTTCAGCGACGCGGACCTCACCGCGATCGCCGTGTACCTGAACTCGCTGCCGAACGCGGCGGCGGACCGGCCGGCCGCCGTGTCGCCAACTTACGGCAAACCGGCGGACGGCGCGCCCGCGACGCTCTATACGTCAAAGGGCGGGCTCGGCTACCTGCAGTTCTGCAGCAGCTGCCACCAAGTCGACGGCCACGGCTTCTCGCCGGTGTTTCCGCCGCTGTCCCGCAACCCCGCGGTGCTGTCGAAGCAAACGGATTCGCTGATCCACGTCGCGCTGACCGGGTGGCAAACGCCGCAGACCGATGCCCATCCGCGCGTCTATACGATGCCCGCGTTCAGTCACCTGTCCGACCAGGAGCTGGCCGAGATCCTGACGTTCGTCCGCTCGACCTGGGGCGGCCGCAGCGATCCCGTGTTCGCGCTGGACGTCCGCAAGATGCGCCGCACGCTGGCCGTGAAGGATGGCGGCGCGCCGTCGTTCGACACGCCCCGCTTCGCGAACCTGCTCGACCAGCCGAATGCGCCGCAGCTGGTGCGCGGCATGCGCCTGCATCTCGACACGAAGGCGCTGCTGCCGAACCACGTCGGCGACGCGCTCAATTGCGCAAGCTGCCACCTGAACGCCGGCACGGTGGCGCATGCGTCGCCGTTCGTCGGCCTGGCCGCGCAGTTCCCGGGCTACGCGCCGCGCGCCGGCAAGGTGATCTCGCTCGCGGAGCGCATCAACGGGTGTTTCCGGCGGTCGATGAACGGCAAGCCGCTGCCGGTCGACTCGAACGACATGAAGGCGATGGTCGCGTACTTCGACTGGATGCGCGGCGGCGCGCGCCCGAAGAACAAGATTGCGGGGCGCGGGGTCGGCAAGATCGACACGACGCTGGTGCCGGACCTCGCGAACGGCAAGGCCGTGTACGCGGCCCAGTGCGCGTCCTGCCACGGTGCGGACGGCGCCGGGATGCGGCGCGCCGACGGCACCGCGATCTATCCGCCGCTGTGGGGCGACCAGTCGTTCAACATCGGGGCCGGCATGGCGCGCCTCTACACGGCCGCGGCGTTCGTGAAGCAGAACATGCCGATCGGCGCGCACGACCGCTTCCCGCTCGGGCAAGGCGGATTGAGCGATCAGGACGCGATCGACGTCGCCGCCTGGTTCACGACGCAGCCCCGCCCGGATTTCCCGGACAAGATCCACGACTGGCCGAAGGGCGGCAAGCCGAAGGACGCGCGCTACTGATGCGCCGGGCCCGGCGTCACGCGGGCCCGCCGTCCGTCATCCGCGCGATCGCCGCGCGCGTGTGCGCGAGCTCGCCGTCGAGCCAGTCGAGGAAGCGCCTGACTTGCGGCTGACGCTCGCGGCCTGGTCGGCACAGCGCGACATAGCGCGCGCCGCCGAGCCGCACCGACGGCTCGATCGGCACGAGCGCGCCCCGCTCGACGTGCTCGGCCACGAGCACCGAGCTGGCCAGCACGATGCCCTGCCCGTGCAGCACGGCCTGCAGCGCGTAATGCTCGTCGTCGTAATGCCGGAACACCGCGCGCGGCAGCCAAGCCGTCCGGCCTGCGGCCCGGCACCACGACTGCCAGTTCACCGCCATCGGCGCGGCCGTTTCCCACGCGATCTCGATCAGGTCCGGTGGCCCGTCCGCGCGATGCGCGTCGAAGCCGGCCGCCGCATACGCGCCGAAATATTCGTCGATCAGCGCGTGCTCGAACAGCGCGGGGAAGTCGCGCGACGTCGCGCGGATCGCCAGATCGACGCGTGCGTCGCGCTCGAGATCGACCAGCGCGTTGCCGGTCTCGACCTTGATGTGCAGTTGCGGATCAACCTGCCGGAAGCGGCCGAGCCGCGGAATCAGCCACATCGCGGCAAACGCGGGCGTGGTCGTCAGCACGAGCGTGCGCTCGGCCGGCGCCGGTCGCACCGTGTCGAGCCCGCGGCTCAGGTCGAGCAGCGCGTCGTGGCACACGCGAAACAGGCGCGCGCCGTCGTCGGTGAGCCGCACGCCGCTCGCGCCGCGCTCGAACAGCAGCACGCCGAGCCGGCTTTCGAGCGACTTGATCTGGTGCGACACCGCGGCGGGCGTCACCGACAGCTCGTGCGCGGCCGCCTTGAACGTACCGAGCCGGGCCGACGATTCGAATACGCGCAGCGCGGTCAGGGGAAGTTTTGAGAACACGGGGCCTCGCAGGCCGGATGCGGCCGGGTTGAATTCGCGGGGTTGAATTCGATTCAATCCGGGTGAGATTAGGTGAATTGAACCGTGTGCGCAACGCGCCTAGCCTTGCGGTGCGTCGCCGCTCTTGCGGCGCGCGGTTTTCATCGGAATCGGAGAACATACGTGCAAGGCTTACCGCGCAAGATCACCCAGGCCATCCTCTACGAAGCGATCGCGATCGGCTGTTTATCGCCTGCGATCGCGGCGATCTTCAAACAGGAGCTCGTGTACTCGGGCGGCCTGTCGGTGACGCTGTCCGTGATCGCGCTGCTGTGGAACATGGTCTACAACACCGCGTTCGAATGGTGGGAATCGACGCGTGCGCAGCCGGCTCGCACGCTGCGCCGTCGCATCGTTCATGCGTGCGGCTTCGAGGGTGGGCTGATCTTCATCCTGGTGCCGGTGGTTGCGTGGTGGCTGCGGATTTCGTGGTTCGACGCGCTCGTTGTCGATATCGGGCTGTTTGCGTTTTTCTTTTGCTATGCGTTCGTGTTTCAGTGGGCGTTTGATCGCGTGTTCGATGTGCCGGCTGCGACGAAGGGGATGGGGTGAGGGGTTAAAAAAATGGCGCCGCAAGCATCCAGCCTGCGGCGCCATTCCATGTCGCTACGGCAGTCACAACCCGCCGCAGCCCGACAGCACGCTTACATCTGCACGGTGTCGGCCACTTCCTTGAAGTCTTCGATCTGGTCGAAGTTCATGTACTTGTAGATCTTGTCGCCGTTGGCGCTGAGCACGCCCATATCGGCCATGTACTCTTCCTTGGTCGGAATCTTGCCCAGACGCGAGCAGATCGCCGCCAGTTCCGCCGAGCCGAGATACACGTTCGTGTTCTTGCCCAGGCGGTTCGGGAAGTTGCGGGTCGACGTCGACATGACCGTCGCGCCTTCGCGCACCTGTGCCTGGTTGCCCATGCACAGCGAGCAGCCCGGCATTTCGGTACGCGCGCCGGCCGTGCCGAACACGCCGTAGTGACCTTCTTCGGTCAGCTGCTTCTGGTCCATCTTGGTCGGCGGGGCCACCCACAGCTTGACCGGGATGTCGCGCTTGCCTTCCAGCAGCTTCGACGCCGCACGGAAGTGGCCGATGTTGGTCATGCACGAGCCGATGAACACTTCGTCGATCTTCGCGCCGGCGACATCGGACAGCGTCTTCACGTCGTCCGGATCGTTCGGGCAGGCCACGATCGGCTCGTGGATGTCGGCGAGGTCGATCTCGATGACGGCCGCGTAGTCGGCGTCGGCGTCCGGCGCCAGCAGTTGCGGGTCGGCCAGCCACTGTTCCATCGCCGCGATGCGGCGCTGCAGGCTGCGCGGATCCTGGTAGCCCTGCGCGATCATCCACTTCAGCAGCGTGACGTTGCTGTTGAGGTATTCGATGATCGGTTCCTTGTTCAGGTGGACCGTGCAACCGGCGGCCGAGCGCTCGGCGGACGCATCCGACAGCTCGAACGCTTGCTCGACCTTCAGGTCGGGCAGGCCTTCGATTTCGAGAATGCGGCCCGAGAAGATGTTCTTCTTGCCCTGCTTGGCGACCGTCAGCATGCCCTGCTTGATCGCGTACAGCGGAATCGCGTTGACCAGGTCACGCAGGGTCACGCCCGGCTGCATCTTGCCCTTGAAGCGGACCAGCACCGATTCCGGCATGTCCAGCGGCATCGTGCCGGTGGCGGCCGCGAAGGCCACCAGGCCCGAGCCTGCCGGGAAGCTGATGCCGATCGGGAAGCGCGTGTGCGAATCGCCGCCGGTGCCGACGGTGTCGGGCAGCAGCATGCGGTTCAGCCACGAGTGGATCACGCCGTCGCCCGGGCGCAGCGCGATGCCGCCACGGGTGCTGATGAAGTTCGGCAGGGTCTGGTGCGTCTTCACGTCCACCGGCTTCGGATAAGCGGCGGTGTGGCAGAACGACTGCATGACGAGGTCGGCCGAGAAGCCGAGGCATGCCAGATCCTTCAGTTCGTCGCGGGTCATCGGGCCCGTGGTGTCCTGCGAGCCGACCGAGGTCATCTTCGGTTCGCAGTACGTGCCCGGGCGCACGCCCTGGCCTTCCGGCAAGCCGCATGCGCGGCCGACCATCTTCTGCGCGAGCGAGAAGCCCTTGCCGCTGTTGGCCGGCTGGTGCGGCAGGCGGAACAGCGTCGACGGCGCCAGGCCCAGCGCCTCACGCGCCTTCGCGGTCAGGCCGCGGCCGATGATCAGCGGAATGCGGCCGCCGGCGCGCACTTCGTCGAACAGCACGTCGGACTTGACCTGGAACTCGGCGATCACGGCGCCGTTCTTCAGCGCCTTGCCTTCGTACGGGCGCAGTTCGACCACATCGCCCATTTCCATCTGCGACACGTCGAGCTCGATCGGCAGCGCGCCGGCGTCTTCCATCGTGTTGTAGAAGATCGGGGCGATCTTGCCGCCGAGGCACACGCCGCCGAAGCGCTTGTTCGGCACGAACGGGATGTCTTCGCCCGTGAACCACAGCACCGAGTTGGTTGCCGACTTACGCGAGGAGCCGGTGCCGACCACGTCGCCCACGTAGGCGACCAGATGGCCCTTTTCCTTCAGCGACTCGATGAACTTGACCGGGCCGCGCTTGCCGTCTTCTTCCGGGGTGATGCCCGGGCGCGCGTTCTTCAGCATCGCCAGCGCGTGCATCGGGATGTCCGGGCGGGTGGTGGCGTCCGGCGCCGGCGACAGGTCGTCGGTGTTGGTTTCGCCCGTCACCTTGAAGACGGTGATCGTCAGGCTTTGCGGCACTTCCGGACGGCTCGTGAACCACTCGGCATCGGCCCAGCTCTGCAGCACGGCCTTCGCGTGCACGTTGCCCTTGTCGGCCAGTTCCTTCACATCGTGGAACTGGTCGAACATCAGCAGGGTTTTCTTCAGCGCTTCGGCGGCGACGGCAGCCACGGCGTCATCGGACAGCAGCTCGATCAGCGGCTGGATGTTGTAGCCGCCCAGCATCGTGCCGAGCAGTTCGGTCGCGCGCTCGCGCGAGATCAGCGGGCAGGCGGTCTCGCCCTTGGCGACGGCGGCCAGGAAGCCGGCCTTCACGCGGGCGGCTTCGTCCACGCCGGCGGGCACGCGGTGGGTGATCAGGTCGAGCAGGGTCTGCTCTTCGCCGGCAGGCGGATTCGCCAGCAGTTCGACCAGTTCGGCGGTCTGCTGAGCCGTCAGCGGCAGGGGGGGAATACCGAGCGCGGCGCGGGCGGCCACGTGAGCACGAAAGTTTTCAAGCATGGGGGGACCTGCTGATATTGCGTTTCAGGGGAAGGCCTTTCAGGCGCTCCGAGGCTGTTCCGGGCACTGCATCGATCGGGATTCTAATCCCAATATCGTGGAGCGTCAAATGTCTTATGTCTTATATAAGAGTTAAGAGAGGAAGCAGCGGGAATCCGGGTTGCCGCGAGTGGCTGCGCTTTTCGTGCGAAATCCGGCGGCTTGGGCGGGAGCCCTGTCGGGCGTGGTGTTCCGGGTCATTCGGGCGACCGTATACAGGCGCGAAGACGATCTGCGGCCATCTTCCCGGCCGCGATTCCGGGCGATCCACTGGCGTGAGGCCGACCGTACCGGGTCTGAATTTCGGTATGTGGAACCCGGGTGCGAGCCGTTCGAAGCGGCCGCCTGGCGAAGGAATCGCTAAAAACGACGCCTTTGCGACGACCATCAGGCGCTGCTTCAAGGTGCCACGCTGCGGGCTTCGTCAAGAATCCACTTCGCAAACGCCTGTAGCGGCGCCTCGCTCAATTCGATCGGCTCGGGAAGAACGAGGCAGAAGTTTTTGCTGATTGCCTTGCCGTCCGGCCAAGGCGCGACCAAGCGGCCCTGTTCGAGCTCTGCCCCGATGTAAAGACGCGGCACCAATGCGACACCCAGGCCGGCTAGCGCCGCTTCTATCAGCATGGAATGGAGATCGTAACGTGCGCCGATCGCCGAATTGGTCAGCTCGATGCCGGCCTCTTGTGCATAGATCTGCCATGCATCCGGGTTTTGTCGCCGGTGAAGACGCGGCAGCGCATCCAGCGACGTGTTCGCACCGGCGTCTGCGAGGAGCGCCGGACTACAGACGGGCACGAGCACCTCCTCCAGCAGATGATGCAGATGCATGCCCGCCCACGCCGGATGCTCGAAATGAATCGCTGCGTCGAAACCGCTGCCGGCAAGCAGGAACGGCTCCATACGTTCGGCGATATGCACGGTAACGTTCGGATGCTGATTTTGAAAATGCTTCAACCGAGGAATCAGCCAACGGGTGGCGAACGTCGGAATCGCGGCGATATCGATGCTCGCGCCCTCGATCGGCTGCCCCATCAGATACAGGCTGTCCCGTTCCAGCCGATCCAGGATCTCGCGAACCTGCATCGCGTATCGCGTGCCGTTGGGTGCAAGTCGTACCCGATTTCCAACGCGCTCGAACAGCGCAACGCCCAGAAATGCCTCCAGCCGGCCAATCTGCCGACTAACGGCGCCCTCGGTCCGCGCCAATTCCTCCGCGGCGCGGGCAAAGCTTCCATGTCGAGCCGCAGCCTCGAATGCCAGGAGCGCGGAATTGCTTGGAACCTTACGTCGCATGGGAATCTCGTCGATCAGAACGTGTTCGCTGTCAGCTTGAGCAAATGTCACCGAAGGCTGACTTTATTTCGATATATAGGCCGGAAATGCGAGCCTACCATTACGTAACTGCAATGAACATGAATCGTTCGCAGACGAATGCCCATCCGCCACAAAGGACAATCTGGTGATCTATACCGTGGAATGCAGCTTCGCCGATCCCGATAGCGAAGCCGAATGGAACGACTTCTATAGCCTTGAAAAGCTGCCCGCCCTCATCTCGGTGACCGGCTTTCACACGTCGCAGCGTTTCAGATCGATCGGCGATGGTTGCCCCGTCTATCTGGCCATTCACACGATCGACGGTATCGACGTCCTGACGGGAGAGGAATATCGCCGGAAAGGCGGCGGCAACTTCGCAAGGTGGCAGCAGCACATTACCGACTGGCACCGAAATCTTTACAGCGATATCGGCCCGGCACCGGCGGTCAAGGCTGACGAACGACTCGTGCTATGTGCAAGCGGCCCCGATCCCCTGATCCAGATGGGCCTCGCACCGTTGGCCCTGCAAGCCGTTGCGCTGGAGCGTTTTCCGGAACGCCGTTGGCTCGCAATACTGCCCCAGGAAAACGCTCGGCTTGTCGAGAATGTCCGTGACGACCTGCACCTTTACGCGCCGATGACGCAGCAACTGACAAGCACCCGCCCTCTTTCGACAGCGCAGAAAAAGTAGGCCCGCGATGCCGAACGTTACTTTCTATATTCATGCGGGGAAAATGCCGCCCGATGAGCGTCTTGCCGAGCTTTCGCGCGACTGCATCGAACGCTGTACAAACGTCCTCGAAGCCGAACTCGAAAACGTTCACGTCATCTATGTGGATGCGCGGCATGGACATGGGCATCCCGTCTTCGCGGAAATCCACTATCGCCTCGAGACGTTCCGCACGCCTGCGGTCATGAACCGGTTCATGGAGGGCCTGGAGAGCGCCATCGTTCGCCGCACGGGTCTCACGGCGCGCATCCGTTGTTTCGGTCATGCCGCGTCGAACATTCACGCCCGAAATTAGCCGGTCCGGAGAAGCGTTATGTCCACCCTTGTCTTTCCAAGTCAGCAAGCCGGGGATTTCACGATCACCGCAATCAGCGATGGCTACCTCACCGCCAGCCTCGACTTTCTCTCGAACATCGACGCGTCCGAGGCTGTCGATATGCAGCGTGATGCAGGGCAGAACGCACCTTCCGCGGTGCATATCAATTGCTACGTGGTGCGCGGAGCGGGGCGCACGATTCTCATCGACGCTGGGGCTGGAGGGGTCAAGCAATGGGGCGGCCGCCTGAAGGACAATTTATTGCTTGCCGGCGTCGAACCCGCGTCGATCGACACCGTCCTGCTTACGCACGCCCACCCTGACCATGTAGGTGGACTGATGAATGCAGCCGGACAAGCTGCCTTTCCGCATGCGGAGCTCGTTGCTCATCAACGAGAAGTCGAATTTTGGCAGGATGACGGAAATCTGGCGCGTGCCAGCGAGCGGGCGCGCGGCAATTTCCTGATAGCGCGTCATGCGTTCGACGGCTACCGCGACAAGCTCCGTACTTTCGATCACGGAGAAGTGCTTCCCGGGATCAGGGCGACGCCGCTACCGGGGCATACCGACGGTCACACCGGATATCTCGTCGAATCGCGTGATCGGAGCGTTCTCGTCTGGGGGGATATCGTTCACTTCCCTCACATCCAGATCAAACGGCCAGACGTATCGATTGCATTCGATCAAGACCAGTCCGTTGCCGCCACCACGCGATCACGGCTTCTGGACATGGTCAGCTCGGAGGGGTTGTTGATCGCCGGCATGCATTTGGGGGAACTCGGCTTTGCGCGAGTCACGCGAACGAGGGGGGAGTATGGTCTGCTTTACGAGACGGAAATCCGCCCCACGCGCCCCGCCAATCCGCGATAAACAAAAAAAGCGGCCCGTCAACCGACAGGCCGCCAACATCAGCGCGCATCACCCGCGCGCCTCTCGCACAGCATCAATCAATGGATCCCGAGATAGCTCTTCACCGCCGGCAGCCCCGGCTTGCCGTCGAGCGTCGTCACGCCCGCGAGCCATTTGTCGAGCACCTGCGGATTCTCCTTCAGCCACTTGGCCGCGGCCTTGTTCGGATCCTCCTTGTTCATGATCGGCACCATCACGTGGTTCTCGATCGTCGTCGTGAACTGCAGGTTCGACACGAACTTCGCGACGTTCGGGCAGCGCTGCGCGTAGTCGGGCGGCGTCGCGGTCAACACCTTCGCTTCACCGTAGTTCGGGCCGAACACGTCGTCGCCGCCGGTCAGGTAATCGATCTTCATCTGCACGTTCATCGGATGCGGCTCCCACCCGAGGAACACGATCCACTGCTTGTCGCGGATCGCGCGGTTCACCTCGACCAGCATGCCCGCCTCGCTCGACTCGACGAGCTTGAACTTGCCCAGGCCGAACTGGTTGCCGTCGATCATCTTCTTGATCAACTGGTTGCCGTCGTTGCCCGGCTCGATCCCGTAGATCCGGCCGTTCAGCTTGTCCGCGAACTTCTGGATGTCGGCGAACGACTTCAGCCCGCCCTGGTACACGTAGTCGGGCACCGCGAGCGTGTATTTCGCGCCAGTCAGGTTCGGCGTCGCGAGCACCTTGATCGTGCCGGCCTTCGTGAACGGCTGGATGATCGGGTCCATCGTCGGCGACCAGTAGCCGAGGAACACGTCGATCTGCTTGCTCTTGATCCCCGCGAACGTGATCGGCACCGATGCGATCGTCTTCGTCGGCGCATAGCCGAGGCCCTGCAGCATCGTCGATGCCAGCCCCGTCGTCGCCGCGATGTCGGACCAGCCGACGTCCGCGAACCGGACGTTCTTGCACACCGGCGGGTCGGCCGCATACACGGTCGAAACCGGCGCGGCGGCGAAACCGACGCCACATGCCGCCGCGATCAGTAGTCGCTTCATCTTTCTTCTCCTCAAGGTGATGTCGTTCGCATGAAATCCGGGATCTGGAATGAAAGCCGCGCGCCGCGATCCCGGCGGCGTCACGGGCCGTACAGACAAACACTCGCGCCGCTCAGCGCCCCGGCAGCCGGCGTTCGTAACTGGGCGCGTGGCCGAACTGCGCGCGGTACGCCTTGCTGAAATGGCATGGCGAATGGAACCCGCAGATCGTCGTCACGCGCGCAATCGACGCGTCGGTCGTGCGCAGCAGGTCGCGCGCGCGCTTGAGCCGCAGCGTCAGGTAATAGTGGGTGGGCGACACGTTCAGGTAGACCTTGAACATCCGCTGCAGATGCCGCTGCGACAGCCGCACGAGCCGCGCGAGCTCCTCGAGCGACAGCGGCTCCTCGATGTTCGCCTCCATCAGCCGCACGACCTCGATCAGCTCCGCGCGCGAGAAGCCGACCCGCGCATCGACCGGAATCGGCTGCGGATCGGTCGCGCTGCGGATGCGCTCGAGGATGAACTGCTCCGACACCTGCGCGGCCAGCTGCTGCCCGAAGCGCGCGCCGACGAGGTTCAGCATCAGGTCGAGCGGCGCGGTGCCGCCGGTGCAGGTCAGGCGGTCGCGGTCGACGACGAACAGCTCGTCGGCAAAATTCACCTGCGGGAACTCCGTATGCAGCGCGGACAGGTTTTCCCAATGGACGGTGCAGCGATAGCCGTCGAGCAGCCCGCTCGACATCAGCGCATACGCGCCCGTGCAGATGCCGCCGAGCGGCAGCCCGCGATCGGCGAGCGACGCAAGCGTGTCGCGCGCGCCGTCATCGACCACGTCGCGGATGCGGATCCCGCCGCAGACGATCATCACGTCCGGCAAGCGCTCGGGGTCGAGCGCCTGCGTCGGCCGCACGGCGATGCCGTTGCTCGCATGCACCGGCGCGCCGTCGAGCGAGTAGATCGACCACCGGTAGTGGTCGGCGCGCCCGACGTAGTTCGCCATGCGCAGCACTTCGACCGCGCTCGAAAACGCGATCATCGAGAAATTCGGCAGCGTCAGAAAGCCGAAGTGCGCGAGGGACGAAACCGGGGAAACGCGGGCGGCAGGCGCAAAAGCGGCAGCGGCGGCGGCGGACGTCACATCGCTCTCCTAACGAGCAGGTGGCACGAGGTCAGCCCCGCGGCCGCAGCCGCGGGAAGCCGATGCATGAACGGAGCAGGCGGCCGGTGCAAACCTGGCCGCCGGTCAATCAGGCCTGCGCGGGCGCGGCCTTGACGCGAAACAGCTGCTTGAGGCCCGCGAACAGCGGTGCGCGTGCGGTGCCCGGCGCGCGGCCGAAGCTTTCGGTGATGCGGTCGAGGATGATCGCGAGCAGCACCACCGACAGGCCGCTTTCGAAGCCGAGGCCGATGTCCAGGCGCTGGATGCTGGCGAGCACGTCGTTGCCGAGGCCGCCCGCGCCGACCATCGACGCGATGATCACCATCGACAGCGCCATCATGATCGTCTGGTTCACGCCCTGCATGATCGACGGCAGCGCGTTCGGGAACTGCACCTTGTACAGCAGCTGCCACGGCGTGCAGCCGAACGCCTGCCCCGCTTCGACGATCTCGCGGTTCACGTGGCGGATGCCGAGGCTCGTCAGGCGCACGGCCGGCGGCATCGCGAAGATCACCGTCGACAGGATGCCCGGCACGCGGCCGAGGCCGAACAGCATCGCGGCCGGAATCAGGTACACGAAGGCCGGCATCGTCTGCATCAGGTCGAGGATCGGGCGCACGATCGCCGCAACCCACTTGCTCTTCGCGGCCCAGATGCCGAGCGGGATGCCGAGCACGAGGCTGATGATCGTCGACGACAGCGTGAGGCCGAGCGTGATCACGGTCTGATCCCAGAAGCCGGTCGCGAAGATCAGCAGCAGCGACGCGGTGACGAACAGCGCGAAGCGCCAGCCCACCCGCCACAGCCCGACGCCGATGAAGATCGCCATCATCAGCCACATCGGGATCGCCTGCAGGCTGTGCTCGACGAATGCCGCGAGACCCTCGATCGCTTGACCGATCGCATCGAACGTCTTCGCGTCGTGGTCGAGCAGGTAGTGAACGGACTGGTCGACCCAGGAACCGAGCGGAATCATTTCAGACATGGGAGCCTCGCGAACGCGTGATGGCCTTCAGGATGAGCGCACGATCGACCGAGCCGCAATAGCAGCCGTCGTCGTCGACGACGGGCAGTGCATTCGGGCTCGCGACCACGCGCGCGACGACATGTTCGAGCGACGCATCGCGCCGGATGCTTTCGATCGGCCGCACGGACGGCGTGTCCTGCCCGATCGCCTCGCGCGTGACGAAGCCGCGGATCTTGCGTGCGGCGTCGAGCACGAACGCGTATTCGGCGCTGCCGTTCAGCGTCGCCGCGACGTTCGCGGCATCGCACTTCGACAGGGTCGGCACGGCACCCGTCTGCATCAGGTCGCCCGCGGTCAGATAGCGGCTCGTGTCGATGCCGTCGAAGAACGCGCGCACGTAATCGTCGGCCGGGTTCGCGATGATGTCCTGCGGCGTGCCGACCTGCACGAGCCGGCCGCCTTCCATGATCGCGATGCGGTTGCCGATGCGCAGCGCCTCTTCCAGATCGTGCGACACGAACATGATCGTGCGGCGCTGCTCCTTCTGCAGTTGCAGCAGCACGTCCTGCATTTCCCGGCGCTTCAGCGGATCGAGCGCGGAGAACGCCTCGTCCATGATCATCAGCGACGGGTTCACGGCCAGCGCGCGGGCGAGGCCGACGCGCTGCTGCATGCCGCCCGACAGCTCGGACGGCAGCTTGTGCGAAAACGGTGCGAGGCCGACCTGCTCGAGCACCTCCATCGCGCGCCGTTCGCGCTCCTTCTTGCCGACGCCCGCGACCTCGAGGCCGAACGCGGCATTCGACACCACGGTGCGATGCGGCATCAGCGCGAACGACTGGAACACCATGCTCATGTCCTTGCGGCGCAGCGCGGTGAGCGCCGAGCGGCGCGCCGACGCGACGTCGAGGCCGTCGATCATCACCTTGCCGGCGCTCGGATCGACCAGCCGGTTCACGAGGCGGATCAGCGTGGATTTGCCGGAGCCGGACAGGCCCATCAGCACGAAAATTTCGCCTTCCTGCACGTCGAACGACACATTGTGCACGCCGACGACCTGGCCCGTGCGCTTGAGTACGTCATCCTTCGTCGCACCGGCAGCGAGCATGTCGAGCGCCTGCTGCGGGTTGCTTCCAAAAACCTTGCACAGACCTTCGACTACGACCTTGGGGGCATCCATCGAAACCTTCTCCTCGTGTAGCGGGGACTCACGCGTGTCACAGCGTGCCTACATAGTTGCCAGAAAAAACCCCGACCTGCCGACGAATTACGACAAACGCTTGCGCAAATACGACACAGGGGAAAATGCCCCTCCGGCCGCGCCGGGCGAGGCTGTGCGGCCGGCGCGGGAGGTTTGCGGCGTCGCAATACGCGCGCGGCCCGCGCCAGCAAGGCTCGCAGCCGGATCTTGTGCGGAGCAGCGTGCGGGGAGACGGGCGGTCGAATCGGCGGGAATCCAGCCGGCGCGCGTCGCTTTCTGACAAATCCGCGTCCGATCGGGCGGTTTGGCGCGCGCGAGAAAAAGAATGATCGTGCGGAAAATCGGCGGGAAGGTGATGCTCGGCGCTCGCCGGCAGGTGTCGTCATCGACGGAGCCGAAAGCGATGCAGTCATCGGCGGAACCGAAAGCCGGCGCTCCCGGCCATCCGCCGACGAGATGGCTATACGCTCATATGACGCATGCCGATTTTGTTGTGTGCGCAACCATATTGGGATGCTGGCGTTCGGCTTGCCTGACACGCATCCGCCCGCATCGCGCCACCGACGGCGCAACGCGGCGGATCCGCATGCCCGCGCGCGCGGCGGCGGCGATGCGCGACGGCGTCGCACGCCCGATGCGCCACACGGCCGCCACGCGTGCCGCCGCCCACGACGCGGGCGACAGGCGCCGAGCCCGCACGGCGACCGGCCGCTTGCACAGGATCGCGCTGTCGTAGCGCTTGCCGGCGAAGCGCACGACATCGACGACGTCGAAACCCTGCGCACGATAAAACGCGAGCAGATGCGCGGCAGGCCGGGGCGTGTCGAGCGCCAGCAGCGCGAAGCCCCGCGCCGCGGCCCATTGCCCGGCGAACGACAGCAGCGTCGCGCCGACGCCGCGCCCCTGCCAGGCCGGATCGACCGCGACCTGCCGCACGGTCGCGACACCGTCATGCCGATACAGCGAGCACGCGGACGCCGGATCAGACGCATGCAGCGTCATCGTGCCGATCACGCGCCCGCCGCTGACCGCGACGAAACACTCGCCCGCTTCCGCACGCCGCCGCGTGACGTCTTCCGCCTGATCGACGCACGTGCAGTTCAGCCCCATCGCGCCAAGCCGTGCGAACGCACGATGCAGCATGTCGGTAAGCGGCGCGTAGCCGTCGAATGCAGGATCGAAGCGACGCACGACGATGCGCTCGGCGCGCGGCGCCGGCAGCGTGGCAGGCAAGGGGTCGATGATGTCGTTCGAGGGCTTGGGCATGGTGTCGCTCCGTCTCTTCGGTTGCCCGAAGTCTAGGGTCGCGCCAACGGCCGTCGCAAGAAAAAATGTCGTAAAAAGTCGCGTAGCGCGCGCGGCATTCGCAGAATTGACGACATTTTTATTCGGCTCGCGCTATCCGTTGAACAGGCATCGATGCGTGCGCACGCATCCTGAACGACGCGCGGCACCCGCGTCGCGTCCTTCATTGACGTCCTCCGGCACGCACGTCAGACTCGTGCATCCCCACCCGAGCGCACACGCCCATGATCACCTGCTTCCTTCGCTACGTCGTCGACCCGTACAAGCTCGAGCAATTCGAAACCTACGGCAAGATGTGGATTCCGCTGGTCGAGAAGTTCGGCGGCACGCATCACGGCTACTTCCTGCCGTCCGAGGGCGACAACGACATCGCGCTCGCGATGTTCACGTTCCCGAGCCTCGCCGCGTACGAGACCTACCGGCAGCAGTCGATGGAAGATCCGGCGTGCATCGCCGCGTTCCGGTATGCGGAAGAAACCCGCTGCATCGTCCGCTACGAGCGCAGCTTCTTCCGGCCGGTGTTCGAGTAAGCCATTGAGCGGCCAAACGAAAAAAGGCCCCGCCTGCATCCGTGCCGGCGGGGCCAACCCATGTCAGTAGAGACATCATGGAGGAGACGGGCCCATCATATCGACGGCCCGCCGCCCGCCCAACCAAGGATTTCTGCTATCGATCTGCACGGCTGCGCCCCCGCCTCCCCTGCCCGCGCGGCATATCGATAGAACGAAAAGTCGTTTTCAGAGTGGCGGCGAGGTCGTTACCATGCGGTTTTAAGCCTGTGCTTAGCCGGGCCAGCCATTCCCAAGGAGCGCCCCCCTTGACTGCATTCGATCAACATCGCCGGCCGTTCGTCGTCGGCATCGGCGGCACCACCCGCGCAGCGTCGTCGACCGAGCGCGCGCTGTCGTTCGCCCTGCGCGGCGCGCAGGCGGCCGGCGCCCGCACCCAGCTGTTCGACGGGCCGTTCCTGCATACGCTGCCGCACTACGCGCCCGAACAGAAGACGCTGACCGACTCGCAGCGCGAGCTGATCGATGCCGTGCGCCGCGCCGACGCGATCATCATCGCGACGCCCGGCTACCACGGCGGCGTGTCCGGCCTCGTCAAGAACGCGCTCGACACGCTCGAGGAACTGCGTGCCGACGAACGCCCTTACCTCGACGGCCGCGCGGTCGGCCTGATCGTCACCGCGTACGGCTGGCAGGCGGCCGGCACCGTGCTGACGTCGCTGCGCTCGATCGTGCACGCGTTGCGCGGCTGGCCGACGCCGTTCGGCGCGACCGTCAACACGCTCGAAACGCGCTTCGAGAGCGCCGACAGCTGCTCGGACCCGAAAGTCGTCGCGCAGCTCGAGACGGTCGGCACCCAGGCCGCCGAATTCGCGCTCGCGTTCGCGTCGCACCGCGCGGCCTCGCATGCGGCATCGGTCGACGCGCTCGCGCCGGTGCTGAAAATCGCCAACCAGTAAGCAACCCTTCTCCACCTGCCGCCCGCGCCCGGCGTCGCCCGCCGCGCGCGGGCGGTGCGCATTCGGCTCGGCGGCCGCTGCGGATTGGCGTGAGGCCCGGCGCGCCCGATAACGATCCGGCCGACGACGTGATTTGCATTGGCCGAAAGATTGGTTCACGCGGCCCGCGGGTTTTCGTACGCTGAAAGCCCGAACCTTCCTCGCGCATGCCATGACTCGCACGATCCGCTACAAGGGCTACGAAGTCGCGCCCGCCGCCGCGCGGCTGCCGAACGGCCTGTTCGCCGCCAACCTGACGATCGAAAAGGCCAGCGGCGGCCCGTCGCGCGCCATGTCGTTCGACGCGATCGACTTCTTTTTCGAAGAGGAACATGCGCTCGCCTACGCGTCCCGCTGGGGCCGCTTGTGGGTGGATGCGCACGCTTGACCGGCGTCATGCCGCCGCGCGCATGGCCGCGCGAAAATACGCGAAAACAGGGGCTATGGGAGAATCTTTCACTCCGTAATCGCGATAAAAATGCCATGACTGACATGCTGCGCCACGAGCAGGCAGCAGATCACGCAATGCGCAACTGGACCTTCGAGAAGCCAGGCCCGGTGAAGATCGGTTCCGATGCGCACATGCAGATGTTCTGCCGCATGCTGCTCGACACGCACAACCCGTACAAGCCGGCCGTGATCGACTGGCCGCCTCTCGATCCCGAAGCGCTCGCGCGGCTCACGTCGTTGCCGATCTGGGACATCGCGGTGCAAACGGAAGGCCGCGCATCGATTCGCGTCGCAACGTTCGCGTCGACCGTGCGCGAGCCGCTGCTGCGGCAGGCGCTCGACATGGACGGCAGCGAGGAAGCGCGCCACAAGGTCGTGCTGTCGAAACTGGTCGAGGCATACGGCATCGCGCTCGCGCCCGAGCCGGCCTACCCCGCGCCGAAGAACGCCGAATGGGCGTGGATGGTGACGGGCTTCAGCGAGTGCATCGACAGCTTCTTCGCATTCGGCCTGTTCCGCACCGCGCAGCGCTCCGGTTATTTCCCGCCCGAACTCGTCGACACCTTCGAACCGGTGATCCAGGAAGAAGGCCGGCACATCCTGTTTTTCGTCAACTGGTACGCGTGGTACTGGCGCAACCTGGCGTGGTGGCGCCGGCCCGCGTTCTTCGCGAAGGTCGCCGCGGTGTGGGCGTTCCTGATCTGGGAGCGCATCGGCATCGCGCGCGGGATCGACGCCGAAGGCGTCGCGCGCGACGCGAACTTCCCGGCAACCGGCACCGCGGCCGTCGGCGATGCGCTCGAGCCGCGCGAACTGATCGAGCTGTGCCTCGCCGAGAACGACCGGCGCATGGCCGGCTACGACAAGCGGCTGCTGCGGCCGATGTTCGTTCCGCGCATGGCGCGGTTTGCGCTGCGGTTTCTCAGGAAGTAAATCCTCCAGGCGGCGCGGCGCCACGCATCAGGTAAAAATTACGCGCCTCGCCTCGTAACAAGCGCGGCACACGCGCTTTTCCCTTCGTCTCCCGGCGCACGAAACGCCGCGCCCCCTGATCGTTCCGCTGCACCTGCCGAAGCGGTCGATGCGCCGCTCGGCATAGTCGACATCACCCGTCCATCGCATGGATCGAATGTGTCTCAAAACAAGACACACTGAAAATCAACATCATCAAAATACATTTAACTCATTAAATTAAAATCAACGACCGCCGATCCATCCCTATCAAAATATAAATTACACAATCGAAAGATTCGATCTAGCCGCAAACGTTTGCCCTTCTTATCGTCTGATCATTGCGACCAATCAGCGGACATATAGGCGAGACATGTCACGTAACCCCATGTAAAAAAACATCTTTCCAGCCCGCCCTCAACCCTACAAATATTACAAATCAATTAACCTCATCCAATCAATAATCCGACAATTCATCCATCAGATTATTTCGAACTAACATAATTTAAACTTTAAACCCACCTCGATTTATCAATCCTTATAAATCAAAAAATTCCGTTCAAATACACTCCGTCCAAATTTGAGATATACGCGTGAACACTGGTTGAATTATCAGACGAAATGCCTGGTGTGTTGCGTGATCATTTGGAGGTAGCCAGGCATGAACCGCACATATCGCTCGATCTGGAACGAAGCGCTCGGCGCATGGGTCGCCGCATCGGAAATTTCTACCGCTCGCGGCAAGCCGAACAAGTCCGCCGTGGCGAAGGTCGTTGTGGGTGCGGTGCTCGTGGCGGGTGCGGGCGCCGCCAACTTCGCGCATGCGCAGTACTCTGCGGGCGGCGCCGGTGGCTCCGTCGTGGCGACAGGCACCCAGTCGATCGCGATCGGCGGCAACTCCGGCAGCACCACGACGGCCAGCGGAGCAACGGCGATCGCGATTGGCGCGAACGCAACGGCCTCGGCCGATTTCTCCCAGGCATTCGGTCAGGCGACCACGGCGAGCGGTGCGAGCGCGATCGGCATCGGGTCGGGCGCGAAGGCGCTGAACATCGGCGCGACCGCGCTCGGCAACGATGCCACCGCGTCCGGCAGCAGCGCGATCGCGATCGGCGGCGGCAACAGTTCGGGTACTGGCGGTTCGGCGGCGCTCGCCACCACGTCGATTGCGGTCGGGCGCAATTCCGTCGTCCAGAGCGCGGCGACGTCGGGCGTGGCGATCGGCACGGGTTCGACCGTGTCCGCGAGCAATTCGCTGGCGCTCGGCCCGAGTGCCACGGCCAACGTCGCCGGCTCGGTCGCGCTCGGTTCGGGCGCGGTGACGTCGGGAACCGCTACGACGGCAACCGGTGGCACGGGTGTCGTCAGCAGCACGACGATCGGCAGCACGACGTTCGGCACATACGCCGGCTCGAACGCGTCGGCGGGGGTCGTCAGCGTTGGGGCGGCCGGGTCGGAGCGCCGTATCCAGAATGTCGCGGCCGGCCTCGTCGGTGCGGCCAGTACCGATGCCGTCAACGGCAGCCAGTTGTATGGGAGGTATCCGGAATTTCGTGTGTGAGGCGGGGTTGAGATTCAGACTCCAATGTTGAATCGTTCCGGGTAAAGCAGTGCGAACTGCGTCATCGCACTCTTCCAATCGTGCCGGGAGCCGGTCCAT
>NZ_CADESW010000034.1 GCF_902830275.1 Burkholderia stagnalis | reverse complement strand
CACGAGCGCCTGAAGAGCCGCACCGGCCATTTCTTCGATCCGTCGCTGCTGCAGAGCCAGCTCGACACGCTCGAGGAGCCGGGCCCGGACGAAGCGATCGAGGTCAGCATCGAGCTGACGCCGGAACAGATCGTCGATCAGGTGTTGCAGAAGATCGGCAGCGCGCAGCAGCACTGAGCGCGGTTCGCGGCAATCTGACAGGCACGGGCGCCCCGCGGGGCGCCCGTGCTCATTCTGCGGCCGGTGTTCGTGCGCGATGCGCGATACCGTCGAGCAGCACGTCGAGCATCGTGTCGTGCACGACGGCCGGATCGAGCTGCGCATAGAGCGGCGCGGCCGATTTCACGAGCGGATGCTCCGCGTCGGACAGCGCATCTATTTCCGCGAGCTCGACGTCGTTGGCCGGCCGCGTCAGGCCGCCGGCTTCGGCGGCGGCGAGCCCGATCACGCTTGCATACCAGCCCACGCACACGCCCGCCCGCGCCGAGTGCGGCACGCCGGCGTCGGCCAGCGCGCGATGCACGGCCTCGATGTGCGCGAGATCGGCCGGCCCGGTGCTGACGTGCCGTTGCAGCAGCGCGAACGCGGCCGGATAGCGGCATGCGAGCGCGCGATACTGGCGCGCGAGGTCGCGCAGCCGGTCGCGCCACGGGAGGCTGTCGTCGACCGGCGTCAGCGAGCGCGACAGCGCATTCGCGATCGCCCGGCTCAGCCCCTCCTTCGACTTGAAGTGGTAGAGCACGCTCATCGGATCGCAGCCGACCGTCTGCGCGAGCTTGCGCACGCTGAACGCCGCTTCGCCGACGTCTTCGAGCAGCGTCAGCGCGGCCGCGACGATCGCGTCCTTGTCGAGGCCGCGCGGGCCTTGGGCGGGTTTGTCCTTCATCGGTGCGGGAGATCGGCCGGCGCACGCCCGAAGGCATGCCGAACCGTAAGCTTGACGAAAGCATATTCTACGCTGTAGAATTATTTCTGCGGTGTAGAAATTGGGTGTCCCGGCACCTTTCAATGCGTGCTTTCGCACGGTCCGGGATCCAGGCGGCACGAGCGTGCACGCCGTCAACACGGGCCATGGCGCCCCTTTCTCGTTGACACCCAAGTGGAACCGGCTGCCCCACCCGCGAAGCCAGATGGCTCTTCGACAGGCGGCCCAAGACCATGCAAGTGCAAACATGATCTCGAATAAACCCCTGATCCAGGGCGAATCGCGTTTCGAACCAACGCAACTGAACATCGAAAAAGACAACTGGAACTGGTGCGATCCGGCCGGCTACGACGGCGAACGTCCGGCCAACTGGTACGAGGCGTCGCTGTCGCGCTGGGAAAACGGCGCGCCGCTCGCGCACGACGCCGTGTGCGACGTGCTCGTGATCGGCGCCGGCCTGCTCGGCGCGTCCGCGGCGCTGCATCTTGCCGAGGCGGGCGTCGATACGATCCTCGTCGACAAGCACCACGTCGGCTCCGCGGCATCGGGCCGCAACGGCGGCCAGCTGACGCCCGGCCTCGCGCGCTGGGAAGCGGCCGACATGATCGAACAGCTGTCGCATGACGACGCGAAGCGCCTGTGGCGTTTCGCGTCGGCCGAGTCGATGGACCTGATCGACGCGATCGGCGCGCGCTACGCGCTCGACCTCGACCGCAAGCGCGGCCACATCACGGCCGCGATTCACCCGGGCCACATGAGCGCGCTGCTCGACGGCGCGGATGCGCGCCGCCATCTGGGCGACGCCGGCGTGACGCTCGCCGGCAAGCATCAGCTCCAGGACGAATACGTGCGCTCGGCGCTGTACTACGGCGCGGCGATCGACGCGCTGGGCGGCCAGATCCATCCGCTCGCGCTGGTGCGCGGCCTGGTCCACGGCTTCCGCCTGAACGGCGGCGCGCTGTACGAAGGCACCGAGGTGCTCGAGCTCGACGAGACGCCGGCCGGCGTCGTCGCGACCACCGCCGGCGGCACGATCACCGCGCGCAAGGGCGTCGTGCTCGCGCTGCACAACGCCACGTTCCGGCTGCTCGACGACGGCGCGGCGACGACCGTGCCGTTCTTCACGTACGTGAGCGTGACGAAGCCGCTCGACGTCGATGTCGCGACGCTGATGCCGGCCGGGATGCCGGTCTACGACACGCAGTTCCAGATCGACTACTACCGGCCCGTGCGCGGCAACCGCCTGCTGTTCGGCGGGCAGGGCACCGGCACCTGCTGGGCGCAGCCGGACGTGAACGCGTACCTGCTCACGCGGCTGAACGCGGTGTTTCCGCAAGTCGACGGCCGCTTCGCGCTCGACTACTGCTGGAGCGGCGTCAGCGACTTCACGCTGAACGGCGCGACCGACAGCCGCAAGACCGACGGCCGCGTGCCGATGTACATGGTGCAGGGCTGGAGCGGCCACGGCGTCGCGCAGACGGTGCGGATCGGCAAGGCGATCTGCGACGACTTCGTCGGCCGCAACGACGATTTCTCGATGCTGACCGGCATCGATCACCGCGCGATTCCGCTCGGCCGCCAGCTGTCGCCGATCGCGATTCCGGCCGCGAAGGCGGCGATGAGCGTGATGACGGCGCTCAATCCGGGGAAGATGATCTCGTTCTGATCGCGCGACGCGGGTCGCCGGTAGCACAAACGATGGTCCCCAAAAAGAACAATCCCCACTCAGCGTAGTTCGCTGTGTGGGGATCGGGCTGACCATCTCATTAACGCCCGATGCGCAATGCATCGGGCGTTTTTCCTTGGCGCGGAGGGCGCGCGGTGTTACGCGATCCGCTTCGCCAGTTCGACGGCCTTACCGATGTACGACGCGGGCGTCATCGCGAGCAGGCGATCCTTCGCGTCCTGCGGGATCGCGAGCGTGCCGACGAACTCCTGCAGCGCGTCGCGCGTGATGCCCTTGCCGCGCGTCAGTTCCTTCAGCTGCTCGTACGGGTTCTCGATGCCGTAGCGGCGCATCACCGTCTGCACCGGCTCGGCGAGCACTTCCCAGCAGTTGTCGAGGTCTTCGTTCAGGCGCTGCGGGTTCACTTCGAGCTTGTCGAGGCCGCGGATCAGCGAGTCATACGCGAGCAGCGAGTAGCCGAGCGCGACGCCCATGTTGCGCAGCACCGTCGAATCGGTGAGGTCGCGCTGCCAGCGCGACACCGGCAGCTTGTCGGCGAGGTGGCGCAGCGTCGCGTTCGCGAGCCCGAGGTTGCCTTCCGAGTTCTCGAAGTCGATCGGGTTGACCTTGTGCGGCATCGTCGACGAGCCGATTTCGCCCGCCTTGGTCTTCTGCTTGAAGTAGCCGACCGAGATATAGCCCCACACGTCGCGGTCGAGGTCGAGCAGGATCGTGTTCGCGCGCGCGACCGCGTCGAACAGCTCGGCCATGTAGTCGTGCGGCTCGATCTGGATCGTGTACGGGTTGAACGTCAGCTTCAGGCGGTTCTCGATCACGTCGCGCGAGAACGCTTCCCAGTCGAATTCCGGATACGCGGACAGGTGCGCGTTGAAGTTGCCGACCGCGCCGTTCATCTTGCCGAGGATCTCGACCTTCTCGATGCGGGCGATCGCGCGCGCGAGGCGCGCCGCGACGTTCGCGAGTTCCTTGCCGAGCGTCGTCGGGCTGGCCGGCTGGCCGTGCGTGCGCGACAGCATCGGCTGGTCGGCGTGCGCGTGCGCGAGCGCGACGAGGCGCTGGTGGACGGTGCGCAGCGCCGGCAGGATCACGTGCTCGCGCGCGCCGGCCAGCATCATGCCGTGCGACGTGTTGTTGATGTCCTCGGACGTGCATGCGAAGTGGATGAATTCGCTGGCCTTCTCGAGTTCGGCCTGGCCCTTCACCGATTCCTTCAGCCAGTATTCGACGGCCTTCACGTCGTGGTTCGTGACGCGCTCGATGTCCTTGATGCGCGCGGCGTCGTGCGCGGTGAAGCGCTCGACGAGCTGCAGCAGGAACTGCTCGGCGGCGTCGGAGAAGCGCGGCACTTCGGCGAAGCCGGCGCGCGACAGCGCGATCAGCCAGTGCACCTCGACGGTGACGCGGTGACGCATGAAAGCGGCTTCGGAGAGCCAGTCGCGCAGCGCTTCGGTCTTGCTGGCGTAGCGGCCGTCGATGGGCGAGAGCGCGGTGAGGGCGAAAAGCGTATCGGGACGAGTGTCGGACATGATCGGGCGGGCCTTGGAGCCGGGTCGAACGAGGGGGAGGAGAATCCGTGATTTTACCATCGGCGCGGGGCCGCCCCCAGTCGGGCGTCGATCGCGGCCGGGCCGCGCCGGCTCGCCGGCCGCGCGGCCCGGCGCATGGCCCGGCGCATGGCCCGGCGCATGGCCCGGCGCATGGCCCGGCGCATGGCCCGGCGCATGGCCCGGCGCATGGCCCGGCGCATGGCCCGGCGCATGGCCCGGCGCATGGCCCGGCGCGCGGCCCGGCGCATGGCCCGGGCGCGCGCGTCGGCGGGCGGGGCCGGCGGCCGGCAGGCGCGGCGGCCCGTCAGTCCGCGGCGCCGGCGAGCGGCGCGGGAACCGGGACGGCCGGGGCCACCGCCGCGGGCGCGGCCCAGCGCAGCCACGGCGCGCGCAGCAGCACAAGCACGCCGCACGCGCAGGCGGCGAGCGCGCCGAACGTCGCGAAGCCGAGCTGGTAGCTGCCGGTGCTTTCCTTCGCGATGCCCATCACGACGGGCAGATAGAAGCCGCCGATCCCGCCGGCCGCGCCGACGATGCCCGACAGCAGGCCGGTCTTGCCCGGCCAGCGGTGCGGCACGAGCTGGAACGTCGCGCCGTTGCCGAGCCCGAACGCGACGTACAGGCAGATCAGCAGCGCGATGCCGCCCGTCACCGGCGGCATCCACGCGGCGAACGCGAAATCGGCGGCGGCGATCGCGGCGAGCAGCACGATCAGCGCGCGCACGCCGGTGACGCGGTCGGCGAGGTGGCCGCCGAACGGCCGCACGATCGCGCCGAGGAAGGCCAGCAGCGACATGAGCAGGCCGGCCTCGATCTTCGGCATCTGATAGAGCGTCGTGAGCAGCAGCGTCACATACGACGACATGCCGACGAAGCCGCCGAACGTGATGCTGTAGATCAGCATGACGGCCCACGTGTCGCGTTCGGCGAGCACCGCGCGGTAGCGCGCGGGCAGCACCGCGATCGCGAGCAGCGCGCCCATCACCGGCAGCAGCAGCACACCGGTCTTGCCGGCGCCGAACAGCCCGCCGTGCACCGCGAGCACGAGCGCGACGAGGCCCGCGAGCGTGATCGCGAACGCGCCGAGCGCGCGCGGTGCGCTGCCCGATTTCTCGCCGCGGTCGTCGGCCCACGCGAACAGCGCGAAGCCGGCGATCGCGAGCAGCGGCAGCGCGGCGGCGGTCGAGAACTGCCAGCCGAGCGCGGCCGCGACATGCGGAAACATGAACCCGTCGAGCACCGCGCCGATGTTGCCGGCCGCGGCCAGGCCGAGCACGAGGCCCTGCACCTTCGGCGGGTAGCTGCTGCCCGCCATCGGCAGCGCGACCGCGAAGCTCGCGCCGCCGATCCCGAGGAACACGCCGAGCACCAGCAGCAGCGCGTACGACGGCGTGCCCGGCACGCACGGCAGCACGACCGCGGGCAACGCGGACAGCAGCACGCCCATCAGCGCGACGCGCCGGCCGTTCGCGGACTGGTACAGGTTGCCGAGCGTGACGCGCAGGATCGCGGCGGCGAGCACGGGTACCGCGACGAGAAAGCCCTGCTGCGCGGCGGACATCGCGATGTCCTTGCCGATGAACGGCGCGAGCGGGCCGTACAGCACCCAGACGGTGAAGCCGGTGTCGAAGTACAGGAAGCACGCGAGCAGCGAACGCCAGTTGCCGCTCTGCAGGGAAGTGCGCAAGGTCTTCATCGGTGGAGCCTCCGGGGTTGCGGCCGCGAAGCCGGGCGAGGCCGGATGGAACGTCGGGCGGCCGCGCGGCGGCGGATCCGGGAATCCGTTCCGCAATGTCCATGCCAACGCGCGGCGACTTTTGCCGGGCCGTTGCCTGATGCGGCGTCCGGCCTGCACGGGCCGCGCGCGGGGGGAGCCGGCCGGGACGTGCACCCGCGGGCGCAATGCAGGGCACCGGCACCGCGGGCGTGCGCGCGGCGCGGCGCTGGTGCGGCGATGCACAACGGATGTCATGCGCCCGGCGGTGCACCGCGGGGAAGTGTTCATGCCGGGGCGGGCCGGCGCCGCCGCGCCGCACGCCGCGCCCCCGCGGCGCCGGTAGAATGCAGGCTTCTTCCCGACCGCCGCCCGCCGCGCCCGCCCGCATGGAACTGAAATGGCTCGAAGACTTCGTCTCGCTCGCGGAGACGCGCAGCTTTAGCCGCTCCGCCGAGTTGCGGCATGTGTCCCAGCCGGCGTTCTCGCGGCGCATCCAGGCGCTCGAGGCGTGGCTCGCGACGGAACTGATCGATCGTTCGGTCTATCCGACCCGGCTCACGCAGGCCGGCCAGATCTTCTACGAGCAGGCGCTGACGATGCTGTCGCAGGCGCACGAGGCGCGCACGCTGCTGCGCGGCCACGTCGGCGCGCCGGTGCCGACGATCGAGTTCGCGGTGCCGCACACGCTGTCGCTCACCTATTTCCCGCGCTGGCTGCAACGCATCGAGGCGAAGATGGGGCCGGTTCATACGCGGCTGCGCGCGCTGAACGTGCACGACGCGGTGCTGTCGCTCGTCGAGGGCGGCTGCGATCTCGTGATGGGCTATCACCACCCGAGCCATCCGGTCGCGCTGGACCCCGCGCGCTACGACATGCTGGCGCTCGGCAGCGAGCCGATCAGCCCGTTCTCGGCGCCCGGCCGGGCCGGGCGGCCGCGCTATACGCTGCCCGGCACCGCGGACGCGCGCGTGCCGTATCTGTCCTATACGCCGAACGCGTATCTCGGCCGGATGACCGAGGTGATCATCGCGAACGCGCCGGCGCCGCTGTTCCTCGACCGCGTGTACGAAACCGACATGGCGGAAGGGCTGAAGGCGATGGCGCTCGCCGGCCACGGCATCGCCTTCCTGCCGCACAGCGCGGTCGAGGACGCGGTCGCGGGCGGCCGCCTGATCCGGCTCGACCGCGGCGGGCGCGGCGGCGCGCATCCGTTCACGCTGACGATGGAGATCCGCCTGTACTGCGACAAGGTCGCGCTGCAGGGCGACGAGCCGCGGCAGAAGCTCGTGCGCGCGCTGTGGGACGTGGTGAGCAACGAGCTGCGCGACGCGGCCGCATAGCATTCATGCGGCATTCGCGCGGCGGCGGATCGACGGCCGATCGCGGCCGTTCTTGCGCAAATCGACCGCACTTTTGCGAAAAATAACGATCATGCATGAAACGCATAATCGAATAAGCAAACGGCATTGGATAAAAAAAACGGGTTTTTCGACAATGTGCGCCATCCGTTGACCGTTGGAGAATCCATGTCTTCGCAACTGCAGTCCATCCCGTCCTACTTGCACGCCGACGATCTCGGCCCGTGGGGCAACTACCTTCAGCAAGTCGACCGCGTCGCGCCGTACCTCGGCTCGCTGTCGCGCTGGCTCGAAACGCTGAAGCGTCCGAAGCGCATCCTGGTCGTCGACGTGCCGATCGAGCTCGACAACGGCACCGTCGCGCACTTCGAGGGCTATCGCGTGCAGCACAACGTGTCGCGCGGCCCGGGCAAGGGCGGCGTGCGCTACCACCAGGACGTGACGCTGTCGGAAGTGATGGCGCTGTCGGCATGGATGTCGGTGAAGAACGCAGCCGTGAACGTGCCGTACGGCGGCGCGAAGGGCGGCATCCGCGTCGACCCGCGCAAGCTGTCGCGCGGCGAGCTCGAGCGCGTGACGCGCCGCTACACCAGCGAAATCGGCATCATCATCGGCCCGAACACCGACATTCCGGCGCCGGACGTCAACACCAACGAACAGGTGATGGCGTGGATGATGGACACCTACTCGATGAACCAGGGCCAGACGGCCACCGGCGTCGTGACCGGCAAGCCGATCTCGCTCGGCGGTTCGCTCGGCCGCAAGGAAGCGACCGGCCGCGGCGTGTTCGTGGTCGGCTGCGAAGCGGCGAAGAAGAAGGGCCTCGAGATCGAAGGCGCGCGCATCGCGGTGCAGGGCTTCGGCAACGTCGGCGGCATCGCGGCTAAGCTGTTCCAGGAAGCGGGCTCGAAGGTGATCGCGGTGCAGGATCACACCGGCACGATCTACCAGCCGGCCGGCCTCGACGCGAGCAAGCTGCTCGACCACGTCGCGCAGACCGGCGGCGTCGCGGGCTTCCCGGGCTCGGAGCCGATGCCGAACGACGAGTTCTGGACGGTCGAAACCGACATCCTGATCCCGGCGGCACTGGAAAACCAGATCACCGAGAAGAACGCAGCGAAGATCCGCACGAAGATCATCGTCGAAGGCGCGAACGGCCCGACGACGACCGCGGCGGACGACATCCTGAGCGCGAACGGCGTGCTCGTGATCCCGGACGTGATCGCGAACGCGGGCGGCGTGACCGTGTCGTACTTCGAGTGGGTGCAGGATTTCTCGAGCTTCTTCTGGACGGAAGACGAGATCAACCACCGTCTCGAGCGCGTGATGCGCGAAGCGTTCGCCGGCGTATGGGCGGTCGCGGAAGAGCACAAGGTGTCGGTGCGTACCGCGGCGTTCATCGTCGCGTGCAAGCGCATCCTGATGGCGCGCGAAATGCGCGGCCTGTACCCCTGATCGTCGAACTCGATCAAGGCATGACGCAATCCACCCGGTTGCGTGCATGAGCCCCGCGGGCGGCACCGAATCCGGTGCCGCCCGCGCGCGCATTCCGGGTGCCCGAAGCCGGGAGGACGGCTTCCGATGGGGCGATCCGTAGTGCGGTAAACAACAGTACTTTCATAAATATTACTTTGATACACTGGCTCGGGTTTTCGCCAAGGAGATGAACAAAATGAAATACCACAAGGCAGTCCTGATGGCCGCCGCGCTCTGCGCGTTCGCGAGCGGCGCCCATGCCCAGGAGACCAGCACGCTGAAGAAAATCAAGGACACGGGCGTGATCGCGCTGGGCCACCGCGAATCGTCGATTCCGTTTTCCTACTACGACCAGAACCAGCAGGTGGTCGGCTATTCGCGCGAGATCCAGCTGAAGGTCGTCGATGCGGTGAAGAAGAAGCTGAGCCTGCCGAACCTGCAGGTGAAGAACATCCCGGTCACGTCGCAGAACCGCATCCCCCTCGTGCAGAACGGCACGGTCGACATCGAGTGCGGCTCGACGACCAACAACGTCGAGCGCCAGCAGCAGGCTGCCTTCTCCGACACGATCTTCGTGATCGGCACGCGCCTGATGACGAAGAAGGATTCGGGCGTCAAGGATTTCGCGGACCTGAAGGGCAAGACCGTCGTGACGACGGCCGGCACGACGTCCGAGCGCCTGCTGCGCAAGATGAACAACGACAAGCAGCTCGGCATGAACATCATCAGCGCGAAGGATCACGGCGATTCGTTCAATACGCTGGAATCGGGCCGCGCGGTCGCGTTCATGATGGATGACGCGCTGCTGGCAGGCGAGCGCGCGAAGGCCAAGAAGCCGGACGACTGGGCGATCGTCGGCACGCCGCAGTCGGAAGAAGCCTACGGCTGCATGATGCGCAAGGGCGATACGGAGTTCAAGAAGGTGGTCGACGACGCGATCGCGCAGGTCGAGAAGTCGGGCGAAGCCGCGAAGATCTACGCGAAGTGGTTCGAGAACCCGATCCCGCCGAAGGGGCTGAACCTGAACTTCCCGCTGAGCGAATCGATGAAGAAGCTCTACGCGAACCCGAACGACAAGGCACTCGACTGACCCCGCGTCCGTTGATGCAGTGTTGACGCTGATGAAACGGAAGAGGCCACGCTTCTTCCGTTTCTTTTTGCTGGAGTCTTGCCCATGTCATACCACTGGAACTGGGGCATCTTCCTGAGCCCCGTCTCGACCGGCGAGCCGACGACGTATCTCGGCTGGCTGATGTCGGGCTTCTGGGTGACGATCAAGGTGTCGCTCGTCGCCTGGGTCATCGCGCTGATCGTCGGTTCGCTGTTCGGCGTGCTGCGCACCGTCCCGAACAAATGGTTGTCCGCGCTCGGCACGCTGTACGTGTCGATCTTCCGGAACATTCCGCTGATCGTGCAGTTCTTCGTCTGGTACCTCGTCGTGCCCGAACTGCTGCCGGCGTCGATCGGCACCTGGATCAAGCAGCTGCCGCCGGGCACGCAGTTCTTCACCGCGTCGATCGTCTGTCTCGGCCTGTTCACCGGCGCACGCGTGTGCGAGCAGGTGCGCTCGGGCATCAACGCGCTGCCGAAGGGCCAGCGCGCCGCCGGCCTCGCGATGGGCTTCACGCAGTGGCAGACGTATCGCTACGTACTGCTGCCGGTTGCCTACCGGATCATCGTGCCGCCGCTGACGTCGGAATTCCTGAACATCTTCAAGAACTCGGCGGTCGCGTCGACGATCGGCCTGCTCGACCTGTCCGCGCAGGCGCGCCAGCTCGTCGACTACACCGCGCAGACGTATGAGTCGTTCATCGCGGTCACGCTCGCGTACGTGATCATCAACCTCGTCGTGATGGCGTTCATGCGCTGGATCGAAAGCCGCTCGCGGCTGCCCGGCTACATCGGAGGCAAGTGATGCATCAGTTCGACTGGAGTAGTATTCCCGGCGCGCTGCCGACGCTCTGGACGGGCGCCGTCATCACCTTGCAGATCACCGTGCTCGCGATCGTCGTCGGGATCGTCTGGGGCACGCTGCTCGCGCTGATGCGGCTGTCGGGCGTGAAGCCGCTCGCATGGTTCGCGCAGGGCTACGTGACGGTGTTCCGCTCGATCCCGCTCGTGATGGTGCTGCTGTGGTTCTTCCTGATCGTGCCGCAGGTGCTGCAGGGCGTGCTCGGGCTGTCGCCGACGATCGATATCCGGCTCGCATCGGCGATGGTCGCGTTCTCGCTGTTCGAGGCCGCGTATTATTCGGAGATCATCCGTGCCGGCATCCAGGCGGTGCCGCGCGGGCAGGTGAATGCCGCGTTCGCGCTCGGCATGAACTACGCGACGGCGATGCGCCTCGTGATCCTGCCGCAGGCCTTCCGCGCGATGGTGCCGCTCTTGCTCACGCAGGCGATCGTGCTGTTCCAGGACACGTCGCTCGTCTACGTGATCAGTCTCGCGGACTTCTTCCGCACGGCCGCGAACATCGGCGATCGCGACGGCACGAGCGTCGAGATGATCCTGTTCGCAGGCGCATGCTATTTCGTGATTTGCTCGGTGGCGTCCGCCCTCGTCAAAGGTCTCCAGAAAAAGGTCACAAGATGATTTCCATCAAGAACGTTTCGAAGTGGTACGGCCAGTTTCAGGTCCTCACCGATTGCACGACGGAAGTGAACAAGGGCGAGGTGGTGGTGGTGTGCGGGCCGTCGGGCTCGGGCAAGTCGACGCTGATCAAGACCGTGAACGGCCTCGAGCCGTTCCAGCAGGGCGAGATCCTCGTCAACGGCCAGTCGGTGGGCGACAGGAAGACGAACCTGTCGAAGCTGCGTTCGAAGGTCGGCATGGTGTTCCAGCACTTCGAGCTGTTCCCGCACCTGTCGATCACCGAGAACCTGACGCTCGCGCAGATCAAGGTGCTCGGCCGCGGCAAGGACGAGGCGAACGAGAAGGGGCTGAAGCTGCTCGATCGCGTCGGCCTGAAGGCGCACGCGCACAAGTATCCGGGCCAGCTGTCGGGCGGCCAGCAGCAGCGGGTCGCGATCGCGCGCGCGCTGTCGATGGATCCGATCGCGATGCTGTTCGACGAGCCGACTTCGGCGCTCGATCCGGAGATGATCAACGAAGTGCTCGACGTGATGGTCGAACTCGCGCAGGAAGGAATGACGATGATGGTCGTCACGCACGAGATGGGCTTCGCGAAGAAGGTTGCGCACCGCGTGATCTTCATGGACAAGGGCGCGATCGTCGAGGACGACCGCAAGGAAGAATTCTTCGCGAACCCGAAATCGGATCGCGCGAAGGACTTCCTCGCGAAGATCCTGCACTGAGCGGGCAGGGCGGCGGGGCCGCCCTTCGTGCGGTGCGTCAAATGGAAACGCCCGGCGAATGCCGGGCGTTTTGTCATCCGTGGGCGGGCGGCGCGCTTAGAAGTCGAACGCGTCCTCGCTGACGTCCGCTTCGACCGCGGGCAACGGCCGCGTGGGCGCGGACGCCGACGCATCGAGCGCCGGGTTGCGCAGCTTCTCGAGCACGGCGGGCGGCACCGGGATCTGCATCCGCGCCGCGACGTCACCGCACTGGAACATGATCAGCTCGCCCGGCTCGAACGCGGTCCAGACTTCGTTGTCGGTGAGCGGCTGGGTTGCGATCACCGCGACGCGATCCTCCGGCGTCGTGTATTTCGCGAAGTCGATCGACAGGTCTTCGTCGACGAGATGCGCGGTCGAGAACGGCCAGCGGCGCACGAGATAGTGCAGGCGCGTCGAGCAGTGCGCGAACAGCGCCTGGCCGTTCGACATCAGGAAGTTGAACACGCCGTGGTCGGTGATGCCGCGGGTCAGCTCGCCGACCCGCTCGAACAGCTCGGGCAGCGGCGGCTGCGCGCCGGGAAACGCTTCGCGCAGGCCCTGCATCAGCACGCAGAACGCCTGCTCGCTGTCGGTCGTGCCGACCGGGTGATAGACGCTGCCCTCCATGTCCGGCGCATAGTCGTGCAGGTCGCCGTTATGCGCGAAGATCCAGTGCCGGCCCCACAGCTCGCGCATGAACGGATGGCTGTTCTCGAGCAGGATATGGCCCTGCGTTGCCTTGCGGATGTGCGCGATCGTGTTCTTCGATTTGATCGGGTAGCGCTTCACCATTTCGGCGATCGGCGACGTGGCCGATGCCTGGTGATCGATGAACAGGCGGCAGGCTTTATCTTCGAAGAACGCGATGCCCCAGCCGTCGGCATGGTGGTCGGTGAGCCCGCCCCGGGCCGCGAAGCCCGTAAAGGAGAATGTGACGTCCGTCGGCGCGGCGCAGTTCATTCCTAAGAGTTGGCACATTTTACTTGGGGCGGCAGGCTGAAGCGGGTATCGAACCGGTTGGGACCGGGCGAACCCCGGTACAATGCATGCTTCTAGCATATCACCGAGCCAACAGCGGTAAAAAGCGGATTCCGCCGACGAACGGCCCCGTGTTGCGGTTAGCCGTCAGCCGGCCCGCGCCGGCGGCATTCGGCACCGTTTTCCGCTTCCGTTTCTCATGACGCCTCCTATGACTGCCTCGAACGCTTCCTCCCCGGCGACGCTGACGCTCGCCCGTCCCGACGACTGGCACCTGCACGTCCGCGACGGCGACATGCTGGCCGCCGTGCTGCCGCACACCGCGCGCCAGTTCGGCCGCGCGATCATCATGCCGAACCTGAAGCCGCCCGTGACGACCACCGCGCAGGCGCAGGCGTACCGGGAGCGGATCCTCGCCGCGGTGCCCGCCGGCGTGACGTTCGAGCCGCTGATGACGCTGTACCTCACCGACAACACGCCGCCCGACGAGATCCGCCGCGCGCGCGAAAGCGGCTTCGTGCATGGCGTGAAGCTGTATCCGGCGGGCGCGACGACCAATTCGGACCACGGCGTGACCGATCTCGCGAAATGCGCGAAGACGCTCGAGGCGATGCAGGAAACCGGCATGCCGCTGCTCGTGCACGGCGAAGTGACCGACGCGTCGATCGACCTGTTCGACCGCGAAAAGGTGTTCATCGACCGCGTGATGACGCCGCTGCGCCGCGACTTCCCGGGCCTGAAGGTGGTGTTCGAGCACATCACGACGAAGGACGCGGCCGACTACGTGCGCGACGCCGATGCGGCGCCCGGCCTGATCGGCGCGACGATCACCGCGCATCACCTGCTGTACAACCGCAATGCGATCTTCGTCGGCGGGATCCGCCCGCATTACTACTGCCTGCCGGTGCTCAAGCGCGAGACGCATCGCATCGCGCTCGTCGAGGCGGCCACGTCGGGCAACCCGCGCTTCTTCCTCGGCACCGACAGCGCGCCGCATGCGCGCAACGCGAAGGAAGCCGCCTGCGGCTGCGCGGGCTGCTACACGGCGCTGCACGCGCTCGAGCTGTATGCGGAAGCCTTCGACAATGCGGGCGCGCTCGACAAGCTCGAAGGGTTCGCGAGCTTCTTCGGCGCGGATTTCTACGGCCTGCCGCGCAGCCCGGAAACGGTGACGCTGCGCCGCGAACCGTGGGAGCTGCCGCTCGAGATCCTCGCGGGCGATACGCCGGTCGTGCCGCTGCGCGCCGGCGAGTCGATCGGCTGGAAACTCGCGTGAATGCCGCGCCGCCGCGCGGGGCCGGCCAGTCGGCCGGTGTCGGCGCGGCGGCGTTTGCGCGGATCGACTGGTCCGCGCCGTGGCTCGCGGGCTTTGCCGAAACGGGCCGTGCCGCGCAGTCGGCCGCGCTCGACGGCGAGCCCGCGCTGCTCGCCGCGCTGAACGGCGCGGCGGCCAAGGCGGGCGAGACGCCGCTCGCGAGCGGCCGCGGCAGGCCGCTGCGCTTCATTCCTCAAGCCGAACTGCCGGCCGGCGTCGCGTACGAGAGCCATATCGCCGAAACCGGCGGGGTGCCGACCCGCCACAATCTCCACGATTTCTTCAATGCGCTCGTGTGGCTCGCGTATCCGCGCATCAAGGCCGCGCTGAACGCGCGCCAGGCCGCGGCGATCGACGCGGCGGGCGGCGTCGGCCCGGTGCGCGGCACGCTGCGCGACGCGCTGACGCTGTTCGACGAGAACGCGGCGCTGCTCGTGACGGCCGACCCGGCGCTCGGCGACGCGCTGCGCGGCTTCGACTGGCCGCGGCTGCTGGTGGCCGCGCGCGGGGCGTGGGGCGCGCGTTGCGAGGTGCGGCTCGTCGGACACGCGCTGCTCGAGAAGCTCGTCGCGCCGTACAAGTCGTGTACCGCGCACGCCTGGATCGTCGAGGTGAGCGCCGACTATTTCGGCTGGCCGGCCGCGCGCCGTGCGGCGCACGTCGACGCGCGGGTCGCGGATGCGCTCGCGACGCGCGCGCTGACGAGCCGCGACCTGTCGCCGCTGCCGGTGCTGGGCGTGCCGGGCTGGTGCGCGGAGAACGCCGATCCTGCGTTCTATGACGATCCGGCGGTGTTCCGCAGCGGGCGGCGCGCGCGGCCGCTGTCATGAACGGCGCGCGGTGCTAGAATGCGCGTCGCAAAGCAGGCCAGGCAGTCGCGGCCTCGCCGCCTTCGGGCAGGCGGGGGCGAGGAAAGTCCGGACTCCACAGGGCAGGGTGATGGCTAACGGCCATCCGTGGCGACACGCGGAACAGGGCAACAGAAAGCAAACCGCCGATGGCCCGGCGCAAGCCGGGATCAGGTAAGGGTGAAACGGTGCGGTAAGAGCGCACCGCGGCGACGGCGACGTTCGCCGGCACGGTAACCTCCACCCGGAGCAATTCCAAGTAGGCAGGCGCGCATTTTCGGATGCAGGACGGGGCCCCCGTCTCGTCTGCGGGTAGGAAGCTTGAGCGCGTCAGCAATGGCGCGCCTAGAGGAATGGCTGCCACGCGCCGCGCGTCTTCGGACGCGCGGCGTGCACAGAATCCGGCTTATCGGCCTGCTTTGCCGCTCGCATGCGAAGGGCCGGCGCCCCAGACGGGACGCCGGCCCTTTTTTCATCCGATGCGCTGCGCGTCAGGCCGCGACGATGTCGAACGAATGCGTGAGCTCGGCCGTCTTCGCGATCATGATCGACGCGGAGCAGTACTTGTCGTGCGACAGGTTGATCGCACGCTCGACGGTCGCGGGATTCAGGTTGCGGCCGGTGACGGTGAAGTGGAAGTGCACCTTCGTGAAGACCTTCGGATCCTCGCTCGCGCGCTCGGCCTTCAGCGTGACCGAGCAGCCGGTGACGTCCTGGCGGCTTTTCTTCAGGATCAGCATGACGTCGTACGCGGTGCAGCCGCCGGTGCCGACCAGCACCATTTCCATCGGCCGCGGGGCGAGATTATGGCCGCCGCCTTCCGGCGCGCCGTCCATCGCGACGAGGTGCCCGCTTCCGGTCTGGGCGGAAAACGCCATGCCGTCCTGGCCCATCCAGCTTACTTTGCATTCCATGCTTGCGCTCCAGCGTTGCCTGATTCGAGTTCGAACCGGCATTGTAGCCCGCGCCGCCGCGGCCGGCTGATGCGCCGCACGATGCGCGGAAGCGGGCGGCGGCAAGCGCCGCGCGCGGCGACGCAGGGCGGGGAAATCCGCCGGACTTTTAGGGGTTTCGCTCTAGTCGGCCTGCGCGGGCGGCACTCGGTGGTCTTCGCAAGCTGTTGATTTAAATGGAGAAATCCGGAATTGGAAGCAAAACGTCAACATTCCGCATTATGGTTGTAGATTTCGCAATGCAAATTTTCTTGTGCTGCCGACGGGGCGTTCGTATAATGCGTGACATTGGTTGTCGCGCTGCGGCAACCTCCGAATGTCTCCTCCACCCTCCTCCTATGGTGGATTAAGCCCGAACCAGCCGTTCGGGCTTTTTTTCGTCTGATGCAAACATCGGCGCGCACAGCGCGCCTCCCGCACCTTACACGGCGGGCTGCCGGCCGGCGGCCTGCGACGCCCCGTCGGCCGTCGCGCCGCGCGGGCCGGCGGCGGGGGGCTGCACGGCGGATGCCTGGCCGTGGCGGCGCGAGCAGAAGTGGCGGACGCGTTCGCGCACCGCGCGCAGCCGGGCGACGCGATCGTCGGCGCGGGCATCCCGGGCCGCGGCGATGCGCGCGTCGAGTGAATCCAGCTTTGCGTCGCAGCCGGTCGGGTCGGCATGGGCGGGCGAGGTGGCGGCGCCAATCAATACGGCCGCGAGGAAGGGTGAGAGTCGGTTCTTCATCGTGTTTGTTGTTTTTCCTGGTCCGGCACGCGGTCTTGCGTGCGTTGCTGCGTGCCCCCGGGCGCTCGGAATCGCCCGTTGCAACGGGGCACGGCCGGATTTTGGCCGATTTCCGGCGCGGCGGGCACCCGGATGTGGATTCCCTTTGACCGCGCCTCGGCATTTCCTTTATAATTCAGGGCTTTTCCGCATTCATGCCCACGGAAAAAGAACAGGGAGAGCCTGCACTGCGCCTCGAAGCGCACCTAGACAAGCAGGAAAGAACACATCGGGCAAAGCATTTTTTTTGGATCGATCATGAAGACGTTTTCCGCAAAAGCCCATGAGGTGACGCGCGAATGGTACGTGATTGACGCGACGGATAAGGTTCTCGGCCGTGTTGCCAGCGAAGTGGCACGCCGTCTGCGCGGCAAGCACAAGCCTGAGTTCACCCCGCACGTCGACACTGGTGATTTCATCATCATCATCAACGCGAGCAAGCTGAAGGTCACGGGCAACAAGACGCTGGACAAGAAGTACTACCGTCACTCGGGCTACCCGGGCGGCATCTATGAAACGACGTTCGGCAAGATGCAAGAACGCTTCCCGGGCCGTGCGCTCGAGAAGGCGGTCAAGGGCATGCTGCCGAAGGGCCCGCTCGGCTACGCGATGATCAAGAAGCTGAAGGTCTACGCTGAAGCGACGCATCCGCACTCGGCTCAACAGCCGAAAGCGCTCGAGATCTAACGGGAGCCCACATGATCGGTAACTGGAACTACGGTACGGGCCGCCGCAAGAGCGCAGTCGCTCGTGTCTTCATCAAGGCTGGCAAGGGCGACATCATCGTCAACGGCAAGCCTATCGCTGACTACTTCTCGCGCGAAACGTCGCTGATGATCGTGCGTCAGCCGCTGGAACTCACGAACCACGCTCAAACGTTCGACATCAAGGTCAACGTGACGGGCGGCGGCGAAACGGGTCAGGCAGGCGCAGTGCGCCACGGCATCACCCGCGCGCTGATCGACTACGACGCGACGCTGAAGCCGTCGCTGTCGACCGCAGGCTTCGTTACGCGCGATGCGCGTGAAGTCGAGCGTAAGAAGGTCGGTCTGCGCAAGGCACGCCGCGCGAAGCAGTTCTCGAAGCGTTAAGCGCTTCACGGTTGGCCGCCGCGCCTGCGCGGTGTCCGCCCGAAAAAACCGCCAGCTTTCATGCTGGCGGTTTTTTTATGCGCGCGCGATTCCGCGCCGCGCGGGCGTGCGCGCCGCCCGGTTTGACGAAATCGACAAGAACCTGTTGATTTCATGGACATCAGCACGATCTTGAGATCGGCCCTACAATAGCGGCTAAAGCTTTTTGGAGAGTTCGCATGAACGCTGTTACCGAATCCGCAGCCACGACTGAAGAAATGCCGGCACCGTTCGTCTTCACCGACGCGGCGGCCGAGAAGGTCAAGCAACTGATCGACGAAGAGGGCAACCCCGACCTGAAGCTGCGCGTGTTCGTGCAGGGCGGCGGCTGCTCGGGCTTCCAGTATGGCTTCACGTTCGACGAGGAAGTCAACGAGGACGATACCGTGATGAACAAGAACGGTGTCCAGCTGCTGATCGACTCGATGAGCTATCAGTATCTGGTCGGCGCCGAGATCGACTACAAGGACGATCTGAACGGCGCGCAGTTCGTGATCAAGAACCCGAACGCCACGACCACCTGCGGTTGCGGCTCGTCGTTCTCGGTCTGACGAACGGCCGTACCGGTCCGAATGAAAAACGGGGCTTCATGCCCCGTTTTTTGTGCCCGCCTGCCGCTCGCGCGGCGCGTCAGCGCGGATAGAGTGCGCCGAGCACGCGGTCGCCGGCCGCACCGGTGACCGTGGCCAGGTTGCCCGGCTCGCGTGCGGTGAAGCGATACGCGAGCCACGCGAACGCGAGCGCCTCGACCTGCTGCGGCGGCACGCCGAGCGCGGAGGTGGTGTCGACGGTCGCACTGACGCCGCAGTCGTGCAGCGCGGTTGCGAGCGCATCGAGCAGCACCGGGTTACGGGCGCCGCCGCCGCATACGTACACGGCCTTGCAACCCGGCGCGTGCCGTGCGATCTCGCGGGCGACCGTGACCGCGGTGAGCGCCGTGAGCGTCGCCTGCACGTCTTCCGCCGCGACCTGCGCGAACGCGGCGAGCTTTGCGTCGAGCCAGGCCGGATTGAACAGGTCGCGCCCCGTGCTCTTCGGCGGCGGCGCGGAGAAATACGCTTCGTCGAGCAGCGCGTCGAGCAGCGGCGCATGCACGGCGCCGCGCGCGGCAAAGCGGCCGCCGTCGTCGTAGGGTTTGCCGAGGTGGCGGCCCGCCCACGCGTCGATCAGCGCGTTGGCCGGGCCGCAGTCGAAGCCGCGCACCCGGTCGCTGCCGTCGCCGGGCAGGATCGTGATGTTGCTGATACCGCCAAGATTGCAGACGACCCGCATCTCGCCCGGCGCGCCGAACACGGTTGCGTGGAACGCCGGCACGAGCGGCGCGCCCTGGCCGCCCGCGGCAACGTCGCGGCTGCGGAAATCCGCGATCACGTCGATGTGCGTCAGCTCGGCGAGCAGTGCCGGATTGTTGATCTGCCGCGTGTAGCCGCGTTCGGGACGATGGCGCACCGTCTGGCCGTGCACCCCGATCGCGCGCACCTGGTCGGGCGGGAGGCCCGCCGAGCGCTGCAGTTCGTGGCAGCACACCGCGTAGCGGGCCGCGAGCGCGTTGGCGGCCAGCGATTCACGCTCGATCTCGTTGTCGCCCGGTTGCTGCAGCGAGAACAGCGCGTCGCGCAGCGTCTGCGCGAACCCGACGCAGGCTTCGGCGAGCACGGCCGGCGCCTTGCCTGCCTCGAAGCGCACGGCGACGCCGTCGACGCCGTCCATGCTCGTTCCCGACATCAACCCGAAATAGATACCGTCGGCCGGATGGCCGGATGGCGGACGTCTTAGCGGCACGTGAGCCCTCCCGAATCGTGCGGCGGCGGCCGGTGCCGCGCGCTTCGCGACCGATTATCCGCGCAAGCGGCGCCGCCGTTAAGCGATGCGCGCGCAAGTTATGGGAAAATCCCTGTTTTTGCGACATTCTTCCTGGCACCGATGAGCACCGAACCCAGTTCCAAGCCCGTTTTCCCGATCACCGACGAAGTCCGGCATGCGCTTGCCGTCACGAAGCGCGGCGTCGACGAGCTGCTGATCGAGGAGGAGTTCGCGCAGAAGCTCGCGCGCAGCGCCGCCACCGGCACGCCGCTTCGCATCAAGCTCGGCCTCGACCCGACCGCGCCCGACATCCACATCGGCCACACGGTCGTGCTGAACAAGATGCGCCAGTTGCAGGACCTCGGCCACACGGTGATCTTCCTGATCGGCGATTTCACGTCGCTGATCGGCGACCCGTCCGGCCGCAATGCGACGCGCCCGCCGCTCACGCGCGAGCAGATCGAGGCGAACGCGAAGACCTATTTCGAGCAGGCCGCGCTGGTGCTCGACCGCGACAAGACCGAGATCCGCTACAACAGCGAATGGTCGATGCCGCTCGGCGCCGACGGGATGATCAAGCTCGCGTCGCGCTACACGGTCGCGCGCATTCTCGAGCGCGAGGATTTCACGAAGCGCTTCCAGGGCGGCGTGCCGATCTCGATCCACGAATTCCTCTACCCGCTGATGCAGGGCTACGACTCGGTCGCGCTGAACGCCGACCTCGAGCTCGGCGGCACCGACCAGAAGTTCAACCTGCTGGTCGGCCGCGAACTGCAGAAGCAGTACGGGCAGGAACAGCAGTGCATCTTGACGATGCCGCTGCTAGAGGGCCTCGACGGCGTCGAGAAGATGTCGAAGTCGAAGGGCAACTACGTCGGCATCAGCGAGAAGCCGACCGACATGTTCGGCAAGCTGATGAGCATCTCGGACACGCTGATGTGGCGTTACTTCGAGCTGCTGTCGTTCCGCAGCATGGACGAGATCGTCGGCTTCCGCCGCGAGGCCGAAGCGGGCCGCAACCCGCGCGATTTCAAGGTGCTGCTCGCGCAGGAAATCGTCGCGCGCTTCCATTCGCAGGCCGACGCCGAGCGCGCGCTCGAGGATTTCAACCATCGCGCGAAGGGCGGCGTGCCGGACGACATCCCGTCGGTGACGCTCGCGGGTGCGCCGCTCGCGATCGGCCAGTTGCTGAAGCAGGCCGGGCTCGTGCCGTCGACGAGCGAAGCGCTGCGCAACATCGAGCAGGGCGGCGTGAAGATCGACGGCGCCACGGTGTCGGACAAGGGCCTCAAGATCGAGGCCGGCGAATTCGTCGTGCAGGTCGGCAAGCGCCGCTTCGCGCGCGTGACGCTCACCGCATGATCGCGCTGATCCAGCGCGTGAAGCGCGCCGACGTGCGCGTCGGCGACCGTGTGACGGGCGAGATCGGCGCGGGCCTGCTCGCGCTCGTCTGCGCGGAGCGCGGCGACACCGAGGCGGCGGCCGACAAGCTGCTCGCGAAGGTGCTCGGCTATCGCGTGTTCAGCGACGCGGCCGGCAAGATGAACCTGCCCGTGTCGAATATCGACGGCGAAGGGCGCGCGGGCGGCTTGCTGCTCGTGTCGCAGTTCACGCTCGCCGCCGACACCAACAGCGGCCTGCGCCCGAGCTTCACGCCCGCGGCGCCGCCCGACGAGGGCGCGCGCCTGTTCGACTATTTCGTCGACGCGGCGCGGGGGCGCCATCCGCACGTCGCGACGGGCGAATTCGGCGCCGACATGCAGGTCTCGCTCGTCAACGACGGGCCGGTGACGTTCTGGCTGCAAGTGCGGCCCTGATTCTTTCCCCTGAGGCGCCGCCGCAATGGCCACCACGCAGATCCTCTTCATTCGCCACGGCGAGACCGCCTGGAACCGCATCAAGCGCATCCAGGGCCATATCGACATTCCGCTGGCCGATACGGGCCTCGCGCAGGCGCAGCGGCTCGCCGCGCGTCTGGCGCGCGAGGCGCGCGACGGCGCAGGGATTGACGCGATCTATTCGAGCGACCTGATGCGCGCGCAGCAGACCGCGCAGCCGGCCGCCGACGCGCTGGGCCTGCCGCTCGTGCTGCGCGAAGGCTTGCGCGAGCGCGCATATGGCGTGTTCCAGGGGCATGACAGCACGGAGATCGAAGCGCGCTTCCCGGACGCCTATGCGGCGTGGCAGACGCGCGACCCGGGCTTCGAGCCGGAAGGCGGCGAGTCGCAGCGCGCGTTCTATCACCGCGTGCTGCATGCGCTCGAGCCGATCGTTGCCGCCCATCCGGGCGGCCGGATCGCATGTGTCGCGCATGGCGGCGTGCTCGATTGCGTGTACCGCTTCGCGAACGGGCTCGAACTCGCCGCGCCGCGCAACTATCAACTGCTCAATACGAGCATCAACGTCGTCGATTACGCAGGCGGCCGCGCGCAAGTCGTGCAGTGGGCCGACATCTCGCACCTGAGCGAGGCAAGCGACGACGAGGACGGTTACAGCAAGGTGCTGTAGGCGCAGGCCGCGAGCCGCAACGGCGTCGTGGATACAGCTCGCGCGCAGCATGCGCGCGAGCTCGCCGGCCGGGCTGCGCGTATGCGAGCCGTCGCTTCACCCAACGGCGACCGCTGCGGGCAGCGCACCGGGCGTCAGCTTCCTTTCCCTTTCGATTGCGTCTCATTGTGTGCCGTTGCCCGCCGACGCGCGCGCTTCGACGCGCCGTTGACGAGCGCCCAGCGCAGCACCGGCGCGACGGCGCGCACGCCGGGCCGGACGAACGCGCGCCGCAGCGGCGCGAGCGTCGAGACCCCGAGCATGTCCTGCGCCCAGGGCGGCAGCAGGTCGATACCGGCGTGCATGACGAGGGTCGCGGCGGGCCGCATGACCGGTCTCGCGACCGGTGCGTTGAGCAGGATCCGCATCACCTCGAACGTGCGCGGCCCGGCCTCGAGCTCGGGCCGCATGCGCGTCAGATATGCGGCGATCTCGGCGCGCGAGCGGGGCACGCCCTGCGCGCCGAGCATTTCGGCGATGCGTGCCGTTTCCGCGTAATAGCGATCCTGCAGTTCGCCCGGCAGCGCCGGGTTCACGTAGCGCAGATGCGCGGCGAGGAAGCTCGACACCTCCGCGACGTGCACCCAGGTCAGCAGTGCCGGATCGTCGGCGCGGTACGGCCGCCCGTCCGGCGCAACGCCGGACACCTTCGCATGGATCGCCTTCACGCGCTCGATCAGCGCGAGCGCGTCCGCACTGTTGCCGAAGGTGGTGCCGGAAATGAACGTCGCGGTGCGCCGCAGCCGCCCGAGGATGTCGGTGCGAAACGACGAGTGATCCCATACGCCGGCGAGCGCGAGCGGATGCAATGCCTGAAGCAGCAGCGCGGAAATGCCGCCTGTCATCATCGACGCGAAATCCGCGTGTACGCGCCAGCAGACGGCGTCGGGGCCGAACAGGCCCGGATCGCCGGGCGGCGACGAGAAGTCGAGCGACGGGCCGCCGCCGCCCGTCGTCAGGTGCGTGACGCCGGCCACGAGCCGCTTGCGGAACGGTTCGAGCCAGCGCGGGTGCGACGCGGGTGTGCCGGGGTGCGGGTTGGAGGGCGTCGTCATCGCGTGCGTGGCGTCGGGCGGGCGGTCATTGCCCGTCGGACGCCTCCCATGCGCCGCGCGCCGGGTTGGCCGCGTCGGGCGCGGCGAGCCCGAAGTGGCGGTAGGTGAGCAACGTCGCGACGCGCCCGCGCGGCGTGCGTTGCAGGAAGCCTTGCTGGATCAGGTACGGCTCGAGGACGTCCTCGATCGTGTCGCGTTCCTCGCCGATGGCCGCGGCGAGGTTGTCGATGCCGACCGGGCCGCCGTCGAACTTGTGCAGGATTGCTTCGAGCAGCTTGCGGTCCATCAGGTCGAAACCGACCGGATCGACGTCGAGCATCGCGAGCGCCGCATCGGCGACGGCCGCGGTGATGTTGCCGTCGGCTTTCACCTCCGCATAATCGCGCACGCGGCGCAGCAGCCGGTTCGCGATCCGCGGCGTGCCGCGCGAGCGCTTCGCGATTTCGAGCGCGCCGTTCGGATCGATCTGCGCGTTGAGTAGCGACGCCGAGCGGCGCACGATGCGCGACAGTTGCTCGGCATCGTAGAACTCGAGGCGCGCGACGATCCCGAAGCGGTCGCGCAGCGGGTTGGTCAGCATCCCGGCGCGGGTGGTCGCGCCGACGAGCGTGAACGGCTGCAGGTCGAGCTTCACGCTGCGCGCGGCCGGGCCTTCGCCGATCATGATGTCGATCTGGTAATCCTCGAGCGCCGGATACAGGATTTCCTCGACGACCGGCGATAGCCGGTGGATCTCGTCGATGAACAGGACGTCGTTCGCCTCGAGATTCGTCAGCAGCGCCGCGAGGTCGCCCGCGCGTTCGAGCACCGGGCCCGACGTCTGGCGCAGGTTGACGCCCATTTCGCGCGCGATGATGTGCGCGAGCGTCGTCTTGCCGAGGCCGGGCGGCCCGAACAGCAGCACGTGGTCGAGCGGCTCGGCGCGGCGCTTCGCGGCCTCGATGAAGATCTCGAGCTGGCCGCGCACCTTTTCCTGGCCGACGTATTCGTCGAGCTGGCGCGGCCGCAGCGCGCGTTCGAACACCTCCTCGTGCGACGAGGCGGGCGTGGCGGCGATGATCCGCTCGGTGGCGAGTTTGTCGGTTTCAATCATGCGGCCATTGTACCGCGCACCGGTGCACGGCAAACCTGGCCGAACGACCGACTGGCGCGCCGCGCGCGGCGGCGCGACACTGCGTCGGACGCGTGGCCGTTACGCCTTCGACAGCGCCTTCAGCGCGAGCTTGATGCCTTCGGACACGCCGGTGCCGGCCGGCACGTTCTTGATCGCGGCGAGGCCTTCCTTTTCCGAGTAGCCGAGCGCGAGCAGTGCGTTGAGGATGTCGGTCGCGTGGTCGGACGGCGATGCGGCGCCGGCGAGCGCGCCGAGGTCGGCGCCGAGCTTGCCCTTCAGTTCCAGCAGCAGGCGCTCGGCCGTCTTCTTGCCAATGCCGGGCAGGCGGGTCAGGCGGGCGGCGTCCTGCATCGTCACGGCCTGCGCGAGCTCCTGCACGCTCATGCCGGACAGCACGGCAAGCGCCATGCGCGCGCCGATGCCGCTGATCTTCAGCAGTTCGCGGAAGGTCGTGCGTTCCTGCTGGGTCAGGAAGCCGTACAGCAGGTGCGCGTCTTCACGCACGATCTGCTGCGTGAGCAGCACGACCCGTTCGCCGGTTTGCGGCAGGTTGTAGAACGTGCTCATCGGCACGTCGATTTCGTAGCCGACGCCGCTGCAGTCGACGAGCAGGTGAGGCGGGTTCTTTTCGAGGAGGATGCCGGCGATGCGACCGATCATGGAGTGAGCGAGGCGAGGAAGAAAGCGCGAGTGTAGCGCACGCACGGCGGAATGCCGATGGGGCGGCCGTCAGGCCGAACCGACGCGCGGCGCGCCGGGCGACTGCGCGCCCGTGCGCCCGTGCGCCCGGCGTCAGCCGACGAGCCGGCCGCGCCGCACGCGCAGCCCCTTCTTCGCGAGCGCCGGCGCGAGGCCGCCGAGCGTGCTGAGCGTGTTGCCGCCGTGCGCGTGGCAGATCGCCATGCCGAGCGCGTCGGCGGCGTCGCTGCCGGGCTGCCCGGACAGGTTCAGCAGGCGCGTGACCATTTCCTGCATCTGCGCCTTGGTCGCGCGGCCGTAGCCGACCACGGCCTGCTTGAGCTGCAGCGCCGTGTACTCGGCCACCGGCAGCCCGCCCGCGACGAGGCCGCAGATCGCGGCGCCGCGCGCCTGGCCGAGCAGCAGCGTCGACTGCGGGTTGACGTTGACGAACACCTTCTCGATCGCGGCCTGGTCGGGCGCGTGTTCGCGCACGAGCGTCGAGACGCCCTGGAAGATCGTGCCGAGCCGGGTGGCCAGGTCGGCCGTGGGCGTGCGGATCACGCCGCTCGCCACGTACGCGAGGTGGTGGCCGCTGACGTCGATGACGCCGAAGCCGGTGACGCGCAGGCCAGGGTCGATGCCGAGAATTCGCATGTCGGGAGGAGTTGCGTGATGCAGCAGCGATACTACAACGAAAGACGCGGCACGCCGTCGTGTCGCGCCGGCCCGCGCCGTGCAATAAAAAACCCGGCGGGTGCGATGCCGCCGGGCCCGGATGTCGCGGCCGTGGCGGCCGCGCGCGGTCGATCAGTGACGGAAGTGGCGCACGCCCGTCAGGATCATCGCGATGTTGTGCTCGTCGGCGGCCGCGATCACTTCGTCGTCGCGCACCGAACCGCCCGGCTGGATCACGCAGGTCGCGCCGGCCGCCACGACGACGTCGAGGCCGTCACGGAACGGGAAGAACGCATCCGACGCGACGGCCGAACCCGCGAGCGTCAGGCCTGCGTTCTGCGCCTTGATGCTGGCGATGCGAGCCGAATCGACGCGGCTCATCTGGCCCGCGCCGACGCCGAGCGTCATGCCGTTGCCGCAGAACACGATCGCGTTCGACTTCACGTATTTCGCGACGCGCCACGCGAACAGCAGGTCGTCCATTTCCTTCGGCGTCGGGTGGCGCTTCGTGACGACGCGCAGCTCGTGCGGCTGCACGTTCTTCGCATCGAGCGACTGCACCAGCAGGCCGCCGCCCACGCGCTTCAGGTCGAACGCGTTGTGGCCTTCGCCCAGCGCGATCTCGAGCAGGCGCACGTTCTGCTTCGCGGCGAATACCTGCTTCGCGGCATCGGTGAACGACGGCGCGATCAGCACTTCGACGAACTGCTTCGCGACCGCTTGCGCGGCGGCTTCGTCGACTTCGCGGTTGAACGCGATGATGCCGCCGAATGCCGACGTCGGATCGGTCTGGAACGCCTTCGCATACGCGTCGGCCGAATCGTTGCCGACCGCGACGCCGCACGGGTTCGCATGCTTGATGATCACGCAGGCGGGCGCGTCGAACGTCTTCACGCATTCCCACGCTGCGTCCGAATCGGCGATGTTGTTGTACGACAGTTCCTTGCCCTGCAGCTGGCGGTAGTTCGCGAGCGCGCCGGCCGGCGTCGCGATGTCGCGGTAGAACGCGGCGCTCTGGTGCGGGTTTTCGCCGTAGCGCAGGTCCTGCACCTTGTCGAACGCCATGTTCAGCGTCGCCGGGTAGGCGTTGCGCGACGCGTGCTTCAGTTCGTCGGTCAGGCTCGTCAGGTAGTTCGTGATCGCGCCGTCGTACTGCGCGGTGTGCGCGAACACCTTCGTCGCGAGGCGGAAGTTGGTCGGGTAGCCGACCGTGTTGCCGTTCGCCATCATTTCATCGAGCACGACCGCGTAGTCGGCCGGATCGACGATGACCGTCACGTCGCGGTGGTTCTTCGCGGCCGAGCGCAGCATCGTCGGGCCGCCGATGTCGATGTTCTCGATCGCGTCGGCCAGCGTGCAGTCGTCCTTCGCGATCGTCGCGACGAACGGGTACAGGTTCACGACGAGCAGGTCGATCGTCGGGATGTCGTGCGCTTCGAGCGCCTGCATGTGTTCCGGCAGGTCGCGGCGCGCCAGGATGCCGCCGTGAACCTTCGGATGCAGCGTCTTCACGCGCCCATCGAGCATTTCCGGGAAGCCGGTGTAGTCGGCCACTTCGGTGACGGGCAGGCCCGCGTCGGCGAGCAGTTTCGCGGTGCCGCCCGTCGACAGCAGCTTGACGCCGAGGTCGGACAGCGACTTCGCGAAGTCGACGATGCCGGTCTTGTCGGAAACGGAAATGAGCGCTTGCTTGATCATGATGGAACCACCAATAGCCAGGAAAACGGGGACGGGGCGGCCGGCTACAGCAGGCCGTGCTGCTGCAGCTTCTTGCGCAGCGTGTTGCGGTTGATGCCGAGGTACTCCGCGGCGAGCGACTGGTTGCCGCCGGCCTGGTCGAGCACGACCTCGAGCATCGGCTTTTCGACGCAGGACATCACCATTTCATAGACGTCGTGCGGATTGGAGCCGTCTAGATCCCGGAAATACACGTCCAGGCTCTCGCGGACACATTGTTCGATGTTGTGCTTGCTCATGCTGCTAACTGGTTATGGTCGTCCGACTCGCCGTGGCCGCGCTCGTCCTCATCCTCGTCGACGTAGACGAGATGGTCGGACAGCGCCTTCTGTGCCTCGAAGAATGCATTGACGGCGGCGAGCTGCTCGCGGGTGGAATCGAGCGTGTTCATCCGGTGCCGGAACCCGTTGGCGCCGGAAAGGCCGCGAGTGTACCAGCCGATGTGCTTGCGCGCAGTACGGACTCCCGTGAATTCCCCGTAGAACGCGTAGTGATCTTCCAGATGCTCGTTCATCACCTGCTGGATCTCGTCGATCAGCGGCGGCGGCAGCAGCTCGCCGGTTTGCAGGAAATGATCGATTTCGCGGAACAGCCACGGCCGGCCTTGCGCGGCGCGACCGATCATCAGCGCGTCGGCGCCCGTCGCGTCGAGCACGGCCTTCGCCTTCTGCGGCGACGTGATGTCGCCGTTCGCGACGACCGGAATGCCGACGGCGGCCTTCACGGCCGCGATGGTCTCGTATTCGGCGTCGCCGCGGTACAGGTCGGCGCGCGTGCGGCCGTGCACGGTGAGCATCGAGATGCCGGCGGCCTCGGCGAGGCGCGCGACGGTGATCGCGTTCTTGTGCTCGCGATCCCAGCCGGTGCGGATCTTCAGCGTGACGGGCACGGCGTCCGGCCCGATGCCGACCGCGCCGACCACCGCCTCGACGATCTGCTTCACGAGCGGCTCGTTCTGCAGCAGCGCGGACCCGGCCGCGACGTTGCAGACCTTTTTCGCCGGGCAGCCCATGTTGATGTCGATGATCTGCGCGCCGTTGTCGACGTTGTAGCGGGCCGCTTCGGCCATCATCGCCGGATCGGCGCCGGCGATCTGCACCGCGATCGGCTCGACTTCGCCCTCGTGGTTCGCACGCCGCATCGTCTTCGCGCTTTTCCACAGCTGGGCATTGGACGCGACCATCTCGGACACGGCGTAGCCGGCCCCCAGCCGCTTGCACAGCTGGCGGAACGGCCGGTCCGTCACGCCGGCCATCGGGGCGACGAACAGGTTGTTACGCAATACGTGAGAGCCGATAACGGGCATCGCAATGGCACCGCCCGCGGCGGGCGCGGGCATCAAAAGGGCGGAGGGAAAACGCGCATTTTACCGTATTCCCCCGCCTCGCCGATTTGACCCGGTTTGTCGGGCGTGCGTCAGCCGCGCTGGCCGAACATCATCTGGCGGGCGATCGCGGTCTTGAGCGGCGGCACGAACTCGAGCGCGGTGAGCGCCGCGCCGCGCAGCAGCGCGAGCGGGCCCGATTCGATCGTGAACAGCCGCGCGAGCGTGTCGGTCGCGCCGATCGTGAAGCGCCGGTCGAGCGCGCGCCGCGCGTTGAAGGCCGCGAGCGCGGCCGGCACGGCGCCGTGCGTGGACAGCGCATCGACGAGCGTATGCACGTCGCGCAGGCCGAGGTTCAGCCCCTGGCCTGCGACCGGGTGCAGCGTCTGCGCGGCATTGCCGACGATCGCGATGCGGCGGTCGACGAGGGTCGGCGCAGCGTTCAGGCCGAGCGGGAACGACGCGCGCCCGGCGATCGCGACGAAGCGGCCCATGCGCTCGCCGAAGGCGGTGCCGAGCTCGCGCAGGAACGCGTCGTCCGGCAGCGCGGCGCGGCGCGCGGCTTCGCCCGGTTCGCAGCACCACACGAGCGCGTAGTCGGCCTGTTGCGGGCCGCCGAGCGGCAGCAGCGCGAGCGGCCCTTCATGGGTGAAGCGTTCCCACGCGACGTTCGGGCGCGGCGCGGACACGGTCACCGTGCCGACGAGCGCGGTCTGTCCGTAGTCGCGGCGGTGCTTGCCGTCGTCGGCGCGCTGGTCCTGGAACAGCCCGCCTTCGGCGTTGACGACGATCCGCGCGCGCAGCGTGCGCTCGCCCTGCGGCGTGTCGAGCGTCAGCGCGACGCCGTCGGCATCCTGCTGCGGCGCGCGCGCGGACGTCGACGTGAGCCAGTCGACGCGCGTGCCGCGCACCGCGCCCGCGAGCGCCTGCACGATCGAGCCGTAGCGCACGACGTAGCCGAGCGCCGCGACGTCATGCTCGTCGCGGTCGATCAGCGTGCGGCCGAAATGGCCGCGCTGCGACACGTGGATGTGTTCGATCGGCGTCGCGTCGGCGGGCCACGCGAGCGAGTCGAGCAGCACGTGGCTGCCGTGCGACACGGCGATCGCGCGCGGGTCGTTCGCGCTCGCGGCGGGCTCGCGCGCGTCGATCAGCGCGATCGACCAGTGCTGCGTTGCGCTGCGCCGCGCTAGCCAGCCGGCCAGCGCGAGCCCGACGGGGCCCGCGCCGACGATGGCGATGTCGTAGTCCGGCGTGGCCGGGGAGGAGTCGGTCGTCATCGGGAATCGTGAAACGAAGGAAACGGTCGGCGCCGCATGCTCATGCGCCGTGCGCCGCGCCCGCGCGCATCAGCGCCTCGATCTCGGCGGCCGCCACCGGCACGTCGCGCGTGATCAGCTCGCAGCCGTGCTCGCGCACGATCGCGTCGTCCTCGATGCGGATGCCGATGTTCCAGTATTCGGGCGGCACGTCGTCGGCGGCGCGCACGTACAGGCCCGGCTCGACGGTCAGCGTCATGCCGGCCTTCAGCGTGCGCCACGGCAGCGCGCCGTTGGCGTCGCGCGCGGCGAGCCGCTCGCGGTAGTCGCCGCAATCGTGCACGTCCATGCCGATCCAGTGGCCGGTGCGGTGCATGTAGAAGCGCGCGTACGCCCGTTCGGCGATCACGTCGTCGACGTTCGTGAAGTGCGTCTTCGGGATGATGCCGGTGTCGAGCAGGCCCTGCGCGAGCACGCGCACCGCCGCGTCGTGCGGCGCCTCGAACGGCACGCCGGCGCGCGTCGCGTCGATCGCGGCCTGCTGCGCGGCGAGCACGATGTCGTACAGCGTGCGCTGCGCGGGCGAGAAGCGGCCGTTGGCCGGGAACGTGCGGGTGATGTCGGACGCATAGCCGTCGAGCTCGCACGCCGCGTCGATCAGGATCAGGTCGCCGTCCCGCGCGGCCGCGTTGCCGGCCGGGTAGTGCAGCACGCATGCGTTCGCGCCTGCCGCGACGATCGAGCCGTACGCGGGCGCCTGCGCGCCGTGCTTGCGGAACGTGTAGAGCAGCTCGGCCTCGAGCTCGTATTCGCGGATGCCGGGGCGGCATGCCTGCATCGCGCGGCGATGCGCGAGCGCCGAGATGTGCGCGGCGCGCATCATGATCGCGAGCTCGTGCTCGTCCTTGACGAGCCGCATGTCGTCCAGCAGCGGCGTGAGATCGAGCAGCGCGTCCGGCGCGGCGACGCCGGTGCGCGCCTGGGCGCGCACCGCGTCGATCCAGCGCTCGAGCTGGCGGTCGAACTCGGCGGACGCGCCGAACCGGTAATGCACGGTGCCCGCGTCGGCGAGCAGGCGCGGCATTTCCGCGTCGAGCACGTCGGCGGCGAACGCCGCATCGAAGCCGAACGCGTCGCGCGCGGCGTCGGGGCCGTAATGGAAGCCTTCCCAGGTTTCGCGCTCGGCATTCTTCGCACGGCAGAACAGGATCGATTGCGGCGCGCCGTGCGGCGCGGACGCGTTCAGCACGAGCACGGCGTCCGGCTCGGCGAATCCCGTCAGGTAGTAGAAATAGCTGTCGTGGCGGTACGGGTAGCCCGTGTCGCGGTTGCGCAGCATTTCCGGCGCGGTGGGGACGATGGCGACGCCGCCGCCCGCCGCGCGCAGTGCGGCAAGCACGCGCTCGCGGCGCTGGCGGTAGACGTCGACGGCGATGGCGGTATCGAGGGGCGCATTCATCGTGCGATTGTAGCGCCGCCGGACGCGGCGCGTGAGGGGGCGGGGGCGCGGCGCGGGCGCGCCGCCGCGGCTGTTGCAAACCATCCACAGGCCGGATGGGCGATTTTCTACCGGCTGTCGCCGCCCGGTTATGATCGGCGACAACGTATACTCTCGGCGGTTCCCCAACAAAGGCAGATGATGAAATTAATCGGTTCGCTCAGCAGCCCGTTCGTGCGAAAGGCGCGCATCGTGCTTGCTGAAAAGAAGATCGACTACAAGCTGGAGCTCGAAAACGTCTGGGCGCCGGACACGAACATTCATGCCTCGAACCCGCTCGGCAAGGTTCCGTGTCTCGTGATGGAAGATGGCGCCGCGGTGTTCGATTCCCGCGTGATCTGCGAATACGTCGATACGCTGTCCCCGGTCGGCAAGCTGATTCCGCCGTCCGGCCGCGAGCGCGTCGAAGTGCGTTGCTGGGAAGCGCTGTGCGACGGCGCGCTCGACGCGTCGGTCATGATCCGCATCGAGAACGTGCAGCGCGAAGCGCATCAGCGCAGCGAAAGCTGGATTGCCCGCCAGCAGCGCAAGATCGACGATGCGCTCGTCGCGATGTCGCAGGGCCTCGGCGGCAAGATGTGGTGCGTCGGTAATCATTACACGCTCGCCGACATCTCCCTCGGCTGCGCACTCGGCTATCTCGATTTCCGGATGCCCGAGCTGAACTGGCGCGACCGCCACCCGAACCTCGACAAGCATTTCGCGAAGCTGATGCAGCGGCCGTCGTTCGTCGACACCGTGCCGCAGGGGTGACGCGGCCGGCGGCGTCGCCGGCTGGGCATTCCGCAGACGAAAAAACGCGCCCCGAAGGGCGCGTTTTTCATGGTCGCGACGACGAGCGGGCGCGTCACCCGAGCGGCGCGTAGGCGGCGTCGCCGAGCGTGAACGCATCGCTGCGCGCGATCGGCCACCACTGGTCGTACAGCGAATAGCCGCAGTGGCCGCCGTCGAGCAGCGCGCCGGGCTTCAGGTATTTCAGCAGCTGCGACATCAGCCGGACTTCGTGCGGCGAAATGCGCTGCACGATGTGATGTGCGCGCAGCTCCGACGGATGCGCCAGCCCGGCCGCCTGCACGAGTTCCTGCAGCGCATGCAGCGTGTTGCGGTGGAAGTTGTAGACGCGATCCGACTTGTCCGGCACGACCACCGCGCGCTGGCGCACCGGGTCCTGGGTCGCGACGCCGGTCGGGCAGCGGCCCGTGTGGCAGGTCTGCGCCTGGATGCAGCCGACCGCGAACATGAAGCCGCGCGCCGAGTTCACCCAGTCCGCGCCGATCGCGAGCGTGCGCGCGACGTCGAACGCGGTGATGATCTTGCCGCTCGCGCCGATCTTCACGCGCTCGCGCACGCCGATGCCGACGAGCGTGTTGTGCACGAGCAGCAGCCCTTCCTGCAGCGGCACGCCGACGTGGTCGGTGAATTCGAGCGGCGCCGCGCCCGTGCCGCCTTCCGCGCCGTCGACGACGATGAAGTCCGGCACGATGCCGGTCTCGAGCATCGCCTTCGCGATGCCGAAGAATTCCCACGGATGGCCGACGCACAGCTTGAAGCCGGTCGGCTTGCCGCCGGACAGCGTGCGCAGCCGCTCGACGAATTCGAGCAGGCCGCGCGGCGTCGAGAATTCCGAGTGCGTGGCGGGCGAGATGCAGTCCTTGCCCATCGGCACGCCGCGCGTCTCGGCGATTTCCGGCGTGATCTTCGCGGCCGGCAGCACGCCGCCGTGGCCCGGCTTCGCGCCCTGCGACAGCTTGACCTCGATCATCTTCACCTGCGGATCGGCCGCCTGCTTCGCGAACTTGTCCGGGTTGAAGGTGCCGTCGTCGTTGCGGCAGCCGAAGTAGCCGGACGCGATTTCCCAGATGATGTCGCCGCCGTGTTCACGGTGATATTTCGACAGCGAACCCTCGCCGGTATCGTGCGCGAAGCCGCCTTTCTTCGCGCCGAGGTTCAGCGAGCGGATCGCGTTCGCGGACAGCGAGCCGAAGCTCATCGCCGAGATGTTGAAGATCGAGATGTCGTACGGCTGCGCGCGGTTCGCGCCGACGCGGATGCGGAAATCGTGGTTCGGCAGCTTGGTCGGCGCGAGCGAATGGCTGATCCATTCGTGCGCGACCGCCTTCACGTTCAGCTCGGTGCCGTACGGGCGGTTGTCGCCGACGTTCTTCGCGCGCTGGTACACGAGGCTGCGCTGCGCGCGCGAAAACGGTTTCTCGTCGGTGTCGTCCTCGACGAAATACTGGCGGATTTCCGGCCGGATGAATTCGAACAGGAAGCGCAGGTGGCCCCAGAGCGGGTAATTGCGCAGGATCGCGTGACGATCCTGGTTCAGGTCGTACAGGCCGAGCGCGACGAGGGCGGCGGGGATGGCGAGCCAGAGCCACGAGAGTACGTGACATGACGCGAGCGCGGCCGTCGCGACGAGCAACAGGACGGCACACCACATCGCCAGATAGCGTCGTGAAAGCATGGGGACTCCGTAAGGAATTTGGAATGCCGCCATGCGTACGCCGCGCGGCGGCGCGCCGGCCGGGGTGGAATCGTGTTCCGCCGGGCGCGGCGTGCCGCAAGTCTAAACCGAATGCGCGTCAGCGTGCCTCGACGAGCGCCGGCGCGCCGGCCGCGGCGTGGCCCGGGCGGCCGGTCGCCGCGAACTCGATGATGCCGCCGCCGAGGCAGATCTCGCCGTCGTACAGCACGGCCGACTGGCCGGGCGTGACGGCCCATTGCGCGTCGTCGAAGGCGAGCGAGAAGCGTTCGCCGCCGTCCCGCGCGAACGTGCACGCGGCATCGGCCTGCCGGTAGCGGGTCTTCGCGCCGCACGCGAAGCCTTCGGCCGGCGGCTCGCCCGCGGTCCAGCTCACGTTGCCGGCGACGAGCCGCTGCGACAGCAGCCACGGGTGATCGTGGCCCTGCACGACGTACAGCGTGTTCGACGGGATGTCCTTCGCGGCGACGAACCACGGATCGCCGCTGCCGTCCTTGCTGCCGCCGAGGCCGATGCCCTTGCGCTGGCCGAACGTGTAGAACGCGAGGCCGATGTGCTGGCCGACCGTCTTGCCGTCGGGCGTCTTCATCGGGCCGGGCTGGGTCGGCAGATAGCGGTTCAGGAAATCGCGGAACGGCCGCTCGCCGATGAAGCAGATGCCGGTCGAATCCTTTTTCTTCGCATTCGGCAGGCCGATCTGCTCGGCGATCTCGCGCACCTTCGTCTTCGGGATCTCGCCGAGCGGGAACATCGTCTTCGACAGCTGCGCCTGGTTCAGCCGGTGCAGGAAGTACGACTGGTCTTTCGTATGATCGAATGCCTTCAGCAGTTCGAAGCGCCCGTCGCGTTCGCGCACGCGCGCGTAGTGGCCGGTCGCGATCGTTTCCGCGCCGAGCGACATCGCATGGTCGAGGAATGCCTTGAACTTGATCTCCGCGTTGCACAGCACGTCCGGGTTCGGCGTGCGGCCGGCCGAGTATTCGCGCAGGAACTCGGCGAACACGCGATCCTTGTATTCGGCGGCGAAGTTGACGGCCTCGACGTCGATGCCGATCAGGTCGGCCACCGACACGACGTCGATCCAGTCCTGGCGCGTCGAGCAGTATTCGCCGTCGTCGTCGTCTTCCCAGTTCTTCATGAACAGGCCGACGACGTCGTAGCCCTGTTGCTTCAGCAGCCACGCGGTCACCGACGAATCGACGCCGCCCGACATGCCCACCACGATACGGCGCTTGCTCATTTGTCCACCGCCTGACGATCGAATGCGTCCGGCCGCGGCGCGACCGAATGCGTATGCACGAAATCGAGCGGAATGCGCCGCCCGGCGAGATAGTCGTCGACGCAGCGCATCACCGCGGGCGAGCGGTGACGCTCGCTGCAGGCGCGCAGCTCGTCGGCCGTCATCCACAGCGTGCGGACGATGCCGTCGTCGAGCCGGTGGCCGGCGATCGCGTCGCGCGCGGTGCCGCAGAACGTGAAGCGCAGGTAGGTGGCGCCGGCCGTGCCGGGGCGGTCGTAGTGCGCGAGATACACGCCGACGAGCGCTTCGGGCTCGAACGGATGCGCGGTTTCCTCGAGCGTTTCGCGGATCACGGCGTCGGCGAGCGATTCGCCGGCTTCGAGATGGCCGGCGGGCTGGTTGATGCGCAGGCCCGTCGAGGTTTCTTCCTCGATCACGAGAAAGCGGCCGTCGCGCTCGACGAGCGCCGCGACGGTCACATGCGGGGTCCAGATTTCGGGTTTCATGGGTCGGCATTTTACCGGTTGCGCCCGGACGCTGCCCGAGCACGGCTAGGGTGGTTCCGACCCCGCACGGATCGGCGCATCGGGCGGCGCACGCTTGTCCAGTGCTGCAACTCAACAGGCTCGCACGATCGTGCGTAAAGCGCTGGCGCGGCTGCGGCTTTCGGTTAAAGTGCAGCGTGATCGCCGTTGCCCGTGAGCCGGTATGTCAGCCTGTCCGGCTTGCAGTCGCAGTAAGAATTGAAAGCAAGAATCAATTACTGACGATGACTGGAGGATTGGACAATGCATATCGGAGTGCCTGCTGAAACGCGGGCGAACGAGACGCGCGTGGCTGCGACGCCGGAGACCGTCAAGAAATACGCGGCCGCCGGCCACCGCGTGAGCGTGGCGAAGGGGGCGGGTGTCGCGGCCAGCTATCCCGACGAAGCCTATGCCGCCGCCGGCGCCGAATTGACCGATCAGTCGGGCGCATTCGATGCGGACATCGTGCTGAAGGTCCAGGCGCCCACCGACATCGAAATTCCGTCGCTCAAGCGCGGCTCCGTGCTGATCGGCATGCTCGACCCGTTCGACGGCGAGCAGGCCGCGCGGCTCGCGGCGGCCGGCGTGACCGGCTTCGCGCTCGAGGCCGCGCCGCGCACGACCCGCGCGCAGAGCCTCGACGTGCTGTCGTCGCAGGCGAACATCGCGGGCTACAAGGCCGTGCTGGTCGGCGCCGCGCTGTATCCGCGCTTCTTCCCGATGCTGATGACGGCCGCCGGCACCGTGAAGGCGGCCCGCGTGCTGATCCTCGGCGCGGGGGTGGCGGGGCTGCAGGCGATCGCGACCGCGAAGCGGCTCGGCGCGGTGATCGAGGCATCCGACGTGCGCCCGGCCGTGAAGGAGCAGATCGAATCGCTCGGCGCGAAGTTCCTCGACGTGCCGTACGAAACCGACGAGGAGCGCGACGCCGCGCAGGGCGTCGGCGGCTACGCGCGGCCGATGCCCGCGTCGTGGCTCGGCCGCCAGGCCGCGCTCGTGCACGAGCGCGCGAAACAGGCCGACATCATCATCACCACCGCGCTGATCCCGGGCCGCCCCGCGCCGACGCTGATCTCGGTCGAGACCGTGCAGTCGATGAAGCCGGGCTCGGTGCTGGTCGACCTCGCGGCCGGCCGCGGGCCGGAGTTCGACGGCCGCAAGAGCGGCAACTGCCCGCTGACCGTCGCCGACGAAGTGATCGTGCACGACGGCGTGACGATCGCCGGCTACACCAACCTCGCGTCGATGGTCGCGTCGGATGCGTCCGCGCTGTATGCGCGCAACCTGCTCGACTTCATGAAGCTGATCGTCACGAAGGAAGGCACGCTCAACATCGACCTGACCGACGACATCGTCGCCGCGACGCTGCTCTGCCGCGACGGCGAAGTCGCGCGCAAATAACCGGGGAAGACCATGGAAGTCATCAATCATACGGTGATCAACGTGATCATCTTCGTGCTGGCGGTGTACGTCGGCTATCACGTGGTGTGGAACGTGACGCCGGCGCTGCACACGCCGCTGATGGCGGTGACCAACGCGATCTCGGCGATCGTGATCGTCGGCGCGATGCTCGCCGCCGCGCTGACGGTCGGCGGGGTCGGCAAGTTCTTCGGCACGCTGGCGGTCGCGCTCGCGGCGGTCAACGTGTTCGGCGGGTTCCTCGTCACGAGACGGATGCTCGAGATGTTCCGCAAGAAGGAACCCAAGCGCATCGAGGGCGGCAAGGAGGGCGCGCGATGAGCATGAACGTGGTTACGCTCCTTTACCTGATCGCATCGGTCTGCTTCATCCAGGCGCTCAAGGGGCTGTCGAACCCGAAGAGCGCCCGGCGCGGCAACCTGTTCGGGATGGTCGGGATGGCCATCGCGATCCTCACGACGATCGCGCTGATCGTCAAGCAGGCCGCGCTGCTCGACGCGAACCTGCCGCTCGGCCTCGGGCTCCTGCTCGGCGCGCTGGTGGTGGGCGGCGGGGTCGGCGCATTCGTCGCCGCGCGCGTCGAGATGACCAAGATGCCGGAGCTCGTCGCGGCGATGCACTCGCTGATCGGTCTCGCGGCGGTCTGCATCGCGTATGCGGTGGTGGCCGAGCCGGAAGCGTTCGGGCTCGTGCCGCAGGACGCGGTGGCGTCGAACTTCATCCCGTACGGCAACCGCGTCGAGCTGTTCATCGGCACGTTCGTCGGCGCGATCACGTTCTCGGGCTCGGTGATCGCGTTCGGCAAGCTGTCGGGCAAGTACAGGTTCCGGCTGTTCCAGGGCGCGCCGGTCGTGTACGCGGGGCAGCACCTGATCAACCTGATGCTTGCCGTCGCGATGCTCGGCTTCGGCGTGCTGTTCGTGCTGACGCAGTCGTGGCTGCCGTTCATCATCATGACGGCGATCGCGTTCGTGCTCGGCGTGCTGATCATCATCCCGATCGGCGGCGCGGACATGCCGGTGGTCGTGTCGATGCTGAATTCCTACTCGGGCTGGGCGGCGGCGGGCATCGGCTTCTCGCTGAACAACGCGATGCTGATCATCGCCGGGTCGCTGGTGGGCTCGTCGGGCGCGATCCTGTCGTACATCATGTGCCACGCGATGAACCGCTCGTTCTTCAACGTGATCCTCGGCGGTTTCGGCGGGGAGGCCGGCGCGGCGGCGGCGGGCGGCGCGCAGGAGCAGCGCCCGGTGAAGTCGGGCTCGGCGGAGGACGCGTCGTTCATGCTCGGCAACGCCGAAACGGTCGTGATCGTGCCGGGCTACGGCCTCGCGGTCGCGCGCGCGCAGCACGCGCTGAAGGAGCTGACCGACAAGCTGGTCGAGAAGGGGATCGACGTGAAATACGCGATCCACCCGGTGGCCGGGCGGATGCCGGGGCACATGAACGTGCTGCTCGCGGAAGCCGAGGTGCCGTACGAGATCGTGCACGAGATGGAGGACATCAACGGCGAGTTCGGCCAGGTCGACGTGGTGCTGGTGCTCGGCGCGAACGACGTGGTGAACCCGGCCGCGAAGAACGATCCGAAGTCGCCGATCGCGGGGATGCCGATCATCGAGGCGTACAAGGCGCGCACGGTGATCGTCAACAAGCGCTCGATGGCGGCCGGCTATGCGGGGCTCGACAACGACCTGTTCTACATGGACAAGACGATGATGGTCTTCGGCGATGCGAAGAAGGTCATCGAGGACATGGTGAAGGCGGTCGACTGACGCGTGCGCGTTCAGTGCGGGCGGCGGGGCGTCCGTCCACCCGCCCGAGCGGGACAGCCCGATTCGGCCTATGCCGATCGGGCTTTTTTCATCCGGTTTGCGCCGAGAAACCCTGTCTTTCAGGGCGGGGAGCGAAAGCGGCGCGGCCGAGTGGTCGCCCGCCGCCCGCGCATGTCAGCGCATCGGCGCTTCCGCGATCCGCATGTAATCGGCGATCCGGCGCCCTTCCATGTCCGGAAACTGCTCGTGCACGGTGATGTCGCCCATCCGCGCGATGTCGAAGGTGCGAAAGTCGCCGCGCAGCTCGCACCACGCGCCGATCGTCCAGCGCCCGCCCCAATAGACGAGCCCCAGCGGCCACACGCGGCGCTGCGTGTGCGCGCCGAGCCGGTCGCGGTAAGCGAAGCCGACGACGTGGCGCGTGTCGACGGCCTGGTGGATCGCATCGACCTTCAGCGAGAACGTGGCGTCGATGTGGAACGACGGCGCGTACACCGGCAGCCGGTCGAGCGTGGTGCGCTTGTCGGCCGGCATCGCCGACGCGATCTTCGCGAGCGCCGAGCGTGCGCCGCCCGCGAGCCGCGCGCCGCCCCAGGTCTCGAGCATCCGCGCGCCCGCGGCGAGCGCCGCGAGCTCCTCCGCGGTGAAGGTGAGCGGCGGCAGGCTCGCGTTGCGGTTCAGCCGGTAGCCGATGCCGGCCTCGCCTTCGATCGGCACGCCTGACAATTGCAGGTCGCGCACGTCGCGGTACACGGTGCGCGGCGACACCGACAGCCAGTCGGCCAGCTGCTGCGCGGTCGTGAGGCGCCGGCCGCGCAGCAGCTCGGCGATCTGGAACAGGCGGTCGGCGCGACGCGTCATGGATGCACCTCGATTCCGTCGAAGCAGGAGACCCCGCGATGATAGCGCCGCGCCTGCCGCGTGAACGCGCCGCTCAGTGGCATTTCGGCGCGTGCAGGCCGACGCGGTTGCCTTCGGTATCGATCAGGTACCCGATGTAACCGTAGTTGTTCGGCAGCTCGACGACCGAGCCCTGCACGATGCCGCCCGCGCGCTTGGCGCGTTCGAGCGCCGCGACGACCGAGTCGCCCGCGTTCAGGTAGACGAGCACGCCGGTGGCGCTCGGCTTCATCTGCTGCGGATCGTAGACGATGCTGCCGCCGGTGCTCGCCTCCTCGTGGCCGAACACCGCCATCGGCACGCCGCCGATCACCTCGCGCTGCAGCGTCGTCTGCAGCACGGTTTCGTAAAAGCGGATCGCCCGGTCGAAATCGAGGGACGGAATGTCGAACCATGCGATGGCGCGTTCCTGGGCCTGGGTGGCGGACGTCATGACCTGCTCCTTTTTCATTCGATTCATGTGGAAACCAGCGTTGCAATGCGCCGGGATTGCAGTGTGAGCGGGGGCTGCTGACAGCGTGCTGTCAGTAGATGCGTCGGTGCTGACATGTCGCGCGGCGGGGTGGGCGTTGCGGCGTGCGCGTGCCGTGCGCCGGCGTGTCGCCGGGAGGGGCTGAGCGTCAGGAAAGGGCGGCGGGAGGCGCGCGGTGTTGCCGGTCTGGCGGGATAAGGGGCAGGGCTGGCGGCCGTCGGGCATGACGGCCGCGTGCAGAATGCGATGGGCGCGCGCGATGCGCGCCGGCGGGCGGCACCGGTGCGGCGCCGCCCGAAGCGGGGTGCGATCGCTTATGCGTCGCCGTCCGGTGCGGCCGGGCGCGCCTTCACGCTGCCCGCGATCAGGTCGAAGCGGAACAGCCGGCATTCGAGCGCGCCGTTGAACAGCGGCGTCTTCGCCGATTCGCGCAGCCGGAGCTGGCCGGGCAGCGCGCGGTCGGACGTCAGCAGGAACGCCTGCCAGCCGGCGAAGCGCTGCTTCAGTGCATCGCCGAGCGCGTTGAAGAACTCGCTGTCGGGGGTGTCGGCGTGCGTGCGGCGGAACGCGTCGTCGTTGCCGCGGTTGCGGCCGGTCTCGCGCACCTCGCCGCGCGCGCTGCGGCCGCGCACCTCGATCCGCTCGCCGTACGGCGGGTTCGCGACGATGATCCCCGGCGCGCTGCTCGGCGGCGTCATCCCGCGCGCATCGACCTGCTTGAGCCACACCGACGGCACGCCCGCGCGTTCGAGGTTCGCGCGCGCCTTCTCGAGCATGTCGCCGGAAATGTCGCTGCCGTAGACGCCGAGGTCGTCGCGCTTGCCGCGCGCCGCGCGTTTCGCGTCGATTGCCGCGACCTTCAGGCCCTGCCACGCGGTGATGTCGTACTGCTTGAGCTTTTCGAAGCCGAACCGGCGCTCGACGCCGGGCGCCACGCCGAGCGCGATCTGCGCGGCTTCCGCGAGGAACGTGCCGCTGCCGCACATCGGGTCGTACAGCGCCGTGCCGGGCGTCCAGCCGGTCAGGCGCAGGATGCCGGCGGCGAGGTTCTCGCGCAGCGGCGCCGCGCCCTTGTCGAGGCGCCAGCCGCGCTTGAACAGCGGCTCGCCGGACGTGTCGAGGTACAGCGTGCAGTCGGTGGCGGTCAGGAACGCGAACACGCGCACGTCGGGTGCGCCGGTGTCGATGCTCGGGCGCGCGCCGGTCTTGTCGCGCATCCGGTCGCAGATCGCGTCCTTCACGCGCAGCGTCGCGAACTCGAGGCTCTTCAGCGGCGACTTGATCGCGGTGATGTCGACGCGCAGCGTCTGCGTCGCCGCGAACCAGCGCTCCCAGGGCTGCTCGAGCGCGAGCGCGTACACGTCCTGCTCGTTGCGGTACGGGCGGTGCGCGATCTTCAGCAGCACGCGGCTCGCGATCCGCGAATGCAGGTTCGCGGCCATGCCGGCGGCCCAGCCGCCCCGGAAATGGACGCCGCCCGGCACCTGCGCGCCCGCGGTGAACGGCGCGCCGTCCAGGTGGCGGCCGGCGATCTCGGCCAGCTCGGCGGCGAGCGCCGCTTCGAGGCCGCGCGGGCAGGGGGCGAAGAATTCGTACAGGGTGGGCGAGGACATAAGGCGGGTGAAGACGGACAAAAGTCCAGTATTGTACGCGGCGCGGGCGCCAGGGCCGGCGTGTCGGCGCGAATTGGGGGGCGCCGGGCGGCGCATGGGCGGGTGCGGCGCCGCCGCCCCGCTCATGCGGCCCGTCCGCGGCGGCCTGCCGCGGACGCCGCGACGGCGGTCAGTGCGACCCGGACGGGCCCGGGCGGGCCGCCTGGTCGCGCGCCGGCCAGACCAGCACGAGCGGATTCGCGGCCACCGCGCGGCCGATTGCGGCGACGAGCGCGCGCACCTTGGTCGGCCGCAGGCTGCGCGAGCGCACGGCCATCGTGAACGCGAGCGCGAAGCTCACCAGCACGTTGAGGATCGCCATGCTGAGCACGCCGGCTGTCGCCCACCACAGCTCGGGCGTGCGCAGCGTCTGCTCGCCGAGCACGCCGAGCGCGATGCCGATCGAGCCCGCCGACAGCGTCACGTGCCGCACCTCGAACGAGAACAGGATCCCGGAGACGATCGCCGGCACGAGGCCGAGCATCAGGCCGAGGCCGACGTTCGCGACCACGCCGGCGACGTTCGACCGGCAGAAGTGCGCGAGCTTCGCCGCGCCGGCCGCGCCGAGCGTGAGGCGCAGCCGGCGGTTGTAGGTGAGGGCGTCGCCGACGCGATGCAGCACGAACCAGTTGTCGGCCCAGCCAGCGATCAGGCTCGACGCCCACAGCAGCACGCCCGTGAGCGCCGCGTACAGCGGCGTCGGGCCGAGCAGCGAGAACGACTGCAGCGTCGCATGCGCCTTCTGCGGCGAGATCAGGTTCGCATGCAGCACGCCGCCGGCGAACAGCTGCACGAGCAGGCACACCGGCAGCACGACGAGCACGTTGCCGCAGATCGCGGCCGCCTGCGTGCGGATCAGCGCGATCACCGATGCGACGAACTGCTTCACGCCTTCGTCGTGGCTGGTGCCGTCGAGTTCGCGTGCGAGCGTCGGCGCGGTCATCGCGGGCTGCTTGGTGGCGAGCGTGAAGTGCAGGAAGTGCATCAGCATGAAGCTCGCCGCGTAGTTGATGCCGGCGAGCAGCCCTTCGAGCATCGACTGCAGGTGCGCGCCGGTGATCGCGAACTTCATGCACACCGTCACGACGGTGACGAGCCCGCCGCCGGCCGCCATCCGCAGCATCTTCAGGTACTCGGCGCGGCCGCGCGAGATGTAGTGTTCGCCGGTATCCGCGTTGGTCTCGACGAGCTTGCGCGCGAACAGCGAGAAATTGCTGCGGATCAGGTGCGACACGCTCTGGCTGTTCTGATTCGCGTCGACGAGCTCGGCGGTGAGGTGCGCCATCCCGCGCAGGTCGTCGCGCGCCATCCACGCGTTCAGCAGCGTTTCCGCGCGCAGGATGCGCATGCGCATCCGCTCGACCTGGAACACGATGTCGACCGACACGCCGTTGCGGTACAGGTGCGAGAACACGTCGTCGACCGCGATGCGGCATTCGTCGAGCAGCATGCGCAGGTAGTTCACTTCATGCAGCAGCTTGCTCGGGTCGCCGCCGTCCTCGACGGCCGCGTGCGCGCTCTCGACCGCGAGCATCGCGCGGGTGAGCCGGTAGAACGGCTGCGTCTCGAGCGGCGTGCGCGCGTCGTCGTCGGACAGCCGGCTGCGCACCGTTTGCGACAGGCCGGTCGAGCTGATCTGGCAGGTCAGGTTGTGCAGCGCCGCCAGCAGGTCGCGCGACAGCGAGCCGGGCTCGTGGCGCTCCGCTTCGGTGACGTCGAACGCGATCAGTTCGGCGACGCGCGCGAGCAGGTCGTCGGGCAGCGCGTCGATCCATTGCACGTCTTCCGGCGCCGGGAACATCAGCGTGAACAGCGCCGTCAGCTCGCGGCGGTTCGGCGCGGGCGGGATCATCGACGAATCGAGCCGCTCGAACAGCGCGCCGAAGAAGCCCGAATGCACGGGCATGCCCGCGTCGCACAACAGCGAGATGCCGTCGCATTCGCGCAGGATGCCGCGCAGGATCCGCGCGGCGTGCGACTTCCAGGCCGGGTTGCGGTCGAGCACGTGGAACAGGTAGCGCAGCCGCGCGTGCGCGGGATAGGCGCGCGCGTCGTCGTCGCGCTCGGCCGCGGCGTCCTGCGCGGCCTGCATCGTGCCGCTGCGGCGCAGCCAGTGCGCGAGCTCGATCAGCCATTCGCTGCGCTCGGCATAGGACGCGTCGGCGTCGGCGTGCGCGAGCAGCGCGTCGAGCTGGTGGCTCGCGCTGCGCGACGCGCGCCACTTCTTGATCAGGGTCGTCAGGGAACGAAACATAAACGGAATGGCAAATGCCCTGGACGGGCGGGTTGCGGACGCGGTGACTGGATGACCGGTGTGACGGTCCGGTCCGCCCGGCGGGCGCGATGGCCCGGGAACGGCCCGTTCGATACTACGGCCCGCGCGGCATCGTGCGCGGGCGAATTGCGATGCGCCTGCGTGCGGCTTCGTGCTGCCTCGTGCGGGTGAGCGGCGCAGTCGACGGCCGGTCAAGGCGCAAACGTGCGTAGGATCGTCAATCGGACGTAAAAACGCAAGTCGACCGGATGGCCGGGCACCGGTTCCGGTGGATTTTGACAAACAATGCAAGATCGCGGACTGGCGGACCAGCGGACCAGCGGCCCGGCGGCCCGGCGGCCCGGCGGCCCGTGCGTCGCGGACGTCGCGCGCACGGGCGGCCGCGGCCGCTTACGTCCCGTTCTTCCCGGTCGCGCCGGCGGCGTCGCCGGACGCCGTGTTGGCCGGGCAGGGCACGGGCGGCGCGGCGTTCTTGCCGCCGGATGTCGCCGCCGGCGTGGCGGCGCGGCGCGCGGCCATCGCGCGCACGCCGCTGGCCGCCTGCGTCGCGATCGCGTCGAGCGCGCGCCGGTGGCCGGCGACGAGCGCGTCGTAGCCGCTGCCGACCGGCTCGGCGACGCTCGTGCGGCAGGTCATCACCGTCTGCGTGCCGACGGCGCGCACGCTCCACACCGCGTCGATCGCCGCGCGCTTGCCGGGCCACGACTCGAAGCGCTGCACGTTGACGCTCACCCGGTACACGGGCGTGCCGGGCGGATACGCGGAATTCACGACATCGATCGTGTCGAGCTGCGCGGCGAGATCGTCGGACAGCGCACGGCGGATCTCGTCGGCGGGCGGCGACGCCCAGCGTTCCAGTTCGAGCACGTCGACCTGCGCGCTGTCCTTCTGCACGACGAGCTGGCTCTTCGCGACCTGCTCGGGCACGCCGACGGCCGGCACCTCGATCAGGAACGGCGGATTGGCGGGCGTCGTGCGCACCGCACGCGCCGCGTCGGCGGGGCTCAGCGTATAGAACCGCGCGGGCGGCGAGCTGCACGCGGCGAGCGCCAGCGTGGCGAGCACCGCCGCCGCGCCGCTCGCGAAACCGTTCACGCGTGTCGTCATTTTTGATCTCCTGGCTTGCCCTTGAGCAGCGATTCGGGGTGGCGCTCCAGATAGTCGGAGAGCGCATTCAGCGATTGCAGCGTGCGCGTGAGTTCCTTCAGCGCGCCGCGCACGTCGGATTGCATCGGCGAATCCTGCTGCAGCGTCGCTTCGGCGGCCGAGAAGGTCTGCTTCGCGGCCGACAGCGTGTCGCGGGCCTCGGGCATGACCTGCGAGTCGAGCTGCTTGAACAGCCGGTCGGCGTTCGCGAGCGTGCTGTTCAGGTTCTTGCCGATCTGCTCGAACGGCACCTTGTCGAGCTTCTTCGCGATGTCGGCGACCTGCACCTGCAGCTCCTCGAGCTCGTTCGCCACGGTCGGCAGCTCGAGCGGCACGCGCGCCGCGTCGATCTTCACTGCCGGCGCCTTCGGGAAGAAGTCGAGCGCGACGTACAGCTGGCTCGTCAGCAGGTTGCCGGTGCGCAGCTGGCCGCGCAGCCCGCGTGCGACGAGCCGCTCGACGATCTCGCGGCGGGCCGGTTCGCCCTTGCTCTCGATCGACTCGCGGAAGCGCCGGCCGAGCCGTTCCGGGAAGATGCTCATCGTCACCGGCATCGTGAAGTTCTTCGTCTTCGGGTCGTAGTCGATGCCGATGTTGGTCACTTCGCCGAGCACGATGCCGCGGAAGTCGACCGGCGCGCCCACCGCCAGCCCGCGCAGCGACTGGTTGAAGTCCATCACGACCTGAAGCGGCGGGCCATCCGGGTCGCGCATCGCGTCGGCCTGGTCGGCGGCGAGGCGGAACGTCGTGTTGCCCGGCGCCGTCGCGCCCGTGGTCTGGTTCGGCGGCGTCTGGAACGCGATGCCGCCGAGGATCACCGTCGCGAGCGACTGCGTGTTCAGCTTCAGCC
>NZ_CADESW010000033.1 GCF_902830275.1 Burkholderia stagnalis | reverse complement strand
CCGTCGACGGCGTGTTCACGACCGTCGAGGACGTCGCGCAGACGGTGCTGTTCCTGTCCGCGTTCCCGAGCGCCGCGCTGACCGGCCAGTCGTTCGTCGTCAGCCACGGCTGGTTCATGCAGTGAAGCCGTGCCCGTTGCCGAGACGCGCTGCATTGGCGACATAAAAAAACGCGCTCCACGGAGCGCGTTTTTCACATCGGCGGGGGAGCACCAGGCGATGCCGCCCCCATGCCGACCCATTACTTCAGGACGGCGGCGACCGCGTTGGCGACCACGTCGAGGTTGCGCGTGTTCAGCGCGGCGACGCAGATCCGGCCCGTGCCGACCGCGTAGATGCCGAACTCGTCGCGCAGGCGGTCGACTTGCGCCGACGTCAGGCCCGAGTACGAGAACATCCCGCGCTGTGCATTGATGAAGCTGAAGTCGCGATCGACGCCGCTCGCCTTCAGGCGCTCGACGAGGCCGTTGCGCATCGCGCGGATGCGATCGCGCATTTCGCCGAGTTCCTGCACCCACGAGGTGTGCAGTTCCGGCGATGCGAGCACGGCCGCGACCACGGCGCCGCCATGCGTCGGCGGGTTCGAGTAGTTCGTACGGATCACGCGCTTGAGCTGCGACAGCACGCGCGTGGCTTCGTCCTTGCTCGACGTGATGATCGACAGCGCGCCGACGCGCTCGCCGTACAGCGAGAACGACTTCGAGAACGACGACGACACGAATGCATTCAGGTCCGCTGCGGCGAACAGGCGCACGGCGGCCGCATCGGCCTCGATGTTTTCGCCGAAGCCCTGGTATGCGATGTCGAGGAACGGCACGAGGTTGCGCGCCTTGACGACGTCGACGACCTGCTGCCATTGCGCGTCCGTGAGATCCACGCCGGTCGGGTTGTGGCAGCACGCGTGCAGCACGACGATCGTGCCCGGCTCATAGCCGTTCAGCGCCGACAGCATGCCTTCGAAGTTCACGCCGTTGGTCTGCGCGTCGTAGTACGGGTACGCGACGACTTCGAAGCCGGCCGCTTCGAACAGCGCGCGGTGGTTTTCCCAGCTCGGATCGCTGATCGCGACCTTCACGTTCGGGTTCACCGTGCGCAGGAAATCCGCGCCGATCTTCAGCGCGCCCGTGCCGCCCAGCGCCTGGGCCGTGACCACGCGGCCCGCCGCGATCAGCGGCGAATCGTTGCCGAGCAGCAGCTTCTGCACGGCGGCGTCGTATGCGGCGATGCCGTCGATCGGCAGGTAGCCGCGCGGCAGGCCCGCGTCGACACGCACTTTCTCCGCCTCACGGACCGCGCGCAGCAGCGGAATCTTGCCTTCCTCGTTCGTGTACACGCCGACGCCGAGATTGACCTTGGTCGGACGGGTATCGGCGTTGAAGGCTTCGTTCAGGCCCAGGATCGGGTCGCGGGGAGCAAGCTGGACAGCGGAGAAGAGCGACATGATGGTTCGGCAGTAGTGAAAAGAGGGTCAGGCTTTCTTCAGGCGGGGCGGGCGCGGCAGGCCGCGCGCGGACAGGCATGACGCCGAAAGCGCAGCAGTCCGTCATTGTAGCGAATCCGCGCGAGTTTTTCGCATGGCGATGTGCCGCGTCACGATTTCCGGCGGCGACCGGGCGTCAGGAGCGGACAGCAGTCCGGGCGGCCGCGAAGCGCTAGAATGGCCTTTTGTTTTCGCCCCGGCCGCATTCCATGTCCGAACATCACGCCGCAGTCGGCGACGCGCTCGACGAATCGAAATTCGTGACCTTCGAAGGGTCGCCTTTCCAGCTGTACCAGCCGTATCCACCCGCCGGCGACCAGCCGACCGCGATCGCGACGCTCGTCGAGGGCATCGAGGACGGCCTCGCGTTCCAGACGCTGCTCGGCGTGACCGGCTCGGGCAAGACCTACACGATGGCGAACACGATCGCGCGGCTCGGCCGCCCGGCCATCGTGTTCGCGCCGAACAAGACGCTCGCCGCGCAGCTCTACGCCGAATTCCGCGAGTTCTTCCCGCGCAATGCGGTCGAGTACTTCGTCTCGTACTACGACTACTACCAGCCCGAGGCTTACGTGCCGCAGCGCGACCTGTTCATCGAGAAGGACTCGTCGATCAACGAGCACATCGAGCAGATGCGGCTGTCGGCGACGAAGAGCCTGATGGAGCGCCGCGACGTTGTGATCGTCGCGACGGTGTCGGCGATCTACGGTATCGGCAACCCGTCCGAATACCACCAGATGATCCTGACGCTGCGCACGGGCGACAAGCTCGGCCAGCGCGACGTGATCGCGCGGCTGATCGCGATGCAGTACACGCGCAACGAGCAGGATTTCCAGCGCGGCACGTTCCGCGTGCGCGGCGACACGATCGACATCTTCCCGGCCGAGCATGCGGAGATGGCGGTGCGCGTCGAGTTGTTCGACGACGAAGTCGACACGCTGCAGCTGTTCGACCCGCTGACGGGCCGCGTGCGGCAGAAGATCCCGCGCTTCACCGTGTATCCGTCGTCGCACTACGTGACGCCGCGCGACACCGTGATGCGCGCGGTCGAGACGATCAAGGACGAGCTGCGCGAGCGCCTCGAGTTCTTCTACGGCGACAGCAAGCTCGTCGAGGCGCAGCGCCTCGAGCAGCGCACCCGCTTCGATCTCGAGATGCTGCAGGAGCTCGGTTTCTGCAAGGGCATCGAGAACTACTCGCGGCACTTTTCCGGCGCGGCGCCGGGCGAGCCGCCGCCGACCCTCGTCGATTACCTGCCGCCCGACGCGCTGATGCTGCTCGACGAGTCGCACGTGCTGATCGGCCAGCTGAACGGCATGTACAACGGCGACCGCGCGCGCAAGGAGAACCTCGTCAACTACGGCTTCCGGCTGCCGTCGGCGCTGGACAACCGGCCGCTCAAGTTCCACGAATTCGAGCGCAAGATGCGCCAGGTGATCTTCGTGTCGGCGACGCCGGCCGACTACGAAAAGCGCGTGACCGGACAGATCGCGGAGCAGGTCGTGCGCCCGACCGGGCTCGTCGATCCGGAAATCGAAGTGCGCCCGGCCAGCTCGCAGGTCGACGACGTGCTGACCGAGATCAACGCGCGCGTGAAGGCCGGGGAGCGCGTGCTGATCACCGTGCTGACGAAGCGGATGGCCGAGCAGCTCACCGAGTTCCTCGCCGATCACGGCGTGAAGGTGCGCTACCTGCACAGCGACATCGATACCGTCGAGCGCGTCGAGATCATCCGCGACCTGCGGCTCGGCACCTTCGACGTGCTGGTCGGGATCAACCTGCTGCGCGAAGGACTCGACATCCCCGAAGTGTCGCTCGTCGCGATCCTCGACGCGGACAAGGAAGGCTTCCTGCGCGCCGAGCGCTCGCTGATCCAGACGATCGGCCGCGCGGCGCGCAACGTGAACGGCAAGGCGATCCTCTACGCGGACAACATGACCGAGTCGATGAAGCGTGCGATCGGCGAAACCGAGCGGCGCCGCGCGAAGCAGATCGCGTACAACGAGCAGATGGGCATCACGCCGCGCGGCGTGGTGAAGCGTATCAAGGACATCATCGACGGCGTCTACAACGCCGACGAGGCGCGCGCGGAGCTGAAGGAAGCGCAGCAGCGCGCGAAGTTCGAGGACATGTCCGAGAAGCAGCTCGCAAAGGAAATCAAGCGCCTCGAGAAGCAGATGGCCGATTACGCGAAGAACCTCGAGTTCGAGAAGGCGGCGCAGACGCGCGACCAGCTCGCGCTGCTGCGCGAGCGCGTGTTCGGTGCGAACGTCGGCGACCACATCAGCGGCGGCCGGTAAATCTTTCCAAGTGTGAGCAAAGGCACCCGGTAATCGGCCTGTAAGCCTTGTCGGATCAGGGTTTTGCACCGTTGCCGGTTTGTCCGGTGGCGCGTTCGGTGCTACACTTCGCGAGAATTGAGAATAGTTCGCATTAACGTTCTTCGTCGCGTTAGTGTTCATCGGCGACCGTTCCATGGGACGGCCGTGCTTCTGTCAGAGAAAAACAAGGAGTGTCCATGTTGGGTTCTTCGTTCATCCGCACGTCGGTTGCGGTAGCGGCGGCGCTGGCCGCCATGTCGGCATCCGCCGCCGAATATCCGATCGGCAAGCAGCAGATCCAGGGCGGAATGGAAATCGGCGCGGTGTACCTGCAGCCGATCACGATGGAACCGGAAGGGATGATGCGCAAGGCATCGGATTCGGACATCCACCTCGAAGCCGACATCCACGCGGTCAAGAACAACCCGACCGGCTTCGCCGAAGGCGACTGGATGCCGTACCTGCAGGTCACCTACAAGCTGACGAAGCAGGGCGACGCGAAGTGGAAGGCGGAAGGCGACCTGATGGGCATGGTCGCGAGCGACGGCCCGCACTACGGCGACAACGTGAAGCTGAACGGCCCGGGCAAGTACCACCTGACGATGACGGTCAAGCAGCCGATGCAGACGGGCCACATGGCGTTCGGCCGTCACGTCGACAAGGAAACCGGCGTGGGCGCGTGGTTCAAGCCCGTCACGCTCGAGTACGACTTCCCGTTCGCCGGCATCGGCAAGAAGGGCGGTTACTGATCGGTGGCATAACGGACGGCGCGCCTCGGGCGCGCCGTCGTCGTAGAGAACCAAGAATGAAATTCCCCCAGAAATTCGTCGCCGCGGCCGCCGCGCTGCTGCTCGCCGGCGCCGCGCAGGCCGCCGATCTGCCGACGTTCAAGCTCGAGATGGCGGACGGCAAGCTGAATCCCGCCCGTATCGAGGTGCCGGCCGGCCAGCGCTTCAAGATCGAGATCAGGAACACCGGCAAGGGTGCCGCCGAATTCGAGAGCGTGCAGCTGCGCAAGGAGAAGGTGCTCGCACCGGGCGCCGACTCGTTCGTCGTGGTCGCGCCGCTTTCGCCGGGTGAATACAAGTTTTTCGACGATTTCCACCAGCAGGCGCAGGGCGTGATCGTCGCGAAGTAATGCGGTTTTGTCTGCGTGCGGGGGCTGATGTCCCGCGCGTCAGGAGGGTTCAATGGGTCAGATCTTGTTCATCGTCTGGCGGGAGAGCGTCGAGGCGCTGCTCGTCGTCGGCATTCTCTATGCGTGGCTGAAGAACGGCGACGACGACGCCCGTCGCGGCATTCCCTATCTGTGGACCGGCGTCGCGGCCGGGTTGCTGATGGCCGTCGGGCTCGGCGCCGCGCTCGTCGGGTTCACCGAAGTGCTGTCCGGCGACGCGCAGGATTATTTCCAGACGGCGATGGTGTTGATCGCGTGCGTGCTGATCGTGCAGATGGTGCTGTGGATGCGCCAGCACGGACGCACGCTGAAGCGCGACATGGAACAGTCGCTGCAGCAGAGCACGCGCGATTCGAACTGGTGGGGCGTCGCGGTGCTGGTCGCGCTCGCGATCGCGCGCGAGGGCAGCGAGACGGTGATTTTCCTGTACGGTCTCGGCTTCGGCCAGTCGGGCCATGTGGACGGCGGCCAGATGCTCGCCGTCATCATCGGCCTCGGCCTCGCGTTCCTGACGTTCTATCTGCTGCAGCTCGGCGGCAAGTACTTCTCGTGGCGGCATTTCTTTCGCGTCACCGAAGTGATGCTGCTGTTCCTCGGCGCGGGCCTGTTCCAGACGGGCGTCGACAAGCTGATCGACAAGGAAATCCTGCCGCTCGGCATCTCGCAGGTGTGGGATACGTCGGCGATCCTCGACGACTCCGGCACCTTCGGTTCGCTCGTCGCGACGCTCACCGGCTATCGCGCGCATCCGGCGCTGATGAACCTGATCGCGTACGCGGTGTACTGGGCGGTGGTCTGGCTGCTGCTCAAGCGCGCGAGCCGGCGCCCGGCCGTTGCCGCAGGGCGCGCCGCATGAGTACCGTCGCCGGCGCAAAAGCGGGCTGGCTCGCCCAGGCCGGCCAATGGATGCAGCGCCACGGCGGGCTGATTCGCGGCATCCAGTGGGGCGTCGTGGCCGTTTATGCGTTTCTGATTCTCGTGCCGGCGATCCTGCCGCTGCCGGACGATTCCGCCCATCTGTGGAGCAACCTCACGCTCATCGCGCAGTTCGCGTTCTGGGGCATCTGGTGGCCGTTCGTGCTGCTGTCGATGGTGATGCTCGGCCGCGTCTGGTGCGGCGTGCTGTGTCCGGAAGGCGCGCTCACCGAATACGCGAGCAAGTTCGGCCGCGGCGGCGCGATCCCGCGCTGGATACGGTGGGGCGGCTGGCCGTTCGTCGCGTTCGGGATCACGACGATCTACGGGCAGATGGTCAGCGTGTACCAGTACCCGCTCGCGGTGCTGTTCGTGCTCGGCGGCTCGACCGTCGGCGCGATCGTGATCGGCGTGCTGTACGGCCGCGAGAAGCGCGTGTGGTGCAAGTACCTGTGCCCGGTCAATGGGGTGTTCGGGCTGCTCGCGCGGCTCGCGCCGATGCGCTACAAGGTCGACGAGGACGCGTGGCGCCGTTCGTACAAGAACGGCGAGCACGGCCATCGCGTGATTCCGATCAACTGCGCGCCGCTCGTGCCGTTGCGCAACATGAAGGGCGCGGCGGACTGCCATATGTGCGGCCGCTGCAGCGGGCATCGCGACGCGATCTCGCTGTCGTGGCGCTCGCCGTCGGACGAAGTCGTGACGCTCGGCGCGCAGAAGGCGAACCCGTGGGACACCGCGCTGATCCTGTACGGCCTGCTCGGCGTCGCGATCGGCGCGTTCCACTGGACCGTCAGCCCGTGGTTCGTGCAGATCAAGCAATGGCTCGCGGGCTGGCTGATCGATCGCGACATCACGTGGCCGCTCGAGACCAATGCGCCGTGGATCCTGCTCACACATTATCCGGACCGCAACGACGTGTTCTCGTGGCTCGACGGCGGGCTGATCGTCAGCTACATCGTCGGCACCGGGCTCGTGTACGGCACGGCGCTGCTCGTGCTGCTGGCCGGCGCGACGCTGATGCTCGGCCGCTTCGATCGCGTCCGTCTGCACCATCTCGCGCAGTCGTTGATCCCGATCGCCGGCGCGGGCGTGTTTCTCGGCCTGTCGGCGACCACGGTGTCGCTGTTGCGCGCGGAGCATGTACCGCTCGGCTGGGTCGCAGGCGTGCGCATGGCGATCCTGATCGGCGCGAATGCGTGGAGCGCCTGGCTCGCGTGGCAGGTGGCCGGCCGTTATGCGGGCTGGCCGCGCCGCGTGGCGGCATTCGCGTGGTTCGTCGCGGGGCTGGCCGTCATCGACAGCGCGTGGTGGCTGATGTTCTGGGGCTTCTGAAGCGGGCGAGGGCCTGACGCTGTTCCGGCTCTCGCGATGAACCTTCGCGAACGAGCGGATCGATGAAATGAAAAAGCGACACGTCATTCGACGTGTCGCTTTTTTTCTTGCTGCGAGAACCAAAAAAGTGGCTTGGCTTGCTGCAACGGCTGCTTGAGTGTGTTTGCACGAAGGGGTCTAGATCTCGCGTGCAAGCCGTTACGCTGGCTAATGCCCAACACCTCTCAGGGAGGTGGTCCCCACAATACCCTGTACAACGTACTACTTCGTCAGAATCAACTTGCCGAGCCGCGTGGCGCGCAACTGATAGGTTTCCCCATTGTGCGCGATGCTGACGTGGCTACGGCCCTGCAACAACGCATCGCTGCTGACGACGCGCGTGCCTGAGTCGCGGCTTGCGCTGGCGGGCTTCGCCGGCGTCGTGACCGCTGCCGTTTTCTGGCGGCTGACGCCTGGGGCGCCGGTGCTACGGCGCAAGGTCAGCGTGGTCTGGCGCGTGATGTCGGTCATTCGGTTGATCGGTCAATGTCGATACGATGGAATGAATTCTAAATGATAACCATTCCCATTTACTAAGACTCTTTATCGATCGAAATCGACATGCCGATAGCTTGAATCAAATGGCGGCCGAGGCCGGCCGCCGTTGCCGTCAGTGCAGCGGATCGGGATCCTTGCGGCCTTGTGCGTATTCGCGGATCAGCCTCACGGTATCGATATCCGACGTGCGATACGCTTCCTTGACGATCTCGTGGGTCTGTCGCGCATCCTCGGTGTCGTTGCTGACGGCGAGCGTCGTGCGGTACTCGAAGCGCAGGAACAGCTCTTGGTCGTCGCGTTCCTCGATCGTCATCGTCAGCGTGCCGCCGATTTCGCCGTCCGCCGCGTGAATGTCGTAGCGGACCTGGTGGTTCGGCGTGAACGTCACGCGGTCGCGCACGGTTGCGCTGCCGTAGTGCAGTTCGCGCTCGAGCGTGGTGTCGGTGCGCTCGTGGACGACGCAGCTGTCGAGGCCGATCACGAACAGCTGCGGCTGCTCGGCGCGCAGCACAAGACCTTCCCAGAGCTGCTCGCGGGTCAGGGTTGGCACGGCCGGATCGTCGGCGTTGATCTGGATCAGGTGTTCGAAGTTCAAGGGGACGGGTTCCTGGTGGTGGCGGGTGCCACATGGTTCAAGAACTTATTGTGACGTAAATCCGGCGCGTTCGCGGCACCCGTGCACCCGAATCGACACGGTCAGGATGCAATGCGGCCCATGCGTCCGCTCTGGTAGTCGGCCACGGCCTGCCGGATCTCGTCCTCGGTGCTCATCACGAAGGGGCCGTAGCGCACGACCGGCTCGTTGAGCGGCACGCCGCCGATCAGCAGCAGGTCGAGCGGGTCCGCGCCGGCGGAGAACGTGACTGTGTCGCCGTCGCACCGATAGATGACCATGTGGCGCGCGTCGATCGCCTGCCGGTCCGGTCCATAGAGGCCGGTGCCCGCGATCGGATACGCGAATACGCGATAGCCGGCCGGCACCGGCTGCGTGACCGTCGCGCCCGGCTCGAGCGTGAAATGCTGGTAGAGGATCGGCGTGCGCGTCTCGATGGCCGCCTTGACGCCGAATGCCTCGCCGGCGATCACCCGGACGCGTGCACGGCCGTCCGGCGACGTCGCGGTCGGGATGCGATCGGCGGTGATCTCCTGGTAGCGCGGCGCGATCATCTTGTCGCGGCGCGGCAGGTTGACCCATAGCTGGAAGCCGTGCGAGCGGCCGCCGGTGCGCGCGAAGGCCGGATCCGGCATCTCGCTGTGCACGACGCCGGCGCCGGCTGTCATCCATTGCACGTCGCCGGGGCCCAGCGCGCCTGCATGACCGGCGGAATCGCGGTGCCGAAAGCGCCCGTCGAGCACGTAGGTCACGGTCTCGAAGCCGCGGTGCGGATGATCGGGGGCGCCCTTGGCTTCGCCCGGGCCGTAGTCGACCGGGCCCATCTCGTCGAGCAGCAGGAACGGATCGAAGTCCATCAGCAACCGGGTCGGAAACGGACGATGGACCACGAAACCGCCGCCTTCGGTCGTGCGAAGCGCGGGATACGTGCGGTCAAGCGAGCGAGCGATCGTCATGCGGGGGCCCTCGAAAAATTGGAATAGCGTCATTTTTGAAACATGCGGCTATTATATTGGGCGATTTACCGATTAATTCGCTGCAGTTCGCAATGGATTGTTCTGCAGATGGAACGATGACATGAATATCGATGCACATAACCTGAACGACCTGATGTACTTCTCGCAGGTCGTCGAGCATGGCGGCTTCTCGGCTGCCGAACGCGTGCTGGGGATCTCGAAATCGCGCCTGTCGCGGCGCCTGACGGAGCTCGAGGCGGCGCTCGGCGTGCGGCTGCTGCAGCGCTCGACCCGCAAGCTCGCGCTGACCGAGGCGGGGGAACTGTTCTACCAGCATTGCCAGGCGATGCTGGCCGAAGCGCAGGCCGCGATGAACGCGGTGCAGCAACTGCGTGCGTCGCCGCGCGGCTCGGTGCGGGTCAGCGTGCCGGTCACGCTGTCGCAGACGATGCTGTCGCGGATCCTGCCCGAATTCCTGCACCGCTACCCGGAAGTGAAGGTCCACATTCGTGTGACGAACCGCGTGATCGACCTGTTCGAGGACTCGATCGACGTCGCGCTGCGCGTGCGCTCCGAGCCGCCGCAAAACGCGAACATCGTCGTGCGGCCGCTGTGGCGCACCGAGCAGATGCTGGTCGGCGCGCCGAGCCTGCTGAGCCAGAACGCGCCGCCGCTCGTGCCGGACGACCTCGCCCATTTCGAGACACTCGACACGCCGAGCGTCGACGGCCGCCACGTGTTCAACCTGATCGCACCGGACGGCACGCGCCATGTGCACGAACACGATCCGCGCCTCGTGACCGCCGACCTGATGACGATCCGCGAGGCGGTGCTCGACGGCCTCGGGATCGCCGCGCTGCCGGAGATGATGTACGGCAACGCGCTGCGCGCCGGGCAGCTGTCGCCGGTGATGCCGGGCTGGACGCTGCCGGTGCCGCAACTGTATGCGGTGTTCGTGTCGCGCCAGGGGATGCCGCCGGCGGTGCGCGCGTTCGTCGACTATCTGGTCGAGAAGCTCGACCATGGCGAATACCAGCAGCCGGGCTGCCCGGAACGCACGAAGAAAGAGGCGGCCGAAGGCGCATCGGCCGACTGATCACGGACCTTCAAGTACTGCAAATTTGTTTTGTCATTGAAGCGTCGCCTGCAATCGCAAGTTTCAATCGGGGAAGCCTTGAATGCGCGGGCGGGCGGGCCTATATTGGAATCCCATTTCGCGAAGGATGTTCTGAGCGGAGTACGGTGGCCGCATATGTTGCGAGCCAGATAGGGCAGAAAGCGCAGTCCGTGCAGACCACGGTAGCCGCATTTGCGTTGCTCGAGGCGCAACCGATACCGCCGAAGAGCCCGCCGCCCGAAGGCGCCCGCGTGCGCATGAAAAAAGGCCTTCATCTGGCGATGAAGGCCTTTTACTTTGTGTGCGCCCTGGCGCGCGTTACTTCGCTTTCGCCTTCGGCTCAGTCACGAAGCCGAGCTTCGTCAGGCCGCCGGCCTGCGCATCCGACATCACTTCGGCAACCCGCTCGTACGCCACCTTGCGGTCCGCGCGCAGGTGCAACTCGGGTTGCGGCTTGCGTTGCGCGGCCTCGGCGATGCGTGCCTGCAGCTGTTCGCGCGTGACCGCGTGATCGTCCCACAGGATCGAGCCGTCGCCCTGGATCGCGACATCGACTGTTTGCGGCTTGTCTTCGACCGGCTGGCTGCTTGCGTGCGGCAGGTCGATCTTCACCGCATGCTGCATCGCCGGGATCGTCACCAGGAAAATAATCAGGAGTACGAGCATGACGTCGACGAGCGGCGTCATGTTGATCTCGCTCATCACGCCATCGTCGTCATCGTCGCTGAAACCGGTGTTCATTGCCATCGTTCACCCCGCTTCAGCTTGCGCGGGCTGCGAGACGCAGGCCGTCGCGGGTCGACGACGATGCGAGGCGCGCGCCCGTCACGAAGTAGGCGTGCAGGCCGTGCGCGAAGCGGCGCAGCTTGCTGACGACGCCCTTGTTCGCACGCGTGAGCGCGTTGTAGCCGAGCACCGCGGGAATCGCGACGAACAGGCCGAAGGCCGTCATGATCAGCGATTCGCCGACCGGGCCCGCGACCTGGTCGATCGACGTCTGGCCGGTTGCGCCGATCACGAGCAGCGCGTGGTAGATGCCCCAGACCGTGCCGAACAGGCCGACGAACGGCGCGGTGCTGCCGATCGACGCGAGGATCGCGAGGCCGCTCTGCATGCGCGAGATGCCTTCGTCCATCGTGTCCTTCAGGCAGCGCGTGACCCAGTCGGACACGTCCATCCGGTCGTGCAGGTGCGGCTGCGTCTGGTGATGATGGTCGGCGGCTTCCTTGCCGGAGAGCGCGAGCGCGAGGAACGGGTTGTCGGCCGGCGTCGATGCCGCGAGGCCGAGCTTCTTGATGCCGTCGTCGAAATCGTCCGAATGCCAGAACGCCTGTTCCGCGTTCTTAGTGAGACGGTTCAGGCGGATCACGTTCCAGCCCTTGATGACGATCACCATCCACGACAGGATCGACATCACGAGGAGCGCGATCGCAATGGCGCGCGTGACGAAATCACCTTGCGCCCAGACGTGCGCGATACCGTAGCTTTGCATTTTTCTTCCTTTTGGATATTCCGGATGAGGCAGTGTTAGTCGGTGAGCCCGAAGTTGTAGGGCTGGGTACGGGCGGCGCGGATCGCCTGCCCGTTCTCGATGTAAGGACGGCACGTCGTGGCGCGCATCGCGGCAAGCGCAGCCTCGTCGAGGCGCGGATAGCCGCTGCTCTTCTGCAGGTCGATGCTTTCGATCTTGCCCGTCACGCCGACGACGAAATGCACGTAGGCGGTGCCCGATTCGCCGCGGCGGCGCGACATCGACGGATAGTCGGGTTTCACGAACGCGCATTGCAGCGTCGGGACATTCTTCGGCGCGCTGACTTCCATCGTCTCGCGCGCGGGCCCGGCCGCGGCCGACGGCGCGGCTGCAGCCGGCGCGGCGGCTGCCGTTGGCGTCGGCTCGGCCGCGGGGGCGGGCGTCGGCGACGGCACCGGCGAAGGCGCGACCGGCTGCGGCGTGGGTTTCGACACCTTCTGCACCGGCTTCGGCTCGACCTTCGGCTTCACGCGCGGCGTGGGCTTCGGCGGGGCCGGCTGCGGGATCGACTCGGCGGCGACCTGCTGCGCGATCGGCGCGGGCGTGATCAGCTGCGCGGTGATCGACTGGACCTCGACGGATTTCTCGGGCAGCGCGTTGCGATGGAGCCAGGCCGCCGTCAGCAGGACCGCGTGCACGGCGACCACGCCGACCGCGGCAGCGATGACTCGGGGATTCATACGGGGGGCAGCCGGCCAGGCGCCGGCTGGAGCGGAATGCGAAGCCTGCATGTTAGCTAGAAAGAACGGCGCTGCCCGCGGAGGGCAGCGGGGTGACGTGCCATCACTTGCGGAAGATCAACAACGAGATGCACACGGTGGTAACGAATCCGATCAGCAATTCCATGACAGGCTCCTGGGCAGGTAAGCCGTTGGCTCGCGCTGATGCTGGGCTTGCTGACGGGCGAAAAACAAAAAATGCGGCCTGGGCCGCACGCACACTCGACGCCGGTCAGGCCGCCTTGCGCTCGTAGAACGACACGGGAACCGGATGCGCGTGGTGCTCGACGCCGCACCGGCTCGCGCAGACGCCTTGCTCCGCCATGAGGTCGCGCACGGACTCCTCGCACTTGCCGCAGCAGGTGGCCACGCCGAGTTCGAACTGGAGTTCATCGAACGTATCCACGCCTTCCGCGAGGGACGCGCGAATCGTGCGATCGGAAACAGACTTGCACACGCAGACGATCATGATGAGTGCGATAGCTAACGTTAATGCGAATTATTATCATTAAATTCGCGGACGTTGACAAGCCTGATTCCGGCTTTTTTGTAACAAAACCAGACCCTTAGAGGGGTTACTGCGCGGCTGGGCGGCTGGCGGCCGGTGTCAGGCGGCCGCGCACGCGTGCGCGTTCGGCGAGGAAATGGTGACGGATTCGACCGGCACATCGAGACCGAGCAGGGTCGACGCGAGCGCGCGCAGCTGGTGGCCGTCGCTCGTCGAGCAGAAGCGCGGCGGCGCGGCACGCGTGCCGGCCGGCGCGCGCAGGCCGCGTTCGTCGAGCACCCGGGCGAGCTGGCGGGCGATGGCGTCGCTCGTGTCGACGATCGTCAGGCGGTCGCCAACAAGGTCACGAATCGTTTCGATGAAGAACGGGTAGTGCGTGCAGCCGAGCACCAGCGTATCGGCGCCGTCATCGAGCATCGGCTGCAGGTAGCTGTCGAGCAGCGCGCGCAGCGCGGGCGAATTTGTGTCGCCGCGTTCGATCGCCTCGACGAGCCCGTGGCCCGGTTGGCAAATGAAGCGGCGGCCGGCGCCATAGCGATCGAGCAGCGCCTGGAAGCGCGGGCTGTTCAGCGTCGATTGCGTGGCGAGGACGCCCGCGATGCCGCTCGCGGACACGGCAACGGCCGGCTTGATGCCCGGCTCGACGCCGACGAGCGGCATCGGCAGGCGTTCGCGGATGGCCGCGATCGCGCGCGCCGTGGCGGTGTTGCATGCGACGACGAGCGCTTTCGCGCCCTCGCGCGCGAGCCATTCGCCGATTGCCAGCGTGCGCTCGGTAATGAACGCCTCGTCGCGCGGGCCATACGGCGCATGGTGCGAATCGGCGACGTAGACGAATGATTCGTCGGGCAACTGCGCGCGCACGGCGCGCAGCACCGACAGTCCGCCCAGCCCGGAATCGAAGATGCCGATGGGTGCGGCCGCAACGGCCGTCGTGGAGATAACGGAAGGCGTCGACATGATCGGGCGGCGTGCGATAGCGGGGAAGGGCGGGAGCGGATCGACCCAGGCTTACTCGGGCGAGCCCATCATCGTCTGGTGGTAGTTCTGGATGCCGACCTTGCCGATCAGGTCGATCTGCGTTTCCAGCCAGTCGATGTGTTCTTCGGTGTCGTCGAGGATCTTCTCGAAGATCTCGCGCGACACGTAGTCGCGAACCGACTCGCAATACGCGATCGCTTCCTTGCAGGTCGCCTGGGAGATCTGCTCGAGCTTCAGGTCGCACTTCAGGATCTCTTCGGTCTCCTCGCCAACGAGCAGCTTGTGCAGATCCTGCAGGTTCGGCAGCCCGTCGAGCATGAACACGCGCTCGATGAGCCAGTCCGCATGCTTCATCTCGCCGATCGACTCGTCGTATTCGTGCTTGCCGAGCTTCTCGAGGCCCCAGTGCTTGTACATGCGCGCATGCAGGAAGTACTGGTTGATCGCCGTCAGCTCGTTCTTCAACTGGGCGTTCAGGTATTCGATGACTTTCTTGTCGCCTTGCATGGCTTGTTTCCTTCTTGATGGTGGGGCTTCAGATCCCGAACGATAATCGCTCGAAAGCGAAATGCCAAGTTTCCCGCGCTCGTCCGAACGGCCAACGCAGCGGGATGAGAATGAGAAGCAAAAAGGCCGGACAGTGTCCGGCCTTTCGAGCACTCGCGCTTACGCTGCGGCGACCGGGATCTTGCCGATCTTCGCCTGCCACTCCTTCGGACCGGTCTGGTGAACCGACGTGCCCGACGAATCGACAGCAACCGTTACCGGCATGTCCTGCACGTCGAACTCGTAGATCGCTTCCATGCCGAGGTCTTCGAACGCCAGCACCTTCGCGCCGCGGATCGCCTTCGACACGAGGTACGCCGCGCCGCCGACCGCCATCAGGTACGCAGCCTTGTGCTTCTTGATCGCCTCGATCGCGACCGGGCCGCGCTCGGCCTTGCCGACCATCGAGATGAGGCCCGTCTGCGCGAGCATCGTCTCGGTGAACTTGTCCATGCGGGTGGCCGTCGTCGGGCCGGCCGGGCCGACGACTTCGTCACGCACCGGGTCGACCGGGCCGACGTAGTAGATCACGCGGTTCGTGAAGTCGACCGGCAGCTTCTCGCCCTTCGCGAGCATGTCGGCGATGCGCTTGTGCGCGGCGTCGCGGCCCGTGAGCATCTTGCCCGACAGCAGCAGCGTCTGGCCCGGCGTCCAGCTTGCGACTTCTTCCGGCGTCAGCGTGTTCAGGTCGACGCGCTTGCTGGTTTCCGTGTTCGGCTCCCAGTTGACCTTCGGCCATGCGTCGAGCGACGGCGCCTCGAGCTTCGCCGGGCCCGAGCCGTCGAGCACGAAGTGCGCGTGGCGGGTGGCCGCGCAGTTCGGGATCATCGCGACCGGCTTCGATGCCGCATGCGTCGGCGCGGCCATGATCTTCACGTCGAGCACGGTCGCGAGGCCGCCGAGGCCCTGTGCGCCGATGCCCAGCGCGTTGACCTTCTCGTGCAGCTCGACGCGCAGTTCCTCGACCCAGTCCTTCGGGCCGCGCGCGATGATCTCCTGGATGTCGATCGGCTCCATCAGCGATTCCTTCGCCATCACCATCGCCTTCTCGGCGGTGCCGCCGATGCCGATGCCGAGCATGCCCGGCGGGCACCAGCCCGCACCCATCGTCGGCACGGTCTTCAGCACCCAGTCGACGATCGAATCCGACGGGTTCAGCATCACGAACTTCGACTTGTTCTCCGAGCCGCCGCCCTTCGCCGCGACCTGCACGTCGACCTTGTCGCCCGGCACGATCTCGTAGTGGATCACCGCCGGCGTGTTGTCCTTCGTGTTCTTGCGGCCGCCTTCGGGCGGGTTCACGATCGACGCGCGCAGCACGTTGTCCGGATGCGTGTAGCCGCGGCGCACGCCTTCGTTGATCATGTCGGTGAGGCCCATCGTCGCGCCGTCCCAGCGCACGTCCATGCCGACCTTCACGAACACCGTGACGATCCCCGTGTCCTGGCAGATCGGGCGCTTACCTTCCGCGCACATGCGGCTGTTCGTGAGGATCTGTGCGATCGCGTCCTTCGCGGCCGGGCTCTCTTCCAGCTCGTACGCGCGGCCGAGGGCCTGGATGTAGTCGAGCGGGTGGTAGTAGCTGATGTACTGCAGCGAATCCGCGATGCTCTGGATCAGGTCTTCCTGTTTGATGACGGTCATGGCTGAGACTCTGTGGGGACTGTGGGGAATACGGTTATGCGTTGACGGCGGGTTCGACCGATTTGCGGGACGCGGCCGGCGCGGGCGCATGCGTCTCGTGGAAATGGGCCGGGTGCGTGTGGGTCGTCAGGCGGTCGACCCACGCCATCACGAGCGCCGACACGAGGAACGACACGTGGATCAGCACCTGCCACATGATCGCGTGCGTGCTGTGCTGGTCGGGGTTGATGAAGGTCTTCAGCAGGTGGATCGACGAAATGCTGATCAGCGCCATCGACAGCTTGACCTTCAGCACGCCCGCGTTGACGTGGTCGAGCCATTCGGGCTCGTCCGGGTGGCCCTCGATGCCGAGCCGCGACACGAATGTCTCGTAGCCGCCGATGATCACCATGATCAGCAGGTTCGAGATCATCACCACGTCGATCAGGCCGAGCACCGCGAGCATCACGCCGATCTCGTCGAGGCTGGCCGCGTGCGACAGCAGGTGCCAGACCTCGTGCAGGAACAGGAACGCGTAGACGCCTTGCGCGACGATCAGGCCGAGATACAGCGGCACCTGGAGCCAGCGGCTCATGAAGATCAGGGCGGGCAGCGGGCGCAACGGGCGGGCGGCGCGACGGCCAGACGAATGCGGGTCGGTCGGCGAGGCTGACATGGTGGAACGGGCGCGGGTATCGGGGGCAGTAATCTTGGAAAAGCGCGCTATTGTAGCGCGTCGGCCCGCATGGCTGCAGCGATGCGCCCCGCGGCCGGACGGGGCGCCGGGGACGGATCAGGGCGCGACGGGCGGCGAGTGCTTCACGCGCAGGCTCGCAAGCACGATGCCGGTGACGACGCATGCGAGCGCGACGCCGTGCGCGAGCGTCGGGCGCTCGCCGAGGAACGCGATCCCGTAGACGGCCGCGGCGACCGGCAGTACCGCGCTGAACACGCCGGCGAGGCTGCCCGGCACGTGCCGGATGCCCTTCATCCACATCCAGAACGAGAAGATGCTGGCCGACAGGCCATACCAGACGACGAGCGCCCAGATGTTCGACGGCACGCTCGCGTAATCGAAATGCCACATCGCGCCGGCGCCGAGCGGCAGCATCAGCAGCAGGCCGAACAGGTGCGTGTACGCGCAGATGTCGATCGGCGCGAGCGTCTGCGTGAGGCGGCGCGACAGGATCACGTAGATCGATTCGCAGCACACCGCGCCGAGTATCAGCAGGTTGCCCGTCAGCGAACCGGCCGATGCGTCCGCGGCCATCGCGCTGCCGTTCGCGACGTTGATCGTCACGACGCCGACGATCGCGAGCGCGATCGACACGAGCGCACGGCCGTTCGGTTTTTCGCGCAGGAACAGCCACGCGAACAGCGCGACGACGGCGGGGATCGTGCTCGTGATGACGCCGGCCGCGACCGCGCTCGTGCGCTGCACGCCGTTCAGCATCAGCAGCGTAAACATGAAGGTGCCGAAGAACGCCTGCAGGAACAGGTTCAGCCATTCGGCGCGCCTGACCGCGCGCATCTTGACCGGACGGAACAGCGGCCACAGCACGGCGATCGCGATCACGAAGCGCAGCGTGGCGAGAATGGCGACGGGGACGAACGCGACGATCGATTTGCCGATGCCGACGTTGCTGCCGACGAGCAGCATCGACGCGATGAGGAAAAGTGCGTAGCGATTCAAGCTGGAATCCGGAAGGCGAAGTCAGTTAGGATTGTAGGGTCGCGGTCGAAACAGCGCAAAGCGAGCCGCCCGGTGTGCCGCCGGCGGCGCCGCGTAAGTGACGGGTAAGTTCAGGCGCTTATGGTGGAAGCTGTCGGATCACGCCGCCGCCGTCGTGCGGCGTGGTGCGGTGCAACATCGCATGCGCCCCCGGTGGGGGCGTGCGGGTGGTAGGAGACAGCGGCGCGCATGCGCCGGCCAAGACGCGGCGTGCACGACACGCGCCGGCAATCAGAGGATTCATGTTCACCAAGGGGTAGTCGATGTCTGCGATTGAATCGGTTCTTCACGAAAGCCGCCAGTTTGCGCCGCCCGAGGCGCTCGTGAAGGCGGCGGCCATTTCCGGCATGCAAGCCTATCGTGCGCTTGCCGACGAGGCCGAGCGTGATTACGAAGGATTCTGGGGGCGCCATGCCCGCGAGACGCTCGCGTGGCACAAGCCGTTCACGAAGGTGCTCGACGAGTCCGATGCGCCGTTCTACAAGTGGTTCGAAGACGGCGAGCTCAACGCGTCCTACAACTGCCTCGATCGCCACGTCGCCGCCGGCAACGGCGAGCGCGTCGCGGTGATCTTCGAAGCGGACGACGGCACCGTCACCCGCGTCACCTACGCCGACCTGCTCGCGCGCGTCGCGCGCTTCGCGAACGCGCTGAAGAAGCGCGGCATCGCCAAGGGCGACCGCGTCGTGATCTACATGCCGATGTCGGTCGAGGCGATCGTCGCGATGCAGGCCTGCGCGCGCATCGGCGCGACGCACTCGGTGGTGTTCGGCGGTTTCTCGGCGAAGTCGCTGAACGAACGGCTCGTCGACGTCGGCGCGAGCGCGCTCGTCACCGCCGACGAGCAGATGCGCGGCGGCAAGACGCTGCCGCTCAAGAGCATCGCCGACGAGGCGCTCGCGATGGGCGGGTGCGACGCCGTGAAGAGCGTGATCGTCTATCGCCGCACCGGCGGCAAGATCGACTGGCACGCGGATCGCGACCTGTGGATGCACGAACTGACGGCGGATGAAGCCGATACCTGCGCGCCGGAATGGGTCGGCGCCGAGCATCCGCTGTTCATCCTGTATACGTCGGGCTCGACCGGCAAGCCGAAGGGCGTGCAGCACAGCACCGGCGGCTATCTGCTGTGGGCCGCGCAGACGATGAAGTGGGCGTTCGACTGGAAGCCGGAAGACGTGTTCTGGTGTACCGCCGACATCGGCTGGATCACCGGCCATACGTACATCACGTACGGCCCGCTCGCGTGCGGCGCGACGCAGATCGTGTTCGAAGGCGTGCCGACCTATCCGGACGCCGGGCGCTTCTGGAAGATGATCGCCGACCACAAGGTCAGCGTGTTCTATACCGCGCCGACCGCGATCCGCTCGCTGATCAAGGCGGCCGAGGCCGACGACAAGGTCCATCCGAAGAGCTACGACCTGTCGAGCCTGCGCATCATCGGCACCGTCGGCGAGCCGATCAACCCCGAAGCGTGGATGTGGTACCACAAGCACGTCGGCCAGGAGCGCTGCCCGATCGTCGATACGTGGTGGCAGACCGAAACCGGCGGCCACATGATCTCGCCGCTGCCGGGCGCGACGCCGACCGTGCCCGGTTCGTGCACGCTGCCGCTGCCGGGCATCATGGCGGCCGTCGTCGACGAGACCGGCCAGGACGTGCCGGACGGGCAGGGCGGGATCCTGGTCGTCAAGCGTCCGTGGCCGTCGATGATCCGCACGATCTGGGGCGACCCGGAGCGCTTCAAGAAGAGCTACTACCCCGACGAACTCGGCGGCCGGCTGTATCTCGCCGGCGACGGCACCGTGCGCGACAAGGAGACCGGCTACTTCACGATCATGGGCCGGATCGACGACGTGCTGAACGTGTCGGGCCATCGGCTCGGCACGATGGAGATCGAGTCGGCGCTGGTCGCGCACGAGCTCGTGGCCGAGGCGGCCGTGGTCGGCCGGCCGGACGAGACGACCGGCGAGGCCGTCGTGGCGTTCGTCGTGCTCAAGCGTGCGCGCCCGGAAGGCGAAGAGGCCGCGAAGCTCGCGAAGGAACTGCGCGACTGGGTCGGCAAGCAGATCGGGCCGATCGCGAAGCCGAAGGACATCCGCTTCGGCGACAACCTGCCGAAGACGCGTTCCGGGAAGATCATGCGACGCCTGCTGCGTTCGCTCGCGAAGGGCGAGGCGATCACGCAGGACACGTCCACGCTCGAGAACCCGGCGATCCTCGACCAGCTCGCCGAAGCGCGCTGAGTTCGCGCGTCGCGGCATGCACCCCTGCGCGGCAATCCCGATTGCCCGCGCAGGGGCTTCGATGCCACACCTGCGCATGACCGCTCCGTCCCGTCCCGCACCTGCTGCGCCGCCGCCCGTGCCCGCGTCGCTCGCGCGCGCGCATGCGCGCTACTGGCGCTTCAACGTCGTGCTGATCGCCGTGCTGATGGCGACCGGCTTCTCGGTGTCGTTCGTCGTGCCGTTCTTCGCGCCCGCGCTCGCGGGCGTGCGCTTTGCCGGATTCAGCCTGCCGTTCTATGTCGGCGCGCAAGGCGCGATCCTCGTCTACCTCGTGCTGATCGTCGTCTACATCGGGCTGATGCAGCGCGCGGACCGCATCCTGCGCCGCGCATACGACGACTACGCGGCGCAAGCCGCCGCCGCACGCACCGGGCGCTGACGCATGCTGACGCGTCGCCTGATCCGCGCGTATGCGCTGTATACACTCGGCTTCCTCGGCTTCGTGCTGCTGCTGTGGCGGATCGAGCGCGCGGCCGGTTCCGGCGTGTGGATCGGCTACGTGTTCCTGTTCGTGCCGATCGCCGTCTATGCGGTGATCGGGCTGCTGTCGCGCACGTCCGACCTCGTCGAGTATTACGTCGCCGGGCGGCGCGTGCCGTCCGCGTTCAACGGGATGGCGACCGCCGCCGACTGGCTGTCGGCCGCGTCGTTCATCGGCCTCGCCGGGTCGCTGTACGCGACCGGCTACGACGCGCTCGCCTACCTGATGGGCTGGACCGGCGGCTTCTGCCTCGTCGCGTTCCTGCTGGCGCCGTACGTGCGCAAGCTCGCCCGCTACACGATTCCCGATTTCCTCGGCACGCGCTTCTCGAGCACCGCGGTGCGCGCGCTCGCGGCCGGCGCGGCGATCCTGTGCTCGTTCGTCTACCTGGTCGCGCAGATCCAGGGGATCGGGCTGATCGCGACGCGCTTCATCGGCGTCGATTTCGCGATCGGCATCTTCTGCGGGCTCGCGGGCATTCTCGTGTGCTCGTTCCTCGGCGGGATGCGCGCGGTCACGTGGACGCAGGTCGCGCAGTACATCATCCTGATCAGCGCGATCCTGATTCCCGTGTCGCTGATCGCGGTGAAGAACGGGCTCGGGCCGGTGCCGCAGTTCAATTACGGACAGCTGATGGAACGCGTGGCCGCGCTCGAAGCGCAGGTGCGCGATGCGCGCGACGAACAGCAGGTGCGCGACGCGTATCGCCGGCGGGCCGGATACATCCAGACGCAGCTCGACCGGTTGCCGGCTTCCTATGCGGACGCGCGCCGGCAGCTCGTCGAGCAGCTCGCCGAGCTGCGGCGCCACAACGGGCCGCTGCGCGAGATCAACCAGCGCGAGCGGGAGCTCGCCGACTTCCCGCGCGATCCCGCAGCGGCGCGGGTGGTGTGGACGCAGGCCCGCGACGAGCTGCTCGCGCGCGCGGAGCCGCCGGTGCCGATGCACGAACCGTTTCCCGCCGCGAGCGAGGACGAGCGCAAGCCGCGCGAGCGGAATTTCCTCGCGCTGCTGCTGTGCCTGTCGCTCGGCACCGCGAGCTTGCCGCATATCCTGACGCGCTACAACACGACGACGTCGGTCGCGTCCGCTCGGCGCTCGGTCGGGTGGACGCTGTTCTTCATCGCGCTGTTCTATCTGAGCGTGCCGGTGCTCGCGGTGATGATCAAGTACGAGATCCTCGCGAACCTGGTCGGGCGGCCGTTCGCGGAGCTGCCGGCGTGGGTCACGCAGTGGCATCACTTCGAGCCGGATCTGATCAGCGTCGTCGACGAGGTGCGCGACGGGATCGTGCACTGGTCCGAGATCCAGATGCAGCCGGACATGGTCGTGCTGGCCGCGCCCGAGATCGCCGGGCTGCCGTACGTGGTGTCGGGGTTGATCGCCGCGGGCGCGCTCGCGGCCGCGCTGTCGACCGCGGACGGGCTGCTGCTGACGATCGCGAACGCGTTGTCGCACGACGTGTACTACCACATGGTCGCGCCCGACGCGACCAGCCAGCGGCGCGTGACGATCTCGAAGGTGCTGCTGCTCGGGGTCGCGCTGTTCGCGTCGTATGTGGCATCGCTGAACACGGGGAAGATCCTGTTCCTGGTGGGCGCGGCGTTTTCGCTGGCGGCGTCGAGTTTCTTCCCGGTGCTCGTGCTGGGCGTGTTCTGGAAGCGCACGACGACGCGCGGCGCGATCGCGGGCATGGTGACGGGGCTCGCGGTGTGCGTGTACTACATCGTGTCGACGTATCCGTTCTTCGCGCAGCTGACCGGTTTTGCCGGGCCGATGTGGTTCGGGATCGAACCGATCAGCTCCGGCGTGTTCGGCGTGCCGGCGGGGTTTGCCGTGGCGATCGTCGTCAGCCTGCTCGACCGCCGGCCGGACGACTACACGCGTGCGCTGGTCGACTACATTCGTCATCCGTGACGGCGGGGTGAAGAGGGAGTGGCGGGGCGGCGCAAGAGTTTGCTATACTCTCGCTCTTCCGGAGAGATGGATGAGTGGTTTAAGTCGCACGCCTGGAAAGCGTGTATAGGTGAAAGCCTATCGGGGGTTCGAATCCCCCTCTCTCCGCCAGATTCAGAAAAGCCCCGCAAGTTCATGGACTTGCGGGGCTTTTTCATGTCCGGCTCCGAAGGCCGGCACGTCGCTGACGGAGTCGGGAGGGCGCGGGAAGCATGAATCCGGTCGACCGGTTTTCAATCGAAACGCACGCGGGGCCGTACGAATCCTGGCCGAGGCGATCGCGCGTCCTCGTCGGCGGCAGGCCTGCCGATGTCACGGTGTCGGGCTACACGCTGCTGCGGCAATTCGAAACCCGGGCCGGCTATCTGCTGGTGACCGATTACGATTGCCCGTTCGAGGAGGCCGTTACGTTTTCGCTGCTCTCGAAGGATCTCGGCAAGGTGCTGGCGCAACGGACGGTGGGGGCAATGTACAGCTCGTACTGGCTCGACGACGTGACGTGGACGGACGAGCGCCGCTTTACGGCGACGTTCGTGGACGTCGAAGGGCGCTGGGAATTCACGATACGCGACTGGTCGCTGCCGTTCGTTTTTTCACGCCTGAAGATGGCGCGCGTTGCATCGTCCGATCGCGCGTAGCAGCGCCCCTTCATGCTGTCGGCGTCAGCCGTCCGTTTCGTGCGAGAGACTTGCCTGCAGGTGCGCGCGCAATTCGGCGAGTTGCCGGCGAACATCCCGCCGCAACGCCTCGCGAGACACGACGTCGACAGACACGGAACTGTCCATGTACCCGCGCTCGACATGCAGCAGGACGTCGCCGGTGAAGAACGTCCCTTCGATGAAAGCGCCGCGCTCCTGGGCCACGCCTTGCCACCCCGGCGGCGCGTCGAGCCATGCGGCGAAGGCTTGTTCGAGATGGGCGATGTTCCCGTACGCGCCATGAATGTAGCCGCGCTCGCCCCATGAGACATAAGCGGAGATCTGCAGGTTGTCGACCGGGTTCTCTGCAAGCGCGGGGATCAGGTCGATCGGGATCTTGCGCAGCAGTACGCTGATGACGAGATTCGTGGACTCCGGCAGAAGGCGCTCGTTGGCGTCGCGAACGTGGCGGTCGAGTGCGCCGCGCTCCACGAGCATGGCGGTCATGTCGTGCTGTCGCGCGGGGATGCTGACCGTCGCCATGAGTTCGACGCGATCGATCGACGCAAGCTCCGGCTGGTCGGCGAGTTTCCATTCCGGTGCGGCCGCCGGCACCGATGGGGGATGCGCCTCGGGCGCTGCCGCGGTGTCGCCGGCGTCGGGAAATGACGCTGCCGTTGCTGGCCGTGCCGTCGCCCGTTTGAGCACGCGTGCGACCAGGTAAAGGGCGACGCCCGCAAGCGCGGCAATGACCCAACTATTCATTTTTGTCCTGTCCGAATGATCGTCGCGGATACACGAGTCGCGTCTGTGATTTTTACCGATTGGCGAGTGCGCAAATGCACGAGTTGCGTCGGCAATGCGTGAAAATTACCGATCCCGCACTGCGATCTCAGTGAAAGAAAGTGAATTTCTAAAGCAGAAACCCGTCGCGCTCAATTGGTTATTCTAAATACTGTCAGAACAGGTTCATATTTTTGACAAATTTGCTATGCTCCGCCAAAACGAGATGGGCGGTGCCCAAGGTTACATCGCAGGCGCGCATGCCCGGTGAATAACGAAGTAAAACAAGAACCTGAGAGTGACGCTGTGAATACAGCCGATTTGCTGCGCGCATTTGCATCCGGGGTAGTCGACCAGAACAATCGACCCATCCGCCTGAACTGGGGGCAGGCCCAGCGTACGCTGGAGCAGGTCCTGGCGCTCCAGTACGCGGACATACGGGAAGGGCTGATGACGGGGATCGCCGGTCACCTGACGTGCGTGTCCGCACGGGCCGACCTGCCGATCCGCAGCCTGATCGGGCTGCCGGTTTCCGTCCAGATGACGACTGATCGCGGGCGTCTGCATGCGATCAACGGGATCGTGACCGACGTCCGCGCCGGGCAATCGGACGGATCGCTCGCGTGCTACCAGCTGACGATCCGCGACGTGCTGTCCGTGATGGAGCGGCGGACCAATTCGCGGATTTTCCGCTCCAAGAGCCTGCCCGACATTCTCGACGTGCTGCTGCACGAATGGCGCCAGCGCAGCCCGGCACTCGCGCGGGCGTTCGAGTTCGACCTGTCGGGGCTGCGGCGCGAACGCTATCCGGCGCGCGAGCTTACGCGGCAGGTGAACGAATCCGATGCGCATTTCATCCGGCGGCTGCTGCGGCGCGACGGCGCGACGGTGTTCGCGAAGGCCGGCAAATCCGGCGACAGGAACGACGGCGCGGCGGCCGACACGCCGATCCATACGCTCGTCTTCACCGACGATCCGATGAAGCTGCCCGAGACCGAAGCGGGCACGGTGCGCTACCACCGCGACGCGGCGACCGAGGCGCGCGACTCGATCACGCTGTGGGCGACGCGCCGCAGTCTGATTCCGGGCAGCGTCGCCCGGCCGACGTGGGATTACAAGAACGGCCGGATGTCGCAGACCGAGCAGGCGACGATCGTCGACCAGGGCGAGGCCGGCAACGACATCGCGCACCTGCTCGCCGACGCGGTGATCGATATTCCGCACGCGGGCGATTCGTCGTCCGACCTCGACCGGATCGGCAAGGATCGGATGCTCGCGCACGAGCTGCGCGCGGAATCCGTCGACGGCGCGGGCGGCGTGCGGGATCTGGCGGTCGGCCACTGGTTCACGCTCGCCGAGCATCCGCAACTCGACACGCTGCCGGTCGAGCAGCGCCAGTTCATCGTCACGTCGCTGCACCACCGTGCGCAGAACAACCTGCCGAAGGCGCTCAACGCGCGCGCGCAATCGCTGTTCGCGGCGAGCCGCGCGCTGTTCGATGCGGCGCCGCCCGACACCGGCGGGAAGCCGGCCGGCGACGACGATACGCGCTACGAGAACACCTTCTCGTGCGTGCGGCGCGGCGTGCCGCTGACGCCCGCGTACGACCCGGGCGTCGACTTGCCGGCGGTGCATCCGATGACGGCCGTCGTCGTCGGCCCGGAAGGCGAGGAGGTGTTCTGCGACGAGATGGGACGCATCCGCGTGCAGATCCAGGGGCTCAGCGCGGACGACCACGCGCACGCGCAAGGCGCGGGCACCAGCGGCGCACCGGCCGACAGCGCACCCGTGCGCGTGGCCTGCGCGCTCGCGGGGCCGACCTTCGGCGCGAATACGCTGCCGCGGGTGGGCATGGAAGTGCTGATCGGGCATATCGGCGGCGATCCGGACCGGCTCGTCGTGCTGGGCGTGCTGGCGAACGGGCCGAACATGCCGGCGACCTTCAGCCATACGGGCGCGCTGCCGGGGAACCGCTACCTGTCGGGTACGAAGACGAAGGAGATCAAGGGGCAGCGCTACAACCAGATCCGCTTCGACGACACGCCCGGGCAGATCAGCAGCCAGCTCGCGAGCGAGCATGCGCACAGCCAGCTGAATCTCGGGTTTCTGACGCAGCCGCGCGAGAACGGCCAGGGCGCGGCGCGCGGCGAAGGCGCCGAACTGCGCAGCGACGCGCATGTCGCGATCCGCAGCGGCAAGGCGATGCTGATCTCGGCATGGCAGCGGCTGCGCGCGAGCGACGGACATCTCGCGCGCGACGAGTATCTGCAGCTGATGCAGGAGTGCGTGGAACTGTTCAAGAGCCTCGGCGATTACGCCGCGCAGCATCAGGGCGTCGCGATGGACACGCAGCCGCACGATGCGCTGATGACGACGGTGCGGGGCTGGCCGAATGGCGAGGCTTCGGGAGGCGACGGCGCATCGGGCGGCGAGCAGGCCGCGATCGGCATCACGGCGCCGGCGGGGATCAGCGTCGCGACGCCGAAGACCGTCACCACCCATGCCGGCGGCAACGTCGATACCGTCGCGCAGAACCATCTGCAATACACGAGCGGGCAGCGGATCAACCTGCACGCGGGGCATGGCGTGCAGATGTTCGCGCACAGCGAAGGGGTGTCCGCGATCGCGAATCAGGGGAAGGTGCGGCTGCAGAGCCAGAACGACGACACGCAGATCGATTCGGCGAAGAACATCCAGATGACGGCGGCGGGCGGGAAGTTGGCGGGGATGGCGAGCGAGCAGGTGGTGTTCGTCACGTCGGGCGGCGCGTATCTGAAGCTGCAGGGCGGGGATATCGAGCTCGGGTGTCCGGGGAGTTTTACCGTGAAATCGGCCGCGCATACGTGGGCCGGGCCGGCGAATATGAGCACGGATTTTCCGAAGTTCGAGCATGCGCCGTTGGGGCGGGTGCCGAAGCTGGTGAGGGCGACGGATGGGCAGCCGGTGGAGGGGATGGAGGCCGAAGTGCGGAAGGCTTCGGGAGAGGTGATCAAGGGTAAGACCGACGCTGCAGGAACGTTGTCGCCCGTCAGCAGCGATCAATTCGAACAACTGGCCGTGCGGTTTTTCAAGCCGCGAACCTGAGTGATTGAGAACGATAACATGTCGAGCCGTAGCGTAGATTTTTCGAACAGGGCGACAGCGCAGCCATCTGCCTCCGATCCATCCCAGATTACGGTTGGCAACGGACTGGGCACGGTGCTGCCCGACCACAAGAACCAACTGGAATGCGTGATGCAGATGCCGCTTCCGGGCGTCGTCATCTTCGTGCACGGTGTGAACTCCGAAGGGGAGTGGTTCAAGGAGGCGGAGAAGGGGCTGTGTGCCGGCCTGAATCGGCGCATGGGCCGTTACAGCGACCAGTTGTTCCAACAAGGGCCCTCTGCAGGGCAAATGTCACCTGTCAGTTACATCGAAAGCCTGACTCCAGACGGGTTTCTGAACCCGGAGATGTCTTCGAAGACGTACATCAAGCCGGACCCGTCTTTTTCCCCCGTCATTCATTTTCGATGGGGGTACTCCGCGAACTCGACCGAATTGAAAGAGTATGGCGACAAGATCATGCTCAATGAGAAGAACTACTGGGGAGGCGGACCGTTCGCGGGTGGCTGCTCAAGTCTGCCCGATTTGTGGAATGAAGGGCTGAACGACCGATTGTTCCTCTGGATCACGGTTCAGCACTTGAATTCCGTAGGCAATCGTCAGGTCTACTCGACGCCGTCTCGCACCTACGGCGTACTGGCCGCGCTGCGGCTTGCGCGCCTGATCGAGTCGATCCGCAAGAAGCAGGCCGACGTGCCGATAACGGTCGTCTGCCACAGCCAGGGGAACATGGTTGGCATCTCGGCGGCGTTTCTGGGCGATCGCCTGCCTGAAGTCAAGGATCAATGGGGCAAGAGTGGACGTTGCGTTGCCGACACTTACGTCCTCGCGAATCCTCCGTACAGTCTCGTGGAGGGAATCGGGACCGACACCTGGGCGCAGCGCGGGATGCGGGACAAGGACGGGCGCGCAGGGCGGGAAACCTATGTCGCCCGCAAGGAAACGCTGAGAGAGTACTTCGATATCCTCCGTGCACGAGCGGATCTCGAGATGCCGGTGGAGGATCTCGATCGAGCGATGGAAAACTCACGGCCGTCGCAGAACGGCGGAAAACCGTATAGTGCGGCCAAGGATCGGGCGGCACATGGGTTGTATGGGGAGAAAACTTACGGGCGTGTGACGCTGTACTGCTGCCCGCATGATCAGGTCATATCCGCGACGACGGTGCAAGGAATCGGCTGGCGTGGCATGAATATCGAAGAAATCAATGCGACCAATGGATGGGGCGTGTTCTCGCAGCGGGTTTTTGCATCGGGTTTCGAGGTTGGTGGAGAAGGCAAGCTTTATCGGTATTGGGAGGATGACTGGCGTCATGAGACAAACAAGGAGGAGGGATTCTGGTATCCGAAATCGCCGGATGCCCGATTCGCACTTGGGCGTGCATTGCATTCCAATCAGAATTGGCTTGCAAAATTTTTTACGGTTGTATCGAGTCCGGCGCTCTATTTGTTCAATCTGACAAGTGTGAAGGTCAATGCTGATCCGCCGGAAAAATGGGAGATCCCGATTACGGCGCCGATGCTCGACAAGGAGACACGATTCAAGCCAAGGGCGACGCGCTATGACCAGTCGTCGGGAGCCAATGAAAAAGAGGGCGCCTTCAATGAAGGTTACGATCCTCCCTCGGCTGCGCGGGACGCCGGAAAGAAGGAGAGGAATACCGATGATCCGTACGATAATTTCGACAGTAAATCGGAGAAGTTTCCGGCTAACGCGAAAGAACTGACGGCGCAGGGCAACGTGCAGACTGAAGCAGCGCAGCGATACGAGGACCATGCGATTCTGCGTATGGAGGCGAGACGGGCAAAAAATGCCGATTGGGTTGGCGCGGACGGAAAAGTGGCTGGGGAGGACGATCCTGCTCAAGCAAGTGCGGATTATGCGAAGTGGCGCGATAGGAAAATATTCGATATTCTGAATAACGGGGATAAGAACAACCCAACGAATCATTCGACGATCATGACTAATTCGGATCATGCGCAATATGCCTTGGCTTATGATATTGCGATTGGACTGTGTTATCTGACGGAGGGTGAATTTCTCAAGCTCAGAATTGAGGCTGACTGGAGATTTGTCGGCGGGTTGGGCGAAGATAATCCAAGTCATGCATTTGGCGACTATATTTTGAGTGGAAAATATAAGACGATGTTCCTGCATGAATGGATTGCAAAAGACGGTGATGCAAAAATGCCCGCGAAGATACATGATGAGCGTGATGGAGGGTTCTTTATGAAAATCGGGAGCTATGTATGAGGGCGAGCATCGCCACTTGGCAGCGCCGAGCGGCGTTGGCCTGTGTTGTGATGATATTGGCCTCGGGAATATCCTTGACGATGATGGCCTCGTCTGATGGAACAGCGTTTGATTTGTTAAGCACGGGAGCATTGATGAAGCGATTGGCATTGGTGCCTGGACTCTTGGCAGTTGTGGTGTTTGCATTTACGACGGTGATTGCAACGCCACGGGCAGTGGCAGCTCCGTCACGTGATTCGGGAGTGCCGGCGACCGCGACTGAGTCATCTAAGCCGTTCGTAGCGCAGGTCGTTGGCCTCGAATGGTTGAACCCGCTGCAACGCCGGGATTATCCGACGGAATGGCAGTTGCTATGGACTCTCGGCCTGGCAAAGCCGAACAAAAATGATGATATGGTTCGTACGAACCCCAAAAAATACTCGACGCTACAGCCTATATCGATTGTGGCGGATGGTCAGTGGGGTGGTGAGTCATTCAAAGGGTTCTACAAAAAATATATCGATAAGACTTTGTTGGTTTTTCGGACTCGGTATGTAACGGATGGAGGTTATTTTTATACGGTAAATCCGAGTGATAGGAGCAAGTGGCGCGAATTGGCGGGTGTTCACGTTGAACTGGCGATTCCTGCTGGTCGCCTTGATCCGGCACTGGCCAAATCTCATCTCAGTGATCGGATGGTCGATTTCTTTGAAATCGGAAACCCGTCCGCGAAGGATCTATGGAGTCGTGATACGCCACCAGATGTGCACGTCACGTCTGGCCGAGAGAACGCCGGTTTCACGTCGCTCGATGCCGCACTCGACTATCTGCAGGCGCACCCCGACAAGAGTGTCTGGGTGATGAACTGGGACGCACCGAGCTTTCCGCCGAGCGACGAGCAACTCAACGAGAATCTGGCGCTGCTGATTCTGGCAGGCCCGAATCTCAAGACCGGGCGCGAGCCGCTCGCATGGATTGGCAAGGCCGCGAAAAGCAACGTCAAAGACTTCGACGCCAAGCAGGGCGCGAGCCGATCAGTACAAGCCTGGAAGGCGACGATTGACACGGCTGCACACAATGCCGGGGTAACTGTCCCGTCACTGAACTACATCGTTCATGACGCAGGCAAAGGAAGCGACGCGGCATCTGCGCGTATCGGTTCTCTGTCACAGTCTCTGACCGAAGTGCTCCCGGAATACGATTTCAGCAAGCAGATGTTCAATACCTCCGCGCTGCTCGGTGACATGGGTGCCGGTACGGCGCTGACCAATGTTGTGCTTGCGATTGGACGTGCCAATCACTTGGGCGGAAATGTGCTTGTCGCGGGCACGGCTGATTCAGATCATCCGACGGCGGTCGTGGTTGTAGCGCCTTCGAAGCTCACGCCGATCGATCCCGACAAGGACTGGTTCCGTGCGCGCGGCGAGAACAACGCGTATCTGCCGTGGTGGGGCCGTCGCCACGACGCGCGGCCGGGGTCCCAGGGCTACTCTGAATAAGCGTTGGCCCTATGCGCGGAATCATTCGAGTTGGAGATGCGACGAGCCACGGCGGCAAGGTCGTGACGGGCAGTGCCGTCAGCGAAGTAATGGGCAGGCCGGTCGCCCGGCTCGGCGACATGTGTGTCTGCCCGATCTCCGGCCACCAGGCGTGCTTCATTGCCGAAGGCGACCCGCAAGTCATCGTCGACGGGAAGCCTGCCGCGTTCGACGGCCACAAGACTTCCTGCGGGGCGACGCTGATTTCGAGTGTGCCGTCTTCCGGGCGGGAGTAAGCACCCGAATTACCGCCGTCAGGAACTCCACCGCGCATAGTGCGATGTGGTTCCGCCGACAACAGGGCAACGGGACAATGCGGCTAGCACGGTACCCGCTGCCCTCTGTTCAACCTCGAACATCCATGCATCGTTTCATTTTCCCCAAGCGCATCGGGATCGCAGCAATCATCTTGACGGCAATCTGGTCGGGCTCGGTAGCACGTGCCGAAGTGAGCGCCACGCCGGCGAAACCAGTCCCGGATACATCTTCCAAGCCCTTTGTTGCCCAAGTAGTCGGCCTTGAATGGCTTAATCGGCTACAGCGTCGTGATTACCCGACCGAATGGCAGCTACCGTGGACGATGGGGCTCGTTCAGCCGAACAAAAATGATGACATGGTAAGGAACTATCGTCAGAAATTTAGTTCGACTCAACCCATTTCTATTGTTGTGGATGGGAACAGGGGGAAAGAAATTTTTCGCGGGTTTTATAAGAAATATGTAAAAAAATTGTTGGGTTTGTTTGCTGAAAATATGTTTTAAATCCATATTATTTCTATACCGTATCTCCCGATAATGTGGGTAAGTGGAGGGGGCTCGCCGGTATTCGCGTTGAGCTTGCCATCCCTAATCGACTTGATGCTGGCGAGGCAAGCGGATATTTGGCCGATCAGATAAAGGGCTATTTCGAAATCGGGAATGAAGACGCTAAGGAGCTTTGGAGCAGAAATGTTCCAGCGGACGTTCGCGCGCATGTCGGCGGAGCGAATGCCGGATTCGCGTCGTTGAATGCCGCGCTTGATTATCTGCAGGCACATCCTCAGGAAAGCGTCTGGGTAATGAACTGGGACGCCCCGAGCTTCCCGCCGAACGACGAGCAGACCAACGAAAATCTGGCGCTGCTGTTCCTCGCGGGCCCCAACCTGAAGACCGACCGGGAACCGCTGACGTGGATCGGCAAGACGGCGCGAAGCGCCGCCGACGCCTTCACCGAGAAGCCCGGCGCAAGCCGCCGCAAGCAGGCCTGGACGGCGGCCATCGAAGCCGCCGCACGCAATGCCGGCGTAGCCGTTTCATCAGTGAGCTATGTGATCTACGACGCAGGCAGGCAAAGCGACGAGGCGCCCGCGCGCGTGGATGTCCTGTCTCAGGCGGTCGACGCATTGCCGTCGGACGACGGCACCGAGAGGGAAGGCTTCAACACCCCGGCGCTGCTCGGTGACATGGGCGCAGGCACGGCGCTGACGAACGTCGCGCTGGCGATCGGCCGTGCGAACCATCTGGGCGGGAGCGTATTGGTGGCCGGCACGACCGACGTGGATCATCCGACTGCCGTCGTGATCGTCCCGCCATCGAAACTCACCCCGATCGACCCCGACAAGGACTGGTTCCGCGCACGCGGCGAGAACAACGCCTATCTGCCGTGGTGAGGGCGTCGCCACGATGCGCGGCCGGCGGCGCAGGGTTACTCGGAATAGGTGCGCCGGACCCCCGGTTACGCCTCGTCGCGCGGTCAGCGATCCGTAATGTGAGATCGAAGCGCATCCCCCACGCATCTTTCAATATCTTTTCATTCATGCAAGCCGCAACCAACCGTCACGCCCTTGTCACAAGCCCAACAGGTCTGCCCCCAATAGGAAGAATTTTCCACGCCTTTCACAGTTCCCGACGTTCCACTTCACCAACGAATGCAAATTGAAAGCATTCTCTTGACGCAGAGCATTCACCCCATTTATTGTCCGTCTGCCGCCGTCGTGAGAGAGCACGGCCGGAAATCGCGGATGCCTGTCATTGGGGCACGACAACCCGCAGCAGAAGCAGAAAAGGAAACGTGGTAGCCACATGAAGCCGCTGTTCGATGACAAGAAATCCGACGCGGTCAGCGATCGTCCTTCCGGCCCGTCTTCGTCTCCCGTCGTCATGCCGCTCGCGGCCGACACCACGCACCCGATCACCCTCGACGAAATCGACCAGCTCGGCGCGGCGCAGGGCACCCGCATCGCCGCGTTCTCCCAGCAGATACTCGCGAGCGTGCGCGCGTCCGACGCGGACCAGTTCGGCGACAAGCTCAACGAACTGATCGCAACGGCCAAGGGCCTCGACCCGCGCAGTGCCGACAAGGGCGGGCTGCTCACGCAAGTCACCCGGCTGTTCCGTTCGACGAAGGAAAAGCTGCTGTCGCAATACGAATCGGTCAGCAAGCGGATCGACACGCTCGTCACCGAGCTCGAACAGCACGCGCAGCGCCAGAAGGCCGGCATCGACGCGCTCGAGCAGATGTACAACGACAACTACGCGCTGCACCAGGAACTCGCGCAGGCGAAGGCGCGCGGCGAAGCCGCGCTCGCCGCGCTGCGCGCGCGCCTCGCGGCCGGCCGGCAGCAGGCCGACGACGCGTTCGCCGCGCAGCGGCTGCTCGACGTGCAGCGCACGGCCGACGCGCTCGGCAGCAAGCTCGACGATCTCGACCGCGCGATGCTGATGTCGAAGCAGCTCGCGCCGCAGATCCGGATGGAGCAGGACCAGAAGCGCACGCTGACGTCGAAGTTCATGACGATCAGAACGGTGCTGATCCCCGCGTGGACCAACGCATTCGCGCTCTACCTCGAGCAGCTCGGCACGAAGCGCGCGGCGGCGCTCGCGAACGCGACGTACGACGCGGCCGACGAGGCGATCCGCGCGCAGGCGGACCTGAACCGCGCGAACGCGCAGGAAGTCGCGAAGCTCGGCCAGCGCCCGGTGATCTCGGCCGACACGTTCGAATACGCGCAGCAGCAGCTGTTCGGCGCGTTCGACGACGTCACGAGGATCATCGCCGAAGGCAAGCGCCAGCGCGACCAGGACGCGCCGCGCCTGCGCCAGCTCGAACAGGACCTGATCACACGTTTCGCTCCGAAGCACCATTGAAGGACACCGCATGATTACGCTTGAGAAACGCGCGGCGAAGGTCGCGATCGTCCTCGAAAAACGCCGGATGCTGAAGCCGCCCGTCGTGCGCGTCGGCGCGGCGCTCGACATCTCCGGCTCGGCGAAGGCGCTCTACCAGTCGGGCGTGATCCAGGAAACCCACGACCGGATCCTCGGCATCGCGCTGAAGTTCGACGACAACGGCGAAGTCGACACGTGGACCTTCACCGAGGGCTACGACCGGCTGCCGACCGCGACGCCGGACAACTACGGCGCCTACATCACCGACTACGTGCTGAACGGCAACATCACGAAGTGGGGCGGCACGCAGTACGCGCCGGTGATGAACGACATCGTCGACTTCTTCTTCCGCGCGCCGGAGCCGAAGCGCGAAGCGAAACGCGGCTTCCTGAGCCGGCTGTTCGGCAGCGCGGGCAGCGCCGGCGACGCGCCTGCCCCGGCGAGCGCACCGGCCCCGGCCAACGGCCACCTGCCGGCCTGGGTGCTGTTCGTCACCGACGGCCAGAACCCGAAGCACGATCGCAAGCGCGTGCGCCAGCTGCTGACGGAGTCGCAGCACTACCCGCTGTACTGGTCGCTGGTCGGCGTCGGCGATCCGCGCGAATTCGACTTCCTCGCCGAAACGGCCGGCGCGATGCCGAACGTCGGCTTCCTGCATCTCGAATCGCTCGACGTGACCGACGAGCAGATCTACGAACAGCTGATCACGCAGGAATTCTGCGACTGGGTGCGCGCGAAGTGAGCGCGGGCCCGCACAGCCTCTTTTTTTTCAAACCGAGTCACATCCCATCATGCTGAAAGACTTCAAGATTCCGCTGTCACTGACGGCACTCGCGCTCGTTGCGGCGTACCTGCTCGGCGGCTTCAAGGACATGCTGATCGTCGCCGTCCTGTGCGTGCTCGAGATTTCGCTGTCGCTCGACAACGCGGTGGTCAACGCGTCGGTGCTCAAGAACTGGTCGGAGAAGTGGCGCAACCGCTTCATGGTGTTCGGCCTGCCGGTCGCGGTGTTCGGCATGCGGCTCGTGTTCCCGCTGCTGATCGTCGCGGTGATCGGCCACATCGGCATGTGGGAGGCGCTCACGCTCGCGATCGACGCACCGGAAAAGTACGCGGCGATCCTCACCTCCGCGCATCACCAGGTGTCCGCGTTCGGCGGCGCGTTCCTGCTGATGGTGTTCTTCAAGTTCATGCTCGACACCGGGAAGGACGAGCACTGGATCGGCTTCCTCGAAGGCCCGATGAGCCATCTTGGCCGGATCACGGCGCTCGAGGTCGCGCTCACGCTCGCGATCGTCATCATCGCGTCGCTGTACGTGCCGTCGGCCGAGCAGGTGAGCTTCCTGCTCGCGGGCGCGTTCGGCGTGATCAGCTTCGTGATCGCGCACGGCATCGGCGACCTGATCGGCGGCGAGGACACCGGCACGCGCGTGGTGCGTGAAGGCGTCGCGGGCTTCATGTATCTCGAAGTGCTCGATTCGTCGTTCAGCTTCGACGGCGTGATCGGCGCGTTCGCCCTGTCGAACAACATCTTCCTGATCGCGCTCGGCCTGGGCGTCGGCGCGGCCTACATCCGGGAGATGACGCTCGTGCTGCTGAAGAAGGGCACGCTCGCGCAGTACCGCTATCTCGAGCACGGCGCGTTCTGGGCGATCGGCGCGCTGGCGGCCATCATGTTCCTCGGCGTCAAGCTCGAGGTGCCGGAGGTCATCACGGGCCTGATCGGCGCGGCGATGATCGGCGCGGCGGTGTGGTCGTCGATCGTCGCGCAGCGCAAGGAAGAGCGGGCCGAGGCGGCCGGCAAGTAACGCCGCTGCGCGGATATCGCGACGACGGGCTGCCGGACGCAGCCCGGCTTGGCCGCCGGCGACCGGCGGGTTGCAGCAGGAGAGGTTCAGATGATCAATTTGTCGAAGGGCGGCCGCGTCAACCTGTCGAAGGAGGCGCCCGGCACGCAGAAATTCCGCATCGGCCTCGGCTGGGATGCGAACGCGACGGATACGGGCACGGATTTCGATCTCGACGTGTCGGTGTTCCTCTGCAAGTACGACGCGCAGAACAATCCGAAGCTGATCTCGGATCAGCACTTCGTGTTCTACAACAGCGAAGTGCGCACGATGGACCGCAGCGACACCTTCATCCAGCCCGGCCACGATTTCCCGAAGCGCGGGATGCCGTCGTCGACGTGCCTGGGCGTCGTCCATAGCGGCGACAACCGCACCGGCAGCGGCGGCGGCGACGACGAGGTGATCTTCATCGACGCGACGAAGCTCGCGACGGACATCGAGGAAATCTCGGTGGTCGTCACGATCGACCAGGCCGACGTGCGGCGCCAGAACTTCGGGCAGGTTCGCAACAGCTACATCCGGATCGCCGACGAGGTGACGGGCGCGGCGATCGCGCAGTACGCGCTCGAAGAGGATTTCTCGATGGAGACGTCGGTGCAGGTCGGCAGCTTCTACCGGCGCGACGGCCACTTCATGTTCAAGGCGGTCGGCGCGGGCTACAACCGCGGCCTCGGCGATTTCGTCCGGGCCTATGGCGGCGTGGTCTGACGGGCCGCGGCCCGGTGCGCCGGACAGGACGCGGCGATGACCGGCCCGCCTGACGAGCCGAAGGCGCTCGACTTCGACGACGGCGCGCCCGCGCGCGTGCCGGGCCGTCTCGTGTTCGGCGCGCCGCCGGCCGACCGGCCCGAGCCGAAGGCGCTCGATTTCGGTCCCGCCCCCGAGCGGGACACGCGCGCCTTGCCGGCCGCCGCGGCCGGCAAGGCGCTGTTCGGCGAAGCGAACCATCCGCTGCTGGAACAGTGCTTCGACGCCGCGCAGCGCGCTTTCCCGAATCTCTATCCCGACTACGCGCCGCGCATCGAGCGGCACATCCGGCAACTGGTGCCGCTCAGGCTCGCGAGCGTGGCGACGATCGGCGACGGCGCGCTCGAAAGCGCCGGCAATCTCGTCGAGGCCGTCGCGGCGACGACGCGCGAATTCAACGAACTCGACGCGGCCGACCTGATGGCGGGCCTGCTCGCGCAGGCTACACGCAGGGCCGGCATGCTCGAACGCTGGCTCCGGCCGTCGTCCGGGCAGCTCGACTACCGCGCGGCGCTCGGCGCGCTCAAGCAGTCGCTCGGCTTCTTCCCGGGCCGGACCGGGGAGCTGGCCGCAAAGCTCCGGCACGCGGAAGAAAGCCTCGTCGTGGTGCTCGCGGCGTTGAGCGCGGTCGCGGACGTGGTGCGCGCGCCCGACGACGCGGGGCTCGAGCGCATGCTGTTCGACCGCCGCAACATCGTCGGGCAGGCGGTGCAGCAGATCCGCATGCAGCCGGCGCAACTGCGCAGGCTCGACGAGCGCGTGACCGACCTGCTGTCGCGCGCCGATCACCTGATGAACGTGGTGCTGCCCGCGGCGGCCGCCGCGCGCCTGCAGGGCTGAGCGGAGCGGGCGACGGGCGGGGGACGGCCTGCCCGCCGTCGCGCCGCGCATGGGCGCGCCGCCGCGAGTCTGCTATCTTCCCGGGCATTCCATTGCATTCCGACCGATTCTCCATGACCGACCGCATCGTCGCCGCATTCGATTTCGACGGCACCATCACCACGTCCGACAGCTTCCGCCATTTCGTCCGCCATGCGATCGGCACGCCGCGCTTCGCATGGGCGGGGCTGCGCGCGCTGCCGTGGATCGTCGCGATGAAGGCGGGGTGGATCTCGCGCGGCGACGCGAAGGCGAAGTTCGCGTGGTTCGCGTTCGGGCCGATCCGCGAGGACGCGCTCGACGCGCTCGCGCGCCGTTTCGTCGACGCGGACCTGCCGCGGCTCGTGCGCCCGGAGATGCTCGAGCGGGTTCGCGCGCATCGCGCGCTGGGCCATGAGCTGGTGCTGGTGAGCGCGTCGCCGTCGCTGTACCTGGAAAAGTGGGCGCAGGCGGCCGGCTTCGACGCGGTGCTCGCCACGCAGCTGGCGTTCGAGCGCGGCGCGTTCGCCGGCCGGCTCGACGGCGAGAATTGCTGGGGGCCGCAGAAGGTCGTGCGGCTGGGCGCATGGTGGGGCCAGCACCCGCCGCAGAAGCTGTTCGCGTATGGCGACAGCCGCGGCGACAAGGAAATGGCCGAACGCGCGAACTGGGCGTGGATTCGCGGGCAGGGGCCGATGCCGCCGATCGATGCGTGACGCGTGATGCGTGATGCCCGACGCATGGCGCGCGAACGGCGCGCCGCTCACTGCAGCATGAAGATCTCGTATTCGAGCGTGTCGAGCTTGCGGTCCAGCCAGCCGAGCCCGACGAGCACCACCACGAGCAGCGAAATCGCGAAGCCGTAGCCGTAGAACACCGGGCCGGCGGCGAGCGTCGCCGCGGTCAGGCACCCGTTCAGCACGCAGAACGCCGCGATCAGCACGAGCGCCGGGCGCCGCCGGTCGAGATAGATGAAGCTGTTCATGATCGCGAGGAACACCATCTGCAGGCTGGTCGCGATCACCTGCACCGACAGCAGCGGCATGTAGAGCCGCGAGATGCCCATCGCGTCGAGCAGCAGCGGGCCGGTCGCGAGCACGACGAGCACGGTCAGCGTCTGCACCTTGACGATGTCGAACAGCGCGCTGCGCAGCGACTGCGCCATCGCGTCGTGCGCGTATTCGATCTGCTGCAGCGAGCCGCCTTCGCGGATCGCGGTGTTGAACGCGCCGTAGTGCCGCGCGAACTCGGTTTCGACGCGCAGCAGGAACACCGCCATCCCCGGCGTGATCGCGAGGTACGCGAGGAAGATCGGAATGTCGTAGATCACCGACGCGTGCAGCGGCCCGACCACCGACTGCCCGGTGCCCGGCGAATACCAGAACATGATCTTGTCGATCCAGATGCCGACGTTGTACAGCAGCCCGATCAGTATCAGCGTCGGATAGCGGTGCACGCGCCGGAACAGGTCGAACGAGATCACGCGCGTCGCCGGGAAGCCGCCGTAGACACGGGTCAGCAGCAACAGCAGCAGCAGCGTTTGGCCGAGCACGAAGCCGTACAGCAGCCCCTCGAGGCCGAAGTGCTTGAGCGCGACGGCCGCGACGGTCGTCACCGCGTAGCCGACGAAGAACGCGCGCAGGATCCCGCTGTATTGCTTGAGCCCCGCGAGGAAGACGCTCGCGATCCAGATGTCGCACAACAGCACGAAGCCGGTGACCATCAGCGCGCGATACAGCCCGCGTTGCGCATCGAACACGAAGCCGGCGGCGAGCAGGCCGAGCACGATCGCGCCGGCCGTGACCGCGAGCAGCGCGCCGGTGAAGTTCGGCACGATCGCGTCGAGCTGCTTGTCGAACAGGCGGTCGCTCGTGAAGCGGGTGAGCGTGAGCTGCATCGGGCCGGTGACGATCAGGCTCGCCGCGATCAGGTAGGTCGCGGACACCTGGAAGTCCGACACGATCGCGTTCGGCAGCAGCGGCGACGCGCCGAGCAGCCCGACGAGCAGGATGCCGACGATCGACCAGATCCACGGCCCGGCGCCGACCAGCCCCGCATACGCATACGCGCGCATGATGCCGAGCAGCGAATTGTGCCGCGCGAGCCGGCGCAGCTTGATTCCGATGGCGGACATCGATCGCTCCTTCGTCGAGGGCCGGTTGCCGTGGCGCCGCTAGCCGCGCGCCGCGTACGGACACGACGCGGTGCTGACCACGCGCCCCGGGTCCGGCATGTGCCGGTCCGGCGCGCCGGCCAGCGTCGCATACAGCGCGCGGTACGCGCCGACCATGCGCTCCTGCGAATAGAAGCGCTCGACGCGCGCGATGCCGGCCACCTGCGCGGCGTGCCATGCGTGGCCGTCGGCCAGCAGCGCGACGGCCTCGCGGGCGAGCGCGACCGGATCGGCGATCGGCACGATCCGGCCCGCGCTGCCGAGCGCGGCGTCGTCGGCATCGGCGCCGTGGATCAGCTCGGCGCACGCGCCGACGTCGGTCGTCACGACCGGCACGCCCGCGGCGAACGCTTCGAGGATCACGAGCGGCAGCGCTTCCGAGATCGAGCTGAGCACCAGCACGCCGATCTTCGGCAGCAGCTCGTCGATGCGCTGCATGCCGAGCAGCGTCACCTTGCCGGCGAGGCCGAGGCGGTCGATCAGTTCGCGGCATTCGGCCGCGTAGGCGGGATCCTCGTTTTCCGGGCCGGCGATCCAGGCCTCGGCGTCCGGCATCGTCCGCACGACGGTCAGCATCGCGCGGATGAAGGTCTTCACGTCCTTGATCGGCACGACGCGCCCGATCAGGCACAGCACCTTCGGCGCGTCGGCGGGCCGCTGCCAGCGCAGCGGCGCGAGGCGCCGCAGGTCGACGCCGTTCGGGATCGTGCGCGTCTTCGACGGCGGCGCGCCGTCGACGATCTGACGGCGCCGGTTGCCTTCGTACAGCGCGACGATGTCGTCGGCGGCTGCGTAGGTCATCCGGCCGAGCGACTCGAAGAAGCGCGCCCACATCTCGTGGAAGTAGCCGATATGCGACGCGTCGTATTCGATCAGGTTGCGGTTGTCGCGGATCCACTGGCTCTGGAACAGCTCGATCTTGCGTTCCTTCGTGTAGATCCCGTGCTCGGAGATCAGCAGCGGCCGCCCCTGGCGGTGCCGCAGCAGCGCGCCGAGAAAGCCCGCGTAGCCGGTCGACACCGCGTGATACATGCGCATCGGGATCAGCCGCTCGGCGATCCCCGCGAGCTGCCACAGCGGCCGGTGCATCAGGCGCACGGACCAGAAGTAGTCGGAGAACGACGGGTCGCTGCAGTGCGCGCGATACTGGTCGGTCAGGAACGTCCATGCCTCCTGGCTGTACAGGAACTGCGCCTCGTCGAGACGGTGCTCCTCGGTCAGGTCGTCGACGACGCGGCGCACGAGCTTGTTGTCGAGCGGCGCATCGGCGGGCCGGCGCAGCTGCTCGTGCAGCGCCGCGATCCGCTCGAACGCGTCGCGGTTGCCGCGCACGCCCTGCACCTGCGCGGGCGGCGGGCCGGCGTCGTACAGGTAGTGGTTCTCGAGGTGGACGACGTTGGTCGGCAGCGGGTAGGCCATCTTCGGATAGTCGTCCGGCTTGCTGCCGAGAAAGCACAGGCCGAACGTGTACTCGGGGAACGCGCGGACGATGTCGTGCACCCACGACGACACGCCGCCGCTCACGTACGGATAGGTGCCCTCGAGCAGCAGCCCGATGTCGGCGGTCAACGCGCGCGGCAGCACGTTGCCGAGCGCGTCGGTGACGGTGGCCGGCCGGCGGCCGGAGTGCGCAGCGAGACCTGGGTCGCGCATCATGATGAACGTCCTCGTCACGTTTTCCAGTAGTCGGCGATCGGCGCGAGCAGGTGCGGCGGCACCGGCGGCAGGTCGCCGAGGTAGCGCCGCACGGCCGCGTAGTCGCGCCGGCGGTAGGCGATCTCGGCGAGATAGGGCAGCACCCGCATGCGCGGAAAGCCGCACGCGATCGCTTTCACGAGCATCGCCTCGGCGTCGTCGAGGCGGCCGGTCTCGAACGCGAGGCGGCCGCGCAGCCGCCACAGCGCACCGTCCTGCGGCTGATGGTGGAGCGCGCGCAACGCATGCGCGTCGGCCTGTTCGAGCGCGTTGCGATACACGTCGCCTTCGACGAGGCGCGCGTAGACCAGCTCGCCGTGCAGCTCGGCGAGCGTCTTGTCGATGCGGTAGCGCTCGTCGTCGCTGATGCGCCGCGCGAGTTTCGCGCGCTCGACGACGATCTGCTGCGTGACGCGCTTCTCGCTCTTGTCGAGCATCCCGTACGCGAGCAGGCGCACGTCGTCGGCCGGATCGTTCAGCAGCGCGTGCAGGATCGGGCTCGCGGCGCGCACCGGCATCGTGCGCATCGCGACGAGCGCGGTCACGCGGTGGCCGACCGCGGTGCGCCGGTTCAGCAGGCCTTCCTTGACCTGGTGCTCTTGTGCGTAGGACAGCGTCGCGAGCAGGTGCGGCGTGAACTGCGGCTCGCGCACGAGCACGATCAGCACGCCTTCGTCGAGGCGCGGGAACGCGAACGCGCGCAGGCGGCTCGCGAGGCGCGCGATCGCGTCGGCGGCGTTGCGGCCGGCGCCGCGCGTCGCGTGCAGCGCGCGCGCGCCGGGCCAGCCCGACGGCCGCTGAGACAGCCCGGGCGACCCGGGCGGCGCGAGGTGGCCGCCACGTGCGCGGGCATGGCGCGATGGGCGGGCGGATTCAACGGGTTTCATCGCAGGCGGCCAGCAGTTGGCGCAGCGCGCCGTCGGACGGCGTGCCGTCGAGGGGCGACCAGCGCGCGACGATGCGCGCTTCCGCGAAGCCGATGCCGTACTGGTCGCGCACGTCGGTCTCGATGCGTTGCATCTGCGCCTCGACCGCCACTTCGTCGCACAGCGGCATGATGAAGACCAGCGCGCACTTGCCGCCGGCATGCAAGGCCCACTGCACGTGGAAGTCGAGGTTCGCGCGCTCGACGTGCTCGAAGATCGCCTGCGCCTGCCGGCTCGCGTCGAACTGCAGCATCACCACCGACGACGCGACACCGTTCGTGCGCCGCAGGTCGGCAAGCCGCGCGTATTCGAGCGCGAAGTCGTACGGGCAGTCGGGGAACGCCTGCAGCAGGTCGTGCGTGAGCGCCGCGTGCCGCACGCCGTTCGCGTAGTAGCTGCTCATCACGATCAGCAGCTGCAGGTTGTCGGTGGTCAGCGCGAGGAACGGCAGCTGCGACACGACGAGCATGCCGACCACGTCTTCGCCGGCGCCGATCAGCGGCGCGCATGCGACGTAGCGGGTCCGCGCGCGGTCGCGTGCGTCGAGCGACTGGAGATGCGCGAGCGACAGCTCGTCGAGCGCGGCGATCACGAGCGGATCGTACGCGTCGAACTCGAATGGCGTGCCGATGCCGGCGACCGGCGCGGCGACCAGCTGGCCGTCGCGCACCGCGTGGATCTGCGCGGCTTCGATCTGGCACGCCTGCGTGACGGTTTCGAGGAAGCGCTGCGCGCCGGGCAGCGGCGCGTCCGGCGTCGACACGCTGTCTTCCAGCATCATGTCGCGCAGCCGCGCGAGCGCGTCGCGCAGCGTCGCGGGCCGCACGAGCAGATCCTGTTCGAGCTGGTCATGCGACAGCCGCAGCAGGAACTGGTTGTTGGTCAGCACCGACAGGCGCTCGCTCAGGTACGCGTTCGACGTGCGCGCCTGCGACAGCCGCGTCGCCCACGTGTCGCTGAACTGGCCGGCGACCAGCATCGTGATGAAGCCGCCGACGAAGAAGTCGCGCGGAAATACGTCGGCGAGCGGCAGGCGCGCATAGAACACGCCCCATGCGCCGACCAGCAGAAGTGCGCCGCCCAGGCCGGCGACGGTGCCGTAGCGCAGCGCGACGAACAGCGGCAGCAGCCACATCCACGGAAATGCCTTGCCGAGCAGCAGCGGATCGGCCGGGGAGAGCACGCGGCACAGCGCGAAGACGAGCACCGACAGCACGAGCGTCTCGAGCGCGACGTAGGTGGCGGTGTGGTCGCGCGGCAGCAGCGACGCGAAGCGCGCGGCCGACGTGCGATGCAGGATGCGTGCGCGCAGGCTCGGATGCTGGGCGCGGGGTGGCGTGTCGCCTTGCGCGTCGATCCCCGCATCGAATCGCGTCGATTTGGAATCAATGGCCATCGAAAACCTCGCGCATCCCGATTGTTGTCGTATGTTGCGGCCCCCGCGGGGGCGGCGGCCGCGCCCTGGAGTTCATCTGCGTGTCACCATGCCGGGCCGGGAACGGTGAGCGTGCCGCCCGCGGGCAGCGCGATGCTGGAAATCGGCTGGCCGCCGTAGGTCTCGACGCTCGTGCCGTAGCTGATGCCCGTGACGGGCACGGTGACGGCCTTCGTCGTCGCGAGCCGGATGCTGTTGCCGGTCGCGCCGAGCAGCAGTGTGCCGCCGGCGCCGGATGCGTTGTACGCCATCCGCGCGGCCATCGCGGCGCCGATGTCGTGCTCCGCGAGGCTGAGCACCGGCAGCGCGAACAGCGCGTTGTACTTGTTCAGCGTCGCGCCCATCAGGTCGCCGAGCAGCGTCGACGTGCTCAGTAATCCGTACTGCGCGAGATTCGGCTGGTGGAACATGATCGGATCGATGTCGTACTTCAGCATGTAGCGCAGCCAGATCTCCGATTCCTTGTCGAGGATCTCGCTGTAGCTGAGCGGATGGTCCCAGGTCGGGAAGAGACCGCCCGGCGCATAGAAGTGGTTGTATTCCGACACCCACTGCGCCGGCGTGGTCACGTTGTAGTACAGGTTGGTCGGGTGGCGCGGGATGATCAGCATCGACGGCTGGTACTGGCTGGTGAAGCCGGTGTTCGGGCTCGGGTTGTTCCAGGCCGGCTGCGACGTGTCGGAGACCAGGTAGCGGATCCCGAACGCGTTCGCGGCGCTCAGGAAGTTCGGGTTGCCGAGCCCCGACACGTCCGGCTGCACCATGCTGTCCGCCGTGAACAGCCGCAGGCCGAGCTGCCGCGCGATCTGCACGTTCTTCTGCAGCTCGGTGGTCGCGGCGGCCGAGCTGATCGCGTCGAGGTTTGCATGCGTATACGTGTGGCTGATCCAGCGGAACGCGCCCTGGTTGAGCGCGACGACCGGCGTCAGCGTATCGAGCAGGTAGATGCCCGTCGCGCCCTGGCCGACGAACGGCCATTCGATCTTGACGTTCGCGGCGTTCGGCACGTTCCGGTTCAGGTTGCCCTGCCACGCGGCGGCATTCAGGAAGTCGGTGCCCGTCATCCGGTACGTGAGGCCCGTGGTGTCGCTCAGCGAGCGCGTATCCCAGATGTCGTCGTCGATCAGGATGTCGTCGGGCTGCGGGCTCATGTAGACATGGCGCTGGCCGAGGAACACGCCCTTCGACACCCAGTTGATCACGCCGTACGCGAGCTGCAGCGTGTGGCGCAGGTCGGGATTCTCGTCGGCGGTGATCGTCAGGTTCTGGCGGCCGTCGGCCGACGTGTAGATCGACGCGATCGCATAGCCGTTCGACGTCGACAGCAGCGGCACGACGTTGCTGCCGGCCGGCGTCGCGAGGTAGGTCCACGCGTTGGTGATCGTGATCGGGTTCGCGCCGTTCACGTAATTGAAGATGCCCTTGCCGGCCGCCGTCAGCGATGCCTGCAGCGGCGTGGCGGTGGTGTTCGCGTAGGTGATCAGCGTCAGGCCGTAGTTGTCGGGGAAACCCGACGGATACGTATACAGCGTTGCCTGCCGCACGCGGAACGATTGTTCGTAGTTCCACAGCGCCTGCCATTGCGCGGCGCTGAACGCGCTCTCGTAGTTGCCGGTCGCCGGGTTGAGGTAGCCGAGGTTGCCGGTGCTCAGCAGCACGCCCTGGTAGCGGCCGTTGCCGAGGCCGTCGGACAGCATGCCGGCGGTGAGCGGCGTCTGGGTCGCGATCAGCGTGTCGTACGGCACGCCGACCTGCTTGAGCACCGACGTGATCGCGGCGAAGCTCGGCTCGGTGCCGTTGGCGGATACGACGAGCAGCTTCATTGCAATGGATACGGGCGTTTCGGCGACGGCGCGCAACGGCAGCGCGCCAAGTGCGACGAGCATCGCGAGCGCCAGTGCGGCAGCGGCGCGCGAGGCGGCCGCGCGTGCGCGCACGAGGCGGCGGGTGGCGGCTGCGCATGACTGGCACAAGCGGGAAGCCGGGTTCGGATGCATGATGTTCCCCTCGACCGGGCGATCGGAAACGTGGCTCGTATGCGATGGCAATGTAGTGAGTTATGCGATCCGGTTCGTTACCGGAGCTTGCGGACTTCCTGCTGCGGCTGCGTCGGGTAGGACGGCGGCTGGGCCGGGCCGCGCTGGGCCTGGCGCTTGATCTTGAAGACGAGCGGCGGCGCCGCGTTCTTGTCGCCGTTCGGCGGCGACTGGGTGGATTGCGCGAGGGCGCAGGCCGGGCCGACGGCGAGCGCGAGCGCGACGCCGCACGCGGCGACGGCTCTGCGGCCCGGAAGGCCAGAGATTCCGCAAATCATGATCGATGCTCCGCGTTGTCGAGGCGCCGGGCACGGATGCGCCGTCGATGCTGCCCCTCGCCGTGACGCAAGTAACGTACCAATGATCGGGCCTCCTTGCGCAGGGCGGCCACACGGCGCGCAGCGGGTTGGCGTGCGCCGAATCGCGCGGGTTTTGTTTCATCGCTGATACATCGGAACCGGATTCGGCGCGTGGGCGCCCGGCGCGTTCTCGCGCGCGCATGTGGGGCGGCATCCACCGCATGCGCGTGCAACGGCCCCGCGACGAATCGCCTGCGGCGGCCGTCATCGGTTGCGCGGGCAAGGTTGCAGCGGCGCGTAACAGATGTGCAACGGCGCGCAGGGCACGCGCCGGCACTACGGGAAAATACCGCCCGACGTTTCGCCGTCCTGCAGGGTTCATCGCCTTGAACTTCGAAATGTCTTGGTCTATTTCTTCATCCAAGGCATCGCGCATTCACGCAGTCACGCGCGACCGATTCGATAGCGCGGCGCGTTCGTGTGCAGTCGTGACACGAAACCAGGGATGGCACGCCGCGACGCAAGAAAGACAACACGGGGGTTTGCTGTGCAGAGCCAACAGCCGTTGGGCCCGGGGGGCATGGCCATGTTGGGGAGGATTCGGCGTCGCCTGGTCGGCGTGCGCGCGCTCGTCGCGTGCCTCGCGCCGCTGTCGGCGTCGGCGCAGGCTGCCTCTCTCGACACGGTTCCGCTTCCGGCCGATTCCGCCACCGCGATCGCGGCGCCGCGTGCCGCGGACGACGCGGGTCAGGCGCGCGCGGGCGAGCCACGCGCGAGCGCGGCTGCTGCCGCGGTTGCAGCCGTCGCGCCGCAGCCGGCCTTCGCGTTCTTCTACGGCGCGCACGTGCCGGTTGCCGCGCTGTCGACGTTCGACAGCGTCGTCGTCGAACCCGACAGCGATTTCGACCCGCGCGCGGCCGACACGCCGCACACCGCGTGGCTCGCGTATGTGAGCGTCGGCGAGGTGACCACCGCGCGCGCGTATTACAAGGACATCCCGAAAGCGTGGCTGCACGGCGAGAATCGCGCGTGGGGTTCGGCGGTGGTCGACCAGGCCGCGCCGAAATGGCCCGCGTTCTATGTCGAACATGTGATCGCACCGCTGTGGGCGCGCGGCTTTCGCGGCTTCTTCCTCGATACGCTGGACTCCTATCAGATCGTCGCGAAGACCGACGCCGAGCGCGCGCGCCAGCAGGCGGGCATCGTCGCGGTGATCGACGCGATCAAGGCGCGCTTCCCGTCCGCGCGGCTGATGCTCAACCGCGGCTTCGAGCTGTTGCCGCGCGTGCATGCGAGCGTGTATGCGGTCGCGTTCGAGTCGCTCTATCGCGGCTGGAACCAGGCGCAGCAGCGCTACACCGAAGTGACGCCGGCCGATCGCGCATGGCTGATGCTGCAGGTGGACGCCGCGAAGGCGTATGGCCTGCCGGTCGTGTCGATCGACTACTGCCCGCCGGCCGACGACGTGTGCGCGCGCGATACCGCCGCGCGAATCCGCGCGGCCGGCGTGATTCCGTACGTGACGGGCCCGGCGCTCGACGTCGCCGGCTTCGGCGCGGCCGTCGCGCTGTCGCTCGCCGCCGTGTTTCCGCGCGGCACGCTCGAACGCGCGCTGCTCGACAGCCATGAGACCGATTCCCTCACCGTCGCCTATCTGCGCGCATGG
>NZ_CADESW010000032.1 GCF_902830275.1 Burkholderia stagnalis | reverse complement strand
GTGGCGCTGGACGCGTTCGATACGAGCCCGTGGGGTACTAAATACCCTCCGATTGCCGCGCTCTGGCGCCGAGCCTGGGATCAGGTGATTCCGTTCTACGCCTTCGCGCCGGATATCCGGAAAATCGTATATACGACCAACGCGATCGAGTCGCTGCACATGCAGCTTCGGAAGATCATCAAGGCGCGCGGCCACTTCCCGTCAGATGAGGCCGCGCTCAAACTGATCTGGCTGGCGCTGCGCAACGTCGTGGCCAAGTGGACCGGTTCCCGGCACGATTGGAAGAGCGCCATGACCCAGTTCGCGCTGCTTTACCCGGAACGATTCAACATCGGAGTCTGAATCTCAACCCGCCTCACACACGGAATTCCGGATACCTCCCGCGTCGCTCGCATACGCGACCGACGACAGCACGACACCGGTCGACGCAATGCCGACCATGATCAGCGTATCGACGCCTTGCGCGGACAGTCGCACCGCCAGATCGGTGCCGAAGAACACGCTGGCCCGGTGCGCGGCGATCAGCGGTTCGTGGGCCTGCCGGCCCAGTTCGGGCGCGGTCCGGTCTTCGACGAAGAGCCCCAGCCGCTTGATGCCTTGCCCGTTCTTGTTCAGCGGGCTGACTTCCGGATAGCCCGGACTGAAACGCAGGTTGGCGAAATACACGCCGACGCCCTTGGCCCGCGCGGCGTCGCAGAGCTGGCGCGTATTGGCGAGCAAGGCCGGCGCGACGGATGGAAAGAGCCCGAGTATGTCGGTCTGGTAATGCATGACGACGAGCGCGGTTTGCGACGGCGTGATCGGGCGGTTGATTTCGTCGGTTGTCATGGCGCCACCTCTTTCCGGTTCGTGACGGATGCTGTCATTCGCGTCTCCTTCAGGTCGATACGTGGTTCATTTTCGCAACCTGGAAATAGTACGTCATGTGGTCGGGAGAACGACCGGCCCGGCATTCGTGTCGCAACTAACGGCCTATCCCTACCGGCGCCCGCGAACTGACGCGCGCGGCGCTGCCGCGGTCGTTAGCCCGCGATCGTCAGCCCACCGCACCAGTCGCCCTTAGCGCCCGCACCAGCTCGCCCGCCGCCTTGCCGAGCCCCGTGTGCTTCGGCAGGCGCAGATAAACGGGCAGCGTCAAACCGTTGCGAATATTCGCGAATGCCAGTCGCGCGAGCTCGCCGGCGTCGACATGACGTCCGATCACGGATTCCGGCAAGTTCGCCCAGCCGTGGCCGGCCTTCACGAGCGCGATCGCGGTGGCCATGTCGTCGACCTTCCACGTGCGGCTGCCGATCACGGGCCGGATATCGGTCAGCGGCGTATCGGCATCGGCGATCACGATCTGCCGGAAGCCCGCCAGCCGCTCGATCGCTTCCGGCCGCGCGCCATCTGCAATCAACGGATGGCCCGGCGCGGCGACCGCGACGAGCGTCTCGGCCCACAGCGCATGAATCTGCTCCTGCGGATGGAGATCGAGCCCGCCGTACGCGACGCACAGGTCCACCGCGGAGCGATGCAGCGCGTCGACGATCACGTCCTGCGGCGCCGTCGTGACGCTGATCGCCAGCGCCGGGTAGGTTGAGGCGACGGCGGTCAGCGCCTGCGCGACGGGCGCGCCGTCGATCTCGGCGGCAAGGCCGATGCGCAGCGTGTCCTCGACGCCCGCGGACAGGTGCTGCGCATGCGCGCGCAATGCTTGCAGCCGTTCGGCGATCGACCGCGCGTCGGGCAGCAAGGCCGTCATCGCCGCAGTGGGCGTGGGTTCGCGCGTGCCGCGGTCGAACAGCGCGAGGCCCAGCTCGGCCTCGAGATTCGCGATGGCCATGCTGACGGCCGACGGCGTGCGGCCGAGCGCGCGCGCGGCGGCGGAGAAGGAGCCTTTGTCGATGACGGTCAGCAGCATGTCGATGTGGTCGCTGGTGAGCACGAGACGCCTCCTGTAAGCAGAATTGAAAGGACCTGACTTTTGCGGACGGCCGCCTCGCTGTTAGTCTCGGCGCCTTGTTCGATTCGCAGGTGAGTGGTCATGCAAGGCTGGAAGAGACGCATCGTCTATGTCGTGCTGTTCGAGGTGCTCGGCATCCTGGTCGCGTCCGCGACGCTGGGTGCGCTGAGCGGCGCGGGCGCCGCGAAAAGCGGCATGCTGGGGGTGATGATCTCGACGACGGGCGTCGTCGTCAATTTCCTGTACAACCTCGCGTTCGAGGCATGGGAGCGGCGTCGCGCGGCGACCACCCGCTCGGTCGGGCGCCGCGTGCTGCACGCGATCGGGTTCCAGGTCGCGCTCGTGACGTTCCTGATCCCGCTGATCGCGTGGTGGCTCGACGTGTCGCTGCTTCAGGCGTTCCTGTACGACGCCGTGCTGATCGTGTTCTTCCCGATCTTCACGTTCGTCTACAACTGGTCGTTCGACGCCGTGTTCGGGCTGCCGGACGCGGTGACGCGCCACGCCGAACCGCAGGCGTAGGCCGCACGCTCGCGTCCTGCGCGGCCGGCGACGCGCGTATATTGGCACGAATCGAAAGCGTATCGCAGGTCGATCGAATGGAAGAACGCATGACGGAAGTACGCTGGGGCATCATCGGCTGCGGCGCGGTGACCGAAGTGAAGAGCGGCCCGGCCTTCGGGAAGGTGGCCAACTCGCGCCTGGTTGCCGTCATGCGCCGCGATGCCCGGCTGGCGGCGGATTACGCGAGTCGGCATCACGTCCCGCGCTGGTACGCGGATGCCACCGGCCTCATCGAGGATCCGGAAGTCAACGCGGTGTATGTGGCGACGCCGCCGAACATGCACAAGGCATACGCGATCCGGTGCATGGAGGCGGGCAAGCCCGTGTACGTCGAAAAACCGATGGCCCTGAATGCGCAGGAGTGCGCGGAGATGCTCGCGGCATCGAGGGCCAACGGCACGCCGCTGTTTGTCGCCTATTACCGCCGACGTCTGCCCCGCTTCCTGAAGATCCGCGAGCTGATCGCGTCGGGCGCCTGTATCGGAACGCCCCGGTTCGTCACCTGCATGCTTCATCGGCCGCTCGAAGCGCGATACCGGAACCCGGCCGAGCTTCCGTGGACGGTCATGCCGGACATCTCGGGCGGCGGCCTCTTCGTCGATCTGGCGTGCCATACGCTCGACATCCTCGATTTCCTGTTCGGCGAAATCACGTCGGTGCGCGGGCATGCCAGTTCGCAGTCGAATGCCTATCCTGCGGAAGACTGCGTATCGATGTCGTTCCTCTTCCGCAACGGCATGCACGGCTGCGGGATGTGGAATTTCGCGTGCCATGAGCGGTACGACGAGGTTCGCGTGGTCGGCAGCGAAGGGCAAATCAAGTTTGCGACGTTCGGCGACGGGGACATCGTCGTCACGCGGCCGGGCGAACCCGAGCAGCGATTCGCGATCGGGAATCCCGTGCATATCCAGCAACCGCTGATCGAATGCGTGGTCCGGAGCCTGACAGGGGAAAGCGCTCACCCGCCTGACCTGGCGCCCGAGCATGCGGCTCGAACCAGCTGGGTCATGGATCAGGTGCTGAACGAATACCGACTCAGCCAGCACCTGCGCGCCTGACTGGCGCGGCCACCGGCCGCATCGAAGGACGATTGGTAGAAGACTTCTAATGTCGCAATCGTCTGGTTTTTCGTCGCGGCTTAACAAAATTGTCCGATCGCGCTTCCTAGAATTCGACGAAACGATGTGACGCGCGGCTTCGTTGCGCGCTCACCCATTCCATCCCGTGAGCCAAAAAACGAGGAGAGTGTGTCGATGTCGCGACTCGATCGTCGTACGTTCCTGATCCGCTCGGCCCAGGCCGCCGGTGCTTCGGCACTCGCGGCCGCGGTGCCCGAATCCATCCGGCGCGCGCTCGCCGTCGAGCCGGCCCGCGTGACCGGAACGATCCGCGACGTGCAGCACATCGTCGTGCTGATGCAGGAGAACCGCGCGTTCGACCATTACTTCGGGACCTTCCCGGGCGTGCGCGGCTTCAACGATCCGCGCGCGGTCGCACGCCCCGACGGCAAGGCGATCTGGTATCAGAACTACAAGGGCCGCGACTACGTGCCCTGGCACCTCGACACGTCGAAGACGTGGGCGCAGTGGATGACGTCCGAATACCACGACTGGGATCCGTTCCACCAGCTGTGGAACGAGGGCCGCAACGACAAGTGGATGGCCGTGCAGTGGCCCGAGGCGATGGGCTATTTCAAGCGCACTGACCTGCCTTACTACTATCCGCTCGCGAACGCGTTCACGATCTGCGATGCGTATCACCAGTCGATGATGGGGCCCACCAACCCGAACCGGCTGTACCTGATGACGGGCCGCGCGTCGCCGAACCCCGACGGCAGCCAGGTCGCGACGTCCAACTTCATGGGCGACCGCACCGGCACGGTGTCGTGGACAACCTTCCCGGAACGCCTGCAGCAGGCCGGCATCGACTGGCGGATCTACCAGGAAGGCGGCGTCGGCTCGTATCGGGACGTGTGGAATGTCGTGTCGAGCCGCTACTGGATCGACAACACGAACAATTTCGATTGCAACGCGCTGGCGTGGTTCGCGCAATTCAAGTCGGCACCGACGAGCTCGCCGCTGTACCAGCGCGGGATGACCGCGCGCGGCATCGCGTCGCTGCGCGACGACGTGCTCGCCGACCGCCTGCCGCAGGTGTCGTGGATCGTGCCGCCGTTCTCGTCGTCCGAGCATCCGTGGTGGGGGCCGTCGTTCGGCGAGGAGTTCGTGTCGCGGATCCTCGATGCGCTCACGTCGAACCCGGCCGTGTGGGCGAAGACGGTGTTCCTGCTCTGCTACGACGAAGGCGACGGCTTTTACGATCATGTGACGGCGCCCGTGCCGCCGTGGAAGGCCGGCAAGGGGCTGTCGACGGTCAGCGTCGAAGGCGAGATCGAGCAGCAGTCGGGGCTGCCGATCGGGCTCGGCACGCGCGTGCCGCTGATCGCGATCTCGCCGTGGTCGAAGGGCGGGTGGACCTGCTCCGAGGTGTTCGACCACACGTCGGTGATCCGCTTCATCGAGAAGTGCTTCGTCGACGATCATCCGGGCGTCTACGAAACCAACATCACGCCGTGGCGCCGCGCAGTGTGCGGCGACCTGAGCTCGGCGTTCGATTTCGCGGGGGACGCCGATGCCGCGGTGCCTGCCGACTTGCTCAACCTGACCGCGACCAAGGCGCAGCTCGACAATGCGTACTGGGTCCAGTACTACCTCGCGAAGCCGAGCTATCCGGCGGGCTACCCGGCCGAGAACGCGCCGCTGCCCGTGCAGGAGCCGGGCCAGCGCAAACTGCGCCCGGTGCCGTACGAGCTGTTCGTCGAGGCCGCGCTCGACGTGCGCGCGGGCGTGCTGAACGTGAGCTTCGCGAACAACGGCAAGGCGCTGCCCGGCAACGCGGCCGGCACGTCGGCCGCGGTGTTCCACGTGCACGACGCGCTCGCGCAGAACGGCCCGCGCTTCTACACGATCCAGAACGGCCGCGTGCTGAGCGACCAATGGTGGCCGGTGCGCGATACGCAGGGGCGCTACGATCTCGCCGCATACGGCCCGAACGGCTTCTATCGCCGCTTCAAGGGCGGCGCGACGGCGAGCGCGGCGCTGCTCGACGTGAGCGTCGCGTATCGCGTCGACGGCGGGCTCGTCGTGCGGATGCGCAACGCCGGCAACGCGCGGCTCACCGCGACGATCACGGACAACGGCTACGGTGTCGCGCCGCGCGCCGGCGCCATCGAGCCGGGCGCGACGGTCGAGACGGTGTGGAACCTGGCCGGAAGCGGCGGCTGGTACGACCTGAGCGTGACGGTCGACGCGGATGCGGACTATCTGCGCGCGCTGGCCGGCCACGTCGAGACGGGCGCGGCCAGCATCACCGATCCGCTATTCGCGCGCGTCACCGGGAGCGCAGCATGAGCCGCGATCGCGTGTTGTGGGGGGGCGTGGTGCTGGCGGCGGGCACCGTCGCATCGGCCGCCGTGTTGTGGACCAGCCGCCTGGACGCCGCGCGGCCAGCCGATTCTCCACCTGCCCTTCAACAGGAAACCCGCATGACGAACGCTTCGACTGCCTCGCCCGCCGACTTCCACACGCAGTTCGACGGCTATGCGCACGACCGCGCGACGCTCGGCGCTGCCGAGCGGCAGGCGCGCGCGCGCGAACTGCTCGCGCGTTTGCGCGCCGGCGCGGATGCGGGGGCGCTCGATCCGCACGAAGCGTCCGGCATCGCGGATCTGCTGTGGCAGGACGCGGAACCCGATGCGGCCGCGCGTCGCGCGGGCAGCGATGCGCTGCGCGAGCACCTGCGCGATCTCGCGATGGGCGCGCGTGCGCCGTCGCCGGCGCGCGAGCGGCAGGACGCGGCCTATGTGGCGGAGAGCCGCAAGATCATCGACGAGGTGACGCGCACCGTGCCGGACCGCGAGCAGCAGCGTGCAGCGCTCGATATGCGGCTCGCGGAATTGCGCAGGCAGATCTACGGGACGGCGGCGCCGGCGACGCACGGCGGTTGAGCGCGGCAGGCACCGGGCGCGCATCGCGCGGCCCGGTCGCGTTTCGGAGGGAATGGGCGCACGGCCTGAAGAACGCTTACGCGGCGACGAATTCGTGCACGTAGCGATTGAACACGCCCGGCGCCGCGGCGTTCATGCCGTGCGACGCACCGGCGACGGTCTGCCGTTGCGCGCCGCCGATCCACTGCGCGAGCGTCTCGACGTTGTGGCGGAACATCTTCGGGCTGCGCTGCCCGTCGATCAGCAGCGTGGGGCACGCGATGTCGGCGGCCGCGCCGCGCGTATACGCAGGCAGCGCGTCGCGCAGCTGCTTCGGCAGCGTGCTCGCGTTGTCGATCGCCATCGTGCGGAAGCGCGACGTGCTCTTCTTCCACGCGCCGGGGATGCTGACCGAATCGACGAACATCTCGAGCCCGGCCTCGACGTCGCCGTGCTCGATCAGGCTCACGGCTTTCGTGCGCAGCGCGATCGCGGCCGGCGGCAGCTTCGCTTCCTCGCGCACGCCGTCCTGCTGCAACGGGCCGCCCGGATCGGCGAGCGTCAGCGTCGCGACGAGATCGGGGCGATGGCGTGCGACGTTGAACGCAACGCTGCCGCCGCGCGAGTGGCCGACCAGGTGCACGGGGCCGAGATCGAGCGCGTCGATGAATTCGGCCAACTCGTCGACGTGGTTCTGCCACGCGAACTCGTTCTGGATGCCTGCCTCGACGGCCGGCCAGTAGTGGCTGAGGCTCGGCGCGATGCAGTGGTAGTGCGCGGACAGCGACGCGAGCTGCGCGTCCCAGTAGCGGTAATCGCAGAGCGATCCATGGACGAAGATCATCGGCGCGCCCGTGCCCTTCTCGACGTAAGGCAGGCTGATGCCTGACGACAGCGTCGCAAATTGCAGGTCGGGGTTCGCGAGCACCGAAGGCTCGATTCGCATGTTCATGAGTGAAAAACTCGCAGGTGCGTCATCACGTCGCAACTATGCCCGACGGCGGCGTTTAAGAAAAATGGATAATTCTCATTGCATCGATCAATTTCCTTGATACCAACACCGCAAACCCCTGTCGTAGAAAGGGCCTTCAGCCCGGCGATCAATTGGTCTGATGATTGCGCGCGGGCCGAGCGGCGGCGTGCCGCGGGCCGGTGAGCCCGGCGCGGCAGCGAAGCGGGAGAGGGGGGAGAAGCGGGAAAAGCGGGCGGCCGGTCCGCCGTCAGCGGGCCGCCAAAGCGGGCGCGGGGCGGGCGTCGACCGGCAGGTCGTTGTCGCGGGCGAACTGCATCACGAACGCGAATGCGTCGGGGCATACGGCCTGCAGTTCATGCGAGACGAGCAGGCACTTGGCGCCGCTGTCGACGACAGGCGTCGCGAGCCGCGTGAGCGCGCTCGGAAAGCCCGGCCGCTTCTCGCCGACGAACAGCGTGATGACGCCCGCGAGGCGCTCGGGCCAGTCGCCGGGCCGGAACGTCTTCTGCGCGTGCGTGATGCCCCGGATCAGGTAGCCGTCGAGCTGGCCTGCGTCGGTGAGGGTGATGCGATCCATGCGTATTCCGATCCTCGTTCGCGTTGCGTGGGCAGCCGCGCGTGGCCACGGCATGCCCGATTCGATATGCGTGAACAGGCCCTAAGCATCGCCGCCGTCGGCCGCCGCGTCGCCGCGCGCGGGAATCTTCAGGTTGCGCAGCTTGTGATAGAGCGTCTTCTTCGGCATCCCGAGTTCGACGCTGGCGTCCGCCACGTTGCCGTTGTGCCGGCGCAGCATGTCCTCGATCAGCATCCGCTCGAAATATGCGAGCTGCTCCGCGAGCGTGCCGCCCTTCGCGGCGGCGCCGCCGGCCGACAGCAGGCTGTCGCCGGTCAGCCCGAGCACGAAGCGGTCGGCGACGTTCTGCAGTTCGCGCACGTTGCCGGGCCACTGGTGCGTCATCAGTTCGGAAACCTGCGCAGCGGACACCACGGGCGCCGGCTGCCCGAACCGCCGCGCGGCCGCGAGCACGAAGTGCTCGAACAGCAGCGGCACGTCCTCGCGCCGCTCGCGCAGCGGCGGCAGCTCGATCTGCGCGACGTTCAGCCGGTACAGCAGGTCGGCGCGAAAGCGCCCGTCGGCCGCGAGCTCGGCGAGGTCCGCCTTCGACGCGGCGACCACGCGGCAATCGACCGGAATCAGCTCGTTCGCGCCGAGCCGCTCGATCACGCGCTCCTGCAGCACGCGCAGCATCTTGACCTGCAGCGCGATCGGCATCGTTTCGATTTCGTCGAGGAACAGCGTGCCGCCGTGCGCCCACTCGATCTTGCCGATGCGCTTCTTGATCGCGCCGGTGAACGCGCCGGCCTCGTGGCCGAACAGCTCGCTTTCGAACACCTGCTCCGGCAGCCCGCCGCAGTTCAGCGCGACGAAATGCGCGTCGCGCCGGCCGCCGAAGTCGTGCAGGCTGCGCGCGATCAGCTCCTTGCCGGTGCCCGTCTCGCCGGTGATCAGCACCGACACCGACGTATCGGCGAGCCGCAGGATCTTCTTGCGCACGTCGGCCATCGCCGGCGACTTGCCGAGCACGAACGCCTCGATGCCCTGCCAGTTGTGCAGCGCCGCGCGCAGCCCTTGCACCTCGAGCGTGAGGCGCCGCTTCTCGACCGCGCGCGCGACCCGCCCGGCGATCACGTCGGACGAGAACGGCTTCTCGATGAAGTCGTACGCGCCCACCTGCATCGCGCCGACGGCCGTCGAGATGTCCGCGTGGCCGCTGATCAGCACGACCGGGATCTGCGCGTCGACCGCCATCACGCGGTCGAGCAGCTGCAGCCCGTCGATGCCCGGCATCCGCACGTCCGACACGATCACGATCGGCGCGCCCGGCGCGACGTGTTCCAGCGCGTCGGCAGCCGACGCAAACGCGCTCACCGGAAACCCGGCGAGCGCGACGGCCTGCTCGACGCCGATCCGGACGTTCTCATCGTCCTCGACGACCAGCACCCGAATCTCATCTTCCATGGTCTGTCCTTTGCGGCGTGGCCGCCGCGAATTCGATACTGAACTGCGCGCCGCCTTCGTCGCGGTTGGCCGCGCCGATCTTCGCGCCGAACCCCTCGACGATGCGCGACGTGATCGCGAGGCCGAGCCCGAGGCCCTGGCCGCGCGGCTTGGTCGTGACGAACGGCTCGAACAGGTGCGCGAGCACGTCCGGCGCGATGCCCGCGCCGCTGTCGGCGATCGTGAAGCGCACGCGGCCGTGCGCGTCCGGCCCGTGCGCGGCGATGACGATCTCGCGCCGGGCCGCATCATGCACCGCGTCGAGCGCGTTGCCCAGCAGGTTCACGATCACCTGCTGCAACTGGCTCGATTCCGCGTATACGGTCGTGCCCGGCGGAATCCGCACGTCGAGCGTCACGCCCTCGTCGCGAATCCGCGCGTCGTAGATGAGCCGCGCATGCGCGACCGCCTCGGCCAGCGACACCGCGACGCGCTCGATATCCGGCTTGCGCGCGAACGTCTTCAGCTCGCCGGTCAGCACGGCCATGCTGTCGACGAGCTTGCCGATGCGTTCGAGATTGGCGAGCGCCTGCGCCGGCTGGCTGCGCTCGAAGAACGTGCGCGCGTTGTCGCACAGCGTGCGGATCGCGACGAGCGGCTGGTTCAGCTCGTGCGTGAGGCCCGCGGCCATCTGTCCGAGCACCGCGAGCTTGCCCGCGTGCACGACTTCCTGCTGCGAATCGCGCAGGCGCTGTTCGGTGCGTTCGCGCTCGACGATCTCCTGCTGCATCCGTTCGTTCGCGGCCGTCAGCGCGGCCGTGCGCTGCGCGACGGTCAGCTCGAGCTGGTCGTTCGCGCGCCGCAGCGCGTCCTGCGCGTTGAGCCGCGCGGCGATCGTGCGGCGCCGCTGGATCGCGTAGGCGGCATAGAGCGCGGCGATCAGGAATACGCCCGTCACGAACGCGAACGCCATCTGCTGCTGGCGGCGCGCGCCCGACACGTCGAGCAGCACCATCAGCGAATCGCCGGCCTGCGGCGCGGGCCGCGACATCACGAGATAGCGTGCGGTGCGCCCCGCATGGCGCAGGTCCGGAAACACGCCGAGCCACGCGGCGGCGTTGCGCTCGTCGGTGCGCCGGTAGGGCAGCGCCTCGACCGTGCGGCCCGCGTATTGCCGCGAGGCCTGGATGTCGCTCTGCTGCTGCGCGGTGATCGGCCGCAGCGCGGCGAATTTCCATTCGGGTTCGGTCGAGATCACGATCACGCCGTTGCGGTCGACCACCATCGCCGCGACGCCGGGCGCGCGCCACGCCGATTGGAGCGCGTCGACGCTTACCTTGACGGCGGCGGCGCCGAGCGTCGCGCCGTCGTCGCGCACCGCGCTCGCGAAGTAGAGGCCGGGGATGCCCGTGTTGGTGCCGATGCCGAAGAAGCGGCCGCTGCCGTGCGCGAGCGCGTCCTTGAAGTACGGCCGGTACGACACGTTGGTGCCGACGAAGCTGACCGGCTGGTTCCAGTTGCTGGCCGCGATCACCGAGCCCTGCAGGTCGATCACGTCGGCGGCGCCGCTGCCCGCATCGCGGTTGACGGCTTCGAGATAGGTGTTGACGGTGTGCAGCAGGCCGGGCGCGTCATGCGGCGTGGCTTTCAGCAGCGCGCGCACGCTGTCCTGGCGGGCGATCAGCACGGGCATCATCTCGTAGCGCCCGAGCTCGCTCTTCAGGCTCGCCGCATACAGGTCGAGCCGGTGCGCGCCGGTTTCCTCCAGGCCGTCGATCGCGCGATCCCACGCGAACTCGACCGCGGCGGCCGTCACGCCGACATACAGCGCCGCGGCCGCCGCCCAGCCCCACCATGCGATTCCCTTGTAACGCTTCTGCACATTCGCCCTCATCGATGCCCGTCGCCGGCCCGCCGGATGTGCGCGCGCCGCGCGCCGGGCGAACCGGCCGCGGCGCTGCGCCGCGTGCGGCCGCCGCGACGGGACGCGCGGCGACGCGTCATCCGAGATGCGCCAGCAGGATCAGCGTCACCGTGACGACGATCGCGCCGCCGATGCGGGTGGCGATCTGCGCGAACGGCATCAGCTGCATGCGGTTCGCGGCGGTCAGGATCGCGACGTCGCCGGTGCCGCCTTGCCCGCTGTGGCACGCGTTCACGATGGCCGTGTCGATAGGGTACATCTTCAGCAGGCGGCCGACCACGAAGCCGGTGCCCATCAGCGTGGCGACCGTCGCGACGATCGTGATCACGTTGACCAGCGTGAACGCGCCGGTCAGCTTGTCCCACGGCGTCATCGCGACGCCGATCGCGAACAGCAGCGGATAGGTGACGGCGGTCGAGAAGAACTTGTAGACGACGAACGCGCCTTCCTGCAGCGGCGGCGACACCGCGCGCGCGAGCTTCACGAGCACCGCGAGGAACAGCATCGCGACCGGCGCCGGCAGGCCGAACAGCTTGTGCGCCATCAGGCCGACCAGGTACAGCGTGATCGCGGTGATGCCGGCGCCCGCGATGTGCGTGACGTCGACGTGGCCGCGGATCTCCTCGTTCTCCGGCGCCATGTCGCCGTGCTCGCCCACTTGCAGGCGGCCGTTGCCGGTCAGGTGCGGCAGGCGCTTGCCGAGCATGTCGAGCGCGCCCGACAGGATGATCGCGGTCAGGCTGCCGAGCATCACCGGCGGCAGCACCATCGCGAACATCTCGCCTTGCGGCAGGTGCAGGATTTCCGAATAGCCGATCGACAGCGGGATCGCGCCTTCGCCGACGCCGCCGGCCATGATCGGCACGACGATGTACAGCAGCGTGTGGCGCGCGCCGAGGCCGAGCGCGGTGCCGACCGCGGTGCCGACGATCGCCGCGGCGATCGAGCCGGCCGCGAGCGGCACGAAGATCTTCACGAAGCCCTGGATCAGCACGCGCCGGTCCATGCTCAGGATGCTGCCGACGATGATCGACGCGATGAACAGGTACAGGAAGTTGGTCGACTTCGTGAACTCGGTCGTGAGGGTGAGCACGGGCTTCGGCAGCACGTGATAGTAGGTCAGCGCGGACGGCACGAAGGTCGCGAAGATCGCCGCGGCGCCGATGTTGCGCAGGAGCGGCAGGCGCTTGCCGAGTTCGGCGCAGGTGAAGCCGAAGAACGCGAGCACCGCGATCGCCATCGAGATCTCGCCGGGCACCTTGCCGGTGACCGAGAAGCCGACGATCAGCGCGAACAGGATGAAATAGATCGGCAGCGGGATGATGCCGATGCGGATCTCCATCAGCTTCCACCAGCCTTCGGGCCAGAAGCGCGTGCGGGTGTCGGAACGGAGCTGGGCGATCGGCTCCGCGTGAGCGGGGGTGGACGTAGAGGTCTGCAACACGTGTCTCCTTGGATTTGGAATGCCGGCGCCGCGTGGCGGCATCGCGTGCCGACTATTACGCAACGTCCGTGCCAGGAGCGATCTCGCGAGAAAATCCGTAATGCATTGATTTGACGAGGGTTTTTTTGGTGTGATGAAAGCGGCGGGAAACGGGCGTTCCGAAACTTCGGAATCGGCCCCGCGCGCAGGCCGAGATTTCAGCCGGCCGGGCGCGGCCCGGCGCAGATCGGGTCATATCGCTGACGAAGATTTTCTTCGCACAATCGCTTCGTAGACCGCTCCCGCGCCGCTCTCTATCATCGGCTGAACTTTTCCTCTCGCATGACGCCCTGTCCGGAGAACGCCCGCGCGCTCGCCGCGGCTTTGCGCATGCGTCGTCACCGTCTATCGACTGGAGTGGGTTCCCATGCAGCATCCCGTACTTTCCGTTCGCGGCGCCGCGCGCGTCGTCCGCCTGCTGGCCGTGGCGCTCGTCGGCGCCGCGCTGTTCGCCGGCGCGCACGCCGAACCCGCGCCGCTCAAGGTCGGCGTCGCGACCACGCCGCAGATCGACGCGCTGAAGATCGCCGCGAAGGAGGCGAAGGCGCAGGGGCTCGACGTGAAGATCATCGAGTTCACCGACTGGAATACGCCGAACGCGGCGCTCGCGAACAAGGACATCGACGTCAACTACTTCCAGCACGTGCCGTTCCTCGAGAACGCGAAGAAGCAGGGCGGCTACAACTTCGTCGCGATCGCGCCGGGCACGATCATGAAGATCGGCCTGTATTCGAAGAAGGTGAAAAGCTTCGGCGAGCTGAAGGACGGCGCGAAGGTCGCGATCGCGAACGATCCGGTGAACGGCGGGCGCGGGCTGTTGCTGCTGCAGCGCGCGGGGCTCATCACGCTGACGCCGGGCATCGACTACCGCGCGACGACGCGCGACATCGTCGCGAACCCGAAGCACCTGAAGATCATCGCGCTCGAGGCCTCGCAGCTCGCGCGCTCGCTCGACGACGTCGATCTCGCGCAGGGCTACCCGAGCTTCATCAAGCTCGCGGGCACCACCGACCCGAACAGCGCGCTGCTGTTCGACGGCACCGAGAACAAGAACTACGCGCTGCAATGGGTCGTGCGGCCGGAGAGCGCGAACGACGCGCGCATCCGCAAGTTCATCGCGATCTACCAGACCTCGCCCGCGGTGCGCAAGGCGCTCGACAACGCGTTCGGCACGCTGTACGCGATCGCGTGGTGACGGGGGCGCGCATGGCGAACACGAACAAGAAGAAGATCCTGCTGAACGCGTTCAACATGAACTGCGTCGGGCACATCAACCACGGCCTGTGGACTCACCCGCGCGACCGCTCCGCGCACTACACCGATCTCGACTACTGGGCCGATCTCGCGAAGACGCTCGAGCGCGGCAAGTTCGACGGCATCTTCCTCGCGGACATCGTCGGCGTGTACGACGTGTTCGGCGGCGGCCCGGACGCCGCGCTGCGCGAATCGGTGCAGGTGCCCGTGAACGATCCGCTGCTGATCGTGCCCGCGATGGCGCAGGTCACGAAGCATCTCGGCTTCGGCGTGACGGCGAACCTGACCTACGAGCCGCCGTACCTGTTCGCGCGGCGCATGTCGACGCTCGATCACCTGACGAAGGGCCGCATCGGCTGGAACATCGTCACCGGCTATCTCGACAGCGCCGCGCGCGGGATGGGCCTCGCGCAGCAGATCGGCCACGACGACCGCTACGAACGCGCGGACGACTACATGGCGGTCGTCTACAAGCTGTGGGAACAGAGCTGGGACGACGATGCGGTGATCCGCGACGCGCACGCGCGCGTGTTCGCGCAGCCGGGCAAGGTGCGGCGCGTGAAACACGACGGGCCGTTCTATTCGATCGACGCGATCCACCTGAGCGAGCCGTCGCTGCAGCGCACGCCGGTGCTGTACCAGGCCGGCGCGTCGGCGCGCGGCGTCGAGTTCGCGGGCAAGCACGCGGAATGCGTGTTCGTGAACGGCCAGAGCAAGGCGGCCGCGCGCGCGGCGGTGCTCGACATCCGCGCGGCGGCGGCGCGGCAGGGGCGCGATCCGGCATCGATCAGGATCTTCGCGGGCGTGACCGTCGTCACCGCCGAGAACGAACGGCTCGCGCGCGAGAAGTTCGACGAATACCGGCGCTACGCGAGCGCCGAGGCGGGCCTCGCGCATTTCGCGAGCTCCACCGGCATCGATTTCGCGAAATACGGGCTCGACGAGCCGATCTCGTACGTGAAGACCGATTCGATCCAGTCGGCGGTCGACGCGATCTCGCGCAAGAGCACGAGCGGCGCGTGGACCGTGCGGCGCATGCTCGACCAGATGTCGCTCGGCGGCCGCTATCACCCGATCGTCGGCTCGCCGTCGCAGGTCGCGGACGAGCTGCAGGCGTGGATCGACGAAACCGGCATCGACGGTTTCAACCTGACGCGCACCGTGATGCCCGAGTCGTTCGAGGATTTCGTCGACTGGGTCGTGCCGGAGCTGCAGAACCGCGGCGTCTACAAGGAAGACTACGATCCCGCGCCGACGCTGCGCGAGAAGCTGTTCGGCGGCGGCGCGCGGCTGCCCGCGTGGCACGCGGGCGCACAGCACCGGCCGGCCGCCGTGCGCGAGCCGGCGCATGCGTGAACGTGGCGGAGTGAAGCAATGACGCAATTTCTCGATACGCTGGGCTTCGTCGAAACGTCGGCCGCGCATGCGGGGCGGGACGCCCATGCGCGTGCTGAAGCAGCCGCGCCGGCCGACGGCAGCGCCGTCGCATTCGAGCAGGTCGGCAAGGTGTTCGCGTCGCCGCGCGGGCCGGCCGCCGCGCTGCGCGACGTGACGCTGAACGTGCGGCGCGGCGAGGTGTTCGGCATCATCGGCCGCAGCGGCGCGGGCAAGTCGACGCTGCTGCGGCTCGTGAACGGGCTCGAACGGCCGACGTCCGGGCGCGTGCGCGTGCAGGGCGTCGACGTCGGCGCGCTCGACGAGAACGGGCTCGTCGCGCTGCGCCGCCGCACAGGCATGGTGTTCCAGCATTTCAACCTGCTGTCGGCGAAGACGGTGGCCGAGAACGTCGCGCTGCCGCTGAAGATCGCCGGCGTGCCGAAGGCCGAGCGCGCGCGCAAGGTCGCGGCGCTGCTCGAACTGGTGGGGCTGACCGCGAAGCGCGACGCATACCCGGCGAGCCTGTCGGGCGGACAGAAGCAGCGCGTCGGCATCGCGCGCGCGCTCGTGCACGATCCGGAAGTGCTGCTGTGCGACGAGGCGACCTCCGCGCTCGATCCCGAAACCACGCAGTCGATCCTCGCGCTGCTCGCCGACATCAACCGCCGCCTCGGCCTGACGATCGTGCTGATCACGCACGAGATGGAAGTGATCCGCGCGGTGTGCGACACCGTCGCGGTGATCGAGCAGGGCGAAGTCGTCGAAACGGGCCCCGTGTGGCGCGTGTTCGGCGATCCGCAGCACGGCGCGACGCGCGCGCTGCTCAGCACGCTGGTGCACGACCTGCCGGCCGAACTCGCCGCGCGCGTGCAGCCGCTGCCCGCGCATGCGGCGCTGCCCGACGGCGCGCAGGTCGTGCTCGACGTCCGCTACACGGGCGAGAGCGGCGGCGAGCCGGACGTCGGCGCGCTGGCTGCCGCGCTCGGCGGCTCGGTGCGCTTCCTGCACGGCGGCATCGAGCGCATTCAGGGGCGCGCGCAGGGCCGCCTCGTGATCGCCGCGGCAGCCGGTGCATCGGATGTGCCCGCAACCGGCGCGATCGCCGCATTGCTCGAGCGCGCGCGCCGCCATGCGAACCACGCGGAGGTGCTCGGCTATGTTTGAGCTGTGGGGGCCCGAACTGCTCGACGCGTTTCGCGACACGCTGTCGATGGTCGCCGCGTCGGCCGCGATCGCGGCGCTGCTGGGCTTGCCGCTCGCGGTGATCCTGGTGACGACCGCGCCCGGCGGCATCTATGCGCGGCGCGGCCTGAACGCGGTGCTCGGCGCGATCGTCAACGTGTTCCGCTCGACGCCGTTCATCATCCTGCTCGTCGCGCTGCTGCCGTTCACGCGCGTGCTGATCGGCACGACGATCGGCGTGTGGGCGGCCGTCGTGCCGCTGTCGATCGCGGCGATCCCGTTCTTCGCGCGGGTCGCCGAGGTGAGCCTGCGCGAAGTGGATCGCGGGCTGATCGAGGCCGCGCTCGCGATGGGTGCGAAGCGCCGCCACATCGTGTGGCACGTGCTGCTGCCCGAGGCGCTGCCCGGCATGCTCGGCGGCTTCACGATCACCGTGGTTGCGCTGATCGGCTCGACCGCGATGGCAGGCGCGGTCGGCGCGGGCGGGCTCGGCGATCTCGCGATCCGCTACGGCTACCAGCGTTTCGACACCACCGTCATGGCGACCGTGATCGTGATCCTGATCGCGCTCGTCTCGGCCGTGCAAGTCACGGGCGACCGCCTGGCCCGACACCTGGCCAGGCGTACCTGAGCGGGCGCCACAAGCGCCCGCTCTTTCCCTCCAACGATTCCGAGAGAACGATTCATCATGACTTTGCCCATCGGCGCGCCGCGCGAGTGGAACGCGCAGTTCGAGGAGGCGCTGTTTCTCGACGTGGCGCGACGCCATCGCCCCGGCTTTCCGGACAAGCTCGCCACGCCGCCGCGCGAGCCGCGCAACGCGGACGAACTGGCCGCCGTCGCCGACTACTACACGAAGATGGCGTCGCACGACCTGTTCATCGTGCAGGTCGTCGCGAAGGCGATCGACACGCTGTTCAGCGACGATCCGCATTTCCAGCTGATCCTGTCGCGCCAGCTCGGCGACGACGGCGCGCACGCGGTGATCGGCCGCGAGCGCGTGAAGGAACTGACCGGGCGCGATCCGCTGCCGGAGATCGACGCGCTGGTCGCCGCGCACTGGGCGCGCATCGGCGATCTCGCCGTGCGCGATCTCGCGGGCTTTCTTGCATTCGAATGGCATTACGAGCTGCACATCCTCGCGAAGCTGTGGATCCAGCGCAAGACCGGCCGCATCGCGGACGGCGCGATGCGCGAGCACGGCGAGAACCGCATCCGGCCCGACGAGGAATGGCATCGCGTGCAGATCGTGCAGTGGTGGTTCGAGAAACTCGCCGCGCTGCCGGCCGCCGAGCGCGACGCGCTGATCGACCGCGTGATCGACGCCGACGAGGCGACGCAGCGGCGGCTCGACGGTTACCTGCACGACGAATACGCGCATACCGCCGAGGTGTTCGGCGCGGATATCGCCGACTATCGCGCGATCTACGACGACTGGCGCCGCGAGATTCTCGCGCGGCTGACCGGGCGGCCCGCGCTTGGGGCGCTGGTGCCGCTGTCGGGCGAACGGGTTGCGCAGGAAGCGCTCGCATGAACGATCCCCGCGGCCTCGCGGCGCTCGCTTCGGAGACGAGCGCACGCGCCTTCGATCCGGCGGCGCTCGCGCGCGTGATCGACGCGCTGCGCGGCAGCGCCGCCGCGCGCGATCGCGCGGGCGGCCATGCCGCGCAGGAAAAGCAATGGCTCGCCGATGCGGGGCTGCTGACGCTCGCGGTGCCGCGCGCGTTCGGCGGGCAGGAAGCCGCGTGGCCCGTGATCTACGACGCGATCCGGCAGGTCGCGCGCGTCGACAGCGCGCTCGCGCATCTGGTCGGCTTCCAGTGCCTGCAGGTCGTGAGCATCGACGTGTGGGGCGATCCGGCGCAACGCGCGCGCTATCTGCGCGGCACGGTCGAGCATCGCTGGTGGTGGGGCAATGCGGTCAATCCGCTCGACACGCGGCTCGTCGCGACCGCGACGCCCGACGGCGGCTACCGGCTCGACGGCGCGAAGGGCTTCTGCTCGGGCACGCGCGGCTCGCAGCGGATGACCGTGTCCGCGCACGATCCGGCGCTTGGCCGGACCGTGTTCGGCGTGGTGCCGACCGCGCGCGCGGGCATCACGGTCAACGACGACTGGGATCCGATCGGCCAGCGGCAGACCGACAGCGGCAGCGTGACGTTCGACGGCGTGACGCTCGCGCCGGACGAGGTGCTGCACCGCTCGGAAACGCCGCCGACGCCGCGCGCGACGCTGCGCACGCTGGTGTCGCAGCTCGTGCTGACGAACCTGTTCGTCGGGCTGGCCGAAGGCGCGCTGGCGGAAGCGCGCGATTACGTGCTGCGCAACGGGCGGCCGTGGATTCAAGCGGGCGTCGAGCGCGCGAGCGACGATCCGTACACGCTGCAGCGCTTCGGCGACATGCGCGTGCAGGCGGTGGCCGCCGCGGCGCTCGCCGATCGCGCGGCCGACGCGCTGCAGCGCGCATGGACGCTGCGCGATACGCTGACGGCCGACGGGCGGGCCGAGGTGGCGCTGGCGGTATCCGAAGCGAAGATCGTCGCGCAGCGCGCGGCGCTCGAGAACGGCGAAGCGCTGTTCGATGCGTGCGGCGCGCGGGCGACCGGTGCGGCGCTCGGGCTCGACCGGTTCTGGCGCAATGCGCGCACGCATACGCTGCATGATCCGCTCGACTATCGGCTGAGGGATGTCGGGCGGTTTGCGCTGACGGGGGAATTGCCGCAGGCGTCGCTGTATACGTGACCGAATCCGCTTCTAGATCGGCAGTCGGGTGGTCTGCTTGATCCGCTTCAGCGGAATCTCGGTCTGGATGTTGCGCACCCCGGCGATCCGCGTGAGCGTCTCCATCTGAAAGCGCTGGAAGTCGTCCAGATCCTTCGCGATGACGCGCAGCAGGTAGTCGTAACTGCCGGCCATCAAATGGCACTCGAGCACCTCGGGTGCCTTTTCGATTTCCCGCGCGAAGTGCTCTACGGTCGTCTTGTCCTGCCGTTCCAGCGTGACGCGCACGAAAGCCGTGAACCTCAATTCGACGGCGGCGGGATTCAGCAGCGCAACGTACGCGTCGATCACGCCTTGTTCTTCCAGCAGGTGAACGCGCCGCAGGCACGGGGTAGCCGAGAGCCCGGCATGTTCCGCCAGCTCGGCGTTCGTCCGGTTCGAGTTCTGTTGGAGCGCACGCAGAATGCGCTTGTCGATCGCATCGAGCTTGATTGGCATGATTGACTACCAGGATTGTGAATATTGGAGAATAGCGCCAATTTCACGGCAGATCATGGCCGAGATTGCATCCAATCACCACGGCAGGATGGCCATAATCGGACGACCGCCCACCCTTTCAGGAGTCGTCCGATGCTGCACATTTCGTGGTTGCCGTTCCTGGCCACTTCCCTTTTGATCATCCTCACCCCGGGCCAGGACATGGTCCTCGTGATGTCGCGCACGCTCTCCGGCGGCACGCGCACGGGCGTCGTCACCGCGGCGGGCGTCAGTGTCGGGCTCATCCTGCACACGATGCTCGCGACGCTGGGCCTGGGGGCGCTTCTCCAGGCATCCGAATGGCTGTTCACGGCGCTGAAGCTGGCCGGCGCGCTGTATCTGCTGTACCTCGGCGTCACGCTGCTGCGCGCGTCGGGGGAGCTGACGCTGTCGAGCAGCGGCGGCGCGCCGGAATCGGCGCTGCGGACGTTCGCACAGGGTGCGCTGTCCAACGTATCGAATCCGAAGGTCGCGCTGTTCTACCTGGCCTTTCTGCCGCAGTTCGTGCACGCGGATGCGGCGCGCCCGATGCTGTCGGTGTTCGTGCTGGGCGCGACGTTCGCCGGCCTGACGTTTCTCGTCAAGGGCCCGGTCGCGCTGTTCGCCGGCCTGCTGTCGACATCGATTCGCCGCAACCCGCGCATCCTGACCCGCATGCATCGCGTCAGCGGCGTCGTGTTGCTGGGGCTCGGCGTGAAGCTGGCGCTGGAGCGGCGCTGACGCGTGAGAATCCCCCGTCTTCATGCGGACGAGGACGTCGAGCCGCGTGATGGCGATTCTCGCGCTGCCGCAGCTCAAGCGCGCGTGGCGCTACGATCCCGACGCGCCGGAGAACCGCGCCTATTTCGCGACGTCGATCGAGACCAAGACGACCTACGCGCTCTGCTATGTCGGCCTGCTGGCGTTTCTCGCGCTGATGACGTCCGGCGTGCACGACATGCTGCGCGCCGTGCATTCCGCGAGCTGACGCACACGGCGGCCGCTGCGCGCGGCCGCCGATCCTTCACGCGGCGCGATGCCGCAACTCGACCCGCTTGATGTCCTTCACGATCACGAGATAGCTCAGCACCGTGACGAGCGCATTGAGCCCGACGAACACCAGCGCGCCGTTGAACGAGCCGCTCGCGCCGACGAGGTAGCCGATCGCGATCGGCGCGACGATCCCGGCCGTGTTGCCGAACATGTTGAACAGGCTGCCCGACAGGCCGATCGCTTCCTTCGGCGCGGTATCCGCGACGACCGCCCAGCCGAGCGAGCCGATTCCCTTGCCGAAGAACGACAGCGCCATCAGCATGATCACGAGCGCTTCGCTCTGCACGTAGTTGCAGCCGATGATGACCATCGACAGCAGCATCCCGCCGACGATCGGGATCTTGCGCGCGACCGTCAGCGACACGCCGCGCCGGATCAGCGCGTCGGACAGTATTCCGCCGAGCACGCCGCCGAGGAACCCGCAGATCGCGGGCAGCGACGTCATGAAGCCGGCTTTCAGCAGCGACATCCCGCGCGCCTGCACGAGGTAGATCGGGAACCACGTGAGGAAGAAGTAGGTGAGCACGTTCACGCAGTACTGGCCGAGATAGACGCCGATCAGCATCCGGTTCGACAGCAGTTGGCGCACGTAGTACCAGCCGGCGACCTTGTTGCCTTCGGTTGCCGCGCCCTTGTCGCGCGGGGCCGTGCGCACGAGCCCGCCGCCTTGCTCGATGTGCTCGAGTTCCGCGCGGTTCACCGCCGGATGATCGGCCGGATCCTTCACGACGCGCAGCCACACGAACGCGAGCGCGATGCCCGCGAGGCCGAGCCACAGGTACACGTGATGCCAGCCGTACGCGTGCGTGAGCCACGCCATCAGCGGCGAGAACACGACGGCCGCGAAGTACTGCGCGGCGTTGAAGATCGCCGACGCGGTGCCGCGCTCGGCGGTCGGGAACCAGCTCGCGACGACCTTCGCGTTCGCGGGGAACGCCGGTGCTTCGGCGATGCCGACCGCGAAGCGCATCGCGAACAGCGCGGCGACCGCGAACGCGGCGCTGCCGCCGAGCCCGATCGTGCTCTGCAGCAGCGTGAACGCCGACCACAGGAAGATGCTGCCCGCATACACGCGCCGCGCGCCGAAGCGGTCGAGCAACCAGCCGCTCGGCAGCTGCGCGAGCACGTACGCCCAGCTGAACGCCGAGAAGATGTAGCCCATCGTTACCGGGTCGATGCCGAACGCCTTGCGGATCGGCGTGCCGGTGATCGACAGCGTCGCGCGGTCCGCGTAGTTGAGTGTCGTGACGACGAACAGCATCGCGAGGATCCAGTAGCGCACGGCAGTGCGGCGGGCCGCGTGGGCGAGGGCGAGCGGGAGGTCGCGGGAGGAAGTCTGATTGGGCACTTTAATGTACGTCGTCATATGACATGATGCGCAGTTTAGAGACGGGCTGCCGCGCCGCGTAACCCGGGTTTTCCCTCTGGAGGGGGCCGAGTCAGGCAGGAAAATCGGGCTGCATAAGGCACTGATGAGATTGGGTGAGATCGGGGACCATCATGGTCGCGTAAAAAACAAGTCGGCAGACATCATATCTGTTCGGCTACAATGGGCCATCCATACCCGAACCACGGAGCACACCCCATGCAACTGACTGGTGAGATGCTGATCGGCGCCGACGCGGTCTACGGCGCGGCCGGAACCCTGCACGCGTTCGACCCGGCGCAGGGCGCGCCGATTGATGTACCAGCGTTCGGCGTCGGCGCGCTGGCCGACGTCGAGCGCGCGTGCGAACTCGCGCGCGACGCGTTCGATGCCTACCGCGCGCAGCCGCTTGCGGCGCGCGCCGCGTTCCTCGACGCGATCGCGGACGAGATCGTCGCGCTCGGCGACACGCTGATCGCGCGCGCACACGCCGAGACGGGCCTGCCGGTCGCACGGCTGCAAGGCGAGCGCGGACGCACGGTCGGCCAGCTGCGCCTGTTCGCGCGGGTGGTGCGCGACGGCCGTTTCCTTGCCGCGTCGATCGATCCGGCGCAGCCGGCGCGCACGCCGCTGCCGCGCGCCGACCTGCGGCTGCAGAAGATTCCGCTCGGGCCGGTCGCGGTGTTCGGTGCGAGCAATTTCCCGCTCGCGTTCTCGGTCGCCGGCGGCGACACGGCGTCGGCGTTCGCGGCCGGCTGCCCGGTGATCGTGAAGGCGCACGAGGCGCATCTCGGCACGTCGGAGCTGGTCGGCCGCGCGATCCGCGCGGCGGTCGCGAAGTGCGGGATGCCGGCTGGCGTGTTCTCGCTGCTGATCGGCCCGGGCCGCGTGGTCGGCGCGGCGCTCGTCAGCCACCCGGCGATCCAGGCGGTCGGCTTCACCGGCTCGCGGCAGGGCGGCGTCGCGCTGACGCAGCTGGCGAACGCGCGCCCGCAGCCGATTCCCGTCTATGCGGAAATGAGCAGCATCAATCCGGTGCTGCTGTTTCCGGCCGCGCTCGCCGCGCGCGCCGAGTCGCTCGCGACGGGCTTCGTCGATTCGCTGACGCTCGGCGTCGGCCAGTTCTGCACGAACCCGGGCCTCGTGCTCGCGGTGGACGGGCCTGATCTCGACCGCTTCGAAGCGGTGGCTGCGCAGGCGCTCGCCGCGAAGCCGGCAGGCGTGATGCTCACGCGCGGCATCGCCGACGCGTATCGTGCGGGCCGTGGCCAGCTCGCCGAGCTGCCCGGCGTGCGCCAGCTCGGCGCGGGCGGCGCGGCGCAGGGCGCGTGCGACGTGAGCGGCGCGCTGTTCGAGGTGCCGGCGCACGCGTTTCTCGGCGAGCCGGCGTTCAGCCACGAAGTGTTTGGCCCGTCGTCGCTGATCGTGCGCTGCCGTGATCTCGACGAGATGGCGCGCGTGCTCGAGGCGCTCGAAGGCCAGCTGACGGCCACGCTGCAGATGGATGCCGCCGACAAGCCGCTCGCGCGGCGCCTGCTGCCGGTGCTCGAGCGCAAGGCGGGGCGCCTGCTGGTCAACGGGTTCCCGACCGGCGTCGAGGTGTGCGACGCGATGGTGCACGGCGGCCCGTTCCCGGCGACGTCGAACCCGGCGGTGACGTCGGTGGGCGCGACCGCGATCGAGCGCTTCCTGCGGCCGGTGTGCTACCAGGATTTCCCGGACGATCTGCTGCCGGAAGGGTTGCAGGAGGCGAACCCGCTTGGCGTGCCGCGTCTGCGGGACGGCCAGGCGGAGTGAGCGGGAGGGCAGGGCTGGCAATGCGCCCGCCCGGTTGTTGGAACGTCAGTGAGCGGGGTGCGCGGCGAGCTGCAGTCGATCGGCTGCGGACAACAAGCGCCGATCCCGGGTCCACAACCTGCTGCCGGCCGTCAGCCGGACCGACGCAAGCAAATGTGCATGCACGTAGCCGATGCCGAGCCCATGAAGTGGTGCGTCGTCGATCAGGCGTTGTACTTCTTCGTCGGTTGCGGTGACGGCGGCCGGCAGGTCGCGCAGCGCATCCAGCACGATGTGGCGGTTACGCAGGCTGCCGAGCGCGAGCTCGCCGATCACGAACGGGTGAACCAGTACCTTTTCCGTATCGAGGAGCGCGGCGAGGGTCGCGTCGTTGGCACGCAAGTGATCAATCCACACGGATGTATCGACCAGAATCATGCCGACTCCGATTGACGCCGCGGGATGGGTTCGAGGTCGGACTCGGTGCCGCCCAGACGCGCGAGCCGCCTGGCGCTTTCGCGCGCGATCAGCGCGTGCAACGCTTCGCGAACGAGCGCGGATTTCTCAGTGACGCCGGTCAGTTGCTGCGCCTTGGCGAGCAATGCATCGTCGAGGGACAAGGTAGTGCGCATGATGCTCTCCCGGATAATGGATGGCATCAATTATGGCATCAAATGATGCTGTTTTCGATGCATGCGCAAGACGCCGGCCACGCAAGGCCGATCAGGCATAGGCGCCGAAGCCGGCGCATGGGTCGATGTCCCGTCGGCTTTCACGACGCCGGATTTTCTCCTACAGTAGCGGAGCCCCGGGCCGCACGGCCCGCGGGCGGAGCCTGAGAGATCGAGAAAACAAAACGAGGGAATACACCCAATGAACATCAGCAAGCGTGGCGACCACCTGTTCGCCGCCGGATTGTGGAAGACGATCGGCGACGTCGCCGGCCTGGTCCGCGCCAAGGTCGGCGACTACAGCGAAGGGCGTGTCCTGAGCACCGAACTGTTCGCGCTGCAGCGCGAACTGTCATCCAGCGCATTCGACATCACGATCAACAAGGGCCGGGCGGTCATGGGCCCCGACGCGCACTCGCTCGCGTTCGGCGAAGCCGTGCGCCGGTTCCGGCTGGATATGGAAGCGCTGGTGTTCGCGCTGCAGCACCGGCGCAACATCGACGACCGGGAGCCGGCCGCGCGCCTCGCCGCGCTGACCCAGGCCAACGCGCAGCTCGCGACCGCGAAGCAGTATGCGACGCTGACCGTCGGCCGGTTCTTCGATACGGTCGTCGACCAGAACGTGCTCGGCCAGCTGGCCCAAAACGGCACGAACTCGCGCGACAGCATGATCGCCAGCGTGAAGGTTCGCGACGCCCGCATCAAGCTCGGGCATGTGCGGCGGGGGATCATCGAGAGCATCGCGAAGATGTGAAGACGGTGCCGCCTGCCCGACAAGTCGAGCCGCGCCACTGCTGCTTCGGTCAGGCTTCGACGTCCGGCAGATCCGGCAGCAATTCCGCCTCGATTTGATCGATCGACGGCAAGCCTGCCTCAAGTGATTCCGGTACGTGTCTCAGTAACTGATATTCTGCGACGCCCATTGGATTGGCCATGCCGCGCAGCGCGTACTCCGCGACCAGGCGATTCTTTTCCCGGCAGAGCAGCAGGCCGATCGTAGGCTGATCCTCCGGCGCCTTGATTTGTGCGTCGACGGCGGACAGGTAAAAGTTGAGCTGGCCTGCGTATTCGGGCCGGAACGGCGTGGTCTTGAGTTCGACCACGACGTAACTGCGCAGCTTCAGGTGGTAAAAGAGCAGGTCGATGAAGAACTCGTCGCCGCCGACGACAAGTCGGTACTGTCGGCCGACGAACGCGAATCCGGCACCCAGCTCGAGCAGGAATCGCGTGATATGACGCGTCAGTGCCTGTTCGATATCACGTTCCTGCGCATCTTCGGCGAGGCCCAGAAAATCGAAAATGTAAGGATCCTTGAGCGCTTCGCGTGCGAGATCGGATTGGGGAGGCGGTAACCGCGCGTCGAAGTTGGTCACGGCATTGCCGGCGCGTGCATAGGCCTGCGTGTCGACCTGCATGGCAAGGACATTGCGTGACCAGCCATGTTCGAGCGCCTTGCCTGCATACCAGTCGCGAGCAGCGGGATCCTTGACCTTGTCGAGCAGCGTGCAGAGATGGAACCAGGGCAATTGTGCAGCAGGTTGCTGCACAAATTCCGCTGCTGGCCACGCCTGTGCAAGCGCGCGCATGTACTTGAGGTTGCGCGGTGAAAATCCCCGCATGTCGGGAAATGCGGACTTCAGATCCCGTGCGAGCTGGTCAATGACCTTCGCCCCCCATCCCTGTCGTTGCTGCCGTTCAAGAATGTCGCGGCCGATCTGCCAGTAGAGCGTGACGAGCTCGCGGTTCGCGCTTGCAACTGCGCGCTGCCGAGCACGCTCCACGCGTTGTTTGAGTTCGGTCAGCCAGCTTCGGTAATCGTCGCCCCAAGGGCCGGTGGGTAATGTATCGGTCATCCAGCGTTCAGCGGCAGCGATCCTCGATCAAGTCCCGACATTATCCGGAGACGTCTGCTTGCTCGCAATGCTGCTGCACGTGACCGACGGACAGCGATGAAGAAGTGCGACCATCGATCATCAAGGACGTATCGAGGCGCATCGGCAGCGCCTGGCCGTCCAGACACGCAGCCCGCACGCATCAGCGCTGTCTGCGGGCATGCGGCGCGGGAGCCGCATGACTCCCGCAGCAGGGGAGAGGGTGGAAACCGACGCGGGCCGCCGCATCACTTCGGACGATTGACCGCTTTGGCCCGACGCGGCCCTCACTGCGCTCCCATCCTCCTGATGAGCACATCGAGCTGCGCCACTTCCTCCTCGGTCAGGTCGACGAGCGGCGCGCGCACCGGGCCCGCGTCGTGGCCGACCAGCTTCGCGCCCGCCTTGACGATGCTGACCGCATAGCCCGCGCGGCGATTGCGGATCTTCAGGTACGGCAGGAAGAATTCGTCGATCAGGCGGCCCACCGTGTCGTGGTCGTCCTTCGCGATCGCCTCGTAGAACGCCATCGCCGTCTTCGGAATGAAGTTGAACACGGCCGACGAGTACACCGGCACGCCGAGCGCCTTGTACGCGGCCGCATAGACTTCGGCGGTCGGCAGCCCGCCGAGGTAGGAGAAGCGGTCGCCGAGGCGGCGGCGGATCGTGACCATGCTCTCGATGTCGCCCACGCCGTCCTTGAAGCCGATCAGGTTCGGGCAACGGTCCGCCAGGCGCTCGAGCATGTCCGCATCCAGCTTCGAGTTCGCGCGGTTGTACACCACGACGCCGATCTTCAGCGCGCGGCACACCTGCTCGACGTGCTCGGCGATCCCTTCCTGGCTCGCTTCGGTCAGGTAGTGCGGCATCAGCAGCACGCCGCTCGCGCCGAGGCGCTCGGCTTCCTGCGCGTACTCGATCGCCACCCGCGTCGCGCCGCCCGCGCCGGCCAGGATCGGCACCTTGCCCTTGCAGGTCTCGGTCGCGACGCGGATCACGTCCGAATATTCACGCTGCGTGAGCGAGAAGAACTCGCCCGTGCCGCCGGCGGCGAACAGCGCGGTCGCGCCGTACGGCGCGAGCCATTCGAGGCGCTCGGCGTAGGTGGCCGGGCGGAAGTTGCCTGCCGCGTCGAAGTCCGTCAGCGGAAACGACAGCAGGCCGTGGGAAATGATCTGTTTGAGTTCTTGCGGTGAAGTCATGGTTGGGTCGTCCGTCTAGCGCGAGTGCTGGGTTCGTCGGGAACGGCATGCGGGCCGTGAGTGGCGATGTCGTTGTATGTCATCGTACAACGTGGGATGAGGTGACGCAAGCGGTTTGCCTCCATCGCGTAAGTAGGGTCTTTCCGGGTAAGGGTTTACGCAACATTCCCGGGTTCTGCTCAATGTCATATGATGACTAACAATCAAGACGGTAGCCCCAGGAATTCCGATGACTGCTTCCCCGCTCTACATCCGCGTGCATCCGGACGACAACGTCGCGATCGTCGTCAACGACGGCGGCCTGCCCGAGGGCGCGACGTTTGCCGACGGGCTCACGCTGCGCGAACGCGTGCCGCAGGGCCACAAGGTCGCGCTGGCCGATCTCGCGGCCGGCGACCCGATCGTCCGCTACAACGTGGTGATCGGCTATGCGCTGACCGACCTGCGGCGCGGCAGCTGGGTCAACGAGCGCACGATGCGCATGCCCGAGCCGCCCGGGCTCGACGACCTGCCGCTCGCGACCCGCGCGGCGCCGCCGCTGCCGCCGCTCGAAGGCTATACGTTCGAGGGCTTCCGCAATCCGGACGGCTCGGTCGGCACGCGCAACATCCTCGCGATCACGACGACGGTGCAGTGCGTATCGGGCGTCGTCGAGCACGCGGTGCGGCGCATCAAGGCGGAGCTGCTGCCGCGCTACCCGAACGTCGACGACGTGGTCGGCCTCGAGCACACGTACGGCTGCGGCGTCGCGATCGATGCGCCGGACGCCGACATCCCGATCCGCACGCTGCGCAACATCAGCCTGAACCCGAACTTCGGCGGCGAGGTGATGACGGTGAGCCTCGGCTGCGAGAAGCTGCAGCCGGAGCGCTTGCTGCCGCCGGGCGTGATCCCGGTCGCGGCCGATGGTGAACCTGGTGATAACGGCGGCGTAGTGTGCCTGCAGGACGCCGCGCACATCGGCTTCGAGTCGATGATCGACTCGATCATGCGGATGGCCGAGTCGCATCTGGCGCGGCTGGACCGCCGCCGGCGCGAAACCTGCCCGGCGTCGGATCTCGTGGTCGGCGTGCAGTGCGGCGGCAGCGACGCGTTCTCGGGCCTGACCGCCAACCCGGCGGTCGGCTTCGCGGCCGACCTGCTGGTGCGCGCCGGCGCGACGATCATGTTCTCCGAGGTGACCGAAGTGCGCGACGGCGTCGCGCAGCTCACGTCGCGCGCGGCGAACGAGGATGTCGCGCGCGCGATCATCCGCGAGATGGACTGGTACGACCGCTACCTGCAGCGCGGCCGCGTCGACCGCAGCGCGAACACGACGCCCGGCAACAAGAAGGGCGGCCTGTCGAACATCGTCGAGAAGGCGATGGGCTCGATCGTGAAGTCGGGCAGCGCGCCGATCAGCGGGGTCGTGCCGCCCGGCGAGCGCGCGAAGCAAAAGGGGCTGCTGTACGCGGCCACGCCCGCAAGCGATTTCATCTGCGGCACGCTGCAGCTCGCGGCGGGGATGAACCTGCACGTGTTCACGACCGGGCGCGGCACGCCGTACGGTCTCGCGCAGGTGCCGGTGATCAAGGTCGCGACGCGCAGCGACCTCGCGCGCCGCTGGCACGACCTGATGGATCTCGATGCCGGGCAGATCGCCACCGGCGCGGCGACCATCGAGGAGGTGGGCTGGGAACTGTTCCGGCTGATGCTCGACGTCGCGAGCGGCAAGCGCCGCACGTGGGCCGAGCAATGGAAGCTCGCGAACGCGCTGGCGCTGTTCAACCCGGCGCCGGTGACCTGACGCGCGGGCGTTCGATCGGACGGTCGGCAGACAGACGGGCGCCTTCGGGCGCCCGTCGTCGTATGGAGGCGGGCGCCGGGATCGGGTAACGTTATGCGGTTCGTTCACGACCCCGGAGACTCGCCGACATGCTGAAGAATCTCGATCCGCTGCTGCACGCCGACATCCTGCACGCGCTGCGCGCGATGGGCCACGGCGACGAAGTCGCCATCTGCGATGCGAATTTCCCGGCGGAGTCGGTCGCGCGGCACACCGCGGTCGGCCGCGCGCTGCGGATCGACGGCGCCGATTCGGCGCGCGTCGCGCGCGCGGTGCTGTCGGTGCTGCCGCTCGACACCTTCGTCGAAACGCCCGCATGGCGGATGGAAGTCGTCGGCGATCCGGCCGCGGTGCCGCCGGTGCAGCGCGAAGTGCAGGCCGAAATCGATCGCGCGGAAGGGCGCGCAGTGCCGCTCGCCGGCATCGACCGGTTCGCGTTCTATGTGCGCGCGCAGCAGGCCTACGCGGTGATCGTCACCGGCGAGCCGCGCGGCTACGGCTGCTTCCTGTTCAAGAAGGGCGTGTTGTTGAGCGACGCGGGCTGAACGCGTCGATTGTTTCGTTGTCCGGAACCGGGCGCCGCTCTGTAAAGATTTGGTACAACCTTTTGCTTGGATGCGGCGGAAAGTGCCTCTATTCTGGCCCATTTGCCGGGCCGGGCAGGCCCGGCGAGCCGCATGGGGCACGATCCCGCGCGGCCGGCCGAACTGCAACGAGGAGAAAGGCATGACGCGTCCCGTCGATTCCGGCGTCATTTTTTTCGCGCGCCTGGCGCTGGCGGCGCTGTTTCTATGGGGCGGCGTGATGAAGCTGCTCGGCTACGGCGATTTCGTCGGCTACCTGCGCGGCATGAACGTGCCGTTGACGACCATCGTCGCGCCGCTCGTCGTTGCGATCGAAGGGCTCGGCGCGCTGCTGCTGATCGTCGGCTACAAGGTGAAGCCGCTCGCGTTGCTGATGGCGTTCTATACGTTCGCGACCGCCGTGATCGGGCACAACTTCTGGGACGCGACGAACCCCGCGGTCCAGCATGACATGGTGATCCACTTCTGGAAGAACGTCGCGATCGCCGGCGGTTTCCTGCTGCTGTTCGTGACCGGCGCGGGCGGCGTGAGCATCGACGGCGCGCGCCGCGGCAACTCGTCGTACGGTTCGCTGCGCTGAGCGCTTTGACGCGCGGATAACGAAAGGGCCGAATCCCGCGCGCTGCGGAATTCGGCCCTTCGACGTTCGGCGGCGCGCGCTTGCAGGCACGTCGCCTCGGCGCGGCGTTAGCGCGCGTCCTTCGCGAACTGCACGGCGATCGCGCCGAGCACGCAGATCGCCGCCACGTACATCACCGGCGCGAGCGGATTCGACTTCATCATCAGCGACACGATCACCGGCGTGAGGCCGCCGAAGATCGCATAGGCGACGTTGTACGAGAACGAGATCCCCGAGAACCGCACGACCGCCGGGAAGCTTTTCACCATCACGTACGGCACCGCGCCGATCGTGCCGACCGCGAAGCCCGCGATGCCGTAGTAGATCGGCAGCGTCGACGCGTCGGCCGCGACCCGCGCGAACAGCAGGTAATAGCACGCGGCCAGCACGAGGCCGCCGATGCCGAGCACGCGCTTCGCGCCGATCGCGCCGGCGAGCGAGCCCGCGGTGATGCAGCCGGCGGTCAGGCACAGCGTCGCGATGCTGTTCGCGAACAGCGTCGTGGCGGGCGTCAGGTGGAACTGCTTCTGCAGCAGCGCGGGCGTCATCAGGATCACGACGACGATCGCCGCCGACAGCATCCACGTCAGCAGCATCGACACGATCACCGCGCGGCCGTGGTCGCGCAGCACGGCCTTCAGCGGGATCTCGGCCGCGAGTGCCTTCTTCGCCTTCATCTCGGCGAACACCGGCGTCTCGTGCAGCCAGCGGCGCAGGTAGACGGAGAACAGGCCGAACACGCCGCCGAGCAGGAACGGGATGCGCCACGCGAACGCGGCGACTTCGCTGCTCGAGTAGCGGCTGTTGATGCCCGCGGCCACCAGCGAGCCGAGCAGGATGCCGGCCGTCAGGCCCGCGGTGAGCGTGCCGCACGCATAGCCGATGTGGCGCGACGGCACGTGCTCGGACACGAACACCCACGCGCCGGGCACTTCGCCGCCCACTGCCGCGCCCTGCAGGATGCGGAACAGCAGCAGCAGCACGGGCGCGAGGATGCCGACCGTGTCGTAGGTCGGCAGCAGGCCCATCAGCAGCGTCGGCACCGACATCATCAGCACGCTCAGCGTGAACATCCGCTTGCGGCCGACGAGGTCGCCGAAGTGCGCCATGATCACGCCGCCGAGCGGGCGCGCGAGGTAGCCGGCCGCGAAGATGCCGTAGGTCTGCAGCGTGCGCAGCCAGTCGGGAATATCGTGCGGGAAGAACAGCTGCCCGATCGCGGGCGCGAAGAATACGAAAATGATGAAGTCGTAGAACTCGAGCGCACCGCCGAGTGCGGCGAGGCCGAGGGTCTTGTAGTCGCTGCGCGTCAGCGCGCGCTCTGCGGCGCGCGGGACGCCGCTCAGTTCGGAAGCTTGCATGTTCAGGGCGATCGGTTTTTGAATGTTGTTGTCGGTGCTGCGTCTCCAGGGCCCGCTATCGGCATGGACTGACAAGGCGCGGCTTGCATCGTCGAAGCGTGCCGGGTGCCGGATGGGGCACGCGACGCGCATCGCCGCACCGGGATGGGGCGCGGCGCAGACGAAGCGTCAAAGCGGGTGGGGGGATTCTACAGGAGCGCGAAATGCGCGCGTGGGTGTGCGCTGAGGAAGGCTTGGGACCGTGCCGCCGAAGTGCGCGGCGCGGGCGGCCGGTGAGCCGCTGGCGCGCCGCGCGGGAAGGGTCTCGCGTATCAGTTGCCGGCGATCGTGTCGACCGGCTTGAACGCGCCGCGCTCGACCTTGTAGATCGTCACCGGCGCATCCTTCAGGTCGCCCTTCGGGTCGTACGCGATGCTGGGGGCCGACACGCCCTTGATCGCCAGCTTGCCGAGATACGGCGTGTAGACCTTCGGGTCGGTCGAGTTGGCGTCCTTCATCGCGGTGAGCAGCGCCATCGTGCCGTCGTACGCGTAGGGCGAGTAGGTGATCACGTCTTCGTTGAAGCGCGCCTTGTAGCGTGCGGCGTAGCCGGCGAAGCCGGGCATCTTCTCCTTCGGCAGCCCGCCCATGTAGACGATCGCGCCTTCGGCCGCATCGCCGCCGACCTTCAGGAACGTCGGCGAGCGCGACATCTCGCCCGTCACGAATGCGGATTTCATCCCGAGCTGGCGCATCTTGCGGATCATCGGCGACGATTGCGCGTCGCCGCCGCCGTAGAAGATCGCGTCGGGATTCATCCCCTTCAGGTTGGTCAGGATCGCGGAGAAGTCGAGCGCCTTGTCGTTCGTGAAGTCGCGCTTGATGATCGTGCCGCCCGCGGCCTGCACGGCCTTCGCGAATTCGTCGGCGATGCCCTGGCCGTACGCGGTGCGGTCGTCGATGATCGCGATGCGCTTGAAGTGCAGGGTCTTCACCGCGTAGGTGCCGACGATGCGGCCCGCCTGCGCGTCGCTCGTCAGCAGCCGGTAGGTGGTCTTGTAGCCGCGCGCGGTGTATTGCGGCGAGGTTGCCATCGAGATCTGCGGCAGCCCCGCGCGATCGTACAGATCGGACGCCGGGATGCTGGTGCCCGAGTTGAAGTGGCCGATCACGCCGCTGACGTTGTCGTCGATCAGGCGCTGCGCGACGGTCGTGCCGGTGCGCGGGTCGGCCTGGTCGTCCTGCGAGTCGAGCTGGAACGTGACCGGCTTGCCGCCGATCGTCGGATGCGTCGCGTTGAAATCGGCGATCGCGAGCTGCACGCCTTTCTGCATGTCGGTGCCGTAGTTCGATTGCGGGCCGGTGAGCGGCGCGGCGAAACCGATCTTGACGACGTCGGCGGCGAGGGCGTGGGCGCCCGACAGTGCGCAGGCGGCGGCCAGCGCGACGTGCGATACCTTCAGCTTCACTTTCACTTCCCCTTGATGGCGTGGTTGGGCCGGCGGGCGAGCAGGGGCCGGCGCCGGTGAACCGGGCGAGACGCGCCGGCCTGGCTGTGCCGAAATCGGCGTGCCGTATGGCGATTGCGGCATCGTGTGCGTGTCGCATGCCGGCATGGCCGTGTGTCGTCTCGTGACCGTGAAGCAAGTCTAGGTAGCGAAAATGCACGCGTCTTGCGCGTTCGGAGCGCGGCCGGCGACGATTTCGGCATATCGTCGATTACCCTGATATATGCTGAAATCGTCATCCCGCATGCGCAATCGCGCCAAGACGCGGCGCGGCGGCGTTTTTTAGGATGGCGGCTTCGGGCGCGCACGCGTGCGCGCGAAGCGGCGCCGCACTGCGCCGGCGCGCCGGATGCGAGGCGCGCTCCTATAATCGACGCCATCAGCCACTCGCCTAGCGGATGCCGGGATGACGACCTTGCTTGCCGTACCGTCCATGAGCCTGTCCGACACCTTGCGCTACCAGCCCGAGAACGCCGATTTCGGCGCGATGCTCGCGCACTTCCGCCTGCTCGAGCCGGTGTTCGATGCGCTGCCCGACGTCGCGTTCTTCGTGAAGGATGCCGACGGCCGCTACGCGCTGGTCAACCGCACGCTCGCGATGCGCTGCGGCTACAAGGACAAGCGCGACCTGCTCGGCAAGACCACCGACGAAGTGTTTCCGCGCCGCTTCGGCCACGGCTACTTCGAGCAGGACATGGCGACGATCAACGCCGGCCACCAGCTGATGGACCAGCTCGAACTGCATCTGTACCCGGGCCGCCAGCCGGGCTGGTGCCTGACCTGCAAGGAACCGCTGCGCGACGCGGCCGGCAAGGTGGTCGGGCTCGCCGGCATCTCGCGCGACCTGAAGGCGCAGGAAGGTTCGCACCCGGCCTACAGCAAGCTCGCGGACGTGGTCCAGTACATCCAGGATCACTACGTGCAGCCGCTGAACCTGAAGCAGCTCGCGCTGATGGCCGGGATGTCGGTCGCGCAGCTCGAGCGCTATTTCCACAAGGTGTTCCACCTGACGCCGCGCCAAGTGCTGCTGAAGACGCGGCTCGACGCCGCGACCGCGCTGCTGATCACGCACGACAAGGTGACCGACGTGGCGGCGCTATGCGGGTACACCGATCACAGCGCGTTCACGCGCCAGTTCAAGGCGACGGTCGGCGTGACGCCGACGGAATACCGGATGATGCTGCAGGATCGGGCGGGGTAACGGGTAAGGGCGGGGTAAACGGCGCGCGCCGGCAACAGCCGGCGCGGTGGGGGAGCGGCGGGCGATCCGCCGTTCAGCGGTAGCCGAGCCCTTTCAGCACGGCCGTGCCGTTTTCCGTCAGGCGGAAGCTCGGCTGCGTGTCGGCGTCGAGCTTGACCATCTCGACGAGGCCGTCTTCCTGCAGCGCAGGAAGTTCGGGTTTGGCCGCGCTCGCGCCGATCGGCGCGTGCAGCAGCACGAGCAGCGTCGCGATTTCGTGATGGCTGAGCAGGCGCCGCAGCATCGTCTTGGGTTTGGCAGGGGGCGCGGCCGGGCGGCCCGCGGGTGCATCTACGGCGCTCATCGCTGTCCTCCTATTTCGAAAGTGTCTTCGGATATGGTTGCGGATGGTGCCGTCGAAGACTTAAGCGATTCTTAAAACGCCCCGATCATTGACCGGCCGCGGCGAGCCGGTGGTTACAGCATGTAACGGCCCGGCGGCGGCTTTGCGAACCCGATCGGCGCAAGCCGCTTCAGGCGGGCGTCCGACAGCACTTGCGCCAGCGTAGTGCATGTGCGGCCGATTCACCAGACAAATAGGCGATGACTTTTCGTCGCACCCGGTTTTTCCCTGCCCCTTATTTTCTGCGCTGCGCCTGGGCCGCCAGGCGAACGGCCGCGTTCGCCGCGCCGTAGCCGTCGTATCCGCCGCGGCGCTCGACGATCTCCAGCGAGAACCGATTGTCGACCAGCTCCGTATACGCATGCAGGAACTCGCCGCCGTGTTCGTCGCGGTCGTACAGCAGGTGGTGCGCGCTCAGCGTGTCGATGAGCGCGTCCGGCAGCGCGTAGCGCGCGGCGAGGTCGTCGTAGTAGTTGCGCGGGATGCGCAGGAACGGCACGCCGTCGGCCGCGAACTCGGCGACCGTTTTCACGATGTCGTCGGTGCGGAACGCGACGTGGTTCAGCCCGGTGCCGTGGTAGCGGTCGAGCGACTCGGCAACCGCGGTGTGGCGGTCGACCGACGCGTTCAGCGCGATCCGCACCGAGCCGTCCGCGCTGCGCACCGCGCGGCTGCGCATCAGCCCGTACGGGTCGGGCACCAGCCAGCTGCGTTCGGCCTCGAAGCCGAACGCCGTCTTGAAGAACAGGATCCACGTGTCGAGCGCGTCGCCCGGCAGCGCGAGGCACACGTGGTCGATACCGGTCAGCGGGCCGACTTCGCTCGGGCCGTCGATGTCGGTCAGCACGAAGTCGGATTCGTACAGCGTCGGCGCGTCCGGGGTTTCGTCGACGAAGTATTCGAGGCTGCCGTCCGGCGCCTTCACGCTCGGCAGCACGCGCTCGTTCGGGCCGACGCGCCCGGAAAACGGCGCATAGCCGAAACCCGCCGCGCGTTCGAACGCGACCTTCGCGTCGTCGACGCGAAACGCCGACGCGCACAGCGACAGCCCGTGCTGCTGGAAGAACGCGTCCGCGAACGAATCCCGCTCCGCGTTCAGCACGATCGACGCGGCGCCGTGCTGGAACAGCGTCACGTCCTTCGAGCGATGGCGGCCGGCGAGCCGGAAGCGCATCTTGCCGAGCCATTCGCCGACATTGGCCGCCGCGCGCGAGTCGACCGCGAATTCGATGAACTGGAAGCCGACGTGTGCCGGCGGCGCGGGCGGCGCGAACAGCGGCTGGCTCGCGGCGGGCGCACGGCCTTCCCGCGCGAGCTGCGCACGCGTGAGCTCCTCGAGGTAGAGCAGCGAGCGGTGGCCGTCGGCCGCCGTGAGCGCGGTCGGCGCCGCGCGGAAGCCGTCGTTGAAGATCTCGAGCGACAGCGGCCCCGTGTAGCCGGCCTCGATCACGCGCGCGGTGAAGCGCGCGAGGTCGAAGTCGCCCTGGCCGGGAAACGAGCGGAAATGGCGGCTCCATTCGATCACGTCCATCACGAGCTTCGGCGCGTCGGCGATCTGCACGAACGCGATCCGGTCGCCGGGGATGTCGGCGATCGCGTCCGGCGAATCGTCGAGCGACAGCGTGTGGAAGCTGTCGAGCGCGAGCCCGAGGTGCGGGTTGTTCACCGCGTTCACGAGCCGCCACGCATGGCCGTACGTGTTCACGACCCGGCCCCACGCCAGCGCCTCGTAGGCGGCGACGACACCCGCCTGCTGCGCCGCCTCGGCGAGCGCGCCGAGCTGGTCGACCAGCAGCGCATCGTCGGCGATCGTGTCGGGCGACGCGTTGCTGCAGACGAGGATGCGATCGGTGCCGAGCGCATGCATCACGTCGAACTTGCGCCGGATGCGGTCGAGATTGCGCGCGAGCTGCGCGGGGCTGACGCCCTCGAAATCGCGGAACGGCTGGAACAGCACGATGTCGAGGCCGAGATCGGCGGCCATGGCCCGCACGTCGGCGGGCGATCCGTCGAAGTAGACGAGGTCGTTCTCGAAGATTTCGACGCCGTCGAAACCCGCGGCCTGGATGGCGGCGAGCTTCTCGGCGAGCGTGCCGGACAGGGACACGGTGGCGATCGAGCGCTGCATGGGCGAATCCTGCGGATGAGCGGGGTGGCGCGCGCCGGACCGACCCTGAATTGAACCAGTCGTTGAGCCCGCTGCGCGCGCCATATCCCGAATTTACTGGGATGGTGCGTCGAATTATACAAACTAACTAGTTGGTACAAATTAGCGAAAACCCGAAAAGACTTTGCGTTTGCGCAAGCGCACACTAGCGTCGAATCTTGACGTCAGGGGGCGAAGTCGCGTAGCGATGAGCCCCCGTTTTCGGAGCAACTGACATGAGCAAGCGCAAGGTCCTGGTGCTGAACGGCCCGAACCTGAATCTGCTGGGGACGCGCGAGCCCCACATCTACGGCGCGGAAACCCTCGCCGACGTGGAGCAACGCTGCCGCGCCGCGGCCGATGCGCTCGGGCTGGAGATCGAATTCCGCCAGTCGAACGCCGAGCACCAGCTGATCGACTGGCTGCACGCGGCGCGCCACGACGCGCACGGCGTCGTGATCAACCCCGCCGCGTACACGCATACGTCGGTCGCGCTGGCCGATGCGCTGTCCGCGATCGACAAGCCGGTGATCGAAGTTCACATCTCGAACGTGCATCGCCGCGAACCGTTCCGCCACCACTCGTACGTGTCGGCGGTCGCCGAGGCCGTGATCTGCGGCTGCGGCACCGAAGGCTACGTGTTCGCGCTGCAGCGCATGTCGACCATTCTTTCGCAGGGAGCCGAGCAATGAGCCGTCCGTCCTTTCTGATCGGCCTGATCGGCCAGGGCATCGGCGGCTCGCTGTCGCCCGCGATGCATGAAGAAGAGGGGTTCCGCCAGGGGTTCGGCTACGTGTACCGGCGCATCGACCTCGACGTGCTCGGCGTCACCGTCGACGCGCTGCCGCAGCTGCTCGCGGCCGCCGAGCAGATGGGCTACACGGGCCTGAACATTACGCATCCGTGCAAGCAGCGCGTGATCGAGCATCTCGACGCGCTGTCCGACGACGCGCGCGCGCTCGGCGCCGTGAACACCGTACTGTTCAAGGACGGCAAGCGGATCGGCCACAACACCGACTGGTCGGGTTTCGCGAAGTCGTTCCGGCGCGGGCTGCCCGATGCGTCGCTCGCGCGCGTCGTCCAGCTTGGCGCGGGCGGCGCCGGGGCGGCCGTCGCGCATGCCGCGCTGCAGATGGGCGCGGCCGAACTGGCGATCTTCGACGTCGATGCGGCGCGCGCCCGCGCGCTCGCCGGCGAGCTGCAGGCGCGCTTCCCGGCTGCGCGGGTCACGCAGGGCGACGACCTCGCGCACAGCGTGCGCGCGGCGACGGGGCTGATCCACGCGACGCCGACCGGCATGGCGAAGCATCCGGGCCTGCCGCTGCCGGCCGAGCTGCTGCATGCGGGGATGTGGGTGGCCGACATCGTGTACTTCCCGCTCGAAACGGAACTGATCCGGGCAGCGCGCGCGGTGGGCTGCGCGACGCTGCCGGGCGGCGGGATGGCGGTCTACCAGGCCGTCGACGCATTCGAGATCTTCACCGGACGCACGCCCGACGCCGAGCGGATGTTCGATCACTTTCAGTCGCTCGTCGGGCGCTGATCCATTTCAGACTCATAGAAAGACGAGACCAGGAGACGACCATGCAGCACACCACCCACACCAACCATGCGCCGGCGCGTCCGGCGCAGGCGGCCGGCACGGTCCGGCGCACGTCGGCGCGCTACAAGATTCTCGCGCTGCTCGCGATCGGCACGATGATCAACTACCTCGACCGTACCGTGCTGGGGGTGGCTGCGCCGCAGCTCACCAAGGAGCTCGGCATCAACGCGGCGGTGATGGGCATCATGTTCTCCGCGTTCTCGTGGACCTATGTCGCGATGCAGGTGCCCGGCGGCCTCTTTCTCGACCGCTTCGGCAGCAAGATCACTTATTACTGGTCGATGACGCTGTGGTCGCTGTGCACGCTGCTGCAGGGCTTCGCGCCCGGCGTCGCGACGCTGCTCGCGTGCCGCCTCGGCCTTGGCGTCACGGAAGCGCCGTGCTTCCCGACCAACAGCCGGGTGGTCGCGACGTGGTTCCCGCAGAATGAGCGCGCGATGGCGACCGGCACTTATACGGTCGGCGAGTACATCGGCCTCGCGTTCTTCAGCCCGATGCTGTTCGCGCTGATGGGCGCGTTCGGCTGGCGCTCGCTGTTCTGGGTGGTCGGCGGCGTCGGCATCGCGTTCGGCCTGGTCTGGTGGAAGTTCTACCATGAGCCGCGCAATCATCCGGGCGCGAACAAGGAGGAGCTCGAGTACATCGAGGCGGGCGGCGGCCTCGCGCACAGCGCGAAGAAGGACGACCGGCCCGCGCAGGCGAAATTCAGCTGGAGCATGGCCGGCAAGCTGCTGAAGAAGCGCCAGCTCGCGGGCATCTGCCTCGGCCAGTTCGCGGGCAACTCGACGCTGGTGTTCTTCCTGACCTGGTTCCCGACCTATCTCGCGACCGAGCGCCACATGGGCTGGCTGAAGATCGGCTTCTTCGCGATCATGCCGTTCATCGCCGCGTCGGTCGGCGTGATGTTCGGCGGGATCCTTTCCGACTGGCTGCTGCGCCGCGGCAAATCCGCGAACCTCGCGCGCAAGCTGCCGATCATCGCGGGCCTGCTGCTCGCATCGACGATCATTCTCGCGAACTACGTGCAGAGCAACGAGGCCGTGATCGCGATCATGTCGGTCGCGTTCTTCGCGCAGGGGATGGCCGCGCTCGGCTGGACGCTCGTGTCCGACATCGCGCCGGACGGCCTGCTCGGCGTGACGGGCGGCATCTTCAACTTCGCCGCGAACCTGGCCGGCATCATCACGCCGCTGGTCGTCGGCTTCATCGTCGCGTCGACCGGCTCGTTCGTCGGCGCGCTGGTGTTCATCGGCGTGATCGCGCTGATCGGCGCGGCGTCGTACATCTTCGTCGTCGGCGACATCAAGCGGATCGTGCTGTAACGCATTCCATGCAGGTGCAGTGAGCTCTGGGCCCGGCGGATCGAACCGCCGGGCTTTTTTTCGCCTGTCTTTCTATCGTTTACGCGCGGCGCAGCGAAATGCCGAGCGATTCGACCGCGTGTGCGATCGCGGCGACCGCGCGGCGGACGTCGTTGGCATCGATCGCGCCGATGCACCCGACCCGGAACGTCTCGAGCTGCGTGAGCTTGCCCGGATAGAGGATGAAGCCGGCGTCGCGCACCGCGTCGTAGAAGCGCCGGAAGTCGTAGGCCGGATCGGCCGGCGCGTGGAAGGTCACGATCACGGGCGCCTGCACGCGTTCGGCAAGGAACGGCGTGAAGCCGAGCGCGCGCATCGATTCGACCAGCGTCCGGCAGTTCTCCGCGTAGCGCGCGCCGCGCACGGGCTGGCCGCCTTCGGCGAGGAACTGGTCGAGCGCGGCGCGCAGCGCGGCGACCACGTGCGTCGGCGGCGTGAAGCGCCACTGGCCCGTCTTGCGCAGGTACGCGTACTGGTCGTACAGGTCGAGCGCGAGCGACCGCGCGTTGTCCTCGCTGGCTTCGAGCGCCGCGCGCCGCACGATCGCGAACCCCATCCCCGGCACGCCTTCCAGACATTTGCCGCTCGCGGAAATCAGCGCGTCGATGCCGCTGCCGTCTAGCGTGATCGGCAGCGCGCCGAACGAGCTCATCGCGTCGACGATCAGCTGCTTGCCGCGCCGGCGGCACAGCGCGGCGATCTCGTCGAGCGGGTTCAGGATGCCGGCGCTGGTCTCCAGATGCACGAGCGCGACGTGCGTGATGCGCGGCTCGCGCGCGAAGGCCGCCTCGAGCGCGGCCGGATCGGCGGCGGCGTCCTCGCCGAACGGCAGCGCGATCGCGTCGATGCCGAGCCGGCCGAGGATCTTCAGGATGCGCGCGCAGTACGCGCCGTTGTCCGGCACGAGCACGACGCCGTCGCGCGGCACCAGCGTGCCGAGCGCGGCCTCGACCGCGAACGTGCCGCTGCCCTGCATCGGCACGCACACATATTCGTCGCGCCCGTGCGCGATGCCGGCGAGGTCGGCGCAGACGCTGTCGGTCAGCTGATTGAATGCCGCATCCCACGATCCCCAGTCGCGTTGCATCGCGTGGCGGGTCGCGGCGGATGTGGTCAGCGGGCCGGGTGTGAGCAGGATCGGATCGGGTGAGGGCATCGGGTTTTCTCCAACGGGAACAGGGGCGGGACGCAGATCGGCGTCTCCGGATCGATGTGTATGATATTGGCAAAATGTGTCATTTTTTGGAAGTTGTGGCAGTCGTCACGGGGTTGTCATCGAACGCTGTGATCCTTCGCTTGCCGCACGAAACCGCATCGGTCCAGGATCGCTCGGGCGGCGACGAGGCGGGCCCGCTGGCGGGTCGCCCCCTATTACTGCTCTGCCTGGGGCCAGAGTAAGCGCTGAAGCGCCAACTCTGGTCGACAGAGCCGGTCGTGCCCCGGCCGTTTGATGTCCCGTCTACGGAGAAGTGAGATGACACAGCAGAATTCCCCGCGCGCCGGTGCCGGCGCGTTCCGCAAGCTCGCGCTGGCCGCCTGCGCCGCCGGTCTGCTGCAAGGCGCCGCGCTGCCGGCCCACGCCGCGAACGCGGTCGTGCTGTATACGGCGGACGGCCTCGAGAACCTCTATCGCGACGTGCTGCCGGCGTTCGAGAAGAAGGAAGGCGTGAAGGTCAACATCGTCACGGCGGGCAGCGGCGAAGTCGTGAACCGCGCGAACGTCGAGAAGAATTCGCCGAAGGCCGACGTGATCGTCACGCTGCCGCCGTTCATCCAGCAAGCCGGCCAGATGGGCCTGCTGCAGGCGTACCAGAGCGTCAACTACAAGAACGTGCCGGCGATCGCGAAGGCGGAAGACGGCACCTGGGCGACGTTCGTGAACAACTACTTCTCGTTCGCGATCAACCCGGAAGTCGTCAAGCAGCAGCCGAAGACGTTCGCCGACCTGCTGTCGCCGAACTACGCGGGCAAGATCGCGTACTCGAACCCGGCCACGGCCGGCGACGGGATGGCCGTGCTGATCCTGACGACCACGCTGATGGGCGAGGACAAGGCGTTCGACTATCTCGCGAAGCTGTCGCAGAGCGTGAAGTTCCACACCAAGGGCACGGGCTACCTGAACGTGCTGCTGTCGCGCAACGAGATCAACGTCGCGAACGGCGACCTGCAGATGGACCTCGACGACGCCGAGCACGGCGGCCTGTCGATCAAGCCGATCTTCCTCGCGGCGAAGGACGGCGACCAGCCGACGACGTTCCAGCTGCCGTACGGCATCGGCCTGATCAAGAGCGGCCCGAACCAGGACGCCGGCAAGAAGCTGATCGACTACCTGATGTCGACGGACGTGCAGTCGAAGGTGCCGGACATGTACGGCATCCCGGGCCGCACCGACGTGCCGCTCGCCGGCAAGAACGGCGAGGCGGTCAAGAAGGCGATCGCGGGCGTGAAGCTGATCCCGGTCGACTGGAGCCAGGTGATGGCGAAGAAGCCGGTGTGGATCGAGCGCTGGAAGAAGGACGTGATCGGCAGCTCGGGCAAGCAGACCGACGTCGTCAAGCCGAAGTGACCGGCGCACGCCGCCTGAGGGCCTGTTCCCGCTCATAACGGGCTTGCGCCGGCCGCCGGAAGGGCCGAGCGCAAGGACTGCGACGAAGCGAATACCGGGCGTATTCGCGAGAAGCATGACGCAACGATCGGCCCTTCCGGCGGCCAGCCCCTGGAAGATTTTTTTAGTTTCGGGAACGTACCTTGCCGGCTGCATTGCGGCGTCGCGCGTCGCTTGTTTGGCTTGGCCAAACGGCGCTCCTTGCTTCTTGCACTGCGGCCGGCAAGGTACGTTCGCAAGCCCGTTATGAGCGGGAACAGGCCCTATCGAAAGGATGAATCCGGTGGACACCACCCTGACCCATCCCGGCGCATTCGGCGCCGCCGAGCCGCATGCGACGCAGCGGTCCGGCGCGCCGGGCGGCGTGCGGATCGAGCACCTGAGCGTGCGCTACGGCGCGCGCACGGTGCTGGACGATCTGACGCTGTCGATCGGCGCCGGCGAATTTCTGACCGTGCTCGGCAAGAGCGGCTGCGGCAAGACCACGCTGCTGCGCTTCATCGCCGGGTTCGTGAAGGCCGATGGCCTGACCGGCACGCTGACCGTCGCCGGGCGCGACCTGACCTATGCGCCGCCGCACAAGCGCAATCTCGGCCTGCTGTTCCAGAACTACGCGCTGTTCCCGCACCTGTCGGTGTTCGAGAACGTCGCATTCGGCCTGCGCGCGCGGCGCATGGCGTCCGCCGAGGTGACGCGCCGCGTCGCCGACGCGCTGAAGCTCGTGCAACTCGGCGATGCCGGCCATCACCTGCCGGCGCAGCTGTCAGGCGGGATGCAGCAGCGCGTCGCGCTCGCCCGCGCGCTCGTGATCGAGCCCGACGTGCTGCTGCTCGACGAGCCGCTGTCGGCGCTCGACGCGAACCTGCGCGCGTCGGTGCGCAGCGAACTGAAGGCGCTGCACGAGCGCCTGCCGAACCTGACCGTCGTGTGCGTGACGCACGACCGCGACGACGCGCTGGTGCTGTCCGATCGCGCGCTGCTGATGCGCGACGGCCACGTCGCGCAGCTCGGCACGCCGCAGCAGCTGTACGACACGCCGCGCAACGGCTACGTCGCGCGCTACCTGGGCCCGGCCAACCTGCTGCCGCCGCGCGTGATCTTTCCGCTCGGCGATCCGCGCCACGACGTGCGCGACAAGGTCGCGTGCGTGCGCCCCGAGCAACTGGCCGTCAAGCCGCTCGCGGCGGGCGGGCTGCATGGCACGGTCGCGTCGGTCGAATGGCAGGGCGCGGAGCTGTCGATCGCCGTCGTGGTCGACGCGGCGCCGGACGAGCCGGTGCGCGTGACGATGCAGCGCGGCCGCGGCGCGGCGCCCGAGCGCGGCGCGCGTGTTTCCCTGCATTGCGAGGCAGACGATGTCGTCCTTATCGAGCCCTGACGCCGGGCTGTCGCCGCAGGCGCTCGCGTCGGCCGCCGCGCATGCCGTCGCCGCGCGGCGCCGCAAGCGCGCCGGCGACTGGCACCTGATCCTGCTCGCGGTCGTCGTGCTCGGCCCGCTCGTCGTCTATCCGCTCGCGCGGCTCGTGCTGCTGAGCCTGAGCGGCGACCACGGGCTGAGCTTCGCCGCCTACCGGAACTTCTTCGGCAATCCCGACACGCGCAGCGTGCTGCTGACGACGCTCGGCGTCCTGTTCGCCAGCGCCGGCACCGCGTCGGTGCTCGGCGTGCTGCTGGCCGCGCTGCTGTTCTTCCGGCCATTTCCGGGCGCGTCGCTCGTCACGCGCTTCCTGGAGCTGTACGTCGCGTTCCCGTCGTTTCTCGTCGCCTTCACGCTGATCTTCCTGTACGGCTCGCAAGGCTCGGTCAGCATCGCGCTGCAGCAGCTGTTCCATCTCGACCAGCCGCCGCTCGACTTCCTGTTCGGCTTCGGCGGCGTGATCCTCGCGCAGACCGTGTTCTATACGCCGTTCGTCGTGCGGCCGACGCTCGCGTCGTTCGCGACGCTCGACCTGCGCCTGATCGAAGCGGCGCGCAGCCTCGGCGCGTCGGGCGGGATGCTGGCGCGGCGCGTCGTGCTGCCGATCGCGTGGCCCGGGATCGCGGCCGGCACCGTGCTGTGCTTCCTGCTGACGCTGAACGAATTCGGGATCCTGCTCGTGCTCGGCAGCGCGAAGCTCGTCACGCTGCCGGTCGCGATCTACAGCAGCGCGACCGTCGATCTCGACCTGCCCACCGCATCGGCGGGCGCGGTCGCGATGCTCGCGCTGTCGCTGGCGCTGTATTCGATCTATCGCCGGGTGAACCGGCGGGCCATGGGAGGCGCGCGCGATGTCCGCTGAATATCGAATCGGGCAGGCCGTGCCGCGCCACGAGCCGGGCTGGAGCGACACGCTGCTCAAGCACGCGTCGCGGGCCGCGCTGGCGCTCGCCGCGTTCGCGTGCTTCTGGCTGTTCGTGCTGCCGGTGGTCGTTGTCGCGCTGTCGAGCGTGTCGAGCCGCTGGTCCGGCACGATCCTGCCGGCCGGCTACAGCCTGCGCTGGTTCGAGCATCTCGGTTCGCAGGAATACGGCGCGCTCGCGACGAGCCTCGAGATCGGCTTCGGGGTGGCCGTGCTCGGCACGATCCTCGGGCTGTGGCTCGCGCTCGCGCTCGAAGGGCGCGACCGGCGCGGCATCGGCGCGGCGGTCGACGCGCTCGTGATGGTGCCCAACGGCGTGCCGAGCGTCGTGCTCGGGCTCGCGGTGCTGATCGCGTATCACCAGAAGCCGGTCGACTTGTCGAGTTCGGCGGCGATCGTCGTGTTCGTGCAGCTCGCGCTGATCCTGCCGTTCTGCTATCGCTGCGCGGCGGCGGCGCTGCGCCCGGAACTGACGGTGCTGCGCGAGGCCGCGGCCAGCCTCGGCGCGCCGCCCGCGATGGTGCTGCGCCGCGTGCTGCTGCCGCAGCTCGTGCCGGCGCTGCGCGCGAGCCTCGCGCTCGGCTTCGCGCTGTCGCTCGGCGAGCTCGGCGCGACGCTGACGGTCTATCCGCCCGGCTTCGCCACCGTGCCGATCGTCGTGATCGGCCAGGTGGAGCGCGGCTATTACCTGCCGGCGTCGGCGCTGTCGCTGATGATGCTCGGCGCGTCGCTCGCGGCGCTGCTGCTGATTGCCGCACGCGTGCCGCGCGGCGGGCGGGCCGGGGCATGAACGCGGCATTCTCGTTGCGGCTTTCCGGCGACGCGCCGGCCGCCGGCACGGAGGTTCATATGACCGACCGATACGTCGACGTCAATGGCCGGCGCTACCGGCTGCCGTCCGAGCCGACCGTCGTCGTGTGCGTCGACGGCTGCGAATACGACTATCTGGAGCGGGCGGTGGAGGCGGGCGTCGCGCCGTTCGTCGGCAGGATGTTCGCGGAAGGCACGGCGTGGCGCGCCGATTGCGTCGTGCCGACGTTCACCAACCCGAACAACCTGTCGATCGTCTGCGGCGTGCCGCCGTCGGTGCACGGCATCTGCGGCAACTACTTCTGGGATCCGGACGCCGACGGCGGGCGCGGCGCCGAGGTGATGATGAACGATCCGGCCTACCTGCGGGCCGGCACGCTGCTCGCGGCGGCCGCCGACGCTGGCGCGCGGGTGGCGGTCGTGACGGCGAAGGACAAGCTGCGCCGCCTGCTCGGCTGGCGGATGCGCGGCATCTGCTTTTCCGCGGAGAAGGCCGCGCAGGCGAATCTCGCGGACAACGGCATCGCCGACGTGCTCGACTGGGTCGGGTTGCCGTCGCCGGACGTCTACAGCGCGGCGCTGTCCGAGTTCGTGTTCGCGGCGGGCGTGCGGCTCGCGCAGACGCGCCAGATCGACCTGATGTATCTGTCGACCACCGACTACGTGCAGCACAAGTGCGCGCCCGGCAGCGCCGGCGCGAACGCGTTCTACGCGATGATGGACCGCTATCTCGCGCAGCTCGACGCGCTCGGCTGGGTGATCGGGCTGACCGCCGATCACGGGATGAACGCGAAGCACGATCCGGCGACCGGCCGGCCGAACGTCGTCTATCTGCAGGATGCATTCGACGGCTGGTTCGGCGCGCAGGCCGCGCGCGTGATCCTGCCGATTACCGATCCGTATGTCGTGCACCACGGCGCGCTCGGTTCGTTCGCGACCGTCTACCTGGCGCCGGGCGTCGACCGGACCGACGCGATGTGGCGCGTCGGCGGGCTGGATGGCGTCGAGCTCGTGCTCGACAACGCGGAAGCGTCGGCGCGCTTCGAGCTGCCGGCCGACCGCATCGGCGACCTGGTGGTGATCGCGCGCCGCGACATGACGCTCGGCACGCGCGAGCGCGAGCACGACCTGTCCGGCCTGACCGTGCCGCTGCGTTCGCACGGCGGCGTGTCGGAGCAGGAGGTGCCGCTGCTGTTCAACCGGCGCGTGGAGCGGGGCGATCCCGCGCGTCGTCCGCGCAATTTCGACGTGTTCGACTTCGCGCTGAACCGGATCGCATCATGACGTCGAGGCAACGGCAGGATCATCCGGCGTTTCGCGCCGAGGCGCTGCGCTGGCGCGGCGAACGCGCGGTGCGCGAGCGGACCCTGGATGTGACGGATCCTTATACAGGCATGCGGGTCGGCACGGTGCCGCTCGCGAGCGTCGACGACGTGCGCGCCGCCTTCGATTACGCGATGGCTTACCGGCCGGCGCTCACGCGCTACGAGCGTTCGCAGATCCTCGAACGGGCGGCGGCGTTGCTGCGCGAACGCACCGAGGAAGCGTCGGACCTGATTTCGCTCGAATCCGGGCTGTCCAAGCAGGATTCGCGCTACGAAATCGGCCGTGTCGCGGACGTGCTGAAGTTCGCGTCGGTCGAGGCGCTGCGCGATGACGCGCAGAGTTTCTCGTGCGACCTGACGCCTCACGGCAAGGCGCGCCGGGTGTTTTCGCAGCGCCAGCCGCTCGACGGGGTGATCGTCGCGATCACGCCGTTCAACCATCCGATGAATCAGGTCGCGCACAAGGTCGCGCCGGCGATTGCGACCAACAACCGGGTGATCCTGAAGCCGTCCGAGAAGGTGCCGCTGTCGGCGTTCTATCTGGCCGGTCTGCTGGTCGAAGCCGGGCTGCCCGAGCCGATGCTGCAGGTCGTGACCGGGGATCCGGGCGAAATCGCGGAGGAACTCGTGACGCATCCGCATGCATCGCTGATCACGTTCACCGGCGGCGTGGCGATCGGCAAGGCCATCGCCGCGAAGGCCGGATACCGGCGCGTCGTGCTGGAACTGGGCGGCAACGATCCGCTGATCGTGCTGGACGATGCCGATCTCGACCGCGCCGCATCGCTGGCGGTGCAGGGCTCGTACCGGAACTCCGGCCAGCGCTGCACGGCGGTCAAGCGCATCCTGGTGCAGCGCTCGGTTGCGCCGGCCTTCACTGAGCGGCTGGTCGAGCTGACGCGTGCGTGGTCGTACGGCGATCCGTTCGATCCCGCGAACGAAATGGGCACGGTGATCGACGAAGCGGCGGCGCGCCTGTTCGAGGCGCGCGTCAATGAGGCGGTCGCGCAGGGGGCGCGGCTGTTGGCCGGCAATGTGCGCCGGGGCGCGCTGTATGCGCCGACCGTGCTCGACCGCGTCGACCCGGCGATGACGCTGGTGCGCGAGGAGACGTTCGGCCCCGTGTCGCCGGTAATCGCGTTCGATACGATCGACGACGCGATCCGGATCAGCAACGGCACGGCGTTCGGGTTGTCGTCGGGTGTCTGCACGGACAGTACGGCTGCGGTCGTGCGGTTCGTGAACGAATTGAACGTCGGCACCGTGAATGTCTGGGAAGTGCCAGGCTACCGGATGGAGCTGACACCGTTCGGCGGCGTCAAGGATTCCGGGCTGGGTTACAAGGAAGGCGTTCAGGAGGCGATGAAGAGCTTCACGAACCTGAAGACCTTCTCGCTGCCTTGGGAGTGACGGAATGGCATTGACGCTTGAAGAGATTCGCGGCCTGTATCGCGAGCATGGCCACGTGGCTTACAGCGGGGAGCCGGTCACGCAGCTCGAGCATGCGCTGCAGAGCGGGCTGCTGGCGGAGGAGGCGGGGGCCGACGACGCGCTGGTCGCGGCGGCGTTCCTGCACGACCTCGGGCATTTGCTGAATCGCCAGGGCGAGACGCCGAGCGCGCGCGGCATCGACGATCTCCATCAGTATTACGTGTTGCCGTTCCTGCGGCCGATCCTGCCGGACGCCGTGCTGGAGCCGATCAGGCTGCATGTGGACGCGAAGCGGTGCCTGTGCCGGATCGATGCCGGCTACTACGAGAGCCTGTCGCCGGATTCGGTACGCAGCCTGGCGCTGCAAGGCGGGATCTTCAGCGACGCGGAAGCGGACGCATTCCTGCAGCGCCCGCATGCGGCGGACGCGCTGCGTCTGCGCCGGTGGGACGATACGGCGAAGGCGGCAGGGAAGGCGACGCCGGATCTGGATCACTATATGGAGATCGTCGTGCGCCAGATGCGCGTGGCCTGACGGTTTTGCATCCTCTATTTAAGGCCCCGCACGCGACAGCGTGCGGGGCCTTAAATTTATTTCGCGCACCCCCTTGCGCTGGCGGCGCGGGATGCCTAGAATCACGCCTCTTTCGCGCTAACGGCAACGCGGCGCGGAAGGGGGAAGCGAAGTTGGTTGGATGCCTGTAGGGCGCCGGCCGGCGCAGGAAGATGAACCCCGCAGTCGCAACGAAGTAGTTAAAAAAGTTGTTGACGAACTGCGAAACAGTGTTCATAATCTCGTTTCTCTGCTGCTGACAACGCAGCGCTGCTGAGAAGGAAGAATTTCTCGCAGAAACGTTCTTTAAAAATTAACAGCCGATAAGTGTGGGCGCTTGATGGCAGCGAACCGATCCTCGGATCGGATAGCAAAAGTATCAAGAGTCTCACACTAAAGTAAGTCA
>NZ_CADESW010000031.1 GCF_902830275.1 Burkholderia stagnalis | reverse complement strand
TCGATCGTCGTCGCGCCCGTGCCGATATTTACGATCCGCCCGTCGCTGTTATCAATGCTCGTCCCGGACAATTGGAGCGTCGCCGTTGCGCCGTTCGCCTCGATTTGGCCGCCGTTGTTGAGCACGGCACCTTGCGCGGCAACCTTGAGGTTGCCCTTCGCCTGAATCAGGCCGGCCGCGTTCCCGAGCTGGCCGTTCGACTGCACCGACAACGATCGTGCTGCCAGCAACGAACCGTTTGAATTGTCGACCACACCGCCCGAAACCGACACATCGCCATTGCCGCCGATCGTGCCGCCCGCCGTGTTCGTCAGCGCGTTCGTCGTCGTGACGGACAGTGCATCCGTGCCGAGTGCTTTAACGGCACCGCCATCGTTTGCCAGACTGTCGGCCGCGATCGTCAACGCGTGATTCGACTCGATGGCGCCCGTCTGGTTGTTGATCGCGCCTTGGGATTTGATCGTTACGCTGTCGGCACCGATGTAACCGGCCGCGCCGTTGTCCAACGACTGAACGCCAAGCGTGGCCTGCCGCTGTGCGGACAAGGTGCCGGCCTGGTTCGACAATGCTGCGGCGGTCAGCGCCAGCGCGCCATTGGTCGCGATGGAACCGCCCTGGTTCGACAACGCGCCCGTTGCGATCGTCAGCGTACCGCTACCGGCATGTGCGATCTTGCCGTGATCATTGATCAGCGTCGCAGGGGTGAGGCTCAGATCGGCGCTGTTCGTCCGTACGGTGCCCGAACGATTGTCGAGCGTGCCGGAAACGGCGATCGTGGTCGGGTTCGTGCCGGTCTGCGTGATCGCGCCCGACCGGTTCGCGAGATCGGTTGCCGACAGCGACAACTGGCTTGCCTGTATCGAACCGGAACTATTGTCCAGATTGGTCGCGCGAACGTTTGCCAACGCGCCGGCAGAAATACTGCCGGATGCATTCGCCAGGTGCGTACCGGCGTCGATCGATGCGTTCCGACCGGCCGTCAGTGACCCGCTACCGTTGTCGATCGATTGCGCGCCGATGTTCAAATCGGTTTGCGCGCTGATCGAGCCTTGGTTTGCGATGCTTCCGGCCTGTACCGAGACAGCGCCGTCACCACCGATCACGCCGCCTTGCGCGCCGTTCGCGGTCGTACCCGCTGCGTTGGTCAGTTGGCCGCTCGTCGTGATGGACAAGCCGTCGCCGTTCAGGGACGTGACGCGCCCAGCGCTATTCTGAAGGGAAGCGGCGACCATCTTCATTCGGCCGGCGCTCTGGATGATGCCTTGCCGATTGTCGATCGCGCCGCCTTCGACGTCGGCCGTGTTCTGCGACACCAGCGTGCCGGCCTGATTCGAAATCGCCCCGGACGTGCGTACCGTCAACGCGCCTTGCGACGAAACCGTGCCGCCTTGGTTCGACACGCTGCCCGCCGTCAGCGTGGCACCGCCCTGGCTGGAAAGGCTACCGTGATCGTTGACGAGCGCGCCCGCTGCAGTCGCGTTCAATGCGCCCTGTGCGCTCGTCGTCGCGTTCGACAGATTGATGTCGCCCGCCGTCGCATTCACATCCAGCGTGCCGTTCGTCGCCGTCTTGCTGCCGGCGAGATCGACGCCGTAGCCGCGCAACGTCGTGTTGCCGCCCGCGATGTTCTCGCCGGTTGCGCTCAATTGGCCCGTCGTCGCCACTTGCAGCTCACCGGCTTGCGTGACCGCGCCGTTGCTGTCCACGCCCGCGCCGATTGCCCCTGTGGAATTCAACGAACCGGCATTGACGCCGACGTTGTGCTGCGCGGCGAGCGTACCGGTATTCACGACGTCCGCGCCAGTATTGAGCGACACGGATTGCTGGCTGTGGGTCGTGCCGTTGTTGTCGATGCCGCCGTCTGCCGACACTGCGACATTGCCGAGCGAGCTGATTTTGCCGGACTGCACCAGCCGGCCCGCTGTCGTCAGCGTCAGGCCGGCCGCATCGGCCGCGATGGTGCCTGCATTGCGAACCCCAACACCGCCCTCGGTGCCCACCAAAAGGATGCGATTGCTATACATGCCGCCCAATTGGGCTACGTCGATCGCAACAGCGGGGGCGGCGCCGTCACCTTGAATCCGCGTCGCGGCAAGGGTGTCGTGATTAACCTGATTGGCGCCCGCGACGACATTCAGGTTGTTCGCATAAATGGCTGCATTCGCCTGAACAGCGCGTGCAATGATGTCGACCTGATCGATATTTGCTGCATTCAGACCCGCGCCGGATACCGTGACAAGCCCGCGACTCACATTGAAGCCGGCCACCGATCCATCTGCGCCGTAATACGGAACGCCCGTTGTCAATACGGCGCGCGAGGTATTGATGAATCCGCCGCCGTCGATTTGCAGTCCAGCCGGATTGCTTATGATCACCTCGGCTTTTTGGCCTGCCACCTCGACAAAACCGCGAATCGCGCTTGGATTATTGCTGATAACCTGATTGACGATGATCCGCGCGGCGTCGTTCGCCCCGAAATTCGGGTTGCCGTTGATCATGCCCGCTTGCTGCGTGTTGACAATCGTGGGTGAATTATTGAGTATCGCGCCCGGTTTTTGTACGTCGAATTGATTATAAGTATTTAAAGATACGCCGGCGCTTCCGGGCTTATTGATGTTGACTTGCGGTAGTCCATTTTGCGTCTGGATCACCGAAGGCGCGTGCGCGCCGCCGCCCGCAATCTGCGCATTCGCCCACATCGGCATCGCACCGGCCATGACCAGTACCGCAAATGCTGCGTGACGCAGTGCGAACCGTGCGAATACCAGCGGCGCCCGATCTGCTGAGACCACTTCGCCTCGGCCTGCGTTACCTGACGCATTGGCCGTCTCTTCGACGGCAATCAGCATGCCCCGGACACGACTGAATACCAGTCGGTAGTTATTCTTGTTCATGATTCTGGTCTACTCGCAAATCGCGCCACGGCGCACTACGGATCAACGGACCAGCGCATTGTCCCGCAGAAAATGTCTCTCCTCTTCTTGATGCGAGTTAAGGAGTGTCAAATCGTGGTGTCAGCAAGACGTTTGTTAAGCGAACCTGTCAACTTCAACAAATTAAATCCCAACACCTCGAAAATATTTCGTCCGCCCGAATCTCTCGCACCCTCCATCGAAACGCGAAAATCGGCGCAATAATCGCTATCCGGGAATCAATCGCATTCCCCGCCATCGCATTATTCGCGATCTCGCGTCAATCAAGTTTTTCTCGGTCACATATGACCTATCCGAGCACGGCCAACTACAACCGCTCCGTCGACGTAATCCCACATCGGCGCGCTTCGCTCAGGAGTCCACCGGGTCGGTCTGCACAATGTGACGCGGCGTGTCACTCATCCGCCTTCGCGTCCGCCTCTCCCCTCATCGCCTCCCCGATCGCAAGCTCGCCGCTCGCCACCAGCGCATCCGCCGCCCCCCGAATATCCCCCACCGCCTTGTTCTGACTCAGCTTGCGCTTGCCGACCAACCGCGTGATCTCGATCTGCAACCCGACAATCGACTGCACCATCGCATCGAGATAATCCCGCGGCGCATCGGCCATCTTCCACGGCTCGGGCTGCGCTGCCTCGTGCGTGCGCGTCAGCCGCGCGATCACGCCGCGCACGAAGCGCTCGTCGTCGCGCACCGCGATGCGCCCGTGCGCATGCACGACCACATAGTTCCACGTCGGCACCTGCCGGTGCGTCGCGTGCTTGCTCGGATACCAGCTCGGCGAAATGTACGCATCCCCCGCGCGGAAGATCACCAGCACGTCGTCGCCGTCCGCGACGTCGCGCCAGACCGGATTCGCGCGCGCGACGTGCGCATGCAGCTCGCCGAGCCCGCCGTCGCCGGTCACCAGCTCGAACGGCAGGTGGTTCGCGTCGAGCCCGCCGCCGCCGTGCGTGACCAGCGTGCCGAACGGATGCTGCGCGATCAGCGCGTGCAGCACCTCGGTGCGGGATTCGTCGAAATGGGCAGGGACGTACATGGCGGCTCCACGGTCAGGCAAAGGTCTATCGGATGTTCAGGGGCGCACACCCGCGATGCATCGATTGTGGCCGCAAACCGGTTTATGCTGTAGAGCCGGTTTCGGACATTTTCAGCGAACCAGAATCATGGCGAGAACTGCCCGCATCATCGAAATCCCGTCGATCGGCGCGCTGGACCGCGCCGCCGGCAACCTGAGCCGCCAGCTCGCGCAGGCGCTGCGCGAAGCCGTGCGCCACGGCGACATCCGGCCGGGCGATGCGCTGCCGTCCACGCGCCAGCTCGCGGCGTCGCTGCGCATCGCGCGCGGCACGGTAGTCGACGCGTATGCGCAGCTGATCGCCGAAGGGTTCCTCGAAGCGCACGGCGGCGCGCAAACGCGCGTCGCGCAGGCGCTGGCCGTCACGCCGCCGCCCACGCCCTCGCGCGCAACCAGCACCGCGCGCCGGCAGCCGGCACGCGCAGGCCTGCCCGAGCCGGCCGCCGCGTTCGCGCGCATCGCGCAAGAGTTCACACCGCTGCCGGCCGCGCCGTTCGCGATCTCGGTGCCGATCGGCCCGACCGCGCCCGACGACATCTGGCGCCGGCTCGGCAACCGCCTGCGTGCGCGCGGCGCGGGCGCGCCGTCCGGCTATGCCGATCCGCAAGGCGCGCTGCCGCTGCGCGAAGCGATCGCCGCCTATGTGCGCAAGTCGCGTTCGGTGCGCTGCGAGCCCGGCCAGGTCGTGATCACGAGCGGCACGCAGCAGGGGCTCCATCTCGCGTGCCAGGTGCTGCTCGGCGCGAACGACCAGACCTGGGTCGAGAATCCCGCGTATCGCGGCATCACCGCGCTGCTCGAAAGCACCGGCCGGCGCGACGCTATGGTGCGCGTGCCGGTGGACGACGAAGGCATCGACGTCGAGGCCGGCATCCGGCTCGCGCCGCACGCGCGCGCCGCGTTCGTCACGCCGTCGCACCAGTACCCGCTCGGCATGCCGATGAGCATGGCGCGGCGCAACGCACTGCTCGCGTGGGCGCGCACGCACCGCGCGTGGATCGTCGAGGACGACTACGACAGCGAGCTGCGCTACGAGGGTTATCCGTTTCCGTCGCTGCAGGGCCTCGATCCCGACCGCGTGATCTACCTCGGCACCTTCAGCAAGGTGCTGTTCCCGTCGCTGCGGCTCGGCTACGTGATCGCGCCCGACGATCTCGTCGCGGCATTCTGCGGTGCACGCGTGCTGATGGATCGCCATGCGCCGACCGCGGACCAGCATGTGCTCGCGGCATTCATCGACGAAGGCCATCTCGACCGCCACGTCCGCCGCGTGCGCGGCGTGTATGCGGACCACCGCGCACACCTGATCGACACGCTCGGCGCGCGGCTGCCGCGCACGCTTGCGTGGCTGCAGCCGGGCGACCAGGGGATGCACGTCGTGCTGTGGCTGGCCGGCGGGCTCGACGATCGCGCGGTCGTCGCCCGGGCCGCCGAAGCCGGCGTCGCGGTGCGCGCCGTGTCGCCGATGTTCGCGCCGGGCACCGGCCGCCCGGGCCTCGTGCTCGGCTTCGGCGGCTTCAGCCCCGCGCAGATGGAAGCGGCCGCGCAGCGGCTCGCCGACGTGATCGCGACCGTCGCCGCCGAAGCGTCGCAGCGCTGACGCCGCCGCGCGATTCGTCAGGCGAATCGCATGGAAAAAGGCGGCGACACGTTGTCGGCGGGAAACAAATGTAATCGTCTGTAAATCCTGCAAGCGGGAGCCGGTTTCGGCCGCCGTGGCGCGGGTTCCGTTTGCTACGATCGCGCCTTTTCCGCCCGCGCCCCGCATCCGTGACTCGCCGAATCGTGTCGTCTTTCCGTGAATCGTGCGCCAGGTGGCTCGCCCGCGTCCGGCCCCACGCTGCCGCCGGCGCCGCGATGGCCCGCGCCGCGCTCGCCGGCTGCCTGCACCGCCTGCGGCACCCGACCCGCCGCGGCATCGCGCTGACGCTCGCCGCGGTGCCCGTGCTCGGCGTGCTGGCCGTGCTCGCGTTCGTGCCGTTCACGCCGAGCATCGGCGACATCCGCAAGGCACGCCTCGACCGGCCCGCGCAGATCGTGTCGGCCGACGGCCAGCTGATCGCCGAATTCCGCGCGACGAACCGCGAATGGGTGCCGCTGTCGCGCATCTCGCCGCACATGGTCGACGCGCTGATCGCGACGGAAGACCGCCGCTTCTACGACCACCACGGCATCGACTGGCGTCGCACGCTCGGGGCCGCGCTGCACACGTTCTCCGGCGATCGCCAGGGCGGCTCGACGATCACCCAGCAGCTCGCGCGCAACCTGTATCCGGACGAAGTCGGCCGCGCGCCGACGCTCACGCGCAAGCTGAAGGAGCTGGTCACCGCGTTCAAGATCGAGAGCGTGTACAGCAAGGACCAGATCCTCGAGACCTACCTGAACACGGTGCCGTTCCTGTACAACGCATACGGCGTCGAAATGGCCGCGCGCACCTACTTCGACAAGTCGGCGGCCGAGCTCGACATCCTCGAAAGCGCGACGCTGGTCGGCATGCTGAAGGCCAACAGCTACTACAACCCGGTGCTCAATCCCGAGCGCGCGGCGCAGCGGCGCAACACGGTGCTCGGGCAGATGAGCAAGTACGGCAAGCTGCGGCCCACTGCATACGCATGGCTGATCCGGCAGCCGCTGCGCGTCGATTTCGAGCCGCAGACCGCCTCGCCGGGCCTCGCGCCGCACTTCACCGCGCAGCTGCGCAAGTGGCTGATCGCATGGGCCGATCGCAACAACTACAGCATCTATGCGGATGGCCTGGTCGTTCGGACGACGATCGATTCGCGCCTGCAGCAGATCGCGACGGAGGCCGTCGAACGACAAACCGACCAGCTCCAGGCGATCGCGGACGATGCATGGCGCGATGCCGACGGCTGCGGGCTGCGCAACGCACTGTTCCGCGGCTTCATCCGGCAGACGCCCGACTACCGCAGCGCGCGCGAGGCCGGCGTGCCGGATCCGCTCGCGCTGCGCCGGCTCGCGTCGAATCGCCCGTTCATGCGCGCGCTGTGCCGCAGCAAGACGCAGGTGCAGGCCGGCTTCATCGCGATCGATCCGCGCAACGGGCAGGTGCGCGCGTGGGTCGGCAGCCGCGACTTCGCCAGCGAGCCGTTCGACCATGTCGCGCAGGCGCGCCGCCAGCCGGGCTCGACGTTCAAGCCGTTCGTATACGGCGCCGCGTTCGCGGACGGCGCGCGGCCGAGCGACACGTTCGTCGACCGCAACGTCGCGATCCCGCTCGACGGGCATGCGGTGTGGCGGCCGACCGACGAGGAGCCGCCCACCGGCCTGCCGATGACGCTGCGCGACGCGCTCGCGCATTCGCGCAACCGCATCACCGCGCAGCTGATGCAGCGTGAAGGCCCGGCCAAGGTCGTGCAGCTCGCACGCGCGATGGGCGTGCGCGACAGCCCGCTCGACGCGGTGCCGTCGCTCGCGCTCGGCACGAGCCCGGTCACGCTGAAGGAGATGGTGTCCGCATACGGGACGATCGCGAACCGCGGCGTGTACGCGGAGCCGCAGATGGTCACGCGCATCGAGGATCACGACGGCAAGGTGCTCGCCGAATTCGCGAGCCCGCCGCCGGCGCGCGCGCTGCCGGCCCACGCCGCGCAGACGCTGATCGACGTGATGCGCGACGTCGTCGACTTCGGCACCGGCGCGGACATCCGCACGCGCTTCGGGCTGCGCGGCGACGTCGCGGGCAAGACCGGCACCACGCAAGACAACGCGGACGGCTGGTTCATCCTGATGCATCCGCAGCTCGTGGCCGGCGCGTGGGTCGGCTTCGACGACGGCCAGGTGACGCTGCGCAGCGACTACTGGGGGCAAGGCGCGCACAGCGCGCTGCCGATCGTCGGCACGTTCTACGATGCGGCGCTGCGCGCGCGCGTGATCGACCCGCGTGTGCAGCTCACAGCGGATTACCGTCCGCGGGTTGCCGCGCCGCGGCCGAAGCGGCCGGCGCGCCCGAGTTTCTTCGACTGGTTCAGGCTGTTCCGCTGATCAGCGCGGCGGCGGCAGCGTCGCCGCGAGCCAGTCGAACGCCTGCGACCATTCGGTGCGCCACGCGGCCTTCGTTGCTTCGTCCACCCACGCGCCGTCGATCCCGTTCAGCATGAACGGCTTCAGCTCCGCGACCGTGAAGCCGAAATGGCTGAACATCAGCTCCCACGCTTCGCTCGGGTTGACCTTGTGCAGCGTCGGATCGTCGGTGTTCGGATGCACCTTCAGCCCGAGCCCCGGCATCTTGCGCAGCGGATGCTGCTCGGCCCACTGCTCCGGCGGCAAAGTCCGCAGGTAGTACGAATTGGTCGGCACCACGGTGAACACGATCCCGCGCTCCGCGTAGCGCGCGCACAGCGCCGGGTTGTCGACGATCGTGTAGCCGTGATCGACGCGATCGACCTGCAGCAGGTCCACCGCCGTCTCGACGTTGCGCCACGGCATGCCGAACTCGCCCGCATGCGCCGTCGTGCGAAAACCCGCTTCACGCGCATCGCGATAGGCCTTCCAGAACAGCTCCGGCGGCCGGTCGTTCTCGCGATAGTCGATGCCGAGGCCCGCCACTTCGTCCGCGCGATGCGCCTTCATCCACTCGACGATCGCCACCGCTTCGTCGGGATCCTGCTCGCGGTCGATGCTCGGAATCAGCCGCGCGCTGATGCGGAAATCGCGCGCCGCGTCGCGGATCGCCGCGACGATCGCGGCCTGCGCGTCCGCATACGCGATGCCCGACACGCGCACGGTGCCGGTCGGGTTCCAGAAGAATTCGCTGTGCCGCACGTTGTGCGCGGCCGCATCCTCCAGGTACTCGTAGGCGATCCGGTGCAGGTCGTCCGGCTGCGTCAGCAGATGCCGGTCGAGCGCGCGCAGCACGTGCAGCACGCCCACCGGCTTCTCGCCGCGCGCGTAGAACGCGTCGATCTCCGCACGCGCGATCGGCGCACCGCTTTTTTCGGCGAGCGCGACGAACGTGTCGTGGCGCACCGCGCCGAGCAGGTGGCAATGCAGCTCGGCCTTCGGCAGCGCGTGGAAGAAGGCCCGGTGGGCCGGCGTGATCTCGATGCCCGTGCGCGCGGCCGGGACGTTGCCTGGTGTTCCGTTCAATTTCAGTCTCGCTTGGGGTGATGCCAATGCGTCGTCGAACACGCCGCTCAATGCGGCTTCACGACGGTCCAGAAGTAGTAGCCGAGCGGCAGCGCGAGCACGACGAGCCCCCACGACACGTCGCGCCAGCGGCCCGCCAGCAGCTTGACGAGCACGTAGCACAGCAGGCCGCCCGCGATGCCGGTGCCGAAGCTGTTCGACATCAGCGTGAGCAGCACCATCGACATCACGGGCAGCGCGTCGGTGAAGTCGTCGAAATGCGTATGGCGGATCGTCGCGAACATCGACAGCCCGATCAGGATCAGCGCCGGTGCGGTCGCCTCCTTCGGGATCGCGAGCGCGACCGGCACGAACAGCAGCATCGCGGCGAACAGCACGGCCGCCGCCAGCGACGACAGCCCGCTGCGGCCGCCCGCCTCGACGCCCGCGGCCGATTCGATCAGCGCCGTCAGCGCGGGGATGCCGAACACCGGCCCGAGCGTCGCGGCGATCGAATCGACGACGAACGGCCGGTTGATGTCCGGCAGGTTGCCGTGCGCGTCGAGCAGGTTCGCCTTCGCGCCCACCGCGAGCGCGGTGCCGAGCGTCGAGAAGAATTCCGCCGCGAAGAACGCGAACAGGTACGGCGCGGCGGCGAGCGACAGCGCGCTGCCGATGTCGAGCTTCAGCGCGATCGGCGCGATGCCGTGCGGCATCGACACGAACGACGCGGGCAGGTGCGTGACGCCGAGCGGCACGCCCGCGGCGGCGGCCACGAGGATCGCGATCAGGATCGCGCCCGGCACCTTGCGCGCCTGCAGCACGATCGCGACGGCCAGCCCGATCAGTGCGACGAGCGCGCCCGGCCGCGAGAAATCGCCGAGCGCGAACGCATTCGTCTTCGCGTTCGCGACGACCATCCCCGCATTGCGCAGCCCGAGCATGGTGACGAACAGCCCGATCGACGCGCCGAGCCCGAGCTTGATCTGCACCGGAATCAGCCGCACGACGACGCTGCGCGCGCCCAGCACCGTCAACAGGAAAAACAGCACGCCGGACACGAACGCGATGCCGAGCCCGGTCTGCCAGCCGATGTGTTCGGTCGTCGCGAGCGTCACGCCGATGATCACCGAGCCGCCGATGCCGGGGCCGACGAGGAACGGCAGGTTCGCGTACAGCCCCATCAGCACGGTGAACAGCACGAACACGACGATCGTCGCGGTGGTCGCCGCGCCGCGCTCCATCCCGCCGGTGGCGAGCAGCGACGGAATCACGACCAGCAGGTACGCGGCCGCGAGGAACGACGTGACGCCCGCGATCGCCTCGGTGCGCACGCTGGTGCCGCGCGCGGCGAGCGCGAAGCGGCGCTCGAGCCAGTTGGCCGGCATGCGCGCCGGTGCTGCGTCTGTCGATGACATGAAGGTTCTCCCGTCGATTCCGAATGATGTCCTGTGCTGGCCGGCGCCGCGCGGTCTTATACTGCCGCGTACCGCTCGCCGACTGTCCTTACGTTTTTTTCGTCCTTTACCGCCCGATGCCGTCCGACCGCTCATCCCTGCTGCCCGCGCTCACGCTGCGGCAGGTCCAGCATTTCGTCGTGCTCGCGCATGCGCGCAGCTTCACGCAGGCCGCGCAGGCGCTGTCGCTCACGCAGCCCGCGCTCACCGCGTCGATCCGCCAGATCGAATTCCTGCTCGGCGGCCGCCTGTTCGCGCGCTCCGCGCACCGGCTCACGCTGACGAGCGCGGGCGAAGCCGTGCTGCCGCTCGCCGAGCGGCTGCTGAACCAGGCGCGCGGCACCTTCGACGACATGACGCGGCTGATCGGCGAGCGCATCCAGACAGTGCGGATCGGCTTCATCCCGTCGGTCGCGGGCCGCCTGCTGCCGGCACTCAACGCGCTGCGCGGCACGCATCCGACGCTGCGCTTCACGCTCACCGACCTGCCGAACAGCGCGCTCGTCGAAGCGGTGCGCGACAGCGTGGCGGATCTCGGCATCGGCGTGCGCGAGCCCGACCAGGACGACGGCGCGCTGCGCTACCAGCAGCTGTTCGAGGACGAGATCGTGATCGTCGTGCGGCGCGACGATCCGCTCGCCGGCACGAAAGCCGTCACGTGGGCGAAGCTCGTCGACCGCGAGCTGGCCGTGTTCATGCGCGGCAGCGTCAGCGAATCGCTGCAGCGCACCGGCGGCGCGCAGAAGCTGCACCTGAACGTCACCTACCGGATGGAATACACGGAGCCGCTCTACGCGCTCGCGCGCAACGGCCTCGCGACGGTCGTGCTGCCGAGCCTCTACACGATGCATCTGCACGATCCCGAACTCGTCGCGCTGCGCGTCGAGAAGCCGCGCGTCACGCGCGCGATCTCGCTGATCTCGCTCGCCGGCGACGATCGCGGCCCGCACGTGCGCACCTGTCGCGAGTGGCTGGCGAAGCACATCTGAGCGCGCGCGACGTTACGGCAGCTTCGCGATGCGCTCGACGAGCGCCGCGTAGAAGCGGTCCGCGTCCACCTCGTTGATCCACGTCGCGTTCGGCGCGCGGCCGCTGCGGCCGTTCCAGTCGACCACCGTTTCGCCGAGCGTCCACTGCCCGGCCGTCTCGATCGCGACGTTCACCTTGCGCCCGCCGAACAGCGTCGGATCGACGAGATAGCCGACCGCGGTCGGGTCGTACATCGGCGCTTCGTCGATGCCGCGCCGCTTGCGGTTGTACGCGAGCTCGGCCGCCATGATGTCCGCGACGATCGCGCCGCAGCGGTTGCCGAGCGCGCGGAACGGTGCGACCCGCGCGGGCGTGATCGGCGCCTTCACCGCGACGTCGCGCGGCAGCACGACGATCGGCACGCCGCTGCCGAACACCACGTCGGCCGCCTGCGGATCGACATAGATGTTGAACTCCGCGGCCGGCGTGATGTTGCCGCGCTCGAAGAACGCGCCGCCCATCAGCACGATTTCGCGCAGGCTCGCGCGGATCTGCGGCGCCTCGATCAGCGCGCTCGCAAGATTGGTGAGCGGCCCGAGCGCGCACAGCGTCACGCTGTTCGGCGCGGCGCCGCGCAACGTGTCGACGAGGTACGACACCGCATGCCCGGGCGCGAGCGGCGCCTTCGGTTCGTGCAGTTCGACGCCTTCGAGGCCCGTCTTGCCGTGCACGTTCGCGGCCGTGATCAGCTCGCGTGCGAGCGGGCGCGGGCAGCCCGCGTACACCGGCAAGGTCTGCGTGCAGCCGGCCCAGTCGCGGATGATCCGCGCGTTGCGTTCGGTCAGCTCGAGCGGCACGTTGCCGGCGACGGCGGTCAGCGCGCGCACGTCGACGCGATCCCGCGCGCCGAGCGCGAACAGGATCGCGATCGCGTCGTCCTGCCCCGGGTCGGTATCGATGATCACGGTGCGGCGCACGGCCGCCGGGCCGGCGGCAAACGCGCCGCCTTCCGGCATCAGCGCGGCGCCCGCCAGCGCGGCGGACAGTTTCAGGAAGTGGCGGCGGGCAAAGGTATCGTTCGTCATGGTCGTGTTCAGAATACGTGGCGCACGCCGAGCGTCGCGGTCATCTGGCGCGTGCCGGTCGAGCGGGCGTACGCGAAGATCTGCGCGTGATCCGCATCGCCCGCCGCCTGCTGCGCGATCACCGTCAGCGCGACGTCGGTGCGCTTCGACAGGAAATAGTCGGCCTGCAGGTTCACCTGGTGCCACTTCGGGCGTTTGTCGATCACGTCGTACTTGCCGTTCGTGAACGCATACGCGGCGCCGAGGAACAGCTGCGGCGTCATCGTGTAGACGACGTTCACGCCGACGTTCTGCAGGTGCAGGTGCGAGTTGTCGAGGTAATCGTAGCGGACGTCGGTGAACATCGCCGCGAACTGCGCATGCCCGATCGTGTAGAAGCCGCCCGTGCCGGCGATCCGCTGCCGGCTCGCGAACACCGACGGCGACGTCGCGCTCTTGCTGAAGATCAGCAGCGGCGACGCGTAGTCGTTCGCGATCGCGCCGTCCGGGTTCGTGCGGCTGTACGGATGGTTGTACTGCGCATACACGGCGCTCCAGCGCAGCGGGCCGCGCTCGTAGCCGATGCCGAAGCTGTACGCGTTGTTGTCCGCGAAGCCCGTCGCGTTGCTGAGGCCGTACTGCGCGGTCAGCTTCAGCCCGTAGAACACCGGGCTCACGTACTTCACCGAGTTCTGCACGCGGATGTCGTTGTAGCCGTTGTCGTTGTCGCCGATGTTCACGCCGTTGCTCGCGATGATCACCGGGCCGATGTAGTCGTGGATCGCATCGTACTGGCGGCCGAACGTCAACGTGCCGTAGGTGCGGTCGGCGAGGCCGAGATACGCCTGGCGCCCGAACATCCGGCCGTTCTGCGCGGCGTTGCCGGTCATCACGTTGAAGCCGTTCTCGAGCTGGAAGATCGCCGACAGCCCCTGCCCGAGATCTTCCTTGCCCTTCAGCCCCCAGCGCGGGTTCTGGTTCGTGCCCGACAGCGCCTGCCAGGCGTTCTTGCCGCCCTGGTTGGTCGCGAAACCGACGCCGGCCGAGATGAGGCCGTACAGCGTCACGCTGCTTTGCGCGCTCGCGTGGGTCGCGAATGCGCCGAGCATTGCGAGCGGGGCGAGCTTGTGGAGAGTTTTCATGCGGGTCGTGGGTCGGTTGAGGTCCGGGCGAGCGCGGCGGGTTCCGCGAATCCGGACTCGACTATACGAATCCGCCGTCGATCATAAAAGTTTGCTTTTCTTATGTGGCAATAAAACGGATTTATTCTCACAATGACCGCGAATTCATGTCGAACGGCCGGCCCGCTCAATCCGCCGTATCCCCGCCCTTCGGCACCTTCGACCACGCGCTGCGGCCCGGCAGCGGCGCCCACGCCGGGCGCGCGTTGCGCGCGGAATCGACGACGACCAGATAGCGGCCCTCGATCGGCGTGATGTCGCGCCCCGGGTGCAGCACCCAGAACGACCGGCCGGCCTCCATGCCCGCTTCGTAGTCCGCATCGAGGATGCCGTGCCGGTCGATGAACGTGTTCAGCGACGCGGGAATCCGCACGCAGCCCTTCGAATGGCGCACGCCGAGCAGCGGTTCGAGCCGCTCGGGATCGGTCGCATGCATCTGGAAACGCATCGCCGACACGCCGCCCTTGCCCCAGCCGCGTTCGCTGTCCACCCAGCCGAAGTCGTAGATCCGCATGTCGCGGCGCCCGTAGCCGCGTATGCCGTTGTCGTTCGTCGTGCCTTCCGCGCGGAAGTCCATGTTGTCGGGCGTGTGCGTGAACACGCCGAGCGGCGTCAGGAAGTGGTCGTACTTGCCGGGCAGCCCGGTGGCGACCGGCGCCGCACCGATCATCAGCCACGCATTGGCCGGCGTCGCGCGGAAGTAGATGAACAGCGCCTGCACGGCCGGCGCGCGATCGACCATCACCACGTATTCGCCGGCGAGATCGGCCAGATCGGCAGCCGCGAGCGCCTGCTGCAGACGCCGGCCGTACGCGCGCTGCTCGCCCGCCGGCACGTTCAGCCGGCGAGCCACTTCCTGCGCGAAGCGCTTGCGCATGTCGAGCGCGCGGGTCGTCGCGCCAGCGGCTTCGGATGCGGACAACGGCGGATGCCGGCGCGGCAACACAACCTGGGCCTCGCTGGCCGGCGTGCCGGAAGCCGCGGAAGCGGCGCTTGCGGAAACGGCGGCTGCCGCAGGCGATGGAGATGCCGCAGACGCCGCGGCAGCCGGCGAGGACGCCGACGGCTCGGCAAGGACAGGTAACGCCGGCGCGGCGGCAAGCCACACGCACGCGGCAAGCGGAACGGCACGGCGACGCGGCCACGCGAACCGCCACGTCAGGTCGGAAAGCTTCATGCGATCGATGCGCGATCGACCGATCGGGCCGGTGCGCGCCGTCGGACGGCGCGCGGGCTGCGCGAAGCGGCAACGCGCCGGGCGCGGCATGCGCCCCGGACGCCGACGCCTCCGCGCGGCGCGGCCGCCACGCGGAATGCGCGTCGGGCCGATGGCGGCTGGAGAGTCGTCTGACGTTTCATTCTACGCGCCCATGCGCAAACCGGCAGCGCGGGCGCGCGGCCGCTACTTCGAGATCGCCTCGAGCGCGACGCCCTTCGTGCGCGGCCCCATCAGCCCGATCGCCGCCATCACGACCGCCATCGCGCCCGCGATGAACACGAACACGCCGGCGGTGCCGAAGCCATTGAGCACCGCGGCGATCACGAACGACGTGAAGATCGCCGAGAAGCGGCTCCATGAATAGACGAAGCCCACTGCCCGCGCGCGGATCGCGGTCGGGAACAGCTCGGCCTGATACGCGTGGTAGCTGTACGACATGATGTTGTTCGCGAGCGTGAGGCCGATGCCGAGCACGATCAGCAGCGGGGCCGCCGTCGTCCGGCTGAACAGCAGCCCGCAGACGATCGCCGTGCCCGCCATCGCGACGATCACCGACTTGCGCTCGAAGCGGTCGGCGATCACGAGGCCGATCAGCGGCCCGATCGGCGCCGCGAGCGCGATCACGCTCGAATACATCAGGCTCGTCGTGATCGTGATGCCCTGCTTGATCAGCAACGTCGGCACCCAGTTCGCGAAGCCGTAGAAGCCGACCGTCTGGAACACGTTGAAGATCGTCATCATGATCGTGCGCTTGCGGTACGGCGGCACCCACATGTCCCTGAAGCGGCCGCGCGCAGGCACCGGCTCGGCGGGCGCGGGCGGCGGCAGCGGGCGGCCGTATTCCGCCTCGACCTTCGCCTCGAGCGCGCGCATCACGCGGTCCGCCTCGTCGAGCCGGCCCTGCTGCGCGAGCCAGCGCGGGCTTTCCGGCAGGCCACGGCGGATCCACCAGACGAAGATCGCGCCATGCGCACCGATCAGCACGACCCAGCGCCAGCCGTCGAGGCCGAACGGCGCATGCGGCACGAGCAGGTACGCGAGGAACGCGACGACCGGCACCGCGACGAAGCCCACCGCCTGCTCGCATGCGAACGCACGGCCGCGAATCTGCTTCGGCACGAGTTCGGAAATGTACGTGCCGATCGTCACCATCTCGACGCCGAGCCCGAGGCCGACGACGAAGCGCCAGAAGTTCAGCCCGGCGGCCGTGTCCTGGAACGCCATCACGACGTTCGCGGCGGAGTACCACAGCAGCGACCACGTGAAGATCGCGCGGCGGCCGAAGCGGTCGGCAAGGAAGCCGCATGCGATCGTGCCGATGAAGAGGCCGGAGAACAGCGCGGCGATGAAGCTGGCGACGCCGGTGGTGCCGAACAGCCCGTGGGTCGTCGCGCTGAGGATGCCGCTTTTCACGAGGCCCGGTGCGACGTAGCCGCTGTAGAGCAGGTCGTAGAGTTCGAAGAAGAAGCCGAGGCTCAGCAGCACGACGAGTTTCCACACGCTGCGGGTGGGCGGCAGGCGGTCGAGGCGGGCCGAGATCGAGCCGGCGTCGAGCAGCGTGGCCGGTGTGGCCGGCGTTCGCGAAGAGGTATCCGTTGAGGCCATCGTGGGCGCGTCTCCTGATGTTGTCTTGTCGTGTTGTCGCGTTGCCTTGTCGTCAGGCGGCCGCCGCGCGGCCGTCATGCGAGCCGGCCCATTGTACCGGCCCCGACACCGCGCGGCCGCCGGCACGCACATTGTGTAAATTGCGTAACCGTCTGTCGACCGGCGCACCGCGGCGCCGATCGGTGGATCGACCGCCGCGTCGCGCCGTGCAGGTGCGTCCCGTCAGCGTGCGCGCGGCGGCACCGGCCCGCCGCCGCACATCGCCGCCCCATCGCGCCCCGCATCCCGCTATGCTCGGAGGATTCCACGGCAGCGGCCGATGCCGGCGCACCCCGGTAACATGCCGGCTACCCAACCGTGACAACACGTGGACGATTTGACGGCCGCGGCCATGTCGGCAAATCGTAAGGATTCCATGCGCATACAACACCTTTCCACTTTCATCCGCCGGGTCGCGCTGATCGCGCTGCTGCATCTGATCCCGGCCGCAGCGGCGCACGCGTTTCCGTCGCCGGCCTCCGAAACCGGCGCGGCTGCCGCCGACGGCGCGTCCGCCCCGACGATTTCGTTGAGCGACGCAGTCGCCGAGCTGAAGCAGATGCAGGTCCAGCAGGACCGCATCAAGCAGCAGACGTCCACCGCGACGAACAGCAAGGCGCTGGATTCGCTGGCCGACTCGACGCAGACGTTGAGCGCCGCCGTCGACAAGCTGACCGCACAGCTCGTCCCGCAGCGCGCGAAGCTTCAGGCGCAACTCGACGTGCTCGGGCCGCCGCCCGCGCCGGGCGCGGCGCCCGAAACCCCGGCCGTCGAGCAGCAGCGGGCGACGCTGAACGCGCGCAAGATGCAGATCGATGCGGCGCTGAAGCAGGCCGCCGACCAGAAGGGCAATCTCGCCAACCTCACCGACCAGTTCTCGAAGCTGAATCGCAGCCTGCTGAAGAACCAGCTCGTGCTGCGCTCGGGCAGCATCTTCGGTGCGCAATTCTGGCTGCCGCTGTTCCGGCTGCCGCCCGGCGACGCGCAGCGGCTCGGCGACTTAGACGAGCAGCTCCTCGCGATGCTGAAGTCGGCCTGGCAGCCGGGGCAGCGCATCGTGACCACGCTGCTGCTGCTCGCCACGCTGGCCGTCTGGATCGTGGGCCGGCGGCTCATCGAACACTGGCTCGCGTGGTTTTGCGTGAATCGCTTGCCCGAAACCCGCCTGCGCCGCAGCGCGCTCGCGCTGTCGACCGCGGTCACGACGCTGCTGACCACCGGCATCGCGGTGCAGCTCTTCTATGTCGCGTTGGCGCGTCGCTACGATCTCACGCCGGCGCTCATCGACCTGTGGGACGAATTCGCGAAGCTGGCGCTCACCTGCGCGCTGATCGCGGGCCTCGGCCGGGCACTGCTGTGCACGCGTCATCCGTCGTGGCGGCTGCCCGCGCTCGCCGATCCGGTCGCCCTTGCGATGCGGCCGTTCCCGGGCGTGCTGGCCGCGCTGCTGCTCGTGTCCGGCACGATCGAGGAACTCAACCGGATCGTCGACACGAGCCTGTCGGTCACGCTGTTCGGCCGCGGCATCGTGGCGCTCGTCGTCGCACTGACGGTCGGCGCGTCGCTGTTGCGCGCGAACCGTGTGCGCAGCGCGATGGCCGCGGCCGGCGAAGCGCCCGAACAGCGCTCGACGCTTGCGGGGCTGATCCATGCCGGCGTATCGCTCGCGATCATCGTGTCGCTGCTCGCGCTGATGATCGGCTACATCACCGTCGCACGCTTCATCACCTTCGAGCTGGTCTGGTTCGAGATCGTCCTGTGCAGCGTCTACGTGCTGACGCAACTGACGCGCGACGCGTGCGCCACGCTGTTCAACCCCAACCTGTCGAGCGGCAGGCAGATCAAGCACCTGTTCGGGCTCGGCGACAAGCATCTCGAACAGGCGCAGACCGTGCTGTCGGGCCTCGGCACGAGCCTGCTGATGCTGTTCGCGGTGATCGCGCTGCTGACGGGCGGCTTCGGCACGACGCCGGGCGATCTGCTCGACAGCCTGATCGCGGTGGCCGGTGGGCAGAAGCTGCAGAGTCTGAACATCATGCCGGACCGGATCATCAACGCGACGATCGCCTTCGCGGTCGGCCTGTACCTGCTGCGCTCGGTGCGGCGCTGGCTCGACGCCGAGTTCATGCCGGCGCTCGGCATGGACCCCGGCATGCGCGCGTCGCTCATCACGCTGTTCACCAACGTCGGCTATGCGCTGGTCGCGCTGATGACGCTGGCGCTGCTCGGCGTGCGATGGGACAAGCTCGCGTGGATCGTCAGCGCGCTGTCGGTCGGTATCGGCTTCGGCCTGCAGGAGATCGTGAAGAACTTCGTGTCGGGGCTGATCCTGCTGACCGAACGCCCGGTGAAGGTGGGCGACATGATCAGCATCAGCGGCGTCGAGGGCGACATCCGCCGGATCAACGTGCGCGCGACTGAGATTCAGCTCAGCGACCGCTCGACCGTGATCGTGCCGAACTCGCAGCTGATTTCGCAGAACCTGCGCAACGTGACGATGGGCAACAGCACGCAGGGCGTCGCGACGTTGGTGCTGACGTTCCCGCTGAACACCGATCCGGAGCAGGTGCGTGATTTGCTGCTCGACGCGTATCGCGAGCATCCGTCGATTCTGGACAAGCCCGCGCCGTCGGTGACGTTCAGCCAGCTGACGCCGGACGGGATCACGCTGAGCGTGACGGGTTACGTCGCGAGCCCGCGGATCGCGGGGTCGACGAAGAGCGACCTGCTGTTCGAGATCCTGAAACGGCTGCGCGCGGCGCAGATCACGTTGTCGAGCCCGCAGATGCTGGTGGTGCAGAATATGCCGGGAGGGGTGGCGTAGGGCGTCGCGTACGGGAAGAGCCGGCCGTATCGACGACTGCCTGGCTCTTCGCGGGTAAGGCGCGATGCGTGTCGTGACATTTGCTTTACGTCAGACCGCAGGTACGAATCATCAATCGATCGTAATCGTTTCGCTCCAACCGTAAACAATTCGCTTTCGACTCGACCGCCGGTCGGGCAGTGAGCCACGCGGCAACCAACCGGCGACGATGGTAGTTCATCGACATCACCGCCCAGTTCAAGCGATTCCCCGTTCACTTGCAAAAGAACCCGCATGAACCATGCGCGGCAGCCTCGCCGCCCACATAGGTTGCCCCCGCGATTGCGATCGAAATTTTCGAAAAATATAGGTGAGGTCTGACTTGTCGATGTGGATTGCTGCATTCAGATCCAGCCGCGCCACGGCCACGGTGTAGCCGATAACGCGTGCGGGTCCCAAGGCAATGCAGTCGATACGGAAGAACTACCCATTGCTTATCAGATCAGACAGAACGCCCGTCCGTTTCTCCTGTCGTCGGTTGCATCTCCAGTCACGAGGTACTTCGATCGCGGCGCCTTGTCGGAAGACTCGGGGCGAATCAGCCAATTGTTCGATAACACACCTCAAATGAAGCTGGCCAGCCACCATGTCGCAACAACCAGCACTCATCGCCCGCACAACGCCCGATATCCAGTGCATCGTCATGCATGTCGAACGTCCTTCCATCGCCAGCAGCCTTGCCACTCACTCCTGCCGCATGAGAAGCCGTTCATGCGTTTCCTTACCGCGCGCGGTGTCGCCGATGCCAACGAGGTGTGGTCACCACAAACGATGCACAAGCAATTGTCCAGCTGGATAGTTTCCGACCCATCCGCAAGGGAAGAGATGCGCCTCATAAGCCGACATCATCACGTGGTGAAGAGGCGGATGTACGCCTACCAGAAGCCCACGAGCGATCTCGACTAGATCGCCGTAGACATCATCAAAGTACAGCATGGCGGATTCCGGGAGATGTTCTCTGCACATGGTTTCAATCGCAGCAGAGAACTCGTTGTCGAAACGCGAGACGTCGATCTTCTCGCTGTAACGGTAGCTATAGACCTCCTTCGCCGCTTGTGTTCGCGCTGCGTTCCAGGAATAGTACGGTGCACCTATGTTTTGATCGTGCGCGAAGCGGTCGACGTCCTCAAGCCGCGGAACATCAGTGAAATTCGGTTCAATAGCCGAGCGGCTTCCGGTTCGGAATATCTCCGGAATCCCTTCGATGAACTGCTTGAACAAAGGGGCATCATAGTTCGCAACCTGGACAATCTTTCCCAGTTCTCGTCTGCACTGTTCCAGCTTCTCATGTAACGAATGAGCCTCGTCTGATGCCCCAATGAGCAGCGCGCGCTCTATCGCTCCCTCAGCCTCTCTGAAGCGCTGCCTTTTCATAAGAACGTCAACGTACACCGGCAAGAGCAACTGCAACTCCCCGGTAGACGCGTCATTGATCAGCGCCTCAAGTGCTTGTGTCGCTTCAACTGCGCGACCAAATTTTATTTGGGCGCGAATCTTTTTCAATTTCTCTTCGAGCACTTTCTCACCTCAGTATCGTCGAGACGATCGGATGTACCTATCCCAATCGCCAGCCTTCAGCCCTGTCTTCTTCCCGCAAGAGGTCATATATAACGGCAGCTTATTACGCCGAAGAGCGCTATCCAGATTGCGCTGTAGGTCCTGGACGGCACGCTTGCGATCCGCCTCGTTGCTGTACTTGCTTTGGATGTGATCGAGTTCACTTTCCACCGCCTTGTTGTAGTGACTGTGATAGCCATTGTGCGTCGCCATCAACCCTCCTGGCGTGGATGGAAGCATGATCGCATTGGCCCCGGTATTCATCCGGAAATCGATGTCACGCAGCAACGGATGATCCGCCAACTCCTCCGGGATGACATGGTGCGCCTGTTTTCCCGGCCAGGTATCACAGCCTGTTGCGGCCTTTCCAAGCTCTTGCGAATTCTTCTTTTTGCGCGCGAGACCGAGCGGATCAAGCCAATCAGTCGGATTCGGCGCGTATTGAAATGCATTCAAGCCGCCAGCCAGTCCGATTGGATCCTTGCTGACGAATCGCCCTAAGTCTGGATCGTAGTACCGATGGCGGTTATAGTGCAGCCCCGTCTCCGTATCCTCCTGCTGCCCCTGAAACCGGATCGGGTTCCGAGGCGCAGCCCCGGCTGTCTTCGACACCCGCGCGATCACCTCCCGTGCCTCACCCCACGCCCGATACGACGCCTCCCACACCACCTCCCCAGCCTCGTCCGTCATCAACAATGGCGTACCGATCTGGTCACAATGGTAGTAAAACAGATGCGCGTCGGACTCCCGCGCTGGCACGCGCTGCAGCGGATCGCTCTCTGGTGTATATGGCTCGGCACTGCTCCACACCGGCGTCGGAATCCCTGCGACCGGCTCCATCGTCACATACTGCGCCAACGGTACGAACGACTCCGGCTCGTACACATACTGCGTCGCGCCCCCGTCTGTGCTCTCGTAGGCAAGCCGATCCCCGTCCCAGCCGAACACGGTCCGCACGCCGTTCACATCCTTGCCGATCCGCCGTCCGAACGGATCGTAGAAGTAATGCACTTCGTGCTGCCGCGCCGATTCTGCAACCCGCGCAACGCTCAGCCGATTGAAGCCGTCCCACACATATTGCTGCCGTCCGACCGGTGAGTGCTTCTCGACCAGGTTTCCACGCGCGTCGTATTCGAAGTGCGTGCCGGCATAATCCTTCAACAGGTTTCCGAGCACCTTTGGCACATCCTGCGGCAGTGTGCTTTCCGGTCGATCAGGCATCACCGGGCTCTGCTTCACTAACGCTGGCGTACGCGCACGTTCCGGACTACCAGGATCGAGAATATTGCTTGCCGGGTCAAACGCGAAACGTTCAGCGCCCAACGGACCAATTGCTGCGATCAACCGTCCGACAGGGTCATATCGGTAGTCGATCATCCCCCGGCGACTGTCTTCGATTTGTTCGAGCAGCCCGGCCGCATCGTAGCGATAGCGCCGCTCTGCGAGCGGCGACGGCGCCTGCGAGCGCTGCACTGTCTGCCGTGCGATCCGCCCCGCCGGATCGTAGAAGATCCGCTGATCGATCCGGTTCGACAACGTGCGCTGCGTTTCCCGATGCAGATCGTCCCGCTCGAACTGGATCCGCTCCTCGCCATCGAGCATCAGGCCGTGAACATGCCCGGAACCGTATATCAACCAGTCGAGCACATGGCCGTCCGGCCGCACCGTCTTGACCCGCGTGCCGATCTCGTCGTACTCGTGATGCCACAGATAGCTGCGCGAGTTGCCGAACAACTGGTACGCATGATGCTCACGAACCAGATTCCCGACCGGATCGAAGAACGCCTGCACACGGCTATGGCCATTACGCGCTTCAACAAGCCGGCCGCTCGCGTCATAAGCGAACCGTTCCTCGCTATCGCCGGACGCCCTGCGCGTGATCCGCCCCGCCGGATCAAACTCGAGTTCGGTACGCTGCCCCGCTTCGTCGATGCTGACCGGCGGCAGCGTCCCTTCTGCGTATCCGTACTTCGTCCGCTTTCCGTCGAAGCCGATCTCTTCGAGCAACCGGCCCATCGGATCGTAGTGGAACTGGTAGGTCGCACGATTAGCGTCAGTCAACGCGGTCAGCCGCCCGAGCCGGTCATAGCGATATGCGAGTGTGTATCCAAGCGCATCGACACGGCTCGCCACGCGCCCTGCCGCGTCGTACGAAAAGCGTGTGATGCGCGCGAGCGGATCGGTATGCGACAGCAACCGACCTTCCGCGTCGAGCACGAAGCGCTCGACGCCCGCCGCTGACGAGATCTCGTTCAGTTCGCCATTCTCGCCATAGCGATAGGTCGTGGCATTGCCGGCGGCATCCGTTGACCGCGCCAACCTGCCTTCGCCGTCATACGCCCACTTCGTCATCTTGCCGGAGCAATCCGTGAATTGAAGCAGTTTCCCGGCCGTGTCATAGACGAGCGATTTCGTGCCTCCCTTCGCGTCGGTCACCTTGACCGGCATACCGCTCGGGTCGTATGCGTGCTTCGTCTCGTGACCAAGCGGATCGATCTGCGCGACGAGATTGCCCGCATCGTCGTACTTGCGCAGCCAGACGTACCCCTCCGGATCCTTCACCTTCACCAGCTGGTCGCGTTCGTCGTAAGTCATCTCGACGACCGCGCCATCCACCCGGTAGTGCTTCGTCATGTTCCCGCGCGCGTCGTACTCCATCTCCTCGACGCCGCCGTCTCGGTGGATATGCATCACCAGATTGTTGTTCTGGTCGCGCCGCATCCACTCTTCGGTCCCGTCCGGATAGGCGATCCGGTACATGTAGCCGTGGATGTTGTAGTAGTAGCGCGTGGCGTTGCCGAGCGCATCCGTCACATAGGTCAGCCGGATGTTCGGATGCCACATCAGGCGGATGTCGTGGCTGCCATCGTCGGCATATTCGCGCACGCATCGCGCGTTCGTGTTGTCGTGTTCTTCCGCACCATCCCACTCGAGATTCATCCCTCGGCCGGTGCGATCCGTGTAGCGGGTGATCAGGTGGCGACGATACGCGTATTGCCATGCGTTGCCGTAGCGATCCGCCGCGCGGACGAGGTCGCCTTCTTCGTCGTAGCGATATTGCGCGAGCGTGACGCGCGTCTTCGCGTCGACGATCTGCTCGATTGCCGTGATGCGGCCACGCGCATCATGCAGGAATGCCAACGTATGACCGGCAGAGCTGACGAGACGCGCAAGGCGATCGCCGCTGTCGTAGTCGAGCGCGACCGTATTGCCCGCGCGATCCTTGTGCAACGCGAGGCGGAACGTCTCGCCGCGCTTCTCGTAGACGTACAGCGTTTCATGTCCGTATGACAGCGTGACCCAGGTTTCATCCAGCCGGGACAACGTGACGCCTTCCACCCGGTCGTCATGCACCGCACCCGCGGCCAGCGCCGGATATTCGATGTTTCGACCGGTCGAGTCGCAATACACCCATTTGTCATCGCGGATGTCGATGCGCGTCATGTACGGCGTCAGCCAGCGCGCGCCCAGTTCACTGCGATCGTAACCGGCCAGGCGCGAACGATACGTCCGCGCCCACACGACCGGCAGTGCGCCCGGCAATTCGAAGTCCGTATGCGTGAACGTCTCATCACCAAACGCAAAGCTGATCGACGCGCCGGACGCTCCGACTCCGCACTCCCCGCAATGATCGACCCCCGCCCCCTTGGCCTTGGCTTCCTTCTTCTGCGCAGCCAACGGCACCTGCGGCCGCCGCTCCTCGACCTTCGTCGTGCCCGACGACTTGACCGCACCACCGCGCGTGCCCTTGCCCTTGAGCCGCACCGCGTCGGCGAGCTTCACGAGCAGCCACATCAGCTTGCCTTCGTCGCTGCCCTTGAGTTCGTTGATCTTGTTGAACACGACGGGCGCCAGCGTGCGCAGCGATGTCGCGATCTCGCGAATCGGCGCGACGAGCTTCGCCGGAATCGCCTCGCTCAGCTTGCCGCCGGCCGAATTGGCGCCGCGCTTGCCGAGCGCCGCCGTCGATTCCGACAGATACCCCCACGCGCCGGCCACCTTGTCCTTGCTGAACCATCCGCTCTTCTTCATCAGCTGCCGATACTCGGCCGCCTGCTTCTCGTTCTTGGCCGGATCGAACAGCTTGCCCGCCAGCAACGCCTCGATGCCGTCGGCGAGGCTCGTGAGAATCTCCTGCGCCTTCTTCGCACACGTGTCGATCAGTTCGTTGACCACGCCCTGCAGCGTCGTCAGGAAGTTCTCGATCTCGGTTGCGCACGAAGCCTGCACATGCGTGACGACGATCGACACGACGGCCGCGGCGATGTCGCGCTTGTGGATCATCAGCTCGTTGCGGATCAGCGCGAGCATCGGCCGCGCCGCGAGCCGCATCGGCGCCAATACCGGCGGGAACGGAATCACGCCGATCAGGTTGATCGCGAGCCCGAGATAGTCGAGCAGGTCGCCGCCGCGCTTGCGGACGATCGAGACGATGTCGCTGAGCACATCCGCCAGCGCCATCAGGTTGTTCAGGATCGGAATCGCACTGGCGACGGTCGCCAGGCGCTCGACGTTCACGTATCCATGCGTGACGTCGATCAGCCACGCGTTGAAGCCCTCGCCGGATGCACGAACGTCATCCGGATGAACGTCGGTCAGCCACGGCGTCGCCTGCTCGTATTCCGCGCCGGGAGGAAGTTTTTGTTCTGCCATGCTCTGCGTTGTTCTTCATTGTTCTCGGGACGCGCTTGGCAAACTCGCGCGTGCTCTCGACGACCCGCCCGCGCCACGAAACGGGACGTTCGCGTCGCGCAAACCGTCCTGCGGGGTGTGGGTGGATCGCTCTCCTGACGCCGCAGCCTGTTTCGACTTGGCCCTCGGAAGGCTCGGCGGCGTCCCGCGCGATTGTACAGAGGATTGGGCCGCCGGCGTATGACGCCCGGCCGGCAGCATTCGGGCGACGGCGATTGCCGGGAGTCGCCGCTTTGCGGACGACGCCATGCATCGTGGCGCGCCCGTGCCGTCACTCACTCGCGGCGCATGACGCGCCGTGCTCCTTCACGCGTCGAACTTCACCCGGCCGATCTCCGTGCCGCTCGTGCCGAGGTTCGCATTGACGATCCAGCAATCGCCACCGTTCACCTAGCGCACCGCCCATCGACCCATGATGCCCGCGCTGGCGAACAGGCGAAGCCGCGCCGACTCCCAGTCGGCGAGTGCGCGCACCCGCTCCTGTCGCGCATCGGACAGGGCCGCTTGCGCCGAAAGCAGCTCGAGAATATCCCCCGCTCCGTGCGCGTAACGATTGCGTGTCGACGCCAGCGCCGTTTCAGCGGCATCCAACAGCCTTGCAGACGCGTCCAGATTGCCGATCGCCGACTCGGCGTCAGCATGCGCCTTCAGCACCTCACGCAGAATCTGCTGTTGCGTGTCGAGCAGTTGCGCATGTGCCTGTTCGGCCTGGGCCTGCGCCCCGCGAATCCGGTAGGTCCGCGAAAAGCCTTCGAAAAACGGAATCGTCAGGGTCAGGCCAATGCTCGTCTGTGTTGAACGCAATGACTGCAATCCCTGGTTCGGATAACCGTTCCGGGAAAACGTACCGCTCAAATCCAGCGTCGGCATGCCCTCCGATCGCGCCGTCGTCACCTTCGCCTTCGCAGCCTCCCATTGGGCGCGCGCAGCCCTGATTTCCGGATGAGACCCTTCCGCCTCGCGAAGCCAGTCGCCCAGCTCGCGCAACGCATCCGTCGCAACCGGCGCCGCCGCCTCCGTCACGTCGATGCGTGTGTCGCCCGGCAGCCCCATCGCATAAACGAGTTCCGCGCGAGCCCCGGCCACGTCTGCGCCGGCCCGCCCCGCAGCCAGCCTCGCCTTCGCCAGCGCCGTTTCCGCCTGCAGCGTGTCGCTGCGGGCCGCGACGCCTTTGGCCAGACGCTGACGCGACGCAAGCACCGTAGATTCGGCAAGACCGACAGATTCGGTACGCGCTTCAAATGCAGCTTGCGCGTTTTGAACATCGAAATAGCTTCCGATGACATCCGCCACAGCTTTCTGCATCGCGGCGTCGTGGCTCGCCAGCGCGGCCGTCAACAGCTGCTGCGCCGCACCCCGGTTTGCGGCCCGCCCGCCGAAATCGAGCAGCCGCCAGTTCATGCTTGCATTTGACGTCGTGCCGGTGCCATGGGTATTCATCGACGGCGCCTGCGGATAACGGCTATGCGCGCCGAGCCAGTTCACCGACCCATTGAGCGTCGGCAGCCATGCCGCCCTCGCCTCGCCCAACGCCGCCGCCTGAATCTTGATCGACGCCCAGGCAACCCGGATTCGCGGGTTGTGGCACAGCGCATGGTCGACGGCATCGCCAAGCGTCAGACGCTTCGTCAGCTCGACGGACGACGGACAGGCAACAGGAGCATCGTCGCCCGGAAGCCCAACGCCCGTGTCCAGCACGGGCGGCCGCGTCAACAAGGGATCGGTCAGCACATCCGGCACGCCCGCTGCCTGGGCCTTGCACGCGATCAGAACCAGCAGTGCGCCATGCATCCGTCGGCTGCATGTGAACCAGCGCAAGATTCTAGCGCTCACGCAAACTCTCCCGGCCGTGCTGCAGCAGCGGCGAAAGCACGTATTCGATCACCCGGCGCGTACCGGTCTTGATCTCGACGCTGCCCGACATCCCGGGAGACAGCCTGACTTCGCGGCCATCCACGAGCAGCATGGCGCGATCGAGTGTCACCTTGACCGCATAGATCAACCCTTTCTTCTCGTCTTCGATCGCATCGCGCGATACATGACTGACGGTCGCCGGCACGGTCCCGTACTTCGTGTACTCGAACGCATCGATCTTCACGCTTGCCGGCTGCCCTTCCTTGATGAATCCCACGTCGCGGTTTTCGATGAACGCCTCCATTTCCACCGCGCTCGCCAGAGGCACGATCTGCATCAGCGGCTGCGCGGCCGGCACCGCTGTGCCAACGGTATGCACCGCAAGCTGCTGCACGGTACCGTCGACTGGCGCGGTCAGTTGCAACAGCTCGCCGTGCGCCTTTGCTCGGCGCACGTCCTGTGTGGACGCGTCCGCGACTCGCTGAGCGTCGTGCTGCGCGTCCTGTGCATTTCTGCGCGTTTCGGCCACCAACGCCGCGCGCTGGTGGCGCGCATCAGCCAGTTGCCCTTCGATGTCGATGCGCTGCTGCTCCGCCTCGATCCACGCGTGTTCGGCAACATCGTGCGTTTTCAGGAGTTCGGCGTAGTCCCTCGCCCGACGTGCGGCGAGCGGAAGCGCTTGACTGTAGCGACGAATTTCGCCATCGAACCGATCACGCCGCGCGACAAAATCACGCCACTGATCCATCAGGTGACGCTCGGCTTCACGCAGACGCTCAGACGGCACCCCTTCGATACCGGAAAGGCGAGGCGGTCGCCCCGTTTCGATCGCGTCGATCAAGGCCCGAGCCCGCGCAACCTGCAACGCCGCGTTCAACCGATCGCCGTCCGCCTTCTGCCGCTCCGCGTCGATGACGCGCGTATCGAGATCGATCAGCGCGTCGCCGGCCTTCACCGTCTGGCCGTCGCGCACGTGCAGCGCCCGCACGCTCGCCACCTCCACCACCGCCAGCGTCTTGGTGCGCGAGGACGGGATGATCTTGCCGCTGCCATTGACGATGATGTCGATCTTGCCCAGGCACGCCCAAGCGACAAGCGTTGCAACCAGCAGCATGAGGATGCGCGCGACCCAACGTCCCGCCGGCGATACGGGTGCCGCTCGGACGGCCAGGGCCGCCGGCAGGAATTCGGCCTCCTGTGCTTCGAACTTTGGCAGCGTCATCCGATGGCGTCGTTGCCAGCAGTGGAGCCAGACATCCCGGTAGCGTTCGTACAGTTCGCACCACGCCTTTACCCGTTGTCGCACACTCATGCACATGCTCCCGAGACTGCACGTCCGTCCTGCTGCAATGCGTGCAGGCGTGCGTAAATGCCTCCCTGCGTACGCAGCAACGCGTCGTGCGTGCCGCTCTCCACGATCTGTCCGCGTTCCATCACGAGAATCCGGTCCGCGTCGCGCACCGCCGAGAGCCGATGCGCAATGATCAGTACCGTGCGCCGCTCGCAAATGCGACGCATATTGGCTTGAATGACCGCCTCGGACTCGTAGTCGAGCGCGCTCGTCGCTTCGTCGAAGATCAGGATGCGCGGGTCCGTCATCAACGCACGTGCGATCGCGACGCGCTGACGCTGTCCGCCGGAGAGCCCCGTGCCATGCTCGCCGACCACTGTGTCGTAACCTTCCGGAAGTTCGCAGATGAATTCGTGTGCGCCGGCCAGTTTCGCTGCGTCGATTACCGCATCGATCGACGCAGTCGGCCGGGCCAGCGCGATGTTGTCCCGTACCGAGCGGTTGAACAGCGTGTTCTCCTGAAGCACGACGCCGATCTGCTGCCGCAGGCTCGCCGTATCGATTACGGCGATGTCATGACCGTCGACCAGCACCCGGCCGCGATCCGGCACGTAGAGGCGCTGCACCAGTTTCGTCAGCGTGCTCTTGCCTGACCCCGAGCGGCCTACGATGCCGATCACTTCGCCCGCCGCGATCCTGACGGAGATCTGCCGGATCACATCGCTCGCGTCCGGTCGATAGCGAAACGATACCTGGTCGAATTCGATTGCACCTTCGAGACGCGGCAGTCGCGTCTTTTTGCCGGCCGCTTCGGGCGGCGCATTCAGGATGTCTCCGAGCCGGCCCATCGAAATCCCGACCTGCTGGAAATCGTTCCATAGCTGCGCCAGGCGCAGGATCGGACTGGATACCTGTCCGGCCAGCATGTTGAACGCGACGAGCTCCCCGACGGTCAATCTGTTGTCGATGACGAGCGTCGCGCCAATCCACATGATCGCCGCCGTCACCAGTTTGCTGACCAGCATCACGCCGCCGCTCGCAATGGTCGCGACATTGGTCGCCGACAGCGCCGCACTCACGTAGGCAGCCAGTTGCCGGTCCCACCTGTCCGTCCATCTCGGCTCGAGCGCCATCGCCTTGACCGTATCGATACCGCTGATGGTTTCGACGAGGAACGACTGATTCTCGGCACCCTTGTTGAACTTCTCGTTCAGACGCCTCCGGATGATCGGCGTAAATACGACGGACAGCAGGACATAAAGCGGGATCGAGACGACGACGATCAGCGTGAGCCACGCGCTGTACCAGAGCATCACGCCCAGGAAAACAACCGAAAAGGCCAGGTCCATCACCAGGGTTACGGCATTGCCGGTGAGGAAGGCACGAATATTCTCCAGCTCGCGAATGCGCGCCACCGAATCGCCGACGCGGCGCGCCTGGAACCAGGCCAGCGGCAACGCCAGCAAATGGCGGAACAGCCGCGCACCGAGTTCGACGTCGATCTTGCTGCTGGTGTGCGCGAAGACCCAGGTCCGAATCCCGGAAAGCGCCGCTTCGAACAACGTCGCACCAATGAGGCCGACCGCGATCACGTTCAATGTCTTCATCGCGTGGTTGACCAGCACCTTGTCCATCACCACCTGGAAAAACAGCGGCGTGGCGAGACCGATCAGTTGCAGCACCAGCGAAATCACGAGCACTTCGCCGAGCAGCTTTCGGTAGGTCACGATTGCCGGAACGAACCAGCTGAAATCGAAGCGCGCGAGCGTACCGGCAATACTGCTCTTGCTCGTGAAGTAGACGAGTTCACCGGTCCAGATTTCGAGCAGCCGCTCTCGCGTCAATACCGCCGGGGCCTCGCCCGGGTATTGAACCAGTACCCGGGGTGAACGCGTACCGTCGCCAGCCTGGTACTGCCCGATCAGGAAGTAACCGCCATCGCCTTTCGCCTGCGCGACCGCCGGCAGCGGCGCCCGTTCGAGCCGTTCCGGGTCTTGTCGAACGGTCCTTGCCGTCATGCCAAGCGAACGGGCGGCTCGCAGTATCGTCTGAGTATCGAAGCGGCCGAAACCAAATTCATGCCGCAATGCGGCTTCGTCGGCGGCGATGCCGTGCAGGCTTGCCATCGCCAGCACGACGGCAAGGCCGGAATCGGCCTCCTGCGTCGCGCGCGAAGCAGCGGACGGCGGGATAGGGCTATCCATAGGGGAAGAAAGACAGGACAAGGAGTGTGATGCGGATGGGAAATACGCCGCCCGGCCGGGCCTGATGCCCGACCGGGCGGAACAACTTCCGACGACGGGCGTTATCGCCAGTTCGCAGCCAGCGTCGGCGCGAGGGCTGCCTGCTGTTCCGACGACAGCGTCACGGCACCGGTTGCAGGTGGCGCCCAGGCCGCCATGGCCTGCACCAGTTTCTCGACATCCGAATTGACGAGCGTTCGGCCATCGTCCGTCCGGATCTGCTCGACCTGATACCGAGAACCCAGGTACCAGTCCTGGACCGTGGCTCTATCGCCGGTGCCCAGAATGCTGATCTCGAGATCGTTGCCGACGTGACGGAACCATAATTGGTCCGCGGATACGCCACCGCCGACGCGGATCACGTCGCTGTTGCCGAGCGTATCGTCGTCTTCCCGAATCGTGTCGCGTCCCGACCCACGACCAAAACGGTACGTGTCGTTGCCCAACCCACCCACCAGAATGTCATTGCCTGCGCCGCCATCGAGCACGTTGTTGCCTCGGTTGCCGATGATCGTGTTGTCGAGTGCATTGCCGGTGCCATCGATGTCCTCGTTCCACAGTTTCAGTGCCTCGGCGGTGTAGATTGCATATGCATTTGGTACGTTTGCTGCCGATCTGAAATCCTGAATGCTCAAGTAGCGGGTCATGTCGCTGATGCTCTGGCGGCCGGAATCTGCGATATAGAAACCCTTCAGAGCACCGTCGGCCTCTCCATATACCGCTCCCGTCACCGTGACGACGTGATTGACGCCGCCGTTGTCGAGATATGCGCCATCCGCCCAGAGCCGGCCCGCATTCAACGCGAGAATCACGCCGCGGCCGCTGCGGACCAGATTCGCGATCGCATGCTCGTCGTAACCGGCAAGCAGATTGTTCGCAATGCCATAGCTCTTGAGCAGCGCCTGTTGCTGAATGTAATTCGACCCGCCTCGCTGGTAGTCCGTCGCGGCCGGGCTCGTGACGGCCCATTGGTTGTCGATCGCGCGCCGGACTACCTCTCCCTCGGTGGTCGGCGTTCCGATCTGCGTGAGCAGGTTGGCGATCGACGTCAGCGCACAGGTTCCCTGGAACGTCGGAACCGCGTCACCCTGCATGTAATCCAGCTCGTTCGCCTTCGGATAGCCATATACGAGTACGGGCGCGCCATCGACGAGACCTTTCTCCGGTTTGCCGAAGTCCAGCAGGTTCAGGTTTTCGACATGGTCTCCCAGTGCATAGCTGATCTTGCTCTGTACCGTGTCGACGCCTTCGCCCGCCAGTTCCACAACCCGGTCGCCGACGTTGTCCACATAGTAGGTATCGTTGCCTTTTCCGCCGATCATCGTGTCGGCGCCGGTGACCCCGTCGAGGATGTTGTCCGCACTGTTGCCGACGATCCGGTTGTCGAGCGCATTGCCCGTGCCGTTGATGTTGAACCCTTCGACGAGGCGCAATTCTTCCAGGTTGGCGTTGAGGATGTAGTTCGCGCTGCTGATCACCGTGTCGTAACCCTCGTTCGCAAACTCGAGAATCACGTCGTTGACGCTGTTGACGATATAGGTGTCGTTGCCCTGCCCACCTTCCATGTGATCCGCGCCCGCGCCGCCGTCGAGGTAGTCGTCTCCCAGACCGCCGAGCAGCGTATCCCTGCCGTCGCCGCCATAAAGATAATCGTCGTCGGACTCGCCGGGACCGAGTGTCCGCTTCGCCTCGTTGTGGGCGGTGAAACCCACCAGGAGATCGTCACCTGCACCGCCATACAGAATGTCGTTCCCGACTTGGCCGAAAAGACGGTCATTGCCATCGCCACCGTATAGCCGGTCGTTGCCGTCCCCGCCCTGAAGTTCGTCGTTGCCGGCTTCACCGTAGAGCAGATCGTTGCCGAGCCCGCCCATGATCAGATCGTTTCCGGCCCCGCCGTAGATCGTGTCGTCATCGGTTTCCCACGCGGCCAGAGACTGTTTCGCCTCATTGCTAGCGGTAAAGCCGACAAGAATGTCGTCGCCGTCTCCGCCCCAGATCGTGTCGTTGCCCACGCCGCCGAAGATCTTGTCATTGCCCGATTCGCCGGAAAGTACGTCGTGGCCGTTGCCACCATTCAACACGTCGTTGCCCGCGCCGCCAAAGAGTCTGTCGTCACCGTCTCCGCCGTCGAGGAAATCATCGTCGTTACCGCCGTCGAGATAGTCGTTGCCGAGTCCGCCGTACATCGAATCGTTTCCGTTACCGCCATACAGCGTGTCATTGTCGGATTCACCGTATGCGAGCCACTGCTTCGCGTCGTTGCTTGCCGTGAAGCCGACCAGAACGTCGTCGCCATCGCCGCCCCAGATCACGTCGTCGCCAGCCTCGCCGAAGATCCTGTCATGGCCTGCCTCGCCGAGAAGCCTGTCGTGGCCTTCATCGCCGTGCAATTCATCATTGCCCGTGCCCCCGAACACCGTGTCGTTCCCGTGGCCGCCGCAGACGAGATCCGCCCCGTCGCCGCCATCCATGTAGTCGTTGCCGAGGCCGCCCCACATCCGGTCGTTGCCGAAGCCGCCGTACATGACGTCATCGTCCGTCTCGCCCGGCGCAAGCGTCTGCTTGCTTTCGTTCGCTGCGGTAAAGCCCATCATGATGTCGTCGCCATCGCCGCCGTTCATGATGTCGTTGCCGGCCTGACCGAACAGCTTGTCGTTTCCGATGCCACCGTCAAGCACGTCGTTGCCGGCGCCACCGTTGAGTTCGTCATTGCCCTCTTCGCCGTACAACCTGTCGTCGCCCTCATAGCCGAACAGGGTGTCGTTGCCGGTTCCGCCCCACAGATTGTCGTTGCGGTTGCTGCCGCCCATCACGTCGTCGCCGCCGCCAGCGAGGAAATTCACGAGCAGGCTGCTGTTGATCCAATGCCCGTACGACGCGTAGTAGTTCGCATCGAATACGTCGTTTCCATCGGTCCCGACGAGACAGGAGCGGTTGTTGTTATGGACCTTGATCTGATTCGGGCCGAAAAAGATGAAGTCGCTGCCATTGATCCAGTACAGTTTTTCAGTGTCGCGCAGCGTTCGATAGTTCGAGAACGGGACGGCTGGTGCAAGGTACATTCGACCGGGCTGCGCCGCCTCCCAATGTTTCGCAGGCGCTGCAGCCGGCGCCGATGCATGGCGGTGGTTGCCGCGCGTGATGACGTCGTAGTCGACCGCCCGGATTTCGGCGATGCCGGCCTGCGCCAGGGTTCTGAATTCACCGGCGTCGCCGATACCATCCTCGTTCGCATCGACCCAGACTTGCAGCCCGTCCAGTTCCGCGCCGGACAGCTTGCCGTCACGGTTCGCGTCACGCGACCGCAGCGAGTTCACGCTTAATCCCCACCGGTTGGCGTCGAGCAGTACGGGGGTCTTTTCGGCAATGGATGCTGCAGTGTCCAGTGCGGCGCTTTTCGCTTCGTAGAAGGCGCCGATCGGGTTGTACCAGCCATTCGGCATCGTGAAGCCGTAGTCGTTTCTTCCGCCGTAGGTCAGCGTTTTGGAGATGATCTGGCTCAGGTCCAGGTAACTCGTGCCGCTCAACAAGCCCGCTGTGCGATACCGCGACAGCAAGCTGTCCGCGAAAATCGCGTCGCGCGCGTTCGACAGGTCGTATCGCTGGCCGTTGTTCACCACGAAATTGCGGTCGGTGATGCCGTCGCCGTTGATGTCTTCGCCGACTACGCTGGCGCCGTCGCCGATGCGGGCCTCGGTTTTGATGTGGTCGAAGATGCCGTCGCCGTTGGTGTCGGTTTTGGTGGTAACGACTCGGCCGTCATCGGCATAGCGAGTCTCCTGAAGCTTGACGCCATGCGTTGCGTACCTCACATATTCCGTCATCTGGCCATTCGGCCCGTATAACGTTGCGGTGCCTAAAGTCCCGCTGACGTACTGGTTGATCTGTTTCGCACCGGTAGAAAATGTCAACGTCGTGGATTTGATAAAACCTGTCGCCAGATCCAGCGAATAACTCACTCCCACTACCGGTGCGTGAGATAAACGCTTGTTCGACGCTCCATGGGCCGCTCCATTTTGCTCATAGTACGTGGTATCCAGATTTGCCCCGGGACGCGCTCGAGCCACATAGTTTCCTGCCACCTCGATCATGACCTGCTCCAACACGTCAGCAGGCATCTTCCCGACGTTTGCATCGTAGACCTTGGTCAACGCGCTATTGATGTCAAATCCGGGGGCTGTGTTGTGATCTGAGCGATCTCCCAATACAGGAATCAACGTTCCGCTGTTCTTTTCGATCTCCCGGGCCACTAACCAGTTGTTATAGGCCGCCGCAGCTTCTTTTGTCACTCCTACCATGGCCGACAAGTGATAGTCATCCCGCATTTCAGCTGCATGATACTGATCGCGCGCTTGATCTTTAGCATGGTTGATATAGTGACCAATCTCGTGACTCAAGATGCCGACCAAGATACGCGAATCGATAGTATCGAACGAAACTCCTCCATAAATACCAAATACAATCCCTGGCCGCCTATGATCCCAGAATATCCCCTGCTCGTCTTTATTAACCGCAATTCGATCCAATTTTCCATCAATAACGTCTTCATTGTATTTCAGCATCTGATCAACAAGCAACGGACTTTTATTGATCAGATCAATGACATCCTGCCCCAACGCCACATTCAGAAACGCTTCCTCACGACCAGTTATCTGCGCCATATGCATCACCCTCTCTCGCGATTCATTGAAATATTAATTTGATGAACACAGCCACCACGGTCAATCGAAAAATTTGCCCTAGAATTCACACCCTTACTTTCGTACATGTATGCCCACCAAGTCAAATGAGCAATCGGATATTTCTCAACATCACCAAGCACATCAATCAAATCATATGGCGTGACACATATCACACCAACGTCTATCTGGAATGATAGACCAGCTCTATAAAAATCACTATTTTCCGGCCTGAATATTCGATAATTAAAATTACCATGTCTCTCGTATTCTTTAGAGGATGCAATGCGCCTCACCTCAACACCGTACCCCTTAATCGATTTTCCGCTCTTATCGTAGACTACCTCCTTCGCATCGAGTCGGTAGTCAATCCTCAGCCGACTCGCAACGAAATCAACATTTCCCAAGTCACCAGAATCCACGACAGCCTTGACATCAATCAAAAACTGCCGTGGCGTCCGGACTGGAAATTCATCAACAGACGTAATCGCGCACGCCGAAAGCAAGCCACCAACCATAACCAGCACAATATTTTTCACATGAAACTCCCCATCTCGATTTACATGCCCCCCCCAAACGAGTCGTCGCAATCCATATGCAAATCACGTCGGCGCACGCCCCCCCCAACGAGAAACAGCTGGCAAATACAATCAAACTCAATCGAAACTTAGAGAAATACAAATCACCAGCATGAGCGCAAAATACAGTGCCGCAATACCGATAAATTTCGACTTCTCAACAGCGCCGGGCGGCAAAGGAAATACTCTTCCCGACACCGGTTACAACTTCCTCCATAACACGCCACCTCAGCAGTGCATCTTCCGGCGCGAACCAAGCAATAATTGCACCGGCGATATTCAATATCAGAATTTTTTAACTGAAGCGACAAATCCGAATTGCACCGCCCACGAGATTCGCCAATTTATTCCCATTGATTTTTTGATATTGCGAACCCCGTCGACTTGACTCGCGAATCGAGTTGACATTCATGACCTGCTTTCCAAGCAGGCGCATTGCGCGAGCCATGAATTCTTCCGACTCACTGTCCGCATCGATACCCCCATTTCGACTTGCGTCCTTCTATCATATGCATTCCTAATTTTATAACTCGAAATGCATGAAAAATTCGTTATCTGCTACACCTCGTCCAGCCGACGCACAGCACCATGAAGATATCGAAAGAATTGAAAGAAAACAAGCGCCGCCTTAATTTTCATACATTTACGATATACCCAATCGAAATCCGTACTTGTCTTATTAGCCACCTTCAGCCAATCACCACCCCAATTACCGAAGGAGATATAACCGCATGGCGCCACACAGGCAAATCAGAAGCATTTCACCGGGGTCAACATCATCAACTCAGTTATATCCGCCAGTCAGTCAAAACTCCTCAGAAACGACAAAGCCGGCTCTTGGCCGGCTTTGTCACAACGAAAGGTGATCGACTGTCAGTTGCAAAGCTCAATCAGCGCCTCGCAACCACACCACCTCCGTACTCCTTCACACGTCGAACTTCACCCCCTGCGCCAGCGGCAGCTCCCGGCTGTAGTTGATCGTATTCGTCGCACGACGCATATACGCCTTCCACGCATCCGAACCCGACTCGCGCCCGCCGCCCGTTTCCTTCTCGCCGCCGAACGCACCGCCGATTTCCGCGCCGCTCGTGCCGATGTTCACGTTGACGATCCCGCAATCGCTGCCCGCCGACGACATGAACTGCTCGGCCTCGCGGATGTCGTTCGTGAAGATCGCCGACGACAGGCCCTGCGGCACCGCGTTGTGCAGGTCGATCGCGTCCGCGAAGTCGTCGTACACCATCACGTACAGGATCGGCGCGAACGTTTCGCGCTCGACCACCGCCGTCTGCTTCGGCATCCGTACGATTGCCGGACGCACGTAGTACGCATCCGCGTGACCGACGTCGACGCGCTCGCCGCCCTTCACCTCGCCGCCCTGCTCGCGCGCATCCACGCGTGCTGGACTTGCCCCTGCATGACCGGACACTCGGTCACGCTTAGGTTGGAGAATTTGCTTGCTGGCGGAACTCGCGTGGCGAGCGGTATTTCAAGGCGCTATGTGGATGCGACTCGTTGTAGTGGTCGAACGCAATGGCCAGGTTCTGCAGCGCCGTTCGGGCGTCGGGCTTGGGCATCCACGAAACGTAATCACGCTTCATCGTTTTGACGAAGCTCTCGGCCATTCCATTGCTCTGCGGACTTCTGACGGGTGTCGTGACCGGCTTCAAGCCGATTTCCCGCGAGAACGTCAACGTCTCGTCGGCAATGTAGCAGGAGCCGTTGTCGCTCAGCCACTCGATTTCGCTGTCAGCTTTCAACGCACCGGCGAAACGGTTTTCGACCGCCTGAAGCATCACGTCGCGCACCATGTCGCCGGTGTAGCCGCCCGTGGTCGCAGCCCAGCTCATGGCTTCCCGGTCACAGCAGTCCAGTGCGAAGACGACGCGCAAAGGGGCGCCATCGTCGCAGCGGAATTCGAAACCGTCCGAGCACCAGCGCACGTTGCTTCTGTCCACCGCGACCTTGCCATCGTGCCGACGCGTCGAGCGGGCATGACGAGGTCGACGTTCGAGGAGGAGGCCGTGGCGGCGCATGACGCGATACACCCGTTTTGCATTGACGCGAGGTTGGCCCAGCGCGTCCCGGCTTCGCCTCAGCAGCGCCCATGCACGCCGGTAGCCATATGTGGGCAGGTCAGCAACCAGTGCTTGAAGTTCGGTGACGAGCGGCATGTCGTCCAGTGCGGGCGTCTTGCGCCGGTCGCCCCATTCAGCGGGGCGCTTCAATTTGACCGCGAGATTCGAGCGCGACACACCCAGGACGTGCGATCAACTGAGCATCGAGCCGACTACGGTCGACGCTATCCAATCCCCGGATCATTGCGTTGCTTAGATCATCAAGGTTCTGCCACATTAGCCTTGCATACTCGGCGCGAGCGGCAGCATCGGCGGATAGCCTGGTCATATTTGCCGAAAACTGCTCCATATGAGCGGCAGATTTTTCCAATACCTGCTTTACCCCCTCTCCGACGCCTCCCAGTGCATCCCACTCATCAAGTTCGTACCAGGCCACGACTCACTCTCCTTTCGACAAAAAAACATTGGACAAATGGAATCGAATCCAACCAAAACTTAGAGAAATACAAATAATCTGCGCCCCGCCAGCAAACAAAGGCCCCACCAAACCGAGCCACAAACGCGAACCGCTGATCGCAATAAAATTCAGCTCGTAGCAATACCCCTCAATCAAAAGAAAAACACTACAAAAAAACAAAATTGGAACCATGAAAATCACCTTGAGCCTTTCCCTCAACGACAATTTTCTATATACCTCTTTCGCCTTGGCCTGCCCCGCATAGAAAAGACGGCACCCCACTATCAACCTAAACGGAAATGCCGCAAGCATGAGTGCAAAATAGAGTGCCGTGACATCAGGGAATTTCGATTTCTCAACAGCGTTGGGAAGTAGCGGAAATATTTTTCCGACATTGATTACGACCACACTCAGAAATGGCCAGCGCATCAGCGCGTCCTCCGGTGCAAACCAGGCAATCAATGCTCCGGCGGCATACAGTACCAGAATGGCTGGACTAAATCTGTAAAGCGCGATCATCCAACCAATGAGACTTCGACATTCAACCTCATCGGCTTTCCCTACTGACGACAGCGGCTTATCTAGCAACCTCGCTCGGGAATCGATATTATTTTCACTCCCTCTCCCATGATCCGGCAAACAATGCAAGTCATCGCTTTGCTCCTGCCTACCGCCCCCCCGCCTCCATTTCGGCTCGCGCCTTTCATCCATCTCCACTCCCAAGCTCATACGGTTCCTCACACCCAGTTATTTTCATCATATGCACCACCCTCTCTCGCGATTCATTGAAATATCAATTTGACGGACACAACCGCCACGATCAATCGAAAAAGTTGCTCTAGAATTTGCATCGTTTCTTTCGTACATGTATGCCCACCAAGTCCAATGAGCAATCGGATACTTTTCGACATCACCGAACACAGCAGTCAAATCGTATGGCGTGACACATATCACACCACCGTCTATCGGAAATGACAGATTTGAGCATCGAGCCGACTGCGATCACCGCTATCGAGTGCTTTGATTGCACCAACACTTAGCTCGTCGAGATTTTTCCACATGGTTCGAGCATATTCAGCTCGGGCCGCCGCGTCGGCGGACAACTTTGCGGAACTTTCTGCGATCCCCTCCAATTGGGTAGCAATCTTTTGCAAGGCTACTTTCACTCCCTCGCCAGATGCACCCAACGCGTTCCATTCATCGAGATCATACCAAGCCATGCCTTACCCTCTATCAACAATAAATACGCAGCACGACAAAGAAAGCATCGCCACAACACCTGCGACAAAGCAAATAATCAAATATCCGCCGGCAAACAATGGCCCAACCATTCCGAGCCATAATTTCGATTGCGCAACCGACACAAAATTCCAATCAAGATATTGGCCATGAAAAATCAAAAGAAAAACACTTCCTGATAAAAATAGAAATGCAACCAGGAACGCCCAGACTTTCCTTTTCCAGGAATAACCCAAGTATCCGAGAATTATCCTATCCCTCTCCGCGTAACAAAGGCGAAGCGCCTCGAAAATCCTGAGAGGTGTCGCGGACAGCATCAGGGTGAAATAGAGTGCCGTTACATCCGGAAACAAAGATTTTTCGATTGCCTTAGGGACCAGCGGAAATATTTCCCCAACGCCGGTCACAATTATCTTCAGTGCAGGCCAACGCGTCAGTGCATCATCCGGTGCAAACCATGCAATCAGCGCACCCGCCAGATGCAACACCATGAGCACCGGACTCCGGCGATAGAATTTGATCAGAAAATCAAAAAAATTTTGTATCCCTTTTTCATCGCCCCCCTCTGTCAACAGCGGTCCACAATGCGGCTTAGCCTTTTCTCGCTCGTCAGCACAAGCATGCCGCCTTGACTCACGCCTCTCTCCCATGTCGATACATAAATAATATTTCTACATGCTATAAAATCAAAACAACGAATCACACCATTCGTCGAGAAGATTCAACACCATCAAGATATCGAATATCAACGCTATTCACTGCCATCAGTGTTGCATTGCGACTTTCCTCCAGGTGTTTCGGCATCATTTTGGCGAACTCGGTTCGAACTCTGGCATCGACAGCAAGCTTTGCGGCATCGGCACTGGCTTGCCTCATCAGAGCGGCGGCCTTTTCCAAGGCTGCCTTGATACCTTCACCTGCGGCGCCAAGCGCATTCCATTCGTCAAGTTCATACCATGCCATCGCTTACCCCCAGAATTTCGAGCGCATCCATGAAAAGAAAATATAAGTCCAAACCAGACCTACCGATATACCAAACACCTCCATACCGCCAGCGAATATTGGACCGATCAGTCCAAGCCAAATTCTCGACTGTGAAATTGGCATGATGTTTATTTCGTAATATGGCCTCCCAAACACTAACGCAACAATCCAAAAACCAAAAAAGAATATAAGCGAAAACGAAACCAAAACCCTGCCTCGCAGAGACGCCCTCATTTTCCCGAGCGTATAATTTCGCTCCAAATAAAATATCCTCACCCCATCAAAAACCCTCATCGGCATTGATATATACATAACCGCAAAATAAAGCTCCGTGACCTCCGGAAATGCTGATTTTTTTGCCGCAGAATTCACCACTGGAGATATATCTCCCGCAATTGATGCAAGAGACCTCAAGACAGGATACTGCCCAAGTACATCTACTGGAGCAAACCATGCAATTAATGCGCCCGCGATATGCAACGCCAACATTGCAGGGCAATGACGATAATATTTTAGCAATGCCGGCAAACCGTCCCCTCGAGTCACATCAGATCATACAAATCAAAATATACATCCGAATATTTCGTCAGGCTATTTCATCACGCAAGCCGACACCGGCCACAAATACCCCCATAATTGGCCAATTCAGTAGTAAATCTACCGGGCGCGAACCACTTGATAGTCGCACCAGCAATATGCAATATCAGAATGACCAGACGGAAGCGACAAATCTGAATCACGCGCCCCACGAGACTTGTCGATTCATTCTTGTTGCTTTTGTTTTTTGATGTTGCCCACCCCATAGACTTCGTTCGTTAATCGAGTTGAGGCTCATGGCCTGCCTTCCAGTCAGATGCATTGCACCACATGACTTGTGTCGACTCCGTAACCGCATCGACACCTCCACTTCGATTCCCGCCTTTCGTTCATATGTATTCCTAATTTTATGGGACGAAACTCCATGAAAATCCATTACCAGCCGCACCTCACCCAGCTGATACACACAACGCCATGAAGATATCGAAAGAATTGAAAGAAAACAAGCATCACTTTAATTTTCATACATTTACGATATATTCAATCGAAATCCGTACTTGTCTTATCAGCCTTCCTTCTTCCATTCACTGCCCCAATTACCGAAGTGAATATAACTACACGACGGCACGCGGACAAATCCGAACCATGTCACTCGATTCAACGTCATTAGCTCGGTTATATCCACCAGCCCATCACATCCCTTCAGAAACGACAAAGCCGGCTCATGGCCGGCTTTGTCGCTAAAACAAAAGCAATGTATGTTCAGTCGCGTCGTACTTCCAGCACACACGCGACCAAACAACCGTTATTCCGCATCACACGTCGAACTTCACCCCCTGCGCCAGCGGCAGCTCCCGGCTGTAGTTGATCGTATTCGTCGCACGACGCATATACGCCTTCCACGCATCCGAACCCGACTCGCGCCCGCCGCCCGTTTCCTTCTCGCCGCCGAACGCACCGCCGATTTCCGCGCCGCTCGTGCCGATGTTCACGTTGACGATCCCGCAATCGCTGCCCGCCGCCGACATGAACTGCTCGGCCTCGCGGATGTCGTTCGTGAAGATCGCCGACGACAGGCCCTGCGGCACCGCGTTGTGCAGGTCGATCGCGTCCGCGAAGTCGTCGTACACCATCACGTACAGGATCGGCGCAAATGTCTCGCGCTCGACCACAGCCGTCTGCTTCGGCATCCGTACGATCGCCGGACGCACGTAGTACGCATCCGCGTGACCGACGTCGACGCGCTCGCCGCCCTTCACCACGCCGCCCTGCTCGCGCGCATCGCCGAGCGCCTTCTGCATCGCATCGAACGACGCGCGATCGACCAGCGGGCCCACCAGCGTGCCCGCTTCCAGCGGGCTGCCCACCTTCACCGACGCATACGCCTTCTCGAGGCGCGGCAGCAGCTGGTCGACCACGCTGCGATGCACGATCAGGCGGCGCAGCGTCGTGCAGCGCTGGCCGGCCGTGCCGACCGCGGCGAAGGTGACGGCACGCACGACGAGATCGAGATCCGCGCTCGGCGCGACGATCATCCCGTTGTTGCCGCCGAGTTCGAGGATGCCGCGCGCGAGGCGCTGGCTCAGCACCTTCGCGACTTCCTGGCCCATCCGCACGCTGCCCGTTGCGCTGACCACCGGCACCTTCTTCGACGACGTCAGCACCTCGCCGACATCGCGCATGCCGAGCACGAGCTGGCTCAGGCCTTCCGGCGCCACGCCCGGATGCGTCTTGTCGAACTCGCGCAGCGCCTTGCCGAGCAGCACATGGCAGGCGATCGCGGTGAGCGGCGTCTTCTCCGACGGCTTCCACACGACCGGATCGCCGCACACGAACGCGAGCGCCGCATTCCACGCCCACACCGCGACCGGGAAGTTGAACGCCGAAATCACGCCGCACACGCCGATCGGGTGCCACGTCTCCATCATCCGGTGGCCCGGGCGCTCGGACGCGATCGTCAGGCCGTACAGCTGGCGCGACAGGCCGACCGCGAAATCGCAGATGTCGATCATTTCCTGCACTTCGCCGAGGCCTTCCGACGTGATCTTGCCGGCCTCCAGCGTGACAAGGTGGCCGAGCGCGGCCTTGTGCTCGCGCAGCACGTTGCCGAACACGCGCACCAGTTCGCCGCGAACCGGCGCGGGCACCGTGCGCCACTTGAGGAATGCCTCGTGCGCGGCGTCGATCTTGCGCTCGGCGTCGGCAGGGCCGTCAACGGCCAGCGTCGCGAGCGTCGCGCCGTCGAGCGGCGAACGCGCGGTCAGCGCATTGCCTTTCCACTGGGCGAGATCGATGTCGAGCGCGGCAAGAATGTCGTTGAATTGCATCACTTCCTCTTCAGGGACAGATTGATCGGTGCGGCGGCAAGGCCGCCCGCGTGTTTCGATTGGAGCGCGTTCGCGCGCCATGTGCAAGCGGATGCGCGCCCCGGCGGGCCGCTGCGCATGCCCTCGCCTCACGGCGCACGATTCCATGAGCAGCATTGTCGATGGCCACAAGTCGGTCGGCTATTGATATTAACTCACGACTTCATTCCGAAAACGCATCACACGACGAGGTCCAGTCCGCCCTTTCCAGACCCACGTTGGGACGGGTCCCGGGCCTTGGCTGGCGGCCAGGCACACACCCGCCGCGCACTTCGCGATTCGGCGTTACTTGATGACGAACGCGCATCAACTAGTTCGAAAATGTCGTTTGCTGACGACGCTTCGACCCCACACAATCTGATCGGCGTCAAGGCGTGCGGCACAGCACCCGGCGCAGCGACGGTCGTGAAGCCCCGCCTTACAGGGCTCGGCCGGACCTCAGACGAAGACGACGCGCACATCGGCCGGGCTCCCCCGCGCACTGCGCGCTGTCGCCGCCGCCAGCAGGCGACGGGCGGACGTGCCGCGCTTCGTTTCCCGAAAACAATCCCGGAGACAGCGCCCAACACCCATGCGCCCAGATTCCCACCCCGATTCCGCGCCGCCGTCCGGCTCGCGTGCCCCGAAGCCCCATCTCCACCGCGCGCTGCAGGCGCGCCACCTGCGCATGATCGCGATCGGCGGCTCGATCGGCACCGGCCTGTTCGTCGCGTCCGGCGCATCGATCTCGCAGGCCGGCCCCGGCGGCGCGATCGTCGCGTACATGGTGATCGGCCTGATGGTCTATTTCCTGATGACGAGCCTCGGCGAGATGGCGGCGTTCATGCCGGTGTCGGGCTCGTTCGCGACCTACGGCGCGAAATTCGTCGACGAAGGCTTCGGCTTCGCGCTCGGCTGGAACTACTGGTACAGCTGGGCCGTGACGCTCGCGGTCGAGCTGGTCGCCGCGCAGCTCGTGATGCACTACTGGTTCCCGCATGTGCCGGGCGTCTGGTGGAGCGCATTGTTCCTCGCGCTGATCTTCGCGCTCAACGCGCTGTCGGTGCGCGGCTTTGGTGAAGCCGAATACTGGTTCGCGCTGATCAAGGTGCTGACCGTGGTCGCGTTCGTCGGCGTCGGCCTGCTGATGATCTTCGGCATCATGCAGGGCGGCCCGAGCGCCGGCTGGGGCAACTTCACGATCGGCGACGCGCCGTTCGCGGGCGGCTGGGCCACGATGCTCGGCGTCGCGATGATCGCGGGCTTCTCGTTCCAGGGCACCGAGATGATCGGCGTCGCGGCCGGCGAATCGGAGAACCCGCGCACGACGATCCCGCTCGCGGTGAAGCAGATCTTCTGGCGGATCCTGCTGTTCTACGTGTTCGCGATCGTCGTGATCGGCGTGCTGATTCCGTACACCGACCCGAACCTGCTGAAAAGCGACGTGACCGACATCGGCGTGAGCCCGTTCACGCTGGTGTTCCGTCACGCGGGCCTCGCGTTCGCGGCCGGCGTGATGAACGCGGTGATCCTGACCGCGGTGCTGTCGGCCGGCAACTCGGGCATGTATGCGTCCACGCGGATGCTGTACAACCTCGCGACCGAAGGCCGCGCGCCGAAACTGTTCGCGAAGCTGTCGCCGGGCGGCGTGCCGCGCAATGCGCTGTATGCGACGACGGCGGTCGGCGCGCTGTGTTTCCTGACCTCGCTCTACGGCGACAAAACCGTATACCTGTGGCTGCTGAACACGTCGGGCATGGCCGGCTTCATCACGTGGCTCGGCATCGCGGTCAGCCACTACCGGTTCCGCAAGGGTTTCCTGAAGCAGGGCTACCGGCTCGAGCAGTTGCCGTACCGGGCGAAGTGGTTTCCGTTCGGCCCGCTGTTCGCGTTCGCGCTGTGCCTGATCGTCGCGCTCGGCCAGGATTATCAGGCGTTCCTCGCGAACAAGATCGACTGGACCGGCGTGGCCGCGACCTACATCGGCCTGCCGTTCTTCCTGGCGATCTGGCTCGGCTATGCGCTCGTGCGCAAATGCCGGCTCGTGCGCTACGAGGACATGGAGATCGCGCCGTGGGTTGAGCGCAATGCGGCACCCGAGCCGGCGCCCGCCGCCAGCCCCGTCTACCCGGTCTATGTCGCCGGCCCCGCGAACCCGACGCCGGGCGCATGACCCGGCCCCGCGCCGGCGGCCATATGAAGACGGCGGCCGGCGCCGCCCCACCCGCATTCGACGCGGCGCGCGCGTTCAGGCAAGATCGACGCGCACCGCATGGTTTTCCGCTGTTCACCCGTTACAGAATCAGAATCGCATGCAGAATTTCTACGAAGCCACCGTTACCCGCCAGCCCTATCCGCAACTGACCGGCACCGTCGACACGCAGGTCTGCATCGTCGGCGGCGGCCTCGCCGGGCTGTGCACCGCGCTCGGCCTCGTCGAGCGCGGCGTGCGCGATGTCGTCGTGCTCGACGGCGAACGCGTCGGCTACGGCGCGTCGGGCCGCAACGGCGGCTTCGTGTTCGGCGGCTACAGCCTCGACAATGCGGACCTGCTGCGCACGCTCGGCCGCGACGAAGGCCGCCGCCTGTACCGGCTGACCGTCGACGCGGTCGACCTGATCCGCGCGCGCATCGCGCGCTACGGCATCGATTGCGACATCGTCGACCGCGGCGTGATGCTCGCAAATTGGTTCGACGATCCGTCGCGGCTCGCCAGCCTGCGCACGCTGATGAAAAGCGAATTCGACGTCGACTGGGAGCCGGTCGCCACCGACGCGCTGCGCGCCCGGCTGAAGACCTCGCGCTACCACGGCGGCCTGTACGAACCGAACGCGTTCCACTTCCATCCGCTGAAGTACGTGCTCGGCGTCGCCGCGGCCGCGGCGAACGGCGGCGCGCGGATTTTCGAGCAGTCGCCCGCGCTCGGCATCGCGCGCGACAGCGCCGGCTACGCCGTGCGCACGCCGCACGGCACGGTGCGCGCGAAGGACGTCGTGTTCGCGTGCGGCGGCTATGCACGCGGCGTGTCGCCGCGCATCGAGCGCGCGGTACTGCCGATCGCGACCTACGTGATCGCGACCGAACCGCTCGGCGCGCGCCTCCCCGATGCGATCGACGCGCCGTATGCGATCTACGACACGCGCTTCGCGTTCGACTACTACCGTCCGCTGCAGGACACGCGGATCCTGTGGGGCGGCCGGATCTCGGTGCTCGACCGCGGCCCGGACGCGATCGCGCGCCTGCTCAAGCGCGACCTCGTGCGCGTGTATCCGCAGCTCGCGGACGTCAAGGTCGAATACGCATGGGGCGGGCTGATGAGCTACGCGCGGCACAAGATGCCGCAGATCGGCCGCGACGCCGACGGCGTCTGGCACGCGATCGCGTTCGGCGGCCACGGCATGGCGCCGACCACGGTCGCGGGCGAAACGCTCGCCGCCGCGCTGGCCGGCGAGCGGCCGGTGCCGGACGGCTTCGCGGCGTTCGGCCTGACCCGCACGTTCGGCCTCGCGGGCCTCGCCGCCGCGCAGCTCACGTATACCGCGTACCAGGCCCGGGACGCGCTCGCGGCATACCGCCACTGAGCGCCCGCGCGGCGGCTCGCGGGGCACGGCGACGCGTATACGGACTAGAACGAAAGGTCCCAAAACGGGAATTTTCCACATGCTAGAATGCCCCGTCCAAGTCGCCGCGTAGCCACAATAACGTCACATGAAAACAGGAAGCAAGGCCGCCACGTCCGACAACCGCGCGCTGCCGTCCGATGCGCGGCGCAAATACGATCCCGAGCAAACCAAGCGCAACATCCTCGACGTCGCCACGCAGGAATTTTCCGCGATGGGGCTCGCCGGTGCGCGCGTCGACGCGATCGCCGAGCGCACCAACACGACCAAGCGGATGCTCTATTACTACTTCGAAAGCAAGGAAGGCCTGTACGAGGCCGTGCTGGAGAAGGTGTACGGCGACATCCGCGCGCTCGAGCAGGAATTGCACGTCGGCGACATGGAGCCGCTCGAAGGCATGCGCCGGCTCGTCGAGTTCACGTTCGACTACCACGACAAGCACCGCGATTTCGTCCGTCTCGTGTCGATCGAGAACATCCACGGCGCGAAGTATCTCGAACAGCTGAAGTCGTTCAAGAACCGCAATGTCAGCATCATCAAGACGCTCGAGGAATTGCTCGAGCGCGGCGCGGCGAGCGGCGCGTTCCGCCAGGACATCGACGCGTTCGACCTGCACCTGCTGATCAGTTCGTTCTGCTTCCATCGCGTGTCGAACCGCTACACGTTCGGCGCCGCGTTCGGCCGCGACCCGTCGGCACCGCGCCTGCGCGCGCGGCATCGCGACACGATCGTCGAAGCCGTGCTGCGCTACGTCGCCGAGTAACCGCCGTCAGTTCTCCAGGCTCCCCGCCACGCAATGACTGTTCGCGCCACGCGGGCGCGCATCGGATGTCAGCCGCACACCAGCAGCTCGATGCCGCGCGCGTTCAACGCGCGGCGCACCGCCTTGTCCGGCGTGCGCTCGGTCACGAGATAGCGCACCGCTTCGGTGCCGTTGATCCGCACGGGCGTCACACGGCCGAACTTCGAGTGATCGGCGACGACGGCCACCGTCGCGGCCGCGGCGATCATGCGGCTGCGCACTTCGGCCGCAAGCCGTGAATAGTCGGTGAATTCGCCGTCGGCCGTGATGCCGCCCGCGCCGACGAACGCGAAATCGACGTGGTATTGCGCAAGCTGCTGGATCGTGTCGAGGCCGAACGTCGCGTCCTCGTCGTCGGACAGCTCGCCGCCGAGCAGCGTCACGCGGTTGCCGTTGCGGCGCGCGAGCACGAAGGCCGTGCGCCAGTCGTTCGTGTAGACCGCCAGCCGGTGCCGGTCGGCCAGCGCGAGCGCCACCGCGTGCGGCGTGCTGCCGGAATCGATCAGCACCGACGCGCCGTCCGGCACGAACTCGGCCGCGCGCCGCCCGATCACGCGCTTCGCTTCGGCGTTCGCCGCCTCGCGTTCGGACAGGCTCGGCTCGCGGCGGTCGGCAGCCAGCGCGCCGCCGTGCGTCATCACGAGCAGGCCGCGCGCGGCCAGCGCGTTCAGGTCGCGCCGCACCGTCTCGCGCGACACGTCGAGCGAACGCACGAGCTCCGCCACCGACAGCGCGCCCGACCTTCCGAGTTCCGACAGAATGAATTGGTGACGTTGTTCCGCCAGCATCGCGCGACGCGCCCGGGGCGCCAGTGAATGGGTAGCGCGCCATTGTAGTACGACCATTTGACGACCGCGTGTATGCCGGGCGGCCGCCCCACGCCACGAAATTCTGAATTGCCGGCAGCGCGGGAATCGGCGCGGCGCAGGGTTGCTACACTTTGCGTTTCGCCGAACGACAGACCATCCAGGGAGCTTGAGCGATGTATCGCAAAGGCGTAGTGCTCGAAATCCAGTTTCCGCCCGAACGACTCAACGACGCCGCCGGCGATCCGTTCTGGATCGACCTCACGCTCGACGAGGCCCGGCGCCTGCATCAGCAGCTCGCCGCGCGCTTCGCGACCGAGACCAGCGCGAACCAGCCGCTCGACACCTTCTCCGTCGACTGATCCCGGCGCGCCCGCGCCGGGCGCCGCGCGGCCGAGTGCAGGATTCGACAAGACGCCGGCGCCGCGCCGCCGGATACTGCCGGACTTCACGATTCCGTCCGGCCGCGTGCCGGCCTGCCTTGCATGCTGACCTCGATTGTCGCCGCGGCCTTCGTCGCGCTCTGGTCCACCGGCTTCATCGTCGCGCGGGCGATCAAGCCCTACGCCGATCCCAACCTGTTCCTGCTCGCCCGCTTCGCGGGCACCGCCGTGCTGTTCGGCGCGGTCGCGCTCGCCGCGCGCGCGCCGTGGCCGGCCCGCCGCGAATGGCCGCGCCACCTGATCGCGGGCGCGCTGCTGCAGGGCGTGTATCTCGGCGCCAGCTACTGGGCGGTCGCGCAAGGGCTGAATGCCGGCGTGATGGCGCTGCTCGGCGCATTGCAGCCGCTCGCCACCGCAGTGCTCGCGGTGCCGCTGTTCAACGAGCGGCTGTCCGCGCGCGGCTGGCTCGGCATGGCGCTCGGCCTCGTCGGCGTCGCGCTGGTGCTCGCGCCGAAGGTCGCGGGCGGCGTCGCGCCGGCGCCCGGCGCCGCGCCCGCATGGCTCGTCGTCGCGGTGTCGGTGCTGTCGGTCGGGGCGATCACCGCGGGCTCGCTGTACCAGAAGGGCAAGCTCGCGCAAAGCGACCTGCGCACCGCGGTCGCCGTGCAGAACCTCGGCGCGGCGCTCGTCGCGGCCGTGTTCGCGGTGCTGCTCCACGAAACGCGCTGGAGCGGCTCGCCCGCATTGTGGGTGTCGCTCGTCTGGGGCGTCGTGTTCCTGTCCGGCGGCGCGGTCACGATGCTGATGTGGATGCTCCGGCGCGGCAATGCCGCACGCGCGACGTCGCTGCTGTTTCTCGCGCCACCGCTCGCCGCGCTGCAGGGCTACCTGATGTTCGGCGAGACGCTCGCGGCGATCCAGCTCGCGGGCTTCGCCGTCGCGCTGGCCGGCGTCGTGCTCGCGCGGCGCTAGGCTCGTCGATCGCCCGTTCCGGCACGACACGGCACGACGATTGCGCTTATGATGAGTGCCTCGAATTTTGTCCCGGAACGCCCCTCATGACAGCCGCCGACTACGCCAGCCGCCAACGCGCGATCATTGCCGAACTGAACGTCGCCCCGCACTTCGACGCCGATGCCGAAATCACGCGTCGCGTCGACTTCCTCGCGCAGTACCTGCGCTCGACCGGCCTGCAGGCCTACGTGCTCGGCATCAGCGGCGGCGTCGATTCGTCGACGGCCGGGCGGCTCGCGCAGCTCGCGGTCGAACGCCTGCGGGCGGGTGGCTACGACGCGCGCTTCATCGCGATGCGTTTGCCGAACGGCGTGCAGAACGACGAAGCCGATGCGCAGCGCGCGCTCGCGTTCGTGCGCGCCGACGAGGAACTGACGGTCAACGTGAAGCCGGCCGCCGACGCGATGCTCGGCGCGCTGGCCGCGTCCGGCCATGCGTTCGACAACCCGGCCCAGCAGGACTTCGTGCACGGCAACATCAAGGCGCGCGAGCGCATGATCGCGCAGTACGCGGTCGCGGGCGCGCGGCGCGGGATCGTGATCGGCACCGATCACGCGGCCGAATCGCTGATGGGGTTCTTCACGAAATTCGGCGACGGCGGCGCGGACGTGCTGCCGCTCGCGGGCCTGAGCAAGCGCCGCGTGCGTGCGGTGGCCCGCGCGCTGGGCGGCGACGAGACGATCGTGATGAAGGTGCCGACCGCCGATCTCGAGGAGCTGCGTCCGCTGCGCCCCGACGAGCACGCATACGGCGTCACCTACGACGAGATCGACGACTTCCTCGAAGGCAAGCCCGTCAGCGACGAGGTGTACGAAACGGTGCTGCGCTTCTACGACGGCTCGCGGCACAAGCGCGCGCTGCCCTATACGCCGTTCGACTGGCCCGAGCGCCGCGGCTGACGGCCTGCGTCGCGTGCCGGCCGAACGCGCCGGCACGCCGCCCTTCCCGAATAATCAGGCGTGCCCGCCGCCCGCCGCGTGCGCCGCCTTCCTCGCCTGCAGCGCGCGAATCCGCATCTGCGCGCCGGTATCGGCGACCGTCCGGTCGTACATCGCCGCGACGTCGTGCTTCAGCGCGGTGCGCGAGCCGCCGTCGAGATACACCATGTGCCCTGACGGATAGAAGCGCGCCGACAGGTTCTGCCGCACCTTCTGGTCCTCGAGCGGCATCTGCTGCAGGTCGATCACGGTCTGGTAGAACGGCGTGACGAAATCGTAGAGGCCGTTCGCCGACAGCACCTTCAGGTCCACGTTCAGCGCCATCACCGCGGCGAGGTCGCCCGCCGTGTAGAGGATCACGTTGCCCTTCGCATCGACGCCCTGCTGCGCGCCGGTCGGATCGATGTGACTGAAATCCCAGTTCCGGAACGCCTGGTCGTTCAGGTCCGTGAACGCCGAGTTCGACGTGAACTTCAGCTGCTCGTTCAGATAGCTGTTCCACATCGCCGTATAGACGCCCGACACCGCCGTCATCGTCGGATCGTTGCCGCCCGAGTTCGGATCGACCTTGCCCGCGATGCCGGTGCCGATGCCCGTCACGCGGCCGTCGTACGCGCCGAGTACGAGCCCGTTCGCGCGCAACAGCGCCGTCAGGAACAGCGAATTGCCGCGCGCGTCGTAGCCCGCGATATCGAGGCTCCATGACAGCAGCGTCGTCGCGTCGATGCCCGTGTAGTCCGCGAGCTTCTTCACCACCGCCTGGTCGGTGTGCGGCAGCGTGCGCAGCGCGTTCAGGTAGTCGGTGCGCGCGAACTGCGCGACCTCCTCGACGAACGCGCCGAGATCGGTCGGCGCCGGCGACACGCCGAGCCGCTTGTGATACCACGCGTCGGCCGCCGCGGTCGGCAGCGCGCCGACCGGGTTGCCGGCCTGGCGGTAATCGAGGATCGACGACTGCAGCGTGATGCCGTTCAGGTCGACGCCGTCCTCGTGCAGCTTGTACGCGAGCACGCAGCTGCGCGCGGTGCCGTACGATTCGCCGAACAGGTATTTCGGCGAATTCCAGCGGTTGTTCTTCGTCAGGTAGCGCTTGATGAACTGCTTCAGCGAATCCGCATCCTGGTCGACGCCCCAGAAATCGCGGTTCTTGTGCGGCGCGACCGCCGCCGAATAGCCGGTGCCGACCGGGTTGATGAACACGAGGTCGCTGCGGTCGAGCAGGCTGTCGGGGTTGTCTTCCATCTGGTACGGCGCGGGCGGCGTGAAGCCCGGCATCGACGTGCGGATGCGGCGCGGCGCAAACGAGCCGAGCAGCACGAACACCGACGACGAGCCCGGCCCGCCGTTATAGAAAAACGTCACGGGCCGCGCTTCCTCCTTCTGCCCGTCCTCGGTGAACGCGACGTAGAAGAGCTTCGCGGCCGGCAGCGAGCTGCTCGGATCGACCGTCACGAGATGCCCGGCCGTCGCCGTGTACGCGATGCGCCGCCCGCCGATCGTGACCGCGTGATGCGTCACCGCGGCCGCTTCGGTCGTGTCGGTGACCGAATCGTCCGGCCCGTTGCCGTATGCAACCGGGTCGAAGAACGGCTGGTCGCGCCCGTGGCTCAGCGCGACCGGATTGACCGTCGGCGGCACGCTGTGCGAGTTGTGATCGCCGTGATGCAGCGGATACACGCCGCCTGAAGATGCGGAATCGTTGCCCATCGTGCTGCTCCTCGAGGTAAGGGGAAAGCAATGAACCTGCAACCAGCGTGATGCGTAAACAATGCGTTGGGCCGCCGCGGTCAGCTCGACGGCTTGCGCGCCAGGATCGCGGCCAATTGCGTGCCGTTCGGACTGCCGAGGCCCGTGCACGCGTCCCAGCCCCGCGCGGCCGCATACGCGCCGTTCGCGCCTTCGGTGATGTCGCGCAATGCGCCCGGATGCCGGTACAGCAGCGGGTTGATCCAGCCGGCCGACGCCCCGGCCGCCGCGTTGATGCGCGCGAGCAGCGCCGCCCACAGCGGCGCCACCGCGCTCGTGCCGCCCAGCACCGCCGGCGTGCCCGCGATCGCGACTTCGTAGCCGGTCAGCGGCGACGCGTCGCCCGCGACGTCCGGCACGCCGCGCTTCCCGAGCGGTGCCGTGCTGCCGTCGGCCCGCGTCACCGCGAGCCCCTGCTGCCACGCGGGCAGGTCGAACAGCGTGCTCACGCCACCGCCGCCCGCGCCGCCGCCGGCCGCGTCGTCGTTCCACACGACTTCCGCGCGGATGCCCTGGCCCGGCAGCGCATCGAGATGCGTGCCGCCGCAGCCGAGCACGTACGGGCTCGACGCGGGGAAATCGACGTGCTCGGCGCCGTCCTGCAGGCCGTCGCCCGAACCGCTGTCGCCGGACGCCGCGCACACCGTGATGCCCTGCGCGGCCGCCGCCTGCAGCACGCGGTTGAATGCCTGCGCGGATTGCGCCTGCCAGATCGCTTCGGGGCCGCCCCAGCTGATCGAGATCACCGACGGCCGATGTTTCGTGTCGTTGACCGCCGCGTTGACGGCCTGGATGAAGCCCGCATCGCTGTTCGGCGCGAAGTAGACCGCGATCGTCGCGGCCGGCGCGATCGCGCCGGCGATCTCGATGTCGAGCGCGACTTCGCCGTCCGGGCCGCTCGGGTCGCCGGTCGGCGCATTGCGGCCGGTGCCGACGTTCACGTCGACGAGCGTCGGCGGCGTCGCGATGCCGAGCCCGCGGAAATACTGCGCGATGTCGGCCGCGCGATAGCCGCCGCCGAGTTCGATGATCGCGATGCACTGCCCCGCGCCATCGCCGGCCGGGAAACCATAGAGCGCCGCGAGCTGCGGCGGCGTGAAGGTCACCGCCGTGCCGCCGCGCGCCGGCCTGAACGGCGGGCGCAGCCGGAAATGCGGCCGCGCCTGCGGACGGCTGTCGAGGCCGAGCACCGCGGTGACGGCATCGCCGAGCTCGTCGGGCAGCGTGATCGCGCCGGACCGGCCGCGATACTGGCCGATCGAACGGTGCTCGAAGCGCTCGAGCTTCACCGCGAACGCGGTCTCGAACTGCTGGATCGTGCCGGACAGCACGACGACGCTCTCGACCGGATCGACGCGCTCGACCGTCAACTGATGACGGCGCGCGAAGTCCTCGGTCTTGCGGATGTCGTCGGGTGCGGCGGAGAAGCGCTGCGCGAATGCGTCGCGCGACAGCGGCCGCGCGTTCGGGTCGCCGGTCGCGAGCTGGTGAAGCAGCGTATCGAGATCCCCTTCTTCCTGCCGCCGCAACATGATCGTCACGTGGATGCGCTCGGCCGGATCGCACGGGCCGAGGCACCGGGATTCGGCGACGATACGGGGTTCACGGTCGGCGTGAAGATGCCTTGCCATATTCAGACCCTCCTGGTTACCGCGTTGCACGGAACAGCCAGAAAATCGGACATGACCGACAGCGGACGGTTCCGTTTCGTCGGTCGAATGCGCAGCAGCGCGGCAGGGTTCAGGAAGTTTAGAGCAAGTCAGATGATTCGCGCTTGCGGTCGGGCAACCCGGAAGCGCATGTGCGGGCATGATGCAGCGGCGCGCGCGGCGGGCCCGAGCGCACCGTCCTGCTTGGATGCTCAGTCCATCGACAGGCGCAGCGCGAAACCGATCAGCGCCGCCGAGAAGGTCCAGCGCTGCACCGTCTGCGCGAGCGGATGCGCGCGCATCCACGCGGCGATCCGCGACGCGCCGAACACGCAGGCGAGGTCGAAGCAGACGCCCGCCGCCACCAGCAGCGCGCCGAGCTCGAACATCTGCCAGACGACCGGCCCGGCCTCGGGCCGCACGAACTGCGGCAGCAGCACCGAGCAGAACAGCAGCGCCTTCGGGTTCAGCAGGTTGGTCAGAAGGCCCTTGAAGAACGCCTGACGCAGCTCGCCCGCCGTGTCCGCGTCGCCGTCGCCGAGCGCGAACACCGGCGAGCGGAACACCTGGATCGCGACATACGCGAGATAGAGCGCGCCGCCGTAGCGGATCACTTCATACAGCCACGGCGCGCTGCGGATCAGCGCCGCGACGCCGCACGCGGACAGCGTCACGTGCGCGGTGCGCGACAGCGACAGGCCGGCCGCCGCGGCGACGCCCGGCCGCACGCCGCGGCCGATGCTGGTCTGCAGCACGAGCGCCATGTCCGGCCCCGGCACCGCGTAGATCGCCGCCAACGCGGCGAGGTAAATCAACAGCAAATGCGTGGAAATCATGTTCTGCCCCCGTCCATCGATGACGATATGGTGCCGCCAACGGAGGAGGGATTTTTGGCCATGTTTGACGGCCATCCGGTTATCCTGAGGGGATTCCCCCAAGATCATCCGAATCGACCAAGGATTCCACCTTCATGACCGACCTCGACAAAACCGACCGCGCGATCCTCGCCGCGGTGCAGCGCGATGGCCGCGTGCCGATCGCGCGGCTCGCCGACAGCGTCGGCCTGTCCGAAACGCCGTGCGCGCGCCGCCTGAAGCGCCTCGAAAGCGACGGCTACATCGAGCGCTACCGCGCGCAGCTGTCGCGCAAGGCGCTCGGGTTCGGCGTCGTCGCGTTCGTGCTGGTGCGCTTCGCGGTGCACGACCGCGAGGTCGCGAACCGGTTCGAGCGGGAAGTCCTCGCGATCGAGCGGATCCTGTCGTGCCACAACGTGTCGGGCACCGCCGACTACCTGCTGCAGGTCGTCGCGCACGATCTCGACGATTACGGCACGTTCCTGCGCGAATCGCTGCGGGTGCTGCCCGGCGTGACTTCGATCGAATCGGCGCTGTCGCTGCGCGAGGTCAAGCGCGAGTCGGGGCTGCCGCTGCCGTAAGCGGGCCTTGGCGCGCGCCGCTACGCGTCGGGCGGCTGGTGCGCGTGCTCGAGATCCTCGAGAAACGCCTGCACGAGCGGATTGCCGCGCCCGTTGCGCGCGACGACCATGTGGAACGTGACGTCGTAGTGCAGCCGCTCCGCATTGAGCGGCGCGAGCAGGCCCTGCGCGACGTAGGGCGCCGCGAAATGCTGCGGCAGGTAGCCGAGATGATGGCCGGACAGGATCAGCAGCGCGACCGCTTCCATGTTGTCGGCGGTCGCGGTCACGCGGTCGGGCGTCGTCGACATCTGCGCTTCCGGCAGCGGATACGAGCGCCACGCCCATTCGAAGCCGGCGACGTCGGCCGGCGTCAGCGCGCCGGCGCGCGCGAACAGCGGATGGCCGCGGCCGCAGTACGCAACCTGCCGCTCGATGAACAGCGGCGTGTAGTGCAGCGCGGGCACCCGGTGCCAGAAGTAGCCGACCGCGATCTGGATCTCGTCGCTCAGCAGCTTTTCCTCGAGATCGCCCGGCGCGCGCACCGAGATCGAGAAGCGCACGGCCTGGTCGCGGGTGCGGAACGCGGCGATCGCCTCGGCGATTCGCGCGTTCTGGCTGATCGGCGTATGGCCGATCAGCCCGATGTTCAGCGTGCCGACCAGTTGCCGGTCCATGTGCCGCGCGGCGATCCCGAATTCGTCGAGCGCGGCCAGCAGCTTGCGGCTCATCGCGTCGAACCGCTCGCCCTTCGGCGTGAGCCGGAAGCCGCTGCGGCCCCGCTCGCACAGCCGGTAGCCGAGGCGGGTCTCGAGCGACGACAGTTGCGCGCTGATCGTCGACTGCCCGACGTTCAGCACCGCCTGCGCGGCCGATACGCCGCCGGCATCGGTGACCGCGAGAAACACGCGGATCAGCCGCAGATCGAGGGTCGACAGATTCCCCAGCACGCTATTCCCCTTCCATACATCGATTCGGATCGATGTTTACGTCGATATCTTCGCATTCTTCTTTCCGGCCGGAGCGCGTAAAACTGTGCGCCAAGCCGGGTCGAATGATACGGCACCCCACATTGGAAGAGACACGCCATGAACGACCACACCCATTTCCAGCCGCTCGGCGGCAACGAGATGCCGCGCTGCGGCGGCATCGCGACGATGATGCGCCTGCCGCACGTGCCGACGGCCGAGGGCCTCGACGCGTGCTTCGTCGGCGTGCCGTTCGACCTCGGCACGTCGAACCGCACCGGCGCCCGCTTCGGCCCGCGCCAGATCCGCACCGAATCCGTGCTGCTGCGCCCGTACAACATGGCGACGCGCGCCGCGCCGTTCGACTCGCTGCAGGTCGCCGACATCGGCGACGTCGCGATCAATCCTTACAATCTGCACGATTCCATCGCGCGCATCGAGGCCGCGTACGACGCGATCCTCGAGCACGACTGCAAGCCGATCACGCTCGGCGGCGACCACACGATCGCGCTGCCGATCCTGCGCGCGATCCACCGCAAGCACGGCAAGGTCGCATTGATCCACGTCGATGCACATGCCGACGTGAACGACACGATGATGGGCGAGAAGATCGCGCACGGCACGCCGTTCCGCCGCGCGGTCGAGGAAGGCCTGCTGCACGGCGACAAGGTCACGCAGATCGGCCTGCGCGGCACCGGCTACGCGGCCGAGGATTTCGACTGGTGCCGCGAGCAGGGCTTCCGCGTCGTCCAGGCCGAGGAATGCTGGAACAAGTCGCTCGCGCCGCTGATGCAGGAAGTGCGCGAGCGGATCGGCGACACCCCCGTCTACATCAGCTTCGACATCGACGGCATCGACCCGGCCTACGCACCCGGCACCGGCACCCCGGAAATCGCGGGCCTCACGGTGCCGCAGGCGCTCGAGATCATCCGCGGCGCGAAGGGGCTGAACATCGTCGGCTGCGATCTCGTCGAAGTGGCGCCGCCGTACGACCCGTTCGGCACCACCGCGCTGCTCGGCGCGAACCTTGCATACGAGCTGCTGTGCGTGCTGCCCGGCGTCGCATACCGCGACTGATCCCGACAGAACAACATATTCCGATCCAGAGGATTCGAGAGGAGCCAATAAAAGATGGGGACTTCCGTCAAGCAACCCAAGCGCGCGGCGCTCGCGTCGTTCGTCGGCACCACGATCGAGTGGTACGACTTCTACAGCTACGCGACCGCCGCCGCCATCGTGTTCGGGCCGCTGTTCTTCCCCGGCGAGAACCGCTTCATCAGCCTGCTCGCGTCGTTCGGCTCGTTCGCGGTCGGCTTCTTCGCGCGGCCGCTCGGCGGCGTGATGTTCGGCTACCTCGGTGACCGCTTCGGCCGCAAGCGCTCGCTGCTCGCGACGCTGATGCTGATGGCGGTGTCGACGGTCGCGATCGGCCTGCTGCCGACCTATGCGCAAGCCGGCGTGATCGCGCCGATCCTGCTCGTGCTGATGCGCGTGCTGCAGGGCATCGCGGTCGGCGGCGAATGGGGCGGCGCGGTGTTGCTCGCCGGCGAACACGCGCCGGAAGGCAAGCGCACGTTCTTCGCGTCGTTCGCGCAGCTCGGCAGCGCGAGCGGCCTGATCCTGTCGATGCTCGCGTTCGGCGCGATCAGCACGCTGTCGAAGGACGAGCTGATGAGCTGGGGCTGGCGCCTGCCGTTCCTCGCGAGCGCGGTGCTGCTGGCGGTCGGCTTCGTGATCCGCGCGAGCGTGTCCGAGTCGCCCGAGTTCGAGGAAGTCAGGAAAAGCGGCAACACCGCGCAGAACCCGGTGCGCGAAGCGCTCAAATACTGGCCGCTGCTGCTGCTCGCGATCGGCGCGAACGTGTACGGAATCGCCGGCGTGTACTTCAGCAACATCTTCATGATCAGTTATGCGACGCAGTTCCTGTCGCTCGACCGTTCGATGGTGCTGCACTGCATGACGATCGTCGCGGTGCTGCAGTTCGTCGTGCAGCTCGCGGCCGCGTTCTTCGCGCAGCGCTTCGGCACGACGCGCGTGCTGCTGATCACCGGTGCATGGGCCGCGATCGTGCCGTTCGTGATGCTGCCGCTCGTCCATGCGGGCACGCCGCTGTCGATCACGCTCGGCGTCGGCCTCGCGACGCTCGCCGAATCGGGCTACTACTCGGTGGTCGCGGGCTTCGTCAGCGGCATCTTCGTTGCACGCATCCGCTACACGGCGATCTCGATCGCGTACCAGGTGTGCGGCGCGCTCGCCGGCGGCCTCACGCCGCTCGTCGCAACCATCATCGCGCAGAACACCACGCCGCAGTGGTGGCCGCTCGCGATCCAGTACACGAGCGCCGCGATCCTGTCGTCGGTGTGCGTGTGGCTGATCGCACGGCGCGTCGGCATCGACGATGCGGGTTCGCCGCGCGAAGCACGCGAAGCGCTGCCGCGCGGCACGCGCACCGCATAATCGCTGCAACGGGCGGGCGGCGCGCAGCCGTCCGCCCGGTCGTGTTTGTTGTTCCAACGACGGGCGGCATGCGCCGCCTGTCATCAAACTGACTGGCGGGCAGCGCCAGGAGCGAGCGCGTTTCCCTTTCGAGACGCAGCCATGAATCCCCCTGCCTCGTCCGCCGCGAACAGCCTGGCCACCGTCGAACGCACCCGCTATGCCGGCCTCGCGATCCTGCTGCTGGTGCTCGCGCTCGGCGCCATCTATGTCGCCACCCGCCTGATCGCGGACATCGCGCCCGTGCGCGAAGGTTCGCTCTTCCCTTACCTGCTGCTCGGCGTCGCGCTCGTGATCGCGCTCGGCTTCGAGTTCGTCAACGGTTTCCACGACACCGCGCATGCGGTCGCCACCGTCATCTACGCCATCCCGACCTGGGTGAAGGTCGCCGTCACGATCGCGCTCGCGCTGGGGCTGGGGCTCGGGCTGGGGCTGGGGCTCGGGCTGGGGCTCGGGCTCGGGCTCGGGCTCGGGCTCGGGCTCGGGCTCGGGCTCGGCACGATGGTCGGCTGGAAGCGCATCGTCGTGACCGTCGGCGAGAAAATCGGCAAGCAGCATCTGACCTACGGCCAAGGCGCGTCGGCCTAACTCGTCGCGATGCTGACGAGCGGCGCGGTCGACGTCTACGGGCTGCCGGTGTCGACGACGCACGTGCTGTCGTCGGGCGTCGCCGGCACGATGGCCGCGAACGGCTCGGGGCTGCAGTGGAGTACGGTGCGCAGCCTCGTGCTGGCGTGGGCGCTGACGCTGCCCGCGTCGATCGCGCTTGCCGGCGCGCTGTATTGGGTGTTTCGTTCACTAGGGTGACCGGTTCGGTAATGGATGCGCGTCAGCCGAATTGAAACGCAAGATGCGGGACGCGTCCGCGAGATGACGCCGTTAGACTGGATTCACCGACTCCTGCCGTGGATACCGTCATGACCGCTTGCTCGAACCATTCCGCGCTTCGCGCATCGTCCGATGCGCGATCCAGTGCACGCCTCCTCCGGCCGTCGCCACGCTCGGCGACGTCACGCGGCATCACGGACACGACGACCGGAGCACGCTCGTGAAGGTCGCCGATCTGCCATCGGACGCCTGCGACATCGTCGAGCGCATCGGCACGCTGGATTGGCCCGCCATCGAAACCGAGCTGGGCCGTCAGGGGTGTGCGCTCGTTCCCCGTTTGCTGTCCGCGTCCGCATGCGATGCCCTGGCGTCGCTCTATCCGCGCGACACGCTGTACCGTTCGCGCGTCGTGATGGCGCGTCACGGCTTCGGACGCGGCGAATACAAATACTTCGCCTATCCGCTGCCGGCGACGATCGACGCGCTGCGTTCGACGCTCTATCCGCACCTCGCACCGATCGCCAATCGCTGGAACGCGGCGCTCGGCGTCGATCTCCGCTATCCGGCGGAGCACGCGGCGTTTCTCGCCCGCTGCCACGCGGCAGGACAACTGCGCCCGACGCCGCTGATCCTGCAATATGGGCCGGACGACTACAACTGCCTGCACCAGGACCTGTACGGCGAGCATGTGTTTCCGCTACAGGTTGCGATCCTGCTGTCTGCGCCCGGGCGCGACTTCACCGGCGGCGAATTCGTGCTGACCGAGCAGCGGCCGCGCATGCAGTCGCGGGCGGAAGTCGTGCCGCTGACGCAGGGCGACGCCGTGATTTTCGCCGTACATGGCCGGCCGGTGCAGGGCACGCGCGGCGTCTATCGCGTCAATCTGCGTCATGGGGTGAGCCGTATCCGGTCCGGACATCGCCATACGGTCGGCATCATCTTTCATGACGCGCAGTGAACTGGTGTGGGTGGCTTCGTCGGTGATGGCGCGCTCCACGACGAAGCAATGCGCCATAAAGAAGCGCCGTCGCGCGTTGATCGTCGATGCATGAACGACCTGTGTGGGGAAACGGCACATACGTTGACCGGCCGCACACCGCGCTCGGGTGTGATGTCATGGTCACCGGCAGTGACTCCGGCGCACGCGGGGCTGCTCGCACCTGCGCGCAACGAAGCGCCATCACGCGTTGATCGTCGATGCATGAACTACCTGTATGGGGAGACGGCACATACGTTGACCGGCCGCATACCGCGCTCAGGTGTGATGCCATGATTACCGGCAGTGTCTCCGGCGCACACGGGCTGCTCGCACCTGCACGCAACGAAGCGCCATCACGTGTTGATCGTCGATGCATGAACGACCTGTGTGGGGAGACGGCACATACGTTGACCGGCCGAACACCTCGCTCGGGTGTGATGCCATGGTCACCGGCAGTGACTCAGGCGCACACGGGTGCTGTCCGCACCCGTCGTGCCCCAGACCGGCGATCCGCATCACCCTCGCGCCGCGCTCGCCCTCAACCGGTCGCCCGCATCGACAGCGAGTCGCACATAGCCGGGCAAGGTCAGCAACGCAAGCACGCCGGCCGCGACGAATGCCCAGCGGAAATCGTCGAGCACGTAATGCACGCCGGTTGCATCGCCCCGCAGCGAAGCGGCTACGCGCAGCGCGAGCGCGCCAAACGCAATCCCCATGCCGATCGTCATCTGCTGCGCGGCACTCCACAGCGTGCTGGCGGCGCTCGTCTGCCGGGCTGGAATGTCCGCGTAGGCCAGCGTCGCGAGCGTCGTAAACTGCATCGACCGCGTCAGCCCGTAGACGAAGACCACGAACAGCGTGATGGCCAACGGCGTCGATGCGGTCAGCCAGCCACATGCGATCGTGAACACGCCGACGATCGTCACGTCGACGAGTGCCACGCGCCGGAAGCCGAAGCGGTCAAGTATCCACGATGTCCCTGCCTTCATGCCGAGATTGCCGACCGCGCTCGCCAGCAACAACAGGCCGGACTGGAACGGCGACAGGCCGAAACCAATCTGGAACAGCAGCGGCAGCAGATACGGCACCGCGTTGATCGCGATTCGCGTGACCGAGCCCGTGATCACCGTCACGGAAAAGGTCGGCACGCGGAGCGTCGTGAAATCGAGCAGCGGATGCGCACATCGCCGCGCGTGCAGCCATGCGGCGATGCCGAACAGCACGCTCGCCCCGACGAGCACCAACGCGTGCGCAAATTGCGCGTCCTGCTGTCCGGCTGCTTCGGTCCCGATCAGCAGGCAGGTCAGCGCGGCGCCTGCGAGCACGAAGCCGATCCAGTCGAGCGGCCGCTGTTCGTCGGCGCGCGTATTCCTGACGATCAGCCAGGTGCAGACGAGCGCCGCGATGCCGAACGGCACGTTCAGCAGGAAGATCCAGCGCCACGACGCATACGTCGTGATGAAGCCGCCGATCGGCGGCCCGACGACGGGCGCGACAATGCCCGGCCAAGTTATCGTCGCGATCGCACGCATCAGGCGGGCTTTTTCGGTGCTGCGCACGACGATCATCCGTCCGACGGGCACCATCATCGCCCCGCCGATACCTTGCAGCAGGCGCGCGGCCGTGAATGTCGCGACACCGTTGGACAGGCCGCACAACACCGACGCTCCGGTGAAGATGACGATTGCGCTGCCGAACACCGTGCGCGAGCCGTATCGATCCGCAATCCAGCCGCTGATCGGAATGAACACCGCGAGCGCGAGCATGTAGGCGGTCATCCCGAGGCTCAGCGCGTTGGGTCCCACGCCGAAGGTGTGCGCCATTTGCGGTAATGCGGTCGCGATCACCGTCGTGTCGAGGTACTCCATGAAGAAGGTTGCGGCGACGAGATAGGGCAAGAGATCGGTCGTCCGATCACCTTGGGTGGACGTGGCAGTCATGAGCGAGGCAATGGATGGAACGCGGAAGACGCCGCACGCCGCATATGCATGATGCTGAATGCCGCGGGCGATCGGCACGAATTCTGGATATTACCTTGAAGGTCGTTCTGTCTGCTTGCTCGGCCTTCGACGCCGGGATGGACTTTATGCGCGAAAAGTAGGGCGAAATTGCGCGGCGGGCGCAACGAGGCACTGATGCGCGCGGCGAATGGGGGGAAAGCCACAGGGACTACACGGCACAAAGGCTCGTGTGCGGGGCTGATGCTGCTACTGGTTGGATTGGAGAGGAAGTAGCACGCGCCGTTTGCGGCCCGATCGCGGTACCTGGCACCGCGCGAGCCACGCGCATTTCCGCGCCACAAATGCAAAAACCCCCGCCGGTTGGGCGGGGGTTTCTGGCTTAGGGAGCCTGACGATTACCTACTTTCACACGGGAATCCGCACTATCATCGGCGTAGAGTCGTTTCACGGTCCTGTTCGGGATGGGAAGGGGTGGGACCGACTCGCTATGGTCATCAGGCAAAGAG
>NZ_CADESW010000030.1 GCF_902830275.1 Burkholderia stagnalis | reverse complement strand
CTCTTTGCCTGATGACCATAGCGAGTCGGTCCCACCCCTTCCCATCCCGAACAGGACCGTGAAACGACTCTACGCCGATGATAGTGCGGATTCCCGTGTGAAAGTAGGTAATCGTCAGGCTCCCTAAGCCAGAAACCCCCGCCCAACCGGCGGGGGTTTTTGCATTTGCGGCGTGGAAATGCGCGCAGTTCGCGCGGAATGCAAAGCATGCATGCCACGTCAATCAGCGCAGCATCACTCCCCGGCACACGAGCCTTGGTGTCGTGTAGTCACGGTGACTCCGCGCCAGGCCCCGCGACCGGCAACTACCGGCGCGTTCTACTTCTTCTTCAATCCAGAATCACCGCACGTGTCACGCTCCGCGCAGCACGCCGAGACGCGCAAGCCGGTCCGGGCGTGGCATCGCCTCGCCGGCGATCCAGCGCAGCGCCTGCGTTGCCTCGTCTGACTTCACCGCGATGCCGCTGCCAAGCGCTTCGCAGGGCACGAACGTGGGCGTCGCGTCGTCGGCGCTGCTCGCCAGCGTCAATGCCAGTGCCGCCGATGGGCTTGCCGCACGTCGCTCCCCCGTTTCCGTGTAGCCGCCTGCCTGGGCGAACGGCGTCAACGTACCGCTCGCGACAAGGAACAGCAGGTTCTGCAGGATCTCCGGCGGGTTGTGGCGCTCGCCGCCGAGACGAGCAACGATCTCACCGATTCGCATTGAGCCTTGCCGCATCAGCGCACGCAGATCGGCGATGAAGTCGGGCTGAAAACTCAACGCGCCGCGCGGTATCGCCACGCGTGTCTCGATCCGTTCCACCTCGGTCGTGCAGCCGATCGCGATCTCGTCGAGATAGCGGATGGCCTGGGCCGGCGCTTGGCTTGCGAGCGTGCCGCGCACGAACACATCGCGGCGAAAGCGGCGGTTGACGGCGAAGTCCTCGGCCAGATGTCGTAGCCGCGCGTTCGGCAGTGCCGCGATTGCGTTAGCGGCCTGGCGGTCCATCAGCAGCATCGGATGATTGTCCGCGAGCGTTGCGCTGCCCGCGTAAGCGAGGTTCGCCGCGGCCATCTCGTCGACGACGTCGACCGAGTAGTGGACCTCCCACGCCCGGTTCAGGAACTCGTGCGCGAGGTATTCGTGCGGATCCTTCGCGAGCGCGGCCAGCGCGTCGGCGGCGGCCGGATTGTCGCGGAAATACCGGACACTCGGGTTGCCGAGACTTTGCATGCTGGCGATCGCGCTGCCCGTGCGCGCATCGATGCCGCCGTCAGCCGCCTGTGCCAGTTCGAGCATCAACTTGCGCAACGGCATTTCGGCCGCCCAGCCCGGGTGACAGTTGTAGCTGACGTAGACCCGCCCTTCATCGGCCAGGTGTCGCGCGATCAATTGCCGGACAACGTGCCGGACATCAGCATCGACCCAGCTGTAGACGCCGTGCATCACAATGAAATCGAACGACGGCAGATCCTGGCCGAGCAGCGCGTCGAAGCTCGCCTCGTGGAACACGACATTGTCGATCCCGAGCCGGGCCGCGCGCCGCGCGGCCGCGTCGATGTGGGCCGGATTGAAGTCGCACGCGTGGAATTCGGCGTGCGGAAATGCCGCCGCATTGATGACGGTCGAATGCGCGAAGCCGCAGCCGAGGTCGAGGTAGCGGAACGGCCGGTCCAGCGCCTTCGGCCGGCCGCCGCCCAGCACGCTGGCGTAGTTCAGCCACGCGGGGGACAACTCGCGATGGAAGCGGTCCGGGAACGTGACGTCGCTCACGTAGCCGGAGAAAGGATCGGATGCTTGCATGAGAATGGAAACACGATTCGGTTGCCGGCCCATGCGGCACAGCGGAACGCGTACTCCGGCCGGCGCGCCGTGACCCGCGAAGCGGTATCAAGCGGCGCGGCGACCGCAGGTCGGCTTGCCGCGCGAGCTTACCATACGGTCCGGGCGCGGACGGCGTGGGACAGGCGCAGTTCAACCGTAGCGCGATTCCGAACGTGCATTCATCTGATGACTCATCCGTCGCACGACCTATTGCATCGTTGTGGGCGCAACGATCGTGCGACAGCACGAATCACCGGATCATGAAGCGTCTGCACGCAGTACGGCCCCGTCATCCCACACCCACGTCAGACAAATACCCGTGCTAACGCGTCGCACTCGGCGAGACGGCACCGCACGCCCGGATCACCAGCTGACGTACGGCCCCGTCATCCCACGCACACGTCAGAAAAATGCCCGTGCTAACGCTTCGCACTCGGCGAGACGGCACCGCACGCCCGGATCACCAGCTGACGTACGGCCCCGTCATCCCACGCACACGTCAGACAAATGCCCGTGCTAACGCTTCGCGCTCGGCGAGACGGCACCGCACGCCCGGATTACCAGCTGACGTACGGCCCCGTCATCCCACGCACACGTAGACAAATACCCGTGCTAACGCTTCGCGCTCGGCGAGACGGCACCGCACGCCCGGATCACCAGCTGACGTACGGCCCCATCATCCCACGCACACGTAGACAAATGCCCGTGCTAACGCTTCGCGTTCGGCGAAACGGCGCCGCACGCCCGGATTACCAGCTGACGTACGGCCCCGTCATCCCACGCACACGTCAGACAAATGCCCGTGCTAACGCTTCGCGTTCGGCGAAACGGCGCCGCACGCCCGGATCACCAGCTGAACCACCTGTTCGGATTTCTCCGCAAACGCCTTCTGCGTCAGCGCGCGCTTGCCGCTCAATGCGCGGATTTGCGCATCGAAGTCCGCGTAATGCTGCGTCGTCGCCCAGATCAGGTACATCAACGCCTGCGCGTCGATCGGCGCGAGCAGCCCGCGCGCGATCCAGTCATCGATCACCTTCACGCGCGTGTCGAACCACGGTTTGACGCGCAGCGCGAGGATGTCCTGCATGTGCTCCGCGCCCTGGATGATCTCGTTCGCCCATACCTTCGAGCCGAGTGGCCGCCGGCGCGACAGCGCCATCTTCGCGCGCACGTAGCCGCCGATCGCCTCGACCGGGTCGTCGCTGTCCTCGAACGTGTTGGCGGCCCGATGCCAGTCCTCGAACAGATCCTCGAGCACGCGGCGGTACAGCGCCAGCTTTGTCGGGAAGTAGTAATGCAGGTTGGCTTTCGGCAGGCCGGCGCGCTCCGCGATCATCGCGGTGCTCGCGCCGTCGAGCCCGCGTTCCGCGAACACGGCTTCGGCGCACGCGAGCAGATGCGCTTCATTCGACTCGCGAATGTGCGCCTTGCGTCGCCGCAAAGGCGTGGGCATTTCGTCGCGTTTCGTCATTTCCGCTACCGCTTCGTCACGTTTCATCGTAGGCCTCGCGCGGCGCGCATGCCGCGTTGCGCTTCATTCTAGCCGCCCGGCATTGCGACGGCACACGTGCGGATGCGTGTGCGCACCGCATATGTTGCGATGCAGTGGCACGCTTCTCGCTATATCTGTTCACGCAAGAAAGACGTTGATTTGGCAGAAAGATTAGCCTAAAACCTGTCCAATCGGACAGGATTGGATGAGCGGCAGATGGCCTTGGCGACACGCCCGGCCAGATGTCGCCGGTGAGCCGGAATCGTGCACCGGGTGCGTGCGGACATGCCCCATCAAACACCGCGCGTGCACCGGCAGCGACCGAACCGACAGCATGACCGACCCAGAGGAGCAACGCGCATGAACGCGGTATCCGAAGCAGTGAAGCGGGCAACACTCGACCCGTCGATCAAGGTCGACGGCACGCGCTTGTGGGACAGCCTGATGCAGATGGCGAAGATCGGCGCGACGCCGAAGGGCGGCGTCTGCCGCCTCGCCCTCACCGATCTCGACAAGGCCGGCCGCGACCTGATCGTCAGTTGGGCGAAAGAAGCCGGCTGCACGGTGACGGTCGACCGGATGGGGAACGTGTTCATGCGTCGCGCAGGACGCGTGGCGGATGCGCCGCCGGTCGTCACCGGGTCGCATGCGGATTCGCAGCCGACGGGCGGCCGTTTCGACGGCATCTACGGCGTGCTGGGCGGACTCGAAGTGATTCGCAGCCTCAACGATCGCGGGATCGAAACCGAGCATCCGGTCGAGGTGGTGATCTGGACCAACGAGGAGGGCTCGCGCTTCGCGCCCGCGATGGTCGCCTCGGGCGTGTTCGCCGGCGTCTTCCCGCTCGAATACGGCTTGTCGCGCAAGGATGTCGACGGCAAGACGATCGGCGACGAACTCGCGCGCATCGGCTACGCCGGCGACGTGCCGTGCGGCGGCCGGCCGCTGCATGCGGCGTTCGAGCTGCATATCGAGCAGGGGCCGATTCTCGAAGCGGAGCAGAAGACGATCGGCGTCGTCACCGATGCGCAGGGGCAGCGCTGGTATGAAATCACGCTCACGGGGCAGGAGGCGCATGCCGGCCCGACGCCGATGCCCCGCCGCCGCGACGCGCTGCTGGGCGCATCGCGCGTGGTCGACCTCGTCAACCGGATCGGGCTCGACCACGCGCCGTTCGGGTGCGCGACGGTCGGCATGATGCAGGTGTATCCGAACTCGCGGAACGTGATTCCGGGCCGCGTGTTCTTCACGGTCGACTTCCGGCATCCGGACGACGCCGTGCTCGCGCAAATGGACGCCGCGCTGCGCGACGGCGTCGCGCGCATCGCGGCCGGCATCGGCCTCGACACGCAGCTCGAGCAGATCTTCTACTACAAGCCCGTCGCGTTCGACGCCGACTGCGTGGCGGCCGTGCGTGCCGCGGCCGAGCGCTTCGGCTATTCGCATCGCGACATGGTGTCGGGCGCGGGCCACGACGCGTGCTATCTCGCGCAGGTCGCGCCGACGTCGATGGTGTTCGTGCCCTGTGTCGACGGCATCAGCCACAACGAGATCGAGGACGCGACGCCCGAATGGATCGAGGCCGGCGCGAACGTGCTGCTGCACGCGATGCTGTCGCGCGCATGCGAACCCGCGTCATGACGACGCTGCCGTAGCCGGCATCCCCTTATCGACTGATCGTACGCATTGCTATCAATATGCCGTCCCGGCTTCGCGCGAGCGCGGCCGGCAGGCACGGCTTTGTCCTCACCTTGACGAAGGAACGAGTATGGCCACCCAGCAAACCGGCGATATCGCCGCGCACCGCCTGTCGTCCGAGCAACTCGCGTGCGAGTTCGCCGATATCGCGCCGCTGCTCGATCCGACCGCCGCGGCCGCCGCGGCGAGCCGGTGCCATTACTGCTACGACGCGCCGTGCGTGCAGGCCTGCCCGACGCGGATCGACATTCCCGGCTTCATCCGCAAGATCGGCAACGGCAACCTGAAGGGCGCGGCGACGGACATCCTGTCGGCGAACCCGCTCGGCGGCATGTGCGCGCGCGTGTGCCCGACCGAGATCCTGTGCGAAGGGGCGTGCGTGCGCAATCACCAGGACGCGCAGCCGGTCGCGATCGGCGCGCTGCAGCGGCATGCAACCGACTGGGCGATGGCGTCGGGCGCGGTGTCGTTCCGGCGCGCGCCCGACACGGGGCGCCACGTCGCGGTGGTCGGCGCCGGGCCGGCCGGGCTCGCATGTGCGCACCGGCTTGCGCTGGCCGGGCACCGCGTCACGCTGTTCGACGCGCATGCGAAGGCGGGTGGGCTCAACGAATACGGGATCGCGGCCTACAAGACCGTCGACGACTTTGCGCAGCGCGAGGTCGACTGGCTGCTGTCGGCCGGCGGCATCGCGCTGCGGACGGGCGTCGCGCTCGGGCGCGACGTGACGCTCGACGCGCTGCGCGAGCAGCACGACGCGGTGTTTCTCGCGATCGGCCTTGCCGGCGTGCGCGCGCTCGCGCTCGATGGCGAAGCGCTCGTCGGCGTGATGAACGCGGTCGATTTCATCGAGCAGGTGCGGCAGGCCGATGCGCTCGAGCACGTGCCGGTCGGGCGCCGCGTGGTGGTGATCGGCGGCGGCAACACGGCGGTCGATGCGGCCGTGCAGAGCCGCAAGCTCGGCGCGGCGAGCGTCACGATGGTTTATCGGCGCGGTGTGGATGCGATGAGCGCGACCTGGGCCGAACGCGAGTTCGCGCAGAAGAACGGCGTCACGCTCGTCACGCACGCGAAGCCGGTGCGCCTGCTCGGCCGCGACGGGCAGGTGAGTGGCGTGGAATTCGAAGGGGCCGCGGGCGACCGCTTCACGCTCGACGCGGACATGGTGCTGAAGGCGATCGGCCAGGTGCTCGTGCCGGCCGGCGTCGCGCGCGAGCTGCTGACGCTCGACGGCGGCCGGATCGCGGTCGACGCGAACGGGCAGACCACGCTGCCGGACGTCTGGGCGGGCGGCGACTGCGCGGCCACGGGCGGCGTCGACCTGACGGTCCAGGCGGTGCAGGACGGCAAGGTCGCGGCCGCGTCGATCGACGCGGCGCTTGCGCAGCGCGACGCGCGGGCGGCATGAGCGACGGGCTCACGCCCGCCGCACGCACCACCGATCACGACAACGACCCCACACTCACGGAGCCGATCATGGCCGACCTTCGCTGCACCATCGCGGGCATCACTTCGCCGAATCCCTTCTGGCTCGCGTCCGCGCCGCCGACCGACAAAGCCTACAACGTGAACCGCGCATTCGAAGCGGGCTGGGGCGGCGTCGTGTGGAAGACGCTCGGGCTCGATCCGCACGTCGTCAACGTCAGCTCGCGCTATGGCGCGGTGCAGTGGAACGGCCAGCGCATCGCGGGGCTGAACAACATCGAGCTGATCACCGATCGCCCGCTCGACGTGAACCTGCGCGAGATCGCACAGGTGAAGCGCGACTGGCCGGACCGCGCACTGATCGTGTCGCTGATGGTGCCGTGCAACGAACGCGACTGGAAATGGATCCTGCCGCTCGTCGAGGACACCGGCGCCGATGCGGTCGAACTCAACTTCGGCTGCCCGCACGGGATGAGCGAGCGCGGGATGGGCGCGGCGGTCGGGCAGGTGCCCGAGTATGTCGAGATGGTCACGCGCTGGGTCAAGGAGGGCACGAAGCTGCCGTGCCTCGTGAAGCTGACGCCGAACATCAGCGACATCCGGATGGGCTCGCGCGCCGCATACAAGGGCGGGGCGGACGGCGTGTCGCTGATCAACACGATCAACTCGATCGTCGCGGTCGACCTCGACCAGATGGCGCCGATGCCGACGGTCGACGGCAAGGGCACCCACGGCGGCTATTGCGGCCCGGCCGTGAAGCCGATCGCGCTGAACATGGTCGCGGAGATCGCGCGCGACCCCGAGACGCCGAACCTGCCGATCTCCGGCATCGGCGGCATCTCGTCGTGGCGGGACGCGGCCGAGTTCATCGTGCTCGGCGCCGGCAGCGTGCAGGTGTGCACGGCGGCGATGCACTACGGTTTCCGGATCGTGTCGGATTTCGTGGACGGGCTGTCGAACTGGATGGACGACAAGGGCTACGCGACGCTCGACGACGTGCGCGGCCGCGCGGTGCCGAACGTCACCGACTGGAAATACCTGAACCTGAACTACGACATCAAGGCGCGCATCGACCAGGATCGCTGCATCCAGTGCGGGCTGTGCCATATCGCGTGCGAGGACACGTCGCATCAGGCGATCACGCGCGAGAAGGGCGGCGTGCGCCACTTCGAGGTGATCGACGCGGAATGCGTCGGGTGCAATTTATGCATGCATGTGTGCCCGGTCGAGCAATGCATCACGATGGCGCGCGTCGACTCGGGAAACTATGCGAACTGGACCACGCATCCGAACAACCCGTCGCGCGTCGACGCAGGTGCGGGCACCGCGGAACCGGAGAAGCACGCGAAGGCCGCTTGACCGGCGTGCGGCGCGCGAGGCGTTGGCCTCGCGCTGCCGTTTCAGATCCATTCGAGCCGGTGTCGACCCCGTGTCGCACACGACATCGCGCCGGCGCGGACGATTCCGTGGAGTGTCTCAATGAAGCTGACAGCGAACCCCGCCGATCCCGACGGCGCCGCCGCGCACGGCGGCAACCTCTACAACGACGACCTCGCACCGACGACGGCCGCGCAGCGCACGTGGAAGTGGTATCACTTCGCGGCGCTGTGGGTCGGGATGGTGATGAACATCGCGTCGTACATGCTCGCGGCCGGCCTGACCGAGGAAGGCATGTCGCCGTGGCAGGCGGTGCTGACGGTGCTGCTCGGCAACCTGATCGTGCTCGTGCCGATGCTGCTGATCGGCCACGCGGGCGCGAAGCACGGCATCCCGTATGCGGTGCTCGTGCGCTCGTCGTTCGGCACGCAGGGCGCGAAGCTGCCGGCGCTGCTGCGCGCGATCGTCGCGTGCGGCTGGTACGGCATCCAGACCTGGCTCGGCGGCAGCGCGATCTACACGCTGCTCAACATCCTGACGGGCAACGCGCTGCATGGCGCGGCGCTGCCGGTCATCGGCATCTCGCTGGCGCAGCTCGCGTGTTTTCTGGTGTTCTGGGCGCTGCAGCTCTATTTCATCCTGCACGGCACCGATTCGATCCGCTGGCTCGAGAGCTGGTCGGCGCCGATCAAGGTCGTGATGTGCGTCGCGCTCGTCTGGTGGGCGACGTCGAAGGCGGGCGGGTTCGGCTCGATGCTGTCGGCGCCGTCGCAGTTCGCGGCGGGCGGCAAGAAGGCGGGGCTGTTCTGGGCGACGTTCTGGCCGGGGCTGACCGCGATGGTCGGCTTCTGGGCGACGCTCGCGCTCAACATCCCGGATTTCACGCGCTTCGCGCATTCGCAGCGCGACCAGGTGATCGGGCAGTCGATCGGGCTGCCGGTGCCGATGGCGCTGCTGTCGGTGGTGTCGGTGGTCGTGACGTCGGCGACCGTCGTGATCTACGGCAAGGCGATCTGGGATCCGATCGACCTGACGAGCCGGATGACCGGCATCGGCGTCGGCATCGCGCTCGTGATCCTCACGCTCGACACGATGTGCTGCAACCTCGCGGCGAATCTCGTCGGCCCCGCATACGATTTCTCGAGCCTGTGGCCGAAACGGATCTCGTATCGCACGGGCGGCCTGATCACCGCGACGATCGCGATCGTGATGATGCCGTGGAAGATCCTCGCGACCACCGACGGCTACATCTTCACGTGGCTCGTCGGATACTCGGCGCTGCTCGGGCCGGTGGCCGGGATCCTGATGGTCGACTACTTCCTGATTCGCGGCACGCGGCTCGACACGCGCGCGCTGTTCGACGAGAACGGCCGCTTCAGCTACACGCGCGGCTGGAACCCGGCCGCGCTCGCGGCGCTGGCCGCCGGCGTGCTGCCGAACCTGCCGGGCTTCCTGCATACGGCGTTTCCGGCGTCGTTCCCGAACGTGCCGGCGTTCCTCAACACGCTTTATACGTACGCGTGGTTCGTCGGCCTCGTGCTGGCGTCGCTCGTGTACGGCGCATGGATGAAATGGCGGGCCGCGCAAGGCGCGCAGGTGGCGAGCGCCTGAGCGGCGCCCGCGCGGCACGGACACTGGCAGTCAACGAGGAGGCAGCACCATGGCAATCCTGATTCGCGGCGGCACCGTCGTCGATGCGGACCGCAGCTATCGCGCGGACATCCTGTGTGCCGATCCGCAGGACGGCGGCACGATCCTGCAGATCGCGGAGCGGATCGACGCGCCGGCCGGCGCGTCGATCGTCGATGCGCACGACCAGTACGTGATGCCGGGCGGCATCGACCCGCATACGCACATGGAGCTGCCGTTCATGGGCACGACGGCGAGCGACGATTTCTATACGGGCACCGCGGCGGGGCTCGCGGGCGGCACGACGAGCATCATCGATTTCGTGATCCCGAGCCCGAAGCAGCCGCTGATGGACGCGTTCCACGAATGGCGCGGCTGGGCCGGGAAAGCGGCGGCCGATTACGGCTTTCACGTCGCGGTGACGTGGTGGGACGAAACCGTGCATCGCGACATGGGCACGCTCGTCCACGATCACGGCGTGTCGAGCTTCAAGCATTTCATGGCGTACAAGAACGCGATCATGGCCGACGACGAAGTGCTCGTGAACAGCTTTTCACGTTCGCTCGAACTCGGCGCGCTGCCGACCGTGCATGCGGAGAACGGCGAGCTCGTGTTCCGCCTGCAGAAGGCGCTGCTCGCGCGCGGCATGACCGGGCCGGAGGCGCATCCGCTGTCGCGCCCGCCCGAGGTCGAGGGCGAAGCCGCGAACCGCGCGATCCGCATCGCGCAGGTGCTCGGCGTGCCGGTCTATATCGTGCACGTGTCGTCGAAGGATGCGGTGGACGCGATCGCGCGGGCGCGCATCGAAGGCCTGCGCGTGTTCGGCGAAGTGCTGCCGGGGCATCTCGTGATCGACGAAGCCGTCTATCGCGATCCGGACTGGACGCGCGCGGCGGCGCACGTGATGAGCCCGCCGTTCCGCTCGGCCGAGCATCGCGAGGCGCTGTGGCGCGGGCTGCAGGCCGGGCAGCTGCATACGACGGCGACCGATCACTGCGTGTTCTGCGCATCGCAGAAGGCGATGGGCCGCGACGACTTCACGAAGATCCCGAACGGCTGCGGCGGCGTCGAGGATCGAATGTCGGTGCTGTGGCATCACGGCGTCAATCACGGCCGCATCACGCCGAACGAGTTCGTGCGGATCACGTCGACGAATGCCGCGCAGATCTTCAACCTGTATCCGCGCAAGGGGGCCGTGCAGGTGGGCGCGGACGCCGATCTGGTGGTGTGGGATCCCGCCGCGACGAAGACGATCTCGGTCGATACGCATCACCAGAAGGTCGATTTCAACGTGTTCGAGGGCATGACGGTGCAGGGCGTCGCGACGCATACGCTCACGCGCGGCGCGCTCGCGTGGGCGAACGGGGAATTGCGCGCGGTGCGCGGCGCGGGGAAATACCTGAAGCGGCCGCCGCAAGCCGCGTATTACGAGGCGACGCGGATCGCGAACCGGCGCAAGGAGCCGCATCCGGTCGAGCGCAACGGGTAGACGAACCGTGCGCCGCCGTGCGCCATCGCCGGGCCGGAATGGGCCACGGCCGCGGCGATGCGCACGGCGGCGGGCAGGCATCTTCGTTCAGCATCCTGTCCGAACGGTCAACATATGGCATGGGTTGTGCTTGATTCCTCCCGTTTTATCCGCGGGACTCGCCGAAAGCTGACTGCCTGGTCAACATCGACGCGCGCACGCACCTGAAGCAGGCGGCGCGCTCGAATGTGGGGCAGTCGGCGCGTACGGCGCTCCATGGCCGGCGCATGCGCGTCGCGCTTCGAACAACAAGAAGACGGACGTATGGAATCAGGCGAATGTGCATAGAAGAACTGAATAACGAACCTGGGTGCAGAAGACGATCGAAATCGACGAGGGTACGTGCCGGCGCCGCGCTGCTTGCGGCGGCGGCCGGCATGCTCGCCGCACCGGCGGCGCAGGCCGACGCGCCGCCGGCTGGCCCGCTGCTCGCGGAAAGCGGCGCGGTCGTGCCGAATCCGCCGCCGGCGCCCGCGCCGTCGCCGTATCTGTCGACGTGGTTTCACCAGAGCATCGGCGTGATCGGCTCGAAGGACATCCGCTTCGGGCCGCATGCGACCAACGACGTCTACCTCGAATACGAGTATTTCGGCCGGAAAGGCCCGTTCGACCTGTACGGCTACGTGGACGTGCCGCGCGTGTTCGGCGCCGGCAACGGCTACGACACGGGCATCACGAACAAGGGCTCGCCGCTGTTCAGCGAGCAGGAGCCGCGCGTGTCGATCGACGAGCTCGTCGGCCGGCCGCTCGGCTTCGGCCCGTTCAAGGAATGGTACGTGGCGTTCGACTGGATCTACGACCACGGGCGCAACACGGCGGGACGCCAGAACACGCTGTACGCGGGCTTCGGCACCGACATCGACACGCATACGAAGCTGCTGCTGTCCGCGAACCTGTACGTGCGCCGGCAGTGGGAGAACTACGGCGCCGCGAACCAGAACTCGTGGGACGGCTATCGCGCGCAGATGAAGTACATCTACCCGATCGGCACGTTCCATGGCGGCAACCTCACCTACGTCGGCTTTTTCAACTACGACTTCGGCTCGAAGCTGCGCGAGGAATCGGGCGGCGACGCGCGCACCGACACGGCGTTCGTCGCGACGAACGTGCTGATCTATTCGTTCAAGCACTGGCGCTTCTGGACGGCGGCCCGGTATTTTCACAACGGCGGCCAGTGGAACGGGACCGAACTGAATTTCGGCGACGGGCCGTTCCGCAACCGCTCGACCGGCTGGGGCTATTACGCGAGCGTCGGCTATCAGTTCTGAGGCCGGCGCCGCAGGCAGCACGATTCACGCATCATCACGAGAACCATCCATACGAGGGAACCATGTTCAAGAAACAATGGCTGAAACGATTGATGCTGCTGGTGCTCGCGGGCGCGTTCGCGGCCGCCGCGCAGGCGGCCGGCGATGGCGCGCGTCGGCCGCGTGCCGTCAAGGTGCTCGTCATCACGATGTTCGGGCCGGAAGGCAAGGCGTGGCTCGATCGCCTCGGGCCGCTGCAGCGCATCGCGGTGCCGGGCCTGTCGCCCGACTATCCGGCGGTGAGCTGCACGCGCGACGACGTCTGCGTGCTGACGACCGGAATGGGCCACGCGAACGCGGCGGCATCGATGGCCGCGCTCGTCTATTCGCGGCAGTTCGACCTGCGCAAGACCTACTTCCTGATCACGGGCATCGCGGGCATCGATCCGGCGCAGGGCACGCTCGGCTCGGCCGCATGGGCGCGCTACCTGGTCGATTTCGGCATCCAGTGGGAGCTGGACGCGCGCGAGATTCCGGCCGGATGGAAGTCGGGCTACCTGGGCATCAACACCAAGAGCGAGAACGAGAAGCCGCCGCTCGACTACCGCACCGAGGTGTTCCAGCTGAACGAGGCGCTGCTGCAGAAGGCGCTGGCGCTGTCGCGCGACGTGACGCTGCACGACAGCGCGGAGGCGGCCGCGTATCGCGCGAAGTATCCTGACGCGCCCGCCAACCAGCGCCCGAAGGTCATCCAGTGCGACACGCTGGCGGGCGATACGTGGTTCTCGGGCACCGCGCTCGGCCAGCGCGCGCGTGACTGGACGCGCCTCGTGACCGACGGCAAGGGCGTGTACTGCACGACGCAGCAGGAAGACAACGCGACGTTCGAAGTCGTGAAACGCGCGGCGGCCGCGGGGCTCGCCGATACGCAGCGCGTGGCCGTGCTGCGCTCGGGTTCGGACTTCGACCGTCCGCCGCAGGGCGGCTCGGACGTCGCCAACCTGCTCGACTACCAGAGCCAGGGCGGTTTCGTGCCGGCGCTCGACAATCTCTATCTCGCCGGTTCGCCGCTCGTGAACGCGATCGTGAAGGACTGGGCGCACTGGCAGCACGGCGTGCCGGCCGAGTGACGGCAGCAAGCCGCGCCGCATCGGCTTGCGCTGCTTGCGCCGCGCGCATGACGGGCCGCTCGGCGCGAGCGCTTTCCAACATCGAAAGGGGCTTCACGTGGATATTCTGCGCAGTCTGTTGGGCATGCTGTTCCTGCTGCTGGTCGCGTATCTGCTGTCGAACAACCGGCGCGCGGTGCGCGGCCGCACGATGGTCGCCGCGCTGTGCACGCAGCTCGCGATCGGCGCGCTCGTGCTGTTCGTGCCGCCCGGCCGAGCGGCGCTCGCGGCGGCCGCGAGCGGAGTCAATCGCGTGCTCGACATGGGCAATCACGGCATCGCGTTCGTGTTCGGCGGGCTGGTCGACAGCCGGATGTTCCAGCTGTTCGGCGACGGCGGCTTCGTGTTCGGCCTGCGCGTGCTGCCGATGATCATCTTCGTCACCGCGCTGATCGCGGTGCTGTACTACCTCGGCGTGATGAAATGGCTCGTCGCGATCCTCGGCGCGGCGCTGGCGAAGCTGCTCGGCGTGAGCCGCATCGAAGCGTGCTCGGCGGTCGCGACGATCTTCCTCGGGCAGAGCGAGATGCCGGCGCTCGTGAAGCCGTTCGTGAAGCATATGACGAGCGCGGAGATCTTCACGGTGATGGCGAGCGGCATGGCGTCGATCGCGGGCTCCGTGCTGGTCGGCTACGCGGGCCTCGGCGTGAAGATGGAATATCTGCTCGCCGCGTCGTTCATGGCCGTGCCGGGCGGGCTGCTGTTCGGCAAGCTGCTGTTCCCGACCGTGGAGCCGAGCCGCGTCGTCGTCGACGGGCTCGACTTCGACGACAAGCGCGCGGCCAACGTGATCGAGGCGGCGGCGTCCGGCGCGTCGGTGGGCCTGCGGATCGCGATCAACGTCGGCGCGATGCTGATCGCGTTCGTCGGGCTCATCGCGCTGATGAACCTGCTCGTGAGCGGCGTGGCCGCGCTCGTCGGCTTTCCGCAGGTCACGCTGCTGGGCCTGCTCGGCCGCGCGTTCGCGCCGCTCGCGTGGATGATCGGCGTGCCGTGGCACGATGCGGTGCTGGCCGGGAACTTCATCGGCGAGAAGCTGATCTTCAACGAGTTCGTCGCGTACGGCGACTTGTCGCCGTACCTGAAGGACAGCTGGCATGTCGCGGCGGCGGGGCTGCAGGTGCTCGACCCGAAGACGGTCGCGATCGTGTCGTTCGCGCTGTGCGGCTTCGCGAATTTCTCGTCGATCGCGATCCTCGCGGGCGGCTTCAGCGCGGTCGCGCCGGAGCGGCGCTCGGAAGTGACGCGGCACGGGCTGCGCGCGCTGACGGCCGCAACGCTGTCGAACCTGATGAGCGCCGCGATCGCCGGCTTGTTCTTCTCGCTGCATTGAGATCTTACCGAGGACCCTCACCATGTTTCTGCCGCAGGAATTCATTCGCAAGAAGCGCGACCGTCTGCCGCTCAGCCGCGAGGAGATCGCGGCGTTCGTCGGCGGCGTGACGGACGGGAGCGTGACCGAAGGCCAGGTCGCGGCGTTCGCGATGGCCGTGTACTTCAACGACCTGAGCGTCGACGAGCGCGTCGCGCTGACGCTCGCGCAGCGCGACTCGGGCGAGGTGCTCGACTGGCGCGCGCTCGATCTCGGCGGGCCCGTGATCGACAAGCACTCGACCGGCGGCGTGGGCGACGTCGTGTCGCTGATGCTGGGGCCGATGATCGCCGCGTGCGGCGGCTTCGTGCCGATGATTTCGGGGCGCGGGCTCGGCCATACCGGCGGCACGCTCGACAAGCTGAGCGCGATTCCCGGCTATGACGTCACGCCCGACACGCACGCGTTCCGCCGCGCGGTGCGCGACGTCGGCGTCGCGATCATCGGCCAGACCGCGCAGCTTGCGCCGGCCGACAAGCGGATCTATGCGATCCGCGACATCACGGCGACCGTCGAGTCGGTCGCGATGATCACCGCGTCGATCCTGTCGAAGAAGCTCGCGGCCGGGCTCGACGGGCTCGTGATGGACGTCAAGGTCGGCTCCGGCGCGTTCATGCCGACCTTCGAGAAGTCGGTCGAGCTCGCGCGCAGCATCGTCGACGTGGGCAACGGCGCGGGCATGAAGACGACCGCGATCCTCACCGACATGAATCAGTCGCTCGCGCCGTGCGCGGGCAATGCGATCGAAGTGGCATGCGCGATCGATTACCTGACCGGCAAGTCGCGGCCCGCGCGCCTGCATGAGGTCACGATGGCGCTTGCCGCGCAGCTGCTCGTCACCGGCGGCCTGGCCGGGGAGGCCGCGCAGGCGCATGCGATGCTGCAGCACGCGCTGGATTCGGGCGCGGCGGCGGAACGCTTCGCGAAGATGGTCGCGGTGCTCGGCGGCCCGGCGGACCTGCTCGATGCGCCGGCGCGTCATCTGGCGCGGGCGGCCGTCACCGTGCCGGTGCCGGCGCGCACGAGCGGCGTCGTGCAGCGGGTCGATTGCCGCGCGCTCGGGCTGGTGGTGGTCGCGCTCGGCGGTGGCCGCACGCGCGCGGAAGACGCGATCGACTACGGCGTGGGGCTGTCGGCACTCGTGGAGCTTGGGCAGCGCGTGGAAGCCGGCGAGCCGCTCGGGTTCGTGCATGCGCGCGATGCCGCTGCGGCGGCGCGCGCGGTGGATGAGATTCAGCGCATCTATACGCTGGGCGATGCGGGCGACGTGCCGCCGCCGACGGTCCATCAGTGGATCGATTGAGATGGGTTGAGATCGATTGAGATCGGTTGATCGATCGCCGGCGCCGAGCGGGCGTTCGTGCCCGCGATGACACGGCTTCCCGGCCCGCGGCATCGACATGGCTGTCGATGCCGCAGAAACGCGCTTTTCCGGCCAACAGCCGGAGCGATCGAATCCCGACAGGCTTCGAATAACGAGCGAATCGAACGATTCTTTCGAAGTCGAAAGACGGGCGTAATTTTTGAAATATTCAGCTGGATATTGAAATCCACGCCGGCATCTATGCATATCGCCAAATTTCACATGTCATTTTCTTGACAGCGATATGTCTGATTAATAAATTGAAGTGGCAGTTTGATTTCGATGCCGTGAATTATTTCCAAAATATGGGATTCCGCTGACCGAGGGAATCCGGTTCGCTTGCCAATAATCAGAGATCATGAGTCGACCCACCAAGCGTCTGGCCAACGCCGCACGATTGTCCGCATTACGCGAGGCCATCGATCGCAAGCAATGCATCCGATTGATGGAGTCTTTCAGTCCGATCAGCGCAATGATCATCGAGTCGCTTTGCCTGAACAGCGGCGGGCAGGCGCTGACATACGACGGCTTCTGGTCGAGTTCGCTCACCGACTCCACGGTGCGCGGCAAACCGGATATCGAATTGCTCGACTTGAGAAGCCGCCTGGCCAATATCGGCGAAATATTCGAGAACACGAATTTGCCGCTGGTAATGGATGGCGATACGGGCGGTCAATCCGAGCATCTCGCGCTCAATGTCCCATTGATTGAAGCGGCCGGCGTTTCCGCGCTGATTATCGAAGACAAGGTCGGGCTCAAGCGGAATTCCCTGTTCGGGAATGACGTATTCCAGGAGCAGGCCGATATTCGCGAGTTTTCCGAAAAACTGAAAATCGCGGCGGATGCGAAAAACCATCGCGATTTCATGATTATCGCGAGAATCGAGAGCCTGATACTGGAAAAGGGCATGGACGACGCGCTGCGGCGCGCGTACGCCTATTCAGAGGCCGGCGCGGACGGCGTCATGATTCACAGCCGCCGCGCGTGCGCCGACGAGGTTTTCGAGTTCGCGCGGCACTATCGGCGCAACTTCCCGACCACGCCGCTCGTATGCGTGCCGACGAGCTTCAACAGCGTGCGCTACGACGATCTGGCCGCCGCCGGTTTCAATATCGTGATCTACGCGAACCAGTTGCTGCGCGCGGCGTATCCGGCGATGGAAAGCGTCGCGCGCAGCATCCTGGAGCATGGCCGCTCGCTCGAGGCCGAGCCCGCGCTGCTGCCGATCAAGGATGTGCTGAGCCTGATTCCAGGCGCAGGCTAGAAGACCGATCGAGCCGGGCGGTGTGCGCCGTCGAGCATGGTCTTCGCGGCGCGCACCGCGTCGCGGGCATACGGCTCGAGTCGCGGCGGTATCTGGCTCGGGTGAATGTCGGGACCGAGAATGCCGACGCCGACCGGCTTCATGGTGGCCAGCTGCAAATCGATCAGCGAACGGATCACGGCCTGCGCCATCACGAGGCCGTGGCTCGTTTCGCCCTTTTCGATGATGCCGAGTGCCACGACCGCGTCGACATCGTCTTCCGTCAGCAGGCGCTTCACCGCGAGCGGCTGCTCCATCGCGCCGGGCACGGCGTGTTCCGCGACGATCGTACAGCCTGACACCGAGGCTTCCTGGCGAGCCGCTTCGAGCATGCGGGCGACGAGTTCGGGATGGTACGAACCATAGACAACGGCTATTCGTGGCACGAGTTTGTCCTCTTGAGGAAAGAACGGCGGAGTAAGGAAGCAGTCCGGCGCCGGGCGATCGCTGGTCGCGCGGTGTCGCCGCAACGCATTGCAGGAACATCGATCAATGGCATTTCAGGAGCGATCAAATGAAACTGGATACACATGTCCATTTGCTGATCAGCAAGACGGCCCGCCCGGACTGGGACGAGATTCGATTCACGCTCGACGCCGCGCGCCGCAACGGGCTCGATGCGCTGTGCATCTGCGAACATCTCGACGCCGTACATTACCCGGATTTGCTGGAAGGTGTATTCGACGCGAATCGCGTCGGCGGCGAGCGGCTCGCGCCTGGGGTGCTGCGGCTCGAGAGCGGGCTGCTGCTCAGTTCGGGCGCGGAAGTGTCGCTGCGGGGCGGCGGCGACGCCGGCGTGCATGCTCCGCCGGACGTGCTGAGGCGGCTCGAACGGCAGAAGGGTTTCTATTCGCTGCCGGAGCTGCTCGACGTGCTGAAGGCGGGCGGCGGCGAGACGGCGGTGGTCGCGCATCACGTGTATTTCGGCCGGAAGTGGATCGACGAATTGCCGGTGGTCGGCAAGCAGTTGTCCGCGATCGAGCTGCCTGCCAAGGATCTCGCTTCCCGCGAAAAATACGAATTGCTCGCCGCCCGGCTCGAACTGCCGCTGGTGGGGGGCGGCGATGGCCACACGTGGCTGCAGATCGGCGCGTGCCACACGGAGATCGACGAAGCGGAATGGCCGGACGCATCGGTGTTTTCGATCGCACGGCTCAAGGGTGCATTGAAGCGGTACCGCGCAGAGCCTGTCGCGGTGGCGGGCGCGGACCGGCTCGTCCGGATGTCGCGCATCTACCGGCAGCGGCTCGAGCAAGCGGCGGCATGACGCATCGCCACACCCGATTCAGCACCGTCATTTCCATTTCGAGGAGCACGACATGGCCACTCGCAGGACCATTCTGACTTGCGCAGTCACCGGCAGCCAGACCCGGCTCGAACAGAACCCGCATCTGCCGATCACCCCGAAGCAGATCGCCGACGCATCGCTCGAGGCCGCCGACGCAGGCGCGGCGATCGTTCATCTGCATGTGCGGGATCCGGAAACGGGACGCGCGTCGATGGAACTGGCGCACTACCAGGAAGTGGTGGACCGCATCCGCCAGAAGAACCCGGCACTGATCGTCAATATCACGACGGGGCCGGGCGGCCGGTTCCAGCCGGGCGACGTCGATCCGGCCGTTGCCGGGCCACGCACCAACCTGTTGCCGCCCGAGCGGCGCGTCGCGCACTTGCCGTCGCTGCGGCCGGACATCGCGACGCTCGATCTCGACACGATGTTCTTCGGCAGCGAGGTCGTGATCAACACGCCGCCGACGATCCGCGCGATCGCGCGTGCGATCCACGCGTGCGGCGCGGTGCCGGAGCTCGAACTGTTCGACATCGGCAACCTGCATCTTGCGCGCGACCTGTTCGACGAAGGCGTGCTGCGATTGCCGGCCATCGCGAGCATCATCGTCGGGATCAAGTACGGGATGCCCGCCACGACCGAGGCGATGACGCTCGCGCGCTCGATGCTGCCGCCGGGCGTCGAGTGGACCGGCTTCTCGATCGGTCGCCATGCGTTCCCGATGCTGGCTCAATCGTTCGTGCTGGGCGGCCATGTGCGTATCGGCATGGAAGACACGATCTACATCGAGAAGGGCAAGCTTGCCGCGAGCAACGCGGAGCTGGTCGACAAGGCGAAATGGATCGTCGAGCAGCTCGGCGGCGAACTGGCGAGCGCCGAAGAGGCCCGCGAGCAACTGCGGATCGGCGAGCCTCGCGCGCTGGCGGCCTGACGCGGCAAGCATTGCCGGCGTTCATGCGTATCTGTCACCTGTCACCTGTCACGGAGAAACCGGCTTGCCGATTCCGATTCTTTTTGCAGTACTGAGCGCGGCGCTGCTTCATGCGTCGTGGAATGCCCTGGTGCGCAGCAGCGGCGACCGGCTCTGGTCGGCCACCGTGCTCTGTATCGCCATGGGGCTGTTCGCCGCGGTCCTGATTCCTTTCACCCCGTTCCCGGTGGCGGCGAGCTGGACGTGCGTGGTGGCGTCGGCGGTGCTGCATGTGCTGTACAACCTGCTGCTGGTGCACTCGTACCACCAGGGCGACCTGAGCGTGTCCTACCCGGTGGCGCGAGGCACTTCGCCGCTGCTGGTCACGCTCGGGGCGGCCGTGTTCGCGGGCGAACGGCTCGGCGCGGGCGCCGTCGCCGGCCTGCTGATGATCTCGGCCGGCATCGTGGCGATCGGGCTGGACCGGGAGAAGGTGTCGCAGCAGCGCGTGACGAAAGCGTTGCCGGCGGCGCTCGCGACCGGCGCGACGATCGCCGCGTACAGCGTGGTCGATGGCATCGGCGTCCGGCACAACGGCGATGCGACGGGCTACACCGCGTGGATGTTCATGCTGACCGCATGGATGATGGCCGCGTATTTCCGTGTCGTGAAAGGGCCGATCCGCCTGTCGGGAAGCCGCGCCGAACTCGCCAAGGCCGGCTTCGGCGGCGTCTTTGCCGCGCTGGCGTACGGCATCGTCATCTGGGCCATGCAGCGCGGCCCGATGGGGCCGATTTCGTCGCTGCGGGAAACGAGCGTCGTGTTCGCCGCGCTGATCGGTCGGGTCTGCCTCGGCGAGCGTCTGTCGATCAGGCGCTCGGCGGGCTGCGGGATCATCGCGGCCGGCGCCGTTCTGATCAGTCTGTCCGGCCTGGCCCGATGACGTGCGGGGCCATGGCTGTCGTCGTCCGCGAGTTGTCTCCCGGCGTGCGCAATGCGGCGCCGGGCCTTCGAACGCTTGACCAAGGAGAACCATCATGCAGGCTGTCATCCTGGAAGACACCACGTTGAGAGACGGCGAGCAGTCGCCCGGCGTCGCCTTCTCGCGGCGTCGAAAGATCGAGATCTTCGAAGCGCTGCTGGAGGCCGGCGTGAAGTGGCTGGAAGTCGGCATTCCCGCAATGGGCGGCGAAGAGCTGGCGACGATCGAGGAACTGCTCGAACGCAAGCACGAAGCGAACCTCGTCGGCTGGAACCGCGGGGTGAAAAGCGACGTCGAGCAATCCCTCGCGCTGGGTTTCGAAGCCATTCACATCGGCTTGCCGACATCGGCGATTCACCTGAACGACAGCGTCAAGAAAGACCGCGCGTGGCTGCTGAACACGGCTGCCGACCTGGTCAAGCTGGCGAAGGATCGCGGCGCGTTCGTCTCCATCAGCGCGGAGGACGTCGGCCGCTCGGAGCTCGGGTTCGTCGAGGAATACGCGGCGCATGTCGCGGCCGCCGGCGCGGACCGGATCCGGCTGTCGGACACGGTCGGCATCCTGACGCCGGAGCAGTACGGGTACATCGTCGGGCGCGTGAAGGCGGCCTCGGGCATCGCGGTGCAGTGCCATGCGCACAACGATTTCGGCCTCGCGACCGCCAATACGCTCGCGGGGTTGCGCGCGGGGGCGACGTTCTTTCACGTGACCGTCAACGGCATCGGCGAACGGGCCGGCATGCCGGATCTCGCACAGGTCGTGATGGCGCTTCGGCAGCTCTACCAGGTGGATCTCGGCATCGACACGACGCGGCTGATCGGCCTGAGCCAGCTGGTCAGCGCCGCATCGCGCGCCGAGTGCCCGCCGTGGCAGCCGGTGGTCGGCCATAACGTCTTCGCGCACGAATCGGGTATTCATGCAAACGGCACGCTGCAGAACACCAGTGCGTTCGAGCCGTTTTCGCCGGAAATCGTCGGCGGCAAGCGCCGCATCGTGATCGGCAAGCATTCGGGGCGTGCATCGATTGCCTACGTGCTCGAGCAGCAGGGGATTCGCGCGAGCGACGACGAACTGTCGGCCTGTCTCGGCGACATCCGCACGCGTGCGATGCGATACGAGCGCAGTCTCGACGAGGATGAGGTGCTGCGTCTGTTCGATCTCGTTCATGCGCGGCAGGCGCAGGCGCTGCAGCCTGCCTGAGCGGTTCGAACGCAGGGATGCATCGGGCCGCCGCGGGACGGCGAGGTCTCGCGGCGTGCCGGCCTGTTCTTATAATAGGCACCCGGGCACGTGCCGGTTTTCGATCGGGGCGCGGTTCCGCCGATTCATCCATTCACCCCACCCGAGGCATCGTCGCCATGGAACGAGACACACTGATCGAGCAGGCAAAGGCCGCGCGCGAACGCGCGTATGCGCCGTATTCGCGCTTCAAGGTCGGCGCGGCGCTGCAGGCGCGCGACGGCACGATCTTTCACGGCTGCAACGTCGAGAACGCGTCGTACGGGCTGTGCAATTGCGCGGAACGCACGGCGATGTTTGCCGCGATCGCGGCCGGCTATCGTCCGGGCGATTTCGCGCGGCTGGCCGTCGTCGGCGACACGGACGGGCCCATTGCGCCGTGCGGCGCGTGCCGGCAAGTGATCGTCGAGATCGGCACGCCCGACATCGAGGTGATCCTGAGCAACCTGAAAGGCGCGGTCGAGGTGACGACCGCGCAGGCGCTGCTGCCGGGCGCGTTCCGGCTGTAACGGGCGGCGCGGCGGCTGCCGCCGGCGCGCACGCGCACAGCGGCGGCGCGCGTGCGCGCCACCGTCTGCATCACGCGCTGTCGCCTGCCTCGCGAATCGGAATGACCGTGCGCCCGCCGCAACTGCGCAGCAGGTCGCGCAGTTCGTTGATGACCGGAAACACCTCGTGGTTCCAGTCGGCGCCCTGCGCGTCGTGCGCTTCCTGCTCGCGCTCGACGATCCAGCGGTCTTCCTTGAAGATGCGCTCCGTGAACCACACGAGCAGCGGCCACGCGAGATCCAGCGCGAACGGCACGCCCGGGCGGCGGATCGACAGCACGCCGAACGTGCGGTTGGTGCGCTGCGCCGCATCGAGCGGCACGTAGACGATCCACAGGTCCATCACCAGCGTGCCTTCGCTCGAGCGGATCCGCAGCGTCTGGTACGGATAGCCGGTGCGCACCGTCATCACGCTCTTGTCGGCCTGGTCGCCGGGCTTCTTGCTGGCGCCGAACACGAGCGCCTCGCCGACGGGCTGCTTGCCTTCCTCCCGGTTGAACGTGTAGTCCACCTCGACCCAGTCCTCGCCGCGCCGGCGGCCCAGCGAGCGTGCGCGCATCTGCCCCATCTGCCGCCGATGCAGGAACTGGTGGTTCATGTCCATCAGGTTCTCGTGCATGAACGAGTAGTGGCATTTGACCTCGCGGCCGAAGCGGCGCGTCTTGTAGGCCTTGTCGGCGACCGACGGCAACTCGGGCAGCGGCCGCGCGTCGGCCAGCGCGGCGTCGCCGGGAAACACGAAGATCAGCCCGCGCACCTCGCGGCACGGATACGCGCGCACGCCGTTGGGCAGGCGCTCGCGCCCGAGGTACGGCACGTCGATGCAGCGCCCGCTGCAGTCGTAGGTCCAGCCGTGATAGCAGCAGCGGATCGATTCGCCGGTCACGACGCCCGCGTGCAGCGGCACCTGCCGGTGCGCGCAGCGATCTTCCAGCGCGAACACCGCGCCGGACTCGGTGCGCACGAGCACGATCGGATCGCCGGCGAAGCGCACGCCGAGCGTCTTGCCGCGCTTGAGCTCGCGCGACCACGCGAGCGGATACCAGTGATCAGGATGGATCGGCACGCGCCGCAGGTCGCGCGCGGGCGCGCTGGCGGGCGGATCGATGGAATGGGTGTCCAGTACAGGCACTGCACGCATGCGCGACGCCTCCTTTCGGGTCGGGAGCGGCAACCGTCGCCGAATGCGAACGGTGGATCTGATGCAGTCTACGCGAAACTGGCCGCGCCGAGAGGGTCGGAGGCCGCATTGGGCGGCATGGCTAGGGTTGATCTCTACGCGAGCGCCGCGCGGATCGTTGTGCGCGCCTCGATCCGCGCGCCGCGCATCGCCCCGGGGATGCGCGGCGCGGGTGCGCGTGTCACAGGCGCGTCTGCCGCCACAGCACCGCGTCGGGCCGGTAGATCGACGGGAACAGCTGCTTCAGCCCCGCGACTTTCGGCATGTCGTTGATCGCGATGTACGGCGCGTCCGGGTGCAGTTCGAGATAGTTCTGGTGATAGGTCTCGGCGGCATAGAAGCCGTTGAACGTCTCGACGCGCGTGACGATCGGCGACGCGAACGCGTGCGCATTGCCGAGCTGCGCGATGTACGCGTTCGCGATCGCGCGCTGCTGCGCGTTGGTCGGGAAGATCGCCGACCGGTACTGCGTGCCGTCGTCGGGCCCCTGGCGGTTGAGCTCGGTCGGATCGTGCGCGACCGAGAAGAAGATCTGCAGCAGCCGGCCATAGGTGATCTGCGCGGGATCGTAGACGATGCTGACCGATTCCGCATGGCCGGTCAGCCCCGTGCCGACGAGTGCGTAATGCGCGGTCGCGGCCATGCCGCCCGCGTAGCCGGCCGTGACCTGCTTCACGCCCTTCACGTGCTCGAACACGCCCTGCACGCCCCAGAAGCAGCCGCCCGCGAACACGGCCGTCTCGTTGTGCGATGCAGCGGGCGTTTCGTCGAGCGTGGGCGCCGGCACGACCTGGGTCGGCTCGGCCGAGTTGACGATGCCCTGATAGCCGAACGCGGCCGCGGCGGCGAGCGCGAGCACGCCGAGATGACGCCGGACGAACGGGCCGAGCCGTCGCGGCGGGTGTTGTTGCGATGAGGGTGTGTTCACGATGTGCTCCTGCATGAATCCGGATGAAGGAAAAACGGGTGTCGGCCGGCGTGCGGCATGGGCTTAGCCGAACGTGAACGCATAGGCGCGCACGCCGGCGTCGAGAAACTCGATCGAGAACGTGCGGTCCGCGATCGGGCCGGCCTGGCGCACGAGCTGGTAGAGCCGCTGGCCGGTCACGGTGCCGTAGCCTTGCGCATCCACGTCGGCGCCGTGCGCCGCACCGGGCGCCGCGCCGTCGAGCGTGACGCGGAAGCGCACCGGGCGGCCGTTCGCGTCGGGCCCGAGCACGAGGTGCAGGTCGCGCGCATGGAAGCGGTAGACGATCCGGCCGGCCGGCGCCGCGAGCGCCGCATGCTCGGCGCCCACCTGCCACGTGCCGGCGAGCCCCCAGTCGTTGAGGCCGGGCCGCGCCGGCGCGTCGTAGCGATGCGCGGCGTCGCGCACCACGCCGCCGGGCGAGCTGAAATCCTCCGCGCGCGCATAGCCGACGTAGGTTTCCGGCGAGCGCACCGCCGCGCTGTCGGCGGCGGCCTGCGCGCCTTGCGCGGGCGCGCCGGCGAGCCCGACGGGCACGTTCAGTGCTTCCGGGTGGCCCGCCTCGGCGAGCAGCGCCTGGATCGCGCGCTCCGATTCCGCATATTCGCCTTCGCCGAAGTGATGGCGGCGGATCCGGCCCTGCGCGTCGACGAAGTAGTGCGCCGGCCAGTATTCGTTGCCGAATGCGCGCCAGATCGCATAGTTGTTGTCGATCGCGACCGGGTAGCCGATGCCGAGATCGTGCACGGCCTTGCGGACGTTGCCGATGTCGCGCTCGAACGCGAATTCCGGCGCGTGCACGCCGATCACGACGAGCCCGTACGGCGCGTACTTGCGCGCCCACGCGTTGATGTAGGGCAGCGTGCGCAGGCAGTTGATGCACGAATAGGTCCAGAAGTCGACGAGCACGACCTTGCCGCGCAGGCCGGCGGTGGTGAGCGGCGGCGAATTCAGCCATTGCACCGCGCCGTCGAGCGGCGGCAGCGTGCCTTCGACCGGCAGCGCTGCGGGGGCGGCGGCGCGCATCGCCTGCGGCTGCGACGTGGCGGCGGCCCGCATCATTGCGCCGTCCGGTTGCGCCGGTGCGCCGGCCGCGGCCATGACGGCGTCCGCCGGTGCGCCGGCTGCCGCCTTCGCGGGTTGCGAGCGCCCGCCGAGCCGGTCGACCAGCTTCGCCTCGAGGCCGCCGGTGGTCACCGTCGACAGCTGCGCGAGGGCGCCCGTATCGAGCCCGAGCGCGATCGCGCCGACGCCGGCCAGCAGCGCCGTGCCGATCCCGCGCTTGATCCATTCGCCGGCGCCGAGCGAGCGCTTCATCGCGGCGAACACCTTGCCGCCGATCAGCAGCGCGACGCCGAGCGACGTGGCCGCGCCGGCCGCGTACGCGACGAGCAGCAGCGTCGTGCCGACGTTCGCGCCGCGCAGCGCGGCGCCGGTCAGCACGAGCCCGAGGATCGGGCCCGCGCACGGCGCCCACAGCAGGCCGGTTGCGATGCCGAGCACGAACGACGAGCCGGGGCCCGCCGGACGGCCGTCGCGCTGCGCGAGGCCGGTGAGCCGGTTGCCGGCGGCGACGAGCGGGCGGGTCAGGTGCTCGGCCAGCCGCGGCAGCAGCAGCGTCAGCCCGAACACGGCGAGCAGCGCGAGGGCGGCCCAGCGGCCGGCCTGATTGGCCTGCGCGGCCCAGCCGCCGCCGACGGCGGCCAGCGTCGCGACGACCGCGAACGTGAGCGCCATGCCGACGAGCAGCGGCAGGCCGGAGCGGCGGAACGGCTGGTCGGCGCGGGCGAACACGAACGGCAGCACGGGCAGGATGCACGGGCTCAGGATCGTGAGCACGCCGCCGAGATAGGCGAGGACGATGAGCAGCATGGGGCGGTCTCCGGAAAGGTCGGGGCGGGATCAGGCGGCGGCCGGGTGGAACACCAGCGCGAGGCCGTTCATGCAATAGCGCAGGCCGGTCGGCTTCGGCCCGTCGTCGAACACGTGGCCGAGATGGCCGCCGCAGCGGCGGCACAGCACTTCGGTGCGCATCATCCCGAACGACAGGTCGGTCTTCGTCACGACTGCATGGTCGAGCGGCGCCCAGAAGCTCGGCCAGCCGGTATGGCTGTCGAACTTGGTCGTCGACGAGAACAGCGCAAGCTGGCAGCCCGCGCACGCGAACGTGCCGGGACGGTGCTCGGCGTTGAGCGGGCTGCTGTAGGGCCGCTCGGTGCCGGCCTCGCGCAGGATCTCGTACTGGGCGGGAGTGAGCAGCCGGCGCCATTCGGCGTCGGTGTGGGTGACTTCGAGGCCGGCGGCCGCGGGGGCGGCGACGGCCTCGCGCAGCAGCGCGCGGCGGCCGGCCGAGGTCAGCGCGGCAAGGGCGGCGAGACCGGTGGCGCCGGCAAACAGAAAGCGTCTGCGGGTGTGCATGATGGGCTCCTCGGGGCGGGTCCTGGAAACATGCGCCCATCGTAGGAACGGTGCGGTGTCGAAGTCCTCACGGAAAGTTAAAAGATTTGTGATGTTTGGCGGGGTGGGGCGGCGGGAGGAGGAATCTGTCCACGCCCGCGCTGACAAGGGCTTTCGGGGGGAAGGGTGATGGTCTGCCGACATCTGCCGAAAGTCTGTACGAGCCGCGACTTTTTAGTGTCCATGGTGGGCAGGCATCTACTTGGCCATGCATGGGCCAGCCTGAGGACGATATTAACTGCAGGGACAAATCCAGGCCGCGAAGGCGCTCGGAAAGTGGCATCTCCTGTCGGACGAGTGCGGGCTGTTCCTGCGCGTCGGCCCGGACGGTTCGAGAAATTTGCTTTTTCGCGTCAGAATCAATGCCGAGCAGCGCACAGTTTCGATCGAGAATACCGACGACTATCGGTGCACAGGTGCGCGACGGTGTGGACTATATCGAAGCCAAGAAGCGTGGACGCAAGACCAAGGCAAAAACAGCGGCGACAGCGAACTTCACACGCGCATGGGGAAAGTTACTCTGAAACGCTAACTCTCGTTTCTGTCCAGGAGTCCTGTAGCAGATCAAAAAAATTGTCGACCTGCTTTGCGAGAAAATCGAAGTCGTAAGACGCAGTTTCGCTTAATTCCTAAAGGACATAATGAATGTAAGAAATTTTCGCAGGGAGATTCCCTAAAGTTTCCTCGTGAAGCTGCCGTAATACAAGTTCAATAATCGTCAAATTTCGTCTCGAGCCGGTCTCAACAATATTCGGTATGCTAAGTTAGCGGAAACCATAATCTGATAGCAAGCTTCCGAGAAGCGTAGACCCGCATCAGAAGCACTCCAACAACAAGAACTACAAGTCAAAGAATGTGCATCGAGACCACCCGAAAGGCGCTTGCAGTGCGTCTGTTCCAGCGCGACATGGCACGCGGCTCAAAATGGGCCGACTGCCAAATTGCCGCTCCGACAAGCGGCATCGACGCGGCGCGTCCGTTCTGGATGCGCGTAACCGCGCTCATCATGGTCGCGGTTACGTATTTTGCGCCGGCTGTGTTTCTCGCAGATGAGGTTGCGCACGCTGAGCCGATCGTCGATCCACGTGCACCGATCACGTTCCAGCCGTCCGTCACACAGACCAGCACGGGCGTGCCCGCCATCAATATCCCGGCCGCCAACGGCAACGGCATCAGCGTTGGGCAATACCAGTCATTCGACGTCGATTCGCGAGGTTTGGTGCTCAATAACAGCACCGTGGCCGGGACTCCCTTGCTCGGCGGCACGCTCGGCGCGAATCCGAACCTGAACGGACGACCGGCATCGACGATTATCAACCAGGTCACGTCGAACGCTATTGCGACGTTGAACGGGCCGCTCGAGGTGTTCGGAGCACCCGCGACCGTCATCGTGGCGGCTCCTGGCGGCGTTTCCGTCAATGGCATGTCGCTGACGAATGCTCCCGGCGTGACCCTGACGACCGGTACGCCGCAATTCCTGACGGGCGTCGGCGGCACCGCGACCGATTTTGCGCACGCGGGTGCAGTGGCCTACGACGTGCGGTCGGGGGCCATCACGATCAGCGGCCCGGCCGGTGTGAACGGCCCCGGCGCGGGGATCGAGGGCACAGTGGGGAACATCGACCTGATCGGCCAAAGTGTCAGGATCAACGCGCCGCTGCGGGCGGATCAGCGCGTCAACGTGGTGACCGGCAACCAGATCGTCACGCCGGTGGCGACGGATGCGACCGGCACCACGTACGGGATGTCCCCGAACGGGACGACGAACACCGCTGCGGCGATCGGCAGGACCGTTGCCGTCGACGCGAACCAGTTTGGCTCGGTGACGAGCGGCACCGTCTACATCGTGTCGACCGCGGCGGGCATGGGCGTCAACACCCGAGGCCCGCTGTCGGCGACTGCGGGCAATGTGGTGGTCAATTCGAACGGCGATATCGCAGTCGGCCAGACGTTCGCCAATCAGAACGTCACCCTGACCGGCGCGGGCAACACCACGCTTGGCGGCACGGGGTTCGCGAACCAGAACTACACGGTCAACGCGAACGGCGACGTCAACGCGCCGGGCTCGGTGTCGGCCGGCCAGAACGTCACGATGACCGCTGGCGGCAATCTCAACGCGGCATCCGTCGCGGCGAACGGCGCCGCGAGTCTGATTGCTGGCCAATCGATGACGATCGGCACGCTGTCCGCGCACGACATTGCACTGCAGACGACGAATGGTGACCTGACGGTCGGCTCGGCGCTGTCCGCGCCAGGCGCGATCACGGCAACCGCCGGCCGTGATCTGAATATCAATGGGCAGGTGCAGGGCGGCAACACGGTCGCTTTGGCGGGCGGTCGCAATGCGACGGTGAACGGGGCGGTGTCGGGTATTGGCAATACGTCGATCACGGCGACGACAGGTACCACACAGATCAATGGCAACGCAATCAGCAATGCGGGGCTATCGGTCACGGCAGGGCAGAGCGCCGTTGTTGGCGGCAATGCATCGGCGCAAGGACCCTTGATGGTGACCGCGGCCAGCGGCGATGCGACGCTGGCTGGCACGGCCGTGACGCCCGGCGCGTTGACCGTCCAGGCAAGCGGCACCACGACGCTCGGCGGGCAGACGCAGGCCGGGACGGCCAGCGTGTCTGGCAGTAGCGTGGTGGTCAATGGCGCACTGGCAACGGCCGGCGACGCGACGCTCACCGCGACGAACGGCAGTTTGACCGGCAATGGTTCGATCCGCACGACTCAAGGGAACGTCAATCTGTCGGCGAGCCAGAACCTCGCCTATAGCGGCGCGGTGCAAAGCGGCGGTGCGGTAGTGGCGAAGGCTGGGCAGGACGTCACGCTGGCCGATGTTTCGGCACCGGGGGCAATCTCGATTACCGCCGGGCGCGATGCGACCGAAACGGGAAGCGTCGCAGGTGGCAGTACGGTCAGCGTGCAGGCGGGGCGCAATGCCGCCGTGAACGGTGCGGTTTCCGCCGTGGGTGATACATCGATCACGGTGCAGACGGGAACTGCCGCGGTCGGGGGGAATGTCCTGACCAACGGCGCGTTGTCGGTCACTGCCGCGCAGGACACGGCGCTGGGCGGCACGGCACAGGCCACAGGTCCGATTGCGATCGCCGCGCAGAGCGGTTCGATTACCGGAAACGGCAACCTCGCATCGTCGACCGGTGCGGTGTCGCTTTCGGCCGGCCAGAACATTGCGCTGGCGGGTGCGTTGCAGAGCGGCAGCACGCTGAGCTCGACGGCGGGAGGCAGCACGTCGCTCGGCGGTACGGTTTCGGCGCCCGGTGCGGTCGACATTCGAAGCGGCACGGACACGACGATTGACGGCAACGCCGTCGGCGGTTCGACACTGACCGTTACGTCAGGCGGCAACACTGCCGTCAACGGTTCCGCCGCGTCCTTGGGCGACATGTCGCTGTCGGCGGCCAACGGCACGCTGTCGACGTCTGGCAGCGTGACGACGCTCGGGCGTCTCACGGCCAATGGGCAGCAAGGCGCCAATCTTGGCGGCGACGTCTACAGCGCAGGCAACGCGCAGCTTAGCTCGGGGGCGGGCAATGTCGCGATCGCCGGCACGCTGGCGAGCCCCGGAACCATCACGGTAACTGCCGGGCAGGACGCGGCGATCTCTGGCAACGTCCATAGCGGGCAGAGCACATCGCTTACTGCGGCGCGCGACGTCAACCTGAACGGCGGGCTCGAGGTCGATGGCAGCGGCAATGCGAGCGTTGCCGCTGGACGAAACGTGACCGGAAACGGCGCAGTCAACGTCGCCAACGACACGACGCTGACAGCCGGCAACAACATCGGTATCACGGGCGCGATCCAGACGGGCAACAACCTGTCGGCGACGGCCGCCAACAACGTGAGCGTCGGTGCGACGATCGCAGTCGGCAGCAGCACATTGACCGCAACGAACGGCAGCGCCACGTTGGCGGGCAATGTGTTGTCCGGCGGGGCGGCGGCCATCACGGCGGGTGGCGACATCAATGCGCAAGGTAGCGTGGTGAGTCTTGGCGACCTGTCGGCGAACGCGAGATCGGGCAGTCTCACGGCTGCCGGCCCCGTGTCTACGGCAGGTAATGCCAATCTGAGCGCCGGACAGAACCTGACGCTCAACGGCCAGGCGACGGTGTCGAAGGATGCGACGCTTACCGGAGCGAACATTGCGACCCAGGGGCTGAGTGTCGGGGGCAATCTGACCGCAACGGCGAGCGGCAATCTCGACACGTCCGCCGGCCAACTGAACCAGCCGTTCAGCGCCAGTGCGCCGGCGGTGAGTGTCGGTGGCGATGCGGTGATGTCGGGTGCGAACGTTGTGACCGCGAACGCGGTGGTAGCCGGCACGACGCAGATTTCCGGCACGCAGAGCCTGACGACCGGTGGGACGGCGGCCTACAAAGGCAGCGCGACGCTGGCGGGCGGCACGGTGAATAACGTCGGCACCCAGATGGCGGCCGGCAATTTGACCGTATCCGGATCGAACGTCAGCAATACCGGTACGCTGTCGTCGCTGGCCACGACCAACGTGAACGCGTCAAACCTGACGAACAGCGGTTCGATTTACGGGGCCACGAGTGGCCTGAACGTATCGGGCACCACGACCAACTCGGGTTCGCTGCTCGCGACGAACGCGCTGAGTCTGACGACGACCGCGTTGATCAATCGCGGTGGGACGATTTTCGCGGGCGACGTCAATAACCAGAGCGCACCGACGGGCGACGTCGTCGTCACCGTCAATGGCAGTAGCGGCTCGTTCGACAACACGTCAGGCCAGATTCTGGCCCAGCATAACCTCACACTGAACCTGCCGAATCAAGCGTTCGATCCGTCGGCGGCAACGGCCGGCACGATCAACCTCGGTAATGCGCTGGCGATCAACGCGCAACAGGTCAACAACTCCGGCACGTGGGCGATGCCGGGCAACAGCGTGTCGCTGAACACGACCCAAGGCCTGACCAACACCGGCACGATCAGCAAGTCAGGCGACATCACGCTGTCGACGAGCGGCACGTTGACGAACAGCGGCACGATCTCGGCCGGCAACAACGTGAACCTGTCCGGCACGGTGCTCAACCAGACCGGCGCGACGATCACCGCGAATCAGGATGTCAATTTATCGGGCGCCGTGACGAACGCGGGGACCGTCAGCGCGGTGCGGGACGTCAATTTGAGCGGCACGAGCTACGACAACAGCGGCGCGACGACCAAGGCGGGTCGCGACTTGAATGCGAACCTGTCGGGCGACCTCGTCAATGTCGCCGGGACGATCTCCGCGCAGAACAACGTCACGATCAACGCGGCCAACGTGAACAACAGCCGTGCGGGCGGCAACACAACCAGCACCACGACGACCACGACCGACATCAACACGGCCGGTCTGGGCCGCGAGCTGCTTGCGTCGCCGATGGGAACCGAAACGCTCAGCGTGACGTACGAGAACATCGTCAGCGGATCGGTCTCGACCGACTCGGCGACGATTACTGCGCGCGTCGGCGACCTCCAGCCGTCGAGCGCGACGTCGATGAGCGCGCCAGACCTCAGCGGCGGCACGTTGTATGGCGTCGCGTTGCCCACCGTCACCCGCACAACGACCACGACGCAGGCCAGCGGCGCGGCTGGCGTGATCGCTGCTGGACAAGACCTGTCGATCACGACGGGGACGCTGAATAACCATGGCAGCACGATATCGGCCGGCCATAATGCGACGTTGAACGTCGCGGCGCTGGACAACGGTGGTGATGCGAAGGTGACGACGATCACCGACAGCATCGATGCGGCATCATATGCGGCATTCCTCACGCAGCTGAAGGCCGCTTACACCGCAGGCAGTCTTGTCGTGCTGCCGGACGCGAGTTTCACCACGACAGCGAATATCACACCTAGTCAGGTCAGCGCGCCGGCGTTGCAGACGTCGACGATTTCTTCCTATACGAGTCAGAATGCAGGGCAGATCATCGCCGGCAATAACTTGAATTTGAACGGCACGGGCTCCAACCTGACCAATGCCGGCAATCTGTATGCGGGCCAGGATCTGACGATCCACGCGAACGCGTTTACGAATCAGGGCTATCACGCCAGTAGCGTCACGTCGACGGTCGGCTGTGCTGCTGGTGTGTCCGATACGCAATGCGGCTACCAATACATCACGACGGCGTTCCCGTCGGGCTTCAGTTACGACCGACCGGGACAGGCATTCAGCGACGCCCGACCGATCATCGAGATGTACTTCCACAGCCAGTCGACGGCCTTGTTCACAAGCGGTCCCGGTAACGATTCGATCGGCATCTTTGGCGACCAGATTTCGACGCAGTCCTACAGCTATACGCAGACCAACAATACGGTCTTTGCCGGCCGCGATCTCACGATCGCCGCGCCGACGGTGTCGAACAACTACGGCAATTTGCTCGCGGGCCGTGACGTCGTGATCGGTGGAGCGGGCACGAGCCGAGATAACACAGATCCGACCAACTCGCAGACCACCCTCACGCAGAGCGCTAGCGTCACGAATTCGTCGGGAAACTTACAGGCCGGCCGTGACATCGCGATTAGCACGGCCACCCTGACGAACACGTTGTCTGCGCCGCAGCAGGTCTACCAGAACTACGGCACGACTGCACGCTACGGCTGTAGCGGGGCGTACCAGCACTACTGCGATGCGTTCGTCGATATGCAATCCGGCAGCGCATCGACGATCATCGCGAACCGGAACTTGTCGATCAGCGCGGGGGGCGTGGCCAACACGGGCAGCCTGATTACCGCAGGCGGTCAAGCGTCGATTGCCGTGGCATCGACCGTGACGAACCAGGACCAGACGCTGAACGCATATTGGCACGACGCGTTCTATGGCGGCATTGTCGGCGGCTCGCAGCCTCCGGACAATTTCGGATGCGGGAACTCCGGGACATGCTCGACGCTGTTCGGCAGCGCCTACCGGAGCAACGCGGGTATTCAGCCGCCGACGCCGTCCGCGAGCCTCCCGGGCACGATCCAGGCTCCGTCGTTGACAGTCACGGCCGGCGGGACATTGCAGAATTCCGGCAACGTGATGGGGCAACAGGTGGCGCTGACGGGCGCGACGCTCGTCAACGGCCTCACGTCCCCCAACGTCTATACGCCGCAGCCGACGGCTTCGCAGCAGGTGATCCCGCTCGGCCCGGTCGGAGTGCCGACAAACGCGGGCGCGGCGCAAAACGGCGCGAATGCAGTCGCGAATTCGGCGATCCAGTCGTCGATCGTTGCTGGCATGGTGACGCGCGGCACGACCACGGCGATCGCGTCGCAGACGGTCGGCGCGGCAGTGGCGCCGACGCTGGCGCAAGCCAGCGTGCCAGGCGCGGGCTCCAGTCTTGGCCTGAGCGCCGGTGCTGCCTCGATGCCCTCGACAAGTCCGGTTCAGACCATCTCGACGCAGTCGAACGGTCCGTCGCCGGCGTATCTGATCAACAACCCGGCTTCGCAGGTGATTGGCGGCATCGGGCCGTCGGACCTCGTGGCGAATCTGCCGGCGAACCTGCGCCCGGGCTCGACGCTGTTCTACTACGATCCCTTCAGCGAAAACCAGGTGCTTCAGCAGGTGGCACTGGCGCAAACCGGCAAGGCGAGCTTTATCGACGGGCTGAAGTTCGACAGCCAAAAGCAGAAGTCGGTGACCGAGCAGGAGAAGTCGGTGCTGTACGCGAATGCGATCGCGTATGCGAAGGCGCATAACATCGCGCTCGGTACCGCGCTGTCGTCGCAGCAGGTCGCGGCACTGGACGCGCCGATGCTTTGGTACGTCGAGGAGACGGTGCCTGAGCCGGGTTGTACCGCAACCGGCGTCGCAAGCTGCCCGACGGTCGCGGCGCTGATGCCGCAAGTGTATCTGCCGCAAAACTACGCGGTCGTGCAGCATGACGGCACCATCGTTGGTCAGGACGTGTCGTTGACGGCGACGAACAAAGGCACGATCACCAACACCGGGACCATCGCGGCAAGCGGCACGCTGTCGATCAACGCAGGCACGGTCACGAACCAGCAGCGCTCGACCGACGTCGGCACCATCTATACGTACCTGCCGGACGTGATGGGCCTGATGACGACGACCGGTACGGTGGCGCAGCAGGGCGGCTTCATGTCGGCCGCCAACTACGACCTGAACGTCGATCGGTTGAATCAGGTCGGCGGTGCACTGCAGAAGCTCGACCCGAACGGTCAAGCAAATGCGAGCGCGACGGCGGATCAGCTTGCCGCGCTGAAGAGCCAGCTCGGCGGGAATTTCACGCAGAGCACGGTCAGCGACAACCTGCATACGAGCTTCCAGTCGCTCGCCGAAAGTCCAGGTCTGTTCGAGCAAATCGGCATGGCGGTGACTGCGGTGGTGGCGTCGTTTATCACAGCGGGTGTGGCAACCGGGCTGATGGCCGGTGGCGCACTGGCGGGCACGGTTGGTGGCTCGATGGTCTCGGCAGGCGCGGGCGGTTTTAGTGCCAGCGCGATCTCGCAGGCGAGCACAGGGCAATTCAGCTTCACGGCAGCGCTCCAGAGCGGGCTGACGAGCGCAGTGACGGCGGGCCTGACGAACGGGATTACATACTCGCCGGATGCAGGCGTGGGTTGGGCGGGCCTGGGCGGTCAGATCGGTGACAACAGCCTGTCGGCGCTCGCCGGCGTCAAGAACGTGGGCGGCGCCATCGTGCCGCAAGCGGGTGCGTCGACGGCTACGACGATCGGGCAGACAGCGCTGGCGCTGGGCGCCGAGGCAACGATTCAGGCGGGTGTGCAGACGGCGATTCAGGGTGGCAGCTTTCTGACGAATCTGCGCAACAGCGCGGTCGCCGATCTTGCCGCTGCGGTCGCGTACGGCATCGGCGATGCAACGAATCCGTACTCCGTACAGAACGTCCTCGAGCACGCGGTACTTGGGTGTGCGGCAGGTGCCGCGATGGGGCAGGGATGCGGGGGCGGGGCGGTCGGAGCCGCAACGAGCGCGGTGATTTCGCCGTTGCTGGTCTATGCAGCCGCTAACAGCGGTGCCGACGCGGCTGCTCAGCAAGCCTTGGTGGGCGGACTTGCAACCGCAGTTGGCGGCGCAGCTGCTGCGGTCGCAGGGCAGAATGTTCAGGCCGGCATGACGGCGGCGCAAAACAATGCGCTGAACAACGATCTACAGCACGTCGACAAGGTCGTGCAACTGATCGACAAGCTGCGGGCTCGCAACCCCACGATCGCAGCGAAATACACCTCCGATGATCTGCTGAAGGCTGCGGAAAACGTCTACGGCGGAAATGGCGGTCCCAACGGGATGCGGGTCTGGAATAGTCTGGCGGATGCGCAAGCCAGTACTGTGGCTCGTGGCACGACTTTCTATCGGGATGCACAGGGACAATACGTCGAGTACTGGAAAGTGCCGGCGGGCGCGGAGGATGTCGCGCGCGGCATCGTTGACAACGCTGGCTATACCTACGGTCCGGGTTATGCGGATGTAACGAAGGGCAATCTGGGCCAGCTGATGTCGACGTACATCGCCAAGTTTGGTGCGGATACGTCAAACTTCCAGGGACTTGGGGAAGGGGCCGCTGGGTTGGGTCTCGCCGGTAGTCTGATCAAGAAAGAAACGTCCGCGATCACCGCTGGGGCGAACGCCTCTGGTGATTTCGTGCTGACCGACAACCGCGCGACTAAGATATTCGGTACGCGGGATGGCCATATTGCTGACACGCAGGAGAATCGGGCGCTGTTGACTAGCGTTGCGAACAATCCCGCAACAACCCTAGGGCCAGATAAGTACGGGACGATGTGGTCCGCCCAGCTGCAGTCAGATGGGACCCAAGTGTGGGTGCAAACGCGCAATGGGCAGATCTGGAATGGTGGTGTCAACAAGACGCCGCTGCCTTATAACCCTGAAACGGGACTTGCTGCACCGACTAAACCGGGATGGAAAAAATGAGCGAGCAGAAACTGACTATCGAGCAAGCGTATCGTGCGATGTTTTACTTCTTGGACCAGGAATATGAACGAACAAAGGCAGACGAGATTGGTGGTTTGTTGAGCTCCCTGTCTTGGGAAATAACTCAGGGACATGGGCCTGCAGACCCAGGGGCTTGGGAAGATTGGACAAGCGCTGTGGAGAAGGCATTGTCTACGAGCGAAAATGCATCGCCGCCACCAGCAAGATAAATCGAAATCACGCAGTGGCTATTGATTTCCTACCTGCGCTGCAAGAAATCGCTGCCGATTCGCAGTTCGGGCCGGATGAGATAAGCAAGAACGATTTGGAGACTGTATAGGAGTCAGCGGTGGTGAGGCGCCGCGTTTAGGTTTGGTTTAGATGGCTTGAGTGGCGATGTTGTTGCGCCGCAAAAGATCTGTCGCTTACGTTTGGCAAGTGGGTGTTCAGATTGACGCCGGCGAAGCATTGCATGCCTCTCGAAGTGTGGCAATGTGCCCGAATCTCCATTAAATTTCCTAACCTTCGCGAAATGCCGTTTCCGCACTTTGTAAGACGTGTCTGGCATATCAAATAAATCTTTTCGCATAACAAAATAAATGGAGTTTAGGGGCGAATCTTCATGCATGTAACTTCAAGTGCAAAGTGTCTTTTCCTCGCGTCGGTAGGTGTTTCATGCACTTCGATGGCGGCCGGAATTGTCGCCGACGGCGGCACCCCAACGACCGTGTCGACCGGCGCTAACGGCCATCAAACCGTCAATATTGCGCCCGCCGTCGGCGGCGTTTCGAACAATGCCTATACATCGTTCAACGTCTCGAAAGCCGGTGCCGACCTGAACAACGTCGGCATCAACGCGCGCACGATCGTTAACCAGGTCACGAGCACGAATCCGTCGCTGATCCAGGGCAACATCAACGTGCTCGGCCCCAGGGCGAACGTGATCCTGGCGAACCCGAACGGTATCACTGTGGACGGTGGCAGCTTCACGAATACCGGCCACGTCGTGCTGTCGACCGGGCAGGTGAGCTTCAGCGATCTGACGATCGCACCGGGCGTCATGCAGCGAAACGTGGTGCTGACGACTGACCGCGGCGCGATCACGATCGGCCCCGGTGGCCTGTCCGGCACGCTCGTCAACCTCGACCTGATCGCCAAGCGGTTAAGCGTCAACGGGCCGGTCACGAACGAATTCACGAGCTCGACGAGTGGCATCCGCGCGATCGTTGGAGACAGCACGTCGACCTACGACACGAGCTTTTCGCCGTCAGACAACGGACACGACTGGCTGAATGGCACCTCGACGCCCGGCACGAAGAGCAATGCGGTCGCCGTCGACATCACGGCCGCCGGTGGCCTGACCGCAGGCCGCGTGCAACTGATCGTCACCGATCTGGGCGCGGGGGTGCGCAACCTCGGCAAGATCTACGCAAACGCGGGCGATGCGGTCGTCATGTCGAGCGGGGACGTGACTGTCGCGAATGGCGCGATCAAGGGCGAGCATGATGTGTCGATCACGACACCGAGCACAGTATCGTTGCAGGGCGCGCAAGTAGTGGCCGCCAACAACACAAAGGTTCAGGCTGGCAGCATCGCACTGTCCGACGATGCGACAGGCCTGTCGACGCTGAGCGCCGGCAACACGGTCAATCTGACGAGCACGGGCGCGATTACCAACACGGGCAGCCTGATTCAGGCCGGCACGACCGCGAGCGATGGCACCGCGACCGGTGGCGACGTGATGCTGAATGCCGGTGGCGACCTCACGAATCGCTCGAGCGCCGGCAACCTCGGCGTCATTTTTTCCGCCAACGGCAAGACCAAGCTGACGGCCGGCGGCAATGTCATCAACGACAACGCCCGCATCCTGTCGAACGACGCGGTAAGTCTCAACGCGACGGGCGACGTGCAGAACATGATCGACCACACGGGCGGCACCAACGGTGGTCAGCCGACCGCCTATTCGAACCGCGGCGGCAGTTTCCTCTTTTTCACGCATACGACGAGCGGCTTCAACGTCGACTACGGTACTGTCAGCCAGCCCAACCAGCTCGCCTACATCGCGGCCGTCCACGGCCCGGTGACGATCGCCAGCCGAAATTTCACCAACGCGGGCGGCATCGTCCAGTCGAACGACGCTGGCGTAACCATCACCGCTCAGAACGCATTCACGAACGCCGCGGTGTTCACTGGTCAGGCGAGCTACACGCGCAGCTGTTGGATCTTCTGCCACGCCGACGCGTCGAGCAACGTCACGCCCTACGGCGGCACGATCCAGGCAGGCGGCAACATCGGCATCAAGGCGGGCACTATCGCCCGCAACATCGGCGGCAACGTCTTCGCGACCGGCAACATCAAAGTCGACGCCCCCGTCACCTACGCACAGGGCGTCACGGGCTATTCCGCGATCAACCAGCACCGCGGCTTCAAGGCGTTCTTCGGCAGCACGTGGGCGCAGATCATCGCGATGGATATCGGTGGCGGGTTCACCGCGAACGGCAGTGTGACGCTCACCGGCGACGGCGTGATCGACGGCGGCAACATCAGCGGCGGGAAGGGCGTCACGGCAGCCGGTGGCATCACGACCGTGCGCGCGCCGTCGCGCACGCCGGTGCAGATCGACCAGCACCTTGGCCTGACGACGTGGTGGTGGCGTTGAAATGAATAAAGCAATGCTCAGTATGTTCGGTCTGATGGTCACAGGGCTGATCGTAACCCTGGTGATTGTCCTGGAGACAGCACCGACGCCGCAGGAAAAAGCGGCACTGGCGGCGGCAAAGCCGGCGAAGGCGAGGTGAGGATGCGTGTCTTGTTGAAGCTGTGGGTCGGCGCGGCCGTAATGGTCGCCTGCGCGGTCTGGTTGGCCCATCGTTCTGCCCACGCCCAATCCCTGCCGCCTGGCGCTCGACCGGTTCAAGACCCGGCGCAACTGATCATCGAGCAGCAGCGCGAGCAGGCACGGCAACGCCAGCTCGAACAGCCGCCGGCGTCGATCATGATCGCGCCGACCTCGGAAACGACGCTCGAGATCCCGGCCGATACGCCGATCGACGCCATCGTCGAAACTGGCCCGACCTTCGCCGTCAGGCGAATCGTGCTACAAGCGCCCGACGGAAAACCGTTCGAACCGCCGGGCGGCATCTCCGGCAAGAGACTCGACGCGGTCGTCGTGCCGTTCACGGGGCAGGATCTGGGTTCGCACCGCATCAACGTGTTGCTGAAGCGGCTCACCGACGTCTTCATCGAACGCGGCTTCGTCACGACGCGTGCGCTGCTCGGCCCGCAGAACCTCGCGACCGGCACGTTGACGGTCACGATCCAGCTTGGCCGAATCGAGGGCTTCATGGTCAATGGCACACCGATCCACCGATTGAAGCCCGGTGAAAAATCATCCGGCGGCGGCTGGCTCACGGATGCCGGCTACGAGAACGCGTTCCCCGCCGCCTCCGGCGACCCGCTGCGCCTGTCCGACGTCGATCAAGGTGTCGCGCAAATCAACCGGCTGCGCCGCAATCAGGCGACGGTGCAGATCCTGCCTGGCCAGAACCCGGGCGAATCGATCGTCGACATCGGCAACAAGCCCGGCGATCGCCTGTACTACACGCTCGGCGTCGACAACTACGGCAGCTCGGCCACGGGCGTCACGCGCTATCGCGCGGGCGTCGAGGCCGACAACCTGCTCGGCTTGCAGGAATCGCTGAGCTTCAACTTCCTTGACAGTCTGGACAGCAACGCGCTGGTAGGATCGTTTTCGGTGCCGTTCGGCCGAAGCACGTTCAGCTATACGATCTCCGATTCCGAGTATCAGCAGGTGATCGGCACGACTGCGCTCGAATATGGCCGCACGCTGTCGCACATCTTCGGCTGGAACTATCTGGTGAGCCGCAGCATCAGCGATATCACGAGCATCGACGCGACGCTGTCGTGGCGACGCACCGATCGGGAAATCAACGGAATCGATCTCGATCCGCAACGGCTTGCGGTGTTCCGGCTCGGCGGCAATTGGCTGCACAAGTTCGTGATGAACGATGCGCAGGGGAATGTCACGGTCAACACGGGGATATCGCAAGGCCTGCCGTGGCTCGGCGCCAACCACGATCAGCACGGCATCAACCGTGACGACGCCCACAGCCAGTTCACGAAGGTCGATGCAACCGCTGCGTTCACGTTGCCGCTGCCGAGGATCGGGCGCGCGGTGCTCGCGTATCGTGGCGTGCTGGGCGGGCAGTACACGAACGCCGCGCTGTTTGGTTCGGAGCAGCTGTATCTGGGCGGTATGGATACGATCCGCGGCTTTCGGTCGGGCGAAATCGCAGGCGATCGCGGCGTCTATTCGCGCAACGAACTCGCATGGGTGAACGCGCCCGCGTGGAAGGACGGACGAATCGAGCCATACGTGTTCGTCGACGCAGGCAAGGTGAACCTGATCGCGTCGCCGGGCTTTCCGACGCTGGCCGGTGTCGGCGCGGGCCTGCGTGCGCAGTGGCAGTGGCGCATGCAGATGTTGTCAGGCGAAGTGCTGGTCGGGCGTGCCCTGGCGCAGCCGGCGTCGCTCGGCTCGAAAGCGACGCTCGTGCTGGCCACGATGAACTGGAATTATTGAATTGGTCGCACCGGGCCTCCCTCGGGTCGGGTGCTTTAGCGTGAGAACCTGCCTCCGCGCCCCTTTTACTCGAAGTGGTGAGACGATGATGAACACGACGCTGAACCGCGTGCTTACGGTGCTGGCACTTGCCGGTCTGCTGAGCAGCTCCGTCCATGCTCAGACGGCAACCGCGCCGCAGCCGGCGACAACCGTTGCGACAGTCAATGGCACGACGATCACGCAGGCCGAGGTGGACGCGGTGGTGCGGGCCTCGAGGCAAGCCGACACGCCGCAGGTTCGCCAGGCGATCAAGAACCAGCTGATCGCGCGCGTGCTGATCCAGCAGGCCGCCGAGAAGGCGAACTACGGTGGCAAGCCGGAAGTGCAGGCCGCGATGCAGGTGGCGAAGGCGAACGCCGAGACTCAGCTGTACCTGAAGGACAACGTGAAGCCGGAGCCAGTCGCGGATGCACAGGTCAAGGCGCGCTACGACGAGATCGTTGCATCGCTGGGCAACGAAGAATACAAGCCGCGCCTGATCGTTGTGCGGGACGCGGCAACGGCGGCCACCGTGCTTTCCGAACTGAAATCGGGCAAGTCGTTCGACGCGCTTGCGCGCCAATACAGCATCGCGCCGAGCCGGGACGCAGGTGGTGAATTGCCGTGGGTGAGCTTCAAGTCCCCTGCCACTGAGGGCAAGACGTCCGGGTTGCCGGTCGGGATCGCGCAGACGCTGACGAAGCTGCCCGTGGGCGCGATTACGCCCGATTCGATCCCGGTCGACGGCGCTCGCGCGATCGTGAAGCTTGACGCGAAACGGCCGACGCAAGTGCCGGCATTCATTCAGATACAAGCCGCGATCCGCCAGCAACTCGAGGCGCTGGCGCTCGAAAAGGCGAGTGCTCAGTTCGTCGGCGGCTTGTTGAAGAACGCGGCCATCCAGCAATAACCGAGGCCGTCGGTTTGGTACAAAAACGCCTGTCCCGTCGGCCGCCCTTGTGTGCGATATCTCTCTCAAAAATCAGCTCGTTCGCCTTTTTTGCTCGTGCCCGGCTGACGGAAAATGCATTTCAAGGCCCAGCGTGCAAAGCCTTGCGAGTCATACCCTATCCGAAATCCGGCACGAGCCGCGACTTGTTGGTTTTTTTCTGTTCCCGGTGTCACGCAGGCGTGCGACGGCCCGGCGTTGCCGGGCCTCGACAGCGATTGCCTACTTCACGGGCGTGAGGACCGGCGCACCCTTGTTCTTGATCAGCAACACGACGAACTTTGCCGGCTTTGTGCGGCTGGCATTCCGTCCGACCGTGTGCACGTCTTCCGGGCCTTCGTGGAACGTGTCGCCGGCGTGGAGCGTGACCTCCTTGCCGTTGTTCAGGCCCATCACGATACTGCCGTCGAGCACGTAGACGAATGCGTGCGCGTCGTGACGATGAACGGGATCGACGCTGCCCGGCGGATACTCCACGACGATCATCTCGACTTCCTTGCCCGGATACTCGGGCAATGGCTCGGTGGTCAGCGACGTGACCTTGGCTTGCGGTGCGGCGGTGGCCGGCTGGACGACCATCAGCAGCGACGATACCAGCGGCGCAAGAACGAGCATGCGTTTCATGTCGTTACTCCAGATTGGCCTTGTCGAGCCCGAACATCTTGTCGAACGAGCCGGGCACGATGCGGAACGCGACATTCAGCCGGTTCCAGCTATTGATCGCGCCCACGAGGAAGGTGAGATCCGACAGCTCCTTCTCGGAATAGTGCGCATGCACGCGTTCGTAGAGGTCGTCCGGCACGCCATGGGAGGGGAGGTGGGTCAGTGCGTCGGTCCATTCCAGCGCGGCGCGCTCGCGCGGCGAAAACAGCGTCGACTCGCGCCAGATCGCGACGTGATGCACGCGCAGTTCGCGCTCGCCGTGGATTTTTGCCATCTTGATGTGCATGTCGACGCAGAATGCGCAGCCATTGAGCTGCGAGGCCCGAATCTCGACGAGCTCGCGGACCGGCGCCTCGATCGTCGTCTTTTGGATCAGCCCGTCCAGCTCGACGAGTTTGTTGGTCAGTTCCGGTGATTGCTGAAAGTAGTTGATACGTTGCGTCATGATCCGTTCTCCTGATCTGTGGAAGCGGTACTACCGGCCCTGCGCATGACGATTCATCGCGGGACTGCCTGGCAACCATCGTATTCGCGCGCCCCGAGGGCCGGTAGCGCCGGGCACGTGCGCACTCTGTTGCCGCTTCGGCACCAATCGCCCGTCAGGTGCGGCTCTCGAACCTTGCGTATCGAGGCGGTGCGTCGTTTGTCGACATCTCGCGGGTGACGCGAACAGACGCGACATGGATCAGTCCGATCGACGATTCTTGGCACTGATGGACAGGACATGGTTCTTCCACAATGGCGTCACGCGATGCGACGGTGATGACCGCCTTCATCGGATACGGCACCCGTCACGTGCGTTACGCATTCCAATGAAATCCTTTCGTCAGGAGATTTTGCGATGAAGATCGTCGTCATCGGCGGTTCGGGCCTGATCGGCTCGCGTGTCGTCACGCTGCTCGGCGATGCGGGCCATCAGGCGCTTGCCGCGTCGCCGCGCACCGGCGTCAATACCATCACGGGCGAGGGCCTGACCGACGCATTGACGGACGCGGACGTCGTCGTGGACGTGGCGAATGCGCCGTCATGGGAGCCGCAGGCGGTGCTGGACTTCTTCCGCACGTCGGCACGCAATCTCGGCAAGGCCGAAGTGGCCGCAGGCGTGCGCCATCACGTCGCGCTGTCGATCGTCGGCTGCGACCGGATGCCGGAGAACGGCTATTTCGCGGCCAAGGTCGCGCAGGAACAGGCGATCGAAGCGGCGGGCGTGCCGTACACGATCGTGCGCGCCACGCAATTCATGGAGTTCATCGGCGGAATCGCGGATTTCGGCACGCAAGGCGGCACGGTCCGCATCGGCGACGGACTGTTTCAGCCGATCGCCGCGGAAGACGTCGCGGCGCTCATTGCGCAGACCGCGCTCGCCGGGCCGCAGAACGGCACGATCGAGATCGCGGGCCCGGATCGCGCACCGTTCGCGGAGATCGTCGCGCGCTATCTGAAGTCGGTCGGCGACACGCGCGCGGTGGTGACCGATCACGACGCCCGCTACTACGGCGGCTGCGTCGAGGAAAAATCGCTGGTGCCGCTCGGGCCGGCGCGACTCGGCCGCATCAGTCTCGACCAGTGGCTCGCGAAAAGCTGATTCGCGTTCGCGCGTGCGGCGGTTCGCCGGCGCAGGCCAGCGACGGGCAATCGGGATGAGCGGCATGTCAGGGGCAGTGGAATTGAATCAATCGGAACCATCGGAACATGGCGTTCGTCGCGATCTGGCCGGTCGTGCCGATGCCCTGTCGGCGAGCTTCGGTGCGAGCTATGCGGGCATCGTTGCATTCATTGCAGTGGCGAGCGAAGGGAGTTTTACCAGGGCCGCCGAACGTCTCGGCGTCGGCCGGCCGGCCGTGAGCCGAAACGTTCAGAAGCTGGAGGCGCAGTTGAGTACGCGGCTGTTCCAGCGGACCACGCGCACCACCGAACTGACGCGCGAAGGCCAACGATTCTTCGAGAACTGCCACCAGGGCGTGGCACAGATCGTGGAAGCCATGAACGACATGCTGGAACTGCGGCGGGGGCCGCTGCGCGGCCTCATCCGGATCAGCTCGGCGGTGGGATTCGGCAGGAAAATCGTTGCGCCGCTGCTGGAAACGTTTGCGCAGGCCTATCCCGACATCGCCGTCGATCTGCTGCTCGACGATCGGCCGATCGACCTGGTGTCGGAGCGAATCGACGTGTCGTTCCGCAATGGGCGCATCGAGGGCTCCAGCATCATTGCCCGGCAACTGATTCCGATGCGGATGGCGCTTTGCGCGGCGCCGTCGTATGTGGCCAGGCACGGCCTCCCGGAGAGTGTGGAGGACCTGGGCCGGCACGCGTGCATCAATTTCCGTTTTGCCAGCGGTCGCATATTCGAATGGGAGTTCAATGTCGACGGCCGCGTGCAAAAGTACCTGCCGACGTCGCGCCTCACGTTCAACGATGCCGATCTGGTGTTGCGCGCGGTTCTGAATGGATCGGGCATTGCGCAGATGGCGGGCTATCAGATTCGCGACCATATCGCGTCGAACGAGCTCGTCGTCGCGCTGGCCAGGCATGCGCCGGACGACCGCGGCCACTATATCTGCTATCTCAGCCGGCAACATCTTCCGGCGCGCATTCGCATCTTCGTCGACTTCATGACCGACCGGATACGCGCACTCGACCTGAACTGCATGACGCGCTTCGACCCGGACCTGACGGATGCTTCCTCGGCGGGGCTGGCGGCGTGATGCGTGAAAGAAGGCACCGAGGGGCCACGGACAGACATGTCATCCCCTCGCCGGCGCGCAACGAGCGCGTTGCATAGGTGTTGATACGCATGCCGATATCGATATCACCTCGATCCAATATTTCATTGGAAGGTTATCGGGCTTGCTCCTAGACTGATCCGGGGCGTGCACACCGGGCCGGCCGGCCTCGCCGGCCCGCTCGGCCCCGCACCGCGCCCGCGCCAAGCAGAAACAGAACAGCGCCGCGGCATACAACGACATCATCGGAGACGGACCATGACATTCATCAGGAAGCTGGCGGCCGGTGCGATCGCCGCCGCGGCGACGCTGCTCGCGCCGGGCGCGTTCGCGCAGCAAAAGCCGATCACGCTCGGGTTCTCGCAGGTCGGCGCGGAGAGCGCGTGGCGCACCGCGAACACCGTGTCGGTGAAGGGCGCGGCGAAGGACGCCGGCATCAACCTGAAGTTCTCGGACGCGCAGCAGAAGCAGGAGAACCAGATCCGTGCGATCCGCTCGTTCATCGCGCAGAAGGTCGACGTGATCGCGTTCTCGCCGGTCGTCGAATCGGGCTGGGAGCCGGTGCTGAACGAAGCGAAGGCCGCGCGCATCCCGGTGATCCTGACCGATCGCGCGGTCGACGTGAAGGATCCGTCGCTGTACGTGACGATGATCGGTTCGGACTTCCTCGAGGAAGGGCGGCGCGCCGGCCACTGGATGGAAGAGCGCTACCGGAACGACGCGGGCCCGGTCAACATCGTCGAGCTGCAGGGCACGGTCGGCTCGGCGCCGGCCAACGATCGCCGCGCGGGCCTGCTCGAGGTGATCAAAAGCAATCCGAAATTCAAGGTGATCGCGTCGCAGAGCGGCGACTTCACGCTCGCCGGCGGCAAGCAGGTGATGGAAGCGTTCGCGAAGACCTACGGCAAGCAGATCAACGTGGTCTACGCGCACAACGACGACATGGCGCTCGGCGCGATCCAGGCGATGGAAGAGGCCGGGATCAAGCCCGGCAAGGACGTGAGCGTCGTGTCGTTCGATGCGACGAAGGGCGGCTTCCAGGCGATGATCGCCGGCAAGATCAACGTCGACGTCGAATGCAGCCCGCTGCTCGGCCCGCAACTGATGAGCGCGGTGAAGGACGTCGTCGCCGGCAAGCCGCTGCCCAGGCGCATCGTGACGAACGAGACCGTGTTCCCGATGAACGTCGCGGCGCAGGTGCTGCCGACCCGCAAGTACTGATGTCCTGCACGGGCGGCGGCGTCGCGGCCGCCCGGATGGCAACCGCTTCGAGGGAGGGGGCATGACGCATCCGCCGGTGGTCGAGATGATCGGCATCGACAAGGCGTTTCCGGGCGTCAGCGCGCTGCAGCGCGTGAGCTTCCGGCTGTTTCCGGGCGAGATCCACGCGCTGATGGGCCAGAACGGCGCGGGCAAGTCGACGCTGATCAACGTGCTCACCGGCGTGCATGCGCACGATGCGGGCGAGATTCGCGTCGGCGGCCGGCCCGTGCGCTTCGCGGCGCCGCGCGAAGCCGAGGCGGCGGGGATCCAGACGCTCTACCAGGAAGTGAACCTGTGCGCGAACCTGTCGGTCGCCGAGAACATTTTCGCGGGCCGGCAGCCGATGCGGCGCGGCGCGATCGACTGGAAAACGATCCATGCGCGCTCGCGCGCGGCGCTGGCCGAACTCGACCTGTCGCTCGACGTCACGCGCTCGCTCGACGCGTATCCGATCGCCGTGCAGCAGATGGTCGCGATCGCGCGCGCCGTATCGGTCGACGCGCGCGTGCTGATTCTCGACGAGCCGACGTCGAGCCTCGACGACGGCGAGGCCGCGCGGTTGTTCGACGTGCTGCGCCGGCTCAAGGCGTCGGGCATCGCGATCCTGTTCGTCACGCATTTCCTCGAGCAGACCTATGCGGTGTCCGACCGGATCACCGTGATGCGCAACGGCGAGCGCGAAGGCGAGTACCTGGCGCGCGACCTGCCGGTCGATGCGCTGGTCGCGAAGATGACCGGCCGCGAGCGGATGTCCGACACGCTGCGTGCGGGCGCGGCGGCCGTCGTTCCGGCCGCCGGCGCAGCCGCGCCGTTCCTGTCGATGCAGCAGGTCGGCCGGCGCGGGATGATGAGCGCGCTCGATCTCGACGTGCGGCCCGGCGAAATCGTCGGGCTCGCCGGGCTGCTCGGCTCGGGGCGCACCGAAACCGCGCGGCTCGCGTTCGCCGCCGAGCGCACCGACACCGGCGCGATCGAGATCGACGGCGCGCGCAAGCGGCTTGCTTCGCCGCACGATGCGGTCCGCCACGGAATCGCGTATTGCCCCGAGGACCGCAAGAAGGAGGGCATCGTCGCCGCGCTGTCGATCCGCGAGAACATCATCCTCGCGCTGCAGGCGCGGCGCGGCTGGTGGCGGCTGATCGGGCGCGCGCGCCAGCGCGAGATCGCCGACGCGTATATCGCGCGGCTCGGCATCAAGGCGCGCGACGCGGAGCAGCCGATCGGCCTGCTGTCGGGCGGCAACCAGCAGAAGGTGCTGCTCGCGCGCTGGCTCGCGACGGCCCCGAAGCTGCTGATCCTCGACGAGCCGACGCGCGGCATCGACGTCGCCGCGAAGTTCGACATCATGGAGCGCGTGCTCGCGCTGTGCGCGACCGGGCTCGCGATCCTGTTCATCTCGTCGGAGATCGGCGAGGTCGTGCGCGTGAGCCACCGGATCGCGGTGCTGCGCGATCGGCGCAAGGTCGCGGAACTGACCGGCGCCGACGCGTCCGAGGAGCAGGTTTACCGGCTGATCGCGGGAGGCCAGTCATGACGCGCGTGCGCACGCTGTTTCGCCACCCGCTTGCATGGCCGGTGCTGACGCTCGCGCTGCTGTTCGCGCTCGACGTCGCGCATCGCCCGGGCTTCCTGTCGATCGTGCTGCTCGACGGCCACCTGTTCGGCGCGCCGATCGACATCCTGAACCGCGCGGCGCCGCTCGTGATCGTGTCGCTCGGGATGACGCTCGTGATCGCGACGCGCGGAATCGACATCTCGGTCGGCGCGATCGTCGCGATCGCCGGCGCGGCCGCGGCGATCGTGCTCGAAGCGGACCCGTCGCGGGTCGGTGCGGCGCTGGCCGCCGCGCTCGGCGTCGGGCTGCTGGCGGGCGCGTGGAACGGGCTGCTCGTTGCGTTCGTCGGGATGCAGCCGATCATCGCGACGCTGATCCTGATGGTGGCCGGCCGCGGCGTCGCGCAACTCCTGACGGGCGGCCAGATCATCCCGATCGGCGCGCCCGGCTACCTCGCGCTCGGCGGCGGCTATCTCGCGACCGTGCCGTGCGCGGTGTGGATCGCGCTCGCGACGCTTGCCGCGACCGCGCTGCTCGCGAATCGCACGGCGCTCGGGCTGTTCATCCGCGCGATCGGCGTGAACCCGGTCGCGACGCGGCTCGTCGGGCTGCGATCCGGCGCGGTCGTGTTCGGCGTCTATCTCTGTTCCGGCGTGATGGCCGCGATCGCCGGCATCCTCGCAAGCTCGAACGTGCGCAGCGCCGACGGCAACAACGCGGGGCTGCTGCTCGAACTCGACGCGATCCTCGCGGTGACGCTCGGCGGCACGTCGCTGCTCGGCGGCCGCTTCAGCTTCGCGGGCTCCGTGCTCGGCGCGCTGATCATCCAGACGCTCACCTACACGACCTATTCGATCGGCGTGCCGCCGGAGGCGACGCTCGTCGTCAAGGCGTTCGTCGTGATCGTCGTGACGCTGATCCAGTCCGACGCGGCGCGCGCGCTGGTCGTCCGGCATGCGTCGCGGCTGCTGCCTTCCGCGCGTTCGCGCGCCACCCCCGGAGCCACGCCCCGATGACCCGCTTCCCTGGCCGGCTCGCCGACCCGCGCAAGCTGCCGATCGTCGTGACGATCGTGCTGTTCGCCGTGCTGTTCGGCTTCGGGTCCGTGATGTACACGGGCTTCTTCTCGATGCAGGTGCTCACCGGCCTGCTCGTCGACAACGCGTTCCTGCTGATCGTCGCGATCGGGATGACGTTCGTGATCGTGTCGGGCGGCATCGACCTGTCGGTCGGCTCGGTCGTCGCGCTGACGACGATCTTCTGCGCGGTCGGCGCCGAGCGGCTGCACTGGTCCGTGTGGATCATCGTGCCGCTCGTGCTCGCGTTCGGCGCGCTGTACGGCGCGGCGATGGGCGCGCTGATCCATTATTTCCGGCTGCAGCCGTTCATCGTCACGCTGGCCGGCATGTTCCTCGCGCGCGGCGCATGTTTCCTGATCACGACGCAGTCGATCACGATCAACGAGCCGACGTTTCATGCGATCGCCGGCATCAGCGTGCCGGTCGGCGGCGGCATGCTGAGCGCGGGCGCGCTGATCGCGCTCGCGACGCTGGCCGTCGCGATCTACGTCGCGCATTTCACGCGCTTCGGCCGCAACGTGTACGCGATCGGCGGCAGCGAGCGCTCGGCGCTGCTGATGGGGCTGCCCGTCGCGCGCACGAAGATCGGCGTCTACGCGCTGAGCGGGCTGTGCTCGGCGCTCGGCGGCGTGGTGTTCACGCTGTACGTGCTGTCGGGCTACGGGCTGCAGGCGCAGGGGATGGAGCTCGACGCGATCGCCGCGACCGTGATCGGCGGCACGCTGCTCACGGGCGGCGTGGGTTACGTGATCGGCTCGGTGTTCGGCGTCGGCATCCTCGGCACGATCCAGGTACTGATCACGTTCGACGGCACGCTGAGTTCGTGGTGGACGCGGATCGTGATCGGCGCGCTGCTGTGCGTGTTCTGCGTGCTGCAGCGGGTGATCGAGCGGCATGCCGCGCGGCGGCGCACGGGCGGCACGGGGCTCGGCGCGCAGCGGCGGCCGGCCGGAACCGGCGAGGACGCCGCGCTCGTATCGGCGATGCGGCGCGTGTAGTGGGGCGCACGACACGCACGACGCGTGCCGCGCCGCGCCGCGTCACGCAGCGACGTGACGGGCAACGGAACGGCGCCGCGCGCGTTACGCGCGAACGGCTACCCGGTACAGGGTCGTTTGACGATAGACGGCGCCCGGATGAAGGATGACCTCGTCGCGCAGCTCGGCCATGTTGACCTGATCCGGAAAGCCGCCGGCTTCGACGCACAGCGCGGCATGTCGCGCGCAGCGCGTGCCGCCGCTCACGCGCACGCCGTCCAGATAGTTGCCCGTATAGAGTTGCAGGCCGCGCTGATCGGTCGACACGACCAGCTCGCGGCCGCTTTCCGGATCGTAGATGCGTGCGACGGGCCTGACCGCGCGCGCGCCGTCGCGCAGCACGAAGCAATGATCGAAGCCGCGCGCCCGCGCGAGCTGCGCATGCGGCCAGTCGAGGCGCGCGCCGAGCGGCGCGCTCTGCCGGAAGTCGAACGCCGTGCCCGTCACGTCGGCGGCGCCGGTCGGAATCAGCGCGTCGTCGACTTCGAGGAACGCGTCGGCATCGAGGCTCAGCACATGGCCGCGCACGTCGCTGCCCGCGCGGCCGCTGAGGTTGAAATAGCTGTGATTCGTGAGGTTGAGCGGCGACGGCGCATCGGTGACGCCGGTGTAGTCGATCGTCAGCGTGCCGTCGTCGTCGAGCGCGTAGCGAACCTGCACGCTCACGTTGCCGGGAAAGCCCGCGTCGCCCTCGGGCGAATCGAGCCGCAGCGTCAGCCCGCCGCAGTCGTCGACGACTTCCCAGCGCTGGCGGTGAAAGCCGCTCGCGCCGCCGTGCAGCAGGTTGCCGTTCTCGTTGCGATCGAGCGGATAGTCGACGCCGTCGAGCGTGAAGCGCGCGCCGGCGATCCGGTTCGCCCAGCGGCCGATCGTCGCGCCGAGGTAGGCGCTTGATTCGAGATACTCCGCCGGCGTGTCGTGCGCGAGCACGATATCGGCGAAGCGTCCGGTGCGATCGGGCGCGAGCCACGACACGACGGTGGCGCCGAGGTCGCTGACGGCGACACGCATGCCGTGCGCGTTGCGCAGCGTATAGCGCCGCACCGCGTCGCCGTCGGGCAGCGTGCCCCACGGCTCGGCATGCACCCGTGCGGCGCCGGGCGCCAGGCGGGAAGAATCTGTTTCGATGGGCATGGGCGGATTCGAAGTGATCGGCAAGCTTCAATGCGCGGCGACCGCGCGTTCCTGGTATTCGCGCGGCGTGCAGCCCAGCTCGCGCCGGAATACCGCGTACATGTACTGGAGCGACGTGAACCCGCAGCGGATCGCGACCTCGGCGCTCGACGCCTGCCTGCTCGCGAGCAGCGCCTGCGCCGCTTCGAGCTTGTGGCGCAGGATTTCCTGGTGCACGGTGCGCTGCAGTTCGCGCCGGAAGTGCTCTTCGAGCAGCGAGCGCGACACGCCGACGTAATCGGCGACCTGCTCGGTCTTGATGCCCTGGCACGCGTACTGGCGAATGAAGTGGCGCGCGCGCATCACGTGCGGGCTCGCGAGCGGCTGGTGGCGCGTCGATTCGAGCACGTTGATGCCGACCGGCGGCACGAGGATCCGCCGGTCGGGAAAGCGCGCGCCGCGCAGCATCCGGTGCAGCAGGTGCGCGGCGGTCCGCCCCATTTCCTCGGTGCCCTGGATCACGGACGACAGCGGAATGCGCGTCAGCGTGCGCGTGAGCGGATCGTTGTCGATGCCGATGATCGCGACCTGTTCCGGCACCGCGAGGCCGGCGATCAGGCACGCCTGCAGCAGGTGCCGCGCGCGCGCGTCGGTCACCGCGATCACGCCGACGGGCTTCGGCAGCGCGTGCAGCCAGCCGGTGAGCTGCTCGATCGCATGGTTCCACGCCGATGCGCTCGTCGACAGCCCGCGGTAGATCGGCGCGTCGAGCCCGTCCGCGCGCGCCAGCCGGTCGAACGCAAGCTCGCGCTGCTGCGCCCAGCGGTTCTGCTGCGCGACCGGCAGGCTGTACATCGCGAAGTGCGCGAGCCCGGCGCCGATCAGGTGCGTGTAGGCGAGCGACACGAGCTTCGCGTTGTCGGTCGCGATATACGGCACGCCGTCCGGATACTGCGCCGGATCCTCGTACGACGAACCGAGCGCGACGATCGGCAGCGGCGAGCCGGCGAGCGCGGCGGCGACGGCCGGATCGTCGAAGTCGGCGATGATGCCGTCGCCGTCGAAGTGCTCGATGCCGGCGAGCCGGCAGCGGAAATCGTCTTCGAGGAACAGGTCCCATACCACGCGCGTCGAGCGCAGGTACTGGCCGATGCCGCTGATGATCTCGCGGTCGTAGACCTTGTTGGCGTTGAACAGCAGCGCGATGCGGTGCGGCGTCTGGGCGGAAGGGGCGCGGGTCATCTCGGTCTCGCGGCGCGCGCCGTCCGCGGCGTCGCGCCATTGTCTCCGGGCACGCGGGCAGGGCCGCGCGGTTCTCGTCTGTGCTGTCGTCGATTGTAGGGCGGAACGCATGCCGTGCGCAGCGCGCTGGCGAGAATCGTTAAGCGTGCTGCGCAATTTCGCAATTGCGGGCGCGGGGGCGCACGGGCACGATCCAGCCAGACCGAATTCGGCGCGCAACGCCCATCGCGATGCGCGCCGCACCGCAACAAGACACCGGACGGAGACGCCATGTCGTATTTCGAACCTGTTCCCGCGATTCGCTACGAAGGTCCGCAGTCGGACAACCCGCTGGCCTACCGGTATTACGACCGCACGAAGCGGGTGCTCGGCAAGACGCTCGAGGAGCACCTGCGGATCGCCGTGTGCTATTGGCACACGTTCGTGTGGCCGGGCCACGACATCTTCGGGCAGGGCGCGTTCCGGCGGCCGTGGCAGCAGCCGGGCGACCCGCTCGAGCGCGCGCGGCAGAAGGCAGATGCGGCGTTCGAGTTCTTCACCAGGCTCGGCACGCCGTTCTATACGTTCCACGATACCGACGTTGCGCCGGAGGGCGACAGCCTGCGCGAATACGTGGAGAACTTCGCGCGGATGACCGACTGCCTCGGCGAGCGCCAGCAGGCGACGGGCGTCCGGCTGCTGTGGGGCACCGCGAACCTGTTCTCGCATCCGCGCTTCGCGGCGGGCGCGGCGACCAACCCGAACCCCGACGTGTTCGCGTGGGCCGCCACGCAGGTGCGCCATGCGCTCGACGCGACGCACCGGCTCGGCGGCGAGAACTACGTGCTGTGGGGCGGCCGCGAAGGGTACGAAACGCTGCTCAACACCGATCTCGTGCGCGAGCGCGAGCAGTTTGCCCGCTTCCTGTCGATGGTCGTCGAGCACAAGCACCGGATCGGCTTCAAGGGCGCGCTGCTGATCGAGCCCAAGCCGCAGGAGCCGACCAAGCACCAGTACGACTACGACGTCGCCACCGTGCACGGTTTCCTCACGCAATACGGATTGCAGAACGAAATTCGCGTGAACATCGAGGCGAACCACGCGACGCTCGCCGGCCATTCGTTCCATCACGAAATCGCGAACGCGTTCGCGCTCGGCGTGTTCGGCAGCGTCGACGCGAACCGCGGCGATCCGCAGAACGGCTGGGATACCGACCAGTTCCCGAACAGCGTCGAGGAGCTGACGCTCGCGTTCTACGAGATCCTGCGCCACGGCGGCTTCACCACCGGCGGGATGAACTTCGACGCGAAGGTGCGCCGCCAGAGCGTCGATCCGGAAGACCTGTTTTACGGCCACGTCGGCGCGATCGACGTGCTGGCGCTCGCGCTCGAACGCGCCGCGGTGCTGGTCGAAAACGACCGGCTCGATGCGCTGCGCCGCCAGCGCTACGCGCAGTGGGACAGCGCATTCGGCCGCGAGATCCTGTCGGGCGGCTACACGCTGGAGTCGCTTGCCGCCGACGCGCTCGCGCGCGGCGTGAACCCGCAGCATGTGAGCGGCGCGCAGGAACGGCTCGAGAACATCGTGAACCAGGCGATCTACGGGCTGCGCTGACCCCATGTATATCGGACTCGATCTCGGCACGTCGGGCGTGAAGGCCGTGCTGCTCGATCGCGACGGTGCGGTGCGGGCCGGCGCGAGCCATGCGCTGACGGTGAGCCGGCCGCGGCCGCGCTGGTCCGAACAGGCGCCGCGCGACTGGTGGGACGCGGCGTGCGGCGCGCTGGCGGCGCTCGTCGCCGACGCGCGCGCGGCCGGCATCGACCCGCACGACATCGGCGCGCTCTGCCTGAGCGGGCAGATGCACGGCGCGACGCTGCTCGATGCGCACGGCGAGGTGCTGCGCCCGGCGATCCTGTGGAACGACGGCCGCTCGGACGCCGAGTGCGCGGAACTCGAGCGGCGGGCACCCGCGCTGCGTGCGGTCGCCGGCAACCTCGCGATGCCGGGCTTCACCGCGCCGAAGCTGCTGTGGGTGCGGCGGCACGAACCGGACGTGTTCGCGCGGATCGCACGCGTGCTGTTGCCGAAGGACTATCTGCGCTACCGGCTGACCGGCGTGTTCGCGACCGATCCGTCGGATGCCGCGGGCACGCTGTGGCTCGACGTCGCGAAGCGCGACTACGACGACGCGCTGCTCGCCGCGTGCGGGCTGTCGCGCGCGCAGATGCCCGCGGTGTTCGAGGGCAACCGCATCACCGGCACGCTGCTGCCGGCGGTCGCGCGCACGCTGGGGCTGCGCGAGATTCCGGTCGTCGCGGGCGGCGGCGACAACGCGGCCGGCGCGGTGGGCGTCGGCATCGTGCGGCCCGGCGATGCGCTGCTGTCGCTCGGCACGTCGGGCGTTTATTTCGCGGTGTCGGACGGCTTTCGCGCGAATCCCGAATCGGCGGTCCACAGCTTCTGTCACGCGTTGCCGCACACCTGGCACCTGATGTCGGTGATGCTGAACGCGGCCGGCTGCATCGATTTCACCGCGCAGCTGGCCGGCTACGACGGCGTCGCCGCGCTGCTCGCCGACGCCACGGCAAACGCGCGCACGGACCGCCCATGGTTCCTGCCTTACCTGAGCGGCGAGCGCACGCCGCACAACGACGTGAACGCGAAGGGCGTGTTCTACGGGCTGACACCCGACACGCAGCGCGCGGATCTCGCGAACGCGACGCTCGAGGGCGTCGGCTTCGCGCTGCTCGACGGGATCGATGCGCTGCACGCGGCCGGGCTCGCGCCCGACGGCATCACGGTGATCGGCGGCGGCTCGCGCAGTGCGTACTGGACCCAGATGCTCGCCGACCTGAGCGGCCGCGCGCTGACGCTGCGTGCCGGCGGCGAAGTCGGCCCGGCGCTCGGCGCCGCGCGGCTCGCGCATCTGGCGCTGGAACCGGACGCGCCGCTCGACGCGGTGTGCCCGCAGCCGCCGGTCGTGGCCGTGCGCGAGCCCGACATGGCGCGCCACGCGTGGTATCGCGATGTGCGGCGCCCGACGTTTCGCGCGCTGTATCGCGCACTCGAACCGGTGTTTGCGGCCGGTGCGTGAACCAGCCGGTCGCCCGGCATTCGTGGAAGCGGTCCAATAAAGAGGAGTGGAGACAGATGAAATCCGTGACGCGTCGTACCGTATTGAATGCGCTGGCCGGCGCCGCCGCGCTGGCGGCTCTCGCGCTTGGCGCGCCGCTCGCGCATGCGAGCAGGGACAAGCCGGAAATCGGCTTCTGCATCGACGACCTGCGCGTCGAGCGCTGGTCGCGCGACCGCGATTACTTCGTCGCCGCCGCCACGAAGCTCGGCGCGAAAGTGTCGGTGCAATCCGCGGACGCGAGCGAGGCGCGGCAGATCTCGCAGATCGAGAACCTGATCTCGCGCGGCGTCGACGTGATCGTGATCGTGCCGTTCAATTCGAAGACGCTCGGCAATGTCGTCGCCGAAGCGCGCAAGGCGGGCATCAAGGTCGTGTCGTACGACCGGCTGATCCTCGACGCCGACGTCGATGCGTACATCTCGTTCGACAACGAGAAGGTCGGCGAGCTGCAGGCGCAGGGCGTCGTCGATGCGAAGCCGAAGGGCAACTATTTCCTGCTCGGCGGCGCGCCGACCGACAACAACGCGAAGATGCTGCGCGAAGGGCAGCTGAAGGTGCTGAAGCCGGCCGTCGACCGCGGCGACATCAGGATCGTCGGCCAGCAGTGGGTGCCTGAGTGGAGCGCGTCGACCGCGCTGCGGATCGTCGAGGATGCGCTGACCGCGAACAACAACCGGATCGACGCGATCGTCGCGTCGAACGACGGCACCGCGGGCGGCGCGATCCAGGCGCTCGCCGCGCAGCATCTGGCCGGCAAGGTGCCGGTGTCCGGGCAGGATGCGGACCTCGCGGCGGTCAGGCGCGTGATTGCCGGCACGCAGACGATGACCGTCTACAAGCCGCTCCGGCTGATCGCGAGCGAAGCGGCGAAGCTCGCGGTCGATCTCGCGAAGGGCGCGAAGCCCGCCTTCAACGCGCAATACGACAACGGCAGGAAGAAGGTCGACACGGTGCTGCTGCAGCCGACGCTGCTGACCAAGCGCAACGTCGACGTCGTCGTGAAGGACGGCTTCTACACCCAGGCGCAGCTGGCGAGCCAGTAACGGCGCAACGCGCGCGGCCGGCCGCCTGCGGTCGCGCGCCCATCGCGGGGCATGAAGGTATGACGGAACCCTTGCTGACGATGCGCGGCATCGTCAAGGAATTCGACGGCGTGAAGGCGCTCGACGGCATCGACCTGACCGTGCGGCCCGGCGAATGCGTCGGCCTGTGCGGCGAGAACGGCGCGGGCAAATCGACGCTGATGAAGGTGCTGTCGGGCGTCTATCCGCACGGCACGTGGGACGGCGAGATCCGCTGGGAAGGCGCGCCGCTCGCCGCGTCCGGCGTGCGCGACACCGAGCGCGCGGGCATCGTGATCATCCACCAGGAGCTGATGCTCGTGCCCGAGCTGTCGGTGGCCGAGAACATCTTCCTCGGCAACGAGATCACGCTGCCGGGCGGGCGCATGAACTACGCGGCGATGGTCCGGCGCGCCGACGAGCTGCTGCGCGAGCTGCGGATCGATTCGATCAACGTCGCGCAGCCGGTGATGAACTACGGCGGCGGCCACCAGCAGCTGATCGAGATCGCGAAGGCGCTGAACAAGCGCGCGAAGCTGCTGATCCTCGACGAGCCGTCGTCGTCGCTGAGCGCGGCCGAGACGCGGATCCTGCTCGACATCGTGCGCGACCTGAAGCGCCGCGGCGTCGCGTGCGTGTACATCTCGCACAAGCTCGACGAGGTCGAGGCCGTTTGCGACACGGTGACCGTGATCCGCGACGGCCGCCATGTCGCGACCGAGCCGATGCGCGCGCTGACGACCGACCGGATCATCGCGCTGATGGTCGGCCGCGAGATCCGCGACCTGTACCCGCGCGAGCCGCACGAGATCGGCGAGGTCGTGCTGGAAGCGCGCCACGTGACCTGTCGCGACGTGACGAACACGCGCCGCAAGCGGGTCGACGACGTGTCGTTCAGCGTGCGGCGCGGCGAGATCCTCGGCGTCGCCGGGCTCGTCGGCGCGGGCCGCACCGAGCTGATGCAGGCGATCTTCGGCGCGTATCCGGGCGTGAGCACGGCAACCGTGCTGATGAACGGCCGCCCGCTGTCGATCCGCTCGCCGGCCGACGCGATCCGCGCCGGCATCGCGATGGTGCCCGAGGACCGCAAGCGCCACGGCATCGTGCCGCAGCTCGGCGTCGGCCACAACATCACGCTGACGGTGCTGCGGCGCTTCGCGGCGCGCGGGCGGATCGACGCGGCCGCCGAGCTGGACGCGATCCGCACCGAGATGCAGCGTCTGTCGGTGCGCGCCGCGCATCCGTTCCTGCCGATCGCGAGCCTGTCCGGCGGCAACCAGCAGAAGGCCGTGCTCGCCAGGATGCTGCTGGCCGAGCCGCAGGTGCTGATTCTCGACGAGCCGACGCGCGGCGTCGACGTCGGCGCGAAGGCGGAGATCTATCGCCTCGTGTTCGCGCTCGCGAAGCGCGGCGTCGCGCTGATCGTCGTGTCGTCGGAACTGCCCGAGGTGCTCGGCCTCGCCGACCGCGTGCTGGTGATCGGCGAAGGCGAGCTGCGCGGCGATTTCGTCAACGACGGCCTCACGCAGGAACAGATTCTCGGCGCCGCGCTGCAAGCCGGCCGGCGGCAGGCCGAACCCACCGCAATGAGTGCGATATGAATTCCGAACTTTCTTCCTCCACCCCGGCGGTGCCGGACGCCGAAGCGCGCCGCCCGACCGGCCGCTCGACCGGTCGTCAGCTTCGCCAGGCGTTCGTCCGCTACAAGCTCCTCGCGCTGCTGTTCGCGGTGGTCGCGATCTGGGCGTTCTTCTCGGTGCTGACCGACGGCGCGTTCGTCACGCCGCGCAACGTGTCGAACCTGCTGCGGCAGATGTCGATCACCGGCATGCTCGCGTGCGGGATGGTGTTCGTGATCATCGCGGGCGAGATCGACCTGTCGGTCGGCTCGCTGCTCGGGCTGCTCGGCGGCGTCGCGGCGATCCTCGACGTGAACCGCCACTGGCCGGTCGCCGCGACGGTGCCGGCCGTGCTCGCGCTCGGCGTGCTGGTCGGCCTCTTCAACGGCTGGTGGTCGACCTACCGGCGCGTGCCGTCGTTCATCGTCGGGCTGGGCGGGATGCTCGCGTTTCGCGGGATCCTGCTCGGCGTGACGGGCGGCGCGACGATCGCGCCCGTGTCGGACGGCTTCGTGTTCCTCGGCCAGGGTTATCTGCCGCGCATGGCGGGGGACGGCCTCGCGCTGCTGCTGTTCGCGCTCGTCGTGCTGCTGGTCGTGCGGCAGCGCGGCACGCGGCGCCGCTACCGGCTCGCGGTTGCGCCGCCGTGGCAGGACGTCGTGAAGATCGCGGGCGCGGGCGCGGTGCTGTTCGCGTTCGTCGCGACGCTCGACCGCTACGGCGGCATCCCGGTGCCGGTGCTGCTGCTGCTCGCGCTGCTCGGCATCTTCTCGTGGATCGCGACGCAGACCGTGTTCGGCCGGCGCATCTACGCGGTCGGCTCGAATCTCGAGGCGACGCGGCTGTCGGGCGTCGATACCGACCGCGTGAAGCTCGCGATCTTCGCGCTGATGGGGCTGATGTGCGCGTTCGCCGGCATCGTGAACACCGCGCGGCTCGCGGCCGGCTCGCCGTCCGCGGGCACGATGGGCGAACTCGACGCGATCGCCGCGTGCTTCATCGGCGGCACGTCGATGCGCGGCGGCTCGGGCACCGTGTACGGCGCGCTGATCGGCGCGCTCGTGATGGCGAGCCTCGACAACGGCATGTCGATGCTGGACGTCGACGCGTACTGGCAGATGATCGTCAAGGGCGCGGTGCTGGTGCTGGCGGTGTGGATCGACGTGGTGTCGCGGTCGAACCGGCGGTGACGCGGCGCTCGACTGCCGGTCAACGGGGGGAAGACATGAAACGGAACGCGGTTTCCATGCCCGGCATCGCGACGCCGGCGGCCCGCCGCTCGCGCAGCCGGACGCCGAACGGCACCCCGGGCCGGTGCTCGGCCTCGGCGATCCGCGCGACCGCCGCGTCATCGCGGATGCGCTGCGCGCGCTGCTGCGCGAGCGCGCCGAGGCGCTCGCGTTCGCGATGCGCATGGCGGACGAGCGCGAGCGGCCGAGGCCCGATGCGAGCGATTTCGCGCTGACCGACATCATTCGGCTGGCGCGCATCGTCGAGCGGGCGGAGCGATACGGCGACGCGATGAGCGAGGTCGTCCCGACCGGCGCGCGCTGAAGGGCGGCGTGCCGTTCGGTCCGCGGCGGCGGCAGCCGTGGCGGAGCGGTGCGATGCCTGACCGATCGGGCAGGGCGTCGATGTGATGCGCGGCGGTCCCGGCGTCGCCGGCTTTACGCTATCCTGTCGCCCCCAACCGACCGCCCGATCCGATGAAGCGTCCGCCGTTCTCCACCCAACTCGTCATGCTCTGGGCACTCGTCGCGGCGCTCTGCGCGACGCTCGTCGCGGTCGTCTGGGTGATGGCAAGCTCCGCCGAGGGGCAGCAGATCGCCGGCGCCGCGTCCGCGGGCGAGGCGGCCTGCGAAGCGGTCGCGTCGCGTTACGACGCGTCCGCGCCGCCGGCGGGCGCCGCGCCCGATCCGGCGCTGATGCATGCGATTCTCGACATCGTCCTGGCCCGCGCGCCGGACGTGGAGGGCGGATTCTGGGCGGCCGGCGGCGCATCCGCCGCGGGCGGTTTTCTCGCGTATTCCTTTCCCACCTATCAGGGGAGCGGCATCAAGCGCGACGTTCCGGAAGCGGAAACGCCGCTGATCCTGCGCACGGTGCGGGCCGCCGCCGCGACGCACGCCACGAGGTCGAACTTCGTCGAGGGCGCGCAGGACGCCGTGATTGCGGCGGCCTGCCCGGTGCGCGACGGATCGGGCCTGTTCGTCTGGATGCTGACGCGCGCGCGCCCGCCGCTCGGCCCGCACGGGGAACTCCTGGCGACGGGCCTGGCGGCCGTGCTCGCGGTGATTCTTGCGATCGCGGCGGCGCTGGCCGTTGCGCTGCGCCGATGGAGGTGCAATCTTGCCCGGATCGAGGCCGGGCTGGCGCCCGACGGTCGCGAAACGCACCTGCCGCACGTCGGCGAGACGGATCTCGACCGGATCATCGATGCATTCAACGCGCGTGCACGGCGCGCCGAACGCCTGCAACAGCAGGCCGCCGAGCTTCGCACGCGGCTGGCGCAGGCCGAGCGTTTCGGCATGCTGGGCAAGCTGGCCGCGCAGCTGGCGCACGAAATTCGCAATCCGATGGGGGCGATGCGGCTGAAGGCGGAAAATGCGCTGGCCGGCGACAGCCGGCGGCAGCAGGATGCACTGCGCGTGATTCTGGCGCAGATCGAGCGCATCGATGCGCAGTTGTCGGGGCTGCTTGCGCTGACGCAGCCGGTTCGCCCGCACGCGACGCGCGTGGATGTCGATCAATGGCTCGCGCAGGTCGTCGAATCGCACCGGGAGCTTGCGCAGCGGCAAACGATCGACCTCGTGCTGTCGCGCGCGGGCAATCGCGAGCGGCTCGCGCAGCCGGCGGATAGTCCCGCATTCGATCCCGACCAGATGCGGCGGGCGCTCGACAATCTGTTGCTCAACGCGCTGCGCCATGCGGGCGACGGCGGTGCGGTCACGCTCGCCGCCGCGCGTTGCGCCGTCGCCGGACGCGACTGGCTGAGAATCACCGTGTCGGACAGCGGCCCGGGGGTGCCCGCCGCGCAGCGCGAGCGGATTTTCGAACCGTTCGTGACCGGGCGTGCGGACGGCGCGGGCCTCGGTCTCGCCGTCGTGCGCGAAGTCGCCGCCGCGCATGGCGGGCGGGCGTGGCTCGACGACGCCCCGGGGGGCGCATCATTCGTCATTGAAATCCCATGGCAACCATCCTCATAGTCGACGACGACGCGGCATTTCGCGACAGCCTTGCCGAGACGCTGGCCGATCTCGGTCATCGGGTCGTCGAAGCCGCGTCCGGGCGGGCCGCGCTGAGCGCGCTGCGCGACGGCGGCCGCGTCGAATGCATCTTCCTGGACTTCCGCCTGCCGGATCTGGACGGGCTCGCGGTGCTCGCGCAATTGCGCGACGATCCCGCACTGGCCGCGATTCCGGTCGTGGTGCTCACCGCCCACGCGACCAGCGACAACACGATCGACGCGATGCGGCTCGGCGCATTCGATCATCTGACGAAGCCGATCGGGCGCCGCGACATCGCGCAGTTGCTCGAGCGCATCGTTTCCGCGAACCAGCCGCCGGCGCAGGCCGAGCCGCACGGCGGCGGGTTCGCGCGCGAGTCGGCCTCGGACCGCCCGCGGCTGCTGGGCGTGAGCGCCGCGATGCGCGACGTGCAAAAGCAGGTCGGCCGCGCCGCGATGAGCGATGCGACGGTGCTCGTCACCGGCGACACGGGCACGGGCAAGGAGGTGGCGGCTCGCGTGCTGCACGCCGCGTCGATGCGGCATGCGCAGCCGTTCGTCGCGGTCAACTGCGCGGCCATTCCGGCCGACCTGCTCGAAAGCGAATTGTTCGGGCATCGCCGCGGGGCGTTTACGGGCGCCCACGTCGATCGTGCCGGGCGGCTCGTCGAGGCCGACGGCGGCACGCTGTTCCTCGACGAGATCGGCGACATGCCGGCCGCCATGCAGGCCAAGCTGCTGCGTGCGCTGCAGGAGCGCCAGGTGACGCCGCTCGGCGCGGATCGTCCGACGGCCATCGACATTCGCGTGGTGGCCGCGACGCACCGCGATCTCGCGGCGGCCGTCGCGAACGGGACGTTTCGCGAAGACTTGTTCTATCGCCTGAACGTCATTCCGCTGCACCTGCCGCCGCTCGCGGATCGCGTGGCCGACATCCTGCCGCTCGCGGCCCATTTCCTCGCGTGCGCGGCAGGCGCGCGCGCGTTGCACCTGACGAACGACGCGCAGCGGGCCTTGCTCGATCATCGCTGGCCGGGCAACGTCCGGGAACTGCGCAACGTGATGGAGCGCGCGGCCGCGCTGGCGCCCGGGCCGGCCGTCGCCGCGGCCGATCTCGGGCTCGTCGCCGCGCCGGCGCTCCAGTCCGGCGCCGACGCGCTGCCGGCATCCCTGTTCGACATGCCGTTGCCCGATGCCCTGGCGGCGGTCGAGCGTGCCGCGATCCTGCGCGCGCTCGAGCGCGCGAACGGCAATCGCGCGGAGGCGGCGCGGCAACTCGGCATCGGCCGTCAGTCACTGTATGCGCGCATGGCGAACCTGGGGATCGCGCGCGACGACTAGCCGCGCCGACTAGCCGCGCTGTTTCGACTGTCGGGATGCCCGACAACCGGCGGTGAAACGTGTCGGGAAACCCGACACGTTCGGCGCGGTGCGTCGTTCGACGCGCCGCCGTGCGGGCGCCCGCGAGCTGGCATGCGGGTTGCAATAGTGATGCATCGCAACCCGTCGCCGGAGCCCGAGATGATGTCCCGTCCGCCCGCCATTCGATCGCGGCCGCCGTGCCGCGCCGCCCTGCGCCGAACGTATCGCGGCATCTGCGCCGCTTCGCTGATCGTCATGGCGACGGTCAGCGCGGCGCAGATGCCGCCCGCACCACGCGCCGACGAGCCGCCCGGTGCGCCGCCGCGCGCCGGCGCCGTGCCGCCCCCCGCGCCTTTGCCTGCCGGTGCCGGGAACGACATCGCAGCGGATGCGCTCGTATCCGGCACGCTGTCGCGCCTGACGATCAACCCGGAAGGCGAGGTCGACGGCTTCGTGCTGACCGACGGCACGCTCGTCGGCCTGCCGCCGCATCTCGGCACGCAACTGATCGCGCTCGCGCGGCCGGGCGAGCGCGTGACGGTGGCCGGCGAGCGCCGCTTCGGCGACGACATCCGCGCGCGCGTCGTCCGCAACGATGGCACCGGCGCGTCGCTGTCCGACCAGCCGCCGGCGCCGGCCGCGCATGCGCCGCCCGCGCTGCGTGGCGTCAATCTCGCCCGGCTCGGCGTGTCCGGCGTCGTGCGACGCGTCACGCGCGCGCCGCGCGGCGAGCCGGACGGCGTGATGCTCGACAACGGCACGATCGTCAAGCTGACCGTGCCGGCCGCCCAGCAGTTCGGCGGGCTGCTCGTCCCCGGTGCGCATGTTGCCGCGGTCGGCTACGGCACGCGCAATGCCTACGGCGAAGCGTTGCAGGCGACGGCCTTCGGCTCGCCGGGCCGGGTCGTGAATCTCTACGACGATGCCGTGCGCTGATCGCGTGGCGCCTTGTCGCTATCTCCGCACGAGGCGCCCTGCCATGCACTGGATCGATCCCGCCCGCCTGCCTGAAACGCGCGGCCGCGTCACGCAGTTCCTGCTCGATCCGCACGGAGAAATCGACGGCCTGGTCCTGAACGGCGACCTGCAGGTTCACGTGCCGCCGCATCTGGGCCGCGGGCTGGTCCGCCATGTCGCAAGGGGCGATCGCATCGGCGTGCGCGGCGTCAGGTCGCGCGGCGCCGGGATGATCGCGGCCGTGCAACTGACCGGGCGCAACGGCGTCGACATCGTCGACGACGGGCCCGCGCACGATGCGCCGAAGCCGCCGCGCCCCGGCCGCAAGCTGATGGAGATGAGCGGCGAAGTCGCGTTTGCGCTGCACGGCCCGAACGGCGAGCTGAACGGCGCGTTGCTGACGAGCGGCGTCGCGCTGCGGCTGTCGCCGCGTGCGGCAGCCGAGCTGCACGACTATCTGCGCGCCGGTGTGCATGTGCTGGCGTGGGGGCACGGCGTCGTCACGCCGCACGGCGCGACGCTCGAGGTGAGCGAGATTGGCGAGCTCGTCGATGTGGACGACGCGTGACCGGGCGGCGGCCGGGCGGCCGGCGCGCGCGCTCGAAGCGCTCAATTTCTTTCTGGCCGACGTGCAGGCCGGCGTCGGCCCGTTCGTCGGCGTCATCCTGCTGTCGCGCGGCTGGAGCGCCGATGCGATCGGCTCGGTGATGACGCTGGCCGGGCTCGCCGCGATGGCCGCGACGCCGCTGGCCGGCGCGCTCGTCGACACGCTGCGCGCGAAGCGTGCGCTGATCGTGGCGGCGGCCGCCGCCACGGCGCTGGCCTCGCTGGCGCTGAGGTTCGCCGACGCCTATCCGGCGGTGGCGGCGTCGCAGATCCTCGCCGCCGTCAGCGGGGCGGTGCTGGCGCCGGCCGTCGCGGGCGTGACGCTCGGCATCGCGCGCCCGCAGGGCTTCGACCGGCAATTCGGCCGCAACCAGATGGCGAACCACGCGGGCAACGTCGCCGGCGCGGCGCTCGCGGGGTGGCTCGGCTGGCATGCCGGATTCGACGCGGTGTTCGCGCTCGTCGCCGTCTTCACGATCCTCGCCATCGCGAGCACGTTGGCGATTCCGGGGCAGGCCATCGACCATGCGTGCGCGCGCGGCCTCGACACGGCTGGCGCCGCGCCGCGAACAGATGTTTCGCACGGCGATGCATTCGACGCCGCGCCGATGCCGCGCGCCGGCAGCCTGCGCACGCTGGCCGCGAACCGGCCGCTGCTGCTGCTCGGCGCGTCGCTCGCGCTGTTTCATCTCGGCAACGCCGCGATGCTGCCGCTCTACGGGATGGGCGTGGTCGCCACGCATCGCAGCAACGCGAGCGCGTTCACCGCGCAATCCGTCGTCATCGCGCAGCTCGTGATGGTCGCGGCGGCGTGGCTCGCGCCCCGGCTGATTCGCGCGCACGGCTATTGGCGCGTGTTGCTGCTCTCCTATCTGGCGTTGCCGGTGCGCGGCGCGCTCGCCGCCGTGCTGATGAGCGAGGCGGGCGTCTGGCCGGTGCAGGTGCTCGACGGCATCGGCGCCGGCCTGCAGAGCGTCGTCGTGCCGGCGCTCGTCGTGCGCCTGCTGCACGGTTCCGGCCGGGTCAACGCCGGGCAGGGCGCCGTCGCGACCGCGCAGGGTATCGGCGCGGCGCTCAGCCCCGCGCTGGGCGGCATGCTTGCGCAGCACTTCGGCTATCCGGCCGCGTTCGTCGTGCTGGGCGCCGTGTCGACGGGGGCGCTCGCGCTCTGGCTCGGCCATGCGCGATCGCTGAGCGGCGTGTGCGGCAAGCCGGCCGACCTGCCGGCCGCGTCGTCATGAAAGTCGTTTCGATCTCCCTGCCATTCGCGGCCTGCCCATGAATCCTGCTTCGCTTGCCTGGCTGATTTCCGCGCTCGCCACAGCCGGCGTCATCGCGCGCCCGTTCGGCTGGCCCGAGGCGACCTGGGCCGTGAGCGGCGCGCTGCTGCTGGTCGTATTCGGCCTGTTGCCCGTGCATCCGGCGCTGGACGCCGTCGCGAAGGGCAGCGACGTGTACCTGTTCCTGACCGGCATGATGCTGCTGTCCGAGCTCGCGCGTCGCGAAGGGCTGTTCGACTGGGTCGCGGCACGCGTCGTCAACCTCGCGCAGGGTTCGCCCCGGCGCTTGTTCGCACTCGTCTATCTGGTCGGCGCCGTCACGACGATCTTCCTGTCGAACGATGCGACCGCCGTCGTGCTGACGCCCGCGGTCTTCGCGGCCGCGCGCCGCGCGAAGGCCGATCCGATGCCGCTGCTGTACATCTGCGCGTTCGTCGCCAACGCGGCGAGCTTCGTGCTGCCGATCTCGAATCCGGCGAATCTCGTGCTGTACGGCGCGCGCATGCCGTCGCTCGGCGTTTGGCTGGCGCACTTCGCGATACCGTCGGCCGCGTCGATCGCGTGCACGTTCCTGATGCTTCGGATGACGCAGCGACATGCGCTTCGAGGCCGTTGCGCATCCGGCCTGCCGGTGCCGCCGCTCGCGGGCGGCGGACGCATCGCGCTGGCCGGCATCGCGGCCACGGCCGCCGCGCTGATGGCGGTGTCGGTGACGGACCGCCCGCTCGGCTTGCCGACCGCGGCGGCGGGCGTCGTCACCGCCGCGTGCGTGCTGTATCGCGAACGATCGGCATGCATGCCGATCGTTCGCGCGATTTCGTGGAGCGTGTTGCCGCTCGTCGCGGGGCTGTTCGTCGTCGTCGAGGCGCTCGACCGGACCGGCGCGGTGCGCGCGCTGGCCGGGCTGCTGCGCGCGCTGACGGCAAGTGGCGAGCACACCGCCGCGGCCGCATCGGGCCTTGCAATCGCGCTGGCGTCGAACTTCGTCAACAACTTGCCCGCCGGGCTCGTCGCGAGCTTGACGATCGACGCCGCGCGAAGCCCGCAAGCGGTGATCGACGCGATACTCATCGGCGTCGACCTTGGGCCGAACCTGTCCGTCACCGGATCGCTCGCGACGATTCTGTGGCTCGCGGCAATCCGGCGCGAAGGGCAGCAGGTCGGCTTCGGCGAATTTCTCGCGGTCGGCGCGTGCGTGATGACGCCGGCCTTGCTGCTCGCGCTGGCCGCGCGGCTCGCGCTCGGCGGCTGACGGGCGATGCCGGTCGGGAAACCGGATCGACCTGCAACGAGCAGGCGGGCTGCGAATGTCAGGGTGGTAAGCGGAATGCAGCAGCAGCGGAAAATGCGCGACATTGTTTCGACGTATCAGGAGGTCCAAGAGGCCGTTTTTTGAGCGTTCTGCGAGGGGACGACGGCACTTTGGGGATACGCCTGTCCCCAAGGCAGTGGCATGGCCTCGTGGATATCACCGGATCGATCGTGTGCAGGCGTATTCGCTGGACGCGCAAATCAAGACCGCGGGTCGAGCCAGTTCCGAACGAGTCGCGCAACCTGCCTCCGGCGCTCGATCATCACCATATGCCCTTCGCCTGGCAGCGCATGATGGGTCACCGACGGCACCCACGCGGAAGTCTCGCGCGCCGCCTCGGCGAATATCGGGTCGTCGGCGCCGCCGACGATCAACGTATCTGCGCGGATCCGCCGCGGCCACGGCGAATCGTCGCGTGCGTCGTCACGCAATGCGCGCAGGGTGCGGACAATGACGTGCCGTTCGTTGACCGATGACGCGACGTGGCGGCGTCGACCGAGCAACGCCGCGCGCAGCAGCATGTTGCGCCAGCCCGCGCGGAAGCATCCGGACATCGTTTCGAGCAGGCGCACGAAATCGGAGCGGGTCGTATGCACGATTTGCTGCTCGATGAGCCGGCAGCCGTCCGGGGCAAGGCGATGCGCACTCGAAACCAGCCCGAGCCGCGACACGCGTTCCGGGTGGGCAGCCGCGATGCGCGCCGCTACGACGCCCCCGAACGAGATGCCGATGAGCGTCGTGCACCGCCAATGCGCGGCGATGCCGCGCGCGACATGCTCCGCGATGTCGGCGATCCGGTATTGCGTACCGGGCTTGTCGGGATACCCGAGCAGTACGAATGGCGTGCCGGGCGGCAAAATGCCGGCAACGCGGCGCAGGTCGCGCCGCAGCCGACGCGAGGTCGGCTTCGAGACGAATGCTTGTCCGCCGTTCAGTACGATGACCGCCGGCGGTTCGCTGCCCACCTGTGCGGCGAGGATGCCGCCATCCAGCTGCATCGTTCGAACGGGACGAGCACCGATCCGGAACGGGTTCGATTCGTCCGGTATGAGGGTCATGCGCTTTCTCCGAGGAAAAGGCGCCAGCATGAACCCTGACGCCCACGTGAGGGTCAAGCGTCGGACTCGACGTTGCCGTCATATGCGATGGCGGCTTCCTGACGTTGGAGCCAGGCGAGTACGTCGGGACCGATCGGATGGCCCGCTTGCAGAATCGGCTCGTGAAGCAGTGCCCGTAGCAGCTTGCCGCGTAACGCGACGTCGCCGCGCGTCGTTTGCTCGAGCAGCGCGTGCCAACGGCTCACGAGCGCGAAGGAATCTCCGTTGCCCGCGCCACCCGCGATTGCGCGTCTGACGTCTGCGCCGAGTGCGATCCATTGCGCCGACAGCGTCTTGTCGAGGCGTTGAATGTCGTCTTCCGTCAGGTGGCGCCGCCAGGCCGCCACGTGCAGACGGGTCGCCTGTTCGATGTAGGCGATCAGCGCAGGATCGAGCCCTGTATGGGCCGGCGCCGCGCCCTCATGCAACTGCCGCCAGCGCCGCGTGACAGCGATGTCGCCGTTCATCCATTGCATCGCGGCGGCAAGCCAGCGATACGCGAGCTTCTGCGCTTCGCCGGAGTCGGGCGGGACGTGCCGATCCATTGCGTCGCGCATGTCCGCAAACAATGCCGACAAGGCCGCTTCCATGTCCTTCCAGCGCGCGAGAATCTTCGCAATCTCGGCCGTGTCGAAATGTGCGCGATATCGCTTGAGCCACGCGAGCGTTTCCGGCCAATCCGCATCGAGCCAGGTCACGCCGGAATCGGAGGCGGCTTGCAGCACCTCGAGCCGCGCGTTCAGGTTATTCAGCCTGGTCAGCTCGGCGTCGATCGCAAGCCGGCTCTCGGCAATCACTTCCGCCGTGGCGACCTGCCGCTTGCACAGCATCCGTGCAATCGCGTCAAGCGTCAGCCCCAGGCCACGCAGTGCCTGGATCGTTCTGATCGTCGACACACTGGCTTCGTCGTACAACCGGTAGCCCGACGTGGAGCGGCCGCTCGGCTTCAGCAGGCCTGTCTGATCGTAGTAGTGCAATGTGCGGACGGTAATGCCGCAACGCCGGGCGAGCATGCCAACTGTCAATGGCATATAGACTCCGTCGACAATATAAAGGCGGATATCCGTCGTACACGACTTCCCAAAGCCTGACAACGGGCAATGGGTTAAAGACCGCGCTTTAAACGCCCTGCATAATCGCGCGCTGCTTCATCCAGTGAATTGCTGGTGTTGGCTGTCGCGATCAGCTCCTCGACGAACCACGGAAGGACGAGCGTCGTTTCCTTGCTCGACAAACCGACTTTCACGCGCTGCGAAGCGTCATCCGGTTGAGGCAGCGTCACCGGCTGGGCGCCATCGGATCGTGGTTTGTCGGCGGGAATGGCTTGTGCGTTCGAAAGCTGCGCGATTATCGAAAGCGCAAATGCCATGGTTGCGTGCCGGATATGCATCCTCATATTTCGCTATCCCTTGAGAAAATATGAATCGGAAAAACGGTGCAGTGATCCTAGCGAATGTGTTGCGTGAAAGGTATGTGAAATTTGTGAATATCTGTGCGAAAGGCCATGCCTCCTTTTATAAGCCATCGATAAACGACGCCCTTCCGGCGAGGGGCAGAGGGTCATGCCAGGTGTCCGCGTGGACACCTGCACTCAGACCGTGATGACCGATAAACAAGACCTTCGAAGCAGATGGGTGGTGGGCCGCCGACGGGACAGCCGTCGGCAAACCGGATCGAACTAGAACGCGTAGGCGAGCGACGCGAACAGGCTGCGCGGCGCGCCCGGTGTGAGACAGGTCGGTGGTGCGCTGCGCGAAGCCGGCGTTGATCGACCAGTTCGCATCGACGCGATGCTCGAGCGTGAACTGGTGGCCCGTGTTGCGCACGTCGTAGTCGCCGTCGCGCGGCTCGCCGAGGAAGCGCGATGCCGGAATCGCGCCGAGCTGCCCGTTCACCGCCACCACGCCGCGATCGAGCGGCGCGCGCTGGCGCACGCTTTCGAACTCGTAATGGAGCGTCGTGTCCGCGCCGATGTCCCATGTGAACGACGGCGCGAACAGGTAGCGTTTGCTCGACACGGTATCGCGGAAGCTGCCGTTGTTCTCGTTCATCGCGACGAAGCGGTACGCGAGCGATTTCGTGACGGGCCCGGTCGAATCGAGCGTCTGGCGCAACGCGCCGTAGCTGCCGGCGGACACGCCGATGGTGTTCGAGCGCGCGAACCAGGCAGTGAGTCTCGCGTCGATATGATCGGAATCCAGCCCGGCTCGACGGACCGTGGCCGGAGGTTGCCGGCAATGCACGCCGCTGTACGTACGCTTCAACAGGCCCGGCGGCAATTCACACGAAAATGTCGCAGCAACCCGATCACTCAGGGTCACGTAACCTCTCGTAAATGAATGTACGAATCAGTTTGGACGCCACCGGCAACGTACGCCCCTTCAGCGACACCCAGGAAAACCTGGCACTTATGTTGACCGCAGGTTGAACGGGAATTTCCACTAAATCGGGCGCAGCAAGGCGGACGCAGAATACGATGGTCTCACTCTGTCGCGCCAATTCCAGAAGATTGCCCAACTCCCCGCATTGCAGATTGAACAGGCGATCCGGGTGACCGTCCGGACCAAGGTACTCGATCAGCTCTCGCCGACTCTGCTCGGGCATGATCGGGCCCGCAATCGGATAGCGCTTGAACTCATGCAGCGTGACGGGTGACTTGCACTGCAGCAGCGGATGCCCCGGCCGGCACATGAAAGCCGCTCTCATCACGCTGATGGGCTCAACCACCAAATCATGATCGGCCGGTATCGCTCGCGACTCGACAATCAGAATATCCAGCGAACGCTCACGCAACGACTTCAGAAGCTGGTCCGGCTGCGCCTTCATGATCTGAAGTTTCAGGTTCGATTGATATCTGGCGAAGTGCAGCAACAGCGGCGTGATCAAAATGGCCCCCGGCGCCGCCCCTAAGCCAATCGAGAGCCGTCCAAGCGATCCATCGATCATTTGAGCGGTGGAGTCGATCAACGCATCGGCGTTGGAGCAAATCGTCAGTGCCTGCTCGGCGACATGTTGACCAAACGGTGTGAGTTCCGTGCGATGGCCAATGCGATCGAACAGCGCTCCACCCAGTTCCTCCTCGAGCGCGCGGATGCTGCGACTCAACGCGGGCTGAGTCAGACATGCAGCATCAGCGGCACGGCTGAAAGACCCCAACTCGGCCAACAGGATGACGTGCCGCAACTGGTTTAGTGTCATGGTGCGACTCGGGTATAACTAAAACTCATCATATTCGACAAAACAATGCATTGGACGTTGCTTTTGGCCCATCATATGCTATCTCAAATACACAGTATTTGACTTGGGGTATGTCATGAGGCGCACTTGGAAATTTGAGGATCGACCAAGGGCATGTACCCACTTCATGGCACTGAGCATGACCGTGCGTCGACCGTCGCAATCGTTGCGCGGCCGATTGGTTCCACATGACGCATCAGCCAACTTGCCCGCCGCACCATATTCCTCATATAAAACGGGCCGACACATTTTCGAATCGGTAAAGCGACTCGGAACGTCGGGAAAATAGCGCACGAAGTCCCGCTAGTCGAACGCACTCTGCTATCGACCATGGCCTGACACGTCACGCATAGAATTAGTGGTACGAATGAAAATAGGCTACGCACGAGTCTCTACGGACGAGCAGCATCTCGATTTGCAATTGCATGCACTTCAGCAGTCAGGCTGTGACCAGATTTTCTCCGACCGTGGCATGTCCGGCGCACGAACAGATCGGCCAGGCTTGCGGCAGGCATTGGCTGCGATACAACCCGGAGACACCCTGACCGTTTGGAAGCTAGATCGTCTCGGGCGTTCGCTCGGTCATCTCGTTACCATAATCGGCGACCTGGATCGATCCGGCGTGCGAGTCGTATCGCTAACCGAAGCGATAGACACGCGGTCGTCAGCGGGGCGGTTCACGTTTCACCTGATCGCCGCTCTCGCAGAATTTGAACGCTCCCTGATCAGCGAGAGAACACGGGCCGGGCTCGCAGCGGCGCGCCGGCGAGGCAGGAAGCCTGGCCGCCCCGCCGTTCTGGATGCTCAGAAGCTGGAGAAAGCACGCGCGTTGCTTGCGTATAAGTCGGAAGTCGCCGTGGCACGAATCCTCAACGTTCATCAACGAACACTGCGGCGTAAGCTGGAAGTCACGTGCGACGGAAACGAGCCGAGTTCCGCGAAACAAGATGCACCACATGATCCGGCGCACCTCACCGGGCCTGCGACGCCATTGCTCGAATACTCATGGTGCAGGCAGGAGATCTTTGAAGTTGAAAATACCGCGACATCCGGCTTCTACCGTTCCAGAGCACAGTGGCGCAGGATCAAACTTCTGTCGCCTGGAAAGAAGCCGCGCATGAGCGTCGGCGTGAGCGTGCCTCCAAGCCGTGCGATAGCCCTGCAATACGCGCTTCGGTGGAAATAGTGGACATCGGCCCCGGCCGAACCACTTATCCGACTGTCGGAACTTGCGCGGCCACCTCTTTCTTCGCAACGAGAGCCCGTTTGATTGTTCGAGGGTGAACATTGAATTTTGCCGCGACTTCGATAAGAGAGTGTGTCTCGAGCAGGACGCGCGCTTGCGCGCATTGATCGGGCGTCATCTGTCGCCGCCGTCCGAGTTGCTTGCCACGTGCGCGCGCGGCGGCCAATCCGGCACGGGTACGTTCGCTGATGAGGCTGCGTTCGAATTCCGCGAGCGCGCCCATCATGTGGAAGACCAATCGTCCGCCGGACGAAGTCGTGTTGATCGATTCGGTAAGCGAAATGAAGTCGACACCTCGACGGGCAAGAAAGTTGATCAGATCGATCAACTTGCTCAACGATCGCCCTAACCGGTCGAGACGCCAGACGACAAGCGTGTCGCCTTTCGTGACTCTCTCCAGTGCCGCGTCGAGGCCGGGACGATGGAAATCGGCTCCGGAGATTCCCTGGTCGGTAAACACGACCTCACAGCCCGCGCGTGTGAGCGCATCGATTTGCAGTCCGAGGCTCTGCTCGTCCGTAGATACACGGGCATACCCGATATTCATGAGCAAGCTCCGCAGACCAAGCCGGCTGCGTGCCGGCGAATGCCGGCCGGCGCATGCATCCTGTCCATCATGTCGCGTGCCGACCAACGATGACCCGCGCAACGGCGCAATCTTGGCGGCGGAGCCGGTCGACATCATGTGAGCGCACATCGCCTGGTTCCTGTCTGTATGGCCGAATACAGCAAGCATTCTTCTTCACGGCAAGTTTTCCTTTGTGGGAATCGTTCTTTTGCAGGCAAAAGGACGGGCTCCGGTAGCCGTCGAGGGGCACCGGAGCCCGTCGATTTGCAAATCTTCGTCAAATCCGTGGCTGGTAGGGGAAATATTAATGGACTTAAAGGGACGTTTTTGTCCGACAAACCTTACAGAACGGCACCCCCTGTAACGACGGGACTTTGCGCGTATCGGTGAATTTTTTTGTAACTCTGATGCAAACGTCCGTTTTTGCCTTTCATTCCTGCTCATCCCGGTTTGCAGGACAGGCGCAGCGCGAAATATGAAGAGGGAGTTGGCGGCTCGAAGATGGCATGTCACAGGCGGATATGGTGGGGAGATATTTGAGGATGGGTTGCGCATTGCTCATCGAGATCGTCAATCGTTCCGAGTTGGTACGTTGCTTCGGCCACGAGTTTGTCGAGGCCATCGATGTCGAGTTGAGCGAGCGCGCGCGGCGACTGTGTGGCTCCGTCGCTCGGATTCGGGCGATGGGCGACGGGCATCTCCTGATATCCACGGCAACGTCGAAGGACTCGTTCGAGGATCGTTCCATGACGGACCTTTCGACGACAGGCTGGCTTCTTCGATTGAGCGGACGAAGGGCGCCGCACTCGCAAGCGGCGTGGCTTGCGGAATTGCGGGCGAAGTGGGTCGGGGTTCACGACGACGTAGCTTGCTTGAACGAGGCGCGGCGCGGCAGGTCGAGTGCCGAAGCGGTGAGGCGAGCCGACTTTGCGATTACCGATGCCGTGATGCATGCAATGAAGGTCGATGCATTCGCGCTCGTGATGTCGCCTGTTCACACGCCGGACGACGAGCGCAAGGTGCTCTATTTCGACTGCACGACATGGTGTCGCGCACTAGAGGGTGACCTGTCTTCGCCGAAGGCGTATTTGCCGAGTATCGCCCGTATGGGGCTGATGTCTCATTTCGATCGCTACGTGCTGACGCGTGTGCTGGATTTGCTGGCGCGCTCGCCAGAACTGAACGTCGGCGTGAGTGTGTCGGGGCACAGCCTCGCGGAGGGGTTGCAATGGGAGAGTTTGATCGACCGTCTCTACAAATCTCCCGACCTGGCCGCGCGCCTGGTGGTCGAGGTGTATGAAGGCGAGAAGATCGGGGCCGGGAATGCTCGCGCATTTCTCGATCAGATCAAGACTTGCGGCTGCCGCATCGCAATCGACGACTATGGTCTGGCTTATGGCGTGGACGTGGGCATCGAAATCCCGGAGCCCGATATTGTGAAGATTGCGTCCGCATTTATCGATGCTGCCCGTTGCAGCGAGGAAGCGCTATGCAGGCTTCGTGGTCTTGTGGAACTCGGCGCAAGCATGGCCCGTGACGTCGTCGTGCGTGGCGCGCGAGGCGTAGCCGACATGGCGATCGTCCGTGACGTCGGGGCGGGTTGGGCGCAGGGATGTTGATTGAGCAGGCTTTGTCCGACGTGACCGGCGCCCTGATTCTGATGCCCGGGAGAAGCGGCGATTCTATGCAGGCGTTGCCGCAGGGTTTCAAAGATCCGGCAATCGCGCCGGATCGCAAAGGGAAGCTCGAGTGCGCTGAAGTTCAAGAATAAACACATTGTATCGGCTGGAATTTCGAGCTCGCATGAAAACAACGAAATCTTATTAATTCGCATTACTACATAAATAACAAGGCCCGTTGATGAGGTGAGCGACGAGCCACTTTATTGGCGTATACCGAGAGATTCGCAAATCATGAACCGCACATATCGCACCATCTGGAACGAGGCGCTCGGCGCATGGGTCGCCGCATCGGAGATTTCTTCCGCTCGCGGCAAACCGAACAAGTCCGCCGTGGCGAAGGCCGTCGTGGCTACCGTGATGGTCACCGGGGCGGCACTCCTGAGCGTCGTTCCGCTGGCGAACGCCGCGACCTTCACCAGTGCACAGATTTGCAACTCGGTCGCTGGAGTCGGGCCGGACGGGGTCACGAATTACGCTGCCGGAACGGGCCCCATCGACGGAAGCGGCACGTGGTCGAGCGTGGCGGGATGCAACGCGAACGGTGGCAACCTGCTTGGGGTCACGTTGTTCGGAAGCTATACGACTGCCGCCGGTCAAGCCGCCACGGCGGTCGGCATGGGGGCCTATGCAGCCCAATTCGGCACGGCGGTCGGCCACCAGGCGACCGCGTCGGGCGCGTACTCGGCTGCCTTTGGCTTTAGCGCACTGTCGTCCGGTGCGTCAAGCTATGCGCTCGGGAACGGCGCCTCGGCAACGGCGGCGAACGCCGTCGCGATCGGACACTTGACGAATGCGCGTTCGGCATCGACCGTTGCAATCGGCGACAGCAACACGGTATTGGCCACCGCCGGCCTCGGCTCGACGGCAATCGGCTATCAGTCGACGGCGAGCAGCGGCATCGGCGCGGTCGCGATCGGTAACCAGCAGTCGGCCAGCGGCAACGGCGCGGTCGCGATCGGCGACCCGAACGTTGCGACCGGCACCGGCGCCGTTGCGGTAGGCGCGAACAATACCGCGAACGGACAAGGCGCCATTGCGCTCGGCAACTCCAATACGTCGACCGGGAATGGTTCTGTCGCACTGGGCAACACCAGCGTGGCGACCAGCAGCGCGGTGGCGATCGGCCAGGCGGCCGTTGCCAACGGCACGAACGGCTCGGTTGCAATCGGCAACTCCGTGACGGCGGCCGGCACCGGCGCGATAGCGATGGGCAACAGCGGAAGCTTCGGCGCCAAGGCCCTCGCCTCCGGCTCGGATGCCGTGGCGCTCGGCAACGGCTCGACCGCGAGCGGGGCGGCTGGTTCGGTCGCACTGGGTTCGAGCAGTGTTGCTTCGAATTCGTTCGCGACCGCATTGGGCGCCAACTCCAACGCGTCCGGCAGCGGATCCGTCGCGATTGCGCAAGGGTCCAGCGCAACGGCCACCAATGCGCTGGCGCTCGGTGTCAGCTCGACGGCAAACGTCGCGAACTCGGTTGCCCTCGGCAACGGCTCGGTGACGAGCGCCACTGCGACGACGGCAACCGGCGGCACCGGGACAGTCAGCAGCACCACGATCGGCACTCAGACGATCGGCACCTACGCCGGCGCGAGCGCGGCGAACGGTGTGGTCAGTGTCGGCGCGCCCGGCTCGGAGCGCCGTATCCAGAACGTCGCCGCCGGCCTCGTCGGTGCGGCAAGCACGGATGCGATCAACGGCAGCCAGCTTTACGCGGTCGCCAGCACGACGACGTCGAGCATCGCGAGTTTGTCCACGTCGGCGTCGACGGGGATCAGCACCGCGCAGAGCGGGGTCAATTCGTTGTCCACCGGTTTGTCGACGACCAACAGCACGGTCACTTCGTTGTCGACGTCTGCTTCGACGGGCATCAGCACGGCGCAAAGCGGGGTCAATTCGCTGTCGACGGGACTGAGTGCGACCAATAGCTCTGTTACTTCGCTTTCGACGTCCGCGTCGACCGGTATCAGCACGGCGCAAAGCGGTGTCAATTCGCTGTCGACGGGACTGAGTGCGACCAACAGCTCGGTTGCTTCGCTGTCGACCTCGACATCGACCGGTATCTCGTCGGCCAATAGCGCAATCGGTTCGCTGTCGACGTCGGCTTCGACCGGTATCAGCACGGCGCAAAGCGGTGTCAACTCGCTGTCGACCGGCCTGAGCGCGACCAACAGCTCTGTTACTTCGCTTTCGACGTCCGCATCGACCGGTATCAGCACGGCGCAAAGCGGTGTCAATTCGCTGTCGACGGGACTGAGCGCGACCAATAGCTCGGTGACGTCGCTGTCCACGTCCACGTCGACCGGTATCAGCACGGCGCAAAGCGGCGTCAACTCGCTGTCGACCGGCCTGAGCTCGACCAACAGCTCCGTTGCTTCGCTGTCCACGTCGACGTCGACGGGCATCAGCTCGTTGTCCACCGGCCTGAGCACGGCCGTCTCCACGACCAACAACCTCGGCAACAGCACGGCCGCAGCACTCGGCGGCGGCTCGACCTACAACCCTGCGACCGGTACCGTCTCCGCGCCGTCGTACACCACGTACAACGCGAACGGCACCACCACCACCGCCAACAACGTCGGCTCCGCGGTCGACAACATCAACAGCCAGGGCATCAAGTACTTCCACGCGAATTCCACCGCGCCGGACAGCCAAGCCCTCGGCACCAACTCCGTCGCGATCGGCCCGAACGCCGTCGCGAACAACGCCGGCGACGTCGCGCTCGGCAACGGCTCCGTCACGGCAGCTGCGAATCCGACCACCAGCGCCACCATTGGCGGCACGAGCTACTCGTTTGCCGGCACGACCCCGAGCAGCGTCGTCAGTGTCGGCGCAGCCGGCGCCGAGCGTCAGGTCACCAACGTTGCCGCAGGTCGGATCTCCGCTTCCAGCACCGACGCGATCAACGGCTCGCAGCTCTATGCGACCAACACCGCGATCAATACCCTGTCGACGTCCACGTCGACGGCCGTCGGCTCGTTGTCGACCGGTCTGAGCTCGAGCTCGTCCGCCATTTCCTCGCTCTCGACGGGCGTCAGCTCGCTGTCGACGGGCCTGAGTTCGACCAATAGCTCTGTCACTTCGCTCTCGACTTCGGCTTCGACCGGTATCTCGTCGGCCAACAGTTCGATCGCCTCCCTCTCGACGTCAACGTCGACGGGCATCAACTCGCTGTCGACTTCCGCTTCGACGGGCATCAGCACC
>NZ_CADESW010000029.1 GCF_902830275.1 Burkholderia stagnalis | reverse complement strand
CTCGGCCTCGCGAACGAGAGCGGCTATTCGAGAAGCGGCACGATCGACTCGGTCGACAACCGCCTCGACACGTCGTCCGGCACGATCCGCGTGCGTGCGCGCTTCGACAACGCGGACGGCGCGCTGGTGCCGGGGCTCTATGCACGCGTGAAGGTCAGCGGCGGCGCGCCGCATCCGGCGCTGCTCGTCGACGACGCGGCGATCAACACGGACCAGGACAAGAAGTTCGTGTTCGTCGTCGATGCGCAGGGCCGCGTGTCGTACCGCGAAGTGCAGCCGGGGCTGCAGCACGGCACGCGCCGGGCGATCGTCAGCGGCCTCGCCGCCGGCGACCGCGTGATCGTGAACGGCACGCAGCGCGTGCGGCCGGGCCAGCAGGTGAAGCCGCACGACGTGCCGATGACGGCGAACGCGGCGGCCGACGCGCGTTCGTAGCCGGCGCGCGCGGCCGGCGCGCGTTCGCGCCGCACGCGCGTGCCACCAGAAAGGGCCACGCCACTCATGAACGTATCGAAATTCTTCATCGACCGGCCGATCTTCGCGGGCGTGCTGTCGGTCGGCATTCTGCTCGCGGGCATCATCGCGATCTTCCTGCTGCCGGTTTCCGAGTATCCGGAGATCGTGCCGCCGTCGGTGATCGTCAAGGCGCAGTATCCGGGCGCGAACCCGAAAGTGATCGCCGAAACCGTCGCGTCGCCGCTGGAAGAACAGATCAACGGCGTCGAGGACATGCTGTACATGCAGTCGCAGACCAACAGCGACGGCAACCTGACGCTCACCGTCACGTTCAAGCTCGGCACCGACCCCGACAAGGCCACGCAGCTCGTGCAGAACCGCGTGAACCAGGCGCTGCCGCGCCTGCCGGAAGACGTGCAGCGGCTCGGCGTGACGACGGTGAAGAGTTCGCCGAGCATCACGATGATCGTGCACCTGATCTCGCCCGACAATCGCTACGACACGACGTATCTGCGCAACTACGCGCTGATCAACGTGAAGGACCGGCTGTCGCGCATTCGCGGCGTCGGCGAGGTGCAGCTGTGGGGCGCGGGCGACTATTCGATGCGCGTGTGGCTCGATCCGCAGAAGGTCGCGCAGCGCGGGCTGACCGCCGCCGACGTCGTGCGCGCGATTCGCGAGCAGAACGTGCAGGTCGCGGCGGGCGTGGTGGGCGGATCGCCGTCGCTGGCCGATACGCCGCTGCAACTGTCGGTGAACGCGCGCGGCCGCCTGCAGACGGAAGACGAGTTCGGCGACATCGTCGTGAAGACGGCGCCGGACGGCGGCGTCACGCACCTGCGCGACATCGCGCGCACCCAGCTCGGCGCGTCGAACTACGGCTTGCGGGCGCTGCTCGACAACGAATCGGCGGTCGCGATGCCCGTGTTCCAGCTGCCGGGCGCAAACGCGCTGCAGGTCGCGGAGGCCGTGCGCGCGGAAATGGACGATCTCAAGCACGACTTTCCGGCTGGCGTCGACTACAAGATCGTCTACGACCAGACGCTGTACATGCGATCGAGCATCGAAGCGGTCGTGCACACGCTGGTCGAGGCGATCGTGCTCGTCGCGCTGGTCGTGATCGTGTTCCTGCAGACGTGGCGCGCGTCGATCATTCCGCTGATCGCGGTGCCGGTGTCGATCGTCGGCACCTTCGCGCTGCTGCTCGCGTTCGGCTACTCGATCAATACGCTGTCGCTGTTCGGGATGGTGCTCGCGATCGGGATCGTGGTCGACGACGCGATCGTCGTCGTCGAGAACGTCGAGCGCAACATCGAGAGCGGGATGACCGCACGGGACGCGACCTACAAGGCGATGCAGGAAGTGAGCGGGCCGATCATCGCGATCGCGCTGACGCTCGTCGCCGTGTTCGTGCCGCTCGCGTTCATGTCGGGGCTGACCGGCCAGTTCTACAAGCAGTTCGCGATGACGATCGCGATCTCGACGGTGATCTCGGCGTTCAACTCGCTGACGCTGTCGCCGGCGTTGTCCGCGATCCTGCTGAAGGGGCATGGCGACAAGGAAGACCGGTTGACGCGCGCGATGAACCGCGTGCTCGGCGGCTTCTTCCGCCGCTTCAACAAGGTGTTTCGGCGCGGCGCGGAGCACTACGGGCGCGGCGTGCGCGGCGTGCTGACGCGGCGCTCGCTGGTGCTCGCGACGTACCTGTTGCTGATCGGCGCGGCCGTGCTCGTCGCGCGCGCGGTGCCGACCGGCTTCATCCCGGCGCTGGATCGCGGCTATCTCGTCGCGTTCGCGCAATTGCCGAGCGGCGCGTCGCTGGATCGCACCGAGTCGGTGATGCGGCAAATGGCGTCCGTCGCGCTGAAGCAGCCGGGCGTCGATCACGCGCCGGCTTTCCCCGGGATGTCGGTGAACGGGTTCATGAACAGTTCGAGCGCGGGCATCGTGTTCGTGATGCTGAAACCGGCGCGCGAGCGGCGCGGGCTGTCGGCCGACGCGATCGCCGCGGCGTTGAACCGCCAGTACGGCGGGATCAAGGGTGCCTTCATCGCGGTGTTCCCGCCGCCGGCGGTGTTCGGTCTCGGCACGCTCGGCGGCTTCAAGCTGCAGATCGAGGATCGCGGCGCGGTCGGCTATACGCGGCTGGCCGATGCCGCGCGCGAATTCATCGCGCAGATGAAGAATGCGCCGGAATTCGGCAGGGTGTTTACGAACTACCAGGTCAACGTGCCGCAGCTCAACGTCGATCTCGATCGCGTGAAGGCGAAGCAGCTCGGCGTGTCGGTCACCGACGTGTTCAACACGATGCAGGTGTATCTCGGTTCGCTGTACGTGAACGACTTCAACCGCTTCGGGCGCGTGTACCAGGTGCGCGTGCAGGCCGATGCGCCGTTCCGCCAGCGCGCGGACGACATCCTGCAGCTGAAGACGCGCAACGCGGCCGGCGAGATGGTGCCGCTGTCGTCGCTCGTCACCGTGACGCCGACGTTCGGCCCCGAGATGGTGGTGCGCTACAACGGCTACACGGCGGCCGACGTCAACGGCGGCCCGGCGCCGGGCTTTTCGTCGGGGCAGACGCAGGCCGCGGTCGAGCGGATCGCGGCGCAGACGCTGCCGCGCGGCGTGAAGTTCGAATGGACCGACCTCACGTATCAGCAGCTCCTCGCGGGCAACGCGGCGATCTGGGTGTTTCCGATCAGCGTGCTGCTCGTGTTCCTCGTGCTTGCTGCGCAATACGAGAGCCTGACGCTGCCGCTCGCAGTGATCCTGATCGTGCCGATGGGCATCCTGTCGGCGCTCACGGGCGTGTGGCTCACGCAGGGCGACAACAACATCTTCACGCAGATCGGCCTGATGGTGCTGGTGGGGCTGTCGGCGAAGAACGCGATCCTGATCGTCGAGTTTGCGCGCGAGCTGGAGCATGACGGCCGGACTCCGCTCGAGGCCGCGATCGAGGCGAGCCGGCTGCGTCTGCGGCCGATCCTGATGACGTCGATCGCGTTCATCATGGGCGTGGTGCCGCTCGTCACGTCGACCGGCGCGGGTGCGGAGATGCGCCACGCGATGGGTGTCGCAGTGTTCTTCGGGATGCTCGGCGTGACGCTGTTCGGGTTGATGCTGACGCCGGTGTTCTATGTGGTGCTGCGCACGCTCGCGGGCGGCAGGATTCATGTCGCCGAGAAGAAGGGCGCGGCCGGCTACGGCGTGCCGGCTTCGGACGCTTGAGGAGGCGCGACGTGAACGGTCACCACGGCAACAACCAGAGCAACAACCACGGCAACAACCACGGCAACAACCACGGCAACAACCACGGCAACAACCACGGCAACAACCACGGCAACAACCACGGCAACAACCACGGCAACCACGCGGACGGTCGATTCGCGCACACGGCAACGCGTGCCGCGACGGCCACGCTGCTGGCCGCACTGCTCGCCGCCTGCGCGGTCGGGCCCGACTACCAGCGGCCGGATGTCGCAACGCCCGCCGCGTTCAAGGAAGCTCCCGCGCTCGCGGCCGGCGAGCAAGCCGGCACGTGGAAGCGGGCCGAACCGTCGGACACCGCGCATCGCGGCGAATGGTGGAAGGCTTTCGGCGATCCGGTGCTCGATTCGCTCGAAGCGCAGGCGCTCGCCGCGAACCAGAACCTGAAGGCCGCGGCGGCGCGCGTCGAGGAAGCGCGCGCGGCCACCCGCGCGGCGCGCTCGCAATGGTTCCCGCAGATCGGCGCGGGCTTCGGGCCGACGCGCCAGGGGCTGTCGTCGGCGTCGCAGTCGCTGCCGCAGGGCAGCGGCCCGACCTTCGCGACGTTGTGGCGCGCGCAAGGCACGGTGTCGTATGAAGCGGACCTGTTCGGCCGCGTGGGCCGCAACGTCGAGGCGTCGCGCGCGGACCAGGCGCAGAGCGAAGCGCTATTCCGCTCGGTGCAGCTCGCGCTGCAGGCGGACGTCGCGCAGAACTACTTTGCATTGCGCCAGCTCGATTCCGACCAGGACTTGTACCGCCGCACGGTCGAGCTGCGTGAACAGGCGCTGAGGCTCGTGCAGCGCCGCTTCAACGAGGGCGACATCAGCGAGCTCGACGTGTCGCGTGCGAAGAACGAACTGGCGAGTGCGCAGGCCGACGCGGTCGGCGTTGCGCGCCGCCGCGCGGCGTCCGAGCACGCGCTCGCGATCCTGCTCGGCAAGGCGCCGGCGGATTTCGCGTTCAAGCAAACGCCGCTCGTGCCGGTCGCGGTGAAGGTGCCGGCGGGCCTGCCGTCGGCGCTGCTCGAACGGCGTCCGGACATCGCGGCTGCGGAACGTGCGATGGCGGCCGCGAACGCGCGCATCGGGCTCGCGAAGTCGGCGTATTTCCCGAAGCTCGACATCACGGGATCAGCCGGCTTTGAAGCATCGACGCTCGGCAACCTGTTCTTGTGGTCGAGCCGCACGTTCCTGCTCGGGCCGTTCGCGGGCACCGCGCTGACGCTGCCGCTGTTCGACGGCGGGCGGCGTGCCGCGGGGGTGCAGCAGGCGCGTGCGCAGTACGACGAGCAGGTCGCGAACTACCGGCAGCAGGTGCTCGTCGCGTTCCGCGAGGTCGAGGACAATCTGGCCGACCTGCGTTTGCTCGACGACCAGATCCGCGCACAGGACACGGCCGTCAAGGCATCGCGACGCGCGGCGACACTGTCGCGCACGCAGTATCAGGAGGGCGAGGTCAGCTATCTCGACGTGATCGATGCGGAGCGATCGGTGTTGGCGTCGCAGTTGCAGGCGAACCAGCTGACGGGTGCGCAGGCCGTATCGACCGTCAATCTGATTCGTGCGCTGGGTGGCGGGTGGGGCGGCATTCAACCGCCGCCTGGCCGGATTTCCTGAATGGTGAAATGCGGACCTACCAGAAAACGGAGGTAAATCGATTTAATCATTCTGGCTGTCCATTATTGGGATGATTTTATTGAATGTCAGCCTTCCATTTGCGCATGGCTATTGACGGAGGTAAATAAGATTGCCTGGTCGAGTCGATCGAAATGATTCGATTTCGTCGATCCACATGCTCTGTTTATAGCCGGATTGGAATAGTTGCCCGAATCGAATGGGCGGTCCGGCGCCCCTTGTTTTCCCGGGGCGACCGGGAAGGTGTGCATTTGTGCGGCAAAATCGTTCGCAGGAATCGAGTGTCATTCGATAGTTGAAATTATCGGCGCCAATCATGCTGGAAATAAGATCGGGTTGAGAATGTCATTGTGAAAAGGGGCTTTGACTTTTTCAATTTCGGGGTATATATTGATCTGACGAATTCAAGGTGCTTCAAATCTAAAAACAATTTCCACAATGATTTTTGTGCGAGGGCAATGTGATGGACGGTGGTACACCCACGACTGCTTGTCACTTGTATGGCAGGCATTCCTTTTCTTTCAAGATTGAGCGAACGGATTTTCTCCGCCCGGTGGCGCGAATCATTGCGCTCGCCCATCGTCGCAACATGATCTCCGGGCTCGCATGGCCCGGTGCATGCACCGAACACCCGGCTGGCGCCCCGCGTCCGGCCGTGCCGATCTGACGCGCCGCCGTCGCGCGACATTCACGAGTCGAAAGCTCACGCAAGCCATCGTTGCCTGGCACGCCGCCAGCGCTGCGCGCATGGCGCCGCAGCAACGCATCCAATCGTGACGCCGCGTTCGCCGCGTTCGGTCGAGACGATACCGGGCTGAACGAAGCGCACGGCGAGTCGATGCAACTCTCGCGCATTTATAAAGGAATGCTTACATGTGACCGGAGACAGGATGGATGAATCGCGCGATCAAGGCACGGCGGTCGTGTCCGCGGTCGGGAGCGTGTCGTGAGGGTGACCCGTCATGCGTTGCTGAGTGCGCTCGCGTCCTTTCTCGAGCGGTGGGCGAGCCATGACATCGCGTGGCTCAGCGGGCCGGCGGAGCAGGTGAGGCCCGGGATGGCGGACGCCGCGGCGCGAGAGGCGTCGATTGACTCGCCGGCGAGCGAATCGCGATGCCGGCCGGAGCGGGCATCACGGACATCGAATTGATTACGAGGGCAGTCATGTTTGTCGAGCACATCAGCAACGTCGGTCCCCCACGCCTTACCCATTCCGGCTCGCAGCCGCATTCCTGAGCCGCGGCGGCAGGCGCCGCACAACGCCGATCGACGTTTCGCCCACCCGGCGCCGCATGACCCGATCACGCGGCCCGGATCGCGAACCGGGCCCACGTGATGACCGAAGCCGCCCCGACCGGGCGGCGGGGCGCCGTATCGCCGATCGCCTTTGAACATTCGTAGACAGACCGGAATTGGAGATCACATGTCCGCTCCGATGTTATTCGAGTTTTCAACGCTTCCCTTTGCACCGCAGGACAAGCTGGACGCGTGGCGCGGACAGAGCCGCCTGGCGGAAATCGTGCCCGGCAGCCGTGGCATGTCGGACGAGTCGGTACTCGACAGCGAGTTCGTCGGCATTCATGCGAACCAGATCATGATCGGCACGATGAACTACTCGCCCAAGTTCCACGGCGACTCGATCAGCTATGACGCAATCCGCTGCAAGAAGCGCATTCGCGAGGACGGCTTCGATCATTATGCGTTCCGCACCAGCCGAAACAGCGTCTGGCGCGCCAGCAAGTTCGACAGCGTCGAATCCGTGCAGCCTCACCAGGTCGCCGTCGCGGACCTGACCCAGCCTTATCAGATCAACGTGGGCGCGGGCAGCTTCGTGGCGGTGATCGTGCCGCGGCGGATGATTCCCTTTGATCTGGCGGCGCGGCACGGCGCGGTCATGGGCGGCACGATCGCGACGCTCACGAGCCAGTACCTGAACACGTTGTCGACGAATCTGCGGGGTGTGACCGCGGCCGAGATTCCGAGCGTCGCGCAGGCGACGCTGGGCATGCTGACCGCAATGCTGATGCCGACGCCGGACAATCTGCGCGAAGCGCAATCCGAGCTCAAGGTCGAAATGTTCGAACGCGTGAAGGAACACATCAACGCGCATCTCGCGTCGCCGGAGTTGAGCGTGGAATCCATTTGCAAGAACGTCGGCCTGTCCAGGGCGAGCCTGTATCGGCTGTTTTCGGAGAACAACCTCGGCGTCAGCGAATACATCAAGCTCGCGCGCCTCAGGAAGATCTACGCGATCCTGTCGTCGCCGGACGGGCGCAAGCAGCGGCTGCCGAATATCGCTTATCAGTACGGCTTCTACGATGTGCCGTCGCTGACGCGCGACTTCAGGAAGTATTTCGGCAGTTCGCCGAAGGACGTGCAGTATTCGATATGGGGGGCCAACACCGTCAGGCAAGCGCCTTCCGGCGCGCTCACGAACGATTACTGGAGCTGGCATTACGCATAAGCAGCCGAATCGGCTTTGGAAGCGTGTCATCGCTGCGGCCATCCGTTACCATTTGTCTGTCAATTGAATAACCCGGCGATCGATCATGACCACTGAACTCCAGAATCTGAAGACGCAATTGCGTGAATTGAATATCCGTCTTTCGGACGTCAAGAAGGACGAAAAGCAATCGCTGCTCGAAACCATTCAGGAGGGCGTTGCGCTGTACGGCATCACGGAAGACGAGCTGCTGCGCGCCGCCGGCTTCCGGAGGGCGCGCAAGGGGCGGGCGCCGGCGAAGTACTACGATCCTTCGACGGGCAAGACGTGGTCGGGCCACGGTCCGCGGCCGAAGTGGCTCGACGGAAAGAATCTCGACGACTTTCGGGTCGACCGGGCCGCGAAGCCGTGGTGGCCTGAAGAAGCATCCTGACGCGAATCCGCGTCCGCAGCGGCGATTCCCGTTGGCTTGGCCACCGCCGCTGCGAGTGTCCGCATACCGTCCTCATTCCGCCAGTGTCCGGCCCGCCGCATGGTTTTCTGCTCCCCGGCGCGGCCGGCCCGGAAGATTTCTCCCAAAATGCGCCACCGGTCATTCATCCGACAAAAAAATGGTCCCGGTTCCCGGTATGATGCGCATCTCGCGTGTAGGGACCACTTAGTTTTGACCTCGCATTGACGCCGCCGCCCGGCCTGGCGCCGCGGTTGCAAACCCGAAAGATTTTGTAATAAAAATTCCGTATACTTGTAATTTCTGAGTCAGGCGCCGCCGGCTTCCGCGTTGGCGGGCCGCCCACGCAGAACAACCAGATTCGTCGCCGCCGAGCCACCCGGCGCCGCGACAAGCTATGTACCGCCACCAATAAGTTATGTCTTCCAGCCCACCTGGTTCACCGAGCCGTGCCGCGGCGATGTTCGCGCGCGTCTCGGCATTGCTCCGCCACGAGCGCGTGCTGTCGCCGCTGCTCGCGCTCGGCATCGGGCTGCTGCTGATCGTGGTCTTCCAGCACCTGTCGGCATCGATCGACTACCGGTCGGTGATCCGCCAACTGCGCGCGCTGTCGGCCGCCGAGTGGGGCGCGTCGCTCGGCGCGACGGCCCTCAGCTATCTCGCGCTCGTCGCCCGCGACGCGGTCGGCCTGCGCTACGTCGCGGCCAGGGTGCCGCGCGCGCCGCTGTGGATCGGCGCGATCGCCGCGTCGGCGCTCGGCAACGCGACCGGCTTTGGCGCGCTGACGGGCGGAGCGGTGCGCGCGCGCGTCTACGGCGTGGCCGGCGTCACGCCGGCCCAGATCGGCCGCATGACGGTGTTTACGAGCGGCACGCTCGCGCTCGCCCTGGTGCTGATGACCGCGGTCGGCATGGTCTGCCTGCCGCAGGCGCTGGCCGCGATGCTGCACGTCGCGCCCGGCGTGCTGGTGTGGAGCGGCGGCGCGCTGCTCGTCGCGATGGCGGCCATGGTGGCCGCGTGCGGCCGTGCGGCCCGCCCGGTCGCGACGCGCTTCAAGTGGCTCGCGTTCGACATCCCGGCACGCCGCGATCTCGTCGCGCAGATCGTCTACGCGGTGTTCGACGTGGTGGCGGCGGGCCTCACGCTGTGGGTGCTGCTGCCGGCCGCGCCGGTCGGCTTTGCGACCTTCATCACGGTCTACGCGGCCGCGCTGCTGCTCGGCATGGTCGGCCATACGCCGGGCGGGATCGGCGTGTTCGAGGCGGCGATGATCTTCACGCTCGGCCGCGACGTGCCGGCGCACGAGATGGTCGCCGCGTTGATCGCCTATCGCGCGATCTACTTCGGCGTGCCGTTCGTGCTGTCGGCCGGCCTGCTGGCGGCCTTCGAGGGCCGCGCGCTGCGGCGGCGGCTCGTCACGCGGCAGGCCGCGCGCGTGTCCCAGCTCGCGCCGCTGTTCCTGAGCCTCGTCACGTTCGCGGTCGGCTCGATGCTGGTGATCTCGAGCGCGACGCCGGCGTTCTGGTATCGGATCGTGATCCTGCGCAACATCGTGCCGCTGTGGGTGCTGGAAGGCTCGCAGGTGATCTGCAGCGTGCTCGGCGTCGCGCTGCTGTTCGTCGCGCGCGGGCTGCTGCGCCGGCTCGACGGCGCGTGGTGGATGACCTTCGCGCTGACGCTCGCGAGCCTCGCGCTGTCGCTCGCGAAGGGCCTCGCGTTCGTCGAGGCCGGCGTGCTCGGCGCGCTGCTGGTGCTGCTGCTCGTCAGCCGCCGGCGCTTCAAGCGCCACTCGTCGCTGTTCGCGGAGCGCTTCACCGTCGGCTGGTTCGTGTCGGTCGCGCTGGTGCTGATGCTCGCGGTGTGGGTGCTGTTCTTCGCGTTCCGCGACGTGCCGTACACGCGCGAGCTGTGGTCGCATTTCTCGTTCGACGCGCGTGCGCCGCGCGCGCTGCGCGCGACGCTGGCCGCGGGCGTGTTCGTCGCGCTGTTCGCGCTGTATCAGCTGCTGCGCCCGGCGCCGGGACGCTTCGTGACGCCCGCGCCGCAGGACCTGCTCGACGCCGAGCGGATCATCCGCGCGCAGGAGTGCAGCGACGCGGGCCTCGCGCTGATGGGCGACAAGAGCTTCCTGTTCTCGGAATCGCGCAAGGCGTTCCTGATGTACGCGAAGTACGGCCGCACCTGGGCCGCGCTGCACGATCCGGTGGGCCCGCGCAGCGAATGGCCGGCGCTGATCGGCAAGTTCATCGCGCTCGCGCACGCGCACAGCGGCCGCGCGGCGTTCTACCAGGTGCGCGCGAACGCGCTGCCGCTGTATCTCGACGCGGGCCTCACGCTGATGAAGCTCGGCGAGGAGGCGCACGTCGCGCTCGACGAGTTCGACCTGAAGGGCTCGCACCGCTCGCACCTGCGCTACGCGCTGCGCCGCGGCGACAAGGACGCGCTCGCCGTCGAGGTGATCGCGCCGTGCGACGTGCCGGCCGCGCTGCCGGCGCTGCGCGGGATTTCCGACGGCTGGCTCGACAGCCGCGATGCGCGCGAGAAGAGCTTCTCGGTCGCCGCGTTCCACGACGGCTATCTCGCGACGCAGTCGGTGATGCTGGTGCGGCAGGCCGACAAGCCGATCGCGTTCGTCACGTTCATGACGACCGACCTCAACACCGAGGCGACCGTCGGCGTGATGCGCCACCTGCCGGAAGCGTCGCCGTACGCGATGGAGTACCTGTTCACGCAGCTCGCGCTGCATCTGAAGGAAGCGGGTTTCCGCAAGCTGAGCCTCGGCATCGCGCCGTTCTCGGGGATGGGCGCGGCGAAGATGCCGTCGCCGTGGCACCGGGTCGGGCTGATGGTGTGGCGCTTCGGCGGCCGTTTCTACAATTTCCGCGGCTTGCGCGCGTTCAAGAGCAAGTTCGAGCCGCATTGGGAGCCGCGTTATCTCGCGGCTTCGGGCTCGGTCGGCGTGTTCGTCACGCTGGCGGATCTGTCCTTGCTGGCTGGAGGTCGGCGTTCATGATGTCGAAGAAGGGTATCGCGCGGGCGGTGGTCGCCTGCGCGGGAATGATGTTGGCCGGCGCCGCGTTCGCGGCCAAGCCGGTGGCGAAGCAGGAAACCGTGTCGGGCGGCCGCTACGGGCCGGTCACGGTGACGAAGCCGAGCGGCGCGCTGCGCGGTTTCGTCGTGATGTTCTCGCGTGACAGCGGCTGGAGCGCGGCCGACCAGCAGGCGGCCGATGCGCTCGCGAAGGCCGGCGCGATGACGGTCGGCGTCGATTCGGCGCGCTATGCGGCGAACCTCGCCGCGATCCAGGAAACCTGCCATCACCTCGACGGCGACGCCGAGGCGGTCAGCCACCAGCTCGAACGGCTCGCGCGCTCGTCGCGCTACTTCACGCCGATCGTCGCGGGCGTCGGCCAAGGCGGCGCGATCGCGAAGCAGATCCTGTCGATGGCGCCGGAGAACACGATCGCGGGCGCGGTGTCGGTCGCCCCGGCCGCGAAGCTCGATCCGCGCTTCAAGCCGTGCCCGCCCGATCCGACGATCGTGCGCCGCGCGATGCCGGGCTTCGTCGAGTCGGCCCCGGCCGGCGACGGCGCGAAGCTCGTGTCGCTCGTCACGTCGCACCTGCGCGACGACAGCAGCACCGACGAGCTCGACGTGTCGGACCTGCCGCTGATCGAGCTGCCGGCCAAGGGCGGCAGCAACCTGCTCGCGATCGTGATTTCCGGCGACGGCGGCTGGCGCGACCTCGACAAGACGATCGCCGAGGCGCTGCAGCGCGACGGCGTGTCGGTGGTCGGCATCGACAGCCTGCGCTACTTCTGGAGCGAGAAGCCGCCCGCGCAGACGAGCCGCGATCTGGCGCGCGTGATGCGCACCTACATGGCGCGCTGGCGCGCGACGAACGTGGCGCTGATCGGCTACTCGTTCGGCGCGGACGTGATGCCGTTCGCGTACAACCGGCTGCCGGCCAACCTGCGCGACAAGGTGTCGGTGATGTCGCTGCTCGGCTTCGCGCCGGCCGCGGATTTCCAGATCCGCGTGACGGGCTGGCTCGGCATGCCGGCGAGCGACAACGCGCTGAAGGTCGCGCCGGAGATCGCCAAGGTGCCGCCGGGCATCGTGCAGTGCTTCTACGGCGAGCAGGAGAAGGAGACGATGTGCCCGGTGCTCGCGAACACGGGCATCCAGGTGATCAAGACGCAGGGCGAGCATCACTTCGGCCGCGACTATGTCGCGCTCGAGAAGCAGATTCTCGCGGCGTTCAGGAAGCAGGTGGCGGGCAACTAGCCGCGCCCGGCATGCCGGCGGAACGCATGCGCTCCGCCGGCGGCGCGCTCACGCGAGCGTGACCTGGTTCTCGAACGCGATGCCGAGCTTCGCGTAGCCCTGCGGCGAAGGATGGATCTCGTTTTCCCAGTCGCCGGAAGGCCCGGTCGAGCTGGGCGGGTCGGGATTGAGCGTGCCGATCAGGTAGATCGGCCGGATGTTCGGCTTGGCGATGCCGCGCGCGACGAGCTTGCCGTTGATGCCCGCCAGGTACTGCGCCCACTGCTGGATGATATACGTCGTCAGCTTCAGCCAGTCGTCGGGCGGAATGTGGTATGAGGCATACGCGCGGGACAGCCATGGGCCGATGCCGGGGCCGGCCGGCGCGTTGCGCGGCTGCGGGCAATCGTAGGTGTGGACGAAGATCGGCACGCCGTTCGAACGGCTGGTCGGCGCATCCCGCTTGTCGATCATCGCGACGAAACAGTCTTCGATCATCGCAAAGAACGCTTGCCAGCCCTCCGGGCGCAAGTAGCGATTGATTGCCCCGCTCGACGGAACGCGCTCGGGATCCTGCAGCAGCCGGCGCGTGGCCTTGCCCGGATCGGGTTCGTCGGGCATCGTCAGGATCGCGTCGAACAGGTCGTTGCCGCCGGCCGACAGCAGGATCGCGTCCCACGCATAGGCAAGCGTGCCGCCCGCGAGATACGTGGCGAACTTGACCTCGCGCGTCCAGTCGATCATCTGCGCGAAGGTCTTGCCGGGCGACGCCAGCGTCACGGCCGCCGCGCTGCTCGGCAAGCGCAGGCTGAACAGCAGGTTGCCGGTCGCCCACGGCGGCAGCTGGCCGATGGAGAACCACGAATCGCCTTGCGCGAGAAACCGCCAGGTGGATGTCGTCAGGACACTGCCGCGATCGCGATTCAGATCGCCGGGCTGCAGGACCGCCAGGGGATGATCGAATGACATGAAGCCTTCCTCCAAGGTTGATGCACGACGCTACAGCGCCGGGTCGAGCGGCGTGATCCTCGCCAGCATCAGCGTGTACTCCTCCGCCGCAATCTGTCTGAACTTCATCTTCACGACCGCATTCGCGCGCGCGATGGCGTCGTCCGCGCGTGCGTCCGGATACAGTCGCGCCGCGGCTTCCGCGACGATCTCGTCAGGGTTGTCGAGGCGCGGCGGCAGGGTTGGCGTTTTCTCCCCGTCGAGCGTCTGCACCAGCAGATAGATGGGTACGACGTCCGCCAGGCCGATCGGCAGCAGTTTCGACGCGTCCGGGCCGAAATGCCGGCGCACGATCGCTTGCGAGCCGAGCCGCAGCGTGAAGCGAAACGGAAATCCCGTGCGGATCGACAGCGTGACGGGATCGGCCGCGGCCATCTGCTCGATCGACGTGATGCCTTCCGCGTGCAGCGACGCCGTCACGGCCTTCGTCACGCCGCTCAGGTTGAGCAGCTCGTCCGGCGCGTCCTCGTCCTTTTCGAGCTGGGTCAGGTTGAGCGCCGCGATCCGGCGAATCACCTTGATGATCTCGTCGACCGGCAGGATCGTCAGCGCGAACGCGGCCACCACATGCGGCGCCGCGACGAGCGCGAGCGGGATCGCGAGGAACAGCCGCAGCGCATACCAGTACATGTCGGATGCATTGAGCGCGCGCCGCCGGATGGCCAGCACGGCATCGCTGACGACGTACATCGTCGCGCCGGCGATCGACGCGACGATCACCGGGGCGCTGAGTCCGAAAATGCAGGTCGTCTTGTTCGCCGTGGCGCAGTCGCCCTGCGTGCACAGCCATACCGCGATGGCCGTGATCGCGTAGGCCACCACGAGCAGAATGAGGAACGGCGGCACGAACGCCCACAGGCCGTACTGCTCGTGGTAGAGGTTCGCGAACAGCCGGTCGCCGAGGGTCGGCCAGCGCTCCGAGAACGTGTTCAAGCGTTCCGTGTTGCTGTCCGCCGTCGGCGCGGCGCCGGCCTGTCGCTCCGCGTAATGGATCGTCTGCAGCAGCCATTTCGACCAGAAGCGCTTCAGGTAGGCGTCGAGTGCGGCGTTCTTGAGGCTGTTCTGGAATTCGTCGTAGCGTGCGTACCAGCCGAGGCACAGGAACGCGATGAGCGGCACGCCGATCAGGAGGGTCGCGATCGCGCTGACCAGGATGAGCGTCCCCGGCCACCGGATCGCGGCGATCCATGTCCATGCGTCGGGTGCGTGTATCGGTCGATTGGTTGCGGATGTCGCGATCGCAATCCCCGCCAGGTTGACGAGAACGAGATAGACGCTCAATGAAATGAAGCGGCCGCTTGCCGTCCAGTGACGCATTCTCACGGGGTTGACCGCCGGCGGCCGGGCTTCGAACGGATTGGACGCAGTCATGTGCATGCTCGCGAGTGATCGCGCCCGCTTCCAGGCACGACCACGCGTGCGGAAGGCAGGCAAATGTCACGCTTCGCCGCCGAACGGCGGCGAAACGAATCGCTTTGCTTCGATGCGGTGAATCAGGAAAGGGACAGGGTCAGCACGGTGGGGCAAGCAGATGCTTCGACGCGCGCACGGGCGGAATGGCGGCTTCGCATGCCGGGGCGCGCGATGCGTGCGCGCACGGAGCGATTGCGGTGGTGTTCGTTACGCCGCGAGACGATGACTTGTCCATGGCGAGTCCCCAGGTTGGAATGGTTTTGTATGACTTGATTGTTGTGTCGGACCTTTGCGCGATTCATGTATCCCGCTGCGAATCGAACGGGATGTGCCGCGCATTTGATCCGTAGAGTCAAGCTAGGTTATGCGCTGGAAATGTCAAGCAATGACAGGATCAAATGCGGGAATGTGCTGATGTTCCCGGAACATGCGATGGCTGGCATGAGGAATGCCGGTCGAATGATCGGATGAATGGCTTGCCTACGGATCAGATGTCCCGCTGGTAGAAGCCCGGAAAGCGTTCGAGCTGGCGCCGCGCATCGTCCGGATCGGCGCCTGCGCCGAGCACCGCGCTCGAGAAGCCCGTGCGCGCCATCAGCAGCAACTGGTCGACCAGCACGTCGCCCGTTGCGCGCAAGTCCCCCGCAAAACCGAAGCGCTTGCGCAGCAGGTAGGCCTGGCTGTATGCGCGGCCATCGGTGAATGCCGGGAAGTGCAGGTCGATGCGCGACGCCTGCGCGATCCGCGCGGCAAGCGGCTCGAGTTCCTCGTCGTTCGAGATGGCAAGCGCGGCGTCGCGCGGGTCGTCGTGGTGTTCGGCCGGCGTCAGCAGCCGGATGCGTTGCGGTGTGGTCATCATGCGGTCGCTGCGAGATGCCGCGCCTGGTTGGCGGCGGCCTTGAAGGGTTCCGGGCCGACGCGGCGCACCGTGTCGATGAAGCGTTCCGCGCGGCCGCCCGTGTCGAGCCGCGCGTCGAGATACGCGGCGACGAGCGCATCGACGACGTCGACGATCTCGTCCGCCGAGAACGACGGGCCGATCACCTTGCCCGGCTGCGCGGCGCCGCTCGCGGCCGAGCCGTCGGAGCCGCCGAGCGTCACCTGGTACCACTCGGCGCCGTCCTTGTCGACGCCGAGGATGCCGATGTGGCCGCTGTGGTGATGGCCGCACGAGTTGATGCAGCCGCTGACGTGCAGGTCGATGTCGCCGACGTCGTGCAGCAGGTCGAGATCCTGGAAGCGCTCGGCGATCGCGTCGGCGATCGGGATCGAGCGCGCGTTCGCCAGCGCGCAGAAGTCGCCGCCCGGGCACGCGATCATGTCGGTCAGCAGGCCGACGTTCGCGCTCGCGAGCCCGGCCGCGCGTGCGTCTTCCCACAGCAGGAACAGATCGTCGACGTGCACCCACGGCAGCACGACGTTCTGCGTGTGCGTGACGCGCGCCTCGCCGGCCGAGTAGCGGTCGGCCAGATCGGCGAGCGCGTCGAGCTGGTCCGGCGACGCGTCGCCGGGCGCTTGCAGGCGCCGCTTGAACGACAGCGTGACGATCCGCAGCGCCGGGTCGCGGTGCGCGGCGACGTTGCGCGCGAGCCAGCGCGCGAACGCCGGATGCCGGCCGGCCTGCGCGGCGACGCTCGCACTCGTGTGTTGCGCGTCGACGCTGCGCGGCTTGCGCGCCGGCGGCACGAAGCAGGCGGCGACGCGGTCGAATTCGGCTTGCGGGATCGTATGCGGGCCGCCGTCGTGCTCGACGATCTGGCGGAATTCCGCTTCGACGTCGTCGATGTAGCGCTGCCCCTCGGTCTTCGCGAGGATCTTGATGCGCGCCTTGTACTTGTTGTCGCGGCGGCCGTAGCGGTTGTACACGCGCACGATCGCCTCGATGTAGTTCATCACGTGCCGCCACGGCAGGAACGCGCGCAGCAGCGTCGCGATCATCGGCGTGCGGCCCATCCCGCCGCCGACGCTCACGCGAAAGCCGAGCTCGCCCGCGTCGTTGCGCACGAGCTTCAGCCCGACGTCGTGCCAGTCGGTCGCCGCGCGATCCTCGGTCGCGCCGGTGATCGCGATCTTGAACTTGCGCGGCAGGAACGCGAACTCCGGATGCAGCGTCGTCCATTGCCGCATCACCTCGGCGAACGGACGCGGATCGGCGATCTCGTCCGGCGCGACGCCCGCGCGCTCGTCGCACGAGATGTTGCGGATGCAGTTGCCGCTCGTCTGGATGCCGTGCATGTCGACGGTCGCGAGCAGGTCCATCACGTCGGCCGCCTTCGCGAGCGGAATCCAGTTGAACTGCACGTTGGTGCGGGTCGTGAAGTGCGCGTTGCGGGTCGGCAGGCGCGTGGTGCCGAGCCGCCCCTGCGCATCGCATGCGGCGCGATAGGTCGCTTCGTCGGGCACGTCGTAGTCGCGCGCGATCCGCGCGAGCACGCGCAGCTGCGCGCTCGACAGCTCGCCGTACGGCACGGCCACGCGCAGCATCGGCGCGTGGCGCTGCACGTACCAGCCGTTCTGCAGCCGCAGCGGCCGGAACGCGTCTTCGCTCAATGCGCCGCGCTGCCAGCGTTCGAGCTGGTCGCGAAACTGGGCCGCGCGGCTGTGGACGAGCGCGCGGTCGAAAACTGTATATCGATACATGACGTGATACGCGAGAGGCGCCGCGGCGCGGCATGCGCACGGCTCGGAGGGACGTTGCGACGGGTGTCAGGCAACGGAAGACAGCGTAGGGAACTCGATGCAGCGGGACAAGCAGCAGATCCGGAGGAAAAGGGCGCAGCAGATGGCGGATGCGGCGCCGGCGCGGGCCGGGCATGCGTGCATGCCCGTGGCCGGTTGATGTGTGTTATGCGTCGGCGTCGACGACGAGCGCCGGATCGAGCGCGCGGATGCGCTGGTCGATGAAGTAGCCGCCGCCTTCCTGATAGCGCAGGAACAGGCGGCCGCACGCGCGGCAGCGGCTGACGTTGCAGCGGTTGTACGGGAAATGGCGCAGCGCGATCGGCGCATCGTCCGACGCGTAGCGCGTCCCCGCCGGATGATGTTCCGCATAGGTCGGCTCCGTATCGCCGGGCGGCGCGAGCGTGCCCACTTCGGTCAGTTGCGTGTCCTGCAGCGACAGCGGCAGGCTCGTCCATCCGGCGAGCGAGATCTTCGTGCACGCGCACGGCTGCGTGACGTGTGCTGCTTCGGCCGTCAGTCTCAACAGCGCGTCGTGATCGAGGTGCGGCAGTGGGCTCATGGGAAATCGTGAAGGGGCGGTGAGATCAGCAATGTAACCCGCGCGCGAATCGGCTGCATGGCCGTGACGCCGGCGGCGCGTGCCGTGCGCACCGTGTGCGGTCAACCGCCCTTGCGGACCGACGGTTGCGCGACCAGTTCGCCGAGCACGCGGATCGCGCGTTCGATGTCGCGGCTCCACGGATGGCCGAAATTCACGCGCACGCAGCGCTCGAAGCCGTGCGCCGCGGAAAACAGCGGCCCCGGCGCGAAACTGATGCCGCGCGCGATCGCCTGCCGGTGCAGTTCCATCGCGTCGATCGCCTCGGGGAATTCCAGCCACAGGAAGTAGCCGCCGTCCGGCCGCGCCCATTCGACGCCCGCGGGCAGCCAGCGCCGCAGCGCGTCGTCCATGCGCGCGAACTGGCCCTGCAGCGCGCCGCGCAGCTTGCGCAGATGGCGATCGTAGCCGCCATGCTCGAGATAGTTCGCGATGCCGGCCTGCGCCGGAATGCTCGCCGACAGCGTCGTCATCAGCTTGAGCCGCTGCACCTTTTCCGCGAACCGGCCCGCGGCCGCCCAGCCGATCCGGTAGCCGGGCGCGAGCGTCTTCGAGAACGAACTGCAGTGCATCACGAGCCCGTGCGTGTCGAACGCGCGCGCGGGCAGCGGATAGTCCGGCCCGAAATGCAGCTCGCCGTACACGTCGTCCTCGATCAGCGGCACGTCGCGCGCGGCCAGCAGCTCGACGAGCGCGCGCTTCTTGTCCGGCGACAGCGTGACGCCGGTCGGATTCTGGAAATTCGTCATGAACCAGCACGCGCGCACGTCGTGCCGGTCGAGCGCATGCGCGAGCGCGTCGAGATCGAGGCCCGTGCGCGGATCGACCGGAATCTCGACCGCCCGCAGGTCGAGCCGCTCGATCGCCTGCAGCGCCGCGTAGAAGCCGGGCGCTTCGACGGCCACCACGTCGCCGGGCCGCGTGACGGCCATCAGGCACAGGTTCAGCGCTTCGAGCGCGCCGTTCGTGACGACGATCTCGTCGAGCGGCTGCGACACGCCCATCGCCAGATAGCGCAGTGCGATCTGGCGGCGCAGTTGCTCGTTGCCGGGCGGCAGGTCGACCACCGTGCTCCACGGGCTGACGAGGCGCGTCGCCTGCGCGAGCGATTTCGCGAGGCGCGGCAGCGGAAACAGCGTCGGCGACGGGAACGCGGAGCCGAGCGGCACGATGCCCGGCTGCGTCGCGGCGTCGAGCACCGAGAACACGAGGTCGCTGATGTCGACCTTGTGCGTGGCCGGCGCGGCGCGGCTCGCGCGCCGCTTCGCGGGCGGCCGCGCGCCCGGCGCGACGTAGTAGCCCGAGCGTTCGCGCGCGCGAATCAGGCCCCACTGCTCGAGCAGGTAGTACGCGCGAAACACCGTCGACTGGCTGACGCCGTGCTGCGCGATGAGCTGGCGCAGCGACGGCAGGCGCGTGCCGACCGCGAGGTTGCCGTTGCGGATCTCGTCGGCGATCGTATGGGCGAGGGTTTCGTAGCGTTTCATCGAGGTGGACGGAAGCCGCTCGCCGGGCGCGGGCCGGACGGGCCTCGCGCGCGTGGCGGCGAGCGGCGGGCTCATTGTCCAATGGCCGTCGCCAAAAGGAAAGCGCATGCGCCGCCGCGCCGGGCGCGGGCGGCGCGCTCAGGCCGCGCTGGGCTCCGCGTCGCGGTGGCCGGCGCGGCCGCGCAATACCGGCAGCGGCTCGACCTTGCCGACGACGAACAGGTACGACAGCGCGCCGACGATGCACAGCGCACCCGCCACCGCGAGCGGCACGGCGAACGAGCCCTTCGTGATCGACAGCATCACGCCGGTGAACGTCGTGATGAGGATCCCCGCGAGATTGCCCGCGAAGTTCTGGATGCCGCCGATCGACGCGACGTGCGCGGGCGTCGGCGCGACTTCGCCGACCAGCGTCCACACGTTCGCGCCGGCGAACGACAGGCTCGCATAGGCGAGCGCGAACAGCGCGAGGCAGGCCCACACGTTCTCGACGAACGCCGACAGCGCGATCGACGACGACATCAGCATGCCGAGCACGAGGCAGGTCTTGCGCGCGGCGGTCGCGCTCCAGCCGCGCCGGAACAGGCTGTCCGACACGTAGCCGCCGAGCCAGCCGCCCGGGATCGCGAGCAGCGCGGGCAGCATGCCCCACGTGCCGAGCGACGCGAGCGAGAAGCCGCGCGACTGCAGCAGGTAGCTCGGGAACCACGTGATGAAGAAGTAGATCGCGAAGTTCAGGCAGAACAGGCCGATCATCATCCCCCAGATGGTCCGGTAGCGGAACAGGTCGAGCCACGACACCTTCGCGCCGTCGGCGGCGGACGCGGCGGCGGGCGCGCCGCGCTGCGCGAGCAGCGCATCGACGGCGTCCGGCGCGATCGCGCGGTAGCGTTCCGGGTCGCGATAGATGAACCACCACGCGAGCGCCCAGACGATGCCGATGCCGCCGGTGATCACGAACGAGCCGCGCCAGCCGACGAGCGAGATCAGCCACGCGACGAGCGGCAGCGACAGCGCGGAGCCGACCCGCGAGCCGCTGTCGAAGATGCTGCTCGCGAGCCCGCGCTCGCTGCGCGGAAACCAGTTGAACGCGACCTTCGCGAACGACGGGATCGCGGCCGCCTCGCCCACGCCGAGCATCAGCCGCACGCCCACCAGTTGCGCGAGGCCGCGCGCGGCGCCGGTCGCGACCGTGAACGCGGACCACCAGCCCACCGCGAGCGCGAGGCTCACGCGCACGCCGACCTTGTCGATGAACCAGCCGGCCGGCAGCTGCAGGAACGCGTAGGTCCAGAAGAACGCGCTCAGCACGAGCCCCATGCCGACCGCGTCGAGGCCGAGCTCCGCGCGAATGCTCGGCGCGGCGATCGCGAGGTTCGCGCGGTCGATGAAGTTGATGACGTTGGCGAGGAAGCACATGAAGATCATGGCCCATAGGATGCGTGGCATGTGAAGTCTCCGCGCGGAATGGATTGGCGGGCCGCCGGCGATCCGCTGCGCCGGCGGCCTCGGCGAGCGGGTCAGCGCGGCTCGCGCGCGAGCGTGTCCATCGCTTCCCACAGGCCGTTCAGGTACACGGCGCCGAGCGCGCGGTCGTAGAGCCCGTAGCCGGGCTTGCCGGTCTCGCCCCAGATCATGCGGCCGTGGTCCGGGCGCACGTAGCCCGTGAAGCCGGTGTCGTGATACGCCTTTACGATCGCCGCGATGTCGAGCGAGCCGCAGCGCGACAGGTGCGCGGTTTCCTCGAAGTCGCCGTTCGCGTCGACCTTCACGTTGCGGATGTGCGCGAAGTGGATGCGGCCCATCGCGCCGAACTCGCGCACCAGCGCCTCCACGTCGTTCCGCGGGCCCGCGCCCAGCGAGCCCGAGCACAGCGTGAGCCCGTTCGCGGGCGTGTCGACGATGCGCACGATGCGCGCGAGATCGTCGCGGTTCTTCACGATGCGCGGCAGCCCGAAGATCGGGCGCGGCGGATCGTCCGGGTGGATCGCCATCTTCACGCCGGCTTCCTGGGCGACCGGGATGATCGCCTTCAGGAAGTATTCGAGGTTGGCCCACAGCCGCGCTTCGTCCACCTCGCGATAGTCGGCGAGCAGCGCCTGCAGCTCGTCCGCGCGGTAGCTCGAATCCCAGCCCGGCAGCGCGATGCCCTGGCTCGGGTCGATCCGGTCGACCGCGTCCGTGCTGAACGCGAGGCAGGTCGAGCCGTCGTCGAGCGTCTTCGACAGCTCGGTGCGGGTCCAGTCGAACACGGGCATGAAGTTGTAGCAGATGACCCGGATGCCGGCCGCGCCGAGATGGCGGATCGTCTGCTGGTAGTTCGCGATCAGGCGGTCGCGGCTCGGCTTGCCGAGCTTGATGTCTTCGTGCACCGGCACCGATTCGACGACCTCGAAGTGCAGGCCGGCCTGCTCGATCGTCGCCTTCAGCGCGTCGATCTTGTGCGCGGGCCAGGCCTCGCCGACCGGTTCGTCGTAGATCGCGGACACGATGTGCGTCACGCCCGGAATCTGCCGGATGTACTGCAGCGAGACCGGATCGGACTCGCCATACCAACGGAAAGACATCTTCACTGGATCGGCTCCTTGCTGGCGGTTCATGCGTCGGATGGCCAGGCGGCAGCGAGCGCGCCCGGCGGCGGTGTCTGCGCATTATGGGTGGTATGCCAATTGTGTTGGATAGTGGTTTACCAGTCGTCCGGATAATCAACGACGGACCAGGCTTATCAGTGACGCATTGAAGGGAAGGGCGCCAGCGCGCCGCCGGGTGGCCGGAAATTGGTGTACCATTTTGGCGATCCGGCGCCGTGGGTGGCGGCGGCAAGCCTGCTGCGAGAGTTCGATGACCGATTTATCCAACCTGCCCGGCCACCGCGACGCGGATGCTGCGGATCGCTCCTACATTGGCCTCGCGCGGCAGATCCATGCGATGGTCGCGGCCGGCGCGTTCGAGGCGGGCGCGCGGCTGCCGTCGGAGCGCAGCCTGGCCGACCAGTTCGGCGTGAGCCGCACGCAGGTGCGCGAGGCGATCATCGCGCTCGAGGTGCAGGGGATCGTCGAGGTGCGGGTGGGGTCGGGCATTTACGTGTCGGCCGCCGATGCCGCGAAGCCGGTGACGTTCGAGGTGCCGCGCGGGCCGGGCCCGATCGAGACGCTGCGCGCGCGTGGGCTGATCGAGGCGGAGATCGCGGCGCTGGCCGCGCTCGAGCGCAAGGACGCCGATCTCGACCGGATGTTCGTCGCGCTGACGACGATGCGCGAGCAGATGGACGACAAGGCCGCGTACGACGCGGCCGATCGCCAGTTCCACATGCGCATCGCGGAATCCACCGGCAACACGGTGCTGCTGCACATGGCCACGGCGATGTGGGACTGCGCGCGCAGCGACCCGCTGTGGGACAAGATCGAGGAGCATTTTCATTCGCCTGCATTGCGCGCGGCCTCGCAGGAAGATCATCAACGGATCTTCGCGGCGATCATGGCGCGCGACGCCGACGGCGCGCGCGACGCGATGCGTGCGCACCTGGCGCGCGTGATCGCGGAGTTCACGCAGGCGTGGCGTTAGGCCTCGTTCGCGCGCGCATTAAACAGACAACAGACGATTGATTGCCAACGAGAAGGCGGTAATGCGACCGTAAGCGGCCGATTGGCGCGTCGACAGCAAGCGACGCGCGAAAGCCCGTCGCCGCTGCTCAATTTCAACCTCGGGTTGCCGATAACACGACAGGGCATCGATCGACATTCGTTTGCGGACGCAACGGATTGCGAATGACCGCATCGATACGATGATGCGCGAGCGCATTCGATCCGTAGCGCGAATCATTCTGATTTCGTCGGCGCGGCACACATGTGAAGCGACATTGCATGCGGCTAGTTCGTATTGCGTGGCGATATTTTTTATGGTGTCGTTGCAAGCTATCGCATCGACTCGAAAAAGGACAGTCGAATGCAGCCGGGCGATTCGGAGACACTCCGATTGATCAGGGGAATCGGCGCAGGTTGGCGCGGGGTCAACGTTGCATTGCGCCGGATTCTCATTCTCTTCGCGCTGAGCCTGTCGTGCTCGCCGGGCTTTGCTGCACCCGAATCCGCCAACGAAAACGTTTTGCGCGTGCTTGCATGGCCCGGCTATGCGGACAGCGATGTCGTCAGCGCTTTCGAAATGCAATTCCATGCGCGCGTCGAAGTGACGCTCGTCGATTCCGACGAAGCGCTGTGGTCGCGCATGCATAGCGCTTCGCCGCCGCCGTACGACGTGCTGGCGGCGAACACGGCCGAGATCGAGCGCTATGCGCGCGACAACCTGCTCGCGCCGCTGGACCTGTCGCGCATTCCGAACCGGCAGCGGCAGTTGCCGAACTTCCAGCAGGTGGCGAACATCGGCGGGCTCGTGCGCGACAACGCGACGTACGGAATCCCGTTCACGTATTCGTCGATGGGGCTGATCTACGACCGCAAGCAGGTGCCGGTCGCGCCGCGCTCGATGCGCGAGCTGTGGAACCCGCGCTACCGGGGCAAGGTGCTCGACTTCAACAGCGCGCAGCACAACTTCTCGTTCACCGCGCTCGCGCTCGGCTATGGCGACCCGTTCAAGCTGTCGCCGGCGCAGTCGCGCGCGGTTACGCTCAAGCTGATCGAGCTGCGGCGCAACCTGCTGACGTACTACACGCTGCCCGAGGAGGCGACCGCGCTGTTCGTCCGGCATCGCGCGGCGCTGATGTTCGGCAACTACGGCACGCAGCAGGTCGAGCTGCTGCGCCGCGCGGGCGCGGATGTCGGCTACGTGATTCCGGACGAGGGCGCGCTCGCGTGGCTCGACTGCTGGGCGATGACGCGCGGCGCGGAACACCCCGAGCTGGCGCTCGCGTGGATCAACTACATGCTCGAACCGTCGGTCGGCGCGCTGCTCACGCAACGGCAGGGGCTCGCGAACACGCTTGCGCCGCCGTCCGGCCTCGATGCGGGCCGCCAGCACCTGGTGTGGCTGCAGCCGGTCGAGGACATCGCGCGCCGCGAGGCGTTGTGGAGCCGCATCGTGTCAGGGGATCGCCCGGAGCGTTTCGGCAAATGATCAAGCTCGGGTTGACCTCGAAACTGTCGGTGCTGCTCGCCTGCATCGGTGTGATCGCATCCGGCGCGACCGGCTATTACACGTACCGCGCGAATCGCGCGATGCTCGTGCAGGAGGCGCAGCACAGCCTGCTGATGTCGACGCAGCTCCTCGGGCAGCGTTTCACCGCCGCGCTCGGCGACGTCGCGGACGATGCGCTGGTGCTCGCGACGATGCCGTCGTCGTCGGCCGTGGCGCTCGGCGAGGACGCGACCGCCGATGCGGTGCGCCGCCGGCGGCTCGAGCAGGTGTATTACAGCTTCATGACGCATCACCCCGAATACATGCAGGTGCGCCTGATCGCGCGCGGCCAGTACGGGCTCGAACGGATTCGCGTCGACCGCGATGCGCGCGGCGTCGTCGTGATGCCGGACAGCGAATTCCAGGAGAAAGGCCAGTTCTCCTATGTGTTCGACACGCTGGCGACGCCGCCGGGGCACATTTACCTGTCGCCGATCGCGATCAACCATGAAACCGGCTCGCATGCGGCCGAAGGGCAGCCGATCCTGCGGGTCGGCACGCCGGTCGTCGACACGCGCGGCGAGACGGTCGGCGCGCTCGTGATCGACGTCGACCTGACGCGCGTCTTCACGCGGCTGGAGCGCGACCTCCCGGAAAACTACGTCGTGTATCTCGCCAACGAGTGGGGCGACTTCCTGGTGCACCCCGATCCGGCGCAGGCGTTCGGCTTCGATCGCGGGCGGCGCGTGCTGATGCAGGACAGCTTCCCGGTCACGCAGCCGCTGTTCGACGACGTGCGCACGAGCGTGACGCTCAACGGCCTGGCGAACCCCGGCCAGGCGCTCGCGCAAATGCTCGCGTTCGCGCGCACGCCGTTCAGCCGCGGCGAAGGCAACCGCTTCGTGGTGCTCGGGCTGTCGCGCCCGCTGTCGGACGTGCTCGCGCCGGCCGCCATGCTCGGCGAGCGGATCGTGCGGATGGTGCTGATCTCGAGCCTGCTCGCGGTGATCCTGGCGATCCTGTTCGCGCGCGCGATCACGCGGCCGCTGCAGGTGCTCGCGCGCGCGGCGATGCACGTGTTCGACGATCCGGCCGCCGAACGGCTGCCGGTCGGTCGCTCGGACGAGATCGGCATTCTCGCGCGCTGTTTCGACTGCATGCGCGTCGAGATCCGCACGCAGGTGACGATGCTGCGCGCGAAGCAGCAGGAGCTCACGCATCTCGCCGGGCACGACATGCTCACCGGGCTGCCGAACCGTCTGCTGTTCATGGAGCGGCTCGACGGCGCGATCCGTCACGCGTCGGTGACCAACGAAGGGCTCGCGGTGATGTTCGTCGATCTCGACCGCTTCAAGCAGATCAACGACCAGCTCGGGCATTCGGCCGGCGACCGCACGCTCGTCGCGGTCGCGAAGCGGCTGAACCTCGTGCTGCGCAGCGGCGACATGGCCGCTCGGCTCGGCGGCGACGAATTCATCGTGCTGATCGCGGGGGTGCGCACGCCCGAGCTGATCGGCGACATCGCGTCGCGCATCCAGATCGTGATGGCCGAGGAGCTGGAATTCGGCGAGCGGCGCATGGCGGTGGGGGCGAGCATCGGCGTCAGCGAGTATCCGGTCGACGGCGCGTCGGCGGAGGAACTGCTGGTCAAGGCGGATGCCGCGATGTATGCGGCGAAGGCGTCGGCGCAGCGGGCGTATGTGCGCTACCAGGAACTGCTCGGCGCGGGTGCATGCGCGGATGGCGCGGAGCGTGAATCGTAGGGGGCGCCGGCAACGGCGGGTGACGGGCGGCGGCCGCCATCAATGCAGCGAGCCCGTCGCTGGACGGGCTCGTTGCGGGGCGAGCAGGCTGCGCGGCAAGCGCGCAGAGGCTGGCTTAGTGGCCGAAGTAGACCGAGTCGCGCGGGCTTTGCGCCTTGACGGCCGGGGCGCCGCCTTGCACGGCCGGCGCAGGTTGCGCACCGTAGCCGCTGTTGTCGGCGGCTTGCACGCGGGCCTGGGCGGCCTGGATGTCGGCCGGGTAGTACGGGCTCGACAGGCCCGGCTTGTAGCCGGCCTTTTCCAGCTGGACGAGTTCGTTGCGCACTTGCTCGCGGGTCACGCTGCCTTGCGCGAATGCGCCGAACGAAGCGGACAGGGCGCTGGCGGCGACGACTGCGTAGACGATCGATTTCATGATGACCTCCGGTGTTTGTTTGGCTCTTCCGCGTTCGACACCATGTCGTAAGCGGTTGAATACATCGTAGGCGCCGGAGGACTTAGGGTAAACGTGGATTTCGGTGAAAGATCGTTGCCTCAGGGGCAACAATTCCAAGATAAACACCGTCTGGCCCTAAAGACCATCTCGCATATTGCAATCGTCGGTGTGGCGGGCGGGTGCCGGCGCGGGCTGCGGCGGCGGGAGGGATGGGGCGCGCGGCGCCTCAGACGCTGTCGGCGTCGTCGATTTCCTTGCGTTCGCGGCGCTCCTCGTTGCCGCGGCGCGCCCGCAGGCGCTGGCGCGACAGCACGGCGATCACCTGCTGCGTGGGGGCGCCGGACGGGAGTTCGTTGCGGATGCGGTCGGCTACCATCGGCAGGCCCGCGCGCTGGCGGCGCAGCGCCTTCGCGATCGCCCGGCGGCATTCGTCGCCGTGGCATTCCCACTCATCGCGGATTTTCAGGCAATAACGGCATGTGTCCATGCCGGACAGTCTAACGCGTCTTGCGCTGCGGCGACCCGTCAGGAAACGCAGGGTCGGGCATCGGCGACAGGGCGGCGTGCGGTGCGTCGGGCACGGCGCACGCCGCCGCGCTCACGTTTCCAACTCGGGTCGGCGCGTGTCCGGCGGCGCGACGCGGGTGTCGCTGGCGGCTCGTGGCGGGTTCGCGCCTTCGCGTTTTTCGAGGAAGTACATCGCCAGCGCGGCGATCGTGAGCAACGTGAAGGCGGCGGGGCCCGTCATCGCCGCATGGCTGACCTGCAGCAGATATCCCGCCGCGGCAAGCAGGATGCCGAGCACCACGTTGGCCCGCGTGCGCCGGCGCAGCCAGCGTTCGAGCCCGACGAACGCCATCGCGAAAAATGCCGCCCACGACCCGCTCTCGCTGATGACCGACCCGACCCCGCCCGTCCACGGGTCGACCCAGGACTTGTTCAGCAGCGTCGCGATGGCCGTCTGCTGGTCCGGTGCCATCTGCGCGGCGATCTGCAGCAAGCGGCCGAGCCCGATCCCGCCGACCGCGTCGAGCACCGTGTAGGCCACCAGGAAAACGAAGGTCGACACGCGCGCGAGCCAGGCGACCGGGCCCGGATCGTCGCCGACGAGCAGCCAGAGGCCGATGCAGACGAGCACGACGCACGGCGTCTGGATCATGTGCAGCGCAAACCACCAGGCCGGGCCGAAATACGCAAGCGCGTGATGGCCGTGATCGTATTCGGGCTTCGACAGGTAGTCGAACATGTCGGGGTTGTGCGTGAACCCGGCAGGATGAAACAGCTCGATCGTCGCCAGCACGATCGGCGCGACGAAAAGGCACAGCCACCACAGCACGGCCCGGGTTGTTCGGTTCATATTCGGCTCCTGATTGGCTTGCGAATCGCATTGACGGCGGACCGCGCGTGTCGGCACGGGTGCGATATCGGTCGAGGAATGAAAATGATCGATTGAATGATTTCTCGCGAATGTGCGCTCGAATCGCGTGTCCCATTCGCTCTCAGTCAGCATAGGACACGCGCTGGCGAATGTTAAGAATGAATCTCGTATGGAAACAGGCGCGGCCGATTTATATTCGGCGCGCTCTTTTTCAATTCAATTGGAACGTTGGTGATGGAAATGGCATGAAAACGCCAGCCATTTCCCAGTGGCCGCTCTTGAGGTTCTTGTCCGTCTCGTCGCCCCTCCACTCGGAACGACGACGAGTGGCCGTTACAACGCTCGCGCCCATTCGTTGCCGGGGTGGAGCGCGTCGAGGCAGTCTTTCAGCCACGCGCGTTCGATAGCCGGCAGTTTCGGTAACGCGCGCTCGAAATCCTGATGGTCTTTGGGGCGCCGATCCCTGGCCTTGAACAGAAGCACGGCGGACGGATTCAGATACGGGATGCCGTCAGCCGTTCTCATCACCATGTCGGCGCGAGGGCGCTTGAACGATGGATCTCTCTTGTAGGCCCACAACGCGTGCGTTCCAGGCTCGATCATCATGTCGATCCGCCAACTTTCCGCCGCGCGGTCGAATCCCCGGAATTGCATGATCTCGGACGGCGCATCCCGAGTTGCCGGCAGTTTTTCGACGACGCCCGCATGGGCGGTGTAGAACGCCAAATCACCGAACGCCTGACGGAATATGCCGAAGTCTTCTCTTAGGATCGTGAACTCCAGATCGCCGTGTTCGCGCGTCTGGGCGCCGTGCCAAAGATCGAGGGCCCATCCACCGACGACACACCACGGCAACCGTATATCGCTCAGCCGTCGAGCGAGTTCGGCCGGTTGCCATGCATTCCACGCTTCCTGGTCGGGGATAGCCGTTTGAGTATTCATCGTGTTGGCGTGACTTGCACTGTAGAGTCGCCACGGCTTTTCTCAAAAGCGTATGTGGCCGTGAAAGAAATTCCGTATTTACGATTAGTTTTCATGCGGATGGCGTGCGCTTCCGAAGATTGATCGGCAATTTTGCTTCGCTGGTACGTCGCAATGTATTGAAGTGCCGAGCGTTTTCCCGCGCTTTCGTGATTCGCGAAGACCGATTGCGAAGTTCTTGATGCATGGCATTTACCCCGTGCGTTTCAGCAAGGAATACGGTGAAGGAGGGTTTGCGAACTCGGTGGCTGCCTTTGGAAGAACGCTTCCGATGTCGCTTGGGGTGGCAGCGTTGACCTGCGTCGTGGCGCCTGGCCTTCAACGATGTGAACGGGCGTAGCCGGCCGGCGCAGCCCGCGCGCCGGCAAGCAGGCCGTTTCCTTGAAAAGGGCGCGATTAGCCTGGCGGCGCGTCACCAGTCCATCCGGTGCTTCTCCTCGGTCTCGCGGTGCCGCAGGTCGTCGTCCGCGTGCAGATACCGGCTCGTCGTGGTCAGCGACACATGGCCGAGGTTGTCGCGCACGAGGCGCAGGTCGAGCCGGCCGTCGGCCATGTGCGAGCCCGCGCTGTGGCGCAGCCAATGCGCGGACGCCTGTTCGAGCACGCGCGCCTGTTCCGCGCCCGCGTCGCCTTGCGCGCGCAGCCGGTCGGCCGCCTGCCGGAACACGGTCTTGACGATCAGATGCAGCGCCGCGCGCGTGAGCGGCCGCTGCGCATGCCCGACCGGCAGCACGAGCGGCGTGGCCTCGCCGTCGACGGGCAGCGCGGGCAGCCGATGCGCGCGCCGGTAGCGCGACAGCTCGGCCATCATCTCGTCGGTGGCGGGCACGAGCCGTTGCCGGCCGCCCATGCCGGTGACGTCGAGCCACCACCGGTCGCGCCCGTGCGCATCGCGTCGGCAGAAGAACTGACCCATCGTGTTCTGCGCGACCTCGGTGATCCGCAGACTTGCGCGAGCCGCGCGCCGAACCGCTCGCGCGTCAGCGCGGCGCTTGCGTCGGCGCAGGCTGCGACGCGTGCGCTTGCCTTGGCACCGGCGCGCCGATGCGCCGGAACACGAGCGCCGACAGCAGCGTGATCGCGCCGATGCACACGAACGCGAGCATGAAGCCGCCCGACGCGGACCCGAAGCGCGCGGAGAACACGTTCACGAGCCCGCCGCCGATCGACACGCCGAGCGCCATCGCGAGCATCTGCATCATCGTGAACAGGCTGTTGCCGCTCGCGGCGTCGGCATGCGACAGGTCCTTCAGCGTCACGCTGTTCATTGCCGCGAACTGCATCGAATTGGCCGCGCCGAACACGACGAGCAGCGCGCCTTCGAGCCACGGCGACGGCTGCCCGGACACGAGCGCGAACGCGGCGATGGTCACGCCGATGATCAGCGTGTTGACGACGAGGAACGCCGGATAGCCGTAGCGCTGCACGAGCGGCGCGATCTGGCGTTTCGACAGCACGCCCGCGATCGCGGCCGGCAGCATCATCAGGCCCGAATGCAGCGGCGTGTAGCCGAGCTGCACCTGCATCAGCAGCGGCAGCATGAACGGGACGGCGCTCGAACCGATCCGGCACAGCAGGTTGCCGAGCAGCCCCGCACCGAAGTTCGGCTCGCGGAACAGGCCGAGCCGGAACAGCGGGCGCGCCCGCACGCGCGCGTACGGTACGTATGCCAGCGCGGCGGCGGCGCCGAGCGCGGCGAAAGCGGCCGACCACGCGGTGTGATGCGCGCCCACCGGCGGATCGACCGCGAGCGACAGCAGGATCATCGCGGCCGACAGCAGCGCGCAGCCGACGAAGTCGAACGGTGGCGGCTGCGTCGCGTCGTCGTGCCGCAGGTAGCGCCGCACCGCGACGAAGCCGAGCACGCCGACCGGCACGTTGACGAGAAAGATCCAGTGCCACGACACCGCTTCCGCGAACCAGCCACCGAGCGTCGGGCCGAAGATCGGGCCGAGCTGCCCCGCGATCGACACGAACGCGAGCGCAGACACGTATTGCTCGCCGGGCACGCTGCGCAGCACCGCGAGCCGGCCGATCGGCATCAGCATCGAGCCGCCGACGCCTTGCAAGGCGCGCGCGACGACGAGCTGGTCGAGCGACCGGGCCGCGGCACAGCACACCGAGCCGAGCACGAAGGCCAGGATCGCGATCGAGAACACGCGCCGCGTGCCGAAGCGGTCGGCGAGCCAGCCGGACGCGGGCGTGAGCATCGCCATCGTCAGCGTATAGACCACCACCACGGGCTGCATCGCGAGCGGCGACGCGTGAAGGCTGCGGGCGATGGACGGCAACGCGGTATTGACGATCGTCGTGTCGAGCGTCTGCATGAAGAACGCGGAGGCGACGATCCAGAGCAGCGCGGTGTGTGACGTGATACGGGGCATGGCGAAATCGGTTGAGGCGCGACCGGGCGGCCGAAGGCGTCGTGCCGCTCGAGCGACAGACAGCGACCGATGTTATCGGGTCGCGTGGTAATCGGGAAGTGGCCTGAAGGTGTTGACTGCCGTCGCCATCGAGGCAAGCGCCGCGTCGGCGGGCGGCGGTGCGTCCCGCCGTCAGGCCGCGTCACCCACCCGCCGGCACCAGCGCCAGCCGCTTGCACGCGCACCGCTCGACGCTCGCCGCATCGGTCGGAATCGTCACGTAGCGGCCGTTCGCCCACTCGTCCATCCGGTCCGAATACCACGCCGAAAACCGGTTGCCGGACTGGCCGACCGGCATCGCGAAGCGGGCCGCATCCGGCGCGGCCATGTCGATCACCATCCGCATCGCGGCCGCCATCTTGGTCTCGTAGGGCGCGGCGGCGTCGCTGAAGTCGTTGCCGCCGACGTCGACCGTCGTCATGTCGCCGCCGAACGGCACGCGTACGTCGAACCAGCGCGCGAGCCACGGCACCTGGTGAAACGGCCGGTGACGCGCGAGCGCGGCGTGCGCGTCGCCCCAGCGCCACGCGCGCATGTCGTCCCCGTAGCGCTGTTTCAGGTCGCGCAACGCGGCCCGCAGCGCCGCGCCGACTTGGGCGGAACACGGCGCAGGCGCCGCCGTGCCGGCCGCTTTGCCGCACCACGCGGCGCCGATCGTCGGGTCGCGCAACGCGTTCAGCAACGCCTGGTGCAGGTTGCGCTGGCGCCAGTATTCGGCGAACAGTTCGCGCCCGGCGCGCGGCTCGAAGACGGCCTGCGCGGCCGCGCGTTCCCACGCGCTGGCGATCAGCGGTTCGGCTTCGTCCGCGCGCGCGACGCGATCCCAGCGCCGCAGCCGCGCGAGCGCGTCCGCCTCGTCGCGATCGGCCGGCAGGCCGGCGCGGGCGATCAGCAGCGGCAGCAGGTCGGCCTGCGACGGCGACTGAATATCCGCCTGGATCGCCGCGAAGCTGTCGAGCGAGTGGGTGGCCCGCGCGTCGAGCAGCGCCGTGATCCGCTTGTAGCGGTACGGCAGCACCCATTCGCCGCTGAGGAAATACGGATAGCCGCGTGGCACGATCCGGTTGTTCGCGGTCACGATGCGGCCGGCCGGCGGATTGAGCGCCTGCGGCAACGCGTCGAACGGCACGAAGCCGCTCCAGTCGTAGCGCGCATCCCAGCCGGGCGCGGGCACTTCCGTCATCAGGTCGTTGCCGGGCCGGCGGATCGGCACGCGCCCGGGCGCGACGAAGCCGATGTTGCCGTGGCGATCCGCATACACGATGTTCTGCTGCGGCGCGTCGAACTTCGCGGCGGCGCGCAGGAATTCCGGCCAGTCGCGCGCATGGTCGAAGCCGAGCCCGGCCTCCATCGTCGTATCGTCGGGCATCAGCGCCGTCCATTGCAGCGCGAGCACGTAGCGGCTCGAGCGGCGCAGCGCGTCGCGGGCGTTCGCGGACACGTCGCTGATCACGGGCCCGTGCCGCGTTTCGCGCACGGTCCAGCGCACGGCCGGCTGGCCTTTCACGGCGATCGTTTCCGTGCGCGTCGCGAACCGGGCCCAGCCGCCCGGCGTGCGGTAGTAGTCGGGCCGCGTGAGGTCGACCTGCTCGATGAACAGATCCTCGACGCTCGTGCCGGTGTTGGTCATGCCCCACGCGATCTGCTCGTTGTGGCCGATCAGCACGACCGGCAGGCCGGGCACGGTGCCGCCCGCGACGTTCAGCCGGTCCGAGCGCAGATGCGCGAGATAGAACAGCGGCGGCGTCGACAGGCCGAGATGCGGGTCGTTCGCGAGCATCGGCAGGCCGCTTTCCGAGCGGTTGCCGGCCACCACCCAGTTGTTCGAGCCGAGCCCCTCGACGTGCTGCGACGGCTGCGCATCGAGCGCGGCGGCGGCCGTCACGGCCAGCGCCGACAGGCCGCGCAGCATCGGCACGTAGTCGATCGTCGCCATCGGCGTCGCGTCTTCCGGCGCGGTCGTCACGAGCTGGCGGATCTGCGCGAGCGGCAGCCGCTGCGCGAGCCGCATCCGTTCGATCGCCAGCGCCATGTTGCCGCCGAGATCCCACGCGAGGACCGACAGCCACGCCACCGAATCCTCGGGGGTCCACGGTATGGGCGCGGGCGCGCCCGTCATCAGGTATTCGATCGGCAGGGCCGGGCCGCGCGTGGCCAGATACGCGTTGATGCCGGCCGCATAGCGTTCGAGCGCGAAGCGGGTGTCCGGCGACAGGTGGCGATAGATGCGCTCGGCATTGCGCTTCACGCCGAGCGTGCGCATGAACTGATCGAGCGGCAGCGTGCGCGCGCCGAGCACTTCGGACAGCGTGCCTGACGCGATGCGGCGATTCATGTCGAGCTGCCACAGCCGGTCCTGCGCATGGACGAAGCCCAGCGCGAAATACGCATCGCCGTCGGTCCTGGCGACGATGTGCGGAATGCCGTGCGCGTCGCGGGCGACGACCACGCGCGCGGCGGGCGTGGCCGCGCGCGGCAGGGTGACGGCGCCTTCGAGCACCGGCAGCGACGCGCGGCCGTACAGCGCGACGCCGCCGCCCGCGAGCGCGATCAGCAGGAGGACGAGCAGGCTGAAGGCCAGCCCGGCCCGGCGAAGTGTGCGAGGCAGCAAGATATCCGTCTCCTGGATGGATGCGCCGTGCCGGACATTATCGCAGCAGGCGATGCGGCGTCGACCTCATGGCGCGCGGCATAACCTTATGCGAATTGCTTGGTTCGGCTTGTGCGCGGGCGGCCGTATCGTTCACGGTTATCGCGGGCCGCTGCCCATGCGGCGCGCGAACGATCTGAACACAGGAGAACGCGACATGAGTCGGGACGTGCTGTTTCTGCTGGAACCGGGCTTCACCGATCCGAAGCATCCGGGCGAACGCTTCGTCTGCCCGCACGGGCTGTCGATCGAGGGGCTGCTGGCGAGCGATCCGTCGCGGGCGGCATCGCTCGACGTGAAACGCATCGGCTTCGCGCGGCCGCGCCACGACGTGATCGCGGCGCTGGACGACGCGCACCAGGGCCTGCCGGCGCTCGTGCTCGGCGCGGGCCAGCCGGCGCCGCCGGATGCGCTGGTGCTCGGCGAGGTTCGTTACGTGACCGACCCGAAGCGCATCGTCGAGCTGCTCGCGCAGCGCCACGGTTTTCCGAAGGTGCATTGACGCGGGGCGGCGCGTCGCGCGTCAGCAGGTCAGCGCGGGCGAATTGCAGATGCACGCATAGACCTCGGTGTAGCGGCTGACGGCGGCCGCGGAGTCGAACCTGCGCCGGGCCGTCTCGAAGCCGGCGTCGCCCGGCGCGTCGGCGTGCGAGGGATCGGACCACAGCGCCTCGATGCGTTGCGCGAGCAGCGGGATGTTGCGCGGCGGAATCAGATAGCCGGTTGCCCCGTCGTCGACGAGGTCCGGCGGCCGGCCGGCCGAGGTGCCGATCACCGGGCGCCCGGCCCACATCGCTTCGAGCGCGGACAGGCCGCAGGTCTCGAAGTAGTTCGGCATGCAAAGGATGGTCGCGTTACGGTATGCATCGTACTTCGCGTCACCTTGCAGCGAGCCGACGAACTCGACCTGCCGCCCGATCCCGAGCGATTCGGCGAGGCTGCGCCACGGCGCGGCGTTGCCGCCGCCCGCAACCTTGAGCGGGACGGCCAGCCCGCGCTGGCGGAGCATGCAGAGCGCATGCAGCAACTCGCTCAGGCCCTGGTGCTCGACGAGGCTGGCGGAAAACAGCACGTAGCGGCCGTCGGCGGCGCGATCGGCATCCGGCAGCAGGTTCCGTTCGAATGCGCCCGCATGGTCGCCGATCACCGTCGATTGGGCGCCGGCGCCGACGCACGCGATCATGTCATGACGAACGGCATCGGATGCGACGACACGCGCGTCCGCGTGCGACACCAGGAAATCGACCGCCGCGCGGTAAAGCCGGCCGGCCGTCCGATAGCGGGCGAAGCATTCTCCCGAGTGGACATGCAGAATGCAGCGGCGCCGCAGGAGCCTGGCAATCGCAAAGAGCGCGGCCTTGCGCATCAGCGAGCCGGGCGACGTCACGTGGAACAGGACGAGATCCGCCTGCAGCGCACGCAGCGCGAAACGCGGGAAATCGATGGTCGGGAACAGCACGACGCTCGCGGGCGACGCGCAATCGCGCGTGCCGAAGAACGCGGCCTCGATACGGTGCGCGCGCAACTGCTCGGCTTTCGCCTGAAGATTGGACAGGATCGCCGCGACACCGACGTCGCGTGCGTTTCCCGGCCCAACGTGCAGCACCCGGAGGTTCCGGTCGGCATGGGCAGTCATCTGGGTCTCTCGCTTCTGATTGTTCGTGTACGGCGCAGGGACGAGGACGCTGCTCACGGCAGACCTTGAATCTCGGGAGCCTGTGAAAGACAGCATAGGCAAAAGCGCCTCAAGGTCCAACGAAAGATCATTAATCGTCGGCAGCGCCGGGATGAAGAAGGGCGGCGGCACGCAGACTTTTCCCCGGCCAGGCCTGATTGGTGTGACGAAACGCGCCGGTGAGCGCATGGAAGAACGGCTGTCGAGCCGGACGAATCGTCATCATTCCGCTGATCTGGATCACGAAGCCGGGCAAGGCCGGCGGATCGAGCGACGCGGCAGCGGCCGCGCATTGACCGTCGCGATGCAACGAGGCCGCGAATCCCGCGATTCGCGGCCTTTTTGCGTTCAGAGCGTCTCGATCGCGAGCGCGATGCCCTGGCCGCCGCCGATGCACAGCGTCACCACGCCGCGCTTGATGCCGTCGCGCTTCATCGAGTGGATCAGGCGCGTGGTCAGCACTGCGCCCGTCGCGCCGATTGCGTGGCCGTGCGCGATCGCGCCGCCGTCCACGTTGACGATCTCCTCGTCGATGCCGAGCTGGCCCGCCACCGCGATCGGCACGACCGCGAACGCCTCGTTGATCTCGAAGCGCTCGACATCGCGCAGCGCCCAGCCGGCGCGTTCGAGCGCGATCTTCACCGCGGGAACGGGGCCCAGGCCGAACATCCCGGGCTCGACGGCGGCGATGCCGAACGACACGACGCGGGCGCTCGGTGCGATCCCGTGCGCGTCGGCGAACGCGCGGTCCGCCACCAGCATCGCCGATGCGCCGCTGTTCAGGCCCGGCGCATTGCCGGCGGTGATCGTGCCGTCCGGGCGGAACGCGGGCTTCAGTTTCGCGAGCGTGTCGAGCGTCGTATCGGGGCGGGGCGTCTCGTCCCGCGCGAACGCCACGCGCGCCTTGCGCTGCAGGATCTCGACCGGCACCAGCTCGGCGTCGAACTTCCCGCCGGCCAGTGCGGCGGAGAAGCGCTGCTGCGAGCGCAGCGCCCAGCGGTCCTGGCGGTCGCGCGAGATGTCGAGCTGGCTCGCGAGATCCTCGGTATGCCACCCGGAATGCTGGTCGGAGAATGCATCGACGAGGCCGTCGCGCAGCATGCTGTCGAGGATCGGGGCCTGGCCCATCCGGTAGCCCCAGCGGGCGCCGTCGAGCAGGTACGGCGCGCGCTCCATGCTTTCCATGCCGCCGGCGACGGCCGCGTTCGCGAAGCCCAGCATGATCTCCTGCGCGGCATTGACGATCGCCTGCGCGCCGGAGCCGCAGACCCGGTTGACCGTCAGCGCGGGCACCGCGACCGGAATGCCGGCGCCGATCGACGCCTGCCGTGCGGGGTTCATCTTGTTGCCGGCCTGGATCACGTTGCCCATCACGACCGTGTCGACGGCCGCGCCATCCAGGCTGCTGCGCCGCAGGGTTTCGCGCACGGCGATCGCGCCGAGCTCGGTCGCGGGCGTGTCCTTCAAAGAGCCGTTGAACGTGCCGATCGGCGTTCGGACAGGATGGCAGATGACGACTTCGCGTGTACTCATGATGCGTTCCTCGATCACGTTGACATGGGTGCGCGCGGGCGACCGCGAGCGGTGGTGCGGTGCGCGTCGCGCAATGATTCCCGGATTCCTGGGTTCTGTGCATATGCATGGTCATGTATGTATATGCATATTGTCAACGTGAAAATTGGGCGGCGATGCTTCCCCTATTTCTTCGGGCCGGGGCTCGAATCCGCGCGCGGGCCGGCAGATTTCGAAATTGTCATCCGGCGGTCAGCGTCACGCCGGCTCCGCTCTCCAGAATGACTCCGTCAGGCAGCGGACCGCATCGGCGGTCCTGCCGGCGGCGCATCGACGATGCGTCTTCTTCGTACCGTTCTGGGGAGTTTCATCATGAATCTGAATCGCAGGCTGATGGCTGCCGCCGCGCTGCTCGCCGCCGCAATCGGCACGCCGGCCGCGGCTTTCGCGCAGACTTCGTTGCCCGGCCTGACGCGCGCCGACGTCATCGCCGACCTGGTCCAGGCGCAGCGCGACGGCGTCATGCCCGCACCGAAACGGGACTATCCGCCGAGCGCGCAGACGATCGCCCTCAATCGCGCGCGCTATGCGATCGCGCACGGCGAGCAGGGCGCCGCGACCGCGAACGCGTCGGCATCGGTGTCGACCGTGAGCGCGCCGTGAAGCGGGGGCGGGCGATGAAACCCTTGTCGCGGCTGGCGATCGCCGCTCTGTTGGCGGCGGCGGTTGCACCAGCCTTCGCGCGGGGGATGCCGCAATTGCCTGACGACGACGGCGGCCGCGCGAGCGTGCTGCGCGCGCTGAACCCGGCACGCACGACCGATGACGCGCGGCCGCAGGTGGCCCGTGCCGGCTCGACGGAAGCGCAAGCGCGCCCGTGCGGGACGGATGCGCGAAATCGCGACGCGTCGCTGCAGTGAGCAGCAGAACGTCGCGTTTCCGCTGGGATGCGCAAGGTCCGCAAGTCCGACGCCGATCAATGGCCGCGATAGATCGCGTCGCGGCCGTTGATTGTCATCGCGCGGCCGGATTCGCTGGCGGTTCGGCTCTCCTTGCCATAGCCGGTCGCGTCGGCGGCCGGGGCAGCGCTCGGGCCGGTTTGCGCGACGGCGTTTTCACGCACGCGATTTTCGGCGGCGAGGATCGCGGCCGGATACGTGTTGTGATCCATCGCCGGGCGGTAGCCGGCGGCCACGAGCTGGGCCAGTTCGGCCTTCACTTCGGCGCGGGTCAGTGGATGGGTGGTTTGCTGCGCGAACGAAACGGCCGGTGCGGCGATGATCAGTGCGGCGAGCGTGGAAGAAACGAGCGTTTTCATGTTGGGTACCTGTCTGGTTGAGTGAGCCGCAACCACGTCGATGTCGTTGCGAGTGCAGCCAATATAGGTATCCGTTCGCCGCGGAAAAACGGGCCGCCGGCGAAATGATCTTTGATCTGAAATCACGAATTGGCCGCCGATTCCGTCGCCAGCCTTGCTGCGCGAGCATGTCGGCCGCACGCCCCCTTCGCGGGAAATATCGGGTCGCCGCGCCAAACCGGGGATTAGACCTTCCGGGACTCAACTATGTCGAATTCCGTCTTGGACAGACTTAACCCGCCTGCCTAGACTGAACCCGCTTTCCCTCACCCCTGGAGCAAATCATGAGTCTCAAAGGCAAGCTGCCCGGCAACAAGATCCTCGGCTTCGGCACCGCGCCGCTCGGCAACATGTTTCGCAACATCCCCGACGCGGAAGCCGCGGCCACCGTCGAAGCCGCATGGCAGCACGGCATCCGCTATTTCGATTCCGCGCCGTTCTATGGCGCCGGCCTCGCCGAAATGCGTCTCGGCGACGCGCTCGCGCACCATCCGCGTGACGAATACGTGCTGAGCACGAAGGTCGGCCGCGTGATCCTCGACGAAGTCGAAGACGTGTCGGCGCGCGATCTGGGCGAGAAGGGCGGCCTGTTCGAACACGGCCGGCCGAACCGCATCGTCAACGACTATTCGGCCGACGCGACGCTGCGCTCGATCGAGGACAGCCTGAAGCGCCTGCGCACCGACCGCCTCGACATCGTCTGGGTGCACGACATCGCACAGGATTTCTACGGCGACGAATGGCTCGCGCAATTCGAAGTCGCGCGCAAGGGCGCATTCCGCGTGCTGGGCAAGCTGCGCGAAGAAGGCGTGATCAACGCATGGGGCCTCGGCGTGAACCGCGTCGAACCGATCGAACTGGTGCTCGATCTCGCCGAACCGCAGCCGGACGGCATGCTGCTGGCCGGCCGCTACACGCTGCTCGATCACGAACGCGCGCTGCAGCGCGTGATGCCGGCGGCGGCCGCGCAGAACGTCGGGATCGTCGTCGGCGGCCCGTACAGCTCGGGCGTGCTCGCGGGCGGCACGCACTTCGAATACCAGAAGGCTTCGCCGGAAATCATCGCGAAGGTCGAACGCATCAAGGCGATCGCCGCGCGCTACGACGTGCCGATCAAGGCCGCCGCGCTGCAGTTCTCGATGGCGCATCCGGCCACCGCCGCGGTGATTCCGGGCGCCAGCCGTCCGGAGCGGATCGCGGAAGACCAGGCCGCGCTGAACGTGGCGATTCCGGCCGACTTCTGGCGCGAGATGCGCGAACAAGGTCTGGTTGCGGCCAATGCGCCGCTGCCGATCGATCGTTGATCGTCAACGGTGATGATATGGCACAGGCACACGCAAGCATCCAGGTCTCGGCTTCGGCCGACACGGTCTGGCAATTGATCGGCGGCTTCGGGGCGCTGCCCGACTGGCTGTCGTATATCCCGTCGAGCGAGCTGAGTGAAGGTGGCCGCGTGCGCAGCCTCGCGAATCCGGACGGCGACGCGATCGTCGAGCGTCTGGTCGCCTTCGACGACGCGGCGCGCAGCTACACGTACGCGATCCTCGAGGCGCCGTTCCCGGTCGTCGACTATCGCTCCACGCTGCGCGTGCGCGGGAACGGCGAGAACGCGGCGACGATCGAGTGGTCGGGCACGTTCACGCCGAACGGCGCGACCGACGACGAAGCGATTCGCCTCTTCCGAGGCATCTACGAAGACGGTCTCGCCGAGCTGGCGAAGCGGTTCGCGGCGGTGTGACGGTCGTGACGACAGCCGGCAACGAATGCCGGCTGCCGCTCCGCGCGGTGCGCATTCAACGGCGCGCCGCGCGCCGCGCGTTGCGTCATTCGACCGCCGCGACCACCTCGTCGCCGGTCAGGATCTCGCGGAAGATGCCGACCAGCGGCCGCAGATTGACCTTGTGCCACGCGGCCCACAGCGGCGTGCGATAGCTGAACCACGGCAGCTCGCGCAGCACGACGCCTTCCGGCACCTGATGACGCAGGCTCTGCTGGATCATCGTCACGCCGAGCCCGGCGGCGACGAGCCCGAGCGCCGCGAGCGGCTCGCTCGCCTCGACTGAAATATCCGGTGAAAACCCCGCCTTCGCACACGCGGCGACGAACGCGCCGTGACGCGGCGCGCTTTCCTGCTGCGTGACGCCGATCCACGCCTGTGCGGCGAGATCGTCGGCGACCAGCGTCTTCTTCTTCGCGAGCGGATGCCCTTCGGGCAGCGCAAGCAGCATCGGATCGTTCAGCACGCGCATCGACTCGAGTTCGGGATCGTCCGGCGCGGGCGGCTCCGTGACGAGCGCGATGTCGAGGCTGCGCTCGCGCAAGCCTTCGAGCTGCGCGGCGGACGTGTAGTTGTACAGCGCGATGTGGACGGCCGGGCGATCCGCGCGCAGCGCCTTCAGCGCGCGCGGCAGCACGCCCGAGTGCGTGGCCGTTTCCAGGTAGCCGATGCAGAGCCCGCCTTCGTCGCCGCGGCCGAGCCGGCGCGCGAGCGATTCCAGCCGGTGTGCATGACGCAAGAATGCCTGCGTCTCGCTGAGGAACGTGCGGCCGTCACGCGTCAGGCGAATGCGTTGCTGGCTGCGTTCGAACAGCGTCAGTCCGAGCTTTTCCTCGAGCTGCGCGATCTGGCGGCTGAGCGGCGACTGCGAAATATGCAGGCGCTCCGCGGCGCGGCCGACGTGTTCCTCTTCCGCGACCGCGATGAAATATTGAAGCTGGCGGATGTCGAGCATGTAGGACCTTCCGGGGCTCAAGTCTGGTAGAGGGCGGCCGGAGCGCGTCGCGAAGGTCGAGCGAATTGGCGCGATCGTGTCGCGCGACGACGTGCCGGACAAGACGGCCGTGCCGCCATTCGTGTGCGGCGCGCTTGACGGCATGATAGCGCCGTCAAGCGCGCACGGTATCCGGTTCGGTGCCGGCGTCAGCGAATGGCGACAGGATTGATGTTGACCTGCGTGGAGCCGACGTACAGCGGCTGGCCCAGCACGAACAGGAATTCCCAGGCCTGGTCACGCACCAGCGCGCGGCTGTCGATCAGTTCGAGGTTGTAGATGCCGCGCTTCGCGAGCATGTACTGGTTGATCGGGAATTCATCCCGCGAGTGCGGGTTCGGGTAGACCTCGGAGGCCCAGGTATCCCCGCCGAACGCGACGATCCCCTGGTCGGCCAGCCATGTCGCGGCTTCCATGCCGATGCCGGGTTCGACTTCGAGGAACTGCCGGTTGTCCTTGCCGATCAGTTCCAGCCAGCCGGTGTTGAACAGCACCACGTCTCCCTTGCGCAGCGTCAGGCCTTGCTTCTTCAGGACGGCCTGGATGTCCGCGACGGTGAACTCGGTGCCGCCCGGTACGATCGGCTTGCCGAAGTACGCGGTCATATCGAGCACGACGCCGCGCGTGACGATCGGCGGCACCTTCTCGACGCCCAGCTTCGTCACCCCGTCGACGGTCACGAAATCGGCCGCGCGGTTGCCGTTGTAATAGACGTTGTCGATGCCGATGTGGCCGATCCCGTTGAGCTGCGTGCCGACGCCCGTCCACGCGTTGACCAGCTCGTCGTTGAACGTGAACTTGTTCGGGCCGAGGCTCTTGCCGGCCTGCTGGCCGACCTGCACGTTGTAGAGCCGGAAGCTGCGATGCCGGAACGCCGGCAGGTTCTTGTCCACCGGCACCGCCAGCGGATAGGTCTTGCCGGCCTTGACGAGGCCGACCGCCTGCCTGACGACGTCGGGCGTCAACAGGTTGGCCGCGCCGATTTCATCATGCGGGCCGTAGGCGGACGGATACCAGTCCGCGGCCGGCGCGGCGGCCGCGGCCGTGAACGGCAGGCTCGCGGCGAGCGCGAACGCGAGCGCGGCGAGGGTGCGCTTCTTCATCGAATGTTTTTCCATGCGAATACGGGAGACAGCTGCGTCAGGCCGCGACCGGCGTGGCGCTTGGATAGTCGGTCAGCCCTTGCGCGCCGCCGCCGAACAGCGTGTCGCGGTCGTGCTGAGCCAGCTGCACGCCGGCGCGCAGGCGCGCGGGCAGGTCGGGATTCGCGACGAACGGGCGGCCGAATGCCACCAGGTCGGCCCAGCCGGCGGCAATGGCTTCGCGCGCGCGTTCCGCGGTGTACTTGCCCGCGTAGATCAGCACGCCGGGAAACGCGGCGCGCAGCTTCTGCTTGAACGCGACCGGCATCAGCGGCGCGTCGTCCCAGTCGGCTTCGGCGATGTGCAGGTAGCCGACGCCGAGTTCGCCGAGCAGCTTCGCGGCGGCGAGGTAGGTCGTCTCCGGATCGTCGTCGACGCAGCCGTTCAGCGTGGTCAGCGGCGCGAGGCGGATGCCGACGCGGGATGCATCGCCCGCGCCCTCGATCAGCGCCTGCGTGACTTCGCGCAGGAAGCGCAGCCGGTTGTCGAGCGAGCCGCCATACGCATCCGTGCGCGTGTTGGCGTTCGAATCGATGAACTGGTTCACGAGGTAGCCGTTCGCACCGTGCAGTTCGACGCCGTCGAACCCGGCCTCGATCGCGTGGCGGGCGGCGGCGCGGTACTGGCCGACGATCTCCTGGATCTCGTCGATGCTCAGCGCGCGCGGCGCGGACGCCTGCACGAAGCCGGGCGTGCTGCCGTCGTCACCGGCGATGAACACGTTCACGCCGTCGGCCTGGATCGGCGACGACGACACGGGCGACTGGCCGCCCAGCAGGCTCGTATGGCTCAGCCGGCCGACGTGCCAGAGCTGCGCGAAGATGCGGCCGCCGGCCGCGTGCACGGCGTCGGTCACCTTGCGCCAGCCGGCGACCTGGGCCGGCGTGTGAATGCCGGGCGTCCATGCGTAGCCCTTGCCGAGCGGCGCGATATAGGTGCCTTCGCTGACGATCAGGCCGGCGCTCGCGCGCTGCGCGTAATACGCGGCCATCAGTTCATTGGCTTCGTCGCCGGGCTGGCTCGCGCGCGAGCGCGTCATCGGCGGCATCACGATGCGGTTCGGCAGCGTCAGCGCGCCGAGCCGCAGCGGTTGGAACAGCGGATCCTGGGTCATGGTGGGTGTCCTGTAGAAGCCGCGGCCAGCTGGCCGCGGCGGAAATCTTGGGTGTGCGGGCCGCTTCAGTCCCACTGCGGCGCGAGGCCGGCCGGGTCGACTTCGCGGCCGTTGCGGTCGAGCGCGGCGATCTGCGCCATGTCGTCGTCGGTCAGTTGCAGCGTCTGCGCAAGCAGGTTGCTCGCGAGGTTCGCGCGCTTGGTCGACGACGGAATCACCGCGTAGCCGAGTTTCAATGCCCATGCGAGCGCAACCTGCGCCGGCGTTGCGTCGTGGCGTTGCGCGATCGCGCCGATGACCGGGTCGCCGAGCACCTTGCCGTATGCGAGCGTCATGTACGAGGTCACCTGAATGCCTTCGCGCTGCAGGAACTCGACCAGCGTGCGATTCTGCAGATAGGGGCTCAGCTCGATCTGGTTGGTCGCGATCGCGTCCTTGCCGACCGCCGCGATGGCCTGCTTCGTCAGCTCGATGTTGAAGTTCGACACGCCGATCTGGCGCGTCAGGCCTTTCGCCTTGGCATCGGCAAGCGCGGTCATGAACGTTTCGAGCGCCACGCCGTTGCCGGGCGCGGGCCAGTGGATCAGCGTCAGGTCGACGTGGTCGGTGCGCAGCTTGGTCAGGCTTTCCTCGAGGCTCGGCACGAGCTTCTCGGGCGCGTAGTTGTCGACCCAGATCTTCGTCGTCAGGAACAGTTCGTCGCGCGACACGCCGGAGGCGGCGATCGCCTCGCCGACTTCCGCTTCGTTGCCGTAGATCTGCGCGGTGTCGATTGCGCGGTAGCCGAGGTCGAGGCCGTTGCGAACCGAATCGATGACGACCTGGCCTTGCAGGCGGAACGTGCCGAGGCCGAATGCCGGAATCTTGCTCATGTTGTTCTCCTTGAGGGGTAGAAGCAAAGGTCGATGGAAGGATTGTGCCGTCGGTGACCTTTGCGATAAACGTCAGTAATCGTCAATGACAATTGAATTCAAATCAAGGATCGCGTCGCCCGCCGCCACGGGTTGGGGCCGGGTTCACGGCGTCTGCTCGGCCAGTTCCTGTTTGTGATGGAAATGCGGGAGGACTTCGCTCGCGATCTCGGCGAAGGTCTCGTCGAGCGGCCGGCGATTGCGGCGGAAATGCAGGCCGATGTGCTGCACGCCCGCGTCGCGCATCGCCGCGAGTTCTTCCGCCAGTGCGATGCGTCCCGCGCGGGCGCCGAAATGGTGCCGCTGCAGCGGTTCGTGCGGGTCTGCCGCGAGGTCGAGGTGGATGAAGCTCACGTACGGCTTGTCGCCTGCCACGGCGCGCCAGTTCGCGGCGCGCTGCGCGTGGTCGGCCGGCGTGCCCGGATACGCGAGGCAGCCGTCCATATGCTCGCCGATCCATGCGGGCGTCTGCTGCGCGAGGCCCGCAACGAGCAGCGGCACCGGCGAACGGGCGGCGGGCAGCACGTCCAGGCCGGGCGGCAGGTGTCCGCGCGCACCGTCGCGCAGCAACGCGACCTGGCTGCGGAAATTCGCGCCGCGCGCGGCGAAATCGCGGCCGAACAGCGGATATTCGACCGGCCGGTCGCCGCTCGCGACGCCGAGCAGCAGGCGGCCGCCGCTCAGCTCCTGGATCGTCGCGGCCGATTTCAGCGTCAGCAGCGGTTCGCGCAGCGGCAGCACGACGGCCGCCGTGCCGAGCAGGATGTCGCGCGTGATGCCGGCGAGGTAGCCGAGATACGAGAACGTTTCGAACACCTGCGCGGCGTCGCCGAACGACGGGTCGTACACCGGCACGTCGCGCACCCAGAGCGCGCGGAAGCCGAGCGTGTCGGCCAGTCGTGCGAGCGCCGCATGGTTTTCCAGGTCGGGCACGCCGGGGCGGCGGCCGTCGCGGTGGCGCTTCGTGCCGCCGGCCGGCGACCAGTCGTTGTCGAGCGGCAGTTCGATGCCGATGCTGAAGCCGCCGTCGGCGAGCTTGTCGAGTGAAGTGGGCATGGGCGGGCTCCGTTCAGACTGCGCGCAGGCTGCCTTCGAGCCGATGGAAATCGAGCGACGACGCGGTGAAGAACGAGCGCGACGTGCCGGCGGCGAAATCGTCGATGTGCACGACCGTCGCGCGGTCGGCTTCCTGCCACGAGATCGCGTAGGTCTCGCCGGCGACGTGCTGCCACGCGTACGCGACTTCGCCCTTCGCGCCGGCGTACGGGCCTTCGGTGATCTCGTAGCGCATGCGGAGGCTGCTCCCGTCATACGCGTTGAGTGCGGTGAGGCCGTCGTAACGGACTGCGAAGGTCTTGCCGGCGAACGGCGGGAGGTGGGCGGGCGTGTTCATGATGAGCGTCTCCGGGTGGCGATTCAGTGGGCGAGTTCGACGGGTTCGGCCGTGCGTTCCGGCAGGCCCTGGCTTTGGTCGAGACGGCCGCTCAGCGCGGTGAGCGCGAACGCGCCGAGCGTGACGGCGGCGGCGATCCACGGCGTATGGCCGAGACCGACGTTCGCGACGATCAGCCCGCCGAGCGACGAGCCGCCTGCGACGCCGAGGTTGAAGGCGGCGATGTTGAAGCCCGACGCGACGTCGGCGGCGTCCGGCGCGAAGTGGCGCGCCTGCTTGACGACGTACACCTGCAGGCCCGGCACGTTGCCGAACGCAACCGCGCCCCACGCGAGCATCGTCAGCACCGCGAGCCACTTGACGTGCACCGTGAAGGTCAGCGCGAGCAGCACGATCGCGAGCAGCAGGAAGATCCGCTTGAGCGCCTTGACGGGGCCGACGCTGTCGGCGAGCTTGCCGCCCCACACGTTGCCGAACGCGACCGACACGCCGTAGCCGACGAGCACGAGGCTGACCTGCGACGGCGTGAAGCCGGCGATCTGTTCGAGCAGCGGCGCCATGTAGGTGAATGCGATCAGCGAGCCGCCGTAGCCGACCGCCGTCATCGCATAGACGAGCAGCAGGCGCGGCTGGGCGAGCACGCGGAACTGGCGGGCGAGCGGCGCGGGCGGCGTCTGCGGCAGCCCGCGCGGCACGAACGCCACCGCGCCGACGAACGCGACGAGGCCGAACAGCGCGACGATCAGGAAGGTCGCGCGCCAGCCGAAGTGCTGGCCGATGAAGGTGCCGAGCGGAATGCCGGCGACGAACGCGACGGTCATCCCGCTGAACATCGTCGCGATCGCGCTGGCGGCCTTGTCCTTCGGCACGAGCGTGGTCGCGATGATCGAGCCGACCGAGAAGAACACGCCGTGCGCGAGGCCGGTGAGCACGCGCGCGACGATCAGCGATTCGTAGCTTGGCGCCTGCCAGGCCACGAGGTTGCCGACGGTGAACAGCGCCATCAGCGCGGCGAGCAGCGCCTTGCGCGGCACGCGGCCGGTGAGCGCGGTGAGCAGCGGCGCGCCGATGGCGACGCTCAGGGCGTAGAGGCTGACGAGCAGGCCGGCCGACGGCAGGCTGACGCCGAGGTCGGCGCCGATCGTCGGGATCAGCCCGACGATCACGAATTCGGTCGTGCCGATGGCGAATGCGCTGATGGTCAGCGCGAGCAGGGCGAGGGGCATGAGGCGATCCTGGTTCCAGTAGGGATGGATCGCAGTGTGCCGTTGTTACTTTTGCGGAAAAACTCGGCTATGAGCCAAATTGTTTTGATTTGAAATCAAGAATGGAAGCCGCGCGGCCGCTCATGCGGCCCATGATCGTGCCGTATCGAGCGCGGCATCGGATCGTCGAAACTTTCTCGGGATTTCTCCGAGGCGGCCCGGTCTTGTGTGCACTGCGCTTGGTTTGCAGGTTTGCATCGCCCGCATCGACGCAATGTTTCGACCCTGCAACACGTTCGGTTGCTTCATCCTGAGAGTGAATTCCGACAAATTGATCGGGATGAAAGGGGCGCTTCTCATCGTCGAGTGTTCGCTTTCAAAGCTCCGGTGGTGCATTTGCCTGGCCCCGAGTTGCCTTGCGGCCTCGTTCGGCAGACAGCGTGCTACGTCGCTTCGTGACAGGCGCAACGGGCTTCGCCTGGGCAAGCACAATACACAGATGGACGCCTGACGGCTGGTTGGCTGTCCTTTCGGTCCGTGCCAGGCATCAGGGAGCAATCTTGATCTAACGCAACGCACCGCCATTTCGCGGAGGTAGGGTGGGCAACACGTCGATCGACGTAACGCGAGCCGGGTACCGCGGGGCTTTCTCATGAGAACTCAGGTGAAGCAGTTGCGACGCCATGCCGCCGCACATTCGTTCTATCACCTTGACCAGAGCGCGATCACCGATTGCGCGTGCGCCGGCTTGGCTTGCTTCGCCGCACGCGCCGACCGACCAGCGGTCTGGCAGCGCGCCATCGATCAACAGCCGACCGTTTCCTGCCTGGGAAAATGCTACGACGGCCCCAGCGACAGCGCGCATGACATTCGACCGAACACCAGGAGTCACGGCCGTCGCACCGTGCTGCTGAGCAACGTGCTCATCGGCGGCGTCCGGGACATGACCGTGTATCGTGAACACGGCGGCGGTCTGGCCTTGGCCAGGGCGCAAACCACGGCGCCGGGCGCGTTGATACAAATGCTGCACGAGTCCGGATTGCGAGGGCGCGGCGGAGCCGGCTTTCCGGCCGCGATCAAATGGCAGGCAGTTGCCGATGAGCCGGCCGACACTAAATATCTGGTTGTCAACGCTGACGAAGGCGATCCTGGCGCATTTTCCGATCGTTTCCTGCTCGAAGACGATCCATTTCGGGTAATTGAAGGTGCCGCGATCGCTGCCTACGCCGTGGGCGCGCGCCGAGGTTTCATCTATGTGCGCAAGGAGTACCCGTTGGCTGCGCAAATCGTCTCGCAAGCCCTGCAGCAAGCGCGTGCGGCAGGGTGGCTAGGGTCAGGATTTGACCTTCAACTGATTGTGGGGCAAGGCGCCTATCTCTGTGGGGAAGAGACCTCGCTGCTGAACGCACTGGAGGGCCGCCGTCCCGAAGCGCGTCAACGGCCCCCGCAGATCACTCGGCACGGGCTCTTCGGCGCCCCCACGCTGGTGCACAACGTGGAAACCCTGTGCTCGGTGCCGTGGATCGTGACGGAAGGCGCAGCAGCCTATGCCGAACTCGGATTCTCCCGCAGCCGTGGCACCAAGCTGCTCTCGCTCAATTCCCTGTTTCGCCGTCCGGGGCTTTACGAAGTCGAGTTCGGCATCTCGTTGGCGGATATCGTTGATCACCTGGGTCAAGGTTTGCGCCGTGGCAACCTCAAAGGTCTCATGGTCGGCGGACCGCTCGCAGGCATCGTGCCGCCGGAGCTGTTGGCCACTCGGCTCGGTTACGAAGAAATGCGGGCGATCGATTGCGCGGTCGGGCATGGCGGTGTCGTCGCGTTTTCCGACGACACGTCGATCATGAACATCATCGCAGAGGTGTTCCGGTTTGGCGCGCGCGAGTCCTGTGGCGCGTGCACGCCCTGTCACTTCGGCACGCCCGCGTTGGCGGCTATGGTCGATGCCGTTCCGGCAGGCGCATCGATCGACGGTGCGCGTTATCAGAAAATCATCGACGCACTTGCAGCGACAAGCTTGTGCGGCCATGGGCGTGGGTTGGCGGAGTTCGCCGAGTCGGTGAAGCGGCACTACCGGGCGGAGCTGAAACCATGGCTTGGCTGACCATCGACGGCGTCCGGCACGAAGTGACGGACGGCACGCTGCTCATCGACGCCCTGGCAGAAGCGGGTGCGACGGTTCCGCATTTGTGCCACGACAAGCGCCTGAGGCCATTCGGAACCTGCCGATTGTGCGTGGTGGAACTGGAGGGCCAGGCTCTCCCCGTTGCAAGCTGCTCGTTCACGGTTGAGGATGGCTTGATTGTGCGCACCCGCAGCAAATCCCTCGATGCGCTGCGCCGTACGAATCTCGAGCTGCTCGTCGCGCATTACCCGATAGCCGCATGCGCCGCCGAGCCGCAGCATCCGTTCCGTCGCCTGCTCGCGGAATATGGCGTTCAGCCGGGGGAGAGGCGGGAAGATGGACTGTTTCAGGACGACACTCACCCTTATCTCGGCGTGGCGATGGAGCGCTGCATCTATTGCGAGCGGTGTATCCGCATCTGCGAGGAAATTCAAGGTCAATTCGTTTGGGAGGCGTGGGGACGCGGCGAGGCCACGCGCATCGCGACGGGAAAAGGGCCGACGCTCCTTGCCGGAGGCTGCGTGAGTTGTGGGGCCTGCGTGGACAGTTGCCCAAGCGGCGCCTTGTTCGACAAACGAGTCCGTGTCGAGCCGACCGCGTGGACGCGTAGCACCTGCGTGTATTGCGCCGTGGGCTGCCAGATGAACGTCGGGACTGCAAATGGACGCGTGGTGGCGGTGCGGCCAGCCGACAGCCCGGTCAATCGCGGCCACCTTTGCGTGAAGGGGCGCTATGCGTTCGAGTTCAACCATGCGGCGGACCGCATCACGCGGCCGATGATCCGCCGTGACGGCACATGGCATCCGACGACCTGGGACGAGGCGCTCGACTTCACCGCCGCGCGGCTACGGGAGATTGTCGCGCGTGACGGACCGGATGCGGTCGGCATGCTCGGCTCGGCACGGGCGACCAACGAGGAAAATTACCTCGCGCAGAAGTTCGCCCGCGTGGTGCTTGGCACCCACAACGTCGATTGCTGCGCACGGGTGTGCCACACGCCCAGTGCCAAGGCACTCAAGACCATGCTTGGCGTCGGCGCGGCCACGAACAGCTTCGACGACATCGAGCTGGCAAAGGCCTTTCTGATTTGCGGAGCAAACCCGACCGAGAACCATCCGGTGGTGGGCGCCCGCATCAAGCAAGCGGTGCTCGAGGGCGCGCCCCTCGTGGTCATCGATCCGCGTCGTACCGAGCTGGCGGCGCTGGCCGACGTGCACCTCGCGGTGCGCCCTGGTCACAACGTGCCCCTGTTGAACGCGCTCGCCGCCACGCTGATCGAGGAAGGGCTCGTCGATCACGCGTTCCTGGCCGAGCGCGTAGCCGGCCTGGATGCCTTTACCGCGCATGTCGCCCGATATTCCGCCGAAACCGTGGCGGAGGCTTGTGGCGTATCCGCCGCGGCAATCCGCGCGGCCGCGCGGCTCTATGCCGGCGGCAGGCCATCGATGTGCTTTCATGGCCTCGGCTTGACCGAGCATCTCCAGGGAAGCGAGGGCGTGATGGCGCTGATCAATCTGGCGCTGCTGACCGGCAACCTGGGCCGGCCGGGCTCAGGCATCAATCCGTTACGTGGTCAGAACAACGTGCAGGGGGCGGCGCAGATGGGTTGCGACCCGGCGTCTTTGACGGGGGCACAGGCAATCAACAGGGCCGGCGAGCGCTTCGAACGGATGTGGGGTGTCACGCTGCCGTCGCGCCATGGTCTCAACCTGCTCGAAATGATCGACGCGGCCCGGGCCGGCCGGCTCAAGGCCCTTTGCGTGATGGGCTACGACATTTATCTTTCGCTGCCGAAGGCAAACGACACCGCCGCGGCATTGGGTGCGCTCGATCTGGTGGTCGTACAGGACCTGTTCCTTAATCAAACGGCCGAGGCATTCGGCACGGTCTTTCTTCCGGCCGCCTCATTCTTCGAGAAGGACGGCACCTTCATGAATTCCGACCGGCGCGTGCAGCGCATCCGCGCCGCCGTAGCCCCACCGGGTGAGGCCCGTCCGGACTGGTGGATCATCCAGGCGCTGGCTGCTCGCTTGGGTAAGCCGCACGGCTTCGAGTTCACCGGGCCGCAGGCAATCTGGGACGAGGTGCGTGCGCTGTGGCCCGATGCAATGGGGCTCGGGTATTCGCGGCTGGAACGCGAAGACCTGCATTGGCCATGTCCGGATGAACACCACCCGGGTACTCCGGTGCTGCATCAGGCGCATTTCGTTGGCGGCAAGACCGCGACGCTGGCCATGATCGACTACGTTCCGACGATCGAGAAAACCGACGACGACTATCCTCTGCTGCTGACGACCGGCCGCACGCTGCACCACTTCAACGCGGGCACGATGAGCTACCGGACCAGCAATGCCACCTTGCGGCCGTCCGACACACTGGACATGGCAGCGGAGGATGCGATGCGCCATGGCGTGGTCGAAGGCGAAAGGGTATGTGTGTCGAGCCGCTACGGAACGTCGACACTGCCAGTCCACATCAGCCCTGCCGTACGTGAAGGGCAATTGTTCGCGACCTTCCATCGCCCCGATCTGTTTATCAACCGATTGACTTCGCCCGTGCGCGACCGCTTGGTCGATACACCCGAATACAAGGTGGTGGCAGTCCGGCTGAACAAGCTCCCCGGCGGCGTTGCGGGCGGCGGGGCCGCAGTGGACGAGGGAACCTCATCGCGCGTGACGTAGTTCGCTCAGAACCTCCCCGACCGAAAAATGGCAATGGCCCACGCCATCCCCATCACGGCGGCGACCACAAAACCGCTCAGCCCCAATAGCGAGATGCCGGCATAGTGGGGCCCGGTGTGGAATGTCGTGACAATCGACGAACCGACGACGACAGACGCGATGATCAGGCTCAGGCTGAGGCGATTGCTCGCGCGGTCGAGATGGGCCTCGAGCGTCTGGAGCTGGTCGTGCTCGACGCGCAGCGTCGCTTTCCCGCTTCCCAGCACATCGACCGCGCGATTCAGGATGTCGGGAAAATTGACGGCGGCGCGATGCAGCGAGCGAATCATCCGGAAAAGGCCGGGCGATTCCGGGGCATGCGTCAATGCCGCGAGCGCATGGCGCCCCAGCAAGCGCGGAAGGTAGTCGCGCAGGATACGCAGCGCATTGAAGCTGGAATCGAGCGCCACGGCTTGCGCCTCGACCAGCATGAAGGCTTTGCCCACCAGCAGGAACTGGCGCGGCACCCTGATCGCGTGCCGTCGGCTGAGTTGCAGGAATTGACGCACGATCTCGCTGAACGAGTAGCCCTTGCCGGCTGCCTTGTAGTACGCGTCGAGCGCGTCCGACGCGTCGCGCTTGAGGGCCTCTCGATCCACCCCGGCCGCGGCGATGCCCATCTCGAAATAGGCATCGATCATCAACGAGATATCACCCGAGCCTACCGCCAGAATCAGCTCGGCGAGCGCACCTTGATCGCGTGCCGACAGTTCGCCCATGATGCCGAAATCGTGGAAGCACAATCGCCCGTCTGCCGACACGAACACATTGCCCGGATGCGGATCTCCGTGAAAAAAGCCGTGTTCGAAAACTTGCTTGAGGAATGACTCCATCAGCACCCCGGCCAGTCGCTGCCGCTCCCGCGTGTCCCGAAGCGGCAGCTGCACGAGCTTGTGCCCCACGCTTCGCTCCATCGTGAGCACGCGTCGACTGGTCAGCTCCCAACAGATACGCGGTACGAAGATGTCAGGATCATCGATGAAGTCGGCTCTCAATCGATCGCCGTTTCGGCCTTCCGTCTGATAATCGAGTTCGTCCGCAATGAGCCGGGCGAATTCCTCGACAAGATCGGTCGGGCCGAACCGACGGCTCTCGGGCACGTAGCATTCCAGTTGACGTGCGAGAAAGCGCATGATGCTGACGTCGGCGTGGATGACCGGTTCAATCCCGGGGCGCTGCACCTTGACGACCACGTTCGCGCCATCGTCGAGTCGTGCCCCATGAACCTGTCCTATCGACGCGGCGGCGAGCGGCGCTTCGTCGAACTCGGCGTACAACTGGCCGATCGGGCGGCCCAGTTCGTGCTCGATGATCGAGATTGCCCGAGCGCCGGGGAACACGGCGACCTGGTCCTGAAGCCGCTGCAACTCATCGATCCACGTTTCGGGAAGGAGATCGCGCCGCAGGCTCAGCAACTGACCGAACTTCACGAACGCAGGCCCGAGCTGTTCGAGCATATTCCGAAAGCGGACGGCGTCGCGATCGCCCGGCTGTAATTCCTTCGTGGCTGCGTCGATCACGTCTTGTCCAACGTGCAGCCTCTCCACGCAATGCGCCCAGCCGGCGCCAGCCAATGCGCGAAGTATCTGGACGAGCCGCGGCAGCCGAGCCGCGGCCGGTCGCTCTTCCCGTTGTTCATCGGACGCAAGCGTAGCGTTCATCGATCAGGTGCTCCTTGTCCTCGCGAGGCATCTTGGGATCGCCGTAGAGCACGACCTTCCCGCCGCCGTGGGCGAGCCCCGCCGCGGCGTTCTTGAACGTCATGGCGCGCGCGAGGCGAAAGCACTCCTCGGCACTGACGTCCGGAGCAATGCGCAAGCCTCCGATAGCAGGGCCGGCGGCGACGTTGTCGATGACCAGTATCGCCCTGAGGCCAATCGACGAATCGTGGACGTGGATCGTTCTCGTCGGCCCGAGTTCATCTGCAAAGCCGAATGCATCCTGCATTGTCTCCGCCTCCATGTGCGCGCAGCGTCGCCGAATCGGCCATTCATGCCTCTCGACGCCAGGGTTGCTGGACGCGCAAGCAGCGCTTGCGACGGTTCAGAATGCTGCCCGAAGCGCGACATCGAACGCAATGACAAGTGCCGAACACACGATCCCGAACATCATGTTCGCGTGTCGATGCTCGACGTCAGGATGGCGGCTGACCCACGCGGCCATGAATAGCACCCCGTCGAGCATCACCTGCAGCGCGAACACGATCAACATCAGCGTGAATTCGTAGCCCGCCTGGGACAACTGGGCAAAGTTCCAGCCATGCCTGCCGACCCAATACGCGATCCTGTAGGTTTCGTAGACGACGAGCAGCAGCGGGAACACATAGGAGACAAAGTAAGTCGGCATCGTCGCGTGCCGAAGTTCATGAAGGAAATGATGTCCGGCATGCATGATGGCCTCCGATCGGTGAACGTGTGTGCATCGGGGCGATGTCTTCCACCTTTTCAGCGTAGGCAGCCGCGATGGCCTTCTGTTGATACGCATCAACTGAACGATGCACATCGCCGCGCCACCCGGGCGCCGGCGGCTGGCGTCGTATCGTTGTCCGGCGCGCGCGAAGCGCGCCGGCGCGTGACTGGCCGGGATCAATTCTTTCCCGCTCCGCGACGCTTCGAACAGGTGCGGCATCTCGACTGGCTGGCGGCCGCGCGCCTGACCTGCAAAACGGCGCGGGACATTGTTCCGGGCGCGACCCATCGATTGCGGCGCGGTGTCGCGTATTCGGCAGGGACGAGTGCGCGGTCTGACGCAGGAACGGGCAGACGGTCCTAAATCCTGACGTCTCGCAGCCGCAGCGCGTTCGAGATGACGGACGCAGAACTCAGGCTCATCGCCAACGCCGCAACCATCGGCGACAGCAGCAAACCGGTGAACGGATAAAGCAACCCGGCAGCCAAAGGAACGCCAAGCGCGTTGTATGCGAACGCGAAGCCGAGGTTCTGCTTCATGTTGGCGACCGTTGCCTCGGACAACTCCCGAGCTCGCGCGATACCGCGCAAGTCGCCCTTCACGAGCGTAACTTGCGCGCTGTTCATCGCCACGTCCGTGCCTGTTCCCATGGCGACGCCGACGTCGGCCTTCGCGAGCGCCGGCGCGTCGTTGATGCCGTCTCCAGCCATGGCCACGACATGTCCCGCCTGCTGAAACATCGTCACCAAATCGAGCTTGCCCACCGGCTTGACTTCACCATGAAATTCGTCGAGGCCGAGCTTCTCGGCAACGGCCCTGGCCGTCACCACGCCGTCGCCGGTCGCCATCACGACACGCATGCCGCTTTCCTTCAACGTCGCGAGTGCTTCCGGCGTCGTCGCCTTGATCGGGTCGGCGACGGCCAGGAGCCCGGCCAGGCGTCCGTTCACCGCCAGATACATGACGCTAGCCCCTTGTGCTCGCATGCTGTCCGCTTCGTTGGCGAGCGACTCGACGGATACGGAATCGGCGTGCATCAGCGCCGTGTTGCCCAATGCCAGTGTTCGGCCGGCAACGCGTGCCCGCACGCCTATGCCTGTCGCGGATTCGAAGCCCTCGGCGGGGTCCAGGGCCATGTTTTTGTCACGGGCTGCCGCGACGATCGCGGCAGCCAGGGGATGCTCGCTTCCCTGGTCAAGACTGGCCGCCAGCCGAAGTACCTCATCGGCCGTGTAGCCGTCGATGCCTGCGGCCCGTTCGAACGCCGGGCGCCCCTCGGTCAGCGTTCCCGTCTTGTCGACGATCAGTACGTCGACCTTGCGCAGATTCTCGATGGCCGCCGCGTCGCGGTAGAGCACGCCGTTCGAGGCGCCCTTGCCGCTGGCGACCATGATCGACATCGGCGTGGCGAGTCCAAGCGCGCAGGGGCACGCGATGATGAGGACCGCGACTGCATTGATGAGGCCAAATATCCAGCCTGGATCGGGCCCAAGCAGCCCCCACACCAGGAACGTCAGCAGCGCAATGCCGACGACCGCCACGACGAAGACGCCAGCCACCTTGTCGGCCATCCGCTGCATAGGGGCCCGGGACCGCTGCGCCTGCGCGACCATTTGCACGATCTGCGACAGCACGGTCTGGGAGCCGACCTTTTCCGACCGGATGACCAGCGTGCCCGACGCGTTCATGGTCGCACCAATGACATGATCGCCAACGCGCTTCGTCACGGGGACGGATTCCCCGGTAATCATGGATTCGTCAAGCGAACTCGAACCCGCAGTGACGACGCCATCAACGGGGACTTTCTCGCCTGGCCGGACTCGAAGCATGTCTCCCACACGCACGTCGGATAACGGCGCATCGTCCTCGGAACCGTCCTGGTTGATGCGTCGGGCGGTCTTGGGCGCGAGCCCGAGAAGCGCCTTGATGGCGGCAGACGTTTGCGAGCGTGCCCTCAACTCGAGAAGCTGCCCGAGCAGCGTGAGCGAAATGATGACCGCCGCGGCTTCGAAATAGACGCCGACTTGGCCGTGGGCGCGATATGTCGCGGGAAACGCGCGCGGAAAGACGGTGGCGACGACGCTGTAGATGTAGGCAGCACCCGTGCCGAGACCAATGAGGGTCCACATGTTCGGACTGCGGTCGAGGAACGAACGCACGCACCGCTCGAAGAACGGGAAGCCGGCCCATAGAACGACCGGCGTGGCGAGGAGAAGCTCGACCCAGTTCCCGGTCGACGCGGACACCGATCCGAGCCGATGGCCAACCATCGCCAGCACGAAGACGGTGCCGGTCAGCGGGAGTGTCCACCAGAAGCGACGCCGAAAATCGACCAGTTCCGGGCTCTCGCGAGCGTCGATGTCGGGCAGAACCGGCTCCAGCGTCATGCCGCACCTGGGGCACTGTCCAGGATGGTCCTGGCGGATCTCCGGATGCATCGGGCACGTGTAGATCGTGCCCTGCGGCACTGTCATCGCCGCATCTGCGGGCGGGGTGACGACGTACTTTCCCGGGGCCACTCGAAACTTCGTCAGGCAGGCGTCGCTGCAGAAGTAGTAGTGCATACCGTCGTGCTCGCCGTGAAAGCGTGATGCCTCGGTCACGTTCATCCCGCAGACGGGGTCGCGCAGCGGTTCTTTCGCGCCGTGCGCAAGATGCGCGCCCGGCGACGAACGATCGGGCATTCGCGGGTGATACGACCTGCCTTCGCCACGTTGACGGCTCATCTTGACGCTCCTTTTCAATCGGCGCAGGCATGCTCCACGCGGCGAGGTATCCCTTTGATCAGCCGAGCGCGCGGACTTCGTCAATGCGTTCCTCGGAGCCGGTTGTGTAACCAGGCGAAAAATGCGCCAGCCGCAAAGAACCAGACTGCAAACACGAACGCCGGGTAGACAACGGACCACCAGGACAGCGGTTCGCCGGTCTGAAGACGCCGGAAATCGAGCCCATGAAAGAGCGCATTCATGAAGTTCATGAAGGGCTCTGGAAGTGCCATCCAGACAAGCGTACAAAGAGCGTAGAAGAACACAACCGTGGCAGAAAGCGCCACGCCAGTCGCGAAAGGCTTCATGGTGGCCTCCCTGCCCAGAGAAAAATGCGATTCGAGGCTGGCGTCGACGCTGAATGCGTCAGCCGCATTCAATGTACTTGGGCCGGACGCTTCCCCCGAAGATCGGGAAAAAACCTGGGCGTGTGCGCGGCGTAGTCGCGCCATGCGGCGCCGAATCGCGCTTCCGTTTCCCGTTCCTCTTGTATCGCGAGCCGGACGTACATAAAGACCAGCACAGGGAACATCGCCAATGTCACAAGCGTGGGCCATTGCAGCAGGAAGCCCAGCATGATGATGAACAACCCGACGTATTGCGGGTGCCGAATTCGGCCGTACGGCCCGGTCGTCGCCAACGCCTTGCTGCGCTGAGCTTCGTACAGGACATGCCACGCGGCAGAAAGCAGGAAGAAACCGCCAAGGATGACGAAAAAACTGAGCAGATGAGGAAGCCCTGCATGCGGGTCGCCGTGCCGACCCGTGAGGGTCCACCAGAGGTGCCCGGAGTCATGTGTAAGCAGGTTCGTGCGCGGGAAGCGTGATTGCAACCACCCTGATAGCAGGTAAATGGTGAGCGGGAAGCCGTACATTTCGGCGAACAGCGCCACGATGAAGGCGGAAAAGCCACCGAACGTTCGCCAGTCCCGCTTCGTTGCAGGTTTGAAGAAGCTGAACGCAAAGATGACGAAGACCAGTGAATTGACGACCACCAGGCCCCATAGCCCGTAACCGTCATCGACGCGGCTCATGACTGTCTCCCGAATCAGGATGGCGGACTTTCGTTCCCTGTTCGCCGTGCCGGTGTCCATGGCCGTGGTGCATGAACCGATGCATGAGCGGACACGACAGTAGCAGCAGGTACGGCAGCACACCAAGGAAGTGGGCGCGGTGTTCGGAAAGCAAAAGGAACAACGCAATGGCTGAAAAGGCCAAGAGTGCGATCACCGACCGCGATTTCCAGAACGGTCGCGCGGCATGCGGATTGTCATCCATCGTTCGGCTCCAGGGGCGAAGCAATTTCTTCTCGGAAGCGTGGTCGCGATCAGACTGGCGGTGCAACGTTGCCTGTGTTTCCCCACGCGCGGCGATCGAGAATCCGATAGTTCTCGCATTTCAATTTATCGCTCGTTTATGTAGACGAGTTGACGTGGCTCAACAGGGCTCGAATGCGTTTCGTACGATGTATTGCCGCCCGTGCCGGGTCGCCGGCGCCGGGCGGGATGCGGCATACAGGCGGCGGAAGTCAGGCGTGGCACGCTTGACGTACGTCAAGCCGCTGTTCGTACGGATTCATACGCTGGGAACAGCGCTACCGGGTGTTTGTGAATGTCGTGTGGCCGACAATATGCGAGAGAGGTGCATGAATGATGGCGCAATCAACCATTCCGCCTGCACGACATGGTGGGGTGCGCATGTTCTGGATCGTCATGGTCGCCTCCATCCTGGCGAGCCTGACCGGGTGTGGCTACAACGCCATCCAGGCCGAGGACGAGCAGGTCAAGGCCAACTGGTCCGAGGTGCTGAACCAGTATCAACGCCGTGCGGACCTTGTTCCCAACCTCGTCGATACGGTGAAGGGGTACGCGAATCAGGAGAAAGACGTACTGACGAGTGTGACCCGGGCGCGTGCTCAGGTCGGCTCGATTCGCGCGACGCCCGAACTCATTGCCGACCCGCAGGCGTTTGCGAGATTTGAAGCTGCGCAAGGGCAACTGACCAGTTCACTGTCCCGAATGCTGGTCGTATCGGAAAACTATCCGCAACTGAAATCCGACGCAAACTTCAGGGACCTGCAGGCCCAGCTCGAAGGAACGGAAAATCGCATTGCCGTTGCACGGAACAGGTACATACGCTCCGTCCAGGCGTACAACACCACGGTGCGCTCGTTTCCGAACAATCTCACGGCGAGAGCTTTCGGCTATCCGGAAAGGCCCAACTTCTCCGTAGGTAACGAAGCGGAGATTGCGAAGCCGCCGCGTGTTGATTTCGGCTCGACACCGGCGTCCGCTGGTGGGGTGTCGAATTGAGCATGTTCCGGTTGGTGCTTGCAGTCGTTGCCATATTTTTCGCCCTCGGCGGAACGGTTGTCGGGGCGGATGTACCGGTGCCACCTCTCGTTGCGAGGGTGACCGACGAGACCGGCACGTTAACGGGCGAACAGAAGGCCGCTCTCGAGCAGACCTTGAAGGCGTTCGAGACTCGGAAAGGAACGCAGATTTCCGTTCTTATCGTCCCGACGGTCGAACCGGAAACGATCGAGCAGTTTTCGATGCGTGTCGTCGAGCAATGGAAGCTCGGACGCAAGAGCGTCGACGATGGCGTTTTGCTGATTGTCGCAAAAAATGACCACGCACTTCGCATCGAGGTGGGATACGGTCTCGAGGGCGTACTTACCGATGCGACGAGCAATCGAATCATCAGCGAGGTGATCGTTCCGCGATTCCGAAGCGGCGATTTCTATGGTGGCATCTCGGCGGGCACCGATAGCATCATGCGGGTCGTGAGCGGCGAGCCTCTGCCGCAACCCCAAAAGCGGCAACGTGAATCGGACGGGGCGGGACGCCTGCTGCCCGTTCTCTTTCTCCTGACCGTCATGGCGGGTGGCTTGCTTCGAGCGGTGCTTGGCAGATTGCCGGGCGCGTGTGTCACGGGAGGCATCATTGGCGTGATCGCATGGATTTTGTCCGGTGCAATCTTCATAGCCGCGGCAGCCGGGCTCATGGCGTTGATCTTCACGCTGCTGGGTAGTGGCATGGGGGCCGTTGGTGGCCGCTTCATCGGAGGCGGAAGCGGGCGGCTCGGCGGCGATTCGCACCGGGACATTTTCCGTGGAGGAGGCGGTGGATTCGGCGGCGGCGGTGCATCTGGCAGGTGGTAGACATGGACCTGAAACGGCTTCTTCGACATCTCCTCATGACACGCTGGCGAGTCAATGCCGCGTTCCCGCGCCGATCCCTTCGCGCCATTGAACGAGCGGTGCATGTCAGTCACGACGCACACGTTGGGCAAGTCAGATTTGCGGTCGAAGGGGCACTTCACACCAATGCGCTTCTGAAGGGAACGTCTGCCAGGGCACGCGCCATAGACGTCTTCTCTCAGCTCAGGATCTGGGACACCGAGCACAACAACGGGGTTCTCATATACCTGCTGCTCGCCGACAGGGACGTCGAAATCGTCGCGGATCGTGGTATCCACGCCAAGGTAGATAGCGGTGAATGGGAAGCGATTTGCCGGGTAATGGAAGCGGATTTCCGGCGTGGAGATTACCAGTTGGGCGTGCTGCGGGGTATCGAACTGGTTACCGAACTATTGCGGAAGCACTTTCCGGTAAGTCGTCCTCCTGTTGACGAATTTCCGAGTTCCCCGATAGTGATGTAAGCCGGGCGGGCCGAGGCGGTCAATCGCGCGCGGGGGGCGCCCCGGTCGCGCTCGCATCGCGTCGGGCGATGCCGAGGAAATCACCGCATGCGCACGACTACCGTCGGTTTGGAGAGGGAAAAATGAACGCTGCCACACTTTGCACACGTGCGGTCGCCACGTGTGGCCCACAGACACCGGTCGTCGAAGCAGCCGAAAAGATGCGCGGACTGCATGCGGGCGATCTGGTGGTGGTGCGTGAGGATCAGGGCGTCCGGATGCCGGTCGGCGTGTTGACCGATCGCGATATCGTGCTCGCCGTCGTGAGTCCGGATGCCGAGGCGCGGACGCTGTTCGTCGGCGACATGATGTCGGAGCCGGCCGTGGTCGCGCACGGCGCGGACGACGTCTGGCTGCTTGCAAGGCGAATGCGCCAGCATGGCGTGCGGCGGCTGCCGGTCGTATCGGACGACGGCGGTCTGATCGGAATCGTCACGCTGGATGACCTGATTCACGCCGCGGCAAACCTGCTGGACGAACTGCGCCTCGTCGCGGCACGCCAACCGCATCTCGAAGACAAGCGGCGAGTCTAGACGCTCTCGTCGAGCGCGGCGTCGCGGGCTTGGCCGCCCACATGGCCCCGCCTGCAACCTTGACGGCGCGCGTAACCCGAACTCGCGTCGTCCGCGAGCGTCGCGAGTAAAGGGGACCAGAATGCGTCGCCTTCGTAGGCGGCTGGCTCGACGCCGGTATCGAACCGGATCGCGAGCGCGCGCTCCGCGTCCGTCAGCGGCTCGGCCTGTGCGAGCTGCCCTGCGAGTACCGCTGTATCGGCGTCGGATGCGCCACGCCGCTGGGCCGCTCTTGCCGCGACGCGCGCATGGAGCATCACGGGGCTTGCCGAAAACGCCAGAATGATCACCCGAACCTGAAGGCGATTCGCAAGCGCGATGAATGCCGCCCGGTTGCGCTCGTGCAGGAACGTCGCATCGACGATCGCGGTATGGCCGGATTCGATCACGGTCTTCGCATGCTCGAGAAAGTGATCGTATATTCCGTCGATGGCCGCATCCGAATACGCCGCATCCGGCAATCGAGCCGCTTCCGGGCAGCCGGCGAGGCGCTTGCGCTCCACATCGCTCGACAAGCGGATGGCATCAAGTCTGCCGGCGAGCGCGAGACTTGCAACCGATTTTCCGGAACCCGACACGCCATGGCATAGAAGCAGGGAGGGTCGCACGTCGCGCCGATGCGCGACGACATCCATCGCGATGCGCACATAGCGCGTGCGCTCTGCGTCATCGCCGCGCAACCGAGCGGCAAGCGCGCGCACAAGCGCGCGATAGGTTTTGAAGAACGGCAGCACGTCGAGTGCCCCGTGATCACCCGTCAGCGCAAGCCAGCCGGCCAGCAGCCGGTGTGCACAGTCGTCGCGGCCGTGCGCCGAATAGTCCATCAACGCGAACGAGAGATCGCTGGCGACGTCGATCCAGCGCAACGAGTCGTCGAACTCGATGCAATCGAACATCAGCAGCCGGCCGCGCCAGCGGACAATGTTGTCCAGATGCAGATCGCCGTGGCAGGCGCGCACGAAACCATTCCGGTGGCGCTCGTCAAGCCGGGGCGCGATGCGCTCAAGCTCCGCTTCGATCCAGGTGCGCAGTGCCGCCTCGGACGCCACCGTCGCGTCGAGCTCATCGAGAAGCGGCAGGCATTGGGCCGTGACGCAGCCGGCGCTTCCGAAGCCGGCATGCGGTGCCCGGCGGGGGGCGTGCAGGTGATAGTGTGCGAGCGCGGCCGCCAACGCGTCGGCGTCGGCAAGGCCCTCGTCATGTCGCCTGCAGCGCGCGGAAAGCACCGCGTCTGCATCGAAACGCCGCATCCTGACGACGTATTCAAGCGACGCGTCGTTGAATCGCCCCCCTTTGGGACGCGAGCGCACATCGCTGCCGAAAGCGTTGAGCCGCCCATGAGCGACGAGCGGCTGTACACCCAGATACAGCGGCCCTGCCAACGGACGGTTGAGCGTGCATCCCGCCTGCGCGCAACGTCGCCGCCGTTCGGCCCGTGTGAGATCGACGAAACCGAGCTTCACCGGCTTGATGATCTTGTATGCGTAGCGCCCCGCAAGATACACGATCGACAAGTGAGTCTCGATCCGCCGGATCCGACCGGCGGGGTGCGCGTAGGTGGCCGCGCGCTGAAGCGCCCGATCGACCGAGCGCGCGTTGCGACGCGCGTTGCCGCCCGTCACCGTATGCGGGAGATGTCGCGAGACCGGCATGGCACGGGGACAGGAACACGCGCATGCGTTGCCGACAGATCACCCGATGAGCGGATACGCGTCGCCCGAATGCCGCGGACATGGAGCATGCTGAACACAAGGCTGAGAAGGCGTGGCAGATTTCGCACGATGGGGACTCCGAGTGACGTCGGTATGGATGGGCAGCATGTGCAGCGATTCCATGTATTCAAACGAACATTGCCGCGCCGGCGCTTGACCTGCATCAAGCGTGGCCAGTTGTTCGGGCGTGCCGCCGTCGTTGGATCGCGCCAGGGCGAGTGCCGCGCGTGCCTGCATGACCGGGCGTGCCGATCCGCCAAAGGACGCTTGACGGAAGTCAATGTTCGCGCGCGTCGAGCGTCGATGATTGTGACGCAGCCAAACGCGATGACAGGGCAAGGTTTTGCATCCGGGGAGGTTCGAATGTACACAAGGATCATGGTCGCAATGGACGGTAGTACGTCGTCGCGGCGAGCCCTTGAAGAAGGCTTGAAAATGGCCGGGCTTTGCCATGCCCGGGTTTCCGCGGTCTACGTCGTCGACAAGTCGGCGGTGTTCACCTACCCCGGACGCCTCGATCCGAACGCGTTGATCGAGGCGGATCGGCGTGCGGGTGTGGCGGTATTGCATGACGCCGAGCGAACTATTGCACGCGCCGCCGTGAACGGCGAGACGGAACTTGTCGAGACCGACAGCCTCGGCGAGGACATTGCGGAGCGCCTGCAGCGTTACGTCGATGACCACGCCATCGACCTTGCCGTGGTCGGCACGCACGGGCGGCGCGGCGTCCGGAGAATGGTGATCGGCAGCGTGGCCGAGCGCTTCCTGCGCGAATCGCGGTGCCCGGTGCTGCTCATGCGCGGTGACGATGCACCGCCCGCCGCTGTTGCCGCGGCCTAGCCGTGCGGCGCGATTGACACAGGTCAACCGTCACCAGGCCGGCGAATCTACGCTTTGTGCAACAGCCGCCGAACCAGGTGACCACCATGCAGATCTCGTTTCCTGCCGAAAAGCCGGAATACTCCGCTCCGGATCTCGTTCTGGCGTTCCCGGCCCTCGTCGAAGGTGATCGCGTGCAGTGCGCGATCACGGCCGAGGCGCTGGAAGATCATTTCGGCGCGGCTTCGCCTCGCGAACAAGACCTCGCCAACGCGTTTGCGCGCCATCGTCCTGCCATCGAGTGCGCCGCGCGCCGGATGCTCGAGGAGGTTGGCGGACACCCGATCCTGTTGCACAGCGGGTTCTTCCGGTTCTGCGCGTGATCTCGCCTGCGCGGTTGACGCGTATCAAGCAGCGGCCGGTACACGACGCTACGCTGACTTTGAACGAACAACGTTCGTCCCTCACGCGACACGCAACGTCGCGCTGACGCGTGCTTCATCGCGGGCCGCCCCTGTCGGGACGACGGCGCCGGCCCGATCACCGTTCGAGGAGTGCAAACATGAGCAACATGACGCGTTACGATCCGTTCTCGATGGAACCCGTTTCCGACCTGTTCCAGGGGCTGTTCCGGCCGCTGCGCGGCCTGTCGCTGCCGGACGAGCCCGAGCTTGCGTCGATGAAGATCGACGTCACGGAAAACGACAGTGCCTATCTGGTCAAGGCGGAACTGCCCGGTGTTGCAAAGAACGACATTGAAGTTCAGGTCACTGGCCGCACGGTGTCGATCAACGCGAAGGTCGAGCGCAGCAAGGAACAAAAGGAAGGCGAGCGCGTGATCCGGCGCGAGCGCTATAGCGGTGCGATCAGCCGGTCGTTCTCGCTCGCGGACGAAGTCGACGAGGCGACCGCGACGGCGACCTACCAGGACGGGATACTGTCATTGACGCTGCCGAAGAAGGCACCCGTCGGCCAGAAAAAGCTGACGATCAGTTGACCGATGCCTGGCCGATTCGGCGACACATCGGCCCAGGGGAGGGAGGCGGCGCACGGGATGACCCGCGCGCCGTTCGTTTCATTGGGCGCGCCTGACGTCTTGTCCGCTCAAGCGGCCGGTCGGGCACCATCCATCGGGTAGCCGGTGAGATTGCGCGCATCCATCGCATGCTTCGGCACGAGTCGATGCAACCGGCCGGCAACGGCTCGCACCGCGGCGTCTCCATTGACCTGAATCAGCGAATCCGGACCGCGCTCGTGCAAATCTGATTTTGACGCGGCGGATTTGAACGCCGTGGCTCATAGGAGAGCAGGCGATGAAAACGGACAAGCAACTGAAGCAGGAAGTACAGGAAGAGCTGGAATCCGACCCGTCCATCGACTCGACCCGTATCGGCGTCGAGGTGGCCAATCGCATCGTGACCCTGTCGGGTCATCCGCCAAGCTATGCCGAGAAGCTCGCGATCGAGCGTGCGGCGAACCGCGTATCTGGCGTCAAGGCCGTCGTGATCGACATGACCGTGCATTTGCCGAACGACGACGTCCGGACCGACGAGGACATCGCCATTGCAGTGCGCTCGGTTCTTCACTGGACGGTCGGCCTGCACGACGACACCGTCAAGGTACAGGTCGAGCACGGTTGGATCACGTTGTCCGGCAAGGTCGACTGGGCATATCAGAGCCACATGGCGGTACGTGCGATTTCCCAGATGCGCAGCGTGACCGGCGTGACGAATCACATCGCCGTGCTGGGAACGGTCGGCTCTCTCGACATCGGCGGGAACATCAAGCGCGCGATCATGCGTCACGCCGAACGGGAGGCCAAGCACATCAGCGTCGAGGTGCACGACGGAACGGTGACCTTGTCGGGGAAGGTCGGATCGTTTTCCGAACGCAAGGCGGTGCGCGGCGCGGCCTGGTCGGCGCGGGGCGTGCGTGCGGTCGTCGACAACCTTGTCGTCGACTGAACGTCATGTGCCGCCGGCATGCCGCGTAGCGGGGGCGGGCCGACGGCGGGATCAAGAAGGCGGCCCTGAAGATAGCCCTGAAGACAGCGGAGGGATCGTGCAGACGCGCTCAGTGGATTCCTACACGCGACGTCCCGTCCGGGACGTCTTGCGTCGCATCCGCGGGCGAATGCGTTGCCGCTCGTACCAATCGCCGATCGCGCGCCAGATATCCGGAGCAGATTCGCAATAGGTGAACAGCTCGAGATCGTGGCGGTCGATCATCCCTTCGTCCGCGAGGAACTCGAAATCCACCGCGCGACGCCAGTACGCTTCGCCAACGAGTATCACGGGAAGCGGAGGGATCTTGCCTGTCTGCAGGAGCGTCAGCACCTCGAACAGTTCGTCGAAGGTGCCATATCCGCCGGGAAAGAAGACCGCGGCCTTCGCGCGTTCGAGCAGATGCAATTTACGGATGGCGAAATAGTGGAAGCGGAAACACAAATCGGGCGTGATGTACCGGTTGGGTATTTGTTTCCTCGGGAGCTCGATGTTGAATCCGATGCTAGGCGCACCGCTCTCGTATGCGCCACGGTTGGCGGCTTCCATGATGCCCGGGCCGCCGCCCGTGACCACGGCAAGCCGTGCCGTGCGAACGCTGCAGGCAGCCCGCCCCACAAGGCGTCCGAATTCGCGCGCGACGCGATAGTACGCACTGTGCTCGACGAGCCGGCTTGCCTCGGCGACCGCGTGGCGCCGCTGTGCATCATGCGGCCGCTCAGCCAGCGCACGGTTCGCTTCGGCCAACCGTGCGCTCGCCACCGCCGGTGAGACCATACGTGTGCTGCCGTAGATCACGACCGCGTGACCGATTCGCTCGCATTGCAGGCGCTCCTCGGCTTTCCAGTAGTCGAGTTGCAACCGGATGCCACGCATGCCGGGACGTTTCAGGAATGCGGCATCCTCGTCGGCCGGAGCGCAGGCCAGGCGTTCGGCAAACCGGCGGCTCCGGCGTGGCAGGGGCCGCAGATCGCCGTGGATTCCGGCCGTGCGTGGCGCCGTGGCGCGAGGTTTGCCGCGCGCTTCTTGCGTCATGACGTCGAATTCGGCGCCGCGACGCGTGGGGCGCTCTCGCCGGGCATTGCTGCGGCGGGTGCCGGCGGAAACGCGCTTGACTGCATCCGACATGGGCGGCCGTGGCTATTGGCTCAGAACCCACTGTACGAGCCGGCGCGCGTCATCCCGCGACAGCGGGCCGCCGCGCTCGGCGGCCGACGGCATGGGCGTATCGCCCCAATGCGCGCGCCCCCCGAGCCGCAGCTTGATCTCGAGTTGTTCCTGCGCACGCGGAACGTCGCGATACCGCTCCGCGATCTGGTGGAATGACGGCGCGAGGAATGGCATGTCGGGTGTATGGCAGAACATGCAGTGCTGCGCGTCGACGAGCTCGGTCGGTTCGGGCACTGCCGTCTGTGCTCTGGCGACGCCGGCCAGCGCGATGATCAGGCCAGCGGCGAGTGCGCGTGTGATATTCATGTTTTTCCTCCGTCGGCGTAGAGCCCTGCATGGCACGCGCGCGGACGCGCCGGTGAAATCACCTCGTCGAGTGGCCGACGGGGAGCACGAGGCGTGTGCGGGCTGTGTCCGATGCGCAACAGCAATTGCGGCTGGCCGTCAAATTTCATCGTGTCAGCAACCGGCCTGCGGCCGTTGACCCATGTCAAGCGCGCGGGTGGCCGAGTCATGCGGCGCGCGTGCGGTGAGGCTAGTCTTGAATGGGGTGGCGCGCGCACGCAGGAGGGAGCGCGATGCAGGACGAGCGATGGTTCGAGCCGCTGCGAGAGGTGGCCCGGGAACTGGCGATCCCGGAAGACGCGCTGAAACGCTGGCTCGACGAAGAGATCAAGGATCTCGAAGAGGGGGCGCACGTGCGCGAATTCGTGATGGTGTTCGCGATTCGGCGCGTGCGCGCCCGACTGGCGGCCATTCGCTCGGCGCAACGGGAGCGCTAGCGAGGCGCACGGTGCCCGTTGAATGCGAATTCAGACTTGCGCGAGACTGTCCGGGTCGACGATGCGGATTTGCTTGCCCTGCGCTGCGACCATCCCGCTCCGCTGGAATTTCGACAGCATGCGGCTCACCGTTTCCAGCTTCATGCCGAGATAACCGCCGATTTCGTCGCGTGTCATCCGCAGGATGAATTCCGCAGATGAATAGCCCCGCGCCTTGAAGCGCGCGGAGAGATTCAGCAGGAACGCCGCGACGCGTTGCTCGGCGGTCATCGTGCCGAGCAGCAGCATCAGCCCTGACTCCCGGACAATCTCGCCGCTCATCATCTGGTACACATGATGTTGCATCGTGCGATTTTCACGGCACAGCTGTTCGAGTTGGCCAAAGGGAATGATGCAGACGGTGCTGTCTTCAAGGGCGATTGCATCGCCGTTGTGACGGCCGCTGTGCACGCCGTCCAGTCCAAGCGATTCGCCGACGATCTGAAAGCCCGTCACTTGCTCGTCGCCGTCGCGGTGCATCATGACGGTCTTGAACGAACCGGTCCTTACCGCGTAGATGCTTTGGAACACGTCGCCCGCGCGGTAGAGGGAATCGCCGCGTTTGACATGACGGGTCGTGCAGATCATCGCGTCGAGCCGCGCGAAATCGTCGGGCGTCAGATTTTGCGGCATACACACGTTGCGTAGTGCGCACGATGAACAGCGGGAAGTACTCCGTTTCGGTTGATCCTCGCGCGCCACCGAATGCAGCGGAATGATGGGGTGTAACGGCGTGGACGTCGCGACATCGACGTTGGTCAGCATCATCTGCTCCTGCAAATACGGTCAGCAGCGCACCTTACCCGTGCCATGGGCTTGACGATGTTGACCCTGTCGTATGCGACGGCGATGCTCTGCCGTCTTCATGAGAGGAGACCCGCACCGGTTTGGCCGATTGATCGATACCGCGGTTGTCGGGCGACGAAACTGCGCTTGTTCCGGGCGGCACATGCTACTTGGTTTTCTTATTGCCCAGTATGTATCGCTTGAAGCGCAAGCGAAATCAGCGAGACTTGCAGATTCGGTAGGCGATAGGGAAGCGCTGTAGGACGGTTCCTACACACCTGTCAGAATCTTGTATCCATGCGTCATGTCAACTGACGCGTTCTCCGGGGATCGGCGTTTTCCCGCGCCTTCCGCATGACAAGGGGGAATCCCGGCGATCTTCACAGGTCATCCTGATCGTCGAACAGCTTGTGTCGCATCGCGTAGCGCACGAGCGCCGCTTCGTTCGACATCTGCATCTTCTCGAGAATACGGGCTTTGTAGGTGCTGACGGTCTTCACGCTCACGCAAAGTTCCTCGGCGATCTCGGAAATCGACTGACCGGACGCAACTCGGCGAAATACGTCGAATTCCCGGTCGGACAAGCGCTGATGCGGCAGCATGTCGGTCGGCTCGTTGAGACTTTGCGCAAACTGTTCGGCCATGGCGAGGCTGACATACACGCCGCCGGCGGCGATTTTGGTCAGCGCGGCAACCAGCTCGGCACTCGCACTTTCCTTGGTCATGTAGCCGGCCGCACCCGCACGGAATGCGCGCACCGCATATTGCTGTTCTGCGTGCATCGTCAGCACGAGGATGTGCAACGACGGCTTTTCATCCTTGATCTGCTTGATGAGTTCGACGCCATTGCGGCCGGGCATCGACAGGTCGAGCACCAGCACGTCTGCATTCGTGCCGCGTACGAGCGCCATCGTTGAAGCACTATCCCGCGCTTCGCCGGCGATTTCGAAGTCGCTGGCGTTCTGCAGGATGTGACGGAGGCCGTCTCTGACAAGAGCGTGGTCGTCGGCGATGAGTACCTTGATCATGACAACACGCCCCCTTGCCGGATCGCGTGGAGCGGCAGCGTCACGGTGATCGTGAAACCTTTGCCTGGCTCGTTGTCGATCGTCACATTGCCATCGAGCATGTGCGCACGCTCGCGGATTCCGATCAGTCCGAACGACGGATGGTCGCGCGCCTTCGTCCGGCTATCCGGCGCGCCGTGGCCGTTGTCGGCGATTCGCAACAAGCAGCATCCGTCGTCGACTTTCAGCATCAACGTCACGTGCGTTGCGTCGGCGTGCCGCACGACGTTGGTCAGCGCTTCCTGAACGATCCGGAACAGCGTGGTCGCGCCGGCATTGGTGAATACCGTGTCGGCGGGATCGATATGTCGCTCGACTGCGATTCCGTAGCGATTCGTGAAATCGTTCGCGAGCCATTCGATCGCGGGGACGAGACCGAGATCGTCGAGCATCACCGGCCTGAGATCCGCCGCAATGCGCCGAACCGAGGCGACGGTGGAATCGATCAGGCGGTGCATGCCGCCCAATTGGTCGCGCACGGCGGTACCGGGCGGGAGATGCTTCGCCAGTCCCAGCTCGACGGCGGACAGATCCATCTTGAGTGCGGTGAGCTGTTGGCCGAGATCGTCATGCAGTTCTCGTGCAATGCGGGTTTTTTCTTCTTCACGGACGTTCTGCAGGTTGGCCGACAATTCGCGCAGTTCTTCGCGCGATTGCTTGAGCGCATTCTCCGCGCGGACACGTTCGGTCACGTCACGAAGCATGACCGTATACAACTTGCCGGTGCCGTCGCGGATTTGCGAAATGGATGCCTCGATGGGAAACTCGGACCCGTCCCCGCGCAGCCCGAACAGCACGCGTTGTTGCCCCATTTTCCGTTCGGAGACACCTGTCACGCCAAATTGTTCGACGTGCTTCGCGTGCGTGGCGCGAAAACGTTCCGGAATGAAACGGGACAGTGGGGCGCCGATTGCTTCCATGGCGGAGACGCCAAACACGTGTTCCGCCGCGGGGTTGAAAATCACGACCGTCTGACGTTCATCGATGGTGATAATGGCCTCCATCGACGATCGGATGATGCCCATCATGCGCGCTTCGGAAAGTGGGGCGCCGCTTCCGGGGGTATCCGCGAAATGACGTCGGGTGACGGCCTGATGGACGAGCGTGGCAAGCGCGAGCGAGACGGCGATACCCGTGAGCAGGATCACGATCGCGGCGCCGGACGTGTCGGGCAGGGCGGCGCTGTAGGCGAGTGAAAGCGACGTGCCGCCGAAAGTCAGCGTGTCCGTTCGTTTGACGAATTCGTCGTCGGGCGCGTGTCCGTTCGCGGTCAGGGCGCCTGAATAGATGACCGCCGGCGGATTGTCCGCCGTGACTTGTAAGCCAAGCTGGCTCATCGATGGCGGATCGAACAACCGTCGTACATCCAGGCCGGCGTAGACGAATCCGACGGTCTCGGCTCGCCGCTGCTCGTCGGCAGGCGCGGCAGCGCCGCCCGTATCGATCGGAAGATAAAGCGCGAAGTCCGGATGGTCCGCCGTCGTGTCGGCACGGTCGCGCACCTGCCTCGCCGCCAGTGCCGCCTTGCCGCTATCGGCCGCGCGTCGCAGCGCGCGTTGCGTCCCTGGATCGTCGTCCGCTGCTGCGCCGGCGCCGATGATGCCGAGGGTACGAACAGGCGATTGCAGGCTTTCGAGATCGAGACCGGCGACATAGCGTCGCCACGCGTCGTCGGATTGTCGGGTCGCGACGGCGAAACTACGGGCGCCTCGCAGCACGGCTGCAGCGTTGAGCAGATCGTGCTGGAGATTGAGGGTAGCGAGCGTCGCCATGCGCTCGAATTGAGCCCGTGCCGTCTCATGTGCCCGTACCTGGAGACTTCCGGCCGCGACGAGCGATCCGGCCACGCCGGCAGCGAGGGCAAGCAGCGCGGCAACAGACGCGCGGTGCATGAAGCGTACGCGGCGAGACGTCTGGGCGGCGCCGGGGAAAGATGCATGCGCGGTCATGGGCGTTCATCCCGAAGAAAATCGCCGGCGCCGGCACGCTGCGGCCGGACGCCAAGCTCGCGAAGGCTGGCTGGTACGCTTTTCTGGAGGAATTGTGCGCGGTTTGCCATGATTTCGCCAATCGGGGCGCGTGCGGGCCTGCCGTCAAGCGCCCCCGGGCCGATGCTTGACCCGCATCAAGCGGCGCAACCCGACCCGGCTCAGACTGGGAGCCGGAAACCGGACGAGCGACGGGGAGGCGGTATGTACGAACGGATCTTTGCGGCGCTGGACGGCAGCCGCGGCGCGCGCCTCGCGCTTGACGAGGCGATCCGGCTTGCCTGCGCGTCGGGCGGCCTTGTCGTCGCGGTGTGTGCCGTATCGGACGCGCCGCGGCTCACCGATATCGACAGCGGTTATGTCGACCAACGCGACCGGAACCCTCTGGATACCGACATCGCCAGCAGGGTATTGGCTGACGCCGAGACCGCGTTCCGGTTAAGCGGCGTGCGCGGGTCCGCGCATACGATCGAAACATCCGGCGAAAATGTGTCGGCTGCGCTTGCCCGAGCGGCCGCCGAATGCGATGCCGATCTGATCGTAATGGGGACACATGGCCGCCACGGCATCCGCCGGACATTGCTGGGCAGCGTCGCGGAGTCGCTGCTGCGCACGGCGGATCGACCGGTCCTGCTCGTGCGGGACAATGCCGACGCGCGTGCCGCAGCCCTGTAAACGGTGACGAGGCAGCCGGACCCGGCTGCCCCCTGACGGATTAATGCGACATCAGCACCGGCACCGTCATGCTTTTCAGAACGGTGCGTGTGGCGCCGCCGAGTACACGCTCGTGCATCCGGGTGTGGCTGTACGCGCCCATTACGAGAAGATCGGCATGCAGGTCGCTGGCCCGATTAAGCAGCGTCGCCCCCGAGCCGATGTCCGGTTCGCGCGGCGTCGTCGAAAAAGACGAGCGAACGCCGTGACGCTCGAGGTAGGCAGCGACGTCGACACCTGCCGGGGTCTCGTCCGGATCGGGGCGCTTGCGTGCCACGGTTTCGACGTTGACGGAGCGGGCGCGCGTGAGCAGCGGCAGCGCATCGGCGACCGCTCGGGCGGCCTCCCGGCCACCGTCCCAGGCAACCAGAATGTTCTCGCCGAGCTTGCGCACCCGGCCGGCATACGGCACGACGATGGCGGGACGGCCGCTGCCCATCAGCACGTCCTCGACGAAATGGTGCGCGATAAAAGTCGTGCGGTCGCGAGGGTCGGTCTGGCCGAGCACCAGGAGATCGGCATGACGCGCATGCAGTGTCGCGACGTCCGTTGCCGGGCCGGCGGGCGCCCGCCACTCGACGCTACGCCCCGCGCGTTCAGCAGCCTCGAGAAACCTGATTTCTGCCTGCTTGCGGCGCTCCTCGCACAAGCGCTCGTACACCGCGAGCTTGAGCGGTTCATCGGGGCGCATCAATGGCTCGAACAGGTCCTGGCAGACCACGTACAAACCGATCAGATGCGCGTCCCAGCGCCCTGCGAGATCGAGTGCCAGTGCGAGCCGCGTTTTGCAGCGCTCGCTGTCGTCGAGATGGACGAGCAAGGTCTTGTAGCTCATGACGGCTCCTTTTCGGTCGATGCCGCAGTGGCTTCGGCGGCAGGCTTCGGCGCGGCACGCGCGGGAATCATCAAGACGGCGCAGGTGGCGCCCCGCAGCACGCGCTCGGCAACGCTGCCCAGCATCAGCCGCCGGAAGCCGCGTCGGCCATGCGTTCCCATGACGATCAGATCGGCGCCAGCGTCCCTGGCCACGATCAGGATGCGTTGTGCGACGTCTTCGCCTGCCGGTTCGACATTGGCGATCCGCGGCGTGCCGGACACACCGTGTTCAGCCATGCGTTTCGCGGCGTCGGCGGTGACGCGCAGCCCTTCTTCACGGAATGCGTCGATCAGGATCGACGGATCGTAGCCGAGCGGGTCATAAGCCGGCACGAGAAAGTCGACTACGTAGACGGGAGTAAGCCGTGCATTCGTCTCGGACGCGAGGGTCAGCGCAGCATCGAGTGCACGCGACGATGTCTCGCTGCCGTCAAGCGCGACCAATATGTTCGAGTACATGGCAGTTCCCTTGAGCAGGCGTCGATACGTCCATCATCGGGGCGTGCGCGCCGACCTCGCTGATCTGGATCAAGCCTGCCGGTCGTCCCGCAGCAGCCGCAGCGCGTCGCGTGCGGCGATCCACGCCTCGTTGGTCGGCTCGACGACGACGGTGACTGCACTCGACTTGCGCGAGACCACATGCGCGTGCGTCGCATTGGCAGACATGTCCATCTCGAGGCCGAGCCAGCCCAGCGACGCGCAGATTCGTTCGCGCAGCGCTGCGGAATGCTCGCCGACGCCGGCCGTAAAGACCAACATGTCGAGGCCGCCAAGCAGGGCGGTCAACGCACCTGCCTCGCGCACGATCCGATGCACGTAAAGCGCCAGCGCGTCACGCGCGCTAGCGTCGCCGCGGGCCTCGCGTTCAAGGAGAACACGTGGGTCCGCAGACACGCCGGATACACCCTTGAGCCCCGACTCGTGGTACAGCATCTGGCTCAGCGCAGCGTGCGACAGGTGTTCGGTGTCGAGCAGGTGCAGTACGACTCCGGGATCGAGCGAACCGCAACGCGTACCCATCATCAGGCCATCGAGCGCCGAGAAGCCCATCGTCGTTGCGATGCTGTGCAGCTCGCGCATCGCACAAAGGCTCGCGCCACTGCCGAGATGCGCGGCGATCACGCGCCCGTGTGCCAGCCTGCCGAACGCCTCTTCGAGTGCAACGGCGAGATACGCGTATGACAAGCCGTGGAATCCGTAGCGGCGCACCCCTTTATCGAACCATGCATTTGGCAACGGCAGCAATTGTTCGTTGCGCGGCAGCGTGCAATGAAACGCGGTATCGAATACTGCGATCTGCGGGATACCGGGCAGTTCGGCGCGCAGGATATCGATCGCGTTCAGGATCCGTGGCTGATGCAGCGGCGCGAGTGGCGTCAACTTGCGAAGCTCGCCGAGTACCGCATCGTCGACGACGACCGGCGCCACATGATTCGGCCCGCCGTGCACCACCCGGTGGGCAACGGCACCCAGCGTGACATGGGGCAACCGCTCGCGTATCCACCTTGCGATCGACGTGATGACTGCATGACAAGGATCACTGGCGACGAGGGGCAGCGGGTGTTGCGGTTCGGTGCCAAAGCGGATCGACATGCCGTTACCGTCGTCGCGCGCCTCACCGTCGTAAAGGGGGCGGCGCTCCGGTGCTCCGCGAGGCGGATACGTGAACACGCCGAACTTGATGCTCGACGAACCCGTATTGAGGACGAGAAGCGCAAGGGTACGCATGGCCCCACTCAATGTGACATCGGGACCGGCAGCGTCATCGACGCCAGCACGGTACGCGTGGCGCCGCCCATCGGAAGCTCGCGCCGGAGCATGGCCCGTCAGCCGCCATCACGAGCAGATCGGTACCGGTCTCGTATGCGCGCGACAGCAGTGATGCGCCCGCGTACGGGACAAACAGCGGGCGTTCCCGAGGTTCGCGGAAACAATTCGCGGGCCCGGCCATCGCGTGGAACGAGGCGGGTTCCGTCCGATAGACCGCGGCCAGGCCGGTCAGATGCGCGCCGGACCGCAGTGCGAGCCGCGATGCGAACGCAAGGCGCGCACGAGCGCGGTCGCTTGTGTCGAAGTGCACGGCTGCGCTCTTGTCGCTCATCGCGATCGCTCCGTCGGCGGTGAATCCATCAGTGCGATTCAGTCTAAGAAGGAGGGCACCCGTGCGCTTGATTCAGATCAACGGCCGCCAAGCGTCGCAAACACACAGTGAAACGGTCGTTTTGCCGGACCGTGGCGAGCGGCGCGGAATGAGGTACCGAACAACCAGCTGGAATCGTCGCAAATGAACAATATCGTCCAGTCCGATCCGGACGACGGAACGAGCCTGCCGGGCCTGCTGCCGCCGCCGGATGGCGGACTGCCGACGCTGATTGCTAGGGCCTGCGACATGCCGCCGCTGCCCATTGCGGTCGTGCATCCGTGCGACCCGGTGAGCCTTGCCGCGCTCGCGGCGCTCGGCGATTCGCCGCTTGGCGCCGTGCTCGAACTCGTGGTGGTTGCGCCCCGGACCAGGATCCAGGCGCTGGCGTCAGCGGCAGGTATCGATCTCGCGCGCTGGACGATTCACGACGTGCCGCACAGTCACGCGGCGGCGGCGAAAGCGGTCGAACTCGCCGCTGCGGGCAGGGTGGCGGCGATGATGAAAGGCAGCCTGCACACTGACGAATTGATGGGGGCTGTCGTCGCGGCGAATTCCGGCTTGCGTACCGACAAGCGGGTCTCCCATTGTTTCTTGATCGAGACCGCCGCTTATCCGCGACCGTTCATCCTGACCGACGCGGCGGTCAACATCGCGCCGGATCTCGCGCAGAAGGCCGCCATCACGCAGAACGCAATCGACGTCGCGCACGCGCTCGGTGTGACCTGTCCGCGCGTCGCCGTACTGTGTGCGATCGAAACGGTCAATCCCGCGATGCGCTCGACGCTTGACGCGGCGGCGCTGGCCAAAATGGCCGGGCGTGGCCAGATCACGGGCGCGATCGTCGACGGTCCGCTCGCATTCGACAACGCAGTATCGCAGCGCGCAGCCATCGACAAAGGCATCGATTCGCCGGTCGCGGGCCGGGCGGACATCCTCGTCGTGCCGGATATCGAGGCCGGCAACATGCTGGCAAAACAATTGGAATACCTGGGTGGTGCGGCGTGCGCCGGTGTCGTGGTCGGCGCACGTGTGCCGATTGTGCTGACGAGTCGCGCAGATGGCGTGGCCACCAGACTCGCTTCATGCGCGCTGGCAGCGCTGCTTGCCGACGTCCGGCGCCACTCGGGCTTCCACGCCTGACGAACGCCGAGGATGTCCAAGAAGCAGCGTCAAGGCGACGTAGTCGCGTGCATTTACGTATTGGCGGGCGCGATCTCGTCGAGATCGACAATCTGCTGGTACGTCGGGACTTCGCACGACCAATGCAGTCTCTCTTCGATACGACGGCGCAATGCATCGGCTGCGGCAGGCTCGCCGTGCGTGACGAACGTCCGGGCCGGGGGACGTTGCATCGCACCGAGCCACTGCAGGATCTCCTCGTAATCCGCATGCGCGGAGAGGCTCGTGATGGCCTCGACTTGTGCGCGTACGCGCACATACTCGCCGTGAATCTTCACGGTCGGCTCGTGTGCGGCCAACGCCGCGCCGCGCGTGCCGGCGGCTTGATAGCCGACCAGCGCAATCGTGTTCCGGGCATCGGGAGCGTAGTGGCTCAGGTGATGCAATACGCGCCCGCCCGTCGCCATGCCGCTTCCCGCAACGATCACCATGGGGCCCTGGTGCCCGGAGATGGCCTTCGACTCGTCGACGGTGCGCACCATCGTGGCCGCATGACCGAGCGCATCCGCTTCCGCGATGGTCAGTCGATGCTCGAGGATATGACGTCGATAGACTTCGGTAACGTCCGTCGCCATTGGGCTGTCGAGATAAACCGGCACGCGCGACATGCGGCCGCTCGCCTTCAGGCGAGCGATGAAGAGGAGGATTTCCTGCGCCCTGCCGACGGTGAAACAGGGAATCACGACCACGCCACCCCGCGAAAACGTCTTTTCGAATAGCGCTGCGAGTTCGTTTTCCGGATTCGAAGCCGGATGCAGGCGATCGCCATAGGTCGACTCGACGACCACGAAATCGGCATGGATAGGCGGCGTCGGCGGCCGCATGATCGGGTCGTGACGTCGGCCGAGGTCGCCGGAAAAGGCGATGACCTTGTGACTCCAGCTCACGATGATGCTCGCCGCGCCGAGAATATGGCCGGCGGGCAACAGGCGAAACGACATCGCGCCACCGAGCGCAATGCACTCGTCGAACGAGCAGGGCCTGAGCAGGCGCAGCGCGCGCAGCGCGTCGTCCAGCGTATAGAGCGGCCGCGCCGGATGATGCTTCGAGTAACCGTGACGGTTCGCGAAGTCGGCTTCCTCCTCCTGTAGCCGCGCGCTGTCGCGCAGCATGATCCCGCAGAGCTCGGCCGTTGCCGACGTGCAATACACGGGGCCGCGAAATCCATCGCGTGCCAGTGCCGGCAGATAGCCGGAGTGGTCGATATGCGCATGCGTGAGAACCACGGCATCCAGCGTATCGAGCGAAAGGGGCAGCGGATTCCAGTTGCGCAACCGCAGATTCTTCGTGCCCTGGAAGAGCCCGCAATCGATCAGCACGCGCTTGCCGCCATGCTCGAGCAGATACTTCGAGCCGGTCACGGTTTCGGTCGCCCCGAGAAAAGTCAGTTTCATTGCTTGCCTCACCGGAAGTGGGGGGTGTCAGTGGTCCGATTACATCGCGGCGGTGGCTCGGGTCGTTGATGGAAATCAGCGATTTCGGTACCTATTTGCGCGAAAGACGTTCGTGATGATCGCGGTCCCGGTGTGCCGTCGGCCGGTACCACCTCAGCTTGTGACGCGTGACCAGCGTTCGCCAATCGATTTTCATGAGGAGATACAAGGAGCCGAGCAGCGCAATTTGCGAGACGACGAAATAGCCGCTGAGATAGGCGCCCCCCCGGTTGGGATTCAAGATCAAGGCGCTCGGCCGCAAACCTGCCGATATGCGCCCAGACGGCATAGGTCACGATGCGTCCGACAAAAAATGCGGCGCCGATGGTGCGCAGCGGCAAGCCGGACAGTCCGTATGCGATGAACAGATAGTTGGACGGAAACGGACTGAGCGCGTAGAGGAAGAAAACGCCTGCCGTGAGCCGCCTCCGCCTGGCGAGCCACGCCTGGACGACGTCGATGTTCTCCCGGTCGGCGCGGCGCATCCAGTGTCCCCTGACCAGGGTGCGGGCAAAACCAGCCAGTATCAGGCGTCCGACGGTCGCGGCGCAGGCGGCGACGACGGCGAACACGAACGGATTGCCGTCGGACAGATTGAAGCCGACCCACGACATGGCCATCCACGTCGGCGGGGCAAATGCCGGTATGAGGTTCAGCAGGAGAATGACGGCGAAGAGTATGGCCAGCGTTCCCACGGTGGGTCTCCGCAGTGGTGGGGGCGCCGGTTGCCGGAGCGCCTTCGGGGAGGTGTGCTCCGGCAACGGGTCGGGTTCGCGGGGTGGGGCTCAGGGTTCGCGGACATTGACGAGCAATAGCGGGACCTTCGTGATCTGCGCGACGCGCAATGCGACGCTGCCGAGCACCCAGCCGGCAATGCCGCGTCGGCCGTGCGAGCCCATGACGAGGAGTTCCGCACGCCAGTTGCTCGCCTCGCGCGCGATCGCCTGAGGCACGTCGTCGCTGGTTCGGTGCGTGTGGACGAGTGCCGTGTCCGCATGCGCCGACGTTTCGGCAAGGATCGATGCCGCGGCTGCCAGGGCCTGCTTGCCTTCTTCGATGAATGCGTTTTCGAGGACATCGATGGGAACGAAGTCCGTCAGGCGCACGGCGCGGTCGATGACGTAGATCGCCCGCAGCTCCGTATTGGCCTTGGCGTACCGGATGCCGAATTGCAGGGCCCGTCGCGCCGGCGGGCTGCCGTCGGTCGCGAACAGGATGCGATGGGGCGCCTGCTCGCCGGGCGAGCAGGAACCCTCCGGGACGATGAGGATCGGGCACCCGGCCAGCCTCGCCAGCGGTTCCGCGACGGTGCCCTCGAGCCAGCGAAGCAAGCCGTGGCGTTGGCGGGCGCCGATCACGAGCAGTTCAGCTTGCCATGTTCGGGCCGTATCGAGCAGCGCCTGTACGACATCGCCATTTCGTCTGGAAAGATCGATGACTTCGGTGTCGACAAGGACGTCGCTGCGGGTGAACGTGTCGCGGGCCCGGCTGAGCGCGTCGCTCGCGTCCTGGAGCAGTTCCGCGCGTGCCGAGTCCAGATAGGCCGCCGTTGTCGCCCCGGTGGGTACGAGCGTGCGCGGATTCTCGGCCACGGAGACGATGCGCACCTGCCCACCCGGCGGGACGATATTCCGTGCGTATTTCAGCGCCTGGTCGGATGAGGCCGATCCATCGATGGCGATGAGCATCTTGCCGGGCGGCGCCGGGATGCCGTTGCGTGAGCTGTCGGAAGTCATCTGTGAACCTCCAGGGTCGGTCTGCAACCATTTTGGGAGATTCTGTCCCGCAGACAACGCAACGGCTTGATGCCAATCAACGAACCATCAGTGCTGCGCACCGCGTCCAGCACGTCGTCCTGCATGCCGATGCGGTTCGCGACCGTCTTGACGGCGGGATCCATCCCCTTATCTTCGCGCCGATGTCGATGACGGATGCGGACGACTTGTTCAGGATTCCGATCGTGGCGGCATGCCGCCGTCATTGCTGGTCCCGCGCAGTCGGATTGAGCAGTGCGACAAAGACGACGATGCTTGCAATCAGCGCGACGATTGCGTACGAAAATATCCGCTCATCGCCGAACAGCATTCCATGCACGACGCCCCCCAGTGCCCCCAGCGTAACGAATACGCTCAGTGTCGCGAGTACGATCCGGAACTGCTTGCGTATCATGACCGCCTCCTGAAGAAAGGCCACCGACGCCTCGCATCGCAGATGCGCGCCGTCGGGACCGCTGCCAGCTCAGATTCTGGGGAAATGATCACGTTCCGGAGCACGGCACGATTGATCTGTATCAACGGACGATTGGTCGGCGCCGCTGGCATCCGCACCCTGGGAATCAGGGGCCGCCCCAGGCTGTCGAGCATGTTTGACTGATATCAACGCTGCCGTCGTCCCACCGTCGATCATGTCGACTGGCCAACGGCAACACTGGCGCTTGGCTTATTTTCGCAAGGCTCGCATGTACCGGAAAATCATGGTCGCGATAGACGGCAGCCCATCGTCAATGCAGGCACTCAAAGAAGGCCTGGAGGTAGCCAAGCTTTGCGGTGGGTATCTGTACGTCGTTTACGTGATCGACCAATCGGCATTGTTCACACTTGCCGGCGGGTACGACCAGGAAGCATTGGTTGCCGCGATGCGACGGGATGGTGCCGGGGTGCTCCGCGGTGCCGAGCAGGCCATCGCAGATGCAAGCGCCGCGGGTGATACGGCGCTCATCGAAACCAAGCGTATCGGCGAAGACATCGCGGGACGTTTACAGCGCTACGCCCAGGAGAACACCGTCGACCTCGCTGTGCTCGGTACGCATGGCCGGCGCGGAATCGAACGCATGCTGATCGGAAGTGTCGCCGAGCGCTTCCTGCGCGGCGCGATTTGCCCGGTTTTGTTCACACGCGGTGAAGACCCGCAGCCGGCGGAAACGGTGATTTTCTGACCGGATCCAGGTCGGCATTCACCACTGTTCCCCCTTACGTCGAGGAGAGGCCACGATGAACCGCTCGAATCCGCGGCCCGCTCGCCGCTTTGGGCGCCGTGACGAGCGCGTGCCGCCCCATGCGATGGAAAGTTATCGTGATCGGAGGTGCCCGAAGGGCGCGGTGTACTGTGAAACAAGCGGCAAGATCCACGACGGCGGCCGCCGGCCGTCGCGTGCGATTGCCTGCGCCGCCGGTTCGATTCTATGAAAAAGGAATTCGACTATTCCGGCGTGCTGATCGCGATCGGATTCATCGTACTGTTCGCGGTTCAGTTCTTGACGTCGCATCAGGCGACGACATCGATCGCGTACAGCGATTTTCATCGGCTCGTTGACGCGCGGCTCGTCGACGATCTCGAGATCGGCCCGTCTTCGATCTCCGGCGTGTTGCGAATGCCTGAAGCCGGGGCGATGCTGCCAGCCTCTGACGTCGCAGCCGTGAAGCAGGCCGGCCCGCCGTGGCGCTTCACGACCAACCGCGTCACTGACGACCATCTGGTCGGCACGCTGACGGCGGCCGCAATCCGTTATCACGGCGCGCCGGACACGGGCTGGCTTTCGGCACTCGCATCGTGGGTGCTGCCGCTGATCGTCTTCGTGTTCATCTGGAACATGATGCTGCGCAGGCGAGGCGGGCCGCAAGACTTCAGCGGGATGGGCAAGAGCCAGGCGCGCGTGTACGTGCAGCAGGAAACCGGCATCACGTTCGACGACATCGCCGGCATCGACGAGGCGAAGGCCGAACTGCAGCAGATCGTCGCGTTCCTGCGCAACCCGGAACGCTACCAGCGGCTTGGCGGCAAGATCCCGAAGGGCGTGCTGATCGTCGGCGCGCCGGGCACCGGCAAGACGCTGCTCGCGCGCGCGGTGGCCGGCGAGGCGGCCGTGCCGTTTTTCACGATCAGCGGCTCGGCGTTCGTCGAGATGTTCGTCGGCGTCGGCGCCGCGCGCGTGCGCGACCTGTTCGAGCAGGCGCAGCAGAAGGCGCCGTGCATCGTGTTCATCGATGAGCTCGATGCGCTCGGCAAGGTGCGCGGCGTCGGCGTGATGTCGGGCAACGACGAGCGCGAGCAGACGCTGAACCAGCTGCTCGTCGAGATGGACGGCTTCCAGGCCAATTCCGGCGTGATCATCATGGCCGC
>NZ_CADESW010000028.1 GCF_902830275.1 Burkholderia stagnalis | reverse complement strand
ATCAAGTCGCTCGAGGCAGAACTCGACGCGCGGCTGTTCGAACGCGACCGGCACAAGGTCGAATTGAGCGACACCGGGCGGGTGTTCCTGCCGGAGGCGCGGGCCACGCTGCAGCAGGCCGCGCGCGCCGAGCAGATCGCGCGGCTGTCGAGCCGCGGCGAGATCGGCACGCTGCGCCTCGCGTTCGTGTCGTCGGTGCTGCCGGTGCTGCTGCCGGCGGTCCTGCGCGAGATGCGCGCGCGTTACCCGCTGATCACGGTCGAACTGAAGGACATGCCGACGCCCGACCAGGTCGCGGCGCTGCGCGAGCGCCGCATCGACTTCGGGATGATCCGGCTGCCGGCCGCGTATGCGGGCATCGACACGCGGGTGGTGCTCGAGGAGGGCTTCGTCGTCGCGCTGCCGCCCGGGCATCCGCTCGCCGCGCGCGACGCGATAGCGCCGGCCGACCTGCGCGGCCATCCGGCATTCGTGCTGGCGCGCCGCTATGCGCCGGGCTTCCACGACGACATGCTGCTCGCGCTCAGCCGCGCCGGCACGACGCTCGAGATCGCGCAGGAGTTCGGCGAATTCACGACGATGCTCGCACTCGTCGCGGCGGGAATGGGAATCGGGCTGATCCCGGCGGAAGCGGCGAGCGCGCTGCCGCCGAACGTGCTCGCGCGGCCGCTCGATCTCGCCGGGCACCGCAGCGGCATCGGCCTCGCATGGACCGATCTCGACAGCCCGCTCAAGCGCGCGTTCGTCGACGCGGTCGAGCAAGTGGCCGCGCAATCGCGGCAATGATCGCGGCAATAAAAAAACCCGGCCGGAAGAACCGGACCGGGTTGGTTCGCCGCGCGCCGCCTTGCGGCGGCCGCGCAACGTGCGGGATTACTTCGCGTTCGCGAATGCGACTGCCGTATCCAGCATGCGGTTCGAGAAGCCCCACTCGTTGTCGTACCAGCTCGACACCTTGACGAGACGGCCCGACACCTTGGTCAGCGTTGCGTCGAACGTCGACGAAGCCGGGTTGTGGTTGAAGTCGATCGACACCAGCGGCGCGTCGTTGTAGCCGAGGATGCCCTTCAGCGCGCCTTCCGACGCTTCCTTCATGATCGCGTTGACTTCCTCGACCGTCGTATCGCGCTTCGCGATGAACGACAGGTCGACGATCGACACGTTGATGGTCGGAACGCGAATCGCGTAGCCGTCCAGCTTGCCGTTCAGTTCCGGCAGCACGAGGCCGACCGCCGAAGCCGCGCCCGTCTTGGTCGGGATCTGGCTGTGCGTGGCTGAGCGCGCACGGCGCAGGTCTTCGTGATAGACGTCCGTCAGCACCTGGTCGTTCGTGTACGCGTGGATCGTCGTCATCAGGCCGGTTTCGAGGCCGATCTTGTCGTTCAGCGGCTTGACGAGCGGCGCGAGGCAGTTCGTCGTGCACGATGCGTTCGAGATGACCGTGTGCTCGGCCTTCAGCACGTTGTGGTTCACGCCGTAGACGATCGTCGCGTCGACGTCCTTGCCGCCCGGCGCCGAGATGATGACCTTCTTCGCGCCGCCCTTCAGGTGCGCGCTCGCCTTTTCCTTGGTCGTGAAGAAGCCCGTGCATTCCATCACGACGTCGACACCCAGCTCGCCCCACGGCAGTTCCGCCGGGTTGCGGTTCGCCAGCACGCGGATCTTGTCGCCGTTGACGACCAGGTAGTCGCCGTCGACCGACACTTCGCCCGGGAACTTGCCGTGCGCGGTGTCGTACTGGGTCAGGTGCGCGTTGGTCTTCGCATCGCCCAGGTCGTTGATCGCGACGATCTCGAGATCGTGCTTCTTGCCGTTTTCATAGAACGCGCGCAGCGTATTGCGGCCGATGCGGCCGTAGCCGTTGATTGCGACGCGGATCGTCATGGTCTATCTCCTGATGGCTGAAAAAATTCGTTTCGTGCAGCTTCACGGTGCGGCGCGCGCGTGGGGACGCGCGCGCCGCGAATAAGCCTTTTAGGCCAGCACGGCCTTGGCCGTCTCGACGACCTTGTCGACGGTGAAGCCGAAGTGCTTGAACAGCACGCCGGCCGGCGCCGATTCGCCGAACGTGTCGATCCCGACCACGCCGCCTTCCAGGCCGACGTACTTGTGCCAGAAGCTCGTCACGCCCGCTTCGATCGCAACGCGGCGCACGCCGTGCGGCAGCACGCGCTCGCGATACTCGGCGTCCTGGCGGTCGAACACGGTGGTCGCCGGCATCGACACGACACGCGCCGCGATGCCCTGCTGTGCGAGCGGCTCGACGGCCTTCATCGCGAGTTCGACTTCCGAGCCCGTCGCGATCAGGATGATCTTGCGCGCGACGATTTCCTCGTCCCAGTCCTTCAGCACGTAGCCGCCCTTCTCGATGTTCGCGATCTGCGAATCGGTGCGCGGGTTGAACGCGAGGTTCTGGCGGCTGAAGATCAGGCTCGACGGACGATCCGCGGCGACGGCGTGGGTCCACGCGACGGCCGTTTCGACCGTGTCGGCCGGACGCCACACGTCGTGGTTCGGGATCAGGCGCAGGCTCGACACGTGCTCGATCGACTGGTGCGTCGGGCCGTCCTCGCCGAGGCCGATCGAGTCGTGCGTGAACACGAAGATCGACGGCACCTTCATCAGCGCGGCGACGCGCAGCGCGTTGCGGCTGTAGTCGGAGAACGTCAGGAACGTGCCGCCGAACGGCTTGTGGCCGCCGTGCAGCGCGAGGCCGTTGATCGCGGCGCTCATGCCGAATTCGCGCACGCCGTAGTTGATGTGGTTGCCCAGCTTGACGCCCGGGCCTTCCGGATTCGCGCGGACGGCCTTCGATGCCTTCCAGTTGGTCAGGTTCGAGCCGGTCAGGTCGGCCGAGCCGCCGAGCAGCTCCGGCAGCGCGGCGGCCAGCCCTTCGATCGCCTGCTGCGACGCCTTGCGGGTCGCCACCGTCTCGGCGCGCTCGTTCGCGCCGGCGATGATCGCCTTCGCCTTCTCCGCCCAGTCGGCCGGCAGCTTGTTGGCCATCCGGCGCTCGAATTCGGCCGCTTCCGCCGGGAACTTCGCACGATATTGCGCGAACGTCGCATCCCATTCGGTTTCGGCACGCTTGCCGGCTTCCTTCGCGTCCCACGCCGCATAGACTTCCTGCGGAATCACGAACGGCGCCCACGTCCAGCCGAGCGCCTCGCGCGTCTTCGCGATTTCTTCCGCGCCGAGCGCGGCGCCGTGCACGTCGTGGCCGCCCGCCTTGGTCGCCGCGCCCTGGCCGATCACGGTCTTGCAGCAGATGATCGTCGGCTTGTCCGACAGCTTCGCCTTCGCGATCGCCGCATCGACCGCGTCGACGTCATGGCCGTTCACGTTCGGGATCACGTTCCAGCCGTACGCCTCGAAACGCTTCGGGGTGTCGTCGTGGAACCAGTTGACGACGTCGCCGTCGATCGAGATGCCGTTGTCGTCGTACAGCGCGATCAGCTTGTTCAGCTTCAGCGTGCCGGCCAGCGAGCAGGCCTCGTGCGAGATGCCTTCCATCAGGCAGCCGTCGCCGAGGAACACGTACGTATGGTGATCGACGATCTTCGCGCCGTCGCGGTTGAACTCGGCGGCCATCAGCGCTTCGCCGAGCGCCATGCCGACCGCGTTCGCGAGACCCTGGCCGAGCGGGCCCGTCGTCGTCTCGACGCCCGGCGTGATGCCGTACTCCGGGTGGCCCGGCGTCTTCGAGTGCAGCTGGCGGAAGTTCTTCAGCTCTTCCATCGGCAGGTCGTAGCCGGTCAGGTGCAGCAGCGCGTACAGCAGCATCGAGCCATGGCCGTTCGACAGCACGAAGCGGTCACGGTCCGACCAGTGCGGGTTTGCCGGGTTGTGCTTCAGGTGGCGCGACCAGAGCGCGACGCCGATTTCGGCCATGCCCATCGGCATGCCGGGGTGGCCGGAGTTCGCTTGCTGGACGGCGTCCATCGCGAGCGCGCGGATCGCGTTGGCCATCAGGGTGGTGGAGGCGGGAGACGAAGTCGTCATGTCGAGTCCGGAGATCGAGTCGAGAAAACGGGGCACGTGCGGTATCCGGAAGCTCGCGGGCCGGCCGCTCCCGGCGCGCAGTGCGGCGCCAGACGGAGGCGAGGCTGATGGAGCCGACGGACAGGGCAGCAAAGCCTGTCATTTTAACAGAATGGCTGACATTTCCCTTCCCGGCGGCCGGTGTTCGGGCCCGGATTTCCGTCAAGCTTCTCGCCGCCCTTGCGTCGTCCTTCCGCCATGCATTTCCCGCCCTCTATAATTCAGGAGTTGGCACTCCCCGCCCCGCGCGGCCTTCCTGTGAGCACGACGCTTCTGTTCCACCCGACGCCCGATTCCGCCTACGGTTTTCCGCATGCGCGGCGGCTCGCGCACGTCGCGTCCCCGCACCAGCAGATCGAGGTGTGGGAAACGCCGCAGCTCGGCCGCCTGTTCACGCTGGACGGCCGGCCGATGACGTCCGTCGGCGACGAGTACATCTATCACGAGTGCATGACCCACCCGGCCGCGCTCACGCACCCGGCGCCGCGCAAAGCGCTCGTGCTCGGCGGCGGCGACGGCGGCGCCGCGCGCCAGCTGCTCAAGCATGCGTGCATCGAGCGGATCGTCGTCGCGGAGCTCGACGACGAAGTCGTCGGCATGGCGCGCCGCTATCTCGACGACGTGCACCAGGGCGCGCTCGACGATCCGCGCGTCGAGGTCGTGATCGGCGACGCCGCGCATTTCGTCCGGTCGACCGTCGAGCATTTCGATCTCGTCGTGTTCGACCTCACGCCGCCGGATTCGCCGGCCGCCGGCCTCTATACGCGCGACTTCTATACGCATCTGAAGCGGATCCTGACGCCGTGCGGCGCGATCACGATGCATCTCGGCTCGCCGGTGTTCCATGCGTCGCGCATCGCCGCGCTGCTCGCCGACCTGCGCGCGAGCTTCGCGGTCGTCGATCCGTTGTCCGCGCACGTACCGCTGTACGGCTCCCAGTGGCTGATGGCGATCGCGAGCGACACGCTCGACGCCGCGTCGCTGTTCATGCACGACGTCGAGGAACGCCTCGCCAGCCGCGGCATCGAAGGGTTGCGCTACTACGATGCGCGGCTGCACCCGGCGCTGTTCGCGCTGCCGCGCACGCTGCGCGATACACTGGGCGTTCGCCGCTGACCGTTCGCGCCGTCGCGGCATGTCGCTTTTCCCCCGCACTTGCATCCGATCGGCGTCCGCGCGCCAAGCGCCGGCCGCGATCGACAGGAGATATTCATGACCGATCCACGTCCGGCCGACGTGCCTTGGTTGACGCCTTACCTGGCCGTGCGCAACGCACGCGAGACGATCGATTTCTTCAAGGCCGCCTTCGGCTTCGAACTGCGCGACATGCTCGACGAGGACGGCGCGATCATGCACGTCGAGATGGTCTATCGCGGCCAGCTGATCGTGATGTTCGCGCCGGAAGGCGCGTTCGGCTCGACCGCGCGCACGCCGAAGAGCGCGGGCGCGACCGCGCCGCAGTCGTTCTACCTGTACGTGGACGATGTCGACGCAACCTGGCAGCGCGCGCTCGACGCCGGCGCGAAATCGCTGACGGCGCCGCAGAACCAGTTCTGGGGAGATCGCTTCGCGCAGATCGAGGATCTCGACGGTTACCGCTGGGCGCTCGCGCGCCGTCTCGAAGCATGAGCGAAGCCACCACCACCGCGGCCGTGCCGCGCTTCTTCGTCGACGCGGCGCTGCGCGCCGACGCGATGCTCACGCTGCCCGCCGATGTCGCGCGCCATGCGCAGGTGCTGCGGCTGCAGCCGGGCGACACGCTCGCGCTGTTCGACGGCACGGGCGGCCAGTACCGCGCGCGGCTGGTCGAGATCGACAAGCGCAACGCGATCGCGCAGCTCGGCGCGTTCGAGCCGACCGAAGCGGAGCCGCCTTATCGCGTGACGCTCGCGCAGGGCATCGCCGGCGGCGACAAGATGGACTGGGTGATCGAGAAGGCCGTCGAGCTCGGCGTCGCGGCGGTCGTGCCGCTGTCGACGTCGCGCGGCGTCGTGCGGCTGTCGGGCGAACGCGCGGAGAAGCGCGTCGCGCACTGGCGCGGCGTCGTGCGCGCGTCGTGCGAACAGTGCGGGCGCAACCGCGTGCCGGAAGTTGCGCCGGTGCGCGGCTTCGACGCGTGGCTCGACGCGCTGCCGGCCGCGCCGGCCGACGGCGAGCTGCGGCTGCTGCTGTCGCCGCGCGCGAGCATCCCATTCGCGTCGCTGCCCGATGCGCCGCCCGCGGCGAACGTCACGCTGCTGATCGGCCCGGAAGGCGGGCTGTCGCCCGACGAGGAGAACGCGGCGCGCGCGCGCGGGTTCACCGCGCTGTCGCTCGGCCCGCGCGTGCTGCGCACGGAGACGGCCGGCGCGGCGGTGCTGGCGGCGCTGGCGGCGCGCTGGGGCGGGTGGTGATATGCGAGCAGGCTGACAAGCAAAGCACCTGCCGACGATCATCTGTTGAGCGCGAGTGGGTTTTGCGGACGGCGCTGGCTCCCGACTCACGGGCGGAATGTCGCCGCGTTCATCGGCTCGATGTCGATCACGGAGGACGTCTCGCATGCCGCGGCCAGCGCAGGCGACGCGTGTATCGCATCGGCCGCATACTGGGCGGGCGTCGCGCGCATGTGCAGCTCGGCGAGCAGGCGTGCGAGCGCGCCATCCTCGTGCGGCGCGACCTCGACGCCGGCCGGTACAGTTGCGGCATCGCTCGCGAACGCGCAGCCGCTCCCCGCAAGCGCAGCCGCGAACACGAGCGAAGCCCGTCTGAAGCGGATCATCGTGTGCCCCGCCCATTCGATCGTCGAGCCCGCCGCGCGTTACTTCGCCGCGCCGGGTACCGGAATCGCGTCCACCAGCGCATCGACGACGGGCGACAGCACCTCGCCCGGCCGGCCATTGATCCAGCCTTCTCCGCTGCTCCCGTAGACGTCGAACTTCGACGACACCGTGCGGCTCGGCGGCGCTTCGTCGAACACGCGCGCCATGCCCGAGAACATCGTCGTGAAGGCGGCGATCCACGCCTTGTCGCCCTTCGGGCGCGGGTTGCCCATCTTCGCCTGCAGCGCCTTCGCGCCCGGTTCCACGTCCGCGACCTGGCATTCGAACGAGACGGTCGCGATCGACTCGCCTTCGATGTATTCGTTCGGCGCCTGGGTCGAACCGGTCGACTTGCACTGCGTGCGGTGGAGCGCACGCAAGTACGCCCCGACCATCGCGTCGACCGGTGCGCGCAGCGCCGGGCGCGTCTTCGGCGGCATCCGGGACAGCATCCCGTCGGCCATCTCCTTGTGCATCGCGTCGCCGAGATGCGCGATCGCGTCGGTGTCCAGCGAATCCTTGCCGTCATAGCGCGCGCGCACCGCGTCGTTGTATTGCACGGCCTTCGATGCGTCGCCGTTGACGAACATGCCGAGGTACAGGTCGACGGTCTGCTCGGGCGTGAGCGGCGCGGCGTGCACGGCGCCGGTAAGGACAAGCGAGGACAGCACGGCCGCGCACGCGGCGCGGATGAACGGAACACGCGCGCAACCGCGCGCGGAACGGGAAATCGTCATGGGAAAACGGCCCTCTCTCGGATGAATTGTCTTGTGCACCCGGCGCGCGGCAGGCACCGCGGCCAGGTTGGCCAGGATTGTCCGGGAAAAGCGTGCACGATGAAAGCCCGGTCGAGCCGGACGGCGCGCGGGCGCAAAAAAGCCCGCTCGAGGCGGGCGTCTTCTGCTGGGCCGGGTGTGCCGGCCCGATGGGCCGGCGGGCTCGCGCGTTACGCGAACGAATAGAACACGCGGAACGCGACCTTGCGCTCGGCCCAGAACTCGGCCGCTTCGCGGAACACGTCGAGCAGCGTCTCGCGGCCTTCCTTGTCGAACTTCTGCGCGATCGGCAACCCTTCGAGCACGATCACGAAGCCCGGCTGCGCGCCCGCCTTCGCGACGAGATCGGTCAGGCAGTCGTACAGCGCGTCGTAGTTCTTGCCGAAGTGCTTCGGGAACAGGAACGACGTCGCGATCGTTTCCATCACTTCCTGCTTCGACTGCGCGGCGCCGCAGTACGCATACAGGAAATGCTGGCCGAGCCGGCCGGCTTCGTCGGCGAGATCCTGCACGCGGAACGCGCGGATCGACTGCACGAGATTGGGTCGCACGGTCGTGAAAAGGCTCATAGGCTCCTCGTTCGATGAAAGCCCGGGGCTGGTGTCCTGCTCCGACGGCGCGTCGCCAGCCTGTGCCGTCGCGCGCATCTGCATGACGCGCTGAAACAGATTGCCGTCGCCGGCCGCGAACAGATCCGCCGCCGACGCCGTGTCGTGCGTGTAGATAGTGTCGCTCATGCCGTTCATCCCGTAATCAATCAACAATGCGTTTAAAACTGCTGTAGTGGTCGTCCGTGTAATAACAATTGTCGACCCGACGCAGCGGCCCGCCGCACACGATCCGGCGGGCGCCGCGATTGCGCGCGCGCGGAGTCGGCACGGTGTATTCATGGTAGAAGCCGCGCTTCGCCTTCGGCAGGATCCGTTCGCGGTTGCCGAACACGACGCCGTCTTTCTCGTACGGATAGGGGCCGCCGGCGGCGATCAGGCCGAGCGTGGTCACGGCCTCGCGCGGAAGACGGGCGGTCGGGACGGTGTCGAGCCCGCCGGCGGCCACGTCGGCCGAGACGGCCCCCCGTGCGTAGGCGGCGGAAACCAGACTGCCCGTCGGCGTGCCGACGATACCCATCGCGAACATCGCGAAGACGGACGCGAGCGCGCCGTTGCGGAGCCACTTGCGTGCCATGAACCAGGGTTCCCGCTGTTAAATCAAGTAGTTGACGACCAACGAAGGCGTTAGCGTAGCGCTATTGTCCGCGCGAATCAATGTTCGTTTGGGTATCGAAAGCTACGCCGCGCCACGATCCGAGAAATTCTTACCGACTTCTAGTCAATTTTATCTTGTTCAGGATAAAATGCCGGCGGCATCTCTCGCATGGCAAGACCTGCCTCCTTGCCACGCTTCGCTACTGGAGTGGAGAGATGCTGCTGTTGCTTAGGGGAAGCGCGTTTGCGCCCTGCCCGATGGCGTGCCCGTTGCGGGCACGCCATTTTTTTCTTTTATTTACAAATTCGCCTAACGCGTCTTAACGCGTCGCGTTCACGTCGGCAACCAGCAGCGCGGCCATGTTGACGATCCGGCGCACCGTCGCCGATTCGGTCAGCACGTGCACCGGCTGGGCGGCGCCCAGCAGGATCGGCCCGATCGCGATGTTGTTGCCCGCGGCCGTCTTCAGCAGGTTGTACGCGATGTTCGCGGCGTCGATGTTCGGCAGGACCAGCAGGTTCGCGTCGCCCTCGAGCGTCGAATCCGGCAGGATTTCCTTGCGCAGCGCCGCGTCGAGCGCGACGTCGCCGTGCATTTCGCCGTCGACCTTCAGCTCCGGCGCGCGTTCCCGCAGGATCGCGAGCGTATCGCGCATCTTCTGCGCCGAAGGTGCGTTGCTCGTGCCGAAGTTCGAGTGCGACAGCAGCGCGACCTTCGGCTCGATGCCGAAGCGGCGCACTTCTTCCGCCGCCATGATCGTGATCTCGGCGAGCTGCTCCGGGGTCGGATCGACGTTCACGTGCGTGTCGACCAGGAAGATCTGGCGGCCCGGCAGCACGAGGCCGTTCATCGCCGCGTACACGCTGCAGCCCGGGCGCTTGCCGATCACCTGGTCGATGAAGTGCAGGTGGCGGTGCGTCGTGCTGATCGTGCCGCAGATCATCCCGTCCGCCTCGCCCTTCTTCACCATCATCGCGCCGATCAGCGTGGTGCGGCGGCGCATCTCGACGCGCGCGAGCTGCTCGCTGATGCCCTTGCGCGCCATCATCTTCGCGTAGTCCTGCCAGAACTCGCGGTAGCGCTCGTCGTGCTCGGTGTTGACGACCGTGAAATCGACGCCCGGCGTCAGGCGCAGGCCATAGCGCTGGATGCGGTGCTCGATCACGGCCGGGCGGCCGATCAGGATCGGTTTCGCGAGCTTTTCGTCGACGACGATCTGGACGGCGCGCAACACGCGCTCTTCCTCGCCTTCCGCGAACACGACGCGCTTCTTCTCCTCCGCCACGCTGCGCGCGAGCTGGAAGATCGGCTTCATCGTCGTGCCGCTGTGATACACGAACTGCTGCAGGTGAACCCTGTATGCCTCCATGTCCTCGATCGGACGCGTCGCGACGCCGCCGTCCATCGCGGCCTGCGCAACGGCCGGCGCGATCTTCACGATCAGGCGCGGGTCGAACGGCTTCGGAATCAGGTATTCGGGCCCGAACGACAAGTCCTGGATGCCGTACGCGGTCGCGACGATGTCGCTCTGCTCCTGCTGCGCGAGTTCGGCGATCGCATTGACGGCCGCGATCTCCATTTCACGCGTGATCGTCGTCGCACCGACGTCGAGCGCGCCGCGGAAGATGAACGGGAAGCACAGGACGTTGTTGACCTGGTTCGGATAGTCGGTGCGGCCGGTCGCGAGCACCGCGTCCGGGCGCACTTCGAGCGCGAGTTCCGGCAGGATTTCCGGGGTCGGGTTCGCGAGCGCGAGGATCAGCGGGCGCTCCGCCATGCCCTTGACCATCTCCTGCTTCAGCACGCCGGCAGCCGACAGGCCGAGGAAGATGTCCGCGCCGTCGATCACTTCGGCGAGCGTGCGGGCTTCGGTTTCGCGCGCGAAACGCTCCTTGTCCGGGTCCATCAGCTCGGCGCGGCCCTTGTATACGACGCCGGCCAGGTCGGTCACCGTGATGTTCTCGAGCGGCAGGCCGATGTCGACGAGCAGGTCGAGACACGCGAGCGCGGCCGCGCCTGCGCCGGATGCGACGAGCTTGACCTTCTTGATGTCCTTGCCGACCACCTTCAGGCCGTTGGTGACGGCCGCGGCAACGACGATCGCGGTGCCGTGCTGGTCATCGTGGAACACCGGGATCTTCATCCGCTTGCGGGCTTCGCGCTCGACGATGAAGCAGTCCGGCGCCTTGATGTCTTCCAGGTTGATGCCGCCGAAGGTCGGCTCGAGCGCGGCGATCACGTCGACCAGCTTGTGCGGGTCGGTTTCGTTCAGCTCGATGTCGAACACGTCGATACCGGCGAACTTCTTGAACAGCACGGCCTTGCCTTCCATCACCGGCTTCGACGCGAGCGGGCCGATGTTGCCGAGGCCGAGCACCGCGGTGCCGTTCGTGACGACGCCGACCAGGTTGCTGCGCGCGGTGAAGCGGGCCGCGTTGAGCGGATTCTCGACGATCTCCTCGCACGCGAACGCGACGCCCGGCGAATAGGCGAGCGCCAGATCGCGCTGGTTGATCATCTGCTTGGTCGGCGCAATGGCGACCTTTCCGGGGGTCGGGAATTCGTGATAGTCGAGGGCGGCTTCGCGGAGCTTGGCTTTGGAGGAGGCTTGAGTGGACATGTGTCTCGTGACGAGCGGATTAGAATAACTAGTCGACGCATTGTAGCGCCATTCGATGGCTCCAAAATGGCGATTCGGGTGCAACAGCCGCGACAAAAATGTACTGAACGGTGCAGGAACGCCGCCGTTCGGCTCGTACAATGCCGTTCACTCCAACCGCCTCGGGTCCGTCCGCCGTGCCAGCCGCCCTGTCCGAATTCTCCCTGATCGACCGCTTCTTCGCGCGCCGCGCGGCCCGGGGAGCGCGTGCCGCGACGCTCGGAATCGGCGACGATTGCGCGCTGATCGCACCACGTTCCGGAAAGTTGTTTGCCATTTCGACGGACATGCTGGTCGAAGGCCGCCACTTCTTCTCCGACGTCGCGCCGCACGCGCTCGGCCACAAGACGCTCGCGGTCAACCTGTCCGACCTGGCCGCGATGGGTGCCGAGCCGCGCGCGTTCACGCTCGCGTGCGCGCTGCCGCGCGCGGACGAGGCATGGCTCGCGGCGTTCAGCGACGGCTTGTTCGCGCTCGCCGACCGGTTCGGCTGCGAGCTGATCGGCGGCGATACCACGAGCGGGCCGCTGAACCTGTGCGTGACCGTGTTCGGCGAGGTCGCGCCCGACGCCGTGCTGCGACGCGACGCCGCGCGCGACGGCGACGACGTCTGGGTGTCCGGCACGCTCGGCGACGCGCGGGCCGGGCTCGGCGTCGCGCGCGGCGAATGGACGGCCGGCGCGGCCGAGGCGGCCGCGTTCCGGGCCGCGCTCGAGCGCCCCGAGCCGCGCGTCGCGCTCGGGCTCGCGCTCGCGGGCGTCGCGCACGCGGCGCTCGACATTTCCGACGGCCTTGCGGGCGACCTCCAGCACATCCTCACCGGCTCGCGCGTGTGCGCGAGCATCGACGCGGACGCGGTGCCCCGCTCGGCCGCGCTCGCGACGCTGCCGCCGGACGTGCAGCGGCGCTGCGCGCTCGCGGGCGGCGACGACTACGAGCTGTGCTTCACCGCACCCTCGGCCGCCCGCGCGGCGGTCGAGGCAGCCGGCCGGCAGGCGGGCGTCGCGGTCACGCGAATCGGTACAATACGAAGCTTGTCCGCGCCGTCGGAGCGGCCCGCGATCGCGTGGCGCGACGCCGCCGGCGCGCCCCTTGCACTCACGTTGCACGGTTTCGACCACTTCCATGCAGACTGACCCGACGCCCCCGCGCGCCGTGGCCGAAGCCGGCGGCGCAACGCAGCACGCGCCGCAGCGCGCCACCCTGCGCTTCATGCTGTCGCATCCCGCGCACATCCTGTCGCTCGGGTTCGGCAGCGGGCTCGCGCCGTTCATGCCCGGCACGTTCGGCACGCTGTTCGGCTGGCTGACGTTCGTCGCGCTGAACCGCTACCTGACGGTGCCCGAATGGTGGGCGCTGATCGCCGCCGCGTTCGCCGGCGGCATCTGGCTCACCGGTTTCACCGCGAAGAAGATGGGCAACGCCGATCCGGGCCCGGTCGTCTGGGACGAGATCGTCGCGATCTGGATCGTGATGCTGTTCGTCACGCCGGCGACCTTCGTCGGCCAGCTCTGGGCGTTCGTCGCGTTCCGCTTCTTCGACATGCTGAAGCCGCCGCCGATCCGCTACGTCGAGCGCCGCCTGAAGGACGGCCTCGGCATCATGGCCGACGACCTGATCGCCGCGTTCATGTCGCTGCTCGTGATCGCGCTGTGGCGATCGTTCGCCGGCTGACCCTGCCGGGCCGGCCCTTCCGACTTCCGTTCCTCCGATCCGCATGCCAACCGATTCCGTCGTCCATCAGCTCGCGATCCGCGCCGGCAACAAGCTGCGCGACGAGCACCTGCTGCTCGCCACCGCCGAATCCTGCACGGGCGGGATGATCGCCGCGGCGGTCACCGACATTTCCGGCAGCAGCCAGTGGTTCGAGCGCGGTTTCGTCACGTATTCGAACCAGGCCAAGAGCGAGATGATCGGCGTGCCGGCCGAGCTGATCGACAAGCACGGCGCCGTCAGCGAGCCGGTCGCGCGCGCGATGGCCGAAGGCGCGCTGCGCAACAGCCGCGCGCAGGTGTCGCTCGCGGTCACCGGCATCGCCGGCCCCGCGGGCGGCAGCGAGAAGAAGCCGGTCGGCACCGTGTCGTTCGCGTGGAGCAACCGGCTGCATACCGACGCCGAGACGCTCGTGTTCAAGGGCGATCGCGAGCAGATCCGCACGCAGGCAGCCGCGCATGCGCTGCGCGGGCTGCTGAAGCTGCTCGACGAACGCGAAGGCTGACGCGCCGCGGCGCTTACTGAATCGCGTCGGGCTTCACGACGATCCAGTTCTTGTCGGCTGTCACGGGCAGGCCGAGCGCCTTCTGCTTCGCGGCCGATTCGTCCGACCACGCGCGGATCTGCGTCATCTGCCTGTCTTTCTTGTTCACCCACACCCGCACGCCGCCGCGCGCGACGTCCGTCGCGTTCAGCAGCATGTAGCCGTCCGACGTCGGCGTATCGCCCGCGACGAGCACCGGCTTCTTCCACTGGTCGATCCAGCCGACGATCGAGCCGAGCTTGCCTTCGTACCACGTCATCGGGTTCATCAGGAACGGCGTGATCACGAGATTACGGTTCGCCGCCTCGTCGTACTTGCCGGCCTTGATCTGCAGCCGCGACGTCGTCAGCGCGCCGGTCGCCGGGTTGCGCAGCAGCGTGGTCACGCCGATCACGTGGTCGGGCTTCACGTTGTAGCCGTACTTCGGATCGGACAGCACGAGCCGCGCGAGCTCCTCGTGCGCGGCCGTCATCACGTATACGTCGATGCCGTTCTCGTGCAGCGCGTTGTACAGCTCCTGCATCCCGCGGAAGAAGCGCGGCGGGTTCACCGTGCCGTCGGCGACCTTGTCGCCCTGCCAGTAGCGGATCGGGATCGGCCGGCCGTCGGCGAGCATCGCGTCGATGTGCCGCTTCAGCTCGGCGAGCGACAGCCCGGCGAACGCCTGCGCGATCCACGGATAGCAGACGAGGTCGTCGATCTCGCAGAGCCGGTAGTAGTAGCTCGTCAGCGATTCCTTGTACTCGGGCGAATCCTTGAACGGGATCAGCTTCAGCGACGCGTCGAGCGTGTCGCGCGTCAGCACGCCGCGCTGCTCGAGATACGGCAGCAGCGATTCCTCGAGGTCATTGCGGTAGGTCGTGTTGTCGGCGTCGAACACCGCGTAGTCGCCGCGATGCGCGTGCGCGGCGATCATCGCGTTCAGCGCCTTCGCGCTGTCGGCCGGCCAGTGCGCGAGCTCGGCCGCATGGGCAAACGTGAGGGACATGGACGCGGCAAGCGCGGCCAGAAGACGTCGGGGCAGCATGGGCATGGCGTCGGCTCCTTTCTTGACATTTTCGTGACGGATCGATGACAAGCGGCAGCTTTGCGCGATTGCCGTGCGAACGTGCGATGCGGATGCGACGGGAAGTTGTCCGCGCGCGTCATGCGCGCGCGGCGGCCCGGGAAGGCGGGGTGACGGCCTGGCCCGCAGGCCGGCCGCAGCGACGGGGGAATCGAAACGGGCGGCTCGACGCGCGAAGTCGATGCGTCGGCCCGCCCGCCCCGCTCAACGATGCGCGTTGATCGTGTCGCGGGTCTTCTGCGCGGCGAGCGCCGCGGCTTCGGCGAAGTCCTCGTCCTTGCTCGCGTACAGGATCGCGCGCGACGAGTTGATCATCATCCCGGTGCCGTCGGCGGTGCGGCCCGCGCTGACGGTCGCCTGCACGTCGCCGCCCTGCGCGCCGATGCCGGGGATCAGCAGCGGCATGTCGCCGACGATCCCGCGCACGATCTCGATTTCCTTCGGGAAGGTCGCGCCGACGACGAGGCCGAGCTGGCCGTTCTTCTCATTCCACTTGTTCGCGGCGAGATCGGCCACCACCTGGTACAGCGGGCGGCCGTTGGTCTCGAGGAACTGCAGGTCCGAGCCGCCCGGGTTCGACGTGCGGCACAGCACGATCACGCCCTTGCCGTCGTGCTCGAAGTAAGGCTCGACCGAATCGAAGCCCATGTACGGGTTCACCGTCACCGCGTCCGCACGGTAGCGCTCGAACGCTTCGCGGGCGTACTGCTCGGCGGTGCTGCCGATGTCGCCGCGCTTCGCGTCGAGGATCACCGGCAGGCCCGGATGCTGCAGGTGGATGTGCGCGATCAGCCGCTCGAGCTGGTCCTCCGCGCGATGCGCGGCGAAGTAGGCGATCTGCGGCTTGAACGCGCTCGCGTACGGGGCGGTCGCGTCGACGATCTGCCGGCAGAACTCGAAGATCGCGTCGGGCTGGCCGTCGAACTGCGCGGGGAAGCGCGACGGCTCGGGATCGAGGCCGACGCACAGCAGCGAATTGGTGCGCTGCCACGCGGCGCGCAGCGATTCGATGAAAGTAAGCGGGGAAGACATGGCGGGTACTCGCGGCAAACCGTTGGTAGACCGCGTATTTTACCCGCGTCGCCGCCGGCTTTCGCGCGCGGGGCCCTCGCCGCGCGCATCGTTGCGCCCGACGGTGAACGCGAAGCGCCGCGCGAGCCGCTCGCCGGGCGCGAGCAGCGTCATCCCGTGCGCGGCCGCGCCGCCCGGCAGGTTCACCGCATTGATCGGATGATCGACCGGCTCGAAGCAGAAGAAATCCTCGCCCGGCGGCGTATACAGCACGTACGCGTCGGCATCGGCCGCGACCGTCAGCATCAGCCCGCGGCGCGGCCAGCTCACCGTCGCGTGGCCGCCCCAGCCGGTGAACGCATGGTTGACCAGCGCGGCCGGCAGCGGATACGCGACGCCGAACTGCCAGGCCGGCGGCACGCTCACGTGCCGCACCGGCAGGAAATCCGCGCCCGACAGCCACAGCCCGCCGGCCGCGGCCGCCAGCTCGGTCGCGTCGTCGCGCACCAGGAACGGATGCACGCCGAGCCCGAACGGCAGCCGCGCGCGGCCGGCGTTCTCGATCGTCAGCGCGATCGACAATGTGGCGTCGTCGAGCATGAAGGTCTGCGTCGCGCGGAATGCGTACGGCGCGCCGTGGCCGTGATCGAGCGACAGCTGCAGCAGCGTGTCGGTCGCCTCGTCGACCTGCCAGCGCGCGAGCCAGCCGTCGCCGTGGATCGGCAGCGGCTCGTCGCGGCGGTTGCGCGGCACCGCGACGCTGCGGCCGTCGCATTCGAAGCGCGCGCCGCCGATCCGGTTCGAGTAAGGCAGCAGCGGGTAGCACGCGAGCTCGTTCGGATCGGTCGCCGCATCGGGCCGCTCGCAGCGGCGGAACACCGGCGTCAGCGCGCCGCCGTCGCCGCGCCAGTCGAAGCGCGCGATGCCGCCGCCCAGATGCGGCAGCACGTCGAGCCGCAGCGCCGCGTTCGACAGCGTGACGGCGCGTGCATGCGACGCGCCGACGCCCTGCGCGAACGCGGCGGTCTGCGGGCCGGCGCTGACCGGCTGCGCGGCGGCGGCGAGGCGCGCGCGGCGCGATTGCGTCGTCGTCGGCGATGACGACGCGCGCGAGGAAGTGGCGGTCATGACGGGCGCTCCTGCATCGTTCTGTATCGAGGTGTCGGTTCGCATCGCGCGGCGGCGGCTCAGGCCCAGCCGCCGTCGACGATCACGTCCTGCGCGGTGATCATCCGGCTGTCGTCGGCCGCGAGGAACAGCGCCATGCGCGCGAGATCGGCGGGCAGCAGCTCCGCGTCGAGGCACTGGCCGGCCTTGATCGACGCGCGGCCCGCGTCGTCGAGCCACAGCCGCCGCTGCTTGTCGGTCATCACCCAGCCGGGCACCAGCGAATTGACGCGGATGCCGAACGGGCCGAGGTCGCGCGCGAGGCCGCGCGTGAGCCCCTGCACGGCCGCCTTCGCGGTCACGTACACCGGATAGCCGCCGTTCTTCAGCATCCAGCTGATCGAGCCGAGGTTGATGATCGCGCCGCCGCCCTGCTGCTTCATGTCGTCGATCACGGCCTGCGCGGCGAAGAACTGGTGACGCAGGTTCACCGCGATGCCCGCGTCGAACGATTCGGGCGTCACGTCGCCGATCGCGTGGCGCACGTCGTTCGCCGCATTGTTGACGAGCACCGCGATCGCGCCGATCCGCGCGCGGATCGCGTCGATCGCACGGCGCAGCGCGGCGACGTCGGTGAGGTCGCATTCGATGAACAGCGGCGCGTGACGCGCGGGCGCCAGGCGCTCGGCGAGCGCGCGGCCCGCCGCGGCGTCGAGATCGACGAACGCGACGCGCGCATCCTGCGCGACGAAATGCTCGACGAACGCGGCGCCGATGCCGGTCGCGCCGCCGGTGATCAGCACCGCGCGGTCGGCGAGGCTCGGGTAGCGCGCGTAGCGCGGATCGTTCGCGGAAGTATCGGTGGTCATGCGGTTCGCCTCCGGTGGATCAGTCGCGCCCGCCGCGGTTCTTCAGCTGGTCGAGCAGCACGGCCGCGAGCAGGATCGCGCCGCGCACCAGGTACTGATAGAACGCGTCGATGTTCAGCAGGTTCATCACGTTCTCGACGGTGCCCATGATCAGCACGCCGATCACGACGCCCGAGATCGTCGCGCGTCCGCCGAGCAGCGACACGCCGCCGAGCACGCATGCGGAGATCACGTTCAGCTCGAAGCCCTGCGCGGCGTTCGGCTGGCCCGACGTGATGCGCGACGCGAGGATCACGCCGGCGAGCGCGGTCACCGCGCCCTGGATCAGGAAGATCACCACGCGGGTGCGCTCGACATTGATCCCCGCGAGCCGCGACGCTTCCGGGTTGCCGCCGATCGCGAGCGTGTTGCGGCCGTACACGGTCTGGTTCAGCAGCACGCCGAACACGACGAAGCACAGCAGCGTGACCCAGATCGGCAGCGAGATGCCGAACAGCGACAAGCCGCCGAGCGCGATGAAGGTATCCGACGACACGCCGACCGCCTGCCCCTTCGACACGATGAAGCCGAGCCCGCGCACGATCTCCATCGTCGCGAGCGTCGTGATCAGCGCGTTGATGCGCAGGTACGCGATCACCGCGCCGTTGACGAAGCCGATCGCCGCGCCCGCCGCCACCGCGGCGACGATCGCGACGAACGTGTTGTCGGTCGCGTTCAGCACCATCGCGCACAGCACGCCCGAGAACGCGACGGTCGAGCCGATCGACAGGTCGAAATCGCGCGACGCGAGACAGAACATCATCGTGCACGCGACCATGCCGATCTGCGAGATCGACAGCGCGAGGCCGAGCATGTTGTCGATCGAGAAGAAGTGATCGACGGTCAGCGACATCGTCACGAACATCACCGCGAAGATCGCGATCAGGCTGTAGTCGGCAAGCTGCTGCCACCACGTCTGGCGGTCGGCGGGCTGCGGCGCCGGTGCGTCGGCGGCCTGTTTTACAGCCGCGCCGGCGAGGTTTTCTCTGACTTGCATGGTCATGTCTCCTGCTCCTGCATCGCGCGGCGCATCGGCGCCGCGCGTGGTCGAATCGGTTGTCCTGGTGGTTCAGGCCGCGTGCGCGGCGCTTGCCTGCGGCAGCGCGAGGCTCAGCACCGCATGCTCGCTCGCCTGCGCGCGCGGCAGCTCGCCCGCGATGCGCCCTTCGCGCATCACGACGATGCGGTCGGACACGCCGAGCACTTCCGGCAGCTCCGACGACACCATCACGATCGCGCAGCCGCGCTCCGCGAGCCGGTAGATCACGTCGTAGATTTCATGCTTCGCGCCGACGTCGATGCCGCGCGTCGGCTCGTCGAGGATCACGACCTTCAGGTCGGGCTCGGCAAGCCAGCGCGACAGGATCGCCTTCTGCTGGTTGCCGCCCGACAGGAAGCGGATCTTCTGGCGGCGGCTCGGCGTCTTGATCTTCAGCCGCTGGATGAAGCGGTCGGCGGTGTCGCTTTCCGTCTTGCGGTCGATGAACAGCCCGGCGCGCAGCGAGTGCCGGCGGCAACTGATGTTGATGTTCTCCGCGACCGACGCCATCGCGATGATCCCTTCCTCCTTGCGGTCTTCCGGGCACAGCACGATGCCGTGGCGAATCGCGTCGCCGGTGCGCTTCACGTCGATGCGCGCGCCGTCGAGCGCGAGCGTGCCCGCGCGCTTGCGGTCCGCGCCGTAGACGAGCCGCATCAGCTCGCTGCGGCCCGCGCCGACGAGGCCGAAGAAGCCGACGATCTCGCCCGCGCGCACGTCGAAGCTGGCCGGCGCGCGCAGCGCGTCGCCCTCGACGCCGTCGACCGCGAGCCGCACGTCGCCGAGCGCGCGCGGCGCGTAGTGATAGATGTCGGCGATCTCGCGCCCGACCATCTCCGCGACGAGGCGCTCGCGCGGCACGTCGGCGAGCGTGGCGTGCGACGCGATCTTGCGGCCGTCGCGGAAGATCGTGCACGCGTCGCACAGCCGGTAGATCTCGTCCATCCGGTGCGAGATGTAGATCAGCGCGCGGCCGTCGGCGCGCAGGTCGTCGACGAGCTTGAACAGCACCTCGGTCTCGCGATGCGACAGCGAGCTGGTCGGCTCGTCGAGCGCGATCACGCGCGCATTGCGCATCAGCGCCTTGCAGATCTCGACCATCTGCCGCTGCGCGATCGACAGCTTGCCGAGCTTCGCATCGGGATCGAGATCGACGCCCATCGCGGCGAGCCGCTCGCGCACGTGGCGCTTCGCGCCGCCCTTCCTCACCCAGCCGAACGCGTTCGGCAGCCTGCCGAGCAGCAGGTTCTCCGTGACCGTCAGGTCGGGCACGTACTGCAGCTCCTGGTGGATCACCGCGATGCCGGCCGCGATCGACGCGCCCGCATTCGCGAAATGCACGGGCCGGCCGTCGACCAGCACGCTGCCCGCATCGGGCTGATATTCGCCGCCGAGAATCTTCAGCAGCGTCGACTTGCCCGCGCCGTTCTCGCCCATCAGGCCGTGCACCTCGCCCGCGTGCACGTCGAACGAAATGCCGTCGAGCGCGCGCACGCCGGGAAACACCTTGCCGATATTGTCAAAACGCAGTGCCGCTGACACTTCGCCTCTCCCGTTACGATCGATCGTCCGCCGGCCGCCGCGCCACGCGGCAGCCGCGCGGGCCGCTTACTTCGATGCGAGCCCCATCTCGTCGCGCACCTTGCCGACGTTCTCGCGCGTCGCGAGCATGCCGGTGGTCAGCGTGAGCGGCGCCGGCGCCTTGCCCTGCGTGATCCACGCGTACATCAGCTCGGAGGTTTCCTCGCCGTGGCGCTTCGGGCTGATGATCACGGTGCCGAAGAAGCCGGTGGGCTGCGGTTTCTTGAATTCGTTCAGCGCGGAGTCGGAGCCGCCGATGCCGATGCCGATCATGTCGGCCGACTTGAAGCCGCGCCCTTCGGCCGCGCGCACCGCGCCGAGCACGGCTTCGTCGTTCAGGCCGTACGCGACCCAGTGCTTGAACTGCGGGTTCTTCGTGAGCGCGATGTTGGCCGCGTTGAACGCGTTCTCGGTGTCGGTCTTCGCCTGCGGCGCGGCGATCACGTTCGCCTTCGGGAAGCCCGCGGCGACGAGCGCGTCGGTCGCGCCGCTCGTGCGGTCGTGCGCGGTCGGCAGCTGCTCGTAGGTGATGTCGATCGCGCCGACGTCCTTCATGTTCCAGCCGCGCTTCCTGATCTCGGCCGCGATGCCGTCGCCGACCTGCTTGCCGATGTTGTACGCGGAGATGCCCATGTGCGGCACGGCCTCGAGCGGCTTGCCCGCGCCGTCGACGAGGCGGTCGTCCACCGTCATCATCTTCAGCCCGTGCGATTTCGCCTTCGCGACGATGCCGGGCCCGAGCTTCACGTCGGGCGTGCAGATGATGAAGCCCTGCGCCTTCTGCGCGGCGAGGTTGTCGATCGCGCTCATCACCTTCTCGCCGGACGGCGCGCCGATCTTCACGAGCGTGAAGCCTTTGTCCTTCGCGGCGAGCTCCGCGAACTTCCACTCGTCCTGGAACCACGGCTCCTCGGGCTGCTTCACGAGGAAGCCGATCTTGACCGGGTCGGCCGCGTGCGCGAGCGGGTTGCCCATCAGCACCGCGGTTGCGGCGGCGAGCGTGACGAATGTTCTGCGTTTCATCTCCAGTGTCTCCTTGTCTTCATCGATCGGAATACGGCCGCTTATTGGTTTCGATGCAGCGTGCGCGCGGCCGCCGCGCGCTGCGGTCTGTCGATTCGGTGCTGCCAATCCTTCAGTCGTGGTACAGCGCCGCGCGCCCGCCATCGACGGTGATGCAGGTCGCGTTGATGAACGGCGCCTCGTCCGATGCGAGGAACACGGCCGTCATCGCGACTTCGTCCGGCGTGCCGATCCGCTTCATCGGCTGCAGCGCGAGCGTATCGGCCTTGGCGGCGGCCGGGTCCGGTTGCGCGCCCCACCAGTCGCGCGTCAGCTGCGTCTCGATGTAGCCCGGCGCGATCGCGTTCACGCGCACGTTGCGCGCCGCGTATTCGATGCCGAGCGCACGCGTGAGGCCCAGCACGCCGTGCTTCGCGACCGGGTACGGAAAGCAGCCCGGGATGATCCGGAACGCATGCGTCGACGCGATGTTCACGATGCTGCCGCGCCCGCGCTCGACCATGCCCGGCAACACCGCGCGGCAGCCGTGCCACACGCCGTCGAGGTCGACCGCGAAGCAGCGGCGCCAGTCGTCGTCGGTCATCGTCAGCGGATCGCAGAACACGTTGATGCCCGCGTTGTTGACCAGCACGTCCAGCGCGCCGAAGGCCGCTTCGGCCTGCGCGAGCGCGTCGCGCACCGCGTCCTGTTGCGCGACGTCCGCATGCAGCGGCAGCACGTGCGCGTCGTCGATCGCGCCGGCGATCGCGGCGGCGATCGCACTCGCCTGCGGGAGATTGCGATCGACGAGCGCCACCGCCGCGCCTTCGCGCGCAAACGCATGCGCGATCGCGGCGCCGATGCCGCGGCCCGCGCCCGTCACCATCGCGACCTTGCCCGCGAGGCGGCCCATCATGCCGCTCCGCCGCGCGCCGCGCGCAGGCCCGCCACGAACGCGCGCGCGTTCGCCGCGGTCGCGTCGGCGGACTGGCCGGGCCGGTACAGCGCCGAGCCGAGCCCGAAGCCGTTCGCGCCGGCCGCGAGGAACGGCTGCATGTTGTCGGGCGTGACGCCGCCGACCGGGATCAACGGCACCGCGCGATCGATCACCGCGCGCCACGCCTTCACGACGGGCACGCCGAGCTGCTCGGCCGGGAACATCTTCAGCACGTCCGCGCCGTTCGCGAGCGCGGCGAACGCCTCGGTCGGCGTCGCGACGCCGGGCGCGCTCGCGAGGCCGCGCTCGCGCGCGCGGCGGATCACCGCGCCGTCGCTGTGCGGCATCACGATCAGCGCGCCGCCCGCGTCCTGCACGCGATCGACGTATTCGGGGCGCAGCACGGTGCCGGCGCCGACGATCGCGTCGCCGGGCAGCGCGCGGCGCAGCGCGGCAATGCTGTCGAACGGCTCGGGCGAATTGAGCGGCACCTCGACGATGCGCAGGCCCGCTTCATACAGCGCGTGGCCGTGCGCCGCGGCGTCGGCGGGCGTGATGCCGCGCAGGATCGCGATCAGCGGGCACGCGGCGAACGCCTGCATCAGCGCGGCATGCGGCGCGTACGGCGCGGGCAGCGTGAGTTCGGACGACATGAAGGATTTCCCCCCTCGAATGGTTCGGTTCATCGGGCAGCGCAGGCGGGTACGCCATCGGCGCGCACGAGCCCCGCGCGCGCCGCGATCTGCCACAGGCCGCGCTCGGTCGCATGCGCGACGACCCGCGCGTGCGTGCTGCCGAACGCGTGCAGCGCATCGACGTAGCGCGCGCACAGGCGGTCGTCGCCGATCAGCAGCAGCGGCTGGCTCGCGAGCGCGATACCGCGTTCCTCCGCGAGCATCGCGTCGAGCGCGTTCAGCTCATGGCCGATCAGCAGGCCGGACAGGTAGTCGCCCTGCGCGTGCGGCGCGAGCCGGCCGGTCAGGCCCAGCGTGCGGGTGCTGAAGATCGTCGCGAGCATGCCGGCGCGCTGCGCGCCGCGCGCGATCGACACGCCGCGCAGGAACGCCGCGCGGTCCGGCGTCTCGGGCGCGCGCATCGTACGGCCGAGGATCGTGTGATCGCGCAGCACGGCGAACAGCTCGCCCGTCATGTAGGTCTGGAAGCGCTCGATCAGCCCGTCCTTCACCCACGCCCATTTCGCGTGCGTGCCCGGCAATCCGATCAGTAGCCCTGAACGATCGGAATCAAATGAAGCGCCATCGGCGAGTGCGCCGACGATCTGCGTTTCTTCGCCGCGCATCACGTCGGGCAGCTCGCCCGTCGCGATCACGCCCGGCACGATCGACACGACCGCGCCGCGCGCGCTCTCGACCGTCACGAGGCCGGCCGCGAGCGCGTCGGCGCCCGCCGGCGCTTCGACGTACGGCGCCTCGCGCCAGCCCTGCGCGCTGCCGACCATGCCCGCGGCGAGCACCGGCACGCCGGGCGCACGCGCGAGCCAGTCGCCGCACGCGTCCTCGAACGCCTCGTCGAACGCGCGCGCGCCGCCGGCCGGCACGTGCATCACGCCCGCCGCGCGGCTGCGCGTCGCGAGCACGCCGCCGTGCGCGTCGTACAGGTACGCGCGCAGCGACGTGGTGCCCCAGTCGAGCGCGATCAGCGACGGGGCGGCGGTGAAGGTTTCCGGAGCGGTCCCGGTCGAGTTCGTCATCGTTTGATCCTGCGGGTACCCTGCGGCGGGCTCCAGCCCAGTTCCGCGGAAATGGCTCGCGCTTCGCGCTGCACGAGCGGAATCAGTTCGTCCATGCGGTCGTGCGGCATATACGGAATCGTGCTCGCGACCGACACCGCCGCGACGATCGCGCCGGATGCGTCGCGGATCGGCGCCGCGACGCAGCGGATCGACGCTTCGTTTTCCTCGAGATCGAACGTGTAGCCGCCCGCCGCGTAATGCGCCATGCGCTGCAGGAACGCACCGGTGTCGGGCCGGTTGTCGGGCTTGAAATTCACGCCGGCGAGCGCGCGCTTGGCGGCTTCGAACAGCGTGCGCCACGTGTCGGGCTCGAGGTCGAGCATCATCGCCTTGCCGATGCCGGTCGACGCGAGCGGCATCCGGTGGCCGACCCGCGAGCGCATCTCGAGGCCGCGCGTGCCGGGAATCTTGTCGATGTAGAGCACGTCGTCGCCGTCGCGCACGCCGAGATGGATCGTGTCGAGCGTCGCTTCGGCGAGCGCTTCCAGGTGCGGCCGGGCGACGGCCGTCAGCGGCATCTGCTCGAGCGCGATCGTGCCGAGCTCGATCAGCTTCGGGCCGAGCAGGTAGCCGCCCTGCACCTGGCGCAGGTAGCGCGCCTGCACGAGGCTGCTGACGAGACGGTGCGTGGTGCTGCGCGTCGTGCCGAGCGCCGCGCCGATCGAGCGCATGTCGCGCGCGCCGTTCGCGATCGCCTCGAGGATCGCGAGGCCGCGCAGCAGCGTCTGCGTACCGGCCTGCTGCGCGGCGAGGTCGAGCGGCGTGCTGGTCGCGCCGATGCTGTCGGTGAGCGCCGGCGCGTCGTCCACTATCGGACGGCGGCCGTCGAGGGCAAGAGGTACGGGCATCTTGGTCATGGGCGGGCTGCCTTCAACGGAATCGGTGAAGCCGCGGCGCGCGCGCCGGACCGCTGTCCGGCGCCGCGGCGAAGCGGCGGTCGAGGCACCGAGGAATGCGCCCGGCGAACGTCATGGAAAGTGTCTCCGTATGCGTCGGGCGCCACGCGATGCGGGAGTCCGAAGCTTGTCGATGTGCTTCGGATTGTAGGAGCGCACGCATTCGGCTCCAATATTTGAATGCGTTGTCCAGATACTGAGAACAGGCGGCACGAAGCCGCGCGGCAGCGGCGAAATGGGGCCGCGCCCGCATGCTTCGCGGGCCCGTCCCCGTTTTCCGCGCGCGGTGCTTACTGCTGGGTTGCGCTTTGCGTCTGCATGTAGCGCTGCACGTCGCTGAACGACACGCGCCCGCTGCCGGTCGCGTCGATCTGCCGGAAGTGGTTCGCGACATAGCCGAGGCCGGCCGCGCGTGCCTGCGCCTCCGTCACCGTGCCGGTGTTCTGCGTGTCGGCCGCGCGGAACTGCCGCGCGAGCTTGGCGACCACCTGCGCGTGCAGCGCGGCGCCGGTGGTCTGCGTGCCGGCGGTCGGCTTGCGCGCGGCCGGCGGCACGTACGGATCGCCGAGCTGCGCCTGGCGGGCACGCACCGGCGCGGCATCACTCGCCTGCGCGAACGCGGACAGGGATGTGACGAGGCTCCCGCACGCGAGCGCCGCGGCAACGACGATAAATCGCTTCTTCATGTCAGGCTCCAGTCTGGAATGAGGTCGTCGACACCCGGCCGGCGGCACCCTCGGGCGCGCGCCCGCCGGGTGTCCGTCGCCGGAAACGCGCATGGCGTCACTGCGCGGCCGCGTTGTAGAAAGTCACCAGGTCGGCTTTCTCCTGCGGGCGCGACGTATCGTCGAGATAGACCATGTGTCCACCCTGATAGTCCCTGATCGTCAGGTTCCGCTGCGACCCGAGCCGCGCGAGATCGAGCTCCGTCTGGTAGAACGGCGTCGCGATGTCGTGGTACCCGTTCAGCGACAGGATCTTCAGCGCCGGATTCAGCGTCAGCGCAGCGGCAAGATCGGGAATCGTGTCGGGCATCGCGAGGCCGTCGTGGCTCCAGTCCCACGTCTGGATCGCATTGCTGCTTACAGAATAGGCCGATTGCGCCGAGTACTTCAGCTCGTTCGGCAGATAGCGGCCGATCGTGTCGGTGAACGGCTTCGTGATGAACGAGCTCGACGGATCGCCGTCCGCCGCGAGCGGGCTCGACAGCGGCACGTTCACGCGCGCGTCGTAGCGGCCGATCAGCGTGCCCGGGATCAGCGACAGCTGGTAGCTGTTGTCGTAGAAGGTCGGGATCACGTTGAAGTCGGCATGCCACAGCGACGTCTTCGCGCCCGTCGCGTTCGCCATCGTCGTGACGAGGCCGCTCGACGGCTGCGCATGGCTCGCCAGGTACGCGTTCACCGCGGGCACGTAGGTGCCGGCCGTCAGCAGGCGCATCTGGTCCGCGTACTGCGGCAGGTTCGACGGGTTCGGGTTGTCGAGCTGGTAATACGCGCCGACCGCGCCGTAGCTCGGCACGAAGCCCGCGCAGCTGATCGGGCTCGAGCCGTTGTTCGAGTTGCCGACGTTGTTGCTCGCCATGTCGCAGTTCGCGTTGTAGTCGAGGATCGACGACTGCAGCACGATGCCGGCGAGATTCACGCCGGCCGACTCGAGCAGGTTCGCGAGCACATCGGTGCGCGGCGTGCCGTACGATTCGCCGAACAGGTACTTCGGCGACGCGCCGCGCTGGTTCACGGCCAGGTAGCGGACCACGAAGTCGCGGAACGCGCCGCCGTCCTGGTCGACGCCCCAGAAGCTCTGGTTCGTGTTCGGCGCGATCGCTTCCGAGAAGCCCGTGCCGATCGCATCGACGAACACGAGATCGGTCGTGTCGAGCAGGCTCTCCGCGTTGTCGACGAACGGGAACGACGCGTTGTTCGCGTTCGGGTCGCCGGTCTGGATGCGCCGCGGGCCGAACGAGCCGAGATGCAGCCACACCGACGCGGAACCCGGGCCGCCGTTGTACAGGAACGTGACCGGCCGGTTCGCCGCGGGCTGGTTGTCGGCCGTATAGGCGACGTAGAAGAACGACGCTTCCGGCGCGCCTGTCTGCGGGTTGCGCGCGGTCAGGTGGCCGGCGGTGGCGGTGTAGCTGATCGTCTTGCCGTTCAGCGTGATCTGGTGATGCGTGACGGCCGCGCGTTCGAGCGCGGCCGACGCGGCGAGCGACGCGCCCGGACTCGAGGAATAGCGGTTGGGATCGTTGTACGGCTTGTCCGCCCGGGCGGCGGGATCGGCTGAGCTGTCGGCGCTGGTGGCACCGGAGGCCGACGTAATGTCGTCTCCGTTGCACGCCGCCAGGATCAGCGAAGAGAGAACCACACCAACCAACAGCTTCGCTTTGCTCGCTGGCATCGTTGCTTTCCTTCTCTCGAATGTTGTCGTGTCGAGCAGCCGGATAGGCCGCCCCCCGCCTCGCATGCGCGGCCGATAGGCCGAGGCGCCGGCCAATATACGCGACGTGCCCGGCTTTGAAAAACTTGGAAATATTCGAAGGAAATGCAGCGTGACGGGCAGCTTTCAGAAATGATTCGAATCCCGAAACATCGAATTTCACGCGCCTTTCAGCGATCCGCGTGTTTATCCGGTTCGGCTAAAAAGCGACGCCTTTCGGCCCGCATCGACGCGACGATGCGCATCGGACCCAGGCATTGGCCACGAAATCGAAATAGACGGATTCATCTAAATAATGCGGGCACGATGCGCCGCAGCATGCGTGCACCGCCGCGCGGGAATCATGCCGCAGCGACGGAACCGGCAATGCGCCGAACGGCGCGCCGGGCGCTCACTCCGATTGCGGCAGCGCGGCCGCGCCCATCCGGCGTGCGATCACCGCCGCGCGCTGCGCCTGGTACGCGGTGCCGCGATGCGCGTCGAAATAGCGCGGCTTCGGCAGCATCACCGCGAGGCGCGCGGATTGCCACGCGCCGAGCCGGCTGGCCGGGATCCGGTAGTAGTAGCGCGCGGCCGCTTCGGCGCCATACACGCCCCGCCCCCATTCGACGGAATTCAGATAGATCTCGAAGATCCGCTCCTTGTCGAGCAGCGTCTCGAGCATCCACGTGATGATCAGCTCCTGCCCCTTGCGGATGTAGCTCTTCTCGCGCGACAGGAACAGGTTGCGCGCGAGCTGCTGCGTGATCGTCGAGCCGCCGGCGACGATGCGCCCGCGCATCTTGTTCTTCTCCCACGCCTGCAGGATCGCGTCGACGTCGTAGCCGTTGTTGGTGGCGAAGGTCGCGTCCTCCGACGCGATCAGCGCGCGCTTCAGGTTGCGCGAGATCTGGTCGTACGGCACCCACTGGTGCTGGATGCGCGCGGGCGGCGTGTCGCGCGACAGCCACCACGCGTCGGTGCGCATGAACGCGGTCGAGCCGGGGTTCACGACCGACCACAGCGCGATCTGCGCGAAATAGAACAGCTGCGTCGCGAGCCACGCGCCCGCCAATACGGAACCCGCGTAGACGAGCCAGCGCGCCGGGCCGACCGCCCGCTCGCGCCGCTGCGTACCGCTCACCGCGACCACCTGCCGCCGGCTCCGCTCAGTGCGCGGCGAGCGCCTGGCGCAGCGCGGCGAGCACCGGCGCGCCGTCCGGCCGCACGCCGCGCCAGATGAAGAACGATTCGGCCGCCTGCTCGACGAGCATGCCGAGCCCGTCCGCCGTGCGCGCGCCGAGCGACGCCGCATGCTGCATGAACACGGTCGGCTGCGCGCCGTACATCATGTCGTACGCGAGCGTGCCCGGCCCGAAGGCGGCCGGGTCGCAATCCGGCAGCGCCGCGTCGAGGCTGCCCGCGGTCGCGTTGACGATCACGTCGTACGGCTGCGCGCGCACCGTGTCCGGGCCGCCGCCCGCCAGCGTGCAGCCCGCGTCGTGCGCGGCCTGCGTGAACTGGCCGATGAGCGCTTCCGCCTTGCTCGCGGTGCGGTTCACGATCGTGATCGACAGCGGCGCGCGCTCGAGCATCGGCAGCACGACGCCGCGCGCGGCGCCGCCGGCGCCCAGCAGCAGGATGCGCGTGCCGGCAAGACGCACGCCGAGGTTCGTCTCGATGTCGCGCACGAGGCCGACGCCGTCGGTGTTGTCGCCATGAATGCCGCCGTCGGCGTCGAAGCGCAGCGTATTCACCGCGCCCGCGGCCGCCGCGCGCGGCGACAGCGTGTCGGCGAGCGCATGCGCGTCGAGCTTGAACGGCACCGTCACGTTCGCGCCGCAGCCGCCTTCGGCGATGAATTCGCGCACGGCCGCCTCGAACCCGCCGACCGGCGCGAGCCGGTGTTCGTACACGACCGGCTCGCCGGTCTGCGCGGCGAACCGCGCATGAATGAACGGCGACTTGCTGTGCGCCACCGGGTTACCGAACACGACGTAGCGGTCCGGCCCGCTCGCCGACGCGGCCGAAGTCATGATGCGCGCTCCTCCTCGTTGCCGTTGTTTTCCGCGGCGCCGTCGCTGCCGCCTGCGCCGGCATCGGCTTCGGCTCCAGCCTCGGCCAGCGCCTCGGCCTCGGCTTCCGCCGACGCGTCGCCCGCGTCGAGCAGCACGTCGTCGCCGCCCTCGCCGTCTTCCTCCTCCTCGCCCGCTTCGCCGCCCGACACGACCGGCGCGTCGAGCACGTTGAGCAGCCGCACCGATGCCTCGATCGTCAGCTCGTCGATCGACATCACGTCGAGCAGCACGCGCGTGCCGCGCGCATGCACGCCGAGCGCCGGCACGTGCAGCAGCAGCGGCACGTCCTCGAGACGCACGAGGTCACCCTTCACGACGCTCGCGACGACCTGCTTCTTGCCTTCCTGCTGGAGCCAGCGCAGGCACCAGAAATATTCCATCCGGCGCTGGTAGTCGGCGTATGCGGAATAGGTGTCGTCGAAGCCCTGCACGACCGCGTACAGATCGGCATCCTTCGGCTTGAACGGCGCGGCGAGCTTCGCGGTGACGCCGTGCTGCACGCATGCGAGCAGCTGCCACTGGTTGACGAGGTCGACGTAGCGGCGCAGCGGCGACGTGCTCCACGCGTACTGCGGCACGCCGAGGCCTTCGTGCGGCGCGGCCGTCGTCTGCATCCGCGTGCGCTTCGGGCCCGGCGCGCCGAAGCCGCGCTGCGAGCGATAGATGCCCGGCACCGTGTGGTCGTGCAGGAACGCGCCCCATGTCGAGTTCGCGAGGATCGCGAGCTCCGACACGATCAGGTCGAGCGGCGAGCCGCGCCGGCGCGGCGTGATCGTCACGCGTTCGCCGTCGACGTAGAAGTTGTAGTCGGTGTTGCGCTGCACTTCGCGCTTCAGGCCGTAGCCCGCGCGCGCCAGCTGGCGCTTCTCGAACAGCGCCTGCGCGAGCGGCCACAGCACCGCGATGTCGTCCTTGTGCGGATAGTCGCCGCTGCCGTCGGCGAGCGTCTCCTCGGTGACGAGCTCGTCGAGCGTGTTGTGGCGCAGGTTGTTCTTCACGAACACGAGTTCGGCGCGCGTCTCGTTCGCGACGATCTCCTGAGTTTCGCGGTTCACGATGATGTACAGCGACAGCGCCGGGCGATAGTCGCCCTCCTTCAGCGTGAACACGTCGACGACGTCGTCCGGCAGCATCGTGATCTTGTCGCCGGGCATGTACACGGTCGACAGGCGCGTGCGCGCGATCGCGTCGACCGCGTCGCCGCGCGCGATGCCCAGCGCCGGCGCCGCGATGTGCACGCCGATCCGCACGCGGCCGTCGCTCAGGTGCTCGACCGAGAACGCGTCGTCGATTTCGGTCGTCGTGACGTCGTCGATCGAGAACGCCGAGACGTCCGCGCGCGGCAGGTCGTCCGGCAGCGCACCGACGCTGACCGGCGGAAAGCCGGTGCCGTGCGGGAAGAATTCGGCGAGGAAGCGCGCCTCGTGCAGCGCGCGCGCGGACGCGATGCCGCCGCAGTCGAGCATCAGCCGCGCCGGCGACACGCCGCGCGCGCCGGCCGCCGCCTCGAGCGCCTTGTATTCGATCGCGTTCTTGTCCGGGCGCGTGAGCAGCGCGAGCACCTTGCCGTCGAACGCTTCCGGCAGCTTGCCGGCCTTCAGCTCCTCTTCGTACTGCGCCTGCACGAGCGCCTGCTGGCGCTTGCGCTCGAGCGACGCGAGCGCCATCTTCAGCTGCTCTTCCGGCGCGCGCTGATACTGGCCGCGCCCCTTGCGGCGGAAATACACGGGCGAGCCATGCAGGCGCAGCACGAGCGCCGCGCGCTCGACCGGGCCGTAGGTCGTGCCGAAGTATTCGTCGGCGAGCGCCGTATACGCGAATTCCTCCGCCGGCGCGCATTCCCACAGGAAATCCAGGTCGATCTGCTGCGCGGCCGCGTCGGCCTCCTGCATCAGTTCGCTCGCGGCCGGCTTCTCGAATTCGATCAGCACGTCCTTCGCGCGCACCTTGGCGCGCCGCCCGCCGGGCAACTCGACCTGAAACGCGTCGCCCTGGCGCGACAGCACGCTGCCCGCCTTGAAACTGCCCGATTCCTCGAAGAAAACGTTCACTCAGTACTCTCGTTCAGACTGCCGGGCGCCGCCGTCGGCCGGCGGCGCCGCGTGATGATGGGGGTTCGATGGCCTGCGGCCGGTTTATGTCGCCTTGGCGTCGCAAAATGCGAGAACGTCGTCGATATAGTCGGCAAATTCGCTGATCCCGTGATCGCTGCCTTCGATCACGCGGGTTTTCGCACCGGGGTAATGGGCGAGCATCTCGCGATAATCGAGCACTTCGTCACCGGTCGCCGCGAACAGATAGTAGCGCTCGGGGCGCGTGATCGCCGGCACGCGCAGCGCGTCGAGCTCGTGCAGGTGATGCCGCTCGACGACGATCGTGCCGCCGCCGTGCCACAGCGGCTGCTCGCCGAGATACTGCTCGAGGTCGCGCTGCGGCTCGGTGGCCGGATTCAGCACCACCGCCTTCCAGCCGTGCCGCTCGGCGAGCCACGTCGCGTAATAGCCGCCGAGCGAGCTGCCGATCACGGTCACGTCGCGCGCGCCCGCCACTTCGGCTTCGGCCGCCGCGATCGCCGCGAGCGGCGACATCGACAGCGACGGGCAGCGCCATTCGCCGGCGCGGCCCAGTTCGGCCATGCGCGCGGCGAGCAGCTGCGACTTCGCCGACTGCGGCGACGAGCGGAAACCGTGCAGGTAAAGGATCACGCGTGGCTCCCGCCGAGCGCGTCGAGCAGCTTCTGGTGCACGCCGCCGAAACCGCCGTTGCTCATCACGAGCACATGGTCGCCCGGCCGCGCGGCCGCCGTGACCGCCTTCACCAGCAGATGGAGATCGTCGAACGCGTGCGCCTTGTCGCCGAGCGGCGCGAGCGCCTCGCCGAGGTTCCAGCCGAGCGCGTCGCGGCCGGCCGGCGCGCCGTAGCCGAACACGAGGTCGGCATCGGCGAGGCTCGCCGGCAGCTGCGACTTCATCACGCCGAGCTTCATCGTGTTCGAACGCGGCTCGAGCACGGCGAGGATGCGGGTGTTTTGCCGGCCGATACGCGCGCGAAGGCCGGCGATCGTAGTATCGATCGCGGTCGGGTGATGCGCGAAGTCGTCGTATACAGTCACGCCGTTCACGCTGCCGCGCACTTCCATGCGGCGCTTCACGTTGCGGAACGACGCGAGCGACGCGGCGGCCTGGGCCGGCGGCACGCCGACGTGGCGCGCGGCGGCGATCGCCGCGAGCGCGTTCATCCGGTTGTGCTCGCCCTGCACCTGCCACGCAACTTCGCCGAAGCGCTCGCCGCGCCAGTACACCGCGAAACGCTCGTCGGCCGGCACGCCGTCCTCGGCAGGCAGCGCCTGCCAGCCGCCGTCGACGCCGAAGCGCTCGACCTCGCTCCAGCAGCCGCGCGCGAGCACGCGCTCGAGCGCGTCTTCGCGGCCGTTGCTGACGAGCCGCCCGACGCCCGGCACGGTGCGCACGAGATGGTGGAATTGCGTCTCGATCGCGGCGAGATCCGGGAAGATGTCGGCGTGATCGAATTCGAGATTGTTCAGCACCGCGGTGCGCGGCCGGTAGTGGACGAACTTCGAACGCTTGTCGAAGAACGCGGTGTCGTATTCGTCCGCCTCGATCACGAAAAAGCTCGAATCGGTGAGCCGCGCGGACACGCCGAAGTTCAGCGGCACGCCGCCGATCAGGAAGCCCGGGTTCAGGCCGGCGTCCTCGAGCAGCCATGCGAGCATCGACGACGTGGTCGTCTTGCCGTGCGTGCCCGCGACCGCGAGCACCCACTTGCCTGCCAGCACGTGCTCGCCGAGCCACTGCGGACCCGACGTGTACGGCAGGCCGCGATCGAGGATCGCCTCCATCAGCGGGTTGCCGCGCGTCACGACGTTGCCGATCACGAACAGGTCCGGCTTCAGGTCGATCTGCTCTGCGCCGTAGCCTTCGATCAGCCGGATGCCCTGCGCCTCGAGCTGCGTGCTCATCGGCGGATAGACGCCCGCGTCGCAGCCGGTGACCGTGTGCCCCGCCGCGCGCGCGAGAACGGCCAGACCGCCCATGAAGGTGCCGCAGATGCCAAGAATGTGGATGTGCATAGGTGAATGCTTTCGCGCCGCCGGGCGCCGTCGATTCGGAAAGGATGGGTCTGCAGTGCGCCGGACAGGCCGCGCGGCCGGCGCTCGTCACCGCGACACAAAGGACGCCATTGTAACTGACGGCATGCCGGGCCCGGCGGCCCGCGCGACCGAAGCGGGCCGCGCCGGCGGCCCGGGCGGCAAGCGGCCGCACCGCCGATCGGGCGCGGCGGCGATCGAGTATGATTGCCGCATCATGTCTCGCAAACCCTTAGTCGACCCGCGGCGCGTCCGCGAGGAAATTGCCCAGGCCGCCGCGCGCCTCATCGCGGAGGATGGCCTGGACTACGCCGGCGCGAAGCGCAAGGCCGCGCGCCAGCTGCTCGGCGATGTGCGCGTTGCCGGCGAATGGCTGCCGGATAACGACCAGATCGAAGAGGAACTGCGCGAGTACCTGGCGCTGTTCCAGAGCGACACGCAACCGGACGAGCTGCGCCGCCTGCGCGAGGTGGCGCTCGACTGGATGCGCCGGCTCGCCGATTTCAATCCGTACGTGACGGGCGCGGTGCTGAACGGCACCGCAAACGCGCATTCGGACATCCACCTGCAGATCTTTACCGACAATGCGAAGGACGTCGCGATCCACCTGCTGAACCAGAACATCCAGTACGACGTGTCCGAAACCCGACACTTCGCGGGCCGCGGCGACATCGAGACGCTGAGCTTCCTCTGGCGCGGCCTGCGCGACGCGGAGCCGGTCGGCATCCACGTCTCGCTGTACGCGAGCGACGACCTGCGCGGCGCGGTGAAGGCCGACGCGCGCGGCCGGCTGCCGCGCGCCGATGCGGCCGCGCTGCGCGCGTTGCTCGCGGCGGGCGACTCCCCTTCCGAATCCACTTGATCCGATGATGAACACGAAACGCATGCTGGCGCTCGCCGTCGTGGCGGCCGCCGCCGTCGCGGGCGGCCTCGCCGCCGGCCACTGGTTCCGGGGCGGCCCGGTCGAGAACGTCGCCGAAGCCGCGCCCGCCGCCGGCAACCCGGTCGACCAGCTATGGGCCGCCGCGCTGACCGACGCCGACGGCAAGCCGGCGACGCTGAGCGCATTCAAGGGCCAGAAGGTCGTCGTCAATTTCTGGGCGTCGTGGTGCGGCCCGTGCGTCGAGGAGATGCCGGAGCTCGTCGCGCTGTCGCACGAATACAAGCAGAAAGGCATCCGCTTCGTCGGGATCGGCGTCGATTCGGGCCAGAACGTGAAGAACTTCCTGCAAAAGGTGAAGGTCGACTACCCGGTGTTCGTCAGCGGTTATGCGGGCGCCGATCTGGCCCGCAATTTTGGAAATACGGCCGGCGCGCTGCCTTTTACCGTCGTGATCGACGAACATGGCAAAATCCGCGAAACGAAGCTCGGCCAAATCCAGCCGGCGGAGCTGAAAAAGACGCTCGACGCCCTTTGAGCGCGCTGAAGAACGTGTTGCACGTTGCCGGCGATTTGGATCGCGATCGCGGCAACTTCGCGTGAATTCGCCGATACTTTGCAAGCACGCCGGTAATTCTTACGGATGCCGCGCGCCCGGCCATTCGGCGAAACTAGACAAATTTCTCTAAATAGCGCTAAAGTTCGCGCAATTCCGCAGAAATAGAAGCGACCATGACACGATTGCTGGTGCTGCACGGCCCCAACCTGAACCTTCTCGGCACCCGGGAACCGGAGGTGTACGGCCGCGTGACGCTCGCACAGATCGATCAGGCGCTCGCCGCGCGGGCACAGGAAGCGGGTGTCGAGCTGACGTCGTTCCAGAGCAACCACGAAGGCGCGCTCGTCGACCGCATCCAGGCTGCGCGGGATGAACAGACCGATTTCATCCTGATCAATCCGGCCGCGTACACGCACACGAGCGTCGCGATCCGGGACGCGCTCGCCGGCGTCGGCATTCCGTTCGTCGAGGTTCACCTGTCGAACGTGCACCGCCGCGAAGCGTTCAGGCACCACTCCTACTTTTCCGACCAGGCCGAAGGCGTCATCTGCGGGCTCGGCTGGAAAGGTTATCTGTACGCGCTCGAATACGCGCTCGACAAACTGCAAGGCGCGTCGCGCGGCTGATTTTCGCGATCTAGATTGAGCGCCGGTCCGAACCGGCGCTTTCACGTATTGAAAGGGGAATTCCCGATGGATCTTCGTAAGCTGAAAACTCTGATCGACCTCGTCTCCGAATCCGGCATCTCCGAGCTGGAAGTGACGGAAGGCGAAGGCAAGGTGCGTATCGTCAAGAACGCGCCGCCGGTCTATGTGCAGCCGACGGGCGGGTACGCCCCGCAGATCAGCATGCCCGCGCAGACGGTGGCGCTGCCGACCGAGGGCGCGGCCGCTGCCGCGCCGGGCGCCGCAGCGGCTCCCGCAGCAGCCGCGCCGCAGGGCCACGTCGTGACGTCGCCGATGGTCGGCACGTTCTACCGCGCGCCGTCGCCGGGTGCCGACCCGTTCGCGCAGGTCGGCGACACGGTCAAGGAAGGCCAGACGCTCTGCATCATCGAAGCGATGAAGCTCCTCAACGAGATCGAGTCCGACAAGGCCGGCGTGATCAAGGAAATCCTCGTCGAGAACGGCCAGGCCGTCGAATACGGCCAGCCGCTTTTCGTGATCGGCTAAAGTCCGCCGCGCGGCCGCAGCGCCGCGCGCCGCCGATGCTCTCCAGGCGCCATTCGTGCGCCCCTCGAAGAGACGAATACTCGCTATGTTTGAAAAAATCCTCATTGCCAACCGCGGTGAAATCGCGCTGCGCATTCAGCGCGCGTGCCGCGAGCTCGGCGTCAAGACGGTGGTCGTCTACTCGGAAGCCGACAAGGAAGCCAAGTACGTGCGCCTCGCGGACGAAGCCGTCTGCATCGGCCCGGCCCCGTCGAACCTGAGCTACCTGAACATGCCGGCGCTGATCAGCGCCGCGGAAGTCACCGATGCCGAGGCGATCCACCCCGGCTACGGCTTCCTGTCGGAGAACGCCGATTTCGCCGAACGCGTCGAGCAATCGGGCTTCACGTTCATCGGCCCGCGCCCGGAGACGATCCGCCTGATGGGCGACAAGGTCACCGCGAAGCAGACGATGATCAAGACCGGCGTGCCGTGCGTGCCGGGTTCGGAAGGCGCGTTGCCGGACGATCCGAAGGAGATCGTGAAGATTGCGCGCTCGATCGGCTATCCGGTCATCATCAAGGCCGCGGGCGGCGGCGGCGGCCGCGGGATGCGCGTCGTGCACACCGAGGCCGCGCTCGTCAACGCGGTCAACATGACCCGCGAGGAAGCCGGCCGTGCGTTCGGCAACCCGCAGGTGTACATGGAGAAGTTCCTCGAGAACCCGCGCCACATCGAGATCCAGGTGCTGTCCGACGCGCACAAGAATGCGCTGTGGCTCGGCGAGCGCGATTGCTCGATGCAGCGCCGCCACCAGAAGGTGATCGAGGAAGCGCCGGCGCCCGGCATTCCGCGCCGCCTGATCGACCGGATCGGCGACCGCTGCGCGGATGCCTGCAAGAAGATGGGCTACCTCGGTGCGGGCACGTTCGAATTCCTGTACGAAAACGGCGAGTTCTACTTCATCGAGATGAACACGCGCGTGCAGGTCGAGCACCCCGTGTCGGAGCTGATCACGGGCGTCGACATCGTGCAGGAGCAGATCCGCATCGCGGCCGGCGAGAAGCTCACGCTGCGCCAGCGCGACATCCAGTTCCGCGGACATGCGATCGAATGCCGGATCAACGCCGAAGATCCGTTCAAATTCACGCCGTCGCCGGGCCGGATCACGTCGTGGCATACGCCGGGCGGCCCGGGCGTGCGCGTCGACTCGCATGCGTACAATGGCTATTTCGTGCCGCCGAACTATGATTCGATGATCGGCAAGCTGATCACCTACGGCGCGACCCGCGAGCAGGCAATCAGCCGGATGCGCATCGCGCTGTCGGAGATGGTCGTCGAAGGCATCCAGACCAACATCCCGCTGCACCGCGAGCTGATGATCGACTCGAAGTTCGTCGAAGGCGGCACCAGCATCCACTACCTCGAAAACCGGCTCGCGCAGAAGCAGCAGGTCGCACCGGAAGAAGCGTAATCGCATGAGCTATCGCGAACTCGTCGTCGAACTGGCCCGGGAGCACGCGGAGGCGCTGTCCGACGCGCTGCTCGAGCTGGGCGCGCTGTCGGTGTCCGTCGAGGATGCCGATGCGGACACGCCCGACGAGCAGCCGCTCTTCGGCGAACCGGGCCTCGTGCCCGATCGCACCGCATGGCAGCACTCGCGCGTGATCGCGCTGCTGCCGCCCGATCACGATCCCGCCGTGCTGCTCGCGGCGGCCGCGAACGAGATCGGGCTCGGCGAAGCGCCGCGCTTCGAGGTGCGCGAAGTCGAGGAACAGGACTGGGTGCGCCTCACGCAATCGCAGTTCGATCCGATTCCGATCGGCGAGCGGATCTGGGTCGTGCCGTCCTGGCACGATGCGCCGGATCCCGACGCGCTCGTGCTCGAACTCGACCCGGGCCTCGCGTTCGGCACCGGCAGCCATCCGACGACGCGGCTCTGCATGGAGTGGCTCGAGCAATCGGTGCAGCCCGGCCAGTCGGTGCTCGACTACGGCTGCGGCTCCGGGATCCTCGCGATCCTGGCGCGCAAATGCGGGGCGAACCCCGTGATCGGCATCGACATCGATCCGCAGGCGGTCGAATCGGCGCGCCTGAACAGCGAACGCAACCACGCGGACGTCACGTACGGGCTGCCGGACGAGTGCCCGGCAGGCGAATTCGACATCGTCGTCGCCAACATCCTGTCGAATCCGCTGAAGCTGATGGCGTCGATGCTCGCGTCGAAGGTGAAACCGGGCGGGCGCATCGCGCTGTCGGGCGTGCTCGCGCGCCAGGCGGACGAAGTCGCGGCCGTCTACGTGCGCTACGTCGACATCTCGGTCTGGCGCGAACACGAAGGTTGGGTATGCCTCGCCGGAACCCGCCGCGAAAGCCATTAGAATAGCGCTGTCCTTCACTCTGGCCAGCAGGCCGCCCGGCTCGACATGCTTCTCGCGACGCGCTGCCCTCATTGCAATACCGTCTTCCGCCTGCAGCAGGAACAGCTCGCGCTGCATGGCGGGCTGGTGCGTTGCGGGCATTGCCGGCACGTGTTCGATGCGGCGGACTCGCTGGTCCGCGAGCATGCGCCGCAGCGTGAATCGGCGCTTGCGGGAGAAAGCGGTGCCGCATCGGGAAGCGCGGCTGGCAAGGGTGTCGTAGACGTGCCGGCGGTTGCCTCGGCTGTTGCCGAAGCGACCGTCGCGCAAGCGCCTGCTGCAGAGGCGCATGGTGACGAGGCGCCTGCCGTCGAAAAGCGCGCTGCCGACACGCTTGTTCCCGATGCACCCGCTGCCGACGTCAACATGGCGGAAGCGCCCGCTGTCGAAGCGCCCGTTGCCGACACGCATATTCCTGAAGCCGCTGCCGCCGATACGCACGCAGCCGAAGCGCCTGCGGTCGACGTGCCTGTAGCAGGCGCACCGGCTTCCGAAGCCGCTGCTGCCAAAGCGCATGTGGCCGAAGCATCTGCAGTCGAAGTGCCTGGCGCCGGCGCACCGGCTTCCGAAGCCGCTGTCGCCGAAGCGCACGTGGCCGAAGCGTCTGCAGTCGAAGCGCCTGTTGCCGGCGCACCCGCTTCCGAAGCCGCTGCTGCCGAAGCGCATCTGGCCGAAGCACCCGCAGTCGAAGTGCCTGTTGCCGGCGCACATGCTTCCGAAGCCGCTGCCACCGAAGCGCATGTGGCCGAAGCGTCTGCAGACGAAGCGCCTATAACCGGCGCACATGCGCCCGATACCGCTGCCGCCGACTCGCACGCAACCGAGGCCCCCGCTGTCGAAGCGCATGTTGCCGAAGCGCCTTCCGGCCACGCGACCGCTGCCGACATGCATGCACCGAAAGGTTCGGCCGACGAAGCGTTCGCTGACGCTCGCGTTGCCGAAGCCCCTGCCGCCAAAGTCACGCCTGACGCCGCGCGCAGTGCCGAAGCGTCGGCCTTCGCGGCAACCGCTGCCGAAGCGCCGACCGCCGAAGCCCACGTCGCCGCCACCGCGCACGAGGCAGCCCTGCCCCGGCTGTTCGTCGACAGCGCGAGCAGCGCGCACCCCGCGCACGCGGACTTCCGTCCGGACCACTGGGACATGTGGGCACCGTGGCTCGACGGCAACGTCGATCCGTCGCTGCAGCATAGCGGCAGCAATATCAGCGCCGAGCCCCTCGTGCCCGTCACGCTGCCCGACGGAAACTCGCCCGACGCCAAACCAGGCGCGGTCCGCCTGACCGGCACACCGCAATCGTCCCCCGCTTTCCCGGCAGCGGCAGCGGCGTCCGCCGCCGCCCGGCCGGCTGCTCCGGCGCAACGCGCCGACGAACTCGCACCGCCGGCGTCGACTGCCCTGCCCCCCGCGCATGACAAGCACGAGCCGCGCCTCGCCGCCGACGCGCCGCTCGACAGCGCCCACGAACACGCGCCGTTTGCCGCGGCACGCGACACGCACGAGCCCCGCTTCGTAGCCGACCCGCAACCCGCTCCAGACGATACCGCCGACACCGGCGCCCGCACCGCTCGCGAACCGGGCTTCGCCGCCGGCACACCAAACGAACAGTTCTCGGCCCTCCCCGCGGACGACGACCGTCCCCCATTTGCCGTCACGCGCGAAGCCCGCGCGCCGCAACGACGCGGCCTGCTCGGCGGCTTCTTCGGCGGCCTGGTGGCCGCCGTGCTCGGCGTACTGCTGGCCGGCCAGCTCGCGTGGTGGCAGCGCGAGACGGTGATGATCTACTGGCCGATCACGCAAGGCTGGTTCCAGCGCATCTGCGCGCCGCTCGGCTGCACCGTCGCGCCGCCGCGCGCGATCGACGGGCTGCGGCTCGAAGCGACCGACCTGCACCAGCTCGACGGCCCGCGCGTGCTCGAGCTGAAGGCGCCGCTGACGAACCGCTACCGCGTCGCACTCGCGTATCCGTCGCTCGAGCTGACGCTGCTCGACGACACCAACCACGTTACCGTCCGCCGCGTGCTCGCGCCGCGCGATTACGTCCGGCCCGGCACGCGAATCGACGCGGGGCTGCCGGCCGGCGCAACGCAGACGATGGTCGTCCGCGTCGAGACGAACGGTACGCCCGCCTCGAATTTCCGCGTCCAGATCTTCTATCCGTGACGCCCCGCGGCGCGCAGATGCGCGCCCGTCTCAACCCCGCGCGTCCTGGCGACGCGCTATTTCGGAGCACGAACATGAGCAAAGTTACGCTGGGTGGCAACCCGATCGAAATCGCCGGCACGTTCCCGGCCGTCGGTTCGCAGGCCCCCGACTTCTCGCTGGTCGGCAAGGATCTCGCCGACCTGACGCTTGCCAGCTTCGCCGGCAAGCGCAAGGTGCTGAACATCGTGCCGAGCCTCGATACCCCGACCTGCGCGACGTCGACCCGCAAGTTCAACGAAGCCGCGTCGTCGCTCGACAACACCGTCGTGATCGTCGTGTCGGCCGACCTGCCGTTCGCGGCGACCCGCTTCTGCACGACCGAAGGCCTCGCGAACGTGCTGACCGCATCGACGTTCCGCACCGGCCGCGCGTTCGCGAACGCGTACGGCGTCGACGTGACGAGCGGCCCGCTGAACGGCCTGACCGCACGCGCCGTCGTCGTGCTCGACGCGCAGGACAAGGTGCTGCACGCGCAGCTCGTGGGCGAGATCAAGGACGAGCCGAACTACGACGCCGCGCTCGCTGCGCTGAAGTAAGCCTTTTTCCCGCTTTCCCTTGTCGCGCCGCGCCTTTTTCGCGCGGCGCTGTCACGCAGGGTCCCTCATTTCTACAGGAACGCACACCTTGGCTACGCTGATTTGCGGCTCGATCGCCTACGACTCCATCATGACCTTCGAAGGGCGGTTCCGCGAGCACATCCTGCCCGACCAGGTGCACCTCATCAACCTGAGCTTCCTCGTGCCGACGATGCGTCGCGAATTCGGCGGCTGCGCGGGCAACATCGCCTATGCGCTGCATCTGCTCGGCGGCGACGCACGGATGATGGGCACGCTCGGCGCGCTCGACGCACAACCGTATCTCGAGCGCCTCGACCGGCTCGGCCTGCGCCGCGACCACGTTCGCGTGCTGCCCGAGATGCACTCGGCGCACGCGATGATCACGACCGATCTCGACAACAACCAGATCGCGGCGTTTCACCCGGGCGCGATGATGCAGTCGCACCTGAACCACGCGGGCGACGCACCGGACATCACGCTCGCCATCGTCGGCCCGGACGGCTTCGACGGGATGGTGCAGCATACGGAGGAACTCGCGAAGGCCGGCGTGCCGTTCGTGTTCGATCCGGGCCAGGGCCTGCCGCTGTTCGACGGCGCGACGCTGCGCCGCAGCATTGAACTTGCGACCTACGTTGCGGTCAACGACTACGAGGCCAAGCTGGTGAGCGACAAGACGGGATGGTCCGAAGACGAAATCGCCAGCCGGGTCGACGCGCTCGTCATCACGCGTGGCGAGCATGGCGCGACAATCCGCCACAAGCAGGGCGTGGAGCAGATTCCCGTCGTGCCGGCCGAGCGGATCGCCGATCCGACGGGCTGTGGCGATGCTTTTCGCGGCGGTCTGCTGTACGGGATCGAAAAGGGCCTCGACTGGGCGACCACGGGGCGCCTGGCCAGCCTGATGGGTTCGATCAAGATCGCCCACCAGGGGCCGCAATCCTACTCGCTGACTCGCGCCGAGATCGACGCACGCTTCGAGGCTGCCTTTGGCTACAGCCTCAAATGAACACTGTGGGAGAGCAGAAATGTTGATGAAGAAAACCCTCACGCTCGGGGCCATGCTGACCGCCACGCTGACGCTGGCAGGCTGCTTCACGCCGCCGGGTTCGGCCGACGTCTATAGCGTCGGCCAGGCGCAACGCGAGCAGACCGTGCGGATGGGTACGGTCGAGAGCGTTCGCGCGGTGCGCATCCAGTCCGAAGGCGCCGGCAGCGCGGTTGGCACACTCGGCGGCGGCGCACTCGGCGCGGTTGCCGGCAGCGCGATCGGCGGCGGCAAGGGCTCGATCCTGACCGCCATCGCGGGCGGCCTCGCCGGCGCGGTCGCGGGCAATGCGATCGGCGAAAACCTCAGCACGGCGAATGGTGTCGAGATCACCGTGCGCCTCGACAACGGCGACCTGCGCTCGATCACGCAAGCGGCGAGCGGCGAAGCATTCCGCGCCGGCGAGCGCGTGCGGCTGCTGTCGAGCGGCGGCGTCACCCGCGTCACGCACTGACCGGTATCCTCAGCACGCGGCGCAAGCCGCGGTCGAACGCATGCGCGAAGTTGCGCATGCGTTTTTTTTCGCCCGGACGCCGTAGCGCGGCACGCGCGGACGAAAAAAAACCCGCCACCTGAGCCAGATGGCGGGGTCGATTGAGTAGCGCTACTCAACCCGCGGACACCGCATGAGTGTCCGGGTAGTGGGTGCGGTCCGCGATTACGGACGGCTGCCGGTCGGGAACGGCCATGCTGCTGCCGGGTTGAGCGCGGTCTTCACGCCCGATGCCGGCGCAACCGATGCCGTCGACGCGGTCGTCGCCGGTGCGGCCTTCTTCACGACTGCCTTCTTCGGTGCAGCAGCCTTCTTCGGCGCAGCGGCCTTCTTCGGCGCAGCAGCAGCGGTCTTCGCGGGCGCAGCCGCCTTGGGCGCAGCAGCCTTCTTCGCGGGTGCGGCCTTCTTCGCAGCAGCCTTCTTGGCAGGCGCAGCCTTCTTCGCAGCAGCCTTCTTCGCCGGTGCGGCCTTCTTCGCAGCAGCCTTCTTCGCCGGTGCAGCCTTCTTGGCCGCGACCTTCTTCACTGCAACCTTCTTCACTGCAACCTTCTTCGCGGCGACTTTCTTCGCTGCGGCCTTCTTCGCCGGTGCCGCCTTCTTCGCAGCAACCTTCTTCACTGCGACTTTCTTCGCAGCAACCTTCTTCGCGGCAACCTTCTTCACTGCGACTTTCTTGGCCGCTGCCTTCTTCGCCGGTGCTGCCTTCTTTGCAGCAACCTTCTTCACCGCGACCTTCTTGGCAGCAACCTTCTTCACTGCAGCGGCCTTCTTCGCCGGCGCAGCAGCCTTCTTGGCAACGGTCTTCTTCGCAGCTGCCTTCTTCGCAGCCGGTTTCTTCTTGGCGAGTGCCATGTTGTTCTCCTTCAGGTTCAGATGAGAGTCAGTTCAAACTACACCCTTCGTCAAAACCCGCTTCCCGCGGACGCTGTTCAGGACGTGCGCTTCGAAGCGGGCTATTCATCGGCGTACGCGGATACCACGCGCTTACGCTAATGAATACGGTATGGCGCGCGTGGCCATCGGGCCTCGCGCGCCAAATCAAGTCGGCGGCCGACGCGCCACGCGCCGCCACCCCAGATCGCTTGATCAAGCGGATCGCCACACGGCTGTCCGCTTTTTCCGGAGGGAAGTTTGCCCATCCCACTGAAGGGTTCGCAAAGTGCCTGTCGTATCGTTGGGCCGCTAAGGCACCGGGCGTGCTTTGCATCAGGCGTTCTTGCTCCTAAACCTTGTGCCGGCGCCGCGTGGCGCCGGCCTTACATCGTCATGACGTGAGTCGCTGCTGCGGGTTATTCCCAGGACAGCGCGCCACCCGTCTGATACTCGATCACTCGCGTCTCGAAGAAGTTGCGTTCCTTCTTCAGGTCGATCATCTCGCTCATCCACGGGAACGGGTTTTCCTCGTTCGGGTACAGCGGGTCGAGGCCGATCTGCTGGCAACGGCGGTTGCAGATGAAGCGCAGATAGCTCTTGAACATCGACGCGTTCAAACCCAGCACGCCGCGCGGCATCGTGTCCTCGGCGTAGCGGTATTCGAGATCGACAGCCTGCTTGAACAGCTCGCGGATCTCCGCGCGGAATTCCGCGGTCCAGAGATGCGGGTTCTCGAGCTTGATCTGGTTGATCAGGTCGATGCCGAAATTGCAGTGCATCGACTCGTCGCGCAGGATGTACTGATATTGCTCTGCAGCACCCGTCATCTTGTTCTGGCGGCCGAGCGCGAGAATCTGCGTGAACCCGACATAGAAGAACAGGCCTTCCATGATGCAGGCGAACACGATCAGCGACTTCAGCAGCTTCTGATCCGCCTCGAGCGTGCCGGTCTTGAAGGCCGGGTCCGTCAGCGTGTGGATGAACGGGATCAGGAATTCGTCTTTCGCGCGAATCGACGCGACCTCGTGGTACGCGTTGAAGATCTCGCCTTCGTCGAGACCGAGCGATTCGACAATATATTGGTACGCGTGCGTGTGGATCGCCTCTTCGAACGCCTGGCGCAGCAGGAACTGCCGGCACTCGGGCGCCGTGATGTGGCGGTACGTGCCGAGCACGATGTTGTTCGCCGCCAGCGAGTCGGCCGTCACGAAGAAGCCGAGGTTACGCTTGACGATGCGGCGCTCGTCTTCGGTCAGGCCGTTCGGATCCTTCCACAGCGCGATGTCGCGGGACATGTTGATTTCCTGCGGCATCCAGTGGTTCGCACAACCCGCCAGATACTTTTCCCACGCCCACTTGTACTTGAACGGCACCAGCTGATTGACGTCAGTCTGGCCGTTGATGATGCGCTTGTCGGCGACATTGACCCGAGCTTCCGAAGCCGCAGCGGGAACAGCCGATGCTTGCGGCGGCACCGCGAGATCGCCTTCGAAAATGTCACGAGCCTGTTGGGCGGCAGGCGCTGCGGCCTGCATTCCGACAGCCGTTCCTGCGGGGGTGCGCATCGCGTTTTGCTGCGCTCCGCTCGCGGGAGTTACGGCAGTCTTCTCGTCATCCCAGTTGAGCATAAATTCTCACCATCAATTTAGAACGGTTTGTACCATCTTTTCCTGAGCGATAAAAGGGTTCGCTCACGAAAAATCCCTTTTTCGATTCGCGTTGCGACCTCGATACAACACTTTGAGCAACGCATCGTCGTTCGTGCCGCGCGTGACGTGTGACGCGCGTGTATCGCGAGGTGCGCTCGACGCATCGAACGCTGATCGAAACACGACGCCGTCGGGGTTGTTTCGATCGCTTGTCACTGCCTGCAACGCGCGTGGCGCGTTACAGATTCCTTATCATTTTTTTAGTTGAGAGCGGCGCGCACTTCAACCTTTATCGGTTGCAGTGCGCGCCGCCCGGAGCCTCGCCGAGTCAGGCGCGTTGCGTTACTGGCACGCTTCGCACTCGTCGAAGCCCGGGTCGCCCGGACGCATCATGCACACCGGGCCTTCCGCCTCGACCGGCGCCGCGTTCACCGCGCCCGACGACGACGCTTCGCCGCCCGCCGCGCCGAAGCCGCCGGCTGCGCCCTGCGCGCCACCGCCGCTCACGCCGCCGCTCGACGGCACCGCGTTCAGCGCGCCGTGCGCGACCGTCGACTTCTCGACGTGCGTCGCCGCCATCGTGCGCAGGTAGTACGTCGTCTTCAGGCCGCGCAGCCACGCGAGCTTGTAGACCTCGTCGAGCTTCTTGCCCGACGCGCCGCCCATGTAGATGTTCAGCGACTGCGCCTGGTCGATCCACTTCTGACGGCGCGATGCCGCCTCGACCAGCCACGTCGGGTCGACTTCGAACGCGGTCGCGTAGATCGCGCGCAGGTCGGCCGGGATGCGGTCGATGCGCGACAGCATGCCGTCGAAGTACTTCAGGTCGGCGACCATCACTTCGTCCCACAGGCCGCGCTCCTTCAGGTCGCGCACCAGGAACTCGTTGACCACCGTGAATTCGCCCGACAGGTTCGACTTCACGTACAGGTTCTGGAAGGTCGGCTCGATGCACGCCGACACGCCGATGATGTTCGAGATCGTCGCCGTCGGCGCGATCGCGACGCAGTTCGAGTTGCGCATGCCGTGCGCGGCGATCCGCGAACGCAGCGTCGTCCAGTCGAGCGACTCCGACGTGTCGACCTCGACGTAGCCGCCGCGCGCTTCCGTCAGCAGCTTCAGCGTGTCCTGCGGGAGGATGCCGCGATCCCACAGCGAGCCGCGGTAGCTCGAGTAGCGGCCGCGCTCCTCGGCCAGCTCGGTCGACGCGTAGTACGCGTAGTAGCAGACCGCTTCCATCGAACGGTCGGCGAACTCGACCGCCGCTTGCGACGCGTACGGCGTGCGCAGCAGGTGCAGGCAGTCCTGGAAGCCCATGATGCCCAGGCCGACCGGGCGGTGCTTCAGGTTCGAGTTACGCGCCTTCGGCACCGCGTAGTAGTTGATGTCGATCACGTTGTCGAGCATGCGCATCGCGACGCTGATCGTGCGCTTCAGCTTGTCGTGGTCGAGCGCGTAGCTGCCGTCCGCCTGCTTCACCAGGTGCGCGAGCAGGTTCACCGAGCCCAGGTTGCAGACCGCGATTTCGGTGTCGCTGGTGTTCAGCGTGATTTCCGTGCACAGGTTCGACGAGTGGACGACGCCGACGTGCTGCTGCGGCGAACGGATGTTGCACGGATCCTTGAACGTGATCCACGGGTGGCCGGTCTCGAACAGCATGCCGAGCATCTTGCGCCACAGCTGCTGCGCCGGGATCTTCTTGAACAGCTTGATCTCGCCGCGGGCAACCTTGTCCTCGTACGCCGTGTAGGCCGCCTCGAACTCGGCGCCGAACTTGTCGTGCAGGTCCGGGCAGGTCGACGGCGAGAACAGCGTCCATTCACCGCCTTCCATCACGCGCTTCATGAACAGGTCGGGAATCCAGTTCGCCGTGTTCATGTCGTGCGTGCGGCGGCGATCGTCGCCGGTGTTCTTGCGCAGCTCGAGGAACTCCTCGATGTCGAGGTGCCAGGATTCCAGGTACGCGCACACCGCGCCCTTGCGTTTGCCGCCCTGGTTGACCGCGACCGCGGTGTCGTTGACGACCTTCAGGAACGGCACGACGCCCTGCGACTTGCCGTTCGTGCCCTTGATATGCGAGCCGAGCGCACGCACGCGGGTCCAGTCGTTGCCGAGGCCGCCGGCGAACTTCGACAGCAGCGCGTTTTCCTTCAGTGCTTCATAGATGCCGTCCAGATCGTCCGCGACCGTCGTCAGGTAGCACGACGACAGCTGCGAGCGGTGGGTGCCCGAGTTGAACAGCGTCGGCGTCGAGCTCATGAAGTCGAAGCTCGACAGCACGTTGTAGAACTCGATCGCGCGCGTCTCGCGGTCGATCTCGTTCAGCGAGAGGCCCATCGCGACGCGCATGAAGAATGCCTGCGGCATTTCGATGCGGGAGCCGTCGACGTGCAGGAAGTAGCGGTCGTACAGTGTCTGCAGGCCGAGGTAGCCGAACTGCAGGTCGCGGTTCGCGTCGAGCGCCTCGCCGAGACGCTTCAGGTCGAACTGCAGCAGCTTGTCGTCGAGCAGACCGGCGTCGACGCCGCGCTTCAGGAACTGCGGGAAGTACTCCGCGTAGCGGGTCGACATCTCGGCCTGGACCACTTCCTCGCCGAGGATCTCGCGGCGGATCGTGTGCAGCAGGATGCGGGCCGTGACCTGGCTGTATGCCGGATCCTTCTCGATCATCGTGCGCGCGGCCAGGATCGCCGAGTCGTAGACCTGGCTCATCGGCACGCCGTCGTACAGGTTCTTCACCGTCTCCGCGACGATCGGGTCAGGGTTAACCGCAGAGCCGAGGCCGTCGCACGCCGACACGATCAGCGCGCGCAGCGCGTTCAGGTCGAGCGGGCGCGTGACGCCGTTGTCGATCACGTTGATGGCGCCGCCGCCCGTTTCCGCCGCGGCCGCTTCCTCACCCGCGTGCTGGCGCTCGAGGTGGCGCTTCTCGCGGTACAGCACGTACGCGCGCGCGACGTTGTGCTCGCCGCCGCGCATCAGCGCCAGTTCGACCTGGTCCTGGATGTCCTCGATATGGAACGTGCCGCCGTTCGGACGGCTGCGCACGAGCGCGCGCACCACGTTGTGCGTCAGCTGCTCGACCAGTTCGCGCACGCGTGCCGATGCCGCGCCCTGCCCACCGTTGACGGCCAGGAAAGCCTTGGTCACCGCGATCGCGATCTTCGACGGCTCGAACGACACCACGCTGCCGTTGCGGCGGATCACCTTGTAGTCGGCGAACGTGGCCTGCGGCGCGAGCGCCTGCGCGCCTTGTTCGGCGCCGCCGAGAGGACGGCTCGACGCGCTCTCGAATTGCGACGTCGCGTTGTCGGTGGTTTGCATGTGCAAAGCTCCTGGTGTTGGGTGATGCGGGGGGAACCGCGGATTAAAACGATCGCTGCGCAATGCGGTGCGCGAGCGGTAAGACGCGAGCGATGTGTCGAGGGGGCCGGTTCGTCCGTCGTGCTGCACGTGATCCGGTGTGGTGCTTCGTCATGTGTCCTGTGCCCCGTCGACACTCGCTGCGCTGATCGCGACGCCCGGACCGCCGGCCTGACGCGTCGCCCTGAGAACTCTGTCCGCCGGCGTTGCCCGCCGGTTCGTGTCGCCCGGGTTTTCCCTGCGACACACACTATATCTAGTGCAGAACTGCTCAACTGGCACCAAGTATAGTGGACATTCGGACGTCGTCCAACTGGATAATTTGCGCCAAAGGCCTTGACATCGCTCGCGCGCAGGCGCGGCAAGGCATTGGTCGGAGAAAAAAAATTTGCGGGTCGAAAAACCCCGCGATCAGTGCTGCCGGTAAGGAAAGTATTCGGCGGAAAAGCCGGCATCGCTCGCGAAGCGTTGCCAATCGAAGTGCGGACCGGGGTCGGTCTTGCGGCCCGGCGCGACGTCGGCGTGACCGGCGATCGCATCGACCGGATAGCGGCCGGCGAGCGTGCGCGCGAGCGCGGCGAGCGTCGCATATTGCGCGGCCTCGAACGGCACGTCGTCCGCGCCCTCGAGCTCGATGCCGATCGAAAAGTCGTTGCAGCGCGGCCGGCCGAAGAAATCGGACGCGCCCGCATGCCACGCCCGTTCGTCGCACGACACGAACTGCACGAGCTCGCCGTCGCGGCGGACCAGGAAGTGCGCGGACACGCGCACGCCGCGCAGATGGGCCTGGTAATAAGGGTGCGCGTCGCAGTCGAGGCGATTCAGGAACAGCGCCTCGATCGCGTCGCCGCCGAACTCGCCGGGCGGCAGGCTGATGTTGTGGACGACGACGAGCGTCGGCACCGCACCCGCGGGCCGCGCCTCGAAGTTCGGCGACGGCGCATGGCGCGCTTCGCGCACCCAGCCGTGTGCGTCGATCGAAAGGGATGCCCCGCCGCTCATCGCGCGTCGCGGTCGCTCGCGCGTGCGGCGTGGCGCTGCGCGTGCTCGGCGCTGCAGAAGGTTTCGCCGCCCGCGACGATCGCGTCGCCCTTCGGTGCGTGCACGCCGCATTCGGCACAGCGCACCATCGGCTCGGGGAGCGACTGCGCACCGCCGGCGCGCGTGGCGCCCGCACCGCCGCCGTGGCCCGGCGCAGCGCCGCCCGGCCCCGCGTCGCGCCCGGCGCGCGCCTGTGCCTGGCGCAGCTTGCGCGCGACCCACGAGGTCGCGAAGAACAGCAGGATGAGGAGAAGAATCTGTCGCATCGAAAGTCAGTCGATCAAACCACGGAGCGGTGCAGCAGCACCTCGAATACGAACCGGCTGCCGACATACGCGAGCAGCAGCGCGCCGAACGACGCGAGCACCCAGCGCGCGGCGCCGCGCCCGCGCCAGCCCGACGTCCGGCGCGCGACCAGCAGCGCGCCGAACATCAGCCACGACACGATCGCGAACACGGTCTTGTGGTCGAGCCGCAACGCGCGCGCGTCGACCTGCTCGCTGAACAGGATCCCGGACGCGAGCGTCAGCGTCAGCAGCACAAAGCCCGCGCCGATCAGGCGGAACAGCAGCTTCTCGAGCGTGAGCAGCGGCGGCAGCGTCTCGAGCCAGCTCGCGATCCAGCCCGTCGAGCCGTCGCGCCCGCCGCTGCGCAGCGACTGCAGGCGCCGCTCGACCATCAGCATCAGGACCGCGTGCAGCGCCGCGATCGCGAACAGCCCGTACGCAATGTTCGCGATCAGGAAGTGCAGCTTGAACAGCGGCGCTGCGGCATAAGGCAGCACCCGCACGCCGCCGAACACGAGCGGCAGCAGCGACGCGCCGCACGCAAGCGGCAGCACGAGCAGGCGCAGGCTGTCGAGCGGGAAGAAGAAGCTCTCGATCCAGTAGATGCCGGCGCCGAGCCAGAACATCGCGGACAGCGCGAACGCGAAGCCGAACACCATCGCGTCGTGCGGGAAGATCGTCATGTGGAGCAGCACGCCGTGCGCAACCAGCGCGGCGAACAGCAGCGCGCGGCCCGCCCCGCTCATGCCGGACGCGGCGGACGCGGGAACCGGCACGGCCGGCACGCTCGCGACGAGCGGCGCTGCGGCGCCCTGGCGGTGCGCGCGCCAGCCTGCGACGGCGAGGCCGCCGTACAGGAATGCGGTGAGGGCATACAGTACAATATCCATGTTCGAAGTTTACACTAGGCCCCCTTCCCGCGACGGCTCCCTTGTTCAGCCCGCCGCGCCTTCGGGCCCCACTGTCCATCGCTCCCCATGCTCGACAATCTCACTCAACGGATGGCGCGCGTCGTCAAGACGCTGCGCGGCGAGGCCCGGCTTACCGAGGCGAACACGCAGGAGATGCTCCGCGAGGTGCGTCTTGCGCTCCTCGAAGCCGACGTCGCGCTGCCCGTCGTCCGCGAATTCATCGCCAAGGTCAAGGAAAAGGCGCTCGGCGAGGAAGTGATCAGCAGCCTGTCGCCGGGCCAGGCGCTCGTCGGCGTGGTCCAGAAGGAACTGACCGCCGTGATCGGCGGCGACTACGAAGGCAAGGCCGCCGAGCTGAACCTCGCCGTCACGCCGCCCGCGGTGATCCTGATGGCCGGCCTGCAGGGCGCGGGCAAGACCACGACCGTCGGCAAGCTCGCGAAGCTGCTGCGCGAGAAGTACAAGAAAAAGGTGCTGACCGTGTCGTGCGACGTGTACCGTCCCGCCGCGATCATGCAGCTGAAAACGGTGAGCGAACAGGTCGGCGCCGACTTCTTCCCGTCCACGCCGGACCAGAAGCCGGTCGACATCGCGGTCGCCGCGGTCGACTGGGCGAAGCGCCACTACCATGACGTGCTGATCGTCGATACGGCCGGCCGTCTCGGCATCGACGAAGCGATGATGCAGGAGATCGCGGCGCTGCACGGCACGCTGAAGCCGGCCGAAACGCTGTTCGTCGTCGACGCGATGCTCGGCCAGGATGCCGTCAATACCGCGAAAGCGTTCAACGACGCGCTGCCGCTCACGGGCGTCGTGCTGACCAAGCTCGACGGCGATTCGCGCGGCGGCGCCGCGCTGTCGGTGCGCCACATCACGGGCAAGCCGATCAAGTTCGTCGGCGTCGCCGAGAAGCTCGACGGCCTCGAGATCTTCCATCCCGACCGGATGGCGAACCGGATCCTCGGCATGGGCGACATCCTCGCGCTCGTCGAGGAGGCGCAGCGCGGCGTCGACGTGCAGGCCGCGCAGAAGCTCGCCGACAAGGTCAAGAAAGGCGGCGACTTCGACCTGAACGATTTCCGCGCGCAGATCTCGCAGATGAAGAACATGGGCGGCCTGTCGTCGCTGATGGATAAATTGCCCGCGCAGTTCCAGCAGGCGGCCGCCGGCGCCGACATGGGCCAGGCCGAAAAGCAGATCCGCCGGATGGAAGGGATCATCAGCTCGATGACGCCCGCCGAGCGCGCGAAGCCCGAGATCATCAAGGCGACGCGCAAGCGCCGCATTGCCGCCGGCGCGGGCGTGCCGGTGCAGGAAGTCAACCGGATGCTGAACCAGTACGACCAGATGCGTACGATGATGAAGAAGCTGAAGGGCGGCAACATGCAGAAGATGATGCGCGGCCTGAAGGGCATGATGCCCGGCCTGCGCTGATTCCGCCCGTCGGCCGGCGCGCGGGTTTTTGCTGTAGCGCGCGCCGCCCGATCTGCTTCATTCTTATTTGTATACCGACTGCCCGCCAGAACCCATGAACCGCGAAGAAGCCCTCCACATTTTCGACCACTCCGAAGAGATCGTCTCGGCCGACGCCGTCAACGCGTCGATCGCCCGGATGGCCGACGCGATCCGCGCCGAGATCGGCGACGCGTTCCCGCTCGTCCTCTCGGTGATGGGCGGCGCCGCGGTGTTTACCGGGATGCTGCTGCCGCATCTCGATTTCCCGCTCGAGTTCGACTACATCCACCTGACCCGCTACCGCAACACGACGCAGGGCAGCCCGGAGATGCACTGGCGTGTCGCGCCGCGCGAATCGGTGAAGGACCGCATCGTGCTCGTGCTCGACGACATCCTCGACGAAGGCGAAACGATGGCCGCGATCCGCGACCGCATCCTCGAGATGGGCGCGAAGCGCTTCATGTCGGCGGTGCTGTGCGAGAAGACGCTCGCGAAGGCCAAGCCGCTGCACCCGGATTTCTGCGGCTTCGCGGTGCCCGACCGCTACGTGTTCGGCTGCGGGATGGACGCAAAGGGCTACTGGCGCAACCTGCCGACGATCCGCGCGCTGACCGCGAACGTCTGACGCCCGCGCGATCCGCATGAAAAAAGCGGCGCTCCGGATTGCCCGGAGCGCCGCTTTTTCATTGGTGTGCCGCCCGACTACAGCTGGTGTACGAACGCGCGGATTCCGCCCAGCATCATCTCGACCGAGATCGCGACGAGCACGAGGCCCATCAGCCGCTCGAACGCCGCGACCGTCCGCTCGCCGAGCCACTGCTGGATCCGTTCGGCCAGCACCAGCGTCACCGCACAGACGATCATCGTGACCGTCAGCGCGCCGGCCCATTCGAGCATCTTGCCGGGCGCCTGCGACGTCAGCAGCATCACCGTCGCGAGCGCCGACGGCCCGGCCAGCGCCGGAATCGCGAGCGGCACGATGAACGGCTCGCCGCCCGCGCGCGGATCGCTGCCGAGCGCGCCGTCCGGGTGCGGGAAGATCATCCGCAGCGCGATCAGGAACAGCACGATGCCGCCGCCGAGCCGCAGCGACAGGTCGGTGAGGTTCATCATCCGCAGGAAGCGGTCGCCCACGACCATGAAGAACAGCAGGATCACGAACGCGATCCCGACCTCGCGCAGGATCAGCTTCACGCGCCGCTCGCGCGGCACATCCCGCATCGCCGAGATGAACAGCGGGATGTTGCCGAGCGGATCGGTGATCAGCACGAGAAGCACGGTGGCCGACAGGAAGGTGTATTCCACCGTGTCCTCCGGGCGTCAGGCTCAGCGCGCGAGCGCGGCGCGAATCTTCTCCGCGACCGTCGCCGCGGCCGTGTCGGCCGGCAGCAGCGTCGCTTCGGTATCGCGGCGGCCCTGGTACTCGATCTTGCCTTCCTTCAGGCCGCGCTCGCCGATCACGAGGCGATGCGGCACGCCGATCAGCTCCCAGTCGGCGAACATCACGCCCGGGCGCTCGCCGCGGTCGTCGAGGATCACGTCGATGCCGGCCGCGGCCAGCTCCGCGTACAGCTTGTCGGCCGTCTCGCGCACCGCGTCGCTGCGGTCGTAGCCCATCGGGCACAGCACGACTTCGAACGGCGCGATCGACTCCGGCCAGATGATGCCGCGCTCGTCGAAGTTCTGTTCGATCGCCGCACCGAGAATGCGCGTGATGCCGACGCCATAGCAGCCCATCAGCATCGGCTGCGGCTTGCCCGACTCGTCGATGAACGTCGCGCCCATCGCTTCCGAGTACTTGGTGCCGAGCTGGAACACGTGGCCGACCTCGATGCCGCGGCAGATGTCGATCACGCCCTTGCCGTCCGGCGACGGGTCGCCCTTCTGCACGTTGCGGATGTCGGCGACGTCCGGCTCCGGCAGGTCGCGGCCCCAGTTCACGCCGGCGATGTGATAGTCGACCTCGTTCGCGCCGACGACGAAATCGCTCATGTTCGCAACCGTGCGATCGGCGATCACCTTCACCGGCTTCTTCGTGCCGATCGGGCCGAGGTAGCCCGGCGGCGTGCCGAACCACTCGACGATTTCCTGCTCGGTCGCGAAGCGGTGGTTCTTCAGGCCCGGCAGCTTCGACACCTTGACCTCGTTGAGGTCGTGATCGCCGCGCAGCATCAGCAGCCAGATCGTCGGCTCGGCGCCTTCGTTGTCGGTCGCGAGCACGATCGACTTGATCGTGCGCGCGAGCGGAATGCCCATCAGTTCGGCAACGGCCTCGCACTTCGCCTTGCCCGGCGTCGCCACCTTCGCCATCGGCTCGGCGGCGGCCGCGCGCTCGGCGATCAGCGGCAGCGCCTCGGCTGCCTCGACGTTCGCCGCGAATTCGGAGGTCGGGCAATAGGCGATCGAGTCCTCGCCGGTGTCGGCGATCACGTGGAACTCGTGCGAGAAGTTGCCGCCGATCGAGCCGCTGTCGGCCGCGACCGGCCGGAACTCGAGGCCGAGGCGCGTGAAGATGCGCACGTATGCGTCATACATCTTGCGATACGACTCGTTCAGGCCGTCGGCGTCCTTGTCGAACGAGTATGCGTCCTTCATGACGAATTCGCGGCCGCGCATCACGCCGAAACGCGGACGGATCTCGTCGCGGAACTTCGTCTGGATCTGGTAGAAGTTCACCGGCATCTGCCGGTAGCTGCGGATCTGGTTGCGCGCGATGTCGGTGATCACTTCCTCGTGCGTGGGCCCGATCACGAAGTCGTTGTCCTTGCGGTCCTTGAAGCGCAGCAGCTCGGGGCCGTACTGCTCCCAGCGGCCCGACTCCTGCCACAGCTCGGCCGGCTGCACCGCCGGCATCAGCAGCTCGATCGCGCCCGCCCGGTTCATTTCCTCGCGCACGATCGCCTCGACCTTGCGAATCGAACGCAGCCCGACCGGCAGGTAGTTATAGATGCCGCCGGCGACGCGACGGATCATGCCGGCGCGCACCATCAGCTTGTGGCTGACGATCTCTGCGTCGGCGGGTGCTTCTTTCAGGGTGCCGATAAAGAAACGGGAAGCTTTCATGCGGACGGTTCCAAAAACGGCGCCCCATGCGGGGCGCCCGAAAAAGATTCAATGAGAAAAAGCTGCGCGCGGCGAACGGCGATGGCGCAGATGACCTAGCAGACAATTCAGGGACAATTCAGCCGGCACACCCTGCGCGGATTCGCTCCGTTACGGTGCGCGGCGCCCGTTATCTGTTTATAATCAAAGCAATTTTAAAGGATTCGAAGGTGGTTGTATGCTGGATCGTGAAGGCTTTCGCCCGAACGTCGGCATCATCCTCTTGAACGCGCGCAACGAGGTGTTTTGGGGCAAGCGGCTCCGCGAGCATTCCTGGCAGTTTCCTCAAGGTGGGATCAAGTACGGCGAGACCCCCATGCAGGCGATGTACCGGGAGCTGCACGAGGAAACCGGCCTGCACCCGGAACACGTCAAGATAATCGGCCGCACTCGCGACTGGTTGCGTTACGAGGTGCCTGACAAGTTCATCAAGCGTGAAGTACGCGGTCATTACCGCGGCCAGAAACAGATCTGGTTCCTGCTGCGGATGGTCGGACGCGATTGCGACATTTGCTTGCGCGCGACCGACCACCCGGAGTTCGATGCGTGGCGCTGGAACGAGTACTGGGTGCCGCTCGATGCGGTGATCGAGTTCAAGCGGGATGTCTATCAGTTGGCGCTGACGGAATTGTCGCGCTTCCTGCGCCGCCCGGCGCAGCGGGCCGACAAGCCGCGGGGCTTGCGTCCATCGCGCTATCCGCGCGTCGTGGATGTGCAGCCCCGGCAGACGTTGACGATTGTCGACACATCGGTAGTCTGTTCCGAGGTCGAAGCAGGCGCGAGCACGCTCGACGAGACGCCTCCTCGCCTGATCCTCGGCGAATGACAAGTCGGACTGCATGACCGGGCGCGACCTTGGTGTCGCGCCCTTTTTTTACGAGGAATGCATATTGAAAGCGATTGCTCTCGCGCTCGCGTCGATCGCCGCGGCGGCCGCGCTGGCCGGCTGTGCGAATTCGAATACGCCGACCAACAAGGATGACGGCACGTTCGTCTATCTGCTGGACCGCCAGGGGGAATGGAAGGAAAACAAGGTCGACGCGCTGCCCGCGCTGCCGACGCCGGGCGACCTGCTGTCGTTCAATGTGTCGCAGAACACGCCGCTCAAGTTCTTCGTCGACGCGAAGTCGCTGGCGGTCGGCACCGACGGCATCGTGCGGTATACGGTGGTCGTCACGAGCCCGGCCGGCGCGCGCAACGTCATCTACGAGGGCATCCGCTGCGACACCTACGAATGGCGCCAGTATGCCGGCCTCAACTCGGACCACGACGGCTGGGACCGCACGGTCGAAAACGACTGGCGACGCATCGAGAACGGCGAGCTGAACGCGTACCATGCGGCGCTCTACCAGGACTATTTCTGCTCGAACAAGATGCCGACGGGCACGACGCAGTCGATTCTCGAGAACATCAAGTATCACCGCACCGTGCTGAACCAGATGCGCTGATCGCGCCGGCCTGCCGGGCGGCGATGTCACCGAATGCGAAAAGCCCGCGTTGCGCGGGCTTTTTCGTGTCGGTTGTCAGCGAACCGTGCAGGTCACACGAGCACCAGGTTGTCGCGGTGGATCAGCTCCGGCTCCATCATGTAGCCGAGCACGGTTTCGATCTCGCCGCTCGGCTTGCGCTGGATCAGCTTGGTTTCCGCGCTGCTGTAGTTGGTCAGGCCGCGCGCGACTTCGCGCCCGTCCGGCCCGACGCAGGCGATCACCTCGCCGCGCGCGAACGCGCCCTGCACGTCGATCACGCCGATCGGCAGCAGGCTCTTGCCGCCCGCCGTCAGCTTCTCGACCGCACCGGCATCGATCACGACGTGCCCGCGCACCTGCAGGTGATCGGCCATCCACTGCTTGCGCGCGGCCATCCGCGCGGTGCGGGCGATCAACTGCGTGCCGATCGCCTCGCCCGCCGCGAGCCGCGCGAGCACGTCGGGTTCGCGCCCGCTCGCGATCACCGTGTTGGCGCCGCTATGGGCCGCGCGCTTGGCCGCGAGAATCTTCGTCAGCATGCCGCCGCGGCCGAGGCTCGACCCCGCGCCGCCCGCCATCGCCTCGAGTTCGGGCGCACCCGCGTTCGCTTCCGCGACGAGCGTCGCGGCCGGGTCCTTGCGCGGATCGGCGGTAAACAGGCCGGTCTGGTCAGTGAGGATGATCAGCGCATCGCCTTCGATCAGGTTCGCGACGAGCGCGCCGAGCGTGTCGTTGTCGCCGAACTTGATTTCGTCAGTAACAACCGTGTCGTTCTCGTTGATGATCGGCACGACGCCGAGCCGCAGCAGCGTGAGCAGTGTCGAACGCGCGTTCAGATAGCGTTCGCGGTCCGCCAGATCGGCGTGGGTCAGCAGGATCTGCGCGGTGCGGATGCCGTGCTCGGAGAAGCGGCTTTCATAGACCTGCGCGAGCCCCATCTGACCGACCGCGGCCGCGGCCTGCAGCTCGTCGATCTCGCGCGGACGCTTGCTCCAGCCGAGCCGCTGCATGCCTTCCGCGATCGCGCCCGAGCTGACGAGCACCACTTCCTTGCCCTGCGCGCGCAGCGCGGCGATCTGCGCGGCCCAGCGGCCAATTGCGGCATGATCGAGCCCCTTGCCGTCGTTGGTCACGAGGCTGGATCCCACTTTCACCACCAGTCGCTTCGAATCCGCGATGATCGAACGCATCGTGCGCTGTCTCCTCTATGTGATGCGCGATTGAATCCGGCGCCGGACGGCCAGCGCCCGGCGCTCACGTACCGCTCAGGCGTCGTCCGACGCCGCCTGCCCGTCGCGGAAACGCACGTCCGCCGCCAGGTCTTCCGCCTCGGCCGCGCGGTGTGCATCGGAATGCTCCGCGAGGTAGTCGTAGATCGCATAACACAGCGACTCGCAGCCCTGGCCGGTCAGCGCCGAGATCTCGAACACCGGGCCATCCCAGCCGAAGCGCTCGAGGAAATCCGCGACGCGCGCCTCGCGCTCGTCCTCCGGCACCATGTCGAGCTTGTTGAGCACGAGCCAGCGCGGCTTCTCGTACAGCGACTCATCGTATTTGCGCAGTTCGCCGACGATCGCCGTCGCCTCCGCGACCGGATCGACGTTTTCGTCGAACGGCGCGAGATCCACCAGATGCAGCAGCACGCCGGTGCGCTGCAGGTGGCGCAGGAACTGATGCCCGAGGCCCGCGCCTTCGGCCGCGCCCTCGATCAGCCCGGGAATGTCGGCGATCACGAAGCTCTTGCTCGGCCCGACACGCACGACGCCGAGATTCGGCGCCAGCGTCGTAAACGGGTAATCGGCGATCTTCGGCTTCGCGTTCGACACCGACGAAATGAACGTCGACTTGCCTGCGTTCGGCATGCCGAGCAGGCCGACGTCGGCCAGCACCTTCAGCTCGAGCCTCAGCATGCGCCGCTCGCCGGGCTTGCCGTCGGTCTTCTGGCGCGGCGCGCGGTTCGTGCTCGACTTGAAATGGAGGTTGCCGAGGCCGCCCGCGCCACCCTGCGCGAGCATCACCTTCTGGTCGTGCTCGGTCAGGTCGGCGATCAGCTCGCCGGTGTCCATGTCGCTGATGACCGTGCCGACCGGCATGCGCAGCGTGATGTCGTCGCCGCCCTTGCCGTAGCAGTCCGAGCCGCGGCCGTTCTCGCCGTTGCGCGCCAGGTGCTTCTTCGCGTACCGGTAGTCGATCAGCGTGTTGATGTTGCGGTCGGCGATCGCGTAGACGCTGCCGCCCCGACCGCCGTCGCCGCCGTCCGGCCCGCCGAACGGAACGAATTTTTCGCGGCGCATCGACGCGCTGCCATCGCCTCCGTCTCCGGCGATGACTTCGATTCGCGCTTCGTCAATGAACTTCATTCGTTACTCCGCCCAGTATTTCCGCTATTGTGCCGCGCTCCGCCATGCTTGAACAATCGGCCGTCCGGCCAATCGCGCCTGCACGGCGACAAATAAAAAAGGCCCCGCGACAACTGCGGGGCCTTTCGGCTACGAAGCCCGTGGATGCCTGAATTAGGCAGCCGCCGGAACGACGATGACCGTATGCTTCTTGTCCGCGCCCTTGGTCGCGAACTTCACGTGGCCGTCGACCAGCGCGAACAGGGTGTGATCCTTGCCCATGCCGACGTTCTCGCCAGCGTGCATGCGGGTGCCGCGCTGACGCACGATGATGCCGCCGGCGTTGATCGCCTGGCCGCCGTACACTTTCACGCCGAGACGTTTCGACTCGGAGTCGCGGCCGTTCCGGGAAGAGCCGCCTGCCTTTTTGTGTGCCATCTGATTGCTCCTTTACCGAGGCGCTTACGCGTTGATCGCGTCGATGCGCAGCTCAGTGTAGTTCTGGCGGTGGCCGCCGTGCTTTTGGTAGTGCTTCCGGCGACGCATCTTGAAGATGGTGACCTTGGCATGACGACCGTGCGACACAACGGTGGCCTTGACGGAAGCCCCACTGACCAGCGGCGTACCGAACTTAATCGATTCGCCTTCGCCCACTGCGAGAACCTGGTCGAGCGTGATTTCAGCGTCAATGTCAGCCGGTATCTGTTCTACTTTGAGTTTTTCGCCAACGGCAACCTTGTACTGCTTGCCGCCGGTTTTTATGACCGCGTACATTGAGAACCTCACTCTGGATCCAATTTTTCCGCACACCACGCGCGGAAAAGGCGTGATTATACAGAGAGTTAGCATCGCTGTCAAAACCAATCGGCGATTGCCGCGCCGGCCCTCGGCCGGATGGCCAAAATCGCGCCTGCGGCGCGCGTCGCAGACCGGCGTGGCGCGGATTCGACTTATAATCCGCGGCATCACCCAATTCCATGATCATGTCGTCGTCCACCGCCTCCCCTTCCCTCAGCGCCGCCCACCTGCTCGCCCCGATCACCAGCGATATGGAGCAGGTGAATCGCGTCATCCGGCAAAGTCTCGCGTCCGACGTGCTGCTGATCAACCAGATCGCCGAGTACATCATCGGCGCGGGCGGCAAGCGGCTGCGTCCGGCGTTGCTGCTGCTCGTCGCGGGCGCGCTCGGCGAAACGTCGCACCAGCGGCACGTGCTCGCCGCCGTCGTCGAATTCATCCACACGGCCACGCTGCTGCATGACGACGTCGTCGACGAATCCGAGCTGCGGCGCGGCCGCCAGACGGCCAACGCGCTGTTCGGCAACGCGGCGAGCGTGCTGGTAGGCGACTACCTCTATTCGCGCTCGTTCGAGATGATGGTCGGCGTCGGCAAGATGCGCGTGATGGAGATCCTGTCGGAGGCGACGACGATCATCTCCGAAGGCGAAGTGCTGCAGCTGCTCAACATGCACGATGCGGACGTCGACGAGGCCCGCTACATGCAGGTGATCCGCTACAAGACAGCCAAGCTGTTCGAGGCGTCGGCCCGGCTGGGCGCGGTGCTCGCAGGCGCCGACGCGCCGACCGAGGCTGCCGCGGCCGAGTACGGCCGCCGGATCGGCACCGCGTTCCAGATCATGGACGACTGGCTCGACTATGCCGGCACCGCCGAGGCGATGGGCAAGAACGCCGGCGACGACCTGCGCGAAGGCAAGCCGACGCTGCCGCTCATCTATCTGATCGAACGCGGCACGCCCGAACAGGCCGCGCTCGCGCGCGAGGCGATCGAGCAAGGCGGCACCGACCGCTTCGACACGATCTTCGACGCGATCACGCGCTCGGGCGCGCTCGACCACACGCTCGAATGCGCACGCCAGGAAGCGCAGGCCGCGGCGGCCGCGATCGCCGCGTTCCCGAACTCCGTCTACAAGGACAGCCTGCTCGAGCTGTGCTCGTACTCGACGTCGCGACAGTCGTAACTCACTGCATGACCGGCGGGCGCGCGCCGCCCGCCATCTGAAGCACCTTCGGCCCCGCCGCAAGCGGCAAAGCCGATTCGAAATGGACCGCAGCGCACCCGTCTCAAAAAATTTCTTCGCCAAGGTATTCCATTTTCGAAAAAGCGCTGTTATAGTTATGTTCTTGCTCGACGACGCAGCGGTCTTGAAGAAGACCGGCAAGTCGAAAGAGTCCAAATCGGGGTGTAGCTTAGCCTGGTAGAGCGCTACGTTCGGGACGTAGAGGCCGGAGGTTCGAATCCTCTCACCCCGACCAGATTTGTGAAAAACCGTGCACCGAGGTGCACGGTTTTTTTTTGCCTGCGCACTGCGCGGCCCGTGCCGCCGACGCGACACGCCCCGGCCACCGGCCTCTGCTATAGTCCCTCCATCCCTGTCCTTCACTGCCCTTTCCGACGCGTGGACCAAATTCCCTTATGGGCGCAAATCGGCGCCGTCTTCCTGCTTCTCCTCTGTTCCAGCTTCTTTTCCATTTCCGAGACTGCGATGATGGCGCTCAACCGCCATCGGCTGAAGCATCTCGCCGGCCAGGGCGCGCTCGGCGCGAAAACCACCCAGGGCCTGCTCACGCGCACCGACCAGCTGCTCAGCGTGATCCTGATCGGCAACAACCTGTTCAACACGATCATCCCGGTCCTCACGACGTCGATCGCCCTGCACACCTTCGGCCGTAACAACCTCGCGCTGTCGATCGCGACCGGCATCGTCGCGTTCCTGATCATCGTGTTCGCCGAAATCGCGCCGAAGATCGCCGGCGCGACGTTCCCGGAGCGCATCGCGCTGCCCGCGAGCCTCGTCATCGCACCGCTGATGCGCGTGCTCAAGCCGATCGTCTGGTTCGTCAACGCGCTCGCGCACGGTGTGCTGCGGGTGCTGCGCATCGACACGGGGAAGGGCCGCGATCAGCGGCTGTCGGCCGACGAGCTGCGCACCATCGTGCTCGAGTCGAGCAGCTTCATGCCGACCAAGCACCGCAGCATCCTGCTCAACCTGTTCGACCTGGAAAACATCACCGTCGACGACGTGATGGTGCCGCGCCGCCAGATCGAATCGCTCAACTTCTACGCGCCGCTCGACGACATCCTGCACCAGCTCGAGACCTGCTATCACAACCGCCTCGTGGTCTATGAGGGCGACATCGACAAGGTGCTCGGCGTGCTGCACGTGCGCAAGACGCTGACGGCGCTGCACAACCAGGATTTCGACCGCGAGACGCTGCGCACACTGCTCGCCGAGCCGTACTACGTGCCGTCAGGCACGCCGGTGTTCCAGCAGCTGCAGTTTTTCCAGGAATCGCGCCAGCGCACCGCATTGATCGTCAACGAATATGGCGAGCTCGAAGGCCTCGTCACGCCCGAGGACATCATCGAGGAGCTGATCGGCGAGTTCACGACGTCGATGCCGCGCAGCGAGCGCAAGGGCGGATGGGACGAGAACGGCGAGTGCATCGTCGCCGCGAGCATGCCGCTGCGCGAACTGAACCGCTGGCTGCACCTGAAGCTGCCGACCGACGGGCCGAAGACGCTCAACGGCCTGATCCTCGAAGTCCTCGAGGAGATCCCCGAAGACGACGTGTGCCTGAAGATCGGCGACGTGATGCTCGAAGTGATGCGCAGCGACGACCAAGCCGTGCGCACCGTCAAGCTCTTCAGGCCGCGCCCGTCGCGCGGCGCCCGCGGGCTCAAGCGTTAGCCGGACGGACGACTGCCGGCGCCGCCGTTGCCGCGCGACCATGCGAAGGTCACGGTAACCAGGCGGCCGACGCGCCGGCATCGATGCTTTTCACCCCCTCTGACGGGACGCCCGCGATCCCCGATCCCGCTCCCGCATCCATTTCCCGCCCGCTCGACGCAACCCAGCTCGACGACGCACCCGCCGTGCGGCTGCTGACGGACACGCTGCACGCCGCATCGCACCGCGAAGCATCCGACATTCATGTCGAGCCGTTCGAGACGGGCTGGCGCATCCGCCTGCGCGTCGACGGCGTGCTGCACGAACACGCGCGGCCGCCCGCGCACCTGCGGGACGCGCTCGTCACGCGCATCAAGGTGCTCGCGCGCATGGACATCGCCGAACGCCGCGTCCCGCAGGACGGCCGGCTGCGCGTCGCGCTCGCCGCCGGCCGGCGCGGCGACTACCGCGTCAGCTCGCTTCCCACGCTGTTCGGCGAAAAGCTCGTGCTGCGCCGGCTCGAAACGCTGCCGCCGGACCTCACGCTCGCGCGCCTGGGCTTCGATGCGCAACAGGCCGATGCGATGGAAGCGGCGATCCGCGCGCCGCACGGCCTCGTGCTCGTCACCGGGCCGACGGGCAGCGGGAAGACGCTGTCGCTGTATTGCGCGCTGCAAATGCTCGATCGCGATGCGCGCAACATCTGCACGGTCGAGGATCCGGCCGAGATCCAGCTCGACGGCATCAATCAGGTCGGCGTCGCCGAGAAGGCCGGGCTGACCTTCGCAACCGCGCTGCGCGCACTGCTGCGGCAGGATCCGGACATCATCATGGTCGGCGAGATCCGCGACGCGGAGACGGCCGACGTCGCGATCAAGGCCGCGCAGACCGGGCACCTCGTGCTGTCGACGCTTCACACGAACGACGCGCCGGCCGCCATCACGCGGCTGCTCGACATCGGCGTGGCGCCATACAATCTCGCGGCGGCGCTGCGTCTCGTCACCGCGCAACGCCTCGTGCGCCGGCTGTGCGCGGCATGCCGCACGATGTCCGACGCGCCGCCGCGCCTGCTGCGGGAAGCCGGCTGCGAGCCGGCGGCGCTGGCGGCCGGGTGGCGGCCGTTCGTCGCACGCGGCTGCGCCGAATGCCATGGCATCGGCTATCGCGGCCGCATCGGCCTGCACCAGACGATGCCGGTTTCGTCCGGCCTCGCGGAGCGGATCGTCGCGCGCGCAAGCGTCGGCGAACTCGCCCGGCAGGCGGTGGGCGAAGGCGTGAGCAGCCTGCGCGATGCCGCGCTCGCGCGCGTCGCGGACGGCACGACGAGTCTCGCGGAAGCGCTCGCCGCGACGCCGGACGCATGACCGTGCACACCCCGCCGCGCGAGACCCGCTTTGCGTGGCGCGGCCGCCGTCACGATGGCACGCCTTGCCACGGCACCGTGATCGCGTTCGATGCCGCCGGCGCGCGGGCCATGCTCGCGCGCACCGGCATCGCCGTGCTGTCGCTCGCTGCGCGCGGCGCGGCCCGGCCGCCGATCGCCCGCGCCCGGGACGTCACCCGCTTCACGCGCCAGCTCGCCAGCCTGCTGCAGGCCGGCCTGCCGCTCGCGCCGTCGCTGGAGACGCTCGCACGCACCCGCGGGCCCGACGGCATGCCGCGCATCGCGGCCGGCCTCGCGCGCGAGATCGTCGACGGCCGCCGTTTCGCCGCCGCCCTCGCCCGCTACCCGTCGCAATTCGGTGCGCTGTATCGCCAGCTGATCGAGGTCGGCGAAACGTCCGGCGCGCTCGGCACGGTGCTGACGCGCGTCGCCGATCATCGCGAACGCTCGGACGCGCAGCGGCGCAAGCTGCGCGCCGCGCTCGCGTACCCGGTGTCGGTCATCCTGTTCGCACTCGCGATCACGATTGCGCTGATGCTGTGGGTCGTGCCGACCTTTCGCCAGATCTTCGACGGGTTCGGCGCGGCGTTGCCGGCACCGACCCGCGTGCTGCTCACGCTTGCATCCGCCACGTCCGCGTGGGGTGCGCCGTTGCTGGCGGGCCTCGCGTTGGCAAGCGCGGCCGCGCGCCACGCGATCCGGCATTCGCCCGCGCTGCGCTTCTCGCTCGCCCGGCACCTGCTGCGCGCGCCGCTCGTCGGCAATGCGCTGAGCCGCTTCGCGGCCGCGCGATGGTGCCGTTCGCTCGCGACGCTGCTCGGGGCCGGCGTGCCGCTCGCGGATGCCTTCGCGACCGTCGAGCGCACCGCCGGCCATCCGGTCTTCGAGCAGGCAACCGCGCGCATCGCGGCGCGCGTGCTGCACGGTGCGCGGCTCGCCGACGCGATGCATGCGGCCGGCTGCTTTCCGGACGACGTCGTGCAGCCGATCGCCGTCGCGGAGGAAACCGGCGCGCTCGACACGATGCTCGCCGACATCGCCGCCCTGTGCGAGCGCCAGCTCGACGCGCAGCTCGATGCGCTCGCCGCGCTCGGCGAACCGCTGATCGTGATCGTCCTCGGCGCGCTGGTGGGCAGCCTGGTCGTCGCGATGTATCTGCCCATCCTTCAGCTCGGCAACGTGGTGTAGCATCGCAACCGAATCTGTCGCCTTTAGTCCGATCACCACCCAACATGACGCCCGTGCCCCTGTACGCCGCCCCCGATTCGCCCGCGAGTGCGCTGTCCGCGCTGGCACTGCTGCCGCCCGCCGTGCAGTACGCATTCGCCATCGTGCTCGGGCTGTGCGTCGGCAGCTTCCTCAACGTGGTCGTGCACCGGCTGCCCGTGATGATGAAGCGCGCGTGGCACGCCGAGATCGCCGAAGCAACGGGCGCGAGCGCGGAGCCCGACGACGGGTATCCGACGCATTACGACTTGTGGCGGCCGCGCAGCGCCTGCCCGCATTGCGGCCACGTGCTGCGCGCGTGGGAGAACATCCCGCTCGTCAGCTACCTGCTGCAGCGCGGGCGCTGTCGCAGCTGCGGCCACCCGATCGGTGCGCGCTACCCGCTGATCGAACTGGCGGGCGCGCTGCTCGCCGCCGGCTCGCTCGCGTCGTTCGGGCCCACCGTCGCCGCGCTGGCCGCGTTCGGCCTGTGCGCGGCGCTGCTCGCGATGAGCGCGATCGACATCCAGACCGGCTACCTGCCCGATTCGATGACGCTGCCGCTGCTGTGGGCCGGGCTCGTGCTCAATCTCGGCGGCACGTTCGCGTCGCTGCGCGCGGCAGTGATCGGCGCGATGGCCGGCTACCTGTTCCTGTGGTCGATCTACTGGCTGTTCCGATTGCTGCGCGGCATCGAGGGCATCGGCTTCGGCGACCTCAAGCTGCTTGCCGCGCTCGGCGCGTGGATGGGCTGGGCCGCGCTGCCGCAGGTGGTGCTGTTCGCCGCGGTGACGGGCGCGATCGTCGGGCTCGCGGCAACCTGGCGCGGCCGCATGCGCTTCGAGGAGCCGATTCCGTTCGGCCCGTTTCTTGCGGCCGGCGGCGCCGCGACGCTGTTTTTCGGCACCCCTTTCTATTCGGCGCTCGGAGGCTGACATGTTTGCGGTAGGACTCACCGGCGGCATCGGCAGCGGCAAGACGACCGTCGCCGACCTGTTCGCTGCGCGCGGCGCGACGATCGTCGACACCGACCTGATCGCCCACCGCATCACCGCGCCGGGCGGGCTCGCAATGCCCGCGATCGAGCAGGCGTTCGGCCCCCGGTTCGTCGCGGCGGACGGCTCGCTCGACCGCGCGAAGATGCGCGCGCTGATCTTCAGCGACGATGCCGCGCGGCGGCGTCTCGAGGCGATCACGCATCCGCTGATCCGCGCGGAGACCGATCGCGAAGCACGAGAGGCGCAAGGCGCATACCTGATGTACGTGGTGCCGCTGCTCGTCGAATCCGGCAGCTGGAAAGCGCGGGCCGATCGCGTGCTCGTCGTCGATTGCGACGTCGAGACCCAGATCGCGCGCGTGATGCGCCGCAACGGTTTCACGCGCGAGCAGGTCGAGGCGATCGTCGCGCGGCAAGCGACGCGCGATGCCCGCCTTGCCGCCGCCGACGACGTCATCGTCAACGATGCAACGACGCCCGATGCGCTCGCCGCCCAGGTCGATGCGCTGCACCAGCGCTATCTCGCATGCGCAGCCGCGGCAAAATGAGCACCGCGCGGCAGCTTCGCGCATGCACCACGCACGCAATGATGGTGCACGAAATTGGCGCGTTGCTAGGGTAGAGCGTGGGCATTAGAATGTCCTGCATTGTTTCACCCCCTACCCTAGAGGCGAGCGCGCTTGATTCTTTACGAGTATCCGTTCAATGAGCGAATTCGCACGTTGCTGCGCCTCGAAGACCTGTTCGAGCGCTTCGCGTTCTTTTTGGCTCAAGAAGACGCGCGGGAACATCACGTCGCGCTGACGACGCTGTTCGAAATCGCCGAAGTCACGGGCCGTGCGGATCTGAAGTCGGATCTGCTGAAGGAGCTCGAACGCCAGCGCCAGACGCTCGCCCCGTTTCGCGGCAATCCCGGCATCGAACAGAACGCGCTCGAGGCCGTGCTCGGCGAGATCGAGCAGACGCTCGCGAACCTCACGCAGATGCAGGGCAAGACGGGCCAGCACCTCGTCGACAACGAGTGGCTCGCGAGCATCCGCAGCCGCGCGGTGATTCCCGGCGGCACCTGCAAATTCGATCTGCCGTCGTACTACGCATGGCAGCAATGGCCCGCGGAGCAGCGGCGCCAGGACATTGCCAAGTGGATCCTGCCGCTGCTGCCGCTGCGCGATGCGGCGGCGATCGTGCTGCGCCTCGCGCGCGAGTCCGGCCAGGCGTCGAAGGTGATGGCGATGCAGGGCAGCTATCAGCAGATGCTGTCCGGTCGCAGCTATCAACTGATGCAGGTGCGCGTGGCGCCCGAGCTGCGCGTGATTCCCGAGGCAAGCGCGAACAAGTACATGCTGTGGGTGCGGTTCACCATGCAGGACGGCGATGTCCGGCCGCGTGCCGTGGACATCGACGTACCGTTCCACCTGACCCTGTGCAATCTGTAACGGCCATGTGCCGGATCGACGCTTTCGTATGACTACCGTTGTGAAATGCCCGTCCTGCGGCGCCGACGTGCGCTGGACGCCTGAAAATCGCTTCCGTCCCTTCTGCTCCGCGCGCTGCAAGCAGCTCGATCTCGGCGCATGGGCCGCGGAAAAATACCGGATCGGTGGATCGGACGACTCGCCGCTGTCCGAGGAAGACGACAGCACGGACGGGCGCCGCCCGAGCTGAACCGGCGCACGACGCGATGCGGCCCGCCTCCCGGCGCGCCGCCCGGCCTCAGCGTTGCGCTTCGTCCTTCGCGAGCAGTTCGAGCACCGGCAGCGCCGCGGGCAACAGCGGCGCGACATCGACCGGCAGGTGCTGCCAGACGAATGCCTGCCCTTCCTTGCTGTGCGGCTCGCCGCGCCAACCCGTCACCTTGCAGAAGTAGAGCCGCACGTACGCGTGCGGATAATCGTGCTCGAGCGTATGCCAGCGGTGGCATGCGGTGACGACGATGCCGAGCTCCTCGTGCAGTTCGCGCGCGAGCGCGTCCTCGACGCTTTCCCCCGCTTCGAGCTTGCCGCCCGGAAACTCCCAGTAGCCCTCATACGGCTTGCCCTTCAGCCGCTGCGCGAGCAGGTAGCGGCCGTCCGGCTGCACCATGATGCCGACCGCGACCTCGGTCACCTTCCGGCCGTCGGGCGCGCGCACGGCGCCCGGTGCGAGATCCGTGCTCATGCCTGCTCCTTGCGTCCCGACCAGTCGCGCGCGAACTGCCACGCGACGCGCCCGGAGCGCGAACCGCGCTCGAGCGCCCACACCAGCGCATCGCCGCGCGCCTGCTCGATTTCCGCGTCGCCGCAACCGAAATGGCGCAGCCAGTGCGCGACGATGCCGAGGTAATCGTCCTGCTTGAACGGATAGAAGCTGACCCACAGGCCGAAGCGCTCGGACAGCGAGATCTTTTCCTCGACGACCTCGCCCGGATGGATCTCGCCGTCGGGCAGGTGCTTGTACGTCTCGTTGTCGCTCATGTACTCGGGCAGCAGATGGCGCCGGTTCGACGTCGCGTAGATCAGCACGTTGTCCGACTGCGCGGCGATCGAGCCGTCGAGGGCGACCTTCAGCGCCTTGTAGCCCGATTCGCCTTCCTCGAACGACAGGTCGTCGCAGAACACGATGAAGCGCTCGGGACGCTGCGCGATCAGGTCGACGATGTCGCCGAGATCATGCAGGTCGTCCTTGTCGACCTCGATCAGGCGCAGCCCGTCGTTCGCGTATGCGTTCAGGCACGCCTTGATCAGCGACGACTTGCCGGTGCCGCGCGCGCCCGTCAGCAGCACGTTGTTGGCCGGCTTGCGCTGCACGAATTGCCGCGTGTTCTGCTCGATCAGCCCTTTCTGGCGATCGATGTTGTGCAGGTCGGCGAGCGTGATCGACGACACGGCCGGCACCGGCTGCAGATAACCGCGCCCCTGGCGCTTGCGCCAGCGGAACGCGTGCGCGGCAGTCCAGTCGACCGCCGCCGACGCGGGCGGCAGCATCGCCTCGAGGCGGCCGAGCAGCGTTTCCGCGCGCGCCAGGAACTGTTCGAGCTTGTCCATGATGTCTCGTGCGCCCCCGTTCAGGAGCGGTAGTCCGCGTTGATGCTCACGTAGTCATGCGACAGGTCGCAGGTCCAGATCGTCGCCTGCGCGTCGCCGCGGCCGAGCAGCACGCGGATCGTGATCTCGCTCTGCTTCATCACGCGCTGACCGTCCTCTTCCTGGTAGGCCGGGTTGCGGCCGCCCGCCTTCGCGACCAGCACGTCGTCGAGATACAGGTCGATCTTGCCGACATCGAGATCGGCGACGCCCGCGTAGCCGATCGCCGCGAGAATGCGGCCGAGGTTCGGATCCGATGCGTAGAACGCCGTCTTCACGAGCGGCGAGTGGCCGATCGCGTAGGCGATCTGGCGGCATTCGGCGACGTCCTTGCCGCCCTCGACCTGCACCGTGATGAACTTCGTCGCGCCTTCGCCGTCGCGCACGATCAGTTGCGACAGCACCTGCGCGACCTCGGTGACCGCATCGCGCAGCGCCGCGTAGGCGGGCGAATCGGTCGACGTGATCGCCGGCAGCGTGCTCTTGCCGGATGCGATCAGGATGAACGAGTCGTTGGTCGACGTGTCGCCGTCGATCGTGATGCAGTTGAACGAGCGGTTCGCGACTTCCTTCACGAGCGTGTCGAGTACCGGCTGGGCGACGTTCGCGTCGAACGCGAGGAAGCCGAGCATGGTCGCCATGTTCGGCTTGATCATGCCCGCGCCCTTGCTGATGCCGGTCAGCGTGACCGTGTGGCCGTCGATCGTCACCTGGCGCGAAGTCGCCTTCGGCAGCGTGTCGGTCGTCATGATCGCCTGCGCCGCGTCGTACCAGTTCGCGGCCTTGCGGTTCGCGAGCGCTGCCGGCAGGCCGGCCTTCAGGCGGTCGATCGGCAGCGGCTCGAGGATCACGCCCGTCGAGAACGGCAGCACCTGCGCCGGCTCGATGCCGGCGAGACGCGCGAGCTCCGCGCAGGTTTCGCGCGCGTTCGCGAGGCCCGGCTCGCCGGTGCCCGCGTTCGCGTTGCCGGTGTTGACGACCAGCGCGCGAATGCCCGCGCCGCCCGCGCGCACCTTCGCCAGATGTTCGCGGCACACCGTCACGGGCGCGGCGCAGAAGCGGTTCTCGGTGAACACGCCCGCGACCGTCGCGTCGCCGTCGACGGAAATGACCAGCACGTCCTTGCGGTTCGGCTTGCGGATGTTGGCTTCCGCCCAGCCCAGCGTGACGCCGGCGACGGGATGCAGTTGGGCGGGATCGATCGACGGGAAATTGACAGCCATGAGAAACACCTGCCGGAAGGAAAATGCCGGCGCGTGCCGGCATCGATTGAACGAACCGGCGGCCGCATGCGCGGGCCGCCGCAACTCACATCACCATTCAACGCTGCAAACGACGCGGCGCGCTCATCGCGCGCCGCATTCGATCACGACAGCTTGCCGTGACAGTGCTTGTACTTCTTGCCGCTGCCGCACGGGCACGGATCGTTGCGGCCGACCTTCGGCAGCTCGCCGCCGGGGCCGCTGTGGGTCATCGCGCTGCCGACCATCTCGGCAGTCGCCGCCGCGGCTGCAACCGCCGCGCCGCCGGCCACCGGCGCGCCCGCCTCGGCGAACTCGGCATGCTGATACTCGACGTTCTCGAGCTGGCCGCTGCCGCGTTCCTCGATCTGCTCGGCGGCTTCCTCGAGCTGCTCCGGCGACTGGATCTGCACGTTCATCACGATCCGCGTGACTTCCTGCTTGATCGCCTCGAGCATCGCGGCGAACAGCTCGAACGCCTCGCGCTTGTATTCCTGCTTCGGGTTCTTCTGCGCGTAGCCGCGCAGGTGGATGCCCTGGCGCAGGTGGTCGAGCGCCGCGAGGTGCTCGCGCCACAGGCGGTCGACCGACTGCAGCATCACCGAGCGCTCGAACGCGCTGAACGACTCGCGGCCGACCAGCGCGACCTTCGACTCGTACTGCTCGTCGGCGGCGGTCGTCACGGCCTCGAGAATCTCGTCCGCCGTGATCGACGACGACTCGTTCACCATTTCCTGGATCGCGAGATCGAGCTGCCAGTCGTTGCGCAGCGCTTCCTCGAGCTCGGGGATATCCCACTGCTCTTCGATGCTGCCTGCCGGCACGAACTGGCGGACCACGTCGCCGAGCACGCCGTGGCGCATCGCGCCGATCGTCTCGGTGATGTCGTGCGCCTCGAGCAGCTCGTTGCGCTGCTGGTAGATGACCTTGCGCTGGTCGTTCGACACGTCGTCGTATTCGAGCAGCTGCTTGCGGATGTCGAAGTTGCGCGCCTCGACCTTGCGTTGCGCGGATTCGATCGAACGCGTGACGATGCCAGCCTCGATCGCCTCGCCTTCCGGCATCTTCAGGCGATCCATGATCGCGCGCACGCGGTCGCCCGCGAAGATGCGCAGCAGCGGATCGTCCAGCGACAGGTAGAAGCGCGACGAGCCCGGATCGCCCTGGCGGCCCGCACGGCCGCGCAACTGGTTGTCGATCCGGCGCGACTCGTGACGCTCGGTGCCGATGATGTGCAGGCCGCCCGCGGCCTTCACCTGCTCGTGCAGCGTTTCCCACTCGTCGTGCAGCTTCTGGATGCGGCGCGCCTTTTCGTCCGCCGGAATCGACTCGTCGGCCTCGATGAACGCGGCCTGCTTCTCGGCGTTGCCGCCGAGCACGATGTCGGTACCGCGGCCCGCCATGTTGGTCGCGATCGTGACGCGCTGCGGGCGCCCCGCCTCGGCGACGATCGCCGCTTCGCGCGCGTGCTGCTTCGCGTTCAGCACCTCGTGCGGCAGCCCGGCCTGCTTCAGCAGGTGCGACAGCAGCTCGGAGTTCTCGATCGACGTCGTGCCGACCAGCACCGGCTGGCCGCGCTCGTAGCATTCGCGGATGTCGCGGATCACCGCGTCGTAGCGTTCCTTGGCCGTCTTGTAGATCTGATCCTGCTTGTCGATCCGCTTCGGCGGACGGTTGGTCGGGATCACGACCGTCTCGAGACCGTAGATCTCGTTGAATTCGTACGCTTCGGTATCGGCGGTGCCGGTCATGCCCGACAGCTTCGCGTACATCCGGAAGTAGTTCTGGAACGTGATCGACGCGAGCGTCTGGTTCTCGCTCTGGATCTTCACGTGCTCCTTCGCCTCGACCGCCTGGTGCAGGCCGTCGGACCAGCGGCGGCCCGCCATCAGGCGGCCCGTGAACTCGTCGACGATGACCACTTCGCCTTCCTGCACGACGTAGTGCTGATCCTTGTGGAACAGCGTGTGCGCGCGCAGCGCCGCGTACACGTGGTGCATCAGCGTGATGTTCTGCGGCGCGTACAGGCTCTCGCCGTCGCCGATCAGGCCCCACTCGGCAAGCAGGCGCTCGGCCTTCTCGTGGCCCGCTTCCGTCAGGAACACCTGGCGGCCCTTCTCGTCGAGCGTATAGTCGCCCGGCTTCTCGACGCCGGTGCCGTCCGCCTTCTCCTCGCCGATCTGGCGCTCGAGCAGCGGCGGCAGCGCGTTCATCCGCACGTAGAGATCGGTGTGGTCCTCGGCCTGGCCGGAGATGATCAGCGGCGTGCGCGCCTCGTCGATCAGGATCGAGTCGACCTCGTCGACCACCGCGAAGTTGAGCGCGCGCTGCACGCGCGCGTCGGTCTCGTAGACCATGTTGTCGCGCAGGTAGTCGAAGCCGAACTCGTTGTTCGTGCCGTACGTGATGTCGGACGCGTACGCCTGCTGCTTCTGCTCGTGCTCCATGCCGGACAGGTTGATGCCGACCGACAGCCCGAGGAAGTTGTAGAGGCGCGCCATCCACTCGGCGTCACGCTGCGCGAGATAGTCGTTCACCGTCACGACGTGCACGCCGCGGCCCGACAGCGCGTTCAGGTATACGGGCAGCGTCGCGACGAGCGTCTTGCCTTCGCCGGTGCGCATTTCGGCGATCTTGCCGTAATGGAGCACCATGCCGCCGATCAGCTGCACGTCGAAGTGCCGCATCTTGAGCACCCGGCGGCTCGCCTCGCGGCACACCGCGAACGCCTCGGGCAGCAGCTTGTCGAGCGACTCGCCGGCCGCGACCCGCTGGCGGAATTCGTCCGTCTTGCCGCGCAACTGGTCGTCCGTCAGCTTCTCGATCTGCGTTTCGAGCGCATTGATCGCCGCGACGGTCTTTTGATATTGCTTGACGAGCCGCTGGTTGCGGCTGCCAAAAATTTTCTGGAGAAAACCGGTTGTCATCGGATCGGATCCTGCGTCGCAGCACCGGCGCCCGGCGCGCGTCGCGCGCCCCGACGCCCGAGCCTCGGCGGCTTAGCGTATGAGTGAATACAAACGTCGAATTTTAGCACGCGAGGAAGCGTGCGCCCGTGTCCGGGCCGGACGGCCGACCCGGCCGCCCCCACCCGGCGCAATGGCGGCCAGGCGGGCCACGCGCCCGCCGACGCGGGTACAATCGTCGGCGTCAGACTACGCGCGCCACCGCACCCGAAGAAAGCCTCGATGAACCGATTTTCCAAGCGTTTCGGCCCGCTCGGCCCGTATCGTCCGCAACCCGTGTCCGAGGTGCTCGGCCGCACCGACGCGTTCGCGGCGCTGCGCGCCGGCGTCGAGCAGATCGCCGCGCTGCAGCGCGACCTCGCCACGCTGCTGCCCGACTATCTCGCCAGCCACGTCGAGCCGGGCTTCATCAAGGATGGCGTCCTGACCCTGTTTGCAGCACACAACGCGCTGGCCGCGCGGCTGCGCCAGGTCGAACCGCGGCTGCTCGGCGAGCTCCAGCAGCGCGGCTGGCCGGTGACGTCGCTGCGCGTGCGCATACGGCCGAAGGACGCGCCGCCGCCGCCGCACGTGAAGCAGGCGCGGATGACGTCCGTCGGCGCCGAGGCGCTGCGCGAGCTGGCCGACCACCTCGAGCCGTCGCCGCTGCAGGCGGCGCTCGCGCGAATGGCCGCCCGCCACGGCGCGAAGACGCCGCGCTGACCACCCGCTCCGCAACGCACACGCGCCAGAATGCAAAAAAGCGGCCCGCAGGCCGCTTTTTCTTATATCAGCGCTTACAGCGCGCTCAGGCGAATGCCGTCTGCGTATCGAACGCGAAGCCGCTCGGGGCGGTCGACGGATCGTCGAACGTAACGATTTCGTACGCATCCTCGTGCGCGAGCAGTTCGCGCAGCAGCGCGTTGTTCAGCCCATGCCCCGACTTGTACGCGGTGTACGACGCCAGCAGCGGATGGCCGACCACGTAGAGGTCGCCGATCGCATCGAGCATCTTGTGCTTCACGAACTCGTCGTCGTAGCGCAGCCCGTCGTTGTTCAGGATGCGGTACTCGTCGAGCACGATCGCGTTGTCCATGCTGCCGCCGCGCGCCAGGCCCAGCTCGCGCATCATCTCGACCTCGTGCGCAAAACCGAACGTGCGCGCACGCGCGATCTCGCGCACGTACGACGTGTTCGCGAAATCGACCTCGAGCTCCTGGCCGGTCTTGTCGACCGCCGGATGGCGGAAGTCGATCGTGAACTTCAGCTTGAAGCCGAAATAGGGGTCGAGGCGCGCAAACTTGTCGCCATCGCGGATTTCCACCGGCTTCGTGACCTTGATGAACCGCTTCGGCGCATTCTGCTCTTCGATGCCGGCCGACTGGATCAGGAACACGAACGACGCTGCGCTGCCGTCCATGATCGGGATTTCCTCGGCGGTCACGTCAACGTACAGGTTGTCGATGCCGAGACCCGCACACGCGGACATCAGGTGCTCGACGGTCGACACGCGCGCGCCATCCTTCTGCAGGACCGACGCGAGCCGCGTGTCGCCGATCGACATCGCCGATGCCGGGATGTCGACGGGGGTCGGCAGGTCGACGCGCGAAAACACGATACCCGTGCCCGGCGCGGCGGGACGGAGCGTCAGTTCAACCTTGCGGCCCGAGTGGAGACCAATACCCACGGTCTTCACGATCGATTTGATGGTGCGCTGCTTCAACATGGTGTTCTTCGTCTTGATTGAAGATATCAATCAGGCGTTATATTCGATAGGCGAGATTATAGCGTAAATCCCTATTCGCCGCAGTTTGAAACTGCGTATCAATCTGTATCGGCCGTTTACCCCAGCCGATACGGGACGGGCCGATGCCCGGAACGGAGGCGTTTCCGGTCATCAGCCCGTGTTACAAACTGCCCTGCGGCCGATACGCCGTGTTGCCCGCAGGCAACGGCGCACCGCGCAATCAGGGCGTCAACATTGCCAGCACACTCGCCGCATCGCTCACTTCGAACTTGCCCGGCGCTTCGACGGCCAGCGTCTTGACCACACTGTCGTCGACCACCATCGCGTAGCGCAGGGAGCGAATCCCCATGCCGCGCGCGGACAAATCCTGCGTCAGCCCCAGCGCATGAGTGAAAGCCGCGCTGCCGTCCGCCATCATGCGCACCTTGCCCGCGGTGTGCAGATCACGTCCCCAAGCGCCCATCACGAATGCGTCGTTGACGGACACGCACCAGATCTCGTCGATGCCGGCCGCGCGCAATGCGTCGGCGTGCTCGACATAGCCCGGCACGTGTTGCGCCGAACAGGTCGGCGTGAAAGCGCCGGGCAATCCGAAGATCACCACCCGCTTGCCCGCCGTCTGCTCGCGCACGCTGCGGGCGTTCGGCCCCAGCGTACAGCCGTCGCGCGCGTCGTCGATGAACTCGAACAGTTGCGCGTCGGGCAGCGCGTCGCCCACTTGAATCATGGCTGGTCCCTCATAGCGATACGGTCAGTCGCGTGACACGGACAGCACGGCCCATCCCGCCTCGCCGAAGCGAAGAGGGCACGTTTCCCGGCCCGGCGTCGCATCCGACGCGGCCTGTCACGGTCCGTAGCATCCGTCACGCCGGCTCCGCCGCGGCGACCCCGCCGCGGCTTCGCCCGTGTGCCTCAGTCAGCCTGCTTGCGCAGGAAAGCCGGGATGTCGTACGTGTCGACACCCTTCTCCTGCAGCGCTTGCACGTGCGACGCCGCGGTTTCGCGCGAGTTGCGCCACACGGCCGGCGTGTCCAGCGCGCCGTAGTCGGCCGTGCTGACGTGATGCGCCGGTGCGTAGCTGTTGTGCGACACCGCGTTGATCGGCTGGTTGTCCGTGCCGGTGCGCAGCAGCGTCATCGGCGCCGACTGCTGCTTCTTCGCCGCACGGCCGAGGCCCGTCGCGACCACCGTCACGCGCAGCGCGTCGCCCATCGCGTCGTCGTACACCGCACCGAAGATCACCGTCGCGTCTTCCGCCGCGTAGCTCTTGATCGTGTTCATCACTTCGCGCGTTTCCGACAGGCGCAGCGAACGGCTCGACGTGATGTTGACCAGCACGCCGCGCGCGCCCGACAGGTCGACGCCTTCGAGCAGCGGGCTCGCCACGGCCTGTTCCGCCGCGAGGCGCGCGCGATCGACGCCGGCGACCGTCGCCGTGCCCATCATCGCCTTGCCCTGCTCGCCCATCACCGTCTTCACGTCTTCGAAGTCGACGTTGACCAGACCGTCGACGTTGATGATTTCCGCGATGCCTGCCACCGCGTTGTTCAACACGTCGTCCGCGCACTGGAAGCACTTGTCCATCTCGGCGTCGTCGCCCATCACGTCGAACAGCTTGTCGTTCAGCACGACGATCAGCGAGTCGACGTGATCCTCCAGTTGCTGCGAGCCGGCTTCGGCAACACGCATCCGCTTGCCGCCTTCGAATTCGAACGGCTTGCTGACGACGCCGACCGTCAGAATGCCCATCTCCTTCGCGATCTGCGCGACGACCGGGGCTGCGCCCGTGCCGGTGCCGCCGCCCATGCCGGCGGTGATGAACACCATGTGCGCGCCGCGCAGCGCGTCGGCGATGCGCTCACGCGCTTCCTCGGCCGCCGCACGGCCCATTTCCGGCTTCGCGCCGGCGCCGAGGCCGGTGTTGCCGAGCTGGATCACCGATGGCGCACGCGAACGCGACAGCGCCTGCGCGTCCGTGTTCATCACGATGAAGTCGACGCCTTGCACGCCGCGGTTGATCATGTGCTGCACGGCATTGCCGCCAGCGCCGCCAACACCCACCACCTTGATGATGGTGCCGTTGGTTTCGGTTTCCAGCATTTGGAATTCCATTGTTGCCTCCGTCAAGAAAATTACCGCTACTCGGCCGTTATTCGGCAGGAGATCGGGCAACCCCCTGTCGCGCGCCAGCCGCCGGCACCGGCGCGAATTTCGATTCGGTTCGTCAGAAGTTGCTCAGGAACCATTCCTTCATCCGCGAGAAGATCTGTCCCGCGTTGCCGGACTGCACGGCGACCTTGCGGCCGCGCATGCGCTGAGCACTGCCTTCCACGAGCAGCCCCATCGCCGTCGAATAGCGCGGATTGCGCACGACGTCGGCCAGGCCGCCCGCGTATTCCGGCGCGCCGATGCGCACCGGTTTCAGGAAAATGTCTTCGCCGAGCTCGACCATGCCCGGCATCATCGCCGCGCCGCCGGTAATGACCACGCCGGAGCTCAGGAGTTCTTCGTAACCCGACTCGCGCACGACCTGCTGCACCAGCGAGAACAGCTCCTCGACGCGCGGCTCGATCACCGCGGCAAGCGCCTGGCGCGACAGCGTGCGCGGGCCGCGTTCGCCGAGGCCCGGCACTTCGACCATCTCGTCCGGATCGGCGAGCGCCTGCTTCGCGATCCCGTAGCTGACCTTGATGTCTTCCGCGTCCGGCGTCGGCGTGCGCAGCGCCATCGCGATGTCGCTCGTGATCTGGTCGCCGGCGATCGGGATCACCGCGGTGTGGCGGATCGCGCCTTCCGCGAAGATCGCGATGTCGGTCGTGCCGCCGCCGACGTCGACCAGCACCACGCCGAGATCCTTCTCGTCCTCGGTCAGCACCGCGAGCGACGACGCGAGCGGCTGCAGGATCAGGTCGTTCACTTCCAGCCCGCAGCGGCGCACGCACTTGACGATGTTCTGCGCGGCGCTCACCGCGCCCGTCACGATGTGCACCTTCACCTCGAGGCGGATGCCGCTCATGCCGATCGGCTCGCGCACGTCTTCCTGGCCGTCGATGATGAATTCCTGCGTGAGGATGTGCAGCACCTGCTGGTCGGTCGGGATGTTGATCGCCTTCGCGGTCTCGATCACGCGCGCGACGTCGGTCTGCGTGACTTCCTTGTCCTTGATCGCGACCATCCCGCTCGAGTTGAAGCTGCGGATATGGCTGCCGGCGATCCCCGTGAACACGTTGGTGATCTTGCAGTCGGCCATCAGCTCCGCTTCCTCGAGCGCGCGCTGGATCGACTGCACGGTGGCCTCGATGTTCACCACCACGCCTTTTTTCAGACCTTTCGATTCGCTCTGGCCGAGGCCGATCACCTCGTAGTGACCCTCGCCCTTCAGCTCGGCGACGACGGCCACCACCTTCGACGTGCCGATGTCGAGGGAAACCAGCAGATCCTTGTAGTCTTTGCTCATAAAGTGCTCTTGCGTGTGATCTCTCGTTACTTCTTGCGCTTGTCGGTATCGGTCAGGAACCGCATGCCCGCCGCGCGGATCGCGAATCCGTTCGGATAGCGCAGGTCCGCGTACTCGATGTCGTTGCCCCAGCGTTCGGTGACGGCAGGCCATGCGGCAACGAGACGCTGGCTCCGGTCGTGCAGGGTTTCGCTGTTGCGCTCCTTGCCCAGCTCCACCTGCATCCCGTTCGACAGCTTCACCGTCCATGCATAGCGTGCCGACAGCGTCACTTCCTCCGGCGCCGCCTTCAGCGGCGCGAACCACTTCGAGAAGTCGCGATACCGCGCGACGACTTCCTTCGCGCTGCCTTCCGGCCCGTCGAACGCGGGCAGTTCCGCGTCGAGCTCGCCCTGGTTCGCGGTGAACAGCTCGCCGTCGACGCTCACCAGCTGGTTGCTGCCCCACGTCCCGAGCGGTTTGTACTCCTCGAGCGTGACAGCCAGCGCATTCGGCCACACCCGGCGCACGCTCGCGTGGCGCACCCACGGCATCTGCTCGAACGCGACCCGCGCCGTATCGAGATCGACGGTGAAGAAATTGCCCTTCAGCCGGCCGACCACGCCCGCGCGCACGGTCGGCGCGTTGATGTGGTCGGTGTCGCCGTCGATCTGGATCGCGCGCAGCGCGAACGTCGGACGCTGGATCAGCCAGTAGCAGCCGGCCGCCGCCAACACGAGCAGCAGCAGCGCGTACAGCGCGCTGGCGGCAAGGTTGAGTTGGCGAACGTTGTTCCACATGACGTCGTTCCGTTCCTGCTTCAGTCGTTGAGCGTGAGCGACAGCACTTTCACCACCAGCTCCGAATAGCTGATGCCGATCGCGCGCGCCGCTTTCGGCGGCAGCGAGTGATCGGTCATGCCGGGCGCCGTGTTCACTTCCAGGAAGTACGCGTTGCCGTCGGCGTCGAGCATGAAATCCGCGCGGCCCCAGTCGGTGCAGCCCAGCACGTCGAACGCGCGGCGCGCGAGGCGCTTCAGTTCCGCTTCCTGGCCGGCGGGCAGGCCGCACGGGATCAGGTACTGTGTATCGTCGGCGACGTACTTCGCGTGGTAGTCGTAGAACTCGCCGGCCGGCACGATCTTGATCAGCGGCAGGTCGAGATCCGCGGCGATGCACGCGGTGTATTCGCCGCCGCCCTCGATGCTCTTCTCGACGATCACGATCTTGTCGTGCGCCGCCGCTTCCGCGAGCGCGGCCGGCAGCGCGTCGGCCGTCTTCACCTTCAGCACCGCGACGCTCGACCCCTCGCTCGCCGGCTTCACGAACAGCGGCAGGCCGAGCTTCGCGACGATCTGCGCCGCGCTCGCCGCGTAATCGTCGCCGCGCAGCACCGTCTCGAACGGCGGCGTCGGCACGCCCGTCTGCTGCCACACGAGCTTCGTGCGGAACTTGTCGAGGCCGAGCGCCGAGCCCAGCACGCCGCTGCCCGTGTAGCGGATTCCGTAGAAATCGAGCGCGCCCTGGATCTGGCCGTTCTCGCCGTAGCCGCCGTGCAGCGCGTTGAACGCGCGCTCGAAGCCCTCTTCCTTCAGCGCCGACAGCGGCCGCTCGGCCGGGTCGAACGGATGCGCGTCGACGCCTGCGTCGCGCAGGCCCTGCAGCACGAGCCGGCCCGACGTGAGCGACACCTCACGCTCCGCGGACTCGCCGCCGAACAACACCGCCACCTTGCCGAAACGTTTCGGATCGATCCCGCTCATGTCATGCCTTCTGTTGTGTGTGCTGCGCGAGCTTCGCCGGCACGCCGCCGATCGAGCCCGCACCCATCGTGATCACCACGTCGCCGTTGCGGGCGACCTTCGTCAATGCGTCCGGCACGTCGTCGACCGTCGCGACGAACACCGGGTCGACCTTGCCCACCGTGCGCAGCGCGCGCGACAGCGCATCGCCGTTGGCGGTCGTGATCGCCGCCTCGCCCGCCGCGTAGACCTCGGTCAGCACCAGCGCATCGACCGTCGACAGCACGTTGACGAAATCGTCGAAGCAGTCGCGCGTGCGCGTGTAGCGGTGCGGCTGGAACGCCAGCACGAGGCGGCGGCCCGGGAACGCGCCGCGCGCGGCCGCGATCGTCGCCGCCATCTCGACCGGGTGATGGCCGTAGTCGTCGATCAGCGTGTAGGCGCCGCCGTCCGCCGCCGGCACCTCGCCGTAGCGCTGGAAGCGCCGGCCCACGCCGTTGAATTCCGCGAGCGCCTGCTGGATCGCGTCGTCCGCCACGCCGAGATCCGTCGCGATCGCGATCGCTGCGAGCGCGTTCTGCACGTTGTGCAGGCCCGGCAGGTTCAGCACGACCGCGAGCGGCGCGCGCCCTTCGCGGATCACCGTGAAATGCATGCGGCCGTCGCGCGCGTCGATGTCTTCCGCGCGCACCTGCGCGTCCGGCGACAGCCCGTAGCGCACCACCGGCTTCGAGATGAACGGGATGATCTGCCGCACGTTCGGATCGTCGACGCACACGACCGCGCTGCCGTAGAACGGCAGGCGCTGCGTGAATTCGATGAACGCCTGCTTGAGCCGCGCGAAATCGTGGCCGTAGGTGTCCATGTGGTCGGCGTCGATGTTCGTGATGACTTCGATCACCGGATACAGGTTCAGGAACGACGCGTCCGACTCGTCGGCCTCGGCGACGATGAAGTCGCCCGTGCCGAGCCGCGCGTTCGCGCCGGCGCTGATCAGCCGCCCGCCGATCACGAAGGTCGGGTCGAGGCCGCCCGCGGCGAGCACGCTCGCGACGAGGCTGGTGGTCGTGGTCTTGCCGTGCGTGCCGGCGATCGCGATGCCCTGCTTCAGGCGCATCAGCTCGGCGAGCATCACCGCGCGCTGCACGATCGGCACGCGCTTCGCGCGCGCGGCCAGCACTTCCGGGTTGTCCGAGCGCACGGCCGTCGATACGACGACCGCGTTCGCGCCCTCGATGTTCGCCGCGTCGTGGCCGATCGCGATGCGCGCGCCGAGCGCCTCGAGGCGATCCGTCACCGCATTGCGCGACAGGTCCGAGCCGCTGACCTGGTAGCCGAGATTGACGAGCACTTCCGCGATGCCGCTCATGCCGGCACCGCCGATCCCGACGAAATGGATGTGTTTGACGATGTGTTTCATTGCAGTTGTTCCAGGTTCGCACCGGCCACCTTCGCGCAGACCCGCGCGACTTCATCGGTGGCATCCGGCTTCGCCAGCGAGCGCGAACGCTCCGCCATGTCCGCGAGCGACGCCCGCGACTGGCTGCGCAGCCAGTCGGCGAGCAACTCGGCCGACAGGTCGCGTTGTTGCACCAGGACCGCCGCGCCCGCCTCGGCGAGGAAGGCGGCGTTGGTCGTCTGGTGGTCGTCGACCGCGTACGGGAACGGCACGAACAGCGCCGCCACGCCCACCGCGGCGATTTCCGATACGGTCATCGCGCCCGAGCGGCAGATCACGAGATCCGCCGCCGCATAGGCGGCCGCCATGTCGTCGATGAACGGCACGAGCCGCACGTCGTCGCCCGCCACGAAACCGGCCGCGTCGTAGTTCGCCTTCAGCGCTTCGATGTGCTTCGCGCCCGCCTGATGCACGATGCGCGGCCGCTCGCCGGGCGCCAGTTGCGCCAGCGCGCGCGGCACGACTTCGTTCAGCGCGGCGGCGCCGAGGCTGCCGCCGACGACCAGCACGTTCAGCGGCCCGCTGCGCGCCGCATAGCGTGCCTGGGGCGGCGCCGTGCGTGCAAGTTCCGCGCGAATCGGGTTGCCGGTCCATTCGGCGTGCGGCAGCGCGTCCGGGAACGCGACGAGCACGCGCTTCGCGAGCTTCGCAAGCACCTTGTTCGCGAGGCCCGCGATCGAATTCTGTTCGTGCAGCACGAGCGGACGGCCGGACAGCGCCGTCATCACGCCCGCCGGGAACGTGATGTAGCCGCCCATCCCGAGCACCACGTCCGGCCGCACCCGGCGCAGCGCGCCGAGGCTCTGCCAGCAGGCGCGCAGCAGGTTGAACGGCAGCTGCAGCTTGGTCTTCAGCCCCTTGCCGCGCACGCCGCCGAACCGCACGTACTCCATCGGGATGCCGTGCTTCGGCACGAGCGTCGCTTCCATCCCGGCCGGATTGCCGAGCCACACGACGCGCCAGCCCGCCGCTTCCATCCGGTGCGCGACCGCGAGCCCCGGGAACACGTGGCCCCCGGTGCCGCCTGCCATCACCATCAACGTGCGCCGTGCCGCGGTCATACCTTCCCTCCGCGCATCAGCACCCGGTTCTCGTAATCGACCCGCAGCAGCACCGCGAGCGCGACGCAGTTCAGCAGGATGCCCGAGCCGCCGTAGCTCACGAGCGGCAGCGTCAGGCCCTTGGTCGGCAACAGGCCGAGGTTCACGCCCATGTTGATGAACGCCTGCGCGCCGAACCAGATGCCGACGCCCTTCGCGGTCAGGCCGGCGAACGTGCGGTCGAGCGCGAGCGCCTGGCGGCCGATCTCGAACGCGCGGCGCACGATCCAGTAGAACAGCAGGATCACGACCATCACGCCGACGAAGCCGAGTTCCTCGCCGATCACCGCGAGGATGAAGTCGGTATGCGCTTCCGGCAGGTAGTTCAGCTTCTCGACGCTGCCGCCGAGGCCGACGCCGAACCATTCGCCGCGGCCGAACGCGATCAGCGAGTGCGTGAGCTGGTAGGCCTTGCCCTGCGCGTAGCGCTCGTCCCACGGGTCGAGATACGCGAAGATCCGCTCGCGACGCCACGGCGACAGCCAGACGAGCATCGTGAACGTGCCGACCGCCGTCGCGACGAGGCCGCCGAACAGCTTGCCGTTCACGCCGCCGAGGAACAGCACGCCCATCGCGATCGCGGCGATCACCATGAACGCGCCCATGTCCGGCTCGAGCAGCAGCAGCGCGCCGACGAGGCCGACCGCGCAGGCCATCGGCAGGAAGCCCTTCGCGAAGCTCTGCATGTATTCCTGCTTGCGCACCGTGTAGTTCGCCGCGTAGATCGTCACCGCGAGCTTCATGACTTCCGACGGCTGCATGTTCGTGATGCCGAGCGGGATCCAGCGGCGCGCGCCGTTCACGCCCTTGCCGACGTGCGGGATCAGCACGATCACGAGGCTGACCAGCGCAATCAGGAAGAGATGCGGCGCGTACTTGTCCCACGTCGACACCGGCACGCGGAACGCGATCACCGCCGCGACGAACGCGACGACGAGCGACACGCAGTGGCGCAGCAGGAACGCGTAATCGCGATACGACGCGTATTTCGGCGAATCCGGCATCGCGATCGACGCCGAATACACCATCACGACGCCGAGCCCGATCAGCGCGATCGCGACCCACAGCAGCGAGTAGTCGAAGTCGAGCATCCGCGAGCGGCTCGGCCGCACGCCGTTGACGACGCTCGCGAGCCCGCCCGTCGCGGCCCGCGTGGCCGACGCGACGCGGCCGCCGGCGGCATTGCCGCCGGCGTCGCGCTGACCGGTGAAACGGGAGGCAAGGCGATCCGACCAGCTCATGGCGTCGCTCCTTTATCGAGGGCGAGATCGTCCACCGCGCGACGGAACACGTCCGCGCGATGGGCATAGCTCTTGAACATGTCGAAGCTCGCGCAGGCAGGCGACAGCAGCACCGCGTCGCCCGGCTCCGCGAGGCTGCCGGCCGCGCGCACCGCTTCTTCGAGCGTCGCATGATCGGCGAGCGGCACGCCCGTTTCCGCGAGCGCGTCGCGAATCGCCGGCGCGTCGCGGCCGATCAGCAGCACCGCGCGGCACCAGCGCGCGACCGGCGCCGCGAGCGGCGTGAAATCCTGACCCTTGCCGTCGCCGCCGGCGATCAGCACGATCCGCTGCGCGAGACCGTCGAGCGCCGCAACCGTCGCGCCGACGTTCGTGCCCTTGCTGTCGTCGACGTAGTCGACGTCGTCGAGCGTCGCGATCAGCTCGACGCGGTGCGCCTCGCCGCGGTATTCGCGCAGCGCATGCAGCAGCGGCGCGGCCGGCAGGTCGATCGCGCGCGCGAGCGCGAATGCGGCGAGCGCGTTCGCCGCGTTGTGCAGGCCGCGGATGCGCAGCGCGTCGGCCGGCATCAGGCGCTTCTGCGCGATGTCCGGCGTGTGCGCCGCTTCCCGCTTGCGGCGGCGGCCCGTCGCCGGCTCGTCGGTCGCATCGCGATCGATCGCCTCGACGAGCCATGCGATGCCGTTGTCGCGCGACAGCCCGTAATCGCCCTCGTGCGCCGGCTCGTTCAGCCCGAACGTGACCGTGCGCGCCGCATCGGCCGCGCCCGCGGCCGGCGCGAACTTCATCACCGCCGCGTCGTCGCGGTTCAGCACGCGCGTGGTCGTCGCGCCGAAGATCCGGCCCTTGGCCACCGCATACGCGTCGAAGCTGCCGTGCCAGTCGAGGTGGTCCTGCGTGATGTTGAGGATCGCGGCCGCGTCCGGCGCGAAGGTGCGTGCAGTCTCGAGCTGGAAGCTCGACAGTTCGAGCACCCAGACGTCCGGCAGCGCGGTGGCGTCGATCGCGGCCGCAAGCCGGTCGAGCATCGCCGGGCTGATGTTGCCCGCCACGCCGACCTTCTTGCCCGCGCGCTCGCACAACAGGCCGGTGAGGCTCGTCGTCGTGGTCTTGCCGTTGGTGCCCGTGATCGCCAGCACCTTCGGCTGATAGCCGCTCGCGCCGAGCGCGCGCAGCGCCTGCGCGAAGAACTCCAGCTCGCCCCACACCGCGACGCCGCGCTCGCCGGCCGCCGCGATCAGCGCCGCGAGCGCCGGCTCGAGCGGCGACAGGCCGGGGCTCAGCCCGACGATCTCGACGCCGCCGTCGAGCAGCGCGGGCGTGAACGGCCCGCCGACGAATTCCGCATCGATGCCTTCGGCCTGCAGCGCGGCAAGGTTCGGCGGCGCCTCGCGGGTATCGGCAATACGCAGGCGGCACCCGTGCCTCGCGCACCACCGCGCGATCGCGAGGCCCGATTCGCCGAGCCCCAGCACCAGCACCATCGGCCGTTGCCGATCTCCAAACATCTCGCCAGACATCCTTGTTACCTTTCCTTTACCGCAGCTTGAGGGTGGTCAGACCGAACAGGCACAGCATCAGCGTGATGATCCAGAAACGCACGACCACCTGCGTTTCCTTCCAGCCGGACAATTCGAAATGGTGATGCAGCGGCGCCATCTTCAGCAGGCGCCGCCCTTCGCCGTAGCGCTTCTTCGTGTACTTGAACCACGAAACCTGCAGCATCACCGACAGCGTTTCCGCGACGAAGATGCCGCCCATGATGAACAGCACGATTTCCTGGCGCACGATCACCGCGACCGTGCCGAGCGCGCCGCCGAGCGCCAGCGCGCCGACGTCGCCCATGAACACCTGCGCGGGGTGCGTGTTGTACCAGAGGAACGCGAGCCCTGCCCCGCCCATCGCGGAACAGAAGATCAGCAGCTCGCCCGCGCCCGGGATGTGCGGGAACAGCAGGTATTTCGAGTAGACCGCGCTGCCCATCACGTACGCGAACACGCCCAGCGATGCGCCGACCAGCACGACCGGCATGATCACGAGGCCGTCGAGGCCGTCGGTCAGGTTCACCGCGTTGCTCGCGCCGACGATCACGAAGTAGGTCAGCACGATGAAGCCCCATACGCCGAGCGGGTAGCTGATCGACTTCAGGAACGGCAGCATCAGGTCGGCACGCGCCGGAAGCCCCATCGACAGGCCGCTCCGCACCCACGCCATGAACAGGTCGAACACGCGCACGTTGTTCGCCTCGGACACGCTGAATGCGAGGTAGACGGCTGCGAACAGGCCGATCACCGACTGCCAGAAATACTTCTCGCGCGACGACATCCCGCGCGGGTCCTTGTGGACGACCTTGCGGTAGTCGTCGACCCAGCCGATCACGCCGAAGCCGAACGTGACGAGCATCACGATCCAGATGAAGCGGTTCGTCAGGTCGCCCCACAGCAGCGTCGCGACCGCGATGCCGATCAGGATCAGCACGCCGCCCATCGTCGGCGTGCCGGACTTGACGAGGTGGGTCTGCGGGCCGTCCTTGCGCACGGCCTGCCCGACCTTCATCGCGGTCAGCTTGCGGATCACCCACGGTCCGCACACGAGCCCGATCCCGAGCGCGGTGATGGTGGCCATCACCGCACGGAACGTGAGGTACGTGAACAAGCGCAAAAAGCTTGCGTCGCCCTGCAGCCATTGCGCCAGCGCCAGCAGCATGCTTCCTTCCTTCTACTCAGTGTGCGGCGGGCGCCGTGCCCGCCGCGGGTTGGTTCGTCAGCGCGTCGACCACGCGCTCCATCTTCATGTACCGCGATCCCTTCACGAGCACCGTCGCCTGCGCGCCGTAGCCCGCCGCCTGCAGCGCGACAACCAGCGCGTCGACGTCGCCGAAATGGCGGGCCGCGTCGCCGTATGCCGAGCATGCGTCGCGCGACGCGTCGCCGAGCGCGAACAGCGCATCGATGCCGCGCTCGCGCGCATACGCGCCCACCTCGCGGTGGAACGCCGGGCCCTCGTCGCCGACCTCGCCCATGTCGCCGATCACCAGCACGCGCGGCGCCGGCTGCGACGCGAGCACGTCGATCGCCGCGCGCATCGAATCGGGGTTCGCGTTGTAGGTATCGTCGACGACCGTCGCGCCTGCGAGGCTGCCGACGCTCGCCTGCCGGACCTGCAGGCGACCCTTGACGGGCTCGAATGCCTCCAGGCCCTGCTTGATCGCCGCGGGCTCGACGCCCGCCGCCAGCGCCGCGGCCGTTGCCGCGAGCGCGTTGCGCGCGTTGTGCTCGCCGAGCGCGCGCAGCCGCACCGCGATCGGCCCGGCCGGCGTGTCGATCGCGAGCTCGCCGCCGTGCAGCCGGCCCGTCACCTGCGCCGCGGCCTGCCGCTCGCCGTCGTGCAACGCGAAGTCGACGATCGGGTTGCCGGTCGCCGCGACGCGCCAGATGCCCGCATACGCGTCGTCGGCCGGGAACACCGCGACGCCGTCCGGCGCCAGCGCATGGATCACGGCCGCATGTTCGAGCGCGACGGCTTCGACCGTCGCCATGAATTCCTGGTGCTCGCGCTGCGCGTTGTTGACGAGCGCGACCGTCGGCGCCGTGATGCGCGCGAGCACGTCCGTCTCGCCCGGGTGATTCATCCCGAGCTCGATCACCGCCAGCCGGTGCGAAGCGTTCAGGCGCAGCAGCGTCAACGGCAGGCCGACGTCGTTGTTGAGGTTGCCGGCCGTCGCGAGCCGCGCCTGCACGCCTGCCGCGGCGGCGAAGATCGACGCGATCATTTCCTTGACGGTCGTCTTGCCGTTGCTGCCCGTCACCGCGACCACCGGCAACGCGAATCGTTTGCGCCAGCCGTGTGCAAGGGCACCGAGCGCGGCCCGTGTTTCGCCGCCCTCGATCGTCGGCATCGCGAGGCCCGCCGGCGTGTGCGCGACGAGCGCCGCGGCCGCGCCGCGCGCCGCGACGTCGCCGAGGAAATCGTGCGCGTCGAAGCGCTCCCCTTTCAGCGCGACGAACAGGTCGCCCGGGCCCGCCGTGCGGCTGTCCGTCGACACGCGCTCGAACGTCACGCCCGCGTCGCCCCTGACGGTCGCGCCGGGAATCAGGCGCGCGGCTTCACCAAGGCTCAGCATCGTCATTCGCCACCTCCCTTGCCGTGCGTCGCGCGCGCTGCGAGCGCAAGCCGCGCGTGGTCCTGGTCGGAGAATGTGCGCTTCTTGCCCATGATTTCCTGCGTTGCCTCGTGCCCCTTGCCGGCCAGCACGACGACGTCCTCGCGCGCCGCGCCGCGCACCGCCTGCAGGATCGCGCTCGCGCGGTCCTCGATGCGGCGCGCGTTGCCGGGCGCGCGCATGCCGGCGACGACCTGGTCGATGATGTGCTGCGGATCCTCGCTGCGCGGGTTGTCGCTCGTGACGACCACCTCGTCGGCCAGCCGCTCGGCAATCGCCCCCATCAGCGGGCGCTTGGTCGCGTCGCGGTCGCCGCCGCAGCCGAACATGCAGACGAGCGCGCCGCCGCGCGCGGCGGCGATCGGGCGCAGCGCGTCGAGCGTCTTCTCGAGCGCGTCGGGCGTATGCGCGTAGTCGATCACGACGAGCGGCTCGTCGTTCTGCAGGCGGCCGCCGAGGCGCTGCATCCGGCCGTTGACCGACTCGAGCCGCGCGATCTCGGCCAGCGCCGCATCGAACGGCACGTCGGCCGCGAGCAGCGTGCCGAGCACCGCGAGCAGGTTGCTGATGTTGAAGGTGCCGAGCGTGCCGACTTCGACGTCCGCGTCGCCCCACGACGATCGCAGGCGGAACGCGGTGCCGGTCGCGGTCGCGCGCACGTCGTGCGCCGTCAGGTCGCGATCGGCGCCAGCCGCCGGTGCATCGCCGATTCCGTATGCAATCGTGCGCACGCGCCCGGCCAGCTTTTCGAGCACGCGGCGGCCCGCCGGATCGTCGCGATTGACGACCGCGGCGCGCAGCCCGCGCCATGCGAACAGCTTCGCCTTCGCGGCTTCGTATGCGTCGAACGTGCCGTGATAGTCGAGGTGATCCTGCGTGAGGTTCGTAAACACCGCGATGTCGAACGCGGTGCCGTTCACGCGCCCCTGATGCAGCGCGTGCGACGACACCTCCATCGCCACCGCCTTCGCGCCCGCGTCGCGCAGTTGCGCGAGGCTGCGCTGCAGCTGCGGCGCGTCGGGCGTCGTGAAGCCGGTCGGCACGAGGTGGCCCGGCATCCCGCTGCCGAGCGTGCCGATCAGCGCGCACGGCTGATGCAGCGCGGTCAGCGCGGCGGCGATCCAGTGCGTGCACGACGTCTTGCCGTTGGTGCCCGTGACACCCACCGTGAGCAGGCTGTCGCTCGGGTCGCCATACCAGCCGCTGGCGATGTCGCCGGCGAGCTCGTTCAGCGCCGGCACCGCGAGCGCGAGCGGCGCGGCCGGCGCCGCGGCGAGGCCGTCCGGCTGATACAGCACGGCGGCCGCGCCGCCTGCGACGGCGTCGGGAATGAAAGCGCGATTGTCTGCCCCGTCGACCGCGTACGCGAGGAACACGTCGCCGGCCTTCAGGCTGCGCGTATCCGCATGCAATTGCGCCGCGGGGGCCACATGCTGACGCAGCCACGCAAGCGCGGCTGCGATTTGCTGGTGCGCCGGATGGGAACTGCGAGCGGCGCTCATCGAATCACTCCAGGAGAATTGCGTGTCGTACTGGACACGATCATATGCTTCGCTCCCGCGCCCGCGGCAAGCTTTTGCGGCCCGCCCGCGGCCGGCGCGGGGGCCGTATCGTCGGACACCACCAGCTGCTTGACCGGCATGTTCGGCGGTACGTTCAGCGCGCGCAGCGCATCGCCCGCGATCGTCGAGAACACCGGCCCCGACACCTGCCCGCCGAAGTGGCTGCCGGCCGTCGGCTCGTCGACCGACACGGCGACCACGATGCGCGGATTCGGCATCGGCGCCATGCCGACGAACGATGCCCGGTACTTGCGGGTGTAGCCGTGGCCTTCGTGCTTGTACGCGGTACCGCTCTTGCCGCCGACGCGGTAGCCCGGCACGGCGGCGTCCGGCGACGTGCCGCCCGGCGCGACGACGGTCTCGAGCATCGCGCGCACCTGGCGCGCGGTGGACGGCGCGAAGATCTGCGGCCCCGTGACCGGCTGCGCGGTGTCGGTCTTGAAGATCGTCACCGGCATCAGCTCGCCGTCGTGCGCGATCGCGGTGTACGCGCGCGCGAGCTGGAACAGCGACGCGGACAGGCCGTAGCCGTACGACATCGTCGCCTGCTCGATCCGGCGCCAGTTCTTCCACGGCCGCAGGCGGCCGGCCGCCGCCCCCGGGAAGCCGACCTTCGGCGCCTGGCCGAGCCCGATGCTCGTATACATATTCCACATTTCCTCGGGCTTCATCGTCATCGCGATCTTCGTCGCGCCGATGTTGCTCGATTTCTGGATCACGCCGCCGACGGTCAGCGTGCCGAAGCCCGCGTCGTCGGTAATCGGTGCGCCGTCCAGCACGAAGCGGCCGCCGCCCGTTTCGACGAGCGTGTTCGGCGTCACGCGATGCAGGTCGAGCGCGAGCGACACCGTAAACGGCTTCATGATCGAGCCCGGCTCGAACACGTCGGTCAGGATCCGGTTGCGCAGCTGCTCGCCGGTCAGGTGCGAGCGGTCGTTCGGGTTGTACGTCGGATAGTTGACGAGCGCGAGCACCTCGCCGGTACGCACGTCGACGACCATCGCCGCCCCCGCCTTCGCCTTGAACTTCTCGACCGCGGATTTCAGGTTCGCGTACGCGATGTACTGGATCTTGCTGTCGATCGACAGGTCGACGTCGGTGCCGTTGTGCGGCGGCAGTTGCTCGGCGACGTCCTCGACGATGTGGCCGAGCCGGTCCTTGATGACGCGGCGCACGCCCGACGTGCCGGACAGCAGCTTCTGGTCGCCCAGCTCGACGCCTTCCTGGCCCTCGTCCTCGACGTTCGTGAAGCCGATCAGGTGCGCGGTGATCTCGCCTTCCGGATAGAAGCGCTTGTATTCGTTGCGCTGGTACACACCCGGGATGTCGAGCGCCGCGACCTTGTCCGCGATGTCGGTCGGCACCTGGCGCTTCACGTAGACGAAACCCTTGTCTTCCGACAGCTTCGCGCGCAGCTCCTTCTGCGTCATGCCGAGCAGCGTGCCGAGCCGGTTGACCTTGTCCGCGCCGAGATCGTCCGGCACGGCGTCCGGAATCGCCCAGATCGCGCGCACCGGCAGGCTCGTCGCGAGCACGAGGCCGTTGCGGTCGAGGATCTTGCCGCGCGTCGCCGGCAGCTCGATCGTGCGCTGGTAGCGGCTTTCGCCCTGCTTCTGATAGAAACCGTTGCCGGGCCCCTGGATCCAGAACGCGCGCGCGGCGAGCGCGACGAACGCCATGAACAGCAGGAACACGACGAGCTTGGAGCGCCACATCGGCAGGTGCACCGACAGCACCGGGCTCGACGCGAACTTCACGTTCTGGCGCTTCTGCGACGGCTTCATCGCGCGCTCCCCCTGGCCTTGCCCGCGGCCGCATCCGCCGATGCCGGGATCGGCGCGTCGATCGCGTTCGCGGCGCCCGGCTGCAGCGTCAGGTACTGCGTGCGGCCGGTCGTGATCGACTGCATCTTCAGCGAATCGTTCGCGAGCTGCTCGATGCGCGACGTCTTCGACAGCGCGCTCTGCTGATACTGAAGCTGCGCGTAGTCCTGCTGGAGCTGGCGCTCCTGCGACTGCGCGCGCTGAAGCTGGATGAAAAACTGGCGCTGCTGGTTCGTCGAATTGACGACCGACAGCGCGCAGCCCATCACGATGATCAGAAGGAAGATATTGAAGCGGCTCATGGCGCGACGCGCTCCGCAATGCGCATCACGGCCGAGCGGGCGCGCGGGTTCGCGGCCACTTCCGCATCGCTCGGGAATTTGCGGCCGATCACCTTCAACGGGGGGCTCGGGAGGTCGACGGCGCGGATCGGCAGGCGACGATCGACCGCCGGCGCACTGGCGTGCGCCTGCATGAATCGCTTGACGATCCGGTCCTCGAGTGAATGAAAGCTGATGACCACCAGCCGCCCCCCTTGCTCCAGCAACGACAATGCCGCGTCTAGTACGACTTGCAGGTCCGCAAGCTCTTGATTGACGTGAATCCGTATAGCCTGAAAGGTGCGGGTTGCCGGATCCTTGCCCTTCTCACGGGTTTTGACGACGTGACCCACGATTTGGGCAAGCTCGCCCGTGGTGTCGAGAGGCCCAAGACGGTCGGACTCTGCCCGGCGAGCAACAAGCGCCTTTGCAATCTGAAAAGCAAACCGTTCTTCCCCATAATCCCGTATCACCTCCGTCAGTTCCTGCAGCGACGCCCGCGCGAGCCATTCGGCCGCCGACTCGCCACGCGTCGGATCCATGCGCATGTCCAGCGGGCCGTCCGCGCGGAAGCTGAAGCCCCGCTGCGGATCGTCCACCTGCGGCGAGGACACGCCCAGGTCCAGCAACACACCCGACACCTTCTCGACACCGCGCGCCGCCAGCGCGCCCTGCATCGACGCAAAGCTGTCATGCACGATCGAGAAGCGCGCATCCTCGATGCCCTGCGCCGTCTCGATCGCACGCGGATCCTTGTCGAACGCGATCAGCCGGCCGGCCGCCCCGAGCCGCGCGAGCACCGCGCGGCTGTGACCGCCCCGCCCGAACGTGCCGTCGACGTAGGTTCCGTCCGGCCGCGTCACGAGCGCATCGACCGCTTCGTCCAACAGCACCGTCCGATGCTGCAATTCATTTCCCATCGCGGGCGTCTCCGTCACCGCAATCAGAACGTGAAATTCTTCAGCGCGTCGGGCATGCCCTGCGCCATCGCTGCCTGCTCCTTCGCGATGTAGGTCTGCGAATCCCACAGCTCGAAGTGACTACCCATTCCCAACAACATGACTTCCTTTTCCAGCCCGGCCGCCATGCGCAGCTCGGGCGATACGAGAATCCGGCCCGCGCTGTCGAGATCGACATCCATCGCATTGCCGAGAAAAATCCGCCGCCACCAGTGCGCATCCATCGGCAGCGCGGCGATCTTGGCGCGGAACACTTCCCATTCGGGGCGCGGAAACAGCAACAGGCAGCCGTCCGGGTGCTTGGTCACAGTCACCCGTCCTTCTGCCTGTCCTTGCAGCGCTTCGCGATAGCGAGCCGGCACCGACATCCGCCCTTTCGCATCGAGCGTCAGCGCCGACGCCCCTTGGAACACTTTCCGCTCTCCCGTTCAGGGCACCGAAGCACCCGCTCAGTGCTGAGAATTTAGCCCGAATAGCCCGCCAAATCACACAAAAATACACTTTCTCACACTGTCTCCCACTTTAGAGGAAGGGTGTAGCACGGTCAAGGGAGCGGCCCGGTTTTTTGACGAATTTTGTTAGTTAGAACAAGGACTTACGCGCACATGCTCATGCGCCCCCTTATTCTAAAAACCGTTATAAATGAATGAGCTAGTGCAACTTGTGAAGGTGATACGTGAACAAGGCTGGCCAGATGGGCGTGCGGACGGGGCTTTCGGGGGCGGGAAAACGCGGAAAAAGCGGGCGGTATCGGCAGGCTCGATGGCAGAGCGGCGAACCTCGCCGCCCCACGGATTTCGTCAGAGATAGTACGCAGTGCTCGTCATGACTTTCGACGCCGCACGCATCAACATCCGCGCCGGCAGCGGCAGCTCGATGCCGCCCGCGTCGGTCGCGGCCTTGCCGTGTTTCACCTCGTCGATGCGCATCTGGTCGACGATCGCGCGCGACGCGGTATCGGTCGCCGGCAAATCCGACAGATGACCTTCCAGATGGCTTTCGACCTGGCGTTCGGTCTCGGCCATGAAGCCGAGGCTCACCTTGTCGCCGAGCGTCCCGGCCGCGACGCCGATCGCCAGCGCGCCCGCGTACCACAGCGGGTTGAGCAGGCTCGGGCGCGAATCGAGCTCCTTCAGCCGGTGCGCGGTCCACGCGAGGTGATCCTCTTCCTCGCGCGCGGCCTCCTCGAACATCGCTTTGGCACCCGACGTGCGGGCGGTCAGCTTCTGCGCCTGATACAGCGCCTGCGCGCAGATCTCGCCGACATGATTCACGCGCATGAGCCCGGCGGCATGCGTGCGCTCCGCCGGCGTCAGCTCGACGGCCGGGGGTTCGGCCGGCGCCGGCACGGGGCGGCTCATGCGGCTTACGCCCGTCAGCGACCGCAGGCCGCGGTCGAATTCGCTGATCAGTTCATCCAACACCATCCTGTTCTCCTGGCTGCTTTGCTCGCGCTTCCACACGCGGCGAAAACGCGTGTCCGCTACGTAACCGACTTGATTCTTCAGCGGAAATTGCGGTTAACCCGTGATTTTAACCATTGTTGCATAAAGGAAACATGGCGGCCTCGGGCGGGGGCGTTTCGCTTTGTGGCAAAAAGTCCTTTTGCTACATTACGTCGGACTTCACGCGAAGTTGAGGCGGGGATCATCGGCAGAACATAACTATTTGCCCCGCAACAAAAAATTCAGTGTTTCTTGGAGATCCGTTAATGAAAAAGTCGCTTCTCGCGCTCGTCGCGCTGGGCGCGTTCGCTGGCGCTGCCCACGCGCAAAGCACCGTGACGCTCTACGGCATCATCGATGAAGGCTTCATCTTCAACAACAACGCCAAGGGCAAGCACCTGTACGGCCTGGCCAGCGGTGTGATGCAAGGCAGCCGCTTTGGCCTGCGCGGCGCGGAAGACCTCGGCGGCGGCCTGAAGGCAGTCTTCGTGCTCGAAAACGGCTTTAACGTGAACACCGGCGCACTCGGCCAGGGCGGCCTCGAATTCGGCCGTCAGGCATATGTCGGCCTGTCGAGCGGCTTCGGCACGGTCACGCTGGGCCGCCAGTACGACTCCGTCGTCGACTTCGTCGGCCCGCTCGAGGCAGGCGACCAGTGGGGCGGCTACATCGCCGCGCACCCGGGCGACGTCGACAACTTCAACAACGCGTACCGTGTGAACAACGCGATCAAGTACACGAGCCCGACCTACAACGGCTTCTCGTTCGGCGGCGTGTACAGCTTCGGCGGGCAAGCCGGCCAGTTCGCGAAGAATCAGGTCTGGTCGCTCGGCGCCGGCTACAACAACGGCCCGCTGGTCCTCGGCGTCGGCTACCTGAACGCGCGTACGCCGGGCAACTTCGGCGGCATGTTCAACAACGGCGCGAACGCATCGACGTCTGTTGCATCGACGCCGGTCTACGGTCCGTACGCAGCGACCGCCAACACGTACCAGGTTATCGGTGCGGGCGGCGCCTACACGTTCGGCGCGGCTACGATCGGTGCGACATACTCGAACACGAAGTTCAAGGGTTTCTCGGCCGGCGGGTTCACGAACCAAACCGCGACGTTCAACAACGGAGAAATCAACTTCAAGTATCAGCTGACCCCGGCACTGATCCTGGGCGCGGCATACGACTACACGCAGGGCAGCAAGATCGACAACGCATCGGCAGCGAAGTACCACCAAGGCTCGGTGGGGGTCGACTACTTCCTGTCGAAGCGCACCGACGTCTACGTGATCGGCGTGTATCAGCACGCATCGGGCAATACGCTTGATCCCAAGACGAATCAACCGATCGCTGCAACCGCAGCGATCAACGGCCTCGACCCGTCGTCCACCAGCAACCAGGTGGCCGCTCGCGTCGGCATCCGTCACAAGTTCTAACCAGCTTGCCTGACAAGCCGCAACATCTTGAAGGCGCCTTCGGGCGCCTTTTTCTTTTCCGGCGCGGCGGTCGCGCCGACGCCGGCCCGCGGCCTGTCGTCCCGCCCTGCCGCTCGCCATCCCAGGACCAGAAACGAAAAAGCCCGGCCGAAGCCGGGCTTGATTCATTCCGTCAGCGCGTCATGCACGCCCGTCACGCAGTTCGCGCCGCAGGATCTTGCCGACGTTCGTCTTCGGCAATTCAGTGCGGAATTCGACGAACTTCGGCCGCTTGTAGCCGGTGAGCCGCTCCTTGCAGTACGCGAGAATGTCCTTGTCGGTCAACGCCGGATCCTTCTTCACGACGAACAGCTTCACCGCCTCGCCGGAATGCTCGTCCGGCACGCCGACCGCCGCCACCTCGAAGACGCCCGGGTGCGACGCCACCACGTCCTCGACCTCGTTCGGATACACGTTGAAGCCGGACACGAGGATCATGTCCTTTTTCCGGTCGACGATCTTCACGTAGCCGCGCGCATCCATCACGCCGACGTCGCCCGTCTTGAAGAAGCCGTCGGGGAACATGACCTTGGCGGTTTCCTCCGGGCGATTCCAGTAGCCGGCCATCACCTGCGGCCCGCGGATGCAGATTTCGCCGGGCTCGCCGAGCGGGACTTCGTTGCCCGCGTCGTCTCGAATCGACACTTCGGTCGACGGCAGCGGCAAGCCGATCGTGCCGCTGTACTCGGTGGCCGTCACGGGGTTGCAAGTCGCGACCGGCGACGTCTCGGACAGGCCATAGCCCTCGACGATCGCCGTGCGGGTCTTTTCATACCAGCGCTTCGCGACGCCTTCCTGGATCGCCATGCCGCCGCCGTTCGCGATCACCAGTTTCGAAAGATCGAGCTGATCGAAATCCGGGTGATTCAGCATCGCGTTGTAGAGCGTGTTGACGGCGGGAATCGTCGAGATCTGATATCCCTTCAGTTCCTTGATCATGCCGGCGATATCGCGCGGGTTCGGGATCAGGATCCCCATGCCGCCGGTGCGCATCGTCAGGAAACCGCAGACGGTCAGCGCGAACACGTGATAAAGCGGCAGCGCGACCACGGTCACGAACTGCTTCACGTCCGGATACTTCGCGTGTGCCGGGTGGTGCCACGCTTCGGCCTGCAGCACGTTCGAGACGATGTTCCGGTGCAGCAGCGTCGCGCCCTTCGCGACGCCGGTCGTGCCGCCCGTGTACTGCAGGAACGCGACGTCGTTCGGGCCGAGCTGCTGCGGCTTGAACGTCTGCCGCGCGCCTTCGGCGAGCGCGGCCTTGAAGCGCGTGTACGCCGGAAGCTGCCAGGCCGGCACCATCTTCTTGACGTTGCGCACCACATAATTGACGAGCCAGCCCTTGAGGCCCATCAGGTCGCCCATCGACGCGACGACCACGTGCTTAACGGCGGTATTCGCAATGACGGACTGCAGCGTCGCCGCAAAATTCTCGAGAATGACGATCGCTTCGGCGCCGCTGTCCTTGAGCTGATGCTCGAGCTCGCGCGGCGTATACAGCGGATTGACGTTCACGACGGTATAACCGGCTCGCAGCACCGCCGCGATCGCGACCGGGTACTGCAGCACGTTCGGCATCATGATCGCGACGCGGGCGCCCCGCGCCAGCCCGCGCGACTGCAGCCACGCGCCGAACTGGCGCGACAGCGTGTCGAGTTCGCGATACGTGATTGCCTTGCCCATGCAGACGAATGCGGTCCGGTCACGGTACTGGCTGAAGCTCTCTTCGAGCAGGCTGGAGACTGAGGGGTATGGAGACGCGTCAATTTCGGCTGGAACGCCGGGCGGGTACGATTTCAGCCAAATTTTTTCCATACTGCGCGTCTCCTCACGGATTTTCGAATGATCGTGCTGAAACGCATCGTAGCGGCTCGCCCGGCTTGAGACAACAGGGTTAGACACCCCCTTCGAACTTCCGGCGGGTGAGCGGGCGCTTGACCGATCTTTTCTCAAGTTCTCGCTACTTCGACCAAGCAGTCGTAAAACGTCGCCGAATTGCCCAGATCGGTCAGCGCCTGGCTCGTCACCTCGTTCGCATTTCGGCCGTCCGGCGACAGTTTCTTCCACCAGATCGACAAGCCGACCACGAGTCCGGCGCGGGCGCGGTCGGTCACCCGTGCGCGTGCCTGCATCGAACCCCGATCGTTGAAGACGCGGACGAGATCACCGTCGGCAATTCCGCGCGCGCCGGCGTCGTCGGGATGGATGTCGAGATGCGGCTGGCCTTCCGTATTGCGCAGGCTGTCGACGTTGACGAACGTGCTGTTCAGGAAATTGCGGGCCGGCGGCGAGATCATCGCCAGCGGGTATCGCACCGCGAGCTCGGGCGCCGCCTCCGCCGACTCGAATGGCGGCAGATAGTCCGGGACGGGATCCATGCCCAGCTCCGCCAGGACCGAGCTGTAGAACTCGCATTTGCCCGAAGGCGTGCGGAAGCCGCCGTTCGCGAACGGTGCATCGGGCAGCTTGAGCTTGACCCACCCCGCCTGCTTCAGCGTATCCCAGTCACTGTCGAGCGTCGGGTCGTCCCACCGGAGCGCCGCGCGCGCGACGTCCTCATCGCTCTCGTAAAGCGCCGGCTCGTCGAGCCCCATGCTGCGCGCGATGCCCCGGAAAATCTCCGTGTTCGGCCGCGTGTCACCTATCGGAGAAATCGCCGGCAGGTTGGCCATCACGTAGGTATGACCGTACGACTTGTGAACGTCGAGATGCTCGAGCTGCGTGGTCGCCGGCAGCACAATATCGGCGAAATCGACGGTATCTGTCTTGAAATGCTCGAGAACGACAGCGAACAGATCTTCGCGCGCGAACCCGGCGGCCACCTTCGACGAATCGGGCGCGACGGCAACCGGGTTCGAGTTATAGACGATCATCGCTTCGACCTTGGGTCCGAACGATGCGTCGCCGGGGTGCAGCAGCGCGTCCCCGATCGCGTTCATGTTGATTACGCGCGGCAGCTTGTGCGGCCAGCCCGGCATCAGGTCGGGACGCAGCAGCGCCGGCTGATTGACCGGCGCCCATTCCGACGAAGACAGCAGCAAGCCGCCGGCCCGGTCTCGCCACGCCCCTGTCAGCGCGGGCAAACTGGCAATTGCGCGCACCGCATTGCCGCCACCGCGGACGCGCTGCATGCCATAGTTGAGCCGGATCGACGCCTTGCGGGTAGCGCCGTAGCGGCGCGCGAGGTCGACCAGTTCGGCTGCATCGATACCGCAGATCTCCGCCACCCGTTCCGGCGAATAGGACATCGCTCGCGCCTTGAGCGCATCGAATCCAACCGTGTGGCGGTCGATGTAGTCATGATCGAGCAGGTTTTCGGTGATCAGCACATGCATCATGCCGAGCGCGAATGCGCCGTCGGTTCCGGGCTTCAATGCGATGTGCTGGTGGCATTTCTCCGCGGTAAGCGAACGATAAGGATCGATCGCGACAAGATGCGCACCGCGTCGTTTCGCCTCCTGGGCCCGCGTCCAGAAATGCAGGCTCGACGCAATCGGATTCGCGCCCCAGATCAGGATCAGTTCGCTCTCCTCGAAGTACTCGAGATGCATCCCGAGACTTCCGCCATACGTATAGCGCAGCCCGGCCGCGCCCGCGGCCGCGCAGATCGCACGCTCGAGCCGCGACGCGCCCAGCTTGTGGAAGAAGCGTTGCGCAATGCCTTCGCCCTGCACGAGCCCCATCGTTCCCGCGTAGCTGTAAGGCACGATGGCCTCCGGCGCGCGCTTCGCAATGTTGCCGAGACGGCGGCCGATTTCATCGAATGCTTCGTTCCAGCTGATCGGCGCAAAACGTCCTTCGCCTTTGGCGCCGATACGCTTGAGCGGGACGGTCAGGCGATCCGGATGATGCACCCGATCTGCGTAGCGGCTGACTTTGGTGCACAACACGCCCTGTGTCGGCGGATGATCGGGGTCGCCGGAGACCTTGAGCGCCTTGCCGTTTTCGACCGTCACGCGCATCGCGCACGTATCCGGACAGTCATGAGGGCATACGGCTCGCGCGAACTGGGTGGGAGCGTTCATTGTTTTGTACGCGGATATGGGGATGTGAAGATTTTACGGCCACGGTGAGCGGCGACCGTCTATTTTGCGCCGAGAAATTGCCTGGCGCTTTCGAGCGGAGTGGGCTGGATGGAGATGATGGGCGGGAGCTCAGGCTGAGCGGCCTGTTTGCGCTAACGGCAGTTGCGAGGAATCGAGGTGGCGCCCCTTGTCTGACGATGATCGCACCGGGCTTTTTCGAAGAAGACTGTGCGCCCAGATAGGTGCCCCGTTCGCTGCGCGCATTTCCGTGCCACAAATGCAAAAACCCCCGCCGGTTAGGCAGGGGTTTCTGGCTAAGGGAGCCTGACGATTACCTACTTTCACACGGGAATCCGCACTATCATCGGCGTAGAGTCGTTTCACGGTCCTGTTCGGGATGGGAAGGGGTGGGACCGACTCGCTATGGTCATCAGGCAAAGAG
>NZ_CADESW010000027.1 GCF_902830275.1 Burkholderia stagnalis | reverse complement strand
CTGCAGATCCGGTAGATGTCGACGCCGACGTCGTAGAGCGACATCGCATTGCCGACGAACGGAACCATGTACAGGCACTGGACGAAAATCTCGAGGCCGTGGTTCTTGACCGATTCGGCGCGGGCGGCGACCACCTTCGGCGATGTCGCGGGCGCGGGAACCGGGCTGACGATCACGCGCCGGGCTTCGGCGTTGTGCTGGAGGGCTTGGGGGATCTGGCGCTGAGGGGTACGGAGGGTTTCGGGGCCGGCCATGGACTTATTCTTTGTCTGGAAGAATCGGATGGAATGCAAATCCAGGGTCAAGACGACGCAATGGTCGTGGTCAAGCTTTGGGCGAGGACCGGCGTAGAAGTCGTCGCATGGCTGGCCATTGAGCCTACGGCCCGCTGTTCGAGCGCGTTGAGTCCAGCGCGGCCGAGTGCCGCGACATCGCCCTCGGCAACACTCGCGGCAACGCTCGACGCCGTCGCCTTGATCGCAGTTGCCGACTCCGCAATCCGCGCAATCGGCGCGGCCATCGCGGGCCCGACGAGACTGGGAACGGCATCGCCAGCGTTACCTGCGCCCCTGTCCAGTTGTGCCGCGCCAATCGGATCGCTCCACTTGCGCGCCTTGTCCTGCAGATCGTGATCTTCCTCGAGATACTCGACCGTGCCGCCGCCGCGCGGCACGGTCGCCAGCGTGCCGCGTCCGTTGGCGTCGAGCCGGCCTTCGCGCCACGAACCATCCGGAAACGTCACACGGTATGGCGCATGCCTCACCGGCTCGCCGTTCGGATACGCGTGCCAGAGTTGCATGCCGGTCTGTTCCTGCTTCGGCATCAGCGGCAATGCCTGCCGCTGGGTAGCGGACGGCTCGATGCGCAACGGCCCCTTCAGCCGGATATGGCCCGCGCTGCCGATCTCGACCTGGCCGCCCGACAGCTTGATGTACGCGCCCGCGCACATCAGCGTGAGCGACTTGGCGGCGTTCAATGTCACCGCGTCCGACGTGCTTGCAATCATTACGCCCTTCAGGGCCGTCAGTTCCAGCGCGTCCCCCTGCGCCTGAACGTCTACCTTGCCAGCCCCCGCGTATAGCTTCATGCCTTGTGCATTCGCGTACATCGACAGCGCATTGCCGGCCGCGACCGTGTAGTTGCCGCCGATCGCTGCATCCGCATTGCCGCCGGTCGTCGTGAACAGATGTCCGCCGGCTGCCAGTTGCATGTGCTCACCGCTCGTGATCGCGACACCCTGCGGCGCGGAGACGAGCAGCACGGCCGCTTCCAGATCCTTGATCCGTGCTTCCAGCAATGCCTGTTGCGCTTCACATGCGGCAACGGTCGCTTTGGCTTTCGTAACCGCCTCGGCCAGGCTATTCATTCTCGATCGTGCCGCATCGAGCTGCTCCCGCGCAACCGCCATGTCGAACGCATGGCCGCCCGCGTTCGACTGGGCATCGGCTGACAGGAACAGCCCCTTGCCTGCGCGCAACACGCCGCGCTCGTCGGTGCGGACTTCGAATCCCTCGCCACGCACCGCTTTGCGGCTATCGACCAGATGACCGAGATTGACCTGCGTCTTCCCGCCGTAGTCAGTCGACAGCTTGATCCCCTCGCGTCCCTTGAAATCTTCGAAACGAAGCTTGTTGTTCGCCTGCGTGCGTATCACGTTGCGTGAATTGAAACCGTCACGGCTCGTCACAAGATCAACGGCCTGGCTGTGGTGATGGGCGTGTGCGATATATGGCCGATTCGGATTCCCTCCGACGAATGCAACCGCCACCTCCGTATCGGCCAGCAGGGGAAAATGGAAGCCGGTCTGATTCCCGCCCGCGAACGGCTTGGCGAGCCGCAATGGCACGCATTCGCCGCCCGCCGGCCAGGCGTCGAAATCGAAATCGAAGCGCACCGTGTACAGACCGGCGCTCGTCAGATTGGCGTACGGCGAAGTGTCCGGCGTCGTGATGCGTGCCGACAACGTGCCGGCGATCGTCGGCCAGTTACGCTCATCGAGCCTCAGGCGGAACGGCCGTCCACTGGGAATGGCTTCGAACGTGTTGACGTATGATGCTTCCCGGCCGCCGGTGTGGCGGACCGATACGATCACGACGCCATGTGGCGCGTCGGCCAGCTTCTCGTCGAGTTTTACGACGAGCCCGGCTGCAAGGTCCACCACCGAACTCCTGCCGGAATACGTCACTTGCCATGCGACAGCGGCCTCATGGCGCAATTGGGCTTCGCGCTTCGCTTCGTCCTCGTCCGGATGATGGGTGCCGAATCGGTAACTTTGGCCCCACGTCGTCGGATCATCACGCGCGACATTGGCTTCCGCGTTGAACCGGTCGTAGGCCTTCTCGGGGTTGTAGTCGGCAACCATGATCGAACGCGGGATCGTTTCGCTATGCGATTCGAGCGCCAACACGGCTTCGTGGCCTGTCTCAAGACCGCTTGCTTCGCGGTATGGAATGGTCACGTTCGGCCGGTACGTATAGGCATCGACGTCGTCGCCGAAATGCAGTTCGTCACCATGCTGTCCGGCGCGGAAGAAGCAGAACAGGCCCGTCTGTTCCATCAGCAGGCGAAGGTAGTCCCAATCGGACATCCGGTATTGCATGCGGAACGCGAGACGTGGATAAGCGCGCCGCAACTTGAACGAAAACTGATGCGAACGGAATTCGTGTCGTCTCAGGATCGATTCGACGATCTCCGGCACGGACTGCTGCTGATAGATACGTGTCGCCTGAGCAAGGCGCAGACGCGCAACGAACGGCTCGACGACGATCCGGTACGACACGAAATCACGCGTCTTGCGTATCTGGCCGAACGCGGTGACGCAGCCTGCGAATTTGCGCGACGCTTCGGCGATGCCGTTCGTTCCCGGCGGCTCGATCGTGAAGGTGGCGGGGCGATTGAGGTAGTCCGCGCGCGTGAGCGCAATCGGGCTCGTCAGCGTCACTTCGATCCGATAGGGCTCGCCAAGCCGTTCCTCGAGCGCGAACGACATGATCGACAGATCTTGCACCCGCGGGGCGCCTGGTACTTCCAGGAAATATGACTGACGACCGGTTATCCACTGCGCCAGCGCGCCTTGTGCGCCTCGTTCTCGTGCCATCGTGTTCTCTCAGCGTTCTGCTTTTTCTCGGAAGCCGAAGGAATAACCGGTTAGCTACGAATACGTCCAGCGAATGGAAACGATTCACAACAATGTTCGTGACGGAACGTCGGTCACAACGCGACAACTCGATCGCAACGGTGGATCCCCCAAAGCCATGAAGTCGCCCCATCCCTCTGCGATAATGCTGCCTCTACCGCGACCTCAACCGCCCCGTACCCGCCATGACGCCCCCGTCCGCCCCGCTCCCCACCGACCTGCCGCCGATCTCCTGCCTGCCCGGCGACGCGCTGCCGTGGCTGCCGATGAGCCCGGACCTGCCGGGCCTCGAGATCAAGTACCTGCACATCAACGCGGCCGAGGACACGCTGACCGCGCTCTTGAAGATGCCCGCTGGCGGCACGCTGCCGCGCCATCGCCACGACGGCCAGGTATTCGTCTATACGCTGCAGGGCGCGTGGCGCTACCGTGAATACGACTGGGTCGCGCACGCCGGCTCGACGGTGCTCGAGCCGGCCGGCTCGGTCCATACGCCGGAGACGCTCGGCGGCGACGGCGCGGACGTGATCACCTTCAACGTGATGCGCGGCGACCTCGTGCTGCTCGACGACGACGGCCGCGAGACCGCGCGGGAGAATTGCCGCGTCGCGCTGCTGCGCCAGCGCAAGCATGCGCGCACGGCGCCGGATGCCGCCGCGCCGTTCGTCACGCGCTGAGCGCAACGGCATCCTCGCCGTTCAAGCAACCGTCGCCACCATCAAAGTCGTACCGGCAACGCCAGCGTCGACTGCCTGGTCGGATCGAACTCGAACTTCACACCGAAGCGTTCGCCCGGATTGACCGGCTGCCCGTACAGGCTGTCGAAGGTATCCAGCACGATACCGATACGATGGCCGGCCGGCACGTCATAGGCTGTCCCGGAAAACTCGATCGGAAAATCGATCGTCGCCCCCGGTGTGGCCCGGTGCAGCGAGCGCGTGCCATGCGTGATCAGCGTACCCACGCCGAGTGCATCGACGTCGTACAGATACGCGACCACCTGGGCACGCGCCTGCGACGGCGTCACGCGCAGGTTCAGCGTCGGAATGCCGCGCAGGCGCATCGGCGATCGGAGCGGCGCGCCTTCATAGCGCACGCCTGCCGCAAGGTTCACCGTCGACAACGCGTTCACCACGGGCGCCCCCACGCTTTCGCCGAAGGTCGACAGCACTGGAATGGGGCCGCTCGTCGCCGTGGTGTCGAAGAGATTCTGGATCAGGTCGGAGCCCGGCGTCCGGTTCGGCGCGCCCAGCAGGTCGCCCGCCGTGCCTTTCGCACATAAGCAGCTCAAATCCCAGCGGATCGGGCCGCGCGGCCCGACGTACAGCGTCTGCGTACTGACGTTGCTGGCCGGCCACGTTTCGAACACATCCCTCGTATCGGTGAACTTGACCTGCATCGAGACCTTCGGCTCGGTATCCACGCCGTTCCGTACGCCCTTCAGCCAGCGGTCGAACCAGCGGTGCGCCTGATCGTACGGATAGTTCGGCACACCGAGCACCGCGCCGCCGACTTCCGCCTGCGCATGAACACCGGAGCTCAACAGCAACTTTTTGGGGCCGGTGAGTGCCGCAAACATCCTCATCGACGAATTCGGCGGGAACATGTCGTCCTGAAAATTCTTGCCGATGAACACCGGCGCGCCGCGCCGGTTGATGGCGTCGATATAGGACGAAGGCGAACGAACCTTGGCCCATGCGCGGATCTCGTTGATCTTGGCTTCGGATGTGTTCGGATCGAGCAGCGCATTGATGTACTGATCCACGATCGGATCGAGACGCCCCGTCACCTTCCCCGACAGGAACAGGAGAGCCGACCAGGTCGCGTTCGGGGAGTCCCCCTGATACAACTGGTCGGCCAGATCGCCCCACCCCGAAAACGCGACCGCCGTCTTCAGCCGTGGGTCATGAGCCAGCGCCAGCAACGACATACCCGCGCCGTAGGAGATGCCGCTGACGGCCAGCCGGTCAGCGTCCGCCTGCGTATTGGCGATCATCCAGTCCACCACCGACGAGACGTCCTGCACGTCCTGCGGACTCGCCACGCCAACCTGTCCGCCCGACAGGTAGAAGCCGCGGGCCGTATAGCTCACGACGATATAGCCATCTTGCGCGAGGCGTTGCTGCTGGCCGCGATATTCGATGAAATCCGGCGCGGCCCAACTGGCGATCATGACGATGCTCGGAAACTTCTGATCCGCGCTGACGATTTTTGGCAGCGCGGCATTCGCGGTCAGCTTCGTACCGTCCGGCATCGTCACGATGAGATTGTTGACCCAGCACGTGCCGTCCTTCGGCGAAACCACCCCCGGAAACGCGGACGTCGTGGTATAGATCGCTGCCTCGGCCGGCGTCGCCGGTCGGCATGCAATCGCGGCATGCGACAAGGACGCCGCCAGCGCCAAACCAAGGCCGGCGAACAAACGCAGAATATTCATAAATTCCCCTTAGCAATAAAAGTAAAGCACAACACCTCTTCATCCGGGCAGTGACGCCCGCCCACCCCAACGCCTATCTAGTTAGCATGCTTTACTAATTTGCTGTCAACACAACTACTCCATTTAGAGCTCGCCACCTAAATTAAAGTGTCATATACCACCACCCTCTCCTCCCGTTTGAATTGATCAATTCAAATTCACATTAGATTTGTCATGCTAACTATATTCATCATGATTGACGCTCAAATCGTCAACAGACTTTTTCATGCCTCACATCTTTTCAGGCCATGAGGCACGCCCTAAAAGATCTCCGGCGAATCCTCTCAAGCAACCGAATCAACGCGGCGAGCGAACGGCACTCATCCGTAAAACATCTGCCAAAGACGCTCGAGCGTGAGATTCGCGCTTTCGATCTCGCGAAATTCCCGCGCCGCCAACGCCGGGGTATCAAGCACTCAGACCACGTCGCCCCTCCCGCTGCCACCACGCGCCGCACTTCAATCCGCTCTAAACGAGGAATGACCGACATGCAACATGAATAGAAATACTGAATGAATTGTTAAAAATGCCTGAAATCAAATCTGAACGAGTTTATCTGCACGCATGCGCTTTTCTTGCGCCACACCGCTGATAGCACTTTCTCTCGCCTGCCGTTCACGCGCCGGACATCTTTCTCCATGACAGGCGTCCCTTCCAGCTTGCGAGCACGAAAGCAGACTCAATCGTCACCGCCATGATTGACCGTCTTGCCGACCAGTACAGGCAAGATGTCCGGGGCAGCTTCTTCTCGTGCCCGCACGACCACCGCCACCGCCGTTCGCGCAGTTTCGAACGGCGGCAAGCCCCGCTTTGACTTCCCCCAGCGCGTGCACTAGATTCGAACGACGCGACTCGACGCGGCGCGCAAGGAGCACTGCCATGACGCCCTGGGAAATTCAAGGCACCGAACTGATGAACTGCAATTGCTCATACGGTTGCCCTTGCCAGTTCAGCGCGCCGCCGACCAACGGCTTTTGCGAAGCGATGGGCGCGATTTCGATCGGCAGCGGCCATTACGGCGACGTGCGGCTCGATGGCGTCAACCTCGCGGTGGTGTTCCAGTGGCCGGGCCCCATCCACGAAGGCAAGGGCAAGTGCCAGCCGATCGTCGACGAACGGGCCAGCCCGGCGCAGCGCGACGCCGTTCTGAAAATCATGACGGGGCAGGACACCGAACCGTTCGCCACGATGTTCTCGGTATTCGCGTCGACGCTCGAGCACGCGTTCGATCCGATCTTCGCGAAAATCGACTTCGACGTGGACGTCGACGCCCGGCGCGGCCGGATTCATGTCGAAGGCATTTTCGACGTCGTCGGGGAACCGATCCGCAATCCGGTGACGGGCGCCGAACATCGCGCCCGGATCGACCTGCCGCACGGCTTCGAATACGAACTGGCCGAGATCGGCTCCGGCACCAGCCGTTCGCGCGGAAACATCGCACTGGATCTCAAGGATACCTACGCGCAATTCGCGCGACTGCACATGAACAACACGGGACTGATCCGGCATCGCACCGCCGCATGATCGGCATCGACGCGCTCCTCAGGCACGAGCGCATCGTCACCGCGCTCGGCATGGCAGCCGTCGTCGCGCTGTCGTGGCTCTACCTGTGGACAGGCGCGGGAATGGGCATGTCGGCGCTCGACATGACGGCCGTCACGCTCTTCCCGCATCGCCTGCCGCACGGCATCGGCAGCATGGATCCGTCGTTGGCGACCGTGATCGTCATGTGGTGGACGATGATGATCGCGATGATGACGCCCGGCGCTACGCCGCTCATCTTTCTGTACCGGCGCGTCTTGCGACATTACGACGGGGCCGACGGGGCATCGCCCGCGCCGTCGCTGGCGCTACTGGCCGGCTACCTGACGGCCTGGCTGGCGTTTTCGATCGGTGCGGCATCGCTGCAGAAAATGCTGCAGCCAACCGGCCTCATTTCGGCAATGATGCTGTGGTCGAAAAGTGCGCTCCTTTCCGCGATCGTTCTGGCCGCGGCCGGGATTTATCAGCTTTCGCCGTTCAAACGCGCTTGCCTCACGCAATGCAGGTCGCCGGTGAAGTTCCTCACTACGCATTGGCGGCCGGGCGTCGCCGGCAGTTTCCGGCTCGGACTGCGCCACGGCCTTTACTGCATCGGCTGCTGCTGGCTGCTGATGGCACTTCTATTCGTCGGCGGCGTGATGAATCTCGTCTGGATCGCCGCGCTGTCGCTCGTCGTCTTCGCGGAGAAGATCCTGCCCGGCGGCGAACGCATCGGCCGCGCGCTGGGCGTCGTATTGATCGCATGGGCCGGCGCGACGCTGCTGGCGTGATCGACATCCTTCCCTTACCGGATCATCGGTGCGGCAATTCGGCTTTCCTTGTCGGGTGCGATGTGCGGCTCGGTTGGCGAATTCGCCCCTGCAAGCACATCGAACCTTGATGGCCGCCGCCGAAACCAAGAATCAGCGTACCGACCATCGGCGTCGACGATCTGGAAACGGCAATGCGCTTCTACCGCGACGGCCTGGGCCTGGAAACGGAAGGCATCGTCGGCACGGAGTTCGAACATGGCGCGGTCTCGTTCTTCGATCTCCATAGCAACCTGAAGCTGGCGTCTTTCGCCGCGCCGACATTGCGCACTACGCCGGAATGCCTGTCTCCGGACGCGGCGCGACCGAGTTCACGATCGGTCACAACGTCGAAAGCGCACAGCCGGTCGACCAAGCGATGCAGCAGGCGGTCGCCGCCGGCGCGCGGCTCGTGAAGCCGGCTGGCACGACCTTCCGGGGCGGTTATTCCGGATACTTTCAGGATCCGGACGGCCGTCTGCGGGAAGTGGTGTTCAATTCGGCCTTCGTTCCCGGGGATTGACGGTCATCGCGCCGGCTCCGTCGGCGGCTCCGCCCGTGTCCCCGCCAGCAGCGCCACCGCACACGCCGCGAGCAGCGCGGCGATCATCAGCATCGCCGGATCCATGCTGCCGGTGCGCGTGCGGATCGTGCCGACGATCCACGGCGTAATCATTCCGCTCGACACGCCGATGCTGCTGATCAACGCGATCCCGCCGGCCGCGCCCGCGCCCGAGAAATACCCGGACGGCATCGCCCAGAACACCGGGTGCGCGGCGAAGATCAGCATCGCGGCCAGCGACAGCAGCGCCATCATCGCGACGATGCTCGGCAGGTGCAGCGTCAGCAGCGCGAGCGCCACCGCGCCGCCGAGCGCGCAGGCGGCGAAATGCCTGCGCCGTTCGCGTTTGCGGTCCGAGCGCCGCGCAATCGCGATCAGGCCCGCCGCGCCGATCGCATTCGGCACGATCGACAGCAGGCTGATATGCACGACGTCGTGGATGCCGAATTCGCGGATCATCAGCGGCATCCAGAACAGCAGCATCAGCAGTGCGGTGGTCAGCGAGAAGTACACGAACGCGAACAGGTACGTGCGCGGCTCGGCGAGCACCGCGCGCAGCGACGCCGCCGCGCGCGCGGGCGCCTGCGCGCGATCGGCCGCGAGATCGTCGGCGAGCCGGCGGCGGTCGTCCGGCGTCAGCCACGCGGCCTGTTCGGGCCGGTCGCACAGCCAGAACCACGCGATCGCGCCGAGCAGGATCGCGGGTGCCCCCTCGATCGCGAACATCCATTGCCAGCCGTGCAGCCCGAGCACGCCCGACATGCCGCGCATGATCCAGCCCGACAGCAGCCCGCCGACCATCCCCGCCACCGCGACGCCCGCGTAGAAGATCGACAGCACCGACGCGCGCCGCCGCGCCGGGTACCAGTACGTCAGATAGAACACGAGGCCCGGGAAGAAGCCGGCCTCGAACACGCCGAGCAGGAAGCGCAGCGCGTAGAACTGCCGCGCGCTGTCGACGGTGATCATCGCGACCGACACCGCGCCCCACAGCACCAGGATCCGCGCGAACGTGCGGCGCGCGCCGAAGCGGCGCAGCAATGCATTGCTCGGCACCTCGAACAGCACGTAGCCGACGAAGAACAGCACCGCGCCGAGGCTGTACATCGCGTCGGTCAGGCCGAGATCCTGCCGCATCTGCAACTGCGCGAAGCCGATGTTGCTGCGGTCGAGGATCGACACGATGTAGCAGACGAACAGGAACGGCACGATGCGCATGCCGATGCGGCGGTACAGCGCGTCGTCCGAGGGCGTGCCGGCATCGGGTGCCACGCCGCGCGCCGCTTCCGCTTGTAGAGGAGCAGACATCGGTTGTCTCCTGAATGGTTTCTGTCCGGCCCGGCCGGATTCACCGCGCCGGGCGGGCCGCCGTCGCTCACGCCCGCCGCGCGGGCTCGCCCTTCACGCCGAGCATCAGCGCAGCGCCGCTCGCGACCAGCAGCGCCGCCAGCAGGTACACCGCGAGATCCATGCTGCCGGTACGGGTGCGAATCAGGCCGATCACCCACGGGCTGACGATGCCGCTCGTGATGCCGATGCTGCTGATCAGCGCGATCCCGCCCGCCGCGGCCTTGCCGGACAGATGCGCGGTCGGCACCGCCCAGAAGATCGGCAGCGCGGCGAAGATCAGCGTCGCCGCGATCGACAGGCACGCGAGCATCGCCGCGAAGCTGTGCAGGTGCAGCGTCAGCGCGGCCAGCGCGAGCCCGCCGCCGACGGTGCAGAAAGCGAAATGCCGGCGACGTTCACCGGTGCGGTCGGAGCGGCGCGCGATCAGGATCAGGCCGACCGCGCCGATCGCGTTCGGCACGACCGTATAGAGGCTCACCGCGACGACGTCGGTCACGCCGAAATCGCGGATCATCAGCGGCATCCAGAAGTTGAGCGTCAGCGACGCGCAGGTCAGCGAGAAATAGATGAACGCGAACAGGTACACGCGCGGGTTCAGCAGCGCGGCGGCGAAGCTGCGCGAGTCATGCGCGCCGTGCGCCGTATCGCGGCCCTGCCCGCCCGCACACAGCACCGTGACGCGCGCCTTCTCGTCCGGCGTGAGCCACGCGGCATCCTGCGGCCGGTCGACCAGGTAGCCGAACGCGACGAACGCGAGCACGATCGCCGGCGCGCCTTCGATCGCGAACATCCATTGCCAGCCGTACAGGCCGAGCACGCCGCTCATGTCGCGCATGATCCAGCCCGACACGAGCCCGCCGAGCACGCCCGCGACCGCGACGCCTGCGAAGAACACCGAGATCGCCGCCGCGCGCCGGTTCGCCGGGAACCACCAGGTCAGGTAGAGCACGATGCCGGGAAAGAAGCCGGCCTCGAACACGCCGAGCAGGAAGCGCAGCACGTAGAAATGCGACGGCGTCGACACGAACATCATCCCCGTCGACGCGAGGCCCCACAGCAGCATGATCCGCGTGAACGTGCGGCGCGCGCCGAAGCGCGCGAGCAGCAGGTTGCTCGGCACTTCGCAGAACACGTAGCCGACGTAGAACACGGCCGCGCCGAGCCCGTACATCGCATCGCTGAAGCCGAGGTCGTGCTTCATCTGCAGTTGCGCGAAGCCGATGTTGATGCGGTCGAGGAACGACACGACGTAGCAGAGGAACAGGAACGGAATGATCCGCCACGCGATCTTGCGGAACAGCAACGCGTCGCCGGAAGCCGATGCGGACGCGGACGCGGCTGCAACCGCCGCTTCGGCAGGAAGGGTCTGGGGCATGTCTCTCTCCAAACACTGCGCGAATCGAGCGCGCAGCAGTCTCCGAGGGCGTGCGTGCGCCCTGCTTTCTTGTGAGATCGAGGATCGCGGCGGCCTCGTTGCGGCCGCCGCTACGGAAGAGCGAGGCATCCGCCCGGACGCCCCGCCGTCAGCCGCCGCTCAGTCCTGCAGCGCGGCCCACATTTCCTTGTCGCGCTCGGCGGTCCAGATGCGCGGATGCGCGATCCCGCTCGCCTCGTCGAACGCGCGCGACACGTCGAACGGCAAGCAGTGCTCGTAGATGAACACGTGGCCGAACTTCGGGTCCATCGCCTCGCGCGTGAGCGCCATCGCGGCCTTCAGGTCGAGCTTGCGCTCGACCGCCTTGCGGCCCTGCGCGAGCAGCGTCGTGACGAAATCCTTCGTGTAGTCGAGGCCCTGGTTCACTTCGGCCGGGTTCAGCAGCGCGGGGCCGCGCCCCGGCACGAGCTTCTCCGCGCCGAGCGCGCGCAGCGCCTCGAGCGTGGCCGGCCACTGCTCGAGCTGCGCGTCGCCGCAATAGCACGCGGCGTCGTATTCGACGAGGTCGCCGGAGAACAGCACCCTCTGCGACGGCAGCCACACGACCGTGTCGCCCTTCGTGTGGCCCGAGCCGAGATGCATGATCTTCACTTCGAGCTTGCCGAGGAACAGCGTGATCTCGCGCTCGAACACGAGCGTCGGCCAGGTCAGGCCCGGCACCGTCTCGACGCCCGCGAACAGGCGCGGGAAGCGCTCGATCTCCGACTTCATGTCGGCCTCGCCGCGCTCGACGATCATCTCGTAGGTGCCGCGGCTCGCGATCACCTGCTGCGCACCTTCGGCGAAATACGCGGACGCGCCGAGCACGCGCACCGCGTGGTAGTGCGACAGCACGACGTGCTTGATCGGCTTATCGGTGACGCCGCGGATCTTCGCGATCAGGTCCTGCGCCATCGCGGGCGTTGCGGTCGTGTCGACGATCAGCACGCTGTCGTCGCCGATGATCACGCCCGAGTTCGGGTCGCCTTCGGCGGTGTAGGCGTATGCGTTTTCGGAGAGCCGGGTCCAGGTGACTTTCTTCTCTTCCAGGTCGGCTTGGGAGGCGAATGCTTTGGCCATGTTGCGTTCCGTGGCTGCGAGCCATGTGTTGAGGGGTTGAGCGGATCATCGTCTCGCCCGGATTATTTGTCAATGACAAATCTGCTTGCTATTGTTGAATACGGGTAAACGTGCGGGGCGGCCCGATAAATGGCGTCGGATACCATGCGGGATGTTTCGAATTCAGGTGAATGCAGTGCAGAACGACGAAGATCGCGCGGATGACGCGCCGCAGAAGGCGCAGCGCGGCATCCAGAGCGTCGAGGTGGGCGGCCGGCTGCTCGACGCGCTCGCGCGGCGGCGCAAGCCGCTCGGGCTGTCCGAGCTGGCGGCGGCCGCGGAGCTGTCGAGCGCGCAGGCGCATACGTATCTCGTGAGCCTCACGCGCCTCGCGCTCGTGAAGCGCGACGCGATCACCGGCAATTACGAGCCGGGGCCGCTGTCGCTGCGGCTCGGCCTGATGTCGATCGAGCGGCAGCCGGCCTACCGGGCCGCGCTGCCGCACGCAGCGCGGCTCGCGGAAGGCGTCGGGCACAGCGTCGCGCTGTCGGTGCCGGGCGCAACGGGGCCGACGATCGTGCGCATCGAGCATGGCGGCTATCCGCTGCACGTGAACCTGCACGTCGGCTCGGTGATGTCGCTCGATACGACGGCGACTGGCCGCGTGTTCCGCGCGTTCGGCGATCCCGCGCAGCTTGCCGCGATGGCGGCCAGCCAGGCCGGTGCGGGCGATGCGCTCGCGGGCGCCGACGGCACGCGGCCGGCCCCGGACGCCGCGGCGCGGCAAGCTGAAATCGACGCGATCCGCTCGCGCGGCATCGAGCGCAGCGTCGATTTGCCGAGCCCCGGCGTCAGCGCGATGTGCGTGCCTGTGCTCGACGCCGACGGTCGCCTGCAGCTCGCGTTGACAGTGATCGGTTCCACGGGATCGATCGACGTGACCTGGGACGGCCCGATCGCGACCGCCTTGCTCGACGCGGCGCGGCAGGCAACCGCGGCGCTCGGCGCGGAAGACGGCGCGCTGCCGCCCGCGCCGGTCACGGCGGCGTTGCACATGCCGCCCGCGCTGGCCGGCGACGCGAAGGCGCAACGCGGCATCAACGCACTCGACAGCACCGGCGATCTGCTGCTCGCGCTCGTATCGGCGGGCCGCGCGCTGCCGCTGCGCGATCTCGCGACGGCGGCCGGAATGCCGGCCGCGAAGGCATTTCCGCATCTCGTGAGCCTGCTGAAGATCGGCCTGCTGAGCCGCGACGACACTGGCTGCTTCGGCGCCGGCCCGCTCAGCCAGGCGCTCGGCCTGATCGCGATGCAGCGCGTGTCGCCAGCGCGCGACGCCGAAGCCGAGATCGTCGCGCTCGCCGAGGCGACCGACATGAGCGTCGCGACGGCAACGCTCGGGCCGCTCGGGCCGACCGTGATCCGCTTCGAGGAATCGGCACGGCCGCAGCATGTGAGCCTGCGAATCGGCACGGTGATGTCACTGGTCAACACGGCAATCGGCCGCACGTTCGCGGCCTGCGTGCCCGACGACGTGCTGGCCGACCTGCTCGCCGACGAGCCCGTGCGCCTCGCGGGGCGCGCGGTGCACGCCGACGATGGGTTCCGCGCGCAGCTCGCGCGGATTCGCGCGGACGGGCTCGACTTCGCGTTCGACGCGCCGGTGCCCGGCATTGCGACGGTCGCCGCGCCCGTGTTCGATCACACCGGCAGCATCCGGCTCGTGATCGCGATCATCGGCGCGTCGCGCGGCTTTCCGCGCGGGCCCGACAGCGACCTCGCGCAGGCGCTGCTCGCCGCGACGCGGCGGCTGTCGTGGCGCTTCGGGTGGCTCGGCGGGCAGTGACGGCCGCCGCCCCCTGCGCTCGCCGGCGGCCCATTCCGTTCAGTTGATTTTTCCGGGTGCGAGACCGTGCTTCGTCACGGTCTCGTCGCGTTCGCGCGTCAAACTGACGCCGACATGTTGCGCCGCGGCAACAAAATCGCCCAGTAATTACCATATTACAAAATGGCATTTCACAAGACGGTGACGCTTCTCTATCATTAGGGTTATCCCTAACTCGCCACCTGAATGGGGCAACGTCATGCAAACGTCCACCGTCTCCAATCGTTCCAACGCATCCGCTGGCTGGCTCACGCGCATGGGCGCGCTGCTCGCAGAAGCATGGGCACTGCACCTCGAGAACTGCGCGATCATCGCCGAGGCCCACGCACGCCTGCCGCGCTGAACGGAACGACACGACGCCGGCCGGCGGCCCGATCGCCGGCCTGGTCTTTCCGCCCGCCTGCGCTGCGCGCCTCGCGCGGCCACCCATTCCCCCGCACGTTCACACCTGTATCGAAGGCACGTCCTTCATGCAGCGCAACGCGAACATCGACCGGCTGTGACGGATGCTCGAGATCTTGTACAGCTTCTCGCGCAAAAACCGTTCATACCCGGCCGTGCCGTCCACCGCGACCTTGATCCAGTAGTCGTAATCCCCCGACACGAGATACGCCTCGAGCACCTCGGGCAGCGCCGCGAGTTCCGCGCCGAAGCGGGCCAGCGCATCGTCCTCATGGCGATCGAGCGTCACTTCGAGAATCACGATGTCCGCGTAGCCGAGCATGCGCTGGTTGATCAGCGCGACATAGCCATCGATGTAGCCGTCGAGTTCGAGTTGCCGCGTGCGGTTCCAGCAGGCGGTGGTCGACATGCCGATCTGCTCGGCCAGTTCGGCATTCGACAGGCGCGCATTTTTCTGCAGCGCACCAAGGATTTTGCGGTCCTGGTTGTCGAGGGTTTTCGGGGTGCGTTCGCGGGTAGCCATGGCAGGAAGAATCTTCTACTGAAAATGCGCATTCTAGCTGAACGACATTCCTGATTCAGACCCGTTTCGCTGGAAAACAGGAAGCCTTTTAAGTTGAGGGCCTGATACATTTTCTCCATGCCTGTGGCCCGGCACGCTCCCCGCGACAACCCCTTCGCAATGGAGCGCACGCGCGCAATCACGAGTTGCGCTGCCGGGCACCCGGGCATTCGAAGACCGCCTTCCGCGCACCCACCCCACCGTGCGCGGCGCTGGCGCCCGCCTCCCTTACCGCGCTTTCCGTCATGTCGTTCCGGCTTTACCTGTCGTTTCTCGCCGCTTCCATCGTTCTCGTCTACGCCCCCGGCCCCGTCAACCTGCTCACGATGAACCACGCGCTGCGCGCCGGCTGGCGGCGCGCGCTGCCCTGCGTGTGGGGCGGCACGCTCGCCGTGCTGCTGCAGCTTGCGCTGACCGCGCTGTGCCTGAATTCGCTCGTGCATATCGACGAGCGCGCGCTCACCGTGCTGCGCTGGACCGGCGCCGCGTACCTGGTCTGGCTCGGCTGCAGGCAATGGCTCAACCGCGCGCCGGCGCAGACGCCGGCCGCCTCGTCCGATATCGCGCAGCCCGCATCCGGCGCCGGGCGCGAACTGTTCTGGCGCGGCGTCGCGACCTCGGGCCTGAATCCGAAGACGCTGCTGTTCTTCCCGTCGTTCTTTCCGCAATTCATCAGCGCGAACGCCGAATGGAGCCTGAACCTCCAGTACCTGCTGCTCGCCGCGACGTTCGCGCTGCTGTTCGCGGGCGGCGTCGCGTCGATGGCGCTGTTCTCGCACCGGCTGAGCCGCGCGATGCAGCGGCCCGCGCGGATGCGCGCGATGAACCGTGTGACGGGCGGCCTGCTGGTCGGGATGGGCGCGATCATGGTCGGCTGGAACTGAACCGCCCCGCGCGCCGCCCTCGCCCCAAACCCCTTCGCACGACATATCGAAGTCGATCGCACTAAAGAACGCCCGCGCGCTGCCGTTATTCCTGTGACGAAATTGCGGTGACGCGTGCGTTCCGCCTCCTCTCCGTCCCCACGCAGGAAGTTTTATGAGCTTGATTCCCCTGGGCCGGGTGAGCGTTGGCGCTCGTCTGGCTGCATTGTCGTGTGCGACAGTCGCACTGCTGTTCGCCGCCTTCGCGTGGACCCTCGCCCATCTCGCCGGCGAGCAGATCGCCGACCAGGCGCATGCGCGCATCGCGGAAAAGGAACGCTCGATCGGCGCGATGATCGAGCTGTTCGACAAGGCGCTGTCGGCCGAAGCGAACCGCGCGATGACGCTGTTCGCGAGTTTCCTGCCGGCCGATTTCGCGCTCGACCCGGCACGCACCTTCGACCTCGGCGGCGGCGTCATGGCGCCGACGCTGTCCGCGGGCGGCAAGCCGCTCGATCTCGACTTCTCGATTCCCGACCAGTTCCTGCACAAGAGCGGCGCGATCGCGACGATCTTCGCGCGCGACGGCGACGACTTCGTGCGCATCACCACGTCGCTGAAGAAGCAGGACGGCGCGCGCGCGATCGGCACGCGCCTCGACCGCGCGAGCCCCGCGTATGCGCCGCTGATCGCGGGCCGCAGCTACACGGGCCTCGCGAAGCTGTTCGGCAAGCCGTTCATCACCGAATACAAACCCGTCACCGATGCAAGCGGCCGCGTGATCGGCGCGCTGTTCGTCGGCCTCGACGTCGGCAGCGAGATCAGCCTCGTCGAGGCCGGCATCCGCGAGCTGAAGATCGGCGAGCATGGCTACTACTTCGTGATCGACGCGTCGCCGGGCCCCGCGCGCGGCACCTTCGTCGTCCATCCGGACGCGGCCGGCAAGCGCGCCGACGGCGACGCGGCGCCCTACGCGCAGATGCTCGCGGCGGGCCGCGGCCAGCTCGCGTACACGTCGACCGACCCGGCCGCGCAGGATCGCGGCCCGAGCGCGAAATTCGTGTCGTTCTCGACGATCCCGCAGTGGCAGTGGCTGGTGGGCGGCATCGCGATCGACGACGAGATGCTGGCCGACATGCGCGCCACCCGCAACCGCTTCCTGCTGATCGCCGCCGTGCTCGTGCTCGCGTTCGCCGCGGTGTTCGTGGTCGTGGTGCGGCGCGTCGTGAGCCGGCCGCTCGAAGCGGCCGCGCGGGCGTCCGAGCGCTTCGCCGCCGGCGACCTGAGCGCGCGCATCCGCGACGACGGCCACGCGCCGCGCGGCGCCGACGAGATCGGCCGCCTCGTGCAGGCCGTCGACGGCATCGGCGACGGCCTCGCGCGGATCGTCGCGCAGGTGCGGCGCGGCTCCGCCGAGATGGCGCAAGGCACCGTCGAGATCGCGGCCGGCAGCGGCGACATCGCCGCCCGCATCGCGACGCAGGCGAGCAGCGTCGAGCAGACGGCCGCGAGCATGGAGGAAATCACCGCCGCCGTGCAGCAGAACGCCGAGCATGCGGCGCAGGCGAACGCGCTGGTCGCGGGCGCGTCCGACGCCGCGACGGGCGGCGGTGAAGCCGTGCAGCGGGTGGTCGCGACGATGGGCGAGATCGAGCGCGCGACGCGCAAGATCGCCGAGATCACGGGGGTGATCGAAGGCATCGCGTTCCAGACCAACATCCTCGCGCTGAACGCGGCCGTCGAGGCCGCGCGCGCGGGCGAGCACGGCAAGGGCTTCGCGGTGGTCGCCGCCGAAGTGCGCGCGCTCGCGCAGCGCAGCGCGGCGGCGGTCAAGGAAATCGAGGCGCTGAGCAGCGAATCGGCGACGACCGTCGAGCAGGGTTACCGGATCGCCGAGGCCGCGCACGGCACGATGCGCGACATCGTCACGCGCGTCGACCAGGTGCGCACCATCATCGCCGAAATCAGCACGGCGTCGCGCGAGCAGTCGTCCGGCATCGAGCAGGTGAACCTCGCGGTCACGCAGATCGGCGAGGCGACGCAGCAGAACGCGGCGCTGATCGCGCAGGCCGAACACGCGGCCGTCACGCTGCGCGACCAGGCGGCCGAACTCGCCGAAGCCGTCAGCGTGTTCAAGCTCGGCCGCGGCGAATAGCGGCGCGCCGCCCACGCTTGACGCAAGCCGGCCGCCGCGCGGCCGGTACAATCGCGCGATGTCCGAATTGCTTGCCGAATTTGCCACCTACGGCGGCTTGTTCGCCGTGTCGCTGGTGGCCGCGACCCTGTTCCCGCTCCAGTCCGAAGCCGTGCTCGCCGGCCTGCTGATCGCCGGCCGCGAGCCGGCGTGGGCGCTCGTGCTCGTCGCGAGCATCGGCAACGTCGCCGGCTCGACGATCAACTGGGCTCTCGGCCGCGGGATCGAGCATTTCCGCGAGCGCCGCTGGTTTCCGGTGAAGCCGGCGGCACTCGCGCGCGCCGGGCGCTGGTATGCGCGCTACGGCCACTGGTCGCTGCTGCTGAGCTGGGCGCCGGTGATCGGCGATCCGCTGACGATGATCGCCGGCGTGATGCGCGAGCCGCTGCCGCGCTTTCTCGCGATCGTCACGCTCGCGAAGGTCGGCCGCTACCTGGCGATCGTGTGGCTCGTGCCGCATTGAGCGCACGCGCCACACCGCGGACGGTCACTTCTTTCCGCTTCCCGCCAGATCGATCGCCTTGTCCGAGCCGACCGCGCTGCGCAGCTGGAATTTCTGGATCTTGCCGGTCGACGTCTTCGGCAGCTCGCCGAAGCGCACTGCCTTCGGCACCTTGAAGCCCGCGAGCAGCTGCCGGCAGTGCGCGACGATCTCCTCCTCGGTCGCGTCCATGCCCTCGCGCAGCTCGACGAACGCGCACGGCACCTCGCCCCACTTCGGGTCGGGCATCGCGACCACCGCTGCCACCGCCACCGCCGGATGCCGGTACAGCGCATCCTCGACCTCGATGCTCGAGATGTTCTCGCCGCCCGAGATGATGATGTCCTTCTTGCGGTCCTTGATGCGGATGTAGCCGTCCGGCGACAGCACCGCGAGATCGCCCGTATGGAACCAGCCGCCATGGAACGCGTCGTCGGTCGCCTTCGGGTTCTTCAGGTAGCCCTTCATGCAGATGTTGCCGCGGAACATGATCTCGCCGAGCGTCTCGCCGTCGGCCGGCACCGGCGCCATCGTGTCCGGGTCGAGCACCGTCGCGCCCGCCTCGAGGTGGTAGCGCACGCCCTGCCGCGCGTTGAGCCGCGCGCGCTCGTCGTCGGACACCTCGCTCCAGTGCGACTGCTGCGCGCAGACCGTCGCCGGGCCGTAGACCTCGGTCAGCCCGTACACGTGCAGCAGGTCGAAGCCGATCTCCTTCATCTTCGCGATCACGGACGGCGCCGGCGCGGCGCCCGCGACCATCGCGTGCACGGTGTGGTCGATGCCTTCGCGCCATTCGGCCGGCGCGTTCGCGATCGCGCTCTGCACGATCGGCGCACCGCAGTAGTGCGTGATGCGCTCCCGGCGGATCAGGTCGAACACGGTCTTCGCGTCGAACTTGCGCAGGCACACGTTCACGCCCGCGCGCGCCGCGATCGCCCACGGGAAGCACCAGCCGTTGCAGTGGAACAGCGGCAGCGTCCACAGGTAGACCGCGTGCTTCGGCATGTCCCATTCGAGGAGGTTGCTGATCGCGGCGAGGTACGCGCCGCGGTGGTGGTAGACCACGCCCTTCGGGTCGCCGGTCGTGCCGGACGTGTAGTTCAGCGCGATCGCGTCCCACTCGTCGGCGGGCGGCGTCCACGCGTAGTCGGGGTCGCCGCCGGCAACGAACGCCTCGTAGTCGGTCGCGCCCGCGAAGCGCGCGGGGTCGGCCGGCATCGCATCGGCGACGCTGACGATCCGCAGCCCGGGGATCTCCAGCGCCGCGCGCTGCGCGAGGTCCGCGTACTCGGTGTCGACGATCAGCACCTTCGCTTCGCCATGGCGCAGCATGAACAGCATCGACGGGATGTCGAGCCGCGTGTTGATCGTGTTCAGCACGGCGCCCGCCATCGGCACGCCGAAGTGCGCCTCGACCATCGGCGGGATGTTCGGCAGCAGCGCCGCGACCGTGTCGCCGCGGCCGACGCCGGCCTGCGCGAGCGCGCTCGCCAGCTGCTTCGAACGCGTGTAGGTCTCGCCCCAGGTGCGGCGCACGTCGCCGTGCACGATCGCCAGGCGGTCGCCGTACACCTCGGCCGAGCGCACGAGGAAGTCGATCGGCGTGAGCGGTACGTAGTTGGCATCGCGGCGCTCGAGGCCCGCTTCGAACATCTGCGTCATGGTGTTGTCTCCAGTCGGCCCGGCCTGGCGCTCGCGCGTCGGTCAGGTCCCGTGCAAAGCCGAGGCGCTCGCGCCTCGAATCGTTTTGATGTGGTTCAATTCTAGGGGCTGTTTACATATGGCACGTGCATGCGAATGCCCGAAATCGCTCGCAGGCAAGAAGTGAGGAGCGCCGTTTGGCCGAGCCAGACAAGCGACAAGCGACGCCGCCATGCGGGCGATTTCGGGCATTCCCCTGGAATGGTTTTTCAATTTGGGTTGCCACGAGAACGGCCGCTCGCCGCGTTGCGCGCCTCGCGAGCGGCCGTTCTCGTGGCAACGCATGCACGTTCCATATGTAAACAGACCCTAGCCTAACGGGCGCTATTGTGGGCCGTCTGTCATCGAAACGACAGAGTCCGCCCGGCGCCCCGCGTGTTATCCCTATCCTCGCAAACCCGGACCCATGCACGACGACGTTCTCCCCCCTCGCGCCCCCTTCGACGCGCCCGCCGTGGATGCGCCGCCCGAGCCCGGCCCGCTGGCCGTGCTGTTCGGCCAGTGCGCGTGGTTCCGCACGCTCGCCCCCGAACACCAGGCGATGGTGCTCGCGCAGTCGCGCGTCGAATGCCGCGAGGCCGGCGACGTGATCGCGCAGCGGCTCGCGCCGTCCGAGTACTGGATCGGCGTGCATCGCGGGCTGCTGAAGCTCGCGATCTTCAATGCGTCCGGGCGCGGCTGCACGTTCTCCGGGGTGCCGTCCGGCGGCTGGTTCGGCGAAGGCAGCGTGATCAAGCGCGAGCCGCGCAAGTACGAGGTGGTCGCGATCCAGCGCTCGACCGTGCTGTTCGTGCCGGCCGACACGTTCCACGCGCTGCTCGACAGCAGCCTGCCGTTCACGCGCTTCGTGATCCATCAGCTGAACAACCGGATGGGCGAATTCATCGCGTCGATCCAGAACAGCCGGCTGCTCGACGTCGATGCGCGCGTCGCGCAGGCGCTCGCGCAGCTGTTCAACCCGGACCTGTACCCGGACACCGGCCCGGCGCTGGCGATTTCGCAGGAGGAACTGGGGATGCTGGTCGGCGTGTCGCGGCAGCGGATCAACCAGGCGCTGCAGCAGCTCGAGAAGCGCGGCGTGCTGCGGCTCGCGTACAACCAGATCGAGGTCGTCGATCTCGCGGCGCTCGCGCGGTTCGGGATGGAGCAGATCTGAGCGACGAGCGCCGCGGGGCGGGCCGCGAACGAGTCGCGGCTCACGTCTGACGAATGCGCGCGCAACCGGCCATCACGCCGGCGCCGCGCGAAGCTGACAATCCCGCCAGTTTCGCGTCAGTGACCCGTTCAGCCTGCCCGCCTATCATTCGAGTGCCCGTTACCAACGTCTGATCGCCGCCTGCCTCGCTGCCTCCATGTGGATCGTCAATCTCGCGCTCAGGCGCCCCTACACGTTCATCGTGATGGCCATCATGATCGTGCTGGCCACCCCGCTCGCGCTGATGCGCACGCCCGTCGACGTGCTGCCGTCGATCGACATCCCCGTGATCAGCGTGATCTGGAATTACAACGGGCTGTCGGCGAAGGAGATGACCAACCGCATCACCGCGGTGCATGAGCGGGTGCTGACGACCACCGTCAACAACATCCAGCACATCGAATCGACGACGCTGCCCGGCACGGCCGTCGTCAAGGTGTTCCTGCAGCCGGGCGCGAACGTGCAGACCGCGATCGCGCAGACGGTATCGTCCGCGCAGGCGATCGTCCGGCAAATGCCGCAGGGCGCGACGCCGCCGCTCGTGATCACCTATTCCGCGTCGAGCATCCCGGTGATCCAGCTCGGGCTGTCGAGCAAGACGCTCAGCGAGCAGTCGCTCGCCGACATCGCGCTGAACTTCCTGCGCCCGCAGCTGATCACGATCCCCGGCGCGCAGGTGCCGTTCCCGTACGGCGGGCGCACGCGCGTCGTCGCGGTCGACATCGATTCGAAGGCGCTGATGTCGAAGGGGCTCACGCCCACCGACGTCGTCAACGCGGTCAATGCGCAGAACCTCGTGCTGCCCACCGGCACCGCGAAGATGGGCCAGACCGAGTACCGGATCGACACCAACGCGTCGGCCGACACCATCGCCGACATCGGCCATATCCCGCTGCAGACCGTGAACGGCGCGACCACCTACCTCGGCGAAGTCGCGGCCGTGCGCGACGGCTTCTCGCCGCAGACCAACGTGGTGCGCCAGAACGGCCAGCGCGGCGTGCTGGTGTCCATCCTGAAGAGCGGCGACGCATCGACGCTGAAGGTCGTGTCGGACCTGAAAGCGCTGCTGCCGAAGGTCGAGCCGACGCTGCCCGAGGGCCTGACGATCACGCCGCTGTTCGACCAGTCGGTGTTCGTCGACGCCGCCGTGCAGGGCGTGATCCACGAGGCGCTGATCGCCGCCGTGCTGACCGCGCTGATGATCCTGCTGTTCCTCGGCAACTGGCGCAGCACGCTGATCATCGCGATCTCGATCCCGCTGTCGATCTTCACGTCGCTGATCGCGCTCGCCGCACTCGGCGAAACCATCAACATCATGACGCTCGGCGGCCTTGCGCTCGCGGTCGGCATCCTGGTGGACGATGCAACCGTGACGATCGAGAACATCGAGCGTCACCTGCATCTCGGCACCGGCCTGCACGACGCGATCCTCGACGGCGCGGGCGAGATCGCGGTGCCGGCGTTCGTGTCGACGCTGTGCATCTGCATCGTGTTCGTGCCGATGTTCTTCCTCACCGGCGTCGCGCGCTACCTGTTCGTGCCGCTCGCGGAAGCCGTGGTGTTCGCGATGCTCGCGTCGTACGTGCTGTCGCGCACGCTCGTGCCGACGCTCGCGATGCTGCTGTTCCGCCCGCAGCAGGCGAGCACCGGGCCCGGCCGTTCGACGTCGCGTTTCGCGCGCATCCATCACCGCTTCAATCACGCGTTCGAGCGGCTGCGCGCGTCGTACATCGTGCTGCTCAGCATGCTGCTGGTGCGCCGCCGCTTCTACGCGATGTGCTTCCTCGGCTTCTGCGTGCTGTCGACGGGCCTCGTGTTCGCGCTCGGCCGCGACTTCTTCCCGAACGCCGATTCCGGCAACATCCGGCTGCACATGCGCGCGCCGACCGGCTACCGGATCGAGGAAACCGCGCGCCTCGCCGACCAGGTCGAACGCGTGGTGCGCGAGGTCGTGCCGCCCGACGAGCTCGGCGCGATCGTCGACAACCTCGGGCAGCCGATCAGCGGCATCAACCTGTCGTACAGCAACGCGGGCACGATCGGCTCGCTCGACGGCGAGATCCTGATCGCGCTGAAGCCCGGCCACGCGGCAACGCAGCACTACGTCGAGCGGCTGCGCGCGCTGCTGCCCGAACGCTTCCCGGGCGCCGAGTTCTTCTTCCAGCCGTCGGACATCATCACGCAGATCCTGAACTTCGGGCAGCCGGCCGCGATCGACGTGCAGGTGCTCGGCAACGATCTCGCGAGTAACATGGCTATCGCAAGCCGCCTGATGAAACAGGTCAGGCAAATCCCCGGCGCGGTCGACGCGCACGTGCTGCAGCGCAACGACCAGCCGACCCTGGTGGCCGACATGGACCGCACGCGCATGCAGCAGCTGAACCTCTCCGCGCAGAACGTCGCGCAGAACATGCTGATCTCGCTGTCGGGCAGCGGGCAGACCACGCCATCGTTCTGGGTCAACCCGAAGTCGGGCGTGCAGTACCCGCTCGCGATCCAGACCCCGCAGTACGACATCGGCTCGGTGGGCGACCTGCTGGGCACGCCCGTATCCGCCGGGCGCACCGGCGCGCCGCTGCAACTGCTCGGCAACCTCGTGCAGGTGCGCACCACGAGCGAGCCGGCGGTGATCACGCACTACAACATCCGCCCGGCGATCGACCTGTACGTGAGCGTCGAGGGCCGCGACCTCGGCTCGGTGGCGAGCGAGATCGACCGCATCGTGTCCGACGCGCGCGCGACGCTGCCGCGCGGCACCGAGCTGACGATGCGCGGCCAGATCGAGACGATGCGCACGTCATACATCGGCCTCGGCGCGGGCGTCGCGATGGCGATCGTGCTCGTCTACCTGCTGATCGTCGTGAACTTCCAGTCGTGGCTCGACCCGCTGATCATCATCAGCGCGATGCCGGCCGCGCTCGCCGGCATCGCGTGGATGCTGTTCGTCACCGGCACCCACCTGAGCGTGCCCGCGCTGACGGGCGCGGTGATGACGGTGGGCGTCGCGACCGCGAACAGCATTCTCGTCGTGTCGTTCGCGCGCCAGCGGCTCGCGGCCGGCGCGCCGCCGCTCACCGCCGCGCTCGAGGCCGGCGCGACCCGCATCCGCCCGGTGCTGATGACCGCGCTCGCGATGATCATCGGCATGGTGCCGATGGCGCTCGGCCTCGGTGAAGGCGCCGAGCAGAACGCGCCGCTCGGCCGCGCGGTGATCGGCGGGCTGCTGTTCGCGACCGTCTCGACGCTGCTGTTCGTTCCGCTCGTGTTCGCCGGCGTGCATGCGCGGCTCGCGCGGCGGCGGGCGAGCTAGGCCGGACACTGATTCCCGCTTCGCATATAGACCGGTTGAACTCATGGAAGAGAAACATCACAGCGCCGTCGGCATCCAGGTAGACGAACACGGGCTCGACCTGCCCGCGCGGGCCGGCGTGTGGCGACGCGCGCGGATCGTCGTGATCGTCGTCGGCGTGCTGCTGGCGGCCGGCGCGGCGCGCACGATCGTCAGCAACGTCACGAACCACAACCGGCTCGACGCGCTCACCGCGCAGAACGCGCGCCAGTACGTGAACGTCGTGCATCCGGCCGACGCCGCGTCCGGCGGCCGGCTGTCGCTGCCGGGCACCCTGCGCGGCTATGTCGAGGCGCCGATCTTCGCGCGTGCGAGCGGCTACGTGCTGCGCTGGCAGGCCGATATCGGCGCGCACGTGAAGCAGGGGCAGCTGCTCGCCGAGCTCGACACCCCTGAGCTGAACCAGGAGCTCGCGCAGGCCACCGCGCAACGCCAGCAGGCGCAGGCCGCGCTCGCGCTCGCGAAGACGTCGTTCGAGCGCGCGCAGCAGCTGCGCCAGCGCGATGCGGTGTCGCAGCAGGAGCTCGACGACCGCCAGGGCGCGTACAACCAGGGCACTGCCAACCTCGCGGCGGCCGACGCGAACATGCGCCGGCTCACCGAGCTGAAGGGTTTCCAGCGCATCGTCGCGCCGATCGACGGGATCGTCACGCAGCGCAACGTGGACGTCGGCGATCTCGTCAGTTCCGGCAACGCGGGCCGCGCGCTGTTCACCGTCGTGCAGGCCGACCGGCTGCGCCTGTACGTGCAGGTGCCGCAGGCGTATGCGCAGCAGGTGAAGACCGGCCAGCACGTGAGCGTCGCGCAGGCCGAGCTGCCGGGGCAGACGTTCGACGGCACGATCACGCGCACGTCCGAGGCGATCGACGTCGCCACCCGCTCGCTGCAGATCGAGATCACGCTGCCGAACCCCGACGGCCGGCTGCTGCCCGGCGCCTACGTGCAGGCGACGCTGCCGATGGCACCTGCCGGCCGCCTGTCGATCCCCGCCAACACGCTGCTGTTCCGCGCGGAAGGGCCGACGGTCGCGACCGTCGACGCGCACGGCCAGATCCGCCTGAAACCGGTGACGGTGCTGCGCACCGTCGGGCAGACGCTCGAGATCGACGGCGGCATCACGCCCGACGATCGCCTCGTCGTGAACCCGAGCGACGCGCTCGCGAACGGCGACCAGGTCGTCATCGCCAAGCAGCCGCCGCAACCCGCGTCCGGCGCCGCGCCAGGAGCGAAGACGTGACGCGCGCCCGCTTCCCGCGGCGGCCGGTCGCGCTGGCCACGGCGCTCGCCACCCTCGCCGCCCTCGCCGGCTGCGCGGTCGGCCCCGACTATCGGCGGCCCGACGTCGACACGCCCGCCGCGTGGCGGCTCGACCCGGCCGACGCGTACTGGCACCCGGCCGCGCCCGCGCATGCGCCGCTCGATCCGGCCTGGTGGCGCGCGTTCGGCGATCCGCAGCTCGACGCGCTCGAAGCCGACGCGCTGCGCAACAACCAGAGCCTGAAAGTCGTCGCCGCGCGCTACGACCAGGCGAAGGCGACGCTCGCGTCGGTCGCGTCCGCGCAGTATCCGGCCGTGAACCTGAACGCGAGCGGCCAGCGCTTCAAGATCTCCGCCGACCGGCCGCAGACGAACTACGCGGTAAGGAGTTCGTCGACGGTGCAGAACGACATCCAGGTCGGCGCCAGCGCCAGCTACGAACTCGACCTGTTCGGGCGCGTGCGGCGCAGCGTCGAATCCGCGCAGGCCGGCACCGAGCAGGCACGCGACGATTTCGCGAACGCGCGCCTCGTGCTGACCGCCGATCTCGCGTCGAGCTACTTCGCGCTGCGCGAGCTCGATGCGGAAATCGACGTCGTCAGGCGCTCGATCGACCTGCAGCAGAAGGCGCTCGATTACGTCACCGCGCGCCACGACCTCGGCGCGGTGTCGGGCCTCGATCTGCTGCAGCAGCGCGCGCAGCTCGACGCCACGCGCACCCAGGCCCAGTTGCTGCTCCAGCAGCGTGCGCAGGTGGAGACGGCGATCGCGACGCTGGTCGGCACGCCCGCGCCGGCCTTCTCGTTGCCGCCGCGCGTGGTGCCGATCAATGCGCCCGCGCTGCCGACCGGCATGCCGAGCGACCTGCTGCAGCGCCGCCCCGACGTCGCGTCGGCCGAGCGCGCGATGGCCGCCGCGAACGCGCAGATCGGCGTCGCGCGCGCCGCGTATTTCCCCCGCGTCACGCTGACGCCCGGCATCGGCTGGGACGCGGCCCGCTTCTCGGGGCTGTTCACCGTGCCGGCGCTGCTGTGGTCGGTGGGCGCGTCGCTCAGCCAGCCGCTGTTCGAGGGCGGCCGGCTGAAGGCCGGCGTCGATTTCGCGCAGGCCGGCTACGTTGCCGCGCAGGCGAATTACCGGCAGGCCGTGCTCACCGCGTTCCAGGAGGTGCAAAATGCGGTCACCGGCCTGTCGGTGCTCGACGAGGCGGCGCGGCAGGCGGCGGCCGCGGTCGACGACGCGCGCAAGCTGGTGTCGCTCGCGCAGGACCGCTACGCGGGCGGGCTGACGCCGTTCATCGACGTGTTGACCGCGCAGCAGCAACTGCTGACGAGCGAGCGGCAGGCCGTGCAGATCCAGGGCCAGCGCGCGGCGCTCGTGGTGTTCCTCGCGAAGGCGCTCGGCGGCGGCTGGGCGGACGGCGAGCCGGCGAACCCCGCACCGCCCGCCGTCACGGCGGCGGCCCCCTGACCCGACAACGGAACCCGACATGAAAGTGCTGATCGTCGACGACGAACTGAAGGTCGTCGAATACCTGAAGAGCGGCCTGACCGAGGAAGGCTGGGTGGTCGACACCGCGCTCGACGGCGAGGACGGCGCGTGGAAAGCCGTCGAATTCGACTACGACGTGGTGGTGCTCGACGTGATGCTGCCGAAGCTCGACGGCTTCGGCGTGCTGCGCGCATTGCGCGCGCAGAAGCAGACGCCGGTGATCATGCTCACCGCGCGCGACCGCGTGGACGATCGCGTGCGCGGGCTGCGCGGCGGCGCCGACGACTACCTGACCAAGCCGTTCTCGTTCCTCGAGCTGATCGAGCGGCTGCGCGCGCTGACGCGCCGCGCGCGCGTGCAGGAATCGACGCTGATCTCGATCGGCGACCTGCGGGTCGACCTGATCGGCCGCCGCGCGACGCGCGACGGCACGCGCCTCGACCTGACCGCGCAGGAATTCCAGCTGCTCGGCGTGCTCGCGCGGCGCAGCGGCGAGGTGCTGTCGAAGACGACGATCGCCGAGCTCGTGTGGGACGTGAACTTCGACAGCAACGCGAACGTCGTCGAGACCGCGATCAAGCGGCTGCGCGCGAAGCTCGACGGCCCGTTCGCCGACAAGCTGCTGCACACGATCCGCGGGATGGGCTACGTGCTCGAGGAGCGCGAGGCGCGCGACGAGGCCGACGGCGAGAGGCGCCTATGAAACGCTCGATCGCCCTGCGCCTGTCCGCGATGTTCGGCATCGTGTCGTTCCTCGTGTTTACGCTGGTCGGCGTCGGCCTGTTCGTGATGATGGAGCGGCAACTGTTCGCCGAGCTGCGCGCGACGCTCGACACGCGAGCGAAGGTGGTCGAGATGATCGTGTCGCACGCGACCACGGCCGCGCGCTGGCACATCACGCAGGAGAAGCTCGCCGATCTCGAGCCGCCGGACGGCTCGACGCATTACCAGGTCGACAGCGCGAACCCGGCGTTCCGCTTCGGCCGCCCGCCGAACGGCACGCCGCACGGTGCGCCGTTCGGCGCGTTCCAGCGCTACCGGCTCAACGACAGCAGCTACGACGTGATGACCAAGACCGTCACGGTGGCCGGCAGCGGCGAACGCCCCGAGCTGAAGCTGATCGTCGCGACGTCGTGCGAGCGCACGCAGCGGATGCTGCGCCGCTTCGGCTGGACGCTCGCCGCGCTGATCGCGCTCGCCACCGGCATCACGCTGCTGCTGGGCCGCGCGGTCGCGCGCTTCGGGCTCGCGCCGCTCGACCGGATGTCGCAGGACGCGGCGGCGATCGGCTCCGCGAACCGGCAGCAGCGGCTGCAGACCGACGCGCTCCCGGCCGAGCTGCGCGATCTCGCCGCGTCGTTCAACGGCGCGCTCGAACGCATCCAGCAGGCCTACGAGCGGCTCGAGGCCTTCAACGCCGACGTCGCGCACGAGCTGCGCACGCCGGTGAGCATCCTGATCGGCCAGACCCAGGTCGCGCTGACGAGCCGCGACCGCTCGGTCGAGCGGATGCGCCAGACGCTGCAGTCGAACCTCGAGGAATTCGAACGGCTGCGCGTGATCGTCAACGACATGCTGTTCCTGTCGCGCAGCGATCGCGGCGAGCGCGCGAGCGACCTGAAGGACGTGTCGCTCGCCGGCGAGGTGCGGCGCATGCTCGATTTCCTGGAGATCCCGCTCGACGAGGCGCAGTTGCGCGCCGAGCTGCACGGCGACGCGCGCGCGAGCGTCGATCCGTCGCTGTTCCGCCGCGCGATGACGAACCTGCTGATCAATGCGATCCAGCACTCGGCGCCCGGCGCGATGCTGCAGGTGACGATCACGCGGCGCGACACGCTCGTCGAGGTGTCGGTCGCGAACCCCGGTGCGCCGATCGACGTCGCGCAGCGCGCGCATATGTTCGAACGCTTCTACCGGCTCGAGGAGGCACGCGCGAACAGCACGGAAAACCACGGGCTCGGGCTGTCGATCGTCAAGGCGGTCGCGGAAATGCACGGCGGCAGCGTGTTCGTCGCGTGCGCGGCCGGCCTCAACACGTTCGGGTTCTCGGTCGCGGCGCCGGCCGCCGAGCCGGCGCGGGCGGCCGACGCAGCGCCGGTTTCCGCTCCGGCAACGGCTCCCGCGCCGCGCGCGCTGCACTGACGCCCTTCGGCGGCCCGCGCCGCCAAGGGCAGTTTTCTTCAATACACCCCCGCCCCGCGCCTTTAGCCTCGATGCGACTCTCAATCCGCATGGAGGCACCGAATGAGCATTCTGGTTTCAATGGCGGCGTTCGCGCTCGCGTCGTCGATCACGCCCGGCCCGGTCAACATCGTCGCGCTCAGCGCCGGCGCGCGCTACGGCCTCGGCGCGAGCCTCCGGTACGCGGCCGGCGCGACGCTCGGCTTCGTCGCGCTGTTCCTGCTGATCGGGCTCGGCCTGCACGCGGCGCTCGTGCGCTGGCCGGTGCTGACGGCCGCGACGCAATGGGCGGGCATCGCGTTCCTGCTGTACATGGCGCTGCGCCTCGCGCTCGACAGCGGCCAGCTGTCGCCCGATGCGCGGGTCGCGGGCCCGTCGGCAGCCGCCGGCGCGGCGATGCAATGGCTGAACCCGAAGGCATGGCTCGCGTGCGTGGCCGCGATGGGCGCGTACGCGGCCGACGGCGACCGCGCGCTGGTCTGGCAATTCGCCGCGCTGTACCTGGTGATCTGTTTCGCGTCGATCGCGTGCTGGTCGTACGCGGGCGCGTCGCTGCAGCACCGGCTCGCGAACGCGCGCCGGATGCGTGCGTTCAACCGGCTGATGGCGCTGCTGCTGGCCGGCAGCGCGCTCTACCTGCTCGATGCGTGACGCGCCGCCGGGCGGCAGGCGCGCTCAGCACGCCGCGCCGCGATACTGCCCCGGCGTCGCGGCCGCGATCCGCCGGAACGCGCGCTGGAAATGCGCCTGGTCGGCGAAGCCCGCATCGAGCGCGACGTCCGCGATCGGCCGCCCGCGGCGCAGCTCGGCGCGGCCGTACTGCACGCGGCGGTCGATCAGGAACGCATGCGGCGTCATCCCGTAGCGCGCGTTGAAGGCGCGGATCAGGTACGACGGCGACAAGTCGGCCGCCGCGCAGATCGCGTCGAGCGTGACCGCCTGACGGCAGTGCGCGGCGATGTAGTCGGCCGCGCGCGCGAGCTTCGCATTGTCGGCCGCACACCGCGCGCGCGGCGCCGCCGGATCGAGCGCGTCGTGCAGATGCGTGAAGAAGTCGACCGCCGCGCTCTCCTTGCCGAGCGGCTCGCCGCCGCGCGCGACCAGTGTGCGGTAGAAGCCGCCAAACTGCGCGAACAGGTCGCGCCGATCCGTCAACGTCTGCGAAAAACCGTGAAAATCCGCGTTCGGGCTACGGCCGAGCGTGTGCTGCAGCCGCGCGAGCCACGCCACCTCGACATACACCATCCGGTAGGCCCACGCATCGGGCCCGTACGGGTTGCACGCGTGCACCTGCGCGGGGTCGATGATCACGAGCGCGCCCTGCCCGATCCGCTGCTGCGTGGCGCCGTTCAGGTAGGTGCTGGTGCCGCCGACCACCGCGCCGAGCGAGAACGTGTCGTGCGTATGCTTCGCGTAGCAGATCGTGCGCCCGTCGTCGACGGTGCGCGCCTCGATGAACGGCAGCGCGGCGTCGCGCCAGAACGGCGACGGCATGGCGGGTTTGACGGAACGGCTCACGCGACGGGCTCCCGGGGGGAAATGCGGCAAACGCATACCGTACAAGAGCGCGCGGCCCGAAGCAACTGAACTGAACTAAGCTGAGCTGCCGCGCTGGCGATTCGCGCGGATTCGCCTAAGCTTGGAATTCCGGCCGCCGCGTCCGTCCGGCGGCTCCCGTCCAACCACCGCTGCTCACACGTATGCACATCGATCTGAATGGGAAGACCGCGGTCGTGACCGCCTCCACCGCCGGCATCGGGCTGGCGATTGCCGAAGGGCTCGCGCGCGCCGGCGCGCGCATCGTCGTCAACGGGCGCAGCGAAGCGTCGGTGCAGTCCGCGCTCGCACACCTGCGCACCGCCGCGCCGGACGCGGCCGTCGAGGGCATCGCCGCGGACCTGTCGGACGCCGACGGCGTGGCCCGCATCACGCGCGCGGCGCCGCAGGCCGACATCCTCGTCAACAACGCGGGCGTCTACGGGCTGAAGCAGTTCTTCGACATCGACGATGCCGAATGGGCGCACTACTTCCAGATGAACGTGATGTCCGGCGTGCGGCTCTCGCGGCATTACATGCGGGGCATGCTCGAACGCAACTGGGGGCGCGTCGTGTTCATCTCGTCGGAATCGGGCCTGAACATTCCGGTCGACATGATCCATTACGGCTTCACGAAAACCGCGCAGCTATCGATCGCGCGCGGGCTCGCGAAGCTCGCGGCCGGCAGCCGGGTGACCGTCAATTCGGTGCTGCCGGGGCCGACGCTGTCGGAGGGCGTGCGCACGCTGCTGAAGAAAAGCGCCGACGAATCCGGCCGCAGCATCGACGAGGTCGCGGTGGATTTCGTGCGCACCCATCGCGCGAGCTCGATCATCCAGCGGCCGGCGACGCCGGCGGAGGTGGCGAACCTGGTGGTGTACGTGTGCTCGCCGCAGGCATCGGCGACGACGGGCGCCGCGTTGCGCGTGGACGGCGGCGTGGTCGATACGATCGCCTAGCGGCGACGGCGCGGCCCGCTATCGCTTGCCGACCTTCTGCGTCTGCAGCAGCCCCTTGCGGTCCGCGTCGATGCAGGTCTCGAAGCCGTGACGCGTGACGGCGCCCGCCGGGTCGAACACGACGAAGTACGGCCGATGCTGGTCGCCGTGGTCGAGCTGGTAGTTGTAGCAGACACCGCTGCCGTTGCGGACCATCCATACGCTGCGCGGGTTGCCGCCCGCGCGGACAATGTCGGCGCGCGTCGCGCCGCGCGCGGCGGCCGCCTTCGGCACCGGCAGGCGCGAATACGAAAAGGGCATCATCCAGTCGAACCACGCGCAACCGCTCATCATCAGGCAGCTCGCCACCAGGGACAGCGCCGCCGCGGGCCGGGACATCGGGATCAATCGCATGCTGGGGTAGATCTGCTGCGCCGGGCAGCCGCGTTGAAAAGCCCCCATGCTACTCGACCTCCGGGGCCGGATCGAAAAGATTTGTAGAGCGCCGTGCAAGAATCCGCGTCCATTCAGGCTTCCCGCTTGTGAAAAACGTGAAGAAACCTTTCGGGAACCCCTTGGGCGCGGCCGCCGTCATGCGACCCACTCGGTCCACAGCATCGTCAGCACCGTCATCAGCGCGGGGCCGATGAACAGCCCGAGCAGGCCGAACGTCTCGGCGCCGCCGAGGATGCCGAACAGCACGAGCAGGAACGGCAGCCGCGCGGCGCTGCCGATCAGCACTGGCCGCACGAAGTGCTCGGCGACGAACACGACGACGAAGCCGGTCACGGCGACCGCCACCGCCCACGCGGTCGCGCCCTGCACGAACAGCCACAGCGCCGCGCCGCAGAACACGACCGGCGCGCAGAACGGCAGCATCGCGGCGATCGCCGTGACGAGCCCGAGCAGCGCCGCGTGCGGCACGCCCGCGAGCACATAGGCGACGCCGAGCAGCGCGCCTTCGCCGAGCCCGACGACGACGAGGCCCGTCACCGTGCCGTGCACGGCGGCCGCCATCCGCTCGATCAGCTGCGCGCCGTTGCGGCCGAACGCCCGCTGCGCGCCTTGCAGCAATGCGCCCGACAGCTTGTGGCCCGCGCGCAGGATCACGAACAGCGTGACCAGCATGAAGCCGAATTCGAGCACCGCGCGCGCGAGCTTCGAGCCGAACTGCCGCCCGACCGCGAGGAAGGTTTCGCCGTTGACGCCCTTCATCGCGGCCGACGCATGCAGCGGATGGCCGAGATGCGCCTGCCACCATGCGCTGGCCTGCGCCGCGCCGAACGGCAGCCGGCCGACGACGTCGGGCACCGGAATGCCGTTGTCCTGGATCGTGCGCAGCCACTCGCGCAGGTCGTGCGCCTGCCCGATCGCCTGGATCAGCGCGATCGCGACCGGCAGCACGACGAGCAGCGACACCGCGGCCGTCATCACGGTCGCGACGATGGTCGGCCGCTCGCGGAACAGCCGGTGCGACTCGAAGCGCTTCAGCAGCGGCCATAGCGCGATCGCGATCACGCAGGCCCACGCAATCGCTGGAATGAACGCGCGGATCACCCACAGCGCGAGCGCCAGCAGTCCGGCATACAGCAGCGCGCGGGCGATCTGCTGCGCGCTTGGCCGCATGGTGGAATCGGATGACGGCGGAACGTTTGCACCCATGGCCCCTCTGCCCGGTCGTTGAAAGAAAAATGGCGGTTCGGCAGGCCGAAGCCTGCGCGAACCGCCATTCTATCGGGGCCGGGATGCGATCCGGCGGGCCGGCCGCGCCGCGTTCGTGCGGCGGGCCGGCCGGCGTTCGCGTCAGGCCGCCTTCGCGGCGACCTTGTAGCGCTCGAGCCAGTGCGCGTACGACGCGGGCAGCGTCCACGACGGCCGTTCGACGCCGAGCTGCTTCGCCGCGTAGTACGGCCAGTGCGGATCGGCCAGATGCGCGCGGCCGACCATCACCAGGTCGAGCTGCTGGTCGGCGACGACGCGCTCGGCGAGCTGCGGCGTGTCGATGCCCCATGCGGACGCCACCGGCAGCCCCGCCTCGCGGCGCACGCGCTCGGCCACCGGCGCGAGAAACGCCGGGCCCCACGGAATCTGCGCGTCGGGCGTCGAGAAGCCGACCGACACGCTCAGCATGTCGAGCCCTTCGGCCTTCAGGCGCTGCGTGAGCGCGATCGATTCGGCGAGCGTCTCGTCGTCGCGGCCGTCGTATTCGATCACACCGAAGCGCGCCGTGAGCGGCAGGTGCTCGGGCCACACCTTGCGGACCGCCGCGAGCGTCTCGACGAGGAAGCGGCCGCGATTCTCGGCCGAGCCGCCGTATTCGTCGTCACGCTGGTTCGCGTGCACCGAGAAGAAGCTCTGGCCGAGATAGCCGTGCGCGAAATGCAGTTCGAGCCATTCGAAGCCGATGTCGCGCGCACGCTTGGCCGCCGCGACGAAATCGGCCTGCACGCGGGCGATGTCGTCGCGCGTCATCGCGCGCGGCACCTTCGGCAGGTGCGCGCCGAACGGCACCGCCGACGGCGCGATCGTCTGCCAGCCGCGCGGGTCGCCGTCGGCGATGTGGTCGTCGCCTTCCCACGGCCGGTTCGCGCTCGCCTTGCGGCCCGCGTGCGCGAGCTGGATGCCAGGCACCGCGCCGGCCGCCTTGATCGCGGCGACCGACGGCGCGAACGCGGCGGCCTGCGCATCGTTCCACAACCCGGTGCAGCCGGGCGTGATGCGGCCTTCCGGCGACACGGCGGTCGCCTCGGCGATCACGAGGCCCGCGCCGCCGCGCGCGATGCCGGCGAGGTGCACGTGATGCCAGTCGTTGGCGACGCCGTCTTCGGCGACGTACTGGCACATCGGCGGCACCGCGATGCGGTTGCGCAGCGTGACATCCTTCAGTTTGAACGGTTCGAACAAGGCAGACATCCACGACTCCTTTGGTTGGTTCTGCAAAGCAAAGCGACAACTCGGCCCGCCGCGCACGCGGCGCGGTGGAACGATTCGATGCGCCCGCCGGCGCGAACCGGCGGACGGGTGACAGGGCGGCGCCGGCGCGACCGGCGCCGCGCGGCGGTTACGCGCGCTTGAGGATCCCGAGCAGCGCGTCGGCCGCCGGCGCCGACGACGCCGGGTTCTGGCCGGTGATCAGCAGCCCGTCGGCCACGACGTACGGCGCCCAGTCGGGGCCGTGCTCGAAGCGCGCGCCGTTGGTCTCGAGCATGTCCTGCACGAGGAACGGCACGACTTCGGTCAGCCCGACGGCGGCTTCCTCGCTGTTCGTGAAGCCCGTCACGCGCTTGCCGCGCACGACCGATTCGGCCGTCCGCGGGTCCTTCACGTGGCGCAGCACGCCCGGCGCATGGCACACGAGCGCGACCGGCTTGCCGGCGCCGAGCGTGCGCTCGATCAGCGAGATCGAGTGCAGATCCTCGGCGAGATCCCACAGCGGGCCATGGCCGCCGGGGTAGAACACGGCGTCGTAGTGGTCGGGCGACACGTCGGCGAGCTTGCCCGTGGCGGCGAGCTGCGCCTTCGCGGCAGGGTCCGCGTCGAAACGGCGGGTGGCGTCGGTCTGCGCGGACGGATCGCTGCTCTTCGGGTCGAGCGGCGGCTGGCCGCCGTTCGGCGATACGAGCGTCAGTTCGGCGCCCGCGTCCTTGAACGCGTAGTACGGGGCGGCCAGCTCCTCGAGCCAGAAGCCGGTCTTCCTGCCGGTATCGCCGAGGGTGTCGTGCGAAGTCAGGACAACCAGAATCTTCATGATCGGTTACTCCTCAGAAAGGGTTGAAACGGGGCCGTGCGGCGCCCGGCCCGGTTCAGAGGCTCGCTTCGAGCACGCGGCGGCCGACGTCGAGCGTCACGTCGCCGTGCTCGCCGAGCGCCGTCATCCCGTGCGCGTCGAGCTGCGCGACGAGCCCGTCGATCGCGTCCGCGCCGATCCCGTAGTCGGCCAGGCGCGTCTTCACGTCGAGACTGTCGAAAAACGCACGGGTTCGCTCGATCGCCGCGTCGATGCGCGCGTCGTCGCTGCCGCCGGTCAGGCCCCAGACGCGCGCGGCGTACTGCAGCAGCTTGTCGCGCTTCGCGTCGCGGCGCACCGCCAGCATCGACGGCAGCACGATCGCCAGCGTGCGCGCATGGTCGATGTCGTAGCGGGCGGTCAGTTCGTGCCCGACCATGTGCGTCGCCCAGTCCTGCGGCACGCCGACGCCGATCAGGCCGTTCAGCGCGAGCGTCGCGACCCACATCAGGTTCGCGCGCACCGTGTAATCGTGCGGCTGAGCAAGCGCCTTCGGGCCGATTTCGATCAAGGTTTGCAGCAGCCCTTCGGCGAAGCGGTCCTGCGCGAGACCGCCGGCCGGATACGTCAGATATTGCTCCACGACGTGCACGAATGCATCCACGATTCCGTTCGCGATCTGGCGCGGCGGCAGCGTGTAGGTCTTCACCGGGTCGAGCACCGAAAAACGCGGGAACGTGTGCGGGCTGCGAAACGCGAGCTTCGCGCCGAGCGCCTTGCGGGTGATCACGCCGCCGTTGTTCATCTCCGAGCCCGTCGCGGGCAGCGTCAGCACGCTGCCGAGCGGCAGCGCGTCGCGCACGTCCGCGCCGTGCGTCTCGAGAATCCGCCACGGCTCGCCGTCGTAGCGCGCCGCCGCCGCGACGAACTTGGTGCCGTCGATCACCGAGCCGCCGCCCACCGCCAGCAGGAAGTCGAGGCGGTCGCGGCGCACCAGCGCCACGGCCTCCATCAGCGTCTCGTACGACGGGTTCGGCTCGATGCCGCCGAACGACGCGACGTGGCGGCCCGTGAGCGCGGCGCGCACCTCGCCGAGCGTGCCGTTCTTCTCCGCGCTCGCGCCGCCGTAGAGCACCAGCACGCGCGCGTCGGCCGGCACGAGGTCGGCGAGGCGGGCGATCGTGCCGTCGCCGAATACGATGCGGGTCGGGTTCGCGTAGTCGAAATTCTGCATGCCATCCTCAATCTAATAGACCAGTCGTCTAGTTAGCGGCGATAAAAAAACGCGACGATGTCGCGCATTGCGCCAACCGACCGAGCGCCATGATGGCCCGGCCGGCAGCCTGCCGACCGTCGCCGTAGCGCTCATGGGATGCGATGATAGACGGTTATTAGACCAGTCGTCTAGCGATCGGGATTCGACCTTACGGTCGACGTGGATTTCGTCTCACGATTGCGGGCGGCCGGGCGACCGGCGCGGGCCACACCGCCCCGCGTCCGCCGTCGCGCCCCGTCACCCGCGCGCCGGCCCGTCGGTATCGCCCGCTTCGATCACCGGCATTTCCAGCCGCTCGCCGCGCACGCCGCCGTCGATCATGCCGAGCATCAGCTCCGCGATCGAGCGCCCGGACGCGTGCCCGGTCGGCTGCGCGATCGCGGTCACGCGATGCGGATGCGCGATATCCGCGGGCACCCCGTCGTAGACGATCAGCGACAGGTCCTCGCCCAGGCGCCGCCCGCTGGCGGCGATCGCGCGAAACGCGCCGCCGCCAGCGATGTTGTTGTCGACGAGCACCGCGCTCGGCGGCGCGGGCTGCGCGAGCAACGTCTGGGCCGCCTGCAGCCCGCCGTCGCGCGTGAACGGGCACTCGACCAGTAAGGCCGGATCGGGCGCGATGCCGGCCTCGCGCAGCGCCGCTTCGAAACCGGCGCGCCGCTGCGCGGCGAAGTTCAGCGTGAGCGGCGCGCTGATCATCGCGATGCGCCGGTGGCCGAACCCGATCAGCCGCTGCACGGCCGCCTTCGCGCCGGCCTCGTTGTCGAAGTCGAACCACGCGTACGGCTCGGCCTGCCGGGTGCGCCCGTAGGCGACATACGGAAACCCCCGCGATTGCAGGAACGCGATGCGCGGATCGTCGACCAGCGTGCGCGCGACGATCAGCCCGTCGACCAGCTTGCCGTCGACCAGCCGCCGGTAGCTGTCCAGCTCGGCGTTCGGCCGCGCCGACACGATGATGAAATCCAGGTTGCGCTCGGCCAGCCGCTCGGTGATCCCCGCCACGACTTCGCCGAAGCGCGGATCCCCGAGATCGCCGGCGCCGAACGGATAGACGATCCCGATCGCGTCCGCGCGGCCGGTCGCGAGACGGCGCGCGGTCGGATCCGCGACGTAGCCCATCTCGCGCGCCGCCCGCATCACCCGCTCGCGGGTCGCCTCGCTCACGTCGTCATAGCCGTTCAGCGCACGGCTGACCGTCGTGCGCGACAGCCCGAGCGCATCCGATAGCGCCTTCAGATTCACCTTCACCGTCATTCCTCGCAGTCTGGTGCCGCCCGACCGAACCGGTCTTTCCGGGCAATTATTTCCACCTGGTAAGCATTACCGTCAAATAAATATCTTTTGACGTCCAAACCGGTTTGAAATAGCATCCAAACCGGTTTGGACATCGATGCCACCCTCAGACGTTCCCGTTCACCCCATTTCGAGACAACGCCGAGATGACATACTTTCCCCTTTTCCGTTCGCTCCCGTGCAAACGTTTGCTGCTCGCTGGCGGCGCACTGGCCGCCTTCGCGGCCGGCACGACCGCGGCGCACGCGCAGGCCGCCGGCGCCCCCGCGCCCACGCCGCATACGCAGCAGGCCTACGACCCCGAAGGCAATTTCACGATGCGCTGGACGCGCGCCGACATCCGCCAGATCGTCGCGCAGTCGCACACGCCCGGCGCCGACCGGAATTCGCTGCCGCAGGCCCTGTCGATGCCGAACATCCCGCAGGACTTCCCGCTGATCAACCCGGACGTGTGGGTGTGGGACACGTGGCCGCTCGCCGACCTGCGCGCGAACCAGCTCAGCTACAAGGGCTGGGAGGTGATCTTCTCGCTCACCGCCGATCCGCATGCCGGCTATACGTTCGACGACCGCCACGTGCATGCGCGGATCGGCTTCTTCTACCGCCGCGCGGGCATCCCGGCGGCGCAGCGGCCGGCCAACGGCGGCTGGACCTGGGGCGGCCACCTGTTCCCGGACGGCGCGAGCGCCAAGGTGTTCGGCACCGCGCCGATGACCAACAACGCCGAATGGTCGGGCTCGGCGCGCCTCACGAACGGCGGCAACGTGAGCCTCTACTACACCGCGACGTCGTTCAACCGCTCGGCGCCCGGCGGCGCCGACATCACGCCGCCGCAGGCGATCATCACGCGCGCCGACGGCCACATCCATGCCGACGACAAGCACGTGTGGTTCAGCGGCTTCGACGATCACAAGGCGCTGCTGCAGCCGGACGGCAACTATTACCAGACGGGCCAGCAGAACACCTACTTCTCGTTCCGCGATCCGTTCGTGTTCACCGATCCGGCGCACCCGGGCAAGACCTACATGGTGTTCGAGGGCAACACGGGCGGCCCGCGCGGCGCGCGCACCTGCACCGAAGCCGACCTCGGCTACGCGCCGAACGACCCGTACCGGGAAGACCTCAACGCGGTGATGAATTCGGGCGCAGTGTATCAAAAGGCCAATGTCGGCCTCGCGGTCGCGACGAACCCGCAGCTCACCGAATGGAAGTTCCTGCCGCCGATCCTGTCGGCGAACTGCGTGGACGACCAGACCGAGCGCCCGCAGATCTACCTGAAGGACGGCAAGTACTACCTGTTCACGATCAGCCACCGCACGACGATGGCGGCGGGCGTCGACGGCCCGGACGGCGTGTACGGCTTCGTCGGCAACGGCATCCGCAGCGACTACCTGCCGCTGAACGGCGGCGGCGGCCTCGTGCTCGGCAACCCGACCGACTTCACGGCGCCGGCCGGCGCGCCGTACGCGCAGGATCCGAACCAGAACCCGCGCGAATTCCAGTCGTATTCGCACTTCGTGATGCCGGGCGGGCTCGTCGAGTCGTTCATCGACGCGATCGGCCCGCGCCGCGGCGGCACGCTCGCGCCGACGGTGAAGATCAACATCAACGGCACGTCGACGGCGGTGGACCGCCAGTACGGCCGCGGCGGGCTCGGCGGCTACGGCGACATCCCCGCGAACCTGCCCGCGCAGGGCCCCGGCCACTGACGGCGGCCGCGCGCGCATCGGGCGTGTCCCGTGCGCGCGTGCGTCACCCTTCGGTCAACCCGCGCGCCGCGCCCTCTCCGGATCGCGCGGCGCGCGCTTCCCCGCCTTCTTTCCGCTTCGCCCGCCGAAGCACGGCTGCACGCATGAAATTTCCGTCCGCAAGCTTTACGTTCCGCGCGGCGGCGCTGCTTCTGGCATGTGCCGCGAACGCGCACGCATCGGCCCCGCCGTGCCCCGCGCCCGCCGCCGACGGCACGCCGCAGTGGCGGCCCGCGCTCCATTACACGCCGCAGCGCCACTGGATGAACGATCCGAACGGCCTCGTCTACGAGAACGGCCGCTATCACCTGTTCTATCAGTTCAATCCGGCCGGCAACGACTGGGGCAACATGTCCTGGGGCCACGCGACCAGCACCGACCTCGTCCACTGGCGCGAGCAGCCGGTCGCGATGCGCGCGAACGCCACCGAGGAGATCTTCTCCGGCTCGATCGTCGCCGACACCCGCAACACGTCCGGCCTCGGCGCGCCGGGCCAGGCGCCGCTGGTCGCGCTGTATACGAGCGTCTACAAGGCCGGTTCAGGGCACGCGCCCGGCACGCAGGCGCAGTCGCTCGCGTACAGCCTCGACCACGGCGCGACCTGGCAGCCGTACGCGCACAACCCGGTGCTCACGCTCGATCCGGAATCGAAGCAATTCCGCGACCCGAAGGTGTCGTGGTACGCGCCGGGCGGCTACTGGCTGATGACGACCGTCGTCGCCGACGCGCAGGTCGTGAAGCTGTACCGCTCGAACGACCTGATCCACTGGGATTTCCTCAGCGACTTCACGCTGCCCGGCGTGCCGCATGCCGGCGCCCTGTGGGAGATGCCCGACCTCGTGCCGCTGCCGCTCGACGACGATCCGCGCCGGACCAAATGGGTGATGATCGTCAACGTCAATCCGTGGTCGATCGCGGGCGGCTCGGGTGCGATGGCCTTCGTCGGCACGTTCGACGGCCGCACCTTCACGCCCGACCGGGTCGCGCCGGCCGGCTCGGATCCCGCGCAATTCCAATGGGTCGATCACGGCGCCGATTTCTATGCGGCCGGCACGTTCTCGGGCGCGCCCGGCGCGCGGCCCGTCGCGATCGCGTGGATGAGCAACTGGGATTACGCGGCGCAAGCGCCCACCGCGCCGTGGCGCGGCGCGATGACGCTGCCGCGTGCGTTCGCGCTGAAGACGATCGACGGCGAACCGCGGCTCGTCGTCACGCCGGCGCCGGCGTTCACCGCGTGGGCCGACGGGCGGCCCGCGACGCATCTCGGCGACGTGGGCGTCGCGTCGGCGCTGCGCGAACTGCCGGCCGCGACGCGCGGCACGGTGCAGCGCATCACGCTGACGCTCGCGCCGCAAACCGCCGCGCGCGCGGGAATCGTCGTGCGGCGCTCGGCGGATGGCGCGATCGGCACGCGGATCGTCTACGACACCGCGCAGCGGACGCTGACGCTCGACCGCTCGGCATCGGGCGAGTCGGGTTTCTCGAACGCGTTCAGCCGGCAGCACATCGTGAACCTGCCGCTCGTCGACGGGCGCCTGCCGCTCGAGATCGTCGTCGATCGCGGCTCGGTCGAGGTGTTCGCCGGCCACGGCCGCGCCGCGATCACCGACCTCGTCTTCCCGCCGCGCGACGCCGACCGGATCGCGGTATTCGCCGAGCATGGCCGCGCGACGTTCGGCGGGCTGACGGTGACGCACCTCGCGGAGCCGGGCGGCGCCGGCCCCGCTTGCCGCGAACGCTAGCGTCGCGGGCCGGATCGCCCGCCGGGCGTGCGGCGCGCGGGGCGACAGCCCCCGCGCCGCCGTCCGCTCAAAGCAGCCCCATCCCGCCCGACGCGATGATTTCCGCGCCGACGATGAACGCGGACTCCGGCGCGCTCAGGTGCAGCACGGTCGACGCGATTTCCTCCGGCGTGCCGAACCGGCCGATCGGCACGAGGCCCTTGATCTTGTCGGCGGTCGCCTCGAGCGTCGCGGCGTCGAGCCCGAGCTTGCCGTACAGCGGCGTCTGCACGGGCCCCGGGCTGACGACGTTCACGCGCACGCCGTTCGGCAGCAGTTCCGTCGACAGCGTCTTCGCGAACGAATTCACCGCGGCCTTGCTCGCCGCGTAGAGCGACGAACCGGGCATCCCGATATGCGCATTGATCGAGCCGTTGATCACGATCGACGCGCCGCGGTTCAGCAGCGGCACGAGCGACTGGATCTGGAAATATGCGCCCTTCACGTTGGTATCGAAGACCTGGTCCCACAGCGCCTCGTCGATGTCCGCGAACGGTGCGAGCTTCGCCACGCCCGCGTTGACGAATACCGCGTCGAGCCGCGCGCCCGCGGCGGCGATCGCGCTCGCAAGCTCGCGCGCCGCCGCGACGCTGCCCGTTTCGTTGCGGATCGCGAGCGCGTCGCCGCCGAGCGTGCGCTGCGCCGCAGCGAGCGCGTCCGCATCGCGGCCCGTCATGATCACGCGCGCGCCTTCGGACGCGAATGCCTGTGCGGCCGCGAGGCCGATGCCGCTGGTGCCGCCCGTGACGAGCACTGTCTTGCCGGTGAAACGTTCCATGATGTTCTCCAGTGATTCCGGTGAATGACCGTGACTGCATGGTGCGCGTGAAGCCGCGCGCTGCCGTGCCGCGCGCGTGACGAACACGTTCGAAATCGTCGAACGTTCGCGGTACTCGCGGTACGTTACGGCAGCACGTCGATCCCGTCGAGCAGCCGCTGCGCGAGGCGCGGCTCGCGCAGCCGGTCGAGCCACCATTGCAGCGCCCGGCCTTCGCGGTCGCCGTGCCACCCGACGTACAGGACATTCGGCTCGCGCGGATCGGCGGCCGGCATCTCGACCAGTTCGCCGCGCGCGAGCAGCGTCGCGGCGCGCCGCCGCGGCACCCAGCCGACGCCGAGCGCATCGCGCTGCGCGAGGATCTTCGCGCGCATCGACGGCACCGCCAGCACCGGCTGCCCGCCCAGCACGCCGTATACGCGGCCTGCCGCGCTGCGCGACGAATCCGCGACCACCACCGCGCGATGCGCGCCGATCGCGTCGCGCGTGAGCGGGCCGCGCGCCGCCGCGAGCGGATGGCGCGGCGACACCGCGAACACCCAGTCGAGCGCGCCCAGCTCGAACCACTTCAGCCCTGGAATCGCCGGCGGCTCGTTGGTCGCGCCGACGATCAGGTCGGCGCGGCCGTCGCGCAGCGCTTCCCAGGTGCCGCCGAGCACCTCGTGCGTGAAGCGCAGCGACACCCCCGATTCGAGCGCGTCGAACGCGCGGATCACCGGCATCATCGAGTCGAATTCGAGCAGCTCGTCGCTGACGATCCACAGCCGGTCCTCCCAGCCGTTCGCGATCTGCCGCACCCGCTGCGTGAGCCGCGCGACGTCCAGCATCAGGCGCGCGGCCTCGTCGGCCAGCAACTGGCCGGCCGGCGTGAGCTGCAGCCGGTAGCGGCGCCGGTCGAACAGCAGCGCGTCAAACCGCGCCTCGAGCTGGCGCGCCGCGTGCGACACCGTCGACGGCGCCTTGCCGAGGCGCGCCGCCGCGCGCGACAGGCTGCCGGTCGCGCGAATCGCATCGAGCAGCGCGAGTTCTTCTTCTGACAACATGGCCACGCTCCGGGTCCGGGAATTGACGTGCATCGTAAGGCCGCCGGGCGCGGCGGTTCAACCCCGGCGCGGCGATTCACGCGTCATACTCGCGGTATGCCGATTCCGGCGAAATCCCCAAACCCGAGGTAACCACCGCGATGGACATCGCGATCCACATCGAAGGCCGTCACGACCTGACGGGGCAAATCTTCCGCCAGCTGCGCACCGCGATCGTCGACGGGCGCCTTGCGGGCGGCGCGCGGCTGCCGTCCACCCGCGATCTCGCCACGCAGCTCGGCGTGTCGCGCAAGACGACGCTCGACGCGTTCGAGCAGCTCGTCGCCGAAGGCTACCTGTGGACGCGGCGCGGCGACGGCACGTTCGTCGCCGACGGCCTCGCGCGCGTGCCGCACGGGCCGGCGGCGGCGACGCCGGCGATCGCCGCGGAAGCCCGCCCCGCCGATGCGCCGGACATCCGCACCGTGTGGACCGACCTGCCCGACGCGCTGGCCATGCCGGAACCGCTGCCCGGAGCCGGCTTCGACTTCCGCGGCGGCGTGACCGACAAGACGCTGTTCCCGTTCGACGCGTGGCGCCGCTGCCTGCATCACGCGCTGCGCCTGCAGGCGCGCGGCCCCGGCCAGTATCACGACCCGGCCGGCGACCAGCAGCTGCGGCTCGCGATCGCGCGCTACGTCGCGTTCAGCCGCGCGGTTGCCTGCAACTGGCAGGACGTGATCGTCACGCAAGGCGCGCAGCAGGCGCTCGACGTGCTCGCGCGCGTCGTCGTGCGGCCCGGCGACGTGGTCGCGGTGGAAGATCCCGGCTACCCGCCGGCGCGCGCCGCGTTCGCATCGCTCGGCGCGACGGTGGCCAGCGTGCCGGTGGACGCGCACGGGCTCGTCGTCGACCGGCTGCCCGACGACGCGCGGCTCGTCTACGTGACGCCGTCGCACCAGTTCCCGCTCGGCATGCCGATGAGCCTCGAGCGGCGCGTAGCGCTGCTCGAATGGGCGCAGCGGCGGCGCGCGGTCGTGATCGAGGACGACTACGACGGCGAATTCCGCTTCGAGGGCCGGCCGATGGAATCGCTGAAGAGCCTCGACCGCGCGGGCCTCGTCGCGTACGTCGGCACGTTCTCGAAGACGATCTTCCCCGAGCTGCGGATCGGCTACGCGATCCCGCCCCGCGCGCTGCACGCCGCGCTCGCGAAGGCGAAGCAGGTGGTCGACTGGCACAGCTGCACGCTGACGCAGGCCGCGCTCGCGCGCTTCATGCTCGACGGCGATTTCGCACGGCACCTGCGCCGCGTGCAGAAGCACTACGACGCGCGCCGCAAGGTGCTGCTCGCGCACCTGCGCGGCGGCCTCGCGCCGTGGCTCGACGCGATCGTGCCGGTGGCGGGAATCCACCTCGCCGCACGCCTCAGGCCGGGCCTCGACGAGGCCGCGCTGGTCGACGCGGCGCGCGCGCACGACCTCGGGCTGTACGGCATCTCGGCCTTCCATGTCGACGTGCCGCGCGAGGCGGGCTTGCTGTTCGGCTATGGCGGCATCGACGCGACGCGCATCGATACGGCGCTCGCCCGGCTCGCCGCGCTGCTGCGGGCGGGTGTCTGACGCCGCGCCACTGGTTACCTCGATATACCTGAAATTGGTCATTCCGGAAGGCCAGCGCGGTCGTTAATCTGGGTCCTGTCGCGCCACCGTGCGCATCAACCGAACGAGGACCTGCCATGCAACCGCGCCTGAACTTCTATACCGCCAGCCCGAACGCGATCAAGGCGATGCGCGCCGCCGAGGAATTCCTGGCCAAAAGCGCAATCGAGAAGCCGCTCGCCGAACTCGTGCGCCTGCGCGCATCGCAGATCAACGGCTGCGCATTCTGCGTCGACATGCACACCACCGACGCGCGCAAGGGCGGCGAAACCGAGCGCCGTCTCGCGACCGTCGTCGTGTGGCGCGAAACGCCGTTCTTTACCGATCGCGAGCGCGCGGCGCTGGAATGGACCGAAGCGCTGACGCTGGTCGCGGACAACCACGTGCCGGACGCCGTCTGGGAAGCCGTGAAGGCGCATTTCAGCGACGAAGAGCTGTTCGACCTGTCGATGCTCATCGCGACGATCAATTCGTGGAATCGCTTCGCGATCGCGTTCCGCAAGATGCCCGAGTGAGGAGGCGGCGATGACCCGCAGCATGTATCTGCGCGTCGCCGCCGCGTGCGTCGCGCTCGCGCTGGGCGTTGTCACAACGGCCGCGCATGCGCACGACGGCGACGCACGCAGCGACAACGTCCGGCCGGTCATGAAGCGGGCCGTGCCGGAAGCGCCCGGCAAGCTGGCGGTGGTCGCGACCGTCGACTATGCGCCCGGCCAGGCGTCCGAGCCGCATCGGCATCTCGGCTCGGTGTTTGCGGTCGTGTCGAAGGGCGAGGTGCTGTCGCATGTCAACGACGGCCCGCTGCGCCGCTATCGCGCAGGCGAAGGCTGGTACGAGCCGCCCGGCTCGCGGCACCTCGTGTCGCGCAACGGGAGCGCTACCGCGCCGGCACAGATCGTCGTGTTCGGGCTGACGGGCGAGCACGATCCGCTGAAGTCGCCGCTGGAACACTAGCGGCCCTGCGCGGAGCCGGTGGCCGGGGCGGCCAGCCGGTCCGCCGCTTCAGAAGGTCGTGCCGCCGACCGTCGCCGAGTCCAGTTCGCGCGTCACGACCTGCCCCCCGCCGTTGCTGGCGACCGACTTGACCAGGCCGACGCCCGGGGCCAGCCAGTCGTCGGCGATCGTCGTGCTCGTCATCGCCGGACCGGTCAGCTTCTCCGTCGCGTGATAGTGGCAGGCGTTGTTGAAGACCTTGCCGTTCTTGAGGGTCACCGATTCACGCGCGACGTATGCACGGTCGATCGACACGCTCGTCGAGGCCCCGGCGGCCGGCGCGACCGGCGTATCCACGTAATTCGCCGATTCGCTCCCCGAGAGCCCGATCGTCTCCGCATACGGCGGTGAATTCACGTCCCGCAGCACCAGCGCGCCTGCACTGACGACCTCCCCGCCGTAGTACGTGCGCGCGCCGTTGCCGACCAGATAGTAGCGATTGGTCTGGATCGGCGAGCCGGGCGTGGTTTCGGCCTGCTGCGTCAGCGAGACGCCCTGGAATGTCGCCGGCGCGTAAGTCCGCGTGTAGATGCCGTTGTCGACGATCTGACCTTGCGGCGACGCCTGCAGATAGACGTGCAGCTTCACGGTATCGCCCGGCTGATAGACCGGATCGCATTCGAGATTCGATGTCGGCGTCGGGCTCGCGCTGCCGGTCGCCGCGGCCGGAGCAGGCGAATCGTCGCCGCCTCCGCAGCTCGCCAGAATCATGGCGGCAAAAACCGCCAGCGGCCACCCTGTCGTGTGCTTTGTCGTCATTTTTCCCTCGGAAGGCAATGCTGTTCTTGCGCTCGGACGGCGCTTGGCTGTTGCGAGCCAATGATATGGCGATGCGTCCGGCTTGAAGGTGTCGATGCGTCTCGATCTGGTGGCCGTCCGTCTCCTCGGATACAAGCATTCGCCCTCCCCGCGTTTCTATAGCTGCTCCCTTCATTTCCGCATCGCGGCGCCCCGCACCATGCGGCCTTCGGCCCGCCCACCCGCGCCGCCATTCGCGCCGCGCCTGACACCCGTCCACTTCGTCGAAAACCCTTCCTTGAAATTAACTAACCCGTCAATTAGCGTCGACTGCATGAACGCGAAATCCACCGCACCGAAACCGCGCGGGCGCCGCCCGTCGGTGGACGATTTCGACCTGCGCAACCACATGCTCGACGTCGCGACCGCGCTGTTCGCCGAGCGCGGCATCGCGGCCACGACGGTCGCGCAGATCGCGGAAGCCGCCGGCGTCACGTCGGCGATGGTCCACTACTACTTCACGAATCGCGAACAACTCCTCGACGCGATCGTCGAGGAACGTCTCGCGCAGGTGATCGCGTTCGTCTGGCAACCAACCGAGCCACAGGTCGAGAACGACCCGTTCGCGCTCGTCGGCGAACTCGTCGCGCGCTTCTTCGACGTGACCGCCCGGATGCCGTGGCTGCCGTCGCTGTGGCTGCGCGAGATCGTCAACGAAGGCGGGCTGCTGCGCGAACGGATGGTCAAGCGGATTCCGCTCGAGCAAATCGGCCGCTTCGCCGAGCGCATCCGGCGCGCGCAGCAGGCGGGCATCGTGAATCCCGCGCTCGAACCGGCGCTGCTGTTCCAGTCGATCATCGCGCTCGTGATGCTGCCGCTCGCCACCGCGAAGCTGTGGCGCGGCGCGCGCGGGATGCCGCCGATCGATCGCGACGGGCTGCAGCGGCACGTCGGCGCGCTGCTCGGCTTCGGAATGCAGCCCCCGCCGCCCGCCCGTGCAGCCAGGAGGCGATCGTGACGACGAAGCGCGCCGCCGCATCGTTCGCGCTCGCCGCCGCAGTCATCGCGCTCGCCGCCGGCTGCAAGCCACGCGCCGATGAGCGCCCGACCTACCAGGGCTACGTCGAAGGCGAATTCGTCTACCTGTCGTCGTCGCAATCGGGCACGCTGACGCAGCTCGCGGTGCAGCGCGGCCAGACGGTCGCCGCGAACGCGCCCGCGTTCGCGCTCGAAGCCGTCAACGAAACGGCCGCGCTGCAGCAGGCGCAGCACCAGTTCGCCGCCGCGCAGGCGCAGCTCGCGGACCTGCGCACCGGCAAGCGGCCGCCGGAAGTGAACGTCGCGAAGGCGCAGCTCGCGCAGGCCGCCGCGCAGGCCCGCAAGGCCGCCGAGCAACTGGCGCGCGACGAGCGGCAGTACCAGGCCGGCGGCATCGCGAAGCAGCAGCTCGACGATTCGCGCGCGGCCGCGCAGACGAGCGCCGCCCAGGTGCGCGAGCTGCAAAGCCAGGTCGACGTCGCGCGCCTGCCCGGCCGCGCGCAGCAGGTCGCCGCGCAGGCCGCGCAGGTCGATGCCGCGCAGGCGGCGGTTGTCGAGGCGCAATGGAAGCTCGACCAGAAGCGCGTCGCCGCGCCGGCGGCCGGGCGCGTCTACGACACGCTGTACCGGCTCGGCGAATGGGTGCAGGCCGGCAGCCCGGTCGTGCTGATGCTGCCGCCGCAGAACGTGAAGGTGCGCTTCTTCGTGCCCGAGGCCGCCGTCGCGGCGCTCGCGCCCGGCCGCGCGGTCGAGATCCGGTGCGACGGCTGCGCGGCCGGCGTGCCCGCGCGCATCACCTACGTGTCGAGCGAGGCCGAATACACGCCGCCCGTCATCTACAGCAACGAAAGCCGCACGAAGCTCGTGTTCATGGTCGAGGCCCGGCCGGCCGCCGCCGACGCGCCGAAGCTGCATCCGGGCCAGCCGGTCGCCGTGAGGCTGCCATGAACGCCCCGGGCGCCCCGTACGCGATCGACGTCGACAAGCTGAACAAGCGTTTCGGCGACAAGCACGTGGTAAAGGACGTGTCGCTGCGCGTCGCGCGCGGCGAGATCTTCGGCTTCCTCGGGCCGAACGGCAGCGGCAAGACGACGTCGATCCGGATGATGTGCGGGCTGCTCACGCCCGATTCGGGCAGCGGCACCTGCGTCGGCTACGACATCGTGCGCGACAGCGCGCAGATCAAGCGCCGCGTCGGCTACATGACGCAGCGTTTCTCGTACTGGGAAGACCTGTCGATCCGCGAGAATCTCGACTTCGTCGCGCGCGTCTACCAGATGCCCGACCGCAAGGCGGCCGTCGAGCGCGCGCTCGACGGCCTCGGCCTGACGAGCCGCGCGAGCCAGCTCACCGGCGCGCTGTCGGGCGGCTGGAAACAGCGCCTCGCGCTCGCCGCATGCATGCTGCACGGCCCGGAACTGCTGCTGCTCGACGAGCCGACCGCCGGCGTCGATCCGGCCGCGCGCCGCGATTTCTGGGAAGAGCTGCACCGGCTCGCCGCGCAGGGCATCTCGGTGCTCGTCAGCACGCACTACATGGACGAGGCCGAGCGCTGCCACAAGCTCGCGTACATCGCGGACGGCGCGCTGCTCGCGCAGGGCACGTCGGCGGAGATCGTCGCGTCGCAGGGGCTCGCGACCTGGGCGATCACCGGCGAGCATCTCACCGAGCTGTCCGCGCGGCTGCGCACGATGCCGGGCGTCGACCAGACGGTCGTGTTCGGCACCGCGCTGCACGTGAGCGGCCGCGACCGCCGCGCGCTCGACGCGAGCGTCGCGCAGGTCGCCGCCGACGCGGCGCTTGGAGCCGCGCCGATCGACACCGGCCTCGAGGACGTGTTCATCTTCATGATGGGACGCCACGCGGCCGGCCTGTCCGGAGGCGCGCGGTCATGAACACGCCGTCCTGGTGGCATGTGTCGTTCTCGCTCGCGCGCTGGTGGAGCATCGTGCTGAAGGAGTTCCTGCAGCTGCGCCGCGACCGCGTGACGTTCGCGATGATCGTCGGCGTGCCGATCATCCAGCTCACGCTGTTCGGCTTCGCGATCAACACCGACCCGAAGCACCTGCCGACCGCGGTGATCGTCGCGGATTCGAGCCCGTTTGCGCGCAGCTTCGTCGCCGGGATGCGCAACTCCGCCTACTTCGACGTCGTCGCGACGCTGCCCGACGAGGCGACCGGCCGGCATGCGCTCGCGCGTGGCGACGTGTTGTTCGTGCTGAGCATTCCTGCCGATTTCTCGCGCCGGCTGCTGCGCGGGGAACGACCTTCGCTGCTCGTCGAGGCCGATGCGACCGATCCCGTCGCGACTGCGTCGGCCATCGCGGCGCTGTCGGGCCTCGTGCAGCCGGTCGCGGACAAGGACCTGACCGGCCCGCTCGCCCGCCTGAACGGCCGCCCGGCCGCGTTCGACGTGCGGCTGCATCGCCTGTACAACCCCGAGGGCATCACGCAGTACAACGTCGTGCCGGGGTTGATGGGCGTCATCCTGACGATGACGATGGTGATGATGACGGGCCTCGCGATCACGCGCGAACGCGAGCGCGGCACGATGGAGAACCTGCTCGCGACGCCCGTGCTGCCGCTCGAGGTGATGACGGGCAAGATCGTGCCGTACGTGTTCATCGGGCTGATCCAGGTGTCGATCATCCTCGCGGCGGCACGCTTCGTGTTCCAGGTGCCGTTCGTCGGCGGCGTGCTCGCGATCTACCTGTCCGCGCTGCTGTTCATCGCCGCGAACCTGACGGTCGGCATCACGCTGTCGTCGCTCGCGCAGAACCAGTTGCAGGCGATGCAGCTCGCGGTGTTCTACTTCCTGCCGAACATCCTGCTGTCGGGCTTCATGTTCCCGTTCGCGGGCATGCCGAAATGGGCGCAGTTCATCGGCAACCTGCTGCCGCTCACCTACTTCAACCGCCTCGTGCGCGGCATCCTGCTCAAGGGCAACGGCTGGGTCGACCTGTGGCCGTCGGTGTGGCCGGTCGCCGTGTTCACCGTGATCGTGATGGCCGTCGCGCTGCGCTTCTACCGGCGCACGCTGGACTAGGAGCGCCGCGATGTCATTCGTCCGCCGCCGTGTTCGCGTTGCCGCCTGCGTCGCGTCCGTCGCGGCGCTCGTGTCCGGCTGCGCGGTCGGGCCGGACTTCGGCACGCCTGCGGCGCCGCCGACGCAGCGCTACACGCGCGGCGCGCCGCCCGCAACGACGGCGTCGGCCGGCGGCGCGGCCGCGAACCCGCAAACCTTCACCATCGCCGGGCACGCGCTGCCGCGCTGGTGGACGCAGTTCGGCTGCGAGCCGCTGAACCGGCTCGTCGACGACGCGCTGAAGCACAGCCCCACCGTCGACGCGGCGCGCGCGAGGCTCGACGAAGCGCGGCAGAACTATGTCGCGCAGGCCGGCGCGACGCAGTGGCCGAGCGTCGACGCGAAACTGTCCGGCACGCGCGAGAAAGTCGACACCGCCGCGTTCGGGCTGCCGGCCAACGTGCCGAACCCGGGGCCGTTCACGCTGTACAACGCGTCGGTCAGCGTGTCGTACGTGCTCGACGTATTCGGCGGCAACCGGCGCGCGCTCGAAGCGCTGCGCGCGCAGGTCGACTACCAGTCGTACGAACTCGAGGCAGCGCGGCTGACGCTGGCGGGCAACGTCGTCGCGACCGTCGTCCGGCGCGCGTCGCTCGCGCGGCAGCTCGCGCTGACGCAGCAGCTCGCGAATGCGCAGGCGCGCCAGTTGCGCATCGTCGAAGCGCGTCATGCGGCGGGCGGCGTGTCGACGGCGGACGTGCACGCGCAGCGCACGCTGCTCGCGCAGACGCAGGCGTCGCTGCCGCCGCTCGCGGCGCAGCGCGCGCAGGCCGATCACCGGCTCGCGATCCTGATCGGCATGCCGCCCGCGGAAGCGGACCTGCCGGACGTGCCGCTCGATGCGCTCGCGCTGCCCGGTGCGCTGCCGGTCACGTTGCCGTCCACGCTCGCGCGCGAGCGGCCGGACATTCGCGCGGCCGAGGCGGTACTGCATCAGGCGAGCGCGAACGTCGGCGTGGCGACCGCGAACCTGTATCCGCGCTTCGCGATCTCGGCCGGCGCGGGTTCGGAGCGCACGCGCATCGCGGATATCGTGAACGGCCTGAATATCTGGAACATCGGCCTGAACCTGACGCAGCCGCTGTTCCACGGCGGCGAATTGCGCGCGAAAAAACACGCTGCCGAGGCCGCGTACGATGCGGCGCTCGCCGATTACCGGCAGACCGTGCTGCTGGCGCTGCAGCAGGTCGCGGATGCGATGCGCGCGGTCGAACAGGACGCGGAAACGCTGCGGTCGCGCGACGAAGCGGCGCGCGAAGCGGACGCGAGCAACACGATTTCCGCGGCGCGTTACGCGGCCGGCGGGCTTGGCGAATTCGGGCTGCTCGACGCGCAGCGGCAGGCGCTGCAGACGGCGCTCGATCGCACGCGTGCGCAGGCGGATCGGCTCGCCGATACGGCGGCGCTGTTTCAGGCGTTGGGGGGAAGCTGGATGGCGCCGTGACGCGCGTAGTGAACCGGCATGAAAAAGATGGCCCCGCCGGGCCGGGCAGCGGAGCCACGAAAGACATGCCGGCGATACGCGGCTCGGAGATTGCCGCATGGAGAGGGGGAATTGCGCTGGCTTCTCCGTCGGTATCGTCAAGGAGAAGCGTAGCGAGGTCGGACGGTCGCTTGAATGGACCGGACGTCACGCGCTCGGCCCGGGAAAGATGGATCGGGCCACGTCGCGCGGCAAACGCGGACGAAAAAAAACCGGCCCGAAGGCCGGTTTTCATACCGCATGCTGCAAGCGGCGCTCGCGCGCCGCGCGGAATCAGAAGCGGTGGATCAGGCCGACGCCGACGCCGATCTGGTTCTGCTTCGAACCTGCGCCAACGCCGTCACCGATCGACGTCGTTGCTGCGATGATCTTGCCACCGTTCAGCGTGTTGCCGCTTGCGTGCTGATATGCCTCAACCGCGTACAGGCCCGTGCGCTTCGACAGGCTGTAGTACTGCGACAGCGTGACCTGATGGTACTTGGCCGAGCTCGTGATACCGTTCGACTGCGTTGCCGCCGTGTACGAGTAGCCTGCCGCGAAGTCCCACTGCGTCGATGCCTTCCAGTGCAGCACTGCGCCGCCCGTGTTGAAGATCGCGGTGCCCGAGAAGCCCGAGTTCAAGCCCGGAATGTACTGGACGTTCGAGTACGACACCGAGATGTCCCACGCCGGCGTGAACTGGTAGCCGGCCGTGACTGCCACGCGCTGCTGCGATTGAGCCTTCGAGTAGCCGTTGTTGATCGACGAAACGGCCGGCTCGTTGCCGTCGCCAGCTGCCGTCAGACCGTTCTGCGTCGTGGAGTTTGCACCCCACGTGCCGCCGCCCAGCGTCGAGTTGTTGATGCGCTGATAGCCGACTGCGATGCCTGCCGGGCCGTTCAGGTACTGAACCGCCGCGCTCCAGGTCGAGCCGCGGTTGAAGCTGCCCGCCACGCCGCCCAGCGAGTACGAGCCGCCGACCGTGAAGCCGTAGAACTTCGGCGACATGTAGACCAGCGAGTTGTTCGCGCGGTAGCTCGTATCCAGCGAATCGATATCACCCGGGTGCGCGCCGTAATAGCCGGTCAGCCAGGTCGTCGGGCTGTACGGCGACAGCAGCGTGTAGTACGCGGTGTACTGGCGGCCAGCCGTCAGCGTACCGTACGTCGGGTTGGTCAGGCCGACCCATGCCTGGCGGGTGAAGATGCCGTTCGTCCACTGCGACGTGCCGTCGTTGGTCTTCACGCCGGCTTCCAATTGGAAGATCGCCTTCGTGCCACCACCCAGATCTTCAGAACCCTTCAGGCCGAAACGGCTGCCTGCCCACACGCCCGTGGACATCTGCACCTTCGAATGACCGCCGGTGGTCGCGCCGGTGGCCGACGAGTTGTTCTGGTAAGCGATACCGTTATCGACGATACCGTACAGGGTCACGCTGCTCTGAGCGTGGGCGGCGGTGGCGGCTGCAAGGCCAGCTGCCGTCATGGCGAAAGCGACGCGCTTTTTCATTGATTCTCCGTCCTCAAAGAATGAATTCTTATCTGGTGTGGTTCTGACACATGTGCGAGTACATGCGGACGCAATTCTGACGGATTGCCGATTGTTTCCCAACCTGCCGGGTCGGTCATCGTATGATCGACGCAACGCGAAGGTTCACTAAACAGTTACGCGCGGCCCGCAGCGGCATAGCCGGCGCGGGTTTCAGGCATTTCCCAGTGAAAACCCTAGCTTTACATTTTTACGCGTGCAACCGTTTCCATCCGGGGTCGTCATATGCCCGCGCGATGGATTTCATGGATGAATCCGCGCCCGGGCGATGGCTTCCTTACGCCGCGACCGCGGAGGATGCAGGACGGATATGACGGTGGTATTTCGGCAACCGAATCGTTGCACCGGTGTTGCTGCATGCAGCGAAACAATCGCTTGGGATATCGAACGGGCGCCCTCGTCCGGGCCTCAGTGCGCAACCGGCGCATTGACCCGAATCAATGAATCGACGGATTCGATCAGCCGCTCCACCCGCGCCTCGATCGCCGCGTTCGAACCGACGATCGCGAGCGACGACGCCATGATCCGGTAGATGCGCTTGCGCGGCACCTTGGCCGGCCGCGCCGGGTCGAGCCACGCGTCGTGGCCGGCCAGCAGCTCGAACGTCTCGAGGCCGATCAGGATCGGCCACAGGCATGCGAGGCGCAGCCGCACGAAGCGGCGCGGAATCGCGACGGTGTACCGGCACGCGTCGCGATACTGCGCGAGCGCGACGCGCAGCAGGTCGACCAGCACGCCGCGCGCGCGCGGCGACGCGTCCGGCCGCAGCAGGTCGGCCACGCCGAGCCCGTGTGCGTCCAGCACCTCCTGCGGCAGGTAGCAGCGGCCGATCCGCAAGTCCTTCGCGCAGTCGCGCAGGATGTTGGTCATCTGCAGCGCCTTGCCGAAGCGGATGCCCTTCTCGCGCATGTCCGGCAGGTTCCAGCGCCGCGCGGCGCGCGTGTGCATGCCGGTCATGTCGGTCCAGAACTCGCCGACGCAGCCGGCGACGAGGTACGTATAGCGGTCGAGCGCGTCGCGCGACGGCAGCGCGGCCACCTGCCCCGCCTGCTCGTCCGGGAACGTGCGCAGGTCGAACTCCATCCCCGACGTCAGCGTCGCGACGACCTTGCGGATCGCCGCGCTGTCGGCGTCCGTCTGCGCGCGCAGCAGCGCGAGCATCGGCGGCATCGAGCCGAGCAGCACGTGTTCGTGGGAATCCGTCTGCATCCGCGTCACGTCTTCCAGCGCGCGGGACAGCGCGATGCCGTCGTCGAGCTGCTCGACGTTCTCGCGCAATTGCGTCAGCAGCGCCGCGCGGCGGTCCGGCGCGACGAGCGCGGTGTCCGCGATCGTGTCGGCCGCGCGCGCGAGCAGGTACGCGAGGCCGACCGGGTTGCGCATGCCGTCCGGCAGCACGCGCAGCGTCAGGTAGAAGGAGCGGGAAACGTTCTTGAGGAGTTCGCCGAGCAGGTAGGCGGGATCGGTTTGGGTCGTCATGGGTCCGGGAAATTCGGCGGGACCGCGCGCCGGACGCGCACGGCATCCTGCGCCCGCCCCCGCCCGGCGATGCAAAAGTCCCGCAAGTTTAGTGCATCCGGCGCAAGACCCGGCCAAGGACAGCGTCGCGGCAGCGGCCGGAAGCCCCCCGCCCGTCGAATCAACCGGAAAGCATCGAGTAATACATGTGTAATGATCCGATGAGACGATCCCGTCCCATTCGGGATCGTTTACATGCCCGCGCCAAAAAGCGCGCGGGCCGTCCCGATACGCTCCCATTCCACCCCAACCCGTTCCGAAGGTTCATCGACATGTTCTTCAAGCGCCCGTTCGCCCACCGCTGCGTCCCGCTCGCCTGTGCCGCCACGTTCCTGCTCGCCGGCTGCGGCGGCGACGACGTCACGTCGGACCCCACGCAGCCGATTGCCGCCAGGGTGCAGGTGGTCGGCCACCGCGGCGCGAGCGCGCTGCGCCCCGAGCACACGCTGGCGTCGTACCGCAAGGCGATCGAGGACGGCGCGGACGTGATCGAGCCCGACCTCGTGTCCACGCGCGACGGCGTGCTCGTCGCGCGCCACGAGAACGAGATTTCCGGCACGACCAACGTATCGGCGCTGCCGCAGTTCGCGAGCCGCAAGACGACCAAGACGATCGACGGCGTGCAGCTGACCGGCTGGTTCACCGAGGACTTCACGCTCGCCGAGCTGAAGACGCTGCGCGCCCGCGAGCGCATTCCGCAGATCCGTCCGGCGAACACCGCGTACAACGACCAGTTCGAGATCCCGACGTTCGACGAGATCGTCGCGCTCGCGAAGCAGATGTCCGCGCAGGTCGGCCGCACGATCCACCTGTATCCGGAAACCAAGCACCCGACCTACTTCCAGTCGATCGGCCTGCCGCTCGAGGATCGCCTCGTCGACGCGCTGCTCAAGGATGCGTACACGGCGACCACCGCGACCATCTACATCCAGTCGTTCGAGGTCGCGAACCTGAAGACGATCCGCAACCGGATCCGCGCGAGCCAGCCGAACTGGAAGCTCGTGCAGCTGATGGACGACGCCGCGCAGCGCCCGTACGACTTCGTGAAGGCGAACGACAAGCGCACGTACGGCGACCTGTCGACGCGCGACGGCATGCGCGAGGTCGCGACCTACGCGAACGGCGTCGGGCCGTACAAGACGTCGATCATCGCGGTGAACGCCGACGGCACGCTGCAGCAGCCGACGCAGTACGTGCGCTACGCGCACGAGGCCGGCCTCGTCGTGCATCCGTACACGTTCCGGCCGGAAAACAACTTCCTGCCGGCATCGCTGAAGGACGGCGGCGCGGCGAGCGCGCGCAATACCGCCGGCTCGGTGCGCGAGATTCAGGCGTACCTGCGCGCGGGGATCGACGGCTTCTTCACCGACGATCCCGCGGTCGGCCGCACCGCGGTCGATACCTTCAAGCGCTGATCTTCACGCGTCGACGCGCGGCGCGCGCCGCCGCGCGTCAGATCACGCGGAAGTGGTGCGTGCCGTCCCGCTTCAGCTGATCGACGGCCCGAACTCCCAATCGAGGTACGCCTGCATCGCGGCCGCCGCGTTGTCGGTGCCTTCGTACGGCCGCCGGTAGCGGTCGACGCGCGGCGACGCGAGCCGCGTCTCGCCCGTTTCGAGCGGCAGGCCCGCGGCGATCCACGCGGCGGTGCCGCCGGCCAGCACCGCGATCTGCGCCGACGCCGGCAGCAGGCTGCGCGCATCCGCCGCCGCGAACCGTGCGAGCTGGCTCGAGCCGCAGGTGAACACGTAGCGCTGCGCGGCCGGAATCGTCGCGAGCGCGTCGCGCAGTTGCGCGCGCACCGCAAACCACGCGCCCGGGATGTGGCGCTTCACGTAGTTCGCGCTGGCCGTCACGTCGACGATCGCGAGTGAATCCGGCGCCGCGTCGCGCAGCCAGCCCGCCAGCGTCGCGGGCGACACTTCCGCGACCTCGGGCGCCGCCGGCACGTCGCGCGGCGGCTCGCCGGTCTCGTCGAACGCATGCGCGCCGTCCGGCTCGACCACCCGCACGTCCCAGCCCATCTGCGCGAGCCACGACGCAGTCATGTCGGCGCGCACGCCGTCGTCGTCCGCGAGCACGATCCGCGCGCCGCGCACCGGCGCGTGATGGTCGGTCTCCTGCACGAGCTGGCCGCCCGGCGTGCTCAGGAAGCCCGGCAGATGGCCGTCCGCATATTCGTCGGGGGTGCGCACGTCGAAGCGGTACAGCGTGCGGCCCGGCGCCGCGAGCGCCGCCACGTCGGCGAGCGCGATGCGCGGCACGCCCGCGCGCTCGGCCACGGCCCGCGCCGCGCGGCGCGCGTCGGCGCGCTGCGCCGCGTCGATCTCGCCGGGGAAGCGGCGCGCCGCGCCGTGTTCGAGCGCCTGCCCCGCGAGCGTCCAGCCGATCGTGCCGTTGCGCAGCGCCGCGACCGGGTTCGGCAGGCCCGCGTTGACCAGCGACTGCGTGCCGATGATGCTGCGCGTGCGGCCCGCGCAATTGACGATCACCTGCGTCGCGGGGTCCGGCGCGAGCGCGCGCACGCGCAGCACGAGCTCCGCGCCCGGCACGCTGGTCGAGGTCGGGATGTTCATCGTCTGGTATTCGTCGAAGCGGCGTGCGTCGACGATCACGACGTCCGCGCGCGCATCGATCAGCGCCTTGACTTCCTGCGCCGACAACGAAGGCGTATGCCGTTCGGCCTCGACCCATTCGCCGAACGACTTGCTCGGCACGTTGACGTCGATGAACAGCTCGCCGCCCGCGTCGCGCCAGCCGGCGAGGCCGCCGTCGAGCAGCCGCACGTCCGTGTAGCCGAGCCGCGCGAGCGTCGCGGCCGCGCGCGGCGCGAGATCCTCGCCGCCGGCGTCGCCATACACGACGATCGGCGTGTCGCGGCGCGGAATCCGCGTCCACGCGTCGAGCTCGAGCTTCGACAGCGGAAAGTTGGCGGCCCACAGCGGATGGCCGTGCGCGTATGGGGCTTCCTCGCGCACGTCGAGCAGCGCGATCTCGTCGCCGGCGAGCAGGCGGGCGCGCACGTCGTGATACGACGCGGCGGCGAAGCGTTGGGTGGAATCAGTGGGTTGCGTCACGATGTCCGATGAAGTCGATGGGTGGAAGTGGATGGAATCCGGCGCCGGGCGTCACGCATTCGAATAGCCCGACACGAACGGCTTCACGGTGCCGTCCTCGAGATACACGGCGCGCTCGACCTGGCCGATGTTCGCGCCGTACACGTGGATGCTGATCGACACCTGGTCGGCGAATGCGTTGCTCACGCGATGGATGTCGCCGATGCGCGGCGACACGGCCTCGACCTGCCCCGGCCGCAGCCGCACCGCGTCGCCTGCCGGCACCGGCCGCCCGGCCGCGTCGAGCCGGTACGGCTGCGAGAACTCGCCGCCGCGCAGCATGCCGATCAGCCCCCACACCGTGTGGTCGTGGATCGGCGTGGCCTGCCCGGGCCCCCACACGAAGCTGACGACGGAGAACCGCGCGTCCGGATCGAGATGCAGCAGGTACTGCCGGTAGCGCTCGGGATCGGGCTGCGCGAACGCGTCGGGCAGCCAGTCGTCGTGCGCGACGAGCGCGGCCAGCAACGCGCCGCCCTCGTCCAGGATGCGCGCCTCGTCCGCGCCGGACGCAAGCAGCGCGCCCAGCGCGTCGACGAACGGGTGCAGCGGCGATTGCCGCAAGGTAGCCGTATTCATCGGTCGCCTCTTCGAATATGATTCATCGCGATTATGATGGATCGTCATGATGCAACTGAAAATCCATGCAGAACAAACATGAAAATTAGCGATATCGACGCTTTTGCAGCGGTCGTCCGCTGCCAGACGCTCAGCCAGGCGGCCGCCGAGCTGGGCATGACGCAGCCGGCGATCACGCGACGCGTGCAGAACCTCGAGGAGGCGCTCGGCGTCGTGCTGCTCGACCGCAACACGAAACCGCCGCGCCCGACCGACATCGGCCGCCAGGTGTTCGAGCAATGCCGCACGATCCTGCGCGAAGTCGACGCGCTGCGCGAGCTGACCGCCGGCCAGCTGCCGCCGGCCGGCGAATTCCGCATCGGGCTCACGCAGGGCCTCGGCGAGCTGATGCTGCCGGGCCTGATCGCGCAGCTCGGCGAACACTGGCCCGCGCTCGCGCCGCTGGTCACGACCGCATGGGGCGGCGCGCTCGTCGAGCGGGTCGCGCGGCGCGAGCTCGATGCGGCGCTCGTGTTCCTTGCGCGCGAGATGGGGCTGCCGCCGCAGGTCGAAGGCGAGCGGCTGCTGACCACGCGGCTCGTCGCGGTCGGCCGCCGCGGCGACTGGCCGCGCCGCAGCTACCGGCTCGCCGACTGCCATGCGCGCGGCTGGGTGCTCAACCCGGACGGCTGCGGCTTCCGCGCGGGCCTGCGGCGCGCGCTCGACACGCACGGGCTGCCGCTGCGCGTCACGCTCGACACGTTCGGCCGCGACCTGCAGTTGCAGAGCGTCGCGAACGGCGTCGGGCTCGGGCTCATGCCGCTGCCGCTCGTCGAGCAGAGCCCGCTGCGCGACGCGCTCGACATCGTGCCGCTCGCCGATTTCAAGCCGCAGATCGACCTGTGGCTGCTCAGGCGGCACGACGCGGCACGGTTCGCCGCGCCGCTCGCGGCGATCGCCGAGCACGCGCGCGCGGCGTTCGACCCGCCGGCGCGCGGGAGCGACGCCGCCGCCGCATGACGGCAGCGGCGACGGCGACGATCCGCCGGGCCTGCGCGGCCCGGCCGTGCCGCTGGCCGCGCCGCGCGGTTTACGCGCCATCGCCGCGCGCCGCGTCGAGCGCCGCCCGCCCCGCCGCGACGGCGATCGCATCGTCCTGCGGCGTATGCACGCGGCCGCACAGCACGTCGCGGTAGTAACGTTCCAGCGGATTGCCGCGGCTCAGCCCGTGATTGCCCGACAGCTTCAATGCCTGCTCGACGGTGCGGATCGCGTGGTCGATCACGGTTCGCTTGACGAGCCCGCTCGTCGTCACCGCGGGCGGTGCGCCGGCGTCGGTGCGCGAAATCGCGTCGTCGAGCAGCACGCGGTTCGCGTGCAGCCAGCCTTCGATCCCGCCGACCGCCTCCTGCACGCGCGGCAGCGTCGCCAGCGGCGCGCCGAGCCCGCTCGGCGCACGCGTCGCGACGAACCCGATCAGCCAGTCGCGCGCCGCCCGCGCGATCGCGTCGTACAGGCTGCCGAGCAGCACGACCATCCACGCCTGCTGGTCCGCGTGCGCGTCGAGATCCGCGTGGCTCGCCGCCGACACGGCCCACGCGTCGGGCGCGCGCAGGTCCGCCGCGTGCCCGGCCGGCAGCCGGACGTCGTCGAACACGACTTCATGGCTGCCCGACGCGCGCAGGCCGAGATGGTCCCAGCTTTCGATCACGCGAATGCCCGCGTCGCCGCCGTCCGGATCACGCGGCACGAGAAACACGCCGACGCGCGGCTCGGGCTCGTCGGTGCGCGCCCACACGGCGAGCCAGCGCAGCGCCGGGATGCCGGTGCTGTACAGCTTGTGGCCGGACAGCCGCCAGCCGTCGCCGTCGCGGCGCGCCACCGTGTCCGGCAGCCCGCCGCGCGCGGGCGAGCCGAGCGCCGGCTCGACCCGCAGCGCGTTGATCAGCGCGCCGTCGGCCACCGCGCTGTCGAACACCGCGCGCCGCAGCGGCGCGGGCCAGCGGCTGTCCGCGCGGCCGAGCGCGCGGTGCTGCAGGTACGTCATCGTCAGGACCAGCGCGGTCGCCGGATCGGCCCGCGCGACCGCCGCGACGATCCGGCTCGCCTGCGCGAGCGTCGCGCCCGCGCCGCCATGCTCGCGCGGCACGACCTGCGCGATCAGCCCCGCACGGTGCAACCGCGCGAAGTTCTCGTGCGGGAAACGGCCGTGCAGGTCGTTGCGGGCGGCGTCGGCAGCCAGTTCGGGCGCGATGCGTTCGAGCAGCGCGGCGACGCGTGCGTCGTCGGCCGGCAGGTGACGCAGCGTCTGCGGCTGCGATGGCGGCGGGGAAACGGCAAGGCTGGCAGGCATCGGGACGGATTCCATCGGTCGGGCAAACACGGAGATCGACCGGTACGGCGCTGACGCGGGGCCGACGTGCATGCCCGACGCGGCGCCCTGCCGGAAGCCCCGGCACTCACGCGCGAAACACCCGCAAGACATGCATCCGACAGCGATCCCGATCGATCGCGAGCCCACAGCGTAGGCGCGTGGCCAGGCCGATCAAACCATGCAAATCTGATATTCAATTCCGTATTGATTATTTCCGTTTCGCATGATCTCGGCAGTAATCTGCGCTCCAGTCCCACCCGGCCCGCGTGCCGGGCCGTCCTTGCACCGGAGCCCCAGATGAGCGTCGAATTCATCGGCATGATCCAGAGCCAGAAGCAGTCGGAGATCCACCCGCCGTCCGGCCAGACGGTCGACCCCGATTACGTGCGCGACTTCGCCCGCGCGCACGAGACGGCCGGCTTCGACCGCATCCTCGTGCCGCACCATTCCACCGGGCCGTCGGCGACGCTGACGATCGCCTACGCGGCCGCCGCGACCGAGCGGATCCACTTCATGCTCGCGCATCGCCCCGGCTTCACCGTGCCGACGCTCGCCGCGCGCCAGATCGCGACGCTCGACCAGTTCAGCCGCGGCCGGCTCGCGGTGCACATCATCTCCGGCGGCTCCGATCGCGAGCAGCAGGCCGACGGCGATTTCCTCGACCACGACGCCCGCTACGCGCGCACCGACGAATACGTCGGCATCCTGCGCCGGATCTGGACCGAGGCGCGGCCGTTCGATCATGAAGGCGCGCATTACCGCTTCCGCCAGGGCTTCTCCGACGTGAAGCCGTATCAGCAGCCGCATGTGCCGATCTACTTCGGCGGCGCGTCGGACGCCGCGCTCGCGGTGGCCGGCAAGCATGCGGACGTCTACGCGCTGTGGGGCGAATCGCTCGACCAGGTGCGCGACCTGACCACGCGCGTGCGCGCCGAGGCGGCCAAGCATGGCCGGCAGGTGCGCTTCTCGGTGTCGTTCCGCCCGATCCTCGCGGCGACCGAGGACGACGCATGGGCGCGCGCGCACCGGATCCTCGACGAAACGCGCCGGCTGCGCGACGCCGCCGGCCTCGGCGCGGGCACCCCGCTGCAGAGCGAAGGCGCGCGCCGCCTGCTCGCCGCCGCCGAGCGCGGTTCCCGCGTCGACAAGCGGCTGTGGACCGAGATCGCGAAACTGACCGGCGCGCGCTCGAACTCGACGGCGCTGGTCGGCACGCCCGAGCAGGTCGCCGACGCGCTGCTCGACTACTACGACCTCGGCGTGACGACGTTCCTGATTCGCGGCTTCGATCCGCTCGACGACGCGATCGACTACGGCCGCGAGCTGATTCCGCGCGTGCGCGCCGCCGTCGCCGCACGCGATGCGGCCCGCCGCGCGGCCTGACCCGGAACGGAGACGCACGCATGTCCACCGTCCTGCCTCAGCCCGTGCGCACCGCGTCCGGCCTCGCGCTCGCCGCGTCGCCGCACCAGCACTTCTGGTTCGACCCGCCCGCGCCGCGCGCGGACGCCGCCGCCGAGCGGCGTCATCGCCAGGCGCGCCTCGCGGCCGCGTTCCGCCTGTTCGCGCGCTTCGGCTTCGCGTCCGGCCTCGCCGGCCACATCACCGCGCGCGACCCGGAACTGCCCGATCACTTCTGGGTGAATCCGCTCGGCGTGCATTTCTCGCAGATCAAGGTGTCCGACCTGCTGCTCGTCAACGCGCGCGGCGAAACCGCGATCGGCGAGCGGCCGCTGAACAAGGCTGCGTTCGCGATCCACGCGGCGATCCATGACGCGCATCCGCACGTCGTCGCGGCCGCGCACACGCATTCGACCTACGGCAAGGCGTGGTCGACGCTCGGCCGCCCGCTCGATCCGCTGACGCAGGACGCGTGCGTGTTCTACGAGGATCACGCGCTGTTCGACGACTTCACCGGGATGGTGGTCGACACGAGCGAAGGCGCGCGGATCGCGCAGGCGCTCGCGCGGCCCGGCGGCGGCACGCACAAGGGCGTGATCCTGAAGAACCACGGCATCCTCACGGCCGGCCCGTCCGTCGAGGCGGCCGCGTGGTGGTACATCGCGCTCGACAACGCCGCGCATACGCAGCTGCTCGCCGAAGCGGCCGGCACGCCGCAGCCGATCGATCCGGCCACCGCGCGCCATACGCACGGGCAGATCGGCGGCCCCGAAGGCGCGCTGCACGCATTCGACAGCCTGTACGCGCGCATCGTCGCCGACGAACCCGACCTGCTCGATTGACCACTCGCACGCATTGCCCTGCTTCACGGAAATCTCTCGGAGACCTGACGATGACTCGCCCCACCGCTCCCGCGCCCGGCGCGCACGACACCCAACGGCGCCGCCTGCTGCGCGCGGCGGGCGCAGCCGCGCTGGCGGCCCCCGCGCTCACGCTCGGCCGCCGCGCGTGGTCCGCTGCGCCGCTGAAGAAGCTGACCTTCGCGTGGAACCAGAACGCGTTCTGCCTGACGCCGATCGTCGTCGCGCAGGAACGCGGCTTCTTCGAGAAGAACGGGCTGAAGGTCGAGCTGATCAACTACAGCGGCTCGACCGACCAGTTGCTCGAATCGATCGCGACCGGCAAGGCCGATGCGGCGGTCGGGATGATCCACCGCTGGCTGAAGCCGCTCGAGGCGGGCTTCGACGTGAAGATCGTCGGCAGCTCGCACGGCGGCTGCGTGCGGCTGCTCGGCGCGAAGGCGGCCGGCGTCACGACGCTGCAGGCGCTGAAGGGCAAGACCGTCGGCGTCAGCGATCTCGCCGCGCCCGGCAAGCACTTCTTCTCGATCCTGCTCGCGAAGAACGGCATCGATCCGGAGCGCGACATCACGTGGCGGCAGTATCCGGCCGACCTGCTCGGCGTCGCGGCCGACAAGGGCGAGATCCACGCGATCGCCGACGGCGACCCGAACCTGTATCTGCTCGAGAAGCGCAGCGCCGGCAAGTACACGGAACTCGCGACGAACCTGTCCGGCGAATACGCGCGCAAGGTGTGCTGCGTGATCGGCGCGCGCGGCGAGCTCGTGCGCAACGACCGGCCGGCCGCCGCCGCGCTCGCGCGCGCCATCGTGCAGGCGACCGAGTTCACGCATGAGAACCCGAACGAAGCCGCCAGGGCGTTCGCGAAGTATTCGCCGAAGATCGATCCGGAAGACCTGCGCAAGCTGTATGCGACGCTCACCTACACGCACCACCCGACCAGCGTCGACCTGCAGCAGGAAATCGCGTTCTACGCGGACGATTTCCGCCGCATCGGCGTGATCAAGAAAAGCACCGACCCGCAGCGCTTCGCGCAGCAGGTCTATGCGAACGTGCTGGGGTGACGCGATGTCGACGCTCGAACACGTCTCCACGACGGCATCCGCCGCCACGGCCTCGGCCGCCGTGCCCGCCGCGTCGATCGCGCCCGCGCCCATACCGCGCATCGCGTGCACCGCCTGCGACGCGGCGCAGGCCGCCGCCGCCCGCCGCGCGCCGTTCTGGGCCACGGGGCTCGCCGCGGCCGTCGCGTGGGCCGCGCTCGGCGCGGTGACGCGGCTGTGGCCGAATCGCGTCGTCGGCTTCAGCGACTGGGCGTACACCGACACCTTCGGCACGGCCGCGTGGATCATCGCCGCGCTGCTGCTCGCGCTCGCGGCGCTCGGCCCCCGCGTGAGCGCGCTGCGCGCGCCGCTCGCGCGCGTGCACCCGGCCGGCCCGTGGCTGGTTGCGCTGCCGCTCGGGCTGGCCGCATGGGAGATCGCGACCGCGAAAACCGGCTGGCTGCCGACGCCGTTCTTCGCGCCGCCGCAGGCGCTGATCGAGGTCTACGCCGACGACTGGGCGCGCCTCGCCGGTAGCGCCGGCAATACGCTCAAGCTGCTCGGCCTCGGTTTCGCGTACGGCGTCGCGGCCGGTTTCGCGGTGGGCGTGTCGATCGGCTGGTCGCGCCGCATCGGCTACTGGGTGCACCCCGTGCTGCGCGTGCTCGGGCCCGTGCCGGCCACCGCGCTGCTGCCGCTCACGTTCTACTTCTTCCCGTCGAGCTACTCGGCCGCGGCGTTCCTGATCGCGCTGTCGACCGGCTTCCCGGTCGCGGTGCTGACCTGGTCCGGCGTCGCGAGCGTCGACAAGCAGTACTACGACGTCGCCCGCACGCTCGGCGCGAACGCGCGCTTCCTCGTGCTGCGCGTCGCGATTCCGGCCGCGCTGCCGCACGTGTTCGTCGGCATCTTCATGGGCTTGAGCGCGTCGTTCACGGTGCTCGTCGTCGCGGAGATGATGGGCGTCAAGTCGGGGCTCGGCTGGTACCTGAGCTGGGCGCAGGGCTGGGCGTCGTACGTGAACATGTACGCGGCGCTGCTCGTGATGGCACTGCTGTTCTCCGGCCTGATCGCACTGCTGTTCGCGGTGCGCGACCGCACCCTCGCATGGCAGAAAGGAACCGTCAAATGGTAGGCGCCGCCGTCCTCGAATCCCCCGTTTCCGCGCCGCCGGCGCCTGCGGCGCCGCGCGGCGCGCGCATCGACGTGCGCCGCGTGAGCCATGCGTTCGACGCAGCCGGCGGCGCGCTGCCCGTGCTCGACGACGTTACGCTGTCGGTCGCCGCCGGCGAGTTCGTCGCGCTGCTCGGGCCCAGCGGCTGCGGGAAATCGACGCTGCTGCGGCTCGTCGCGGGCCTCGACGCCGCGCGGCAAGGCACCATCGCCCAGGATGGCGAACCGATCGTGCGGCCCGACCCGTCGCGCATCGTCGTGTTCCAGGATCCGACGCTCTACCCGTGGCGCCGCGTGCGCGCGAACGTCGCGCTCGGCCTCGAGGCGCGCGGCGTGGCGCGCGCCGCGCAGCACCGCGTCGACGATGCGCTCGCGCGCGTCGGGCTGGAGGATTTCGCGCACGCTTTCCCGCATCAGCTGTCCGGCGGGATGGCGCAGCGCGTCGCGCTCGCCCGCGCGCTCGTCAACGATCCGCGCGTGCTGATCCTCGACGAGCCGCTCGGCAAGCTCGATTCGCTGACCCGGCTGACGATGCAGGCCGAGCTCACCGCGCTGTGGCGGCGCGACCGCTTCTCCGCGCTGCTCGTCACGCACGACGTCGAGGAGGCGCTGTTCCTCGCGCAGCGCGTGATCGTGTTCGGCCCTCGGCCCGCGCGGATCGTCGCGGAGCTGCACGTCGACCTGCCCTATCCGCGCCATCGCGGCGACCCGCGTCTGGCCGAGTTGCGGCACGACGCGCTGCGCCACCTCGGGCTCGATGCGAGCTGGTAGATGCGCGGCATCGCATCGCCCCGGCGGCCCGGCCGATGAGCGCGCCGCCGTTCGCCGACTGGACGCTCGCGTTCCTGCAGGTGCTGTATCGCGCGCAGGTCGCGCTCGCGCAGGTGCTGCGCGTGGCCGGCGCGACCGGCGACGCGGACGGCCAGGCCGCGTGGCCATGGCCGCAGCGGATCGCGCTCGAAACGTTGCGGATCGACGCGGGGCTGACGCGGCAACTCGCGCTCGCGTTCGCGTTGACGGCGCTCGCGGCGGCGTTCGCGCTTGCCGCGCTCGTGTTGCGCAGGCGGCGCGTCGTCTGGGCCGGCGCGGCCGTGCTCGCCGGGGTGTGCGCGCCGTGGCCGCCTGCCGCGCTGTGGCTTGCGCCCGCCGTGCCGACGAGTTTCCAGCGCAGCCCCGCACCGTTGTCGGTGACGAACCTGACGCGCGGCGCGCAGTTGTACGGCCGTCATTGCGTGGCCTGCCACGGTGCGGACGGCCGCGGCGAAGGGCCGCTCGCCGCGTCGCTCGCGCACTGGCCGCCGACCTTTGCCGGCACGCTGCTCGCGCGGCGGCTCGACGGCGAGCTTTACTGGCGCGTGCGGCACGGCCTGCACGATGCGCAGCGCACGGCGTCGACGCCCGGCTTCGACACGACGTTCAGCGCGCCCGACACGTGGGCACTGCTCGATTACCTGAAAGCGCTGGCGGCAGGCAGCGGCGCTCAGGCGGGCGGCGCGTGGCCCGCGCCTGTCGCATTGCCGGCGCTCGACGTGCGCTGCGGCGAGCACGGTGCGATACAAGCGCTCGAACGCTGGCGCGACGGCCAGCGCGTGCGCGTGGTCGCGCTCGCGCCGGGTGCGCCGCCGCCCGCCGAAGACGCGCGCTGGCAAACGCTGCTCGTCACGCGGGATGCCGTCGCGCCGCCGGCCGCCCACGGGCGCGCGAACTGCATCGCCGCGACGGCGGACGCATGGCGGGTGTTCGCGACGATCGCCGGCCTCGCGCCGGATGCGCTCGGCGGCACGCAGTTCCTCGCCGACCGCGCCGGCTGGCTGCGCGCGCGGGCATTGCCGGGCCAGGCCGGATGGTCGGACGCCGACCTGCTGTGCCGTGCCGGTGACGCCGGCCCGGCAGCCGCCGCGCCCGGCATCGCGGGCTCGACCGCCGGCCGCGATCCGCTGACTGCGCTGCTGCTGCGATTCGACGCCGACCCCGTGCGCGACGTGCAGGCCGGCCTGCCGCATTGAGCGCCGGCATTCGCCCCTTCCCTGACTGACTGACTGACCGACCGAGTGAAATTCACGATGAATCAGATGCGACGCCACTTCCTCACCCAGGCCGCCGCCTTCGCGACACTTGCCGCAGCCCCGCTCGCGCTGCACGCGCAATCCGCCGCGCGGCCGCTGCTGCGCGCCGGCGACCAGAAAGGCGGCCTGCGCGCGCTGCTCGAAGCGGCCGGCGAGCTGAACGGCCTCGCCTACGACATCGCATGGACCGAGTTCCCGGCCGCCGCCCCGCTCGCCGAGGCGCTGAACGCGGGCGCGGTCGACTGCGGGCCGATCGGCGACGCGCCGGTGATCTTCGCGCTCGCGTCGGGCGCGCAAATCAAGGTGATCGGCGCGAACCGCTCGGATCCATACGGCACCGCCGTGGTCGTGCGGCCCGACGCGCCGCTGAAGACCGCCGCCGACCTGAAGGGCAAGCGCATCGGCACGACGCGCGGCTCGATCGGCCATTTCGTCACGCTGAAGGCGCTCGACGCGGCGGGCCTCGCGCCCGACGACGTGTCGTTCCGCTTCCTGCCGCCCGCCGATACGATGCTCGCGCTCGCGAGCGGCTCGATCGACGCGTGGGCGACCTGGGAGCCATACACGGCGCTCGCGGAAACGAGCGGCCGCGCGCGCGTGCTCGTCAGCGGCCGCGGGCTGTGGTCGGGGCTCAGCTACCTCGCGGCGACCGACGCCGCGATCGCCGCGAAACGCGACGTGCTGCGCGATTTCCTGCAGCGCGTCGTGCGTGCGCAGGCATGGTCGTACCAGCACGCGGACGCATTCTCGGCGGCGCTCGCGCGGATCATCGGGATTCCGCAGCCGGCCGCGAAGCTGCAGTTCGAGCGGCGCCGCACACGCTGGCTGCCGATCGACGCGGCGGTCATCGCCGAGCAGCAGCGCACCGCCGACTTCTACCTGAAGGCCGCGCTGCTGCGCCAGCCGCTCGACGTGCGCGCGACGTTCGACCGCGGTTTCCCGCTGCCGGCGTGAGCGTCCGGCGAGAAGGCCGGTTTCGGTGCGATCTGGCACAATCGCGCTTTGACTTTCCATGTCATTCGAAGCCCGCGCCATGCCAGCCATCAGCGAACTTTTCGTCTATCCGATCAAATCCTGCGGCGGCATCGCGCTGCGCCGCGCGCAATTGCTCGACACCGGGCTGGCATACGACCGCCACTGGATGGTGACCGACGCCGCCGGCGAGATGATCACGCAGCGCACGCACCCGCGCCTCGCGCTCGTGCAGACTGCGTTCGACGGTGACGTGCTGGTGCTGAACGCGCCCGACATGCCGGAAATTCGCACGCCGCTCGACGGCGAAGCGACGGCCGATACGCCGAAGATGGCGGCGACCGTCTGGCGCGACACCGTCGACGCGATCGACACGGGCGCTGCCACCGCCGCGTGGTTCACCCGCTACCTCGGCACGCCGGCGAAGCTCGCGCGCTTCGCGCCCGGCGCGCGGCGCCCGTGCAACCGCAAATGGACCGGCGAGCTCGATGCGTCGACCCGGTTCGCCGACGGCTATCCGCTGCTCGTGATCGGCCAGTCGTCGCTCGACGATCTGAACGCGCGGCTCGCCGCGAAGGGCGCGCCGGCGATTCCGATGAACCGCTTCCGCCCGAACGTCGTCGTATCGGGCCTCGACGCGTACGAAGAGGATTACGTCGAGCATCTCGACGCCGGCGGCGACACGCCCGTGCGGCTGCGCCTCGTGAAGCTGTGCACGCGCTGCCCGGTGCCGACCATCGACCAGCGCACGGGCGCGCCCGATCCCGCGTGGCCACACGAGCCGACCGACACGATGCAGGCCTACCGCGCGCATCCGGGCTTCGACGGCGCGCTGACGTTCGGCAACAACGCGATCGTCGTGCACGGCACGGGGCGTTTTCTCGAGGTTGGACAGGAACTCGAAGCGGAGATCGGGTTCGGCGATTAAAAATCGCGAACCCGCATGAGCGGCGCAAAGCGCCGCATCGGAAGGTGGCGCATGCGATTATTTACCGCACTGCGCCACCGGATTCGATTTCAGACAATATGCCGATCGATTTCTGCCGGAATCACAATTCCGCAATCTTTGCGTCGCTTATCGTAAATTTTTCCTCCGGATTTTGCGGATCGACAACCGTATAGTTGGCCGTCCCGGTTTTCGAATTCAGCGGAATAAGGGACGACAAATCCAGCACCGGGAACAGTGCCGGCGGGATGCCGTGATACTTGTTGATGGGAATGATCCCGCCGACGTAACCGTGCACGTGCAGCAAAAGCGACCGCACCGGAAGGACGGACGCGCTTTCCCCTTCCTTCAACGGGAAGTGGGTATAGTTTCCGCCGATCGTGATTTGGGTGACGTTGTTGGGCCGATGGGTCCAGATGATCCGGCCGGAGCCCTGCAGCGAACCCGAGCCTTGCGGATGCTCGAATTCCGGGTGGAAAGCGGCGATGAAGTTGATGGTCGGCGCGTTTCCCTTTCCTGACGTGACGTGCCCGCCGCTGACCCTGAATCGTTTGACGAAAATCTCCGGCAGGACTTCTTCATCGAGTGTCGTGGCCATGATTTTGCCCTCAATTAATTATAGAAAATTACGATTCATCCCTGAATAAACAAGGTGAAGCCGTATATTGGACGGCTGATTTATCGTAGGTCGGAAAATGGGGTTTTCTAGCTGTCAGAAATCACAGCATGCCGGGGCGATTATAAAATCGCTCAATTTTCGAATTAAATGTTTCGATTTGATCGAGCCTCGCGATTACGCATGATCGCGCGATAACCGCCTGTGTTTCTAGGGGCCGACCGGCAGCGTCACCGTGACGACCAGCCCGCCGCCGGCCGCATCGGCCAGCGTCACCCTGCCCTGATGCACGCGCGCGATCTCGCGCACGATCGACAGCCCGAGCCCCGTACCTTCGACGGTCTGCGTCTTGCTGCCGCGATGGAAGCGCTCGAACACCGCGTCGCGCTCGTTTTCGGGAATCCCCGGCCCGTTGTCGATCACGTCGAGCCGCGCATGCTCGCCGTCGCGCGACACGCGCACCGTGATCACCGCGCGGTCGCCCGCGTAGCGGATCGCGTTGTCGATCAGGTTGCCGATCATCTCGCCGAGCAGGTCGGGCCGGCCGGGCACGTCGACGTCGGCCTCGTGCTCGAAGCCCAGGTCGATGTCGCGCGCCCGCGCAACCGGCGACCAGTCGAGCGTCACGCTGCGCGCCAGCCGGTGCAGCGCCACCGGCTCGTGCGTGACGGCCTGCCCGCTGTCCGCGTCGAGGCGCGACAGCGAAAGCAATTGCTGGACGATTTTCGCCGCCTGCCGCACCGCGCCGTTCACGCGCAGCAGGTGCACGTTCACGCGCGGCTGCTCGCCGGGCCGCAGCGCGAGCTCGACGCCCGCCTGCACCGCGGCCAGCGGCGTCTTCAGTTGATGCGCCGCATCCGCGAAGAAGCGCCGCCGCGCGACCTGCATCCGCTGCGTGCGGCCGATGTACTGGTTGATCGAATCGACGAGCGGCGCGAGCTCGCTCGGCATCGCGCCCGTGTCGAGCGGCGTCGGGTCGTCCTCGGTGCGCGCGGCGACCCGGGCCGACAGCCGGTTCAGCGGCCGCAGCCCGCGCCCGACGCCGAGCCACACGATGCCGAGCGCGAGCACGACGAGCAGCCCCTCCTGCAGCAGCGAGCCCATCAGGATCTCGCGCGCGAGCGCCTGGCGCCCCTCGATCGTCTCGCCGACCATCACCCACACGATGCGCGACTGCGCGCTCGGCACGTCGTGCACCGGCAGCCGCAGCGCGCCCATCCGCAGGCGTTCGCCGCGATAGACGGCGTCGTAGTAGCGCGTCGCGTACAGCGCGACGTCGCCGGCGTCGCGCCCGCTCGGCAACGGCAGGTCCGGGTAGCCGGTGACCGCGCGGCCGTTGTCCTCGCGGATCAGGTAGTAGATTTTGCCGCCGTCGCTCGATTCGAACATCTCGAGCGCGAGATACGGCAGGTCGACCTCGACCTCGCCCTGCTTGAGCCGCACCCCTTCGCGGATCGACTTCAGCGACGACGACAGCGTGCGGTCGAATGCGACGTGCGCGGCGTTCATCGCGCGCTGGTAGGTCAGCCACGAATCGAGCGCGAGCAGGCCGAGCAGCGGCAGCAGCAGCCACAGCGCGACCTGCATCCGCAGGTTCGGGCGCATCATGCGGCTTTTGCTTCGAGCAGGTAGCCGAGCCCGCGCAGCGTGACGATCGCGACGCCGCTGTGCTCGAGCTTCTTGCGCAGCCGGTACACGTAGATCTCGATCGCATCGGCGTTGACCGATTCGTCGAGCCCGAAGATCTTCTCCGACAGCGTTTCCTTGTTGATCGCGCGGCCGTTGCGCAAGATCAGCACCTCGAGCACCGAGCGCTCGCGCGGCGTGAGCGACAGCGGCTCGCCCGCGAGGCGGAAGCTGCGGTCGACGCTGTCGTATGCGAGCGGGCCGCACGCCACACGCGAATGCTCGTGCCCGAGGCTGCGCCGGATCAGCGCGCGGGCGCGCGCCTCCAGCTCGGTCAGCTCGAACGGTTTCGCGAGATAGTCGTCGGCGCCGAGATCGAGCCCCTTCACGCGGTCCTCGACCGACCCGTGCGCGGTGAGGATCAGCACCGGCACCGGGTTGCGCCGCGCGCGCAGCCGCCGCAGCACCTCGAGCCCGTCGAGCTTCGGCAGCCCGAGGTCGAGGATCACCAGCGCGTAGTCCTGCGTGCGCAGCACGTGGTCCGCCGCCTCGCCGTCCGCCATGTGATCGACCGCGAAGCGCGCGGCGCTCAGCGCGTCGCCGAGCGATTGCGCGAGGATCGGGTTGTCTTCGACGAGCAGCACACGCATGGGGAATCCGGTCAGGTCGGCAGGTAACGTCAAGGCCGCTACATTACACGATCCTTTCCGCCCTGCCGCTCCGCGAAAACACCTGTTCCGTGTTGCGCGCTGCCCGTCTGCTGCTCGCCTGCCCGCCGCCTGCTGCCTACCGATTGCCGCCTGCCGCTTGCCGCTTGCCGCTTGCCGTCTGCCGTCTGCCGTCTGCCGCCTGCCGCCTGCCGCTTGCCGCTTGCCGCTTGCCGCTTGCCGCTTGCCGCTTGCCGCTTGCTGCCTGCTGCCTGCTGCCTGCTGCCTGCCGCTTGCCGCTTGCCGCTTGCCGCTTGCCGCTTGCTGCCTGCTACCTGCTACCTGCCGCTTGCCGCTTGCCGCTTGCCGCTTGCCGCTTGCCGCCTGCCGCCTGCCGCCTGCCGCCTGCCGCCTGCCGCTCGCCGCTCGCCGCCTGCCGCTTGCCGCCACGTATTACACGCAACGAGCAGCGCCCGTCACTCCGCCGCGCGCCGGCCTCCCGTCGTCAAGCCATCGGCCCCGGCGGTGGCGGCGTTCCGCTCGCGCAGGCCGTAGATCGCGGCCAGGAACGCGACGCTCGCGCAGAGGGTCACGGCGGCCAGCGGGCGGGCCGTGCCGTCCGACAGCCCCCCGAGCACCCCGCCGCACACGGCGGCAATCGCCATCTGGATGAAGAAGAACAGCCCGGAAGCCGTGCCCGCGATCTTCGTATACGGCTGCATCACCGCGAACTGGCATGCGGGAATCGCGATCCCGACGGCGATCATCACGAAGAACATCGGCACGACGACGGCCGCCGCGTGCGTGGGCGCGACGGCGTCGGCCCCGCACAGCGCGATGGCCCCGGCCAGGTTGACGAAGGCCGCCGACGCGATCACGGCATCGGTGTTCCAGCGGCCGCTGGCCCGCCGGAACACGCTCGATCCGATCAGGTAGCCGAGCACGGTCAGGCCGAAGATCCCCGCATAGACCGGCCCCGACACGCCCATCTGCCGCTGGAACAGCGTCGACGATTCCGCGATGAACGGGAAGTACGTGCAGTAGACGAAGCTGATCGCGAGCGAGTAGCGCAGGAAACGGCGCTCGCGCAGCAGCCCCGCGTAGGTCCGCAGCAGGCCCGCGCCCGGCTCCGGCCGCGCGTCGCTCGCGCGCGTCTCGGGCAGGTAGCGCAGCACCATCGCCGTCGCGATCACCCCGCCGGCCACGAGCCAGCCGAACACGCCGCGCCACCCGAGCCACGCGGCGATCGCGCTGCCCGCGAGCGGCGCGATCACGGGCGACAGCGCCATGCCCGCCGAGATGCGGCTGAGCATCGTCGCCTGCATCGCCGCAGGAAAGCGCTCGCGCACGACCACGCGCCCGATCACCGTTCCGCTGCAACCGCCCAGCGCCTGGAAGATGCGCGCGCAGACGATCGCCGGGACGCTCGTCGCGAGCGCGCAGGCCACGCTCGCGGCCACGTAGAGGCACAGCCCGCCGAGCAGCACGGGGCGGCGGCCGTACCGGTCGGACAACGGCCCCGACACCAGCATCGACAGCGCATAGCCGACCATGTACAGCGTCAGCGTGAGCTGAAGCTGCGCGTCGGTGCCGTGCAGCGCATCCGCCATGGCGGGCAGCGACGGCAGGTAGGCATCGATCGTGACGCGCGGCAGGCACACGACGAGCATCAACAGCAACAACCAGCCCCATTGGGGCAACGACCGGGATTTCATAGGGTGCTTTCGTCTCCTTCGGGTTCAAGTGCTCGGCATCAATCTACGAACAAAGTGATATAAGCTGAAGAGCCATTAAATCGACCATCAACTAGACCACTATGACGCGAGGCAAAGCCGCGATTCCGCTCGATCTGCCGTGCCCTCCGGGCCTGTCGACCGGAAGCCCGCAATCGAAGCAGGACTGCATTGCCGACGCGATTCGCGACGCGATCCTGAAACGCCTGCTCCCCGGCGACAGCGCACTGCCGTCCAGCCGCACGCTGGCCGCGCGCTGGGGTGTCGCGCGCGGCACGGTCGAAGCCGCGTACGACCGGTTGGGCGCAGAGGGCTACATCGCGCGCACGCGCGGCTCTGGGTCGCGGGTGTGCGCGGTGGTGCCGGACAGCTATTTGCGCGCGTCCGCGCAATCTCGGCAGCGCGGCGGCGCAACACCGGCCCAGGAGCCGGAGCCGCAACCGGCCGGCGCAACGGGCGCGGCCGCCCCGGAACACGCGGTCCGCCCGGGCGTCCCGTTCGTCGCGCGGCTCGCCGATCCCGACCTGCTGCCGATGCAGCAATGGAAGAAGGCGCTCGGCGCGAGCCTGCTTGCCGCGACCGCCAGCGACCTCTGTTCGACGCCGTCGCAAGGCGTCGCGGCCCTGCGCGACGAAATTGCCGGATACCTGCGCGAATACCGCGGGATCCCGTGCGCCGCCGACGACATCTTCATCACGACCGGCATCCGCCATTCGATCGATCTCGTCGCGCGCACGGCGCTCGCCCCGCGCAGCACGGTGCTGATGGAAGACCCCGGCTACGCGTCGGCGGCACACATCTTCGCGATGACGGGCGCGACCGTGGTCGACGTGCCGGTCGACCGCGAAGGGATCGAAACGGCCGCGCTGGACCGGCACCCCGATGCGCGCGCCGCCTACGTGACGCCCGCGCATCAATCGCCGCTCGGCGTCACGATGTCGGTGTCGCGCCGGCTCGAACTGCTCGACTGGGCGCAGCGCCGTCGCGCGTGGATCATCGAGGACGACTACGACGGCGAATTCAGCTACCAGGCCGCCCCGCTGCCCGCGCTGAAGTCGCTCGACGCGTGCGACCGGGTGATCTACTGCGGCTCGTTCAACAAGACGCTGTTCTCCGGGCTGCGCATCGGCTTCATGGTCGTGCCGGCGGCGCTGCGGCCGGCGCTCGCGGACGTGTGGCGGGTGACCGGGCGCTCGGTCGGCGTCGCGCCGCAGCTCGTGCTGGCCCGCTTCATCGGGCGCGGCGATTTCGCGAAGCACCTGCGCGCCAGCCGCCACGCATATCGCCAGCGGCGCGACATCGTGCTCGAGCAGCTCGCGAAACACGGCAGCGGGCAATACACGGTGTCGGGCGAGCATGCCGGCTTTCATTTCGTGCTGTGGCTGCCGCCCGGCATGGACGACGCGTCGTACGTCGCGAACGCGCACGCGGCCGGCGTGTCGCTGCAGCCGATTCGCGGCTTCTGCCGAAGCGCCGAGCTCGCCGCGGGCATCATCGTCGGGTATTCGGCGCTCACCGCCGCGCACGCGAAACATGGCGGCCGGATTCTCGGCACGCTGCTGTCGACCTCGGGAAATCCATGACACAAACGCATCGATTGCACACAAAAATGAAAGCAGGCTGAAAGTGCCCCCCACTTACCATCCGCCTCACTCGAACAACACCGACGCGTAATTGGAGGAAGACACATGCCGTTCGCACCGAAGCATCTCGCCACCGCCCTCACGCTCATCGCGGGCGCCGCCGCCGGCGCCGCGTGGGCGCAGGTTCCGGCCGGCTATCCGGGCAGCTACCAGGGCGTGGTGGACGCCGCGAAGAAGGAAGGCAAGCTGATCGTCTACTCGACGACCGACACGGGCCTCGTACGGCCGCTGATCAAGGATTTCGAAAGCCTGTACGGCGTGAAGGTCGAATACAACGACATGAACAGCACCGAGCTGTACAACCGCTACATCAGCGAGAACGCGGCGAGCAGCACGAGCGCCGACGTGCTGTGGAGCTCGGCGATGGACCTGCAGGTCAAGCTCGTCAACGACGGCCTGATGGCGTCGTACGATTCGCCGGAAAGCCCGAACGTGCCGCAATGGGCGCAATACCAGAAGCAGGCGTACGGCACGACGTTCGAGCCGCTCGCGATCGTCTACAACAAGCGCCTGATTCCAGAGAACGAGGTGCCGAAGACGCGCACCGACCTGATCAAGCTGCTCACGTCGCAACCCGACAAGTTCAAGGGCAAGCTCACGACGTACGACGTCGAGAAATCCGGCGTCGGCTTCAACGCGCTGACGCAGGACGCGCACCTGAACGAAAAGGTCACGTGGGAACTCGTGAAGGCCATCGGCACGACCGGCCCGAAGCTGCAATCGAGCACCGGCGCGATGATGGAGCGCATCTCGTCGGGCGAGAACCTGATCGGCTACAACATCATCGGCTCGTACGCGTACGCGAAGGCGAAGAAGGACAAGTCGATCGGCTACGTATTCCCGAAGGACTACACGCAGGTCGTGAGCCGCCTGGCCACGATCTCGAAGAAGGCGAAGAGCCCGAACGCCGCGAAGCTGTGGGTCGACTACCTGCTGTCGAAGCGCGGCCAGACGCTGATCGCGAACCAGGCCAACCTGTACGCGATCCGCACGGACGTGACCGGCGAAACGTCGGCCGCGAGCCTCACGAAGGAACTCGGCGATTCGCTGAAGCCGATCCCGATCGGCACCGGCCTGCTCGTCTACCTGGACCAGTCGAAGCGGCTCGCGTTCCTGAAGCAATGGCAGCAGGCGATCAAGAACTGATCCGCTGATCCGCTGATCGGCCTCGGCTGACCAACGGCCGCCCACCACGCACCGCGTGGGCGGCCCCTTCCCCTTACCGACTTCCTAGAGGCGGCCATCCGGATGGCCGCAGGGGCGAACTCATGCTTTCAACCAGCACACGGGCAACGGCGCCGGCCGTTGCGCCCACCATCGACCCGGGCGGCGCGATCCCCGCGCTGCCGGCCAACGGCCTGCAGCCGCTCGCCGGCATGCTGCGCTGGATCGTGATCGCGGTGCTCACCGTCGCGGTCGCGCTGCCGCTCGGCTTCATCCTGTTCCAGAGCCTGCTGTCCGCGCCGTTCTTCGACGCGAACCGCACGCTCGGCATCGACGGCTTCCGCTTCATCTTCAGCGATCCCGACTTCTGGTCGGCCGTGAAGAACTCGTTCATCATCGCCGGCGGGATGCTGTTCATCTCGATCCCGCTCGGCGGCATCCTCGCGTTCCTGATGGTGCGCACCGACCTGCCCGGCCGCCGCTGGCTCGAGCCGCTGCTGCTCACGCCGGTGTTCGTGTCGCCGATGGTGCTCGCGTTCGGCTACGTCGTCGCGGCCGGCCCGGTCGGCTTCTACTCGGTGTGGTTCAAGGAACTGTTCGGGGTGCAGAACGTGCCCTGGAACGTCTACTCGGTCTTCGCGATCACGCTGATCGTCGGCCTCACGCACGTGCCGCACGTGTACCTGTATTCGTCGGCGGCGCTGCGCAACCTCGGCTCCGACGTCGAGGAAGCGGCGCGCGTGGCGGGCGCGCGGCCGTTCCGCGTCGCGCTCGACGTCAGCCTGCCGATGACGATGCCCGCGCTGCTGTTCGCCGGCGTGCTGGTGTTCTTCCTCGGCTTCGAGGTGTTCGGGCTGCCGCTCGTGCTCGGCGATCCGGAAGGCCACCTCGTGCTCGCGACCTACCTGTACAAGCTGACCAACAAGCTCGGCGTGCCGTCGTACCACCTGATGGCCGCGGTGGCGGTGTGCATCGTCGCGATCACGTTCCCGCTCGTGCTGCTGCAGCGCCGCCTGCTGAAGACGGCGAACCGCTTCGTGACGGTGAAGGGCAAGGCCGGTCGCACGACGGTGCTGCCGCTCGGCGCGTGGCGCTGGGTCGCGCTCGCGATCGTCATGCTGTGGCTCGCGCTCACCGTGGTCGTGCCGATCTCCGGCATCGTGCTGCGCGCGTTCGTGACCAACTGGGGCGAAGGCGTGGCGCTCGGCGAAGTGCTGACGCTGGCGAACTTCATCGAGCTGTTCGAGCAGGACAACCTGGTGCGCGCGATCGTCAACACGCTGGGCATCGGCGTGATCGGCGGCGCGGTGGCGGTCGGCTTCTACTCGCTCGTCGCGTTCGCCGGCCACCGCCGCCACGACTGGGCGACCAGGCTGCTCGACTACCTCGTGCTGCTGCCCCGCGCGGTGCCGGGCCTGCTCGCCGGTCTCGCGTTCCTGTGGATCTTCCTGTTCGTGCCGGGCCTGCGCGAGATCAAGAACTCGATGTGGAGCATCTGGATCGCGTACACGGTCGTGTGGCTCGCATACGGGATGCGCCTGATCCAGAGCGCGCTGCTGCAGGTCGGGCCGGAGCTCGAGGAAGCCGGGCGCAGCGTCGGCGCGACGCGCGGGCGCGTGTCGCTCGACGTGACGCTGCCGCTCGTGCGCTTCGGGCTGCTGGCCGCGTGGCTCCTGATCTTCATGATCTTCGAGCGCGAATACTCGACCGCCGTCTACCTGCTGTCGCCCGGCACCGAAGTGATCGGCGCGCTGCTCGTGTCGCTGTGGGCGACCGGCGCCGTCGACCAGGTCGCCGCGCTCTCTGTCATCAACATCGCGATGGTCGGCGCCGGTCTCGGCGTGGCCCTGCGCTTCGGAGTGAAACTTCATGGATAAGCTCATCGTCGACGATCTTCATCTCAGCTACGGCGCGAACCCGATCCTCAAGGGCGTGTCGTTCGAACTGAAAGCCGGCGAAGTCGTGTGCCTGCTCGGCGCGTCGGGCAGCGGCAAGACCACGCTGCTGCGCGCGGTCGCCGGCCTCGAGCAGCCGTCCGACGGCCGCATCCAGCTCGACGACCGGGTGTTCTTCGACGGCGCCCGGCGCGTCGACCTGCCGGTCGAACAGCGCTCGCTCGGGCTCGTGTTCCAGTCGTACGCGCTGTGGCCGCACCGCACCGTCGCCGACAACGTCGGCTACGGCCTCAAGCTGCGCCGCGTCGCGCCGGCCGAACAGAAGCGCCGCGTGCAGACCGCGCTCGACCAGCTCGGCCTCGGCCATCTCGCCGAGCGCTTGCCGCACCAGCTGTCGGGTGGCCAGCAGCAGCGCGTCGCGATCGCGCGCGCGCTCGTCTACAACCCGCCGGTGATCCTGCTCGACGAGCCGCTGTCGAACCTCGACGCGAAGCTGCGCGAGGAAGCGCGCGCGTGGCTGCGTGAGCTGATCGTGTCGCTCGGGCTGTCCGCGCTCTGCGTGACGCACGACCAGACCGAGGCGATGGCGATGTCCGACCGCATCCTGCTGCTGCGCAACGGCCGCATCGAGCAGGAAGGCACGCCGGCCGAGCTGTACGGCGCGCCGCGCTCGCTGTACACGGCCGAATTCATGGGCAGCAACAACCGGATCGACGCGCGCGTCGCGGCCGTCGACGGCGAATGCGTGACGCTCGCCGGCGACGGCTGGCAGCTGCGCGCGCTCGCCCGCGACACGTTCGCGCCGGGCCAGGACGCGCAGGCCGTGATCCGCCTCGAACGCGTGCAGGTGGCCGACGGCCCCGGCGCGAACCGGCTGCAGGCCGACCTCGTCACGTCGATGTATCTCGGCGACCGCTGGGAATACCTGTTCCACTGCGGCGAGCTGCGGCTGCGTGCGTTCGGCCACGTGCCGCGCGCGGCCGGCAAGCACTGGCTCGAATTCCCGACCAACGACTGCTGGGCGTTCGCGAAAGCGGGCTGACCCGCGCGGCGCATCGCACCTCGGCACGCGTCACGGGCGTGCGCTGAGGCGCCGTGCGCGCCACGATTTCCCTCACCTACAACAACCACGGAGACACCGTCAATGAAGTCTTGCGCAGAACGCGCCCTTCGCGCAGTAGTCCTGACCGGATCGGCTTCCGCCGCCTGCCTCGCGGCCCCCGCCGCTCACGCGCAGTCGTCGGTCACGATCTACGGGATCATGGACGCCGGCATCGAATACACGAACCACGCTGCACCGGAAGGCGGCAATTCGTTCAAGTTGAAGTCGGGCAACAAGAACACGTCGCGCTGGGGCTTGCGCGGCGTGGAGGATCTCGGCGGCGGGTTGAAGGCCGTGTTCCGCCTCGAAAGCGGGATCGATCTCGCGAACGGCGCGTCCGACGACGGCCCCGACTCGATCTTCGCGCGCCGTGCGACGGTGGGCCTGAAAGGCAAATGGGGCGAGCTGACTCTCGGCCGCAACTTCACCGTCACGTACGACTACATGATGCCGTTCGACCCGATGGGTTACTCGCAAAACTATTCGTGGGCGTCATCGTCGATGGCGACCGGCGGACGCAAGGACGGCATCTTCTCGCGCTCGTCGAACGCCGTCCGCTACGACGGCGAATTCGGCGGCTTCAAGTTCGGCGCGATGTACGGGTTCGGCAACGTGCCCGGCAGCGTGAAGACCAGCTCGAAGTACGACTTCGCGCTCGGCTACGAGAAGGGGCCGTTCGCCGCGGTGGTCACGTTCGACCGGCAAAACGGCGCGGCCGACAGCGTCACGCCGGCCGATCCGGTCAACTACATCCAGGGCATCCATGCGGGCCTGAGCTACGACTTCGGCAACCTGAAGACGATGGCCGGCTATCGCAATTACAAGCGCACGTTCCGCACGGCCGCGGCGAACCAGCTGAGCGACATGTACTGGGTCGGCGGCTCGTATCAGTTCACGCCGGCGTTCTCGCTGATCGCGGCCGTGTATCACCAGAACATCAAGGGCGGCACCGATGCCGATCCGACGCTGGTCTCGGTGCGCGCGAACTACGCGCTGTCGAAGCGCACGGTGCTGTATGCGTCCGGCGGCTTCGCGATCGCTCAGCACGGGCAGAAGGTCGGCCTGTCGCGCGATTTCGCGGGGTATGGCACCACGCAGGTCGGGGCGACCGTCGGGATTCAGCAGCGGTTCTGATGCGCCGGGTGCGAGGAAGCGGCGGGCGATGCGCGTCTCGCGCGCCGCGCCGCCCTTCACTTCGCTTCACCGAACACGATTCATCCTTCGCCGCGCATCGTGAACACGGGGCGAACGAGCGTGTTCGCGTCGCCCCAGTGTTCACCGACTTCCGACAGCGGCACGGCGCGCGTATCGATCGCCAGGCCCGCCGGCCCGGCCGCGTCGAACACGCCGCGCGCCGCGGCCAGCAAACGCGGCAGCGACACGCTGCCGAGGCCGCTGCCCATCAGCTCGATGGCCGTCGCGCGCAATACGGCGCCCGACAGCAGCACGTCCGCGCCGCCGATCGAGCCGATCTGCACGAAGCGCAGCGGCCGGCCATCGCGCGTCGTCTTCGCGGCTGCGACAAGCAGCGCCCGCGCACTCGCCCCCCACAGATAGTCGAGCACGACGTCGACGCCCGCCCGGAAATGCGGCTCCAGCGCGCGCGCCAGATTGGCGTCGTCCTGCTGCAGCGATACGACGGCATCCGCGCCGGCCGACTGCAATGCTGCCAGCGCTGCCGCATTGCGGCCGGTCGCGATCACCTTCGCCGCGCCCAGGTGCTTTGCGATCCGCACGGCCAGCCGCCCGGACGCGCCGGTCGCGCCGTTGACCAGCACGGTCTCCCCGGCGGCCATGCGCGCGCGCTCGATCAGCGCGGCCCATGACGACATCCCCGGAATCGCGATCGCGGCAGCCGTGACGTCATCGAGCGCGTCGGGCAGCGGCACGCACTGTGCGTCGGGCACGACCGTGCGCTCGGCCATCGCGCCGAACGGCGCGAGCGGGCCGAAGAAATAGACGCGCCGGCCGTCTTCGAGGCGCCCTGCGCCGTCGACGCCCGCGATGAACGGGAAGCCGTCCGTCGACGAATAGTGCGAGCCGGACGCCCGGGCCTGCGCGAGCCGGCTCAGTGCGGACGCGGTCACCTCGACCAGCCGGTGGCCGGACAACGCGTGCGGCGATTCGAACTCGGCAAAAACGGGGCGCTCACCGGCCCCCTTGACGATTGCTGCTTTCATGGGTGCTCTCCTTCAGACGGCCTGCGCCATCACCGTGCGTCGACCCATGCCCGCAACGCAGCGTCGCGGATCTCGAACACGTCGAACAGCCCGAGCGCGCGCAGCGCGGGCAGCACGTCGGCGGCATCGGCCGCCGCGCGGGAGCGCTCGGCCTCGTCCGCGTGCGGGTCGGTGAGCACGCGCGCATTCGCGAGAAAGGCGCCCACGCTGCCTTTGCGGATCGTCGTGCCGTTGAGGTCGAGCTGGTTGAGGTGGTCGGGAAGCATTTCATCGGCTCGCATCGCGCGGCCCTCCTGAAGTGATGAACATGCGTGGAGTTTAGGGATGCAAATGCGGCCGGGCTCCGGTATAAATGCCATTCGATACCGAATTCCAGCCATGCCGGACGATCCGCTTCTTCCCGCCGACCTCGTGACCTCTTCCGACGGCCCGTTCATCGCCGCCGCCGAGCTGACGCAGCGCGACGCGCGCGTGACCGCGCCGCATCGCCATGCGCGCGGCCAGCTGGTCGGCGCGTTGACCGGCCTGCTGTCGCTCGGCCTCGACGACCAGGACTGGGTCGTGCCGGCGGTTCATGCAATCTGGATTCCGCCGCATTGCGTGCATTCGCTGCGGTCGTTCGGGCCGTTCTCCGGCTGGAGCGTGTTCGTTGCGGAACCGCGCTGCGCATCGCTGCCGCACACGCCGCACGCGATCCGCACCTCCGCGCTGTTGCGCGAGGCGGTGCGGCGCGCGGCCAGCTGGCGCGGCGGCGCGCTCGACGCGGCGCAAGCGCGCGTGGCGGACGTGATCCTCGACGAGATCGCGGCATCGCCGCCGGTCACGCTCGGCCTGCCGCGCCCGCGCGACCCGCGGGTCGGACGGATCACCGACGCGTTGAGCGCCGATCTGGCGGACAACCGCCGTCTCGAGGAATGGGCGGAGTGGGCAGGCATCGCGCCGCGCACGCTGAGCCGCCGCTTCGTCGCCGAAACGGGGTTGACGTTCGCGCAGTGGCGTCAGCAGGCGCGCCTGATGCGCGCGTTGGAGAAGGTGGCCGACGGCGTGCCGGTGACGACGATCGCGCTCGATCTCGGCTACGACAACGTAAGCGCATTCATCGACATGTTCCGGCGAGCGTTGGGGACGACGCCGGGGCGATATATGGAAGCCGGACGCAGCGCACGCCAGGGCGACACCGCGTAGCGCGTCATTGTGCGCTCGCATGCACGCATCGACGGTGGCGGCATTCGATTCGCCGTGCCTTCAGTACGTGCCGTCGCCCTGCTTCGCGGCGTCGGCCGGTATCCCCTTGAACTGCGCTGCCAACCGCTCCGCGCTTTGCGCCAGCAGCGTCGTATCGACCCCGACCGCAACGAACAACGCCCCCGCTTCGAGATACCGCCGCGCCGCCGCCTCATCGGCGCTGAGAATCCCCGGTGCCTTGCCGGCCGCCTTGATCGCGCGGATCGCGCCGTCGATCGCCGCCTGCACATCCGGATGCCCCGGATTGCCGAGATGCCCGAGATCCGCAGCAAGATCGGCCGGCCCGATGAACACGCCGTCGACCCCGTCCACCCGCGCGATCGCGTCGATCGCGTCGAGCCCCGCGCGCGTCTCGACCTGCACGAGCACCGCCATCTCGTCGTTCGCACGGTGCAGGTAATCGCCGACGCGATTCCAGCGCGACGCGCGCGCCAGCGCGCTGCCGACGCCGCGAATCCCGTGCGGCGGATAGCGTGTCGCGGCAACCGCCGCCTGCGCCTCGCCGGCGCTCTGCACCATCGGCACGAGCAGCGTCTGCGCGCCGACGTCGAGCACCTGCTTGATCCGCACCGGATCGTTCCACGGCACCCGCACGACCGGATGCGACGGATACGGCGCGATCGCCTGCAATTGCGCGAGGATCGTCGGCACCGTGTTCGGCGCGTGCTCGCCGTCGATCAGCAGCCAGTCGAAACCGGCGCCCGCGACCACCTCGGCGCCGTACGGATTCGCCAGCCCGAGCCACAGGCCGACCTGCGCATCGCCGCGCGCGAGCGCGGCCTTGAAGGCGTTCGTTGATATCTGCATCGTCCGTCACTCGAAATGGCACTGGATGGTCCCGAGCGGACCGTAGTCGACGCTGAACGTGTCGCCCGAGCGCGCCGCGCACGGCCGCGTGAACGAGCCGCCGAGCACGATCTGCCCCGGCTCCAGCGCGACGTCGAAGCGTGCAAGCCGGTTCGCGAGCCACACGACGCCGTTGGCCGGATGGTTCAGCACGCCGGCCGCGACGCCCGTCTCCTCGACCACGCCGTTGCGCGACATGATCGCGGCAACCCAGCGCAGGTCGACGTCGGCCGGGCGCACGGGCCGCCCGCCGATCACGACGCCGGCGTTCGCCGCGTTGTCGGCGATCGTGTCGAACACCTTGCGCGGGCGCTGGGTGTCGGGGTCGATCGACTGGCTGCGCGCGTCGATGATCTCGAGCGCGGGCACCACGTAATCCACCGCGTCGTACACGTCGAAGATCGTGCAGTTCGGCCCGCTCAGGCGCTTGCCGAGCACGAACGCGAGCTCGACCTCGACGCGCGGCACGATGAAGCGCTGCGTCGGGATCGTGCCGCCGTCGTCGAAGAACATGTCGTCGAGCAGCGCGCCGTAGTCGGGCTCGTCGATCTGCGACGTGTTCTGCATCGCCTTCGACGTGAGGCCGATCTTGTGGCCCTTCAGCGTGCGGCCTTCCGCGAGCTTCACGTCCACCCACGCGCGCTGGATCGCATACGCGTCGTCGATCGTGATGTCCGGGTAGTCGAGCGAGATCTGGCGGATCTGCTTGCGCTCGCGCTCGGCGTCGTGCAGGCGCCGCGCGAGCTGGTCGATGGTGGCGGGTTCGAGCATGGTGGAATCGGGATGGGGTTCAATCGGCCCGCTTGTAGCGGGCGTGAATGTTGTTGTGCTTGTACGAGCCGCTTTCGCTGAATTCGGTCAGCTCCATCGACAGCGCGAGATAGCGCTGCGCATACAGCTCGGCGAAATGCGCCTTGATCGCGTCGAACAGCGCGTCGCATGCGGCCTGCTTCTGCGCGTCGCTGCGGCCCGAGCCGATCTTCAGCGTCACGTGGACGAATGCATCGTCCCCGGTGCCGTCCGCGACGCAGTAATCGTGCAGCTCGATCGCGCGCGAACGGATGCCGCCGGTCGGAAACACGCCGCCCTGCGCGATTAGCGTCGCGTTGATCGTGCGCAGCAGCGCGGGAATGCGCGCGTCGTCGCGAATGTTCGCGGTGTACTCGACGACGATGTGTGGCATGTCGGTTCTCCTGAAAGGACGTCGCGCGCGGGTCAGGCGAGCGGGAAGATCGCGTTGATCTGCCCGGTGCCCGAGCTCGCGAAGTAGTCGGTGACGATCTCGACGGGCTTGTCGTAACGGTCCCAGCCGAGCAGGCCGAGCAGCATCGCGGTGTCGTGCATGCCGCCTTCGCCGTGGCAATGAAGGTTGTATTCGGGCAGCATCGCGCAGAACGTCTTGAAGTCGCCCTGCTTCCACAGCTCGACCACGCGCAGGTCGACCTGCCGGAAGAATTCGCGGCTGATCTCGTGGATCGATTCCTCGGGGCTGCCGTTGTCGTTGAAGCGGTGCGACAGCGAGCCGCTCGCGAGGAACGCGACGTTCGCATCGCTGCGCTCGATCGCGTCGAGCAGCGCCTCGCCGAAGCGGCGGCTCTCGTCGAGCGTGTGCCACATGCACCAGCCCGCGATCGACACGACCTTGAAATGCTGGTCGCCGTTCATGTAGCGCATCGGCACCAGCGTGCCGTATTCGAGCTCGAGGCTGTCGATCTCGTGCGCGCGCGTCGCGATGCCGCGCGCCGTCGCCGTTTCGGCGATCAGCCGGCCGAGCGCCGGATTGCCCGGATACGCGTACTGCATGTCGCGGATGAAATGCGGCAGCTCGTTGCTCGTATAGGTGCCGGCGAAGCGCGCATTGCAGTTCACGTGATAGCCCGCGTTGACGAGCCAGTGCACGTCCGACACGACGATCGTGTCGACGCCGAGCGCGCGGCAGCGCTCGCCGATCACCTGATGGCCGCGGATCGCCGCCTCGCGGCAGCCGTGATGCCTGCCGGGCAGTTCCGACAGGTACATCGACGGCACGTGCGTGATCTTCGCGGCGAGGGACAGTTTGCCCATCGTAAGCCTCCGTAAATCTCCGTCTCGTTCTTATACGCGCCGCTTAGACGCCCCAGCGCGGAATGTGATGCGAACCCATCGAGATGCAAACGTTCTTGATCTCCGCGAACACCTCGAAACTGTATTCGCCGCCCTCGCGCCCGGTGCCCGACTCCTTCACGCCGCCGAACGGCTGGCGCAGGTCGCGCACGTTCTGGCTGTTGACGAACACCATCCCGGCCTCGATGCCGCGCGCGAGGCGATGCACCTTGCCGACGTCCTGCGTCCAGATATACGACGCGAGGCCGTAGCTCGTATCGTTCGCGAGCCGCAGCCCGTCCTCTTCGGAGTCGAACGGAATCAGGCACGCGACCGGGCCGAAGATCTCTTCCTGCGCGATGCGCATCCGGTTGTCGACGTCGGCGAACACGGTCGGCCGCACGAAGTTGCCGTTGCGCAGAGCGTCGGGCAGCCCCGCCGGCTTGTCCGCGCCGCCCGCGACGACGCGCGCGCCCTCCTGCTCGCCGATGCGGATGTAGCCCGTCACCTTCTCCCAGTGCTGCCGCGTGATCATCGCGCCGAGCTGGGTCGCGGGGTCGGACGGATCGCCGACCACGAGATTGTTCGCGCGGCGCGCGAATTCCTGCACGAAGCGATCGTAGATCGTGCGCTGCACGAAGATCCGCGAGCCGGCCGTGCACCGTTCGCCGTTGATCGAGAAGATCGTGAACAGCGAGGCGTCGAGCGCGCGATCGAAGTCGGCGTCGTCGAAGATCAGCACCGGCGACTTGCCGCCGAGCTCCATCGAGTATTTCTTCAGGCCCGCACGCTCCATGATCCGCTTGCCGGTGACCGTGCCGCCGGTAAACGACACCGCGCGCACGTCCGGATGCCGCACGAGCGCATCGCCGGCGGTTGCGCCATAGCCCTGCACGACGTTCAGCACGCCGGGCGGAATGCCGGCTTCGAGCGCGAGCCGGCCGAGCTGGTCGGCCGTCAGCGGCGACAGCTCGGACATCTTCAGCACCGCCGTGTTGCCGAGCGCGAGGCACGGCGCCGTCTTCCACGTGGCGGTCATGAACGGCACGTTCCACGGCGACACCAGCGCGCACACGCCGACCGGCTGGTACAGCGTGTAGTTCAGCATCTGGTCGTCGACCGGATACGTGCGGCCGTTCATCTGCACGCACACTTCCGCGAAGAAATTGAAGTTCTCCGACGCGCGCGGAATCAGCTGCTTGCTCGTTTGCGCGATCGGCAGGCCCGTATCCTGCGTTTCGAGCGCCGCGAGCATCGGCACGTTCTTCTCGATCAGCTCGCCGAGCTTGCGCATCAGCTTCGCGCGCCCCTTCGCGGGCGTGTTCGCCCACTTCGGGAAGGCTTCCTTCGCCGCGCGCACCGCCGCGTCGACTTCCGCCTCGCCGCCCGACGCGACCTCGGTAATCACGTCGCCCGTCGCGGGATTCAGCGTGGCGAACGTGTCGCGGCTTGCGACCTCCCGGCCGTCGATCCAGTGCTTGATGGTCATCTGCTCTCCTTGTGCGGCGGGCTCAGCCGGCGCGATAGTAGTCGTGTTCGGCGACGATCGTGTTCACGAGCCGGCCGATGCCTTCGATTTCGGTGACGACCTCGTCGCCCGGCTGCGTATCCGCGAGCCCTTCGGGCGTGCCGGTGAGGATCAGGTCGCCCGGCGCGAGCGTCATGAAGCCGCTGATGTGCTCGATCAGCGCCGGCACGTCGAAGATCATGTCGCGCGTGCTGCCGCGCTGCGTCTCGCGGCCGTTCACCGTCGTGCGCAAGGCCAGGTCGCCCGGGTCGCCGATCTCGTCGCGGCTGACGAGCCAGGGCCCGAGCGGCGTGCAGGTGTCGCGGTTCTTCACGCGCAGGTTCGGCCGGTAGTAGTTCTCGAGGTAATCGCGAATCGCGTAGTCGTTCGCGACCGTGTAGCCGGCCACGTAGTCGAGCGCCTGCGCGCGGCGCACGCCGCGCGCGGGGCGGCCGATCACGACCGCCAGCTCGCACTCGTAATGCATGTGCGTCGCGTCGGCGGGCCGCACGGTGCGCGCGCGATGGCCGACGAACGTGTTCGGCCCCTTCAGGAAGATCAGCGGCTCGCTCGGCGCCTTGAACGCGAGTTCCTTCGCATGGTCCGCATAGTTGAGGCCGAGCGCGAACGTCGTGCGCGGCGCGACGGGCGGCAGCCAGCCCACCTCGCCTTCCGCGACGACGGCCCCCGTGTCGAGCCGGATCAGGCCATCGCCGGCCGGCTCGGCGGCATGCAATGCGCCGTTGTAGGTCACGCGTGCGGTTTTCATCGGGCAGCCTCCTCGATCAGCGTATGCCGCAACGTGCCGATGCCGACTGCGGCAATCTCGATTCGGCTGCCGGCCTTCGCGCGCGGCGCGCCGCCCGGCACGCCGAGCAGCAGCACGTCGCCGGCGTCGAACGACATGAACGCCGACACGTCGGCGATCAGCTGCCGCACCGGCCGGACCAGCGTGGCCGTCGACGCGGCCTGCGCGACGTGGCCGTCGATCCGCACGGTCACGCCGATCGCGTCGACATCGGCGAGCGCGCCGGGCGGCACGATCGCCGGCCCGAGCGGGCAGAACCCGTCGCGGCACTTGTAGCGCACGGCGGGACGGTAGTAGTCGGGATGCGGGACGGACACGTCGCTCGCGAGCGTGAAGCCGTGCACGTAGTCGAGCGCGCGCGCCGCGGCCACCCGGGTCGCGCGGCGGCTGAACACCACCGCGACCGACGCGCCGATCTCCAGCGCGTCGACGCCGGCCGGCACGACCACGGCCGCGCCGTCGGCGGCGTGCGTGTTGGCGGGCTTGATGTACAGCACCGGCGCCTGCGGCGGCCGCCCGTAAGGCGGCTGGTGCACCGCATCGCCGAGCGCGTCGCGCGCGGCGCGCTCGTTGAGCAGCGCACCGTAGACGGTACCGATGGCGACCGGCAGCGGCGGCGCCGCCGCGGCGGTCGTGCAAGACAGCTCCATGCGTCATTCCCCTGCCGCGCGTCGCGGCGCATCGTCAATACTTAACATCTTAAGTAAACAATCGTGCGCTGACAACCTCGATTACCCTGATACGTGAAATTCGTCACGACCGCCTGTTAAGATTGGCGCGTCCCCGTCCATCCCCGCACCTCGATGAACCGTACGCTCGACCACCGCAATCTGGCCATGCTGCTGCTCGAAGCCCGAGAAACGCTGATGGGGCTGTTCCGCCCCATTCTCAAGGAATTTGCGTTGACCGAACAGCAATGGCGGATCATCCGCGTGCTCGACGGCGAAGCGTCGCACGCGCTCGAAGCGGGGCAGATCGCGCGGCGCTGCTGCATCCTGAGCCCGAGCCTCACGGGCGTGCTGGAGCGGATGGAGCGCGACGGCCTGATCAGGCGCACGCGCGCGCAGGAAGATCAGCGCAGGCTGCTCGTGAGCCTGACGCCGCAAAGCCGGAAACTCGTCTCGGAAATCGGCCCGCGCATCGACGAGCAGTACCGGCTGCTCGAGGAGCGCTTCGGCCCGGCCGCGCTCGACGACATCTACCGCGCGCTCGACCGGCTGATCGAGCTCGGCGCCGGCGAGCCGTCGTAAGCGGCGCGCGCGGTCAGGCCGCGCCGCGCATCAGTTCGGTCACCGCGACGCCGCGCGAGGTGCGCATGCATTCCTCGACGTAGTCGACGAACGGCAGCGGTTCGAAATCGATTTCGTCGCGCACGCGGCTGTTGTCGAACACGCGGTCCGCGGCCGAGAATTCCGCGAAGCGCTGCAGCGCCTTGCCGATCACGCGTTCGAGCGCCGGATCGTTGCGCCCCAGCACGTCTCGCACGACCAACGGCAGTTCCGCCGCCGCGCATGCCGCGTAGCGCGGCGCGCCCGTCATGCCCGCCGCCTCGTCCATCGCGCGCACGATCTGCGCGACCATCGGCGCCTCGACGCCCGCGGACACATGGTAGACGTCGTGCGCGAGCGCCGGCTTGACCGCCAGCAGCATCGTCGCGCGCGCGACGTCGTCGACCGACACGATGTCGATGCGCGTCATCGGCCGCGCCGTGTAGCGGCGCGCCGCGTGCACGAGGCGGAACATCCAGAACGAATTCGGCCACGGCCGCGTGCCGAGCACCGTATGCCCGACGACGTGCGACGGACGCACGATCACGAGCGGCAGCCCGAGCGCGCGCAGGCGCGCCTCCATCTCGCGCTTCGCATGCAGGTAGTCGGCCGCCAGCACGGCGCCCGCCAGCGCCGCGCCCGAATCCCTCGCGTCGCAGCCCTGCGCGTCCTCCAGCACGATGCCGCCCCGGCCGCCGCGCACGAACGCGGTGCCGACGTACGCGAAGCGCTGCAGCTGCGCGGCCTGCGCGAACCCCTCGGCAAAGCGCAGCGAGGCGTCGAGGTCGGCCTGCAGGTGTGCGCCGTCCGCCACTGACGGACGGCCCGCGCAGTGGATAACGTGCGTCGCCTGCGCGAGACGGCCCGCGTCGGCGCCGCGCCAGACGTCGCCGAGCGAGCCGACGATCACGTTCGCGTCGGTCAGGCGCGACGCCCAATATGGCGCGAGCCCCGCGCGCAGCGCCGCCTCGCGCAGCCGCTCGACCGCGTGACCGCGATCCTGCGCGCGCACGATGCACACCACGCGTTCGAGCAGCCCCGCGTTGACGAGCGCCGTCAGCACGGTGCTGCCGATGAAACCGGTCGCGCCCGTCAGCACCAGCCGCCCGACGTTCGCCGCGGCCACCGGCGCGCTGGACGGCGATACGAGGCTCGTGCGCCAGTTGAGCGACAGGGCGGTTTTCCAGTTCAGCACGGAACTTCTCTCCTTCAAGATTCGTCGGGCGGCGGGATGTCGGGCGCATGGGCGCCGGGCATGGGACCTGTCTGACAGGTCGCGACTGGAGTGCGCCCGGGGGGTGCCCCGATCCGGGGCCCGCCCGCAAGGGGTGTCGGCACGAGGGGGAATGCAGGCGGCGCCGCGGACTGACGCCGCGGCGCTGGATCGGGACTGCGCCAGTGTGGGGCCGGACCGGCGCCGCGTCTGTCCTGAAAGTTTTGCGAAAGTGTGCGAATTTGTATGCGTTTGTCGGAGTGTGTCGCCCGGGTGGCCGCTGTCCCGCTTTCGCCGCAGCCGATCCGCCCCCCTGAAACAGCGGCCGCCGGCCGGCGCGACACATCGACGCGCCCCCGCGCCCCGGCAATTGCCCCGCCGCGAAGGGCAACCGGCCGCCGCCGACGTCGCGCCGCCTGCAGCGGGCGTTACACGGCGTGCATATTGCGCAACCTGTTTCATCGGGCGTCATTTCATGCGGATTGCGAATGCGCCCCGCGTTTATTTATTGCGCGCTGCGTCTTGCGTTTCAGCGCAGGAAATCTAGACTTATCAGGTCGTACGGTCGAATGTTCATTTTCTCAAGGAGACGATCTAATGCGCCTCACCATTCGAATTAATGGCAGCGAATCAGCGGCCCGGCAGTCTTTTGCCGTGCTGTGGGTCGACACCGACGAAGGGCTCTGGTCTCGCGAGGCACATCAAGGTATCGATCTTCCGACCTGGGGCAAGGTCAAGGACGTCGAGGGCGCAATGGCGCTCTGTGCGGCTGACAGCGGCAAGGCCGTCTGCAAGCTGCAGGGTTTGTCGTTCGATGCGAAGCAGCGCGAACAAGGCACTGCCGAGCTCGCAGGCGAGCACGCAAAAGGTGCATGGCGCCTGCAGGAAGTCGACACATGCACGATCCAGCCGGAATACAAGGAATTTATTTCCGTCGATCGATAGGTATTTTTGACGTGTATTGTCTGCGGTTTTCGGGTTTATTCCAGTTTTATCGAATTCGTTTTTCCGTTCCGCGATTTTGGACGCCCCCGCCGGGGCGTTTTTAATTTTCGATTTCATGAATTAATCAGGGCCGGGTTAATTCGCCGGTTTTGCTGCATTCCGGTGCACGCATCGCCTGTCGCCGGACCGCCCTCCTGCTTCCTGTTCTCACCTCTTCCGGCCGACCACCGAGCGCCCCCGCGCGCCTGCTTCCGCCTCTGATCCGGCCCGGTTTTGCGATTGCTCACACACTTTCCCCACACTGTGATTACTCATTTATTACAATCGCATTATTCAGACTGCCCCGCCGCCGCGTCGCGGCCCGATCCTGCCCTCGCATGAGCGTGAAAAACAAGACCCATCCCGCCGATCCGTACGCCGCGGCAACGAAGCACCCCATGCTCGCGTCGCGCCTGCCGATGTGGCGCTCGAAGCTGATCGTGATCATCGTGTTCCTCGCGTTCGCCGCGTTGATCGCCCGCGCGTTCTGGGTGCAGGTCGCCAACCAGGACTTCTACGTCGGCCAAGGCCAGAAGCGCTACCAGCGCACGATCGAGCTCGACGCGATGCGCGGCAGCATCGTCGATCGCAACGGCGCGATGCTCGCCGTCAGCCTGTCGACCTACGAAATCTGGGCGAACCCGAAGCAGGTCGCCGAAGCCGACTATCCGCAAATCTCCAAGCTGCTCGACATGCCGCTCGCCGAGGTGAAGCGTCGCCTCGGCCACGACCGCACCTTCGTGCTGCTCAAGCGCCAGATCGACGCCGACACCGCGAGCCGCCTCGACAAGCTCGAGATCGGCGGCATCACGCAGATCGCCGATTCGAAACGCTTCTACCCGGAAGGCGAATCGGCCGCGCACGTGGTCGGCTTCACGAACGTCGAGGACAAGGGCCAGGAAGGCGTCGAGCTGGCCGCCAACGCGCCGCTGTCGGGCACCGCCGGACAGCGCGAGGTGATCCGCGACCGGCTCGGCCGCATCGTGTCGGATACGCGCCCGCTCGTGCCGGCGCAGCACGGCGCGACGATCGAGCTGACGATCGACCGGCGCATCCAGCAGCTCGCGTTCAGCCAGCTCAAGCAGGCGGTGGTCGCGAACAACGCGCAGGCCGGCAGCGTCGTCGTGCTCGACGCGCAGAACGGCGAGATCCTCGCGCTCGCCAATTACCCGACCTTCGACCCGAACGACCGCGCGCGCCTCACCGGCCAGCAATTGCGCAACCGCGCGGTGATCGACACGTTCGAACCCGGCTCGACGATCAAGCCGCTCGTCGTCGCGCTGTCGATCGACGAGCGCAAGGTGACGCCGAACACGATCATCAACACGGGCCCCGGCACCTACAAGATCGGGCCGGCGGTGATCCACGACACGTCCAACCACGGCTCGCTGACCGTCGCGCAGGCGCTGCAGAAGTCGAGCAACGTCGCGCTCGCGAAGCTCGCGCTGAACCTGCCGGCCGAGACGATCTGGAACAAATACCAGGAATACGGGATCGGCCGCGCGCCGGAACTGACGTTCCCCGGCGTGGCGTCGGGCCGGCTGCGGCCCCATAAACGCTGGCGGCCGATCGAGCAGGCGACGATGGCGTACGGCTACGGGCTGTCGATGTCGCTGCTGCAGATCGCGCAGATGTACACCGCCTACGCGGGCGACGGCACGCTGCACCCCGTGTCGCTGCTGAAGAACGGCAACGACAAGCAGACGCTCGACGCGCATCGCGGCCATCGCGTGACGTCGCCGCAGACGGCGGCGGCGATCCGCTCGATGCTCGAGATGGCGGTCGGCGAAGGCGGCACCGGCCGCCGCGCGCGCGTCGACGGCTACCGGATCGGCGGCAAGACCGGCACGGCCCGCAAGCAGGTCGGCGCGACCTACGCGAAGGGCAAGTACCGCGCGCTGTTCGCCGGCATGGCGCCGATGAGCAACCCGCGCCTGATCGTCGCGGTGATGATCGACGAGCCGCGCGGCCAGGGCTACTACGGCGGCACGGTCGCCGGGCCGGTGTTCTCGTCGGTCACGAGCGGCTCGCTGCAATTGCTCGGCGTGCCGCCGGACACGCCCGTCGAGCCGGACAAGCTCGCGCCGCCGAAGGCCAGCGCGCAGGCGCCGGCCTCGGCCGCGCCGCGCGCGTGACCGTTGCCCCCGCCCTCCGACGCTTCCTGACGCTCGAGACGTTCTACTGAGAGGACGGCCCGGCGCGCGTGTCGACACGCGTGCGCCGGCGCCGTTCGTCAATGCGCGTGGGCGGGCGCGGCCGGCATCGTCATCCGCGCGAGCACGTGGTCGGTCATCCCGCGCGCCAGCTCCGTCTCGCCCATGAACACCGTGCCGACGCCCTCGCTCGCGAGCAGCGCGGCCTCGTCGCCGCTGTTCGTGCACAGCGCGACCTCCAGCGACGGGTTCAGCGTGCGCGAGATCTCGACGATCTGCCGCACGTCGAACACGTCCGGCAGCGTGACGACGAGCATCCCCGCGCGCGCGATGTGCGCCTGCACGAGCACGATCGGCTCGACCGCATCGCCGGACACCGCCGCGACGCCGTCTTCGCGCAGCTTCTCGACGATCTCGCGGTTCTGCTCGACCACCACATACGCAATCCGGCGCTCGTCGAGCGCCTGCGCGATCCGCGCGCCAACCTTGCCGTAGCCGACGATCACGACCTGCCCGGTCAGGTGGGTCTGCGGCGTGGACATCGGCAGCGCGGCGAGCGGATCGTCGCGCGCGTCGAGCCGCCGCGCGAACGCCGAATGCTTGCGGATCCACGCGAGCGCCGGATCGATCATCGCGAACGCGAGCGAATTCAGCGCGATCGAGATCAGCGCGACTGCGAGGATCAGGTTCTGCCCTTCCGGCGACAGCAGCCCGAGCGAATGGCCGAGCCCGGCGAGGATGAACGAGAACTCGCCGATCTGCGCGAGGCCCGCGCCGACGATCAGCGCCGTATTGAGCGGATAGCGGAACGCAAGCACGAGCGCGACCGCCGCGAGCGTCTTGCCGACCAGCACGATCGCCGCGACCTCGATCACGTGCAGCGGCTCGTCGAGCAGCACCTTCGGGTCGAACAGCATGCCGACCGAGATGAAGAACAGCACGGAGAACGCGTCGCGCAGCGGCAGCGTCTCGTCGGCCGCGCGCCGGCTGAATTCGGATTCGCGCATCATCATCCCGGCGAAGAACGCGCCGAGCGCGAACGACACGTCGAACAGCTTCGCCGCGCCAAACGCGATGCCGACCGCCGCCGCGATCATGCACAGCGTGAACAGCTCGCGCGAGCCGGTGCGGGCCACGAGCCACAGGATGCGCGGAAACACCCGCTTGCCGACCACGAGCATCAGCGCGATGAACGCGGCCACCTTCAGCATCGTGACGCCGAGCGTGCCCCACAGGCTGCCGCCGGCCGCGTGCGCGCCGCCGGGCGGCGTGCCGCCGAGCAGCCCCGCGACGGGCGGCAGCAGCACCAGCACGAGCACCATCACGAGATCCTCGACGACGAGCCAGCCGACCGCGATGCGCCCGTTCACCGATTCGACGAGCCCGCGCCCCTCGAGTGCGCGCAACAGCACGACGGTGCTCGCGACCGACAGCGCGAGCCCGAACACGAGCGCCGCGCCGATGCTCCAGTCCCAGGCGAGCGCGAGCCCGCCGCCGAGCAGCGTCGCCACCGTGATCTGCACGATCGCGCCGGGCAGCGCGATCTTGCGCACCGCGAGCAGGTCGCCGAGCGAGAAATGCAGCCCGACCCCGAACATCAGCAGCATCACGCCGACCTCGGCGAGCTGCTGCGCGAGCGACAGATCGCCGACGAAGCCGGGCGTTCCGGGGCCGATCACGACCCCGGCGAGCAGATAGCCGACCAGCGGCGGCATCTTCAGCAGCGACGCGAGATAACCGAAGATCATCGCGAGACCGAAACCGGCCGCGAGCAAAGCAATCAGGCTGACGTCATGTGGCATCCCCCCTCCCTTGTCTGTGTAACCGTTTAGTAAGGTTCAAGGATAAGGGATGAGGCGGGAGAAATGGCGCGCCGCCGCGAAAAATTCACGGGCGGCGGCGCGATGCGGGACAATGCGGTGGGTTTGGGGACGAAATGCGCGGGGATTCGGCGAGATTCCGGCGACGGCCGCGGCGCGCGCCGCGGCCGGTTGCCTGGGCCCGGTTGCCTGGGCCCGGTTGCCTGGGCCCGGTTGCCTGGGCCCGGTTGCCTGGGCCCAGTTGCCTAGGCCTGGTCGCCTAGGCCCGGTTGCCTAGGCCCGGTCGCCTTGCCCCGGTCGCCTTGCCCCGGTCAGCGGGCCGCCTGCGGATAGCGCGCGCCCGGCGGCGGCTCGGGGCGCGTGCCCGGCGTCGCCTTGCGCACCTTCGCGACCTGCGCGGCGGTGACGGGCGAGCCCGTATTGCCCCAGCTCGTGCGCACGAAGTTCGCGACGTCCGCGACCTCCTGGTCCGACAGACGCCAGCCGAACGGCGGCATCGTGAAGGTCGACGGCGCGGTGTGCGTGCCCTTCAGCGCGCTGCCCGCCAGCACGACGTGGATCACCGAGGTCGGATCGTCGCCCTGCACGACCGGGTTGCCGCCGAGCGCCGGGAACACGCGCGTGTAGCCGCGGCCGTCGCTGCGGTGGCAGGCCATGCAGTTGTCGCGGTACACCGCCGCACCCGGCTTGCTCGCGTCGCCGGCCTGCAGCGCCTTCGCGGCCGCCGCGTCGTACGCGTACGGCGTCTCGCCCTGCACCTTCGGCGGCAGCGTCTTCAGGTAGCGCGCGATCGCCGTGAGGTCGTCGTCGGTCAGGTGCTGCATGCTGTGGCCGACCACGTCCGTCATCCCGCCGAACGCGGCGGTGCGCGCCGTGCGGCCGGTCTTCAGGAACTGCACGATTTCCGCTTCCGTCCACGCGCCGAACCCGGTGCGCGGCTCGCCGCGCAGGCTCGTCGGCACCCAGCCGTCGATCGCCGCGCCGCCGGCCAGGAAGTCCGGGCCGTCCGCGTCGGTCAGCCCGCGCTCCTGCATCGTCGGCGCGCGCGGCGTATGGCACGCGCCGCAGTGGCCGAGCCCCTGCACGAGGTATGCGCCGCGCGCGAGCACCGGATCGGGGTACGGCGCGGCATCGAACGGCTTCGGCGTCGGCGCGAACAGCTTGCGCCAGAAGCCGAGCGGCCAGCGCATCGACAGCGGCCACACGATGTCGACCGGGCGGTTCTCCTGCTGCACCGGCGCGACGCCGTGCATGAAGTACGCGTAGAGCGCCTTCACGTCGTCGCCGGTGAGGCGCGCGTACGACGGGAACGGCATCGCCGGGTACAGCGTATCGCCGTTCTTGCGCACGCCCGCGCGCAGCGCGCGGTCGAACTCCTCGAGCGTCCAGCCGCCGAGGCCCGTCCTCGGGTCGGGCGTGATGTTGGTCGAGTAGATCGCGCCGATCGGCGTGTCGAACTTCAGCCCGCCGGCAAACGGCTTGCCGCCGCTCGCGGTGTGGCACGCGACGCAGTCGCCCGCGCGGGCGAGATACGCGCCGCGCGCGACGAGCGCATTCGCGGATTGCGGGGCGGCAGACGTGGCCGAAGCGGGTGCGGGTGCGGGTGCGGCCGAAGCGGATGCGCCCGCCACGGGCGCGGCTGCCGGCTGCGCGATGGCCGCGCCGCTCGCCAGCCCGAACGCCAGCCAGGCCGCACCGGCCGCCAGTACGCGCGCCGTGCGGCGCGCGGCGTTGTCTCGTGTCGTGCGCTTCATACGGTCACCAGCGGAGCGGGGTTTTTCAGGTATTGCTCGCGGATCGCCCGCGCCGACCAGTAGGCCAGCGCCGCGATGATCCCGGTCGGGTTGTAGCCGATGCCCTGCGGCAGCGCCGACGCACCCATCACGAACACGTTGTGCACGTCCCAGCTTTGCAGGTAGCGGTTGAGCACGCTCGTCTTCGGATCGGTGCCCATCACCGCGCCGCCGACGAGGTGAGTCGTCTGGTACTGGCGCGAATCGAAGCGCTTGCCGAACTCGCGCGTCGATACGCCGATCGCCTTCGGCCCCATCGCCTCGGCGATCTTCTTCATCCGGCCGGTCACGTACTGCGCCATCCTGATGTCGTTGTCCTTCCAGTCGAACGTCATCCGCAGCAGCGGCTGGCCGTACGAATCGCGATAGGTCGGATCGAGATCGAGGTACACGTCGCGGTACGACATGTTGGTGCCGTGCGCGTCCATCGAGATCGTGTGCGCGTAGTTGTCCTTGACCGCCTTCTTCCACGCCGAGCCCCACTGCGGCGTGCCGGGCGGCGTCGCGATGCCGCTGATCGGCTTCACGCCGGCCTGGTTCACCCACAGCGGCGAGCCGCCGACGAAGCCGAGCGGGCCGTGGTCGAAGTTGTCCGCGTTGAAATCGTCGACCGCGACGCCGTTGCCGCCCGCGCCGATGAACGGGTTCGTGTAGGTGTCCTTGTCGAAGAACGCCTTGATCGTCGACAGGTTCTGGTACGCGAAATTGCGGCCCACCACGCCTTCGCCGGAGATCGGGTCGTACGGCTTGCCGATGCCCGACAGCAGCAGCAGGTGCACGTTGTGGTACTGGAATGCGGCGAGGATCACGAGATCGGCCGGCTGGTGCACTTCGCGGCCGGCCGGATCGACGTAGGTGACGCCCGTCGCGCGCTTCTTGGTGTCGTCGAGATCGACGCGCAGCACGTGGCATTTCGAGCGCAGCTCGAAGTTCGGCGCCTGCTTCAGCGCGGGCAGGATGTTCAGGTTCGGCGACGCCTTCGAGTACATGTAGCACGCATAGCCGCTGCAGTAGCCGCAGAAGTTGCACGGGCCCATCTGCACGCCGTACGGGTTCGTGTACGGCCCGGACGTGTTCGCGGACGGCAGCCGGTACGGATGCAGGCCGAGCGATTTCGCCGCGTCGAAGAAGCGCTGCGCCGAATACGTGTTGAGCTGCGCGGGCAGCGGGAAATTGTCGCTGCGATGCGCGTCGAACACGTTGCCGTCGCCGACCACCTTGCCGTCGACCTTGTACGCCTGCCCCGACGTGCCGAACACCTTCTCGGCGAAGTCGAAGTGCGGTTCGAGCTCGTCGTACGTGACGCCCGTGTCCTGGATCGTCATCCCTTCGGGGATGAACTTCCTGCCGTAGCGCTCCTCGTAGTGGCTGCGCAGCCGCAGCTCCTCCGGCGCGATGCGGAAATGCACGCCCGACCAGTGCAGCCCCGCGCCGCCGACGCCCTCGCCCGGCAGGAACGCCGCGAGCTGGCGGTACGGCAGCGCCGTGTCCTGCACGCCGTGGCGGATCGACACGGTGGTCTTCGACAGGTCGAGGAACAGCTTCTTGCGGATGTTGTAGGTCAGCTCGTCGATCGTGTTCGGATACGCGCCGTCCGGATACGTGTCGCGATATTCGCCGCGCTCGAGCGCGACCACCTTCATGCCCGCTTCGGTCAGTTCCTTCGCGAGAATCGCGCCGGTCCAGCCGAAGCCGACGATGACCGCATCGACGTGCGGTTTTTTCTCAGCGGCCATCAGCTACGCTCCCCGTTGATCGAGACCGGCCCGTACGGATACGGCTTGCCGTTCTGGTTGACGAAATCCATGAAGTCCGCGCGCGCGCCGGGAAACCCGATCATCTTCCATGCCGCCATCCCGCGATTGCCGCCGTGGACCGGATCGCAGAAATACCCTTCGCGCGTGTTCTGCAGCAACTGACCGAAGAACACGGCCGGCGGCACGTCGTCGATCGGCGCGCTGCCCTTCTCGAGCGCGCCGAGCACCGCGTCGCGCGCGGCCGCATCGAGATCCGCGAATGCCTTGCCGTGCGCTTTCGTGCAGAACCGGTCGACGGCCGCGATGCCGAGCCGGTATATGTCGCGCGGCACGAGCTTCAGCTGGTAGCCGAGCTCCGGCACGCCCTGCTGGAACGGCCCCTGCATGTACCACAGCGCGCCGTGCGCATAAGGCGTCTCCATCTGGCGGTCGATGAACTCGGGCACGCCGGCGTCGAGCGCACCGGGGCCTTCGGCATCGGCGGGAATCAGGCGATCGACGGCCGCCTGGACGAACGCCCACTCCTTGCCGTCGAAGAAGGTCGGCTTGTAGGGCGCGCGCGCGGCGTCGGCCGATTCGGCGGGCGCGTTGCCGGCCGTCGTCGCGGGCGTCGACGACGGGCGCAGGTCGCAGCCGGCGAGCGACGCGATCGGCACGAGCGCGACCGACGAGCGCAGGAAATGACGGCGCGAATTGGGTTTGTCGGGTGGCGTGGACATGGTCGGGTGATGATCGTTGGGGACAGCGCTTCGAACGCGCGCAGGCGGCATGCGCCGGGCGCGGCACGCGTCGGCCGGGCCGCAATGCGCCCGGCCGCCTATTTCTTTCGCTTCACTAACAAACAAGATGCAGACTGCGACCTTGCGCAACGCGCGCAGCCTGCACCGTCATACAACCGCTTTCGCGCCCGATCTCTCGGAGTCCAAAGCGTATCGACCTCTTGCGGGTCTTTTCATCTGACGAATGCGTGCCGGTCGGCCCGAATCCGCCCTTTGTCGCCACGGGCTTTATCAACTTAGTCACCGCTCCCGCTGACAGCAAGAAAGGTATGCCCGGCCCGGCCTTCTCGGCGGCCCGGATCGACGATCCGGCGAATTATAAATGGAACCGGTTCCATTTCGAGGCATTTTGCCGCAATTCACTGAGTCGAAAATCGCAACAATCCAGGAATCCATGCGCGGCGCGCGCAACGATCAGGGAAATCGTGTGCCTGCGACCAAAAGCTGGTACGCTCACGCCCCGATATGCATACCCATAAGAAAACGCTGGACGACACCAGCAAATACCTGAGCTACCTGCTCCGCCATGAACCGCAGGCGATCGGTCTGCAGCTCGACCCGGAAGGCTGGGCCGATATCGACGCGCTCGTCGCCGGCGCCGCCCGCCACGGGCGCCAGCTCGACCGGGCCACGATCGAGGCCGTGGTCGCCACCAACGACAAGAAGCGCTTTGCCCTTTCCGACGACGGCCGGCGCATCCGCGCGGTGCAAGGCCATTCGACGCCCGCCGTGCGGCGGCAATATCCGGAGCGGCAACCGCCCGACGTGCTCTATCACGGCACCGCGACGCGCTTTCTCGACTCGATCCGCGCACAGGGGCTGAAGGCCGGCACGCGCCATCACGTGCATCTGTCGCAGGACATGAGCACGGCGATTTCAGTCGGCAAGCGCTACGGCAAGCCGGTGGTGCTCGCGATCCGCGCGCGGCACATGCACGAGCGCGGCTTCCGCTTCTTTATGGCCGAGAACGGCGTATGGCTCACCGATGCCGTCCCCGCCGAATTCCTGTCGCTGCTCGACGCACCCGCCGGCTGAAACGAGGACACCGCCACCGCACCGCAGCACCCCGCTCAACGCGCCCAGAGCATCGATGCGATGGATAGCGACAACGCCGCGCACAGCGGCGAATAGCACAGCGTGTCGAGCCGCGCGAATCGCGAGCCGCGAATCCGCTTGAAGAAACCGACGTAGCGGAAATCGCCGACCGCCCGCACCGCGAAGATCAGGGCGAGCACGATGGTGCCCGCAGCGACCACGCTCGAATGCACGAGCGGCAGCCAGCCGGCCTGTGCGGCCACCACGCATGCGCTGGCGGCAAGCGCCACCGCGACCGCGAACGTGCCGGCCCTGGATGGCCGCAGCACCGGCTCGCCGTCGAGCTCCGGAATCGCCGCGCGTTTGCCCAGGCGGCCGCCGCACGCCCAGTAAACATGGACAAGGGCCAGCATGCCCAGCGTCGGCACGCTGAAATAGGCAGCGGTCATGGTTCGTTCGACTCCTTGTTATTGAGTGGACAGGCCGGCCCCGGCTCCGGAACGCGGCGGGCACGCCGCGCCGCACAAGACGATACCGAATTCGCCCGCCGTCCGCACTGAGACGCCCGGTCGCATTGCGCCGGCCTGCGCACCGCGACACCCGCCGCTTGACTTCCATCCGCGCACTACTACCCTTTTATTCCAGGACTGCAGTCGAGGCTTGAACGCGCACCGCTCACACCTCCCTGCCGGAGGATCCGTTCATGAACGAAGCATTCGAACGCCGCGCGCTGCTGCTGCATCTCGGCAGCGTGATGCACACCCTTAGCTGCCTGCTCGAAAGCGAGCGCGACGACGCCACCATCGGCGCGCTGATCGCGACCCGGCCGATGCTGGCCGACCTGCCGCTACTCGAACACGTGTTCGACCACATGACCGTACGCGAATTCGCGAGCGCCGTGCTGCACGCATTCTGCCTGTGGCCACAGCAGCTGCTCGACGCGGAACTTGACCGCGACGCGCTCGCCGCGCCGATCTGCGCAAAGCTGTTCGCCGGCAACCCGCGCGGCTGGACGCGCTATACCGCGGCGCTGTCGGCGGACGTGCCGTGGTTCGGCGGCGGCATCCAGCCCGCGCAAACGCTGCACGAATCGGCGGAGCGGGACGAGCAGGCGGATCCGGTCGCGAAAACCGCGTGACGCGATGGCCGCGGCGCATCGCGATGCACGCGCGGCGCGCGCTGCCGCAGCACACATATAACGAAGGCCCGTGGAGAATTGAAATGAACGCGTCCCACCCGTGAATGTGAGTGCGGAGGAAGAGGTGGATCCTCACGGGCCAACGGCATCGATGTGCCCAGGTGGAAAATGCACGCATTTCCCGGCAACCGGAGGAT
>NZ_CADESW010000026.1 GCF_902830275.1 Burkholderia stagnalis | reverse complement strand
CGTTCAGACGCCCTCCTTCGACACTGCGTAACGAACAAACCGAAGCAAAGCAGACAGCCAAACCAACCTCAAAACCGGACATTTCTATTTAGCTGGCGCCACGACATCTTGAAATGGCCATGACAAAAGCTTGTAGCGGCTAGATAGTAATGTCCGCTTTTAGCTACATAGAAATGTCCGCTTTGATGGCCAGTAAGCTGACCAGTCGCCGGGACTCCGGCGCTGGAGGCGTCGATGGCCGCAACAGAGCGGATAACGATGACGATGCGAGAGCTGGACAGATTCAAGGTGATTCAGGACGTGGCGGACGGCAAGCTCAAGCCGTGGCGCGCGGCTGAGCGACTGGAGTTGACGACGCGGCAGATTCGGCGGCTGGTCGCCAAGCTGCGCGAGCACGGTGCGGCTGGTTTGGTGTCGGGGCATCGTTCGAAGCCGGGTAATCGTCGTTTGGATGCAGGAACGGCCGACCGGGCGCTCTCGATCATCCGCGACCGTTACGCCGATTTTGGCCCGACGCTGGCCTGCGAGAAGCTGTGGGAGTGCCACGGAATTCGCCTGGCCAAGGAGACGGTGCGGCGGTTGATGACGGACGCCGGGCTATGGATTCCGCGCCGGCAACGCCCGCCGAAGGTCTACCAGCCGCACACACGACGCACATGCCTGGCCGAACCGATCCAGATCGACGGCAGCGTCAGCGCTCGGCAGTCTCCCTGTTCCGGACGCTGCCCAGAAACCGCGTCAGCTCCACCGTCTGCGGCCGCTCGAAGATCTCTTCGGCCGTCCCCGTCTCCCACACCCTGCCCTGGTGCATGAACACGATCCTGTCGCTGACCGCACGCGCGAAGTTCATCTCGTGCGTGACCATGATCAGCGTCATGTCCTCGCGCGCGAGTTGCTCGACGACGCCCAGTACCTCGCCGACGAGCTCGGGATCGAGCGCGGACGTGATCTCGTCGCACAGCAGCACGCTCGGCTTCATCGCGAGCGCCCGCGCGATCGCGACGCGCTGTTGCTGGCCGCCCGACAGCTGTTCCGGAAACGCGTCGAACTTGTCGCCGAGGCCGACGCGCTCGAGCATCAATTCCGCGATCGCGCGCGCCTGCTCGCGATGCGCCTTCTTCACGACCGACTGTGCGAGCATCACGTTCTGTCCGGCGCTCAGGTGCGGAAACAGGTTGTATTGCTGGAACACCATCCCGACCTTGAGCCGCAGCGCACGCAGGTCCGCGTGCCGCGCATCGACGCGCGCGCCGTCGATCGAGATCGTGCCCGCGTCGATGCTCTCGAGCCCGTTGAGCGTGCGCAGCAACGTGCTCTTGCCCGAGCCGCTGCGGCCGATGATCGAGACGACCTGCCCGCGCTCGACGGAGAAATCGATCCCCTTGAGCACATGATGGGTGCCGAAGTTCTTTTCGAGACCACGGGTTTCAACGAGCGGCATGCCATCTCCTTTGCAACGTGCGCGCATAACGGGTAAGCGGATAACAGAGCGCGAAATAGATCAGCGCGACGAGCCCGTACACGACGAACGGCCGGAACGTCGCGTTCGAGATCGCGATGCCGACCTTCGTCAGCTCGGTGAAGCCGATGATCGACACCAGCGCCGTATCTTTCACGGCCTGCACGCCGAAGCCAACCGTCGGCGCGATCGCGATGCGCGCGGCCTGCGGGAGGATCACGTGACGCAACTGCTCGATATAGCTCATGGCCAGGCTCGCCGACGCCTCCCACTGCCCTTTCGGCACCGCCTCGACGCAGCCGCGCCAGATTTCGGCGAGATACGCACTGGTGAAGAACGTGAGCCCTGCCGTGGCCGCGACCCACGGCGGCACGTCGAGCCCGACGAGCGGCAGGCCGAAGAACACGATGAACAGTTGCATCAGCAACGGGGTGCCCTGGAAAACCTCGATGTACAGCTTCGCACTGCCGCGCAGCACCGTCGAACCCGACACGCGCATCACGAGCAGCCCCAGGCCGACGAGGCCGCCGGACAGGAACGATACGATCGACAGCACGATCGTCCAGCGCGCGGCCAGCAGCAGGTTGGCGAGAATCTGCCCGAACGTGAAATCGGTCATCGCGCACCTCGCACGCGACGGGAGAACAGGCGGCGCCCCATCGATCCGAGCGCGCCACGCAGCAGCAGCGCCATCGCCAGATACGCGAGCGTGATGACGAAATACGTCTCGAACGCACGGAAGTTGCGCGACTGAATGTAGCCGGCCGCATAGGTCAGATCGGCCACCGAGATCTGCGACACCACCGCCGAACCGAGCATCGTGATCACGATCTGGCTCGAGAGCGCGGGAAACACCTTGGCGAGCGCTTGCGGCAGCACGACGTGGCGCAGCATCTGCGCGCGCGACATCGCAAGCGCGGCTGCCGCCTCCAGATGCCCTTTCGGCACGGCGGCGACGCCCGCGCGCACGATCTCGACCGAGTACGCGCCGAGATTGAGCGTCATCGCGAGAATCGCGGCCGTGTATTCGTCGATGTGCACGCCGAGCGCGGGCAAGCCGAAGAAGATGAAGAACAGCTGGACAACGAACGGCGTATTGCGAATCGCCTCGACGTACGCGCCGATCAGCGGGCGAAATTGCACGGCCGCGCGCGCATCGGCGCTGTACGCGGCCGCGCCGAGCACGCCGAGCGCCACGCCGAGCACGGTCGCGACCGCGGTCAGCGCGAGCGTGATCGCCGCGCCGCTCGCGAACACGCCGGCGTATTCGGCGAGCTCGCCGAATTGAAGCTGGTAGCTCATGACGATTGAGTCAGTTCGGGTTCGGACAACGACACCCGCCGCGCCGGCGGCGCCGGCTGCGGCGATGTATCAGGCGGCACGACGATCCATCACAGGCCGGCCGGCAGCGGCTGGCCGAGCCATTTCCGCGACATCGCGCCCAGCGTGCCGTCCTGCTTCGCATGGGCGATCGCATCGTCGATCTTCGCGAGCAGGCGCGGTTCGTTCTTGTTGACGCCGACGAAGCACGGCGAATTCTTGATCACGAACTTGACCTCGGGCCGGCGCGGCGGATTCTTCGCCAGAATCGCCGCCGCGACGATGTTGCCGGCGGCGATCAGCTGCACTTGCCCCGACAGGAACGCCTGGATCGTCGCGTTGTTGTCCTCGAAGCGCTTGATCGTCGCATTCGGCGCAAGCTGCGACAGCGCGATCTCTTCCAGCGCGCCGCGCGTGGCGCCGACCGTCTTGCCGGTCAGGTCGGCGGGCGCGGCCACCTTCACGTCCGCCGGCCCGAACACGCCCTGGAAATACGGCGCGTACGCGCTCGAGAAGTCGATGACCTTCTCGCGCTCGGGCGTCTTGCCGAGCGACGAGATCACCATGTCGACCTTGTTGGTCGTCAGGTACGGAATCCGGTTCGCACTGTTCACGGGCACCAGCTTCAGCTTCACGCCGAGCGATTTGGCGAGCAGCTCGGCCATGTCGATGTCGTAGCCCTGCGGCTGCATGTCCGTGCCGACCGAGCCGAACGGCGGATAGTCTTCGGGTACCGCAACGCGTAGCGCGCCGCTTTTCGCGATGGTGTCGAGCGCGTCGGCATGCGCCGGCGCAGCGGCGAACAGCGCCATCACGGGGGCTGCGATCAGCGCAGCCAGCCAGGTGCGTCGGGGGAACGGTCGAGTCGTCGGGCTCACGGTGAATCTTCCTTGTCTGGTATGTCGTCGGGCAGCGCGCAACCGTTGCGCGGCCGGTGCAACTCCAGCAAAAACCGGGCCATCGCCATGAAACGCTTGCGGTACCGGCACGAGATGGCAATTCCGGCAACCCGTATTCCTCATTCCGGTGCATGGGCCGGCATCGGCGACAGCCGTTGCCCTCGCAGTGCGCGTCGGCGCACCAAATTAACTAACCGGTTCGCCCCGGGGAGTCGAGCGCAGGCGTATTGAACGTACGCCGGCCCCTGTTCATCGCCCCGGAGTGGGAACAAGAAATCGAAACGACAGTCGCGCACGCACGATATACGGGGTCGCACGCGCCTTGCAGGCCGACGCGCTTTGCGGCGCCCTCGCCGCGGCCCATATGCACGGATTCGAACAGGTTCAGTCCAAATTTGCATTCCGTTTGTGACGGGAATTACGGACGAATACGTTCGCGACATACCGTGCCGTTCGCCAGCATCGGCGAATCGCAAGCAGGATGGGCGGGCCGGATTTCGCGCCCTCCTTCTCCGGTACGAGGGGTTCCCGATCGTCTCGCGATCGGGATGAACGCAATCACATCAGAGCACGAGGACGCCATCATGGCATCGCTTCCCGAATCGTCGACAACGGGCGAAACCGACAAACGCAGCTGGCTCGAATCGCACGAGGCCGGCTATCACAAGACCCTCGGCAATCGACAGGTGCAGATGATCGCGATCGGCGGGGCCATCGGCACCGGTCTGTTCCTCGGCGCGGGCGGCCGTCTGCAGGCCGCCGGACCGTCGCTCGCGATCGTCTATCTGGTATGCGGCGCGTTCTCGTTCCTGATCCTTCGCGCGCTCGGCGAACTCGTGATGCATCGCCCCAGCAGCGGCAGCTTCGTGTCGTATGCGCGCGAATTCCTCGGCGAAAAGGCTTCGTTCGTCGCAGGCTGGATGTACTTCCTGAACTGGGCGATGACGGGCATCGTCGACATCACCGCCGTCGCGCTCTACATGCATTACTGGGCGCCGTTCGCGGGCGTGCCGCAATGGGTTTTCGCGCTCGTCGCGCTCTGCATCGTCGCGACGATGAACCTGATCGGCGTGAAGTGGTTCGCCGAGATGGAGTTCTGGTTCGCGCTGATCAAGGTCGCCGCGATCGTATTGTTTCTCGCGATCGGCTCCGCGCTTCTCGGCACGGGCGTGCAGGTCGCCGGCCACGACACCGGCATGCATCTGATCACCGACAACGGCGGGTTCTTTCCGCACGGACTGATGCCGGCGCTGGTGCTGGTGCAGGGCGTGGTGTTCGCGTTCGCGGGCGTCGAACTGGTGGGCACGGCCGCCGGCGAATGCAAGGATGCGCGCAAGGTGCTGCCGCGCGCGATCAACAACGTGATCTGGCGCATCGCGATCTTCTACGTCGCGTCGGTCGTCCTGCTGGTCTGCCTGCTGCCTTGGAGCGCGTACAAGGCGGGCCAGAGCCCGTTCGTCACGTTCTTCGGCGCGCTCGGCGTGCCGGGCATCGGCTCGGTGATGAACCTGGTGGTGCTGACGGCGGCGTTGTCGAGCCTCAACTCCGGCCTGTATTCGACCGGGCGCGTGTTGCGTTCGCTGTCGATGGGCGGATCGGCCCCTGCGTTCCTCGGGCGAATGAGCGCGCAATCCGTGCCGTATGCGGGCATTCTGGTGACGGTCGCGATCTATGTGGTCGGCGTACTGCTCAACTATTTCGTACCGTCAAGCGTGTTCGAGATCGTCCTGAACATCGCGTCGCTCGGCATCATCAGCACATGGGGCTTCATCGTCGTGTGCCAGATGAAGTTCCGCGCCGCGGTCAGGCGCGGCGAGGTGGACGACGTGCCGTTCAGGATGCCGGGCGCGCCCGTGACTTCGTGGCTCACGCTGCTGTTCCTGCTCGGCGTGCTGGTGCTGATGGCATTCGATTACCCGAACGGTACGTGGACGATCGCATCGATCCCGCTGGTCGCACTGCTGCTCGCGGCTGGCTGGAAGTGGCTGAGCAGCCGAGCGCGCCGCGGGTTGCTCAAGCCGACGATTCCGTCGGTCACGCTGACACGGCAAGTGCTCGAAAAGGGTAACGACTAAGCCGACGCGCGATTGGGGGCGGCCTCCGGCCCGAAACGCCGGCCATGGAGATTGCGGTCACACTCTCGGCCCGGTGAGTCGTTCGACGGAAATGTCGGCACTCGTACCGATGACGCAAACAATCCACGGCCGGCCATCCGACTGCGACCCGCCGGATTCGATCGGCGCAATCGACCGCTATCGCGCCCCCGCGCTCGACCTGTCCGCACATGCGCCGGATCGACGCGCACATGGCGCCAACGGTCGACAGGGTCGTTGCGGCATTACTCCGCCCCGCCGACCATCTGTCGACAACCCAAAAGACCACTTGTTGACGGGCAACCCTGCGCAGCACCGAAACTGCTTCAGCGGCCAGCAGCGGAAAGGTGCTCTTCAGAACGCGGGCCATTTTTCGGCGCAGAAAGCGGTTGCCTTCTTGCTCATATCCCGGCTCTTTCGGGAATTTCAGTCAACGCTTGTGGACGATCGAATCGAGCACGAAGCTGGTCGTCATGTTTTGCACACCGTCCATCGCACTGATCGTCGCCCAGATGTCGCTGATGCGCTCGTGCGTGGATGCCTCTATCTGCACCAGCAAATCGACCTCGCCGCTGAGGACCGCGCAATCGCGCACCTCGGCGATCCGCTCGAGTGCGGCAAGCACGTCCGCGCCGCGCATCCGGTCCTTGCGATAAACGAGCATCACGGCGCGCACCGGCGCGACATCGTCGGGCACTGCGAGCCGCACCGTGTAGCCTGCAATGATGTTCAGCGCTTCGAGCCGGTCGATCCGGTTCCGGACCGCCTGCCTGGACAAACCGATCCTGTCGGCCAGCACCGCGAGCGGAATTCGCGCATCGGCACACAATGCGTCGATTATCTTCTGGTCCAGGCCGTCGATCTTCATTGACCGAACCCGGTGTGCCCGGCGCCGCGTGCATCGACCGCGTCGCGCACTGCCGCGATGTGGCCGGGGCCGATTCCGCAACATCCGCCGACGATCCGCGCGCCCAGCGCAAGCCACTGCTCCGCCCATCTTGCATAACCGGGCGGATCGATGTCGGCGCGCAAACCGTGAAGTTCCTCGTTCGCACGCGCATCGGCGCGCTGAGGCGGAAATGCGTTCGCATATGCGCCGATTGATAGCGACGTTCCCGTTCGCGCGAGCGTGCGCTGCGCCGTCTCGATCGCCGCCCCCATCGCTTCCGGCTGGCTGCAGTTGAACAGCAGCGCGGTCGCGCGCGCGGACACGGCGGCGTCGATCGCTTCGTCAAGCGTCTGTCCCGATCGCAGTACCGGCGTGGCTCCTGCGTCGACGTCGTCGCGCAGCGTGAACGAGACCCAGAGCGGCTTCGGATTCGCACCGAGCGCGCGCCGGACTGCGTGGATCTCGTCGGTCAGGCTCTGTGTCTCGGCCAGCCACAGGTCGACGTACGGATCGAGCCCATCGACGAGCATCGCCAAAATTGCATCGGCGCGCGCCGCGTCGAACAGGTCGGGCCGGTACGATCCGCCCGTCGGCGGAAGCGATCCTGCGACGCGCACGGGCCGCGCTGCGCGGTCCGCCGCTTGCCGCGCGAGTTGCCCGGCAAGTGCCGCGAGCGCGACGCCGTCGCAACGAAATCGCTCCTCGCCGATATGGAACGGCACGACCGCATAGCTGTTCGCGGTGAGCACGTCGGCGCCTGCAGCGGCAAACGCGTCGTGCGCGAGACTGACGTAATGCGGCGCTTCCATCAGCGCGAGCGCCGACCATTCCGGCTGTCTGAACGGCGCCCCCATCCGCGCCAATTCGCGCCCCATGCCGCCGTCGAGTACTGTGATGTCATGCATAGTCCGTGCTCCGTCGTTGCAATCCGCGCATCTCGCGCTCGAATCGATTCAAAGGCCGGCGCGACGCGCGTGGGGCGTCGATCGAGCGTGCGCGCCGGTCCGTGTCAGATCTGCGCCAATGCTTGCGCGATATCGCTTTTCAGGTCGTCGATGTGCTCGATGCCGACCGAATAGCGGATGAAATTGAGCGGAATGTCGGCAGCACGCATTTGCTCTGCCGACATCGTGCCCGCCCACATGGATGCCGTATGGATCGCGAGCGAATCGACGCCGCCGAGATTGCCTGCATTCAACGGCACGCGCAGCGCCTCGACAAAGCGCTGCGCTTCGCCGTACCCTCCCCGCACGCCGAACGCCACCACACCGCCGAAACCGCGCATCTGCCGGCATGCGAGCCCATGCTGCGGATGGCTGCGCAGGCCCGGATAGAACACGCGCTCGACCTTCGCGTGCGCTTCGAGGAATTCGGCGAGCGCCTGAGCATTCGCGTTGATCCGCTCGACGCGCATCGGCAGCGTGCGCAGCCCGCGCAGCAGCAACCACGCGTCCATCGGCGACAGCACCGCCCCGAGCGTAATGTGCGTATGCCAGATCTGCTCGGCGAGCACGCGGCTCGTGCAGATCACGCCGCCGGTCAGGTCGTGATGGCCGCCCAGATACTTGGTGGCGCTGTGCACGACGATGTCGACACCGAGCCGGTGCGGCTGCTGGTTGACCGGCGACGCGAACGTGTTGTCCGCGAGTGTCAGGATGCCGCGGGCGCTTGCGATTTCGGTCACCGCGGCGATGTCGGTCACGAGCAGCAGCGGATTGACCGGCGACTCGAGCACGATCAGCCGCGTGTTCGGCCGAATCGCCCGATCGAACGCAGCCGCGTCGGTCTGGTCGACGAACGTCACCTCGACGCCGAACCGGCGCAGCATGTCGTCGAGCATTTTCGTGGTGCTCATGTAATGACGCGTCTGGCCGACGACGTGATCGCCGGCCTTCACGACACTGAGGATCGCGGTGGCGATCGCGCCCATTCCGGATGCCGTGACGAGCGCGGTCTCGGTGCCCTCGAGCTCCGCCATGATTGCCTTTACGCGCTCGTGAACCGGATTGCCGTAGCGGGTGTAGTTGCGCGGATGCTGCGGCACGCTCGACATCTCCGCGAATTCCTCGCTGCCGGCTGCCTTGAACACCGCCGAATAGTGAATCGCCGGCGCGACCGACTTCTCGTCGGTCACGTCGCGGTCCGCAGCCAGAGCCAGCGTTTCAAGCTTGTATCCCATGTCGTCCTCGGATCGTTCGTTGTGTCGCGTTCATGCGGTGCCGGTCAGGCACGCACGCTGCCCAGATGGCGATTCAGCAGACCTTCGACGCGTTTGAGCACGGTCGAAAGCACAGCCGTGATAGCGACGTACACGATGCCGGCCAGCATCAGCGCGTCGGTCGTATAGGTTTCGATGGAGATGCGCCGCGCGACACCGGTCAGGTCGAGCACGGTGATCGTGCTGGCCAGCGCGGTCGACTTCAGCTGCAGCACGATCTCGTTGCCGAGCGTCGGTGCGACGATGCCGATCGCGCGCGGGACGATCACGAACCAGGTCAGCATGAAGCGGCTCATCCCGAACGCGAGCGCGGCTTCCTTCTCGCCGGCGGGGACGCCGGCGATCCCGCCCCGGATGTCTTCCGCCATGTACGCCGCGAGGTTGAGCGTCAGCGCGCACAACGCACACGAGAACGATCCGCCGACCAGCAGCCACAGAGGCGACGCACGCACGATCGAGAACTGCGCGAGCCCGTAATACAGCACGAAAATCTGCACCAGCAGCGGCGTGCCGCGAAACACCGACATGAACAGGCGGCTCGGTGTCGACAGCCACCGGCACGCCGACGTGCGCGCGACAGCCAGCGGCACCGCGAGCGCGAACGCAAGCGTGCATGACAGCACCAGCAGCTCGAGCGTGATCCATATGCCGCGCGCGACGTCAGGGCCGGACTGCGCGATGAGGGAAAGAAAGTCGTTGATCACAAGGCCCTCCTCAGGTGCGTTTTGCGTAGCCGCGGCCCGCGATGCGCTCGAGCCACGCGAACACGGGATTCGATGCGGCGAGAAAGCCGAAATAGACGATGCCGACCGTCACGTAGAAGACGAATGGCTGCTTGGTGAACTGCGCGGCGATGTTGGCCTTGCGCAACATGTCCTCGAGCCCGACGATCGACACCAGCGACGTGTCCTTCAGCAAGTTCTGCCACATGTTGTTCAGGCTCGGCAGGCAGATGCGCCACGCCTGCGGCAGGCGCACGTGCCACAGTGTCTGCAGGCGTGTCAGCCCGTACGCGCGCGCGGCCTCGATCTGTCCGGCCGGCACCGCGATGAACGCGCCGCGGAACATCTCCGACGAGTAGGCGCCGAACACCACGGCGAGCGCGATCACGCCGGCGGAAAACGGGCTGATGACAATGGCGCCATCGAATTGCGCGTTGAGCAGATGCGACAGCCCGAAGTAGCAGATCAACAGGATCAGGAACTCGGGAATGCCGCGCAGGAAATTGGTCAGCGCATAGGTCGCATGTCTGAGCCACCCCAGGCTCGACAGTTTTGCCGATGCGCCGGCGATGCCGAGCAGCATGCCGACGCACAGCGCGGCGACTGCAAGCTCCAGCGTGACGAGCGCGCCAGCCGCGATCTGCGCGGCGTAGTTCACCAGGATGTCCATCGTGATATCGCTCCTTGTGAGCCCGGATCGCGCAGGCCGCCGTCCGGCGACCGCGCGGTCCCGATGCGCGGTTATTGCGGCGCGATGCTGAATGGGAAATAGCGCTTGTTGGCTGCGGCGAACGTGCCATCCGCCTGCACCTGCGCGATGCCCTTGTCGAACAGCGCCTTCAGCGGCGCGTCGCCCTTGCGTACCGCGATCGCCGTGCCGTCGCCGAAGATCTCCGCATCGGCGATCGGCTTGCCGACGAAGTCGAAGCCTTCCCGCCTGCCGGCCTTCGTCAGCCAGTCGTACGCGACCGTGTTGTCGGCAAACACCGCATCGACGCGCCCGGCCTCGAGATCGAGCCAAGCCTCGTCGAGCGTCTGGTAGACCTTCACGTTGATTCCCGACTTGCTCGCCGGCAGGCGGCGGCGCAGATAGGATTCATGCGTCGAGGCCGTCTGAACGCCGATCGTCCTGCCGCGCAGCGTGGCGGCATTGTCCGTGATGCCCGAGCCCTGCTTCGCGACGAGCTGCACGGGCGCCGTCGTGAAAATGCGCGTGAAGTCCACCGACTGCTCGCGCTCCGGCGTCTTCGACATTTGCGCGAGTACCGCATCGATCTGCTTTGCCTTGAGTGCTGGAATCAACGCGTCGAAATCCATCGTCACCCACTGACACTTGACCTTCAACGTGTCGCACATCTTCTTGCCGATATCGATCTCCATGCCCTGCAGCTTGCCGGATGCATCCTTGTATTCGAACGGCGCGTAATCGGCGAGCGTGCCGATCCGCACGACCTGCTCGGCATGCGCGACCGATCCGAGCAGCGCCGCGCCCACGCACAGCGACTGAAGCAGCTTCTTCATGGTTTCCCCTCCGGTTGATATTGAATCCGCATCAGATGATGCTGGACAGAAACTTCTGGAAACGCGGCGATTTCTGGCTCGCGAACACCTCATCGGGGCTGCCGTCTTCCTCGATTCGTCCCTGGTGGACGAACACGACGCGGTTCGCGACTTCGCGTGCAAACCCCATCTCGTGCGTGACGACGAGCATCGTGCGTCCCTCGTCGGCCAGCGAGCGCATCACTTTCAGCACTTCGCCGACGAGCTCGGGATCGAGCGCGGACGTCGGCTCGTCGAACAGCATCACGTCGGGGTCGGTCGCGAGTGCACGAGCAATCGCGACGCGCTGCTGCTGGCCGCCCGACAGCTGGTTCGGATAGTGGTCGCACTTGCCGGCGAGGCCGACCCGTTCGAGCATCGCGATCGCCTTGTCGCGGGCGTCGCGCTTCGGCACGCCGAGCACGCGCACCGGCACGAACATCACGTTCTGCAGCACGGTCATGTGCGCCCAGAGATTGAACTGCTGGAACACCATCGCGAGCTTGCGGCGCACGCGCATCACCTGCCGAGCATCGGCCGCGACGAGCGCGCCGTCGCGGCCCGCCGGCTTCAGCGCAAGCGTTTCGCCGTTCACGCAGATCCGGCCGCGGTCGGGCATTTCCAGCAAGTTGATGCACCTGAGGAACGTACTCTTGCCCGACCCGCTGCTGCCGAGGATCGACACAACCTCGTGATTCTTCGCGGTCAGCGAGATGCCCTTCAGCACCTCGACACCGCCGAACGACTTGTGAATATCCTCGACCACCAGCGCGTCTGCCGCCGGCTTGCATGCAGGAATTGCTGCTGGCATCCTCGACTCCTTCTTCGATACGTTTCACACACCGCTCCGGTTCGCGCCGCGCCGGCCCGCCAGGTGCCGGCGCTTGCGCATCAGCTCGACAGCCGCCGGTTGCGCCTGAAGCAGACCACCTTCGGCTGCGTCATTTCCGTCATCGCGAACCGAACGCCTTCGCGGCCCAGCGACCCATGCTTGAATCCACCGAACGGCATGCCGTCGAAGCGGTAATCGGACGAATCGTTGATCATCACGCCGCCCGCCTGCAGGCGCTCGGCCGCGCCGAGCGCCGCCTCCAGGCGGTTGGTGAACACGCCTGCATGCAGGCAGCTCTCCGACGCGTTGGCCGCGTCGAGCGCCTGCTGCAGGTCGGTGAATTTCTCGATCGTCACGACCGGCGCGAATACCTCGTCGGTCCATACCCGCGCGTCGTGCGGCACATCCGCGAGCACCGTCGGTTCATACAGCGCCCCGCGTCGCCGATGGCCGGTCAGCACTGTCGCACCGCCCGAGACTGCATCGTCGACCCAGCGTTCGATGCGGATCGCCTGTTCCTCGTCGATCATCGGCCCCACGTCGGTCGCATCGTCCAGCGGATCGCCGACGACCATCCTGCCGGTCAGCTCGACGAAATACCGGATGAACGGCTCGTACGCGGCCTCGGCGACGAAGATCCGTTGCGTACCGATGCAGTTTTGTCCCGCCGCCCAGAACGCGCCCGACACGCACGATTCGGCGGCATCCTTCAGGTCGCAGTCGGCCATGACGATCACCGGCGCATTTCCGCCCAGGTCCATCGCGATCTTCTTGAGTCCCGCATCGCGCGTGATGGCTTCGCCGGTCTGCGGGCCGCCGGTAAAGGTCACCATCCGGATCCGCCGGTCGCGCACCAGCGCGGACGCGATCTCCGCGCCGCCGTGCACGATCTGCAGCGCGTCACGCGGCGCACCGGCTTCCCACAGGGCCTCGACGAGCGCCTGTGCGGACAGAGGCGCGAGCAACGAGGGCTTCAGGATGGCAGCGTTGCCGGTCGCGATCGCCGGACCGAGCTTGTGTGCGACGAGGTTCAGCGGGTCGTTGAAGGGCGTGATCGCGAGAATCACGCCCAGCGGTTCCAGCGTGTAGTAGCCGCTGCGATTCTCCGAGCCGGGATACCCGTCGAACGGGATCGTCTCGCCGTTGAGTCGTTTCGCTTCCTCGCCCGACAGGCGCAGCGTGTTCACGCAGCGCGCGACTTCCTTGCGGGCCTGCCGCAGCGGCTTGCCCGCTTCGAGCGCGATCGTGCGTGCAAATGTCTCCGCGTGTGCCTCCACGCTCGCGGCTGCGCGAAACAGGATGTCGGCTCGCTGGCTGCGTGGCATGATTGCGGCCGCACGCGCGCCGTCGAGCGCGCGCTCGACGAGGGCCGGCGCCGCATCGGCCCGCGACAGACGGACCTGGCCGACGATCGAGCCGTCATACGGCGACCGGACATCGGCTACGCCGGCTCCCGTGCAGTCGGTCATCACCGCATCGCGCGCGCTCATGCCGCCACCTCGTGCGAGGCTGCGCGAATCCTGTCCGCCAGTTCGATCAGGTCGGAGAGGATCGCAAACGCCGTTTCCTCGCGCCCCGCGCCGGGTCCGCTGATCGTCACGCTGCCGAGCACGTCGGTGTCGAACGTGATCGCGTTCGTCACGCCGCTCGCGGCAAGCAATGGATGGCCGGCCGGCAGCTTGCGCGGTTCGACGCTCGCGGTGACGGTGCCGTCCGGATGGCGGACGGCAGATCCGATCAACCGCCAGGACATGCGCTCCGCCACCGCTGCGCGCACGTCGCGCTCAGTCAATTCCACGATGCCGCGGCACGTTACGTCGCCGCGCTTGAGGCCGGCATTCCACAGCGCGTTCGCCAGAATGACGACCTTCAGCTGTACGTCCGAACCGTTGACGTCGGCCGCCGGGTTCGCCTCCGCGTAGCCGCGCTGCTGCGCATCCCGGATCGCCGCATCGAAGCTCGCGCCGGCCTCGACCTCACCGAGCACGAAATTCGACGTGCCGTTCAGGATGCCGGCGAAGCCGTTGATGTCGCAGCCGCGCAGCGTCGTCGCGAGCTGCCGCAGCACCGGCGTGCCGCTCATCACCGTGCCCTCGTACATCACACAGGCACCCGATTGCGTGGCGATCCGCGCCAGTGCCGGCTGCGCGAGCGCGATCGGCCCCTTGTTGGTCGTGATCACGTGCTTGCCGCACTCGAGCGCGGTACGGCAATGCGACAGCGCAGGCTCACCGGTGTTCGGATCAGTGAAGGTCGCCTCGATGACGACATCCACGTGGTCCGATGCGATGGCCTTCAGCACCGCACCGAGGCCGACGTCCGGCGACACCCGCGTGCCGGGATCGCGACGCAGCGCTTCGGCATCGACGCCCCGCCGAGCGGTTTCGTCGAGGACGTCCAGCGCGATACCGCGAGGATTCGTCGCGATCCCGAGCCGCAGGTCGGCGACCATCGTCACCGATACGTCGAGTCCCGCCGCACCCAGCATCGCACGCTTCTTTTTGAGCAGTTCGACCAGTGCCTGATTGACTCCGCCGAAACCGACCAGTGCCAGTTTGAGTTCCATCTCGATCATCTCCTGTTCATTGACTACGTGACACAGGTTAGTCATGCGAATCGATTTTCAAATTAGGCTTTTCGCCCGATTCAAGGAGTCACCCGTTGCGGTTTGTCATGCGGGACGGGCGGATCGCCCGTTCCCGCGCGAAGCAAGCACGTCAGGTGGCCGGCGGTTCGTCGTCGCCGTCCTTGTCGACCGGCACGAACAGCCCGACCTTGACCGCGCTCAGCACGACGTTCGTGTTGATCCGGCGGATCATCGGGTTGCTCTGCATGATGCGTGCGGACAGCCGGTCGTACGCCTCGACGTCGTGTGCGGTGATGATCGCGATCAGGTCGACGGAGCCGGTCACGTAGTAGATCTGCTGGATTTCGTCATGCGCCTTCGACCACTCGCGGAATCTGGCGACCGTCTCGTAGTTTTCGCGTTCGATCTCGATTGCCGCAATGAACGTCATCGGCCTGCCGACCGCCGCGCGATCGACCACCGCGATTTCCGCCGAAATGATCTTTTCGGTGCGCATGCGCTTCAGCCGCTTTTGCACGGCCGATGTGGACAGACCGATCCGTTCGGCAATGGCGTCCGCAGTCGCGGTGCAATCGCGCTGGACGATATTCAGGATCTTGCGGTCGAAGGTATCGAGTGCGTCGGTCATGGCGTGGCCTGCCGGAGAACGGGTGCTTGCGTCAAAGATAGAAAGGTCGGGCCGATCTGAGCCCGACCAGATGCCGGACGCGGTCGAACGCGGTGACGAGCGTTTCGCGCCATTGCGCTACTGGCCCGCAGATGCATACGGGTGCGAAATGGATCGTATCCACACCGGCAGGAATACGGAACGGGCGCTCGATGCCATCGTCCGATTCGGTCACGAGTGCGGTGCCGTCGACTTCGGTCAGGCTCATCAACAGATGGGCGGGCGCAGTCGCGCCAAGCAGGTTGCGCAGAGGCGACTCGTTCGCGGACAACTGCTCGAGCAGCGGCAGCTCGTACGCGCCGGGCCACCAGGTGTCGTGCTCGTCGAGCCACGGGCCGACGCCCGGCATTCCGACCATCTCGAGGATCCGGTCCGCGCCCAGATGCGCATAGGCGCGACACCGACCGGCCTCGTCGGTGGCGGAGCGCGCCAGCCAGCCGGCGGCGCTTGTGACAGGGTCCGTCAACACGACGTTCGCAGGCTTCAGTCGACCGAGCATGCCAGCCGCGCTTGCAGCCGATCCGTGCCGTTCGCAGGCCCTCCGCGCGTGATCCGGGACGATCCGGCACACCCACTTGGGACCATCCTGCAAAGCGGCGGGGACGTCGCCGGACCGGACTTGAGCGGTTCGCCTGCGGGCGTGTTCAACGATGACGATTGGCGTGTCCGGCATACAACTCTCTCGTGCTTGCGGGGCTCGTCGCAGCGATGCTGGCGCGCTTCATGGAGTGGCTGACGATGTTGGGGCTGGAGAAATCATATCGTCTCGATGCGACTAAAAAAATCTCAACCGCATCGAATGGCGACGCAAAGCATCGAAAAACACCGCTTGATGGATGTTTTTCATCAAAGCGGACGCCCGGCAGGTCCGGTTACAGGTGCGCAGGCGAGAAGGGATTCGAGAATTTCCCGGCATGGCCGACCAGCGCGCCGGCTTGCGGTGTCGGCGCCATGCCGCCGGGTGTTCGGGTGAAGAGCGGATCGTGCGGGTATTCCCGCAGGTGGCCGAGCCAGGTGCTGACCGTCGGCTGGCTCCGGCCCAGTTGCTTGGTTAAGCGCGTGGCGCACTCACTTCGATACGGTTCACGACCCCTTCGATCGCATCCAGGCACCACGCGTCCTGTTCGGCCATCAGCCTTTCCGCCTCCGTCGCGACCCAGCCCGCCAGGGTGATCTGGTGATTCTTCACGCTGACGGTGATCTGGTCGGCTCGCACGCGGGGGTCCGTTTCCAGCACGAGATGCATTACTTCGGAAATCTCCTCGTCGCCGTCGGCTTCGGCGGGCACCAGCTCCAGCAGGTTCACCACGTCGCGGCAGCTGCCTGCCCACCACGCAAGCACGCCTGCCAGGCACCGGTGAGACAGGCTGATCACCTGCCCTGTCAGCGTCACGACACCATTTTCGACCGTCACCTCGATCGCGCCGCTGCCCTCGTTGCCGGCCTGATCCATGGTGCCGCGCAGCACCTCGAGCTGCCCTTTGACGCGTGCGCAAATCACGCAGTTGCGAAAATCGACCGCCTGCGCGAGCCGCTCGCAAATGCGCGTGCGCAGTTCGCCATCGCCCATCGGCGGATGGGCCGCCACAAGGAGCCGGTCGACAAGCGGCACCCCGCCGCTATGTGCGTGGGTCAGCGAAAGCAGGCGCTTCTTCGATGCGATGTCCGGCACCTCGCCCGACACGGTCAACGCGTTGCCGTCAAGACTCATGTGAATGGGATGATTGTGTAACTTCAGGTGAGATTCGTGTTCAAAGGCCGCCATCACCTGCTTCAGGACCGTGTCGCTGCGTTGCATGATCTGCCTCGCGCAAAGGTTGAATGAAGCAGCGCCGCCGGTCCCGGACGGAAAAGGCATCTGCTGCATCCGGCGGTCGCTGTATCGTCAATTATAGGAACGGTGCCGCCAGCACAAGCGCCGGGCCGGACAGGTCGCGCGCCGGCTGCATGCCTTCGCGACATAAGCGGCCGAGGCCGCTACCCATGGAGGTTCTCGACGCGCATCGCAAACGCCACGCCTCGTTTCATGTTGGGCGAGAGAAAACAGGTGCTGCGGAAATCGTTTGGGAGAACCAGACACCGTGATTCTTCAAGTTTGCCCGGCCGGCCATGTGAAATGACGGCGATCATAAAAATTGTCTTTTCTTTCATTGGGTTAGGAAAAACCTGCGTGCATGAGCCGAGACTGGCACGTCCTATGCGTTTGTATCTGCGAGCGCAACGAAAAGTGCTCTCTTCCAAACCGCAGCAAACCCAAGGAGATTTATCATGTCCGCACTGATGATCAACGACCTGTCCCGCGCCCACGAACTCAGCCGCAAGGAAATGGCTTCGGTCAGCGGCGGTAGCGTGTTCCAGAACATGGGCATCAACAATATCGCGACCGGCGGCGGCTTCTCGTTCGCGAGCCCCAACACCATCACGGCCCCGGTGACGCAGGTCGATGCCTCGACGCACCTGGATCTCACCAGCGTGACCAACTCGCTCAACAACCTTGGCGGCCTCGTTGTCGCGAAGATGGGCCTGTAAGTTTCACCCTGCTTCCAGGCAGTGGCAGCCGTAGTCGATAACGTTGTAGTGAAGTTCTCCAGACCGCCGCGAGTGCGCCCTCGCGGCGCTTGAAGCCCGCCAGGCCGTTCCCGCTTGGCGGGCTTTCTTGCATCGATAAAAACGAAGCCGGCATCGCCGGGCAACTTGCTGGTGATCCGTCATTTGCGCAGGCCGCCCCGATCAGCGGCCGGCCAGATCCTGAGGCGCATTTAGCCCCTCCCCGCCCCTGCACGCGAATCCGCTCAACTTCGTCGACGTCGATGGCGTCACGGCTTCCCGATCTTTGCGTCAATTCTGGTTGCGACCGCTCGTCGGCGCACCATCGCGCAGGCGTTCGCCTGCATCGCGAGCGCTACGCCGTCCTTCCTGTCGGGCGAGAGAAAACAGCCGCCACGGAAATTGTTTGGGAAAACCAGACATCGTGATTCTTCAAGCTTGCTCGGCGGGCCGCGTGAAATGGCCTCAGCCAGTTTGAATCACCTTTGTTTTCATGAGGTTAGGTGCTCCTCTGCGCGCCCGGGACGATGCTGGCACGCCCTATGCGTTTGTATCTGCGAGCGCAACGAAACGTGCTCTTTTCCAAACCGCAGCAAACTCAAGGAGATTTACCATGTCCGCACTGATGATCAACGACCTGTCCCGCACCCACGAACTCAGCCGCAAGGAAATGGCTTCCGTCAGCGGCGGTAGCGTGTTCCAGAACATGGGCATCAACAATATCGCGACCGGCGGCGGCTTCTCGTTCGCGAGCCCCAACACCATCACGGCCCCGGTGACGCAGGTCGATGCATCGACGCATCAGGATCTCACCAGCGTGACCAACACGATCAACAACCTCGGCGGCCAGGTGATTGCGAAGCTGGGCCTGTAAGTTTGCCCTCGCGACGTTTGAAGCCCGCCAAGCCGTTCTCGCTTGGCGGGCTTCCTTGCATCGATAAAAACGAAGCCAGCGCTTTCTCCCGGCATTCATGGCGCATGAACCGCTGAACGGCAATCCGATCGACGCACCGGGTCGCGCCACCCAATATCCAGCCCCGCATCCGCGTAACTCCGTGCCAGCACGGCTCGGTTGCGCTCGTAGCTTCGTGTCACCCAGTCGCAGTACAGCGCTGCCAGCACGCTCGCCCGATCGGGATGACGCATGACCTCGACGGCCATCGCGCCCGCGCGCAGGCCGGAAGCGATGGCAAAACGCAACCCGTCTCCTGTCGCGGGATCGAGATAGCCCGCCGCATCGCCGCACACGACATAGCCCGGCCCCGCAGCCTGGCTCAGGTGCCGCCAGCGCCGGCACTCGCGCCACACCGGCCCGACTGGCGCGGTGTTCACCGGCCACGCGATATCGCCATCGCGCAGCGTCGAAAGCGACGTCCAGATCTGAAACGTGGACGTTGCTCTCAACCATAGCCAGCCATCACGCGCGATGTTCCAGTGCGTGCCGATGCGCGCCCCGTGCGTGCGCGCGTAGCCGCGGCGAAGCCAGAACGGCGAAGAGTCGGTTGCCACGTCGAGCCCGATCGCGCGCCGCAGCCATCCGTTGATGCCGGTCGCGTCGATCACGACGCGTGCGCCGACATCGCCGTCGCCGTGCGCGATGCCGACGACCGTTCCATGATCGACGCGCGAGACAAATCCGTCAGCGGGCGCGCGCGAATAGCGAACGCCCGCAGCCAGCGCTTCGGCGCGCAAGCCGTCGTCCAGGCGGCTGCGTATGACCGCACGTCCCCGCTGCGCATCCGCGTGGCTGTCGAGCCAGGTATCCGATTGCCGCGCCAGCCCCGGCGCCAGTCGATCGAGCAGCGCGAGCGCGGCGCCGGACACGCATTCCGGCGCCGCGCGCGAACGCCCGCGACCCAGCATCCACACGTTAGCGCCCGCGCTCGCCGCAGCGATCGCCGCGGCACATCCGGCAGGCCCGTCGCCCACGACGAGCACGTCACATGCGTTCATCGCACCGCAATCACTCAGTAAAGCCCGAGCGCGTCAGGCCCCGGTGCGCAGCGCAGCACGTGCCCGACCGTCCGCGCCTCGGTCGCATCGCAACGGATCGCCTGCCCGTAGCGCACGCGCAACCGTCCCGGCGCGTGCTGCTCCGGCGCCGCATCGTCATCGGCAGGAAGGACAAACAGAAAGCGATAGCACCGCGCATTGCCGGCTTCGCGAAGCACCCGTGCGGATACCAGCCACAGTCTCGTATGCGAAGGCGTTTGCCCGTCGTCGCATGCGGCGACGGCATGGCGCAGCGCGCTGATCCGCCGAATCAGCTCGGCGGAATCGACATGCTCGAATGCGCCGTACAGCATCTCGCCGTGCAGCGCGTTTGCGACGTAGTCCGCGCGTTCGATGTCCGCGTAGTCCACGCGGCCGTCGGGCGTCAGGTACGGGCCGTATTCGCCGTCCCATCCGCGCCGCGTATTCGACTCGTCGCCGCGCGTGACCAGCGGATGACACGGATGCAAGCCAAGTTCATGGTCGAGCATGGGGATGGCGGTCGGCGCGTCGGACCGATTGAAGGTTCTCGACGCATCCGGGCTCACGGCGGGCCAGAAGCTGTTGGAGGCCGCGCAGAGCTTGATGTCTTCGGCAAACGGGCTGCCCAACCCGAAGGTGGCGAGGAAGATGCCCCGCCGGTCGCCCGCATAGGTGACGTCCCAGCCGGGTGCGAACACACTCGAAGACGCGTCCGACAGAAACGACGTCATGCGCGGCGTATGCACTTCCCTGTCCTGCCGGCGTGTTGCGCGTGCCGCCCGGCTGAACGCGGCGGCGATCGTCCGGTCGTTCGGCGAAAACGCCTGCGTATTCCTGAACGGATCGACGTGCCCGGGATTGGCCGCGAGACGCTCGGCGCTGAGCGATATCGGCGAGCCGCTGCGGAACTGCGACTTCGGATCGATCTGCCGATCCGTGAACCAGCGCTGCAGTTCCGCCTGGTCGGCGTACGGATAGAAGTCCGGCGCGGCGACGACCGAATAGGCCGGCAGCACGGCGTGTTGCGCGAGCTCGTCGACACGGATCGTCACGACCCCTTCGGTGCAGTGATCCAGAAACAACTGCGCGCGATAGCCGCCTTTGCCGACTTCCCCGAGAAAGTCCCTTCGGTCGACGGGATGCGCGCGCATATCCGTGCAGGTGCCGTTCTCGTGCACCTTGTGGCGGATGTTGATGAATTCGGGCGCATTGCGCGGTTCGGGAAATCGCAGCCATCCGGGCGCGAAATGCGGGAAGTATCGATGCCGCACCTCGTCGATGGCGGCCAGCGCCAGCTTCCACAAGTTCGTGATGATTCTCATCGTCGTGAAGCGCCGGTTGGCGAGCGGCACCAGTCGCCATCGAGCCGGCACGCGAAAGCCGCGCACGCCGTAGTTGGCGGGCGTCACGGGCTCGATCATCGGCCGCGCGATCGGTATCAGCAGCGCGGCTGCGCCGGAGCGCTTCAGTGTGACTGCCGGTGCGTCCGGGCCGGCAGGCGTTGCCGCGTCGGGATCCTGGCAGCAGACCGCATACGGTGCGCTGTCCGGATCGCCCGCGGGCGACGGCCGCACGCCCCAGCGGGCCGCGACGGCCCGCTTCAGCTTCTCGCCCACATGACGGTGGCCATATTTCAACGTCAGCCGGAGGCCGGGCACGCACTCGTCGGGAAACAGCTTGCGCACGGGCTCGATGAAGGTGCGCCGATCGTCGCCCGATTGCTTGCCTTCGATCAGTGCAAGCGTATCGGGGCCGATGACCGGGCGGACGAGGAACGCGCCGTAGCGTGCCGGCATCGCGCGGACGTGCTCGATCCCGTCCTGGACGTGCGGCACGAAGCTGCGGGTCTGCCCGTCATAGTGCGCGTCGACGTCGCCGTTGCGCGCAATGCCGAGCCGCGAGAACACGAGGTCCGCATGCTGCTGATGTCCGGTACGGCGCGCCGGCCGGTACTGGTAAGCAAGCACCGCGACGTCCAGCGTCTGCCAGTCGGGCGGCAGCGGCGCCAGCGAATCGATGTAGTTCTCCAGCAAATCGATCGCTTCGAGGCGCACGCCACCGTCCGGCGACGGGCACTCGGACAGTGCAAGCATGTGATAGATCAGGCTGCGCGCGGGGTCGCCGGGCTCGATCGCCCGCTCGGTGCTCGGGCAGAGATCGTGAATGCGGGGATCGTCCCAATCGATCGGCAGCGGCCGGCTCAGTCGATTCGCCGTCTCCTCGGGCGTGCCCGAATCGGACAGATCGAGACCGTGACGCTTGAACGCTTGTTGCCACGGAACCGACAGCTCGAGCAGCAACGCGTGAACCTCATCGACAAGCATCAACGACCTCCGGTAGGTGGTGCGTTCGAAGCGGGCGGCACGATGCGCTTCGCTGCCTGTCGGCCCGGCATATCCAACCGGTCGCAGCAGGCCGCGTTTTCAGTACGTGTTTCAAACGGGCATCACATTCAGGTTCTCGGTCGCGGGGATCAGTGACTAATATAGGTGATTGCAGAAGAAATGAAGATTCGGATTGTGTTTGAAACATTGAATACTCGATCGACACATCGCGGCGAGCCACATCATGTTGAAGCGCAGAACCTTCCTGTTGGGCAGTGCGGGCGCGGCGGGCACGCTGGTGATCGGCTGGGCATGGTGGCGCCCCGACGACCGGCTGGCCATGCCCGCGGCGCTGGAGACGTCGCGCGCCGGTGTGCCGTTGAACGGCTGGGTGATGATCAGTTCGTCTAATGACGTGACGATCGTCATGAGCAAATCCGAGATGGGCCAGGGCGTGCATACCGGCGCGGCCATGCTGCTGGCGGAGGAGCTCGACGCGGATTGGTCCCGGGTTCGCGTCGTCATGTCCCCGCTCGACGCGATCTACAAGGACCGCGAAAACCTCGCCGACGGCCTTCCGTTTCGTCCCGACGACGACAGCCTGCTCGCTCGCGGCATGGAGGCGCTGGCGCGCCGCGCCGCGCGCTATGTGGGCTCGATGGTGACGGGGGGATCGACGAGCATGGTCGATCTGTGGGGGCCCATGCGCGAGGCAGGCGCGACGGCCCGTGTCATGTTGCGCGGCGCTGCGGCGAAGCTCTGGAGCGTTCCCGCCGTGGAATGCGAGACGAAAGCCGGCCGGGTGCTGCATCGTTCGGGACGCTCCGCGACGTATGGCGAACTCGTCCGGCTCGCGCGGGACGTGCCGCGCCCGACGCATGTCGAGCTCAAGGACCCGAAGGCGTTCACGCTCGTCGGGAAACGGCTGGGTCGCATCGAGGCGCGCTCGAAGCTCGACGGCAGCGCGCGTTTCGGCATCGATGCGCTTCCGGACACACTCCTCTACGCGAGCGTCACGATGTGTCCGACGCTCGGCGGACAGGCGCTGGATTTCGACAAGTCCAGGGTCGCCAGCCTGAAAGGCGTGACCGGCATCTTCACGATCGAGCCGTACCACGGCGGAACCGGAGGCGTTGCCGTCATTGCGGACAACCCGTTCATCGCGATGCGGACGTTGTGCCAGCTGTCGATCAGATGGGACCACGGCCCGGCTGCCGGCGTGAATACCGCGGATGTCCGCGCGGCGTTGACGCGCGCGCTCGACGGCGACGCGGGCCGCCACGTCTTCTATGCCGCCGGCGACGCCGATGCCGTGCTGAGCCGCGCGAAGCCGTTCGTCGCGCAGTACGAAGCGCCTTATCTGGCCCATGGCGCGATGGAACCCATGAATTGCACGGTGCGGGTCGACGACGACGCGGCGACGGTCTGGGTCGGCACGCAGGTTCCGATGCTGGCGCGCAAGGCGGTCGCGGCGCTGCTGGGGCTGGGCGAAGACAAGGTGGTCGTGAATCAGCAATTGATCGGCGGCGCATTCGGCCGGCGGCTCGAGGTCGACTTCATCGCGCAGGCCGCCGCCATCGCACGCCATGCGAAGGGGCGGCCCGTGCAGACGATCTGGTCGCGCCCGCAGGACATGACGCACGACTTCTACCGCCCCGCCTGTGTGGCGAGATACAGCGGCGCGCTCGATTCGGGCGGCCGGCTGGTTGCATGGAAAGGCCTGTCGGCGAGCCAGTCGATCAGCGCGCAGGCGATGCCACGCACCTTCGGCACGCCCGCCATCGCCGCAAAGCTGCTGCCCGACGCCACCACTGCGGAAGGTGCATTCGACCAGCCCTACGAATGCGAGAACGTTCTCGTCCAGCACCATACGGTGGCGCTCCCGGTGCCCGTCGGCTTCTGGCGCTCGGTGGGGCACTCGCATCAGGCATTTTTCGTCGAGAGCTTCATCGACGAGATGGCGGCGCTGGCACGGAAAGACCCGATCCAGTTTCGCCTCGACATGCTGAAGCAGCCGGCGCACCAGCGCCATGCGGCCGTGTTGCGGGAGCTCGTCGCGCTGTCCGGCTGGCGTGCGCCGCTGGCATGGCGCGACGAGACCGGCGCGCGTCGCGCGCGCGGCATGGCGATGCACGAATCGTTCGGCAGCGTGGTCGCGCAGGTCGCCGAACTCCGGCAGGAAGGCGACGGCTTTCGCGTGACGCGCGTGGTCTGCGTGATCGACTGCGGGCTGGCCGTGAATCCGAACCTCGTCGAGCAGCAGATGGAAAGCGGGATCCTCTTCGGGTTGTCGGCCGCGCTCGAACAGGCGATCACGATCGAGAACGGGCAAGTCGCGCAGCATTATTTCGACGACTACCCGCTGGTCAACATGGCAACGTGTCCCGAGATCGTCACGCAGATCGTGGCGGGCGGGACCGAGCCGCGCGGCGTCGGCGAAGCGGGCACGCCGCCGATTGCAGCGGCTGTGGCGAATGCGCTGTATGCGCTCACGGGCGTGCGCCATCGCACGCTGCCGCTCGTCAAGCCGCCCCTGCCCCAGCAAGGAGACGACCGATGGTGTCAGTCCGTATCAACGGGGAGGCCGCTCATCTCGATGCCGAGCCCGACACCCCGCTGCTCTGGGTGATTCGGTGCGAACGGAAGCTGACCGGCACGAAGTTCGGCTGCGGCGTCGGGATCTGCGGCGCATGCATGGTGCTGCTGAACGATCAGGCCGTGCCGGCCTGCCAGATTCCGGTCGGTACGCTGGACGGCGCGCGCATCACGACCGTCGAAGGGCTCGACAGCCCTGAAGCGCGGGCATTGAAGGACGCGTGGATTGCCGTCGACGTCGTGCAATGCGGCTATTGCCAGAGCGCACAGCTGGTCGCCGCCACGGCCCTGCTCATGCGCTGCCCGCGCCCCGACGACCGCCAGATCGACGAGGCGATGAAGAACATCGGATGCCGGTGCGGCACGTTTCCCCGCATCCGCAAGGCCATTCGCAAGGCGGCGGAAGCGCTGGGCCGCTGACGGTGACGAATCCGCTCGATCATTTGCCGCCGGCATGCGTCGTGATCTGCACGAAATCGGCGGCAATGTGGCCCGCGCCGTACTTGGCCTCGAACAGTTTCAATTGCCGATCGACGGCCGCGAGATAGGCGGCGCGCGGCTCGGAGGGCGGGCGAAGCCCGTCGAACAGCGGCGCCGGCGTGGTGAGGAGCACGATCATCTCGGTGCCGAACGGCTTGCCGATCACCCAGTCGCCCATGCTGCCGATCGTGGCGGCGTAATTCGGCGGCGCCTGGTTGTCGCGTGCGTGGCTGCTTGGCACGAGATGCACGACACTCCCGTTCAGCACGTAGTAATCGACGTTCACGTACGAGTCGTAACCGGGTGTCGTGATGTCGATGACCAGCGGGTTGCCTTCCGCGAGCGGCGCATCAGGCGGCCGCGTGCGGATCGATGCGGTGTGTGGCGACGCCCGATTCGATCGCCAGTACGGGGCGAGCGCGCTCACGACCTCGCAATTGTGGGCATCGACCGGGCGCACATCGAGATTCGCCGTCTGCCCGCCCGGCATGCCGCCGAGCGCAGCGCGCAACCGCTCGATGCCGACACCGGATTCCACGTAACCGCGCACCTGGAGCACGTGATCCTGCACCGACGCATCCAGCGCCGAACAAGGGACGCGCGCGAGCGCCGCCATCACGGACGGCAGCGAGATGGCCGGCGGCGGCGCCGGCTCGCTGGCGGCAGCAGACGCGGCGTTCGTGGTGGCCGCGGGTGCGCTGCCGGCTGCGACGCCCAACTTCGCGGCATCCCCTCCGCCTGCAGGCGCCTGCGCGAGCGCGTCCGCTGCGGGGCGCTTTTCGCCGCTGCGCGACAGCGCCTGGTAGCCGTACCAGAGCACGGCGATCGCTGCCAGCACGCAAGCGCCCACGGCTGCCCCGACGCGTACGCCCGATGCCGGCGTACGGCGCTCGAGCACGCCCATGCCCTCCAGGAACAGGTTGATGCTCGGCGTGCGCGTCGCGCGGTCGAACGACAACGCGGCGCTCAAGGTTCGCCATTGCGCGCGATCGAGACCGGGCGGGCGCTCGGGCCGCAAGTGGTCGTGACGCGCCTGCGTGGCCGAGCGCCGATCGAACGGATGGTGCCCGGTCAGCAATTCGTAGGTGACGCAGGCGAGCGCGTAGACGTCGTCGCGCGGATCCGGTTCGCGATGCTCGAACATCTCCGGGCTCGCGTAGGCAGGCGTGATGCCGCCGAGGCTCGCCGGGTCGAACACGGTCACGTCGGGATCCTCGTCGCGCCGCTGGAAGGCGCGAGCGATCCCGAAGTCGATCACCTTCACTTCGCCCCTGTCGGTGAGGAACACATTGGCGGGCTTGAAATCGCAGTGGACGAAGCCGCGCTCATGCGCATACGCGAGCGCCTGGCCCATGCCGGCGATGATCGGCAATGCCGCATCGAGCGGCATGCCCGTGAAGCCCGGCGCACGCAGCACCTTGCTGAGCGGCTTGCCCGACAGATACTCCATCGTGAGGTAGACGAGCGGGCCGTCGCGATCGAAGTCGTAGACGGTGACGATGTTGCGATGGGCGAGCGTCTGCGCCTTGCGGGCTTCGCGCTGAAGCGCGATCAGCGACGTCGGCTGGCCGCGAAACTGCACGTTGAGCACCTTGATCGCGATGTGCGGCTTGCGATCCGACGCCTCCAGCTTGCGGAGGTCGAGCGCCTTGTACACGGTGCCCATCCCGCCGACACCGAGGCACTCCTCCAGCACGAAGCGCCCGTTCAGCGTATCGCCGATGCCTTTCACGCGCTCGCTGTCGACGAACATCGCGCCGCTCGACGGGCCCGGACTCGCCCCCGCATGAAGCGGGCCCTCCTGGACCCGGGTGGCATCGCCGGCCGATGCCGTCTTGTCGCGGCGCCGTTCGATGCGTCTCAGCACTTCCGCATAGATCTCGTCGGACAGCGGCTGCGTGGTTTGCGTCTGGTCGAGCACTTCGCGCAGTTGCGCGCAATCGACCTGGTCGGTCGCCAGCACCCGGTCGATCTCCGAGAAGAACGCGTCCTGCGACAGCGCCCCGCTCTGGAATGTCTGAATCAGCTGCGTAAAGCTCATCATTCGTATGCCGTCTACTCAGCTTCAGCTTGCCGACCCGCTTCGGAACCTCACGGCGCCGCCACGTCATCGTCAGACGAATTCGACTGCGCGCCGCACCGGCCGCCAGCCTTCTGACAGGATGTCTAACAAATCATACTAGTCTGCGGTCACGCCCTGTGCAATCGGTGCCGGAGCTAGATGTCGGGCAGATCCGCTTCCAGTGCGCGGCCGTGCCGCGAAACCTATACTGAACAGATTCCCGGTGCGCCGGCGCATCGCACGATGCTGCGCGGCTGCCCTCCTCCCATCCGATCTCGCGGAGCGAACCATGGGCGTGCTCGTCATCAACGATCTTCCCGAAAGCGTCGACCTCGACCGGCAGGCGATGGCCGCCATCACGGGCGGCGCGATGGTCCGCGCGCATCAGACGATGCTCGCGCCGCAGGCTTTCCCGTATCTGCACACCGACACGCACGGCGCTGCGTCGACGCGCATGCCGGCGGTCGAGGCGGTGGCATCCCGGCCGCGTCCGACGCTGTTGCGTTGAAGGGCGCACCGCTCGACCCGGCGCGCACGGTCAGGCCGCGCGAGCCGTCATCACGGGCCGCCGATCGGCCGGCGGGAACACGCACCACGAGCCGTCGTCGTGACGAAAGAAGAAGATCGCGATGGTGCCGGCCGGATGCGCGGCCTCGACGCAGACGAAGCGGCGCCGTTGCGCAGGCATGCGGCTGAAACGCACGACGCGCGCGGGCACGAACGTGCTCGGGGCGAGCCACTTGTCGACCTGCTTGCGCAGTGATGATCCGGTTCCGTTCATTTGAGCCTCCCTGATGGCCATGTCGAATGCTTCGAGACGTCGCTCACGCAACCGCGACACACCGTCCGCCTGCCCGCCGCGCCGCGATCAGCGCACGGCAGATGGACAGCGCGAACCGCAGTGCCGTGCGCGGATGCATGACGCACGTGCGAACCTGCTCGCTGTGGCCGGTGCCTTCCACGCACCACGTGCAGAAGTGCTCGCAGTTGTTCGTCAGCAGGCGGTAGTGGTTTTCGCCGAGGCGGGAACGCGCACGCAGCACCGCGGTGCGCCCCGCATACATCGCGTACGGATGCGGCACGATGCGCACCGCGTGACCGGCGGCGAAGCGTTCGAGCGTGACTTCCTCGATCGGGCCGCGATGCAGCGACGCGCACAGCCCCGCGTAGTGGACGACACGCCCGTCGCCGACATAGATGCCGTGGTGGCTGTAGCCCGCGCGATCGGACACCAGGTGCGCGCCGAGCGGCAGTGCCGCGTCGCCGGCGGGCAGCGCAGCCGCATGCTCGATCGCTTCCGCAGCGCCAGCCGCCGTGTGGAACACGGCGCGGTTCACTGGTTGAAGGTCGAGTTTCATGACTGGCTCCGTCTGCAGGTTGGCGGCCGCCCGTGTTGCCGAAGGGTCAGCCGGTTGCCAACTAACCTGCATCAAGCGTGCCAATCATCCGGCGCCCGTCGCGCAAGGCGTGACGGGACCTGCCCGACGAGCCGCGCGTCGCGCTGTCGGCGCGCGGCCAACCATTCGACGGGGCGTGTGTTGGTGCGACGGCACCAGGTGACGCGCCGGACAGCCGTCCGCGTCTGCCGGCGCACCTGTCGGTTTCGCGGCTACGTTCATGGGCGCAACTGTTGGCTTGCGCACAACCATTGCAGGACACGGCCGCGACGCACTAGCATGCAAGCAGCGCGGGTCGATCGCGCCATGCCTTGCCGCGCGCGGCGCTCACCGGATCGACGCACGCGCCCGGGCAACGCACGCGGGTGGCGTCACGCATGGCACGAGGTTTGCACGTATCGGGTACCGGTCCGTCGGCCAGCCCCCCATACGGAGACTCATCATGACCTCGCTCGCGATTACCGACCTTCACATGCAGCACGACATCGATCGCAAGACGATGTCGTTCATCCGCGGCGCAGGCGCGCCGTGGGTATTCGGCTGGATCCAGCCCTACGCGCCCCCGGCTCCGGCGTTCGGGCCCGTCGTCAACCTCTATCAGACGTACAACACGTTCTATGCGAACCAGGTGCTCAACCAGATCCAGAACATCGACGTCACCAACTCGGCGCCCGGCGCGAACATCGTGGTCGGGGTTGGCGCGGACGGCCGGAACCGGCTCGTCTAGCGCCTGTTCACGCGAATGAAAGGAATGGCGCGCCGTGAGCGCAGAACTGCAATGGACGTCGGCTTCGCGCACTGACGTGGGCCGCGTTCGCGAGATCAACGAAGACGACTGCCTCGCGTTGCCGCACCGTGGCCTGTGGGCCGTTGCGGACGGCATGGGCGGCCATTCGGCCGGCGATCTCGCGAGCCGGACGATCGTGCAGGCGCTGGAACAGCTGGCGGCCCCGGACACGCTGGCGGACTTCATCGAGGCCGCGCGCACCGCGCTCGATGAAGTCAACGCACGCCTGCGCGAATCGGCCGCCCAGCGCGGCGTGCGCATGATCGGCAGCACGGTGGCGGTGCTGCTCGCGAGCGGCCGTCAATGCGGCTGGGTCTGGGCCGGAGACAGCCGGATCTACCTGTACCGCGACGCGCACCTGACGCAGCTCACGCGCGATCACAGCCACGTCGCGCAACTGCAGGCGCAGGGCCACCTGAGCGCGCAGCAGGCGCGCCATCATCCGGCATTGCACCTGATCACGCGCGCCGTCGGCGCGTCCGAGCGGCTGCATCTCGACGAACGGCGCATCGACGTGTGCGACGGCGACATGTTCCTGCTGTGCAGCGATGGCCTGAGCAACGAGCTGGACGAAGCCGACATCTCGGCCGCCCTCGCGTGCGGCGATTGCGCGCGCGCGACGGACCTGCTCGTCGACCTCGCATTGCTCAACGGCGGGCGGGACAACGTCACCGCCATCGTGATCCGCGCGGACGACCCCGATGCGTCCGACCGCACGCTCGCCAATCCCGCCGTGCGGCTCTGATCGACGCCGATCGACCAGGAGACCAAGCGCGACGCTTACGCCTCCTTGTCGGGCGTCGCGCCGTCCGGATGACGGAACGCTTTCGAACGGATGCCGTGCTTCTTGAGCAGCATCTGCAGGTGCGACCGGTTCATCTCGCAACGGCGCGCCAGTTCGGCGACGGTGCCGCCCGTCTCCTGCAGCCCGCGTTCGAGAAACGCGCGCTCCGCCTCGTCGCTGGCGGCGCGCTTCGCGTCGCTGAGCGACATCGGCCTGCCCGGCGCAGCGTCTTCGGTCGCACGCATGAGGCTCGACGCGGCTTTCGGGCGGATGTCCTCGGGCAGGTGCTCGATATCCGCGACCTCGCCGGCCAGGCACGACAGACGGTAGACGAGGTTGCGCAATTCGCGGATGTTGCCCGGATACGCGTAGGCGAGCAGGAAGTCGCGCAGCTTCGGCGTCGTCTTGATCGGCCTGCGCTTGAGCGCCCCCGCCGCCTCGTCGCCGAAGTACGCGAGCAGCAGCGGAATTTCGTCGCGACGCTCGCGCAGCGCCGGCAACGTCAGATGAATGACGCTCAGGCGGTAGAACAGGTCCTCGCGAAAGAGCCCCTGCTCGCTCAGCTTCCGCAGATTCTTGTTGGTGGCGGCGACGATGCGCGTATCGACGGTGATCGGCTCGTCCGAGCCGACCCGCTGGATCTCGTGCGATTCCAGCACGCGCAGCAGCTTGACCTGGCCCGACAGCGGCAATTCGCCGATCTCGTCGAGGAAGATCGTGCCGGTGTGCGCGCTCTCGAACTTGCCCTTGCGATCGTTCGACGCGCCCGTGAACGCGCCGCGCCGATGCCCGAACAGCTCGGATTCGAGCAGGTTGTCGGGAATCGCGCCGCAGTTCACCGAGATGTAGGGCCGGTCGGCGCGCGCGCCGTTCGCGTGGATGACCTTCGCCATCAGTTCCTTGCCGGTCCCGCTCTCGCCGTCGATCAGCACGGGCAGATCGGTCGGCGCGGCCTTTTCGGCAATTTCGAGCGCGGCGAGCAGCTTCGGATTGTCGCCGAAGATCCCCTCGAAGATGAAGCTGCGCTCGATCAGCGCCTGCCGGCGCCGGCGTGCCGCAGGCGCGACCGCTTCAGGCGCGTCGGCGGCTGTGTCGGGCGTGTCCGGCGCGGCCACGGCCGCCTCGACGAAGCGTTCCTTGCGCGACATCTGCATGACTTCGTCGCGCAGCACGTTCGCCTGATTGAGCAGTTTCTCGATGTCGGCGCGCTCGAGCCTGGGCGCCCAGCGCAGCATCGAGCGCAGGATCTCGATCTTCTCGAGCAGGCCGCCATACGAGACAGCGGAGTTGCCGAATCCGTGCGGGTCGAAGAGTTTCATGTCGTGCCCAGCTGTTTCTGCACGAGCTGGTAATACATGCCCTTGAGGGCCACCAGTTCGTCGTGCGAGCCCTGTTCGACGATCGCGCCTTCGTACAGGACGAGGATCTTGTCGGCACGCATGATGGTGCTGAGCCGGTGCGCGATGATCACCGCCGTGCGCCCTTGCAGGATCTCGTGCATGTTCGCGAGGATGTTGCTCTCCGACTGCGTGTCGAGCGACGAGGTCGCCTCGTCGAACACGAGCAGGCGCGGGTCGTGATACAGCGCGCGTGCGATGCACAGCCGCTGGATCTGGCCGCCCGACAGGCCCACGCCGCGCTCGCCCACCACCTGCTCGTAGCCGAGCGGCAATTTGCTGATGAATGCATGCGCATCGGCCATCCGGGCCACCTCCTCCATGCGGCGCCAGTCGGGGCTCGCGTCGCCGCAGGCGATGTTCTCGGCGATCGATCCGGAAAACACCAGGTTGGACTGCATCACGTAGCCGATCTGCGCACGGAAATAGGCCTTGTCGATCGCGCTCATGTCGTAGCCGTCGACCACGATCTTCCCGTCGGTGGGCGCATAAAAGCCCACCAGCAGCTTCGCCAGCGTGGTTTTCCCCGAGCCGCTGCGCCCGACGATCGCCACCATCTCGCCGCGCTTGATCGTGCAGTTGATGTTCTCGAGCACGTAAGGCGTTTCGTTGCCGCCATAGCGGAAATACACGCCGTCGAAGCTGATGTCGCCCTGCAGGTCGGGCAGCAGCACGCGCGACGCGAGTTCGGACGGCTGCTGCTCGGGCTCGATGTCGAGGACGTCGCCGAGGCGCTCCATCGCCACCGCCGCGTCGTTCATCAGGCTCCACATGCCGACGAGCCCCATCAGCGGCGCCAGCACGCTGCCCATGAACGCATTGAAGGCGATCAGTTGCCCGATGCTGAGTTCATGCGCGAGCACGAGATTCGCGCCGACCCACAGGATCACGATGGTGGTCGCCGCATTCAGCAGCTGGCTGCCCAGCGCCACCACGATATGGAATGCCTGCGCGCGGTACTGGACGTCGAGCGCCTTCGCATACTTGCGCTCCCACTTCAGCCGCACCGACCGCTCGATGCCCATGCCCTTCACGGTCTCGACGCCGCCGAGGGTCTCCATCAGCAGCGACTTCGCATCGGTGGACGCGGCGAACACCTCGCGCGCATAGCCTTTCAGCTTCGGCGTCGCGAGCGCGGTGAGCGCCATGATCGGGATCACGAAGGCGATCAGCACCAGCGTCATCTTCACGTTGTAGAGGAACATGATCGTGAAGTAGATGAAGATCATCAGAAGATTGAGCACGGTGGTGACGGTGGACTCCGTCAGGAACGCGCGGATCGTCTGGTTTTCCTGGAAGCGCGCGAACACGTCCCCGCTCTTGCGGCGCGCGAAGAACGAATACGGCAGCGACATCGTATGTTTGTAGAACTGCGACATCATCGCGAAGTCGAGACTGCGCACCATGAAGTTGGACAGATGCGCGCGGATCGTGGTCATCAGCTGAGTGAACACGTGCGAAATCACGAGCCCGGCAATCAGCAGGTGCAGCAGGCTGACGTTCTGGTGCACGATCACCCCGTCCAGCACGCTCTGGATGATGAGCGGCGGGATGACGCCCAGCACCTGGATCACGAAGGTCGCCAGGAACAGATGCGCGAGGATCTTCCGGTAAGGGCGCAGATAGCCGATGAAGCGCACCCACGGCGAACGCGACTCGGCCTGCGGCGCCGCCTGCGCGTTCGCGGTGAACAGCAGGCAGGTGCCGCTCCAGCCGCGCTCGAACGCCTCGACGCTCAGCTTCCTGAAGCCGAGCGCCGGATCGGCGATCCGCACCCACGACTTCGACACGCCGTACACGACGACGTAGTGATACCCCTCCCAGTGCACGATGAACGGCAGGTCGAACCCGAGCAGCGCCTCGTACGTGCACTGCACGCCGCGCGTCGCGAAGCCGACCGCCTCGCCGGTGCGCGCGAGACTGTCGAGCGTCGCGCCCTGCGTCGTCACGTTCGCCAGATCGCGCAGCTTGCCGAGCGTCATCGCGATGCCGTAGTGACGGCAGATCATCGCGAGGCATGCCGCCCCGCAATCCATCTCCTCCGCCTGCTCGACCAGCACGAAACGCTTGATCATGCGCTCGCCGAACGCGGCGTCGGCGCCGATATCGATCTGCAGCGGGCGGCGGCGCCGTTCGGCGAGCTTCTTCTGCCGCTGCAGTTCGTGGTCGACGAAACGGATGCGCTCCTCGAGCACCTCGCGCAATTTCGGGTTGCGCTCGAGCATCACGTGCACGGTTTTTTCCGGGATGACGAGCAGGCGCGTATCGGTGACGGCGGTGACGGTCGCCGCCTGCTCCTGCCGCAGCAGGCACGCGCGCTCGCCGAAGATCTCGCCGGCGCCGAGCGTCGCGAGCGGATAGTCGTTGCCGTCCTCGTGGCACGACACGCTCACCTCGCCCTGGCGCACGACGTACAGCCGCAGGTCGCCGCCGGGCCCCTGCCGGACGATCTCCTTGCCGGCCGCGACGCGCTTCACGCCGACGCTCGACACGTATTCCTCCAGCTCGGCACGCGTCAGCTTGCCGCGCAGGTCGAACAGGCGCGTGACGAAACCGCCGGCCGAGCTGATCGCGACGTAGCTCGTCACGAACGACTGCGCGGCGGGATTGTCGCGCAGGATCGGCTCGATCGCGCTGCGCGGGATGCACAGCACCTCGGTCTTGGTCGACGCGCGCACCGACACCTCGTGCCGGCAGTCGCGCAGCATCGCCATCTCGCCGAACACCTCGCGCTCCTTGCGCACGCCGACGCTGGTTTCCTTGCCGCGCTCGTCGGCGATCAGGCGCACGGCCCCCGATCGCAGCACGTACAGGCCCTCGGCCGCCTCGCCGCGGTTGCAGACGGTGTCGCCGAACGCGTAGGTGCGCGCCTGCGCATGCGCGGCCATCCGATCGAGTTCGTCGCGCGAGAACAGCGACAGCGGCTCCACCGACGCGAGAAACGCCGCGAGCGACGGGGTGCTGGCCGGAGCGGGGGCTTGGGCGTCCATCGGTGCGGTTCTCCGTGATCAGCGTGCTTCGATGATGTGTTCCTGCGCACGCTCGGCGAGCCATTCCTCGCGGAGCAGGCGGCGCACTTCCGACGCGACGTCGGCGTCGAGCGCGGCCGGATGTTTCGCGGTGACCGAGAAGATCTCGAAGAACGAGCCGTCGGGCGCCGCGAACGGCCCGAGCAGGTCGCCCACATGCGCGTTGAACACCTTGGCCTCGATATCCGTCTTCAGCGAGCCGCGCAGCACCTTGCCGATCACCCCGCCGCGCTGGCTCGTGTCGGCGATCGAATGCTCGCGCGCCATGTCGCCGAAGCTGTCCGGGTCGTCCTCCAGGATCGCCATCATCTCGCGCGCCTTGCCTTCCGAATCCAGCACGATGTGGCTGACCTCGATGCTGTCGAACTTCGGCGAATTGAGCTTGAAGTACGCTTCGACGGCCGCGTCGCTGCACACCGTGTCGAGCGTTTTCTCCTGGTACAGCGTGTCGGTGATGAACCGCTCGAACTCGTCGAGGCTGATGCCGAACACGTCCAGGTAGCGGTTCATGTCCGCGGCGCGGTGCAGGCCGCGCACGCGGCGGAACTGGTCGGCGCGCTCCTGGATCTCCTCGGGCGTGACCTGCATGCCCATCTTCTTCGCCGCGTTCACCGTCAGGCGGTCGCGAACCTGCTGTTCGACGAGGCCCTCGAACTGCCCGGTGAGCTTCAGCACGCGGATGAAATCATCGGTGCCGATCACCTCGTCGTCGATACGCACGATTGCCGTCATGTCGTTCCCCTTAGGTCCATCAGCCAGCGATCTGCCGGAACGGGTCCAGCGCGAACCCGATCAGCCGGCGCTCGCGCACCACGATTTCCGCCGTGGCCGTCATCCCGTAGCGCAGCGGGTACTTCGTGCCGGCGATCACGTAGGCGTCGCGCGCCAGCGCCACGCGGCCTTCGTAGACGGGTTCCTTCGTCTGCGCCTGCGGCTTGGTGGCCGGCGAAATGTATTCGAGCGTGCCGTCCACCACGCCGTAGCGCTGATACGGAAACGCATTGAACTTGAGTTTCACGGCCAGGCCTTCTCGCAGGAAGGCGCGGTCCTGCTCCGCGATCGCGACCTTCACCACCGGCCGCGCGTCGGACGGCGCGATGCTGCCGAGCGGCGTGTTGGCGAGGATCTTGTCGCCGGGCTGCGTCGTGGTCACGTCGGTGATCACGCCGGAAACGGGCGCCAGCACCAGCAGGAAATTGTCCTTGTCGATGTTCTCGAAGCGGATGCGCGCGGCGGCATCGGCGGCGAGGCGCGCCGTCTGCACCTGCAGGCGCAGCTTCTCCTCGGTGTTCGCGATGTCGCGCACGGTCGCGTCGTACTGGATGCGCAGCCCCGCCAGCGTCCCGCCGCTGCCTTCGAGCTGCGCCTTCGCCTGCGCGAACTCGTGGCTCTGCTGCGCCTCGAGCTGCGTGAGCCGCGCCTGCGCGACGCGGTAGCTGTCCTGGGCCTGCAGGTACGCGCTGCGCTTCTGCTCAACCTGGCTCTGCGACACGCCGCCGCCGCCCGGCAGCGCGAACAGGCGCGCGTACTTGTCCTGTTCGTCCTTCGCGAGATCGAGCGCGTGGCGCGCGTTGTCGATATTGCTGCGCGCTTCGTCGACCTGCGCGCGCTGCGATTGCGCGAGCTTGCTGGTGCCCTCGGCGATGCGGTTCTGGTGGATGTGCTCCTCGACCTCGATCTGCTGCTTCAGCGCGTCGGCCTTGCGCTCCATCAGCTGTTTCTTGTCCGGGAACTGCTTCCACTCGCGCTCCGCGTCGTCGAGCTTGAGCCGCGCGTCGAGCGCGTTGGTCGCGGCCTCGATCGCGCCGCGCGCGTTGATCCGGCCGATCACGTCGTTCTTCTCGACCGGCTGGCCTTCGGCGATATAGATGTCCACGAGCTCGCCGTCGACCGGCGCGTAGATGCGGCGCACCTCGGACTCCGGCGCGAGCGCGCCCTGCGCGGTCACGATCACGTCGGCGCGGCCGACGAACGACCACAGCAGCGCGCACACGACGAGCCCGACCATCGCGAGGATGGCCGCCTGCGTGAGCCGCCACGGCCGCGCCGTCAGGATCGCGATCCCTTCGGCGCTGTGATCCTCCAGCGCCTCGCCGAGCGAGCGCGGCGGCTCAGGGGGGGGCGCCTGCCGCGCGCGCTTAAGGAGACTGTCGAGCTTCACCGCGCCCTCCCGAGGAAGCGAGCCGTTCCAGCGTCGCGACATGGGCCGCGAACGGCGGCGTCGCGAAGCGGAACTGCCTGAGGCGATCCAGCACGGCCGGCCCGTGCCCGGCCCGCGCGTCGCTTTCGAACTGCGTGTACTGCTGCAGATCGGCCCGCACGGCATCGAGGCCGCCGAGGCGCGGATAGCGCTGCTCGTAGTCGGCGAGCAGCGCCGGAAGACCGTCGAGCCGGTCGTCGTCGAGCGCCGACGCGATCGCGCGCTGCAAGCGTTCGAGCGCGGCCACGTAGACGGAGTTGTCGCTTTGCAGCTTGCGCAGCTGGCTGAGCGCGTCGGCATACCGCGCGCCGAACGCGGGAACGTATGACGAAATCCGGTCGAGCAGCCGCTGATGCGCGCCCGGGTCGTCGTTCCAGCGGCCGGTCAATGCCTTGATCGGCGCTTCGTCGCGGTAGATGCGGATCGGCGCCTCCGGCCCGCCGCGGCCGGCAACGAACGCCTGCAGCTCGCCGATCCATGCAATCTCGTCGACGAGCGGCCGCGCGTCGGCATTGTGGCGGGCCAGCGTGCGCATGTCCTGCACGACGGCGCGGGCGCGGTCGAATGCGCGCGCGTTCATCGCGGCGATCCAGCCCGGTACGGTCGACCGGACGAGCGCCTCGGTGCCGAGCGCGAGGAACGCCGTATCGTCCGGATCGTTCGCGAGATGGCGGTCGGCGAGCTGCGCCGCCTGCGCGGCGTCGCCGCGCGCCAGCAGCGCGCGCATCTCGCGCAGCGGCGCGTCCTGGAAATACAGCGTCGCGAGCAGCGCGACGACCACGGCGAGCAGCCCGCCGCTCCACCAGCCGAGCCGGCGCACGTCGACGCGCCCGCTGCCGCCGAACGCCTCGCTCAGCTCCGACAGGAACACCAGGAACCTGCCGCGCCGGCGGCGTGTGTCATGCGCGGTTTCGGCGGCGCCTTGCGCGGCGTGCGGGTTCACCTCGTCGTCCTGCTGAACGGCCGGCACCGTGCAGAAGATGTCGAGGAACGAATGCGCGGTATCGACGAAGGTCGTCCGGTCGGCGTCCTCGACGGCCGCATTCGCGCCGGCGCCGGGCGACGACGTGGCGGTGATGGTGGCGTCCGGCCCCGGCTCGCGCTGCATGCCGACCCGATAGACGAAGTGATCGCCGCCGAACGCGAGCATCGCGCCGTCGGCGAGCGGCACCGCATGCTCGTCGAGGCGCCGGCCGTCGACGAAGGTCCCGTTCGTACTCCCGAGATCTTCGACGAAGACGTCGCCGTCCTGCACGTAGAGGTGCGCATGACGCCGGGACAGGTAGTTGACCTGATGCGGATACGCGTTCCGGTAGCAGGCGAAGGTGTCGTCAGTCTTGCTGACGAGGAACGGGAAGGCGGTAATGATGACCGGTTGCAGGCCGAGATCGCCGCGCTCGGGCGACAGCGTGACGACGGCCGGCCGCGCCGGCCGGTGCGTCGCGCGCGGCACGAACGCGACGCGGTACGCCAGCGTGCCGGCGAATCGCAGCTCGTCGCCGTCGCGCAGCAGGTGCGGCTTGTCGCCGACGTCGACGCCGTTGACGGCCGTGCCGTTCTTGCTGCCGAGATCGGCGACATAGGCCGCGCTGCCTTCGAAGAAGATGCGCGCATGCCGGCGCGACAGGTCGGCCACCCGCTCGGGCGGCGCGGACGCGAACGGCGTGTTCGTCCGTCCGACGGCGAACAGCGCCTTGTCGATCCGGATCTCGCTCAGCTCCGGATGGGAAACCGGCTTGAGCACGATGTCGAACTGCCGATCGAGCGCGGCCTGTTTCTCTGCAATCGAAGCGGCGTCTGGAACCATGATTCGGCCAACGATCGACATGCGCCCGCCAAAGGGCACGCGGCGCAGGAAGTGCGACGCGCTTGCGAACCACCCTTGTGAAGCCGCACCGCCAACGCACATGGCAGCAAGAGTGTGAAAAAAGTTTAGGCGACGGATGACGGTAGTCAATCGGCTGGCGCCGATCGCACGGCGGCTCATGGCTGGCGTGTTCATTGCATCGCTTGGCCGGTCGGCGCGCTGCTCGCATTCGAGACTTCGACCGCGCGCCAGCCGCCGCCGATCGCCTTGTAGAGCGTGACCGTGTCGCTCAGAATCTGCTGATGATTGGCGAGCAGCGCGAGTTCCGCGGACGCCACCGAACGTTCCGATTCGAGCACCTCCAGTTGCGACACGAGCCCTTCCTTGAGCTGTGCCTCGACTTGCGCTGCGACGGTACGCAGGCGCTCGCTCTGCTGCTGAAGCTGCACGCGCTGCCGCTTGTGCGCGTCGAGATCGACGAGTGCATTTTCCACCTCCTTGAACGCGGTGAACACGGTCTGCCGGTACTGCTGCTCGGCGACCTTCGTCTGCGCCTCGGTCGTCTTGATGTGCGCGCGCACGCTCGGGTCGAACATCGGCAGGTTGATGCTCGGCAGGAAGCTGAACGTGAACGCCCTGAACAGGTCCGACAGCGCGAACGCCGCGGTGCCGCCGCGCCCCGTCAGGCTGATCGACGGCAGTTGCGCGAGCTTCGCCGCGCCCACTTCGTCATACGATTCGAGCACGCGATACTGCGCGGCGACGACGTCCGGCCGGCGCGCGAGCAGTTGCGCGGGCAGCCCCATCGGCACGTCCGGCAGCTTGACGCGCTGCCGGAGATGGCCGGCAGGCATCCTGAATTCGCCGGCCGGCACGCCCAACAGCGTCGCGAGCGCGTTCTCGGCCGTGTCGCGCGCGCGGTGCAGCTCGATCAGGTCGTTCGACAGCCGGTTGATCTCCGCGCTCTGCCGCAGCACTTCCGTCTGCGGCGCGATGCCGTTCGCCAGCATCGACTGGTAGATCGCGAGGATGCGCCGGTTCTTGTCGAGCGTGCGCTGTTCCTGCTCGATCTGGTCGTCGAACTGGAGGATCTGGAAGTACGTGCTCGACACGTCGGCGACGAGCGTCAGGTAGCCCGCGCGCCAGTCGGCCTCGGTCGCGTGGTATTCGGCCTTCTGCGCCTGCACGCCCTTCTCGACCTTGCCCCAGATGTCGATGTCCCAGTTCACCTGGCTGCCGAGGTTGTAGGTCTTCGACAGCGTCTGATGCGTGCTCTTCTCGAAGTCCACGCCCGCGCCGAGGCTGGCGCTCGGCAGCGCGCCCGCCTGGACTTCGCCGACCTGCGCACCGGCCACGCCGATGCGGGCCGCCAGCACCTTGATATCGACGTTGCCCGCGATGGCCTTGTCGATGAGCGCGTCGAGATATGGATCGTCGAAGCTCTTCCACCACTCGGGATTGACCGTGTCCGACGCGGAGACGGGCCCGTGCGCGTGCGCCCACGTGGTCTTCGCCGGCATCTCCGGGCGCTGGTAGGCGGGCATGTTCAGGTCCATGCAGCCGGACAGCAACGCCGCGCATGCGCCGGCGGAACCGGCGATGCGGGCCAGCGAACGCATGAGGCCGCGGCAGTGGCGCGTGGCGGTCGGCGACAGGTGGGTGTTCACGATCGACTCCTTCGGAGTAACGCGGCGACGCTGCGGGATCGGGTGGAGGTGTTGGTGTTCGTGCTGCAGCGTGGCACGCTCGCGTTACATACTGCATGGGGCGTGCCAGCCGCTCTCGGAAGCGGCGGGAGTCATGCCGGGCGGCTTGCCGATGCGGGTTCGGACGACGAAGAGGAAGTTCGGGGGACGTGTGCGCGGCACACGGATCGATGCGGCGTGATGGGTCGTCGCCAACAGTTCTGGCCCGGACTGTGCGGCACGCACAGACACGCGCGCCGCTCACGCCATGGGCGACGTCACTTCACGTAGATCGTGATCTTCTTCGAATAGATGGGAGGCTTCTGCGGCACGTGGTCGGCATCGCCCATCAACAGCTGCAACGTGTGCTTGCCCGGCGGAAGCTCCAGCGTGGTTTCGGTTTCGCCCGCGCCGAAATGCAGGTGATTCCGGTCGGACGGAATCGGCTGGTCCATCGGCGGCAGGTCCGTATCGACCAGCAGGTGATGGTGGCCCGTGTTCGGAAACTGCACGTGCGACGGCGCGACACCCATGTCTCGCAGGCCGAACCACACCCGGAACGGACGTCCGGCCGGCAGCACCTGGCCATCGTTGGGCCATCCGATGTAGACGACGGCCTTCGGGGCGTGCGTGGCGGTCTCTGCGGTTGCCGGCCCTGCCCATAGCAGCACCACGGCAGCGGCGAAGAGGATGAGCTTGTTCATGGCGTCGTTTCCCGGTTCGGGCGGCAGGCGCGGCGTGGCGCGCTACTTGACCGTGATCGTGATCTTCTTCGAATACACCGGCGGATCGTGCGGCACGTGATCGTGGTCGCCCATCAGCAGCTGCAGCGTGTGCTTGCCGGGCGGCAGCTCGATGCGCGCCTCGGTTTGACCGGCGCCGTAATGCAGGTGATTCCGGTCCGACGGTATCGGCTGGTCCAGCGGCGGGAGATCGGCGTCGATGAGCAGGTGATGATGGCCGACGTTCGGCCGCTCGATGCCTTTCGGGCAGATGCCCATGTTGCGCAGGCCCATGCGCACCCAGAACTTGCCGCCCGTGATCGTCGCACCGTCCGACGGCCAGATGATGTACGCCTCGGCGCCGGGCGGCGACGGCGAACGCCCCGCGGCGAAAACGATCCTCGGCACCAGGACGGTGGCGGCCATGACCAACAGCGTAGCCCTTCTTCGCATCGTGTTGCTCCTCGCGTGGGTGGCGGCGCGCGGCGTCGGACAGTGGAGCGTGTCTAACAGCTTAGGACGTAATCGACAGGAAGGCACATATCGGCGCGTGCGCGTGCATGTCTGTTTTTTTCAGGACCCGCGGGTGGTTCCGGTGATCGTCGCTGAACGTACGTGCTATCTTGAATGTGTCCTGGCCGTGCCCGCCGCAGACCGGCATTGCGCCCGCCACGACCGGACACCCGGCAACGGCTGCGCTCCGCCTTCGGCCATCTGATCCGACGGCGCACCCTGGGGGGCTGAATATGTGGCGAATACTCTTGCCCGCATGCCTGTTTGCGTCGATCTCGATGACGTCGAGCGTCTGCTCCGGCGAGATCGTGCATCCATTTGCCGCGCCGCCGCCCGCGTCCGCGCGTGCCGAGTCCGTCCAACCGGGCCGCGTCGCGCTCGTGATCGGCAACGGCGCATATCACGACCGTGTGCTCGCCAATCCCGTCCGTGACGCCGATGCGATGGCCGATGCGCTGCGAGCGCTCGGCTTCGACGTCATCACGCTGCACGATGCTACCCGGCAGCAAATGGTCGATGGGCTGGCGGCGTTCGAGCGCCGCGTGCCGGCCGGCGGCACCGGGCTGGTCTATTTTGCGGGCCACGGCGCCAGCGCCGGCGGAACGACATGGCTCGCACCCGTCGATGCCGACGTCGGCTCTCCGGCCGGCCTGTCGCGAACGGGCCTCGACCTGCAAACCGTGTTCGATGCGACGTCACGGCGGCACGGCGGCGGGATTGATCTGATCATTATGGATTCCTGCCTGAGTGCGCTCCCCGGCGCCGGCAACGTGGTGGCCCGCCTGCTGCCGCCGCATACGCTCGTCGCCTACGCAACGGCGCCCGGTAAAGACGCGGCCGACGGTGCAATGCATGGTGTCTACACCGCGGCGCTGCTGCAATCGCTCGCGTTGCCGGGGCTCGGCATCGCACAGGTCTTCGACCGCGCCGGTGCGATGGTCGAAAGCGCCACCGGGCATCGGCAGATACCTTGGGTTGCGTCGTCCCTTTCCGATGCGGCAACGACCCATGCGTTCACCGGGCCCCGTCGCGCGGGCGCCGTCGCCGGGCATTCCGGCACCGGCATCGGAAAAGGCTTCGACGTGTCGGCCGACCTCAGCGTCGTCACGCTCGACAGCCGGGGCGTGATGCCGAAAGACAGCGCCGAGCAATACGAAATCACGTTCTGGGAGTCGATCAAGGACAGCAAGGAGGCAGGCGACTACGAGGCCTATCTGAAGACCTACCCGAACGGCCGCTTCGCGCAGCTGGCGCAGGCCCGTCTTGCGCGGCTTCGGGCCGCCGCGCCCAAGGCGCCCGCGGCGTCCGCGCCTGCACAGACGGCGAGCCCCGCGCCGGCCCCTGCTCCCGTTCCGGCTCCGGCGCCAGCCTCGACGTCTGCACAGCCTGCACACGCGCCTGCTTCGTCGACGAAAGCGTCACCGCCCGCTACAGCGGCGGCCCCATCGGCACCGCCGGCACTGCCGCAGAAGGCGACCGCCGCCAATGAAATCCGGGATTGCCCGACATGCCCCGTCATGCTGACGGTCAGCCCCGGGACGTTCGCGATGGGCAGCAATTCGGGCGATCCGTCGGAAAAACCGGCGCATCGCGTGACGCTCGATCATGCTTTCGCGCTCGCGAAGGACGTGGTGACCGTCGCGCAGTGGAATGCGTGCCGCGATGCGGGCGCCTGTCCGCGCCTGTCCGGCGACAGCAACACCGCACCGAACGCGCCTGCGCGCGACCTGAGCTGGGACGATGCGCAACAGTATGTGAAGTGGCTGTCGAAAATCAGCGGCAAGTCTTACCGGCTGCCGACCGAGGCCGAATGGGAATTCGCGGCCCGTGCCGGCACCACGACGCGCTACTGGTGGGGCAACGAGATGCGCCCGGGCAACGCGAACTGCAAGGATTGCGGTTCGCCGTGGCGGGCGGAGGCACCGAACAACGTCGGGTCGTTCGCGGCCAATCCGCTCGGCTTCCACGACATGGGGGGCGGCGTATGGGAATGGGTCAGCGATTGCTGGCACAACTCGTACAAGAACGCGCCTGCCGACGGCCGCTCGTGGGACGAGCCGAACTGCCAGGTCCGCGTGATCCGCGGCGGCTCGTGGCGGGACGGGGCAAGCTACATGCCGGTGTCGACACGCTTCAAGTACGACAGCAGCGTACGCTATTCGGCAAACGGGTTTCGCGTGGCCCGGGACATGAAGTAGATCGATCATGCTCGAGCCCGAAATCGCGCCGGACGTATTTGGGCGCCGTATTCAATGATGTGACGGTCATTGCTTGAAAGTGGCCGTGCCATTTGATCAAGCATGCATCAGAGTCAGGCCGGGGCAATTCGGTCATGCCGTGGTTGGCGCTCGGCGCCGTCGTTGCTTTCGCGGTCGCCGCCGCAGCTTGCACGTTTGCGACGACTCGCCCGTTCGCGCGCGGCGTATCCTCGGAGCGCGTGACGGTCGGTGTCGGCGACTGGCTTACCCTGCGCCCCGTCGGCAAGACGGACGCGCCGCTGCCGCTGCTCTCCATCGATGGCGAGAACGATGAAAGTATCGACGTGCGGTTTGACGGCGCCAGACTCGACGCGACCAGCATCGACGTTCTGCGCCGGGACCTGCGATTCGACCCGTCGACGCACAGCCCCCGCGCCGCCACAGCCCTCAACTCTTCCCGGAACCTGCCGTTAACGCACAATGGCGCTCCCGTGACATGTGTCATCCGACGTACTGATCAGGTCGATCCGGGATCGTCAAATGCGGCATCGTGGCCAGTGCGCCGCGTTCGCCGCCGAGACGCGCCAGTCCGCCGGTCGCCGGATCGATGTTCGCCTACGAGGCTTCACTGTCTTTGGTCTGAGAATGTATCCGAGTAGCTACGATATTCCCGTTGCGCGCCTCGTCGTGCGCCAGATACTGTCCTGCACGCGAACCACGCCGGTGCGCGAGGTCGCCCGCCGCATCTTCGCCGAGCGCTGCAGTTCGATCGTCGTGATGGAAGAAGGCCAGGCCGTCGGCATCTGGACCGAGCAGGACGCACTGGCGGCCGGGGACAGCCCCGAGGCGCTCGACCAGCCGGTCGGCGACGTGATGAGCAGCCCGGTGCTGACGCTGGAGGCCAATACGCCGCTCGGCGAAGCGGCGACGCAGTTCAAGCAGTCGGGCGTGCGCCACTTCGTGGTCGTCAGGGACGGCGCGGCGATCGGCGTGTTGACCCAGACCGACGTCGTCGTGAACCAGGGCGCCGAATTCTTCCTGCGCCTGAAGTCGATCGATTCGATTCCCGTCCACGAGCCCGTCACGGTTCCCGAGCATGTCGCGCTGCGCGACGTCGTGGCGCGGATGCGCGCGGAGAAGCTCGACGCCGTCCTCGTCGCGTACGACGACGGCGGGCACGGCATCCTGACCGAGCGCGACATCGTCCGGCTGATCGCGGGAGACGGCATGTTCGGCACCGTCGGCGCGCACGCCAGCCGGCCGCTGCAGATGCTGGCCGCGAAGCAGAGCCTGTATGCGGCCCAGCGCTACATGATGCAGCAGAACATCCGCCACGTCGGCATTCACGACGACCGCGGCGCCCTCACCGGCTTGCTCGGCTTCGCGGACGTGCTGCAGAGCATCGAGCACGAATACGTGAACGAGCTTCGCAACGCATTGCGCGAGCGCGACGAAGCGCTCGGCCTCGCGCGCTTCAGCCTGCGCATGGCGGACCGGGTCTTCGAGTCGGCGCTCGAGGGCATCATGGTGACCGACCGGCACGCGAAAATCGAGCGCGTGAACCAGGCGTTCACGCGCCTCACCGGCTACACGGAAGACGAAGTGATCGGCCGCGACCCGAGCATGCTGAGCTCCGGCCGGCAGACGCCGGAGTTCTACCGGAACCTCTGGCAGGCGCTCACGACCGACGGCCACTGGCAAGGCGAAATCTGGAACCGGCGCAAAAGCGGCGAGCTGTTCCTCGAATACCTGACGATCACCAGCATCCGCGACATCGACGGCAAGATCTCGCATTACGCCGCGATCTTCTCCGATATCACCCAGCGCCGCCAGGCCGAGGAACGGCTCGCCTACCTCGCCACGCACGATGTCCTCACGGGCCTCGCGAACCGCACGCTGTTCGAGGAGCGGCTCGCGCACGCGATCGTCCAGGCGAAGCGGCGCCGCAGCAAGGTCGCGGTGATGTATCTCGATCTCGACCGCTTCAAGCTCGTCAACGACACCCTCGGCCACAACGCCGGCGACGAAGTGCTGAAGGTGGTGGCCGGCCGGATCGCGTCGGGCGTGCGCGCGAGCGACACGGTGGCGCGCATGGGCGGCGACGAATTCGCGCTGGTGCTCGAGGAAATCGACGACGTGCGCGACGTCGGGCGCATTGCGCGCCTGCTGCTGGATGAGGTGGGACACGCGATCGACATCGGCGACCGCGAGATCTTCGTGACGCCGAGCATCGGCATCAGCATCTATCCCGACGACGGCGCCGAGGCCGAGCAATTGATGCTGCTCGCGGATCAGGCGATGTACGGCGCGAAAAGCCGCGGCCGGAACGTGTTTCAGTTCTTCGAGAGCAAGATGACGTCGTCGGCGCTGGAGCAGCTCGAAACGCTCGGCGAACTGCATCGCGCGCTCGAACAGAACGAATTCCGCCTGTTCTACCAACCGCAATACGATCTGGCGAGCGGCAGGATCGTCGGCGTCGAGGCGCTGCTGCGCTGGATGCATCCGCGCAGAGGGCTGGTCGCGCCGGGCGAATTCATCGCGCTCGCGGAACGCTCCGCGCTGATCGTGCCGATCGGCCGATGGGTGCTGCGCGAAGCGTGCCGGCAGGCGCGCAAGTGGCTCGACGACGGCTACGCGTTCGGCCGCATCGCGGTGAACGTGTCGGCCAGGCAGTGTTTCGCCGACGGCTTCCTCTCGGATCTCACGTCGATCCTCAGCGAAACCGCCCTGCCGCCCGAGCATCTGCAGCTCGAATTGCTCGAAAGCATGGCCATGAACACGCGTGAGGAGATCGGCATCCTGCTCCGGGAACTGGCGACCCGGGGGATCAGCCTCGCGATCGACGATTTCGGCACCGGCTATTCGTCGCTGGTGTATCTGAAGGATCTGCCGGTCGACACGCTGAAGATCGACCGGTCGTTTCTCGCCGATTGCGGCGCGGACGGCGCGGACGGCCCGATCGTGCGGGCGATCGTCGCGATGGGGCGCGCGCTCGGCCTCGACGTCATCATGGAAGGCGTCGAAACCGAGCAGCAGCTGGCGTTCGTGCAGGAGATCGGTTGCCACCAGGCGCAAGGGTTCCTGCTGGCACGGCCGCAGCCGCCTGAGCAACTGATCGGGTTTGCGCGCAGCCGCGGCGATGGCGAAGCGGCGGCCGGCGACGATTGCGGGGCGGAACTGCTGGCGGAGTGACGCACGGCGCACGGCGCACGGCGCACGGCGCACGGCACCCTGAAACGATACTCGCCGCCCCGGTTCCCCATCCGAGCGCCATCCCTGAAACGACTTTTCGCGAGATGACAGCAATTTCAGGTAGGCGCCCCCGATCGTGCGAGGCGGCTCAGTTCATCCGGTCCGGCAGGATGTGGGCGCGGATCGAGCGGCCCTTCCACGAGATGTGGTCGATCCTCGCGCGAAGGTCGTAGAGGGCCACCGACGAGAGCGTGCCGAACCTGAGCAGCGTAATGGGGTCGCCAATGCCTGCCGGCACGCGTTCGATCGAATCGAACAGCGGGAATCCGTGCCGTTTCAGGAACGCGCCGATTTCGTCGTCACGCGCGCCTTCCTCGACGTTGATCAGCAAGAGTTCGGCCATGGTCGCTCCTTTGCGTTCATGCGAGCGTCGCCGCGGGCCGCTGCGCGGGCGGCGCGCCCAGCGCCGCGCGAATGCGTTGCAGCGCGTCCCACTGCCGCTCGCTCACCGTTTCGCTCTGCACGCGCGCGTCGCCCAGCAGCTTGTCCAGCAGGGTCAGCAGCCGCTTGCGGTCTTCCGGCCTGGCGAGCAGCGCCGGAAGCGTGGCGATGGCCTGTTGCGGCTCGTAAGTCGCGATGATCTCCTGCTCGCCATACACGCGCCGCCACTGATCGGGCGGCAGGTTCGGCAGATACTCGGCGTAGGTTTCGATGAGCTCGCGCTCCGTCGCAAGCTGCGCAAGCGGCAACGGCTCGCCGCTGCGCTCGAGCAGAAACGCCGCGCGCGCCACCGCTTCGGTATAGCCGCCCTGCCCGATCGACGCGAGCGCATCCTTCACGAACGGCAGCTCGCGGGGATCCGCCGCCGCGTGCGACGCGGGTTGGCGTTCGCGATGCCGGTCCGCGGCATGCAGCATGAACGGATGGGTGTACAGCGTGAAGAACAGCGACTCGACGCTCGCATCGCGCAGGGCCCGGAAACAATCGAGCGACGCGCTGACGATGTCCGAGCCGCGGCGTTCGAGTTCGCGCCACGGCCCGATATCGTCCGCGTGCTGGCGGTTGGCCTTGATCGTGGCGGCGGCCGGCTTCAGCCATTGAAGCCACGGGTTCAAGTCCGAAAACGCCCAGCGCTGGAAGCGCAGCGGATGAAAATCGCGCAGCAGGCGCGCGGTGGTCTCGTTCGACGCCTGCTGCACGTACGGCTGCATGAACAGCTCATACGCGCGCTGCGTGAATTCGGACAGCTCGGCGACGGCTTCGAAGGCGGCTTCGTCCTTGCGCCCGAAGCGGTTGAAATGCTTCGCGATCTCTTCGAGACGGTGCTCGGCGAACGTGACCTCGTAGGTGAGCTTCCCGTCGGCGCCCTTCGCCTCCTGGAGCGACATCGCATAGAGGCCGGGCGGAAGCGTTTCGATCGCATCCAGCACGTTGACGATCTGCGCGTGCTCCTTTTTCGCGACCTTGCCCGACACGAAGATGCCGAGATGGCCCACGTCCTCTTCCACCAAGCCGATGATCACCTGCCCGCGCGACTTGATCTCCTCGGTGCTGCCGTAGATGTCCGCCACCCAGTTGAACGCCTGCTGCGGCGGCGTGATGTTGTCGCCCATCGACGCGAACAGGATGATCGGCGAGCGGATCTTGCGCAGGTCGAACGCCTCGCCCGCGCCGTCGCGCACTTCGCCGGACCAGAGCTTGTTGCCGACGAACAGGTTGCGCGTGATCCATTCGATCTCCTCGCGGTTCATCAGGTAGTAGCCGCCCCACCAGCGCTCGAATTCGAGGAACCGCGGCGGCTCGGTGTCGATGTTGTCGTACACGTGGTAATACTTGTCCCACAGCGTATTTGCCGGGTTCAGGTACTCGAAGTTCTGCACGAGATGCGCGCCGTCGAACTTGCCGTGGCCGAGGTCCGACGCGAACGACGCGAGCCAGGTGCCGCCCAGTATCCCGCCGGCATAGCGCATCGGATTGTCGCTCGGGCCTTCGCTCCATGCGCCGCTCCAGTACGACATCGGCGCCCCGTTGATGACGATCGGGCCCGTGTCGTCCGCCGACGAGCTGGCGAGCATCATCGCGGCCCAGCCGCCCTGGCAGTTGCCGACGATCGCCGGCTTCTCGCTGTCCGGATGCAGCGCGCGCACTTTCCGGACGAATTCCTGCTCCGCCGCGCACACGTCGAGCAAGGTCTGGCCGGGTTCGGGATCCTGGAAAAACACGACGAAGTACACGGGATGCCCGGCGCGCAACGCGACGCCGACTTGCGAATCGTCCTTGAAGCCGCCGATGCCGGGCCCGTGCCCCGCGCGCGGATCGATGATCAGGTAAGGCCGCTTGCGATCGTCGACGATCACGCCGTTCGGCGGCTGGATGTGAACGAGCGCGTAATTGACGGGCCGCGCGAAATGCCTGCCGTCGAGCACGACGTCGTAGTCGAAATGCAGCGCGGGCTTCAGCCCCTGTGCCACGCGCTCGACGTATTGCGTGCCGCGCTCGCGCATCGTGTCCCAGAACAGCAGCGAGCGCTGCGCGGCGTCGACCGCATAGTGCCATGCGCTCAAGGGCGACAAAGGCGTGGCGAACGGCGCGGCGCGGCCGTCGTGGCCGTCGAGCGCTTCGCTCAACCGTTTCCCGTACTGATCCAGCGCGTTCCCGGTGCGCTTTTGCAGGACGTGGGCAATTTCCGTGGCGATCTCATGACTGCGCGCCAGTTGCGTGGCAGCATCCATCACTCTCTTCTCCAAAGGGGGCAAGGTCGATCTCGACGCATGCCGGGGCCGGCCGCCTCGTGTCAGCCCAGCACGTGCATCCCCGCGTCGATATAGTGAATTCCGCCGGTCATCGCGCGTGCCGCGTCGCCGGCGAGAAAGGTGCACAACGCGCCGACGTCGTCGATTTCGAGCGGCCGGCGCAATGGTGCGCGCCGCGCGGCGTCGTCGAGCAGGCGGTCGAAGTTCGGAAGCCCGGATGCGGCCCGCGTCGGCAATGCGCCGGGCGAAATGGCGTTCACGCGAATGCCCGCCGGCCCGAGCTCGACCGCCAGGTATCGAACGGTGGCTTCCAACGCGGCCTTGACCGGCCCCATCACGCCATACTCGGCGATGACTTGATCCGCGCCGATATAGGTCATTGCCATCAGGCTTCCGCCGGACGTCATCAACGGCTCGGCACGCTTGGCCATCCGGATGAACGAGTGGCACGACGTATCCATCGCGAGCGCGAACCCTTCCGGGGAGCTGTCGACGACGCGTCCGTGCAGGTCGGCTTTGGGTGCATAGGCAACGGCATGCAGCAGAAAGTCGAGGCCGCCCCACGTTTCTTCGAGGGAGTCGAACACCGCGCGCATCTGGTCCGCGCGACCCACGTCGAGCGGCATCGCAATGGCCGGCTCGAGCTGCTTCAGCAGCGGCTCGACATGGGGCAGCGCCCGGTCGGACTGCCACGTCACGGCCAGTTCGGCGCCCGCCGCGCGAAATGCGCGCGCGCAGCCCCACGCGATGCTGTTTTCATTGGCGATGCCGACGACGAGCCCCCTTCGACCCTGAAGCGGCCGCGCGTCGAGGCACGGCATCCCTGAATCGCGCGCATCGTTGTTCGTCATCGCGAAACCTCCGGTCGAATTCTTTCACGCGGCGAACCCGTGAAAAGGCCGATGTGTCCAGTCCGCGCATGCGATGCGCGGTTGCGACTCATTCTAGGGTTTACGCGATGACGTCAGGAGGATCGAACGCGGCATGTTTGATTTACCGCAAATCCTTTTGGAGTCGAATTGCCGTACCGGCAGTTGCCATGTACCCGCTGCTCGCGAGGTCGAGTGCCGTGTGCCGAGTGCCGAGTGCCAGGTGCGTCACGCTGCCGCACCCTTGTAGGAAATGCCCTACAACGCTTCCTCGACACCTACCGCAACTTCAAGCACGGCTGATTTCACCGGCGTGCGCCGACGTCCATACTGCCTGGCGAGAATACCGAACAACTGCGTGCCCGCCGGCCCCGGACCGCTCTCCCCGTCTCATGACGGTCGCGTAAACGGATCGTTCCGCCCGGCACGGGCAGCCTGTTCGACAAGACGGCCCATGCCTCGACAGGGCATGAAGACCCGTCGACAGCGCCGCGCATCGGCGCGGCTCACCGACACCCCATCGAATTGGAGCAGACCATGTTGAGCGAGGCCCAACGCCCGGCAGCGATGCCGCGGCACGCTGTTTCCCCCCTGCACCCGGTCGCGCGCGAGGACCAGCCGAAGCGCACCGCGTCGCGTTGCTCGTCGTGCTCGATGCGCGCCGTGTGCATGCCGAGCAACCTGAGCACCGAGGATTTCGCGCGTCTCGACGCGATGATCTGCACGACGCGCCATGTGCGGCGCGGCGAGGCCCTTTACCGCTCGGGCGACACGTTCCACAGCATCTACGCGGTGCGCACCGGTTCGTTCAAGACCGTCATGGTGCACCGTGACGGCAACGAGCAGGTGACCGGCTTCCAGATCGTCGGCGAGGCGCTCGGCCTCGACGGCCTGCATGGCGGCCATCACAACGGCGATGCGATCGCACTCGAGGACAGCACGGTCTGCATCATCCCGTTCGGCCAGCTCGAACAGCTCTGCCGCGAGGTGCGGCCGATGCAGCAGCACGTGTATCAGATGATGGGCGGCGAGATCGTCCGCGAATCGGCGTTGATGCTGCTGCTCGGCACGATGACGGCCGAACAGCGCGTCGCGGCGTTCCTGCTGAACCTGTCCGCGCGCTTCAAGGCGCGAGGCTACTCGTCCGCCGAGTTCGTGCTGCGGATGACGCGCGATGAAATCGGCGAGTATCTCGGGATGAAGCTCGAAACCGTCAGCCGGATGCTGTCGAAGTTCCAGCGCAGCGGGATGGTCGCGGCGCGCGGCAAGCAGATCCGCATCGTCGATGCGGACGGCCTGGCGCGCATCTGACATCCGACGGCCGCGCAGGCGAAACGCCGAAGGCGGCCGGCTGCCGTATTGCAGGCGGCGTGCCGACGCCTTCATCTGCGTGACTAGGCTGCTGCCGCGGCAGCGTGCGCATCGTCGCCGCGCACGAGCAGCACCGGGCAGCGCGAGCTGCGCAGGAAGCGCTCCGCGACGCTGCCGACCATCAGGCGCCGGATGCCGCGCCGGCCGTGCGTGCCGACCACCGCCAGGTCGATCGCCTGCTCGTCGACATAGCGCTGCAGGCGTTCGGCGATGTCCTCGCCGATGCTTTCCGTTTCGATCAGTTCAGTATCGCCGTTCACCGCCGCGCGCGCAATGGTGCGCTCGGCGTCGCGCAGCACGGCCACGCCGTCGCGCCGGATCTCCTCGATCAGCGTATGCGGATCGACGCGCCCGGCGTAGGTGAACAGCACCGACTTGTCGGCGACGTACACCGCCACCAGGCGGGCGCCGCTGGCCTTCGCCACTTTCAGGCCTTCGTCGAGCGCCAGTTTCGACGATGCGCTGCCGTCTACCGCAACCATGATCTTCGTGTACATGTCTTGAGCCTCGCTGGGTGGATTGCCGCGCATTCTCGTTGCGCGCGGCTTCATCACCATCATCGGCGCCTGGCGGGACGACACGTTGATGCCGCTCAAGAATGGCGATGCGCACGCGCGCGACAAAGCGCCACGGCCGGGGCATGCGCGCGCCGCATCGCTTGCACGCTCCCCGCCCGGGCCGCGACGAACCCGCTATCATCGATTCCTTTTATGCGTCGGCCGGCGCGCACGCGCGGGCCGCCAACGATCGACGGAGACGACATGACGACCCTATTCGAACGCGTGGACGGCGCCGCGCAGCATCTGCTCGCCGCCCGTCATGCCGGCGTGGCCGGCCCGCTCCTGCCGGAGGCGTACCGGCCCGACGACATCGAGACGGCGCTGGCGATCCAGCGCCGCGTCGTCGAGCTGTCCGGCGAGACGATCGGCGGCTGGAAATGCTCGGTGCCGCCACCCGGGCGCATCGTCGTCGCGCCGATCTTCGCGTCGGCGATCCATCCGGCGGGCGGCCTGTTCCGGGTCGTCGCCGATACGCTGACCGTGCGGATCGAGCCGGAAATCGCGTTCGTGCTCGATCGCGACCTGCCGCCGCGCGAACGGCCCTACGACGAGGACGAGGTGCGCGCGGCGATCCGCGAAGTCCGCGTCGTGCTCGAAGTGCTCGGCTGCCGCTATGCGGACCCGTCGAAGGCGAGCGTGCCGGAGCTGCTGGCGGACGCGCAGTTCAACCAGGGGCTGTGTGTCGGGCCGGTCGTGCCCGACGGGCTGAACGTGCCGCTCGACACCATCGCGCTCGAGTTCGGCGGCGGCCTGAACCGCACGATCGACGGCCGTCATTCGGACGGGCATCCGCTCAGGCCGCTGCTGTGGCTCGTGAATTTCCTCGCCGCGCGCGGCGACGCCGTCCGCGCGGGCCAGATCGTGACCACCGGTTCGTACGCCGGCGCGATCGAGGTGCCGCTCGGCCAGGCGCTGACGGCGCGGTTCGGCGAACTCGGCAGCCTCACGGTGGAACTGGTCGCCTGAATCGCCGACGCCGCGCTATGCGTCGAGCTCGGCGTAGTGCCGGAAGATCCCTTCCTCGTTGAACGGAATGCGCCGCTCGGACGCGAGGTAGCGTGCGACCGGCGGATGCTGCGCCACCCGGTCGTGCAACGCGGTCAGCCTCGGATGCTTCGGTTCGATGCGGGCCATCGCGTTCGGGAACGCGTAGCGCAGCCCTTCGATCACCTGGAAGATCGACAGGTCCGCATAGGTCAGCGTGTCGCCCGCCATGCAGCCGCTCTTGTGCGGATTGTGCGCGAGCACCTTGCCGAAGTAGCCGAGGAACTTCGGCACGCGGTGCTTCAGGAAATCCCGCGCCCGCGCCTCGGCCTCCGGCATCTGATCCTCGTAGTACAGACTGCTCGCGATCGGATGATGGGTGTCGTGCACTTCGTTGACGAAATCGGCCACCGTCAGCTGCAGCTGATGGACCCACAGGCGCCCGGCTTCGTCGCTCGGCGCCAGCCCGTGGCGGCTGCCGAGGAACAGCAGGATGTTGGCGGTCTGGCCGATCAGCTGGTCGCCGGCCTTGAGGAACGGCGGCGCGAACGGCAGGCAGGTCTCGGACGCACTGTCCAGCAGCCGCGTCATCGCCGGCATGCCCATGCCGCGCCCGGAGCGGCGCGCGACGTCCACGTAGTCGGCTTCGGCCGCTTCGAGCGCCAGCCGCACGAATTCGCCGCGGCCCTGGATGCCGGGCCAGTAGTAGAGCTCGTAACGCATGCTGCCCTCCCCGTTGCACGATGACCACCCTGATGGATCCGGCCGCGGGCCTTGCGTCTGCCGGCCCGGCGGCGTCGCGTGTTGCCGACGGCGACTGACAGTCTAGGCGGAACCGGAATGGCCGTCATGCGGCGTGGATGGCCATCCGGGAAGCATCGGCCGTGCCAGGTATCAGCATTGCCGGCTAAAAAGGTGCGCGCTTAAGCCTCGGTTAATTCACGCGTCCTACGCTGGAAGTGTCGTACCGCGACGCGGCCGTTTCGGCCCCGCGCGTCACGCGCCGGCCGATACGGCCGCCGCGACGGTACGCACGACGTCACGGCGCAAGCGGCGAAGCCGGCGCCCTCTCCGAACGCTTATCCCCGCCGGTCCGACCCCGCTCGATGCCGTGATTCGACCCGGCGCGGCGCATGCCGTCGCGTCGGGCTTCCGAAGCCGTCGCAACTGCAGTTTCGCGACCAAGACAGAGGGAGGCAATCATGAAAACCTCGACCCCATTGACGCTGGGCATCGCCGCGCTGGTGCTCGGCATGGCCGCACAGCCGGCGCCGGCCGCGGACGAAGCCCAGCTGTCCGCGCCCGACCACGCGGGCCAGGTCGCCTATCGGTCCGGCGGCATCGGCACCGACCAGTCAGCCGAAATGAAGCAGGACATGCGCCACTATTCGCTCACGCTCGAATTTGCGGCGCGCGCCGGCGGCGGCAGCAACGAGTACCTCGCGGACATCCCGGTGAGCGTCACCGACGCGCGCGGCCGACAGGTGCTGTCGACGGTGACCGAAGGGCCGTTCCTGCTGGCCGCGCTGCCGGCCGGCCGCTATTCGGTGACGGCCACCTACAACGGCCGGACGCAGCGGCGCAGCGTGCAGGTACACGCGTCGTCGCACGTTCACGAAGTATTCCTGTGGAACATGTGACGGGCGGTATCGATAGCGGGCACGCCTGAAGGGTCAGGCTTCGGGTGCGTGGCAGACCACTTCGATGTTGTGCCCGTCCGGACCGATGACGAACGCGGCGTAGTAGTTCGCGTGGTAGTGCGGGCGCAGCCCGGGCGCGCCATTGTCCCGGGCGCCCGCCGCCAGCGCAGCGCGATGGAACGCGTCGACCTGCCGGCGAGTGTCGGCCATGAACGCGAGGTGAAGATGCGCCGGTTTCTCGTCGGTCTGGAACAGGCACAGGGAAGGCTTGCCCTTCGGGCAAAGCTCGACGCCGTACGCCGGCGGCCCCTCCGACGCCACCTCTACGCCGAGCGGCTCGAGTGCCGTGAGGAAGAACGCCTTGCTCGCCGCATAGTCGCTGACGCCGAATTTCACGTGGTCGAACATCGCTGCTCCTGAAGTGGGCGGCTGGTGCAAGGCCCGGCGTTTGCGACGGCGTGCTTCTGCCGGACGGCCGGCAGCTCGCCGTCCTCGTTGACTCCGTCGCTAGCCCGGCACGTCGACCGATTCGCGTGCCGCAGGCAACGCGTGCGACGCATCGCGAGCCGTGTCGCGTCGTACGAGCCGCCGATGCAGCCATGCCGACAGCACGCCCGACGTGATGAACGCATCGGCGGTCGCGATCACGTCGATCCCGGCGAAACCGTCGGCGATGTCCAGCAGGCCGTTCCTCAGCAAGACATAGCCGACCATCGACGCCGTGCCGACGCCCATGCCGAGCAGCACGAACCACCTGCGGCGCACGCGCGCGCCGATGGCGGCCAGAATGCCGCCGGCGAACGCGGATGGCAGGAAATAGCCGAAGAAGAACGACCCGAAGAACACCAGCAGGATCATTTGGCCGCAGAGCTTCAGCGTGTCCCACGACGGCCCGTCGATCGCGGACCACGCGACCAGCATGACGGCGGGCCAGATGAGCGCCGCGACGAGCGGCCCGCCGATGGCGAACGACACGCAGCCGAAGATGGCGCGGCTGGGCAGGCGCAGCGGCGTGCGCGGCGGATTGGGCGCGGCGGTTGTCATGTTTGTTGTCGGTGATCGGAATGGCGGCTCGCGCAAGTGTAGCGCGACGCGTTCGATTTCCGGGGCGTGCCATGCGACCGGGTGGTCGTGCTGGCGCAACTGGCGGGGAGCAAGCCGGCGGACGACGACGGCGCGGCAGACTGACGGCCGAAGCGCGTCGCATGGTGCGGCGCAATACGGAATAAGCGGCGGCCGCGGAACGTTTCGTGTTCGCTCGGGCACCCGCCCGTCGACAGGAGGTTGAGATGAAATCGACAACGCTGGTCGCAGCCGTGCTCGCGGCGCTGGCGCTCGTGCTGTCCGCGGGCTGCATGTCGCAGCCGGACAGCGGCGCGTCGAACCATGCGGTCGGCCGCTACGGTGGCGGCGGCTCGGGTGGCGGCGGTGGAGGTGGCGGCGGCGGTTACTGACCGCTTGCCCCCCACCCGGCATACCGCCGCGCGCGAGCGCCGGAAACCGGCCGCTTCGCGCGGCGCCGCCCCGCCGTTGCGCGTCAGCGCATCGCCTTCACGTCGGCCGGCGTCACGCTCGCCGGCTGCCCGCCCCACGTCGCGCGCAGGTAGTTCGACAGCTGCGCGAGTTCGTCGTCGCTCAGCGTTCCGGCGAAGCCCGGCATCGGCTGCAGGTTCTCGACGCCGGCGAACTTTTGCTCGTCGATGCCGTCGAGCATCGCGACGAGCAGGTTGCGCGGGTCGCCCTGGCGCAGCGTCGAGTTGCCGTGCATCGGCACCGCGACGTGCGGCTTGCCCTCGCCGTTCAGCCCGTGGCAGCCCGCGCACACCGCGACGTACACCGAGCGGCCGGCCGCGAGCTGCGCGGCATCGGCCGACACCGGCTTGACCGGCTGCGGCGCTGGCGGCTTGTCGCCGAGCAGGTACGCGGACAGCCCGCGCAGGTCGTCCTTCGTCAGGTACTGCGTGCTCAGGTGCACGACCGGATACATCTCGCCGAAGGCGGAGCCTTGCGGCGCGATGCCGACCGCGAAGAACGCCTGAAGATCCGTGCCCGTCCAGCCGCGCGCGGCGAGGCCCGCCGGCGTGATGTCGGGCGCTGCCACGCGGCCGAGCGCCGCGCCCGCGAACGGCTTCGCGCCGTCGAGCTGGCCCGTGACGCTGCGCGGCGTATGGCATTCCGCGCAGTGGCCGAGCGCGTTCGCGACGTAGCGGCCGCGCCGCCAGTCGGCGGACTGGCCGGCCGATGCGTCGGGCAGGCTGTCCTTCAGGAACAACAGGTCCCACACGGCCATCCCGAACCGCAGGTTGTACGGGAATTTCAGTTCGTGCTCGCGGTTGGCGACGGCGACGGGCTTCACCGACATCAGGTACGCATACATCGCATCGGCGTCGGCGCGCGTGAGCTGCCGGTACGACGTGTACGGCATCGACGGATACAGGCGCTTGCCCGGCGCCTTGCCGTCGTGCAGCGCCGCGTAGAAGTCCTCGGCGCTCCAGCTGCCGATCCCGTGGTCCTTGTCCGGCGTGATGTTCGAGCCGTAGAACGTGCCGTACGGCGAATCGAGCTTCGCGCCGCCGGCGAACGGCGCGCCGTCCTTGGCGGTGTGGCACGCGGCGCAGTCCGCGGCGCGCACCAGGTAGCGGCCGCGCGCGATCTGCTCGGGCGTGGGCGCGGCGCCGGCCACGGCAGGCGCATCGCGGCCGCCGCAGGCGGCCAGCAGCAGCGCGCAGGCGGCCGCGAGCGCGGGCACGCGCGCAAGGCGCGCGACTCGATGGGCGAATGTGCGTGTCATGCGGCGTCCTTCACGAGTCCCGGCGTGGTCATCACGACGTCCTTCACCGCTTCGTAGTAGCGGACGTAGCCCGTGCAGCGGCACAGGTGCGCGTCGAGCGCGTCGGTGATCGTGCGCTCGACGTCGGCCTTCGCGACCGGCTGGCGCTTGAGCCGCTCGATCAGCACGGTGGCCGCGTTCACGAAGCCCGGCGTGCAGTAGCCGCACTGGAAGCTGAAATGCTCGAGGAACTTCTGCTGGATCGGCGACAGCTCGACCACCTCGCCCGCGTCGTTGCGCTTCGCGTGGCCCTCGATCGTGCGGATCGCGCGGCCGTGGAAGAAGTGCGCGCCGGTGATGCAGCTGCGCACCTCCTCGCTGGTGCCGTCGGGCTTGTCGAGGATCACCACGCACGCGTGGCAGATGCCCTGCCCGCAGCCGAGCCGCGAGCCGGTGAGCCCCGCATACTCGTGCAGGAACTCGATCATCATCAGCCCTTCGGGCACCTGCATCGGGCCGACGGACTTGCCGTTGATGGTCACCGACAGCGGCTTCGGCTGGAACCGGACGAGCGGACGCTCGACCGGCGCGGCCGGCTGGGCCGGCACGGTGGCGGCGGATGCCGGCGCGGGCGCGCTGGCGCTGGCGGCGGCCGGGGTAGCCGGCGTGACGACGCCGGCGGCGCTCGCGGCCGACGCGGCGGTTTGGGCGGTCGTCATGCGAGCACCTCCTGGATCTTTTGCGGGGTCACCGGCAAGTCGGTGAAACGATGGCCGATCGCGTGCGCGATGCCGTTCACGATCGCGCCGACGACCGGGATCATCACCACTTCGGCGACGCCCTTCGGCGGATCGGTTTCGGACAGCGGCGGCAGCACGTCGCCCGTCTGCGTCCACACGGCGACGTCGGACGCGCGCGGCAGCGTGTAGCGGTTGAAGTTCCACGTACCGTTGCCGGGGCCGTCCTCGTACAGCGGCAGGTATTCGTGCAGCGCATGGCCGATGCCCATCGCGAGGCCGCCCTGCAACTGGCCCGACACGAGCTGCGGCGAGATCTGGTTGCCGCACTCCATGATCGAGTGGTGCGTGAGCAGCTCGACCTTGCCGGTGGCTTCATGCACGGCCAGCTCGACGAGCGTGCCGACCGCCGTGTAGTACGTGACGGCCGCGTTGTTGCGGCTCGTCGGCGGGATGAACACGCGCTTGCGGTCGAGCACGCGGTAGCCGTTCGCGGTCGGCGGCAGCGTGGCGCGGATCGCGGTCGCGCCGGCCGGCGCGGCCGTGCCCGGCACCGGCCCGTTCGCGTCGCCCGTGCGCGGCGCGCCGACGCGCAGCGACAGCCCGTCGATCGGCAGCCGCTCGGTGACGCCGCCGATCTCGAACTCGGCGTCGGTCCACTGCCAGCGGTTGAACACGTGCACGACCGCGCCGGTCGGCAGGCCGAGCGCATGCGCCTGCTTCGCGAGCTGCGCGAACGTCAGCGGCTCGAGGCCGTCGGCGGTCAGCTTGCCGTCGACCCAGCGCGCGTCCTCGATGCGGACCGTGTACGGCGCGGCTTGCCCGCCGCCGAGGCCGCGCGACCAGATCGACATCGCGGCCGGCCACAGCCCGTAGCGGAACACCGCGCGCGCGGCTTCGCGCGTGCTGTGCGTGAAGTAGTACGCGGAGTTCGTCGCGCTCGACGGCGACGCATAGCTCGGCGACCAGCGCGGGTTCGCGCTGAGCCGGTCCTGGTCGGCCTGCGACATCAGGTACGGATCGCCGCTCGTCTCGACCGGCAGGTCCGGCCACTCCGTCAGCGCGACGCGCACGTCGGTCGCCGGGCGGCCGAGCCATTTCGCGACCGCGACGGCCTGCGACGTCGACATCCCGGTGCCGATCTCGGCCGCCGTGTGATGCAGCGTGACCTTGCCGGTCTCGTCGAATTCGACCTTCGCGAACGACGCTTCCGCGCCGGTGCCGAAATCCTTCTGCACGCACGCGAAACCAACGCCGTAGCGCCGGCCCGGATGCGCGGCCTCGAACTCGGCCTTGCGGGTGGCGCGGCGCGTCCACAGCGGGTGCCGCCGCGCGCGTTCGAGCACTTCGTCGACGCGCAAGGCGCCGGCGGGAATCGCGCCCTGGGTGTTCTTCATCCCCGAGCGCAGCGCGTTCTTCAGGCGGAACTCGATCGGGTCGAGCTGAAGCTGCGCGGCGATCTCGTCGATCGCCATCTCGGTCGCCGCCATGCTTTGCAGCGTGCCGTAGCCGCGCGCGGAACCGGCGTCGATCGCGCGCGACGCGATCGCGACCGCGGCGAGATCGCTCTTCGGGAAGTAGTAGATCGATTGCGCGGCGGTCGCGCCGACCATCGCGACCGACGGCGAGAAGTTGCTGCGCCCGCCGCCGTTCGCCTCGAAGTCGCCCTTGAACGACTGCAGCAAGCCCGTGTTGCGGTCGACCGCGATCCGGTAGCGCATCCTGAACGCGTGGCGCTTCAGCGACGTCTGGAACTGCTCGTAGCGGTCGTTCGCGAAGCGCACCGGGCGGCCGTCCGCGTACAGCGCGCAGACGAGCCCGTAGAACGGCACGTTGAAGTGGTCCTTCGACCCGTAGCCGACCGTGTAGCACGGATGCACGAACAGCTTCTTCACCGGGAAGCGGCATTTCGCGACCATCGCGGCGGCGTTCTCGGCGACTTCGAGCGGCGACTGGGTCGGCACGACGAGGTGCAGCGCCTGCGCTTCGGCGTCGTACCAGCAGTTCGCGTTGTCGGGCTCGAGCGCGGCGGTGTCGACCGACTGCGTGTTGTATTCGCGGTCGAACACGAGCCAGTCGGCGGCCGGATGGTCGAGTTCGTCGGCGATCCGCGCCGCATGGAACATCCCCTGCTCGTCGAGCTTGCCGTGCTCCTTGCCGTCCGGCCACACGGGCTGGCGCTTGCGCATCATGCTCGGGAAGATCGGCGCGTCCTTCAGGCTCGAATAGGCGTCGTCGTCGTAGGCCGTCTTGCCGCCCACCCGCACGTAGCGGAACGTGCCCCACGGGTCGCGCTCGAGCGGGCCCGTGACCGCGCCGTAGCGGATCACGTCGTCGCGGAACTTGAGCAGGTTCTTCGCGAAGCGGAAGCGCGCGAAATCGTGGTAGATCAGGATCGCGACCGCATGGCCGAGATACGCGGGCGTCTTGCCGGCGGGCAGCAGCATGTCGTCGCCGTAGAACGCCGGGAACGCGACGCCGTCGCGCGCGAGATCGTCGGCGGTGACGATGCGGTCGGGTTTCAGGTCGTCGCCGAGCAGCGACAGGTCGAAGCCTTCGTAGACGCGGTCGGCCTGCGCGACGCGCAGGATCAGCGCATGCGACTGCTGTTGCGGCCAGTGCGGCATGTCGGCCGCGCGCACGTCGCGGGCGAACACTTTCGCGCCCGTGACCTTCGCGATGCCGTCGATGCGGAATTGCGGGATGCCGGTGACGCTATCCCATTTGACGGGGGTGAGGAGTTTTTCTTCGAAGAGCGCCGCGAATGCGCGGCTGCCAATGGGCGCGACATAGACCGCGACGCCCGCCAGCACGCTGGCTTTCAGAAAACCCCGCCGTGACAGGCCGTGGTTTTTCATTGGGAGAACCTCCTGATGCGGCTCGTACGGCGATCGGGTGTCTGTCGCGGCGTTCGGAGCGGCGCGCATTCTGTCATCTTTCTGTGTATGCCGGCTATAGCATTTCTCGCATGTATTACTTATTGGAATGCTTATAACGGTGACGGACCGCTCCTTCCGGGCGATCCTGCCCGCCGCGCGTCGCATGCCCGAGACGCGCGCGCCGCGATGGCGGCCGCCTTGCGCGCGGGGCGGCTGCCGCGACATGGCCCACCCGACCGGCCGGCGATGTTTCGTGCTAATGTCATACGCATCCGGCCACCGGTTTCGCCCGCAACGATGCCGTGCGGGCGCCGCCAGCCCGCTTCGTGTCGAGGTCATCGATCATGACGGTCAGGGCGTCACTCCTGTACTCCGTTCTCGCTACCCCGCCTTCCGGCCATTACCGCGTCACGGCCGCGCTACGCCCGGCCCTGCTTTCCACCCTGTTCGAAGATATCCGGCCGATGTTCCTGTCCGGCCTCGCGAGCGGCTTCGTCGCAGCCGTCGCGCTGGTGCGGCTGCAGCAGACCTGGTGCATCGTGTGGCTGCTCGCCGAGCTCGGCCTGCTGTCCGCACGGGTCGCGATCGCGCGCGCATATGTCGTGCACCGCGACGCGGGCATCGACTGCGCCGAATTCTGGGCGCTGCGCTACGCGCCGGTGTCGCTCGTCGCGTGCTTCGTGCTCGGCCTCGGCACGATGGCCTGCGTCGAGGCCGTCGACGTCGAGATGGGCACGCTGTCGGTGCTCGTGGCGGGCGGCGTGTTCGGCGGGATCGCGTCGCGCAATTCGGCGCTGCCGCGTCTCGCGATGACGCAGATCACGCTCGGCGTGCTGCCGATCGGCGTCGGCGCGCTGCTCGCCCAGCGCAGCGGCGCGTGGCTGCTGCTGCCGCCGCTGGCGATCTACCTGGTGGCGATGCGCACGGTCGTGCAGCGCCACTACACGGTGCTGGTCGCGCTGATCTCGGAGCGGCAGCGCAATGCGGCGCTCGCCGCGCGCTTCGATGCCGCGCTCACCTACATGCCGCACGGCCTGTGCATGGTCGACCCCGAGGACCGCGTGATCGTCGCGAACCGGCGCACCGCGCAGCTGTTCGGCTCGCCGCGCGAGATCATGCTGAACAGCCCGTTTCCGGACGTCGTCGCAGCGCTCGGCGCGGGCGTGGCCGCGGAGCCGGACGAGACGGAGCTCGCCGCGTACTGCCGCAACTGGCTGAACCGCGAGCCCGCGCCGCTCGAGCTCACGCTGGCCGACGGGCGGCAGCTCGAGATGACGCGCCACCAGGTGCCGGACGGCAACGCTGTGGTGATCGTCGAGGACGTCACGGCCCGCCGCCGCGCGGAGCGGCATATTCGCCACCTTGCACGGCACGACGCGCTGACGGGCCTGCCGAACCGCCACGAGCTGCACGCGGAGCTCAAGCGCATGCTCGCGCGGCGCCACGGGCAGGCGATTGGCGTCATGTATCTCGACCTCGACGGCTTCAAGGCGATCAACGACCGGTTCGGCCATCACGCAGGCGACGAGGTGCTGACGCAGGTCGCCGCGCGTCTCGGCGAGACGCTGCCGCCGGGCGAACTGGCCGCGCGCATCGGCGGCGACGAGTTCGTCGTCGTGATCCGCGACACGACGATGCAGGCGTGCTCGCTCCTCGCCGCCCAGATCATCCGGCAGATCTCCGCGCCCTATGTGCTGTCGATCGGCGAGACCGTCACCCTCGGCATCAGCATCGGGATCTCGCTCGACGGCGACGGCGACACGCCCGACGACCTGATCCGGCAGGCCGACAGCGCGCTGTACGACGCGAAGACGTCCGGCAAGGGCAGGTTCCGGTTCTACTCGAACGGCAGCCGGCGCGTCGCGCCCGCGGCCACAGGCTGACCAGCGTCAACCGACGGCGGTTTCATCCGCGCAGCATTTCACGCTCCGCACACGCGCCGGGCTGCCCGCGTCACGTTACATGTTCCGTAACATCGGCCCGCGCACGCCGCGCAGTTCGCTGCAGAAGGCGGCACGATCGACGCATCGGCGGGGTTTCATGACCTGGCACCGTTATTGCTCCTCATCGGGTAACAAAGAACACGCCCGGGGAGACCATCATGGATACCGTCGAAGTCATCAGCCGCAACGAAGCGATCAACGAAGCCAGCGTGATCGACGGCACGACGCTGATCAGGCGTCTCACGTCGTTTCGCCGTCCCGACCCGCGCGAAGCCGCGTGCGTGACGAATCCGCCGCTCACGGCATATGGCGCGTACCGTCAGGGCGTCGACGACTACGCCGCGCGGCGCGCGAATCCGTATCGCGCGGGCAGCCGTTTCTGGGCGCTGTGGGAAGAAGGACGTATCGAGGCTGAAACCGACGGACGTTGACGCCGTGCACGCGGCAGAGCGGCGTCGCACCAGGCGGCGCCGGGCATGGCCGCATGATTGATGCCGTTGTCGGCCCTCACGGCCCGTTTCACCGATGCAACCGCGGGCGTGGCCGGGCGATCTCCCGGCCGATGCCCCGATGCGCGCCGCCCAGCCGTTGCGCCCCCTCCCGTCGATCCTCGTCTTGACCGATCTCCTCAGGCGCGCAGCCCGCCGCGCCGCGCGATCGCCGTTTCCCGATAAGATGGCGCATCCCTTCGCTCGACGTCCGACCCTCGATCCGAACATGACCGCCACCTTCTCCCCCCGCAACCCGATCCACTGCGAAATCGATCTCGACGCGCCGGGCAAGCATGCCGGCTACCTGCGCCTGCCGCATTCCGTGCACCGTTCCGCGTACGGCTGGCTGCCGATTCCGATCGCGTCGATCCGCAACGGCGACGGGCCGGTCGCGCTGGTGATGGCCGGCAACCACGGCGACGAATACGAAGGCCAGATCGTCGTGTCGCAACTGATGCGCGAGATCGAGCCTGAGATGGTCAACGGCCAGCTGATCCTGCTGCCGATGGCGAACTTTCCCGCGGCGGCCGCGGGCCTGCGCGTGTCGCCGCTCGACGAAGGCAACCTGAACCGCAGCTTCCCCGGCGACCCGGCCGGCACGCCGACGCAGATGATCGCCCACTACATCGAGCACGCGCTGCTGTCCCGCGCGCAGTACCTGGTCGACCTGCATTCGGGCGGCAGCTCGCTGCTGTACCACGGCGGCAACATGCTCGCGATCGATCCGCTCGACGCGGACGAGGCCGCCCGCCTCAACGGGCTGCTGGCCGCGTTCGGGCTGCCGAACGCGCTGCTGCATGCGCCGAATCCCGTGCATTCGGCGTCGGCCGCGCGGCGGCAAGGCGCGATCTCGATCGTCACGGAACTGGGCGGCGCGGGCATGGCCGACCCGGCGCTGATCCGGCTCGGCCGCCACGGCCTGCTGCACTACCTCGGCTACATCGGCCTGCTGCACGGCGCGCTGGTGCCCGACGCGCCGCCGGCCGTCACGCGCTTCATGCGCGTCGACGGCGATCGTCACTTCGTCTACGCGTACGAGCAGGGTCTCTATGAACCGCTCGTCGAACTCGGCGACCAGGTGCGCGCCGGCCAGCCGGCCGCGTGGGTGCACTTCCCCGACACGCCGCTGCGCGAGCCCGTGCTGCACCGTTTCGCGGGCGACGGCGAGGTGGTCTGCAAGCGGGTGCCCGCGCAGGTGCGGCGCGGCGACTGCCTGTTCCAGCTCGCGGAGCCGACCGCCGCGCCGGCCTGACGCGCGGCCGCCGCGTTTCACCGATCCCCTCTGATTCCCCCGCCCCCGCCCGGCCGTCTTCCACGCGCCGGGCAACGCTGCGCGTCCCGCCGCGCATCGCGCGCCACGTGAAAGTCTTCTGACGCGCGCGACGAAATCCTTATCGAAATTCCTTCGTTCGCCCCGGTTCGCGCGGGCGGTAACGTGTTCGTCACAGCAGCGGCCGCTCGCATGCGTCGCAGGACCTGCGTTCGCCGCTATCGAAACGAACAGCGCGCCGCGATAACGGCAAGGCCGCACGCCCGAGCGTCGACCTGCCTGCCCGCGTCGCGCGCCACCCGTGCCGCCCATCGCCATGACCGACCGCATCATCGACACCACGCCGCTCGACGTCCGCGCTCAGCCGCTGATCGACGCGCTGATCGACGAATACGCGACCCGCTACCACGCGTACCGCCCCGACAGCCTTGGGTCGGCCCGCGAGGAACTGGCGCGCTACCCGGCCGAGCGGTTCGCGCCGCCGGAAGGCGCGTTCGTGCTGCTGCTGCGCGACGGCGAGACGATCGGCGGCGGCGCGTTCAAGCGCTACGACGCGCACACGGCCGAGCTGAAACGCATCTGGACGCATGCGGACCTGCGCCGCCAGGGGCTCGCGCGCCGCATCGTCGAGGCGCTCGAGGTGCGCGCCGCGCAACAGGGTTACCAGCGCATCTACCTGACCACGGGCTTTCGCCAGCCGGAGGCGTGGGCGCTCTACGATCGCACGGGCTACACGCGCCTGTTCGATTCGTCGATCGATCCCTTCGCGTATTTCCATCTGCCGTTCGGCAAGGATCTCGTCGAGCCGTCGCGCACGACGACGCTCGCCGATCTGTGGGCGCCCGAGCCGGCGCTGCCGCGCTGAGCCGGCCTTCCGTTTTCCACCCTCGACACCCATCCCCGGATCCGACCGATACAGGACGCCTACATGCAACGAGCCGCACCCATCGTTTCCCATGCGCTGCGCGCGCTGAGCGCCGCGCTGATCGGCCTGACGGCCGTCGCCGCCACGGCCGCGACGTTCGACCTGAGCCCCGAGCAGCGCGGCCGCCCGCGCGCGTCCACCGACCCGGCCGTGGTGGCCGCGGTGCCGGCCTCGTTCAAGTTTGCGGAGCCGGACACGCTGACCATCGGCATCGCGCCGAGCCTGCCGCCGATCAGCACCTACGCGACCGACGCGCGCACGGTGGTCGGCTTCGACGCCGACGTCAGCCAGCTCGCGGCCGACAGCCTCGGGCGCAAGCTTAAGATCGTCGCGCTCGCGTGGCCCGACTGGCCGCTCGCGCTCGCGTCGGGCAAGGTCGACGCGGTGATCTCGAACGTCACCGTCACCGAGGAGCGCAAGCAGAAGCTCGATTTCTCGACGTACCGCCGCGACCTGGTCGGCTTCTACGTGCGCAACGACAGCAAGATCACGGCGATCCGCGAGCCGAAGGACGTCGCGGGGCTGCGCATCGTGACCGACGCGGGCACCAACCAGGAGAAGATCCTGCTCGAGTGGGACCGCCAGAACGTCGCGCAGGGGCTCAAGCCGGTTGCCGTCCAGTACTACGACGACCAGGCGATGCGGATCGTCGCGGTGCAGTCGGGCCGCGCCGACGCCGTGCTGAGCGTGAACTCGGTGCTCGCGTACCAGAGCGCGCAGCAGGGCAAGACGCGGCTCGTCGGCGCGATCAGCGGCGGCTGGCCGCGCACCGCCGACATCGCGATCGCGACGCGCAAGGGCAGCGGCCTCGCCGAGCCGCTGACGCTCGCGCTGAACGGGCTCATCCACAACGGCCGCTATCGGCAGGTGCTCGAGCGCTGGAACCTCGGTTCCGAGGCGATCGACCAGTCGCGCACCAATCCGCCGGGCCTGCCGAAGACCTGATCCCCCACGCCCCCTCACCCCACGCCACGCAGGAGCGCCGTTCGACATGGCCTATTCGCTTTCATTGCTGGACAAGAGCCCGATCGCCGACGGCACGAGCGCGGCCGACGCGCTGCGCGCGACCGTCACGCTCGCGCAGCGCGCCGAGCAGCTCGGCTACCGACGATTCTGGGTGGCCGAGCATCACGGCGCGCCGGGCTTCGCGAGCTCCGCACCGGAGATCGTCGTCGCGCACCTGCTCGCGCATACGTCGCGCATCCGCGTCGGCTCGGGCGGCGTGATGCTGCAGCACTACAGCCCGTTCAAGGTCGCCGAGACCTTCAAGCTGCTGGCGTCGCTTGCGCCGGGCCGCGTCGATCTCGGCATCGGCAAGGCGCCCGGCGGGCTGCCGCTCACCACCCGCGCGCTGCAGTGGATTCATGACAAGGCGAAAAAGCCCGGCTTCGCCACCCAGCTCGAGGAACTCGACGCGTTCCTCGGCTGGGGCGTGGCCGAGGATCACCCGCTCGCGGGCGCGCTCGCGATGCCGGCGCCGCCGCAGCCGCCGGAGCGCATCCTGCTCGGCGGCTCGCCGGACAGCGCCGAGCTCGCCGCGCGCCACGGCTGGCGCTTCTGCTACGCGGGCCATTTCAACGGCGACGAGGCGAACATCGAACGCTCGCTCGACGCGTATCGCAGCGCCGGCGGCGTGCAGCCGCTGGTCGCGCTGTACGCGGTGGCCGCGCCGACCCGCGACGAGGCCGAGCAGCTGATCGGGCCGCTGCGGATCTTCAAGCTGCAGATCGCGGGCGGCCAGAGCTTCAACCTCGGCAGCGCGCAGGCAGCGGCCGATTTCGCGCGGCAGAGCGGCGCGACCGACTACCGGATCGACGAGCTGCGCCCGACCGTGCTCGCCGACACGCCCGACCAGGTGCATCGCGCGCTCGACGCGCTGAGCCGGCGGCTCGACGTCGACGAGTTCGTGGTCGATTCGCCGCTGACCGACTATGCGGCGCGGCTCGCGTCGGTCGAACGGCTCGGCGGCGCGCTGTCGACTGCGCCCGCGCGCGCGGCCGGTTCTTCCCTTTTCCCAGAAACCAACCCGTGACCCGCCCATGACCCGACGATCCATCCCCTTCGGCCTGATGCTGCAAGGCGCCGGCAGCCACATGAACGCGTGGCGCCACCCGAGCAACCCGCCGGACGCCAGCATCAACCTCGACTTCGTCACCGGCATCGCGCGCAAGGCCGAGGCCCACGGCATCGCGTTCGCGTTCGTCGCGGACGGCCTGTACATCAACGAGAAGTCGATTCCGCACTTCCTGAACCGCTTCGAGCCGATCACGGTGCTGTCCGCGCTCGCGGCCGCGACGCGCAAGATCGGCCTGGCCGGCACGATCTCGACGTCGTATAGCGAGCCGTTCACGGTCGCGCGCCAGCTCGCGTCGCTCGACGTGATCAGCGGCGGCCGCGCGGGCTGGAACGTCGTGACGACGCCGCTCGAAGGCACCGCGAAGAACTTCGGCAAGGTGCATCCGGACCACGAGCTGCGCTACGAGATCGCCGACGAATACCTGAGCGTCGTGCAGGGGCTGTGGGACAGCTGGGACGACGACGCGTTCATCCGCGACCGTGCCAGCGGCCAGTTCTTCGCGCGCGACCGGCTCCATACGCTCGATCACAACGGCCGCTTCTTCCAGGTCGCGGGGCCGCTGAACATCCAGCGCTCGCCGCAGGGGCAGCCGGTGATCTTCCAGGCCGGCTCGTCCGATGCGGGGATCGGGCTCGCGGGCAAGTACGCGGACGCGGTGTTCACGCATTCGCCGTCGCTCGACGACACGCGCGCGTTCACGCAGCGCGTGAAGCAGAGCGCGGTCGAGCACGGCCGCCGCGCCGACGACGTGAAGGTGTTCCCGGGCATCGGGCCGATCGTCGGGCGCACCGCCGCCGAAGCCGAGGAGAAGTACCAGGCGATTCGCGACCTGCTGACGATCGACGAGGCGCTCGCGTTCCTCGGCCGCTTCTTCGATCACCACGACTTCACGCAATACCCGCTCGATGCGCCGTTCCCCGAGCTCGGCGAGGTCGGCCGCAACAGCTTCCGCTCGGTCACCGACCGGATCAAGGCCGATGCGAAGCGGCACGGCTGGACGCTGCGCGATACCGCGCTCGCGGTCGCGACGCCGCGGCCGAATTTCATCGGCACCCCCGAGCACGTCGCCGACGAGCTGATCCGCTGGATCGACGCGGGCGCGGCCGACGGTTTCATCCTCGGTTTCGCGGTGCAGGCGCAGGGCGTCGACGATTTCTTCGAGCTCGTGCTGCCGGTGCTGGAGGCGCGCGGCCGCTACAGCCGCGAGCTGCCGGGGCACACGCTGCGCGATCACCTCGGCCTGCCGCGCAAGGCGAGCCGCCATGCGACGGCCGCCGCGCCGCGCGAAACGCCGGCCGAAACCGCGCAGGCCTGACGCCCGGCCCGCCGGCGCTACCGACCGACTCGAGGAACCGCAACGACATGAGCGACACCACCCACCTCCACGGCGCGCTGCCGCCGCTTTCTCCCGCCGCCGCGCGCGATGCCGGCTCACGCTTGCGGGTCGTGCCCGCGCGGCATCGCGCGAGCACGGCCGGCACCGCGCTCGCGGTCGTGCTGATCGGGCTCGTGGCCTATTCGCTGCTCGGCAATCCGCAATGGGGCTGGCCGGTGTTCGCGGAATGGTTCTTCGCGCCGCCGGTGCTGTCGGGGCTGGCCCGCACGCTGCTGCTGACGGCGCTCGGCGCGGTGTTCGGCCTCGTGCTCGGCGGGTTCGTCGCGCTGGCGCGGCTGTCGCGCTCGCGGCTGCTGGCGGCGAGCGCGTGGGCGTTCATCTGGCTGTTCCGCTCGATCCCGCTGATCGTGCTGCTGCTGATCCTGAACAATCTCGGCTACCTGTACGAGCACGTGCGGCTCGGCGTGCCGCTGACCGGCATCACGTTCGTCGACATCGCGACAACCGACCTGATCAGCCCGTTCCTCGCGGCGGTGCTCGGCCTGTCGCTGCACCATGCGGCGTTTTCCGCCGAGGTGATTCGCGGCGGCATCCTCGCGGTCGACCAGGGCCAGCTCGAGGCCGCGGCGGCGCTCGGCCTGCCGCGCGCGCACCAGACGACGCGCATCGTGCTGCCGCAGGCAATGCGCGCGATCCTGCCGACCGCGTTCAACGACCTGATCATGCTCGCGAAAGGCACGTCGATGGTGTACGTGCTCGCAATGCCCGAGCTGTTCTATACGGTGCAGGTGATCTACCGGCGCAATCTCGAGGTGATTCCGCTGCTGATGGTCGCAACCGTCTGGTATCTGATCATCCTCACCGTGCTGTCGGCGATCCAGGTGCAGATCGAGCGGCACTACGCGCGCGGCGCGCTGCGCAATCCGCCGCCGTCCGCCGTCACCTTCGTGCTGGAACGGCTGCGGGCGGCCTGGCGGCGTGCCGGGGTTCGCCGCACGGCCTCGGCTGCGGCGGCCGTGGCGGCCGGCGACGACACGCCCGCGCCGCGTGCTGGCGGCGAGATCGCCGTGCACGCGGTGTCGAAGCAGTTCGGCACGCAGCGCGTGCTCGACCGCGTGTCGTTCGTCGCGCCGCGCGGCAGCGTGACGGTGATCGTCGGGCCGTCGGGCTCGGGCAAGTCGACGCTGCTGCGTGCGATCAACCATCTGGAGCGCGTCGACGACGGCTTCATCGACATCGACGGCGAACTGGTCGGCTACCGCCGCGACGGCGACACGCTCTACGAGCTGAAGGAGCGCGACGTGCTGAAGCGCCGCATCGACGTCGGCATGGTGTTCCAGAACTTCAACCTGTTCCCGCACCTGACCGTGCTCGAGAACCTCGTCGAGGCGCCGGTCGCCGTCGGCGGCGTGACCCGCGCGGCCGCCGAGCGCAGCGCGCGCGCGCTGCTCGCGCGCGTCGGGCTCGCCGACAAGGCCGACGCGTATCCGCGCCAGTTGTCCGGCGGCCAGCAGCAGCGCGTCGCGATCGCGCGGGCGCTCGCGCTGCGGCCGAAGGTGCTGCTGTTCGACGAGCCGACCTCCGCGCTCGACCCGGAGCTCGTCAACGAAGTGCTCGACGTGATCAAGGAGCTGGCCCGCTCCGGCACGACGCTCGTGATCGTCACGCACGAGATCGGCTTCGCGCGCGAAGTCGCGGACAACGTGCTGTTCATGGAGCGCGGCCGCATCGTCGAGGCGGGGCCGCCGGCGATCGTGCTCGACGCGCCGGCGCATCCGCGCACGCGCGAATTCCTGTCGCGGGTGCTTTGACGCCCGCCCGCCTGCCCCGCCGAACCCGATACGCGACCGATACGCGAGACTCGCACCGATGATCGACCGACGCCTGTTCATGACGGCCGCCCTCGCCGCGGCCACCGGCCTGCCGCTGCGCACGGCGCTTGCCACCGCCGCGATAGCGGATCTCGACCCGCGCCAGGCGGGCCGCGTGCGCGCGCCGCGCGATGCGGAAGCGATCCGCGCGGCGAGCGGCTACCGCTGGGTGCGCGACGGCGCGTTCACGGTGGCGATTGCGCCGCATGCACCGCCGCTCTCGACCTACGCGACCGACGCGCGCACCGTGGTGGGCGCCGATCCCGACTATGCGCAGCTGGTGGCCGACGCGCTCGGCCGCACGCTCGTGCTGGTGCCGGTCGCGTGGGCCGACTGGCCGCTGGGCCTGAGCTCGGGCAAGTACGACGCGGTGATCTCCAACGTCGGCGTGACCGAAAAGCGCAAGGAAAAATACGATTTCACGACCTACCGGCTCGGGCTGCACGGCTTCTACGTGCGCACCGCGAGCCCGATCGCGAAGATCGCCGAGCCGAAGGACGTGGCCGGGCTGCGCATCATCACGGGCGCGGGCACGAGCCAGGAGCGGATCCTGCTCGAATGGAGCCGGCGCAACGTCGCGCAGGGGCTCAAGGCGACCGAGCTGCAGTATTTCGACGACGACGCGGCCGCGCGCATCGCGCTGCTGTCGGGGCGCGCCGATGCGGTGCTGAACCCGAACGCGCAGCTCGCGTACGACGCGGCGCGCGACGGCCGGCTGCGGCGTGTCGGCCTCGTCAACGCGGGCTGGCCGGCGAACGCGGACGTCGCGATCGCGACACGCAAGGGCAGCGGCCTGGCCGACGCGCTGACGCTCGCGACCAACACGCTGATCGCGAACGGCCGTTATGGGCAGGCGCTCGCGCGCTGGGGCCTGCAGAGCGAGGCCGTGGCGCGCGCGGAGACGAATCCGCCGGGGTTGCCGGCGTTTTGAGTGCTACGGGCCAGGCTGAACGGCTGCATCACGCATGACGCGGGAGAACACGCGGGCGCGTCATCGAGCAGATCGAAACTGCGAGCGATCAAGCGCCCGGTACAGCGTCTCGGTCATTGCACCAGTTCCATCCGGTTACCGGTCACGACAAGCGTGACGGGATCGGTTTTCTTCCACTGCGACTTCGGGATCAGCACATGCCATTCGGCATTGGACTGCTCCCGGAAGAAGGCCACGACGCCCACTGCCCGCGCGTCATCCGCCATCGGTGTCGACAGCTTGATCGTTGCGCCGGGTCCGAGCGTTGCTTCCATGCTGGAGAGCAGGTCCGCCTTCAACTGCGCGCGGTCGTCGGCGAGCAATTGCGCGTAGTCCGCCTGCTCGAAAGCCTTCGCGTCCTTCAACTGGTAAACGCGCATTACGACCGGTAACGACTGCCCTTGTTCGTTCGGGTTGAGTGCCGCGCGACTCTCGATCACCAGATTCAGTCGCTTGACCTTCGCGATAATCACCGCGCGCGTAGCATCGACTGCCGTTTCCTTTACCGACTGCCACATACCACAGCCGGCCAGCAATGCGATCGTTGTCGCGCTTACGACAGCCTGCCGAATTCCCAGCATCAAACGATTCGATTGCGGTATCACAACCAGTCCCCCGTCCTGTCCGTACGCGGATAGCGTCGGATAGGGCCACCCACGCCCTCATACATCACGAGACGCACCGAAAAATGGAAACACGCGTAGCGGCCGATGAAGCGGCTCAACACGTCACCGAATAACGCGATGTCGCCGGGTCCTGCAAAACCCGATGGCTCGATACCGACGTTCACATTCGCGATGCGGTCGACGCGCGCTCCTACCCGTTCCGTTTCCTCGTCGAGCCAGACGTAATGAATCGCCTCGATACGTCTGCGGTTGTCGTCCTGCCGCGTCCAGTCGTACAACGACAACGCACCGCGCAGCACGTTCGCGTCCATCATGTTCAACTCGGTCGCGCCTGCCGAATTGAAGTGAGAGATCACCTGCCAGTCGTAGTCGCCGCCGCGTGGGGGATACAGCGGCATCGTCGGGGCAGTAATATTGCGCACGCGTTCGACGCCATTAAATGCAGACGTGGTTACCGTAATCATCGAATCGCGCAGCGCCATGCGCGGCAATCGCCCGTTGTTCGCCAGCACCCGCACCGTTACGTGCCCGTCCGGCACGCTGCCCGGCTCATCCCATAGGTGCCCCCCTAACGTGACATACATCTCGCGTTGTCCTGTCACGCCTTGCCGGATCGACGCGTGGTAATGGCGATCCGGCGACTCGTGTCGCATCATCCCGCCGCGGTGCCGGAATTCCTTGATGGACCGGTACGCCGATTGTGTCGCGGTCCGTGGATCGGTCACCAAGACCGACAGCGCGTCGTAGGGCTCGACATGCTCGCCAGCTGATGCGGGTGCGAGGACCGGATAGTCGCGATCATGTGCGTTGGGTCGAATTGCCTGCGCATCCAGTTCGAACAGGTTGATCACCGGCGTACAGAACAAGCGGATATTGTCGGGGCCCACCGTCACATCGCCGGGTACCCGATCTCGAATCACGATTTCGAATTCGAGACGTGTCTCACCCGGTGGCACGCTTGCCGCGTCGAAACCACACAAGTCGACGAAGTGGAACTTCTCGGGGAATGCGAAATACTCGAGCATCGTTTGTTCGCGGTCGAAATCGGCGTCGCGCGCGTCGTGATCGACCGGCCACAGTCGTGTCTGCGAGCCGAAGCCCGCAGCCGCAAAAGTCATCCCAGGCTTGGGTTGCAGCTGGCCGTCGAGCACGCGCGACATGCGCACGCCGATCGACTCGACCTGTCGCGTGAAAACCGCGTACAGCGCCGAGGCAGTCGGCCGGTCGCCGTGTAGGTAAAGCCGGATACGCGACAGGTCGTCCAGCAACCGCTGTTCGCGGTGCAGCAGGTCAAACGCGAGCCGGATCACCGTGCGGCCGTCCTCGCGCACGTGCACGCCTGCTTCACGCACATTGAGCGGTAGCAGGCGTACCGCCTGGGTGGTCCGATAGACACATATCGTCCCGTCCGGTCCGACGGGTGTCGAACGTACCTGCAACCCTGGCGGCAACGTATCGAGAACCCGCGCCTCGCCAGCGCGCGGCATGCACTCCAGGATCGCCAGCGATGGAATCGTACGGCCTGCATGTGGCCACATGTGATCGATCAGTGGATCGGTGATTTCCGGTAGCGCGTCGTCGAGCTTCATTCGCAGCCGGCTCGTGAGGAAAGCAAACCCTTCATAGGTCTGCTCGACACTGTCGTGGCGCGCGCCCAGCATCATCGTCATTCCCACGCGGCGGGCGCCTTGCGGCTGGGACTCCGCGAATTCCCGCCCGGCCTCGCGCAGGTAGCGCATCTCCGCATCAAAATAGCGCAAATACGGATCGTCCTGCGCCCCGAGGCCACTTCCTTCCGGCATTGATGGTTTGTTCGCGTCTTCACTCATGGCTGGAGCTCCGGTGGCAGCGGCGGCAGGAGCGGCATAGCAGACGTGACGCCTGCCTTGCCGACGACGAAAATGCGATCGGGCATCCGGAACCCGCGTAGCTTCAGCAGGTCGAGCGGCCCTGCACCGACCTGTGTGCGCAGCACGTACGAAAGCGGCTCCCCGTTCCCGGTGTTCCACGTAAGCTGATAGCGCGTGCTGTCGAGCTGCTTGACGTCAGCCCTGCTCAGCAGACGCAGGAACGCCCAATCGCCGGTCGAATCGAACGCCTGCCGCAGGCCCGCGTCGAGCGTCTGCCATGTAAGCCCCGCGTGTCCGTTCAGGCCATTGCCCGGCCACGCCAGCGACGTCCAACGCTCCTGCTGATTGAAATAAACGATCTGTTTGCCGTCGACCGACAGTTCCGAGCGCGTCACGTTCGGCGTCGGCAGCGCCATCATTTCGAATTTCTCCCCCGCGTCGCCCTGCAGGTAGAGCTGCGCGCCAACCGTCGACAACTGCCGGACGCCTGTCAGGAATTTCGGATCGAACTGCAGCGCCTGCGGCGCAAGCTCGTTCGGCGTCCAGTGATCGCCTTCCAGCCTCATCACGCCGGCCAGTTGTGTCGTGATGAAACGCGAAATCAATCCGGTGTCGGGCCGCACATATCGGCCGAGCTCAGCGAAAGACGCGTCGGCCTGCGTATCAACGAACGGATAACGGCTGCTCATCGCCGCGTTGAATGGTGCGGCAACGCTTGCTCGCCATGCGTCGTTCAGGCTCGCTGCGGCCGGTTGCAGGATCGTCTGCCATGCGGCCTCAAGCGGCCGCGCAAGCACCGCATCGCCGAAACCCGCCCACGCCGTACCCAGGCTGGCGGCCGTCAGCGCCGCGTCATCGCGCGCCTGCGACAACTCCGACAATTTTCCTTGGAACACTGCCTGCGCAAGCGAGCGCGCCATCGCCTGCGCATCGGGACTGCCGGAGATCTGCTGCAACTTCAGCCGCATCGTCGTGACCGCCGTCAGGTAGCGCGACAGGCTCACGCCGTTCAGTGCGATGTTGGCCGGCGCGCCGCTCTTCCCGTTTTCGGCTGTCGGCGATGCGCCCGTATCGCCCATCAGCACGAGGAGCGGACCAAACGGCTTGTCGAGCGGGTTGACGACGGCCGCCCCCGCCTGCTCGTCCGCACCGATCAGGTCTTGCGCCTTGCGCACCAGCGTGTCGGTCAGCGCCTGCGACGGCCGCCCCGCTTGCGCCTGAAATTGCACGGATTTCATCAGTGCGAGCAACGGCGAGGTCTGTGCATCCACGAGTCGAGAAAGCTGTTCGACCGCCCCATTGAGATTGGACGCCGGTTGCCACTGCATGCTGTTGAGCATGCGTTGCCACGCCGCCGCGTACTCGCCAAAATAGCGCGCCGTCAGACGCTGCTTCAGTTCCTCGGCCGCGCGCTTCTCGTCGACGATCGACTTGGTTCGGATCTTGCCCTGCGCGAACGTAATGCCGATCGTCTGCGACGCCTGCGAACCGGTCAACACCCAGTCACTGCCCACCCGGCCCTCGCGAGATGCCTTGTCGATCGCCGCAGCGATCATCCCGTCCCATGCCGCGCGCGTATAGATTCCCGGTACGGTCTGCGACGCCGTGAACATCCCGTGGGCATCGGCACCGTTCAAGAGAGTTTCGAGCGACGCGTCGGCGTATTTGCTTTTAACGTCGTCGAGGATACTTCGGTACACCGTGTCGTCGGCCGATGCGAGTCCCATTTGGGTGACCAGCATGTTACGGGTCGAGGTCACGACGCGGTCGTCCGTCGGAATCCGCCATTCGGGGTGTGCTTTCAGGTGATCGGCATAGAACGCCGCAAGTCGCCGGCCCGTATCGTCACGCTCGCCGAGCGGCATTTCGACGGGTCGCGGCCACAAGGCGATGAGCAGGCGTTTCAGAAACGCCGGATCGGCGCGCGACGGGTCGCCGAGCATCAGGTAAGTCTTGAGCGCGTTGTAGGTGCTGCCGCGCGTCTCCTGCGATTGAAGGCTGTCGGCACGCGCCTGGCCTGCGGCATTCAGCAGCCCGCCGATCGTTTGCACAATAGGTATCTGCAAGTTACGGGTCGCCGCGATTCGGTACGGTTGCCAGAGACCGTCGAGGATATCGTCATTGCGCGACAGGCCCGCGCGCAGGTACCACGGTGCACCGTGCTGCTGCCGGTATTCGAGCTTTTCCATCAACTGCTGTAGCGCGAGCTGGGCGCGCCAAGCGGCTGCCGTCTGTGGCCGGGCGTCGACGGCAGCGTTCGCCGTCGCCCGCGCCTCGCGCATGAGTGGTTGATTGCCGATGAACGACGCGGTCATCCATACGCACCATGCTATCGAGGCAAGGGTCGCGCACATCGCCAGTGCGTCCGGCCAATAGAACCCCATGCGCCGACCATGGCCTTGCCGAGTGGCGACTTCGAACCACGTCGGCAACAACGCGGCGGGTTGCGGGGGGAACTCAACTGGTCCGTTCGTAACAGTCGCTGCGTTTGGCGCCGCGTTCCCGTCCCCGGTGATCGGAGCAGGCGTCGGCATGGTCACCGTCGTCGCAAACACGGGCGCGAACATCACCCCCGCCAGCGGTGCTCGCAGCCAGTGCGACGCAAGTAGCGCTTGCCAGCCCGTGACGATGTGTTCGCGTTGCTTCCCGATGTATTGCGAGATTTCGGCGAGATAGGTGAGGCGCGCCGGAGAGGTGCAAAGCCGCACCCCCGCGTCCGCCGTCTCATGCTCGATGGCCGCAAGCTGGTCGTGTAACGCGGCGGCTGCGGGCGCTCCTTTGTACGCGACTCCCTGGAATGCGCCAATCGCCTCGAACGTCTCGGCGCTCCCGCCCTGCGCGGGCACCGCATGCAGGAGGGTAACCGGCGCGGCCCATCCGAGTTCGTTCGCGATTGCGGCGAGCACACGCGGCAGCTCGGTATCGTGCTCATCCACGTGCGTGACCTGCACCACGCTGTCGACCGGCCGCCGGGGCCGCAGCTTCCGGATTTGGCGGCGCCACACGCTCGCCTCGATGCCGTCCGGCGCCACGTGCACGAGGATTGCGTTGCCGACTGACATCACACCCGCGCGCTTGAGACCCGGCGCGACTGTATCGATCAACGCGTCCGTCCCGCTCAGCAGCAGCCACGGCGATCGGTATCGCCAACGCCAGCCTTGCGAGACACGTAGCTCCTCGACCATGCGTTGCAGACGGGCGTCGCGTGTCAGCGGCTTCTGCGCCTTCGTCGTGTTGCCGGTCTCCCTGCGGAACATCTGTCCAGCCACGGCGTATGCGCCGACGAAAAACAAGCAGAGGTGAATGGCGACGAAAACAATCAGGGCAACGACGATAACGATCACCACCCGCATACGCGCCGCACCGGGCGCGAGATCGAACAGGTCGCCCCGGCCCCACACGAGGCCAATCGCCAGCGCGGCGACGATCAGGGCCGCGACCACCACACCCCAGAGGGCGGCACGTCCAGAGGGCGCAGGCTCCACTGCGGGGGCCGAGTCAAGCGGTCGCAAATTCAGTTTCGGATCGGTCATGCTGAGCGTGTTCAGGCAACGAAGGCTCCTTCCCGTGTATACCGGGAAGAACGTGAATAATGGCGGACTGCACGCCATCGATGATCAGCTGCGGCGCGCCCGCCGCACCACATTCGCTGGCGGCCGCGACAGACAGCCAGCCGCTGGCGCTGCCAAAATCGCCCACGATGTAGGCGAGGTCGCATTGGGCGTCGCTGCTCGCAAGCGCATCCAGGTTCGCGTTTCGCAACCCTTGATTGCAACGTTTGACGTCGCGCGTCACCCATGCGCGCGTCACGGCGGCAAAATCGGCCCTGCCCCATATCACCGCATTCGCGAAACCGTACTCGATCTCGTCGGCCTTGCCCTCAACGGGCCGATGCAGGGTTGCCATCACGGGCACACTGTCGGGTAGCCGGTAGAAGCCGGCATCGAGCAGCATCGCGACACATCCCTCCGTGCTGCCGGTGGGAGGCTGATCGTCATGCCATGCCGTTGCGATCACGAGCAGCGGGCATGCCTCGCGTGCGTCGAGCCATGCATCGGCCACCAGCAATCCGTGCGAAGCCGGTACCGTCAGGACGGTAAGGGGAGGCAGCCCGGCCAATTGCAGCGCGTCGCGTACCTCTTTTTCGCGCAAGGCTTCCTCGCCGGGTTCGGCCAGCACGCGCACCTTGGGCCAATAGGTGGCTTCATAGTGCGTAAGCGCACTCAGGCTCGCGGTGAGCGGTTCGAGCGCTTCGGCAATCCTTAACGTAAGCTGAGTAACGGGTCGCTTTGGAGCCGCATCCGCTACGGCGGCTGCTTCGCTCTCTTCAGCCGGATCGGCCATGTCGGGTTCATCGAATGTCTCCGGCGGGTCGTCAAAGCGGCAATGCTCGATGACACCCGCGCCTGAACGAGGCTGCTGCTGCCGCGGCAGGCGCACGCCAGCATTGATCGCCTGTGCAAGTGTCTGGTCGTTCAAGGGCAGGCAGTAACCGATGCCCAGCACCCTTAGCGGCTGCTGCGCGACATGGATGCGCTCCGCCAGCCAACGGTCTCGATGGATGTTGCGGTGGTATGCGCGATACCACATGGCCTCATAGCGTGCGCGCTCGATCGTGAAGAGCAGCCCGAAAATTCCGTTCGGGATACCGACGACACAGAACCAGAACCATGCGCCGCCCGCACGTTCACCCTTGGGCCACAACAGCAAGGCAATGGCCGCCCCGGCCGCCGCGCAGGCCAGCCAACCGCAGAACCACCACGGCCAGAAGCGTGGACGGTGCGGATAGGCGCTCGGGCGTCCCGCCGGAGAAAGATCGACGGGCATTACGCGAAGTGAACGTTCGGCAGCGATGAGATCAACCGACAGCCACATGCGCAGCGATGGCCGTCCAGCGCAAACAGCTTGCGGTCGCGATCGGGAAACTTGTCGGCACCCTCGTCTATGACGGTCGCTCCATGCAGGTTGCAAGTCGCATAGTCGCCCTTGCGGGCAAGCGGCCTGCCCATGAATGTCGCCCACTGCGAGCCGCTGGTGACTTCGCCGCCGTGTTCGAGTTTGTCGCCTTTGCGGATGGGAGATTTCATATTCATATCACCGATTAAATCAAATAACCCGTCATCTTGAAAATGGCAACCTGGTAATACACCTTTTAGGGATATTATTATTCCAATAAGTGCTGACCAAGTAACGCCTTTTCTTATCTACTCTGACGTTAACAAATTCATCCCCACACGACGGAAACCTTTCCATAAACTTGTTTGATGATGGAGAAAAAGTGAAGATTCTATCGATTTCATACGTCCCCATTCCATCATCTATATGCGACACCCGAAAACCAAGTCGCCCACTAAAATCATAACTATCAATCTCGATATTCGGTTTTTTTACCGTGTCGAGGTTTACCCCGCCCTGCCTCACCCCATCCTTTCCCGACAACTTCCAAATCAAATTCGAACCTTTAATCTGCACCACAGCCACAGCACCCGGCGACGGAACAAATGTCTTTGAAATATCAGCGGCATATGCTTGAAACGATATCGAGAAAACCGTTGTAGCCACCCAAACCGCAATGACCCTCATAGATCACTCCGCGCTAACCATGTTTGCCAAAAATTGATTTTTTGGATGAAGAGGCTTAATCGATACCGATTCGGCAACATCAACTCCGCCGCCCAGATTCATGAAAGGCAATCAATTACTCACCTTTCCTTGCGACGATAGGATATTTCCTCTTAAGCGCCTTTCGAATCGAATCAGCATCTTTATACCGCGCATGCGTCGTGCGCCCATCACGAAAACCACACTCGCATTGATCCAAGAAAGGCGCACTCGCATCGCTTTGCAGGCCCACAAAGACAACTCCCGCCTGAGGATCACCAGTCAATTTGTAAACATATCCATCGAAATACTCACCACCATAATCATAATGATTGAGCGGAGTTCGCACCAAAACAACAATCTCCTTGCTTTTTTGATCGTGATCCGCATTCACAAAAAAAACAGTGGAAACCTCCGGAACCCCGTCATCTTTTACATAACGATCAAATAACACATCGTGCCAAGCATGATTTCCATCGGCAAACAAGAGGTGCGCATCAAGCATATAGGGCCGACTATCTTTGGCATACCCAGGAACATCAGATGTATTCTCGACAAAATAAATATACACCCCCTGCATTGCAGGCCCCGCATCAATAATCGGCGGTTGCAATTTATGAGCATCATCGGCACGAGCCTTTATCGCGACCTGAATAGCAACAGGAACATCGGCCGCATAAGCTCGCGACACAAGGGGCAGAATGAGCAACATCAGCGAAATGCTCAACACAAAGAATCGTCGGCTACGCACAACAATAAATCCACGTTAAAGTCTGGACCGAAAATTTCGTCCAATCAATCAAATTTTCAGGGATTTTCCGCGCCACAATCATTCATGTCCTCGGAACACACAAATCAGCACCACAAAAAATCAATCAAAATGAAAAGACGCAAATAAATCCCGCATAGCCTTCTCCCGCTTCGCCTCCATCGCAGACGGTTTTCCACCGGAATACAGATAATAAGAAACTGATCGGAAATTATTTCCAGCAACGAGTATCAACCTTCTCGTCTCCCTTAGCTTAACCATACTTGCCGTAGGCGTCACAGCAACATATTTAAGAACGTATAGATCACCGCCCGGCAGCAGCGTATGCTCCTTTGCAACCAGCTTAAATAACCCTCTCCCCTCACCTTCATTCGACTCTATTTTATTTAAACTCTCCCGAAATGGAATGCCCTCTACGGTCAGAGAAAAATCTGTCATTGCCCGCCAATCTTCAGGCATGGACGGGATGCGCCCTGGCATTTTACTTCTCACTGCGCCAGTGTATTTAAATGGCAAATAACACTCATCTTTTCCAAAAACTATAGCACCTTCCAACTCTATATACTCAAGTCCACTGGGAGATAAAAACGATAAATGACAATCGGCCACCGAATCCCGTTCAACCGGCTCACTTTTCGCCACGCCGGCCCATGCAAAGAAGCCAACGACACTTAACACAAGGAAAATAATCTTCCTCATAATCACTCGCCTCACCTGATTTAATTCAGGATTTGACGCAACCTCGTCATTGAGTTCGTGCAAAGTATTATTAAAACCCTGCCTCCACCATAGTAAATTATTTTTCCTCGCACTTTTGAAGCTCAAACTTCGGAACATGCGCGGCATCAAACGTATGAACTTGCCTTCTCTCGACATCTATCACATCAACTTCAAATTGACTATTGACGACGATCGATTTGCGATCCTTTCTAAATGCGGCATCATATACCCCACCCCGATACATCTCCTTCTCTACGAGACGAATATTTTTCCCGATAAAATATATAGAAAGGTGCGCAACTTGAGGGGAGCGAGGATCAACTCTGAAAGGAAGCCCAAATACAACCAACGCGGAATCATCTAGACTAAATACTCCGCCATCGATATGGTGATCGACTTTCATCGTCGCAACACGCTGCCCTCTGCGCAATACAACCATTTCGTGGCGATCTCCAATTTTTGCCACATACCTCCCATCACAAGACGTTACTATCTCTGCCCTCGCAAAGCCACAATAAGCAATCAAAAGCAAGACAAATGGGATTTCCTTCCATAAGCCGCTCAAAAATTTTAGCCTTGCAGTCATCGATAAATTTTTATAGATTTAATAATCGAATTAATCGCCCTCACCCTGCTTGCACCATTTTTGCTAATTTTTCCGCCAGGTGTAGGTGGTTGCTCAATAATGGCGGAGACGAAGAACATCGGATTTGTATTGGGGTTTTTTACCGGAACCAGTGCGGCAGCATAACAGATCGCCGGGTGCTCTCCAGCATCCGAATCGTCTTTACAAAGCACATTACTCGCCTCATACGCAATGAAGTCGCCAATTCTCTTCTTATTCGCTGGATACACGAAACTATACCCCCCCTCCGCATACAAAAAAGCATCATCGGGCAATAATGGCACTTTTTTCACCCCCTCCGGAGAAAGGTTTTTATATCTAATAAAACCATTGTCGCGAACAATTTCATCATTGGATTTGGCATAAAAACATATGGTAGCAATCACATTCGCGCGGCTCACGTCTACGCATACGGAACCATCAGAATTGACCTGCTTGTTCTTATAAGTCGGCAAATCAATGGCAATCCCATTATCCAATACAACATTCTTTGCGCATGATGGTTGCGCCATACAATGCAAGCCAATTGCGAATAGAAATGCAGCGAAAATTTTATTTTTCATTTAACATCCATCAGAATTTTTTCAATTCTCTGGGTATGCTTAATTCGATCATCCAACCCATTCGGCTTCTTTGTTTTTCTATTTATCCCATTGATGGCGCGAGACACATCAAAAACACTTTGGTACGAGACATCTGACTCTCGAATGATGGAGTTGATCGTAACATAGTTATTGCTTGCCGCGCCTGCCGTCCAATACCAGCCACCCGCATCAATTGCATTGAATGGAATGGTGCCAATCTGTTGTGGATTGTTAATAATTGGTCGATGGCGTGTTTTCTTCTCCCACCAAGCATCATCAAATGTTGACGGATTGAGCCAGCCGCGGTATACCCAATAGCTTGCATAGTTCGCTCGCGCCGTAAGCTGCTTCATACCCCGACCGCGAAATTTAATACCGTCGCCAGCATCGACGTTCCCAAGCCGCCCTTCAAGATAATCGAAATAGCGGTCATCTTTGTTGTTGTAGTAACCGTCTCCCTCAGGCTGAAGACTAGCGGAAAAGTGAGTGACGGACGCTTCCATCATGCGAGCCAGCATGAATGATTCCACGGCCCCTTGGCCAAGAAAATGCGTCATTCTTGTTGGCGTATTTACCAGATACTTTCGCATCCCTTGATTGAGCGATATCCGATACAGCTCTCTCTTGGTGCTTGGGTCTGGTGTTTCTCGATGGTTGTAGAGCCTATCTGGGTAGATACCCGACAGTTCGGATGACGATAGCCATCCGCACCTCCTGAAATGCCGGATGAATGCGAGCGGATGGAAGAACCAGAGCTTCTGCCCCGCCGGAAGTCCCGTTTTGTTCCAAAACTGAACTTCCTTCAGATGCTTCATGAAATCGTTGTAGCCCTTGTCGTTGCCGTGGTAAAAGCCGTCCTCATCGAGCAGTCGCGCATAGCGTTCCTCGTTGTGCGTACTGTCCCACTCGCTGGGCGCCTGACACACCAGGCCGCGCAATTGCTGGCGCACCTGATCGTTACCCTTCACATAAGCCGAGAGTACGTTCGTCTTGTGCTTTTCCGGTGTTTCCCCTTTCACCGCTGGCACTTCGTGTGGGGCGGCATCGTTCAGTATTTTCTTCAACGCATCGACATCGCACATTCCATCGCTGCCGAACGGCGTGTTGCCCTCACTGATTTTCTGCCAGCCCATTGAAGACAGGAAGTCCGCGTCGGAGAACTTGTGGATGTTTGAGTCGTTGATATCGATGTAGCCGAACTTGCCTGCCGCCCAGTTGATCCGCATCCACGTCACGCATGCATCGGCAGCCAACTTTTTTTCAGGGGACAGGATGCGCCCAAACCGAAGCAATTCGTAGCCGTCGCTTGGACATGACGAATAAAGCGCGGTGGCACGCTTGTACAGATCGTATTCATAGTCCTTTTCCTCGACGAGCTGCGGCGTGAGCAACGTGCGAGTGCCGTCTTGCGCAACACTCCACACATTGGTGTATTTCGAGCCGCGGTTGAAGTAGGTTTCGACAAGCAACGGCAGGGTGTTCGAGCCCTCTTGACCAGGCTTAAATTCGATGCCGTGTAACTTGTTGCCAGCATCGGCCTTCTCAGGCAGCCGGCGAAACGTGCTGCCTGCTGGAATGACGAAGTACGCATGCCCCCACCAGTCCGTTCCCGTAGGAGGCGTGGGTGTGCTGTTCCCTAATTGCGTATGTCCGAAATAAGCGTCGAAATCTTCCGGCAACATGAAGATTTCGAAGTGCAAATGAGGCATCCCCCCATACCACCCACGCCATCCCAGCACGTCCTTGCGCCGGACCTTCTTACCCTCCCCCGAGACAGCGGGCGTGACCTGCCCTTTGCTCACCGGGCCAGTCGGCTTGCGCAGGAACTCGTAGGGTAACTCTTTGGCATCCGCTCCGTGCTGCTGGTATTCCACCAGCGGCAGCAGATGCATGTAGAGCGAATAGAACGTCAGCGTGCGGCCTTCTCCGGTCTCGGTCGTGTGCTTGAGCAACACAAAGCCCGTATGGCTCGTGCCGTCGTCAACCCCATGCTGACACACCCGATACGCAACGACCTCACCGTCGGCGATCGCGTACACCTTGCCCTTGGTATTCGGCTGAAGATGCACGCCACAATGCCAGCGGCGATCGAAGGCGATCGGGTAGATGCCATGCGCGCATTCGAACTTGTCCACCGCGTCCATCATCGGATCGGGGTTCGCCCCGGTCGGGGGCACGAGGCCGACATCGGGCAGAAATGGAGGGCTGATAATCATGATCGTTAATGGGTGTGGCTGTATCTGGCGTTCGGCTGGTAGTCGCTTACCGGCAGTTGTGGCAGCTCGACAGATGTATGGCCGGGCCCTTCGAACGTAAACGAGGCTGCTTTGATGCGGAATTCGCCCGGACAATTGAAGACAACGCTGCCGTTCTCGATGGTCATGGAAGCGCCGCTGCTAACCACCATCGCCCTGGTCTTGGCGCTCACGAGCACATTCGCGTCGGCGCTCGACACATGCAATTGCTGGTCGGAAAAGATGTCCATGGGAGCACCCTGTGCCTGCAACTCGACTTTCCCTTTCGAGAAAATCTTGATGCCGAGCTTGTGCGCACATACCGAAATCAAGTCGCCTGCCACGATGCGTAGCCGCTTCACGATGCTCACGTCCATATCCTGACCCGCGGAGACGATCACGTTCTCGCCCGCCGAGTGCTGCACCGACTTCGGCGTCACGAACGCCATGCCGCCGGGAGCGCTCGCAAGCAGCCCCGCGTCGCGAAGCTGATTCAGGCCATCGAGCAGCGCCGCCTGCGTCGCGCGGTCCGCAGGGTCGGCCTTCGCCTGCGTTGTCGCTGCGGCAAGGTCCGTTACGCGCTGCAATGCAGCCTTGAGCTGCGCAATAGCGGCCGGCATATCGAGGTGCGGCGCATTCGGATTCGAGATCGGATCGGCGGAGAAGAACAGCCCCTTCGTCGCGCACACCGTGCCCCAATGCAGCGTCGTCACCTCGAAACCCTCGCCGCGCTTGTTCTTCTCGCTGTCGACCAGATAGCCCATGTTGAGCGACGTCTTGCCGAATACCGTCGCCAGACGCGCGCCCTCGTGGTTTTTTAGATCCTCGAAGCGCAGTTTGTTGCCGAGCAGCGGCGAACGGAACACGGCGCGGCTGTACCAGCCCTCCTTGCCATGCACGAGATCCCGCCGCGCATAGTCATGGACGGCGCCAGCGATCAGTAAGCGGTCGCAATTTCCTTGAGTCGCGACGACGCGCACCTCCGACCGCGGCAGCAAAGGGATGTGCAAACCACCCTGGTACGACGCCGACGTGCGCAGCAACCGCATCGGCATGCTGTTCGTGCCGCGCTTGCCACTGTGCCGCGTGAACAGGAGCCTCACACGATAGTGGCCGTATTCGTCCACCCATGCGTACGGCTGATCGTCACCGGACTCGATTACACCGATCAGCATGCCGCTGATCCAGCGCCAGTGCTTTTCCGGCACATATTCCGGCCGATAGGTTTGGTGCGCGGGAATCGCGTCGAACTGGTTGGTCACCGACTGGCTGCGACTGCCGGTCGTGACGAGCTTCGTGATCACGATCCCGTGCGGCGCCTCGGGCATGACGTCGTTGGTGAGCCGCACCACCATGCCGGGCGTCATGCCGATCACATTGCTCGTGCCCTTGAACTGCGTCTGCCGCGCGATCAGTTCGTCACGCCGCGCGTCGGCCAGCGCCTGCCCCTCTTCGACTGTATGGAAGTGCTCGATGCTGCGGTTCACGCTGCCATACACGGAACGGTCGTCGTGGGCCACGACTGACTCGACCTGCAGCGGATCGTCGGGCACGCGATAATTGTGATCCCATTCGCGTACGACCTGCGGCACCAACGTGCGCGTCGTTTCCAGCGTCAGGATGGCCTCGTGCCAGCTCACCAGCCCCGAATGCGGCAGCAACGGCACTTCGAGTGCCCGCATATAGCCGCGCGGCGTATTGCTGAACACCAGCGTGTCGCGCTGCGGGCCGTCTTCTTTTTTCGCCTGCTTGAAGTAGTAGTAAACGCCGGCTCGGCGACAATGCCGATTGATGAAATTCGCAACCGTCTCTTCGTACATCACGGTTTGTTCGAACTTCCCGTCGAGCCCTTCCAGCTCGAACTCGACATCGAAGGATTGGAACAGATTGCGATCGACAATTGTCTCAGTCAGCAGTTCGCGGAACGATCGATCAAGAAATACGGCCGAATCGTGCACTTCTCCAAGCAGTGACAAACGCGGCTTCAGGTGCAGTTGGTACGTCGCCTCGTCGCGAGACGCCCTGATTCGTGTCCACTGCGTCACCACACCGTGCACGGTACGCGCCGCATGCTGAACCGGGTCAATCAGGCCCGGCGTCGACGGCACCGATGCGCACTCCTCGATCGTAAAAATCGCCGGCCGACCGACTACCGCCGCGCCGTCGATTTGTTTGTCCTTCGACGTAACGGTAATGTCCGCGAGAAATGGCGTATTCATTTCCTCGCTCAATACGAACGAGAAAACGGAGATCGGCGTATCCAGCGTCGCGATCTCCAGGCGGAGAGGCTGGGTGACGACTGCGCTCGGGTGTTTGAGCACATCGTGGATGGTTCGCATGGCTGTCATTGCATGAAGAGTTTGCAAACGCCGGCGTGCTTGCCCGCCGAAAATCCGCGGGCACGATGCCGTCAGACCGGAGCGAGTTAAGCAAAACTTCAGAACAAAGTCCACGAGAAAAATACGAGATAATCATAAATTCACAGTTGTTTGCACTCCTATATCTAATTTAGATTTACTGAAAATTTCGACGCGCTAGATCGCTTTATCCCGATAAAGCGCATGAAATCCAAGGGGGCGAGCGGAGAGCGGATTCGCTCGGTCGCGGCGGCCGAGAACACACTGACGATGAAGCCGTGGGCCGCGTTGCTGAAATGGCCGAGACCATGATCTGGTCGAAGCCCGCGGCCTCGTGCGCCTGCGCGAAGCGCCGCACATAAGATCGACCGACGCCTGTTCATGATGGCCGCGCTCGCCACCGCCGCGACAGAGGCGCTCGCGCGCTGGGGCCTGCAGAGCGAGGCCGTGGCGCGCGCGGAGACGAATCCGCCGGGGTTGCCGGCGTTTTGACGGGCGGGCGCATCGCCGCGCCCGCTTGGTTTATGCGGGGATCGCCGCGCCCTGCCGGTCAAGCTCGGCGATATGCGCGTGGATCGCCGGAATCAGCGCGTCGCCATACGCGCGCGCATCGTCGAGCGGATCGAAGCCGCGAATCAGGAACGTCGTCACGCCGAGCCGGTAATACGCGCCGAGCGCGCGGGCGACCTGCTCGGGCGTGCCGACCAGCGCGGTCGAATTCCAGCGCGCGCCGGTCAGGTTCGCGACGCCCATCCACAGCCGCTCGTCGAGCACGTCGCCCTGCGCGGCCGCGGCCATCAGCCGCTGCGATCCGGCGTTCTGCGGCGCGTGGCCCGCGATCGGCTGGCCGTTCGCGACCCGCGCCGCACGCACGCGCTCGCGGATCGCGTCGGCCTTCGCCCACGCGGCGGCCTCCGTATCCGCGACGATCGGCCGGAACGACACGCTGATGCGCGGCGCACGCCCGTGCAGCGCGGCGACGGCGCGCACCCGTTCGACCTGCTCGCGGATCGACGCGAGCGGTTCGCCCCACGTCATGTACACGTCCGCATGCTGCCCGGCCACCGCCAGCGCGGCCGGCGACGACCCGCCGAAATAGATCGGCACGTGCGGCCGCTGGACGCCCTTCACGAGCGGCGACGCGCCGCACAGCCGGTAGAACGGGCCGTCGTGATCGACGGGCGCGTCGGCGAGCCAGATCCGCTTCAGCACGTCGAGGTATTCGGCGGTGCGCCGATAGCGCGCGTCGTGCGGCACGAAATCGCCGTCGCGCCGCAGGTCCGCATCGTCGCCGCCCGACACGATGTTGAGCGACAGCCGCCCGCCGCTGAACACGTCGAGCGTCGCGATCTGCCGGGCGGCGGCCGATGGCGCGATCACGCCCGGCCGGTGCGCGAGCAGGATGCGGATCCGCTCGGTTGCGGCGGCCGCGAACGAACTGACGATGAAGCCGTCCGCCGCGTTGCTGAAATGGCCGACCAGGATCTGGTCGAAGCCCGCGGCTTCGTGCGCGTGCGCGAAGCGGCGCACGTAATCGGGCTGCACGGCGGCGCCGCCGGGCACGTCGACCTCCGCGCCGGGCGTCGCGGTGATCATGCCGATGATGTCGACTGGCATGTCGGGATGTCCTTCAGGAAAACGGAATAGGCGCGCGGCTGACGTTGCGCGCGTTCATCGCGCGGCGGCCTTCTGCGCGGGCGCGGCGAACGCGCCGGCATACGAGCGGTCGAGCAGCTTCGCGGTGTCGTACGGGGCCGGGATCACGCCGGCCTTGTGCAGGAAATCGGCGGTGTTCTGCGCGTCCTTCGCGGCCGCGTCGTCGACCGGGCCGACGCGCTGGTGCGCGTCGTTGAGCCAGCGGTACGCGACGTCCGGCTCGAGCTTCGCGCGCTTCGCCCACAGGTCGGCGTATTCGCGCGGATGGCTGTCGACCCATTGGCGCGCGGCCACCACGCGGCGCAGGAAATCGCTGATCTCCGCGCGCTTGCCGGTGGCCGCCTGCTCGTTCGCCGCGACGAAGCTGAGCGCGGGCATCAGCCCCTGCGCGGTGGCGATCGGCCGTGCGCCCTGGCGCAGTGCGAGCGTGCTGACGAACGGCTCCCACAGCGACACCGCGTCCACCGAGCCGTTCGCGAGCGCGTTGGTCGCGTCGATCGGCATCAGGTAGGCGTACTTCACGGCGTCGGCGCGCAGGCCCGCGCGTTCGAGCGCGCGCAGCACGAGCTGCTGGCTCCACGCGCCGCGCCACACGGCGATCGTCTTGCCGCTCAGGTCGGCGACCGTGCGCACCGGCGAATTCTTCGGCACGAGGATCGCGACGCCGTCGAGGTTCTGCCGCGACACCGCGACGACCTTCACCGGCGCGCCGCGCGCGGCGAGCGTGAGCAGCGGGGAATCGCCGAGGAAGCCGACGTCGATCGCATTGCCGTTCAGGCTCTCGGCGACCGGCGCGGCCGCCTGGAAGTGCTTCCACTCGATCGTGTAAGGCAGGCCCTCCAGCACGCCGGACGCTTCCATCGAAGCCTGGATGTTGAAGTAGTTCTGTTCACCGACGCGCAGCGTAACGGTGTCTTTGGCGATGCCCGGCTGCGCGGCAAGCGCCAGCACGAGCGCCGTGACGATTCGGCTCAGCAACGTGATCTCCCGGATAGGTGGTCGAATGGGGTTCAGGACCGGAGACGATACGTCGCCGAACTTCATAAGACAAACGCAATATTCTGCTAAGTAAAGATGCGGAAATTTTATGACCCGGGTGCCGCGCCGCGAGGCCGCCGGCCCGCGCATTCGAATCCTTCCTCGACAGATATTTCGCACACGAAATACACCGCGCACTATATTTCGCATGCGAAACAACACCCGGAACGAGGGCCGCGATGCCATCCCAACCCATTCAGTTTTCCGCCGCCGACGGCTATGCGCTGCACGGCACGCTGTGGTCGCCGGACGCCGCGCCGCGGGCGCTGGTGCTGATCCATCCGGCGACGGCGGTGCCGGAGCGGCTGTATGCCGGCTTCGCGTGCTACCTGACCGAGCGCGGCTTCGCGGCGCTGACCTACAACTATCGCGGCATCGACGCATCGCGTCCGGCCCGGATGGCGCGGCTGCGCGCCCGCATGCGCGATTGGGTCGACCTCGACGTCGAGGCCGCCACCGCGTGGGGGCGACAGGCGTTCGGCAGCGTGCCGCTGCTCGCGGTCGGGCACAGCGTCGGCGGCCATGCGATCGGCCTGAGCGCCGGGTCGCGCCACCTGCGCGCGGCGGTGATGGTCGCGTCGCACGCGGGCAGCACGCGGCTGATCGCGCGGGCGGCCGAGCGCCTGAAGGTGCGGCTGATCCTGCGCGTGTTCGGCCCGCTGATGTCGGCGCTGCTCGGCTACGTGCCCGGCAAGCGGCTCGGCCTCGGCGAGGATATGCCGGCCGGCGTGTTCCGCGAATGGAGCGGCTGGACCACGCTGCCGCGCTATTTCTTCGACGACCCGACGCTCGGCGCGGCCGAGCGGTTCGCGCAACAGCGGCTGCCGATCCTCGCGCTCGGCTTCGACGACGACCCGTGGGCGAACCCGGTCGCGATCGACCTGCTGGTAAGCTACCTGACGCAGGCGGCCGTCGAACGCCGCCAGATCGATCCGCGCGCCGCCGGCAGCGGGCCGGTCGGGCACATGGGCTTCTTCCGCAGCCGGCCCGGCGCGGTGCTGTGGCCGGGCGTCGCGGACTGGCTTTCTCAGGCGCTCGACGGGCCGCGCGACACGGGCCGCCTCTCTTCCACCACCGCATCCGGAAACCGAGCTTGAGCGACGAACGACGACTGTTTTTCCTGTTGAACCTCGCGCAGCGGCGCGTGCAGCGCTGGGTCGACCGCCGGGCCGAGACCGATGCGCGCGCAAGCGCCGCGCAGGCCGGCGTGCTCTTTCATCTCGCGAAGCACGACGGCGCGCTCGTCGGCGAAGTCGGCGCGGCGCTGCAGATCGCGCCGTCCGCGATGACGGGCCTCGCCGATCGCATGGCGAAGGCGGGCCTGCTCACGCGCCATCACGATTCGGACGACGGCCGCGCGACCCGCCTGTTCCTCACTGACGACGGCCACGCGGCGCTGAAGCAGGCGCGCGTGCTGTTGCGCGAACTGAACGGCAAGCTGTGCGACGGGTTCTCGGACGACGAGCTCGATGTGGTCGCGCGCTGGCTCGGCACGATGCAGGCGCGCTTTCCTGTGGAGCGCTGAACGCCGGCGCGCGCCAGCCGGCGCGGCCGGTGCAACGCAATACAAAGCGATTTCCATTCGCACTTCGATTCGGCTTTGCGGCTGCGATATCACGCCGTTCCTAGCCCGCGCGCCGCAAATTTTTCTGGTTGCGCTCGCGCGATCCGGCAACGCTTGCCGGCTACACACCGTTACAAAAAACTGCCTGCTGCGCGCGGTTTTGTTCGCCTACATTGCAATCCACTTCGATGCATTCGTCGTATCCAAGAGACTTGGGGGTACCCGCGCGCGACGGCCATGACGCGCGGGACATGCACGGCAACGAGAAACAAAGCAAGGAAGTCTTGACCGATACGCTGGCGGAACCCAGCGAAGGCGGATTGCGATGACTGACGCGACGCACTGAACGGCACGGATCGACGCGATACCGGCCGCTCGCCCGTGCGCTCGCACTCCGGCGCCCTGACTATTCGCGCACGCACGCGCGCGGCGCCGGCGTGTCCGGCCACCGCAGCCGCATGTCCACCAGGAGCAGTCCATGCGACGCACTACCCTGCCTCATCCGCTCGTCACCCGCCTGTCCGCCGCCATTGCGCTCGCGCTCGCGGCATCCGCCTACGCGGAGCCGGTGCGCGTGTCCGGCCCGAGCCCGTTCGCCGCCTGCACGATCGGCGGCCCCGGCACGGTCTACGTGAACGCCGAGGTCGAGCCGTGGCTCGCGGTGAACCCGGCGAATCAGCAGAACATGATCGGCGTGTGGCAGCAGGACCGCTGGTCGAACGGCGGCGCGCACGGGCTCGTCGCCGGCTACACGTTCGACGGCGGCGCCACCTGGGCGCAGACCACGCAGCCGTTCAGCGCCTGTGCGCCGGGCGGGCTGCCATACGAGCGCGCGTCCGATCCGTGGGTGTCGATCGGGCCGGACGGCACCGCGTACTCGGTGTCGATCTCGTTCAACCAGTCGAACAACAGCAATGCGGTGGCGGCTTCGGTGTCGAGCGACGGCGGCCAGACGTGGAGCGGCCCGGCGCTGCTGATCGCCGACAACGAGCCCACGACGCAGTTCTTCAACGACAAGGAATCGGTCACCGCGAACCCGGTGAAGGCCGGCACCGCGTATGCGGTGTGGGACCGCCTCGAGCAGCCGAACGGCAATCCGCGCGCGAACCTGCATACGCAGGCGTTCCGCGGCCCGACGCTGTTCTCGAAGACGGTCGACGGCGGCAAGACGTGGAGCAAGGCGAGAGTCATCGTCCACGTGCCGTCGCGGCAGCAGACGATCGGCAACCAGATCGTCGTCGATCCGAAGAGCGGCACGCTCTACAACTTCTTCAACCTGATCAAGCCGCCGTTCAGCAAGGCCGCCGGCAAGGTCGCGTTCATCAAGTCGACCGACGACGGCGCGACGTGGACGCAGCCGCAGGTGATCGCCGGGTTGCAGACGGTGGGCGTGACCGATCCGATCACCGGCGAGCCGGTGCGCACCGGCGACATCATTCCGGAGCCCGCGATCGATCCCGCATCGGGGCAGCTTTACGTGGTGTGGCAGGACAGCCGCTTCAACGGCGGCCTCTACGACGAGGCCGCACTGTCGACGTCGACCGACGGCGGCGCGACCTGGAGCGCGCCGCTGCAGGTCAACACGCCGACCGGCCGCGCGGCGTTCAACCCGTCGGTGCGCGTCAACGAAGGCGGCGCGGTGATGGTCACCCACTACGACTTCCGCGACCTGCCGGCCGGCGACACGACGACGCTGCCCACCGGCTTCTGGCGCAAGATCTCGCTCGACGGCGGCCGCACGTTCGTCGCCGAACGGCGCGTCGGCGGGCCGTTCGACCTGAAGGTCGCGCCGAATGCGGAGGGCTTCTTCATCGGCGACTACCAGGGCCTCGACACGGGCCCGTCGTCATCGTTCCATCCGTTCTTCGTGCAGACCAACCCGAATCTCGCGAACCGCACGGACGTGTTCTTCGCGCCGTGACCGCCGTCCGGCCGCCTGAGCGGCGGCCGGCCAGACGCTCCCGATGATCCCCGCGCGCCGGCACCCGCCGGCGCCGCCCGCGTGTCAAGCGAGGAAACGCTCGACACGCCCTTCCATCCGCCTCTGACCCAGATCAACGGGCCTCACCGCACTCGTCGGATATAAGTGGACGCGTTCCGGGAAACGGGCGCGCGCATCGGCCATGCGCGCCCCGGCTCGCCCGGGATGCCCCAGCCATGGCGACGTCATGCACGTCCGCCGACCGACAACGAGGAAGACCATGCGCCACGTCGCGCTCCCCGATCCGCCGCCCGTTCGCGCGCGCGCCGCCCTTGCACGGGCCGCACGCGTGGCTATCGCGCTGGCCTGCGGCGGCCTGCTGTCGGGTTGCCTGTCGCTCGCGCCGCACTATGCGCGCCCGGCGCAGCCCGTTCCCGCGGCCTATCCCGACGTCAGCGCCGCCGAAGCGGCGCCCGCGACGGCCGTGCCCGACTGGCGCACGTATTTCGCCGACGCGCGGCTGCGCGCGCTGATCGAGCAGGCGCTCGCGAACAACCGCGACCTGCGGGCGGCCGTCGCGCGGGTCGAACAGGCGCGCGCCGTCTACGGCATCCGCCGCGCGGACCAGTGGCCGTCGATCGATGCGGGCGCCGCGTACGCGCGCTTTCGCACGCCGGGCGGCCTGCTCGCGCCGTCGCCGTTCATCGGCCGGCTCTACGACGTGCAGCTTGCGGAAACGCAATGGGAGATCGATTTCTGGGGCCGCGTGCGCAACCTGAAGGACGCGGCGCGCGAACGGTATCTGGCGAGCGATGCGGCGCGCCGCGCGGTGTCGCTGAGCCTGATCACGCAGGTGGCCGACGCGTATCTGGCCGTGTGCGCGTACGACGAGCGCCTCGCGCTGACCCGCGCGACGATCGACAGCCGGCGCGAGTCGCTGCGGATCTTCCGGCGCCGCCACGACGAAGGCGCGATCTCGCGGCTGGACCTGACCCAATCGGAAATCCTGCTGCAGCAGGCGGAAGCGCTCGGCGCGCAACTGGGCCAGGCGCGCGCGAGCGCCGCGGACGCGCTGATGCTGCTGGTCGGCGCGTCGCCCGACCTGCCCGCCGCACCGCTCACGCTCGACGACCAGGCCGTGATGCCGGCGCTCGCGCCCGGGCTGCCGTCCGCGCTGCTCGAAAACCGTCCGGACGTGATCGCGGCCGAGCACCAGCTTCGCGCGGCGCACGCGAACATCGGCGCGGCCCGCGCGGCGTTCTTCCCGCGCATCGCGCTGACGAGCGCGATCGGTTCGGGCAGCAGCGAGCTGCACAACCTGTTCTCGTCGGGCACGGGCACGTGGAGCGTGATTCCGAACCTGGCGATGCCGATCTTCGACGCCGGGCGCAATCGCGCCAATCTCGCGCTGACGAAGGCGCAGCGCGACGAAGCCGTCGCGCAGTACGAGAAGACCGTGCAAGGCGCGTTCCGCGACGTGTCCGACGCGCTCGCGGCACGCGACTGGCAGGCCGAGCAGCTGCGCGTCGAACGCGCGACGCTCGCGTCGCAGACGGAACGCGCGCGGCTCGCGAAGCTGCGCTACGACAGCGGCGCGGTGCGCTTTCTCGAAGTGCTCGACGCGCAGCGCGACCTGCTGAATGCCGAGCAGCAGCTCGTGCAGACGCGCCGCGCGCTGCTGTCGAGCCGCGTCTCGCTGTACGGCGCGCTCGGCGGCGCCCCGCTGGCCGGCGGCAACGATGCGCCGGCCGCCTCCCCTCACGATTCGACCGATTCGGGTTCCAAGCAATGAAGATGCCCAACCGCCAATATCTGATCGGCTTCGGCGCGGCCGCGCTCGCCCTCGGCGCCGCCTGGTACGGCTGGACCCTCTGGCGCGACGGCCGGGCCGACGCCGGGTTCGTGAGCGGCAACGGCCGCATCGAGGCGACCGAGATCGATGTCGCGACCAAGCTGCCGGGGCGTGTCAGCGCGATGCTGGTCGACGAAGGCGATTTCGTGAAGGCGGGCCAGCCGCTCGCCAGCATGGACGTGCTGGTGCTGCATGCGCAGCTCGACGAGGCGCGCGCGAAAGAACAGCAGGCGTTGAACACGGCCGCGAGCGTCGACGCGCAGGTCGCGCAGCGCCGCAGCGACAAGGCGGCGGCCGAGGCCGCCGTCGTGCAGCGCGAAAGCGAGCTGGACGCCGCGCGGCGCCGGCTCGCGCGCTCCGAGACGCTGTCGCGCGAAGGCGCGTCGTCGCTGCAGGAACTCGACGACGATCGCGCCCGCGCGCGCAGCATGGAGGCGACCGTGCGCGCCGCCCGTGCGCAGGTCGACGCGGCGCAGGCCGCGATCGACGCGACGAAGGCGCAGCTCGTCGCCGCGCACTCCGGGGTCGCGGCCGCGCAGGCGACCGTCGCGCGCGTGCAGGCGGACATCTCCGACAGCGAACTGACGTCGCCGCGCGACGGCCGCGTGCAGTATCGCGTGGCCGAGCCCGGCGAAGTGCTGCCGGCCGGCGGCAAGGTGCTCAATGTAGTCGACCTGGCCGACGTCTACATGACGTTCTTCCTGCCGGAGACCGTGGTCGGCAAGGTGCCGCTCGGCGCCGACGTGCGGATCGTGCTCGACGCCGCGCCGCAGTATGTGATCCCAGCGCGGGTGTCGTTCGTGTCGAGCACCGCGCAGTTCACGCCGAAGACGGTCGAGACGGCCAACGAACGGCAGAAGCTGATGTTCCGCGTGAAGGCGCGCATCGACCGCGACCTGCTGCAGCGCCATCTCCGGCTCGTGAAGACCGGGCTGCCGGGGGTCGCATGGCTGAAGGTCGATGCGCACGCGCGCTGGCCGGACACGCTCGCGGTGAAGGTGCCGCAGTGACGCCCGAGCAGGAAGCCGCCGGCCTGGTCGAGCGCGCGCCGATGCCGGCTGGCGGTGCCGACGGCGCCGTCATCCGCGTGGCCGGCGTGTCGCTGCGTTATGGCGCGGTGTGCGCGCTCGACGCCGTGACGCTCGACGTGCCCGCCGGGCGCATGATCGGGCTGATCGGCCCGGACGGCGTCGGCAAGTCGAGCCTGCTCGCGCTCGCGTCGGGTGCGCGGGCGATCCAGCAAGGCCGCGTGACGGTGCTCGGCGGCGACATGGCGTCGGCCGCGCACCGCGATCGCGTGTGCGGCCGCATCGCGTACATGCCGCAGGGGCTCGGCAAGAACCTGTACGCGACGCTGTCGGTCGAGGAAAACCTGCAGTTCTTCGCGCGGCTGTTCGGCCACGACGCGGCCGAGCGGCGGCGCCGGATCGACAGCCTGACGCGCAGCACGGGCCTCGATCCGTTCCTCGCGCGCCCGGCCGGCAAGCTGTCCGGCGGCATGAAGCAGAAGCTCGGGCTGTGCTGCGCGCTGATCCACGATCCCGACCTGCTGATCCTCGACGAGCCGACCACCGGCGTCGATCCGCTCGCCCGTGCGCAGTTCTGGGAGCTGATCGGCCGGATTCGCGCGGCGCGCCCGTCGATGAGCGTGCTGGTCGCGACCGCCTACATGGACGAGGCACAGCGCTTCGACTGGCTGATCGCGATGGATGCCGGCCGCGTGCTGGCGACGGGCACGCCCGCCGAGCTGCTCGCGCGCACCGGCTGCGACCGGCTGGAATCGGCGTTCATCGCGCTGCTGCCGGACGAGCGCCGGCGCGGCTACGTGCCGGTGCGGGTGACGCCGCTGCAGGTCGACGAAGCCGCCGGCTACGCGATCGAGGCGCACGACCTGACGATGCGGTTCGGCGACTTCGTCGCGGTCGATCACGTGAGTTTCCGGATTCGGCGCGGGGAGATCTTCGGCTTCCTGGGCTCGAACGGCTGCGGCAAGTCGACGACGATGAAGATGCTGACCGGCCTGCTGCCCGCCACCGAAGGCGACGCGAAGCTGTTCGGCCGGCCCGTCGCGGCCGGCGACATCAACACGCGCCGCCGGGTCGGCTACATGTCGCAGGGCTTCTCGCTGTACGGCGAGCTGACCGTGCGGCAGAACCTCGTGCTGCATGCGCGCCTGTTCGGCGTGCCGGAGGCCGAGGTCGCCGCGCGCGTGGCCGAGATGACCGAGCGCTTCGGCCTGGCCGGCGCGCTCGACACGCTGCCCGACAGCCTGCCGCTCGGCATGCGGCAGCGGCTGTCGCTGGCGGTCGCGATGGTGCACAAGCCGGAACTGCTGATTCTCGACGAGCCCACCTCCGGCGTCGATCCGGTGGCGCGCGACAGTTTCTGGCAGTTGATGATCGAGCTGGCGCGGCGCGACCGCGTGACGATCTTCATCTCGACGCACTTCATGAACGAAGCCGAGCGCTGCGACCGCATTTCGCTGATGCACGCCGGCCGCGTGCTCGCGAGCGACGCGCCCGCCGAGCTGGTGCGGCAACGCGGCGCGGCCACGCTGGAGGACGCGTTCATCGGCTACCTGGTCGACGCGCAGCGCGCGGGCGACGGGCCGCAGGCGGCGCCGGACGATGCTCCATGGGATGCCGGCGGGGAGGCCGGCGCGCCGCCGTCCGCCGCCGCCGCCCGGCCCGCGCCGCGCTTCAGTCTCGCGCGCGCCGGCAGCTACATGTGGCGCGAAATCCTGGAGCTGCGCCGCGACCCGGTGCGCGCGACGCTCGCGCTGCTCGGCTCGCTCGTGCTGATGTGCGTGATCAGCATCGGCATCAGCCTCGACGTCGACAACCTCACGTTCGCGGTGCTGGACCGCGACCAGACGATCCTGAGCCAGGGCTATGCGCAGAACATCGCCGGTTCGCGCTATTTCGTGCAGCGCGCGCCGCTCGCGGGCTACGACGACCTCGACCGGCGCATGCGCCGCGGGCAGTTGTCGCTCGCGATCGAGATCCCGCCCGATTTCGCGCGGGACGTCGCACGCGGCCGGCGCGTGCAGATCGGCATGTGGATCGACGGCGCGATGCCGCTGCGCGCGGAGACGATCCGGGGCTACGTGGCCGGCATGCACGAGAACTGGCTGCGCGACGAGGCGAAACGCCGGCTCGGCGCGTCGCTCGCGACGCCGGTCGACATCGCCGTGCGCTATCGCTACAACCCCGATGTGAGGAGCCTGCCCGCGATGATCCCGGCCATCATGCCGATGCTGCTGCTGATGCTGCCGGCGATGCTGACCGCGCTCGCCGTCGTGCGCGAGCGCGAGCTCGGCTCGATCGTCAACCTGTACGTGACGCCCGTCACGCGCACCGAATTCCTGATCGGCAAGCAGGCGCCGTACATCGTGCTCGCAATGCTGAACTTCCTGCTGATGGTCGTGCTCGCGGATCTCGCGTTCGGCGTGCGGATCAAGGGCAGCTTCGCGACGCTGCTGCTCGCCGTGCTGATCTTCAACGTCGTGGCGACCGGCGTCGGGCTGCTCGCGTCCACCTTCACGCGCAGCCAGATCGCCGCGATCTTCATGACGATCATCGGCACGCTGATTCCGGTCGTGCAGTTCTCGGGGCTGCTCACGCCGCTGTCGTCGCTCGAAGGCGCGGGCAAATGGATCGGCACCCTCTATCCGGCCACCTACATGCTCGCGATCAGCCGCGGCGTGTACAACAAGGGGCTCGGCCTCGCCGACCTGTGGCCGCAGTTCTGGCCGATGCTCGCGTCGGTGCCGGTCGTGCTGGCGGCCACCGTCGCGTTGCTCAGAAAGCAGGAAACCTGACCATGCAGCGTCTGCTCACGATCTACCGGCTCGGCGTCAAGGAACTGTGGAGCCTCGCGCGCGACCCGATCATGCTCGTGCTGATCGTCTACACCTTCAGCGCGTCGATCTACGCGGCCGCCACCGCACGGCCCGACACGCTGCACAAGGCGCCCGTCGCGATCGTCGACGAGGATGCGTCGCCGCTGTCGGCGCGCATCGCGTCGGCGCTCTTTCCACCGCAGTTCACGCTGCCCGCGATGGTCGACGCCGCGTCGGCCGATCGCGGCCTGGACGACGGCGACTACACGTTCGTGCTCGACATCCCGCCGAACCTCCAGCGCGACGTGCTCGCCGGACGCCCCGCGACGATCCGGCTCGACGTCGACGCGACGCGAATGAGCCAGGCGTTCACCGGCAGCGGCTACGTGCAGCAGATCGTCTCGGGCGAGATCGACACGTTCGTGCGCCGCCATCGCGGCGGCCCCGACCTGCCGGTCGATCTCGCGGTACACATGCGCTTCAATCCGAATCTCGACGAGATCTGGTTCGGCGCGCTGATGGAAGTCATCAACAACGTGACGATGCTGTCGATGATCCTCACGGGCGCGGCGCTGATTCGCGAGCGCGAGCACGGGACGATCGAGCACCTGCTCGTGATGCCGGTCACGCCCGCCGAAATCATGCTGGCGAAGGTATGGTCGATGGGGCTCGTCGTGACGGTCGCGGCGTTCGCGTCGCTCGTGTTCGTCGTGCGCGGCGCGCTGGGGGTGCCGATCCCGGGTTCGCTCGCGCTGTTCGTCGCCGGCATGGCGCTGCACCTGTTCGCGACGACGTCGATGGGGATCTTTCTCGCGACGCTGGTGCGCAGCATGCCGCAGTTCGGGATGCTGCTGGTGCTGGTGCTGCTGCCGCTGCAGTTGTTGTCCGGCGGGCTCACGCCGCGCGAGAGCATGCCGCAGGCCGTGCAGGACATCATGCTCGCGGCGCCGACCACCCATTTCGTCGAGCTCGCGCAGCGCATCCTCTATCGCGGCGCGGGCCTCGACGCGGTGTGGCCGCAGTTCGCGATCCTGCTCGTGATCGGGGGCGTGCTGTTCCTGCTGTCGCTGAAGCGGTTCCGCCTGACCATCGGCCAGATGGCGTGACGATCCGGCGGCGGACGCGGCATCGCGCGTCCGCCGCACCCGGACGTTAGCGCATCTCGGTCAGCACGACGCGCCCGTCGACCTGCCCCGCGCGCAGCTTCGCGAAGATCTCGTTGATGTTGCCGAGCCGGTCGCGGTGGATGTGCGCGCGCACGAGACCGTCGGCCGCGAAATCGAGCGATTCCTGCAAATCGCGCCGCGTGCCGACGATCGAGCCGCGCACCGTAATGCCGTTCAGCACCGTCGAGAAGATCGGCAGCGGGAAATCGCCCGGCGGCAGCCCGTTGAGCGCGACGGTGCCGCCCCGCCGCACCATCCCGAGCGCCTGCGCGAATGCGCTTCGCGACACGGCGGTGACGAGCACGCCGTGCGCGCCGCCGATTTCCTTCTGGATGATCGCGGCCGGATCGCTGGTCGATGCGTCGATCGTCAGTTCCGCGCCGAGCTGTTTCGCGAGCGCGAGCTTGTCCGGCGCGACGTCGATCGCCGCGACGTGCAGCCCCATCGCGCGCGCATATTGAACGGCGACGTGCCCGAGCCCGCCGATGCCGGAAATCGCGAGCCACTGGCCGGGCCGCGTGTCGGTCACGCGGATCCCCTTGTAGACCGTCACGCCCGCGCACAGGATCGGCGCGATCTCGTCGAACGCGACCTGCGCCGGCAGGTGGCCGACATAGTCCGGATCGGCGAGCACGTATTCTGCATAGCTGCCGTTCACCGAGTAGCCGGTGTTCTGCTGCTGGTGGCACAGCGTCTCCCAACCCGAGTAGCAGTGTTCGCAATGCCCGCAGGCCGTGTACAGCCACGGCACGCCGACGCGGTCGCCCTCGCGCACGTGCGTGACGCCCGCACCGACCGCCGCGACGACGCCCACCCCTTCATGGCCGGGAATGAACGGCAGCGACGGCTTCACGGGCCAGTCGCCGTCGGCCGCGTGCAGATCGGTATGGCAGACCCCGGACGCCTTGATGTTGACGAGGATCTGGCCGGGGCCCGGCGTCGGCACCGGCACCTCCTCGATGCGCAGCGGCTCGCCGAAGGCGTGCACCACCGCTGCTTTCATGGTCTGGGTCATGGGTCGCTCCTGTCTTGGTCGATGAGCGACCCAGTATCCGGAAGCGGGGTCGGCGACGGTTGACGCTCGTCAACGCGGCCGGGATCAGTTTGGATTTTGAGATGATATAACATATCATCACGCCTGATCGGCAGCCTGCCGGTGATCGACGCACACGCGCGACCGCCCGCACCGAGCCGATTCCGACGGGTCATTGCGCGCCACGAATGCAACAATATATCGTATCGGAAGTGCGTGCGGCGACCCGGTTTGACGACAACCGAAACGACCACACCGATCATGCGCGACCTGCCTCGCTTACCCCTTCGCCCGCTTTCCCCGCTTTCCCCGCTTTCCCTGATGCTGCTTGCGTCCTTCGCGCACGCGCAGGCCGGCGCGCCCGCCGATGCCGCGCCCGCCGCCGGCCAGCCGCTCGCCCCGATCTTCGTGACCGCCAACCCGCTCGGCGACGCGCAGCTGATCGCGCCGACCGCCCAGCTATCCGGCGATGCGCTCGTGCGCCGCCAGGCCGATTCGCTCGGCGAGACGCTGAACGGCCTGCCCGGCGTGTCGACCACCACCTACGGGCCGATGGTCGGCCGCCCGATCATCCGCGGGATGGACGGCGACCGGATCCGGCTGCTGCAGAACGGCGTCGCCGCGTACGACGCGTCGTCGCTGTCCTACGACCACGCGGTGCCGCAGGACCCGCTGACGATCGAGCGCGTCGAGATCGTGCGCGGCCCGGCCGCGCTGCTGTACGGCGGCAACGCGGTGGGCGGCGTGGTCAACACGATCGACAACCGCATCCCGCGCGAGGCGATCGAAGGCGTGACCGGCGCCCTCGATGCGCGCTACGGCGGCGCGAACGCGGTGCGTGCGGGCGCCGCGCAGGTCGAGGGCGGCAACGGCCGCTTCGCGTTCCACGTCGACGCGTTCGACCGCGAGACGAGCAAGCTGCGGATTCCCGGCTACGCGCGCAGCGCCGCGCAGCGCACGCTCGACGGCCCCGATGCGCCGCAGCCTTACGGCAGCGTGCCGAACAGCGACGGCCGGGTGCACGGCGGCGCGGTCGGCGCGTCCTACACGTGGGCGGACGGCTTCACGGGGCTGTCGTACAGCGGCTCCGAATCGAACTACGGCTCGGTCGCCGAGAACGACGTGCGCCTGAAGATGCGCCAGGAGCGCCTCGCGGTCGCATCCGAGGTGCGCAACCTGAGCGGCCCGTTCTCGCAGCTGAAGTTCGATTTCGCGTACACCGACTACCGGCACAAGGAAGTCGACGACGGCACGACCGCGACGATGTTCCGCAATCGCGGCTACGAGGCGCGCATCGAGGCGCGCCACCGCAAGCTCGGGCCCTTCGAGGGTGCGCTCGGCGTGCAGTTCGGCCAGAACCGGTTCTCCGCGCTCGGCGAGGAAACGCTCGTGCCGAGCACGCGCACGACCAGCGTCGCGCTGTTCGGGCTCGAGGAATGGAAGGTCAACGACGCGCTGAAGCTGAGCGTCGGCGGGCGCTACGAGCACGTGAAGCTCCAGCCCGATCCGGCCGGCGTCGACAAATTCGCGGGCGCGCAGCCGCGCGACTTCAACGCGGGCAGCGTGTCGGCCGGCGCGCTGTTCTCGCTCACCCCGGTGTGGTCGGTCGCGGCGAACGTCGCGTACACCGAGCGTGCGCCGACCTTCTACGAGCTGTATTCGAACGGCCCGCACGACGCGACCGGCCAGTTCCTGATCGGCAACCCGAATGCGTCGAAGGAAAAGGCGGTGTCGACCGACCTGTCGCTGCGCTACGCGAGCGGGCCGAACCGCGGCAGCGTCGGCGTGTTCTACAACCGCTTCGCGAACTACCTGACCGAGTACAACACGGGCCGCGTCGTCGACGACGACGGCGAGCCGGTCGCGCGCGGCACCGACGGCGCACTGGCCGAGGCCGTCTACCGCGGCGTGCGCGCGGAGTTCTACGGCGTCGAGCTCGACGGCAAGTGGCGCGTGTTCGCGCGGCGCGGCCACACGGTCGACGTCGAGCTGGGCGCCGACTACACGCATGCGCGCAACGTCGACACGGGCCAGCCGCTGCCGCGCATCGCGCCGCTGCGCGCGACGCTCGCGGCCGATTACGGCTACGGCCCGTTCGGCGCGCGCGCGCAGGTCACGCATGCGTGGGCGCAGCACCGCGTGCCGGACAACGACCTGCCGACCGACGGCTACACGTCGCTCGGCGTGATGCTGACCTACAAGTTCCGGATGGGTGCGACGCGCTGGCTCGCGTATCTGCGCGGCGACAACCTGACGAACCAGGACATCCGCTACGCGAGCTCGGTGGTGCGCGGGTTCGCGCCGCAAGGCGGCCGCAGCGTGCTGGCCGGCGTGCGCACGACGTTCTGACGCAGCGGTGCGCGGCCCTGCCCGATCCGGTCCGGGCGGGGCCGCAAATGCATCCCGCAAATATCAGACGAATAATGCGAAATTTACTGGTGATTTTTTAATTCGAACCGATGCCATTGAATCATCTGTAAAACATTATGGCGGTTATTCGAATATGAACGCTTGAATCACGAATGATCGATCCCCATTAGAAAATTGGCAGATGCCCCACAAAGGTGAGGCATATCAATGGCTTGCCTGACGAAATGCCGCGGGAAAACCAGCGGAAAATCAGGGTTTTGGAAGGGTAAAGATTTATCCGGTAAACCCGTTAAAGCCGGCACGACCCGAATTGCCGGTCGAATAATCATTCCACCGCCATCCATTCGTCCAAGAGGCCTACCGTGAAAATCGCCAGAATAAGCATCAAGACAAAACTGCTTGGCGGCTTCGGCCTGCTCGCCGCGATCGTCCTGATCGTGTCGGGCATGGCACTCAACGCGTTGTCCGATACCAACAACGAGTTTTCGCGGTACATGAACGGCGTGAACGCGCGGGCGGCCCTCTCCGCGCAGGTCCGCACCGCGGTCGACCAGCGTGCGATTGCGGCGCGCAACCTCGTGCTGGTGACGAAGCCGGACGACGTCGCGCTCGAGCTGGCCGAGGTTCAGCGCGCGCACAAGGAGGTGCAGGACCGGCTCGGCAAGCTGAAGGACATGATGGCGAACGCGACCGACACGACCGAGCGCGCGCGCGAGATGATCGCCGAGATCGCGCGCATCGAAGCGAGCTATGGGCCGGTCGCGCTCAACATCGTGGGCCTCGCGCAGAGCGGCCGCCGCGACGAGGCGATCGCGGAAATGAACCAGCACTGCCGGCCGCTGCTCGCCGAACTGGTGCGCGCGACCAGCGCATACGCGGCCTACACGCACGAGCGCGAGCTCGCGATCGCGCAGGCGTTCGCGGATCGCTACGAGACCGAGCGCAACATCCTCGCGGGGATCAGCGCGATCGCAATCGCGCTCGCGGCCGTCGGCGGGCTGTGGCTGACGCGCACGATCACCGCGCCGATCGTCACGGCGGTCGGCGTCGCGCGCACGGTCGCCGACGGCGATCTCGGCAGCCGCATCGACGTGCGCGGCAACGACGAGACGCGCGACCTGCTCGACGCGCTGCAGACGATGAATGCGCGGCTGATCGACATCGTGAGCCGCGTGCGCGACGCGTCGGGCAGCATCGCCACCGCGGTCGGCGAGATCGCGTCGGGCAACCTCGACCTGAGCCAGCGCACCGAGGAGCAGGCCGCGTCGCTGCAGGAAACGGCCGCGACGATGGAGGAATTCACGTCGACGGTGCGCCTGAACGCGGAAAACGCGCAGCAGGCCAGCACGCTCGCCGCGAACGCGTCGGAGGTTGCGCAGCGCGGCAGCGACGTGGTCGGCCGCGTGGTCGACACGATGACGGAGATCGGCGACAGCTCGTCGAAGATCGCCGACATCACCGGCATCATCGAAGGCATCGCGTTCCAGACCAACATCCTCGCGCTGAACGCGGCGGTCGAGGCCGCGCGCGCGGGCGAACAGGGCCGCGGCTTCGCGGTCGTGGCGAGCGAGGTGCGCAGCCTCGCGCAGCGCTCGTCGACGGCGGCCAAGGAGATCAAGGAGCTGATCTCCGCGTCGGTGCAGACGATTCGCGACGGCTCGACGCTCGCGGGCGAAGCCGGCAAGACGATGCGCGACGTCACGCAGGCGGTCGCGCGCGTGACCGACATCATGGGTGAGATCGCAGCGGCTTCCGCCGAACAGAGCCGCGGCATCGACCAGGTGAACCTGACGATTACGCAGATGGACCAGACGACCCAGCAGAACGCGGCGCTCGTCGAGCAGGCCGCGGCGGCGTCGAAGTCGCTCGAGCAGCAGGGGCACGAGCTGGGCGAAACGGTGGCCGCGTTCCGGGTGCCGGCCGGCGAGCGCGCGCAGTTCGCCGCGTACGAGCCGGCCACCGCCGCGCACGGCGCATGGCGGCCGGCTGCCGCGTGATGTGACGACGAGACGCGCCTGCCTGCACCACGCGCGTGCGCGACCGTCACATCCGACGAACGCGTGCGGCGACGCACGCGAGGCTCACGTAAACGCGCATGCGCGGAAGCCCCCGCGTGCGGCGCATTCGCGCCAGCGCAATCCCCGCCGGGGTCTGCGCATATCGCGCGCCCAGGCGCGGCGCGCATCGTCATTCGTCCTACCGCGGGCGAATTGCGTTTGATCAAAAATCGATCGCGACGCGCTTCTTACAGTGTGTTGATCGCTGGAACGAAACCGCCGCCATGGACGAACAACCGGTATGCGCAGCCGTGCTCGCCGATCGCTATGCGCGCGCGGGCGAGACGACGCGCGCGGCGATTTTCCATCGGGTCGCGCATGCACTCGCGCTCGCGGAGCCGATGACGGCACGCGCGCGCGTCGAGCAGATCTTCTACCGGAACATGCAGCGCGGCGCGATCGGCGCCGGCCGCATCATGGCCAACGCGGGCGCCGGCGCGGAAGGCACGATGGTCAACTGCTTCGTGCATCCGATCGCGATGCCGGGCACGGCGTCGCTCGCCGCCGTGCACGCGGCGCTCGCGCGCGCGCTCGACGAAGCGCGCATCACGCTGCTGATGGGCGGCGGCATCGGCTACGACTTCTCCGCGCTGCCGCCGCTCGCGGCCTACGAGCGATCCGGCGCGGACACGCCCGACGTGTGCGCCGCGATCGACCGCTTCGACCTCGTGTGCCGCGCGCTGCCGTTCACGGGCCCGCGCCGCGGCGCGCAGATGGCGGTCCTGCGCTGCGACCATCCGGACGTCGCCGCGTTCGTCGAAGCGAAGCGCGGGCGGCGGCGCTGGCCGACGTTCAACCTGTCGGTGGGCGTGACCGACGCCTTCATGCAGGCCGTCGAGCACAACCTGCCGTGGACGCTGCGGCATCGCGTGCCGCCCTGCTCGCCCGCCTGCACGCAAACGGCGCTGCCCGACGGCAACTGGACCTACGCGACGCTGCCGGCGCGCGCGCTGTGGCACGTGATCGTCAACGGGGCGCGCGACAGCTCCGAGCCCGGCCTGCTGTTTCTCGACACGATCGGCGCGGCCGATTCGCTGCGCGCGCACGAGCGCATCGAGGCGACGAACCCGTGCGGCGAGCAGCCGCTGCCCGCATACGGCAGCTGCGTGCTCGGGCCGGTCGACCTGACCCGCTTCGTGCGCCATCCGTTCGGCGTCGACGGCGAGCCGCGCTTCGATTTCGCGTCGCTCGCCGAAGCCGTGCGCGTGCAGGTTCGCATGCTCGACAACGCGATCGACCTGACCGTGTGGCCGCTCGCCGAGCATGCGCGCGAAGCGCACGACAAGCGGCGCATCGGCGTCGGCGTAACGGGCCTCGCCGACGCGCTGACGATGCTGCGGCTGCGCTACGACGGCGCCGCCGCGCGCATGGTCGCGCGCGAGATCGCGCTGACGATGCGCCATCACGCGTTCTCCGCATCGGCGTCGCTCGCGGCCGAGCGCGGCGTGTTTCCCGCGTACGATGCGGCCGACTATCTCGACGGCCCGTCGCATCGCGCGCCGCTGCCGATGGCCGTGCGCGAAGTGATCGCGCGGCACGGGCTGCGCAACAGCCACCTGCTGTCGTTCGCGCCGGCGGGCAGCGTGAGCCTCGCGTTCGGCGACAACTGCTCGCATGGCATCGAGCCCCCCACCGACTGGGTCGAGCGCCGCCAGGTGCGCACCGGCGACGATCACGTGCATGCGATTCGTGCGGAGAATCACGCATACCGGCTGTTTCGTCAGCTGCATGGCGAACACGCGCCGCTGCCCGACTACTTCATGAAGGCCGCCGACGTCGCGCCGGCCGATCATGTGTCGATGCTCGCCGCGCTGCAGCCGTGTGTCGACGCGGCCATCTCGAAAACGGTCAACGTCGACCGGCGCTGCTCGCTCGCGCAAGTCGACGCGCTGTTCTTCGCCGCATGGCGCGAACGCCTGAAAGGCATCACGATCTTTCGCCCCGATCCGGCGTTCGCGTCCGTCGTCTTCAACGGTGCGTTCGGGCATGCGCCGATGCAGGCAGGCTGAAGTCGGCATACGGCGCGCACGGCGAGATGCGCGGGGCCGAATCCCGCAGACTTTTAAAACCGACGAATGGCGAGTATCCTGAAAAAAGCACTCCCGGCCGGGCAACGGGTCACGTGCCTCGACACCTGCCCGGTCATTGCGGCCCCGTCTCGCGCTTCGCGCGGATGGCGGCGCCTGTCGCCCGCCGTGGCCGCACGATCTTCCCCCACCATTCGTCAGGAGAGCTGGTGAGCCGTCTCGTCGTCGTATCGAATCGCATCGCAGATCCACGTAAAGCCGCCGCGGGCGGTCTCGCCGTCGCAGTGCGGGACAGCCTGATGGAAACGGGCGGCGTCTGGTTCGGCTGGAGCGGCCGCCTGCGCGGCGACGACCATCAACCGTCACGCGGCAACGAGGTGCAGGTGCAGAACGTCGGCGGCATCCAGCTCGCGACGATCGATCTCGATCCGCAAGACTACGACGCGTACTACCTCGGCTATTCGAACAACGTGCTGTGGCCGGTGTTTCACTACCGGCTCGATCTCGCGCAATTCGACCGACGTTTCGCGGACGGCTATCGCCGCGTGAACCAGTTGTTCGCGCGCAAGCTGCGCACGCTGCTGCGGCCCGACGATGTCGTGTGGGTGCACGACTATCAGCTGATTCCGCTCGCCGCCGAGCTGCGCGCGATGGGCTGCACGAACCCGATCGGCTTCTTCCTGCACATCCCGATGCCGCCGCAGCCGATCATGGCGGCGATCCCGGAGCACGAATGGCTGATGCGCTCGCTGTTCGCGTACGACCTCGTCGGCTTCCAGACGGAAGGCGACCTGCTGCACTTCGAGCACTACGTCGAGGCGGAAGCCGGCGCCGCGCGCCTGCCCGACGGGCGGCTGCATGCGTTCGGCCGCACGCTGGCGGCGGGCGCGTTTCCGATCGGCATTAACGTCGACGAATTCGCGGCGCTCGCGGGCGACCGCGACGGCATCGACATGTTCGAGCGGATGCGCGACGAGTATTCGCGCCGCCAGCTGCTCGTCGGCGTCGACCGGCTCGACTACACGAAAGGCCTGCCGCAGCGCGTGCATGCGCTCCGGCAACTGCTCGAACAGTATCCGGAGAACCGCAACCGCGCGACGCTGATCCAGATCGCCGCGCCGAGCCGCGAGGATCTCGGCGCCTACGACGATCTGCGGCGCGAGATGGACAGCCTGTGCGGCGCGATCAACGGCGACTACGGCGAGCTCGAATGGATGCCGATGCGCTACATCCATCGCACCGTCGCGCGGCGCCGGCTGCCGGGCCTCTACCGCGCAAGCCGCGTCGCGCTCGTCACGCCGCTGCGCGACGGGATGAATCTGGTCGCGAAGGAATTCCTCGCCGCGCAGGACGAAGCCGATCCGGGCGTGCTCGTGCTGTCGCGCTTCGCGGGCGCGGCCGAGCAGTTGAGGGATGCGCTGCTCGTCAACCCGTACGACACGCAGGGCACCGCACAGGCGATCCAGCGCGCGCTGACGATGCCGATCGACGAGCGCCGCCAGCGTCACGCGGCGCTGATGGCGACCGTGCGCAAGTACGACGTGCACTGGTGGCGCACGCGCTTTCTCGACGCGCTCGCCAATGCTGCGGAGGTCGCGGCCGTGCATCCGTGACGTGCATCGGGCGGGCGGCACATGCCCTCGCCCGCTGCACGCTCGCAGCGCGTCACCGTCGGGAGCGAAGCTCGATCGCGCGCCAGAACGCATCGCGCCGCGCCTGCAGCGTCGACGAAATCCCGTGCGGCAGGAACGCAGGCCCCGTATCGGGCTGCACGACCGCGCCGATGTAGAGCGCCTCCCGCGCATGCGGCGGCACGTAGCGCGTGTCGCGGCTGAAGCCGAGGATGAGGCAGCCGAGATCGCGATCGTAGAAGCGGCTTCGCGACCACATGTTCAACGTCGTCAGCATCCGGCCGGGCACGGCGACCTCCTCGGTCGGCGCACCGGGCAGGTCGGTGCGGTTCCACAGCGTCTTGCGGCTGCCGTCGTCGAGCACGAGCGTGAGCGCGAGCGGAATGCTGCCGCTCGTGACGACGGCTTTCTCGACGTTGAATCGCTTGTCCGGCGCGGGCGCGGGGAAATCGACCGTGTATTTCTCGACGCCGCCCAGCGGGTCGGCGATGATGCCGGTCGCATCCGTGCGCTGCCCGCTCCACTGTTTCGGCCCCTTGCCGGCCGGATAGCGGACATTGACGACGCGCGGCGTCCGGTTGAACAGTTCGATGTCGATCGCGGAAAAGCCCGCCAGCGGGGCGCTGAACGGCGTCGCGACGCCGTTGGCCGCCCATTGCGCGCAGGTGCGATCCCAGTCGTCGGCAGTGCCGTATGCGCGGCTGTAGACGTCCTTGAACGGAAACTCCCGCGTGGCTTCCGGATGCGCAACCGGATCGAGATACACGAGCAGCACGCGGAAATCGTCGACGAGCAGCGTCAGCCTCTGCTCGAACGGCTGCCAGTAGTCGTAGATGGCCGTCTGATGCTGGCCCGGGCTCGACGGCGCGCGCTTCGCGAGTTCGGCGCGCTGCGCCGCAGCGACGCGATCGATATGCGCGAGATACGCCTGCGTCGTGCGCGTGGCCTCGTTCGCGACGTCGGCGAACGACGCGGCGCTCCAGCCCCAGTCCTTGCCGTGCAGCACGCAGTCGCGCAGCAGCGCCATGTGGAATTGCGTGAAGATCGCGAACAACGGCAGGAGCGTCCACGCATACGCCGGATTCTGGAATTCCGGGGCGGCCGCGACGAACTGCGTGTTCGTCGCGATGAACTGCATCCGGATCGTATCGCGGTCCTGCGCGGCGACCGCCTGCAGGTACAGCTTCAGCGCATCGCCGAGGCCGTTCAGCTTCGCCTGCAGCAGATTGAACACGGCGCCGTCGATCTTTTCGTCGATCATGGCTTCGACTTGACGGCGTATTTCGCCCCAGACGTCGCGCGTGGGCTCCGGCCACAGCATCGACACGATCGCGCCGAGGATGCCGCCGACTTCGGGGATCATCGACACGGCCGTGACGACCACGGTCTTCAGCTTGTCGAGCAGATCGTCGACGTCCACGCCGACGGGGGCCGCGTGTACATGCGGCAGCGTCATCGCCAGCCCCGCCGCGGGGATCGTCTTGAGTAATGCGCGTCGTGTCAGCATGCCTGCGTCCGTCCTGTCTGAATATTCATCACATTCAGTAGACGAATCGCAGCGCTAAATGTTTAACGATTTTTTGTCCGACGTCACAAGCTCGTCTGCACGTCCTCGAGCACCGCGCCGTTCACGTCGCACACGTCGACCGACACCGGAATGCCGGTGCGCACGCTTTCCGTGACGACGCAATACGCATCGAACTGTTCGAGCGCGCGCGACGCATCCGCGAGTTCGGCCCACGCCTTGCCGACCGACAGCCGCACCGCCATCGCGCCCACCCGCACGCGCCCGGTTTCGTTCTGCACCATTTCGACGTCGATATGCGCGGCCACCGGCCGGCAATCCATCTGATGTTTGTCGAGCGCGAACAGCAGGCTGGCCGCGAGACAATGCGCGACCGATGCCGCCAGCAGGCGCACCGGATTCGGCCCGCTGCCCTGCCCGAGCGGCGGTGGTTCGTCGGTGAGCATCACGGGCAGGTCCGTGCCCGTGAAACGGACTTCGAAGCGGAAGCGTTCGCATTGCGCGACGTCGACCGACACACGCTCTTCGCTCATGGCGACTCCGTCGGAAGAATGGGGATGGATGCGGCGCGATCGCGCCGGGTGCCGATCGATTGTTGGCCCGGCAGCGCGCGGGTGGCAATCGGCATTTCCCGGACTTGAACCGGCGCGCCAAAGTTGGCGATCCGTCAGCGATCGGGTTTGCGTGGCGCGTCGTAGGCCATGAAGTCGTGCACGTCGGCGGTTGCGTCGCCGCGCCCGCCGGCGGGCGATGCGCCCTGCTTCGGTTGTTCCGCGCGCTGCTGCGCGGGCGCGTCGTCCGGCGGCGACGCAATCAGAGCCTGCAGCGCGTCGTGTTCGAGCACTTCGCATTCGAGCAGGCGCCGCGCGATCCGCTCGAGCGCGTCGCGATGCTCGGCGAGGGTCGCGGCCACCCGCGCATGCGCGTCGGCGAGCAGCGAGCGCACCTCGTCGTCGATCAGCTGCGCGGTGTGCTCGCTGCAGCGCCCTTCGCCGCCATGCCACGCGCCGGGTATGCCCGTGCGCGGGCCGTCGTCGAAGGTCGCGAGGCCGACGCTCTCGCTCATCCCGTATTGCGTGACCATGTGGCGCACCATCGCGGTCGCGCGTTCGAGATCGTTCTGCGCGCCGGTCGACACGTCGGCGAACACCAGTTCCTCGGCCACCCGCCCGCCGAGCAGCGCGTCGAGCCGGTCGAGCAGCTCGCTCTTGCGCAGCACGTAGCGATCCTCGGTCGGCACCTGCTGCGTGAAGCCGAGCGCCGCGACGCCGCGCGGAAT
>NZ_CADESW010000025.1 GCF_902830275.1 Burkholderia stagnalis | reverse complement strand
CGAGCGGCCTCATAGTTCGCTCGGCTATCTGACGCCTGCGCAGTTCGCCCGGGCGCACGACGCGAAGCAGCAGTTTTTAACCTCGGACTCTAACTGCAGTTCGGACTAAAACCGGGGGCAGGTCATGACGGCACAACTGCGGCCGGTACCTTTGATCATCAAAATACGGTGCGTTTCGAGAACCCGTCGGGCAAGGTATGTCAGCGGGTCACGGTGTCGGCAGATGCCGATGAGTCGAGTGGCACGTTCTTCGACTCCTACGCCGATACCCTGACAACATAAGAGGCCCGACATGCCCCACGAGTATCCTGCAATCGCGACGAACGACGACGATTCGATTCACTACACTGGATCCTATCCAGTGAATCAGCAACACCAACTAGATGGGTTGCTCGAGAAATCACTTCAGCAGTTCGAAGCTGCGGCGCAGAAGATTGCCGTCGACTTCATCCAGGACGCGAAATTCCGCCAAGAGTACATGCGCCAAATTGCCGAGGTTCCGAAGTTGGTACGTGCGGAGGTGGCCGCAGGCCGTGTCGGCCTCGAGGAGGGCGTTCGGTTCGCTCAAACGCTGCGCAACCAGATTATGAAGGAGACTCGCGCAGCAACGTCGGCTGGCACTCTCGCGGTGGCCGAGCGCCACAAGAAGGAGGGGCTTTCTGAGCGATTTCTGCTAGAGCGGTATAGCGTCCTGCAGACTGAACCGGCGGCAAAGAAAATGTCTGTGTTCGAGTTGAAGCAATATGTGACTAATATCGTCGAAGGGCGCTCGCCAAGTGCATTCGATCGATTGAACGCGGAGCAGCGCGCGAAGGTGTACTACGCGATCATTGATGCAAGTGGCCGCGACAGTGTCAAGTTCAGCGGATTGGCCACCAAACTCGCGGCAACCGGTAAGGTGTTCACGGCCATGACTGCGATACTGGCCCTTTATAAGGTTGCGACATCGGACGACAAAGTTCAGGAGATCAACCGGCAGGGCTCGATTATTGGCGGCTCATTGCTTGGCGGCGCACTCACGGGCGCAGCCGTGTCGACGGTTTGCGGTCCTGGTGCGCCGATATGTGCGTTCGTGTTGATTGCCGCTGGTAGCCTTGCGGGCGCACACTTGGCGGAAAAGGGAAACGAGCTGTATCAGGAAGAACTGCGAGAGTTCATGAAATGGCAGATTCGATAGGCACAATCGAGCGACAGAATTGCTGGCTCACGATGTCGGACTTGTTCGTCGATAACGAGGTGGACTATAGGGGCATCGCAGACTCACTGGTTCAGCATTGTCCGAACATGACGGATGCGGAGTTGAAGCGAACCTACTTCGACGAGGTGGCCCCCGTATTGGGCGGTAACGGCTTGTCGCCGGCACCCGCAGTGTGGACCGGATTTGATGGGGACCAAGTGCTACGGGATATCAGTGGCTGGCTCGCCAAGCAGCAATCTTCAGCCTACTATCGCGCAACCGGCGGTGTGTGGCGGGCCATGTGCCGATTGCTCTTCAAGTCGATATGGTCGGAACTGGAGCGAGAGTTGCTCGCATCCAGACATTCTGCTGTTTGAGCGGGCGTGCGGCGCTCATTGAGGGCTGGCCCGAGGTCACTGATTCGCGCTCTTTTTTCCAGGTATTCGACCGCCCTGTGGCGGGGACCGCTAGCCCGCGTCGACGATAGTCGCTGGGTCGGGGTCTCGCCCGGCAGATGCTTTGGACGCCCACGACGTGTGGCGTCCGCAAATATCATTCCGGAGGCCGTGAATTGGCTCAATTCAGCCCACTACCTTGAAGGCATTCGCTCGCGCCCCCATCCAGCGATCTTCGGGGAACCTTCTGGCTTTTGCCGACTTCTTGTTCTTAACTGCAATGTGCAGCCGGTGAAATCGTATTTGGAGTGCTGCATAGAGTGTTGTCCCATGGTCTAGTGCCGAACCAAAGGAGTTAAGAACATGGCTACTACAGATAGCTCTTCCACCATGAAGTTTGTCTTTCATAAAGTGGAGAGCCCGGAAAAGGTGCCAGCTGGAATTCACGAGTCCCGTTTCACTGTTGCGGAACACGCGCAGATACAGGCGGCCTTCCAGAATCAGCATCCCGCAAAAAATCCTCAGCTTCTCGAAAAGCAACCCTGTCACATCATTACGTGTTCCGTGACGGGTGACGAAACGGTTTGCTGGTACCACTGCATCAAGTGACCATCAAGTGAGGACGGTGCAAGCCGAAATCAAAGAAAGACCTGCCGTAGTATGGCGGGGCGCCCCAGCATAGCGGGCGCGCGAGGCAGTGCGTGGCAACCGATGCTCCGAATACGAGCGGGCATTTTCGTGTGCTACAGATTTACTAAAGCATGGGGCGGGAGGCTTGCTGGACAAGGCTTTCGCCTCTCATTCCATCCCCTGAACTACGGGGCGACCTCTCCGGAAATCGTTACCCATCGCGGGCATGGTTGTGGTTATGACTGGGCGAGGTCAGAGTTTTACACCTGTGCGATCCTCGATCTGCTTCTTGATAAAGCCTTTGGCCAAGTCTCCCAGCAGTTCCATCGTGAACCCGCCGGCAGCAAGCGCTCCCGCCTTGGTCTTGGCCCACACCTCCGGGCTGCGGATCGAATCCAGAAAGTCGTGCCCAGCCCAGCTTAGGCGGCGAAAACCAATCCCGGCTACGGGCCTTGCGCCTCCGGTCTCAACTAGACCCGCCTCCCTGATTAGCGACAGGTGGTAGTCAATCTGTTCGACCGTGTACTCGTCCACCTGGATTTCTTCGGTGTCGGGGGGAATGACGACGATGCCGCCCATGCGCATCGGTAACGCCTCGAGCTTGAGCAGCAGCTCGCGAATCAGGTCCATGTCGCGCTTCATGCCTGCCCCTGGCTACGTTTGATGATGTGTTCGCGATACTTGACTTTGAGCTGCTTGACTACCGGGTCTACCAGCGGATTGCCCAGGTATGGGGCGGCTTTCTGGTCAATGGCAGCTTCCATTTCGCGAATCGCTGCCTGCACGCTCGCCTCGTCTCCGGGCACGACGCGGACTGTGGCAATCTCCCCGTCAAGCGACTTGAACGCTCGGGAAGCTTCGTCGAACTGCCGCGTCAGTTTATCTAGGCCCTTCAGCATCAGTTGCTCCTTTGTATTGGCCAGCACGGGCCGCTCGCAAGGAACTTCAACTAAGAGACGAGCTCGTGATGACGCTCGTCTCGGTCGCTTGCACTTACTTTTTGGGCTTCCCTGCGCCATTGTGGGCGGGGCGATCCATCGTATAGCTCTGTCCGGGCTTTGGTGTCGGCGGCATTGGCTTGCCTTTCACTGCCGTTCGCTCCTCACCGGTCTGGCCACCTCGTGGGCCCACGATTCCATACTCGCCAGATCTCGGCGCGCTTTGTCCAGGTTTCAGTTTCTCAGCCATTACTTAATATTCCTAAATATGCTCAACAGATTGACGCCGGCAATTTGCCAACATCTGTCGCGCAGCACCCAAGAAACAGTCGCCTCACTCAGAAAAACTCGGCGGCTGACCACGTGGTTACCCCGCACTTCTTACACCGGTGGCCAACCACAGGTAAACACTACCGCAAACTAACCCTCAGATGTTAGGGTGTGCACTAAATAGGAAGAAAAATTTGTTGTGCACCACAATATCTAGTGTGAGTTGCAGGCTCGATAGTAACAATCGCTAATTCGACCCTTTAATCTCGGGTTGAATGAGCATGGCTGCGACTGGGCCGGCCCCCGCGAAAACCGGACACGGTCGCAGTTTTTGTGGCGATGTTGCTACGCGACGACGCCGATCTTTCGAGGCAATGCTTGGATGCGGCGTGCGGAACACGGTGCGGCGGAGTTCGAACGTTGGCAAAGGTCGAGAGGTCCTCATCCTGCGTGCGTTGGTTCGAGTGACTGTTCCGGGTCGGGAGCGCTTGATTCCAAAAGGGTCGAGCGCATTTTTTTTAGCGTAACTGTCCGGCCGAGGCCTTGTCAGTGAAGGCGAAAAGACCGATGCATCATCAGGCGCTGACGGCCTATCCGCTGGCCAGCGCTTCTTCTTCAACTTCGCTAAGCCAGTCTGCCCAAGCTTGCATCATTTCCCGGCGCTCGGGGAGGTACTTTGCGTGATTGTATGTGGAGCGCGTCTTGTCCTTGTCCTTGTGTGAAAGCTGCATTTCAACGACTTCGTCCTTCCAGCCCATTTCGTGAAGGTATGTGGACGCTGTGGCTCGAAAGTCGTGGCCGGTGATCGGCTCAGGATTGTCCGGCACCATATAATCGATTGCCCTGTTGATCGTCGCTCGGCTCATATGGGGAAGCTTTCGATTGCTGTGAAGAATGGGCAGGATGTATCCGCGGCCGCCGTACATCTCCTGCAGCTCGCGCAGCAGGGTCAGTGCCTGTTGCGGCAATGGAACGATGTGCTGCCGCCGAGATTTGATCTTTTCTGGCGGAACCTTCCACTCGGCGGAGGCAAGGTCGATTTCCTCCCACTGCGCTCTACAAAGCTCAATAGTGCGTGGGAAAAGGAGCAGCAGCAGCCGGATAGCAATCACGGTGCGCTTGCTCTTATAGGTGGGGAACTGCCGAAACAGAGCCTTCAGCTCGTCCCGACTCAGTGGTCGGGCATTCTCAGTCGGTGGTTTAACAACGGATCCACGCAAAACAGATGCGGGGTCCGAGTCGGCGCGCAAGGTGATAACCGCGTACTGAAATACATTTGACACGTACTGGCGCAGTTTGATCGCGACGGATGGGGAGCCGCGCTCTTCGACTCTGCGAACCAGGGAAAGTACGTCATGAGCTGTTATCGAGCGCATGGGGCGACTGCCGATATAGGGATACGCATCGGCCTCGAGCATGCGCAAAATCTCGCCGTAGTGGCGCTCTGTCCAAGTTTTCTTCTTCTTTGCCAACCATTCATCGCTGACGGCGCGAAAAGTTGCTTTGCCTTCGTTGATGGTCTTGGAAAGCACTTCCTGCCGTGCATGAGAGGGGTGCAAGCCCTTCTTGACGAGCGCACGAGCATCATCTCGCGCCCGGCGAGCGTCTTGGAGGCTGACAGCGGGATATTCGCCGATCGCGAACAGGTTTTCCTTCCCGGCAATCCTGTATCGGTATCGCCAAAGCTTGGAGCCGGACGGGCGCACCTCAAGATACAGTCCATTGGTGTCGGTAAGTTTGGTAGGCTTGGTGGTTGCCTTCGCCTGCCGAATCTTGACGTCGGTAAGTGGCACGGTGAAAAAGCGGGTATCGTTGTTGGGAGTGTGAAATGATACCCGCTTTGATACCCGCTTTTTTCTCGGCTGCACACGATTTTCAGCGAACGCGGGCGAACGGCGAAGTGCCGGGAAATGCCCGGCCAGCAAGGATATCGACCGAATTGGCGAACCATCACGAACTGGAGCGAACGAAGTGATTCGACATATTGTCATGTGGAAGTTGAAGGAAACGGCGGAAGGCGCGACGCGCGCGCAAAACGCGCTCAGGCTCAAGGACAAGCTCGACGCGTGCCGCAACATCGTGCCGGGTATCCTTCATCTCGAAGTCGGCCTCGCGACGCCGGGCCTCGAAGCCACCTACGACGTCGTGCTGGTCTCGGACTTCGTCGACCAGGCCGCCCTCGATGCCTACCAGGTGCATCCGGTGCACGAGGAAGTGAAGAAGTTCATCGGCGCGGTGCGCGAAGCGCGCCAGTGCATCGACTATCTGGTCGACGCAGCGCAATGAGCGACGCGGCACCGCAGACGGACGGTCCGTCGATCGAGAGCCCGTTCGTCGACCTGCTCGGCGTGCAGCTCGTGTCCGCGAAGGACGGCAAGAGCGAGATCCTGCTGCCGCTCGACGCGCGCCACATGAACACATGGAGCATCGCGCACGGCGGCGTGACGATGACGCTCGCGGACGTCGCGCTCGCGATGGCCGCGCGCAGCCTGACCGACGACGGCGTCGGGGTCGTCACGGTCGAGATGAAGGTGAACTTCATGCAGCCGGGCAGCGGCGAGCTGCGCGCCTACGGGCGCGTGATGCACCGCTCGACGACGATGGCGTACTGTGAAGGCGAGGTGCGCGACAGCGAAGGCCATTTCGTCGCGAAGGCGCTCGGCACGTTCAAGTACATGCGGCGGCTCGCGGTCGGGCGCGACATCAAGCGGCAGCGCAGCCGCACCGCGCCGGATGCCCATCCGGGCCCGAGCGACGCGTAAGCCGGCAATGCGCGGCCCTGCCGGTCCGGCAGGGCCGTTTTTCTTCCTGCGGCGGGCTGCAGCGCGCTGCAGGGCATGGGGCCCGCGTCGGCGCTGAAGCGCCGGCTCGGGTCGACAGGAGGCAGCGATGAGCGTCGTCAATCGTCAGATCCTGCTCGTGTCGCGTCCGCAGGGCGCGGCGAGCGTCGACAACTTCCGGCTCGTGGAGACGCCGCTTGCACCGCTCGCCAGCGGCGAAGTGCGCGTGCGCAACCATTTCCTGTCGCTCGATCCGTACATGCGCGGCCGCATGAGCGACGCGAAGTCGTACGCGGAACCGCAGCCGCTCGACGAGGTGATGATCGGCGGCACGGCGGGCGAGGTGATCGAGTCGCGGCATCCGGGCTTCGCGGTCGGCGATCGCGTGGTCGGCACCCTCGGCTGGCAGGAATACGGCACGTCCGACGGACACGGGCTGCGCAAGGTCGACACGTCGCGTGTGCCGCTGTCGGCTTGCCTCGGCGTAACCGGGATGCCGGGTGTCACCGCGTGGTACGGGCTGAACCGGATCATCGTGCCGAACGCCGGCGAGACGGTGGTCGTCAGCGCCGCGAGCGGCGCGGTCGGCAGCGTCGTCGGCCAGCTCGCGAAGCGCGCCGGGTGTCGCGCGGTCGGCATCGCGGGTGGCCCCGACAAATGCCGCTACGTCGTCGACACGCTCGGCTTCGACGCATGCGTCGACTACAAGGCCGGCCGGCTCGTCGACGATCTCGCGGCCGCGACGCCCGACGGCGTTGACGGCTGCTTCGAGAACGTCGGCGGCGCGGTGCTGGACGCGACGATGGCCCGCATGAACGCGTTCGGCCGCATCGCCGTGTGCGGGATGATCGCAGCCTACGACGGCGCGAGCGCGCCGCTGACGAATCCCGCGCTGATCCTGCGCTCGCGGCTGAGAATGCAGGGTTTCATCGTGTTCGAGCATCCGGACGCATGGCCGCCGGCGCTCGCGGAGCTGACGGAGCTCGTCGCGACGAAGCAGCTGCATTACCGCGAGTCGATCGCGTGCGGGCTCGAGCGTGCGCCGGAAGCCTTCCTAGGGATGCTGAAGGGCCACAATTTCGGCAAGCAGCTCGTCCAGCTCGTCTGACGCGGGCGTGGCATCATACGACGCTTGTCCGTGAGCGGCGCCGCGCAGGCGCCGGTATTTCGATGCCGCTGAATCCGAAGATCGCCCAGATACTCGACATGGTCGAGCGCGCGAAACGTCCGTCCTATCATCACCAGACGCCGCAGCAGGCGCGCGCGGCCTACGAGAAGAGCGCGCCGATCCTCGACGTGATGCCCGCGCCGATGCATTCGGTCGACGATTGCGTCGTGCCGACCCGCGACGGCCGCTCGATCGGCGCGCGCCTCTACCTGCCGGTCGCGCCGAGCCTCGCCGAGCCGCTGCCGGCGCTGGTCTATTACCACGGCGGCGGTTTCACGGTGGGCAGCGTCGACACGCACGACGCGCTGTGCCGGATGTTCGCGCGCGATGCGCAATGCGCGGTGCTGTCGGTCGACTATCGGCTCGCGCCCGAACACAAGTTTCCGACCGCGGTGAACGATGCGGACGACGCACTGCGCTGGCTGCATCGCGAGGCCGTCGCGTTCGGCATCGACGCGGCGCGGCTCGCGATCGGCGGCGACAGCGCGGGCGGCACGCTCGCAACCGTCTGCGCGGCGCTGGCGCGCGACGCGGGCATCCGGCTCGCGCTGCAGCTGCTGATCTATCCGGGCGTGACCGGCCATCAGCAGACCGATTCGCACGCGCGGCTCGCGAACGGCTACCTGCTGTCGCAGGACACGATCCAGTGGTTCTTCTCGCAATACCTGCGCGAGCCGTCCGACCGCGACGACTGGCGGTTCGCGCCGCTCGACGGCACCCGCGGCGCGCCGTCGTTCGCGGGCGTCGCGCCCGCGTGGATCGCGACCGCCGAATACGATCCGCTCGGCGACGAGGGCGCCGCGTATGCGGACAAGCTGCGCGCGGCGGGTGTTCCCGTCACGCTGACCTGCTACGCGGGGATGATTCACGAATTCTTCAAGATGGGCGGCTTCGTGCCCGAGGTGCGCGCCGCGCACGCGGATGCGGTGGCGGCGCTGAAGGCGGCATTCGACGAGATCTGACGGCGGCACGGCCGCGCGGAGGGCGCATATGGCGGACTGCGTGGTAGAGACGGGCGACTGGGCGAGGCTCGGCGGCGACGCCGCGCGCATTCGCGACGCGGTGTTCGTGCGCGAGCAGCGCATTCCGCCGGAATGGGAACTCGACGACGACGATCCACTGTCGCGCCATGCGGTCGCCTACCGGTTCGACGCCGCGGCGGGCACGCGTTGCGCGATCGCGACCGGGCGGCTGCTGCCGTCGGGCACGATCGGCCGCGTCGCGGTGCTGGCCGGCGCGCGCGGGCAGGGCGCCGGTTCCGCGGTGCTGTGCGCGCTGATGGACGAGGCGCGGCGCCGCGGCGAGCCGCTCGTGCGGCTCTATGCGCAGGCAGCCGCCGTGCCGTTCTACGTCCGGCACGGCTTCACGGCGATCGGCGATCCGTTCGTCGAGATCGGCGTGCCGCACGTCGAAATGACGCGCGCGCCGTGAGCGTGCGATGGCGGTGCGTCAGCGCGCCTGTGCCGCGTCGATGTCGAACGTGAACGCGCGCTCGAACGCGCCGGGCCGGACGATGCGGTGCGAACCGTCGTCGTCGCAGCGTTCCTTGATCTCGACCGTCAGCCGCACCCCTTCCTTCATCGTGACGCGCAGCGCGGTGGTGCCGCGCGTGCCGTACTCCGGCGTCTCGATGAACGCGGCCGACAGCGCGCGCTCGCGCTCGAGCGGAATGCCCGTGTGCGGCAGCGCGTCGTCGGCGGCGATGTGCGGGTCGCGCATCATCGCGATCAGGTCGTCGAGCGGCGGGGCCGGATCATCGGTCAGCCGCGTGCCGAGTTCGGCGCGCTTGCGCACCACCTTCGGCCAGGGCGTGTCGAGCCGCGCGTTCGACAGCGCATGCACGCCGGCGGGCACGCGCGCGGGCGCGTCGACGCCGCTCGCGCCTTCGGCCGCGCGGTTGCAGAACCACGCGAGCTCGCGCCGCTTCCAGTCGCCGACCAGCAGGTTGAAGCCGTTGTACACCGCCGCGTGCTCGGCGAGCCGCGCGAGATAGTCGAGCGGCGCGGCAGGCGGGCCGCTCAGGTAGTCGGACACGAGCTTGCCGCGGGTCGGTGCGCCCGCGCGGATGTCGAACGGCGCACGATAGTTCGTCAGCGCGGCGAAACGCCCGTCGCGCGATACGCCGAGCCACGTGCCGCCGGCTTCGAGATCGCGGCCGGCCAGCACGCCGGGCGCTTCTTCCCACCACGACAGCGGCGCGCTGGTGCGGCGGAAGAACTCGTCACGGTTGGCGACAAGGGTGAACACGGGACCGGCGGCGGCATCAGGCTGCCAGTCGAAGGCAATCAGACACATCGGGCGAATCTCTCGCTTGAAACCTCGGGCGCCGGCCGTGAAGCGAAGGCCGGCGTACGAAGGGGGGAAAGGGTCACACTTCCGTCGGCCATGCGTACGGCAGCGGCTCGAACGCGAGCGCCGGGCCGTCCGCCGCGCCGAGATGCACGCTGCCGCTGTCCAGCGCGGCGAGCTTGATCTCGACCAGCGCGTCGACACCGCCGGCCGGCGCGGCCGCCGCATTGACGATCATCCCGCACGGCTGGCCGGGGTCGTCGCTGTGAAACAGTTCGATGCCGGCGTGCACCGCATCGGTGTCGCCCGCGACGTGTGCGAGCGCCGTGCGGCGCTTGATCGTGCCGCGATACTGGCTGCGGGCGACGATCTCCTGGCCCGGATAGCAGCCCTTGCGGAAGTTCACCGCGCCGATCACGTCGAAATTGATCATTTGCGGCACGAACTGCTCGACCGCCGGCTGCGTGACGCGCGGTTCGCCCGCGCGGACGTCGAGCCAGTCCCACACGGCCGGCGATACGGCCGGCAGCTTGCCGTCGAGCGCGGCGAGGCGCGCGTCGACCTCCGCGCGCGGGCCGATCCACAGATAGCGCGGCTTGCCGGCGGCGTCCGGCATGCGGATCAGCGCGCCGGCGGGGCCGTCGACCTTCACGTGCACGCCGTCCGGCAGCGCGTCGAAGATGCCCGACAGCGCCGCGCGCACGTCGCCGGCGAAGCCGACCACGGCGAGCGCGCCGCTGGCATCCGTCAGCTTGGCCTTCGCGCGCAGCACGAACATCGACAGCCGCTTCTGCGCCGCGGCCTGCACGTCCTTCGACACCAGCAGGCGCACGTCGTGGCCGGCGCGCCATGCGAGGAACGACGCGAGCAGGCGGCCCTTCGGCGAACAGTAGCCGGCGAGCCGCGCGCTCGCGGGGTCGAGGTGCTCGATGTCGTTGGTCAGCTGGCTGTGCAGGAAGGTGGCCGCGTCGTCGCCCGCGACGTCGATCACGCCGAATTGCGGAAGCAGCATGTATGCGCCCGCCGCGTCGAAATCGGCGGCCGGCGGGCGGGGAAAGACGGGGAGCGATGCGGGGGCGGCAGCCGGGGCGGCCGTTGAGGCGAACGGAGTGCTCATGGAATGAGGGAACAGTCGATTCCGACTTTGGCGTAGGCGAACGAACATTATATGGGCCTTGCCGAAGTCGCGTTTGGCATGCCCTTACTGGAGTGAGGCTTGTGTGACGCGTGTCAGGGCCTTGTGCGGCAAGGCATGGCGATGTCATGTGCGCCGGGCCGGCCGCGCAGCATTGCGGGCGCGTCGCGGCGCGATGCGCTGACCAAAGCGTGCCCACATCGATACAATACAGGGCTCAACACCCCCGGGAATCCACGAACGCGGCCGGCCCCACGGCTCGCCGTCGAGCGACTTTCTGTTGAAAATCAGCGATTTACCGCTTTAAAGTCAAACACCCATTGTGCTGTCCCTACTGAAGAAATGCGTCGCGACGGTCGCGGTGGCGGCCGTCGTTGCGGCCGGCGCCGGCGTCGGCGGCGTGTATTACTGGGCGACCCGGCCGCTGCTGCTCGGCGCCGCGTCGCTCGACGTCACGATCAAGCCGCGCAGCAGCGTGAAGAGCGTCGCGCAGCAATTGAAGCGCGGCGGCGTGCCGGTCCAGCCGTTCGTCTTCGTCGCGATGACGCGCGTGCTCGGCCTGTCGAGCCAGCTCAAGTCCGGGAACTACGAGTTCAAGACCGGCGTCACGCCGTACGAGGTGCTGCAGAAGATCGCGCGCGGCGACGTCAACGAATTCGTCGCGACCGTGATCGAAGGCTGGACCTTCAAGCGGATGCGCGCGGAACTCGACGGCAATCCGGATCTCGTGCACACGACGGCCGGCATGAGCGACGCCGACCTGCTGCGCGCGATCGGCGCGCCGGACGGCACGGTCCGGCGAGGCAGCGGCGAAGGGCTGTTCTTTCCGGACACCTACCTGTTCGACAAGGGCACGAGCGACCTGAACATCTACCGGCGCGCGTATCGCCTGATGCAGACGCGCCTCGACGAGGCCTGGGCGGCGCGTGCGCCGGGCCTGCCGTACAAGACGCCTTACGAAGCGCTGACGATCGCGTCGATCGTCGAGAAGGAAACCGGGCATGCGGCCGACCGCTCGTTCGTCGCGGCCGTGTTCGCGAACCGGCTGCGCATCGGCATGCCGCTGCAGACCGATCCGTCGGTGATCTACGGGCTCGGCGACGCGTACGACGGCCGCCTGCGCAAGCGCGACCTGCAGGCCGACACTCCCTACAATACGTACACCCGGCGCGGGCTGCCGCCGACCCCGATCGCACTGCCCGGCGTCGCGGCGCTGCAGGCGGCGATCAATCCGGCGACGACGAGCGCGCTCTACTTCGTCGCGAAGGGCGACGGCACGAGCGTGTTCTCCGATACGCTCGGCGATCACAACAAGGCCGTGGACAAATACATACGAGGTCAATAATGGCGCGCGGGAAATTCATCACGTTCGAAGGCATCGACGGGGCGGGGAAGACCACCCACCTGAACTGGTTTTGCGAACGTCTGCAGGGCAAGCTGGCCGGCGCCGGCCGGCAGGTCGTCGTCACGCGGGAGCCGGGCGGCACGCAGCTCGGCGAGAAGCTGCGCGAGATCCTGCTGAACCAGCCGATGGACCTCGAGACCGAGGCGCTGCTGATGTTCGCCGCGCGGCGCGAGCACCTCGCGCTCGTGATCGAGCCGGCGCTCGCGCGCGGCGACTGGGTCGTATCCGACCGCTTCACCGACGCGACCTTCGCGTACCAGGGCGGCGGCCGCGGGCTGCCGCGCGACAAGCTCGAGGCGCTCGAGCGCTGGGTGCAGGGCGGCTTCCAGCCGGACCTGACGGTGCTGTTCGATGTCGCGCCGCAGGTCGCGAGCGAGCGGCGCGGCGCGGCGCGGATGCCCGACAAGTTCGAGAGCGAATCCGACGCGTTCTTCGCGCGCACGCGCGGCGAATACCTGCGGCGTGCGGAAGAGGCGCCGCACCGCTTCGCGATCGTCGACGCGACGCAGGCGATCCCCGACATCCGCAAGCAGCTCGAAGGCGTGCTCGCCGCGCTGTAAGCCCCGACCAAGGACGCACATGATCTATCCGTGGCAAACCGACGACTGGAACCGCCTGCAGCAGTTGCGCGCGCAATGGCCGCATGCGCTGCTGCTGCACGGCCAGGCCGGCATCGGCAAGCTGCGCTTCGCGCAGCATCTCGCGCAGGGTTTTCTGTGCGAAACGCCGCAGCCGGACGGCGAGCCGTGCGGCGCGTGCGCGGCGTGCAACTGGTTCGCGCAGGGCAACCATCCGGACTACCGGATCGTGCTGCCGGAAGCGCTCGCCGGCGAGGCGCCGGGCGCGGCGGAGGATGCCGGCAAGCCCGCGGACGCGGACGACGGCGGCAAGAAGACCCGCGCACCGAGCAAGGAGATCAAGATCGAGCAGGTGCGCGCGCTGCTGGATTTCTGTGGCGTCGGCTCGCACCGCGGCGGCGCGCGCGTCGTCGTGCTGTATCCGGCCGAGGCGCTGAACGTCGCCGCGTCGAACGCGCTGCTGAAGACGCTCGAGGAGCCGCCGCCGGGCGTCGTGTTCCTGCTCGTATCGGCGCGCATCGACCGCCTGCTGCCGACCATCATCAGCCGGTGCCGGCAATGGCCGATGACGGTGCCCGCGCCCGAGGCCGCTGCCGCGTGGCTCGCCGCGCAGGGCGTCGCCGACGCGCCGGCGCTGCTCGCCGAGGCGGGCGGCGCGCCGCTCGCGGCGCTCGCGCTCGCGAGCGACGAGAACCGGCCGCTGCGCGATTTCACGCTCGGCCAGCTCGCGGCGGGCGCGGGGTGCGACCCGTTCGCGTGCGGCGAGGCGCTGCAGAAGCTGCCGATGCCGCTCGTGCTCGGCTGGCTGCAGCGCTGGCTGTACGACCTGCTCGCCCAGCGGATGGCCGGCGAGCCGCGCTATTTCCCGACGCATGCGCCGGCGCTCGCGCGCTGCGCAAGCGCGCTCGACGCGAACGCGTTCGCGCGCTTCATGAAGGCCGTGACGCGTCAGCGCATGGTGGAAAACCATCCGCTCAACGCGCGGCTGGTGTTCGAGGAACTGTTTCTCGGCTACCGGGACATGTTCGCGTGAGCGCGGGATGGATCTTGGGGTTTGAAGTCCGGGTGGACGTGCGATGACCGATTTCTATCGTGATGCGACCGAGGCCGATCTGCCGGCGATCGTCGCGATCTACAACTCGACGGTCGCGTCGCGCCAGGTCACGGCCGATCTCGAGCCCGTCAGCGTCGACAGCCGGCGGGCGTGGTTCGCCGCGCACGGCCCGCGCACGCGGCCGCTGTGGGTGGTCGAGGAGGCCGGGCGCGTGATCGCGTGGCTCAGCTACTCGGATTTCTACGGCCGGCCGGCGTACCGTCGCACCGCCGAGATCAGCATCTATCTCGACGAGGCGGCGCGCGGCAAGGGGCTCGGCACGCGGCTGCTCGACACGGCGCTCGCGCGCGCGCCCGAATTCGGCGTCGACACGGCGCTCGGCTTCGTCTTCGGGCACAACGAAGCGAGCCTGAAGCTGTTCGCGCGCTTCGGCTTCGAGCGCTGGGGGCATCTGCCGCGCGTGGCCGTGCTCGACGGCGTCGAGCGCGATCTCGTGATCGTCGGGAAGCGGCTGGACGGCCGCGCATCGGGCGCTTAGCCGTCGCCTGTCAACCGTATTCAGGAAACACGATGTTCGTCGATTCTCATTGCCACATCAATTTCAAGGGGCTCGCCGACCGCCTGCCGGCCGTGCTCGAGAACATGCGCGCGCACGACGTCACGCACGCGCTGTGCGTGTCGGTCGATTTCGAGACCCTGCCGGACGTGCTCGCGATCGCGGACGCGCACGACAACGTGTACGCGTCGGTCGGCGTCCATCCCGATCACGAGGACGCGCGGGAGCCGACGCTCGCCGAGCTCGTCGAGCTGGCCGCGCACCCGAAGGTCGTCGCGATCGGCGAGACGGGCCTCGACTACTACCGGCTCGAAGGCCGCTCGATCGCCGACATGGAATGGCAGCGCGAGCGGTTCCGCACGCACATCCGCGCCGCGCACGCGACGATGAAGCCGCTGATCATCCACACGCGCTCGTCGTCGGAGGACACGCTGCGGATCATGGCCGAGGAGCGTGCGGCGGTGCCGGGCGGCGTGATGCACTGCTTCACCGAGCCCTGGCCGGTCGCCGAGCAGGCGCTTGCGCAGAACTTCCACATCTCGCTGTCGGGGATCGTCACGTTCAAGAACGCGACCGACGTGCAGGACGTCGCGCGCCGCGTGCCGCTCGACCGGCTGCTGATCGAGACCGATTCGCCGTACCTCGCGCCGGTGCCGTATCGCGGCAAGCCGAATGAACCTGCGTACGTCAGCCATGTCGGACGCTTTATCGCGTCCGAGCGCGGCATCGCCGTCGAAGCGCTGGCCGACGCGACCACGCAGAACTTTTTCCGGCTGTTCAAGATTGCCCGCTGACGGCGGCGCGGCGCAGCCGACAACCCAGGGAAGGAGCCCACAACAATGACCCAGCCGACCAACCATCTGCCGAAACGCGCGCTCGTCGCGGCCGCACTCGTCGCCGGCGGGCTGTTCGCGGCCATCGGCGCGCACGCGGAATCGCTCGACGCGCTCGTCAAGGCGGTCAAGTTCGACGACATCGCCGACATCGGCAAGCAGCTGAAGAATGGCCTCGATCCGAACACGGTCGCGCCGAACGGCGATCCGCTGCTCGTGATCGCCGCGCGCGAGAAATCCGACAAGGTCGCGGCGGCGCTGGCCGCGGCGCCGAAGATCGACCTCGAGAAGGAAGACAAGGCGGGCGAGAACGCGCTGATGCTCGCGTCGCTGAACGGCGACGTCGGCCTCGTGAAGCTGCTGATCGACAAGGGCGCGGAAGTCAGCAAGAAGGGCTGGGCGCCGCTGCACTATGCGGCCACCAACGGCCAGGACGCGGTCGTCAAGGTGCTGCTCGATCACGACGCGTACATCGACACCGCGTCGCCGAACGGCACCACGCCGCTGATGATGGCGGCGCGCGGCAACCACGGGTCGACGGTCAACCTGCTGCTCGACCAGGGCGCCGATCCGCAGGTGAAGAACCAGCTCGGCATCACCGCGCTGGAGTTCGCGAAGCACTACAAGGCGCCGGATGCGATCGACATCCTGAGCAAGCGCACGGAGCGCGTCGGCGCATCGGCGCCGGGCGACGCCCAAAAGAGTGCAAAATGACGGTTTTGCGGCGCGGCGGAGCCCGCGCCGGTCATGCAGCGGGCGGCCTGCGGGCCGCATTGACATAAGGAACACCATGTTGCGGGCTATGTTTTGTGCCGCGGCGTTTGCCGTGCCGTTGTCGGCGGCGGCGTTCACGGGCGCGGATCTCGACCGGCTGTGCGCGAAGACGGACGTCAAGTCGCGGGCGTCGTGCGCGGCCTATATCGAGGGCGCCGCCGACGGCGTCTACAACACCATCGACGCGATCGGCGGCACGACCGGGCCGCGCGTCGGCCAGTATTTCTGCCTGCCGCCCGACATCAAGGCGCAGCAGATGACCGACGCGGTGCGCAAGTACATCGCGGAAAATCCGAAGCTGGCCGACTACAACGCGAGCACCGCGGTGTCGCTCGGCCTCGGCAAGGCGTTCCCCTGCAGGGGCGGCAGCTGACCTGAAGCCGTGCCCGGGCCGGTGCCGCGCCCGGGCGTCGCCGATGCATCCAGGACGACGCGCATGAGCGCGTCATAACCGAAGAAGCTCAGGCGCCGATGATTTCACTCGAGGAACTGCAGCGCATCGCCGATGCGCCGTTGCATTCGTGGCTCGGCACGCTGATCGTGTCGGCCGTCGTCGTGCTGGTCGGCACGGCCGCGCACCGCGTCGGCGCGCGCATCGTCAAGCGCATCGCGAGCCCATATCCGATGATGAGCGTGGTGCTGCGCTACATCGACCGGCCGTCGCTCGTCACGCTCGCGCTGCTCGCGCTCGAATTCGTGTGGTTGCAGGCCGACGAAGGCATGTCGTTCGTGCGCGGGATGCGCACCGCGGCGGCCGTCGGCACGATCGTCGCGCTGACCTGGCTGCTGGTGCGGCTCGTGGCGGCGGTCGGCGAGGCGATCATCGACGCGCATCCGATCGATACCGCCGACAACCTGCAGGCGCGCCGCATCCACACGCAGGCGCGCGTGCTGTCCCGCACCGTGATGGTGCTGATCGTGATCATCGGCACCGGCGCCGCGCTGATGACCTTCCCGAACGTACGCCAGGTCGGCGCGAGCCTGCTCGCGTCGGCCGGGGTCGCGGGCCTCGTCGCCGGCATCGCCGCGCGCCCGGTGCTCGGCAACCTGATCGCGGGCCTGCAGATCGCGCTGACGCAGCCGATCCGGCTCGACGACGTGGTCGTGATCCAGGGCGAGTGGGGGCGCATCGAGGAGATCACCGGCACCTACGTGTCGGTGCGCCTGTGGGACCAGCGGCGCCTCGTCGTGCCGCTGCAGTGGTTCATCGAGAACCCGTTCGCGAACTGGACGCGCAACAGCTCGGAGATCATCGGCACGGTGTTCCTGTCCGTCGATTACCGCACGCCGCTCGCGCCGCTGCGCGACGAGCTCGCGCGCCTCGTGCACGCCGCGCCCGAGTGGGACGGCCGCGTGCAGGTGCTGCAGGTGACCGACGCGACCGAGCGCACGATGCAGTTGCGGGCGCTCGTGAGCGCGGCCGATTCGTCGCAGTGCTTCGACCTGCGCTGCCGCGTGCGCGAAGGGCTGATCGCGTACCTCCACGCGCATTATCCGCAGTGCCTGCCGCGCAGCCGCACCGAGCTGTATCCGCACGCATCGGCGCCCGACGCACCGAACCCCGAACGTCCGCACGAGCGGGCGCCTGCCGCCAGCACGGCGGCGAACACCGCGGCCGACCCGCAGGCCGTCGACGGACGCTGACCCGAACCGATCCATGCCGGCACTCCATACGCTCGCCATCGCCAACTACCGCTCGCTGCGCGAGCTGATCGTGCCGCTCGCGGCGCTGAACGTCGTGACGGGGCCGAACGGCAGCGGCAAGTCGAGCGTGTACCGCGCGCTGCGGTTGCTGGCCGACACCGCGCAGGGCCGCGTGATTCCGTCGCTGGCCCGCGAGGGCGGGCTGCCGTCGACGCTGTGGGCCGGCCCCGAGCGCTTCTCGCGGGCGATGCTGGCGGGCGAGGTGCCCGTCACGGGCACGGTGCGCTCGGGGCCGGTGAGCCTGAAGCTCGGCTTCGCGAGCGACGATTTCGGCTATGCGATCGATCTCGGGCTGCCGGTTCCGAACAGCGGGTCGGCCTTCGGGCTCGATCCGGTCGTCAAGCGCGAATGCATCTGGAGCGGGCCGGCGCTGCGGCCGTCGACGCTGCTGGTCGACCGGCAGGGCGCGCAGATCCGCGCGCGCGGCGCGTCCGGCGACTGGCTGACCGTTCCGCAGCCGGTTGCGAGCTTCGACAGCATGATGACCGAATTCGCCGATCCGACCGGCGCGCCGGAGATGATCGCGGTGCGCGAGCGGATCCGCTCGTGGCGCTTCTACGACCATTTCCGCACCGACGCGCAGGCACCGGCCCGGCAGTCGCACATCGGCACCCACACGCCGGTGCTCGCGGACGACGGCGCCGATCTGGCCGCCGCGCTGCAGACGATCCGCGAGATCGGCGACCCGTCGGCGCTCGATGCGGCGATCGACGACGCGTTTCCCGGCGCATCGGTCGAGATCGACAACCCGGGCGGCCGCGGCCGCTTCGAGGTGCTGATGCGCCAGCCGGGGCTGCTGCGGCCGCTGGCGGCCGCCGAGCTGTCGGACGGCACGCTGCGCTACCTGCTGCTGTCGGCGGCGCTGCTGACGCCGCGGCCGCCCGCGCTGATGGTGCTGAACGAACCGGAAACGAGCCTGCACCCGGACCTGCTGCCGGCGCTCGGCCGCCTGATCGCGCAGGCCGCGCGGCATTCGCAGGTGATCGTCGTGTCGCATGCGGCGCGGCTGATCGCGACGCTGGAGCGCGAGGCCGGCTGCGAATCGCTGGTGCTCGACAAGCAGCTCGGCGCGACCGGCCTGGTGGACGCCGACACGCGCGATCTGCCCCCGTGGAAGTGGCCGTCGCGCTGACCCGGGGCAGGCGGCGCGCACGGATGTATCCGGTCTGTAACAACACCCATAAAATGCAAGACGACCGGTGCGGTGCCGCCGGATCGCCAATAATGAGATATTTGATTTGGCCGATGACGCGCCGGCCCACTGGAGACGTGGATCATGAGAATTGCCCAGATCGCCCCGCTGACCGAATCGGTGCCGCCGAAACTGTATGGCGGCACCGAGCGCGTCGTGTCCTACATCACCGAGGCGCTCGTCGACCTCGGTCACGACGTGACGCTGTTCGCGAGCGGCGATTCGCAGACGCGCGCGAAGCTCGAGCCCGTGTGGCCGCGCGCGCTGCGGCTCGATCTGTCGATCCGCGACCGGATCGCGCCCCACATGCTGCTGATGGAAACGGTGGCGCGCCGCGCGAACGACTTCGACGTGCTCCATTTCCACATGGACTACTACTCGTTCTCGGTCTTCAACCGGCAGGAAACGCCCTACGTGACGACGCTGCACGGCCGGCTCGACCTGCCCGAGCAGCAGCCGGTGTTCGATACCTTCGACACCGCGCCGGTGATCTCGATCTCGAACGCGCAGCGCCAGCCGCTGCCGCAGGCGAGATGGCTGACGACCGTCTATCACGGGCTGCCCGAATCGCTGTATACGCCGCAGCCGGTCGAGCCGCGCTATCTCGCGTTCCTCGGCCGCATCTCGCCCGAAAAGCGGGTCGACACCGCGATCCGCATCGCGCAGCAGTGCGGACTGCCGATCAAGGTCGCCGCGAAGATCGACGCGGCGGACCAGGAGTATTTCGAGCGCGAGATCAAGCCGCTGTTCGCGTTGCCGCACGTCGAGTACGTCGGCGAGATCGCGGATCACCAGAAGGCGGAATTCCTGTCCGGCGCGCATGCATTGCTGTTCCCGATCGACTGGCCGGAGCCGTTCGGCCTGGTGATGATCGAGGCGATGGCGTGCGGCACGCCGGTGATCGCGTTCAACCGCGGGTCGGTGGGGGAAGTGCTCGATGAAGGCGTGTCGGGCTTCATCGTCGAGGACGAGATCAGCGCGGTCGCGGCCGTCAACCGGCTGCACCTTCTGCCGCGCGCGCGGGTGCGCCAACGCTTCGAGGAGCGCTTCACGTCGCGGCGGATGGCGCAGCAGTACGTCGACGTCTACCAGTCGGTGATCCGCGCGCAGAAGCGCGCGCGCTTCAAGGTGATCGATTCGACCACCTGAGCGGCCCGGCAGGCCCGCGCACGCGCACGCGCAAAAAAAACGGCGATGCCCGCGAGGGCATCGCCGTTTGCGCATCGTGGCCCGCGCGGCGCGCGGGCGGCAGGCGTCAGATCTTCAGCTTGGTGACCTTCGTGCCGTTGATCGACACGTCGCCCATCAGGCCCGCGTTCGTCAGCACGACGACCTGCACCGGCGCGGTGGCCGTGGTCGTGTCGATCGCGCCGTTGGCGCCGACCTTCACGAGCGCGACCGATGCGCCTGCGCCGGCTGCCCAGCCTTCCGACTTGCGGAATTCGTCGAGCGCATCCTGCGTCATGAACAGGAACACGATCGCCTTCGACTGCGCGCCGGCCTGCAGGCCGACCGACAGCGACGACGTGTTGTAGTAGCCGATCGTCTCGCCGCCGACGCGCAGCGCGCCGTTGCCGGTCTGGCCGCCGACGATGAAGCCGGCCTGGATCACCTCGGGGAACACCAGCACGCCGCGCGATTTCGAGACGAGCTCGCGCGAGCCCTTGACCGTCGAATACAGGCGCGACAGCGTCGCATCGACGCTCGAATCGATCGCCTGGCGCTTCGACGCATTGGTCGCGGCGTTGTCGGGCTTGTCGGGGGTGGTGGTGCATCCGGTGAGCGCGAGGCTACCGACGATGAGCGCGGCGGCTGCTTTCAGCACGAGATTCCGTTTTTGCATCGTTCTTCTCCATCGGTGATGTTGCGTGACTTCCGCTTGGGGGCGGATCACGTCGGAAGTTATATCACAGCGCGATACGCGTGCTTTCCGTTCGGAAGTGAAAAAGCGTCAAATCGTCAACGCGCGTCGCGACGCGCCAACGCAGCGCGAGCCGCATGCAGCGGGGAGGGGAGGCGGGCGAAATGACGCGCCGCACGCGCGCGTCAATGCGCGACCGGCGGCTTGATCGGCGGCCGTCGCAGCGCGCGGCGGATCAGTGCGATGACGACGCCGCAGGCGAACAGGAACGCGGCCGGCACGACCCAATAGCCGACGAAGGCGTGCCACAGGTAGCTCGCGAGCGTGTTGCGGCGCACCACGTAGAAGTCGCGCGCGGCCTGCTGGCGGGGGGCGTTGGCCGCGAGCACGTCGGCGGGGCAGCCGGCCGCGCGCGCTTCGTCAGGCTCGCCGTGGCAGCGCGCGGCGGCGCCGGCTGCGTGCTGCGCGTCGGTAAGCTGCCAGGTGGTCAGCGCGAGCTGCAGGTCCGCCTTGTTGTAGGCCATTTCCTCGCGGATCTCGCGTACGGCGACGATCGCGACGGGCACGGCCCAGAACACGATCACGATCAGCCAGCGGCGGAACCAGCGGTGTTGTCTCCATGCCATCCAAGCCTCCGTTTGACGCGGCGCGCGCGTCGTTGTCGAGGGCGGCCCGATGGCGCTTCTTTTGCTTGGATGGGCCGCGTTGCAGCCATCATAGAAGAAAACGCGGCGAATTGCCGCACCGTATGCCCGGTATCAGTGGCGGGCGGTGCAACTGGCAACAAAAAAGCCGCGCCCGTCGAAACGGTGCGCGGCATCGTTGCGTGCGCGGGCGGAATCAGGCGGCCGGCTGGGCGCTCAGGCAGCTCTTCATGAATGCCTTGCGGTCGTCGCCCTTCTTGCCGGCGGCGTCCTTGTTGCAGGCCTTCATCTTGTCCTGCTGCGACATCGCCTTCGCCGGTTTCGCCGACAGGCAATCCTTCATGAATGCCTTGCGTGCGTCGCCCGTCTTGCCGGCTGCCTGGGTGTTACAGGCCTTCATCTTGTCCTGCTGGCTGTTCTGCGCGAATGCGGGGGAAGCCAGCATGCCGCCGACGAGCAGTGCGGCCACGAGCGATTGGATTTTCATTTGACACTCCCATGGGGTGAATTGCGTTTGATTGACGCCGTCGCGACGCGGGACACATAGCGGGAACGCATCCTGCCGCGCGTTTCGATTCTGGCAAATCAATGTGAAAAACACCGAAACGGCACTTCCTATAACGTGGCGGGAGCGGGCCGCGTTGACGGCAAACCCGGCCGCGCGATCGGGACAAACCATGATGCGCATGCGCCGGGCCGGGCCGCGCGGCGCGCGAGCCATTACAATCGCGCCCATGAATACCTTGAATCCCGCTTCTCCTTCATCGCAGGCACTGCCGCGCATCGCCGTACTCGCCACCGGCGGCACCATTGCCGGCGCCGCGCCCGACGCGGCCAGCACGGCCGGCTACCAGGCCGGCGCGCTGGGCGTCAATTTTCTGCTCGACGCGGTGCCGGCGCTCGCGTCGGTCGCGCGCATCGACGCCGAGCAGGTCGCCAGCATCGACAGCAAGGATCTCGCGCTGCCGCTGTGGAACACGCTTGCCGCGCGCATCGCCGCGCTGATGGCCGACGACGCGATCGACGGCATCGTGATCACGCACGGCACCGACACGCTCGAGGAAACGGCCTACGCGCTGCACCTGACCGTGCGGGGCGACAAGCCGGTCGTGCTGACCGCGGCGATGCGCCCGGCAACCGCGCTGTCGTCCGACGGCCCGCTGAACCTGCTCAACGCGGTGACGGTCGCCGCGCACCCGGCCGCGCGCGGGCAGGGCGTGCTGGTCGCGTTCAACAACCGGATCCATGGCGCGCGCGATGTCTTGAAGACGAGCACCTATGCGGTCGATGCGTTTCAATCGCCGGAACTCGGCGCGCTCGGCTGGGTGCAGGACGGCCGCGTCGAATTCGCGCGCCGCGTGACGCGCGCGTGCGATTCGCAACTGGCGATGCGTAATGAATGGCCGGCGGTCGAGGTTGTTGCCAGCTATGCGGGTGTCACGCGCACCGCGGTCGATGCGCTCGTGGCGGCCGGCGTGCGCGGGCTCGTCGTCGCGGGCACCGGCAACGGCTCGATCCACGCGACGCTGCAGGCGGCGCTCGCCGATGCGGTGAAGCAGGGCGTGGTCGTCGCGCGCGCGTCGCGCGTCGGCTCGGGGCACGTGATGAAGAATGGCGCGGCCAACGACGATGCGCTCGGCTTCGTGAGCGCGGGTTCGCTGAACCCGTACAAGGCGCGCGTGCTGCTGATGCTCGCGCTGGCAAACGGGATTCACGCGCGCGGCGACGTGCAGCGCCTGTTCGACGCCTGCTGAGCGCGCGCCGCGCCGGGCGACCATGAAAAAAGGCAGGCCGACGGCCTGCCTTCTGCGTTTGACGATCCTGCGCGGGCGCTCAGGCCTGCGGCGGAATCACCAGCTTCTGGCCCGGATAGATGCGGTCGGGGCTCGACAGCATCGGCTTGTTCGCTTCGAAGATCGCGGTGTTCTTCGTGCCGTCGCCGTAGTACTTCTCGGCGATCTTCCACAGGTTGTCGCCGGACACGACGTCGTGGTACTGCACTTCCGGATCGTCCGGCTGAAGATCGTCGTCGTTGACGCCCGCGACGCCCTGGACGTTGCCGGCCGCGACCTTGACCTTCGCCTTCGTGTCGAGATCGGCGACGCTGCCCGACAGCGTCACGGTGCGCGATGCGCCGTCGAACGCGACGGTCAGGTTCGACGTGTCGAGGCCCTGCGTGTCGATGTAATGCTTGATTGCATCGGCCGCGGTCTGGTTTGCGGCATTCGGGTCTTCGGCCGCTTGCGCGTCGGCATGACCCAGCAGTTTTTCACCCGCCTCTTTGATAAACGAAAGAAGACCCATCGTTGCACTCCTTAGGTGGTTGAAAAGAAAACGCGCCGTGAAGGGGCGAAAAAAACACCGCGCTGGGCGTGAACGCGAGCGCGGCGGTTTTTTCGAAAGGCGTGGCGAAAGTGTAGGCGGTCGCGGCGTCAATTGCATGAAATATCGCGCGCGCGAACGTAAAGAAGTGTAAGACGTGAAATCCGACAGACGGACACCCGACGACGACGTCTGACCGACCAAGGCTTCCCCGGCGTCGCCGGGTGCCGCTGCGGACCCCACCTCGCCGCTCTCAGCCCAGAGCGGCGTTTTCGCCCCGCCGCGCATGCGACTGCAATGCGCGGCGGGGCGCCCCACCGTGATGCGCGCAATCCGCGCGCATCGATGCGCAGCCGTGACACGGCATGCGCCTGTAATGTGCGCCGCCCGCGGGAACGGGCGGCATTCGGCGTTATTCAGCCTTCTGCGCGATCTCGAAGTTCGACATGATTTCGAGCGCGCGGACGAGCGCCGAGTGATCCCATGCCTTGCCGCCGTGCGATGCGCACACGCTGAACAGCTGCTGCGCGCTCGCGGTGTGCGGCAGCGCGAGGCCGAGCTTGCGCGCGCCGTCGAGCGCGAGGTTCAGGTCCTTTTGATGCAGCTCGATGCGGAAGCCCGGATCGAACGTGCGCTTCGTCATCCGCGCGCCGTGCACTTCGAGGATGCGCGAGGCGGCGAAACCACCCATCAGCGCCTGGCGCACGCGCTCCGGATCCGCGCCCGAGCGGGCGGCGAACAGCAGCGCCTCGCCGACGGCTTCGATGTTCAGCGCGACGATGATCTGGTTCGCGACCTTGCAGGTCTGGCCCGCGCCGTTGTCGCCGACGAGCGTGATGTTCCTGCCCATCTTCTCGAACAGCGGCTTCGCGCGCTCGAACGCCTGCTCCGGGCCGCCGACCATGATCGTCAGCGTCGCCTCGCGCGCGCCGACTTCGCCGCCGGACACCGGCGCGTCGAGGTAGTCGCAGCCGAGCGCGTTGATCTGCTTCGCGAATTCCTGCGTATCGAGCGGCGAGATCGAGCTCATGTCGATCACGAGCTTGCCGGCCGTGAGGCCCTTCGCGACGCCGTCGTCGGCGAACAGCACGTTACGCACGTCGGGCGTGTCGGGAACCATCGAGATGATGATGTCCGCGTTCCGTGCGACCTCGGTCGAATTCGCGACGACCTTGGCGCCGGCGCGCAGGTCGTCCGGGATCGGGAACGCGCCGTTCACGACGAGCTGGTAATCGCCCTTGAGCAGGTTGCGCGCCATGTGCGCGCCCATGATGCCGAGGCCGATGAAACCGATGGTTGCCATGTGTAAGTCTCCTATAGGGGCGATGACGGAATGGGGCGATGCTCAGGCGGCGCGGCGCGCCGAGCCCGGCGCGCAGCCGGCGACGCTTTGCAGCCAGCCGAGGCCTTCCGTCGTGGTGGTGCGAGGCTTGTATTCGCAGCCGATGTGGCCCGCGTAGCCGAGCCGGTCGAGCAGCGCGAACAGGAACGCGTAGTGGATCTCGCCCGTGCCCGGCTCGTTGCGGCCCGGGTTGTCCGCGAGCTGGACGTGGCCGATCGACGCGAGATTGCGTTCGATCGTCGCGGCCAGTTCGCCTTCCATGCGCTGCATGTGATAGATGTCGTACTGCAGGAACAGGTTGTCCGAACCGACCGCGCGGATCACGTCGAGCCCGTCGGACGAGCGGTTCAGCGCGAAGCCCGGGATGTCGAAGCTGTTGCACGGCTCGACGAGCAGGCGGATGCCTTCGCGCTTGAGCGCGGCGGCGGCGAAGCGCAGGTTGTCGACGATCGTCACGAAGGTCGTGTCGCGCGGCGTGCTCGCCGACGGAATCCCCACCAGGCAGTTCAATTGCGGCACCTTCAGCGCCTTCGCGTACTCGATCGCGCGGCCGACGCCTTCCTGGAATTCGCCGACGCGATCGGGCAGGCACGCGATGCCGCGCTCGCCCTGGTCCCAGTTGCCGGCCGGCAGGTTGTGCAGCACCAGGCGCAGGCGGTGCGTCTCGAGCCGCTCGGCGAGTTCCTCCTTCGCGAACGGATACGGGAACAGGAACTCGACGGCGTCGAAGCCCGCGTCCGCGGCCGCCTTGAAGCGGTCGAGGAACGGCACTTCGTTGAACAGCATGGTCAGGTTTGCAGCAAACTTCGGCATGAGCGAGGCCTCTTCGGTCGGTCAGTCAAATGGACGGGGCGGGTCAGTCGAGCAGCGAGATCGCGGTCGGCGCGTGTTCGGCCTTCTCGGCGAGATCCTCGAACTCGTTGATCGCGTCGATCTCGGCGCCCATCGAAATGTTGGTCACGCGCTCGAGGATCACTTCGACGACCACCGGCACGCTGAACTCTTCCGCGAGCGCTTGCGCCTGCTTCAGCGCCGGCTCGATCTCTTCCGGCTTGAACACGCGCAGCGCCTTGCAGCCGAGGCCTTCGGCCACCGCCACGTGGTCGACGCCATAGCCGTTCAGTTCCGGCGCATTGACGTTGTCGAACGCGAGCTGCACGCAGTAGTCCATGTCGAACGCGCGCTGCGCCTGGCGGATCAGCCCGAGGTACGAGTTGTTCACGACGACGTGCACGTACGGCAGCTTGAACTGCGCGCCCGCGGCGAGCTCCTCGATCATGAACTGGAAGTCGTAGTCGCCGGACAGCGCGACGATCGGGCGGCTCGGGTCGGCGGCACGCACGCCCAGCGCGGCGGGAATCGTCCAGCCGAGCGGGCCGGCCTGGCCGCAGTTGATCCAGTTGCGCGCCTTGAACACGTGCAGGAACTGCGCGGCCGCGATCTGCGACAGGCCGATCGTGCTCACGTAGCACGTGTCGCGGCCGAACACCTTGTTCATTTCCTCGTACACGCGCTGCGGCTTGACCGGCACGTTGTCGAAGTGCGTCTTGCGCTGCATCGCGCCCTTGCGCTGCTGGCACTCGGCCACCCATGCGCTGCGATCCTTCAGCTTGCCGGCGGCCTTCCATTCCTGCGCGACGGCGACGAACAGTTCGAGCGCGGCCTTCGCGTCCGACACGATGCCGAGATCCGGGCCGAACACGCGGCCGATCTGGGTCGGTTCGATGTCGACGTGCACGAACTTGCGGCCCTTCGTGTACACGTCGATGCTGCCGGTGTGGCGGTTCGCCCAGCGGTTGCCGATGCCGAGCACGAAGTCGGACGCGAGCATCGTCGCGTTGCCGTAGCGGTGCGACGTCTGCAGGCCGACCATGCCGGCCATCAGCGGATGGTCGTCGGCAATCGCGCCCCACGACATCAGCGTCGGGATTACCGGCACGCCGACGGTTTCCGCGAACGCGACGAGCAGATCCTCGGCCGCCGCGTTGAGCACGCCGCCGCCCGACACGATCAGCGGCTTGTCCGCGTCGTCGAGCATCGCGAGCGCCTTCTCGATCTGCGCGCGGGTGGCCGCGGGCTTGTAGACCGGCAGCGGTTCGTAGGTGTCGATGTCGAACTCGATCTCGGCGAGCTGCACGTCGATCGGCAGGTCGACCAGCACCGGGCCCGGACGGCCCGAGCGCATCAGGTGGAACGCCTGCTGGAACACGCGCGGCACGAGCGCCGGCTCGCGCACGGTGACGGCCCACTTGGTGACGGGCTTGGCGATCGACTCGATGTCGACGGCCTGGAAGTCTTCCTTGTAGAGGCGGGCGCGCGGCGCCTGGCCGGTGATCGCGAGGATCGGGATCGAGTCGGCCGATGCCGAGTAGAGGCCGGTGATCATGTCGGTGCCGGCGGGCCCCGACGTGCCGATGCACACGCCGATGTTGCCCGGCGCGGCGCGCGTGAAGCCTTCGGCCATGTGCGATGCGCCCTCGACGTGGCGCGCCAGCACGTGGCTGATGCCGCCCGATTTGCGCATCGCCGAGTAGAACGGGTTGATCGCGGCGCCCGGCACGCCGAACGCGGTCTGGATGCCTTCCTTCTCGAGCACGAGCACGGCGGCGTCAACGGCTCTCATCTTGGCCATGAATGTCTCCTTGAATGTTGCGGATCGGTCTGTTGGGGACACTTTAGGGATGCACCAAAGGTTTGATAAGATCAGCCGCAGTCGCTTTTTTCGAAACTAAAAGTATGGAATGGCGGTGTTCCGGGCTTCGCCCGGCCGTCATGAGCTTTGCATGGGGCCGGAGTAAGCGCTGAAGCGCCAACGCCGGTCGACAGGAGACGCGAGATGGACCGCTTCAAGCAAATCGAGACGTTCGTGCGGGTCGCGGATGCCGGCAGCCTCGCGGCGGCCGCGCTGGAGGAGGGCGTGTCGCCGGTGGTGCTCGGGCGGCGCATCGACGCGCTGGAGAAGCGCCTCGGCGTGAAGCTGATGTACCGCTCGACGCGGCGCCTGGTCGTCAGCGAGGAGGGGGCGGCGTTCCTCGAGCGCTGCCGCGGGCTGCTCGCCGAATGGGATCAGGCCGAGAACGAGCTGGCCGCCGGGCGGCGCTCGGTGAGCGGCCACCTGATCGTGTCGGCGCCGGCCGCGTTCGGCCGCAAGCACGTCGCGCCGCACGCGCCGGGCTTTCTCGCCGACAAGCCGGACATGCAGCTGTCGTTCAACCTGACCGACCGCGTTGTCGACCTCGTGCGCGAGGGCTACGACCTGTCGATCCGCATCGGCGGCGCGGTCGATCCGAATTTCGTCGCGGTGAAGCTCGCGTCGAACCGGCGCGTCGTGTGCGGCACGCCGGACTACTTCCGCCGGCACGGCCGTCCGAAGACGCTCGACGATCTGCTGAAGCACAACTGCCTCGCATTCAATCTGCAGGGCGGCCAGAACCGCGGCTGGTATTTCCAGCGCCACGGCAAGATCGCGACGATGCGCGTGACCGGCAATCTCGACTGCAACGACGGCGAGCTGCTGCACCGCTGGGCGTCGGAAGGGCTGGGGCTGGGCTGGCGCTCGACCTGGGAGATCGCCGCGCAGCTCGAGACGGGCGAGCTCGAGACCGTGCTCGACGAATATGCGCTGCCCGACTACGACATCCTCGCGGTCTATCCGCAGCAGCGCTACGTGCCGGCGCGCGTGCGCTATTTCATCGACTACCTGCGCGACGCGTACGCGCGCCCCGGCTACTGGAGCAGCACGCCATAGGCGCGGCTGTCGAGGCGTTGCCGTGACCGGCCGAGGCCGATCGAATGCGCGCCGCAGGCCGGCGGGCGCGGCAGGCCGGGCGCGCTGCCGGGTGTTTCGGGAACGGGAGAGGGTACGGCACGGCGGCTCCTTTCGATGACGGTGACGGGCATGCCGGTGATACCGGCGGCGCGCGGCCGCCATTCCCGGATTATTTTTCGTCTTTGCGCGCATCCGGCGGGAATAAACTCGATCCACGGGCAGTCAGGATTCACGAACGCGCGCGTATCGCCGGCCCGTCCGGGCCTTGCGCGCCGGGCGGAGGCGGCCGCGGCCGCAGGAATCTACAGGAGGCGACGTGGGGCAATCCGGCCGGACGGTCGACGAACGGGCGGCGCCGGACGCGGCGGCGCGCGGCGAGCGCTTTCGCGCGCTGGTGCTGCCGCACCTGGATGCCGCGTACAACCTCGCGCGCTGGCTGTGCGGCAACGCGAGCGACGCGGAGGACGTCGTCCAGGAGGCGTGCGTGCGCGCGCTGCGCTTCGTCGATGCGTGCCGCGGCGACAATGCGCGGCCGTGGCTGCTGACGATCGTGCGTCACACCTGGTACACCGAGTGGCGCCGGCGCACTCACGCGCACGAGGTCGCGGCGCCCGACGCGCTCGACAGCCCGGATTCGCCCGACGACTGGCATCCGGCGGCGGAGGACCCGCTCGCGCAGCTGCTGCGCGGCGAGGACGTCCGGCTCGTGAACGCGGCGCTCGCGAAACTGCCGGCCGAATATCGGGAAGTGCTCGTGCTGCGTGAAATGGAGGATTTGAGCTATCGCGAGATCGCGGCGATCGCGGACGTGCCGGTCGGCACCGTGATGTCGCGGCTCGCGCGCGGCCGCCGCCGGCTCGCGGCGCTGCTTGGCGGCGAGCGTGGCGAACGCGTCGGCGGGCAGCGGGACGAGGCCCGCGCGGCAGCGCCGCCGGCCGGCAGTGCGCCGGGCGGCGCGCCGGCGGCCGGAACGGCATCGGAGGCTATCGATGGACTGTAACGAAGCGCGTGAACTGCTCGGCGCGGACGTCGACCGCGAACTGCCGGCGCCCGATGCGCTGCGGATCCAGCGGCATGTCGACGCGTGCGATGCTTGCCGGCGCGAGCGCGACCGGATCGTCGCGCTGAGCCAGGCGGTCCGGCAGGCCGACTACCATCGCGCGCCGGACGCGCTGCGCGCACGCATCTTCGCCGGGCTGCCGGCGGCGCAGGACGCGCCCCGTGCGATGCCGCGCGGGCCGCGGTGGTTCGAGCGGCTCGGCCTGCGGGGCGCGGTGCGCGGCCCGCAGCAGGCCGGCCGGCCGGGGCCGCGCGCCGTCGCGCTGCCGGGCCTCGGCTGGGGCGTCGCATTGGCGATCGCGCTTGCCGCGGGCGCTGGGCTGACGCTGTCCGCGCACCGCGCGGCAACGGAGCGCACGGTCGACGAACTCGTCGCGAGCCATGTGCGCGCCGGCCTGTCGGCGCGCGACATCGACGTGATCTCGACCGACCGCCACACGGTCAAGCCGTGGTTCAACGGCAGGCTCGACTATGCGCCGCCGGTGGAGGATTTGGCTGTGAGCGGCTTCCCGCTCGCGGGCGGGCGGCTCGACTACGTCGGGCAGCGGCGCGTGGCGGTGCTGGTCTACCGCTACCGGCAGCACGTGATCGACGTCTATGTGCGGCCGTCCGCGGAAGGCGGGCAGGCGGCGCCGTACGCGACCGTGTCGCAGGGCTATGCGGTCGATCGCTGGGACGCGGCCGGCATGACGTGGTGGGCGGTGACCGACGCCGAGCCGTCGGCCCTCGTGGCGTTCAGGACGGCGCTGAACGCGCGTCTCGTCGCGCCGCGCACCGAATGACGGCGGGGCATGGAATCCGACCCCGCCGAATGTCGCGCGGCCGTCGACGCAGCGCGGCCACAAGTCGTTGAAAACACGGCCGAATCGCGCGGCGAATCATCGATGAACCTTGCGCGCGACCCATATCCGGGTTAGAATCTTCGGCTTCTCACTTGCCACACCGGTTCAGACGCCCGGGTGGCTTCAATCCACAAGGAGTGTGTAATGCGTCATTACGAAATCGTATTCATCGTGCACCCCGATCAGAGCGAGCAAGTGCCCGCGATGATCGAGCGTTACAAGACCACGATCACGTCGCACGGCGGTCAGATCCACCGTGTCGAGGACTGGGGCCGTCGCCAACTGGCCTACATGATCGAGAAACTCGCGAAGGCTCACTACGTCTGCATGAACATCGAGTGCGACCAGACGACGCTCGACGAACTCGAACACGCGTTCAAGTTCAACGACGCCGTGCTGCGCCACCTCATCGTCAAGATGAAGAAGGCCGAAACCGGCCCGTCGCCGATGATGAAGGAAGTTCAGCGCGAAGAAGCCAAGAAGGCGGCTGCTGCTCAGCCGACCGAAGCGCAGGCTTAAGTTCGTAGTCATTTAAGCCACCAAGGAGCGCGCCACTCACGTGAACAGGTTGCAATTGACGGCGAGCGTCGTCGAACGCGCACCGGTGCGGTACACCCCCGCCGGCGTTCCGATCGCAAGCGCCACGTTGCATCACCGCACGGAAGTCGTCGAAGCAGGCATTCCCCGCCAGGTCGAAATGACGATCGAGGCGGTGGCGGCCGGTGAGGCGAGCGGCAGGCTGGAAAGCCGTGAAATGGGCGTCGAGACGCTGTTCACGGGCTTCCTGGCGAAGAAAAGCCGTAACGCGAGAACCTTGGTGTTTCACATCACAGCATTGCAGGACATTGGAAAGGACTGAACATGGCCCGCCCCACTGGTAAGAAATTCGACAAGCGTCGTCAGCAACAAAACCCGCTGTTCAAGCGCAAGAAGTTCTGCCGCTTCACGGCAGCAGGCGTCGAGCAGATCGACTACAAGGACACGGAAACGCTGAAGGACTTCATCGGCGAAAACGGCAAGATCACGCCGGCTCGCCTGACGGGTACGAAGGCGCACTATCAGCGTCAGCTGGACACGGCAATCAAGCGTGCGCGCTTCCTCGCGCTGCTGCCGTACACCGATCAGCACAAGGCGTAATCAGGCGACGCAATAAGGAGAATTCGAATGCAAATCATTCTGTTGGAAAAAGTCGCCAATCTGGGCAACCTGGGCGATATCGTCAAGGTCAAGGACGGTTACGCTCGCAACTTCCTGATCCCGAACCGCAAGGCACGCCGCGCGACGAAGGAAGCGATCGCCGAATTCGAAGTGCGCCGCGCAGAGCTCGAGAAGGTCGCCGCTGAAAAGCTGGCAGCTTCGCAGGCAGTCGGCGAGAAGCTGAACGGCCAGTCGTTCGAAATCACGCAGAAGTCGGGCGTGGACGGCCGTCTGTTCGGCTCGGTCACGAACGGCGACATCGCTGAACTGCTGAAGAAGGCAGGCTACGACGTCGAGAAGGCGCAAGTTCGCCTGCCGGAAGGCCCGCTGAAGATGATCGGCGAGCACGGCGTCCAGGTCGCGCTGCACACGGACGTCGTCGTCGACGTCACGATCAACGTGATCGGCGACCACGCGTAAGCGACACGAAGCATTGCCGGGCGGCTCCCGCCGCCCGGATGAAGGGCAGGCGCCCGGGTAACCGGAGCCTGCCTTTTTTGTTGCCCGGACGCCGGACCGGCTGGCGCCTCCGCGCTCAATTCGCGATAATCCCAACCCATGAACGCGCCGCAAGATCATCAAATCGAATCGCTGAAAGTCCCGCCGCACTCGGTCGAAGCCGAGCAGTCGGTGCTGGGCGGCTTGTTGCTCGACAACGCGGCGTGGGACCGGATTGCCGATTTTCTGTCGCAGGGCGATTTCTATCGCTACGACCACCGGATCATCTACGAACATATCGGCCGCCTGATCGCGTCGACGCGCCCGGCCGACGTGGTGACCGTATACGAAGCGCTGACCACGTCGGGCAAGGCCGACGACGTCGGCGGGCTCGCGTATCTGAACGCGCTCGCGCAGAACACGCCGAGCGCGGCGAACATCCGCCGCTACGCGGAGATCGTGCGCGACCGCGCGGTGCTGCGCCGGCTCGTGTCGGTGGCCGACGAGATTTCCGCCGATGCGTTCAACCCGCAGGGCAAGGAAGTCCGCCAGCTGCTCGACGAGGCGGAATCGAAGGTGTTCTCGATCGCCGAAGAGGGCGCGCGCGGCAACCAGGGCTTCCTCGAGATCGGCCCGCTGCTCACGCAGGTCGTCGAGCGCATCGATACGCTGTATCACACCGCGAACCCGAGCGACGTGACGGGCACGCCGACGGGCTTCGTCGATCTCGACCGGATGACGTCGGGCATGCACGGCGGCGAGCTGATCATCGTCGCGGGCCGTCCGTCGATGGGCAAGACCGCGTTCTCGATGAACATCGGCGAATACGTCGCGGTGGAGTACGGGCTGCCGGTCGCGGTGTTCTCGATGGAAATGCCGGGCACCCAGCTCGTGATGCGTATGCTCGGTTCGGTCGGCCGGCTCGACCAGCACCGGATGCGAACCGGGCGCCTGACCGACGAGGATTGGCCCAAGCTGACCCACGCGGTGCAGAAGATGAGCGAGGCGCAGCTGTTCATCGACGAGACGGGCGGCCTGAACCCGATGGAACTGCGCTCGCGCGCGCGCCGGCTCGCCCGCCAGTGCGGCAAGCTCGGCCTCATCATCGTCGACTACCTGCAGCTGATGTCGGGTTCGTCGGCGGGCGAGAACCGCGCGACCGAAATCTCGGAAATCTCCCGTTCGCTGAAGAGCCTGGCGAAGGAACTCGACGTGCCGGTGATTGCGCTGTCGCAGCTGAACCGCGGCCTCGAACAGCGTCCGAACAAGCGCCCGGTGATGTCGGACCTGCGCGAATCGGGCGCAATCGAACAGGATGCGGACGTGATCCTGTTCATCTACCGCGATGAAGTCTACAATCCGGACAGCCCCGACAAGGGCACGGCCGAAATCATCATCGGCAAGCAGCGTAACGGCCCGATCGGCCCCGTTCGACTCACGTTCCTGGGGCAATACACGAAGTTCGACAACTTTGCGGGGGCGCAAACCTTCTACGGCGAGTAACGCCGGATGTAAACCCCTAAATCACCAAGCGTTGTATCCAATCCCGACGCGCGCATATGCGCGCGTCGCGTCGCGACCGAAAACGGTACAATGTCGCCCGTTTTCGTGACAGTAGTCTGACAATCTCTCAGGAATCCCATGTTCGGTCGATTCATGCCCACCGAGGGCAAGTTCTTCGAAATCTTCAATGCGCACGCGAAGTACATCGTTTCCGGTGGCCGCGAGCTCGAACTGCTGATCGACAATCTCGCCGACGCCGAGATTCACAAGCAAAACGTGCAGTCGGCCGAGAAAGCGGCCGACAAGCTGACGCACGAAGCGATCGATCTGCTGCACAAGACCTTCATCACGCCGCTCGATCGTGACGAGATCCACAAGCTGATCACGACGATGGACGACATCCTCGACCTGATGGAGGACGTCGCGACCGCGGTGTCGCTGTACGACGTGCAGGCCGTGACGTCGGAGGCGAGCCAGCTCGCGCACATCGTCACGCAGTCGGCGCAGCACGTGCAGCAGGCCGTCGCGCTGCTGTCCGACATGAAGCAGTCGGCGCAGATCCTCAAGGCGTGCGAGGAGATCGACCGCTGGGAGTCGGAAGCGGATCGCGTGCTGCGTGCGGCGATGTCGAAGCTGTTCCGCGAAGAAAACGACGTGAAGAACCTCATCAAGCTGAAGGCGATCTACGAGCTGCTCGAAGAGATCACCGACAAGTGCGAGGACGTCGCGAACATCATCGAAGGCATCGTGCTGGAAAACGCCTGAGCGGAACACGATGCATTCGATACAACTCGCCCTCTGGATGGTCGCGGCACTGGTGCTCGTCGCGCTCGTATTCGACTTCATGAACGGCTTCCACGACGCAGCGAACTCGATCGCCACCGTCGTGTCCACCGGGGTGCTGAAGCCGCAGCAGGCGGTGGCGTTCGCCGCCGCGTTCAACGTCATCGCGTATTTCATCTTCCACCTGAAGGTGGCGCAGACCGTCGGCAAAGGCACGATCGATCCCGCGATCGTCGACCACTACGTGATATTCGGCGCGCTCGTCGGCGCGATCGGCTGGAACGTGATCACCTGGTACTACGGGATTCCGTCGAGCTCGTCGCATGCGCTGATCGGCGGCCTCGTCGGCTCGGCGCTCGCGAAGTCGGGCTGGGGTTCGCTGAACATCGACGGGCTGATGAAGACGATTGCGTTCATCTTCATCTCGCCGCTGCTCGGGTTCATCCTCGGCTCGCTGTTCATGCTCGGCGTGTCCTGGCTGTATTTCCGCACCGCGCCAAGCAAGGTCGACCGGCGTTTCCGCCGGCTGCAGCTGCTGTCGGCCGGGCTGTACAGCCTCGGCCACGGCGGCAATGACGCGCAGAAGACGATCGGCATCATCTGGATGCTGCTGATCGCGAGCGGCTATGCATCGGCCACGGCCGATGCGCCGCCGGCATGGGTGATCGGCGCGTGCTACCTGTCGATGGGCCTCGGCACGCTGTTCGGCGGCTGGCGGATCGTGCGCACGATGGGCCAGAAGATCACCAAGCTGAAGCCGGTCGGCGGCTTCTGCGCGGAGACGGGCGGCGCGATGACGCTGTTCATCGCGTCGTGGCTCGGCATTCCGGTGTCGACCACGCACACGATCACCGGCGCGATCGTCGGCGTCGGCGCGACGCAGAAGCTGTCGGCCGTGCGCTGGGGCGTCGCCGGCAACATCGTGTGGGCGTGGGTGCTGACGCTGCCCGCGGCCGCGCTGTTCGCGGCGGGTGGCTGGTGGGTTGGCCACCAGATATTCTGATCGCGACCGATCGACGCTTCGACGCTGAAAGCGCCGCATGCCGACAGGCTGCGGCGCTTTTTGTTTGGGCGGGCTCGAGTGTGGTGTGGGGCGCGCGGGCGGGGCGGATGAGCTGCCTTGCGCCAGGGTGTATGGAGCGGGACAGGGGGCGAAGGTGGCGAGGCCGCCATTCACGATCGAGCCAAGGCGACCGTATTCCGTTCGGCATGCGGATGGCGGCAAGCACGGCGCCATTGCGCCGCGCCCGCGCCGCGCGAATCAGTAGCTTCCGTTCGCGAACCGTGCAATCGGATCGTCGGTCGTGCCGGTGCGCGCACTGACCGGCGCGGATTGCGTCGACGCGCGCATTACTTGCACGGCGTCAGGCTGGGCGGCGACGCGCGCCTGACGGGGCGCTGCGGCAGGCGGCGGCTCCGCGTCGAATGCGGCGGCTTCGGCGGCCGTCAGCGCCGTCGTCGGAATCAGCGTGCCGGTTTCAGGTGCGCCAGCGGGCGGCGCTGCGTTTGCCGTTTCCGCGGCGACGCCGCCCACGGATACCGCCTGCTGTTGGGCCGCTGCCATGCGCGGCGGCGGCGGTTCGTACGGATCGGCGGAAATGGCTGGGGCTGCTGCGGCGGTCGCCATGGCCGGCGCGGTTGTCGCGACGGGCGCAATCGGCGCTTGCGCCGGCGATGGCGGCACGCTCGGCTGCACGGCCGCATAAGCGGGCTGACGCGGCGCTGCCGCCGTCACGACAGGCGCCGGCGCGGCCGGCTGCGCGCGCGGCACGTCGCGCCGCGCTTCATAAGTCGGCGCATCGAACGGCGTCGGCGCCGGCGCTCCCTTCGGCGGCGCGACGCGGCGGATCCCGTCGAAGCGCTTCGCCCAGTAGGGGTTCGTCAGGTAGTCGAGCCGCACGGTGCCGCCGGTCGACGGCGCATTGACGAAGCGCAGCTTGCCGACGTAGATGCCGACATGCGAATGCGGCCGGCCGGTCGTGTTGAAGAAGATCAGGTCGCCCGGCGCGACCTGCTCGGGGTCGATCGACATGCCGCGGCCGCTCATGTCGGCGGTCGTGCGCGGCAGGTTCACGTCGGCTGCGCGGCCGATCACGTAACGCACGAGCCCGCTGCAGTCGAAGCCGCTGTCCGGCGTGTTGCCGCCCCAGCGGTACGGCACCCCGACGAGGCTCATCGCCTGGATCGAGATTTCTTCCTGGCCGACGCTGTGGTCGATGAATTTCGGGAAATTGGCGGGCGGCGGGAAAGCGCGGGGCGTGGCGATCGTCATGCCGGACGGGCGAGACGACTGCGGCGGCACGCTGGAGCAGGCCGAAAGCAGCGAGACGACGGCGACGGGAAGCCAGATTCGAAGCATCACGAGCGGGGCGGGCGAACGCGATGCGCTCGCCTATCGTATGACAACAGACAGACCCGATGGTAGTCGTTCCGACGGGGCTTAGGCAACCGTTCCTGAGAATTTACTTGAAGTTTCGCGTGTAAATATGGGCCGTTATGTCGCGCGAATCGCCATTGATTTCGACCCCAAATAAAAACGGCGCTCCGTTGCGGGAGCGCCGTTCGGCATCGGCGGCCGGCCCGGGCGGGCCGGCATGCCGGGTTACGAAATCACAGGATGTCCGACGCGTAGTCGGCGAGCCGCGAACGTTCGCCGCGCGCGAGGGTCACGTGGCCGCTATGGCCCCAGCCCTTGAAGCGGTCGACGACGTAGGTGAGGCCCGAGCTGCCTTCCGTCAGGTACGGCGTATCGATCTGCGCGATGTTGCCGAGGCAGACGATCTTCGTGCCGGGGCCCGCGCGCGTGACGAGCGTCTTCATCTGCTTCGGCGTGAGGTTTTGCGCCTCGTCGATGATCAGGTACTTGTCGACGAAGGTGCGGCCGCGCATGAAGTTCATGCTCTTGACCTTCAGGCGCGAGCGGATCAGCTCCTGCGTCGCCGCGCGGCCCCATTCGCCGGCTGCGTCGTCGGTCTTCTGCAGCACTTCGAGGTTGTCGTCGAATGCGCCCATCCACGGCTGCATCTTCTCTTCCTCGGTGCCGGGCAGGAAACCGATGTCCTCGCCGACCGGGACGGTTGCGCGCGTGACGATGATCTCGTTGTAGCGCTTGTCGTCGAGCACCTGCGCGAGGCCCGCCGCGAGCGCGACGAGCGTCTTGCCGGTGCCGGCCTGGCCGAGCAGCGTGACGAAGTCGATCTCCGGGTTCATCAGCAGGTTCAGCGCGAAGTTCTGCTCGCGGTTGCGCGCGGTGATGCCCCACACGTTGTTCTTGTGGTGGCTGTAGTCGCGCAGCGTCTGCAGCAGCGCCGTCTTGCCGTTCAGTTCGCGGACGATCGCATGGAACGTCGGCTCGCCGTTCTGCGGCTCGAGATAGACGAACTCGTTGACGAGCATCGACCCGACGAGCGGGCCCGTCACGCGGTAATACGTGGTGCCCGTCTTCGTGTCCTGCCAGCTCTCCATGCCCTTCGCGTGCTTGGTCCAGAAATCCTGCGGCAGCTCGCGCACGCCGGTGTAGAGGAGATCCTTGTCCTCGAGCACCTGGTCGTTGAAGTAGTCTTCGGCGGGCAGGCCGAGCGCATGCGCCTTGATCCGCATGTTGATGTCTTTCGACACCAGCACGACCTGGCGGTCCGGCCGGTCGCGCTGCAGCGCGCGCACGACGCCGAGGATCTGGTTGTCGGCCTTGCCTTCCGGCAGGCCTTCGACGGGCGGAATGTTGGTGAGCGTCGTCTGGAAATACAGGCGGCCGAGCGCTTCGCGGCTGCCGAGGCGCGACAGCGGAATGCCGTTCGTGATCGGGCCCGCGTCGGCGACGAGCGCGTCGAGCGTGCGGCTCACCTGGCGCGCGTTGCGCGCGACTTCGGACATCCCCTTCTTGTGGTTGTCGAGTTCCTCGAGCGTCATCATCGGCAGATAGACGTCGTGTTCCTCGAAGCGGAAGAGGCTGCTCGGGTCGTGCATCAGCACGTTCGTGTCGAGCACGAACAGCTTCTGCATCTCGGCTTCGGCGGCTTTGCGGCCGCGCGATTTCACCGCGGCGCCGGCTTCGCGCGCGGGCGCGGCGGCCGGTTTCGCGGCGGCGGGTTTCTCCCCGCGTGCGACCGGCGCGACCGGCGCGGCCGGTTCGGCGCGGGCCGGCACCGGCTGCAGCAACGCGGCCGTCTGCTTGCTCTTGCGCGAGCGCGCGGGCGCGCTCGCGGCTTCCTGCGCGGACGCGCTCGCGCCGACCGCACGCAGCGGCGCAGCGGTGTTCGCGGCTTCGGTCATCGGTTGGGCCACGCTGGCCGGGCCATATTCACCGGCTGTGGAAACGTCCCCTTCGGCGGATTTCTTCGCGGCTTTCGCGGGTCGCGCTTTCGCCTTGTATTCGTCGGGCGGCAGCAGGCTGCCGAGCTTGCTGGGGGGGGTAGGCAAAGGCATGGTGTCCCTCGGGAGGAATCGTGTCGCATGGCATGCGCCGCTGATCGCATCCTGCTTCGTGACGGCGACGCATGCAGTTTGCGCGCGGTGGCGCACATGAAATTCGTTTCGCCGGTTCGCCTAAGTGTCGATCAGCTCCTTGACGGGGTGAAGGGCCGGACCGAGTGCCGGCGCGCAGTCCATAAAAAAAGCCGCTGCCCCGTCGACCGGAGCAAGCGGCTCGGCTGATACCGTCGTGTTGCGCGTCAGGTGCCGGAAAGCATGGCTACGAGCGCCGGCGCAGCTACGAGAAATATGGGACGAACTGGCATTCATTGCGGCCCAATATAACGCGCCTCAAAGCGCTTGTACAGCCTTTAGCACGTCCTCCACATGGCCCGGCACCTTGATCCCGCGCCATGCCTGACGCAGCACGCCGTCGGCGTCGATCAGGAACGTCGAGCGCTCGATTCCGCGCACTTCCTTGCCATACATTTTCTTCATCTTGATGACATCGAACAGCGCGCACAGCGCTTCGTCGCCATCGGAAATCAATGCGAAAGGCAGCTCGAGCTTTGCCTTGAAGTTGTCGTGCGAGCGCAGGCTGTCGCGCGACACGCCGACGATTTCGGCGCCGGCCTTCTTGAACTTCGGATACAGATCGCGGAACTGCAGCCCCTCGGTCGTGCAGCCGGGCGTGTTGTCCTTCGGATAGAAATACAGCACGAGCTTCTTGCCCCGCAGGTCGGACAGCGACAGGTCGCCGCCGGTGGCTGGTGCGGTGAAATCGGGAACTTGACGGTCAACTTCGACGGACACGTGTTTCTCCTGTTGTTATCAGAGGGCGCATGTGCGACGGCGCGGGTGTGCGGCCGTGCGAGGCGGGCGGCGCGGCGGTGGCCGCGCCGCGTGTGGATCAGTCCGGCTGGACGATCAGCTCGCCGGAGCGGCCCGGAATTTCGCCCCACGTGACAGGGTACGATGGCAGCGTGTCGCGGTCCAGCGTTGCGTGATAGTCGCCCATCGTCGCGAACGTATGTCCCTGCGCACGCCAGCCGGCGAGCAGCTGCTCGAACACCGGCGCGAGCTTCTGGCCTTCCAGCTCCGCGTGCAGCGTGAAGACCTGGTCGCGCGGATTGGTTTCGGTGAACTTGAGAATGTGGGCGGCGACGTTGTGCGTGTCGACGCCGTCGACGCCGAGCACCTCGTCGAGCGTCGGCAGCGTGGTCGGCATCTGCACGTGCGACAGCGTCCGGCCGCCGACGACGGGCAGGTACGGCGAATGGCCGCGGCCGTCGGACGCATAGCGCATGCCCCATGCGTCGATCTGCTCGAACGCCGCGTCGTTCATCTGCCAGCCCGCCGCGCCGTGCGTGACGGGCGGCGCGCCGAAGATCTCGGCGAAGCGCGCGTGACTCTTCTGCATTTCACGCGCGGTCCAGTCGCGGTCGCGCTCGCGCACGTTGTCCTGCCAGTACACGTGATCCCACGTGTGGATCCCGCATTCGAACCCGGCCTCGTGGATCGCGCGCATGTCGGCGACAGCGCGGCGGCCGATGTCGGGGCCCGGCAGCAGCACGCCGTACATCAGCTGCTTCACGCCGTAATGCTCGACCACCGACGTGCGCGACACCTTCTTCAGGAACCCGGGGCGGAACACGCGCCGCAGCGCCCAGCCGGTATGGTCGGGCCCGAGGCTGAAGAGGAAGGTCGCGCGCGCGCTGAAGCGGTCGAAGATGCGCGCGAGGTTCGGCACGCCTTCGCGCGTGCCGCGCAGCGTGTCGACGTCGATCTTGAGGACGATGCGAGCCAAGCGAGCGTCCCGTCAGCCTTGCTGCTCGACGAGTGCGCGCGCGTCGGCGACGTGGCCGCGGTACGCCTCGAAGATCTTGCGCAGCGCGTCGTCGAACGTCGATTGCGGCGCCCAGCCGAGCTCCTGCATCGTGTTGTCGATCTTCGGCACGCGGTTCTGCACGTCCTGGTAGCCGTTGCCGTAGTACGCGCCGGACGTCGTTTCGACGAGCTGCACGTTCTTCGCCGAATCGGCGTACTCCGGGAATTCGGCGGCCAGCTCGAGCATCTTGTGCGCGAGTTCGCGAACCGAGAAATTATTCTTCGGATTCCCGATGTTGTAGATCTTGCCCGACGCGACGCCGTTCGGGTTGTCGATGATCTTCATCAGCGCGCTGATGCCGTCGTCGATGTCGGTGAACGCGCGCTTCTGCGAGCCGCCGTCGACGAGGCTGATGTTCTCGCCGCGCACGATGTGGCCGAGGAACTGCGTGACCACGCGCGAGCTGCCTTCCTTCGGCGTGTAGATCGAGTCGAGGCCCGGGCCGATCCAGTTGAACGGGCGGAACAGCGTGAAGTTCAGGCCTTCCATCCCGTAGCCCCAGATCACGCGGTCCATCAGCTGCTTCGAGCATGCGTAGATCCAGCGCGGCTTGTTGATCGGGCCGTAGGTGAGGGCGGAGTTGTCCGGGTCGAACTGCTCGTCCGAGCACATGCCGTAGACCTCGGAGGTCGACGGGAACACGAGGTGCTTGCCGTACTTCACGGCCGAGCGGACGATCGGCAGGTTCGCCTCGAAGTCGAGCTCGAACACGCGCAGCGGCTGCTGGACGTAAGTCGCGGGCGTCGCGATCGCGACGAGCGGCAGGATCACGTCGCACTTCTTCACGTGATACTCGACCCACTCCTTGTTGATCGTGATGTCGCCTTCGAAGAAATGCATCCGCTCGTGGTTGACGAGATCGCCAAGCCGGTCGGTCTGCATGTCCATGCCGAACACTTCCCAATCGGTGGTCTCAAGAATGCGCTTCGACAGGTGATGGCCGATGAAGCCGTTCACACCCAGGATCAGGACTTTTTTTGCTTTCATGAATGACGGGAAGAATGAATGAACTGCGCGAATTCCGCGGGCGACACGATGGTTTCGCTGCCGTCGCGCTGCCGCCACAGCTCGAGAATGGATATGGCGCGGCTGTCGCCGCAAACGCCGAACAGCGCATTATCGCTTACGTGCAGGCCGGGCGGCAAATCCGCCGCCGCGGCCGCGGCCGGGCTGCCGGGGGCCGCGAGGCGCGCGCGCGCGACGACGAAGCGCGCATCGTGCAGATCGGTGAACGCGCCCGGATACGGGGGCGCGACCGCGCGGACCAGGTTGTAGACCTGGGCGGCGGGCTTCGACCAGTCGATCCGGCCGTCCTCGGGCTTGCGCCCGCCGAAATAGCTGCCCGCCGCGAGATCGTTCGGCAGGTGCGGCGCCTCGCCCGCGAGCAGCGCGGGCAGCACGCGCCAGAGCGTCTGCTCGGCGGCCACCGTGACCTTGTCGAACACCTGCGCGGCGGTGTCGTCGGGCAGGATCGGCACTGCGGTCTGGCCGACGATCGCGCCGGCATCGGGCTTCGCGGCCATTTCATGCAGCGTCGCGCCGGTTTCGGTCTCGCCGTTGAGCACCGCCCAGTTGGTCGGAACCCGACCCCGGTATTTCGGCAGCAGCGAGCCGTGCATGTTGTACGCGCCGCGCGGCGCGACCGCGAGCAGGTCGACCGGCAGCATGTGCCGGTAGTAGAACGAGAAGATGAAGTCCGGCTGCGCGTCGGCGAGCGCGCGGCGCAGCGCCGGGTCGGCCGGATCGGCCGGCGTGACGACCGGGATCCCGTGCGCGGCGGCGACGGACGCGACGCTGCCGAACCAGATGTTCTCGTTCGGGTTGTCCTCGTGCGTGACGACGAGCGCGACGTCGACGCCGCGCGCGAGCAGCACCTGCAGGCAGCGCACGCCGACGTTGTGATACGCGAAGACGACGGCGCGCGGCTTCATCGCGCGACCTCCTGCCGGCCTTCGCCCGACGGCGCGTCCTGCACGTTGCCGTGCCGCTCGAGCACGGTCTGGATCAGGTAGCGCGGGCGCGCGCGCACTTGCTGGTAGATGCGGCCGATGTACTCGCCGAGCAGGCCGAGCGCGAAGATGATCACGCCGAGCAGGAAGAACGTGATCGCGAACAGCGTGAACACGCCTTGCACTTCCGCGCCGACGATGAAGCGCCGCACGAGCAGCAGCACGAACAACGCGGCGGAGCCGAGCGACAGGATCACGCCGATGAACGACAGCCACTGCAGCGGCACGACCGAGAAGCCCGTCACGAGGTCGAAGTTCAGGCGGATCAGGCTGTACAGCGAATACTTCGATTCGCCCGCGAAGCGTTCCTCGTGCGCGACCTCGACTTCGGTCGGCTTCTGCGCGAACGTGTACGCGAGCGCGGGGATGAACGTGTTGACCTCGCCGCACACGTTGATCGTGTCGATGATGCGGCGGCTGTACGCACGCAGCATGCAGCCCTGGTCGGTCATCTTGATGCGCGTGATGCGCTCGCGCAGCCGGTTCATCGCGGCCGATGCCTTGCGCCGCCACAGGCTGTCCTGACGCTGCTTGCGGATCGAGCCGACGTAGTCGTAGCCCTCGCGCATCTTCGCGACCAGCTTGGCGATTTCCTCGGGCGGGTTCTGCAGGTCGGCGTCGAGCGTGACGACGATCTCGCCGCGCGACTGCGCGAAGCCGGCGAGGATCGCCATGTGCTGGCCGTAGTTGCCGTTCAGCAGCACGACGCGCGTCGTGTCGGGGCGTACGTGGAACTGGTCCGCGAGCATGGCGGCCGAGCGATCGCGGCTGCCGTCGTTGATCAGGATCACTTCGTACGACGTACCGAGCGCGTCGAGCGCCGGATACAGTCGCGCAAAGAGCGCGGCGAGGCCGTCTTCCTCGTTGTACACGGGGATGACGACCGATACCTCCGGGTTGGCTGCGCCCGGACGTCCGGCGCCCGGATGCCCGGCGCGTGCTTCAAGGTGACTCATGTAGGCTTACTTTCCGTATTGTTCGCAAATCTGGTTGATGGCGTCGACGACGCGACGCACGTCGCCTTCCGTCATCTGCGTGAAGAGCGGCAGCGTGACGGTCGACGCGCCGTACCGTTCGGCGTGGGGGAACATGCCCTCCTTGAAGCCGCGCGCGCGGTACAGCGTGAAAAGATGGATGGCCGGGTAGTGGATCCCGGTGCCGATGCCGCGCTCCTTCATCTGCGCCATGAATTCGGCGCGGGTGAGCGTCAGCCGCTCGAGCGGCAGCGTGACGAGGAACATGTGCCAGTTGCCGTGCTCGAATTCGGCGAGCGGCAGGCCGAGGCCGAGCTTCGCGGCCGCGCCGCCTTCGAACGCGGCGAAGTACGCGCGGGCGAGCGCATGGCGCTGCGCGGTGAAGCGCGCGAGGTGCGGCAGCTGGCCGAGGCCGACGCGCGCGGCGACGTCGGTCAGGTTGTACTTGCCGCCGAGCACGTCGCAGTCCATCCCGTCGAAGCCGGTGCGCGTGATGCCCTGCAGCCGGTACTTCTGCGCGAGCGTCGCCTCGTCCTCGTTGTTGAGCACGAGCGCGCCGCCCTCGATCGTCGTGAGGTTCTTGTTCGCGTGGAAGCTGAACGACACGATGTCGCCGATCGCGCCGATGCGCTTGCCTTTCCACGTCGAGCCGAGCGCCTGCGCGGCGTCCTCGATCACGCGCAGGTTGTGCGCGCGGGCGATCGCGTACAGGCGGTCCATGTCGACCGGCAGGCCGGCCAGGTACACCGGGATGATCGCCTTCGTGCGCGGCGTGATTGCCTTTTCGAGCAGGTCGAGGTCGATGTTGCGGGTGACCGGGTCGATGTCGGCGAACACCGGCGTCGCGCCGGTCTCGAGGATCACGTTGCTGGTCGACACCCACGACGCGGGCGACGTGATCACCTCGTCGCCCGGGCCGACGCTGGCGATGCGCAGGCCGATCTCGAGCGTGCAGGTCCCCGAATTGAACGCCCGCACCGGGCGGCCGCCGCAGTATTCGGACAGCGCGGCTTCGAACCGCTGGTTCTGCGGGCCGGTGGTGATCCAGCCCGAGCGCAGCACCTCGACGACACCCTGGATGGTTTCCTCGTCGATTTCCGGGCGGGTGAACGGCAGGAACGGAACGGCAGTCTGGTTCATGAACGCTTCACTCGTAATGGCGTGTAATAAAAGGGTCGGTCGGTCGTCCGAAACCGGCATTAGACACCGGTTGGCGGATTCGTAGCGTGATTTTTTGTAGGCGGCCGCTTAATCGGGCCGCCGGGCAGGGCCGCTCAGCTGCGCGCGAGCACGGCCACGCCGACCAGGATGATGCCGATGCCGACCAGCCGCTGGACGGACAGCACCTCGCCGAACAGGTACCACGCGGCGAACGCGTTGACGACGTAGCCGAGCGACAGCATCGGGTACGCGATCGACACGTCGACGCGCGACAGCCCGACGATCCAGACGACGACGCTCAGCACGTAGCAGCCGAGGCCGCCGATGATCGGCAGCTGGGTGGCGATCTTCAGGCCGACGGGGACGATGTTCGCACGGCTGAATTCGAAGTGTCCAACGGCGTTGACGCCGGCCTTGAGCAGCAGTTGCGCGCACGCGTTGAGCATGACGCCGGTGATGATGCAGATGAACGAGATGGGGTTCACGGGTTGGCGTCCTTACGATTGCGGCTTTTCGACGATCACGCGGCGGTTGTCGCGCGCGACCACGCGCATCGGCACGCCTTGCTTGACGAGCGCGTCGAACTGGCCCGTCGGCATGATCGCGAGCGCGTAGCGCTCCTGCTTCCAGCGGGCGATCCACTGGTCGACGGTCGGGATCCATTTATCCGGCTCGACCGAGATGCCGAACGCGAGCTCGTCCTGGCGCGCGACCATGATCGTCGTGTGGCCGACGTAGAACGGGAAGGTGTGGTCGAGCATCTCGATCGAGTAGAACGGCGTGTCGGCCGGCAGCTTCGCGAGCTCGGCGCGCACGGCGGGCGCGAGCAGCGCGCCCGAGCTGTAGCGCCCGAATTCGTCGTGGCCCGTGCCGCCGATCGTGCCGAACGCGAGCCACGCCGCGGCGAACGCGGTGATCGCCGCCGTGACGCCGGCGCGCGCATGGCGGTTCAGCCACGCCGCGGCGAGCGTCAGTGCGGCCGCGATCGCGAGGCCCCCGTACAGCCACATCTGGAACGCGCGGTACTGCGCATTCGGCGTGCGGGCGTCGCCCTGGTGCGCGAGGAAGATGATGCCGAACGCCGCGACGACGAGGAACACGAGATAGCCGAGCAGATGCCGGCGGAACCGGTCGGCCGACACGAGCGGCAGGTACGCGCCGATCACCAGCGCGAGCGCCGGCGCAACCGGCAGCACGTACGAGATCAGCTTCGAGTGCGACGCGCTGAAGAACAGGAAGATGAATGCGCTCCAGATCAGCAGCACGAGCATCGGCGCGAAGCCGTTCGGCTGGCGCGGCATGCGCAGCGCATGGCGCACGCTCTGCCACGCAACCGACAGCCACGGCAGGAAGCCGACCAGCAGCACCGGCGCGAAGTAATAGAACGCGCCGGGGCGGTTCTGCTCCGGCGTCAGGTAGCGGCGGAACTGCTGGACGATGAAGAAGAAGTTGAAGAACTCCGGGTTGCGCTGCTGCACGAGCACGAACCACGGCGTGACGATCGCGAAGAAGATCACGAGCCCGCTGACGAGGTACAGGCGCTTCCACAGCGCCCAGTCGCGCGCGATCGCCGTATAGAGCACCAGCACGGCGCCGGGCAGGATCAGGCCGACGAGCCCCTTCGACAGCACCGCGAACGCCATCGCGGCCCAGCAGGCCCACATCCAGCCGCGCGCGGCGGCGGGGCGCAGCCCGGGGCGCTGCGCGAGCAGCAGCGCGCACAGCGTGGCCGTCATCCAGAACGCGAGGCCCATGTCGAGCGCGTTGAAGTGGCCCATCAGGTTCCAGTACGGCGCGCTCGCGAGCACGACGGCGGCGAGGAAGCCGGACAGCGGGTTGAACAGGCGCGCGCCGGTGAAGCCGACGAGCAGCACGCCTGCGAAGCTCGCAAGCGCCGTGTAGAGCCGCGCCTGCCATTCGCCGACGCCGAACCACGCGAACGTGAGCGCGTTGAGCCAGGTCTGCAGCGGCGGCTTCTCGAAATACTTGTAGCCGTTGTAGCGCGGCGTGATCCAGTCGCCGGTGACGAACATCTCGCGCGCCATCTCGGCGTAGCGGCCTTCGTCGCTGGGAATCAGGTGGCGCATGCCGAGCGGCACGAACCAGATGACCGCGAGCGCGAGGATCAGGAGGACGAGCGCGGTGCGGTTGAGCGGTAGCCTCGACGGCGTATCGTTCATGGAATTTCAGCCTGTTGGTTGTTGTGGTGTGCCCCCGGCGGCTGGCGACGGGGCACGTGCCGGACCGGGGATCGGGCCCGGCCTGGCGTGGCCCGGTGCGCCGGCAAGGGTTTTACCTTATCGGCGATTAACGTTCAATTAAGAGCGCGGCGGCGACTTTGCGGCCTTCGGCCATCAGGATGTTGTAGGTGCGGCAGGCGGCCTGGAAGTCCATCGTCTCGACGCCGATGCGGCGCGCGGCGAGCGCCGCGAGCAGGCGCGGGTGCGGGAAGCGCAGGCGGGCGCCGCTGCCGAAGATCACGACTTCCGGCGCCGGCTCGAGCAGCGCCGCGAAATGCTCGGGCGCGAGCGCGTCGAACGACGACACGGGCCACGCCTGCACCGGCGCGCCGGGCAGCACGATGACACTCTGTTCGTGACGCTCGAGATTGATGTCGACGTAATCGGGGCCATAGCCGGTGATGGTGTTGAGCGCGCCGCTCGTGTCCTGGTGCAGTTTCAAATCAGTATGTCCGCGGTTCCGAAAGGGGAATTCGATGGGGCCGCCCGGGTGGGGCCGCCCGGCCGGGCGGCCATTTTCGCGTGCCGGATGCGCGGGGCGCCTGACGGCGCGGGCCCGGCGCGGCTATGGTGCATTGCGAAAGTCGGCCAAAATCCGCTAAATTATAACTTTTTGGCTGCCCCCGGGCGCCAATTGCGTCGTGCGTCGCCACAAGTTGCGCCCGGCCGCTGCAATCGTCCAGCCTAGACAGCGCGCGCAGACCGGCCGCTCTCCAGTTTCGATTCCCGTCCCCCCAAGGCCGCCAGGCATTATCCAGGAACCGTGTCGTCGTGAAACCGATCCAGAAATCGAACAAGCTGCTCAACGTCTGCTACGACATCCGTGGCCCGGTGCTCGAGCACGCGAAGCGCCTCGAGGAAGAAGGCCACCGCATCATCAAGCTGAACATCGGCAACCTCGCGCCGTTCGGTTTCGATGCGCCGGACGAGATCATCCAGGACATGATCCGCAACCTGCCGGCGTCGTCGGGCTATTCCGATTCGAAGGGCGTGTTCTCGGCGCGCAAGGCGGTGATGCACTACACGCAGCAGAAGGGCGTGGTCGGGGTCGGACTCGACGACATCTACATCGGCAACGGCGCGTCCGAGCTGATCGTGATGGCGACCCAGGCGCTGCTGAACGACGGCGACGAGGTGCTGCTGCCGGCGCCCGACTATCCGCTGTGGACGGCGGCGGTCAGCCTGTCCGGCGGCACGCCGGTGCACTACATCTGCGACGAGCAGAACGCGTGGATGCCCGATCTCGACGACATCCGCCGCAAGATCACGCCGAACACGAAGGCGATCGTCGTGATCAACCCGAACAACCCGACGGGCGCGCTTTATTCCGACGAATTGCTGCGCGATCTGCTCGAGATCGCGCGCCAGCACGGCCTGATCGTGTTCGCCGACGAGGTCTACGACAAGATCGTCTACGACGGCCGCGAGCATACGGCAATGGGCTCGCTGTCGGAGGACGTGATCACCGTGTCGTTCAACAGCCTGTCGAAGAGCTATCGCTCGTGCGGCTACCGCGCGGGCTGGATGGCCGTGTCGGGCCTTGGCGGCGACAACCGCCGGCGCGCGAAGGACTACCTCGAGGGGCTCGGCATCCTGTCGTCGATGCGCCTGTGCGCGAACGTGCCGGGGCAGTTCGCGATCCAGACGGCGCTCGGCGGCTACCAGAGCATCAACGAGCTGCTCGTGCCGTCGGGCCGCCTGTTCAAGCAGCGCGATCTCGCGTACGACATGCTCACGTCGATTCCGGGCGTGACCTGCGTGAAGCCGCAGGCCGCGCTCTACATGTTCCCGCGGCTCGACCCCAAGCTCTATCCGATCCAGAACGACCAGCAGTTCATTCTCGACCTGCTGCTCGAGGAGCGCGTGCTGCTCGTGCAGGGCACGGGCTTCAACTGGCCGACGCCGGATCATTTCCGCGTCGTGTTCCTGCCGAACCTCGACGACCTGACCGATTCGATCAACCGGATCGCCCGTTTCCTCGACGGCTATCGCAAGCGTCACTCGGTCTGAGCCGGGGCGAGCTCCAGCCACCTATTCACTTTTTACTCATCGATCACACGCAGCATGGAACCGATCAAAGTTGGCCTGTTGGGCTTCGGCACGGTGGGCAGCGGCACCTTCACGGTGCTGCGCCGCAACCAGGAAGAAATCAAGCGGCGCGCAGGGCGCGGCATCGAGGTGTCGCGCATCGCGGTGCGCAGCCCGGCCAAGGCGCAGGCCGCACTCGCCGGCGACGCCGGCAGCGCGCAGATCACCGATGATTTCAATTCGGTGGTCGACGATCCGTCGATCTCGATCGTCGCCGAGATGATCGGCGGCACGGGCATCGCGCGCGAGCTCGTGCTGCGCGCGATCGCGAACGGCAAGCACGTCGTGACCGCCAACAAGGCGCTGCTCGCGGTGCACGGCACCGAGATCTTCGAGGCCGCGCGCGAGAAGGGCGTGATGGTCGCGTTCGAGGCGGCCGTCGCGGGCGGTATCCCGATCATCAAGGCGCTGCGCGAAGGCCTGACGGCGAACCGCATCCAGTACATCGCCGGCATCATCAACGGCACGACCAACTACATCCTGTCGGAGATGCGCGACCGCGGCCTCGATTTCGCGACCGCGCTGAAGGCCGCGCAGGCGCTCGGCTACGCGGAAGCCGATCCGACCTTCGACATCGAAGGCGTCGACGCCGCGCACAAGGCGACGATCATGAGCGCGATCGCGTTCGGCGTGCCGGTGCAGTTCGACCGCGCGTACGTCGAAGGCATCAGCAAGCTCGATGCGACCGACATCCGCTACGCGGAAGAGCTCGGCTACCGGATCAAGCTGCTCGGCATCACGCGCCGCACCGAGCGCGGCATCGAGCTGCGCGTGCATCCGACGCTGATCCCCGAGAAGCGCCTGCTCGCGAACGTCGAGGGCGCGATGAACGCGGTCGTCGTGCACGGCGACGCGGTCGGCACGACGCTGTACTACGGCAAGGGCGCGGGCGCGGAGCCCACTGCTTCCGCGGTCGTCGCGGATCTCGTCGACGTCACCCGCCTGCACACGGCCGACCCCGAGCACCGCGTGCCGCATCTCGCGTTCCAGCCGGACAGCCTGTCGAACACGCCGATCCTGCCGATCGAAGAAGTGACGAGCGGCTACTACCTGCGCCTGCGCGTGGCCGACCAGACCGGCGTGCTCGCCGACATCACGCGCATCCTCGCCGATTCGGGCATCTCGATCGACGCGCTGCTGCAGAAGGAATCGGAGGAGGTCGACGACGCGAACGGCGAGACCGACATCATCCTGATCACGCACGTGACCATCGAGAAGAACGTGAACGCGGCGATCGCGCGGATCGAGGATCTCGCGACGGTCGTGTCGAAGGTGACGAAGCTGCGCATGGAAGCACTGAACTGAGGACTGGAGCGGAACACATGAACTACATCTCCACGCGCGGCGCCGGCATCGGCGAGCGCCACACGTTCTCCGACATCCTGCTTGGCGGCCTCGCGAAGGACGGCGGGCTCTACCTGCCGGCCGAGTATCCGAAGGTGTCCGCCGACGAGCTCGCGCGCTGGCGCACGCTGCCGTATGCGGATCTCGCGTTCGAGATCCTGTCGAAGTTCAGCGACGACATCCCGGCCGACGACCTGCGCGCGATCACGCGCCGCACCTACACGGCCGATGTCTATCGCAATACGCGCCACGGCGAGAACGCGGCCGACATCACGCCGCTGAAGACGCTCGGCACCGAGAACGGCGCGCCGATCTCGCTGCTCGAGCTGTCGAACGGCCCGACGCTCGCGTTCAAGGACATGGCGATGCAGCTGCTCGGCAACCTGTTCGAGTACACGCTCGCGAAGCACGGCCAGGCGTTGAACATCCTCGGCGCGACGTCGGGCGACACCGGCAGCGCGGCCGAATACGCGATGCGCGGCAAGGCCGGCGTGCGCGTGTTCATGCTGTCGCCGCACAAGAAGATGAGCGCGTTCCAGACGGCCCAGATGTTCAGCCTGCAGGATCCGAACATCTTCAACCTCGCGGTCGAAGGCGTGTTCGACGACTGCCAGGACATCGTGAAGGCCGTGTCCAACGATCACGCGTTCAAGGCGAAACACAAGATCGGCACGGTCAACTCGATCAACTGGGCGCGCGTCGTCGCGCAGGTCGTCTACTACTTCAAGGGCTATTTCGCCGCGACGAAGAGCAACGACGAGCGCGTGTCGTTCACGGTGCCGTCGGGCAACTTCGGCAACGTGTGCGCGGGCCACATCGCGCGGATGATGGGCCTGCCGATCGCGAAGCTCGTCGTCGCGACCAACGAGAACGACGTGCTCGACGAGTTCTTCCGCACCGGCGCGTACCGCGTGCGCAGCGCCGAGCACACTTACCATACGAGCAGCCCGAGCATGGACATCTCGAAGGCGTCGAACTTCGAGCGCTTCGTGTTCGACCTGCTCGGCCGCGATCCGGCGCGTGTGATGCAGCTGTTCCGCGACGTCGAGGAAAAGGGCGGCTTCGACCTGACGGCGAGCGGCGATTTCGCGCGCGTCGCGGAATTCGGGTTCGTGTCGGGCAGCAGCAACCATGCGGACCGGATCGCGACGATCCGCGACGTGTTCGCGCGCTATGCGACGACGATCGATACGCACACCGCCGACGGCGTGAAGGTCGCGCGCGAGCATCTCGAGGCCGGCGTGCCGATGGTGGTGCTCGAGACGGCGCAGCCGATCAAGTTCGGGGAGACGATCCGCGAAGCGCTCGATCGCGAGCCGGAGCGGCCGGCCGCGTTCGACGGGCTCGAGGCGCTGCCGCAGCGCTTCGAGGTCGTGAAGGCCGACGCGCAGCAGGTCAAGGACTTCATCGCCGTGCATACGGGCGCGTGACGCGTTGCCGGGCCGCGTGCCCGGCAACGCCGGACGGCCGGAACGCCGATTCGTCGAACGGATCGGGGTTCCGGCCGTTTTGCTTGGTGGCTGCCGCCCGGGCCTGCCGCCGGGCAGCGCGCGAAACAAGTGCCAGTGCCGCGCATGCGCGCCGATCACAGTTCCCGCATGCCCGCCATATCGCGCGCCCGCGCGGCGGCGTCGCTACAATGGTGTATTGCACCCAACGATCCCCGATTCAATCGATGTCGAATCCGAACCCCGCGGCGCCGCGCGCGCCGATGCTGTCGACCGCCGAAGCGCTCGGCGCGCTGCTCGACGCCGCGACGCCGCTGCCCGGCGCCGAAGCCGTCGCCACCCTCGACGCGCTCGGGCGCGTGCTGGCCGCCGACGTCGAATCGCCGCTCGACGTGCCGCCGATGCATACCAGCGCGATGGACGGCTACGCGGTGCGCGTGGCCGACCTGATGCACGGCGACCGGCGCCTGCCGGTGTCGCAGCGCATTCCGGCCGGCCATCCGGCCGCGCCGCTCGCCGCCGGCACGGCGGCGCGCATCTTCACCGGCGCGACGGTGCCGCCCGGCGCCGACGCCGTCGTGATGCAGGAGCAGGCCGAACTCGACGGCGACGCGGTCGAGATCCTCCATACGCCGAAGGCCGGCGAATGGATCACCGCACAGGGCGCGGACATCCGGCGCGGCTCGGTGATCCTGCCCGCCGGCACGCGGCTGGGGCCGCAGGCGCTCGGGCTGGTCGCGTCGGTCGGCTGCGCGCAGCTGTCGGTCGCGCGGCGGATCCGCGTCGCGGTGTTCTTCACCGGCGACGAACTGACGATGCCCGGCGAGCCGCTCAAGCCGGGCGCGATCTACAACTCGAACCGCTTCACGCTGCGCGGGCTGCTCGAGCGGCTCGGCTGCCACGTGACCGATTACGGGATCGTGCCGGATTCGCTCGCCGCGACGCGCGACACGCTGCGCGAGGCCGCGCGCGACCACGACGTGATCCTGACGAGCGGCGGCGTGTCGGTGGGCGACGAGGACCACGTGAAGCCCGCGGTCGAGGCCGAAGGGCGGCTCGCGCTGTGGCAGATCGCGATGAAGCCGGGCAAGCCGCTCGCGTTCGGCGCGATCCGCCGCGGCGACGGCCGTGCCGACGCGCATTTCATCGGGCTGCCGGGCAATCCGGTGTCGAGCTTCGTCACGTTCCTGCTGTTCGTCCGGCCGTTCCTGCTGCGCCTGTCCGGCGTGCGCGACGTCGCGCCGCGCGCGCTGTCGCTGCGCGCCGATTTCTCGCAGGGCAAGGGCGACCGGCGCAACGAATTCCTGCGCGCGCGCGTGAACGCGGCGGGCGGCCTCGACCTGTTCCCGAACCAGAGTTCGGCGGTGCTGACGTCGACGGTCTGGGGCGACGGCCTGATCGACAATCCGCCGCATCATGCGATCAGCGCGGGCGAGACCGTGCGTTTCATTCCGTTTTCCGAACTGCTGTCGTAATCCGGCGGCTTCCCGACATGAAGATTCAACTGAAATTCTTTGCCAGCGTGCGCGAGGCGCTGGGCGTGGCCGATGAACAGGCCGACGTGCCGGACGGCGTGACGACCGTCGGCGACGTGCGCGCGTGGCTGCGCCTGCGCGGCGGCGCGTGGGCCGACACGCTCGCGGAAGGCCGCGCGCTGCGCATGGCCTGCAATCACGAGATGACCGATGCCGGCACGCGGATCACCGACGGCTGCGAGGTCGCGTTTTTCCCGCCGGTGACGGGCGGCTAAGGGGGCGCGATGGCGACGGTGAGAGTCCAGGCCGAAGACTTCGATCTGAACGCCGAGGTGGCGGCGCTGCGCGCGCGCAATCCGAAGATCGGCGCGATCGCGTGCTTCGTCGGCACGGTGCGTGACCTGAACGACGGCGACGAGGTCGCCGCGTTGGAGCTCGAGCACTATCCGGGGATGACCGAGAAGGCGCTCGACGCGATCGCCGACGACGCATGCCGGCGCTGGCCGGGCATCGACGTCGCAATCGTGCACCGCGTCGGCAAGCTGTATCCGCTCGACCAGATCGTGCTGGTCGCGACGGTCGCCGCGCATCGCGGCGACGCGTTCGCGTCGTGCGAGTTCGTGATGGACTACCTGAAGACCCAGGCGCCGTTCTGGAAGAAGGAAACGACGCCCGACGGCGAGCGCTGGGTCGACGCCCGCAGTACCGACGACGCCGCGCTCGCGCGCTGGGGCGTCGAATCGGGCAACGCGCCGCGCTGAGCGCGGCTTATTCGTCGGCCGGATTGCGCCCGATGATCTTCGCCGGGAACGGCTCGCCGCGCGTACGCGACGGCAGGTGGGCGACGTCGTCGCCCGGATCGCGGCGGCGCGGCGCGACGGCGTCGAGCAGCGCCTGCTGCTCGGGCGGAATCCGGTAATCCCAGCCGAAGCGGCTCAGCTGCAGGCTTTGCGCGATCCGCAGCGCCGGCTCCATGAAGCGAACCGCCGCGGGCGGCGTGTAGCGCGCATCGACCGTGTTCAGGAACAGCGCGAGCCAGCGGCTGAAATGCGCGGGCTCGACGCCGTCGAGCGGCTGGTGCGCTTGCTGCACGTTGCCGCGGTAGCCCTTGGTGCCGAGCACGAGGCTCGACCAGAACGTCACCATCTTCGGCAGGTGGTCCTCCCAGCGGCCGGCCAGCCTGGCATCGAATACGGGGCCGAGCAGCGGGTCGGCGCGCACGCGGTCGTAGAACGCGTAGACGAGTGCGCGGATGTTGTCTTCGGTCGGTTCCGTGTCGCGGGGCCGGTTCGGCGCGGCGTCGGGCAGGGTAGGCGTGGCGGTCATGATGGAAATAGGGGCCGGGCAAAGGGCGGGACGCCGGCATGATTTTGACGCACAATAGCGTCGGCCAACCCCTCGATAAACGTGCGAATGCCCTGCATCTTATTGCGCGGCGGCTGTCCCGGCAACCGGCGCCGCATGCCGGCCAGCCCGCGGGCCCCGCGCAGGGCGCGCGCCCGCCGCCCGTCCCATCCGTGCAGGATCATCAACGACTGTTCTTTCGCCCATGAGACTCACCGACTACACCGACTACTCGCTGAGAGTCATGCTTTACCTCGCCGTGCGGGGTGAAGGTCTTGCGACGATCCAGGAGATCTCGGATGCCTACGGCATCTCGAAGAACCATCTGATGAAGGTCGTGCAGCGCCTGGGCGAGCTCGGGTGGGTCGACACCGTGCGCGGCCGCAATGGCGGGCTGCGGCTGTTTCCGGAGTCGACGCGCCTGACGGTCGGCCAGGTCGTGCGCGAGACCGAGAACGATTTTGCGCTGGTCGGCTGCTTTGCCGGCGGCGAAGCGCCGAGGGCCTGCGTCATCGAGCCGCAGTGTCGCCTGAAGGGCGTGCTGGCGGCGGCGCGCGACGCATTTTTCACGGAGCTCGACCGGCACACGCTCGGCGAGCTCGCCCAGCCCGCGGCGCCGCTCGCGGCGCTGCTCGGCATCCAGCCGATCGCCGTCGTGCGGGCCACGTCGCCCGCCGAACCGTCGCCGCTCGAAGGCTGACCACCTCGCCGCCCAGGCCGCCGGCTCGCACGCTGCGCCGCTCCCGCAACATTTTTGCGCTGAATCGACACGAAATCGCTTGAAAGCCGCATAACCATCCTCAATTTGGTGTTATTCGAAAATTGGAGGTCTCTACATGAGAATCGACAAGCTCACCACCAAATTCCAGGAAGCGCTCTCGGACGCGCAAAGTCTCGCGGCAGGCCGCGACAATCAATACATCGAACCCGTCCACGTGCTGGCCGCGCTGATCGCGCAGCACGACGGTTCCGCTCGCTCGCTGATGTCGCGCGCGGGCGTTCACGTGCAGGCGCTGCAGGGCGCGCTGAACGAGGCGATCTCGCGCCTGCCGCAAGTGACGGGCACGGGCGGCGACATCCAGATCGGCCGCGAGCTGGTCGGCCTGCTGAACCAGGCGGACAAGGAAGCGCAGAAGCTCAACGACACGTTCATCGCGAGCGAGATGTTCCTGCTCGTGGTGGCCGACGACAAGGGCGAAGCGGGCAAGCTCGCGCGCCAGCACGGCCTTACGCGCAAGGCGCTCGAAGCCGCGATTGCCGCGGTGCGCGGCGGCTCGCAGGTGCATAGCCAGGATGCCGAAAGCCAGCGCGAAGCGCTGAAGAAGTACACGGTCGACCTGACCGAGCGCGCCCGCGCGGGCAAGCTCGACCCGGTGATCGGCCGCGACGACGAAATCCGCCGCTCGATCCAGATCCTGCAGCGCCGCACCAAGAACAACCCGGTGCTGATCGGCGAGCCGGGCGTCGGCAAGACCGCGATCGTCGAAGGCCTCGCGCAGCGGATCGTCAACGGCGAGGTGCCGGAGACGCTGAAGGGCAAGCGCGTGCTGTCGCTCGACATGGCGGCGCTGCTCGCGGGCGCGAAGTATCGCGGCGAGTTCGAGGAGCGCCTGAAGGCGGTGCTCAACGACATCGCGAAGGACGAAGGGCAGACGATCGTCTTCATCGATGAAATCCACACGATGGTCGGCGCGGGCAAGGCCGAAGGCGCGATGGATGCGGGCAACATGCTGAAGCCGGCGCTGTCGCGCGGCGAACTGCACTGCATCGGCGCGACCACGCTCGACGAATACCGCAAGTACATCGAGAAGGACGCCGCGCTCGAGCGCCGCTTCCAGAAGGTGCTGGTCGACGAGCCGAGCGTCGAGGCGACCATCGCGATCCTGCGCGGGCTGCAGGAGAAGTACGAACTGCACCACGGCGTCGACATCACCGACCCGGCGATCGTCGCCGCGGCCGAGCTGTCGCATCGCTACATCACGGACCGCTTCCTGCCGGACAAGGCGATCGACCTGATCGACGAGGCCGCCTCGAAGATCAAGATGGAAATCGATTCGAAGCCCGAAGAGATGGACAAGCTCGACCGCCGGCTGATCCAGCTGAAGATCGAGCGCGAGGCCGTGAAGAAGGAGCAGGACGAAGCGTCGCAGAAACGCCTGCAGCTGATCGAGGAAGAGATCGAGCGCCTCGGCCGCGAGTATGCGGACCTCGAGGAGATCTGGACCATCGAGAAGGCCGCGGTGCAGGGCAGCGCGCAGCTGAAGGAAGAGATCGAGAAGGTGCGCGCCGACATCGCGCGCCTGCAGCGCGAAGGCAAGCTCGAGAAGGTCGCCGAGCTGCAGTACGGCAAGCTGCCGCAGCTCGAGGCGCAGCTCAAGCAGGTCACGCAGGCCGAGGAGAAGGAGCAGCACAGCCCGACGCGGCCGCGCCTGCTGCGCACGCAGGTGGGCGCCGAGGAAATCGCGGAAGTCGTGTCGCGCGCGACCGGCATCCCCGTGTCGCGGATGATGCAGGGCGAGCGTGAAAAGCTGCTGCACATCGAGGAGAAGCTGCACGAGCGCGTGGTCGGCCAGAACGAGGCGATCGACGCGGTCGCCGACGCGATCCGCCGTTCGCGCGCGGGCCTCGCCGATCCGAACCGTCCGTACGGGTCGTTCCTGTTCCTCGGCCCGACGGGCGTCGGCAAGACCGAGCTGTGCAAGGCGCTCGCGGGGTTCCTGTTCGATTCCGAGGAGCACCTGATCCGCATCGACATGAGCGAGTTCATGGAGAAGCACAGCGTCGCGCGGCTGATCGGCGCGCCGCCGGGCTATGTCGGCTACGAGGAGGGCGGCTACCTGACGGAAGCCGTGCGCCGCAAGCCGTACAGCGTGATCCTGCTCGACGAGATCGAGAAGGCGCACCCGGACGTGTTCAACGTGCTGCTGCAGGTGCTCGACGACGGCCGCATGACGGACGGGCAGGGCCGCACGGTCGACTTCAAGAACACGGTGATCGTGATGACGTCGAACCTCGGCTCGCAGGTGATCCAGGCGATGACGGGCGCACCGCAGGACGAGATCAAGGACGCGGTGTGGCTCGAGGTGAAGCAGCATTTCCGCCCCGAGTTCCTGAACCGGATCGACGACGTTGTCGTGTTCCACGCGCTCGACCGCAGCAACATCCAGTCGATCGCGAAGATCCAGCTCGCGCGCCTGCACGACCGGCTCGCGAAGCTCGACATGGCGCTCGACGTGTCGGAAGCCGCGCTCGAGCAGATCGGCAAGGTCGGCTACGATCCGCTGTTCGGTGCGCGGCCGCTGAAGCGCGCGATCCAGCAGGAGATCGAGAACCCGGTCGCGAAGCTGATCCTCGCGGGCCGTTTCGGCCCGAAGGACGTGATTCCGGTCGATGTGCAGGACGGCCAGTTCGTGTTCGACCGCGTCGTCCACTGAGCGCGCACAGGGGCCCGGCGCGGGATGCCGGGCCGCCAAAAGCAAACACCCCGCCGGGAGGCGGGGTGTTTTTTTATCTGGCGCGCCAGATGCGCGCCGGGGCTCAGCCCTGCTTGTTGCCGCCGAACATGCCGGCGAGCTGCGTCAGCGTGCCGAGCACGTTCGACGTGTCGAGCTGGCCGCCTGCCGGCACTTCGCCGTTCGGCGTCGCGCCGTTGATCACGTGCGGCAGCACTTGCGCGAGGATGCCCGACACCTGGCCCGGGTCGATGCCGACCTTGCTCGCCAGCGCGCCGACCGCGTCGGAGCCGAGCACGTTCTGCAGCGTGTCGGGCGAGATCGGCTGGTTCTCGCCGGTGCCGACCCACGAGCCGATGATGTCGCCGGCGCCGCCGGCCTTGAACTTCTCGATCAGGCCGTTCAGGCCGCCCGGCTGGTTATTGACGAATTCGAGCGCCGCCATGAGCAGCGCGCTTTGCGAGTTGCCGCCTGCCTGGCCGCCGATCAGACCGCCGACGATGTCGAGTAGACCCATGATTCTTCACCTTCACTGAAAGGGCGCCGCGTCGGCGGCGCCCGTTTGACGATGCCGCGCGCAGCGCGCGCGGCGCACCTCAGGCGCCCGACGCCGCGGCGGCGGAGGCAGCCTTGTCCTTCTTGCTCTTCTTCTTCGAGCCCTTCGTCGCCTTCGCGGCCGACGCATCGGCCGGCGCGCTGGCGCTCGCGCTTGTGTCCGCGGCCGGCGCCGAAGCGGCCTTGCCCTTCTTCGACGCACGCTTGGTCTTGGCCGGCTTCGACGCCGCTTCCGGTGCGCTGGCGGCCGGTGCCGTCGTCGCGGCCGGCGGGGTGGTCGCGGCGCCGGTCGTTGCCGGGGCCGTCGTGGCCGGCTTCGTCGCCGGGGCTGCCGTGCCGGTGGTCGCGGCCGGCTTCGATGCCTTCACGCCCTTCGGCGGGGTCGACGAGCCGCCGATCGTCAGGCCGTTTTCCTCGAGGTGCGCGACCGATTTCGTGCCGAGCCCCTTCACGCGGTTCGCGAGATCGTCGGCATCCTTGAACGGGCCGTTCTTCGTGCGCTCGTCGATGATCGCCTTCGACTTCACGGGCCCGAGGCCCTTGACGGCTTCGAGCGCGGCCTGGTCGGCCGTGTTGACCTCGACGGCCGCGGCGAAGGCCGCGGTCAGCGACAGCGATAGCGCGACGAACAGCATCAGCAGCTTCTTCAGCATGGCAAAGGCTCCCTGGTTCTGACGGATGAATGGCTGTTGCAACGGACGACGGGTGGCGCGAGGCCGGGCGTCGCCGTTAAGCATAGGACAAATGCGTGCCCTTTTTAAGACAGGCTGTCCCAATCTTGCTGAACGCGTGCGCCGCTGTAAAGGGTACAGGCCGCGCCAGGCAGCGGTTTTGACGATGTTTGACGGAATCTCCGCGCCGATTCGCGCTGGCCAGCAAAAAGCCGTTGACTTAGAGTGAGCTCTAAGTCCTAACCTCGAGCATGTCATGTCACCCGAATCGAAATCTTCCGCCGCCGGCGCACTGACGATCGGCCAGGTCGCCGAACTGATGGGCGTGTCGACGCACACGTTGCGCTACTACGAACAGGCCGGCCTGCTGCGTGCGATCGTGCGCACGCAGGCCGGACACCGGCTCTATGCGCCGATGGACCTCGACTGGCTGCGCTTCGTGATGCGCCTGAAGGCGACCGGCATGCCGATCGCGCAGATGCAGCAGTTCGCGGCACTGCGCGCGCAAGGCGAGCCGACGCTCGGCGCACGGCGCGAACTGCTCGTCGCGCACCGCGACGCGGTGCGCGCGCATATCGCGGAACTGCAGGCGAGCCTCGATGTGATCGGCGAGAAGATCGCCTATTACGAGACGGCGGAGCGCGAAGCGGGGCGACAGTCGACATCCTCTCAACCGGAACAGGACACACGCCATGGAACGACTCGCTGAAGACCGCTATACGCGCGGCTGGAACAAACTGAAGGAAATCGACGGCGCGGCGGGCGAACGCGTGATCGCGGCGCTCGAGCCGATCGCGCCGGATTTTGGCCGGCTGCTGATCGAGTTCGCGTTCGGCGACGTCTACAGCCGGCCGCAGCTCGACCTGAAGGCGCGCGAGATCGCGACGATCGCCGCGCTCGCGGCGCTCGGCAACGCGCAGCCGCAATTGAAGGTGCACATCGAGGCGGCGCTGAACGTCGGCTGCACGCGCGACGAGATCGTCGAGGTGTTCATGCAGATGGCCGTCTACGCGGGCTTTCCGGCCGCGCTGAACGCGTTGTTCGCCGCGCACGAGGTGTTCCGGCAGCGCGATGCGCAGCCGGACGCGCACGCCGCATGAACGGAGCCGGTCGTCACGCGCGATGCGGCGCGACGATCCGGTGCTTTGCGATGCGCCGGTACAGCGTCGCGCGCGAGATGCCGAGCGCCTCGGCCGCCGCATCGGGCCGCCAGCGGTGCGCGGTCAGCGCGGCGACGATGCGGCCGCGCTCGTCGTCGCGCAGCGCGCCGGCCGCGCCCGGCGCGAGCCGCGCGGCGAGGTCGGCCGGCAGGTCGCGCAGCGTCACGCGCGCCGCGTCGCACACCGCGCACGCATAGCGCAGCGCGTTGCGCAATTGCCGCACGTTGCCGGGCCACGCGTACAAGGCGAGCTGCTCGGCGAGCGCGGCGTCGAGCGTCAGCACGTGCCCCGTCGCGTGCGCTTCCTCGGCGAACACCGCGGCGATCACGTCGCGGACGTCGGCCCGTTCGCGCAGCGGCGGCAGGTCGAACACCGCGCCGCTCAGCCGGTAATACAAATCCTCGCGGAACGCGCCGGCCGCGACCATCTGCGCGAGATCGCGATGCGTTGCGCAGATCACGTCGAGGTCGACGCGCACCGGCGTATCGCTGCCCAGCGGCACGACCTCGCCGTCGGCGAGCACGCGCAGCAGGCGGGTCTGCAACGACAGCGGCATGTCGCCGATTTCGTCGAGGAACAGCGTGCCGCCGTCCGCGAGCGCGAGCTTGCCGCGCGCGCCGTGCTTGCGCGCGCCGGTGAACGCGCCGGCCGCATAGCCGAACAGCTCGCTTTCGATCAGCGCTTCCGGCAGCGCGCCGCAATTGACTGCGACGAACGGCCGCGTGCGCCGCGCCCCCGCGTCGTGGATCGCACGTGCGAACACTTCCTTGCCCGCGCCCGTTTCGCCGAGCACCAGAATCGGCAGCCGCTTGCTCGCGACACGCAGCGCGAGCGCCGCGTGCCGCGCGATGCGCGCGTCGCTGCTGTGCAGGAACGGCGTCAGCGCGCCGACGTGGCGCTCGGCGGCCGTGCCGGGCCGGCGCGACGCGGCGCCGGCCGTGTCGCGCGCGCTGCCCCGCAGCGGCGCGCGCAAGCGCGCATAGAGCGGCGCGCCCGTCGCGCGCAGCCGCAGCGCGACGATCGCGTCGAGCTGCGCGGCGTCCCGCAGCGGCAGGTCGGCCGAATCGAAGATCTCGTCGATGTGGCGCGGCTCGCGCAGCTCGGGCAGTGCGTCGCGCGCGTGGCGGTTCGCGGCGACGATGTTGCCGCACGCGTCGAACGCGATCAGCCATTCGGGCTGCGCCTCGACGTAGTGACGGTTCGGATGACCGAACAATATCCAGTGCTGCGCCAGGCTGTGCAGGAAGTAGCCATCCTCGATCAGCGCCGCGTGCTGTCGCACGAGCTGGTAGACGAGGCGCTGGCTGTCGCGGCTGTCCGGCGACTGCACCGCGGACGCATCGAGCACGCCGATCAGCTCGCCCGTCGGCGCGAAGATCGGTGCGGCGCTGCAGGTGAGCGTCGTGAATGCCGCGCGGAAATGATCGGTCTTGTGCACGGTGATCGGCGCGAGATCCGTCAGCACGCTCGCGACGCCGCAGGTGCCTTCCTCGCTCTCCGACCAGCACGAGCCGATGTGCAGCCCCGCATGACGGAAGTCGGCGCGGCGCTCGCGGTCGATCCGGTAGTCGATCGTCACGCCGTGCGCGTCGGTCAGCATCACGCAGTAGTCGGCGACGCGGATCATGTCGTGCAGGCGCGTCAGGCACTGTCCCGACGCGCGCAGGAACGCCTCTTCCTTGTCGCGCACCTCGCGCAGCGCCGCGGCGGTCAGCACGCGCGGCCCGATCGATGACGCCGGATCGAGCCGGTAGCGCTCGAGCGAGCGCTGCCACGACGACACGAGGCGCGACGAATCGGCCGGCGCGGGCAGGCGTCCGGCGAGCGCACCGAGCACCCGGTCGGCGTGCCGGGTCTGGGGAACGGCGTAGGGCATGGTCGGCTCCGGCTCCGTACGGCAGGGGGTTCGACGGTTTTGTAGCACATCCGTGCCGGCCGATCACATTGCATCGCAGCACGAAACACGCGTGAGACGTTCGTCTCACCGGCATCTCGGGCGGATGAGACGCGCGACGGCATGCGCCGCGTGCGCGAGCCGGAGCGGCGCGGGCCGCGCCGCGCCTGATCGCATGCGGGTCGGCGGGGGCGTGGCGGCTGGCGGCGCGAGTGCGATGGCAATCGGGGGCGCATGCCGATGCGTGAGACACGCGGGCCATCGCGCATCGCGCGATCGCGTCTGCGCGCCGCATGCCGGTCGCCCTCGGGCCCGCCACGCCGACGTCTGCGCGCGATCGACGCACGTTGCAAGCGCGATGGCACGGCGCTTGCAGATATCCCGGGCAGGACCGGCGCATCCGTGCCGGCGACGACGATCCGCAGCCCACGATGGCGGCGGACGTCCTGCATGGGACAGGAGACAAGCCCGTGACAACCCCCATTACCGTCGGCGTGATCGCGAATCCCGCATCGGGGCGCGACATCCGCCGCCTCACGACGCACGCGTCGGTGTTCCCGACCGCGGAGAAGGCGAACATGGTCGTGCGCCTGCTGGCCGGCCTCGGCGCGGCCGGCGTCGAGCGCGTGCTGACGCTGCGCGACCGCACCGGCATCGCGACGCTGCTGCTGCGCGCGCTCGATACGCATCGGGCCGTCGCGCCGCACGAGCGCTGGCCCGAAGTCGAATTCGCCGACCTGCCGATCACGGACAGCGTCGCCGATACGCATGCGGGCGCGGCGTGGATGCACCGGATGGACGTCACGCTGATCGTCGTGCTCGGCGGCGACGGCACTCATCGCGCGGTGGCCGCGCACTGCGGCGCGACGCCGCTCGTCGCGCTGTCCACCGGCACCAACAATGCGTTTCCGGAACATCGCGAGGCGACCGTCGCCGGCATCGCGGCGGGGCTTGCCGCGACCGGCGCGGTGCCGGCCGACGTCGCGTTCGCGCGCAACAAGCGGCTCGTCGTGCGCTGCGCGGCCGGCGCGCAGCCGGGCCGCGAGGACATCGCGCTCGTCGACGTCTGCGCGGCGCGCCAGCGTTTCATCGGCGCCCGGGCGATTTCCGGGCCCGCGGACATCGACACCCTTTACCTGACGTTCGCGGAACCCGACGGCATCGGCCTGTCGGCGCTCGGCGGCGCATGGGCGCCGCTCGAACGCAGCGCGCCGCACGGCCTTGCGATGCGCTTTGCCGCGCCGGGCCGGACCGACGGCACGCCGCTCGTCGCGCCGATCGCACCGGGCCGCGTCGACCGCGTCCTGATGCGCAGCTGCGAACGGCTCGAGCCCGGCGCCTGGCAGCCGATTCCGTTCGAGCACGGCACGCTCGCGTTCGACGGCGAACGCGAGATCGAGGTCGCGCGCGGCGAACGCTACGTGATTGCGCTCGACTGGCGCGGGCCGCTGACGGTCGACGTCGGCCGCACGCTGCGCTACGCGGCGTCGCGCCAGCTGCTGCGCGATGCGGGCTCGCGCGCGTGGCCGCGCTGACCGCGCAGGAGAGCCGCGATGAAGGCGATGACGACATCCGGCCGCGATCCGCCGGCCGCGCCGCAAAGGCGCTGAACCCATGCAGCACAGCGCCGCCGCACTCCGTCGCGCGGCGGCATTTCAACGATGAAACAAGGAGACAGACATGACCGTTTCGACTCAGCTCGGCAGGGACACGCTGCTGGACGCGTACCGGCTGATGCGCACGATCCGCGAATTCGAGGAGCGTCTGCACGTCGAGTTCGCGACCGGCGAGATTCCCGGCTTCGTGCACCTGTACGCGGGCGAGGAGGCGTCCGCGGTCGGCACGATGCTGCACCTCGGCGTCGCCGACTACGTCGCGACGACGCACCGCGGCCACGGCCACTGCATCGCGAAGGGCGTCGACGTGCACGGGATGATGGCCGAGATCTACGGCAAGAAGACGGGCGTGTGCCACGGCAAGGGCGGCTCGATGCACATCGCCGACCTGTCGATGGGCATGCTCGGCGCGAACGGGATCGTCGGCGCGGGCGGGCCGCTCGTGTGCGGCGCGGCGCTCGCCGCGAAGCACCGGAACACCGGCGGCGTCGGCGTGTGCTTCTTCGGCGACGGCGCGTCGAACCAGGGCGTGATCTTCGAATCGATGAACCTCGCATCGGTGTGGCGGCTGCCGGCGATCTTCGTCGCCGAGAACAACGGCTATGCGGAAGCGACGTCGTCGAGCTGGTCGGTTGCGACCGACAACATCGCGGATCGCGCGAACGGCTTCGGGATGCCCGGCGTGATCGTCGACGGCTTCGATTTCTTCGCGGTGCACGAGGCGCTCGGCGAGGCGGTCGAGCGCGCGCGCGGCGGCGGCGGCCCGACGCTCGTCGAGGTGAAGTTCTCGCGCTATTTCGGGCACTTCGAGGGCGACGCGCAGACCTATCGCGCGCCCGGCGAGGTGCAGAAGCTGCGCGACGAGAAGGATTGCCTGAAGCATTTCGAAGCGCGCGTCGTGCGCGCCGAGGTGCTCACGGCCGACGAACTGCGCACGGTCGACGCGCAGGTGAAGCGGCTGATCGACGACGCGGTCGCCGCGGCGAAGGCGGCGCCGCTGCCGGACGCATCCGACCTGCTGACCGACGTGTACGTGTCGTACCCGTGAGCGCCGCGCACCACGACTGACAGACCGGATTCCAGGAGACAGACATGGCAAGGAAGATCACTTATTCGCAGGCGATCAACGAAGCGCTCGCCCAGGAGATGGCGCGCGACGACCGCGTGATCGTGATGGGCGAGGACAACGCGGGCGGCGCGGGCGCGCCCGGCGAGGACGACGCATGGGGCGGCGTGCTCGGTGTGACGAAGGGGCTGTTCCACAAGTTCCCGGGGCGCGTGCTCGACACGCCGCTGTCGGAGGGCGGCTACATCGGCGCGGCGGTGGGCGCGGCCGCGTGCGGGATGCGGCCGGTCGCGGAGCTGATGTTCATCGATTTCATGGGCGTGTGCTTCGACCAGATCTTCAACCAGGCGGCGAAATTCCGCTACATGTTCGGCGGCAAGGCCGTGACGCCGGTCGTGATCCGCGCGATGTACGGCGCGGGCCTGCGCGCGGCCGCGCAGCATTCGCAGATGCTGACGTCGCTGTTTACGCACATCCCGGGCCTGAAGGTCGTGTGCCCGGCGACGCCGTACGACGCGAAGGGCCTGCTGATCCAGGCGATCCGCGACGACGATCCGGTGATCTTCCTCGAACACAAGCTGCTGTACACGCGCGAAGGCGACGTGCCCGAGGAGTCCTATGCGATCCCGTTCGGCGAGGCGAGCATCGTGCGCGAAGGCGACGACGCGACGATCGTCACCTACGGACGCATGGTGCACGTCGCGACGGACGCGGCCGCGAAGCTCGCGAAGGACGGCATCCACGTCGACGTGATCGACCTGCGCACCACGTCGCCGCTCGACGAGGAGACGATCCTCGAGAGCGCGGCGCGCACCGGGCGCGTGGTGGTGGTCGACGAGGCGAATCCGCGCTGCTCGATCGCCACCGACATTGCCGCGCTGGTCGCGCAGCGCGCGTTCCGGTCGCTGAAGGCACCGATCGAGCGCGTGACCGCGCCGCACACGCCGGCGCCGTTCGCGGGCGTGCTCGAAGACCTGTACATCCCGTCCGCCGACGCGATCGCGCAGGCGGTGCTGAAGACGAGGAGCTGACACGATGTCGATTCACATGATCACGATGCCCAAGTGGGGGCTGTCGATGGAGCAGGGGCAGGTCAACGGCTGGCTGAAGGCCGTCGGCGAGCGGGTGAGCAAGGGCGACGAGGTGCTCGACGTCGAGACCGACAAGATCTCGTCGGGCGTCGAATGCGCGTTCGACGGCACGCTGCGCCGGCAGGTCGCGCAGGAGGGCGACACGCTGCCGGTCGGCGCGCTGCTCGGCGTCGTCGCGGCGGAGCAGGCGAGCGACGCGGATATCGACGCGGCGATCGCCGCGTTCCAGCGCGATTTCACGCCGAGCGCGGCCGCCGACGACGCGGCCGGCCCGCAGCCGGAGAAGGCGCAGATCGGCGGCCGCATGGTCCGCTTCCTGAAGCTCGGCGACGGTGCGGGCACGCCCGCGGTGCTGATCCACGGCTTCGGCGGCGACCTGAACAACTGGCTGTTCAATCACGCGGAGCTGGCCGCGCACCGGCCGGTCTGGGCGCTCGACCTGCCGGGCCACGGCGAGTCGGGCAAGGCGGTCGACTCGGGCAGCCTCGACGAGCTGGCCGACGCGGTGCTGGCGCTGCTCGATGCGCAGCACATCGAACGTGCGCACCTGGTCGGCCACTCGATGGGCGGCGCGGTCGCGATGACGGCGGCCGAGCGCGCGCCGGCGCGCGTCGCGTCGCTCACGTTGATCGCGAGCGCGGGCCTCGGCCCCGACATCGATCGCGACTATATCGACGGCTTCGTCGCCGGCAACAGCCGCAATTCGCTGAAGCCGCATCTCGGCAAGCTGTTCGCGGACGGCGCGCTCGTCACGCGGCAACTCGTCGAGGATCTCGTCAAGTACAAGCGGCTCGAAGGCGTGCAGGCGGCGCTCGAGAAGATCGCGTCGTCCGCGTTCGACGGCGCGACGCAGCGGCGCGTGTTCCGCGACCGGCTCGCGGCGCTCGCACCGCGCACGCTGGTGATCTGGGGCGAGCGCGACCAGGTGATCCCCGCGCGGCACGCGCAGGGGCTGCCGGGCGGCGTGCGCGCCGAGGTGCTGGCGGGCCGCGGGCACATGGTGCAGATGGAGGCGGCCGCCGACGTGAACCGCCTGATCGTCGCCTTTCTCGGAGACTGACGATGACGGCCGCGCTCGAACGTCCCAGCCTGACGGCGCTCGGCCAGCCGGGCGCGCGCAGCCGCGACAAGCTCGCGCGCATTCCGGTGCGCGTCGAGCCGGCGGCCGGCGCCGCGTTGCCGAAGCCGGCGTGGCTGCGTGCGCGGCCGATGATGAGCGACAGCGTCGCCGCGATGGCGGCGGTGCTGCGCGAGCATCGGCTGCATTCGGTCTGCGAGGAGGCGATGTGTCCGAACATCGGCGAGTGCTTCGCGCAGCGCACCGCGACCTTCATGATCATGGGCGGGCTGTGCACGCGGCGCTGCCCGTTCTGCGACGTCGCGCATGGCCGTCCGGCGCCGCTCGACCCCGACGAGCCCGGGCGGCTTGCCGATGCGGTCGCCGCGCTCGGGCTGCGCTACGTCGTGATCACGTCGGTTGACCGCGACGACTTGCGCGACGGCGGCGCCGCGCATTTCGCCGCCTGCATCGCGGCGGTGCGTGCGCGGGTGCCGGGCATCGGCGTCGAGGTGCTGACGCCGGATTTCCGCGGCCGCGTCGCCCGCGCGCTCGAAGCGCTGTCGGCCGCCTGGCCTGACGTGTTCAACCACAACGTCGAGACGGTGCCGTCGCTGTACCGCGCGGCGCGGCCGGGCGCCGACTACCGCGGCTCGCTCGCGCTGCTGGCGCGTGCGAAAGCCGCGCATCCGGCGCTCGTGACGAAGTCGGGCTTGATGCTCGGGCTCGGGGAGCGCGATGACGAAGTGCGCGATACGTTGCGCGACCTGCGCATGCACGGCGTCGACGTGCTGACGCTCGGCCAGTATCTCGCGCCGTCCGCGCATCACCTGCCGGTGCGCCGCTACGTGAGCCCGGACGCGTTTGCCGCGTGGCGCGACGAGGCGCTGTCGTGCGGTTTCAGGGAGGTGGTGGCCGGCCCGCTCGTGCGTTCGTCGTATCACGCGGCGGAGGTGCTGCGAGCGGCCTGACTCGCCGCCGTGGCGCGCGCCGGCGGCGTCAGGCAGTTTCAGGCCGCCTCGGGCGCGAGCGCCCGCGCGGTGCGGCTCACGCGACGCAGGTAAAGCACGAGCCCGGCGCCCGCGAGCATCAGGCTGATCGTGTTCGCGAACCAGAAGCCGCGCGCGCCGGTCAGCCAGGCGGGCGAGAAGCCGCCGGCGTCGAAGCCGAGCAGGTAGCCGCCGCTGAGCCCGACGCCCCACAGCGCGACCGCGTAGATGACGGTCGGCACGATCGCGACCTTGTACGCGCGCAGCACGAACGCGGAGGTGACCTGCAGCGCGTCGAAGAAGTGATAGCAGGTGACGATCGCGACGAGCGGCAGCGCGGCCGCGGCGACCGCCGGGTTCGGCGTGTACGCGCCGACGATCAGCGGGCGCAGCGCGAACACGATCGCGCCATAGAGCACGGCGACGCCGCCGGCGAGCATCACGCCGTGCCGGCCGAGCAGCCGCGCCTCGTCGGGCCGGCCGGCGCCGAGCGCACGGGCGACGAGCGTCGACGTGGCGACGCCGATCGACAGCGGCGTCATGTACAGCACGCCGCCGATGTTGCCGGCGATCTGGTGCCCGGCGAGCGTCGTCGTGCCGAACTGCGCGATGAAAAGCGCCATGCAGGTGAAGGAGGTGACCTCGATCAGGTACGACAGGCCCATCGGCACGCCGAGCTTGAGGATCGCCTTCAGGCGCGCCCACGCGGGCCAGCAGAAGCGCGAGAAGATCGCGAGCGGCGCGAACACGTCGAGTTTCGCGAGCAGCGTGAAGCCGGTCAGCGCGAGCGTCCAGTTGATCAGCGTGCTGGCGAGCGCGCAGCCGGGGCCGCCGAGCGCCGGCACCCCGAGGCCGCCGAAGATGAACCAGAAATTCAGCGGAAACTTGAGCGCGAGCGCGCCGATCTGCAGGATCATCGCGAGGCGCGGCTTGCCGGCGGCATTGGCGAGCGCGTTGTAGATGCGGAACACGAGGCTCGCGGGCAGCCCGAACGACAGGATGCGCAGATATGCGACGGTGCGCTCGTGCAGCGCGGCGGGCGCGTGCGCGAGCCGCAGCAGCGGTTCGGGAAAATGCAGCAGCAGGAAGCCGGGCACCGCGAGCATCACGGCGAGCCACAGTGCCTGGCGCACTTCCTCGCCGATCTCGGCGTAGCGCCGCGCGCCGTACAGCTGGCCGGTGATCGGCTGCAGTGCGGACAGGATGCCCGTCAGGCCGATGAAGACCGACACGTAGATCGATGCGCCGAGCCCGAGCGCGGCGAGATCGATCGCGGAGAAACGGCCGACCATCGCGGTGTCGGTCACGCCGAACCCGATGATCGCGAGTTGGCCGACCAGCACCGGCCACGCGAGACCGATGATCCGGCGGAGGTCGGCCAGCATCGTCAATCGTCGGCCTGGCGGCGCGGCGGCCGGCGCTTGACCGGTGTCTTCGGGCGCTCGATGCGCTCGTACAGGCGGAACCGCTCGTCGCGGTCGGCGACGCGCCGGCCTTCCCAGACGAGTCGCCACACGTATTGCGACATCGAGCTGGGTTCGCCGAAATCGGCGCGGTCCTGGCGCAGGATCACATCGCAATCGCCGGAGTAGTCGAAGCGCATGTTGCCGAAATACGCGAAGGTCGCGATCTGCGCATCGCCGAGCCGCACCGGCGCAATGCACTCGTAATCGGACGGCAGGTGGGTGGCGATCTGCTGCGCGACGTCGCGATAGGTGCGGCCGTAGTTGACGATCGGCAGCCACAGCGTCATCAGCAGCACCCACATCAGCGTGGTGCCCGCGCCCGACAGCACGACGCTGCGCCACAGCACCTTCGGCTGGCGCGACACGCGCCAGCGCGCCAGCAGGAACCAGCAGACCGTCACCGTGACCGCGCAGACGAACGACAGCACCTTGAAATGCGGCTCGTAACCGGGCAGGAGCCGGCCGAGGTTGCGCGCAAGCGGGTGCGGGAAGCCGGTGAGCGACGCGAGCCAGACGAGCCACACGAAGCTGCCGAGGATCGTGAAGCTCAACACCGCGAACCAGTCGATCGCGTTGATCGCGCCGCGCTTGAGCGTCGGCAGCGCGAACGTCGCGAGCACCGCGAGCGGCGGCAGCAGCAGCATGTACATGCGGTTCGATTGCTGGCTCTGCAGGATCACGAGCGCGACGAGCGGCACGACGACCGACAGCGGAATCGCGATGTGCGCGCGCCGGCGCAGGCCGGCCCAGCTCCACCAGGCCCAGATCGCGAGCGGCCACGCAGGCCACGTGAAGATCGGCAGGTTCTTTGCCGCATACGCGAGCACGGCGGTCGGCGGGCCCGAGAAGCGCATCAGGCTGCCGTGCACCCACTGGTCGAAGAACCACGCGGCGTCGTCGGGCGCCACGGCGAGCGCGGTGAACACCCACAGCGCGATGATCGCGGCAGCGAGCGGCACGCCGATCGCCGCCACGCGCAGGTTGCGCATGTCGGGCGCGACGAGCCACAGCGCGGCCGTGCCGACGATCAGCGCGACGACCAGCACCGGGTTGCCGGACAGCGCCACGAGGCCGATCGCGAGGCCCCACCACAGCGCGCCCTGGGCCGGCTTGTCGATGCCGCGCACGATCCCGTAGACGAGCATGGCGATCAGCGCGAATTGCGCGAGCTGCGGCGTCGTTTCGTGGCCGCGCTCCGCGAGGCCGAAGCAGGCAAGCAGGATCAGCAGCGCGCCGTCGGCGAGCGTGCGGCCGTAGTCGCGCGGCTCCGGCTCACCGCCGAACGCATACTTGAACGGCTGGACTTCGGCGCGCCGGCCGAGCAGGTAGGCGGCATACCAGACGAACGCACAGGCGACGCAGAACAGGATTCCGGTGGAGAGGCGCGACGCGTTGCTCGCGTCGACCCAGGGGCCGAGCGCGCGGATCCACAGCGCGCCGAACCAGTAGCCGAGCGGCCCGTCGGTCGTAATGAACTTGCCGACGAGATTCGGCAGCAGCCAGTCGTGCCAGCCACCCTTGGCCATCGTCCACATCACGCCGAAGCCTGCTGCGTCCTCGTTTTTCCACGGGTCGCGGCCGAACAGGCCGAATGCCGCGTAGACGAGGCAGAGCGTGAGCAGCAGCCAGCGCGGCAGCGCGCGCGTGGCGGAGGCGGTGAGACGAACGACTGGCTTCATGCAGATGAGCGATTTGTTCTGGGCGCGGCCCGCGCGATGCCGCGCGGCGCGCCGGTTTTGAGCATCCGGCATTGTAGACGCGCTGGCCGTCGCGCGTCTTCGGCGTTGCCCGCGCGCGGGCCGGCGACGCACGGGTGAGCAGAGACGAAAAAGGGCAGCCTGGGCTGCCCTTTGGTGCGGTACCGGTGCATGACTTCCACCGGATGCGGTGCGAAGCTTACTTCGCGACCTTGCCGCTGGCGCGTGCGCCGAACTTGTTCTTGAACTTCTCGACGCGGCCGGCCGTGTCCATGATCTTTTGCTGGCCGGTGTAGAACGAGTGCGATTCCGACGACACTTCGATCTTGGCGAGCGGGTAGGTCTTGCCGTCGAGTTCGATGGTTTCGCGCGTCTGGATGGTCGAGCGCGTCACGAACTTGAAGCCGTTCGACATGTCTTGGAAGACGACTTCGCGGTAATCGGGGTGAATGCCAGGTTTCATGATTTTCCTTGGTGAGAGCGGTAGCCAACCCGCCGCTTGCCGTTCCGAACCGCGCGTTGATGCGCGTATCGACAGACGCCAAGCCCGGCGCGAGCCACTTGCCTAAGGTCGAAAAACGGCGATTATGCCAGAAAATCAGACGGTTGACGAATATTTTTCAGGGTGCGTCGAGCGCGCCGGTCTTGGCCGGATCCTGCCGGTAGTAGCGGGCGAGCAGCCGGTACAGCTCCGGGAATTCGGCCTCGAACGCGCGCGGCTGCACGAACAGCGCCTCGCTGCACACGGCGAAGAATTCCGACGGGTGGTCGGCCGCATACGGATCGATCAGCGAATCCCGCTCGAAGCGCGCCCATGCGCGATCCGGCACCGCGTCGACGCGCGCGCAGAAGTGGTCATAGGCGTGCTCGAACACGTCGGCCCACGCCTGCGCGTCGAGGTGCGGCGCATGCCAGCGGCGAAACAGCGGCGGATAGCCGTCGGCCGCACCGTTGATCATGTCGATCTTGTGCGCGAACTCGTGGATCACGACGTTGTACGCATCGCGGCCGTCGGTCATCTGCGCGTCTTCCCACGACAGGATGACCGGCCCGCCTTCCCACGCTTCGCCGCTCGCGTCCTGCTCGACCTCGTGGACGACGCCGTCCTCGTCCTGAACCGTCTTGCGGATCACGAACTCGCCCGGATACACGACGATCCCGACCCAGCCGTCATACAGCGACAGGTCCAGATTCAGCACCGGCAGGCAGGCCTGCGCGGCGATCCCGACGATCATCGCGTCGGTCAGCTCGAGGCCGTGCGCGGTCGAGAACGACTTTTGCGCGAGGAACAGGCTCGTCAGTTCGCGCAGCCGGCCGAGGTCGCCCGGCGACAGGTGGTCGAGGAACGGCAGGCGCTCGACGGTGTCCTGCCACAGCGCATCGGGGATCGGGTGGCTGCGCAGTGCGCGCTCGCGGCGGCGATGATCGAGCCAGCGGGTCAGTTTCGAAAGCATGGAGGCGGCGAGCGGAGGCCCAGGGCCAGTCGTTTGACTCGGATGGGGCGGATGATAGGTCAACGTGGCCGTTCGCGTACAGGCCACGAAAAAACGGCCGCCGGGCGAAACGCGCGGGCGGCCGTTTGGTCCTTTGCCGGGCGATCAGCCGCCGCGGCGCATCAGGTCGAAGAACTCGGAATTGCTCTTCGTCTGGCGGATCTTGTCGAGCAGGAATTCCATCGCCTCGACTTCGTCCATGTCGTGGATGAATTTGCGCAGCACCCAGATCTTCTGCAGGATCTCGGGCTTGATCAGCATTTCTTCGCGGCGCGTGCCCGACTTGTTCAGGTTGATCGACGGGTAGACGCGCTTTTCCGCGAGGCGGCGCTCGAGGTGCACTTCCATGTTGCCGGTGCCCTTGAACTCTTCGTAGATCACGTCGTCCATGCGGCTGCCGGTTTCGATCAGCGCGGTGCCGATGATCGTCAGCGAGCCGCCTTCCTCGATGTTGCGCGCCGCGCCGAAGAAGCGCTTCGGACGCTGCAGCGCGTTGGCGTCGACACCGCCCGTCAGCACCTTGCCCGATGCCGGGATCACGGTGTTGTACGCACGTGCGAGACGCGTGATCGAGTCGAGCAGGATCACGACGTCGTGCTTCATTTCGACGAGGCGCTTGGCCTTCTCGATCACCATTTCGGCGACCTGCACGTGACGCGTGGCCGGTTCGTCGAACGTCGACGCGATCACTTCGCCCGCGACGGAGCGCTGCATTTCGGTCACTTCTTCAGGACGCTCGTCGATCAGCAGCACGAACAGGATCACGTCCGGGTGGTTCTGCTTGATCGCGTGCGCGATGTGCTGGAGCATCACGGTCTTGCCCGACTTCGGCGACGCGACGAGCAGGCCGCGCTGGCCCTTGCCGATCGGCGCGATCATGTCGATGATGCGGCCCGTGACGTTCTCTTCGCCGCGCATTTCGCGTTCGAGCGACAGCGGCTTGTTCGGGTGCAGCGGCGTGAGGTTCTCGAACATGATCTTGTGTTTCGAGGCCTCGGGCGGCTGCCCGTTGACTTTGTCGACCTTCACCAGCGCGAAGTAGCGCTCGCCGTCCTTCGGGGTGCGGACTTCGCCTTCGATCGTGTCGCCGGTGTGCAGGTTGAAGCGGCGGATCTGCGACGGGCTGATGTAGATGTCGTCGGTGCTCGCGAGGTACGACATTTCCGGCGAGCGCAGGAAGCCGAAGCCGTCCGGCAGCACTTCGAGCGTACCGTCGCCGAAGATCGTCTCTCCCGTCTTGGCGCGCTTTTTGAGAATGGCGAACATCAGCTCCTGCTTGCGCAGGCGGTTCGCGTTTTCGATCTCGAGGCCATTGGCCATTTCGATCAATTCGGACACGTGCAGAGACTTGAGCTCGGATAAATGCATACGGGGATCCCGCCAGGGAAGAGAAGCGACGAAAGAAAAATGGGAGGAGGGCGAGCGGAAGCGCTCAGAGACTTAAATGCGTCTTCTAGACGTTTTTTAATTCTAGCATAGGCCGATTCGCGCTTGAGCGGCCGATCGGCGGCTTTGCGGCGGACGTGTTGCCGGCTGACAACACGTCCGCGAACCCGCGGGAATTACAGGTGGCTGTCCAGGAACGCGGTCAGCTGCGACTTCGACAGCGCGCCGACTTTCTGCGCGGCAGCCGCGCCGTTCTTGAAGAGGATCAGCGTCGGGATGCCGCGTACGCCGAACTTCGCGGGCGTCGCCTGGTTGTCGTCGACGTTGATCTTCGCGATCTGCAGCTTGTCGCCGTAATCCTTCGCGACTTCGTCGAGGATCGGGGCGATCATCTTGCACGGGCCGCACCATTCGGCCCAGAAATCGACGAGCACCGGCTTGTCGGATTTGACGACGTCCTGTTCGAACGAAGCGTCGCTGATGTGTTTGATCTGTTCGCTCATTTGGTCAATACCTCTTTCGGTTCGGGGACTGCCTGCATGGCGCCTGTCGGCGCGCCGGCCGCCCGGCGGGCTGCCGGCCGCTGCGGCAGGTAGCTCCGCTCTCCGGAAAAGAAGGGCGTAAGCGCTGCGTACCGCGGCTCGCGGGTCATTCGGGCGTCATATTAGCCTAAATTGCTATCCGCTGTTGACGGCGATAGTAGCCGCTTCGCGAGTAGGGGCACGATGGCGCCGACGACCGGTGCGCCATGCAGATGGAGGCCGGCACGGAAAATACAAGAGGGCGGCCGCGGCGGCAATCGCATGTGCATTTGTTTGCACATTCGTGTGCATAAACGTTCGCATTCGGCCGTAAGCGGTGTTAGAATGCGATGTGACGGGCCTCCTCGCATGGTGGGCCGGTGAACCTGGTCAGGTCGGGAACGAAGCAGCCACAGCCGTTTTCCGCCAGTGCCGAGGGTCGGGCTCGTCACCTTCCTTCTCGCCCCGTTCGCCGGGCGTTTTTTATTTCCCCTTCTCCTGTTTCCGCACTCGTGTTCCGTACCGTTTCGCGTGTCGGCGCGACGCAGCGTTGCTGATACAATTTCCCGATGACCTATCAAGTTCTCGCACGCAAGTGGCGTCCGAAGGATTTCGCTTCGCTCGTCGGCCAGGAGCACGTCGTCAGGGCGCTCACGCACGCGCTCGACGGCGGGCGTTTGCATCACGCCTATCTGTTTACCGGCACCCGCGGCGTCGGCAAGACGACGCTGTCGCGCATCTTCGCGAAGGCGCTCAACTGTGAAACCGGCGTGACGTCGCAGCCGTGCGGCGTATGCCGCGCCTGCCGCGAGATCGACGAAGGCCGCTTCGTCGATTACGTCGAGATGGATGCCGCGAGCAACCGCGGCGTTGACGAAATGGCCGCGCTGCTCGAGCGCGCGGTGTACGCGCCCGTCGATGCGCGCTTCAAGGTCTACATGATCGACGAAGTGCACATGCTGACGAACCACGCGTTCAACGCGATGCTGAAGACGCTCGAGGAGCCGCCGCCGCACGTCAAGTTCATCCTCGCGACGACCGACCCGCAGAAGATCCCGGTCACGGTGCTGTCGCGCTGCCTGCAGTTCAACCTGAAGCAGATGCCCGCCGGGCACATCGTGTCGCACCTCGAGCGCATTCTCGGCGAAGAGAAGATCGTGTTCGAGCCGCAGGCGCTGCGCCTGCTCGCGCGCGCGGCGCAGGGCAGCATGCGCGATGCGCTGTCGCTGACCGATCAGGCAATCGCTTATTCGGCCAACGAAGTGACGGAGACGGCCGTGTCGGGCATGCTCGGCGCGCTGGACCAGACCTACATGGTGCGTCTGCTCGACGCGCTCGCGGCCGGCGGCGGCCCGGAAATCCTGGCGATCGCCGACGAGATGTCGCTGCGCAGCCTGTCGTTCTCGACCGCGCTGCAGGATCTCGCGAGCCTGCTGCACCGGATCGCCTGGGCGCAGTTCGCGCCGGGGTCGGTGCTAGACGAATGGCCGGAGGCGGCCGACCTGCGCCGCTTCGCCGAGACGCTGAGCCCCGAGCAGGTGCAGCTGTTCTATCAGATCGCAACGGTCGGGCGTGCCGAACTGGGCCTCGCGCCCGACGAGTACGCCGGATTCACGATGACGCTGCTGCGGATGCTCGCGTTCGAGCCCGCCGCGAGCGCCGGCAGTGCGCCGGTCGGCCAGCCGTCCGCGCCGCGCGCCGTGCCGGGGCCGCGTGCGGCCGTGCCGGCGGCTGCCGCGAAGCCGGCGGCGGCAGCGCCTGCCGATGCGATGCGCCAGCCGGCTGCGGCTGCTGTTGCCGCGCCGGTCGCGCGACCGGCTGCCGACGCGCCTGCGCAGCCCGACGATCGTGCCGCTGGCGAGCCGCCTGCCGCTGCCGTGGCAACGGCCGTTCCCGCGGCAACTGTGCCGGCTCAGCCGGCCGCGGCAGTCGACGCGCCCGTGGCTGTGTCCGGCGCCGCCGTTGCGAAGAGCGAGCCGCCCGCATCGCCGGCCGAACCCGAATCCCGCGCCGAAGCGGCAGTCGCCGCACCGGCCGAATCCGCGCCGCGCGCCGCGCCGGCGGAATCCGCCGCGCGTCCGGCATCGCGCAGCGGCGGCGCCGCCGCGGCGCTCGACGTGCTGCGCAACGCCGGCATGCGCGTATCGACCGATCGCTCGCGCCCGGCCGCAGCGGCGCAGCCGGCTCCCGCGCCGGCCGCCGCGAAACCGGCCGCGCCGCGTCCCGCGGTGCAGGTGCCCACGCCGCGTGCCGCCGCCCGCGCGCCGCAGCCCGACACGCGTCAGGCGCCGCCGCCGTGGGAAGACATTCCGCCGGACGAGTACGTGCCGCTCAGCGCGGACGAGATGTTCGGCGGCCCGCCCGACGACGGTTTCGTGCCGGTCTTCGACAGCGGGCCGGACGACGTGCGTATTGCGCCGAATGGTGCGCCGAAGCCGGCGGAAGCCCGGCCGTCCGCGCCGCTCGACACGCGTCCGCTGCCGCCTGCCATCGCGCTCGACCCGATCGGCTTCGACGGCGAGTGGCCCGCGTTGGCCGCACAGCTCCCGTTGAAGGGCGTCGCGTTCCAGCTCGCGTTCAACAGCGAGCTGACGGCCGTCGACGCGACGACGCTCAAGCTTTCCGTGCCCGTGCCGCAGTACGCGGACGCGGCCCAGGTCGCGAAACTGAAGGCCGCGCTCGCGGATGCGCTCGGCAAGCCGGTCGACGTCGCCGTCGAGGTCGGGCCGGCGCGGCGCACCGCGGCAGCGCTCGACGCGGCCGCACGTGCGGCGCGCCAGCGCGAGGCGGAGCAGGAGATCCACGCGGATCCGTTCGTCCAGCAGCTCGTGCGCGAATTCGGCGCCCGCATCGTCGACGGCTCGGTGCGGCCGCTCGCCGATGCCGCCGTGCCGGCGGGCGGCGTGCCGCCGACGCTGCATTGAACGAACCGCGCGGCGGCAGGCACAATCACGCCCGTACACATTGGCCGGCACGCGCCGCGTGCCGGTTTTCACACGATCAAGAAGGAGTATTCCCATGTTGAAAGGCAACATCGCCGGACTGATGAAGCAAGCGCAGCAAATGCAGGAAAACATGAAGAAGATGCAGGAGCAGCTTGCGCAGATCGAGGTCGAGGGCCAGTCGGGCGCGGGCCTCGTCAAGGTGACGATGACGTGCCGCAACGAAGTGCGCCGCGTGTCGATCGACCCGAGCCTGCTCGCGGACGACAAGGACATGCTCGAGGATCTCGTCGCGGCCGCGGTCAACGACGCCGTGCGCAAGGCCGAAGCGACCTCGCAGGAAAAGATGAGCGGCATGACGGCCGGCCTGCCGCTGCCGCCGGGCTTCAAGCTGCCGTTCTGAGCGGCGCGTCCGTGTCCTTGCCCGCCGACGCATGAAACAGCCGTCCGCCTTGTCCGCCCTCGTCGAAGCGCTGCGCGCGCTGCCCGGAGTCGGGCCGAAATCCGCGCAGCGCATGGCGTACCACCTGATGCAGCACGATCGGGAGGGGGCGGAGCGGCTCGGCCGCTCGCTGCTGTTTGCGACCGAGCATCTGCAGCACTGCGAGAAGTGCAACACGTTCACGGAAGCGCAGATTTGCGAAGTCTGCAGCGACACGGAGCGCGACCCGACGCTCCTGTGCGTCGTCGAGACGCCGGCCGACCAGATCATGCTCGAGCAGACGATGACCTATCGCGGGCTGTACTTCGTGCTGATGGGGCGGCTGAGCCCGCTCGACGGCATCGGCCCGAAGGAAATCCATTTCGACCGGCTGGTGCGGCGCGCGTCCGACGGCATCGTCAAGGAAGTCGTGCTCGCGACCAACTTCACCAACGAAGGCGAGGCCACCGCGCATTATCTCGGCCAGACGCTGAAGGCGCGCGGGCTCGCGGTGACGCGTCTCGCGCGTGGCGTGCCCGTCGGCGGGGAGCTGGAATACGTCGACGCGGGCACGATCGCGCGCGCGATGCTCGATCGCCGCACGATGTAACGCTTCGGTGGCCGCCGTTCTGGCGGCGCCGTTCCTCATCCCAGGGAGACACATGAGCACCAGCCAGGGCCCGCTCGCGGGCGTCAAAGTGCTCGAGTTCGGTACGCTGATCGCGGGGCCCTTCGCGTCGCGGCTGTTCGCCGAATTCGGTGCGGAAGTCATCAAGATCGAGGATCCGAAAGGCGGCGACCCGCTGCGCAAGTGGCGCAAGCTCCATCCGGAGGCCGGCGGCACGTCGCTGTGGTGGTCGGTGCAGGCGCGCAACAAGAAATCGGTCACGCTCAATCTGAAGTCGGACGCCGGAAAGGCGATCGCGCGCCAGCTCGCGCGCGAGGCGGACATCGTGATCGAGAATTTCCGCCCGGGGCTGCTCGAGAAGCTCGGGCTCGGCTACGACGTGCTGTCGGCCGACAATCCGGGCCTCGTGATGGTGCGCCTGTCCGGCTACGGGCAGACCGGCCCGTATCGCGACCGGCCCGGCTTCGGCGCGATCGCCGAATCGATGGGCGGGCTGCGTCACATCACCGGTTACCCGGAATTGCCGCCGCCGCGCATCGGCATTTCGATCGGCGATTCGATCGCCGCGCTGCACGGCGTGATCGGCGCGATGATGGCGCTGCATCATCGCAACGTGAACGGCGGCGCGGGGCAGGTGGTCGACGTCGCGCTGTACGAAGCCGTGTTCAACATGATGGAGAGCGTCGTGCCGGAGTACGGCGTGTACGGGATGGTGCGCGAGCGCACCGGCGCGTCGCTGCCGGGCATCGTGCCGTCGAACACCTACGCGTGCCGCGACGGCAGCATCGTGATCGGCGGCAACAGCGACCCGATCTTCAAGCGGCTGATGAAGGCGATCGAGCGCGACGACCTCGCCGACGATCCGGCGCTCGCGCACAACGACGGACGCGTGCCGCGCACCCGGGAAATCGATGACGCGATCGCCGCATGGCTCGCGCCGCGCACGATCGATGCCGCGCTCGAGGTGCTCAATGCGGCGGACGTGCCGGCCGGGCGCATCTACAGCGTCGCGGACATGTTCACCGATCCGCAATTCGTCGCGCGGCAAATGATCCAGCGCTTCAAGCTTGCCGACGGCACCGACATTCCGCTGCCGAACATCACGCCGAAACTGTCGGGCACGCCGGGCGAAACGCGCTGGCTCGGGCCGGCGCTCGGCGAGCATACCGACGAGGTGCTGCGCGGCCTCGGCTACGACGCGCAGGCGATCGCGGCGCTGCGCGAAGCCGGGGCGATCTGAGCCGGGAAGGCCGCCGCAAACGCGTGCCCGCTTGCGGCGGCGCACCGCGTGCGGGCGTGCGTTTGCGGCGGCCCGACTGTCGCTCTCGCGCCATCTTTCCTCGGTTACAATCGCCGCATGCGAATCCTACTCAGCAACGACGACGGCTATCTCGCCCCCGGTCTCGCGGCGCTCCACGACGCGCTGCGGCCGCTGGCCGACCTCACGGTGACGGCGCCCGAGCAGAACTGCAGCGGCGCATCGAATTCCCTGACGCTGTCGCGGCCGCTGTCGATCCAGCGTTCCGCGAGTACGGGTTTCTTCTACGTGAACGGCACGCCGACCGACTCGGTGCACATTGCGCTGACGGGCATGCTCGACACGAAGCCGGATCTCGTTGTCTCGGGCATCAACAACGGCCAGAACATGGGCGAGGACACGCTCTATTCGGGGACAGTTGCAGCGGCGACCGAAGGCATCATGTTCGGCGTGCCCGCGATCGCGTTCTCGCTGGTCGACAAGGATTGGGCGCATCTCGCCGACGCCGCACGCGTGGCCGCCGAGATCGTGCAGCACTATCTCGCGCATCCGCTGCCGGGCCAGCCGTTGCTGAACGTCAACATCCCGAACCTGCCATATGGTGAGCTGAAGGGCTGGAAGGTCACGCGCCTCGGCAAGCGTCATCCGTCGCAGCCGGTGATCCGCCAGGCCAACCCGCGCGGCGAGCCCATCTACTGGATCGGGCCGGCGGGTGCGGCGCTCGATGCGAGCGAAGGCACCGATTTCCACGCGGTCGCAAACGGTTTCGTGTCGATCACGCCGCTGCAGCTCGATCTCACGCATACGCAAATGCTGCCTGCGACGCACGACTGGGTGCGCGCCGGGGGGCGCGCTTCATGAGCGGCGAGCGCGCGAAGCGGTTCCCGCTCGCGCTCGAAGATCTCAAGCGAGCGCCGCGCAAGGCCGAAGGCCGGGCGGGCGAGCGCGCGCAGGACGGTCGCCCGTCGCGCGGCGGCGCGAACGCGCTGGCGAAGTCGGCGGACAAGGCGGGTGGGCCCAGGCCGGCCGCGCCGGCGCCTGTCACACCGAAGGCGCTCGTATCCGGCAAACCCGCCACGCCGAAACCGACGGCGCTCAATCTTGCGCCGCCCAAGCCGGCCGCGTCGAACCTTGCGCTCGCGGGAACGCTGGCGCTGACGTCGGAACGCGTGCGTGAACGGATGGTCGAACGCTTGCGCGCGAACGGGGTGACCGACGCGCGCGTGCTGGAGGCGATGGCCGCGGTGCCGCGCCACATGTTCGTGGATCCCGGGCTTGCAACGCAGGCCTACGAGGATTCCGCGCTGCCGATCGGCCACCAGCAGACGATTTCGAAGCCGTCGGTCGTCGCGCGAATGATCGAACTCGCGATGGCCGGCCGAACCCTTGAGCGCGTGCTGGAAATCGGCACCGGCTGCGGCTATCAGGCCGCGGTGCTGAGCCACGTGGCGCGCGACGTGTATTCGATTGAACGCATCAAGCCGCTCTATGAGCGCGCGAAGCTGAACCTGAGGCCGCTGCGCGTGCCGAATATCCGTCTCCATTACGGCGACGGGCGGGTGGGCCTGCCGTCCGCAGCGCCGTTCGATGCGATCGTGATCGCAGCGGCCGGGCTCGATGTGCCGCAGGCGCTGCTCGAGCAGCTCGCGATCGGCGGACGGCTCGTCGCGCCGGTCGGCGCGCAGAGCGGGCAGCCGCAGGTGCTCACGCTCGTCGAGCGCGTTGCGCACGCGCAGTGGCGGGAGTCGCGGCTTGATCGCGTTTTCTTTGTCCCTTTAAAATCCGGAGTAATTTGAAACCGATGAGTATGTTGCGCGCGATGCAAAACAACCGTTCGAACGAACCGCTCACGCTCGCCCAGCGCGCGATCTGTGTGGCTGCGTTCACTACGCTCCTGGCCGCCTGTGCGACGCGGCTCGACAACGCGCCTGTCGTCGACCGCTCCGGCTCGCTCGGCACGACGCCGGCCGCCCAGCCTGCGGTGCCGCTCGGCCCGCCGCCTCCGGGTTACTACCGTGTGAAGCCGGGCGATACGCTGTACCGGATCGCACTGGAGAACGGGCAGAACTACCGCGACATCGCCGCGTGGAACAACCTGGCAAACCCGAATCAGATCGAGGTTGACCAGTTGCTGCGCGTCGCGCCGCAGGCCGGCGCAACGGCTGCCGGCGTTGCGCCGGGCGCCGCGCCGATCGCGGGCGGCGCTGTCGCCACCGCGCCGCTGAGCAGCGGCCCGGCCACGCCGCCGCGCGGCGCATCGGCGGCGACCGCCGCACCGCCAGCCGCCGCGGCGGCGTCGAGCGACACGCCGGCTGCGTCGAGCGGCCCCGTGACGTTCTCGTGGCCCGCACGCGGCCCGGTGCTGAACAATTTCGACGACGCGAAGAACAAGGGCGTCAATATCGGCGGCACCACCGGCGAGACCGTGAAGGCGGCGGCGGACGGCCGCGTCGTCTACGCCGGCAATGGGCTGCGCGGCTACGGCAACCTCATTATCATCAAACACGATGCAACTTACCTCACGGCATATGCACACAATCGCGCTTTGATGGTAAAAGAGGGGGACGCGGTGACGAAGGGGCAAAAGATCGCCGAGATGGGTAATAGCGATGCCGACCGCGTGATGCTGCATTTCGAGGTTCGCCGTCAGGGTAAACCTGTCGATCCGCTGAAGTATTTGCCGCCTCAATAACCGAGACGACCATGCCGAAATCGAAGCGCCACGAGCCGCAAGCCGAGTCTGAAAAGATCAGTCGCGCCACGCAGGGATCGGTGGAGCGAACTGGCGCTTCGACGGAAGATGAGGACGACGCCGCGGACAGCGAGCGCGAGTTCGAGGCGCGCGATGCCGACGCCGATGCGGACGGCGGCGACGAGCGTGAAGGCCGGGCGGAGGCGTCGCCCGATCTGGACGATTTCCGCGCACTGCTGCAGGCGGAGCTGACCGCCGACACGATCCAGCATTACCTGAACCGCATCAGCGTCAAGCCGCTGCTGACCGTCGAGGAAGAGCAGCGCTATTCGCGCCTCGCGAAGGCCGGCGAATTCGAGGCGCGGCAGGTGATGATCGAGCGCAACCTGCGCCTCGTCGTCAGTATCGCGAAGGGTTATCTGAATCGCGGCGTGCCGCTGCTCGACCTGATCGAGGAAGGCAACCTCGGCCTGATGCACGCGATCGAGAAGTTCGATCCGACGCGCGGCTTCCGCTTCTCGACCTATGCGACGTGGTGGATCCGGCAGAGCATCGAGCGGGCGATCATGAACCAGGCCCGCACCGTGCGCCTGCCGGTGCACGTGATCCGCGAACTCAACCAGGTGCTGCGCGCGAAGCGCCACCTCGAAAAGAACTCGATGTCGACGGGCGAGGCGGCCGAACGCCGCGAAGCCAGCATCGACGACATCGCCTACCTGACCGGCAAGACCGCCGAGGAAGTGACCGACATCCTCGCGCTCAACGAGCACACCGCGTCGCTCGACGCGCCGCTGGATCTCGATCCGGCGAGCAGCCTGCTCGACCTGCTGCCGGACGACCAGAGCCAGTCGCCGGACGCCGAGGTGCAGCACCGCGAGCTCGAGACGCTCACGCGCGCCTGGCTGTCGCGGCTGTCCGACAAGCACCGGCACGTGATCGAGCGCCGCTTCGGCCTGAATCACATCGAGCCGGCGACGCTCGAGGAGCTCGCCGACGAAATGGGACTCACGCGTGAGCGGGTGCGGCAGATCCAGCAGGAAGCGCTGGTGCGTCTCAAGCGGTTCTTTGCCTCCAACGGCGTTCGCAAGGACGCCGTCCTGTAAAACTGATGACTCCGATTCTGGTTTTTGACATCGAGACGATCCCCGATGTCGACGGCATTCGCCGTCTCGACGATCTGCCCGCGACGCTCGACGATGCCGCGGTGGCCGAACATGCGTTCGCCGCGCGCCGCGAGAAGACCGGCAGCGATTTCCTGCCGCACCACCTGCAGCGCATCGCGGCGATCTCGTGCGTGTTCCGCGACAACACCGGCTTTCGCGTGCGCTCGCTCGGCACGCCGCAGGACAACGAAGCGACGCTGATCCAGTCGTTCTACCGCGTGATCGAGAAGTACACGCCGCAGCTCGTGTCATGGAACGGCGGCGGCTTCGACCTGCCGGTGCTGCATTACCGCGCGCTCGTGCACGGGATCACCGCGACCCGCTACTGGGATCTCGGCGAGGACGACCGCGACTTCAAGTGGAACAATTACATCTCGCGCTACCACTCGCGGCATACCGACCTGATGGACGTGCTCGCCATGTATCAGGCGCGCGCGAACGCGCCGCTCGATGCGCTCGCGAAGCTGTGCGGCTTTCCCGGCAAGCTCGGGATGGACGGCAGCCAGGTCTGGACCGCGTTCCGGGAAGGGCGGATAGAGGAGATCCGCAGCTACTGCGAAACCGACGTCGTCAACACGTATCTGCTTTATTGCCGCTTCCTGCTGATGCGCGGCGGCCTCACGCCGAGCGAATACGCGGACGAGATCCTGATCGTCAAGAATGCGCTGGCGCAGGAGCTGGGGCCGCACTGGGTCGAGTATCTCGCCGCGTTCGGCGACGCGTAATGCGTCTTAATCCAGTTCGAGCACGATCGGCTGGTGATCGGATGCGCGTACGTCGCCGTCGATCTCGCAGCGCCGGACGCGCGGCAGCAGCGTGTCGGTGACGAACACGAAGTCGCATGTGAGCGGCCCGTCGGACCATTGCGCCGTATCGTAGACGCCGGCCGTCGGTGGCGGCGCGACGCCCGGGTGCCGCGCGGCCCACGCGTCGACGAACGGCGGCGCGCCGTCGACTGGTTCGAGAAGGCGCCGATAAGCGTCGCTGTCGTACGGGCTGTTGAAGTCGCCGCAGATGATCGCGTCGCGCGGCTGCGCGGTCGAGCTGAACGGGCCGTCCGCATTCTCGGCCCGCGCGGGGCGGTCGGCGTGCGAGCAGGCTTCGCGATGCCGGTCGCGCAGCGCATCCACCTGCGCGCGCCGTTGTCGCTCGGAATAATATTCAAGGTGAGTGGTGGTCACGCGCAGCGGGCCCGACGCGCTCGTCAGCTCGACTTCGAGCGCGACGCGCGGCATCGACGGCGCGGCGTCGTCCGCCGGCCATGGCAGCAGCAGGCGCATCACGCGCCCGACCGGCAGGCGGGTGGCGATCGCGTTGCCGAACTGGCGGCGCGGCGCGCCGGATGTGCCGGGCGCGGTGCGCGGCAGGTCGGCGCCGATCGCCTCGACGATCGTGTAGCCGGGCAGCAACGCGGCCAGTTCCGCGAACTGGTCAGGGCCGGGCCCGCCGGCCAGCGCGCCGAACCCGCGCGTGACTTCCTGCAGGCACAGCACGTCGAAGTCGCCGAGCCGGCGTGCGGCGGCGATCGTACGGGGGAGGTCGACGACGCCGTCCGCGTCCCGACCCCATTGGATGTTCCAGTCGATCAGTCGCATGTTCGAATCTCCGTGAGGAAGCGGTCCTTCGTCTACAATCTCGCCTTTCAACGTTTGTCAGGAAAAGCTGGTGTCTGAAGCCGTCCCCACTTCTGCGCGCAAATTGAAAAGCGTGCCCGCCGCGCCCGCAAGCGCCCCGGTTCTCGAGATCGAATCGCTCGACATGGAAGCGCGCGGTGTCGGCCGCGTGACGACCGAGGACGGCGAGCCAGGCAAGGTCATCTTCGTCGAGGGCGCGCTGCCCGGCGAGCGTGTGACCTATTCGAGCTACCGGCGCAAGCCGAGTTACGAGCAGGCGACGGTTGTCGATATTCTGCGCCCGAGCGTGATGCGTACGCAGCCGAAATGCGCGTTTTTCGGCACCTGCGGCGGCTGCTCGATGCAGCATCTCGACATGCGCGCGCAGGTCGCGATCAAGCAGCGCGTGCTCGAGGACAACCTGTTGCATCTCGCGAAGCTGCGTGCGGAGACGGTGTTCTCGCCGATCCACGGCCCGTCGTGGGGCTACCGCTACCGCGCACGCCTGACCGTGCGCAACGTCGTGAAGAAGGGCGGCGTGCTGGTCGGCTTCCACGAGAAGAAGAGCAGCTACGTCGCCGACATGACGAGCTGCGAGGTGCTGCCGCCGCACGTGTCGGCGATGCTCGTGCCGCTGCGCCGATTGGTCGAGGGGCTGTCGATTCGCGATCGCATGCCGCAGATCGAGCTGGCGGTCGGCTCGCAGGTCACGGCGCTGGTGCTGCGCGTGCTGGAGCCGATCAACGCGGCCGACGAAGCGCTGCTGCGCGCATTCGCCGACGAGCACAAGGTGCAATTCTGGCTGCAGCCGAAGGGCCCGGACACGGTGACGCCGTTCTATCCGCTCGACGTCCCGCTCGACTACACGCTGCCCGAGTTCGGCATTCGCATGCCGTTCAAGCCGACGGACTTCACGCAGGTCAACCACCAGATCAACCGTGTGCTGGTCGGCCGCGCGCTGCGCCTGCTCGCGCCGTCGCGCGACGACCGCGTGCTCGACCTGTTCTGCGGGATCGGCAACTTCACGCTGCCGCTCGCGCGCATCGCGCGAGAGGTGGTGGGCATCGAGGGCAGCGAAACGCTGACCACGCGCGCGCTCGCGAATGCGCGCGAGAACGGCGTCGACGGCCACACGACGTTCGCGTGCCGCAACCTGTTCGAGGTAACGGCCGACGACATCCGCGCGCTGGGCGCGTTCGACAAGTTCCTGATCGACCCGCCGCGCGAAGGCGCGCTCGCGGTTTCGAAGGCGCTGGCGGACATCGCGCAGAGCGGCGAGGGCCCACTGCCGCGCCGGATCGTCTATGTGTCGTGCAACCCGTCGACGCTCGCGCGCGATGCGGGCCTGCTCGTGCACGAGGCCGGCTACCGGCTGAAGGGCGCGGGCGTCGTCAACATGTTCCCGCATACGTCGCACGTCGAATCGATCGCGCTGTTCGAGCGCGACTGATCGCGCAACGCCGGCGCGCATGAAAAAACCGGCCCGAGGGCCGGTTTTTTTGCTTGCTGCGGGCGGGAACGTCAGTTGCGGTTGCCGCCGAAGATGCCAAGCAGGGCCAGCAGGTTCGTGAACACGTTGTACAGGTCGAGGTAGATCGCGAGCGTGGCCGAGATGTAGTTCGTCTCGCCGCCGTTCACGACGCGCTGCACGTCGAACAGCATGTATGCCGAGAAGATCGCGATCGCGAGCACCGACACGGTCAGCATCAGCGCCGGCAGCTGCAGGAAGATGTTCGCGACCGATGCCAGCAGGATCACGATCACGCCCATGAACAGCCACTTGCCGAGGCCCGAGAAATCGCGCTTGCTGACGGTGGCGATCGTCGCCATCGCGGCGAAGATGATGCCGGTGCCGCCGAACGCGAGCATGATCAGCGACGGGCCGTTCGAGAAACCGAGGATGAAGCTGAGCAGGCGCGACAGCATCAGGCCCATGAAGAACGTGAAGCCGAGCAGCACAAACACGCCGGCGGCGCTGTTCTTGGTGCGCTCGATCGCGAACATGAAGCCGAACGCGATCGCGAAGAACGCGAGGAGGCTCATCATCGGGCTGGTGGCCGCGAACAGCGAGAAGCCCGTCGCAACGCCGACCCATGCGCCCAGTACTGTCGGCACCATCGAGAGCGCGAGCAGCCAGTAGGTGTTCCGCAGTACGCGATTGCGCACCTCGGCGGTGCTGACGGAACCGCCGCGGCCGAAATTGTACGGATAGTCGTTCATGGTTTCTCCTAACATTGGACGCGTGGGCGCCCGGGGCCGGCCTGGCGCGCGCGGTGTGCGGCGCAGCATGCCGGTGCAGCTATGGCTAAGATACGTTCCGCGCCGGGAGGTTTCAATGGCAGGACGGCGCAAAACATATGGATTTGGAACCTTTCATGCATGTAAGGGTTCAATCGCAATGATACACGGGTTCGTGCTACAATAGCGGATTCATTTGGAAGTGTAACTTCTTAATTTTTTGGAGTTTTTATGGCAATCGAACGCACCCTGTCGATCATCAAGCCGGATGCGGTGGCAAAGAACGTGATCGGCCAGATCTACAGCCGCTTCGAAGGCGCCGGCCTGAAGATCATCGCATCGCGCATGGCACACCTGTCGCGTGCGGACGCAGAGAAGTTCTACGCTGTTCACGCAGCGCGCCCGTTCTTCAAGGACCTCGTCGATTTCATGATTTCGGGCCCGGTGATGATCCAGGTTCTGGAAGGTGAAGGCGCGATCCTGAAGAACCGCGACCTGATGGGCGCGACGGATCCGAAGAAGGCGGAAAAGGGCACGATCCGCGCCGACTTCGCGGACAGCATCGATGCGAACGCAGTGCACGGCTCGGACGCGCCGGAAACGGCAGCCGTCGAAGTTGCGTTCTTCTTCCCGGAAATGAACGTCTACTCGCGTTAAGCACTGACTGACATTCAGGCAGGCAGGATTCAGCGCACGCGGCAAGGCAGGACACCATGACGATCGAAACTTCCGTCAATCTTCTCGACTTCGACGCCGAGGGGCTCGTCGCATATTGCGGCAGCCTGGGCGAGAAGCCGTTCCGCGCCAAGCAGCTGCAGCGCTGGATCCACCAGTACAACGCCGGCGATTTCGACGGCATGACCGATCTCGCGAAGTCCCTGAGGGAAAAGCTCAAGGGCCGCGCGACGATCACGATGCCGGACATCGCCAGCGATCACGTTTCCGCCGACGGCACGCGCAAGTGGCTGATCGACGTCGGGAACGGCAATGCGGTCGAAACCGTGTTCATCCCGGAAGAGACGCGGGGCACGCTGTGCGTGTCGTCGCAGGCCGGGTGCGCGGTGAACTGCCGCTTCTGCTCGACGGGCAAGCAGGGGTTCTCCCGCAATCTGTCAACGGGCGAAATCATCGGCCAGCTGCGCATGGCCGAATTTGCGTTGCGCGCCTCGCTGGGCCGCGCGCCCGGTCCGAACGGCAAGGCCGAACGGGTGATCACCAACGTGGTGATGATGGGCATGGGCGAGCCGCTGCTGAACTACAGCGCGGTCGTGCCGGCGATGCGGCTGATGCTCGACGACAACGCCTACGGGCTGTCGCGCCGGCGGGTCACGCTGTCGACGTCCGGCGTGGTGCCGATGATGGACCGCCTCGGCGCCGAGCTGCCGGTTGCGCTGGCCGTTTCGCTGCACGCGCCGAACGATGCGCTGCGCGACGAGCTCGTGCCGCTCAACAAGAAGCATCCGCTGCGCGAGCTGATGGCGGCTTGCCAGCGCTACCTGAAGGTCGCGCCGCGCGATTTCATCACGTTCGAATACTGCATGCTCGACGGCGTCAACGACACCGAGGCGCATGCGCGCGAGCTGCTCGCGGTGACGCGCGACGTCCCGTGCAAGTTCAACCTGATCCCGTTCAATCCGTTTCCGGAGTCGGGGCTCATTCGTTCGAAGCCGGAGCAGATCAAGCGCTTTGCGCAGGTGCTCATCGACGCCGGCGTCGTCACGACCGTGCGCAAGACGCGCGGCGACGACATCGACGCCGCATGCGGCCAGCTGGCCGGTGCCGTGAAGGATCGCACGCGCCTCGCGGAGCGTATGGGGGCAGCAGGAAAAATCATCGAGGTTCGGGCGGTTTAACGGGGTCGCTTAGACGGGGTCGCCCGGGCCTTTTTTGCAGTACAACACGCGAATAGCGATCGGACGCGGCGCCTCGGGCGCCGCGCATGGTATGGACGACGCGCGGGCGCCGCGCCGGCATGGGCCGGCAGCACCCGCCAGTGAAGAAGAATCGACGCGAGGACAAGGATGAGTGAGCCGCAGCCGTCAAACGGCGCAGAGACGAATGCCGCGAAGCCGGCAACGGCTGGACTGGAATCATTGACGGCCGTCGGGGGGCGGCTCGCGCAGCTTCGGGAAGCGAAAGGCTGGTCGGTCGACGACGTGTCGGCGCGGCTCAAGGTCGCACCGCAGAAGCTGCGGGCGCTCGAGGCGGGCGATATCAGCCACCTGCCGGGCGTGACGTTCGCGCTCGGCGTCGTGCGCAGCTATGCGAAGATGCTCGGCGTCGATCCGGAACCGTTTGCACAGGCATTGCGCCGTGAGCGCGGTGTGCCGGAAGTGGACCTGTCGATGCCGGCGTCGTCGGGGACGGATCTGCCGCGCGGCCGCGTGTCGATTCCGCTCGGCGGCTCGTCGCGCCATCGCCCGTGGTTGTGGGGCGCGGCGGCGGCGGTCGTCGCGATGATCGCGGCGGCGATGTGGCACACTGGCGGCGAATCGTCGAACTGGCTGGCGCGCTTCAAGGCCGGCGGCGCGCAAGGCGCATCCGCCGTGCAGGCGCCGGTCGCGGCTTCCGCTGTCGGCGAGGCGAGCGCGGCCGGTGCATCCGCGGTTGCCGTCACTGAAGCGTCGGCGCCTGCGTCGGCTGCGGTTGCGGCAGCACCGCAAGTGGTGGCGTCGGCTGCTCCGGCTGCGTCGACGGCCCCGGCAGCTCCGGTCGAGGCCGCACCGGCGTCGCAGCCCGCGGCTGTCGTGCCGGCGGCGAGCGCGCCCGTGGCGGCAGCGGCCCAGCCGGCGAGTGTGGTGGTCGCGGCAGGCCAGTCGATGGTCGAACTGAAGGTCAAGCAGGACTGCTGGTTCAGCGTACGCGACAAGAACGGCAAGGAGCTGTTCTCCGCGCTGGTGCGCGCCGGCGAGACGAAGCAGGTCGCGGGCGACGGGCCGCTCAAGGTCACGATCGGCAACAAGGCGGGCCTCGACGCGATCGCGTTCGACGGCAAGCCCGTCGATCCGGCAAAATATTCGGCAGCGCGGGGGAACGTGGCGCGGTTCACGTTGCCCTGACGGTAAGCGCCGTGGCGAGGGTCTGTCGTGGGTGTCGACAGGCCTCGAGGACACGGCGCTTTTTCAATTCATGCGCCGCGTCGCGGCGCATTCGGCGTAAATGGATCTATCGATGCAATCCGAAGCTCAATCCCCACGCAGCAGTCAGATTTGTTCAACCGAGCCGGTGTTCGGCGGGCATGCGGCGCGTCGTGTATCGCATGCGGTGAATGTCCGCTGGGGCGGGCAGCTCGTGACGATCGGCGGCGATTCGCCGGTGCGCGTGCAGTCGATGACGAATACCGACACCGCGGACGCGATCGGTACGGCGATCCAGATCAAGGAACTCGCGAACGCGGGCTCCGAGCTGGTGCGCATCACCGTCAACACGCCCGAGGCCGCGGCCGCCGTGCCGGCGATCCGCGAGCAGCTCGACCGGATGGGCGTGACGGTGCCGCTCGTCGGCGACTTCCATTACAACGGCCACCTGCTGTTGCGCGACCATCCGGGCTGCGCGGAGGCGCTGTCGAAGTACCGGATCAACCCCGGCAACGTCGGCCAGGGCGCGAAGCGCGACACGCAGTTCGCGCAGATGATCGAAGCGGCGATCAAGTACGACAAGCCGGTGCGCATCGGCGTGAACTGGGGCAGTCTCGACCAGGACCTGCTCGCGCGCATGATGGACGAGAACGGCGCGCGCGCGCAGCCGTGGGACGCGCAGAGCGTGATGTACGAAGCGCTGATCCAGTCGGCGATCGGCTCGGCCGAACGCGCGGTCGAGCTGGGCCTCGGCCGTGACCGCATCGTGCTGTCGTGCAAGGTCAGCGGCGTGCAGGACCTGATCGCGGTGTACCGCGAGCTCGCGCGCCGCTGCGGCTTCGCGCTGCACCTCGGGCTGACCGAGGCCGGCATGGGTTCGAAGGGCATCGTCGCGTCAACGGCGGCGCTCGGCGTGCTGCTGCAGGAAGGCATCGGCGACACGATCCGCATTTCGCTGACGCCGGAGCCGGGCGCGTCGCGCACCGGCGAAGTGGTCGTCGGCCAGGAAATCCTGCAGACGATGGGCCTGCGCTCGTTCGCACCGATGGTGATCGCGTGCCCGGGCTGCGGCCGGACGACGAGCACGCTGTTCCAGGAGCTCGCGATGCAGATCCAGACCTACCTGCGCGAGCAGATGCCGGTGTGGCGCAAGGAATATCCGGGCGTCGAAACGATGAACGTCGCGGTGATGGGCTGCATCGTCAACGGCCCGGGCGAATCGAAGCACGCGAACATCGGCATCAGCCTGCCGGGCTCCGGCGAGAACCCGGCCGCACCGGTCTTCATCGACGGCGAGAAGGTCAAGACGCTGCGCGGCGAACGCATCGCCGAGGAATTCCAGCAGATCGTCAGCGACTACGTCGAACGCAACTACGGCCGCGCGACGGCCGCGAACTAATCCGTCACACACACGATGACTGAACAAAAACGCAAGATCGAGAAGCTCACCGGCGTCAAGGGCATGAACGACATCCTCCCGCAGGATGCCGCGCTGTGGGAATTCTTCGAAGCCACCGTGAAATCGCTGTTGCGCGCGTACGGCTACCAGAACATCCGCACGCCGATCGTCGAGCACACGCAGCTCTTCACGCGCGGCATCGGTGAAGTCACGGACATCGTCGAGAAGGAGATGTACAGCTTCACCGATGCGCTGAACGGCGAAAACCTGACGATGCGGCCCGAGAACACGGCCGCCGTCGTGCGCGCGTCGATCGAGCACAACATGCTGTACGACGGCCCGAAGCGCCTGTGGTACATCGGCCCGATGTTCCGTCACGAGCGTCCGCAGCGCGGCCGCTATCGCCAGTTCCACCAGGTCGGCGTCGAGGCCCTCGGCTTCGCGGGCCCGGATGCGGACGCGGAAATCATCATGATGTGCCAGCGCCTGTGGGACGACCTCGGCCTTACCGGCATCAAGCTCGAGATCAACTCGCTGGGCCTCGCGGAAGAGCGCGCGGCGCACCGCGTCGAGCTGATCAAGTACCTCGAGCAGCACGTCGACGCGCTGGACGCCGACGCGCAGCGTCGCCTGTATACGAACCCGCTGCGCGTGCTCGACACGAAGAACCCGGCGCTGCAGGACATCGTGCAGAACGCGCCGAAGCTGATCGATTTCCTCGGCGACGAATCGCGCGCGCACTTCGAAGGGCTGCAGCGCCTGCTGAAGGCGAACAACATCCCGTTCAAGATCAACCCGCGTCTCGTGCGCGGCCTCGACTACTACAACCTGACCGTGTTCGAGTGGGTCACCGACAAGCTCGGCGCGCAGGGCACGGTCGCGGCCGGCGGCCGCTACGATCCGCTGATCGAGCAGCTCGGCGGCAAGCCGACCGCCGCGTGCGGCTGGGCGATGGGCATTGAGCGCATTCTCGAGCTGCTGAAGGAAGAGGACCTCGTGCCCGAGCAGGACGGCGTCGACGTCTACGTCGTGCACCAGGGCGATGCGGCGCGCGAGCAAGCGTTCATCGCCGCCGAGCGCCTGCGCGACACGGGCCTCGACGTGATCTTCCACTGCAGCGCCGACGGCGCGACGGCCAGCTTCAAGTCGCAGATGAAGCGCGCCGATGCGAGCGGCGCCGCATTCGCGGTGATCTTCGGCGACGAGGAGATCGCGAACGGCACGGTGGGCGTGAAAGCGCTGCGCGGCACGGGTGCGGAAGGGGAAAAGAACGTTCAGCAGACCGTACCGGTCGAAAGCTTGACCGAATTCCTAATCAATGCGATGGTTGCATCCGCCGAAGACGGCGACGACTGATCGCGCTGGCATTCGCTCGACAAGAACAGCCTGAACAGGAAGGAATCGCTCGCCGATGAGTTACCACGACGAACAAGAATCGATTGAAAGTGTCAAGGCGTGGTGGGCCCGCTGGGGCAATCTCACCACGTGGATCGTGCTTGCGGCGCTGGTCGTCGCGGCCGGCTTCAACGGCTGGAATTACTGGCAGCGCCGTCAGGCCGCGCAGGCGTCCGGGCTGTACGAGCAGGTGCAGAAGGCCGCCGCGTCGAACGACAAGGCGACGATCGCCCGCGCCGCCGCCGACATGGAAGACAAGTACGGCAGCACGGCCTATGCGCAGATGACGGCGCTCTCGGCCGCGAAGGTGCTGTACGCGGCCGGCGATACCGCGGCTGCGAAGGCGCAACTGCAATGGGCGGTCGATCACGCGAAGGACGACGAGTACAAGCAGATTGCGAAGCTGCGCCTCGCGTCGCTGCTGCTCGACGAGAAGGCGTACGACGCGGGGCTCGCGCTGCTGTCGGGCACGCCGGCCGATGCATTCAAGGGCCTCGTGGCCGATCGCCGCGGCGATCTGCTCGCGGCGCAGGGCAAGGCGGACGACGCGCGCGCCGCGTACAAGCTCGCGCTCGACAGCCTGCCGAAGGAAGACATGTCGGCCCGTCAGCTCGTGCAGTTCAAGCTCGACGCGCTGGGCGGCTGAGCCGCGGCCCCATCAACCTCTTAACTTTGCTTCGCTAACCGATGAATTTGCTGAAACGTTACGCTGTGCCCGTTGCCTGCGCGGCGGCCGTCCTGGCATTGGCGGCCTGCTCGTCATCGAAGGACGCGCGCCGGGTGCCGACGCCGCTGACCGAGTTCAAACCCGTCCTCGACGTGCAACAGGTCTGGTCGTCGAGCGTCGGCAAGGGCGGTCGCTTCCTGTTCTCGCCGGTCGCGGTGGGCGATGCGATCTTCGCGGCCGGCGAAAACGGCTCGGTCGAGAAGATCGATGCAAAGACCGGTCAGCGGATCTGGCGCACCAAGCTCGACTCGGACCTGTCGGCAGGCGTCGGCAGCGACGGCAACCTGACCGCGGTCGGCGCGCTGAAGGGCGGCGTGTTCGTGCTCGGCCCGGACGGCAAGCTGCTGTGGAACACGAGCGTGCAGGGCGAGATCTTTTCGCCGCCGCTCGTCGGCAACGGGCTCGTGATCGTCCGCACGATCGACGGCCAGGTGATTGCGTTCTCCGCGCAAACCGGCGAACAGAAGTGGAACTACCGCAACCGCGCGGTGCCGCTGAACCTGCGTGTGTCGGCAGGCATGACGTTCGCGGGCGATGCTGCGGTGCTGGCGGGCTTCCCGGGCGGCGGCCTCGTCGCGATCAACCTGCAGACGGGCGAGCCGTTCTGGCAGACGCCGGTGTCGTTCCCGAAGGGCGTGACGGAAGTCGAGCGGATCAACGACGTCAGCGGTCCGCCGACGCTCGTCGGCGCGCAAACCTGCGCAGCGACGTTCCAGGGGCAGCTCGGCTGCTTCGATGCGAACTCGGGCCGCCCGCTGTGGGAGAAGGCGTTCTCGAGCCGCAGCGGCGTCGCGCAGGACGACTCGGTCGTCGCCGGCGGCGACGACTGGTCGGTCGTCACCGCCTACGACGCGGCGACGGGCAACGAGCTGTGGCGCAACAACAAGCTGAAGAGCCGCGACGTCGGCGTGCCGTACCTGCTCGGCCATGCGGTCGTGCTGGGCGACTACAAGGGCTTCGTGCATTTCCTGTCGCGCGAGGACGGCACGTTCATCGCGCGGATGAAGACCGACGGCAGCCCGATCACGGCGGCGCCGGTCCTCGCGGGCAGCACGCTGGTCGTGCAGACGCAGGACGGCGGCCTGTACGGCTTCCGTCCGCGCTGACGCGGCGACGCGCGGGCGCGGCGCGCGGGGTGTCCCGCTCGCCGCACCGCGCATGAAACAAAGGCGGCCGGTGTTCCCGGCCGCTCGGTATTTGAAAGGCAGTTCGAGACGAAAGATCGACGGCGCGCATCGTGCGCCGGGCGCGCGCATCCGGCGCAGCGCGAATTCGTGATATTTTCATTCAGCGCAGCCGCCCGCAGCAGCGGGCCTCCCGCTGCTGCGCATCACCGTAGACAACACAGATGAAACCGGTCATTGCCCTCGTTGGGCGCCCCAATGTGGGGAAATCCACGCTGTTCAACCGGCTCACGCGCTCGCGCGATGCGCTCGTCGCCGACTTGCCGGGCCTGACGCGCGATCGCCATTACGGCGAGGGGCGGGTCGGCGCGCGGCCGTATCTCGTCGTCGACACGGGCGGCTTCGAGCCGGTCGCGAAGGACGGCATCCTGCACGAAATGGCGCGCCAGACGCGGCAGGCGGTCGAAGAGGCCGACGTCGTCGTGTTCATCGTCGACGGCCGCAACGGGCTCGCGCCGCAGGACAAGTCGATCGCCGACTACCTGCGCAAGACCGGCCGGCCGATCTTCCTCGTCGTCAACAAGGCCGAGGGGATGAAGTACACGGCGGTCGCGACCGACTTCTACGAGCTCGGGCTCGGCGACCCGCGCGCGATCTCGGCCGCGCACGGCGACGGCGTGACCGACATGATCAACGAGGCGCTGGAGGTCGCATACAAGGACCACCCGGAAGAGGAGGACGAGAACGATCCGTCGCGCGGCATCAAGATCGCGATCGTCGGCCGGCCGAACGTCGGCAAGTCGACGCTCGTCAACGCGCTGATCGGCGAGGATCGCGTGATCGCGTTCGACATGCCGGGCACCACGCGCGATTCGATCTACGTCGACTTCGAGCGCAACGGCAAGAAGTACACGCTGATCGACACGGCCGGCCTGCGCCGCCGCGGCAAGGTGTTCGAGGCGATCGAGAAGTTCTCGGTCGTGAAGACGCTGCAGTCGATTTCCGACGCGAATGTCGTCATTCTTCTGCTGGATGCGCAGCAGGACATTTCCGACCAGGACGCGCACATCGCGGGCTTCGTCGTCGAGCAGGGGCGTGCGCTCGTGATCGGCGTCAACAAGTGGGACGGGCTCGACGAGCACGCGCGCGATCGCGCGAAAGCGGATTTGACCCGCAAGCTGAAATTCCTCGATTTCGCGAAATCCCACTTTATTTCCGCCGCGAAGAAGACCGGCATCGGCACGCTGATGCGCTCGGTCGACGATGCATACGCGGCGGCGATGGCGAAGCTGCCGACGCCGAAGCTCACACGCGCGCTGATCGACGCGGTCGAGTTCCAGCAGCCGCGCCGTCGCGGCCCGGTGCGTCCGAAGCTGCGCTATGCGCACCAGGGCGGCCAGAATCCGCCGATCATCGTGATCCACGGCAACGCGCTCGACGCGGTGACCGAAACCTACAAGCGCTACCTCGAGAATCGTTTCCGCGAAACTTTCTCCCTGACCGGGACTCCATTGCGCATAGAGTTCCGTTCGTCGAACAATCCGTACGCGGACAAGAGCTGACGCACGCCCCGCACGCCCGTTTTCACGCGTCCCGCAAGGGATAGGCCGTATGGCCCGGGCCCGGGCGGGGCAGGCAAAATCGGCTATAGTGTAGCGATTGGCGCCGGATCTCTTTTTCTTCGTCGCCAATCCAGATCAACCTGCAAAAAAAGATGGAGTACGCCATGAGCAACAAAGGGCAATTGTTACAAGACCCGTTTTTGAACGCACTGCGCAAGGAGCACGTTCCGGTTTCGATTTATCTCGTGAACGGCATCAAGCTCCAAGGGAACATCGAATCGTTCGACCAGTACGTCGTGTTGCTCCGTAATACGGTGACCCAGATGGTCTACAAGCACGCCATCTCGACGGTCGTGCCGGCGCGCCCGGTGAATTTCCACCCGGACGCGGAAGCCTCGTCCTAACCTATCGCCGCGGCCGGCATCCGGTCGCCGCGTGCGACCGATGCCAGCCGCCAAATCTTGACACCTGACAATTTGATCAACGCAGCGCTCGTCGGCATCGATTTCGGCAAGACCGATTTCGAAGCCAGTCTCGAAGAACTCAGTCTTCTCGCATCCAGCGCGGGTGCACATCCCGCCGTCACGCTGACCGGCCGCCGGTCCAGCCCCGATGCCGCGATGTTCGTCGGCAGCGGAAAAGCCGAAGAATTGCGGCTGGCCTGCGAAGCCAACGACGTCGAAATCGTCATCTTCAATCACGCGCTCGCACCGGCCCAGCAACGTAATCTGGAACGTGCGCTTAACAGGCGCGTCGTCGACCGCACCAGCCTCATCCTCGACATCTTCGCGCAGCGCGCACGCAGTCACGAAGGCAAGCTGCAGGTCGAACTCGCGCAACTGCAATACCTGTCGACCCGGCTGATCCGCGCGTGGACCCACCTCGAGCGGCAAAAGGGCGGTATCGGCCTGCGCGGCCCCGGTGAAACCCAGCTCGAAACCGACCGCCGGCTGATCGGCGAGCGCATCAAGATGCTGAAGTCCCGCCTCGATCGGCTGCGCCGGCAGCACAGCACGCAGCGCCGCCAGCGGGCCCGCAGCGGCACGATGTCGGTGTCGCTCGTCGGCTATACGAACGCGGGCAAGTCGACGCTGTTCAATGCGCTGACGAAAGCGCAGGCATACGCGGCCGACCAGCTGTTCGCGACGCTCGACACGACGTCGCGGCGCGTGTATCTCGGCGACGACGTGGGCCAGATCGTGGTGTCGGACACCGTCGGCTTCATTCGCGAACTGCCGCACCAGCTGGTCGCGGCGTTCCGCGCGACGCTCGAGGAAACGATCCACGCTGACTTGCTGCTGCACGTCGTCGATGCGTCGAGCGCGGTGCGGCTCGAGCAGATCGAGCAGGTCAACGGCGTGCTGCACGAGATCGGCGCCGACACGATCCGGCAAGTGCTGGTGTTCAACAAGATCGACGCCGTGCCCGAGCTGGCGGCCCGGGGCGACGCGGTCGAGCGGGACGAGTATGGTAATATTTCGCGCGTCTTTTTGAGCGCGCGCACCGGTCAGGGTCTGGACGCGCTGCGCGCCGCCATCGCCGAAATCGCCTCCGCGGAACATCTTGCCGGCGCGATGCCGTTCGACGGCGCGCCCGCAGAATCACACGAAGACCACACGCTTTCCGAACACGGGCGCTAGCCGGTCCCGGCCGGTTTGCCGGCGTCTAATCTGGTGAACAAACTCTGGTGAACGAATACAACGAGCGGAGTACCTGGCGGCGGATGCGCGCCTTGCTGTCGATCAACGATCCTCGCTGGGGACGTAGCGAAGGCAATGGCGAGACCAAGCCCCGCGCGAACGAATCGAAGCGCCCGCCGGGCGGCGACGGCGAAGGCCCGCCGGATCTCGACGAGATGTGGCGCAACTTCAACCGGCGCCTGGGCGGCCTGTTCGGCGGCAAGGGCGGCAACGGTTTCCGTCCGGACAACGGCCGCGCCGCGCGAGTCGGCGTCGGCATCGTGATCGGCGTGCTCGTCGCGGTCTACGCCGGCAGCGGCCTCTTTGTCGTGCCGGAAGGCCAGACGGGCGTCGTGCTGCAGATGGGCCGGCTGGCCGGCACGGTCGGCCAGGGCGTGCACTGGCGCGCACCGTATCCGTTCGCGTCGCACGAGATCGTCGATACGTCGCAGAGCCGCTCGATCGAGATCGGCCGCAGCAATGTCGTGCGTCTCGCGAACGTGAAGGAAGCGTCGATGCTGACGCGCGACGCGGACATCGTCGATGTGCGTTTCAGCGTGCAATACCGGGTCCGTTCGGCGACCGACTACCTGTTTCGCAGCGCCGACCCCGATCGCAGCGTGACGCAGGCCGCGCAGGCCGCAGTGCGGGCGATCGTCGGCACCCGCAGTGCGGCGGACGTGCTCAGCCAGGACCGCGATGCGCTGCGCCAGCAATTGACCGAAGCGATCCGGCGCGATCTCGACCGCTATCAGACCGGCCTCGAAGTCACGTCCGTGACGATGCAGAGCGTCGCGGCGCCCGAGCAGACGCAAGCCGCCTACGGCGAAGTGGCGAAGGCGCGCGACGAGCGCGAGGCGGCGAAGCGCACCGCGCAAGTCTATGCGAACGACCTGCTGCCGAAGGCGCAGGGCGATGCCGCGAAGCTGATCGACGAGGCGAAGGCATATTCGGAGCGCGTCGTCACGCAGGCCGAAGGCGACGCCGAGCGTTTCAAGCAGGTCTATGCGCAATATTCGAAGGCGCCTGCCGTGATCCGTGAACGCATGTACCTGGAGACCATGCAGGAAATCTATTCGAACTCGACGAAGATCTTCGTCGGCAACAAGGGCGGCAACAACGTGCTGTACCTGCCGCTCGACAAGCTGGTCGAGCAGGGCCGGCACGGTGCGGCGGGTGCAGCGGCGCCGGCCGGCGCTTCGGCAGCCGATGGCACGTCCGCGTCCGCGTCCGCATCCGCGCCGGCCGCCGCCGCCATGCCACCGGCCAGCGCGGCCGCTGCCGCGTCGGCAGCCGGCGGCGACACGCTGCGATCGCGTGAAGGGTTCCGCAGCCGGTCGCGTGAAGACGATCTGAAGTAAGGGGAGCGCGAGTCATGAACCGAATCATTGCGCTCGTCGTCGCAATCGTGATCGCCGCCTTTGCGGCATCGTCCACCGTCCTGACCGTCGGCCCGCGCTATGCGGCCGTGTTGTCGGGCCGCTCGGGCGCGGAGCCGACGCTGGCCGGCCCCGGCGTCCATTTCAAGCTGCCGCCGCCGCTGCAGACGGCGACGCTGATCGACACTCGCCTGCAGTCGCTCGAGTCGGCGGATCCGCTGCAGCTTGCCACCGCGGACAAGCACGACCTGCTCGTCAGCTATGCGGTGAAGTACCGCATCGCCGATCCGATGAAGTATTTCGCCGTGACCGGCGGCGAGGCGGCCGCGGCTGCCGATCGCCTCGGCGCCGCGCTGAAGGGCGCGCTCGGCGACGCAATCGGCAAGCGCGCGCTCGACGACGCGATCGGCGGGCAGCGCGCGATCGCAGATGCTGTCCGCGGTGTGCTGCAGACGGCTGCGTCCGGCTTCGGCGTCGACGTGGTCGACGTCCAGCTCACGCGGGTCGACCTGCCGGCTGCGCAGGCCGATGCGGCCTACCAGCGGATGATCACGGCGCTGCGCGACCAGGCCGCCCGGGTGCGTGCCGAAGGCGCGGCGGACGTCGAACAGATCAAGGCCGACGCCGAGCGCGAGCAGCAGGCCGTGCTCGCGAATGCGTACAAGTCGGCGCAGACGATCAAGGGCGAGGGCGACGCGAAAGCCGCGACGATCGCCGCCGACGCGTTCGGCCGCGATCCGCAGTTCTACCAGTTCTACGCGAGCCTGCAGGCCTATCGCAACACGTTCAAGCGCAACGACATCATCGTCGTCGACCCCGACAGCGAGTTCTTCCGCTTCATGCGCAGCCCGACGGGCGGTGCCGCCGCACCGGCGGCGCCTGCCCCCCGCAAACACTGACCTTGGGGCGCCGCGACGCGCGGCGCCGTCGATCGCATGGACCTGGCTGGCTCGTTGTTGCTTGCAGTTGCGCTGATGCTGATTATCGAGGGCGCGTTCCCCTTCGTGTTTCCGTCCGCATGGCGCGACACGTTTCGTAGAATAGCGGAGCGGCCGCCGCATCATATCCGGATCGGCGGGCTGATCGTCATGGCGCTCGGGCTCACGCTGCTGCTGCTCGCCACCTGATCCGGACGGCGCACCGGCCCGTCCGTCCCCGATCCGATTTCGATTCACAACGCGGTGCGCAGAGTTGCGCGCCCAGTTTCCTGTCGTAGGACCGTACCGATGTCGACCTGGTTACTTCCCGAGAATATCGCCGACGTATTGCCGTCGGAAGCGCGCAAGATCGAGGAGCTGCGCCGCAGGCTGCTCGACCGCTTCCGTTCGTACGGCTACGAGATGGTGATGCCGCCGCTGCTCGAATATCTCGAGTCGCTGCTGACGAGCGGCGGCAACGACCTGCGCCTGCGCACCTTCAAGCTGGTCGACCAGCTGTCGGGGCGCACGCTCGGCCTGCGCGCGGACATCACGCCGCAGGTCGCGCGCATCGACGCGCACCTGCTGAACCGCCAGGGCGTGACCCGCCTGTGCTATGCGGGCAACGTGCTGCATACGCGTCCGCGCGGCCTGCACGCGACGCGCGAGCAGATCCAGATCGGCGCCGAAATCTACGGCCATGCGGGGCTCGAGGCCGACCTCGAGGTCCAGCAGCTGATGCTCGACGCATTGCGCCTGACCGGCCTGTCGCGCATCCGTCTCGACCTGTGTCACGCCGGCGTGCTTGGGGCGTTGTTCGCGCGCGACGCGCAGGCGGCCGAGCGCGGCGAAGCGCTGTACGACGCGCTGGCGGGCAAGGACGTGCCGCTGCTGAACGAGCTGACCGACGACCTGGGCGCCGATACGCGCGCTGCGCTGCGTGCGCTGCCGCACTTGTACGGCGACGCGAGCGTGCTTGACGAAGCGCGCGCAAAGCTGCCGGCGCTGCCGGAAATCACGCGGGCGCTCGACGATCTCGCGCAGCTCGCGGCGCAGGTGCGGGATGCCGAGGTGGCGATCGACCTCGCCGACCTGCGCGGCTATGCGTATCACAGCGGCGCGATGTTCTCGGCGTACGTCGACGGCGTGCCGAACGCGGTCGCACGCGGCGGCCGGTACGACCATGTCGGCCAGGCCTACGGCCGCGCGCGTCCGGCGACCGGCTTCTCGCTCGACCTGCGCGAAATCGCGCGCATTTCGCCGGTCGAGGCGCGCGGCGCCGCGATCCTCGCGCCGTGGGCGCAGGACGACGCGCTGCGCGCGGCCGTGGCGGCGCTGCGCGATGCGGGCGAGGTCGTGATCCAGGCGTTGCCGGGGCACGACCACGTGCTCGACGAATTCGCGTGCGACCGTTCGCTCGTCGAGCGCAACGGCGCGTGGGTGGTCGAACCCCGTTAAAAAGGCGTTCGCGGGCCGCGTTCTGGCGTGCCATATCGTTGAAGCGAAACGGAAAAATTCGGAATCGCCCGCGAACATAGGTAGAATACGTTTTTAACCAGCTAACGAATCAACATGTCTGCCAGCGCAGTGAATGTGACTCCCGGGCGCAACGTCGTCGTCGTGGGGACTCAATGGGGTGATGAAGGCAAAGGCAAGATCGTCGACTGGCTGACGGACCACGCTCAGGGCGTCGTGCGTTTCCAGGGCGGCCACAACGCCGGCCACACCCTCATCATCGGCGGCAAGAAAACCATCTTGCGCCTCATCCCGTCGGGCATCATGCGTGAAGGCGTCGCCTGCTACATCGGCAACGGCGTCGTCCTGTCCCCCGAGGCACTGTTCAAGGAAATCGGCGAGCTCGAAGAGGCCGGCCTGAACGTCCGCGACCGACTGTTCATTTCCGAAGCGACCACGCTGATCCTGCCGTATCACATCGCGATCGACCAGGCGCGCGAAGCGCGCAAGGGCGCGGGCAAGATCGGCACGACCGGCCGCGGCATCGGCCCGGCGTACGAAGACAAGGTTGGCCGCCGCGCGCTGCGCGTGCAGGATCTGTTCGACGCGAAAACCTTCGCCGATCGCCTGCGCGAGAATCTCGATTTCCACAACTTCGTGCTGACCCAGTACCTGGGCGGCGCGGCAGTCGACTTCCAGGCCACGCTCGACACGATGCTCGGCTATGCGGATCGCCTGAAGCCGATGGTGGCCGACGTGTCGCGCCGCCTGTACGACGCGAACAACGCCGGCCAGAACCTGCTGTTCGAAGGCGCGCAAGGCACGCTGCTCGACATCGATCACGGCACCTACCCGTTCGTCACGTCGAGCAACTGCGTCGCCGGCGCGGCGGCGGCAGGCGCGGGCGTCGGTCCGCAGAAGCTGAACTACATCCTCGGCATCACGAAGGCCTATTGCACGCGCGTCGGTTCGGGCCCGTTCCCGAGCGAGCTGTACGACGCGGACAATCCGAAGCGCCAGGAGCAGGTCGGCATCGAGCTCGCGAACGTCGGCAAGGAATTCGGTTCGGTCACGGGCCGTCCGCGCCGCACCGGCTGGCTCGACGCGGCTGCGCTGCGCCGTTCGATCCAGATCAACGGCGTGTCGGGCCTGTGCATGACCAAGCTCGACGTGCTCGACGGCCTCGACGAGGTCAAGCTGTGCGTCGGCTACAAGATCGACGGCAAGGATGCGGACATCCTGCCGCGCGGCGCGGCCGACGTGGCGCGCTGCGAGCCCGTGTACGAGACCTTCGTCGGCTGGAAGGAAAGCACCGTCGGCATCAATTCGTGGGATGCGCTGCCGGCGAACGCCCGTGCGTACCTGACCCGTGTCCAGGAAGTGGCCGGCGTGCCGATCGACATGGTGTCGACCGGCCCGGACCGCGACGAGACGATTCTGCTCCGCCATCCGTTCAAGGTATAACACTCGATGACGAAGCTGAATACGACGTCGCTCGTGATGTCCGATCCGCGCAACGACGACAAGAACCTCTGGGTGGGTTGGGACGAGTATCACCGCCTGATCGAGTTGCTCGCGCTGCAGGTGCATGAATCGGGCTGGAAGTTCGACCAGATCCTGTGCCTCGCGCGCGGCGGCCTGCGTGTCGGCGATCAACTGTCGCGCATCTACGACGTGCCGCTCGCGATCCTCGCGACCAGCTCGTATCGGGAAGCGGCCGGCCGCGAGCAGGGCGATCTCGACATCGCGCAGTACATCACGATGACGCGCGGCAATCTCGAGGGCAACGTGCTGCTGGTCGACGACCTGGTCGATTCGGGCGTCACGCTCGCGCGCGTGCAGGAGCACCTGAAGGAGCGCTATCCGTCGGTCACGGCGGTGCGCTCGGCCGTGCTCTGGTACAAGGGCTGCTCGAAGGTGAAGCCCGATTACCACGTGCAGTTCCTGCCGATGAACCCTTGGATCCATCAGCCGTTCGAGGAGTGGGACACGGTTCGTCCGCACAATCTCGAGGCGTGGATCAAGCGTGGCGACGCGCAGCGTAATGGCGCGGGCGCGTAAGCGCTTGCCCGTCTCGCCAGGTCTCGCGAACGGCGCCGCTTGCGGCGCCGTTTTCATTGGTGCGGCGCGATCCGGGTAGGCAGGCGTGGCTGCCGCGGCTATGATGGCAGCCCTGCCACAGCTCGCGCGGCGCTGCACGGGCGGCGCGGAGGACGTGGCTTCGCGGCAACAGGACAAGGCGGCATCCGGTGCACGCGCGGGTAGAATAGCGCTCGTTTTGTCCGACTCTGGACCCGATTATTACGCTTCATATGAACGACACGACCCACGCGACCGACGCGATCCACGCGCCACACTCGCCGACGCAGCAACATTCGCTCCAGGCGCTTGCAATTGCCGCCATCGGCGTGGTGTTCGGCGACATCGGCACGAGTCCGCTGTATTCGCTCAAGGAGGCGTTCAGCCCCGCGCACGGCATTCCGCTCACCGAAGGCTCGATCCTCGGCGTGATCTCGCTGCTGTTCTGGGCAATCATGCTCGTGGTCGGCGTCAAGTACCTGCTGTTCGTGATGCGCGCCGACAACAACGGCGAGGGCGGCGTGCTGGCGCTGATGGCGCTGTCGCTGCGGCCGCTCGATCCGAAGACCCGCGTCACGGGCGCGCTGATGGCGCTCGGGATCTTCGGCGCGTGCATGTTCTACGGCGACGCAGTGATCACACCGGCGATCTCGGTGATGTCGGCGGTCGAAGGCCTCGAGATCGCGACCCCGCATCTGTCCCATCTCGTGCTGCCGATCACGATCGTGATCCTGATCGCGCTGTTCTGGATCCAGCGTCACGGCACCGCGACGGTCGGCAAGCTGTTCGGCCCGATCATGGTGGTGTGGTTCGTCGTCATCGCGGCGCTCGGCGTGTACCACATCGTGCGCGCGCCCGGCATCATCGCGGCGATCAATCCGTACTACGCGGTGAGCTTCATGTCCGATCACGTGCTGCAGGCCTACGTGGTGCTCGGCTCGGTCGTGCTGGTGCTGACCGGCGCGGAGGCGCTCTATGCCGACATGGGGCACTTCGGCGCGCGTCCGATCCGCCTCGCCGCGTATGGGCTCGTGATGCCGTCGCTCGTGCTCAACTATTTCGGGCAGGGCGCGCTGCTGATCCAGAACCCGAAGGCGATCGAGAACCCGTTCTTCCTGCTGGCGCCGGACTGGGGGCTGCTGCCGCTGGTCGTGCTGTCGACGGTGGCGACCGTGATCGCGTCGCAGGCAGTGATTTCCGGCGCGTATTCGCTGACCGCGCAGGCGATCCAGCTCGGCTACGTGCCGCGCATGAAGGTGCTGCACACGTCCGAGCTGGCGATCGGCCAGATCTACGTGCCGGTCGTGAACTGGCTGCTGCTGTTCGTGATCCTGTGCATCGTGGTCGGCTTCAAGAGCTCGGACAACCTCGCCGCGGCGTACGGCATCGCGGTGACGGCGACGATGGTGATCACGACCATCCTCGCGTGCGTCGTGATGGTCAAGGTGTGGAACTGGAACAGGCTGCTGGTCGGTGCAATCATCGCCGTGTTCATGGCGATCGATCTCGGCTTCTTCGGCGCGAACCTGCTGAAGGTCGCGCAGGGCGGCTGGCTGCCGCTCGGCATCGGCGCGCTGCTGTTCTTCCTGCTGATGACGTGGTTCAAGGGCCGGCACATCGTCAAGGAGCGCACGGCTGCCGACGGCATCCCGCTCGAGCCGTTCCTGCAAGGGCTGCTCGCGCACCCGCCGCACCGCGTGTCGGGCACCGCGATCTACCTGACCGGCAACGACAAGCTCGTGCCCGTCAGCCTGCTGCACAACCTGAAGCACAACAAGGTGCTGCACGAGCGGACGCTGTTCCTCACGTTCGTCACGCGTGACATCCCGTACGTGCGCGACGACAAGCGCCTGAGCGCGCGCGATGCGGGCGGCGGCCTGTATATCGTGAAGGCGGAATACGGCTTCAACGAAACGCCGGACGTGAAGGCGGTGCTCGAGGAGTTCGGCCGGACGCACGACATGACGTTCGAGCTGATGGATACGTCGTTCTTCCTCGCGCGCGAGACGGTCGTGCCGACCCAGTTGCCCGGCATGTCGATCTGGCGCGAGCGCGTGTTCGCGTGGATGCACCAGAACGCCGCGAAGCCGACCGACTTCTTCTCGATCCCGGCGAACCGGGTGGTCGAGCTCGGTACGAAGATCGAGATCTGACGGCCCGGCGGGGCGGCTTAGCGCCGCCCGCTGCCAGGACGAAAAAAAGCCCGCCGTCAGGCGGGCTTTTCATTTGGCGCGCGCGATGCTCAGCGCTTGAGTTTCGCGAACGCCGCGGCCATCGCGCCGGCCGGTTCCGGCTCGCGCGAGCGGGGCGCCCGCGCCTGGCCGCCGCGGCCCGCACTGCCGCGATCCTGCTGGCCGCCGCGTGCCGGCGCGCCCGGGGGCGCATCGTCGTCGAGGCGCATCGTCAGCGAAATGCGCTGGCGCTTCACGTCGACGTCGAGCACCTTGACCTTGACCACCTGGCCGGCCTTCACGACTTCGTGCGGATCCTTGATGAACTTCGTCGACATCGCGGACACATGGACGAGGCCATCCTGGTGCACGCCGACGTCGACGAACGCGCCGAACGCGGCGACGTTGGTCACGACGCCCTCGAGGACCATGCCCGGGACCAGATCCGACACCTTCTCGACGCCTTCGCGGAACGTCGCGGTCTTGAATTCCGGACGCGGGTCGCGGCCCGGCTTTTCCAGTTCGGACAGGATGTCGCGCACGGTCGGCAGGCCGAAACGTTCGTCGACGAACTCGGCGGGCGACAGGCCGGAGAGCGCGTCGCGGTTGCCGAGCACGTCGTCGATGCGCTTGCTGATCTTCGCGAGGATCCGCTCGACGACCGGATATGCTTCAGGGTGCACCGACGAGCGGTCGAGCGGGTTCTCGCCGCCGTTGATGCGCAGGAAGCCGGCGGCCTGCTCGAAGGTCTTGTCGCCGAGGCGCGGCACCTTGCGCAGTTGCTCGCGCGACGGGAACGGGCCGTTCGCATCGCGATAGTCGACGATGTTGCGCGCAAGCGTCGCGTTCAGGCCCGACACGCGCGCGAGCAGCGCAGCCGACGCGGTATTCGCGTCGACGCCGACCGCGTTCACGCAATCCTCGACGACCGCGTCGAGCGAGCGCGCGAGTTCGCGCTGGTTCACGTCGTGCTGGTACTGGCCGACGCCGATCGCCTTCGGCTCGATCTTCACGAGCTCGGCGAGCGGATCCTGCAGGCGGCGCGCGATCGACACGGCGCCGCGCAGCGACACGTCGAGCTCCGGGAATTCCTTGGCCGCGAGTTCGGACGCCGAGTAGACGGATGCGCCGGCTTCGGACACGACGATCTTCTGCAGGCGCAGCTCCGGATGTTTCGCGATCAGCTCGCTCGCGAGCTTGTCGGTTTCGCGCGATGCCGTGCCGTTGCCGATGCTGACCAGCTCGGCCTGCGTCTGCGCGGCGATGCGCGCGAGCTTCGCGAGCGAGCCGTCCCAGTCGCGGCGCGGCTCGTGCGGGTAGATCGTGTCGGTTGCGAGCAGCTTGCCGGTGCGGTCGACGACCGCGACCTTCACGCCCGTGCGCAGGCCGGGGTCGAGACCGATCACGGCCTTCGGGCCGGCCGGCGCCGCGAGCAGCAGGTCCTTCAGGTTGCGCGCGAACACGCGGATCGCCTCATGTTCGGCGGTCTCGCGCAGCTGCGTCAGCAATTCGTTCTCGATGTGCGGTTGCACCTTCACGCGCCAGCACCAGCGGCACACGTCGGACAGCCACTTGTCGGCCGGCCGGTTCTGGTTCGCGATGCCGAAATGGCGCGCGATCATCGCTTCGCCGGGGTGCGGCACCTGCGCGTCGAGTTCCTCGCCGAGGCCGAGCTTGACGGTCAGGACGCCCGCGTTGCGGCCGCGGAACAGCGCGAGCGCGCGGTGCGACGGCACGGTCTTGATCGTTTCCGCGTAATCGTAATAATCGCGGAATTTCTCGCCTTCCTCGTTTTCCTTGCCTTCGACGACCGCCGACGACACGACGCCCTGGTTGTGCAGGTAGTCGCGCAGCTTGCCGAGCAGCTCGGCCGTTTCGCCGAACTGTTCGGACAAGATGTCACGGGCGCCGTCGAGCGCGGCTTTCACGTCGGCGACGCCCTTGTCGGCGTCGACATAGGCGGCCGCTTCGGCCTGCGGGTCGAGCAGCGGGTTGCCGAGCAGCGCCTGCGCGAGCGGCTCGAGGCCGGCTTCGCGGGCGATCTGCGCGCGCGTGCGGCGCTTCGGCTTGTACGGCAGATAAAGGTCCTCGAGCACCTGCTTGCTGTCGGCCGCGTCGATCGCGGCGCGCAGCTCGTCGGTCAGCTTGCCTTGCTCGTCGATGCTCGACAGGATCGCGGCGCGGCGCTCCTCGAGCTCGCGCAGGTACAGCAGGCGCTCTTCGAGCTGGCGCAGCTGCGTATCGTCCAGGTTGCCGGTCACTTCCTTGCGGTACCGGGCAATGAACGGAACGGTGGCGCCTTCGTCGAGGAGTTGCACTGCCGCCGCGACCTGGCGCGGCTGGACGGTCAGTTCGGTGGCGATGCGCTGTACGATCTTGAGTGCTACGGTTTCCGTCATGTCGTGGATGATCTGCCTGCTGAAATCGCGACGCGGGGCCGGCGGGGCCCGCGTGGCGGGCCGCTCGCGGCGAGCCCGCCGGACCAGACGCCGCGGGTGAATGAAGCGGGGCATTTTGCCATAAATGGCGGAGCGTCCAGCCATGCGGTGATAGAATTTGACACATGTCCCGCAGCTTTCCTACGACGTTGCCAACCTCCCGTTTTCCTCTCGTCGCGCTCGGCGCAGCGCTCGCCGCGGCTTTGTCCCTCGGGGCAGCCGGCGCACATGCGCAGGCGTCGGCCGTCGCCGCTTCCGAGCCCGTCGCGGCCCAGGCCGCCCCGGATTTCGACGCCCGTCAAAAAGTGCTCAATCAACGCACGGCCAAAAACGATTATCGTTATGCGGTGGCCGAGCACGACTGCTACAGCACGTTCTTCGTCAATCACTGCCTCGGCAAGGCGCGCGACCAGATGCGCGAGGAGCGGGCGAGCATCCGGCAGGAGCAGCTCGCGCTCGACGACGAGCAGCGTGCGGTGCGGGCGGAGCAGCGCGACCAGCAAATCGCGTTGAAGAACGCGCAGAATGCGGCGCAGGCGCCGCAGCGCGCGGAGAACGAGGCGGCCAACGCGGCCGCCTTCCGCGACAAGCAGCAGCAAAATGCGCTGAAGCGGGCGGAGCGCGGTGCGGAAGGCCCGCAGCGCGCGGCCAACCGGCAGGCCTACGACCAGAAGCAGGCCGATTTCCAGCGCAAGCTGGACGACGCGCACCGGCAGGCAGCCCAGAAGGCGCAGGAGCGGGCAAGCAATGCCGAGCGCTACGAGCGCAAGCAGAACGAGGCGGCGCAGCACAAGGCCGACGTGGAGCAGCGACAGAAGGACGCGGCCGAGAAGGCCAGGCAGCAACAGCTGGGGCAGTAACGTGTTGGGTTGATCCGGAAAGCAGTCTCGAGCGCACCGGCAGGCTGGCCGGTGCGCTGCTTCGATGAGGAGGCGAACATGCAGAGCCGTCACGCGGAACAGCAGCAGGAATTGCACAACCGTTTGGCTTCATTGGAGGAGCTGCACTCGCGGCTCGCTCGAGAGATCGAGCAGAAGGAAGGGCGGTCCGACATCGACGACATTACGCTGCACAAGCTGAAGAAGGAAAAGCTGGCGGCCAAAGACAAAATCATCATGCTGCAATCGCAGCTGGAACCCGATAAGCGCGCCTGAGCGCGGCCTGGCAAGCGCCGGCGCCGTCCCGGGCGCTGGACACAGGAACGCTTGCCTTGAATTCACCGCTTGAAGCCACCCCCGATGCCCGGCGAGACGTGTCGTCCGCCGGGCGCGCCCGTGCGCCCGAAGCCGCCTTCGAGCTGAGCCGCAAGCGTGTCGACGAGCTCGACACGATCTTCGGCGACGGCGGGCTGTTCGCGCGCGCGCTCGACGGCTACCGGCCGCGTGCGTCGCAGATCGAGATGGCGCGCGCCGTCGCGGCCGCGATGGAGGCGTCCGCGCGCCGGATGCCCGAGCCCGAGATCTTCGAGACCCGCAAACGCCCCGCGCGCCGCCTGCAGAACGATGCCGACAAGACGGCCGAGCCGGGCACGGACGCCGCCGCGGCTGCGGAGGCCGACAGCGATGCGGGCGACAACACGCTGATCGTCGAGGCCGGCACCGGCACGGGCAAGACCTACGCGTATCTCGTGCCCGCGATGCTGTGGGGCGGCAAGGTCATCGTGTCGACCGGCACCAAGCACCTGCAGGACCAGCTGTTCCAGCGCGACATCCCGACCGTGCGCGACGCGCTCGCGGTGCCGGTGACGGTCGCGATGCTGAAGGGGCGCGCGAACTATCTGTGCCACTACTACCTGCAGCGCACCGCCGACAACGGGCGGCTGCCGTCGCGGCAGGACACCGCGTACCTGCAGGAGATCGTCCGCTTCGCGAAGGTCACGCGCAGCGGCGACAAGGCCGAGCTGGCCAGCGTGCCGGAAACGGCGCCGGTGTGGTCGATGGTCACGTCGACCCGCGACAATTGTCTCGGCCAGGAATGCCCGCACTACAAGGAATGCTTCGTGATGCAGGCGCGGCGCGAGGCCCAGCAGGCCGACGTCGTCGTGGTCAATCATCACCTGTTCTTCGCGGACATCATGCTGCGCGACACCGGCATGGCCGAGCTGCTGCCGAACGCGAACACGATCATCTTCGACGAAGCGCACCAGCTGCCGGAGACGGCGACGCTGTTCTTCGGCGAAACGCTGTCGACGACGCAGATTCTCGAGCTCGCGCGCGATACGGTCGCGGAAGGCCTGAGCCACGCGCGCGACGCGGTCGAGTGGGTCAAGCTCGGCGGCGCGCTGGAGCGCGCGGCGCGGGACCTGCGGCTCGCGTTCGCGGACGATACGATCGTGCGGATGTCGCTCGCGCAGCTCGGCGACGACCATCCGCTGTACGGCGCGCTCGACGCGCTGGAAGCCGCGCTCGATGCGCTCGCGTCGGCGCTGGCCGGCCAGGCCGAACGGGCGGAGTCGCTCGGCGCGTGCCTGCGCCGCGCGCGCGAGCTGCAGGACCTGCTCGCCGGCTGGGTCGCGCCTGGCGCGGCGCAGGAGGCCGCGAAGGCCGATGCGGCCGAGGCCGCGGCCGGCGACGGCGATCCGAACGAGAAGGTGCGCTGGGTCGAAGTGTTCTCGCATACCGTCCAGCTGCACGAAACGCCGCTGTCGGTCGCGCCGATCTTCGCGAAGCAGCGCGCGGGCGTGCCGCGCGCGTGGGTCTTCACGTCGGCGACGCTGTCGGTGCGCGGCGATTTCACGCATTACGCGGCACAGATGGGGCTCAGCTCGCGGCGCTCGATGACGCTCGCGAGCCCGTTCGACTACCAGACGCAAGGGCTGCTGTACGTGCCGCGCAACCTGCCGCAGCCGTCGTCGCCCGCGTTCACCGACGCGGTGTTCGATGCCGCGCTGCCGGCCATTGCGGCGGCGGGCGGCGGGGTGTTCATGCTGTGCACGACGCTGCGCGCGGTCGACCGGATCGCGTCGAAGCTGCGCGAGGTGATCGAATCGCGTGGCTGGAATACGCCGCTGCTCGTGCAGGGCGATGCGAGCCGCACGGAATTGCTCGATCGTTTCCGCGCCTACGGCAATGCGATCCTGGTCGGCAGCCAGAGCTTCTGGGAAGGCGTCGACGTGCGCGGCGACGCACTGTCGCTCGTCGTGATCGACAAGCTGCCGTTCGCGCCGCCCGACGATCCGGTGCTGGCCGCGCGCCTCGATGCGCTGACGAAGAAGGGCTTGAGCCCGTTCGCCGTGCACCAGCTGCCGCAGGCGGTGATCACGCTGAAGCAGGGCGCGGGCCGGCTGATCCGCGCGGAAACCGATCGCGGCGTGCTGATGATCTGCGACACGCGCCTCGTCGACAAACCCTACGGGCGACGGATCTGGCAGAGCCTGCCGCCGTTCAAGCGCACGCGTGAGATCGAGGTTGTCGAGGAGTTCTTCGCCGAGCATCGCGCCGCGAAGCGGATATAGCCGTTTCGCGCTTCCGCTTGCGCGAATCCGCCACGCAATAAAAAACCCGGCTGCAAGGCCGGGTTTTTGTGGCTGCGCGCGCGTTACGCGGCGCAGCGAATCAGAACTGCCACCACGACTTCTTCGCACCGGGGCGGGCGTGGCCCGTGACGTACGGGCTGTCCGGGAACGTGCCCGCGAGCACGCGCTTCGTGTCCTCGGCGAGCTGCGGCTGGTTCAGCTTGCCGTACGACAGGACCATGATGTGCAGCGCGTCCTCGATGGCCGGCGCACCCTTGTAATCCCTGATCGCGAGCTGCGCGCGGTTGATCGCGGCAACGTACGCGCCGCGACGGTAGTAATAGTCGGCCGCGTGCACTTCGTGCGACGCGAGCGCATTGACGATGTAGCGCATCCGGGCCGCTGCGTCCGGCGCGTACTTGCTCTTCGGATAGCGGTCGACGACGACCTTGAACGCGTCGTACGATTCGCGCAGCGCCTGCGGATCGCGCTCGCTCATGTCCTGGCCCGAGAAGCGGCCGAACAGCCCGAGATCGTCGTTGAAGTGGATCATGCCCTTCAGGTAGTACGCGTACGCGATATCGGGATGATCGGGGTGCAGCTGGATGAAGCGGTCGACGGCTTGATCGGCGGCGGCCGCTTCGTTGTCCTTCCAGTTGCAGTACGCGACGTTGATCTGTGCCTGCTGCGCGAAATGACCGAACGGGTCGCGACCCTGCAGCGCCTCGAAGTATTTCGCGCACTTGCCCCAGTCGCCGCCGGACAGGGCGTCCTGAGCCTCTGAGTATAATTTGTTGTTCGACCAGGTCGCGGTCTCGTCCTGCTTCTGCGGCAAGCCGTGGCAACCCGCGATGAGGGCCGCGGCTGCAACCGCCGTCGCCCGGGCGGCGACGGTTCGTGCCGCGCGTTTGGTCGAATTCATCATGCTCGCATGTCCTAGCTTCAAGTCTTGGTGACCCAGTCTAAATGACCCGTTCAAATTCGCAGAATGCCCGGCAGGGCAAGGCAAATCGCGAAGATTATAGCCCAAGCGATCGGCCCGCCGACGCTGCTTCCGGCGATTCGCTCGACGACGACCTCACCGGCGACGCGCTGCAGTCGCCCGTCGCGCCGTCCCGCGCGGGCGACGATGCGCCGCGTGTCGTCGAAGTTCCCGCATCGCTTGCCGGCGAGCGCCTCGACAAGGCGCTCGCGCAGCTGTTTCCCGAATTCTCGCGCAGCCGGCTGCAGAGCTGGATCGACGCCCAGCGGGTGCGCATCGACGGTGCGCCCGCGAAGATCCGCCAGCCGGTGCCGCTCGGCGCGACGATCGAGCTCGTGCCCGACCTGCTGCCGGAGCAGCTCGCGTTCACGCCGGAGCCGGTGCCGCTCGACATCGTCTACGAGGACGACGCGCTCGTCGTCATCAACAAGCCGGCGGGCCTCGTCGTGCATCCGGCTGCCGGCAACTGGAGCGGCACGATCCTCAACGGCCTGCTGCACCGTTACGGCGACGCGGCGGCCGGCCTGCCGCGCGCGGGGATCGTCCACCGGCTCGACAAGGAAACCTCGGGCCTGATGGTGGTCGCGCGCACGCTCGCCGCGCAGACCGACCTGGTCCGCCAGCTGCAGGCCCGCACCGTGAAGCGCCGCTATTTCGCGCTGGTCTGGGGCACCATGCCCGAGGACGGCACGATCGACGCGCCGATCGGCCGCGATCCGCGCGAGCGCACGCGCATGGCGGTCGTGACCGGTGCGTCCGGCAAGCCGGCGCGCACGCATTTCCGCACGGTTGACACATGTGTGTGGCAACGTCAGCCGGTATCTGCGATCCAATGCGATCTCGAAACCGGCCGCACCCACCAGATCCGCGTGCATTGCTCGCATGTCGGCCATCCGCTGCTCGGCGATCCCGTGTACGGGCGCGCGCGCGGCAAGCGCTCGGTGACGCCGCTGCCGGACGGGTTCGCGCGCCAGGCGCTGCACGCGTGGCGGCTCGGCCTCGTGCATCCGGTGACCGGCAAGACGATGCAGTGGCGCTGCCCGCTGCCTGACGACATGACCGCGCTCGTCGGCGCGCTCGGCTTCGGGCAGGACGATGCGGAATTCGACGAGGACGGCGATTACGACGATGATTTCGGCGGCGAGTATGAAGACGATGCGGCGTACCCGGACGACGAGGAGGAGTGAGTGGCGATGACGAACCTGGCGCCGTTGACGTGGCAGGACTGCGTGCAGCCCGACTGGCAGGTGTCGCCGCGCGTGCGCGCGCTGGTCACGACGCGCGCCGGCGGTGTCAGCGAGGGCCCGTACGGGCGCTGGCAGGACGGCGCCGCGCAGCCGGGCGGGATGAACCTCGGGCTGCACACCGGAGACGATCCGGCGCACGTCGCCGAGAACCGTGCGCGGTTGCTGGCGCTCGCGGGCCAGCCGCGCGCCGCGTGGCTCGAGCAGGTGCACGGCGCGCGGATCGTGCGCGCCGACGAAGTGATCGCGGCCGATCCCGACTCCACGGCGCCGGTGCGGGCCGACGCGAGCGTGACCGATCGCGCGAATGCGGTGTGCGTCGTGATGGTCGCGGATTGCCTGCCCGTGCTGCTGTGCGATGCGCAGGGGCGCGCGGTCGGCGCCGCGCATGCGGGCTGGCGCGGGCTCGCGGCCGGCATTGTCGAGGACACCGCGACGCAGGTCGCGGCGCTCGCCGGCGGTGCGGCCGACAGCCTGCATGCGTTCCTCGGGCCGGCGATTGGTCCGGATGCGTTCGAGGTGGGCGCGGACGTGCGCGACGCATTTCTCGACACGGCCCCGCAGTCGGAGCATGATGAAACACGGCGCGCGTTCGCCGCGATCGAAGGCGCGCCGGGCAAGTATCTGGCCGATCTCCACGCGCTTGCACGGCTGCGTCTCGCGCGCGCGGGCGTGTCGCGCGTGAGCGGTGGCGGCGCATGCACGGTCACCGAGCCGTCGCGCTTCTATTCGTACCGGCGCGACCGCGTAACCGGCCGCATGGCGGCGGCGATCTGGCTGGCCGGCTGACGTCGCGCATGCATCGCATGCTGCTGTGCAGTATCGGGTTATCTCGCTATTCGCACGGCAGAATGCCGATGTATGCGCAACCGAATGAAAAAATGTGAAGTCAAGCGAATCAAAATGTCGATGTGTTCGCCGGGAGCCTTGTCCCGCCTGTTGCGCGCGGATTATCTCCGTCTTGATGGACGGTCGTGATCCTGGTTTGACGCAACGCTTCACATGGGGAAAACGATAATGATAAAAATACCGCACTGCGGCAGAATCTGGAGACGCCTCTCCAGAGCATGACGGCCCTGCTTGCACGGCCGGCACGCCGCGCCCGCGAGCAGGATTTCCACGATTGACGCTCAGGAATCACCGGTAAGGCAGGTAATGACAGCATCGAAAAACTCGTCGACGTCCGCACAGGCGGACACTTTCGCGGGCCAGCAGGCATTCGCCCAGGCAGCCCAGCAAGCAGCGCAGCCGATGCAGCAGATGTTCGAGGCGTGGTTGAGCGCGTGGCGGGGCTTCGCGGATCCGGCGCGCGCCGCGACCGCGTCGGCCGCGACGAATCCGTTCGCGACGTTTCAGTTCCCCAAGTCGTTTCCGTTCCAGATGCCGTCGATGACCGATTTCGGCGGCGCGGCATCGCCGTTCGCCGGCCTGAAGCTGCCGGCCGCCGCGATCCCGCCCGAGCGCCTGCAGAAGCTGCAGGCCGACTATGCGCGCGATTGCGTGACGCTGATGCAGCAGGCGAGCGCCGCGAAGCTCGAGGTGCCTGAGCTGAAGGACCGCCGCTTCAGCGGCGACGCGTGGAAGGCTTCGCCCGCGCACGCGTTCACGGCCGCGTGGTACCTGCTCAACGCGCGCTACCTGCAGGAGCTCGCCGACGCGCTCGAGACCGATCCCAAGACGCGCGAGCGGATCCGTTTCGCGGTGCAGCAATGGACGGCCGCCGCCGCGCCGAGCAACTTTCTCGCGTTCAACCCGGATGCGCAGAAGTCGATCCTCGAGACCCAGGGCGAAAGCCTGCGGCAGGGGATGATGAACCTGCTGGGCGACTTGCAGCGCGGCAAGATTTCGCAGACCGACGAATCGCAGTTCGTGGTCGGCAAGAACCTCGGCTGCACCGAGGGCGCGGTCGTCTACGAGAACGACCTGATCCAGCTGATCCAGTACAAGCCGACGACGGAGACGGTGTTCGAGCGGCCGCTGCTGATCGTGCCGCCGTGCATCAACAAGTTCTACATCCTCGACCTGCAGCCCGAGAATTCGCTCGTCGCGCATGCGCTGTCGTGCGGCCACCAGGTGTTTCTCGTGTCGTGGCGCAACGCGGATGCATCGGTCGCTCACAAGACCTGGGACGACTACATGAACGAAGGCCTGCTCGCCGCGATCGATGCGGTGCAGCAGGTGAGCGGCCGAGAGCAGATCAACACGCTGGGCTTCTGCGTCGGCGGCACGATGCTCTCCACGGCGCTCGCGGTGCTGGCCGCGCGCGGCGAGCACCCGGCCGCGTCGATGACGCTGCTCACCGCGATGCTCGATTTCTCCGACACGGGCGTCGTCGACGTGTTCGTCGACGAGGCGCACGTACAGATGCGCGAGCAGACGATCGGCGGAAAGAGCGGCACGCCGCCGGGGCTGATGCGCGGCGTCGAGTTCGCGAACACGTTCTCGTTTCTGCGTCCGAACGATCTCGTCTGGAACTACGTCGTCGACAACTACCTGAAGGGCCGCACGCCGGCGCCGTTCGACCTGCTGTACTGGAACAGCGATTCGACCAACCTGCCGGGCCCGATGTACGCGTGGTACCTGCGCAATACCTATCTCGAGAACCGGCTGCGCGAGCCGGGCGCGCTCACCGTGTGCGGCGAGGCGGTCGACCTGTCGCGGATCGACGTGCCGACCTTCATCTACGGCTCGCGCGAGGATCACATCGTGCCGTGGCAGACGGCCTACGCGTCGACGTCGATCCTGACGGGCCCGCTGAAGTTCGTGCTCGGCGCGTCGGGCCACATCGCGGGTGTGATCAATCCGCCGGCGAAGAAGAAGCGCAGCTTCTGGGTCAACGACAACGACCTGCCCGGAGCCGCCGACGACTGGCTCGCCGGCGCGACCGAGCAGCCCGGCAGCTGGTGGCCGACCTGGACCGAGTGGCTCGACCAGTACGGCGGCCGCAAGGTGGCGCCGCCCGCGCAGGCCGGCTCCGCGCAATTCCCGGTGATCGAGCCGGCGCCCGGCCGGTACGTGTTGCAGCGCGATTGACGAAAGACTGACAGCGGCGCACGCTGTCTGGAGCGCCGCAGTATTTTTAACAGGGCGGGGAGCGATGCGCCGTGTCGCGCCGGCCCGGAGGAAAGGGAAATGACGGACGTAGTGATCGTATCGGCCGCGCGGACCGCGGTCGGCAAATTCGGCGGCGCTCTCGCGAAGATCGCGGCGCCGGAGCTGGGCGCAACGGTGATCCGCGCGGTGCTGGAGCGCGGCGG
>NZ_CADESW010000024.1 GCF_902830275.1 Burkholderia stagnalis | reverse complement strand
ACGGACTGGCTCGCCGCGCGGCAGTACCGGTACGACGCGGCGGGACGCCTGACGCGCATCGAGGATCGTGCGCGCGGGGCAACCGATTACACGTACGACCCGGTGGGGCGGTTGCTGAAGGCGGTTACGCCCGATCTGAAGGAAGTCTTTGCGTTCGATCCGGCGGGCAATCCGGTCGATCCGGAGAAGATCACGCCGCGCCCGACCGAGGAAACGCTCGACGAGATGAGCCGGCGGCACCAGCGGATCATCGCGCAGGATCGGGCGTGGCAGGACGCGCACCCGGGCGAGCGGATGACGCCCGAGCAGATCGCGCGGCGCACGCGGATGGCGGACGAAGCGGGCCGGCTGAACGCGTGGGAGAAGGCGCTGCCGAAGTGCGTGGGCAATGTGCTGAAGGAGTTGAACCGCACGCGCTACGAGCACGATGCGCACGGCAACCTGATCCGCAAGACCGAGCCGGGCGGCGTGACGTGGCTGTACGCATACGATGTGGCGAACCGGCTCAAGCGTGCCGATCGCTACGCGAAACCGCCGGCGGCGAACGAGATCGACCGGATCGAGCGGACGCAGGACGGCACCACGTCCATCCCGGGTACGGTGCGGCCTGAATTGCGGGTGAGCTTCGCCTATGACGCGTTCGGGCGGCGCACGCTGAAGGAGGTCGGGCGGCCGGACGGCAGCATTGACCGGACGGTGTTCGCGTGGGACGGCGACGTGCTGTTGATGGAGGAGCGCTTCCACCTGCCGCCGCTTCAGCCGGGCGAACGCGAGCCGCTGGCCTACCGCCCGGTCCGGATCGTGCGCGAGGATCCGGACGATGAGGACGCGCTGCCGGTGGCGCAGCGCATGCATACGCTCAGCGAGCGGCATCAGTGGCAAGGGGCGTCGCTCTACCTGCATGAGCCCGGCACATTCGTGCCGCTGGCGCGGCTGGACGAGACGCTGGTGGAAGCGGCGTTCATCGCGACGGGGACGGATGGCCGGTTCGTACAGGTGCCGGCGAAGACGCGGCACGCGACGCTGTTTTACCAGAACGATCATCTGGGGACGCCGCAGGAACTGCTGGATGAGTCGGGGAAGGTGGTGTGGCTCGGGCGGTACAAGGCGTGGGGCGGGGAGAAAACCGTCTGGCAGGCGCAGCCGGAACGCCATGAAGCCGGGAATCCGATCCGGTTCCAGGGGCAGTACCATGATGACGAGACGGGGCTGCACTATAACCGGCACAGGTACTACGATCCGACGTCGGGGCGCTACGTCAGCAAAGACCCGATTGGGGTTGAAGGCGGACTAAATGTCTACCAGTACGCTGTAAGCCCGGTGCAGTGGATTGATCCTTTGGGACTGAGTGGCACACTTGCAGGCAGGCTCGCGGACAAGGCGCAAAGCTTGCCGGCGTCACAGCGGCCAAACACGGTCGCAGTGATTGTTTCCAAAGACGGGCGTATTGTAGTTGGGCGCAATCAAGGGGGCATCACTAACCCCGAGGTTCAGGGCGCGTTAAAGGATATTCCACCGAATGAATTTGATGCTCAATGCGCTGAAGTGAACGCAATATCCAGGGCTAGGAATAAAGGTATTAATTTAACCGGGGCAACGATCTCTGTTGCTAATGTTCGCGGGAGAAATAGTACAAGTGGAGTTCATGGGATAGACAAGGTCCCGTGTTCTGTGTGTAATCCTTTACTTAGAAAATTAGATATGAATCTAGTTCGACGGTGTGGTCATCATGAATAGGGATGAGCTTCTTGTAAAATTAGCCGGCTGCTCTTCAGAAGATAAGCAGCTTTACGCGTCTTCCTGTCTTCGGCGCTACTGTGAGTTAATGGGGATTTCGCATCCAGCCATAAGCGAACTATTGGATCATCTTGATTCGATAGCTTCCGGGAAAAGCTTGGCGGAATGGGACGCAAAAGGAGCATTGCTTGATCTAAATGGGAGGGGCGATCCAATTCCGGTGAGTCTCAGGTCTATGATGTCCGGCGATGATTTGAGCGAGTTTGAAAATTTGGTTGATAGTGTGGTGGAGGTTGGAATTGTCGATCTTTATGGGGCAAAGACGAACTTGCCATTGAAATTTTTAGATAAGGCAATGCTTGTGTTGGAGAGGAGAGGTTTGCCTCTACCGGAGTTGAACGGATAGTGATCTCTGCGTCAAGCAACGCGTGTTGGCAGGAGATACGCATCGTGAAATCGGGCAGTGTGCAATGCCGCTCGGCGGTCATCGTTGATACAGGTACGGTTCCGCGGCACGCCTGCTAGTGCGAAATGCCTAGGAATGTCGGAGTGCCTTGCTCCGCAAGGCCCGAGAGTACGTCGGTCGACAAGCCATACCGCTCCGACGCGGAGAGTGAACTGCGTCGGTGCGGGAGATTTTGGCGACCGTAAGGCCATGGGTAGCGGCAACTAGACGGGGCTGCATTACAACCGGTGTCGGTATTACGATCCCAGTTCGGGGCGATTCATATCGAAAGACCCGATCGGGTTGGCGGGAGGGTTGAACGCGTTCCAGTACGCGCCGAACCCGGTCGGGTGGATTGATCCGCTGGGCTTGGCTAAGACAACATGCGACTTATATGCATTTGGTAATGCCAGTGGTCCGCGCGAACCTAGAATCCAGGGCGTTAACACAAAACCGGGACAAAACGCAGACTTGATTGCCGACGCAGCTGGAATGGTGGGGCCGACTACTGAAGGAGGAGCGTCGACATTCGGTGATGTCAAGAAGGCACCTATCAGTGGCACCTATCACAAGCTTCCAGCTGGATCGGAACTCCCAGATGGGATAGAGGTTGTTGCGGATGGCAAGGATGTTGGCGGATCGCATGCCGCAACTCACCATACAGTTTGTCCGTCTAAGCGAATGTCGGGATAGACATTTGTCGAGAAATTCAAAAATCTTTCTTGAATTAAGGCTGGGAAAAAGTAGCTATGAAAGATAAAGAAAGTGGATCGTGGAAAGATCTTAAAGAGGCTTTTCAGAGATGCGTGAAATTGAGAGATGGGTTTGTAAAAAAGCCATCTGCTGTTGCCTTTGTTCAGGGAGCCTTTTTCGTGCCTGAGGAAAGGACTGTGGCCATCGATTTGGTGTCGAGCTATCCTGAGTCAGGGGGAGTCATTTTTTTAAGCAGCTGATCGCAATGTCAAGTTATGTAAATGGTTTCACGGAAGAGTGCAGAAATTTGATATTGGGCTGCCGCGCGATTGGGTGATGGAAAATATCGAGGCGGAAGTTGATGAGATGCTGGTTAATGGGGGTTATGAAGAATATTGCTGCTTGCTAGAGTTGTGTTGTGAGTTGGATCGAGGGTTGATGATTAAATTTGCGAAGCGTGCTCTGGATAGTTCCGACGAAGACATCAAGGATGCAGGTGCAGATTTCTTGTCCCGCTAATCTGACCGAGGTCGAGCAGTTCAGATGGGAAGCGATATCGCTTCAATGTGGCGGGGCAACTGTCGCGTATCAAGGATAACTGGTCAAGTTCTTCTTGGAATGGAGCATCTCCATCGGGGATTGATTATTTTATTTGTGGGGTTTTTATGAAAGTAAGAGTGGCTTCAATGATTGCTGGTCTGTCGGCGCTATTTGTATTCAATGTTGCGCAATCGGAAGAGCTGAGTTGGCTGGCAGACAAGACACTGTGCACTGCGAGCATGCCGGATAAATTCTATAAGCCCGATGGCAACGCGGATCTTTCGAAGTTGCAACAGCTTCGCAAGGTGGTCGGGGCCGGGCAGGCTATCGCAGACGGCGCAGAGGTGATATTCGGTGTGAAGCCGGGGGTGACGCTATGGGGCTTCTCGGTGGAGTCGGTCGTGTTGCTGAAAAACGCTTATCCCGCCGGATCCAGCTTGGCGATCGACGTCAAGGGAAATATTGAAGACGTCAAGGCAAAACTTGATCGGGCGCTGACGGGATACGAGCGTGCGGGGCCTTTCGTGAGTCGATTCAATGATGCGTCGCAAGGGGATTCGATTGCGTATGTGCGCTCGGTCAAGTACAACCCTGGCTATCTCGACCAAGGCTTGGACGAGAAAATTGGAACGTTTAGGGTATTCCTCAGCACGTCAAAAGGCAGTTCTGATTTTCGTACTTCCGTGTATTGTGCCGTAGAGCAGGAATGAGAGACTTTGAAGTGGCCTCGGGCGCATGCGTTGACAGGTCTCGCTCGAATACAGAGTGGGAATAGGTTGTACGCGGAGCTTTAAGCGCCGACGGAAGCGGGCTGAAAATTGATAAACCCTCGGTAAGAAAGCGCCGCTCTCGCAACAATGTGGATATTCCCATTGCTTTCGGACGTCGGCAAATTCGGTGCTCTGCAGCATCGAGATCAGCGCAACAGCCACTCGCTGAGACCTGAAATACGTGGCCTAAAAATGTGAATTTTCCCGGAGCAAACCCGTGACTTCAATTGCATGCATCGGCGACCCAACCACCCACGGCGGCTCCATCATCACGGGCTCCGACACGATGGACGTGATGGGGCGCAAAGCTGCCCGTCGCGGCGATCTGGTGTCGTGTCCGATCGAAGGGCACGGCGTGAACCCCATCATAGAAGGATCGGACATGATTCTCGACAATGGCGTTCCTGTCGCCCTGCACGGTCATCGGTGCGCGTGCGGCTGCCAGTTGATCGCATTCGGGGCCGACGCGACTATTGAATAAGCGCGCGCATTATCGCAGAGCGGGGCGCACATACGTCCCCAGTGCCGCCCATGCAACTCACGCTGCCTCACGGTTCCCACGCGCCGCTACACCACCCGCCTGCTCCTGCTGCGCAAGATGCCGCAGCAGCTTCGTCACCATCACGACCACCGTGACCGCAAGAATCACGAAGAACACCGCGAGCGGCGTCAGCACATGCACCGACACGAAGCCCGCGAGCCCCATCATCGCCGACGACACGAGCAGCAGCGCACAGCCGAGGATCGCGCTCGTCAGGCCCGCGATGTGCGGGAACAGCGAATTGCCCTTGGCCATCAGCGTCGGATACATCGCACCGGCGCAGAAGCCCATCACGAGCACCGGCGCGGCGAGCGTCCAGACCCGCAGGCCGACCGTCAGCGCGAGCACGAGCATCGCGATCGCCGCGGCCGCCATCACGCGCACGCCGATGTGCAGCCGACGCTCCGGGGACGGCAGGCGCGGGCCATGCACGCGGTTCGACAGGCCGCCGAGGAAATACATCATCCCGATGCCGAGCGCGAGATAGCCGAAATAGGTCGGCGGCTTGTGCAGCGTGTTCTGCACCATGAACGGCCCGACGATGTTGAACACGAGCAGGATGCTGTAGCACAGCCCCTGCGCGAGGAAGCAACTCTGGAACACGGGGCTCGACAGCACCTTGCCCGTGTTCGCGATCAGCGTGCGCGGTTCGAGCCGCACCGGCCGTGGCAAGGTCTCGCGATAGCGCCACAGCACTGCCCACATCAGCAGCGAATAGACGAGCAGGAACACGAGGCACGCCTGCCAGCCGAACCACGTCTGCAGATGGGCGCCGATCACGGGCGCGACGATCGGCGCGAGCCCCCATGCGATCGACATGTAGGTGAACGCATGCAACAGCGCCTGGCCGGTGAACGAATCGGTGATGATGGCCTTCGCCATCAGGTTGGTGGTCGCGATGCCGAAGCCCTGCAGGCAGCGGGCCAGCAGAAACGTTTCCAGGTTCTGCGCGCCGAGCGACAGCAGGCAGCCGATCGTATAGACCACCAGCCCGAAAGCCAGCACGCGTTTGCGGCCATAGGCGTCGGCGATCGGCCCGAACACGAGCTGGCCGAATGCGTAGGCGGCCATGTAGCCGGATACGCTCGACTGGATCGCCTGCGGCGACGTGGCAAAGTAGCGCGCCATCGCGGGCAGCGCGGGCACGTAGATGTCGATCGCGAGCTGCCCGGCGGACGCGAACAGGCAGATCAGGAACAGCAGGAAGCGGGGGGCGTTCGGGCTGCGCGCGGGCGCGGCGGCAGGGTCGGGAATCGTGTGGCTCATGACGGCATCGGAAGAACGGACGCCGGCGGCACGAAGCGATCATGTTCGAGTATCGAACGCGTGTGCGGCCGGCGTCATCGGCGGAACGTATTGTGCCTGCTGTCGCGACAATTGACGCGATAACCTTTGCATGCGCAAGGATTGACCGCCGCCGTCACGCGCCCGCGCCATTCTGCCGCCCGGCAGCATGCGCGGCTTCCAGGCACGACTGGAACAACAACGCCGCCCTTGAAGGCCGCGGCGAGCGCCGCAACAAGCTCACGAACCGGCACCGGTAGTTGAACCGGTGCGGCGCAACCGCCTGCATCAGTCCCTTGTTCTCGAAGCTCTCCGCGTAATGATCCGGCAAAAAGCCGAGATACCGCCCGGACAGGATCAGCGTCGCGATCGACTCCTGGTCGGACGCGGTCGCGCTGCGCGTGAGCTTCGCGCGATGGCTCAGCTCCATGTTCGGCGAATGAAAGCCGAGCCCCGCGAACGCGTGGTGGCGGATCGTCGTCCACGTGAGCTTGCCGTGCGGCGCATCGAACAGCGGGTGCTGGCGGCCGCAGTACAGCAGCATCCGCTCGTCGAACAGCTCGGCATACACGAGGCTGCCGGAGCTGCGGTGCGCCGGGATGATCCCGACCTGGTAGCTGCCGTCGATGATCCCGCGCTCGACCTCGTTGATCGACGCGACGTGCAGGTTCAGCGCGACATCCGGCGCTTCGTCGGCGAACTGGCGGATCGCGTCGCCGAGGCGTGCGTTCGGGTTGGTCGCGGTCTTGTCGAACACCGCGACGTGCAGCTCGCCGCCCATCCGGTCGTGGATGCCATCCACCCGGCTGCGGAACGCCTCCATCGACGCGAGCAGGCGCAGCGTCTCCTCGTAGACCGTCTGGCCCTCGGGCGTCAGCGTGAAGCCCGCGCGGCCGCGCCGGCACAGCACGAGGCCGAGGCGTGTCTCGAGATCCTTCACATGCCGGCTGATGGTCGAGATGCCGATGTTCAGCTCCAGCTCGGCCGCCGCCATCCCGCCGCACTGCACGACGCCCTTGAAGACCCGCAAGAGGCGCAGGTCCATGTCGCTGAGCTGGCCGAGCAGCGCGCGGCTCTTCGGTTTCTTTGCTTGCATAGTTGCGCAAGTGAACATTGATATTGCGATATTCAAAAGACTAATTGGCGTGCCGACAATGCGCAACATCTACCCAGGAGGAGAGGCGCGCCGCGCCGACCGACATATGACCGACACCCTCACCGCTGCACAACAGGACAACACGACCCTGCGCACCGATGCCGCGTGGCTCGACGCGCACTGGATGCCGTTTACCGCCAACCGCCAGTTCAAGGCCGATCCGCGCATGATCGTGTCGGCCAAGGGCGCGTATTACACGGATGCCGAAGGCCGCAAGATCTACGACGGCCTGTCGGGCCTCTGGTGCACGGGCCTCGGCCACGGCCGCACCGAGATCACCGAAGCGGTGAGCCGCCAGGTCGCGCAGCTCGACTACGCGCCGGCGTTCCAGTACGGCCACCCGAAGTCGTTCGAGCTCGCGAACAGGATCAAGGACCTGACGCCGGCCGGCCTCGACTACGTGTTCTTCACGAGTTCGGGCTCGGAGGCGACCGACACGTCGCTGAAGCTGGCGCGCGCGTACTGGCGCGCGAAGGGCAAGGGCACCAAGACGCGCCTGATCGGCCGCGAGAAGGGCTACCACGGCGTGAATTTCGGCGGCATCTCGGTGGGCGGCATCGGGCCGAACCGCAAGCTGTTCGGCCAGGGCATCGACGCCGATTTCCTGCCGCATACGCAGCTCGCGCAGAACGCGTTCTCGCGCGGCATGCCGGAACACGGCGCCGAGCTGGCCGACCGCCTGCTCGACCTGATCGCGCTGCACGACGCGTCGAACATCGCGGCGGTGATCGTCGAGCCGTTCGCGGGCTCGGCGGGCGTCATCGTGCCGCCGAAAGGCTATCTGCAGCGCCTGCGCGAGATCTGCACCGCACACGACATCCTGCTGATCTTCGACGAGGTCATCACGGGCTTCGGCCGCGCCGGCGCGCTGACGGGCGCGGAAGCGTTCGGCGTGACGCCGGACATCCTGAACATCGCGAAGCAGGTGACCAACGGCGCGCAGCCGCTCGGCGCCGTGGTCGCGAAGAAGGACATCTACGACACGTTCATGGCCGCCGGCGGCCCCGAGTACATGCTCGAGTTCCCGCACGGCTACACGTACTCGGCGCACCCGGTCGCGTGCGCGGCCGGCGTCGCGGCGCTCGACCTGCTCGTGAAGGAGGACGCGATCGGCCGCGTGCGCGAACTCGCGCCGCATTTCGAGGCGGCCGTGCACGGGCTGAAGGGCCAGCGCCATATCGCGGACATCCGCAACTGCGGGCTCGCCGCCGGCCTGACGATCGCGGCGCTGCCCGGCGAGCCGGCGCGCCGCCCCTACGAGATCGCGATGCGCTGCTGGGCGAAAGGCTTCTACGTGCGCTACGGCGGCGACACGATCCAGCTCGCGCCGCCGTTCATCTCCGAGAAGCGCGAGATCGACAACCTCGTGAACGCGCTGTCCGACGCGCTGAACGAAGTGGACTGAGCCGCGCCGCCGGCCTGCCGAACGACTGACCGAATTCACGAACGAGCCTCGACGATGAAACACGATAGCAACGTCACTTCCACCCTCGGCCACCTGATCGACGGCAAGCGCGTCGATGGCGGCAGCCGCGTGCAGCCGGTGTTCGATCCGGCGACCGGCGCATCGGACAAGAGCGTCGCGCTCGCCGACAAGCCGACCGTCGAGGCCGCGATCGCGTCCGCGCAGGCCGCGTTCCCGGCGTGGCGCAACACGCCGCCGCTGAAGCGTGCGCGCGTGATGAGCCGCTTCAAGACGCTGCTCGAGGAACACGCGGACGAGCTGTGCGCGCTGATCACGGCCGAGCACGGCAAGGTGCTCGCCGATGCGATGGGCGAGCTGCAGCGCGGCATCGAGAACGTCGAGTACGCGACCTACGTGCCCGAGCTGCTGAAGGGCGAGCACAGCAAGAACGTGGGTCCGGCGATCGACTCGTGGAGCGAGTTCCAGTCGCTCGGCGTCGTCGCGGGCATCACGCCGTTCAACTTCCCGGTGATGGTGCCGCTGTGGATGTGGCCGATGGCCGTCGCGTGCGGCAACACGTTCGTGCTGAAGCCGTCGGAGCGCACGCCGTCGTCGACGCTGCGGATGGCCGAGCTGGCGCTCGAGGCGGGCCTGCCGCCGGGCGTGCTGAACGTCGTGAACGGCGACAAGGAAGCGGTCGACACGATCCTGACCGACCCGCGCGTGAAGGCGGTGAGCTTCGTCGGCTCGACGCCGATCGCCGAATACATCTACTCGACCGGCTGTGCGCACGGCAAGCGCGTGCAGGCGCTCGGCGGCGCGAAGAATTTCGCGGTCGTGATGCCGGACGCCGACATCGACAACGCGGTGAACGCGCTGATGGGCGCTGCGTACGGTTCGTGCGGCGAGCGCTGCATGGCGATTCCGCTCGTCGTCGCGATCGGCGACGAGACGGGCGACCAGGTCGTCGCGGGCCTGAAGGCCGAGATCGCGAAGATGAAGGTCGGGCCGGGCAGCGGCGCGGGCGTCGACATGGGCCCGCTCGTCACGCAGCAGCATTTCGACAAGGTGACGGGTTTCGTCGAGGCCGGCGTCGCGGCCGGCGCGAAGCTGGTGGTGGACGGCCGCGGCGTGAAGGTGGATGGGCACGACGGCGGCTACTACCTCGGCCCGTGCCTGTTCGACGACGTGAAGCCCGGCATGCCGATCTACCAGCACGAGATCTTCGGGCCGGTGCTGGGCGTGATCCGCGTGAAGTCGCTCGACGAAGCGATGGCGCTGATCGACGCGCACGAATACGGCAACGGCACGTGCCTCTTCACGCGCGACGGCGAGGCGGCACGCTACTTCAGCGACAACATCCAGATCGGCATGGTCGGCATCAACGTGCCGCTGCCGGTGCCGGTCGCGTATCACTCGTTCGGCGGCTGGAAGCGCTCGCTGTTCGGCGACCTGCACGCGTACGGCCCCGACGCGGTGCGGTTCTACACGAAGCGCAAGACGATCACGCAGCGCTGGCCGTCGGCCGGCGTGCGCGAGGGGACGGTGTTCAGCTTCCCGTCGAGCCGCTGACGCGGCGCGGGAGCGTGCGCGCCGCCTGCCCGGGCGGCGCGTGACGCGAACGATCGATGAAAGCCTGGCCGGCGCGATCCGGCCAGGCTTTTTTTGCGTCGGGGCTGCCGGGGGCTGGCGCTTACGGCGCCACCACGTGCCACATGTCCTTGAAGTTGTCGCCGTTGCGGTCGCCCTGTTTCATGTCCTTCGAGAAGAAATACAGCGGCCGGCCCTTGTACGCCCATTGCTGCGTGCCGTCGTCGCGCTTGACGATCGTGTACGGGCCGGCCGGCACGTCGTTCGCGCTGGCTTTGTACGGCGGCCAGAAGCTTTCGCACTGGCCCGTGCACGCGCTGGTGCCGGCGTTGGGCTTGTCCTTGTCGAACGCGTAGACGGTCATCCCGTTCGCGGCGACCAGCGCGCCGTTTTCGACCTTGGTGATGGCGTTCTGGGCAAGGGCCGACGCACAAGCGACGGCGAGCAGGGCGGAACTGGCGAGACGCACGGTTTTCATGGTTGCCTCCTTGTTCTTCAGCGGTTTCGCGGGTGGCGATCGCGACGGGCGGGATCGCGTTCCGCACATGCCGTGATGCGGCGGCGCGCGGCCGGCCGCGCGAGCGACGGTGGAGCGGGCCGCTCGCCACGGGCGTGCTGCCTTCACGATAGGCGGTTTTTGGCGGGAGCGTGAATGTGCGCGCCGGTGCGCCCGGGCCGCTTCGCAGCGGCGCGGGTTCGGTCGAATCAGCCGACTCATGGTGAAGATATTCCTTATTGCTCCTTGAATGAATTATGATGCGGAGTAATAGGGAACAAATCTGAGGGCCAATCGGCGTGCTGGACGATTTCCATACGGTCGACGAAGCGGCGCGAATCCTGCGCGTTCACCCGAAAACCATTCTTCGCTTCATCCGCGACGGCAAGCTGAACGCGAGCCGCGTCGGCAAGGCCTACCGCATCCGGCGCGCCGATCTCGCGGCCCTCGCCGGCGAGGCGCCCGAACCGGCGCCCGTGCGCGTCACCACCGCCGTCGACGTGCCCGATGCCGGCCCCGCGCTTCATCAATACGTGGCGCGCAGCCTGCAGGCCGTGCTGAACAGCCGCACGCAGCGCGATAGCGCCGTGCATCTCGAAGCGATCCTCGATCCCGAGCTGGGGCGGATCAAGATCGTCATCATTGCGTCGCTTGGCGACACCGCCGCGCTGCTTCAAACACTCGATACCCTGCTGCAATCGTTTCGCGGCTGAGCGTGCCGCGCACTTTCGTCAACACAACCCGGAGAAACGAAGATGTCTGCTGACGTGCTGACCCTCGGCGAGCGCCGCGTGCTCGTCTGCCCGCGCCACGCGATCGCGCTGGCGAGCGAAGCGGATGCGGTCACGCTGATCGGCGACGCGTGGAGCCACGAGGCAAGCTGGGTCGCCGCGCCCGTCGAGGCCGTGCATCCCGACTTCTTCCGGCTCGAAACCCGCGTGCTGGGCGGCATCGTGCAGAAGTTCGCGAACTACGGGATCGGGCTGGCGATCGTCGGCGACATCGACGGCTGGCTTGCGCGCAGCCAGGCGTTGCGCGCGTTCGTCCACGAGAGCCGGCGCGGCGGCACGGTGCGGTTCGTCGCGAATCTCGACGCGCTGGCCGCCGGCGCGTGACGTGCGAACGGTGGGGCGAACCGCGGCCGCGCGTCAGCGGCCGACGCGATTCGTCAGCATCACGCCGGCAATCACGAGCACGCCGCCGGCCACCATCGACGGCATCAGCGTTTCGCCGAGCAGGCAGATCGACAGCAGCACGCCGAACACCGGCACCAGGTTCGTGAACACCGCGGTGCGGGCCGGCCCCAGTTCGCGGATGCCCTGCGAATACCAGACGAATGCGACCACCGTGCCGATCGCGCCGAGGTAGGCCATCGCGGCGGCCGCCTGCCAGGTCGGGTGAAAGCCCGTGCTCGCGTGCGTGTCGAACAGGCTCGCCACGCACAGCAGCGCCAGCCCCCACAGCGCCGCGCACGTGGTCGACGCGAGCGGCGAAAGCCCTTCGAGCGCATAGCGGCCGATCACCGTGTACGCGGCCCAGCTGGCGACCGCGCACAGCATCGCGCGCTCGCCGTCGCCGAAGGTGCTGCGCAGGTCGGTGAGGGCCGCGAGCAACTCGCCGCGGCTGATCACGACCAGCGCGCCGAACAGCGCCAGCGCGATGCCTGCCCAGCGGGCGGGCGACAGCCGCTCGCGGAACACGATCGCCAGCAGCAGCGCGGTCGCCACCGGATTCAGCGCGACGAACAGCGCGGTGCGCCCCGCCGGCATGCGCGCGAGCGCCGCGAAGAAGCTGATGTTGTAGAGAAAGATGCCGGTCGCGCCGAGCGCGAAGGTGGCCAGCAACTGCCGGCGGTTCAACCTCGGCAGGCCGCCTTCGAGTTTCCAGGTCAGGCCCGCCAGCAGCAAGGCGGCAATCGCGAAACGTCCGGTCGCGGCGCTCGTCGCGGGCAGCGAACCGGCGAGCACGCGGCCCGCGATGAAGGTGCCGCCCCAGAACAGGGCGACCAGCGTGAGCTTGACGTAGAGCGCGGTGTACGACGGCGCTTTGGCCGTGGCGGCCGGGATGGCGGGAGCATTCATGGATTCGGCAACGGGGTGAGGCGGGAAGGCGGGTCGGGGAAGGTCCGGGCAACATCAACGGAACGTCGGCGCCGCGACGAGCATCGTCATCACGATCGGCATCGCGATCGTCGCGAACAGCGTCTGGAACGCGGTGATGCCGGCCATCAGCGCCGCATCGCCGCCGAGCTGGCGCGCCATGAGGTATGACGCCGACGAGGTGGGCAGCGCCTGGAACAGCAGCGCGACCGTCAGCGCGGCGTCGCTCAGGCCGAACGCGCGTGCCGCGACGATCGTAAGCAGCGGCATCGCGAGGAACTTGAACGCCGACGCGATGCACACCGGCTGCATCCACGCGCGCGCGGCGTCGAATTTCAGCGCGGCGCCGACGCACAGCAGCCCGAGCGGCATCGATGCGGCGCCGAGCGCGCGCACGGCCGGTTCGACGGCAGCCGGGAACGTCACGCCGCCGGCCTGCATCGCAATGCCGAGCGCGCACGCGACCACCAGCGGATTCGACACGATCTGGCGCATGAGCGCGGCGGCGCCCAGCCGCGTCGCGCCGTAGCGGGCGAATACCAGCACGCACATCAGGTTGACGGTCGGCACGATCGCGGCCACGCACACGGCCGACAGCGCGATGCCGCCGGCGCCGAACAGGCCGGCCGCGAGCGACGTGCCGACATAGTTGTTGAAGCGCACCGCGCCCTGGAACACCGACGTGAAGCCGGCGCCGTCCACGCGCACGAACGGGCGCGCCAGCACCAGCACCGCGGCGGCGGCGACGGTGGCGCCCACCAGCGTGCCCGCGAGCGGCAGCACGGCCAGCGATTGCAGCCGGGCGCCCGCGAGCCCGTGCGCGAACAGCGCGGGCAGCAGCACGTAATAGCAAAGCCGTTCGGCCTGCGGCCAGAACGCGTCGGCGACGAAGCCCGAGCGCCTGAGCCCGTGGCCGAGCGCGACCAGCAGCGCGACCGGCGCCAGCGCGAGCAGGATGGCCGGGATCATCGCCGTGCGCGCGGGCCGGCCGCGCGGGAAAGCGACGCGGCCCGGCGGCAGGGCCATAGGGAAAAGAGACGGGTGAGCGGCATGACGGCGAGCGATCGAACGAGTGACGACGCCGCCAAGTTAACACGCCATGTCAACAGGAATAATTGTTAATTATCGTACGTTCAATGAGAAATTCTCATCGATGACGCGATCACTTCCGTGGCGAGCGCGCGCGCGAAACGCTCGGCCGGGCGCGACTGGTGTTCGAGCAGCACGACGGCGCGGCCCATCTGCGGCTCGCCGAACGGCAAGCGGGCCACTGGCGGCAGGCGGGCGAGCGTCGAATCGGACAGCGCGACGATCGCCGCGCCGAGGCCGCGCGCGACCATGCGGACGATCGTCTCCGTGCTGTCCAGCACCATCTCCTCGCGCACCCGCACGCCGAGGCGCCGCAGCTCGGCGGCAATCATCCGGCCGGCCCACGCCTGCGCGTCGAAGCGGATGAACGGCAGTTCCGCCAGCAGCGTGCCGGCATCGCGTTCCGCGTACTGCGGCGGCGCGAGCAGCCAGAAGCGATCCTCGTAGAGCGTGGTCCAGGTCAGTTCGGCCGGATGCGGCTTCACGGGCCGGGTCGTGATCGCGGCGTCGAGCTCGCCGGCCGCGACGCGCTGCGCGAGCTCCGCCGACATCCCCGCGCAAACGTGCACGCGCAACGACGGATGCGCATCGCGCAACGCGAGCAGCGCGTCGGGCAGCGGGCCGGCGAGCGCGGTCTGGATCGCGCCGATTCGCAAGCGGCCGACCAGCTTCTTTTCGTCGCTGAGCGCATCGGGAATCCGGTCGACCATCGCGAGCACCTGCTCGGCCTGCGCGAGCAGGATGCGGCCTGCTTCGGTCAGCGCGGGCTGCCGGCGCGACCGGTCGAACAGTTGCACGCTGAATTCGCTTTCGAGCGTCTTGACCTGCAGGCTCACCGCCGACTGCGTGAGCCCGATGGCTTCACCGGCCCGGGCGAAGGTGCCGTAGCGGGCGATGGCGACCAGCGTTCTGAATGCGCGTAAGGACATGGGCAAGCGGGCATGGCAGCCGGATGGATCGATCGCGGCGCGTGCGCGCCGCATCGATGATCAAGGGGGATCGGGCTGCGCTCGATCCGCCCGCGAGGCCTGCGCCCGTGGCGGCACGGCGCGCAAGCCTGTCGGTTCGGGCCACATCATGCCTGCGCGGCAGGGATCGGGCAATTCGATTTATACCCGGATAATATTGACGCGCCATTTACACCCGGGTATAAATGCGGTCATCGCATTCTTCACTGATGGAGAGACCCGCATGATTTCCAGTTCCTACACGGCGTTCGAAGGCCACCGGCGGCTGGCCACCGGGCCGCTGTCGACGGTGGCGCTCGCGCTCCGGCGCGCGCTCGACGCCAACGCCGCCGGCGCGGTGCTGATCTTCGACGACAGCACCGGGCGCTCGATCGACATCGACACCCGCGGCTCGGACGCCGACATCCTGGCCCGCTTCGCGCCGCCCGCCGAATCCGCGCCCGAGCAGGCGGACGACGACGCGCGCGCCGACGAGCCGCGCGGCCGCGGGCGTCCGAAGCTCGGCGTGGTGTCGCGCGAGGTCACGCTGCTGCCGCGCCACTGGGAATGGCTCGGCGCGCAGCCGGGCGGCGCGTCCGTCGCGCTGCGCAAGCTCGTCGACGAAGTGCGGCGCGCGCGTGCGACCGAAGACCAGCGCCGCGCGGCGCGGGATCGCGCGTATCACTTCATGTCGGCGATCGGGGGCAATCTGCCCGGTTTCGAGGAAGCCGTGCGCGCGCTGTATGCGGGCGACCGGTCGCGCATGGGCGAGCTGATCGCGACGTGGCCCGGCGACGTTCGCGACCATGCGCTCGCACTCGCGCTCGGCGAGATTCCGCCGATGCCGGCGGCCGAATCGTCCTCCGGAGCCTGACGGCATGACGACGTTCGACCTGAACAGCGGCGCGATCGCGCCGGTCGCGGACGAGGCCGATCTCGTCGACCTGCGCGTCACCGGAAGCCTGCCGCGCGAGCTGAACGGCATGCTGCTGCGCAACGGCCCCAATCCGTTGCGCGGCCGCTTTGCCGGCAACGACGTGCTGTCGTGGTGGCCCGAAGACGCGATGCTGCACGCGCTGTCGTTCGAGGACGGCCGCGTGACGGGCTACCGGAACCGCTGGGCGCGCACGCGGCGCTGGGCGGACGTATATGCGCCGGCGCGCGCGGCATCGCTGCCCGACACCAATCCAAACGTGAACGTGCTGCTGCACGCGGGGGAGGTGCTGGCGCTGGCCGAAGGCGGCGCGCCGCTCGCGATCGTCGGCGCGCTCGACGGGTTCGATCGTCCACGTCGGCACGCGGGGCTCGGCGGCGGCATGACCGCGCATCCGAAGGTCGATCCGCGCACCGGCGAACTGATGCTGTTTTGTGCGGATTGGCAGGCGCCATGGCTGCGTTACGGCGTGCTCGACGCACAGGGCGTGCAGACCGTCGACGTCGAGCTCGACCTGCCGGCGCCGTCGATGATGCACGACATGGCGATCACCGCGACCCGCAGCCTCCTGTTCGACCTCAACGTCGGATACGACTTCTCGATGCTCGCCGACGGCTATCGGATGCCGCTGCGCTGGCACGACGATCGTCGCGCGCGGATCGGGGTGCTGCCGCGCCACGGCGGCGCGCCGCGCTGGTTCGACATCGCGCCGTGCTTCATCCAGCACGTGGCGAACGCCTACGACTGCGACGACGGCGCCATCGTGCTGGACGTGGTCCGCTACCCGTGGTTCCTGCGGCCGGGCGAGCGGCGCGGGACGTTCGACGACAACCCGCTGGCGGTGCTGTGGCGTTACGTGATCGATCCCGCCGACGGGACGGTCGAGGAAGCGCCGCTCGGCGATGCGGGCGTCGAACTGCCGCGGATCAACGACGCATGGACGGGGCGCGCATACCGGTATTGCTATGCGGTGGAACAGCCGTCGAATGCCGAGATGCGCGGCGTGGTTCGTTACGATCTGCGGCAAGGAACGATCGCGCGCTACGCAGTGCCGGCAGGCGACCAGAACAGCGAGCCCGTGTTCGTCGCGCGCGCCGGCGCGGCCGGGGAGGATGACGGCTGGGTGCTGACCTGGGTGTATCGGCACGCGACCGACACCAGCGATCTCGTCGTGCTCGACGCACGCTGCATCGAGCGCGGGCCGGTGGCGACGGTGCACCTGCCGAGGCGCGTGCCGGCGGGATTCCATGGCGCGTGGGTGCCGAAGGTGCGTTGAGCGGGCCGGGTTCCGCCGCACTGGCGCGGCAGGGCGCAGCACCTATCCTTGAAGGGCCCATGCGGGGCGCAGCCCAAGGAGGATGACCATGCGCATGCTTCTCAACATACGAATCCCACACGAGCCGTTCAACACGCTGGTGCGCGACGGCACCGTCGGCGACGTGGTCGCGCGAATACTCGACGAGATCAAGCCGGAGGCCGTGTATTTCACCGAGCAGAACGGCGCGCGCGGCGCGGTCGTGATCGTCGACCTGAACGACCCGTCGCGGATCCCGGCGCTCGCGGAGCCGTGGTTCCTGATGTTCAACGCCGACTGCGAGTTTCGTGTGGCGATGCTGCCGGACGATCTCCGCAAAGCCGGGCTCGCGCAACTCGGCGAGAAATGGAAGTAGCGGGGCGCTCGCCGATCCTTCACACCCACAGCCGGTAAAGCCAGAACGATTCATCGTCGGCGAAGCGTTGCGCGAATTCGGTCGGCGCGAAGCCGGTGATGCGCTTGGCCACGCGGCTCAGGTGCGCCTGGTCGGCGAACCCTTCGTCGTGCGCGAGGCCGGCCCAGTCGAACGGCATGCCGGTTTCGTAGCGCTCGCGCGCGGCGAAGAACAGGCTTTCGGCGCGCACGAGCGCCTGCCAGTCGCGCAACGACCGGCCGCTCCATGACTTGATGCGGCGCTCGACCTGGCGCGGGCTGTGCGTGCGCCCCCATTCGCGCGCCTGCCATGCGAGGCGGCCGACCCAGTGGCGGCCGGCGTCGCGCAGCGACGCGAGGGCCGAGCCGTCGCCTTGACGCTGAAGCGCGCGCCAGCGCGGCGCGAGATGATGCGCGAGCGCGTCCCGCACGGCCGTATCGTCGTCGGCGTCGGACAACGCATCCAGCAGCGGGCGCCATGCGTCGCCGAGCAGCGCGTGCGCATCGACGAAGCGGTCGTGGATCGCGGCGAGATCGACGCCGAACAACGCGCGCGCCGCGTCGGCGGTGAAGCAGGCCATGCCGCCGCTTCCCGTCGTCGGCGCCCAGCTCGTGAGCGGGGCGGACTGGCTGCCCGACAGCATGACCGGCGCGTCGAACGGCTGCCAGCGCGGGCCGTGCGCGGTTCGCTCCACGAGCCCCGTATCGAGGTTTCGATACCAGGACAGCGACACGAGCGGCGTGGCCGGGCAATGCGTCAGGCGCTGCGCGTCGTTCAGCGTGAAGCCGCGCGTATCGCGGCAGACGCTCGCGACGAGCGCACCTTGCAGCGCGGGCGGCGCGGGATACAGCCGCGCGTGAGGGGGCTGCCCGCGATGCGTCGCGCGCGGTGCGCGCGCCAGCGGGTCGGGACACGTCGGCAACGTCGTGAGCGAAGCGGAGGACATGACGGCGGAGTATAGGTGCGGGCCCATTGGCTGTCGATGTCGTTTGCGTTCAAGACGCGTGCCCCGGGCGTGCGGACAATGCGCCGCATGAACACGCGATCCTCCTCTCAATGTCCATTCCATGCGGGGGCGCCGATGCCCGCGCCCGCGCTTCACCCGCCCGGCGTGTGGCCGCCGGGGCCGCGCGCCGGCCTGACGGGTTGGGGTTTGCTGCGCGCCATGTCGCGCGACCTGCTCGGCGCGCTCGGCGGCTGGCAACAGGCGTTCGGCGACGTCGTGCATCTGCGCATGTGGCCCGAGCATGCGGTGGCGGTCACCGATCCGCAGCTCGTTCGCGAACTGCTCGTGACGCATCACGATGCGGTGGCCCGCTGGGAGCGCGGCATCCGCGTGTTCTCGCAGGTCCACGGGCACAGCGTGCTGATCGCCGAGGGCGACGCGTGGCGCGGCAAGCGGCATGCGCTGCAACCGGGTTTCATGCCGAAGCCGGTGCAGTCGTTCGCGCCGACGATCGCGTCGACGGCCGGCCATGCGCTCGCGCAGTGGCCCGCGCACGATCCGCACTGGCCGATCGAAAGCGCGCTGACGTCGCTCGCGATGGACGTGATCGTGCGCACGATGTTCTCCGACGTGATCGGCGACGATGCGCGCGCGGCCGAGCAGGCCGTGCGCACGGTGAGCGCGGCGGCCAACGCGGCGTTCTACCAGCCGGCGATCGCGCCGGACTGGATGCCGTGGAAGCGGGCCAAGGCGCGGGCGCAGGCGGTGCTGAACGCGCTGATCGACCGGCAACTGCGCGCGCGCCTCGACAAGCCGGACAGCGCCTGGCCGGACGACCTGCTGTCCCGCCTGTTGCGGCTGCACCGGGACGACGCGCGCACCTGGCCGCTGCAGGCGGTGCACGACGAATGCATGACGGCGTTCCTGGCCGGGCACGAGACGACCGCGGCGACGCTCACGTGGTGGACGTGGTGCATGGCGTCGAATCCGGCGGCGCAGGACGCCGCGCGCGACGAGGTGGCGCGGGTGCTGGGCGGCCGCGCGCCGACGACGCAGACGCGGCCCGCGCTGCGCTACCTGACGCAGACGCTCGAGGAGACGATGCGCCTGTATCCGGCCGCGCCGATCCTGATCAGCCGGCGCGCGTCGCGGCCGATTGCGCTGGGCGGGTGGCAATTGCCGGCCCGCACGCTGTTCATGCTGCCGATCCAGCTGATGCATCGCGACGCGCGGTGGTTTCCGCAGCCGCACGCATTCCGGCCGGAGCGTTTCGCCGACGGTGCGCCGGCGGTGCCGCGCGGCGCCTACATGCCGTTCGGCACGGGGCCGCGCGTGTGTCTCGGGCAGCATCTGGCGATGACCGAGATGACCGTCATTGCGGCGATGGTGTTGCAGCGCTTCGTGCTGTCGGCGCCGGCGGGCATGGCCGCGCCGAAGCCGGTGTTGAACGTTACGCTGCGGCCCGATCGGGCGTTGCATCTCGGGATTGCGGCGGCCGCCGGCCTGATCACGGCGTCTCGTCGCGCCCCAGCGCCTGGATGAACCGCGAAAACAATTCCGGCTGCGACGAAATCCCGAGCTTCGTATACAGATGCCGCCGGTGCACCTTCACGGTTTCCGGCGAAATCGCCAGCTTGTCGGCGATCGCCTTCGACGAATTGCCGCGCAGCACCATCCGCGCGATCGACATCTCGCGATCGGTCAGCAGATCCGCGCCGAACCGCGCGAGCGCCTGCTCGACGCGCGCGCCGAGATCGCTGTCGGGCGCCGCGCGCGCGGCGTCGCCTGCCAGCCGCCAATGCTGGCGCACCGTCGCCAGTACCCACGGCAGCGCGGCCGTCAGCTTGCCGAGCGGCTCGACGTCGAAGCGTGCCGCGGCCCCGAGCGACAGCGACAGCAGCAGGCCCTGCTGCGGCCGCAACAGGATCTGGATCTCGTCCTCGCCCACCGCATCGCGGAAATAGCTCTGGAAATACTCGCTCTGCCGGAACAGGTCCGGCGCGACTTCCTCGAGCCGGTAACAGCCGTCCGCGAGCCCGTCGTGCGCGGCCTGCAGAAACGGGTCGAGCAGATAGAGCCCGTTCAGGTACAGCGGCACCGGCGACGGCGCATCCGTGCCGCCGGTGTCGTACTCGTCGAGCACGACCGGCACGCCGTCGCGGCCGATCGCGGTCGCGAGCGCGTTGTCGAACGGCACCATCTCGTTGAGCAGCAGCACCAGGAAGCGCCAGAACCGCGGCTGGCCGAGATGGTCGATCGCGCGGCCGAGCGCCTGGTGCATCGCGATTTCCGAAAACAGTCGATCCATACCACCACCGGAAGGGCGTAACACGAAGGGGGAATAGCGGCGCCGAAATTGGCTTCCTAGACTGCCACGCAATCAGGTGGCCCCGAGTATGGGCGTTCAAAAAAACGCAGCATAGGAGAGCAAGATGGCGATGATGTCGGAATCGACGGGCGCGATGCAAGCGGCGCCTGCAGCAGAGGAGGCGCCGCACGCGCTCGCGCAGACGCTCGGCGTGCGCGACGTGGTGATGATCACCGTGTCGGGCGTGACGCCCGCGAGCTCGATCTTCGTGATCGCGCCGTTCGCGATCCAGCAGGCGGGCAGCGGCGCGGTGCTGTCGTTTCTGCTCGGCGGCGTGCTCGCGTTCGCGTTCGCGCTCTGCTATGCGGAGCTCAGCGCCGCGCACCGCAGCGCGGGCGGCGAGTACGTGATGGCCAAGCGCGTGTTCGGCACGCTGCCCGGCTACCTGACCTTCATCGCGGTGCTGTCCGTCAGCGTGTTCATTCCGGCGGTGCTCGCGAGCGGCGCCGCGCCGTACCTGAACAACGCGCTCGGCACGCACTTCGGCAACCAGCCGGTCGCGCTGACGATCGTGCTGCTCAGCTACGTGCTCGGCATGCTCAACATCAAGACCAACGCGTGGATCACGGGCGCGTTCCTGGTCGTCGAGATCGGCGTGCTGATGCTGATCGCGGGGCTCGGCTTCGGCGCGCCGCATCGCGGCGCCGACGCGCTGCTTCATCCGGTCGTCGCGAGCGGCGGCGTGTTGATACCGGCCGCGGCCGCCGCGATCGTGCCGGCGATCGGCACCGCGATCTTCTGCTACAACGGCTTCGGCTCCGCGGTGTTCCTCGCGGAAGACCTGCGCGGCGGCAACCGCAACGTCGCGAAGACGGTCATCTATTCGCTGCTGGTGATCCTCGTCGTCGAGCTCGTGCCGCTCACCGCGATCGTGCTCGGCGCGCCGTCGCTGACCGAGCTGACGAAGAGCGCCGATCCGATCGGCTACGTGGTCGGTGCGCTCAGCAATCCGGCCGTGTCGCGCGTGGTGAGCGGCGGGATCTTCCTGTCGGTGTTCAACGCGATCATCGCGATCGTGATCACGATGGGGCGCCTGCTGTACAGCAGCGGCCGCCATGCGTTGTGGCCGCGCGCGTGCAATCGCGCGTTCTCGTCGATCCACCCGCGCCTGCAGTCGCCGTGGCTCGCGACGCTCGCGCTCGCGGTGCCGTCCGCCGGGCTCGTGTTCGTGTCGAGCCTCGACGAGCTGACCGCGTTCACGGTCGACCTGCTGCTGCTCGTCTATCTCGTCGTCGGCCTCGCCGCGCTCGCGAGCCGCTTCGTGCGCCGCGACGTGGCGCATCATTACCGGATGCCGCTGTGGCCCGTGACGCCGCTCGTCGCGGTGGCCGGCGCCGCGTATACGCTCTATACGACGTTGTCGTCGTCGGCCAGGCCGACCGACCTGATCATCATCGCGGGGCTGTTCGTCGCCGCGCTCGCGATGTACGTGAAGTGGGCGCGTCACAGCGACGCGTTCCGCGCACTCTGACCGACCATCGAACGAACTACTTACTGGAGGATTTGCATCATGCGCACGAGGGATCTCGGCATCCGCATCGGGCTCGGCACGCCGGGCCGCTTCAACGCGATCACCGACGTCGTGGGCGTGCGGGTCGGGCACTGCACGCTGAACGTCGACGCCGGCGACGCGTCGATCCGCACCGGCGTGACGGTGATCGAGCCGCGCGCGGGCATCGCGCACGACGATCCGTGCTTCGCCGGCGTGCACGTGCTGAACGGCAACGGCGACGCGACGGGCCTCGAATGGATTCGCGAAGCCGGCCTGCTGACCACGCCGATCGCGACCACCAACACGCACAGCGTCGGCGTCGTGCGCGACGCGCTGGTCGCGGCCGAACGCGATGCCGCGCGCGATCGCGTGTACTGGTGCATGCCGGTCGTGATGGAAACCTTCGACGGCCTGCTGAACGACATCTGGGGGCAGCACGTGACGGCGTCGCATGTGCAGCAGGCGCAGGCCGCCGCGCGCTCGGGGCCGGTCGCCGAAGGCGGCGTCGGCGGCGGCACGGGGATGATCTGCCACGAGTTCAAGGGCGGCATCGGCACCGCGTCGCGCGTGCTGGGCGCGGACGCGGGCGGCTGGACGGTCGGCGCGCTCGTGCAGGCGAACCACGGCGTGCGCGACATGCTGCGCGTGGCCGGCTATCCGGTCGGCGAGGTGCTCGGGCACGCGCATTCGCCGTTCCGTGCGCCGGCCGCGCGGGGCGAGCCGGGCATGGGCTCGATCGTCGTCACGCTCGCGACCGACGCGCCGCTGCTGCCGCATCAGTGCACGCGCCTCGCGCAGCGTGCGAGCGTCGGGCTCGCGCGCGTCGGCGGCGGCACCGAGGATTCGAGCGGCGACATCTTCCTGGCGTTCGCGACCGGCAATCACGGGCTGCCGGCGGCGGACTACGGACGCAAGGGCGCACCGACGACGAGCGTGAAGATGGTCAACAACGATCATCTTTCCGCGCTGTTCGTCGCGGCGGCGGAAGCGGTGGAGGAAGCGATCGTGAATGCGCTCGTCGCGGGCGGCGACGTCGAATCGCGCGGCGTGCGGGTGGAAGGGCTGGGCGGGGCGCGCTTGCTGGATGCGTTGCGCGAGGTCGGCTGGCGGCCGGGGCGGGGGACGTAAACGCCGTGCGCGCCGGTTCAGGCGAAGCGGCGCGAGCGAAGGGAGCGAAGGTGATGCTCGGGTGAGCGGGCGCCCCGGCGCGCGCCCGCGCACCCGATGCGGGCACTGCGGGCAAGGCCGTCGCGACGCGGCGTCATGCTCAGCTGCCGAAGTAGACGTTGCAGAAGCTGACCGGGCCGACGCAGGCGTTCGGGTCGTCCTTCTTCGATTGCGCGTGGTCGACGCGGCCGGCGGCCTGCACGGCTTCGGCGCGGTTCGCCTGTTGCGGCGCCTGCTCGGCCGGCGCCGGCTGCGCGTGCGCGACAGCGGCGGTGAGCGACAGGGCAACGAGGGCGAGGTGCAGCGGCTTCATTTCGGTTTCTCCTGGGTGAGGGCCAGTCTCGCTGGCAGTGACCCAACTATAGGCTCGCACTGCCTGGAGATTAATCACCGTGCCGGGAGAGCTTATTTGCATTCCGAACAAGGATGCCGCGCTCGCGCGTTCAACGGCGATGCCGGTTGAACGGCGCATCCTTGTCGAGCAGCGCGCTGCGCACGAAGTGCAGGCAGCCGACGATGCGCTGCATGCGGCGGCGCTCTTCCGGCACCGCATGCCATGCGATCAGCACATGCTGCGCGGTGCGGATCGCGAGGTTCACGGATTTCAGCGTGCGCACGTGATGGGCGGGCGTCGGGTCGTCGAAGAAGCGCGGCAGCGTGTCGAGCACGGGCTCGATCGACGCGGTCCAGCGCAGCGCCTGCGGCGGCTTCGATGCGGCGAACGCGCGCACCTCGTCGCGCAGGTCGATCACCGCGTGGCCGACCTCGAGCGTCGCGAGCATCCAGCGCAGCGCGTCGCGATGCTGGCGCGTGCGCCTGACCAGCAGCGTGCGCAGCTGCGCCATCAGGTCGTGCGTGCTCGACTGGAAGCGCTGCGCGAGCCCGTCGGGCGCGCCTTCGCACGCGAGCGTCACCTGGCGGCGCAGGTCGTGCGCGATGCGTCCGGTCAGCCAGGGCATGTGGGTTGGAAACACCACCGCGAACACGAGGGCACACGCGAGCATCGCGACGACGACCGCGAAGCCGTTGTTGATCAGCACCTCGGGCGTATACGCGATCACGTTGTCGGGGCCCGCGAGCAGGCAGAAGAACACCGCGAAGCCGATCCCGTAGCCGGACATGCCCGGCCGCATCGCGAGGAACGCGCCGAAGCCGAGCACCGGCGCGAGCACCGCGCACAGCAGCGGGAATCCGTCGATGTTCGGATACACGTAGCACAGGAACAGATAGCCGACGAGCGTCGCGAACCCCGCGCCGACGGCCATCTGCGCGACGAATTTCGGCGCGCGCGGCGACGTCGAGCTGAGCGCGCACGCAATCGCGGCGCCGATCACGGCGAGCGCGCCGCTCGGCCATTCCGACGCGATCCAGAAGCAGCTCGTCGCGCCCACCGCGACCACGGTGCGCAGGAACGTGAAGCCGACGAAGAAGCCGTTGGTCTTCACCGCGTAGTGCGTGACGGAACGCTCGAACGCATGGTCGTCCTCGTCGAGCGACGCGTAGGTATCCGCATAGCCGATGAACTCGCCCGCGAAGCGATACATCAGCTCGATCGCGGTGTCGTAGTCGAGCAGGCCGCCGGCCGCATGGTCCTCGAGGTCGCGGCGCGACGCCCGCGCGGCTTTCGGCAGCGCCGAATGGAAGCGGCGCAGGTCCAGTAGCGCGCCGGTCGCGCGCGCGGGCCCGCGGCGCAGTTCGTCGCGCAGCGCGACGAGCCGTTGCGCGAGCGCGTCGACGTGCGGCGCGAGCGCCGCGAGCACGGCGTCCGCTTGGCCCGCCCGCAGGCGCTTGACGAGCTGGTGCAGCGCATGCAGCCGCGTGCACGCGTTCATGAATTCGCTGTTCAGCCGCGCGAGGCGCCGGCTGCGGGCGCGGATGTGCGGATCCTCGAACGATGCGAACGCGCGGTTCGCCTCGAAGCCGACGATCTCGTCGACGAAATCGGCGAACTGGCGTTCGAACGCGCCGCGCTCGACGTCGCCGCCCAGCGCGCCGGCCGCGAACGCGGCGAACTTCGCGTGGCGCGCGCTCAACGATCGCATCAGCGCCTTCGCGGAGCTGAGCGGCAGCACCAGCGCGCTGACGACGCCGGAGCACACGATGCCGAGCGCGACCTCGGCGGCGCGCGTCAGCGCGGACTGGAACAGCGTCTGCGGAGTCATCACCGCGGGCAGCCCGATCAGCGCGGCCGTGTAGCCGGCCAGCACGAAGCCGTACCAGCGGAAGTGGCGGTTGCGCACCGCGAGCGCGATGCAGCCGCCCACCCACAGCGTGATGCCGGCCATGTAGAGCTCGGGCTGCTGCGCGAACAGGCCGCCGAGCGCCAGCGCGGCGACGAGGCCGGCCGCCGTGCCGAGCACCCGGTAGAAGCTTTTGGCGAACACCATCCCGGACAGCGGCTGCATCAGCACGAACACCGTCGTCATCGCGGTGCGCGGCTGCGACATCTCGAGCCGCATCGCGATGCCCATCGCGAGCAGCGCCGCGAACACGGTTTTCGCGAGGTGCAGCCAGATCAGCCCGTCGCTCGCGGCCCAGTCGCGCGCCGTCTTGCCGAGCGGATCGAGCCGTCGTCCCCATCGCTGGATACCGACGGAAGGGGGCTCGATCGCAGGTTGTGGCTTCATGGCAAGAGAGGGCGCGGCCCGCGCCAGGCGGGACGCCCGGGCCTGGCCGAACGCGCCCGTTCGACTGGTGAGGCGCCGATTGTAGGAGCGCGGCGCGCGCACATTAACGCAGCTCCGGGGAAACGATAGTTGCAGGCGGCGTAACAATGCATCGCATTCCGTGGAGGAAAATAGCGCTCCTACACAGGGGCTTCACGGGTTCACGGTAATGGATACGCTTCAAAACATGCGGGTGTTCACGCGCGTCGTCGAGACGGGCAGTTTCACCGCCGCCGCGCAATCGCTGAATTCGACGACGGGCGCGATGTCGCGCGCGGTGTCGGAGCTCGAGGCGCGGCTGCGCACCCGCCTGATGAACCGCTCGACGCGCCGTCTCGCGCTGACCTCCGCCGGCGAAAGCTATCTGCGGCGCTGCCGGCAGATCCTCGCCGACGTCGATCGCGCGGAAGAGGAAGCGAGCTGCGCGCACGAGCGGTCGGCCGGCGTGCTGCGCATGCACAGCTTCGCGAGCGTCGGCCATCACTACGTGCTGCCCGCGCTCACGCGCTATCACGCGCAGTTTCCCGACGTGTCGATCGAGCTGTCGCTGTCGCAGCGGATGCCGGACCTGTTCGACGGCACGAGCGACATGGCGGTCGTGACCGCGTCGTCGCTGCCCGATTCGGAACTCGTGTCGCACCTGCTCGGCTCGACGTTCAGCATCCTGTGCGCGTCGCCAGAATACGCACGCCTGCACGGCGCGCCGGCCCGGCCGCAGGACCTCGGCGCGCACGCGTGCCTGACCCTGTGCACGCCGGCGTTCCCGACGCACGAATGGCTGCTCGAAGGGCCGGGCGGCGTCGAACAGATCCACGTCACGGGGCCGGTGCAGACCAACACCGCCGAGTCGCTCGCGCTCGCGATCCGCGACGGCATCGGCATCGGGATGCTGCCGCTGTATTCGGCGATCGACGCGCTGCGCGACGGTTCGCTCGTGCGCGTGCTGCCGAACCATATCCTGCAGAAGATGAACGTCTATGCGCTGTATCCGTCGCGCCGCTTCATCGACGCGAAGGTGCGGACCTGGGTAGAGATGCTGCGCGCGGAAGTGCCGGGCATGATCGCGCGCGACGTTGAGATGCTGATGGCGCTCGACCGGAGCCCGCAGCAGGCGGCGTGATGGGTGGCGTCATGGCCTGCGTCGCGGGTCGATTCCCCGGAACGATTGACTCGCGCGCACCGCGCGCATGCCCGGACCACGGGCATGCACACGGCGCCGTTCGTGCTTACAGCGACGGCTTCGCGGCCGTGCCCGATTCCACTGCCGGGGTGCCGGCCGGGCCGTACGCGGCCGTGGCGGCCTTGTGCTCGGCGAGACGCTTCGCGTCGAGGCGCGCCTGCGCGGCCATGATGTCGTCCGGATAGTTGCCGGCGTCGCCGGTCGACGGGTTGTAGCCGACGGATTCGAGGTCGTACAGTTCCTGCAGCACCTGCGCGCGCGTGACGTGCGACGACGACTGCGCGAACGACAGGGCAGGCGAAGCGAGCAGCACGGCGGCTGCGGCGGCGGTGACGACGAGCGATTTCACGATTTCCTCCTGGGTATGCGATGCGGTCCGGCAATTAGCGAGTGATCCGAACCGTTGACCGAAGTCTACGCAGCGGCGGCGCGCGCAAAAACCCCGATTCCAGGCAGGCAGCCTTCCAGAACGAGCAACATTGAAGCGGCGCCCGGCGCGCACGCGCCAAACGAAAAACCCGCCTTCGCAGGCGGGTTCGTCGTATGGCGGGCGCGTCGTGCGACGGCGTTCAGAAGCGCGTGCGCATGCCGATCGTGCCGACGACCTGGTTCGGCGTGCTCGATGCGCCGCCCGAGCCGTTGATGAACGCCTGGTAGCCGCGGCCGGACGCGTGCTGGTAGATCGCTTCCGCATACACGTCGGTGCGGCGCGACAGCTTGTAGACGGCCTGCAGGTCGACCTGGTGCCACTTCGGATCGGTGCCGTGCCTGCTGTCCGGGCGCGACACGGTGGCGTCCGTGTACACGTACGCGGCGCCGAGGCTGAAGGCCTGCGTCACCGCATAGCGCACGTTCACGTCGTAGTTATTGAACGCGATTTGCCCGGTCGAGCCGAACGAGCCCGTGTTGTCGTACTGCGAGCGCGTGTACACGAAGCCGACGGTGGCCGGGCCGAACGCATAGTTGATGCCGCCGCCGTACGAACGCATGCGATCCGAACCGATCGACCAGCCGCCCTGGTTCAAGCCCTTCGCCTCGGCGGCGTCCGTCGCGCCCGGGCTCGCGCTCGTCGTGCCCTTCGTGCCGTTCATCTGCAGGTACGCGCCGGCCAGCTTCAGCGGGCCGTTCGTGTAGCTCGCGGCGGCGCTGTACGCGCGGTTCGCGCCGAAGTTCGTCGCGTTCGAGAACGCGTACATCGCGCCGAACTTGAAGCCCGCGATCGTGTCGCTCGTGTACTTGACCGCGTTGTTGATGCGCAGCGAGTGGTTCAGGTTGTCGTTGTCGAACGGATGCGCGAAGCTCGCGTCGCCGAAGTCGCCGGCGGTGGCCGACAGCGGTGCGACGAAGTCGACCATCGTGTCGTACTGGCGGCCGAGCGTCACCGTGCCGAAGCCGTTCCGGCTCAGGCCGATGTACGCGTGGCGGCCGAACAGCTTGCCGTCCTGGCCGAGCGCGCCGTTGTTGACGTTGAAGCCGTTCTCGAGCACGAACAGCGCCTTCAGGCCGCCGCCGAGATCCTCGGTGCCGCGCAGGCCGAAACGGTTGCCGTTGATCGTGCCGCTGTTCAGGCGCCACAGCGACGCGCCGTTCGCGTTGTTGGTGTAGACGATGCCGGCGTCGATCAGGCCGTACAGCGTGACCGAGCTCTGTGCGTGCGCGAGCGGGGCGAACAGGGCGACAGCTGCGCCGGCGACAAGGGTTTTTTTCACGTAAAGGCTCCTGCGTGTGGGACTGCGGACAAAAAGTTCGGCGCAAGTATAGGGACGCACGCCCGGCGATTTCGGCAGGGCGGCGCGACAGCTCCGTTGCAGATCGCGCAAGAGTGCTTCACAAAACCGACATGCAGCGGCGCATGCGCCGCAGGCGGGCCGCACGGGCGGAATCGCGCGCGGCGGCCGAGGCGCGAATGCCCTGCTGATGTCGCGCCGTCGCAACACGGGGTGGACGGCCGCGCGGCGGTTGATCGGCGCGCCGCGCGCGCGGAGAATGGGCGTTTCATTCCCTCGCGCCGGAGACCGAAGATGACCACGCCCAGCCGCCGTCCGTCCGTCAGTGCCGCCGTGTTCTACCGCGATCCATGGGCCGCGCTCGACTGGCTCGAGCGCGCGTTCGGCTTCGTGCGCAGCGTCGTCGTCAGCACGCCGGACGGCCAGCTCGCGCATGCCGAGCTGAGCTGCGACGGCGGCACCGTGATGATCGGCGGCGAATGGGCCGACTTCGTCGCGAGCCCGCTGGGCGTCGGCGGCAAGAACACGCAGTGCGTGCACGTGCAGCTCGCCGACGGCATCGACGCGCATTGCGAGCGCGCGCGACAGGCCGGCGCGGCGATCCTGCAGGCGCCGGCCGACCAGTTCTGGGGCGACCGCACCTATCGCGCGCGCGATCCCGAGCAGCATGTGTGGACGTTCGGCCAGCAGGTGCGCGCGGTGTCGCGCGACGAGGCGGCCGCCGCCACCGGGCTGCGGATCGAAGGCTGGTCGTGACGCGCGGCTTCGCCGCATCAGCCATTTCCTTTGTCGATTTCACGTCACGCGTTCGCCGCGCCCGGCGCGCGGACGCTTCATGCCAGGACCCCACATGAACCTGTTCAACGTACGCTTGCGCGGCCGCGACGGCCTCTTCACGATCGGCATCGACGCGGGCCGGATTGCCCGCATCGACGCGCAGCCGGCCCGCATCGATGCCATGCACGGCGATGATGCCGACGCGGGCGGCCGCCTCGCGATCCCGCCGCTCGTCGAGCCGCATATCCATCTCGACGCGGTGCTTACCGCCGGCGAACCCGCATGGAACATGAGCGGCACGCTGTTCGAGGGGATCGAGCGCTGGGCCGAACGCAAGGCGACGATCACGCACGAAGACACCAAGACGCGCGCACATGCGGCGATCGGCATGCTGCGCGACCACGGCATCCAGCACGTGCGCACCCATGTCGACGTGACCGACCCGTCGCTCGCCGCGCTGAAGGCGATGCTCGAGGTGAAGGAGGAGGCGCGCGACGTGATCGACCTGCAGATCGTCGCGTTCCCGCAGGAGGGGATCGAATCGTTCGACGGCGGCCGCGCGCTGATGACGCAGGCGATCGAGATGGGCGCGGACGTCGTCGGCGGGATTCCGCATTTCGAGAACACGCGCGAGCAGGGCGTCAGCTCGATCGGCTTCCTGATGGATCTGGCCGAACGCACCGGCTGCCTCGTCGACGTGCACTGCGACGAAACCGACGATCCGCATTCGCGCTTTCTCGAAGTGCTCGCCGAGGAAGCGCGCGTGCGCGGCATGGGCGCGCGGGTGACGGCGAGCCATACCACCGCGATGGGCTCGTACGACAACGCGTATTGCTCGAAGCTGTTCCGCCTGCTCAAGCGCGCGGGGCTCAACTTCATCTCGTGCCCGACCGAGAGCATCCACCTGCAGGGGCGCTTCGACATGTTCCCGAAGCGGCGCGGCGTCACGCGCGTCGCCGAACTCGACCGCGCCGGCATCAACGTGTGCTTCGGGCAGGATTCGATCAAGGATCCATGGTATCCGCTCGGCAACGGCAACATCCTGCGCGTGCTCGATGCGGGGCTGCACATCTGCCACATGATGGGCTATCAGGATCTGCAGCGCGGCCTCGACTTCGTGACCGACCACAGCGCGAAGGCGATGCAGCTCGGCGACGGCTACGGGATCGCGGTCGGCCGGCCGGCGAACCTCGTCGTGCTCGACGCCGACAGCGACTACGACGCGCTGCGCCGCCAGGCGAAGGCCGCGCTGTCGATCCGGGGCGGCAAGGTGATCATGCGGCGCGCGCCGGAGCGGATCGACTATCCGGCGTGATCGTCGGGAGGTCGATCGATCAATCATTCTTTGAACGCATGAGTTGATCAGAAAAATGCGTTTGTATCATGAGGGCCGGAAGCCTAGGATGCGGGCTGGTTACGGCGTGCGCGACGCGCGCCGTCCGCTCCGCTTCCGTTGGCCGACTCCATGCGCTCCGATCTCCCGCCTGCTTCCTCCGCACCGCCGTCTTCGTCCGGCAGCCCGCTCGTCAAACTCGCCGCCGTCATCGTGCTGACCGGCGCTGGCGCCGGCCTCGGCGGCATGCTGCTCGCGCTGCTGCTGCACGCGATCCAGCATGCCGCGTACGGCTACAGCACCACACACCTCATCGGTAACGAAAGCTTCCTGGCCGGCGTGAGCGCGGCCGACCCGCTGCGTCGGCTCGTCGTGCTGACCGGCTGCGGGCTCGTCGCCGGCGTCGGCTGGTGGGCGCTGTACCGCTACGGCCGGCCGCTCGTCAGCATCCGGCGCGCGATTCGCGCGGACGATCCGCGGATGCCGGCCGCCAGCACGACGCTCCACGCGCTGCTGCAGATCGTCACTGTCGCGCTCGGCTCGCCGCTCGGCCGCGAGGTCGCGCCGCGCGAGATCGGCGCGCTGCTGGCCGGCCGGCTCGCGCATCGAGCGGGGCTGTCGCCGGCCGACTGCCGGCTGATGGTCGCGTGCGGCGCCGGAGCGGGGCTGGCGGCCGTCTACAACGTGCCGCTCGGCGGCGCGGTGTTCGTGCTCGAAGTGCTGCTCGGCACCTTCGAGCTGCGCGCGCTGGTGCCGGCCGTCGCGACGTCGGCGATCGCGGCGGCGGTTGCGTGGCTCGGCCTCGGCAACGAGCACCAGTACAGCGTGCCGCCGTTCGTGCTGAGCGCGTCGCTGGTGGCATGGTCGGCGCTGTGCGGGCCCGTGTTCGGGCTCGCCGCGTACGGCTTCGTGCGGCTCACGAGCCGGGCGCGCGCGGCCGCGCCGAAGGACTGGCGGCTGCCGGTGCTCGCGCTGCTGAACTTCGCGGCGATCGGCTGGCTCGCAATGCGCTTTCCACAGTTGCTCGGCAACGGCAAGGGCGCGGCGTCGCTGAGCTTCGACGGCGCGCTGACGATCGGGGTCGCGGCGACGCTGCTCGCGCTGAAGGTGCTGATCACCGCGAGCAGCCTGCGCGCGGGCGCGGAGGGCGGGCTGCTGACGCCCGGCCTCGCGAACGGCGCACTGCTCGGCATCGTGCTCGGCGGCGCGTGGAGCCTCGCGTGGCCGGGCGCGTCGGCCGGCGGATGCGCGCTGGTCGGCGCGACGGCGTTCCTGGCGGCGTCGATGCAGATGCCGATCACCGCGGTCGTGCTGCTCCTCGAGTTCACGCGCGTGGGCCATGACAGCCTCGTGCCGATGCTGTTCGCGGTGGCCGGGTCGCTCGCCGCGTACCGGTGGGCCGAGCGGCAGGCCGAACGCCGTGCCGCCGCGCAGCGCGAGACCGTGCCGGAACTGGCGGTCGCGGTTCGCCAGCCCTGACGCTTCGGTACGCGGTATCGACGAACCATCCGAATCGAGTCCGGGAGAACAGACACCCCATCCCGTTTCCCACGCATCCCGATGCGGTTCGACGCGCGAACTTCGGTTCTGTGCAAGAATCCGCGCGGCCCGCGCATCTCCAACAACCATACCCGTGCGGCCGTTCATATCAGGAAACGAGGAGCCCAAGTTGATCCAGCGCATTTCCCGCTTTTTCACGCAGGTGGTCCACCGCGTGCTGCCCGACCCGTTGATTTTCGCGATCCTGCTGACGATCGTCACGTTCGCGCTCGCGTTCGGCCTCACGCCGAATTCGCCCGCGCAACTCACGACGATGTGGGGCTCGGGCTTCTGGAACCTGCTCGCGTTCTCGATGCAGATGGTGATGATCCTCGTCACCGGCCATGCACTCGCGAGCTCGCCGCCGGTCAAGCGCGCGCTCGTCGCGCTCGCGAGCACGGCGCGCACGCCGGGGCAGGGCGTGATGCTCGTCACGTTCGTCGCCGCGCTCGCGTGCGCGATCAACTGGGGCTTCGGCCTCGTGCTCGGCGCGATGCTCGCGCGTGAGGTCGCGCGGCGCGTGGCCGGCAGCGACTACCGGCTGCTGGTCGCGTCCGCGTACATGGGCTTCCTGAGCTGGCACGGCGGGCTGTCGGGCTCGATTCCGCTCGTAGCCGCGACGAAGGGCAACCCGATGGAGAAGACCATCGGCCTGATCCCGGTGTCGCAGACGCTGTTCACCGGCTACAACGCATTCGTGACGATCGGCCTGATCGTGATGCTGCCGTTTCTCGCGCGCATGATGATGCCGAAGCCGGGGGACGTCGTCAGCGTCGATCCGGCGCTGCTCGCGGAGCCGCCGAGCGTCGAGCGCACGCTCGGGCCCGATGCGACGTTCGCCGAGCGGCTGGAGGAAAGCCGTGCGCTGTCGGTGCTCGTCGCGATGCTGTGCGCGGTGTTCCTCGTGCTGCGCTTCATGCAGAAGGGCTTCGTGCTCGACATCGATACCGTGAACCTCGCGTTTCTCGCGGCCGGCATCCTGCTGCACCGCACGCCGATGGCCTACGCGCGCGCGGTAGCGGGCGCGGCGCGGGGCGCGTCGGGGATCATGATCCAGTTCCCGTTCTATGCGGGCATTCAGGCGCTGATGGACCATTCGGGCCTCGCGGGCGTGATCACGAAATGGTTCGTCGACGTCGCGAACGTCCACACGTTCCCGCTGCTCGCGTTCCTGAGCTCGGCGGTGATCAATTTCGCGGTGCCGTCGGGCGGCGGCCACTGGGTCGTGCAGGGGCCGTTCGTGATGCCGGCCGCGCAGGCGCTCGGCGCCGATCTCGGCAAGGCGGCGATGGCGATCGCGTACGGCGAGGCCTGGACCAACATGGCGCAGCCGTTCTGGGCGCTGCCGGCGCTCGCGATCGCGGGGCTCGGCGTGCGCGACATCATGGGCTACTGCGTGACCACGCTGCTGTTTTCGGGCGTGGTGTTCGTCGCCGGGATGTACCTGTTCTAAGCGGCGGCGTCGAAGTCGATCGCGACCCCACCGGGGCGCCGGTTGGCGGCACAGGGGGGCTGTGTTATAAAGTGCCGCGCCGCGGTTATGCCGCATTCCGAAAATTGAGCGGTTTTTCGCATAAGAATCATGGTTGAACGGGGTATCGACGAGGGCCGGGACACGCGGGTGCGCGTGCTGTTCCATGTAACGGATTTCGGCAATGGCGGCATCGAGTCGTCGCTGATCCAGTGGCTGCGGATTCTCGACCGCACGCGTTTCCGGATCGTGCTGTCGGTGACGTACGCGTCGCCGATGCTGGCCCAGCGCTTCCGCGCGCTGATTCCGGCCGACGTGCCGGTCGAGATCCTCGTGCAGCCGCGCTGGCTCCGCTATTTCCAGGACCGGCGCCATGCGAGCCGGCTCGGCAAGGCCGGGCGGATCGCACGCGACATCCACGGCGCGTTCGCCGTGCGCCCGCACATCGCGCGGCGGGTCGCGGAACTGGCGCGCAACGTCGACGTGATCGTCGACTACGACCTGTCGCTGCGGCGGCTCGCCGGCCGCTTCGGCGTGCCCTGGATCGGCGTCAATCACTTCAGCTTCATCGCACGGCTCGGCGGCCAGGGCCGCCGCGTGCGGCGCCTGATGAACCAGTACAACCGCTACGACAGCCTTGCCGCGCTGAATCCGCAGATGGCCGCCGAAGCCGGGCAGATGTTCGGCGAGCGGCAGCCGCGCGTGATGGTGCTGCCCAATGCGATCGACATCGACGCGATTCGCGCGAACGCGGCGGCGGCCCAGCAGCCGGTCGTGCCGGGCGGCGCGCCGTACATCGTGTCGGTCGCGCGCCTCGACGAGTTGCAGAAGGATCACCGCACGCTGCTGCGCGCGTACGCACAGCTGGTCGCGCGGCACGCGGTGGCCGAGCATCTCGTGCTGGTGGGCGACGGCGCGTATCGCGACGAACTCCGGCAACTGGCGGACACGCTCGGCGTCGGCGCGCGCGTGCATTTCACCGGGCAGATGAACAACCCGCACCCGGTGATGGCGGGCGCCTCGATCCAGGTGCTCAGTTCGAAGAACGAAGGGATGCCGATGGTGCTGATCGAGGCGCTCGCGCTGGGCAAGGCGATCGTGTCGACCGATTGCCCGACCGGGCCGCGCGACATCCTCGACGACGGCCGGGCCGGCATGCTGGTGCCGATCGGCGACGTCGACGCGCTGGCCGACGCGATGGCGCGCCTGCTGACCGACGATGCGCTGCGCGCCGATCTCGCGGCGCGCGCGCAGGCCCGCGCGGCGAGCTTCGGCATCGACGAGAGCAACCGGCGGCTCGCCGCGTGCATCGCCGCGATCCGCGCGCAGCGCGCCGGCTGATCGCCTTCAGCGAACGCGGCGGGTTTCACCGCCGCATTCGCATCATCCACTCACATCCGGTTCGACACCGGCCGCGCCGCGCTCAACGCGCCGGCGCGTCGGTCAGCGTGTGCAGGAATGCTTCGATATCCTGGATATCCTGCGCCGTCATCGCGGGCGCGTCGCCCGGCTTGCGGTCGAACGGCGCATCGGTCACGTCGACGTTGCCGCGATATTGCGCGGGCAGGTCGTCGTACGCGTCCACCTTGCCGTCCGGCCCGCGCGGATAGAACTTCTCCGGCGCCGTGTTGCGCTCGTTGTAGAACGCCATCACCTGATCGAGCGAGTGGAACACGCCGTTGTGGAAGAACACGTGGCGGGTGGCCGCATTGCGCAGCGTCGGCGTCAGGAACATCCCGCAGTACTGGGCCTGGTCCTTCAGGTCGTCGCGGAACGGCCCGCACACCCCGAGATCGTAAAATGCCGGATCGCGGTTCTGCGCGAGCAGGCGATTGCGCGGCGCGCCGAGCGCCTCGTACTGGAAGTCGGTGAACATCGGCGGCAGCCCGTCGGCGCCGGGCTTCGACAGGTGGCAGCCCGCGCAATTCGCCTTCGCCGGATCGTTGAACAGCCGCAGGCCGCGCAGCTCCGCCTGCGTGAGCCGCGCGCGGCCCTCGAGCCAGCGGTCGTACTTGCTGTCGTACGGGTGGAACGAAGGATCCTCGACCTGGTAGCGTGCGATCGCGAACATCGCCTCGGCCACCGACAGCCGTGCATCGTCGAAGATGCGCGCGCCGAACAGCTGCGTGAACTGCGCGCGGTACGGCGAGCGCGCGAGCTTGCGCGCGACGTCGTCGATGCTCGTGTTGGCCATCTCCACCGGGTTCAGCAGCGGGCCGAACGCCTGCTGCTGCAGCGTGTCCGCGCGGCCGTCCCAGAACAGCCCGCCTTGCGGCACGAGCTGCGGCGCGGCCGCCGTGCCAGCCACCTTCTGCGCCTTCACGACGCCCGCCGCCGACGCGGCCTGCTGCGCGACGCTCGCCGCGTCGTCGTTTTCGCTGGCGTCGGGGCCGATGCTGAAGTTCGGCTGCCGGTACAGGTACATCAGCGACGGCGGCGGCCGGTAGCCGTGCAGGGTCATCGCGATGCCGCCGGGCTGCACTTCCAGCGCGTTCGGCGGCCCGTACGCGTGATCGGGGCTGTGGCACGACGCGCACGATTGCTTGCCCGATGCCGACAGTGCCGGATCGAAGAACAGCGCGCGCCCGAGCTGCGCGACCGCCGACAGCGGCGCGGCCGCCGGGCGCTGCAGCACGATCGGGTGCGGGTTCGCGCCGGTCCAGCCCGCGACGACGTCGCCGATCGCGGCGGGCGTGTGCGCGGGAAACGCGACGGCGAACGCGGCATAGCCGATCGCGGCCGCGCCGAGCGCGAGCGCCGCGCGGCGCAGGAGACGGAGCGGGCGGCGCGGCGGGGTGGCCGAGGCGGGGCCGGGCGGCGGGAAGGCGGGGCGGGCTGTCATGCGGTCGATCGTGAAGGCGGCGTGTGGAAACGGAACAGGCCGGCGCGTCGCGCGCCGGCCTGACGGAGGATGACGTCGGCGATCAGATCGACGGCGCCGAGGCGAGCGCGGTGCCGAGCGTCGGATCGAGATACAGCGGCGTCGTGTTCGGCTTCGACGCGAAGTCGAACAGGCCGCGCAGGTCGCCCGCCAGCGCATCGAACGAGCCGCCGCCGATGCGCTGGCCGCCGAGCCAGTTGTCCTCGATGAAGCGGACCACCGATGCCTGGTCGATCATCGTGTGATCGACGTAGTTCTGCTTCGCGTACGGCGAGATCACGACGAGCGGAACCCGCACGCCCGGGCCGCAGCGGCCGTTGACCGGCTGGCCGTTCACGCCCGCGCCGGCCGCGCCGGTGCCGCACTGGCCGCTGCCGTTCAACTGGTCGACCGCATCGAACGACGCGTGCGTCGGGGCCGCGTACACGTGGTCGTACCAGCCGTCCGAATCGTCATAGGTGACGATCACGGCGGTGTTCTGCCAGTCGGGCTGCTGCTGCAGGAAGTTGACGACCTTCGTGACGAACGCCTGCTCGTCGAGCGGATCCGAATAGCCCGCGTGGCCGTCCTGCGCGGCCGGCGCCTTCAGGAAGCTGACCGACGGGAAGTTGCCGGACTTGACCGCCGCGAAGAAATCGTCGGTGTCGTACTGGTGGTTCGCAGGCTCGGCCGTCTTGCCGTCCGCCTGCACGCTCGAGCCGATCGCCGCGAGCGAACTCGGCCGCGTGTGCTGCGGGTTCGCGGTCGACGCGTAGTACTGGAACCAGTTGTGATGCGGGATGTAATCGGTCGTCGCGGCGTTCACCGCGGTCGCGACCGTGCTGCGGCTGCAGCCTGTCGTGCCGTTGCCGTTCACCGTCGACAGGTTGAAGCCGCCCATGAAGCCGCCCCACGTGATCTTCGCGCCGTTCAGCAGGTCGCCGATGTTCTTGCCGGCCATCATCGCCTGGTCGGTCGTGCTCGAGCACACGTCGTAGCCGGGGTCGACGTCGTTGATCATCGTGAAGCCGCCCTGGCCGTCGTTGATGTAGTACGAGCTGGCGGCGAGCGTCGACGGCTGCTTCGACGCCTTGACGATCTGCATGCCGTTGGTCTGGCCGGAGATCACGTTCAGCGCGCCCGGCGTCGACGGGCCGTACGACGTCGTGTACATGTTGTCGCTCATCGCGAAGCGCTGCGCGTAGTTCCACAGCGCGGTCACGGTGTTGCCGTCGAAGTAGCCCATCACCTGGCCCTTCGTGCCGAACGCGCCGGCGCCGCCGGACGAGCCCCTGCCCGTGTATTTCGGGAACAGGTCGGCGAGGCCGTTGTCCTCGGCCAGCTGCTCGGCCGTATACGCATGGTTCTGGTCGGCGGTCGCGGCCTGCGTGCGGTCGAGGCGGAACGGGTTCGCGGCGTCGGTGCCGTTCGCCGTGTTCGTGAAGTTCGGGTTCGCGGTGAGCAGCGTGCCCGACAGGCCGTTGACGGCCGGCGTGTTCGCGGCCGCGGCAAACGTCGGCTCGCCCGGCGGGTTCGTCGCGTTCGGGTAGGTGCCGAAGTAGTGGTCGAACGAAATGTTTTCGCCGTAGATCACGACGAGGTGCTTGATCGGCGTGGCGGTCTGCATCGCATCCTGCGATGACACGGTGGTCACGTCGTCGCTGCCGCCGCAGGCGAACAGGGCGAGGGCGGCGCCTGCGCAGGCGGTGACGAGCAAGGCTTGACGGAACATCTTCTGGAACTCCATGCGGGCGGGTCAGTGAATGCGGCACGCATGCGCAATGGAGGCAATCGCAGCGGGCCGGCGACGGGCACGCGCATTGAAACAGTTCAGTATGAAGATATGGAGGCCGGGCGCTTTCGGTGCCGTTACGCCGGAATGTCGGCTGTCTTACGCGCGTGTGGGGCCGCGCGGGCGGCCGGCCGCATGACGCGCCGGGCATCGCCCGCGCGCCATGCGATGGTGGCGGATCAGAACGGGCTGCGCGTCGTGTCGCCGTTGGTGAAGGTTGCGTCGACGACCTGATAGAAGCCCATCGCCGTGTCGGCCACTTCCCACACCGCGAGGATCACGTGATAGCCGGTGCGCACCGGCAGCCGGCATTGATGGACCGTCGGCTGCTGCGGCACCAGGTTCGCGTTCGGGTTCCAGTACGGCTGGCCGGGATTCTGGATCGTGCAGAACGGCGTGGGCTCGAACTGCGCGCGGGTCAGCTTCGCGGACGGATTCCAGTCGGCGCGCGTGATGAAGTAGTTCCAGCGGCGTGTCTTGTGCACGGCGCTGAATTCCCATTTGAAATTCTGCAGCGCGCCCGAGCGCAGCGGAATCTTCTGCCAGCGGCTCGGCGATTGCTCGTCCAGCACCGGCACCGGGCCGTTCGTGCTGGAGCTGGCGATCTCGCCGTCCTTCGGCGGCGCGGCGTTCTTCGCGTCGTCGGGCGCGAACGAATCCGACAGGCCGCTTTGCGTCGCGGGGAAGAACTTGCCGTTTTCCATCGCGTTTGCATGCCACGCGTCGACCGGGCAATTGGGGTTCTGGCCTTGCGTGCACAGCACGATGCGCGACGGCGGTTCGGTCAGGCGGCCGTGCGCGTGCGCGCCGGCCATCGCGCTCAGCAGCGCCGCGCCGGCCAGCGCGTGCCGCAGCATCACGGAAACAACGGATCTGCGAATGGTGTGTTTCATGGGCCCTCGGTCTGAATGGTTGTGTGCGCAACAAGACCGCTGCGGGATGTGCGGCAGCGGTGCGTGTCGACGCATCGTCGCGCGTAATGGCGGCAGCGATTATTCGCCACCGCGCATCATGACAATCGGCTTTCGCCGACAGGAACCATAGTCGGAAAAATCGGAAAAGGAAATTGAATCCGGATGAATCGCTGATTGAATCGAGTGAATTTCGATTCAGGTATCTGTCGTGCGGAATGTATCTGTTTTTAAACGAGTATTTTTAGACGTCCGCAAACCTGAGCGATCATTGTTTCGATTTTGTTGATCGGAATTTCGAATGGAGCGGCGTATCGAATCGCAATCGGCGATACGCCGCCCGCGCCGCTCAGCTTTCGACCGGCATCGCGCTCGTGCACTTGATCTCGTCGAGACACACGCTCGAATGCACGCCGCTCACGCCGGGAATGCGCATCAGCGTTTCGAGCAGGAACCGGGACAAGCCCTTCAGGTCGTGCGCGACTACCTTCAGCACGTAGTCGATGTCACCCGTCACCGAGAAGCATTCCTGGATCTGCGCGAGATCGGACACGAGCTTCTGGAACTTGGACAGGTCGCGGATATGCCCGCGCTCCATCGTCACGTGCACGAACGCGGTGACGCCGAAGCCGAGCGTGTCGGGGCAAAGCCGCGTCTCGTAGCGGCGGATCGCGCCGATTTCCTCGAGCCGCCGGTGGCGGCGCAGCGTCTGCGCAGGCGACAGGCCGACCGCCTTCGCCAGTTCAAGATTCGACGCGCGGCCATGCTCCTGCAGGATCGACAGCAAGTGGCGATCGATGCGGTCGAGTACCGGTTCAGGCATTTTTGTTTCCTCATGTGTCTCCCGGATGCAATCTTATCTCATAATGTAGGGTTTGCATGAACGGGTTACGAAACCCGATTTCGCCGTCGCGACGCTAAACTGACGGCCGATTTTCGTGTGCGGCTGCAAATAGGGCAGCAGGCACGGCGATCGGCGGGCCGGTTGGGTGGGCCTGCCGAAGGCGGTCGGAGGCCGGCGCGAAGATTGCAGTCCCCAACTCGGCGGCCCCACGAACGGCCGTCGGCACAGCAAAACACAGCGCCCGGCACACCGAAGGCGCACCGCTTCCAGAGGAGGCGGAAAGAGTGGAGAAGACATGGTTTCTGGACATGAGAAGGACGGCCTGAAGCGCGGGCTGAAGAACCGCCACATCCAGCTGATCGCGCTCGGCGGCGCGCTCGGCACGGGGCTGTTCCTCGGCATCGCGCAGACGATCAAGATGGCGGGCCCGTCGGTGCTGCTCGGCTACGCGGTGGCCGGCGTCGTCGCGTTTTTCATCATGCGGCAGCTCGGCGAGATGGTGGTCGACGAGCCGGTCGCGGGCTCGTTCAGCTATTTCGCAGACAAATACCTCGGTCACTTCACCGGCTTCATTTCCGGCTGGAACTACTGGGTGCTGTACATCCTCGTCAGCATGGCCGAGCTGTCGGCGGTCGGGATCTACGTGCAGTACTGGTGGCCGGGCGTGCCGACCTGGGTGTCCGCGCTCGTGTTCTTCGTCGCGATCAACCTGATCAACCTGACGAGCGTCAAGTCGTACGGCGAGACGGAATTCTGGTTCTCGATCATCAAGGTGGCCGCGATCGTCGGCATGATCGGCTTCGGCGGCTGGCTGCTCCTGAGCGGCCATGCGGGCCCGGAGGCCAGCGTCGCGAACCTGTGGCAGCACGGCGGCTTCTTCCCGAACGGCGTGTCGGGCCTCGTGATGTCGATGGCGGCGATCATGTTCTCGTTCGGCGGGCTGGAGCTGGTCGGCATCACCGCGGCCGAGGCGGACGATCCGCAGCACAGCATCCCGCGCGCGACGAATCAGGTGATCTACCGCATTCTGATTTTCTACATCGGCGCGCTCGCCGTGCTGCTGTCGCTGTATCCGTGGCAGAAGGTCGTCACCGGCGGCAGCCCGTTCGTGCTGATCTTCCACGCGCTGAGCAGCGACCTCGTCGCGAACGTGCTGAACGTCGTCGTGCTGACGGCCGCGCTGTCGGTCTACAACAGCGGCGTGTACTGCAACAGCCGCATGCTGTTCGGCCTCGCGCAGCAGGGCAATGCGCCGAAGGCGCTGATGCGCGTGAACAAGCGCGGCATCCCGCTCGCGGCGCTCGGCGCGTCGGCGCTCGCGACCGGCGTGTGCGTGCTGGTCAACTACTTCATGCCGGGCAAGGCGTTCGAGGTGCTGATGGGGCTCGTCGTGTCGGCGCTGATCATCAACTGGGCGATGATCAGCCTGATTCACCTGAAGTTCCGTCAGGCCAAGCGCGCGGCGGGACAGGAGACGCGCTTCCGCAGTCTGGGCTATCCTTTCACGAATTACCTGTGCCTGGCGTTCATGGCCGCCATTCTCGTCGTGATGTACCTGACGCCGGACCTGCGGCTGTCGGTGTACCTGATCCCGGTGTGGCTCGCCGTGCTCGCGATCGGGTACCGTTTCCGCCAGAAGAACGCCCGGTACGAAGTGGGCAGCCGCGCGTCGGCGCGGTGACGCAGGCGGCGATGCCGGCCGTGTGCCCGGAGACAGCACGATTTTTCATCCAACCAGACCGATAAAGCCATGTTCGAACACATCGACGCGTATCCCGGCGATCCGATCCTGACGCTCAACGAGAACTTCCAGAAAGACCCGCGCGAGCAGAAAGTCAACTTGAGCATCGGCATCTATTTCGATGCCGAGGGCCGGATTCCCGTGATGGAAGCCGTGCGCGAAGCCGAGACGGCGCAGCAGCGCGACGTCGGCCCGAAGCCGTACCTGCCGATGGTCGGCATGGCGCCGTACCGCGACGCGGTGCAGGCGCTCGTGTTCGGCGCGGATCACCCGGCGCGCACGGCGGGCCGCATCGCGACCGTGCAGACGCTCGGCGGCTCCGGCGCGCTGAAGGTCGGCGCCGATTTCCTGAAGCGCTACTTCCCGGATGCGCAGGTGTGGCTCAGCGATCCGAGCTGGGAAAACCACCGCTTCATCTTCGAGCGCGCGGGCTTCACCGTGAACACGTACCCGTATTACGACGCGGCGACGGGCGGCCTGAAGTTCGACGCGATGCTCGCGGCGATCGACGCGCTGCCGGCGCGCAGTGTCGTGCTGCTGCATGCGTGCTGCCATAACCCGACCGGTGTCGACCTCGACGAAGGCCAGTGGCAGAAGCTGATCGACGTGATCGAGACGCGCGGGCTGCTGCCGTTCGTCGATATGGCGTATCAGGGCTTCGGCGCGGGCCTCGACGCGGACGCGTTCGCGGTGCGCGAACTGGCTCGTCGCGGGCTGCCGGCGTTGGTCGCGAATTCGTTCTCGAAGAACTTCTCGTTGTATGGGGAGCGGGTGGGTGGGTTGAGCGTGGTCTGCGAGGATGCGGCTGCGGCGGAGCGCGTGCTCGGGCAGTTGGCGGGCGCGGTGCGTTCGAATTACAGCAACCCGCCGATCCATGGCGCGAAGATCGTGGCTACCGTGCTTAATACGCCGGCGCTGCGCAAGCAGTGGGAAGAGGAACTGTCGGCGATGTGCCGGCGTATCGCGCGGATGCGTCAGTCGATTCATGACGGCCTGCGTGATCACGTCAGCGGCGAGGCGCTGACGCGGTATGTGAAGCAGCGGGGGATGTTTACGTATACGGGGCTGAGCGAATCGCAAGTCGACGCGCTGCGTGAGGTGCACGGCGTGTATATCCTGCGCTCGGGGCGGATGTGCGTCGCGGGGTTGAACGATTCGAATGTCGGGATCGTCGCCGATGCGATCGGGAAGGTGCTGAAAAGCGGGGTTTGAGTAGGCCTGCGCGATCTGGCAAGAAACCGGCTGCTCCCATCGTGGGGGCAGCCGTTGCTCGAAAAACCGATCCCGATTGACACCGCGAGTCATATCAGCCTCACGCACGCAAGCTCCGCGCGGTCTACGGAAAGTCTTCACGGCGCTCCGCCCATGCCAGGATCGCATCCAGTGCCGGGCACAACGCCTGACCCCAATCGGTCAGGCGGTAGTCCACCTTCGGCGGCACCTGGTGGTAGACCGTGCGCGTTACGAGGCCGTCCGCTTCGAGGCGGCGCAACTGCTGGGCAAGCATCTTCTGCGTGATGCCGGGGATCAGCCTCTCGAGGTCCGAAAAGCGCCTCACTTGCCCACCGAACAGGTGGAACAGGATCACCAGTTTCCAGCGGCCTTCCAGCAGCTTGAATGCAGCTTCGACGTCGATTGCGGCAGTCGCAGGGGTGGTGTTTTTTCGGTTAGCCAAGGGGTGCTTACTTCTTTGTGCGTTCTTGCGATGCGGTAACTGTAGCGCCATGATTGGGGCATGCAAACCTTCACGTTGAGGTGAACCCCGATGAACATGAAGCTGCCTCCGCCGCTGGATGCCTATCTGCTCGCGGAAACCGTCACCGACACCGCCCCTCTATCGGACTGCTTTACCGCCGATGCCGTCGTGCGGGACGAAGGCCGCACGATCAAGGGGCTGGAAGCCATCCAGGCCTGGAAGAAAGACAGCAAAACCAGGTACCAGTACAGCATTGAGCCGCTGGACGTATCGCAGGACGGCGCCACCGTGACGATGCGTGCACGGCTCACGGGCACCTTCCCGGGTAGCCCGGTCGAGCTGACCTATACGTTCGTCCTGGCCGGCGACAGGATTGCGTCGCTGGAGATTCGCCCATGAGCTCCGCACCCGAACTTCTGGGGCTTCGGGCGCTCGTGACGGGCGGAACCAAAGGCGTCGGCAAAGCCGTTGTCGCACGCCTTTGCGAGGCAGGTGCGAACGTCCTGACGACCGCGCGTTCCCGTCCCGATGAGCTTGCCGAAGAACGGTTCATCGGGGCGGACATTACGACGGCCGAGGGCTGTAAAGCCATTGTCGACGCCGTGCTCGAGCGATTGGGTGGCATTGATATAGTCGTGCACGTCGTGGGCGGCTCATCTGCACCGGCCGGTGGCTTCAGCGTGCTAGATGACGATGAATGGAACAAGGCATTGAGCCTGAACCTATTCCCGGCAGTGCGCATCGATCGCGCGCTGCTGCCCTCGATGGTCGAGCAGCGTTCGGGCGTCATCATCCATGTCACGTCGATCCAGCGGCAATTGCCGTTGCCGGAGGCGACGATTGCCTATGCCGCCGCCAAGGCTGCCCTGTCAAACTACAGCAAAGCCTTGTCCAAGGAGGTCAGTCCGAAGGGCGTTCGCGTCGTGCGTGTCTCCCCGGGCTGGGTCGAGACCGATGCCGCTGCAGGTCTCGTTGCCGAGATCGCCCGACAAGGCGGTATCGACACGGAAGGCGCCCGCAAGATCATCATGGATTCGCTCGGTGGCATTCCTCTCGGCCGACCATGCTCGCCTCGGGAGGTTGCGGAGCTCATTGGCTTCCTCGTCTCCGCGCGGGCCAGCGCAATCACCGGCACTGAATACGTCATCGACGGAGGAACTGTTCCGACTGCGTGATCTGAGCCACTCGCCCGGCCGCGCCGTGCCGAACCGGTTTGCCAACAGACTGGCAGTCACGACCAAGCCTCTTCCGCGAGACAGGGTTTCTGTTCGCGACGCCGCAACGGTCGACGATCCGAAGGGGACAGCATCATTGACGACCGTTTCTTCTTGGTCCGGGAGCGGGCGGTCGTAAATCTTCTTTGAGCGACTCAGACTGGCCGAACCCCGACGGTCATAAGCCTCGATGAACATTGTTGTGCGGCACGTGATCCCGCCCCGAACACCTGTCGCTCCCATGCGCACAGCGGTACGATGCGCGCATGGCAATCCTGGAATCGAAGGCACAGAACAAGCATGACCATCCGAATCGTCCAACTGGGATCCCCGCGCGCATCCGGCGAAGGCGTGCGAATCGGCACGGTGCGGCGCCCGCCGCGCGGCGTGCCGAAGGCCGAGTTCGCGTCACGCGACTATTACGACGTCTGGCTGCCGACGTTGTCACCGACGCCTGAACTCGTCACCCAGGCGCAGGCCGCCGAGACCGACGCCGACTGGCGCGCATTCGCCCGCAAATTCCGCGCAGAGATGAATCACGGCGATGCGGCGAAGGTGCTCGACGTGCTGGCCGCGTTGTCGGCGACTTCGCACTTCTCGATCGGCTGTTATTGCGAGAACGAACAGCGCTGCCACCGCAGCATCCTGCGCGAGCTTCTCGCCGAGCGCGGCGCAGCGATCGAGCCGGACGCGCGCTGAAGCGCGTGGGGCAGGCGGGCCACACTCACAGCGACTCACCGCGCGCCGCCCACGGCGGCAACTCTGCCCACCCAAGCGGCCCATACACCGTCCCGCCCGCCGACTCCACCGTCTCGACGAATTCCCGCAGCGTCGCGCCACCCATCACGCGCAACGTATTGCCGTCGAGAAAATTCTCACTGCGCAGCCACGGCGCCGCGCTGCGATTAATCTGCTCGACGCTGCACGCGCATGCGTGGCGACCCGCTTCGGGCGGCAGCAGCAGCGGCGCGTCGAACGCGACCTTCAGCACCTGCGTGCGGGAATCGCTGTACGGCGGCTGCGCCGCGTCCTGATACGGCACCTCCGCCCAGCGCTCGCCGCATTGCTCGTCGAGCGGCAGGCACGTGAAGTACGCCCATGGCGCACGCACGAAACACAGCCGGTAGAGGTCGCGCGCGCCGTCCAGATTCGCAATCAATCCCATCTCGCGTCCCGTGCGGTTCAACGGCTCCGCTGCAATGATCCCGGCTCCCGGCCCGAGCATGCCGACCTACACTTCCTTTGACAGCCACGCGGCCGCGGCGTTGAGCGCCGCCGCCGCGGGCGACTCGCTTGACGTGGGTCAAGCGCGCGGCGGCCCGCGCCTCTATGCTCACGTCATGGACACGTCGAAACGGTGACGGGCTGGCGATGCAGATTCATTTCCCGCCAGATCCGCCGGAGTATTGCGGGCGGGATCTGGTCGTCGCGTTTTCCGCGATCGTCGATGGCGATTGCGTGCAGTGCGCCATCACGGCCGAGGCGCTGGAGGATCATTTCGGCGCGGCGTCGCTGCTCGAGCGCGACCTGATCGGCGCGTTCGACGCGCATCGCACGGCGATCGAGCGCGAGGCGCGCAGGATGCTCGAGGAGATCGGCGGGCGGCCGGTGCTGCTGCACAGCGGGCATTTCCGGTCCGCCGGATGAGGCGGCAGGCAGGACGCGGCCGGATGGCTGCAGGAGGAGGCATGGCACTGTCGGGCAATATCCGGGAACACGACTGGACCGTCGAGGTCGAGACGCGGCCGGACGACGCGGGCGGGTTCCGCTGCCGGGTGCGCGTCGAGCACGGCGAAGGCGCCGGCCGGTTCCACCATGAATTCGAGCACGGGCAGGCGTATCCGACCGAGCGCGAGGCGGTGCTGGCGGGCCTGCGGGCCGGCATGACGTGGATCGAGCTGAAGCGCTCGCAGGTGTTCAGCGTGTAGGAACGGAACGAATGCCGCACGCGGGGGCGTGCGGGGAACGCGCGGCAGGATCAGCGCACGATGCCGGTCGGACTGCGGCCGGCGAGCACAAGCCACGCAGTCGCAGATGAATCTTTGCCGCGCCGCAGCAATGCGGCCGGCGCATACAAGGTGGTCGGCACGAGGCGGCGCCGTCAGGAGAAACAATATGGGCGTGAGCATGCAGATCGCCTACTTCGGATTCGCGGGTTCGGCCGCGTTGGAAGCGGAAGCGGGCGCGCAACTGGTGCGCCTCGACCGGTTCCGATCGCTGATCAGCGGCTGCCACCTGGCGATCGAGGCGCGCCCGGGCGGCGCGGGGCCGCGCGCATACGACGTGCGGCTCGACCTGATTACCCATGGCAACGAGTTGCGGCCGATTCCGCACTGCGTCGGCGAGGACGCGAGCGAGGCGGTGCGCACGGCGTTCGCGCAAGCCGAACGCGCGCTGCTCGCATGGCAGGTCGGGCAGGGGGCGGGAAAGCCCGGCGCGCTCGCGCAGGGCTCGCATGGGGTGCGCTGAGCGGCGCGCGCGGGGGCCGGCGGGCGGGCCCGGCCGCGTCAGACGCGCGCGAGCGCCTCGGCGTCGATGATGCGCACGCGCTTGCCGTGCGTCTCGACGAGCGCGTCGCGATGGAAGCGGGAGAACATCCGGCTGACGGTCTCGAGCTTCATCCCGAGATAGCAGCCGATTTCCTCGCGCGTCATCCGCAAATTGAACTCGGACGCCGAATAGCCGCGCGCCTGGAAGCGCGACGACAGGTTCAGCAGGAAATGCGCGACGCGCTGTTCGGCGGACATCGTGCCGAGCAGCAGCATCTGGCTCGATTCGCGGACGATCTCGCTGCTCAGCATCTGGTACAGGAAATGCTGCATCGGCTTCATTTCGCGACAGGCCGCCTCGAGCTGGCCGAACGGGATGATGCACACGACGCTGTCCTCGAGCGCGATCGCGTCGCAGCAGTGCTGGCCGCCGCCGATGCCGTCCATGCCGAGCGTCTCGCCGGCGATCTGGAAGCCGGTCACTTGCTCGCGGCCGTCGCGATGCACCATCACCGTCTTGAACGACCCCGCGCGCACCGCGTAGATGCTCTGGAACGGATCGTCGGTGCGGAACAGCGCGTCGCCCTGGCGCACGTGGCGGGTCGTGCAGATGATCGCGTCGAGCCGGCCGTATTCGGCCGCGGTCAGGTGCGGCGGCAGGCACAGGGATCGCATCGCGCAGACCGAGCAGCGCGCGGAGGGATGTTTCGGGGCGTCGGCGCGGGCGATCGCGTGGAGCGTCACGGGCCGCGGCGCGACGGGCGCGAAGGGCTCGGCGGCGGCTGCGCTAACGGATGCTGGGGACATGATGCACTCCGGCACGTTCAGGAAGGGTGCGCGTGACGCGAGCGCACCAGCGATTCGATCACGTGGCATGCAGCGTCGAATTCGGCGGTCTTGTCGAAGAAGTAGTCCGCCCCGGCCGTCGCGCATGCCTCTCTGAATGCCGGCGCCGAATGGTTCGTCAGCACGATGGTGACGACGCGCGGCGCGGCCTTCGACAGCATCCCGATCAGGTCGAGGCCACTGCCGTCCGCGAGCCGCAAGTCGACGATCACGACATCCGCCTGGCACCGGCGGATGTGCGACCACGCGCCGTGCCCGTCTTCCGCTTCGCCGACGACGTCGACGCCGCGGATCGCGCCGACGAGCAGCGCGATCCGGCGCCGCACGGCAGCGGCATGATCGACGAGAAATACCCTGAGTGCGGCGGGTGACAGGCTGGCATTCATGTAAACCAGTATCCTGTTGCGCCGCCCAAATTGAAATCGGCCGAATTGGAAGTTTGCGTAGGCCGGTTCGTCGCGGTGTAGGGTTTTTCCTACACCGCGCGACGTCGTGCGCCGCCGCGCGGCGGCGGCTGGGTCACCCGTTTGCGCGTGCGGCGAGCGCGTCGCGCGCGGTGCGGCACGCGGCGAGATCCCACGCGGCGCAGCCGACGCTCTTGAACAGCAGCGGCCCGCGGCGCTCGAACGTGCCGCGCAGCACGTCGGCGAGCGACGCGACGTCGCGCCAGTCGACCTGCGCGAGGATCAGGTCGCCCGCCTCGTGGCGCGCGCCGGCCGGATCGTCGACCACGAGCCGGCTGTTGCGCACGGTGCCCGCGTCGATTTCCGCCGCATCGGCCGTGAACGCGCCGACGCCCACCACCAGCCGGCCTTCGCGCGCGGGTTCGCGGTAGACGGGCGCGCGGCTCGTCGTCAGCGTGACGACGACGTCGATCGCGTCGGGAATCCGTTCGTCGTCGAGCGGCGCAAGCTGCGGCGCATGCGCGCGATGGGCTGCGCAGAATTCGGCGGCGCTCGCGGCGGTGGTGCCGCGCACGTGCAGCCGCGCGCCGGGGAAGACCGCCGCGAACGCTTCCGCATGATTGGCCGCCTGCTTGCCGGTGCCGATCAGCAGGATCTCGCGCGGCGCGTCGCCGTGCAGCGCCTGGATGCCGAGCGCGGTGATCGCGGCGGTGCGCCGACCGGTGACGGTCGGGCCGTCGAGCACGAAGCGCATTTCGCCCGTCACCGCGTCGCACGCGATCACCTGCCCGAGGATCGTCGGCAGCCCGCGCGCACCGTTGCCGGGGCACACGTTCACCAGCTTGTGGATCGCGAGATCGTGCGCGCTCGACGGCATCGACAGCATCACGCCGCCCGCCTGCAGCGGCACGACGAGCCGCTCGGGGCTGACGATGCCGCCGGCCGCGTATTCGACGACGGTTTGCCGGAGCGTGGCGAGCAGCGCCGGATAGTCGAGCAGTGCGGCCGTCGCGGCCGCATCGAAAACGGGAGTCTGGGTAAGGGTGGTCATCGTGTGCGTCGTTTCGTCGGTGAGCATGGAAGGTGGATGCGTCGCGCGCCCGCTACGGGGACTGTCGAATAGTGCGACACAGCCAGTCTGGATCAAATTTATACCAATTGGCGGCGGCACGGCAACCCACAAAATCATGCAATTCGGTGATTTTGGTTCTAATATCAGTCCAAACGGGCCGCTGCGGTACGCAAACCGGCCAGCCGGCCGCGCCGCTCCGGTATAGTGCGAACCCATTCCGATCCACGCCCCCACGATCCGGCAGGAGCATCACGATGTCGTCCGCGCGTCTCGAATCAGTCGAAAGCGGTTTCAGGCCGCTGCAAATCTACGAGCAGGTGGCGGAGCGGGTCCGCGAGGAGATCCGCGCGGGCCGCTATGCGCCCGATTCCCGCCTGCCGTCGGAGCGCGAACTCGCGGCGCTGTTCCAGGTCGGCCGCCCGGCCGTGCGCGAGGCGCTGGGCGCGCTGCAGAACGAGGGGCTGGTGTTCACGAAGCGCAACTCGGGCACCTACGTGGTGTCGGCCCCGCTCGACGTGCTGACGCAGCGCGGCCACGCGCCCGACACGGCCGAGGCCGATTTCAGCCCGACCTCGACGCTCGACGTGCGGCTCATTCTGGAGCCTGCGATCGCACGCCGCGCGGCCGAGCACGGCCGGCCGGACCCGATCGCCGAAGGCTATCTGTCGCAGATGGAGACGATCACCGACATCGACGATCCGCACCAGCGCGCGCTGTGGAACGAGAGCGACCGGCTGTTCCACCGCCAGCTCGCGCTGATGACGGGCGATGCGCTGATCGTGAAGATCGCCGACGAGGTCGCGAAGACGATGGACCAGCCGCTGTGGAAGCGCCTGAAGGACGACGGGATCTACGACGCGGGCCGGATCCGGCTCTACGTGTCCGAGCACCGGCTGATCTACGAGGCGATCGTCTCCGGCGACGCCGACGCGGCCGCGTTCTACGTCGAACAGCATATCCGCCGTGTGCGGCGCGACATCGCGCCGAAGTGATCGGCCGGTGCTCGCTCTGGTCTGATTTTTGACCAGAATGCGGAAATCTATTTTGAAAGTGCTTGCGCAGTGACCACTTGTGTTCTACATTGGTTTGACAAAAACCAATCTGGAGACACATGATGCGTCAACTCTTCACCGTGCTCGCCGTGGCCGCCGCCACCGGCGCGCTGGCTTCCGCGCACGCGCAGGAAGTCGTCACGATCGGCCATTCGGCGCCGCTGACCGGCCCGCAGGCCGCGAACGGCAAGGACAACGAGAACGGCGTCCGGCTCGCGGTCGACGAGCTCAACAAGCAGGGCCTGAAGGTCGCCGGCAAGACCGTCACGTTCAAACTGGTTTCCGAGGACGACCAGGCCGACCCGAAAGCCGGCGTGCAGGTCGCGCAGAACCTCGTCGACAAGGGCGTCGTGGCGGTGCTCGGGCCGTACAACTCCGGCGTCGCGATTCCCGCGTCGCGCGTGTACAGCACCGCGGGCGTGCCGATCCTGCCGGTCGCGTCGAACCCGGCGCTGACGAAGCAGGGCTTCAAGAACATCTTCCGGATCGGCGCGAGCGACGAGCAGCTCGGCGGCACGATGGCCGTGTTCGCCGCGAAGACGCTCCACGCGAAGACCGCCGCGATCATCGACGATCGCACCGCATACGGCCAGGGCGTGGCCGAGCAGTTCGCGAACGTCGCGAAGGCGAACGGCATCAAGATCGTCGACCAGGAATTCACGAATTCGTCGGCCACCGATTTCCTCGGCATTCTCACCAAGATCAAGGCCGCCAACCCCGACGTGATCTTCTTCGGCGGCTACGCGGCGCAGGGCGCGCCGATGGCCAAGCAGATGAAGCAGCGCGGCCTGCGCGCGAAGCTGCTCGGCGGCGACGGCATCTGCTCGGCCGACATGGGCAAGGTGGCGGGCGAGGCCGCGTCGATCGTCTATTGCGCGCAGGGCGGCGTCGCGCTCGAGAAGACGCCCGCCGGGCGCGAGTTCCTGAAGAAGTATCACGACACCTATCACATCGACACGCAGGTGTACGGCGTGAACTACTACGACGGCGTGAAGCTGCTCGCCGACGCGATGGTCAAGGCCGGCACGACGACCGACAAGGCGAAGCTCACCGCGCAGCTCGCGAAATCGAACTACAAGGGCGTCGCGGGCACCTATTCGTTCGATGCGAACGGCGACCTGAAGGGTGCGCCGACCACCGTCTACGTGATCCGCAACGGCCTGCCGGCGCCTTACGGCGATTGACCGGCACGGCCCCGCCGGCCCGTTTGGGCGCGCGTCCCACGACGCGCGCCATCGAATTCCCCTCCCTGAATCCACGATGAAACTGACCCGATCCCTGTCCACCGTCGAAGTCCACACCGGCGGCGAAGCGTTCCGCATCGTCACGAGCGGGCTGCCGCGCCTGCCGGGCGACACGATCGTCCAGCGCCGCGCCTGGCTGAAGGAGCACGCCGACGAAATCCGCCGCGCGCTGATGTTCGAGCCGCGCGGCCACGCCGACATGTACGGCGGCTACCTGACCGAGCCGGTGTCGCCGCAGGCCGATTTCGGCGTGATCTTCCTGCACAACGAGGGCTACAGCGACCACTGCGGGCACGGCGTGATCGCGCTCGCGACCGCCGCGGTCGAGCTCGGCTGGGTGCAGCGCACCGCGCCGGAAACGCGGGTCGGCATCGACGCGCCGTGCGGCTTCATCGAGGCGTTCGTCAAGTGGGACGGCGAGCATGCGGGGCCGGTGCGCTTCGTCAACGTGCCGTCGTTCATCTGGCGGCGCGACGTGTCGGTCGAGACGCCGTCGTTCGGCACCGTGACGGGCGACATCGCGTACGGCGGCGCATTCTATTTCTATGTCGACGGCGCGCCGTTCGACCTGCCGGTGCGCGAAGCGGCGGTCGAGCAGCTGATCCGCTTCGGCGCGGAAGTGAAGGCGGCGGCGAATGCCGCGTACCCGGTCGTGCATCCCGAGATTCCGGAGATCAACCACATCTACGGCACGATCATCGCGAACGCGCCGCGCCATCCGGGCTCGACGCAGGCGAACTGCTGCGTGTTCGCCGACCGCGAGGTCGACCGCTCGCCCACCGGCTCCGGCACCGGCGGCCGGGTCGCGCAGCTTTACCAGCGCGGATTGCTCGCGGCCGGCGACACGCTCGTCAACGAATCGATCGTCGGCACGATCTTCAAGGGGCGGGTGCTGCGCGAGACGACGGTCGGCGGCCTGCCGGCCGTGATTCCGGAGGTGGAGGGCCGCGCGTACATCTGCGGCTTCGCGAACTGGATCATCGACGAGCGCGATCCGCAAACCTACGGTTTCCTCGTGCGCTGAGCGCAGCGGCGCCGAAAGCGGCCCGCGACCCTGCCGTGCGTTCGCCTGACGGACAGCCCGTTCGACAGCCGATCACACGTTGAACCGCTTGCAGTACCAGGCTTGGCGCGCGTTCCCGGCTCCCGGGCGCGCGCCTTTTTTGCACGCATCGCCGGCGCGTGCACCGGGGGCGCCGGGGGCCAACCCGCCGGAAGGCCGCGCAAGTTTTGGTACGATGCTGCCTTTCCAGCAGATCCCCCATCCGCGTGAATCGCCGAAACGTGTCGTCAGTGCGTGACCTCTGTGCCAAGTGGATCGCGCGCGCCCAACCCGTCGCGGCCGCCGCCGCCGCGCCGGTCAAGCGTCTTCTCGCCGTCGCATGGTTCCGCCTGCGTCATCCGACGCGCCGCGGCGTCGTGCTTGCCGTCGCCGCCGTGCCGGCGCTGTTCCTGTTGTACGTGCTCGCGCTTGTCCCGTTCACGCCGGGCATCGGCGACATCCGCAAGGCGCGCGTCGACCAGCCCGCGCAGGTGCTGTCGGCCGACGGCAAGCTGCTCGCGGAATTCAAGCCGTCGAACCGCGAATGGGTTGCGCTCAAGCAGATCTCGCCGCACATGATCGACGCACTGATCGCGACCGAGGATCACCGCTTCTACGAACATCACGGCCTCGACTGGCGGCGCACGGCGGGGGCTGCGCTGCATACGTTCTCGGGCAGCCGGCAGGGCGGCTCGACGATCACGCAGCAGCTCGCGCGCAACCTGTACCCGGACGAGATCGGCCGCGCGCCGACGCTCACGCGCAAGCTGAAGGAGGCGATCACCGCGCTGAAGATCGAGGCGGTCTACAGCAAGCCGCAGATCCTCGAGACCTACCTGAACACGGTGCCGTTCCTGTACAACGCGTACGGCGTCGAGATGGCCGCGCGCACTTATTTCGACAAGTCGGCCGACGAGCTCGACGTGCTCGACAGCGCGACGCTGGTCGGGATGCTGAAGGGCAACAGCTACTACAACCCGGTGCTGAACCCCGAGCGCGCGCTGCAGCGGCGCAATACGGTGCTCGGCCAGATGGTGAAGTACGGCAAGCTCACGCCGGCCCAGTTCGAACAGCTCAAGCGCCGGCCGCTGCGGGTCGACTTCGAGCGCCAGAAGGAGCCGCCGGGCCCCGCGCCGCATTTCGCGCAGCAGTTGCGCAAGTGGCTGATCGCGTGGGCCGACCGCAACGACTACAACATCTACTCCGATGGCCTGATCGTGCGCACGACGATCGACGCGCGCCTGCAGGCGATGGCGACGCAGGCGCTGAAGCAGCAGGCGAACGCGCTGCAGGGCATCGCGAACGGCGCATGGAGCGGCCGCGACGGCTGCGGGACCGACAACGAAGTGTTCCGCATGTTCATGCGCGAGGCGCCGGAATACAAGGCGATGCAGGACGCCGGCAAGGGCGACGCCGCCGCGATGAAGGCGCTCGCCGCCGACCGCGGCTTCATGCGCGCGCTGTGCAAGACGAAGACCGACGTGCAGGCGGGCTTTCTGGCGATCGACCCGCGCAACGGGCAGATCCGCGCGTGGGTCGGCAGCCGCGATTTCACGAGCGAGCCGTTCGACCACGTCGTGCAGGCGCGCCGCCAGCCGGGTTCGACGTTCAAGCCGTTCGTCTACGGCGCGGCTTTCGCGAGCGGGATGACGCCCGACGACACGTTCATCGACCAGCAGGTGGAGATTGCGCTGAAGGGCGGCGAGATCTGGCGGCCGAACGACGACGCGCCACCGACCGGCAAGCCGATGACGCTGCGCGACGCGATCGCGCTGTCGCGCAACCGGATCACCGCGCAGGTGATGGACAAGCTCGGGCCGGCCAAGGTCGCGCGGCTTGCGTATTCGATGGGCGTGCGCGACAGCACGCTCGAACGCGTGCCGTCGCTCGCGCTCGGCACGAGCCCGGTCACGCTGAAGGAAATGGTGGCGTCGTACGCGACGATCGCCAACGGCGGTCTGTACGTCGAACCGCAGATGGTCACGCGCATCGAGACCCGCGACGGCGAGGTGCTCGCCGAGTTCGCGCCGGCGCCGCCCGAGCGCGCGCTCGACGCCGAGGTCGACAAGACGCTCGTCGACGTGATGCGCGACGTCGTCGATCGCGGTACGGGCACGAGCATCCGCACGCGCTTCGGGATTCGCGGCGACGTCGCGGGCAAGACCGGCACCACGCAGGACAACGCGGACGGCTGGTTCATCCTGATGCAGCCGAACCTCGTCGCGGGCGCGTGGGTCGGCTTCGACGACGGCCGCGTGACGCTGCGCAGCGATTACTGGGGACAGGGCGCGCACAGCGCGCTGCCGATCGTCGGCGACGTGTTCCAGCGGGCGCTGCGGGCGCGGCTGATCGACGGCAAGGCGAAGTTCGACACCGAGCCGTCGCCGGGCTGGTTCGCGTCGATGCAGGAACGGGTGACCGGCCTGTTCGGCAGCTGGTTCAAGACCGAGACGAAAACGCCGCCCACGGCGAAGATCCGGCGTGCGCCGGAGCCGGAGGAAGAGGAGGCGAGCGCCGCGTCGGCGGCGTCCGCGCCGGAAGCCGCGTCGGGCGGCGTCGTCGAGGAATGGGTGCCGGCGTCCGAGGTGGCCGCATCGGCGGCGGCGTTGGGGGCGAGCGCGGGCAGCGCGCCGCAGCCGCCGTCGAACGGTGCGGGCAATGCGACACCGCCCGCCGGCTCGCCGCCTGTCGCAACCCCGTCGCCCGCCGCGCCTGCGTCGCCGCCCGCGCCGGAGCCGGCCGACACGCAACCGCCGACCGGCGCCAGCAGCGTGTACTGATCCGCGCGTTCAGGTTTTGCGCGGGGCTGCCGTAATACCGCCAATACGACAGCCCCGCGGCCGCGCCGCGTTCCCTGATGCGCAATTTCTACGATTACGTCGCGCTCGAGCGCGACGATTTCGCGGCCGGCACGCCGGTCGGCTTCGATGTCTACGACATCGGCGGCGCAGCGCTGCTGCCGGCCGGCACCACGTTGCACGACCACGCGCAGCATGCATTCCTGTTCGACCATTTCCGCCCCGCGCGGCGCGGCGAAGTCGCCCGGCAGGCGCCGCCGGACGGCGTGCCCGCGGTCGCGGGCATGGGGCTGTCGATCGGCCGGGTGGTCGGCATCCGCCGGCGGGTCGGCGAAACGCGGACGATGCAGCGTTGCCGGGTGATCGGCCACGGCGCGTCGCAGTCGCTGTTCGTCGAGCCGCGCCACGGGGCGGTGCTGGCGTTCGCGCGCGGCGACGACGTCGAGGTGATCGCGATCGGGCGCGCCGCGGTGTTTCGCTTCGCGGCGACCGTCGACGTGCTGCAGGCCGCGCCGTCGCCGTACATGATCCTGTCGCCGCCCGGCTTCGTCGAGCGGCTGCGCGCCCGCTCGGAGCCGCGCGTGCCGGCGCGGCTCGCCGCCCGCTGCAGCAGCGGGCAGGACGGCGTCGGCAGCTTCGGCATCGTTCACGACATCAGCGTGAGCGGGCTGTCGATCGCCGCGACCGAGACGATCGCGCCGGCGGGCGAGCCGTTGCGCATCCGGCTGCCTTACGAGGTCGGCGGCAGCGTCGCACTGCTGGCGCTGGACGGCACGGTGCGCCACACACACGCGGACCCGGCCGCGCCGGCGCTCGTGTTGCATCACGTCGCTTATGGCGACATGGAAGCGGCCGATGTGCTGCGTTTGAAGGCGTTGCTGTTTGACAGGCTAATGGCGTCGGAGGGCGGGGCGGGCTGAGCGTGGCTGGCGGGATTCTGTATGTCAATGCGGCTAATCATCTGATGAATGTGGAAAATTCCCGTCGATTGTCCGATTCCAGTCAACAGTGAATTCGCGATTTAAGTATTTACCCTGATAGTCGAGCCTCCTAGACTTCTACTCATGCGCACCGAACCCAGAGTCCGATGCGTTTGAAAAAACAATCTCGGAGGTTCTGAATCATGAAATCGCTGATCAACGCAGTTGCACTGGCCGTCATCGTGGCCGCCCCGGTCGCTTCGTTCGCCCAATCGAACCAGCAGCCGCTGACCCGCGCGCAAGTGCGCGCCGAACTGGCCCAGCTCGAAAAGGCCGGCTACAACCCGAACGACTGGATCAACTACCCGGAAAACATCCAGGCCGCGCAGGCCAAGATCGCCGCCGCGCAGAACACCGGCGCGCAGGCTGATACGACGGGTTATGGCGCGAATGCCGCCGCCGTGTCGCAAGCGGGCCAGCGGGTGGTTGTGCCGGCTGCGGGGGATGCGTCGGAGATTTATCGGGGTCATTGAGCGTCGGATGCCGGCGGCCGTTCAGGGCTGCCGGATCGCCAAGCCAGAAGGGAAAAAGCCTGCACTCATGTCGAGTGCAGGCTTTTTTGTTTTTCGTGAATTTCGGTGGTTGGCGCTTGCCGACCCCGAGCTGCCCTTCAGATTTCCTGAAAACGGCCGTTCATGATGCACAGAGCACCGCAACGGAAGTGAGAGAAGGTATCATCGCAACGGACAAACCACATGCTCGTCAGCACTTTAACAACATATAAAGAAATATGAGCGAAAACTATATGGATTGGGAGTTTGCCATCGACGGGAACCCCCACGAACTGCGTGATCTTTCCGAGTCGCTCGGAACCGCATATTTTCGCGTTGGTGGTGGCATCGACCATTATCTGGATTGTCGCAACGATGATTTCAGAATGACAACGTTATATGCGCAGGATGAAACTGACTCGCACACGATTTGGCAAGTGGGGTATGAGCTCGTTGGTCTTTTCAACGGTGCAAGTGCACTTTTTTCTTACAACATCCGGAGGGTGTCTATTAACTCGTTGCTGTACAAAGGCTCTTCTGCAGGGGTCAAGTGGGAACCGATGGAAAGTTCAGCAGCCCTACTTGGGCCACCTCCATTCCCGCAGCAGCGAATTGACGAGGAACGGGAGCATGGCAGAAGGCTTTCGGCCACGTTCTCCCTGATACATCTCGCAACGGAAAACCAAGACGTTTACTTCATCCTCAAATATCTGAATATGGAAGCCGGCTGGGTTACATATTACAAGCTTATGGAGGCGGTGGAGCAGTTTGCGGCAGCGAAATCCATTGACTTAGGCACCGATGACAAAACCCGGAAGGCTTTCACCAACACCGCTAACAACTTTTCGTTATCAGGTTTCGACTCTCGCCACGGCTTCAAGCAGATTGTAAAGCAGAATAAAACCGCGTCAATGACTCTTGAAGAGGCTCACGCGTTCGTCACGTCGATTGTAAAAACGTTTCTCAAGAAAGCTTACTCCAGTGCATTTGCTGCCGCCAACACCTAGTAATCCTCTCCTGCGGACGGTGCGCGAGGTGGACCATACGTGCGCCGTCCGTGTCTGGAGGCACGGCGGATGGATATTTTAGCCTCACCGAACGGGCGCGTGGGTATTTAATGGGCCCTCGGGAAAACGGTCCTCGAATGACCGCAACTGGCCGAACCCGGGAGCTCGAAGTTGGTCGACAGTCGCGCTCCGGCACCGGCCGCCGAACTACCGCTATCGACCCGGAGCGGACTCTCAGAAATGCCAAAACCCGCCACTCGAGTGGTCGAAAGCCCGCACGCATTTGGCCGATTGGAAAAGCGGGAGATGTCTCGCCTGTTTGTACTCTCACGGCAGACGTCGTGCGAGCCAGCGCCTTTTCAACTGCGTTTGACTTTGGGTCGCTAACTCGCCTGCACCTTACAGGTGCCAACCCGCGTGAGATTCGCTATCTCAGATCATCGGTGTCGCTTGGTGCACGGACATCGAATCCATTCACGGTCGATCGGGTAATGTTAGGTTGATTGATCAGAGCGTAGAAATTCTGAACCTGCGCTTGCACTTCGAAGTGCACGCTACGTGCGGGCTCTGATTTGGGCGGTTCATGGCGTTCTACATGCTGCTGCATAAGGTGATGGGTGCGAAGTCTTGTTTCCTCTGCCTGCGCGGCGTTGACCTCTGCATGCCGAAGCGCATCTGCGGCGAGCGCGTGGTTGAGCTCTGCCTGACTGCGAGCTTGCTCGGTCTGCGCAGCGTTCATGTATGCCTGCTGCTTCGCGACCTCCGCCTGCGCATGGTTGAGGTCTATCTGCGATTGCTTGACGCGCAAGTCGAGGTAGTGGTCGCAGACCCATACTCCGCCCGCGATTATTCCAGCAAGCGCGACGAGAGGCGCCATAAATACAGGGATGACGAATTCAAGATCCCAGTTCTCCCATTTCAGCTTCCCCGATTCCCCCACTCCAGCGAATCGACATTTGATAGATTGACCAGTTTCGACGCGTTCAATACAAAGTGGTGGCGCTATTGGGCTGGCTGCGAAAGGGCGGCGGAGGTACCAAGGAAAGTTGAGTTCGTCGAATTGCGAGCGTGTCAGCGACTGGTACAGCTCATCTAAAGTCGTGAGGATTTGGCCATACTGCCTCGCCGGCAAATAGTCGTATGCAAGATAAAGTTCGAATGGCGCGAGTGTGGTCTCAGTTGTGGGTTCTGCCATGGTCGTTCGTCGATAGAGAGCTGCAATCGGAAAGTGGGTTTGGAGGCTTTTGACGTCTGGGCAGCCGATCGCGCGATCCCGTGCGACACGACTCCGAACTCAGTGTAACGGAATCGAATGTGGGACTGTGGCGCTATGGAAATAGCGTCAGGCGCTGCTGTGCCGGAGCACTAGACCGACCTCGGGAATGAGACAGCGCCACCGACTTCGGCGGTACATTCAGCGCTTTGCTCATCATGGTTTTCTGTTAGGCACTGTCGCTATTGTTGCGCGCCCGACTCGGACAGTCGGCCTCGGAGGACCCTGCGCTTCTCCGTCTTGTTGGTAGCGTGGAGGTACGCCTTATTGGCGTAACTGGTCAAACGCCTAAATGTGACTTGTTGACGAGCTTCACTCATCGACCGACCGCCTGTGGCCGGCAACTGCCGTGGTGACCGGCGAAAGCCGACCCGTTGCAGTCGCCCGGAGCAACCGGAAGAGGTCATCTGCGGCTCGTTTTCACACCGGTTCACAGACTAGTCGAAAACGGGTGCGATGCAAGCTGCCCGCATTGGTCAAGATTTTTTCTTTCCAGCTGAAGTCCTTTTGGCTTGTATAGACTTAAGTGCATCCTTGATGTGAGGCTGATTACACAGCTCGTTGTATCTAGTCGCGCGAAAAGCTTCTCCCGCAGGTCCGTTGTGACGCGCAGACAAATATCCTGTTAAGAATCCCAACTGATCATAAAATTCTGCGATTTCCCTTGCGATACGCTCTAACGAACCTAGTTCATAAACAAACTGTTTTTCCCGCAGATCAAATATGTTTTGATTCGCCTTATGGGCCGCATTAAACGCAAGGAGGTCCGACTGCGACACCCAGATAATATGATCCGGAATGTTCACAGATACACCGAAACATCCATGAGCGAGGTCATTTCGCTCTTTCTCAAGAGATGCCTTTCGAAGTATGTAAGCCTGGAACAACAGGAGATCATTTCCATTCAACACCACCTCGGCAGCGGCGCCAAGCGCATCAGACTGCGTGCGACTATTCCGCAATGAACCGAAGACGGCTGCAACTTGAGGGATATTGGCTCCCATCAGTTCTGCGAGTAGTCGGGTAACTTGAACTTCGACGTCAGCCCAGGACGTTATGATTCGCCCCACAAGCGCCGCCGCTTTCGGACGGTCCTCGATATAGCCGACCCCCATAGTGACTTTTGCGTCCGGGTACGATCTAGTGAGCGGTTTCCTTGGTGAATTTGAGACCGCTTCTCTTTCCGGATATGTTGAAGGAAAAGACTCTTCAGATTTTACGATTTGCAGGTCACTAGGAGAATAAAGGCCATCGTGCATGCATCGTCTGCACGGAACACTGAGATCCCCATCGCCTGCGAATGTAATTGGCCGTGTCCCGTTGGACATGTCGTCAAGAACGTAAATGAGTTCGTGACAACCTTTACACTTAAGAACTACATACCATTGACCCTTCACTACTGGGTCTCTTCTGTAGAGACGGTAGGGCATGACTCGAATCCTTGGGAGCTTCAAAAGGTTTTCTACGGCAATAGGGCATCGGCGTCTGCGGCATATCCTACTACCGACCTTAATTTCGTCGTCCGTGGCTAGTGATTGTCGACGATTTTGGTGAACACGTCGACCGACCGTTCATGGCCGGCAAGCGACCGCTCGCCGGCCGTGATGCCATCAAACCTCCGTCTGCTCCGCCATCTCAAGGGCATCGTCGACCTCGATGCCGAGATAGCGAACCGTACTTTCCAGCTTCGTGTGTCCGAGCAGCAACTGCACCGCCCGAAGGTTCTTCGTCCGCCGGTAGATCAGCGAAGCTTTTGTGCGGCGCATCGTATGGGTTCCGTATGCAGTATCGTCAAGGCCAATCGATGCAATCCAACGATGTACCAGCCGGGCATATTGCCGCGTCGACAGATGCGGTGACGTGTGCGACCGACTCGGGAACAGAAAATCCGCCGCCTTCAGTCCTCGCGCTTCGATCCAAGCTTCGAGGCTCTCACGGGTCTGTTCCGTGATCTCGAATTGCACCGGCCGCTGGGTCTTCTGCTGCATGATTGTCGCTCTGGACGCCACGTGGCTTCCGTGGCGGACATCTTGAACCAGCAACCGCGTAAGATCGCACGCTCGGAGCTTGCTATCAATTGCGAGATTAAACATTGCGAGCTCACGAAGGTTCGGCGCCATTTGAAGTCGCGTCCGAATCGCCCAGATTTCTCGGAGTTTTAACGGCGGCTTCTGCCCGGTGAGCTTGCCCTTGTTCCATGGCACACGGTCACGAACGACGACATTCTCGGATTCCATGACAATCTCCTTTCAAGCAAAGGGAGATTGAGTGTGCGCCTTTTCCGGCGGGCGCTATCCGACCCTGAGCAGCCAATCGTAATCGTGGAAATAGATGGCTGCTTGGCGGTCGACTTCGGAAGTTCGTCCCGTTGTCAAAGTCCATGTTGCCAGCACTCATGCGCCTGTTCGTCCATACGACGTAACCGCGCCGATTGCAATTGCAGATGTGCTTAATGAGCCGACGGTTGACATGATAAACACCATCCCGATGGCGAACACCGAAAAAACATGAAAGCTTGCACAGTAATCCAGTTGGGCAATCGAGCATAGAAGGACCTTTGTGGCCCTCCTTTTGCTGACTACTTTATACTCCGCAATTAAACGACGGTGACTTGCCGCATGAAGATATACATTGCAAATCTCGGCATCCAGAACCATCTCTGGCCAACGTGTCTTGAGCGATCCACGATCGCCCTGTTCGAAGATGTAAGACTGCGTCCGTTCTGGGAACGCCGTGATCGTGAGGGCTATATTGCCGTTGCCAAGACGCTTGGCACGGTAGCGCAGACAGCGGGACGCTGGTTCAATCTACCAGAGATCATTCTTGGCACAGCAGGTGACATCTGGATCCATCGCGATGGCGACTACCTGTGGTGGACCGTGTCGAAGGCAGAGCCGGCTACTACCACGCTCGAGCCATGGAACGATCCGACCGGTAAGACGAGCGAGATCTACATTACGCATAAGCCGGTGGAACCGTGGTCGAACCGCGATAGGAAAGGCAACCGTATCCTCTGGAAAGAAATTCATCCGACCGCTCGCTGGTTCCTCACGACGGAGGCCACAGTTCAGTCTGTGGCGACCCATCCCGACTATGCACTCGCACTGATCAACGGCGACAGTCTTGCGCAGTGGCATTCGCAGCCGCGTTGGGAAGCCGCCCGTCAGAAGTCCGGCAAAGGCCAAGTAACGAACTACGATCCGATCGCTAAGTCCGCATGGCAAATGGCGTACACAGCCATGCAGACGACGGCCTACGCGAACGGCCAGGACGTCACTCGTACCTTGAAAAACAAGGACATGATGTTTTCCTCGCAGCCCGAACTCGAGGAACACATCAAGGATCTCGCCAAGCAGCAGCAAAACCTGTGCGCGATCACCTCTCTTCAACTTCAGTTCATGGGTGTGGAGACAGACCCGGAGATGCTGTGCTCGCTTGATCGCATCGAAAGTAGCGGCCATTACGAGCGCGGCAATCTGCAACTGGTTTGTCGTTTCATCAATCGATGGAAGAGCGACAGTGACAACGACGAATTCCGGCGTCTGATCAAAGTTTTGCAAACGTCCGGCCTGACGTAGGTCCCGGATCGTCCTGCATTATTTTGGCCAACGTCGCCGACAGCTATGGCCGCCTCGCGTCAATTTGGCGTGGATCGTGACGGGCCGGTTTTTGATGCTAACCCGCCACCCGCCCGCCCAACTGGCCGACCGATTAAGTGTCGCCTTCTGGCCGACTACTGTCCGATGCGGTCGACCGAGATCGCCCCTTTTCTGCCGGTCGAGATAATCAGATCAGGAGGGGCAGGTATCCAAGTGCAACGGTCGTTCAACACTGTCACTGAAAGACAAGTTAGCGAAGGCGCGCCACGAGAGTTCCCGTTTTCTTCGGATTTCTCTGTGATGAACACGGGCGTATCAAAGGACACTAGTCCGCAGCGCGGCATGACTATCTATCTGCTTCGATATCGGGCGACCCGCTGTAGACAGGTAGCCAAGCACGAGCGGGACGAGGAGGAAGAACCGGAAGAGCACCAGGATCAGCCGTATGCAGCGCATCAATGTCACATACGCGCTCACTATCTTGCCCACCACCGAAACATTTAGTTGCCTGATCGCCGCGGGGGCGCCGCCTGTCCACTACACCGACGGTCACTGATTCGCCTCCTTGAACTGGTCCAGTTGGAGCTTGTGCTCGTACTCGGTGTAGAAGTCCCGCGTCGACGTAATCATCTGCCTCGTTCGCAAGAACTCCTGACCGAGGGTTTCGTTGTCGGCTGTGCGTTCAAGCAGAAGGAGTAGCTGATAGATGGAGATGCTCCACGATTTGGAAAAAAACGTTCTCCCATAGAAATCGCCATCACCCGCTCGCATCGCGGCTCCTCTCAATTTTTCGAACCACACATGTAGGTCATTTAGCTTGCTCTGCTGCTTTGGATCCAAAGTGTTAAATGTCGAAACGCATCCTGCTCGCAAGAAGTGCTGCAGGAACGGTCGATCGTGCAGACTTCCAAGCTCGCCACGTGTAATCGAAACTTTGAGAACTTCCCGGCCGTTCAGCTCAATCGTCGATTTCGATGAATTGCCTTCCAGCGAAATCGCACCATGTTCTTGAAGCACAGCGTGCCTCTCCATGGCCTGAGCTTGTGGTCGGACCAGAGCCTGCGCAAGGTCTCCCAAGGCGGTGACATCATTGCCCGCGCGTGCAGCCCTGGTAAACATCTTGCTCTTCAATTCGAAGAAGCAAATTACGGTCGCCGTTTCCACGACCGCATCGCATTCGCCACTCGACTGCCCGGCTTTGTACTCTCCGTGCAGTACGGTGACGCCGCGCTCTTCCATCTTGGCACGCACAAATCGCTCGAACAGCGGTCCCATTGCTTCGTCGTCGAACCGTTTGTTTGGCCAGTTGTTCTTGCACCAGTCGAGTGCTGCGTTCGCAATGGCTCTCGACGCCATGGGCGGTGGCTGCATCACGAATGCTTGGCCGTCGGCTACGAGAGGCCGGAAAGCCGCGTCTATGTCGTTATCACTCGGTGGATATACGAGTTTTCGGTTGACGTCTTGTGGGTGACAGAAGACCTCGCGTAGCAATTCTGTTGCTGGTTTGAGATCGAGATTCGAAGCGAACGCAGCATCTTGCACGGCAAATATGGAGAAGTCATGCGGCGCAACTCGCTCGCAAGCACGTAACATTCTCAGGGCGACCGCAAGAATCTGGTCGGCCGTTCTCCCACGCTTGTCTTCCAGCTTGGCGAGCGCCTCCTGCGACATAATCCACTGAATGTATTCGCGGGCATGCGACGGCTTCGCTTGAGCCACCAAAAAGACGGAATCGTAGACTGCCGACTTCTGCATGATGCTTACGATGTCCGACGGTCGCGCGAATATCAATTCGAAGGTACTTACGGACAGGTCAAGCAATGCCGTTGCCCATGTCACGAGGTCGACGAGTCGGGCGAATGTTTCTTCTGGTTTGGAGGCAGTCGGCTGATGCGCGAAATAGCGAAGGCCCAGCTGGTAAAGATAGGCAAGCGGCATTTCCGGTGGTGCATCGATCTGTATTGTCTTCCCGACGCGCCCGAGTCTGAATCGACCCGTCATCCTACTGTAATGGGGTCCCATTGCGCCGGCTGCACTGAATGCCAACGCGCGCCCCAAAGAGGCGGACAAACCGGCTATCTCGTCCGCCAATCGTTGCACCTCGGAATCCGGGATATTCACGCCACCGCTGGCCGGCAGGTCGATCTGATAACCAAGCCCCCTCAAACTGCGAATCGCCTTGGAGAGGGAAGTTACCCGTGTATCCGCAATCCACTGTTGGTCGGCGGGTAGCCCCGTGCGGAATCTAGCTGCGTGCGTGAACGCGAGTTGGACCGCATAGGTCCAATTGCTCGTCGGCTCTACCGAGTGCCCACGCTCTTTGAGCGCATCCTGGAGGGCAAATGCAACATCGCGGTAGGGATCCGGAGAGGATTGGTCGCACATGAAGCGAAATCCGAGGTCAGCAATGAATCCGCGGACCTCCATGCGCGCTTTGTCGCTGTCTTCGACTCGGAAACAACCTCGTATTTCCGCAAGCGATTCGTTAGCTCTAAGTTTCGCCAGATCCGCTGCCGACGGGGTGGGGCATGAATCAACAAGTGCTTTAAACAAGCTTAGGTCCACATATCCTCCTCGAACAGCGCTTAGTGCGGAGTACGGTGACGTTCCGCGCTCGGCGCGATAGCTTAGCGTATCTGCCTCACCGAAGTCGTCACCTCAATGACGGATTTGGCCGACGATGAAACGCACATCACGGGTCTCAAACGGCCGTTGACGGATGCGAAGTGGTCGCTCGAATGCGCAATCGATCGCAGCAGCGAGTGACTATTCTTGGCCGGACATGGCCGTTTGCCGATCAGCCAGATTGCAAGTTGGCTACGCAGTCATGGATTGCCTGCGCGAACTGTGGATTGGATAAATCGATACCGACACGCGCCAGCGAAAGCAACAATTGCTCGACGCCTTCAACGACCCCAACGATGCGCGCGTTTTCGACGGGGTCGCTATGACTAGGAAGCGACTCCGGCAAGTCGGATTCGATACTTGCGGTACCGTCCTCAACCCTAAGGTCGATTCCGAACGGCAGAAAAAACTCTCGATTTTTGTCCATATCTCCGAGCTCGACGTCTTCCGCAGCTGCATTGTCGACGAACTGGCCGCGGAGGTCGAGCGGCCGCTTCATGGCCGAACGCCGACGGTCTGCCCCGTGTTCTCCTGTTATTCCTCGATGAAACTCCTTACGCCGAAAGCCCACGCGGGAAACCTTTCTAGAAACCCGATCGACGGCAACCGCACGGCTCATTTACGCCCATCGGGCGGCGGACTGATCTGAAGCGTCGCCCGCCCCGCAAGCACAAGCGCAATCCCCCCAAGAATCGCCGCCGACGCGATCGCAAGCCGCCAAGTCGGCTGCTCCGCAAGAAACAGCACCGCGCCGCCCGCCGCAATCGGTGGCACCGACAACTGCACCGCGGCGGCCCGCATCGCAGTGAGGTGCTTCAACGCCGCATACCAGATCACATAGCCGATACCGGACGTCACCGCCCCGGAAGCCACCGCCAGCAGCACGCCCCGCGCCGTCATATGAAAGCGCCCGGCCGCGACCACACTCAACACCAGCGCCATCGGCGCGGCACGCAGGAAGTTGCCGGCAGTGGCCGCGAGCGGATCGGCGAGCCCACGCCCGCGCAGCGAATAAATGCCCCACGCGATGCCGGCAGCCGACATCAGCACGACGCCGGCCGGCGTCGGCGCGGACACACCAGGCGACACGAGGTACAGCAGCCCCGCGACCGCAGCGCCCATCCCGAGCCAGCCCGACGCGGCGAACCGTTCGCCGCCATACAGCCCGGCCGCGAACATCGTCAACTGAACCGCGCCGAACAGGATCAGCGCGCCGGTCGCCGCGCTCACCGTCAGGTACGCGAACGAGAAGCACGCGACATACGCGAACAGCATCGTCGCAGCCAGCCAGTCCACGCGCGGCGGCGCGCGGCGCGCGCCCGCGCGAACCACGATCGCGAGCATCAGCGCGCCCGAGACGAGGCGCACGCTGCCGAAGCTGGCCGCGTCGATCTGCGCGTCGTGCAGCGCGAGACGGCACAGCAGGGAATTCGACGCGAACGCCAGCATCGCGGCGGCCGTCAGCAGCACGGTGCGCGCGACGGGCTGGGCGTGCCTGGCCGGATCGGACGTGGCGAGCGGGCGCACCGCGGCCTCACAGATGGCCGGCGGCGATCAGCGCCGCGCCGGCGAGCAGCGCGAAGCCGAGCGGGGCGGTGAGCCGCCGCCCCCACGCGACGTTCTTCTCGACCGCCATCGCGGCCGCGAGCGCGAGCATCCAGCCGAGGCTGCCTGCGCCGACGACGAACATCAGCAGCATCAGCGCCCAGCAGCAGCCGACGCAGAACAGCCCGTGCCGGCCGCCGAGCGCGAACGCCTGGCGGTGCGGCGCGCGACCGCGCCAGTGGCTGATCACGAAACTGAGCGGCGTGCGGCAGCGGTCGAGGCAGCGCGTCTTCAGCGCACTGAACTGGAACGCGCCGGCGAGGGCGAACACGGCCGCGCCGATCACCCAGCCGCGCCACGCGAGCGCCGGCACCTGCGCGACGCCGGCCAGCAGCAGCGCGTGCAGCGCATGCGCGAGCAGCCCGAACGCGCTCCACACCGCGACGTAGCCGGCGCCCAACAGCACGAGCAGGCGTGCGCGGTCCGGCCGGCCCGCGACGATGCGCGCGAACGCGTTGAACAGCGACAGCGTGGTCGGCAGCATCATCGCGAGAATCATCAGCGTCCATGCGGCCGCGGAGAACACGGCCGGCAGCCATACCGCGCCACCGGGCAGCGCGCGGCACAGCGCGGCGGCCGGCCCGGACGCGGTCCAGCCGTCATGTTCGAGGTAGCGGCCGTACGGGCTGCGCGTCCACGCCCACAGCGCGGCCCACGCGAGCGCGACGAGGCTCGCGAGCACGAGCGGGAAGATGCGCAAATGCGCGCGTCGATGCGGCAGCGCGGCCATGGCCGGTTTCGTCGCCGCCGCGCGAACGCAGCCGGTTCGCGCGGCGTGCGGCGCTGTTCAGGCGTCGAACAGGAAGGTGCTCTGCAGCGCGTTGTGGTTCGTCAGGTTGACGTCGATGCCGATCGCCGCATTCTTCGAGCGATAGACAGGCGCCTTGCCGACGAACACGGGCGCGCCGGGCACGGTCGAGAACACGGTGTCGGTCAGCGTCGTCGGCGCGCCGCTCGGGCCGAGGTACGGCTCGAGTTCCGCGTGGTAGTCGGTGCCGATCTTCAGCGTGCCCTTCGCGCCGACGACGTCGAACGTGATCGGCGCGCGCTCGACCGACACGACGGTGCCGATCAGCTTCGCGAGATCGGCGATCGGCCCGCCGGCCTGGCCCGTGTAGACCTTCAGCAGCGCCTTCTCCTGCTCGTCCGACGCGGTGTCGTTGATGTAGATCGCGGCGGTCCAGTTGCCCTGCAGGATGTTGCCGGGCACGTGGCAGACGGCGGCGATCGTGCAGCCGCTGACGTCGACGCCGTCGACGGTGCCCTTGTCCATGTGCCACGAGACGATCGTGTCGCAGGTGCCGAAATCGGGATCCTCGCCGATCCAGCACGGACACAGCACGCGGCAATTGCAGACCTCCAGCAGACGGCCTTCCAGGTGATAGCTCATTGTTGCCTCCTTCGTGGTCAGGCGAGCGCGCCGTGCGCGATGCAGCGACGGGCGGCCGGCAGGAGGTCGGGCCGCGGCGGCGATGCGATGGCGGAATGCGCTGAGGAATGCAGCGGGTGTGGGGAACGCGGGATGGATGCGATATCGGGACCGAAGCGGCGTATCGATTTTCCAGTGTAGGCGGGCAAGGGCGATATTCAAGCGCGTGCCGCGGCGTGCGGGCAGCGGCTGACAAGCGCGCGGGCGTGCGCTAGCATCGCCGTCGATGTCGCCGCGCCACGGCGGCCGATGCGCATGCGAGCGCGCCGGCCCGGCGCGCGGCGCCGTGCTCCGAGGCACGGCAGGGCGGCCGTCCCGGCATCGGGTTCCACACATCAACGAACAACAAGGAGCATCCATGCGTGTCTTGACCGGTTTGCTGCTGTCGCTGGCGATGGCAGCGAACGCCCATGCGCAGGCGAACTGCGCGAATGCGCCCGACCAGGCGGCGATGAGCGCGTGCGCCGATCGCGCATACAAGAAATCCGACGCGGAACTGAACCGCGCCTACCAGGCCGTCACCACGCGCGTGCGAGACAACCGTCCGCTTGCGGACAAGCTCGTGTCGGCGCAGCGTGCGTGGGTCGCATACCGCGATGCCGAATGCGGCTTCTCGAGCGCGGGCGCGGAGGGCGGCAGCGTCTATCCGATGGTGGTGTCGATGTGCCTCGACGATCTGACGAAAGCGCGCACCGAGAGCCTGCAGGGCTACCTGTCGTGCGAGGAGGGCGACCTCGCGTGCCCGGTGCCGGCGAAGTGACAGCGGGATGACGGCGCGGCGGCCATGTGCCGCCTGCCGCGGCTAGACGTCGTCCGTCTCGTCGAGCAGCTTGTGCCGCATCGCGTAGCGCACCAGCGCGGCCTCGTGCGGCATCTGCATCTTTTCGAGAATCCGGGTCTTGTACGTGCTGACCGTCTTCGCGCTCACGCACAGCGCCTGCGCGATCTCGGTCAGCGTCTGCCCGGCGGCGATGCGACGGAACACGTCGAACTCGCGGTCGGACAGCCGCTGGTGCGGCAGCGTCTCGGCCGGTTCGTTCAGGCTTTGCGCGAACTGCTCGGCCATCGCGAGGCTCACGTACACGCCGCCCGACGCGACCTTCGACACCGCGCCGACCAGCTCGGCGCTGGCGCTTTCCTTCGTCAGATAGCCGGACGCGCCCGCGCGAAACGCGCGCACCGCGTACTGCTGTTCGGCGTGCATCGTCAGCACGAGCACGCGCAGCGCCGGTTTTTCGTCCTTGATCTGCTTGATGAGCTCGACGCCGTTGCGCCCCGGCATCGACAAGTCGAGCACCAGCACCTGCGCGGGGGTTGCGCGCACGAGCGCGATCGTCGTCGGGCCGTCCCAGGCCTCGCCCGCGACCTCGAAGCCGCTGGCGTTCTGCAGAATGTGCCGCAACCCGTCGCGCACGAGCGTATGGTCGTCGGCGATGAGCACCTTGATCATATGGTTGAAGTTTCCTGTTGAATCGTGGTCAGCGGAAACGCGACGGTGATCGAGAAGCCGCGCGCGAGGGCGGTGTCGATCGTCACGCTGCCGCCGAGCATGTGGGCGCGCTCGCGGATGCCGATCAGCCCGAACGACTTCTCCTCGTGCGTCGCCGTCCCGGTGACGGGCGCCGCGCCGCGGCCGTTGTCGGCGATGCGCAGCACGCAGAAGCCGCTCTCGATGTCGAGCGTCAGCGCGACCCGCGTCGCGTCGGCGTGGCGCGCGACGTTGGTCAGCGCCTCCTGGACGATGCGGAACAGCGTCGTCGCGCCCGCATTGGTGAAGGCGAGGCCGCCGGTCTCGATGTTGCGCTCGACATTGATCCCGTAGCGGTTCGTGAAATCGTTCGCGAGCCATTCGATCGCCGGCACGAGGCCGAGATCGTCGAGCATCACCGGCCGCAGGTCGGCCGCGATGCGCCGCACCGATGCGACCGTCGCATCGATCAGCCGCCGCATGCCCTGCAGGTGGACGAGCACGTCCTCGCGCGGCTGCACCGCGTCGGGCGCCCGCAACTGGTGCTCGACGACGGACAGGTCCATCTTCAGCGCGGTGAGCTGCTGGCCGAGATCGTCGTGCAGCTCGCGCGCGATGCGCGTCTTCTCTTCCTCACGCACGTTCTGCAGGTTCGCCGACAGCTCGCGCAGCTCCTCGCGCGATTGCTTCAGCGCGTTCTCGGCGCGCACGCGCTCGGTGATGTCGCGCAGCATTACCGTGTAGAGCTTGCCGGACGCATCGCGGATCTGCGAGATCGACGCCTCGATCGGGAATTCCTCGCCGTTGCCGCGCAGCCCGAACAGCACGCGCTGGCGGCCCATCTGCCGCTCGGACACGCCCGTCACGCCGAACTGGTCGACGTGCTTCGCGTGCGCGGCGCGGAACCGCTCCGGGATGAAGCGCGACAGCGGCGCGCCGATCGCCTCCATCGCGGATACGCCGAACACCTGTTCAGCCATCGGGTTGAAGATCACGACCGTCTGCTTCTCGTCGATCGTGATGATCGCCTCCATCGACGAGCGGATGATGCCCATCATCCGCGCCTCGTTGAGGATGCCGCTGCTGCGGGCGCCGACGTCCGCGGCGGACCCCGGCCGGCCGCGCAGCAGCACGTACACGAGCGCCGCGAGCGCGAGCGACGCGAGCAGGCCCGCCGTGAGCACCGTGCCCGCCGCGCGCTGCGCGCCGGTCGCGCCGGGCCGGCCGTCCGCCGAATAATCGAGCTTCAGGGTGCTGCCGCCGAACACCAGCACGTCGGTCTGGCGCATCAGGTCGGGCGACGCGAAGGCTTCCTCGGTGGAGGTTTCCGCGCTGAAGATCGGCCGCGGGTCGCCGTCCGCGCTTACGCGAAGGTCGATCCCGCGTTCCGAGTCGAGCGCGCGCTCGATCAGCCGCTGCGGGCTGAGTGCGGCGAACAGCACGCCGTCGATCGCGGCGTCCCGCACCGTGCCCGGTTTGGCCGGCGTGGCGGGGGCCGGCTCGTCGGCGACGGGCAGGAACAGCGTGACGGTGCGCCCGTCGCGGGTGGTGTCGTCATCGGTGGAGTGGACGCCCAGCGCGGCATTGCCGGTCTGCACGGCGCGCCGCAACGACGCCGTGTCGGGCCCGCCGAAGCGTGCGACGGGCGCCGCCGACGCGGGCGCGCTCAGCGTCGCGACGGCGAGCGGCTCGGCCGTGGGGGCGCCGGCGCCCGCGAGCAGCACGCGCGCCTCGGGCGACAGCGGCGCATAGCCGAGCTGCCTGACCGGCGAGCGGCCATTGTCGAGATTCAGCGCGTCGACATACTGGCGCCACTGCTCCAGCGTCATCTGCGGCGTGAGGGCGAGCGCGCCGCGCGCGCTTTCGAGCACGGCGACGCCGGCCTGCAGTTCGTGGCGCAGCATCGCCGTCACGTGCGAGGTGCGGCGCTCGAAGCGGGCGTGGATGGTGCTTTGCCATTGCTCGCGCACCAGCAGCGCGACGCACAGCGACAGCACTGCGCCGACGACGAGCGCGGCGACGCCAGCCGCAAGCGGCTGGCGTAACATGGACTGATAGCGCGTGGACGGTCGGGCGTCGCGCATTGGGGTTCCGCTGGCGGTCATCTACGGGCCACTCTCTCCGAGGCCGCCCTGGCACATGGGCAGCGTGGGAATACCGGGCGCGGCCGGCACCCGATGTTTGGCGGTATCTGTTTACAAGATGAAATTGTGCGCGTTTTGCGCGTTTTTTGTAATGGGGTCAGCAGAAAAAGCTGCAAATCATCCGATGCGACGGGGCGCGGCGCATGCTTGACCCGCGTCAACGGCGACCGACGCGCGTGGGGCCAGACTGAATGGGTGGCCGGCGCGGCCGATTCGCGTGCGTGATGTGGGCGCGAACGGGCCGGCGCCGGCCAGCGGATTCGAAACGGATTTCCTATGGGAGGGTCGGACCATGTACAAGCGGATTTTCGTGGCGCTCGACGACAGCCCCAGCGCGCGTCTGGCGCTGGATGAGGCGATCAGGATCGCGTCCGCGTCCGGCGGCGCGATCACCTGCGCGTATGTCGTCGAGCACAAGCAGCAGCTCGTGGACGTCGACGCGAGTTTCGCGGATACACGCGACGTCGAGCCGACGTCGGCCGAAGCCGTGACCGCCGTGCTCGATGGCGCGAAGGCCACGCTCGACGCGAGCCGCGTGCCGGGCACGGTGCGCGCGCTCGACGCGTACGGCGAGGACATCGCGGCGGTGCTGATGCGCACGGCGGCTGAAGCCGACGCCGACCTGATCGTGATGGGCACGAGCGGGCGGCACGGGCTGCGCCGGCTGCTGGCCGGCAGCGTCGCGGAATCGCTGCTGCGCTCCGCGGACCGGCCGGTGCTGATGGTGCGGCACAACGAGCAGGTCGCGACGCCGCCCGCGTAGGCGGCGGCCCGCAGGCGAGCGTAGTCAAGCCACGGCGACGCGGCGCGCGCCGCCGTGGCCGCACGTTTTCTGCACGCCCTTCACCGCGCCGCGCGGAAGTTGCGCCGCGCCGCGCACATCTGGCAGCATCCTCCCCGTAGCCCCTCCCGTTCACCGCCGGGCGCGCAGCCGGCGCTCATGGAACCCAACCAACATGACAATATCGACAAAGGGACTGCGACTGGCCGAGGTGTGGTTCCAGCGCGCGCTATGGATCATCGCCGTGGTGTTCGCCGGCTTCCTGATCGGGCTCGGCGGGCTGATCGTCGGCGATCTGCCGCGCGTCGAGGTGTCGCTCGACCGCGAGGCGTTTATCGACCGGCAGGCGGCCGTGCCGCTGCGCCAGACGCTCACCAAACTGCAGGCCGACCTGAACGCGAACCGCGACGCGACCGAGCAGGCGTCGCTGCTGCTGACGGCCGCCGAGCAGGACACGCGGCAGGCGCGCGAAGCGTTCCGCGCGGAGATCGCGACCCGCCATGCGACCGAGCGGGCCGAGCAGGATCCGGCCGTGATCGCGCATGCCCGTGCGCTCGAGGCGGCGACGCAGCGCGAACGCGATGCGCAGGCCCGCATCGGCGCGCTGAGGCAAGCCGCGCAGGGGCTTGAACGGGAGCAGGGCGCCGCGCGGCTCGCGCTCGCCAAACTCGAAACCGACGCGGACCGCAGGCTCGACGCGGCGCAGCGCAAGCAGGAACTGCGCGTGTTCGGCATCCGGCTGCTGTTCACGCTGCCGCTGCTGCTGGCCGCCGGCTGGCTGTTCGCGAAGAAGCGCGGCAGCCGCTACTGGCCGTTCGTGTGGGGCTTCATTTTCTTTGCGCTGTATGGGTTCTTCGTCGAGCTGGTGCCGTATCTGCCGAGCTACGGCGGCTACGTGCGCTATATCGTCGGCATCGTGCTGACGGTGGCGGTCGGGCAGTACGCGATCCGCGCGCTGTCGCGCTACCTCGAACAGAAGCGCCGCGAGGAGCAGCAGCCCGACGTGTCGCGGCGCGAGGCGATCGATTTCGTGACCGCGTATGCGCGCATCGCGAAGAAGGTGTGCCCCGGCTGCGAGCGGCCGCTCGACACCGCCGATCCGAACGCGAATTTCTGCCCGCACTGCGGGATCTGCGTGTTCAACGCCTGCGGGCAGTGCCGCACGCGCAAGAACGCGTTCAGCCGGTTCTGCCCGTCGTGCGGCACGTCCGCGGGCCCGTCGGGGCCGTCCGCGCCTGCTGCGTGACGCTCGCGGGCGGCCGCACGCGGGCGGCAAAACCCGCGCGGCGCGCAAGGCTGCGCCGCGCGGCGTTCATCAAACCCGTTTAGAATGCCGTTCATGCCGTTCCAGCTGCGGAAGTGCCGCGGCAGTCGTTGCACCGCCGGTCGATGGCCGGCTTAGCCGATTCGGCCCGCATGTCATCCAGGAGCGCCGCCGTGTGGCACTTTCCCGTTGCGATTCCGTCATCGCTCGGCCCGTGGGCCGTGTTCGCGAGCGTGCTGATCACGCAGCTCGGCGTGCCCGTGCCGGCCGTGCCGATGCTGATCCTCGGCGGCACGATGGCGGCGATGGGGCAGGCGTCGTACGTGAGCATGTTCGTGGCGGCCGTCGGCGCGACGATGCTGGCCGATTCGCTGTGGTTCTTCATGGGCCGCACCCGCGGCCGGCGCCTGATCAACGCGCTGGTGCGCTTCTCGCTGTCGCTCGACACGACGCTGCGCTTCGCGCGCAATGTGTTCGAACGCCACGGCGCGCCGCTGCTCGTGCTCGCCAAGTTCCTGCCGGGTCTCGGCCTCGTGTCCGCGCCGCTGCTCGGCACGACGGCGATCGGCGTCGGCGTGTTCCTGCTGTGGGATCTGGCCGGCGCTTCGCTGTGGGCCGGGTTCTGGCTCATCGGCGGCGCGGCGATTCACGACCAGATCGTCCAGTTCGTGCTGTGGGTGCGCTCGAGCGGCGGGACGATCCTCGACGCGTTCCTCGCGATCTTCATCACGTTCCTGCTGTACCGCTGGGTGCGCCGCGTGCAGTTCCGGCGCTGGCTCGCGCAGATGCGCATCTCGCCGCCGCAGCTCGCCGAGATGATGACGTCGGACGAGCCGCCGCTGATCTTCGACGCGCGGCCGCGCGGGGTGCGCGAACGCGAGCCTTACCGGATCGCCGGCGCGGTGCCGCTGGATCTCGATTCGCCGGAGCTGCTCGATCCCGAGCTGCTGAAGCGGCCGATCGTCGTCTATTGCGTGTGCCCGAACGAGGCGACCGCGAAGCGCATCGTCGCGCAGTTGCAGCGCAAGCAGATGGCGCATCACATCAAGGCGCTGAAGGGCGGCCTCGACGCATGGGAAAAGCACGGCTACCCGGTCGAGCCGATGCCCGCCGACGTGGATGCGTCGCGCTATTTCGTGCGGCACGAGCACGACGCGACGCAAGGCGAGTACACGGTGCGCGCGACGCTGTCCAAATGACCCGCGCGCATCCGCGCGCGCCGGCCGTTTAAATCATCATCCTGTCATTCCTGATCGCGCCTTCCGGCAAGAATCGACTGGCGCAAATCCTCTGATCATTCATATAATCGCGCCTGCATATTGCGTGCGCGTGATCGCGCACATACGACGCGCGGCACGCCGCGCCGAACGCGATTGAATTCCCGTTGAACGCGCGGGCAGGCGCGCTGCGCCTGACGCACCGCTCGTTACCCGGCAGTGCGGGGGCCGTTTCCCGGATTATTCCGGAATCGCCCGATAATCCACGGCCATTCCGGACGGTTTCGCGCAATATCGGTTTCATTGCCGATGGGGAAACCGGCGGCGGGGATCATTTCGTTTTCGGCAGCCGTATACGGCACCGACCTGTCGCGCAATGACCTTGACACAATGACGGCAGCCGCGCGCGGCCGCCTGGAGACGCACTTGAGACAAGAAGAAGACCAGCTGCACCGCCGGCTGGAAGAACGACACATCAACCTGATGGCGCTCGGCGCGACGATCGGCGTCGGCCTGTTCCTCGGCTCGGCTTCCGCGATCCGCACCGCCGGCCCCGCGATTCTGCTGACCTATCTGCTGGGCGGCATCGTGATTTTCCTGATCATGCGCGCGCTCGGCGAAATGGCGATCACCAACCCGGTCGCCGGCGCCTTCAGCCGCTATGCGCGCGACTACCTCGGCCCGTTTGCCGGCTACGTGACCGGCTGGACCTACTGGTTCGTGTGGATCGTCACCTGCATGGCGGAGGTGACGGGCGTCGCGGTCTACATGCACGTCTGGTTCCCCGACGTGCCGAACTGGATCTGGGCGCTGCTCGGTCTCACGGCGATGGGCGCGGTGAACTTCGTCGCGGTGAAGCTGTACGGCGAGTTCGAGTTCTGGTTCGCGCTGATCAAGATCGTCACGATCGTGCTGATGATCATCGGCGGCGGCCTGATGATCACGCTTGGTCTCGGCAACGGCGGCGTCGCGACCGGCATCTCGAACCTGTGGGTGAACGGCGGCTTCATGCCGAACGGCTGGTCCGGCGTGATCGGCGCGCTGCCGATCGTGATGTTCGCGTATCTCGGCGTCGAGATGCTCGGCTTGACCGCTGGCGAGGCGCGCAATCCGGAGAAATCGCTGTCGAAGGCCGTGAACTCGGTGTTCTGGCGCGTGCTGATCTTCTACATCGGCGCGCTGTTCGTGATCATGTCGATCTACCCGTGGAACCAGATCGGCACGCAGGGCAGCCCGTTCGTGATGACGTTCTCGCGGCTCGGCATCCCGGCCGCCGCCGGCATCATCAACTTCGTCGTGCTGACGGCCGCGCTGTCGTCGTGCAACAGCGGCCTGTTCAGCACCGCGCGGATGCTCTACAACCTCGCGCAGCAGGGCCAGGCGCCGCGCGTGCTCGGGCGCGTGAGCCGCAGCGGCGTGCCGGTGTACGGCGTGAGCGTGTCGGTCGCGCTGCTGCTGGTCGGCGTGCTGCTCAACTACCTGGCGCCGCAGCACGTGTTCGTGTGGCTCACGTCGGTGTCGACGTTCGGCGCGATCTGGACGTGGTGCGTGATCCTGATCGCGCAGCTGCGCTTCCGCCGCACGCTGTCGGCGGACCAGATCGCGCGCCTGCCGATCCGCGCGCCGTTCTTTCCGCTCGGCTCGTACGTCGCGCTTGCGTTCCTCGCGCTCGTGGTCGTGCTGATGGCGTTCACGCCCGATACGCGCGTCGCGCTCGTGATCGGGCCGCTGTGGATCGTGCTGCTCGGCATCGCGTACGCGGTGTTCTACGCGAACCGTCCGGCCGTATCGGCGCCGACGAAGTCGTAAGCGTGGCCGGCCGCGGCCCGCGGCTTGATTTCGATCATGCACGGGCGGGCCGGACGTTCTATGCTGTCGGCATCGCTTGTCCGCGCTTCGCGCGGCTGCCAGCCGATCCCGCGGCCAGGCATGCGGCGGCCGGACCGCCGCGCACCGCACCCGTGCGAAGCTCCGGCGTCGTCCGCCACGGACGACGCGCACGTACGGAGTGCCTTCGCCATGCAGCCTGCCCAGTCCGTCCCGTCACCGTCGCGGATCGCGCTTGCCGTCGATCCGACGCCCGAATCGCTGCGCGCCGCGCAGTACACGCGCGCGCTGCTGCGCCCCGGCATGCAGTTGCGCGTGGTCAGCGTGATCGACAATCCGCGCCTGCTGCTGCCCGACATCCCGCGCATCGATGCATTGCTCACGTCCGCCCGCAAGGAAATGACGGACGACGCGCAGGCCGTGCTCGACCGGATCATGCCGATGTTCGCCGACAGCGGCGCGGACGTCGAGCACGGCATCGTCGACGCGTCGGTCGCGGGCGGCACGATCGCCGGTGCGCTGGTCGGCGACACGGCCGCGTGGCAGGCCGATGCGCTCGTGGTCGGCGCGAGCGGGCATCACGGCCTGCTGCGGCTGGTCGAAGGCGCGGTGTCGGACACGCTGACGCGGCGCGCGCGCTGCGCGCTGCTGATCGTGCCGGCGAGCTACGAGCGGCCGATCGAAGGGCCGCCGCAGCGGATGATGTTCGCGGTCGACGGCAGCGAGCCGTCGCTGCACGCGGTGCAGACCGGCATGGCGTTCGCGACGCCGAGCACGCTGCTGTATGCGGCCTACGTCGTCGATCGCGCGATTCGTCTGACGGACATCGTGCCGGTGCGCGCGCTCGAGGATGCGTACCGCGCGGAAGGCGAGGTGGCCCTGGCGCGGGTCGACGCGCTGTTCCAGGCCTGCGCGAATCCGACCAAGCGCGGCTTGATCGAAACGCTCGCGACGAGCGACGACGTCGCGCACGCGCTGATGCGCGAGGCCGTGCGCTGGGACGCGGAGATGCTGGTGGTCGGCACGCATGGCCGGCGCGGGCTGGCCGCGCTGCTGATCGGCAGCGTCGCGCGCCGCGTCGCGCACCTCGCGCAGGTGCCGGTGCTGCTCGTGCGCGGCGCGGATTGAGCGTGGCCCAAGGGCGGCGGATCGGCGCGCGCATTGACCTGCGTCCGACATCGCCGCCGGGCCGTGTGAAAAGCGGGTATTCCGTGCGTTCCGGCGCGCGGCTGCTCGGGAGCGAGCGATGAAGACCGACAGGCAGGTGAAGCAGGACGTCGAGGAGGAACTCGCGTGGGATCCGGCGGTCGACTCGACGCGCATCGGCGTCGAGGTCGAGGACCGGGTCGTCACGCTGTCCGGCCGGCCGTCGAGTTTCGCGGAGAAGGTTGCCGCCGAGCACGCCGCGCATCGCGTGGCGGGCGTGCGCGCCGTCGTCGTCGACCTGGCCGTGCAGCTGCCGCACGAAAACCGCCATACCGACGAAGACGTCGCGAAGGCGGTGCGCGCGGTGCTGCACTGGACGGAAGGCCTGCGCGACGACGCGCTCCACGTGCAGGTCGAGAAGGGCTGGGTCACGCTGACCGGCAAGGTCGACTGGGGCTATCAGCGGCTGCGCGCGCTGCGTGCGGTATCGGAGATGCGCGGGATCACCGGCGTGTCCGATGCGCTCGAGGTGGGCGGCGACGTCGTGGCCGGCGACATCGGCACGACGATCCGCAAGGCGATGCAGCGCCACGCGGAGCGCGAGGCGAGCCGTATCGAGGTGCTCGTGCAGGACGGCACGGTGACGCTCAACGGCAAGGTCGATTCGTATGCGGAACGCGAGGTCGCGCGCGGCGCCGCATGGTCCGCGCCCGGCGTGCGCGCGGTGATCGACAACCTGGTGGTCGAATAGGCGCATGCCGTCGGCCCCGACAGAACTCTCTGGCACGAGGGTAGGCTGCCGTCAGGCTGCCTTGGGGGACGGGCGGGGGTGGGTCATACCCCGCCCGCTTTCCTGGCGCGGTGCGCTGGCTGAGCCGTTTGATCGCATTCGCAATTGAATGCCGATTTGGCCGAATAATGGGCACGGTAAATCGGCATGATGAGTTTATCGGCGGATTCGTAGCGGATCGGCTTTCTGGATCGGTTATCCGCGACTGAACGGGCATGCTTTAAAATTTAAGCAAACCAAATCCCCGTTTGACCGAAAACGAACATATACTCAAACGGTTTTTGCGGCGAAGACGCCGTTCCGGAGCAGGATTTCCCGATTCAGTGTCACTCGAAGTGCGTAGGCCCAGGCATGCCGGAGGAAGACATGGGAAGCGACAGAATTATCTTGGAGACCCACGGTGCGTTCGCCAAGGCGCACCCGGATATCGACGCGCAGCAGGTCGCGCTGGAATCGATCGTACGCGGCGTGGAAGGCTTTCGGATTCCCGCGTCGACGGATTGGCCCGCGGCGAAGCTGCTCCTTGCGGACAACGATGGCCAGTGGAAATTCTCCGCCGTGCTGGTGGCGATCGTGGCGCGGCGCGAGCCGACGATCTTGCTGACCAAGCGCTCGTCGGGGCTCAGCGAATATTCGTCGCACGTCAGTTTTCCCGGCGGCCGTCCGGCGGAATCCGACGATACGGTCGGCGCGACGGCATTGCGGGAAGCTTTCGAGGAAATATGCCTTGAACCCGGCGCGGTCCAGGTTATCGGCAGCTTGCCGATTCACAAAACGAGAAAGCGCAATCACGCCATTTTCCCGGTTATCGGCATTGTGTCGGATACGGCCCGCTGGGAAGCCGCACCGGCCGAAGTCGAGGAAATATTCGAGTTTCCGTTTGCCACGCTGCTGAATCCGGACCTGCCGCGGCAGTATGTCGAAGGAGAGCGCACGGGGTCCTGGTATTGGGCGGATCAGCAATACGACATCTGGGGTGTCACCGCGGTGATATTGAAATCGCTCGCAGGCCTGGCGCTCGACGCCGCGCACGGCGAGCGTCTGCGTCACGGCTAGATTCGCGCATTCGACCTCTCCTCCATCGAGCACAATCACTTCATGCAGATTGCAGAAGAATTCAGCGAAGAAGGGTTCGAAATACCTCGGCGCTATTTTGCCGCAGTCGCGATTCTGGTCGGCGTGTTCATGTCGGCCCTCGATAGCGCCATCGTCAATATCGCACTGCCCACCATCTCGACCGACCTGGGCGTCAGCGCGGCCTCGGTCATCTGGGTCGCGAACGGGTACCAGGTGGCCAGCGCGGCGATCATGCTGACCTGTGCGTCGCTCGGCTCGAGAATCGGCGAACGACGCTTTTACACGGCCGGGCTCGTGTTGTTCACGCTGTCGTCCCTGGGGTGCGGGCTCGCGACCACCTTCAGTGCGCTGGTGGCGATGCGGATCGTCCAGGGCATCAGCTACGCGATACTGATCAGCGTCGGCTACGGTCTCTATCGCGTGATCTTTCCGCCGCGCGCGCTGGGAACGGTCTTCGGCCTCAATGCACTGGTGTTCGCCGTGGGAACGGCCCTCGGCCCCGCACTCGGCGGGCTGATCGTCTCGTACGCATCGTGGCCCTGGCTGTTCTACATCAACATTCCGCTCGGGATAGCGGCCACCGCGTTCTCGGTGCTCGCGCTGGGCAAGGACACGCACAAGGAACGCGGCTTCGACGTGCTCGGCGCGGTGACGTCGGCCGCGGCATTCGGCCTGTTTGCGCTCGCCGTCGATCAAATCGGCCGGTGGAGCGATCGCACCGTCTTTCTGCTTGCCGCCGCATCGGCGGCGCTGTTGTGTGCATTCGGCATCGGTCAGACCCGGGCCAGGTATCCGCTTCTGCCCCTGGATATCTTTCAATCGCGCCGCTACACATTCGCGGTGCTGACGTCCGTCACGATGTTCGTTTCACAAGGCATGGCCCTGGTTGCGCTGCCGTTCGTGCTGCAGCACACCTATTCGTACAGTGCGTTGAAATCCGCGCTGATCTTTACGCCATGGCCGATCACGGTCGCACTGTGCGCGCCGTTTGCCGGGAGACTGACGAATCGCCTGAATGCGACCCAGGTGTCGAGCATCGGCGTATTGATCTTTTGCGTGGGGCTCGGCTCGCTCGCGTTGCTGCCGGCGCATCCGCAGGCGGGCGACTTCCTGTGGCGCGTCGCGCTTTGCGGAATGGGGTACGGTTTCTTCCTGCCGCCCAACAACAAGGAAATGTTCGCCAACGCGGCAAGGAACAGGACCGCCACCGCGTCCGGCGTGCTGTCGACGGCGAGAACGACCGGCCAATCGATCGGCGCCGCGCTGGTCGCCGTGGTGATCGCACTGGTGGGCGGCGCAAGCGGAAGCGCGGACGGGCAATTCTCCGTGTACGTGTTTGCGCTGGCCTGCGCGATCGCCGCGCTCTCGTTTCTCGCCAGCATGGCGCGCGTGTACAGGCGGCGCGATTCGGCGTGACGCGTATGCGTCGTGTTCGCGGCGCCGGCGCTCAGTCCGGCGCGGGCACGCGTTCAGGCGCCCTGTGCCGGCGGGTGGCCAGTGACGCGAGCAGCTGAACGAGGCGCCTGCTGCGCGGCGCGCCGAGATGCTTGCTGAAGAACTGGCCGACCGTCCTGGGGCGGTCATGACTGGCCGATTCCATCGCGGCCCGTACACATGCGCCCATGTCCGGATAGGCCGAATAGGAAAAGTTGTCGGTATCGCCCACGAACACGTGGGTCAGGTTCGTGTTGCATACGCTGAACATTTCCCCGTTGCACGCGTTCGGCCCGCAAATCCATTCGATGAACGGCCAAAGGCCCGCGTGGGAGCACACGTCCGCGAGATCACGCTCTTCCTGCTGTGACGGAACACGCCACTCGACCCGGTTCCACTGCGAATCGAGTGCGGCAGGGAACAGCGCGTTGACGGCAATGCCGCACCGTGCGCCGGGCGTGGCCATCATCTTCGTCAGCCCGATGATGCCGGATTTCGCGATCCCGAACGGGAGAAGGCCGTGCTCGTCGAACGAGCTGAAGAGATGGCCCGAGCAAAAGTTGAGGATACGGCCATAGCGTTGCGCGGCCATGTGCGGCCACGCTGCGATCGACAGGTTGTACGGGCCGTGCAGGTGGGTGCCCAGCGCCTCTCGCAGATCGGCATCGGTCAACGAATCGATCGGCCGCTGCAGCGTCGCGGGGCGGTTGCCCGCATTGTTGACGAGGACATCGAGGCGCCCGTGCCGGCGAATGGCCTCGCGAACCACGTCGGCACATGCACCGGGATCCGAAACATCGGCCTGAATCCACGCGACGTCGAAACCCTGCCGACCGAGGCGGGCCGCGGCCTCGGCTCCGCGCGCCGACCGCGAAACGCTCAGTACGCGGGCGCCTTCCCGCGCCATCTTCTCGACCACGCTGGCCCCGATGCCTTCCGACCCGCCCGTTACAAGAATCACTTGATCCGCGAACCCGGCCCCTGGCTTGTGCATGTCCTCACTCGGCTTCCGAATGGTGCGCAAAAAGGCACGCGCCGGCGCATGGCGGCGCGTGCCGCGTGTCGACGGGCGTTTATTGACCGCTGCCGGTGCCTGCACGGGCCGCGGCTGGCCGGAATCGGTAACCGGTGTTGGTCGAGTGGCGCGTCCGGTTGTGCTGGAACGTGTCCTTGCCCGACACGTGCACGACGCCGTACTGGCCGAGGTCGAAGAACCCGCCGTGCTCGACGAACGTATCCTGTCCCGGATAGACGAGCACGTCAGGCGACACGTATCGCGTCGTAAATGCAAAACGCGTCTTGTTCTTCGTGATGTTCGGATGCGAACCGTGGACGCACTTGGCCATGAACATGACGGCCTCGCCGGGTTTCATCTCCATGGAGCAGGCCTCGGATTCATCGGGCGCCCAGTCGGGATCGACCTTGAACTCCGAGAAGTTGTAGCCGAAGAAGGCTGTTTCGTCGGCCGATATCGGATCGTAGCGCTGGTTTCGTCCGGTCGTCGGCTCGATCGACTCGTCGAAATATTTCGTCCGGTGCGAGCCGGGCAGGAACTTCATGCAGCCGTTGTCGATCGTCGACTCGGTGAAAGCGGTCCAGACGGTCAGCTCGAACGGGACGTCGCCCGGCTGCCCGTCGACGGGCTGCAGTTGCGGCGACCCGGTGGTGTACTGGAACCGCTCGACCTGGTGCCACTCGGTGCCCTTGGCGCCGGGGAATTTCGGAAAATACTCGGATCGCCAGCACAGCAGGTCATCGCCCAGAATTGCCCGCGCGTGGGAAATGATCACTTCATTCTCGACGTGGGCCGCCAGCTCGTCGATGTCGAAATGGCGATCGTAATTGCAGCTGTTCTGGAAAATCGCCCGGCTCATGTCCTGGCTCTGGCGTCGAATCGACGCGAGCATCGATTTTGCGGTGTCCGGTGGATACACGACAAACGGGCCGTAGAATCCATCGCGAAAAAATCTTTCCCGAACTTCTTTGGCATCTACCATGTTTTGAATCTCCTGGATCCGCAGTAGGCGAGAGGTTGCGGCGGCGACGGTCGTTACCGCGGGCGGCTGACGAATGCGCAGAGGGCGGCGATCGTCTGATGATCGAATATCGCGTCGGCAGGGATGTTCACGCCGAATTCCTTTTCTATTTCGATGGCCAGTTCCGTTATCAGCAGCGAATGGCCGCCGACGTCGAAAAAGCTGTCGGTCGGCCCGAACTCGTCGTGATCGAGCATGCGGCGCCAGATGGCATGCATGCGCTCGGTTGCGTCGGCAAGCAAGGGGGCAGTGAGGTCGGTCATGTTCAATTTTCGTGAGCAAGGGTCATTAAACGGGAGATATCGGCTTTACCGCTGGAAGTGACTGGCATGGCCGGAACCGCGAAGATCCGGCTCGGCATCATGAACATCGGCAGAACCCTGCGTAATGCCTCGCGGAAGGCGAGCGGCTTGAAATCCGTTTCATCGCGCGGCACGACGAAAAGATAGAGGAACGTCTTTCCGGATTCGGAGGTATGAAGCGCGGCGGCGGATGCGGCGACGAGCAGCGTCTCATTCGCCACTCGCTCGATCTCTTCGAGTTCGATTCGGTAGCCATTGAACTTGACTTGCCGGTCGAGGCGGCCCTTGCAGAACAGGAAACCCGATTCGTCGAGATAGCCGATATCGCCGGTGCGATAAGCCCGTTTCCCGTCAAGCTCGATGAACACGTTCGCATTCAATTCCGGCCGATTGTGGTACCCGCGAGAAACCGCGTTTCCGACGATACAGATCTCACCGGTTTCTCCGTTATTTACCTCGCGGCCGTTCGAATCGATGACGGCGATCCCGCTGCCCGCCATGGGCTGGCCGACGCAGGCCGGCGGCGTATCGGGCGTCTTGCGGACGATGGTCGTATAAATCGTCGCTTCCGTGGCGCCGTACGCATCGAAGAAATGCGTCACGGGAGACCAGGTTTTCACGTTCTGCGAACCGCATTTTTCGCCCGCCGAGACGACATAGCGAAGCGCCGGATATGCGCCTGCCGGCAGCAGCGACAACATGGACGGCGTCATCAGCACATGGCTGACGGCATGCGCGTCGAGCGCCGCACCGAGCTTTCGTCCGTCGACGATGGTGTCGCGATCGAGCATGACGAGGGTCGCGCCATGGCACAGCGCCATGAACAGTTCCCAGATCGACATATCGAACGAGATCGACGCAATCGACGCAAAGCGACTCGCGCCGGTGACCGCCAGCGTCGCACCCTGGACGGCAATGAAATCGGCCAATGCGGCTGATTCGATCGGCACGCCTTTCGGGCGGCCCGTCGTGCCGGACGTATAGATCGTGTAGGCGGCGCGCAATTCGTCCGGAAAATCAGGCGCATTGCCCGGCGGGAGCGTGCGCGTATCCAGGAGAATCGGAACGTCGACAGGCGTGCACATATCGAAATTGATGGCGGCCGCCACCGCACCGGAATCGGCAATCATATGGCGCTTGCGTTCCGGCGGATAATCCGGGTCGATCGGCAGGAATGCGTTACCGGAAAGCAGGCAGCCGATTACCGCCTCGATATACGAGCATTCCTTGCGCATTGAAAGCGCGACGATTGCATTCGGGCCGATGCCGGCATTCTGTAAAGCCGCGGAGAAAGTCCGGCCGCTTGAGAATATATCGTAATAACTATATGACCCGCGGGCATCGATTACGGCGGTCTTTTCAGGATTCAGCTCCGCGATGCGACAGAGCTTCTGAAGCAATGGATCCGCGAGACGGCGGGATCCTGGACTGGATTGCCGATGTGATGCCTCCAGCAGCATGGTGAATACTCCTTACTCGCTTTTTCGGGTTGATTCAAGGTAAATCAACGCTATATAAAACTGCGAACCAGAGCTTTGCGGCGAATGAGCGATTCAACGGAGAATAGGGCGAGGCGAGCGCTAATGTCAAACCTGATCGTCACGTTCCTCTCTTCGATCTACCCCTATTTTAAATACCTCGATTTGGCTAATTGATCGTGAAACGGGATGCGCGAAAATTCAAGTGAAATTTCTTACAGGTTGCCCGGGCAATATCGTTGCCTTCATAGTGTTCCGAGTCTGATTCAAGAGGCGCTTTCGCAAAGGCCGCATGTTGTCTTCGTGAAAGCGCGTTTTAAATACCGCCGGGCGATCGGGCGCAATCATGCCCGGCTGCATCACTCCCGCCGTTATGAAACCGTCATCAAGAGAAGCTTCCCACGGAGAGATCTTATGGAACTGACCCAGGCCCAGATTGGAAGATATGAGGACGACGGGCTGCTGATCGTCGACGACGATTTCACGCGGGAGGAGATGGCGCTTTTGAAACACGAGGCCATGCGCGAGCTGGGAGAGGATCGAGTGGGGCTGGTCGCCGAAGACGGAACCGAGCGCCCGCGCGCGGTCAACGGTTCTCATCTGCGCAACCCGGTGTTCTCGGAATTGATCCGCGTGCCGCAATTGATCCGGCCGGCCGAGCAGCTGTTGGGGAGCCGGGTGTACGTTCACCAGTTCAAGATCAATGCGAAGCTGGCTTTCATCGGCGAGCGCTGGGAGTGGCATCAGGACTTCACGTTCTGGCGCGATGCCGACCAGATGCAGGCGCCGCGCGCGGTGACGGCGTGCATCACGCTCGACGACATCTACGAATTCAACGGGCCGCTGATGTTCATCCCGGGCTCGCACCGTGGGGGCGAGTATCCGGTCGAGGTGCGCGACAACGGCGGCGACGACTGGCAGCAGTATTTCGGCGCGGAGATGAAGTACAAGGCCAATCGCAAGCTGATTGCCGAACTCGCGGACGCGCACGGCGTCACGGTGCCGAAACTCAAGCGCGGCTCGGTGATGTTCTTCCATCCGAACGTCTATCACGCGTCGTCCGCGAACATGTCGCCTTACGACCGGACCATGCTCTACATCACGTACAACAGCGTCGAGAATGTGCTGCCCCCGTCGGCGCGGCCGAGGCCGGAATTCATCGCGGCGAGGGATTTCACGCCCGTTGCCGAGGGCACGCGACGCCTGCTGGACGTCGGCGATGCGCCGCGCGGCCATGCGTCGCTCTCGGGCAGCGACTGACGCGGGTCTGCCCGCGGGTTGACGCCGGGCGCGCAACACCATGCCGGCGTTGCGCGGAATTCTGGGCCACAGTGCACCAAGGAGTGCCATATGGCGAGTTTGCGGCTTGCGATCGTCGGCGGCGGACCACGCGCCTTGTCTATATTGGAGCGGCTGCTGGAATATCGGGAAAGCATTCCCGACCACGTCCGCCTGGAGGTCGTGGTGATCGACCCGGGCGATCTCGGCGAGGGGGCGCACTCCGCGGCGCAGGCCGGGCATCTGATGATCAATACGCTCGCGGCGCAGATCACGATGTATCCGCCGGTGAGCGCGGTCGGCGGCGACGCGAAGCCGTCGTTCCTGCATTGGGCCGAGCGCCAGGGATACCGGCGTTTCGCGGATGGGTATCAGATCGAGGTCGCGCCTGGCGGCGAGCAGCTGACCGAGCGCCACCATTTGCCGCGCAGCCTGCTCGGAAAGTATCTCGCCGCATTCGGGCGCGAGGTGCTGGCGGCGCTTCCGGCCAATATCGCGGTCCGTCACGTTCGCGCCAGGGCGATCGACATTCGACCGGCTGCGGGCGGCTACGCGATCGATCTGGATCGCGCCGACGCGATCGCCGCGCAGTTCGTCGTGCTCGCGACGGGGCACGGCACGCGGGCGTCCGACGACGAGGACAGGAAGCTGGCGGCATTCGCACTGGCCGGGCGTTCGTTCAATCCGCACCTCGCCTATGTCGCAGCGCCGTATCCGGTGGAAAAGCTCGATGCGATCGATGCGGGCGCGCGCGTCGCGGTGCGGGGGCTGGGGCTGACGGCCCACGACGTCGTGTCGGCGCTGACCATCGGCCGTGGCGGCACGTATCGCACGGCGGGCGATCGGCTGGTTTACGTGCCGTCGGGACACGAGCCGAGGATTTGGCTCGGGTCGCGCCACACGCTGCCTTTCGCGGCGCGCGGCGTCAATCAGAAGGGGCAGAAAGGGCAGTACGCGTGCCGGTTCTACACGCCGCAGGCGGCCGACGAATTGCGCAGGCGCGCCATTGCGGCAGGGCGTTCCGGCATCGACTTCTCGCGGGAAGTCCTTCCGCTGATCGTCAAGGAAATGGCCCTGGCCTATCGCATCGCCGAAGGCGGTGCGGAAGTCGATCCGGCCGGGTTCGAACCGACGGCGGAGGAAGTGCGGATCGTTCACGCCATCCTGTGGCCGATACGCGAGCGTACGTTCGAGCGGCCGGATGCGTTTCGGCAATGGTTCATCGACGCGATGAAGCGAGATCTCCAGGAAGCGTACCGGGGCAACTGCGCGAGCGGGTACAAGGCCGCGACCGACGTGCTGCGCGACGCGCGTGACGCGTTGCGCGCCACGGTGGAATTCAACGGCATGTCGGCGGAGTCGCACCGATACTTCATCGAGGAATTCAACCCGATCATCAACCGGATTTCGTTCGGGCCGCCGCTACGGCGCAACGAGGAATGGCTCGCGCTGTTCGAGGCCGGCATCCTTCAGGTGGCGGGCGGCTCCCGCACGCGCGTCGAAACCGGCGACGACTGGACGTACCGGGTGTGTGTCGAGCATGAAGCCTACGAGGAGCGCACGGCTGTCGACGTGGTCATCGCGGCCCGATCGGACCGATACTCGCCGCTCACCGATTCGTCGACGCTGTCGGCCAGCCTGCTGAAGCGCGGGATGATCCGGCCGCTGATGAACGGCGACTATCACCCGGGCGGGATCGACATCGCCGAAGACTTGCGCGTCAAGGATCGCGGCGGCGTGCCGCATTCGCGGATGTGGGCGACGGGATTCGTGGTGGAGGGCGCGCATTACTACACCAACGTGTTGCCGAGATCCGGCATCTTGTCGAGGCAAACGGTCGACGCGGAAATTGTCGTACAAGGCCTGTGCAGCGAATTGACGACCGCGGGCCAGCGCCAGCCGGAAGACCTGCAACCGATCGGAGAATGAGCGGGCGAGCGTCGCCCGAGCCGGCGAGGCGCTGAAGCGGTGCGCCTCTTGGCGCGCCGGCCGCGTAGGCGCTCAGGACGCGCAGCCCGGCCGCGCGCTGCGCCGCTGACGCCCGCCGTGGCGCGCGTGTGCATGGTGGCGCACGGCCTCGAGCGGGCAGGCCCGGCAGGGCGAGAAGCGCCGGCCCCGGTGCACGCGCGCGCGGCTGCGTCGCGTCGCATGCCGGGGCGCCGGCGGTGCGGCCGCCTCGCGCGTGGCCTGCTGGCGCAGCGCCGCGGCAAACCGCTGCAGCGCGGCCACCGACCCGGCGATGCTCTGGTACTTCTCCCGGCCGATCTGCCCGTCGAGCGTGACGAGCAGCCCGGCCTGGCGGGCGATCGCGAGCAGCGCCTCCAGATCGTCGCGCGACGCGGCGTCGGATGCCGGCTTGGGTTCGGCATTCGTGCGCCGTTGCCCGTTGCCGTTCGAAAACGTGCCAGATGACATGAGTGGTCTCCTCCGCCTGACCCGCGTGCCGGCTCGGCGGCCGGCTGGGCGATGGCCCGGCATGAACGGTCTGTCCATGGCATCAGTATCGTGTGGGGAATGCGCGCTTCCAATCAGGGCACGCTGAAGTCGGCGTCAGGAAATCCGCCGCGCCATAGGAATTTCCTGACACGCGCGCGGCCGATCGACGGCCGCGCGCGGTGTGGCGGGGCGCGGCGCGCACGGCATGCGACGCTCGTTGTTTACCCGAAGCGGGCCGTCGCCCGATGCCTGCGCGTACCTGCGGCATCGCTGCATGGCGGCGGGAAGCGCGGCGCCGGCCGGTCGTTTTTCAACGAACGATACAAAGGTCGAGCGGCTTGACGATGCGTGTCGTCCGGTCTACTTTGGCTGTTACGCCGACCGCTGATGCATGTCCATGACGTGCCAGCGCGTCGGCGCCGCGCTTTCGGGGTAAGTGCGTCTTTCATCGAATTGCCCGTGCGGCGCAAGTCCGCACCAGCCCGGCCGCTGCCGATTCTTCTCGGGTCGCGACGCCCGATGCCCGATGCCCGATGCCCGTGCATCGTGCCGCGTCGTTGACGCAGCGCAAGGGCGCGGCGATGCAGCGTCCGTCGCATCGCCTGTCTGTCTATACGCTGCCAATAGATCCCTCTCTCTCTGCTTGCCTCGACTGTAAGGAGTCCGTCGATGTCCCGGGATAATTTGCTGGAATCCCTCAAGGAATTCGCCGCGCAGCGCGCGATCAGCGAAGACCAGTTGCGCACGATGATCGACGACGAGGTGCGCGCGCTGGCCGCCGATGCCCGCGTGCACGACTACGTTCACGTATTTGCGATCCGTCACCTGCGCGACCGGATGCGCAAGCTCGACGAGCAGGCCGCGCAGGCCGATCACGGCCGGCAGGCGGACAACGCGCCGCCCGGCCACACATCCACGGAGCCCACCCGGCATGCGAGCCAGCGTCTATGACGGCCATTCGCCGCACCTGACGCTGCGCGAGCTGCCCGATCCGTCGCCGGGGCCGGGCCAGCTTCTGATCGACGTCCGCGCGTGCGGCGTCTGCCGCACCGATCTGCACGTGGTCGACGGCGACCTGCGCGCACCGAAGCGCCCGGTAATTCCCGGTCACGAGATCGTCGGCACCGTCGCGGCGCTGGGCCACGGTACGAGCGGCTTCGCGATCGGCGAGCGCGTCGGCGTGCCGTGGCTCGGCCATACCTGCGGCCATTGCGCGTTCTGCGCGAGCGGCCGCGAGAACCTGTGCGACACGCCGGGCTTCACCGGCTATACGCTCGACGGCGGCTATGCGGAACGCACGGTCGCCGACGCGCGCTTCTGCCTGCGCCTGCCGCCGGGCTACGACGACGTCCAGGCCGCGCCGCTGCTGTGCGCGGGGCTAATCGGCTACCGCGCGTTGACGCTGGCCGGTGACGCGCGGCGCCTCGGCCTGTACGGATTCGGCGCGGCCGCGCACATCGTCGCGCAGGTCGCGCGGCATCAGGGCCGCCGCGTGTACGCGTTCACGCGGCCGGGCGACACCGTCGCGCAGCAGCTCGCGTTGCGCCTGGGCGCATGCTGGGCCGGCGGCAGCGATGAGCCGGCGCCGGAGCCGCTCGACGCGGCGCTGATCTTCGCGCCGGTCGGCGCGCTCGTGCCGCTCGCGCTCGGCGCGGTGGAGAAGGGCGGCACCGTCGTCTGCGCCGGTATTCACATGACGGATATCCCGTCGTTCCCGTATGCGCTGCTGTGGGAGGAGCGCCGGCTGCTGTCGGTCGCGAACCTGACCCGCGCGGACGGCGACGCGTTCATGGCGCTGGCGGGGCGGATCCCGCTCGACATCGAGACGACGCGCTACCCGCTCGCCGATGCGAACCGGGCGCTCGACGACCTGCGCGCCGGACGCGTGTCGGGCGCGGCCGTGCTGACGATGGTCTGACGTTGTGCTGACGTTGTTCTGACAATGTGCTGACGGCGTTGCATCGCCGCGCCGGGCCGTGCCCGGCCGCTCGATGCGCGGCAGCTCGGGCCCCGATTTGCGCGGGCGCCGTCAATGCATCAATCTTGTGCACGCGCCCCTCAAGAAAGCGCCGGACGCGCCGTTTACACGGGGAATTCATCCATCTTGCGTTCGCGCTCCCCACCAGAGTCGTTGCCATGTTCTCGTCCATCCGCGCACGGATTATTGCCGTGAGTGTCGCCATCGTCACGTTTGCGCTCGTCGCGAGCGCCCTGATCAACGCCATCGTCGCGAAGACGTACAGCGATGGCGATATCGACAGCAGCCTGTCGTCCACGTCGAGCCTGTACGCGAGCGCGATCGGCGAGTGGGTCGCATCGAAATCGAAGATGATCGACTCGCTGCAGGACGCGACGCTGTCGCCCGACGCGATGCCGGCGCTCAAGCAGATCGCCGCGGCCGGCGGCTTCATCAACGTCTACGTCGGCTACGCGGACAAGGCGTTCAAGTTCACCGACCCGACCGGCATCCCGGCCGACTACGACCCGACCGGGCGGCCGTGGTTCAAGCAGGCCGCGCAGGCCGGCAAGCCGGTCGTCACGCCGCCTTACATCGATGCGGGCACGGGCAAGCTGGTCGTCACGTTCGCAGCGCCCGTGGTGCGCGACGGCGTGCTCAAGGCGGTCGTGGCGGCGGACGTTGCGATGGATACGGTGATCGCGAACGTCAAGGCGATCCATCCGACGCCGGCCAGCTTCGGCATGCTGATCGACAGCGCGGGCCATATCGTCGCGCATGCCGACCCGAAGCTCACGCTCAAGCCCGTGGCCGAGGTGTCGGCCGATCTCGGCGGCGTCAGCCCGGCCTCGATCGCGTCGGGCAGCGCGCCCCTCGAGGTGAACGCCGCCGGCGCGCACAAGCTCGTCCGTGGGCAGCCGGTGCCCGGCACCGACTGGTTCGTGCTCGTCGCGCTCGACAAGAGCGAAGCGACCGCGGCGATGCGTTCGTTCCTGGTCACGGCGGTCGTCACGCTCGTCGTCATCATCGCGCTGGCGGCGCTGATCATCGGCGCGGTCACCGCGACCGCGTTCCGCCGCCTGTCGCAGGTGCGCGATGCGATGGCCGCGATCGGTTCCGGTGACGGCGACCTGACGCAGCGCCTGCCCGACGAAGGCCGCGACGAAGTGGCGGACATCGCCCGCTCGTTCAACAGCTTCGTGAACAAGCTGCAGCAGGTGATGCAGCAGATCCGCGACGCGAGCGAATCGGTGCGCACGGCGGCCAACGAGATCGCGGCCGGCAACCAGGATTTGTCGTCGCGCACCGAGGCTGCGGCCGCGAGCCTCGAGGAAACGGCCGCGTCGATGGAGGAAATCACTGCGACTGTCGGCCAATCGGCCGCGGCGGCGGGCCAGGCCGACGAACGGGCGGCTGCCGCGTCGAAGATCGCGTCGCACGGCGGCGTGGTCGTGTCGGACGTGGTTTCGACGATGGAGAAGATCGAGGAAGCGTCGGGCCGGATCGGCGACATCATCGGGGTGATCGACGGCATCGCGTTCCAGACCAACATCCTCGCGCTGAACGCGGCCGTCGAGGCGGCGCGCGCGGGCGAGCAGGGCCGCGGCTTCGCGGTGGTCGCGCAGGAAGTGCGCAGCCTCGCGCAGCGCAGCGCGCAGGCCGCGCGCGAGGTGAAGGTGCTGGTCGAATCGACGGTTGCGAGCGTCGAGGCCGGGTCCGGGCAGGTGCGCCAGGCCGGCGAGACGATGAGCGAGATCGTCACCAACGTCGCGAACGTGACGACGATCATCTCCGAGATCACCCACGCGGCGAACGAGCAGACCCGCGGGATTCAGGAAGTCAACCGCGCGGTCACGCAGCTCGACGAGATGGTGCAGCAGAACGCGGCGCTGGTCGAACAGTCGACGGCCGCGGCATCGGCGCTGCAGACGCAGGCGCACCAGCTCGCGGCGACGGTCGGTCAGTTCAAGGTCGCCTGACGCGGCGGCGGGGGCCGAGCCGTCGAAATCTTGCGGCATCGGTTGTCGTGCGGGGCCGTATGCGTCCAGCCCCGCGAATGAACTTTCAAGATCAGGGGAACGTGCGTTGCCGGCCGCATTGCGGCGTCGCGCGTCGCTTGTTTGGCTCGGCCAAACGGCGTTCCTTGCTTCTGGCACGCGCCCTGAACGAAGTCCCCTTGGGGGACGACCGGCAACGCGCGTTCGCAAGCCCGCTATTAGCCTGAACTGGCCTGGCCGCGGCGGTCCGGTTTCGACGGCGTGGCCGGCGTGTGCTTGCCGCGCTCGCCGGACGGCTTCGCCGGATCGATCCGGGTGCCGCCGCCGATCGCGGGCGGATCGCTCGCGGGAAACGTTTCTTCCAGCCCTTCGTCGATGCGTTCTTCCGTCTTGTCTGGCGGCGGCTTGCGTTGCGACGCAAGCACGCGGGATGGGCCGGCGGCCGATGCGCGCGCAGCGCGGCTGCCGGTGGCGTGGACGGTCATGGTCGAACCTCCTTCGGTCTGGCGAGTGCGTATCGGCAAGCCGCGTTCCCGACGCGGATGAACGCGGCTCGCGATGAAGGCATCCACAGAAAGTCTACGTTACGCCGCGCGCACCTGCCGCGGCGATTGACGTTCGCCGTCGCGGGGCGGGCGCATGGATGCAGCGGGCGCTAGGCGCGCACGCGCGCGTCGCGTAGGATGTTCGTTAATTCAGCGCACGCTGCATTTGTACCGCGCGCGTTTCGCCGGTACGGCACGCGGTGTGCGGCGTTTGCCCTGTTTCGCGCAACCGACGGATACCCGCTCATGGTCATCGCTCGCCCGTTGCTGTCGTCCGGCGCACGCCGGTTCCTGTCTGGCGCGTCGGCGGTCGCGGCGCTCTCGGCGGCCATGCCGCCCGCCGTGCATGCCCAGACACCGTCGCCGCTCGGCGAATGGCAGTATTCGGCGGGCGTGCCGCTGATGAAGCTGTTCGAACCGAACCCGCCGACCTGGCAGGTGAGCGTCGGCGCGGGGATGGCGTTCCTGCCGCGCTACGCGGGCTCCGATCGCTATCGCCTGCTCGGCGGCCCGAACGTCGACGTGCGCTACCGCGACCTGTTCTTCCTGTCGACCGGCGAGGGCCTCGGCGCGAACGTGCTGCGCGGCCCGAACTGGCGCGTCAGCCTGTCGGTGGGCTACGACCTCGGGCGCCGCTCGTCGGACGATGTCGGCCACCTGAACGGCTTCGACAACATCAACCCCGCGCCGGTGATGAAGCTGTCGGCCGACTACGTGATCTCGAAGGATTTCCCGCTCGTGCTGCGCGCGGACGTGCGGCGCAGCCTCGGCGGCTCGAACGGCTGGGTCGGCGACTTGTCCGCATACATGCCGCTGCCCGGCAGCAACGAGCACTTCTTCTGGTTCGCCGGGCCGACCGTGTCGTTCGCCGACGCACGCTACCTGAACAGCTGGTTCGGCGTCAGCGACGGCGCGGCCGCACGTTCCGGGCTGCCGCGCTATTCGTCGGGCGCCGGGCTCAAGTCGGTCGGCGCGGGCGTGACGATGGTCTGGTTCGTGAACAAGCACTGGTTCCTGACGATGGACGGCGCGATCGAGCAGCTCGTCGGCCGCGCGGCGCACAGCCCCGTCACGCAGCAGACGACGAACGGCGTGCTCGATCTGTCGGTCAATTACCAGTTCTGACGCGCGCGCGGCCGGTTTCACATTTGCTATGATTCGCACCTGTACAAATGTACAGTGACCGATTTCCGTGACACCTGCCTCGCCAGCGCCCCCGGCGTTCTACTACCTCACCAATTTCGAGCGCGCGCTCGCCTGGCTCGGCGAGCGCTACGGCGACGTGTTCGACGACGGCGAACGCGCGTTCCTGCATGCCTTTGCGCTGCTGCCGCAGGCGTCGCGCGCGCTGCTCGTGCGGATGCTGATGCGCAACGGGCCCGATTTCCGCGCCAGCAAGCTCGCGTACGACGAAATCGGCTGCCCGCTCGCGGCCGCCGCGCCGCTCGTCGCGCTGGGCTGGGTCGATCCGGCGCCGGCGCTGACGCTCGACGACGTGTTCGCGCTGTCCACCAAGGCCGAGCTGCTGCGGATGTTTCCGGCGCTCGCCGCGCAGGCGGGCGAGCGCAAGGCCGAATGGCTCGAGCGGCTGCGGCCCGCGCACGACGCCGCCGCGCAGGCGTTCGACGCGTGGCATCCGGCGGCCGACGACTGCGTGCTGCGCGTGACGGTCGGCGCGCTGTGCGACCGGCTGCGGCTGATGTTCTTCGGCAATCTGTATCAGGACTGGAGCGAGTTCGTGCTCGCCGATCTCGGCGTGTTCCAGTACGAAAACGTGCCGTTCGCGCCGTCGTCGCGCGCGTTCCAGCAGCGCGGCGACGTCGACGCGTATCTCGCGCTGCACGCGTGCCGTGACGCGCTCGACGCGTGGCCCGACGACACCGCGCTCGACCCGCTCGTCGACGCGATCGGCGCGGTCGCCTGCGGGCAGCCGTGGCTCGAGACGCGCCGCGCGAAGCTGCTGTTCGCGGTGGGCCAGGCCGGCGAGCGGCGCGGCGCGTGGCCGCTCGCGCTCGACGCGTATGCGCGCAGCGCGTGGCCCGGCAGCCGCCACCGGCGGATTCGCGTGCTCGAACGCTGCGGCCGCGACGACGACGCGCTCGCGCTCGCCCTCGATGCGCGCACCGCGTTCGAAAGCGACGAAGAGCGCCAGCGGGTCGAACGGATGCTGCCGCGCCTGCGGCGGCGCCTCGGCCGTGCGGCCGAACGCGCGGCCGCCGCGCCGGACGTGCCGCGCGACACGCTGGTGCTGGCGCGCCCGGACGCGTTCGTGAGCGTCGAGTACGCGGTGCGCGACCATCTCTCGCAACCGGACGCGCCGGTCCACTACGTCGAGAACACGCTGATCAACTCGCTGTTCGGGCTGCTGTGCTGGGAGCCCGTGTTCGCCGCCGTGCCGGGCGCGTTCTTCCATCCGTTCCAGCGCGGGCCGGCCGACCTGCATGCGCCCGATTTCGCCGCGCGTCGCGCGGACGCGTTCGCCGCGTGCTTCGCGCAGCTCGATTCCGGCGCCTACCAGGAGACGATCCGCCGCCACTTCGCGACGAAGGCGAGCCTGCAGTCGCCGTTCGTGTTCTGGGGCGTGCTGAGCGAGGCGCTGCTCGACGAAGCGCTCGCGTGCCTGCCGCCCGCGCATCTGCGGCTCTGGTTCGCGCGCCTGCTCGCCGACATCCGCAGCAACCGCTCGGGGTTCCCCGATCTGATCCGGTTCTGGCCGGACGCGCGGCGCTACGAAATGATCGAGGTGAAGGGGCCCGGCGATCGCCTGCAGGACAACCAGACGCGCTGGCTCGGCTACTGCGTCGCGCACGGGATGCCCGTGCGCGTGGTGGACGTCGAATGGGCGGGCGATGCCGTCGCGCGTGCCGAGGCGGCGGGGCAATCCGCATGAGCTACGTCGTCGCGGTGCGGGCGATGTGCGAGTTCACCGCGCGGCGCGGCGACCTCGACCTGCGCTTCACGCCCGCGCCGACCGCGCTCGAAGGCATCGCCGGCCACGGCGCGGTGACGTCGCGCCGTGGCGCGCGCTATGAAACCGAGATTGCGCTGACGGGCACATGGGGCACGCTGACCGTGCGCGGCCGCGCGGACGGCTACGACCCCGTGTCGAACCGCCTGGAGGAAATCAAGACCTACCGCGGCAGCCTCGATGCGATGCCGGCCAACCATCGCGCGCTGCACTGGGCGCAGGCGAAGGTGTACGCGCATCTGCTGTGCGCGACGCGCGGGCTTGCGGAGGTCGACGTCGCGCTCGTGTATTTCGACATCGTGCACGAGCGCGAGACCGTGCTGAGCGAGACGCTCGGCGCGGACGCGCTCGCGGCGTTCTTCGCGGAGCAGTGCGCGTGCTTCGTCGGCTGGGCCGAACGCGAAACCGCGCACCGGGCCGCGCGCGACGCGGCGCTGCGCGCGCTGCAGTTTCCGCATGCGCGGTTCCGCAGCGGGCAGCGCGAGCTGGCAGTCGCCGTCTATCGCGCCGCGCGCGACGAGCGCTGCCTGATGGCGCAGGCGCCGACCGGCATCGGCAAGACGATCGGCACGGTGTTCCCGCTGCTGAAGGCGTGCGGCGAGGATCAGCTCGACCGGGTGTTTTTCCTGACCGCGAAGACGCCGGGCCGCGCGCTCGCGCTCGAGGCAGCCACGACGCTCGGCGCGGGCACGCCGGCGCTGCCGCTGCGCGTGCTGGAACTCGTCGCGCGCGACAAGGCGTGTGAGCATCCGGACAACGCGTGCCACGGCGAATCGTGTCCGCTCGCGCGCGGCTTCTACGATCGCCTCGCCGCCGCGCGGGATGCCGCGATCGGCCGCGGGCTGCTCGACCGCGACACGGTGCGCACGGCGGCGCTCGCGCACGACATCTGCCCGTACTACCTCGCGCAGGAGCTGGCGCGCTGGTCCGACATGGTGATCGGCGACTACAACTACTACTACGACAGCAGCGCGATGCTGCACACGCTCGCGCAGCAGAACCAGTGGCGCATCGGCGTGCTCGTCGACGAGGCGCACAACCTGCTCGACCGCGCGCGCAAGATGTACAGCGCATCGCTCGATCCGTTCGCGTTCGCGGCCGCGCGCGAGGCGGCGCCGGCCGCGCTGCGCAAGCCGTTCGAGCGGCTCGGCCGCGCGTGGGGCGCGCTGAATCGCGCGCAGGAGACGCGCTATGCCGCGTATCCGGATCTCCCCGGTTCGCTCGTGTCGGCCGTGCAGAACCTGGTCGCGGCGATCGGCGAGCATCTCGCCGACGCGCCGCGCGCGAACGGCGACGCGCTGCTGCGCTTCCACTTCGACGCAATCCAGTTCGGCGCGCTCGCGGATGCGTTCGACGAGGCGTCGATCTTCGACGCGACGCTGCACGGCGAGCCGACGCCGCGCCAGCCGGGGCTCGACGGCGTTGCGCCGGCCGGCCGGCGGCGCCGCGTGCAATCGACACTGTGCGTGCGCAACGTGGTGCCGGCCGGTTTTCTCGCGCCGCGCTACTCGGCCGCCCGCGCGACCGTGCTGTTCTCCGGCACGCTGCGCCCGTTCCATTTTTATCGCGACACGCTCGGCTTGCCGACCGACACCGGCTGGCTCGACGTCGACGGGCCGTTCCGCGCCGAGCAACTGACCGTGCGCGTCGCGAGCCACGTGTCGACGCGCTGGCGCGACCGGGACCGCTCGCTCGCGCCGATCGTCGACCTGATCGCCGGGCAGTACGCGGCGCGTCCGGGCAACTACCTGAGTTTCCTGAGCAGTTTCGATTACCTGCAGCGCGTCGTCGCGCTGATGCAGGAGCGCCATCCGGACGTGCCCGTGTGGGCGCAGGCGCCCGGCATGGCCGAGGCCGAGCGGGACGCGTTCCTCGCGCGCTTCGACGCGGGCGGGCGCGGCGTCGGCTTCGCGGTGCTGGGCGGCGCGTTTTCGGAAGGGGTGGACCTGGCGGGCGAGCGGCTGATCGGCGCGTTCATCGCGACGCTCGGGCTGCCGCAGGTCAACGACGTCAACGAGCAGATGCGCCGCGCGATGGACGCCCGCTTCGGCAACGGCTACGACTACATCTACCTGTATCCGGGGCTGCAGAAGGTCGTGCAGGCGGCAGGGCGCGTGATACGCACCGAGCACGACGAGGGTGTGGTGCACCTGATCGACGACCGCTACCGGCGGCGCGAGGTGCGCGACCTGCTGCCGCGCTGGTGGCGGATCGGCTGAGCGGCTGAGCGGCGCTCAGAGCACGTTCAGCATCGCGAGCGCGGTTTCCTGCAGCGACGGCAGCACGCGGCGCACGGCCGCTTCGGTGGTTTCCGCGCCGATCGGCATGTTGGTGCTGAGCGCGGCGACGACTTCGCCGTGACGGTTCTTCAGCGGCACCGCGATGCCGCGCACGCCCACCTGCAATTGCTGCTCGATCACCGCGAAGCCGTCGTCGCGGGCGTGGTCGATCTGTTCGAGCAGGCGGGCCTTGTTGGTGATCGTATGCGGCGTGAACGGCGCAAGTTCGGCCCGGTCGAGCCACGCGCGCATCGCGTCGCGGTCGGGCTGGTGCGCGAGCAGCACGACGCCCGGCGACGTCAGCGGCGCCGGCACGCGCGCGCCGAGCACGAAGCCCGTCGTCATCACGCGCGACACGCCGTTGCGCGCGATGAACACCAGTTCCCATTCGTCGAGCACGCTCACGTAGGCCGATTCGTTGAGCGTCGCGCTGAGCTGCTGCAGATACGGCTGCACGGTGCGCGGCAGGCGCGCGGAATCGAAATACGACCAGCCGACCCGCAGCACGCGCGGCGTGAGGCCGTACAGCTTGCCGTCGGTGTAGACGTAGCCGAGCGATTCGAGCGTCAGCAGATAGCGCCGCGCGGCGGTGCGCGTGAGGCCGGTGCGGGCGGCGGCCTGGGTCGGCGTCATGCGCGCGTGCTGGCTGTCGAACGCCTCGAGGATCATCAGGCCTTTTTCCAGGCCGGCGATCCAGTCGCGCTTGTCGAGTTCGGCCTTTTTCATGGGGCGGAAACGTGGGGTGGGGCGGTGAGCGCGCGGGTGTGGGCGATTATCGCGCAAATGGGAGGGCGTGCGGGTCGGTCAGGATATGCGGCAGCAATTGCCCGGCCGCGCGCGGGACGCGGCCGGGAAGCGAGACGGAAGGTATGACGTGTGGGGCTTCCGGAGCGGCGTTACTCGCTGCTCGTCCACTCCACGTTCGCGCCGACCGAGCGCAGGTTCTCGACGAAATGCGGGTGCGCGCGGCGGATCGGCAGTGCGTTCATGATTTCCGAGCGGCCTTCGATGCTCGCGGCCACCATCAGCAGCGCGATCGCGACGCGGATGATGTACGGGCTCTCGACGCGCGCGGGCGTGAGCTTCAGCCCGCCGAACGTGATCAGCCGGTGCGGATCCGACAGCAGCACGTGCGCGCCGAACTTCGACAGTTCGCCCGACCAGCCGAGCGCGCCGTCGTAGACCTTGTTCCAGAACATCGCGCTGCCTTCGGCCTGCACGCCGAGCGCGATGAAGATCGGCAGCAGGTCGACCGGCAGGTACGGCCACGGCGCGGCTTCGATCTTGGTCAGGATGTTCTGCGTGAACGGCCTGCGCACGCGCAGCGGGCCGTCGCGTTCCGCGCGCGACCAGCCGTCGCGGTGCGTGACGTTGACGCCGAACTTCGCGAACGTGCGATCGATCAGCGGGAAATGCTCGGGCACGGAGTTGCGCACGGCGATGTCCCCGCCGGTGATCGCGCCGAGCGCGAGGAACGTCGCGATCTCGTGGAAATCCTCGGCGAAGCGGAACTCGCCGCCGCCGAGCTTGCACCCGCCGGTGACGCACAGCCGCGACGTGCCGATGCCTTCGATGCCGACGCCCAGCATCGCGAGGAATTGCGAGAACTCCTGCACGTGCGGCTCGGACGCCGCGTTCATCAGCGTCGACGTGCCCGCCGCCGCCGTCGCGCACAGCGCGAAGTTCTCGGTGGTGGTGACCGACGCGTAGTCGAGCCAGTGATCGTTGGCTTTCAGCGGGCCGTCCGCGCGGACGATCAGCGAGTCGGGCGTACGCTCGATGTGCGCGCCGAAGCGCTCGAACACCTCGACGTGCGGATCGATCTCGCGCACGCCGAGCGTGCAGCCCTTCACGTCGTTCTCGAGGCGGGCAACGCCGAAGCGCGCGAGCAGCGGCGGAATCAGCATGATCGACGAGCGCATCGCCTCGGGCAGCCGGTGCACGGCCGGGTCGAACGTCGTGTTGCGGTGATGGAGCTCGAGGATGCCGGTGGTGAAATCGATCGACACGTCGCTGCCGAGCGTGCGGAAGATGTCGAGGATCTTGCGCACGTCGGTGATGTCGGGCACGCCGACGAGCCGCAGCGGCTGGTCGGTGAGCAGGGTGGCGCACAGGATCGGCAGGACGGCGTTCTTGTTCGCGGACGGCTGGATGTTGCCGCGCAGCGGCGTGCCGCCGTGAACGATGAGATTCGACATGGTATTGGGGGTAGATCGGTGACTGACGTAGGCCCATATGATGCCACTGGTCGGACGTGCCCGTGGAGACTGCGTGCTGGAAACAGGGAGGTCGCAGCCCGGATTGACAGTGTTTGACGTCGTGTCGCGCACACGGCGGCGTGGCCGGCCGCGCGACGGCAGGCCACGCGCGGGCGGATCACGCGGGCAGATCACGCGGGCAGATCACGCGGGCAGATCAGTTTGCCGTCCGCATCCGCGCGGCAACGACCAGCGAAATCAGGCAACCGGCCGCGAGGTAGCCCGCGACGAGGTGCCACGAACCGCCGGCGAAGCTGGTGAGGGCGACCGCGATGAACGGCGTGAAGCCGCCGCCGACCACGCTCGCGAACTGGTAGCCGACGCCCGCGCCGCTGTAGCGGTATTCCGCGCCGAACAGCTCGGTGAAGAGCGGCTGCTGGACGCTCACGACCATGTCGTGCGCGACGTTCGCGAGCAGCACCGAGAAGATCACGATCCACGCGATCGACCGGGCCTCGAGCGCGACGAAGAACGGCACCGCGGACGCGAGGCCGATCAGCGCGCCGATCAGGTAGATGCGGCGCAGGCCGAAACGGTCGGCGAGCCATGCAAAGCAGGGGATCGTCACGCAGCTCACCGCGCCGACCAGCAGGCCGATGTTCAGGAACAGGTCGCGCGACATGCCGAGGTTGGTGGTCGAATAGCTGAGCGCGAACGCGGTGACGATATACATCGTGAACAGCTCGGCAAGGCGCAGCGCGATGATCAGCAGGAACGCCTTCGGGTGGCGCGTCAGCGCTTCCAGCACCGGCATGCGCACCTTGCGGTTCGCGTGCTCGACCTTCTCGACGAACTCCTGCGACTCGTCCATGCTGCGGCGCACCCACAGGCCGATCAGCACCAGCACGATGCTGAACACGAACGGCAGGCGCCACGCCCATGCCTTGAACGCCGCATCGCCGAACGTGTGGCCGAGAATCGACACGATGCCCGTCGCGAGCACGAGGCCGACGCCGTAGCCGACCTGCACGCCGCTGCTGTAGAACGCCTTCTTCTTGCGCGGCGCGCTCTCGACGGCCATCAGCGCCGCGCCGCCCCATTCGCCGCCGACCGCGAAGCCCTGCAGCGCACGCATCGCGACGAGCAGCACCGGCGCCCACCAGCCGATCGTCGCGAAGGTCGGCAGCAGGCCGATCGCGACGGTCGACAGCCCCATCAGCATCACCGTCAGCACGAGCATCCGCTTGCGGCCGAAACGGTCGCCGTAATGGCCGAACACGACACCGCCGAGCGGGCGGAACAGAAAGCCGACGCCGAATGTCGCGAACGCCGCGAGCGTGCCCATCGTCGGGCTGACCTTCGGGAAGAACTCGGAATTGAACACGAGCGCGGCGACGATCCCGTACAGCAGGAAGTCGTACCAGTCGACGACGGCGCCGACGAAGCTGCCGAGCGCCGCCTTGCGGGCCTGGCTGCGCGCCCGCGCGGTGCCTGCGGTGTCGAGGGTGTCAAAGGCTGGGGTCATGGTGATGTCTCCTGGCACGGCGCATCATGGAATCGTGGCGGCGCCGCGTCCGATGCTGCATTGAAGGCGATGGGTGACCGGAGCATAGGGCCGGCGTGGCGGCGCGGCAATCGGCCGGACGGCCAAATTGCGCGATTATCGTTCAAATGCGTGCGTTTATCGAACGCTTTCCGGGTTTGCACTGAGCGGGACGAAACACCTGGCCGTTCGGCCGAGGTGTGCCGGCATGAACGATCTGGTTAAAATCGGCACCATTGAACACATTGGCGGCACGGGCCGAAGGTCCGGTGCCGCGCAGGCCGGGCAGCACTGCGCCCGGCGCATCGTCAACGACCGCTTGCCCCCGGAGACTGGAATGCTCGGCACTCATCCCCCCTTGTCCAGCGATACGCCGCCCGTCGACGATCCGGCCGCCAATCCGCTCGGGATGGCCGGCCTGGAATTCGTCGAGTTCGCGGCGCCCGTGCCGCAGGCGCTCGCGCAACGCTTCGAGCAGCTCGGCTTCAAGGCGATCGCCCGGCACGTGAGCAAGGCCGTCACGCTGTATCGGCAGGGCCAGATGCATTTCCTGATCAACGCCGAGCCCGATTCGTTCGCCGCGCGCTATGCGCAGGAGTACGGGATGGGGGTGTGCGCGATCGGCCTGCGCGTGGCCAATGCGCGGCGCGCGTTCGAGCGGGCGATCACGCTCGGCGCGTGGGCGTTCGAGGGCGAGCGGGTCGGCGTCGGCGAGCTGAAGATCCCGGCGATCCAGGGCATCGGCGATTCGCATCTGTACTTCGTCGACCGCTGGCGCGGGCGGGACGGCCAGCGCGGCGGCGTCGGCGACATCTCGATCTTCGACATCGACTTCCGGCCGATCGACGTCGCCACTGCGCACACCGATCTCGACTTCGCGGGCACCGGGCTGCAGCAGGTCGACCATTTCACGCAGACGGTCGGCGCGGGGCGCATGCAGGAATGGCTGGACTTCTACCACGACCTGCTGCATTTCCGCGAAATCCACGAGATCGACGCGCACTGGCACGTGTCGGAGGAATCGCGCGTGATGGTGTCGCCGTGCGGCGCGCTGCGGATTCCCGTCTACGAGGAGGGCACGCGCCGCACCGAGCTGATGCACGCGTACCTGCCGGATCATCCGGGCGAGGGCGTGCAGCACGTCGCGCTTGCGACGGACGACATCCTGTCGTGCGTCGACCGGCTGCGCGCGAACGGCGTCGAGTTCATCGAGCCGCCCGCGCGCTACTACGACGCGGTCGATGCGCGGCTGCCGGGGCACGGCGTCGATCTCGGCGCGCTGCGCAGCCGGGCGGTGCTGATCGACGGCGAGATCGGCGACGACGGCGTGCCGAAGCTGTTCTTCCAGACCTTCGTCAAGCGCCGGCCGGGCGAGATCTTCTTCGAGATCGTCCAGCGCCGGGGGCATCACGGGTTCGGGGAAGGGAACCTGGCGGCGCTCGCGCAGGCGCGCGACATCGGCTGAGCGGGCACGCGGCTCAGCGCGCGGCCGGCAGCCGGTTCGCGGCGATCTCCGGCAGGCGTCGACGCTCGAGGCATGGCTCGCGACGATCCTGTCCGACTACGCGCCGAACATCCTGCCGATCGACATCGACATCGACATCGACATCGACATCGACATCGACATCGACATCGACATTCGATAGCGATAGCGATAGCGATAGCGATAGCGACAGCGACATCGACAGCGGCCAGCGGCCAGCGGCCAGCGGTGGGGCCACCTGCGCGTCCCGCATCCGGAGCATGCGCTCGACAAGCTGATCGCCGCAACGGCGCTCATCGACGACCTGACGGTCGTGACCCGCAACGTCGACGATTTCGCGAAGACAGGGGTCCGGCTGGCGAATCCGTTCGATTAGCGTCGCGCGAAGCGCCGACCAGCGGTGCCGATCGGCACGACGAGCGCAAAGCCACGCGCGACGCGTTACGTCGGGCGGCCGTCAACACGCTGCCGGCGTGCTGCCGCATACGGTATTCACGAGCGTCACGATGTTGCCGCTCGTGAACGGCGACGCGCCTTGCTGCTTCACCGTCGTGTCCGTATAACCCCAGCTCGTCACGCCCACCACGACGTTGTGCGACGCTGCGTTGCCGAAACCCGTGCCGCTGAGTGCCGGCGGCATGCCGAGGTTGACGAGCCACGGGCCGCCGCTCGAACCCCCGGTCATCAGCGAACCGATGATCGTGTTGTTCGAGTTGCTGGCGGACACGAAACCTTGCGATTCGTTGCGCTCCATGTAGACGCCGCTATCCAGCGCCACCGGGTAGCCGAGCTGGTCGATCAGCGCGAACCCCGACGGGTTGTAGCTATAGCCGTTCCATCCATAGCCATACCATCCGGCGCTGTTGCCCGCATACGATCCGCCTTGCGGCGACAGCACGATCACGGCGATGTCGTCCTGGCAGATGACGCCGGCAACGGCGCATGGATCGGAGCCGTCGTAGTAGGACGTCATGACGGTGGCGGACGCGCCGTACCATGTGCCATAGGGCGCGCTTCCGTTGCTATAGGCGGGAACGAATACCCAGTTCGAGTAGAACTGCCGCTGGCCGAAATTCGCGACGCAGTGCGCGGCCGTGACGACTACCCCCGGTTTGATCAGCGACGCAGAGCACAGATAAGTCGCCGAGCCGATGTTGAAGAACAGCTTGCCGGCTGCGCGGAACGGATAGTAATACTGCGTATTGTTGCCGTATGCATTCACCTGGCTGGTGGTATAGGGCTGATTCGACGTTCCGAATTCCTGCGGCTGGACGCCGGTCTGGCTCAAATCGATGGGCGCGACGAGTTGCACGGGCCTTTGCTTCCCGTCCCCGGCGCCGCCTTGCGCAAAGCCCGGCACGCCGAGCGCCGGCCGGGCGTTGTACATCAGCGAATCCAGCATCGAAGCCGGCGCAGTGATCGGCCTTGGCAACGGCATCGGCTTGGCGTTCTTGAAATCGATCGCGGCAACTTGCAGGGCACGCTCGGGTAACGTGATCTGCGTGACGGCCCCGTGCGTCCTGATTTGCTGGGCCAGCGCACCGCTTGCGAGCAGCGAACCCAACGCGGCGACAGCGATTTTATTGATCAACTTGCTCATTTGAATCTCCTTTTCAAACTTATGAATTTCTGAGATTCGAAATATTTATCGAACATTAGGCGCCCCTCAGCTGGCATGAAAATATGCCGGGCGAATTAAATGCATTGCGAGGACATGGCTTGGAAACGCTTCCAATGACTCTCTTTGTTGTTGCCGATTAATCGAGCCGGTGGGCAGATAGGCGCCTTGTTTTAATTGATTATTTAATGATCTTCATTGGCCGGTAGGGCTTGATCGCAGATTTGTATTTATCTGGTTCGCCTTCAATGCAATTGCAAAAGCAATGAATGAAAATCTATATCTTGAAAATGAATTTGTTAATATAATATTATTTAATAAGAGTTATTATTTTCGGTAATTTATGTGCGGTTGGTTTGTTCGCGTAATAACGCCGGAAAAAATTAATCGAATTCCGTCTCGCATCGTTTCAAATGCACGCCGCAAGATTCAATCGACGGAATCGGTTCGAAAACCGCATCGGCGCCCAACCCCGCCGCCTCTCGTCCCAACAGACGATGTGACGCGCCCCCGGCCGGCCAGAATCCTTTCACGAACAACGGATTCTGAACCTGGAGGAGGCCGACATGATCGAGGTCCGTGCGCTCGGCTACGTCGTCGCCAAGGCGACGCGCGTCGATGCGTGGCGCCGCTACGCGCAAGACATGCTGGGCATGCAGGCGCTCGATACGCCCGACGGCGCGCTGTACCTGAAGATGGACGAGCGTGATTTCCGCTACCTGATCGTTCCCGGCAACGCGGACTGCTATCACGCATCGGGCTGGGAGCTGGCCGACGCCGCCGCGTTCGACGCGGCCTGCGCGGCGCTGCAGCGCGCGGCCGTCGAGCCGATCCGGGCGACCCGCGACGAAGCCGCACTGCGCCGCGTGCGAGCGATGGTGTGGCGCGAGGATCCGTCCGGCAACCGCCACGAGCTGTACTGGGGCGGGCGCTGCGACTTTCGCCGCTTCGTGTCGCCGCTCGGCGTGCCGCGCTTCGTCACCGGCAGCATGGGCCTCGGCCACGCGGTGCTGCCCGCGCCGCAGTTCGGCGCGCCCGACGCGATCGTGCGCGACGTGCTCGGCTTCGAGCTGTCCGACATCTACCGCGTCTACCGCGTGAAATTCACGCCCGATCCGGCGGAACCGGAGAAGCGCATCCACTTCATGCACTGCCGCAACGCGCGCCGTCACAGCATCGCACTGTTCGAGATGGCCGCGCCGTCGGGCTGCGTGCACGTGATGGCCGAAGTCGATTCGATGGACGAATCGGCGGCGCGCTCGACCGCGCCGCCGCGCACGACGTGAAGCTGCCCACGACGCCGGCCGGCACTGCAACGACCAGATGATCTCGTCGGACGTGCGGCCGTCGAGCGTCGCGCGCAAGGCGTTCGAGATGCGGATCCGGGACGGCGAGGGCGCCGCCGGCGCTGCATCACGTGTTCGAGCGGTAAGGGTCGAATCGACCCGTGAGGGCGCCGCCACCGGGCAGCGGGAGGGCGGCGGCGCAAGCGCCCCGGCCCTTTTGTCGGGGCGCCGGCGGCTGCCTGCGCCACCCCGTCGCATCGAATCAGCTTGACGGAATGCCCGGCGAAGGGTAGTGTCCGTGACCGAAGTCTTCAAGATGCTCGATTGCTCATCATTGGCCGCTGCGTGCGGCAGTCGTTGGTCTCTCCCTCTTTGACTCTTTGTTCGTGCCCGGACAGGGCGCGAGTTTGATTATTTGTTTTAAGGAAATATTTCATGGATACCGGTACCGTCAAGTGGTTCAACGAAACCAAGGGTTTCGGCTTCATCTCCCCGGATAACGGCGGCGACGATCTGTTCGCACACTTCTCGGAAATCCGCGGCACGGGCTTCAAGACCCTGGCCGAAGGCCAGAAGGTCAGCTACGAAGTGAAGCGCGGCCCGAAGGGCCTGCAAGCGTCGAACATCACGCCGCAGTAAGTCGTACCGCGCCGGCCTCCCGAACGGGGCCGGCGCCGCGCAGATGCCGCCTCGCGGCGCCTGCCGCATCCTGGCGATTGCAGTCGGCATACGGCGGCAATCGCCTCCCGATCGAGCGTCCAGTGCTCATGGGCGCACCCGTAGCCCGTATCGCCGGCGAATGACGCGGCGCATCGCGAGATCCGCGACGCACCCATCGCCAGGCGCTCCACCCATCGCGCGCCCGCATGACGCGCAACGAGGCATCTCGGCGAAAGCGCCGGGCGTCTCGCATCGAAACAATCGCAGCAACCCGAGCGGCCCGAGGCCATGCCGATACCGGCGCGGCCTTGATTTTGGCGGCACCGTCGGCACCGCCTTTCCGATCGCACCACGCAGCGACGCGCCGGGCTCCGATCGCGAGCCGGCTCGAGCACGCGCTTGCACGGGCGCATGCGCCCGGCGACCGTTGCAGCTGCGATCTCAATCACCTTGTCTGGAGGAATTGGTTTGGCAAAAGAAGAACTGCTGGAATTGGACGGAATCGTCGACGAAGTGCTGCCGGACAGCAAATATCGCGTCACGCTGGAAAACGGTGCTGTGGTGGGCGCGTATGCGTCGGGCCGCATGCGCAAGAACCATATCCGCATCCTCGCGGGTGACCGCGTCACGCTGGAGCTGTCGGTATACGACCTGACGAAGGGTCGCATCAACTACCGGCACAAGGACGAACGCGCGCCGGCCCGCAGCGGCCCGCCGCGCCGCTGATCGACGCGGCATGACGAAGGCGGGGAGCGGTCCCCGCCGGATTCGCACGACGCGGCGGCGTGGCCCGCCGCGGCGTCATAGTGAGATCAGCGGCCCGGGGCCGTCACGCGGATTCGGGAAACCGCTTTCCGAACGCTCACACCGCCACCCCCTGCGCCCGCGCCATCGTCGGCGCCGCATCCTCGATCATGTCTTCCTGCCCGCCGACGAGCCGCTGCCCGCCCAGTTCGACGAGGATGTCGCGCGCCGGCACCTTGTACTTCGCCTCCGCGCGCTTCGCGAACAGCAGGAACGACGAGTACACGCCGGCATAGCCGAGCGTCAGCGCGTCGCGGTCGATGCGGATCGGCGCGTCCATGATCGGCACGACCAGATCCTTGGCGACGTCGGAAATCGCGAACACGTCGACACCGGTCTCGATCCTTGAATGCGAACGGGTAGTACGCGCGCAGCCCGCGCCGTCGCGCGCTTACATCCGCGTGCCCGCGTGCTGCCGGCCGCTCGGGTCGCCGCCGCGATCGGGCGGCGTATTGTTCTGATCGATTTTCGCGAGCACGACACCGCTGGTGGAAGGCAGGGCGCCGGGCAGTTGCGCCGCCGTTTGCGGCACGTCAGTGAGCGATGGTGCGGAGGACGGGGAGCCGGACGTCAAAGCGCCCGGTTGAGCGAACGCCGAAAGAGAAACGGCCGCCAGGGCGGCGGCGATCGCGTGCGTGTTCATGGCAACTCCTTGCGCGACAAAACCGCGAAACAACTCCATCAGTCTAGGTCGCGAAACTTAACGCCGCGTGACGACGCCGCGTCGTGCGCATGACAGCATGCTGCGGCTTCTTTCAGGCGTGCGTGCGCACGCCCGAACGCTTACGCCGCCGGCTGCGCCACCAGCGCGCAGAACTTCTCCAGATCGACGTTGCCGCCGCTGATGATCACGCCGACGCGCTTGCCCGCGAGCTGCTCCTTCATCTGCCGCGCGGCGGCCAGGCCGAGGCAGCCGGTCGGCTCGACGATAATCTTCATACGCAATGCGAAGAAACGCATGCAGTCGATCAGTTGCGCGTCGCTGGCCGTCAGGATGTCGTCGACGTCGCGACGGATGATCGGGAACGTCAGGTTGCCGAGGTGCTGCGTCTGCGCGCCGTCCGCGATGGTCTTCGGCGTGTCGATGTGCACGATCTTGCCGGAGCGGAACGACTGCTGCGCGTCGTTGCCGGCCTCGGGCTCCACGCCGTACAGCCGCGTGGCCGGCGACAGCTCGCGCGTCGCCAGCGCCGAACCGGACAGCAGGCCGCCGCCGCCGAGCGGCATGAACAGCGCGTCGAGCGGCCCGACTTCCGCATACAGCTCGGCTGCCGCGGTGCCCTGGCCCGCGATCACGTCCGGGTGATCGTACGGCGGGACCAGCGTGAGCCCGTGACGTTCGGCGAGATTGCGGCCGATCTGCTCGCGATCTTCCGTATAGCGGTCGTACATCACGACGTTGCCGCCGTAGCCGCGCGTTGCCTCGACCTTCGCGGCCGGCGCGTCGCTCGGCATCACGATCGTCGCGGGCATCCCGAGCAGCCGCGCCGACAGCGCGATCGCCTGCGCATGGTTGCCGGACGAGAAGGCGACCACGCCGTTGCGGCGCTGCTCGTCGGTGAAGCGGGACAGCGCGTTGAACGCGCCGCGGAACTTGAATGCCCCCATGCGCTGCAGGTTCTCGCACTTGAAGAACACCTGCGCGCCGAGTTCCTCGTTGATCGTCCGCGACGTCATCACCGGCGTACGGTGCGCATGGCCTTCGAGGCGGGCCGCGGCGGCGGCGACATCGGCGTAGGTGGGGAGAGGCAACTGATTCATCGAACACTCGCTCTAGGGAATCGATCAGGAAGGGCGGCCTGCGCAGCGCAGGCCGCCAGCGGTTTCGCGTGCATGGCGCATGTCACGCACGTCTTGCACGCATCGGGGCAGGCGGGCCGCCCCGACAGGTTCTGCGGCGCCGCGTAACGCGGCGGACGGTAACGTCACCATGGCCACGGCACGCGCGTGCCGATGCCGGCCTGGTCGGCCCGCTCGACCAGCATCCGCGCGACGGCGAGATCCTGCAGCGCGAGGCCGGTCATGTCGAAGACGGTGATGTCGTGCGGCTCGCGCACGACGGCATCGGGCGCGGCGAGCACGTCGCCGAGTTCGACGCAGTCGACGCCGGGCGCCCATTGCGCTTCGCCGATCAGGCGCGCCTGGATGCGATCGTCGACGAACAGCCGGGCGCGTTCGAGCAGCCCGTCGGGCAACTCCCGCTTGCCGGCCGTATCGGCGCCGACGCAATTGACGTGCGTGCCGGGCTGCACCGCGTCCGGGCCGAACAGCGGGCCGCCGCCCGGCGTCGCGGTGATCACGACATCGCTGGCCGCCACCGTGTCGTCCGCGTTCGTCGCGTGCGACACCGCGCAGCGGTCGCGGAACAGCGCCTCGAAACGGGCATCGGCAGCGCCGCTCGCGGTGAGGTAGCGCACGGTCTCGATTGCGGGGAGCATGCGCAGCGCGAACGTCACCTGGATGCGCGCCTGCACGCCGGTGCCGAATACGCACAGGCTGCGGCTGTCGGGGCGCGCCAGCGCGCGCAGCCCGAGGCCGCCGGCCGCGCCGGTGCGCATCGTCGTGATCGCATTGCCGTCGATCACGCAGCGCGGGCGGCCGGTGGCCGGGTCGATCAGCATCACGGTCGCCTGGTGCGGCTCGCCGCCCACGGCCCGGTTCGACGGCCAGAAGCCCGCCGCCTTGAACCCCAGCAGCGCTTCGGACGGCACGTCACCGGCCTTGATGCCGAACACGCCGCCGGTCGCGAGCCGCTCGCGGATCACCGGGAACACGCGGCCGTCGCGCAGCCGGTGCAATTCGAATGCGTGCGCGACGGCCGCGAGCACGTCGTCGGCGACGAGCAGGCGTTCGACGTCGTCCTTGTCGAGCAGCAGCAGGCGGGCGTCACTTCGCATCGTTGTACACCGTCGCGCGCGACACGCCGAGATGCTGCGCGACGATCTCCATCGAGCGCCGCACTTCCAGATAGCCGTCCGCCTTCAGCGCCTGCATCAGCTCGCGGCGCTGCTCGGTCTTCAGCGATTGCGGCGTGGTCGCGAGGTTCATCGCGAACGCGTCGATGCGCTCGCGGATCGCGTCCGCGTTGGCCGGATCCAGCGTTTCGCGCGCCGGCGCGCCGTCGGTGGCGCAGAACTGGCTCAGCATGCCCTGGATTCCGCGCAGCAGCGTGACGTCGGCGTTCAGGCACAGCGCGGCGATGTAGCGGCCGCTGGAATCCTTGATGCCGATCGACGTGCTTTTCGCGGTGCGGCCGTCGGCGAGCCGGTTCGGGTAGTTCGCGAGCACCTGCGGATAGTCGTCGTCGGCGATGCGCGCGAGGCCGAGCTCGGTGGCCGGATCGCCGACCGCGCGGCCGGACAGGTTGTTATGAATCGCGAGGATCGCGTGCTCGGGGGTGCGCAGGTCGTGCACCACGACTTCGGTGAACGGCGCGAACATCTCGCCGAGCCCCTGCGCGATCTGCTGCACCTGTTCGAGCAGCGATGCCTGCTCCGATTTGACGTTGGGCTTGGCCATGGTCGAAGGGGTCCGGGGTGGGCGTCAGAGTGCCGCGTCCGGCCGCGTGATGTCGGCCAGCAGCGGCTGCGCGATGCGCACGTAGTCGGCGGCGTCGAGGACGACCGAGCGGTCGAGGCGGCCCGCGTTGAACGCGATTTCAGCGTTGGATTCGATCAGCATCGGATCGACGACGAGCGTCACGCGATCGTCGAACACGAACGGCGGCACGGCGCCCATCACGCAGTTCGTGATCTCGGCGGCCAGTTCGGGCGGCGCCAGCGTGGCCTTCCTGCGGCCGACGACGTCGCTGATCTTGCGGAAATCCACCTTGCGGTCGCCGGGGATCACGGCGAGCACCGTGGCGTCGCCGCCGTCCTTGAACGTGCAGAGCATCGCCTTCGCGCCCTGGCCGGGGGCCGTGCCGCGCAGCGCGGCGATCGCGTCGGACTTTCCCTCCGCGGGATGTTCCAGCACGCGAAACCGCGCGCCGGACGTGTTCAGCAACGTGCAAAGCCGCTCGAAAACCGGGTAGTCGCTCATGTCCGATGTGCCCATCGACTCGGGAAGATGCCCACGAGTATATATCGATGATTTGTATAGTTCTAGACATTTCGTCTTTGATGTGACGAAAGGCCGGCCGGAGGCGTGCGGCTGCTGTCGGGAGGGATGTCGAAACGGCGGGCGCGAAACGGTTCGCGGTGAGCGTGAACGACGGCGGGATCGGCGCGGTCACGCTCTCGAGCAGCCGCTTGGGGCGCGTTAATCGGCGGCACTTTGGGTGCCGCGCTCGGCCCGCATGTTGCCGCGCTCGGTGCTGCGGCCGGCACGGCATACGGTGCAGGATTGGTCGTGCTGGCTCGCGGCCACTGACGAATCCGGATCTTCAACAGTCCAACCGGGCGACGCCATGCAACCGTTCACACGATTGCGCCTTTACGACTGCATCGGATTGTCAGGAGGCGTCGTCCTTTGCTTCTTTGGGTTGCTCATGGCGTTCGGCAGGCTGGTCGACCATGAGTCGCTTCGAGCCGCGTCGGCGGAATTGCACTCGCCGCCTTGTTTTTCCGTGCAGCCCTGATCTACATCAAGAAACTGACGGGCCGACTGTCGAATATAGCGGACTCCCAACACTCGCCACGCGTCCTCGACCAGCGCGCCGAGCGCGCCCGGTCGCGAAGTTGTGTCCGCAACCTAATTCAGGGTTTGCCGCAGTAGCGAAAACGCGAATATGCGGCCGATGCGGGCACGTTCGTTGCCTTCGGCCGTTTTGCGTCGGATTTCCCGACGCCGCGAAACCCTTGCCGGACGGCCACGTGCGCCGATCAGGACCGCGCGGCGCCGAAACAGTGCCAGTAAGAATTACGCGCATGCAACGCGCGTGCCCGGCCGCTTTCGCAGCGCCGCCTTGCTGCAGCGCAACGCCAATGCGATTTCTGCGATGGTATGCTGACCTGCATGTAGTCGTACGTCAGGTTGCATGCATGGCGAAACACGCGTTCGCATATTCCAACGAGACATCCAGCCCTCTCGCCCGCATCACGGCTCCGGCACGCGCCCCGCTCGCGCGTCCCGTCCTGCGCGCCGTGAACGCTGCAACCTGCCTCCCGAATCGCTTCCCCATCTCGCGGGCCCGGCCCGCTTCCCCCATCCGTTGCCGATAATTCTGGAGACACTCTCATGCAGCGAAACACCATGGCCGAAGTCACACACGGCCCGACGATCGCACCGCCCGCATTCGTCAAGCATCGCGGGCTGATCGACTGGGTGGCGCGCATCGCCGAACTCACCGAGCCCGACCGCGTCGTCTGGTGCGACGGCTCGCAGGCCGAATACGACGCGCTGTGCCAGGCAATGGTCGACCAGGGGACGCTCAAGCGGCTCGATCCCGTGAAGCGTCCCAATTCGTATCTGGCGCAGTCCGATCCGTCGGACGTCGCGCGCGTCGAGGATCGCACGTTCATCTGCGCCGCGTCGCGCGACGACGTCGGCCCGACCAACAACTGGGTCGCGCCCGACGAAATGCGCGAGACGCTCGACGGCCTGTTCCGCGGCGCGATGCGCGGCCGCACGCTGTATGTCGTGCCGTTCTCGATGGGCCCGCTCGGCTCGCCCATCGCGCACGTCGGCGTCGAACTGTCGGACAGCCCGTACGTCGCGGTGAACATGCGGATCATGACGCGCATGGGCCGCGACGTGTACGACGTGCTCGGCGAGGACGGCGATTTCGTGCCGTGCGTGCACAGCGTCGGCCATCCGCTCGAAGCGGGCCAGCAGGACGTGCCGTGGCCGTGCAACCCGGTCAAGTACATCGTGCATTTTCCCGAGTCGCGCGAGATCTGGAGCTTCGGCTCCGGCTACGGCGGCAACGCGCTGCTCGGCAAGAAATGCTTCGCGCTGCGCATCGCGTCGACGATGGGCCGCGACCAGGGCTGGCTCGCCGAGCACATGCTGATCCTCGGCGTGACGTCGCCGGCCGGCAAGAAGTATCACGTCGCGGCGGCGTTCCCGTCCGCGTGCGGCAAGACCAATTTCGCGATGCTGATTCCGCCGAAGGGCTTCGACGGCTGGCAGGTCACGACGATCGGCGACGACATCGCGTGGCTGAAGCCCGGCCGCGACGGCCGGCTGTATGCGATCAACCCGGAGGCGGGTTTCTTCGGCGTCGCGCCCGGCACCGGTGAAAAGACCAATCCGAACGCGATCTCGACGCTGAAGGAAAACGTGATCTTCACGAACGTCGCGCTGACCGAGGACGGCGACGTGTGGTGGGAAGGGCTGACCGATACGCCGCCCGCGAAGCTCACCGACTGGCAGGGCAACCCGTGGACGCCGGAGATCGGCAAGGAAACCGGCCGCAAGGCCGCGCATCCGAACTCGCGCTTCACCGCGCCGGCCGCGCAATGCCCGTCGATCGACGCCGACTGGGAGAACCCGGCCGGCGTGCCGATCGACGCGTTCATCTTCGGCGGGCGCCGTTCGACCACCGTGCCGCTCGTCACCGAGGCGCGCGACTGGGTCGAAGGCGTGTACATGGCTGCGACGATGGGCTCGGAAACGACCGCCGCGGCGGTCGGCCAGCAGGGCATCGTGCGGCGCGACCCGTTCGCGATGCTGCCGTTCTGCGGCTACAACATGAGCGACTATTTCGGCCACTGGCTGAAGATGGGCGAGCAACTCGCCGCGAGCGGCGCGACGCCGCCGAAGATCTACTGCGTGAACTGGTTCCGCAAGGACGGCAACGGCAAGTTCGTGTGGCCGGGCTTCGGCGAGAACATGCGGGTGCTGAAGTGGATGCTCGACCGTCTCGAAGGGCAGGGCGGCGGCGCCGACCATGCGTTCGGCGTGTCGCCGGCTTATGACGACCTGCACTGGGACGGGCTCGCGTTCACGCGTGAGCAGTTCGATGCGGTCACGTCGATGGACGCCGCCGAATGGCGCGACGAGCTGAAGCTGCATGCGCAGTTGTTCGATACGCTGAAGCTGCGTCTGCCGGCCGCGCTGCTCGACACGATGAAGAAGATCGAGGAACGCGTCGGCGAGTAAGTTCATGCGCCGGAGCGCCGGCGCATCGCACACGACGTCCCGCGCCGGCCATGCAGGCCGCGCGGGACGTTTTTCATGCGCACGCCACGATGCGCACGACACCGCTCACAGCGCGCGGCAATGCGCGACGACTTCGTCGACCGCGGGCTGCACGTCGCCGCGCCGGTAGCGCAGCACCGCGACATCCGCCGGGTCCGGCTCGTACGACACGACGTTGCCGCGCCCCGTATAGATCGCGAGGTCCGGCAGCAGCGGATGTTCGTGGTCGACGCACGGCACCGGCTGCGGCTGGCCGGCCGCGCGGAAGAACGCCGCGAAATAGTCGGCAAAGCTCAGGTTTTCGTTGCCGACCAGATAGGCCTTGCCCGACGCGACGCGCTGCATGGCGGGGCGTCATGCGGCGCGGGCCGAGCGCGGCGCGCTGCGCGATGCCGCCTAGCTGCGCCAACGCCATGACCTGAAGAAACGACGGCGAGCACGAGGCTCGCCGTCGTTTCGCTTGCGCACCAACTCAACCGATGTCGAGCGCGTTCGTCAGATCCCCCGGCGGCGTCTGGCCGCGCGCGGCGAACGCCTGGTTGCGCGATGCCACGCCGTCGAGCGGCACCAGCCCGTGCACGCGGCTGATGAAGCGCAGGATCGAGTTCGTGTCATACAGCGTGTGGTCGACGTAACCCTTCTTCGCGAACGGCGCGATCACCAGCGCCGGAATCCGCGAGCCGGGGCCCCAGCGGTCGCCGAGCGGCGGCGCGACCGGATCCCACCAGCCGCCGTTCTCGTCGTGCGTCATGATGATCACCGTGTTCGCCCACTGCGGCCCGCGCTGGATATGCTCGATCACGGTCGCGATGTGGCGGTCGCCCGACGCGATGTCCGCGTAGCCCGCGTGCATGTTCAGGTTGCCCTGCGGCTTGTAGAACGTGACCGCGGGCAGGCGGCCCGCGTCGATGTCGGCGAGCAGGCGGTTGGTCGACGGCGCGTCGCCGAGCCCCGCGTCGCGCAGGTGGCGGCGGCGCGCTTCGGTGCCCGGCGCGTACTTGACGAAGTAGTTGAACGGCTGGTGGTGGTACTGGAAATCGGGCACGTCGCCGGTGTCGCGATGCTCGAGCGCGTATTGCCACGCACCGCTGTACCACGCCCAGTCGACGCCCTTGTCCGACAGGCGGTCGCCGATCGTCGCGTAGCCCTGCGGCGGCAGCACGCGATGGTCGGCCGGGTCCGCATACGCGGGGTTGCCGCCTTCGGGCGGCGGCACGTAGCTCGGCTGGTACGGCGGCGCCATCGTGTTCACGCCATAGCCGTCCGGCGTCAGCGGGCCGTCGCTCACGAACTTCGGCGGGCCGTCGAGCGCGGATGCCGGCGAATCGCCCGCGACCTTCAGGCGCGTGCCGGTCGGGTCATCGCCTTCGACCACCGACAGCAGCTTCTTCGCCTGCGGATGCTTGTGCGCATCCGGATACAGCGGCGCCTGCGCGGAAATCAGGTACATGTGGTTGAGCCACGAGCCGCCGAAGGCCGCCATGAAGAAGTTGTCGCACAGCGTGTACTGCCGCGCGAGGTTCCAAAGCCGCAGCGTGTCGGCGGAATTGCGGTAGTGGCCCATCACGAGGCCGCCCGAATCCGCCCACGCGGCGAACTGGTCGTTGCGGCCCGCGTTGATCTGCATCTGGTTCTGGTAGAAGCGGTGCCACAGGTCGCGCGTGATCACGTTGTTCGGCAGCGGCTTGCCCTGCGCGTCGCGGATCAGGAACGGCGCGTTCGGCAGGTTCCGGATATCGCGCTCGCCGATCATGTAGCGCTTGCCGTCGATCTCCTGCGCCTGCGGCACGAGGCCGCCCCAGATCTTCGGCAGCTCGCGCAGCGGCGTCTTGCCGTCGCGGTCGAGCTGCTGTGCGTGGTCGGGCGGCACCGCGCTCAGCGGGTATTGCACGCCGGGGAAATCGCCGTACAGGTTCGCGAAGCTGCGGTTTTCCGCGTAGATCACGACGATGTTGCGCACGTGGTGGCGCAGCGCGTCGTCGAGCCGCAAGTCGGCGGCGGAACGCGACGCGGCGCCGGCCAGCGGCTGCGTCTCGCAGCCGGCGAGCGCGACGCTCGCGCCGAGCGCGGCGATGCCGCCGAGCACGCGGCGGCGGTCGAGGTCGTCGGGAAGGTCGTCGGGCCGGTCGGGGGTGTCGTTCACGTCGTGTGCTCCTCGGATAGGCGGGTGGATAGCGTCGTTGGATCGTTGGCGGCGCGGCGGCCGCGCGCGTGAGCATCGTGCATCGGCGTGCGCCGATTTGTCACATAAATGTCACGAACGCGACTATAACGCGACGAGGCTCGGGGTTGAAAGGCTTCATCGGACGAATCGCCCCGGTCGCGCGACGCGCGGGCGCGAACTAGACTGGACTTACGAGCTGCATGCACGCGCGTGCCGGTGATGCCGCCGGCCGCCGCCACCCGGCCAGCCGAATCGGCCGCACGGACAGGCCGCGGCATGCGGCGCGGAATGAGTCGGTCAGGGGCGCGCGCCACCGCCGGCCGGTGCGTCGCCGCGCGAACGCGCCAGCGCCCATTCCTTTGACGAAACGAGGCGACGATGAACCACTCGAACTCCACTCCCGTGCAGTCGGCGATGCGGCGCGACCAGCGGCCGCCCGCACATACCGATGACAGCTATCACGCGCCGAAGCGGCTCAAGACCGCGACCCGTTGCACCACGTGCGGCGCATCCTACGACGACGGCCGCTGGACCTGGCATGCGGCGTCCGACGACGCGAAAGCCCAGCAGTGCCCGGCCTGCAAGCGCACCGAGGATCACGCGCCGGCCGGCGAACTGGTCCTGAGCGGCGCCTACCTGGCGCGCCGCCGCGCGGACATCCTCGCGCTGCTCAACCACCAGGCGGACGACGAAACCCGCGAGCACCCGCTCGAACGGATCATGGAAATCGACGACGGCGATGCGGCGCTGACGATCCGCACGACCGGCGTGCACCTGCTGCGGCGCCTCGGCAAGGCGATGGTGCGCGCGCACCACGGCAAGCTCACGCTGCACTATCCGGACGGCGAAGGCATGCTGCGCGCCGAATGGCATCGCGCGGACGCATAGCGTAGCGAACCGCGCGGCCGGCCCGATGCCATGGACAAGAAGTTCGACTATCCCGGCGTGCTGATCGCGATCGGTTTCTTCGTGCTGTTCGCGGTGCAGCTGCTGATGCTGCATCCGACATCGACCCAGATCGCGTACAGCGATTTTCACCGGCTGGTGGCCGCCAGGCTCGTCGACGATCTCGAGATCGGCCCGTCGTCGATCTCGGGCACGCTGCGAATGCCCGAAGCGGGCACGCTGCTGCCGGCGTCGGAGGTGGCCGTCGTCAAGGAAGCCGGCACGCCGTGGCGCTTCACGACCAACCGCGTCACCGACGAACACCTGATCGACACGCTCACCGCCGCCGGCGTCCGCTATCACGGCACGCCGGACGCGAGCTGGCTTGCCGCGCTCGCGTCGTGGGTGTTGCCGCTGATCGCCTTCATCTTCATCTGGAACATGATGCTGCGCAGGAAGGGCGGGCTGCAGGACTTCAGCGGGATGGGCAAGAGCCAGGCGCGCGTTTACGTGCAGCAGGAAACCGGCATCACGTTCGACGACATCGCCGGCATCGACGAGGCGAAGGCCGAGCTGCAGCAGCTCGTCGCGTTCCTGCGCAACCCGGAGCGCTACAGCCGGCTCGGCGGCAAGATCCCGAAGGGCGTGCTGATCGTCGGCGCGCCGGGCACCGGCAAGACGCTGCTCGCGCGCGCGGTGGCCGGCGAGGCGGCCGTGCCGTTCTTCTCGATCAGCGGCTCGGCGTTCGTCGAGATGTTCGTCGGCGTCGGCGCCGCGCGCGTGCGCGACCTGTTCGAGCAGGCGCAGCAGAAGGCGCCGTGCATCGTGTTCGTCGACGAGCTCGACGCGCTCGGCAAGGTGCGCGGCGTCGGCGTGATGTCGGGCAACGACGAGCGCGAGCAGACGCTGAACCAGCTGCTCGTCGAGATGGACGGCTTCCAGGCCAATTCCGGCGTGATCATCATGGCCGC
>NZ_CADESW010000023.1 GCF_902830275.1 Burkholderia stagnalis | reverse complement strand
GTCAGCGTATTTCATAGGGGCCCGCAGCGGCAGTACCGGCTGCAACAAGGCCGGATATAGAGCTGCTGCCCATCCTGTCTGTCGTAACACACGAGAACTGTTGCAAACGGGACGCGTTCATATAGAACCCATGGATCTCGATTTCACGCCCGAAGAAGAAGCGTTTCGCGCCGACGTGCAGCGCTTCCTGAAAGACCGGCTGCCCGAGCGCATCTCGCGCAAGGTGAAGGGGGGCCTGCACCTGACGCGCGACGACATGCGCGAATGGCACGCGATCCTCAATGCGCGCGGCTGGCTCGCGAACCACTGGCCGCGCGAGTACGGCGGCCCCGGCTGGAGCGTCGCGCAGAAGTTCCTGTTCGATCACGAATGCGCGCTCGCCGGCGCGCCGCGCATCGTGCCGTTCGGCGTGAGCATGCTCGGCCCCGTGTTGATCAAGTACGGCAGCGACGCGCAAAAGCGCCACTGGCTGCCGCGCATCCTCGACGGCACCGACTGGTGGTGCCAGGGCTACTCGGAGCCGGGCGCCGGCTCCGATCTCGCGGCGGTGAAGACGAGCGCCGTGCGGGGCATCGACGCGCAGGGCGAACACTACATCGTCAACGGCCAGAAGACGTGGACCACGCTCGGCCACTACGCGAACATGATCTTCTGCCTCGTGCGCACCGCGACCGACGTGCGCAAGCAGGAGGGCATCAGCTTCCTGCTGATCGACATGAACACGCCCGGCGTCGAGGTGCGCCCGATCGTCACGCTCGACGGCGAGCACGAGGTGAACGAAGTGTTCTTCACCGACGTGCGCGTGCCGGCCGCGAACCTCGTCGGCGAGGAGAACCGCGGCTGGACCTACGCGAAATACCTGCTCACCTACGAGCGCACCAACATCGCGGGCGTCGGCTTCTCGACGGCCGCGCTCGACCGGCTGCGCGCGGTCGCCGCGAAGGTGAGGAAAAACGGCCGGCCGCTCGCCGACGATCCGTATTTCGCGGCGCGTGTCGCCCGCGTCGAGATCGAGCTCGAGAACATGACGACGACCAACCTGCGCGTGCTCGCCGCGGTCGCGGGCGGCGGCGCACCGGGCGCGGAAAGCTCGATGCTGAAGATCCGCGGCACGCAGATCCGCCAGGAAATCACGTCGCTGATGCGGCGCGCGATGGGGCCGTACGCGCAGCCGTTCGTCGAGGAGGCGCTCGATGCCGACTACGACGGCGAACCGGTCGGGCCGGAAGAGGCCGCGAGCGCCGCGCTGCAGTACTTCAACAACCGCAAGCTGTCGATCTTCGGCGGCTCGAACGAAATCCAGAAGAACATCATCGCGAAGATGATGCTCGGCTTGTAAGGAACGCTCATGGACTTTCGACATACCGAAGACCGCCGGATGCTGGCGGACACGCTGAACCGCTTCATCGCCGAGCAGTACGCGTTCCCGGTGCGCGACCGCATCGCGCAATCGGCGCAGGGCTTCGACCGGACGATGTGGGAACGCTTCGCCGAACTCGGCGCGATCGGCGTGCTGTTCGACGAAGCCGACGGCGGCTTCGGCGGCGCGGGCTTCGACATCGCGGTCGTGTTCGAATGCCTCGGGCGCGGGCTCGTCGTCGAGCCGTTCCTCGGCGCGCTGCTCGCGGGCCGCGCGCTCGCGCTCGCCGGCGGCGACGCGCAGCGCGAGCGGCTCGCCGCGCTGATCGCCGGCAGCGCGAGCGCCGCGTTCGCGCACGACGAGCCGGGCTCGCACTACGAGCTGACCACCGTGCGCACGCGTGCGGAAAAGAGCGGCGACGGCTGGGTGCTGAGCGGTGCGAAGGGCGTGGTCGACCAGGGCGCGCAAGCCGCGTTCTTCGTCGTATCCGCGCGCACCGCGGGGAACGACGACGATGCGCACGGCATCCGCCTGTTCGTCGTGCCGGCCGATGCGCACGGCGTGTCGCTGCGCGATTACCGGAAGATCGACGGCGGCCGTGCGGCGGAGGTGCGCTTCGAGCGCGTCGCGCTGCCGGCCGACGCGGCGCTCGGCGATCCGCACGACGGCGCGGCGCTGCTCGAACGCGTGCTCGGCTACGGGCTGCTCGCGCTGTCGGCGGAGGCGCTCGGCGCGATGGACGTCGCGAAGGAGTACACGCTCGAGTACCTGCGCACCCGCAAGCAGTTCGGCATGCCGATCGGCAGCTTCCAGGCGCTGCAGCACCGGATGGCCGACCTGCTGCTCGAAGTCGAGCAGGCGCGCTCGGCGGTGATCAACGCGGCCGCGCAGCTCGATGCGCCGCGTGCCGCGCGCGAGCGCGCGCTGGCCGCGGCCAAGGTCAGCATCGGCCGGATCGGCACGCTCGTTGCCGAGGAGAGCATCCAGCTGCATGGCGGGATCGGCATGACGTGGGAGCTGCCGCTGTCGCACTACGCGAAGCGCCTCGTGATGATCGATCACCAGCTCGGCGACGAGGACCACCATCTCGCGCGTTATATCGCGCTGTCGAGACCGCAGTCGAAACAATAAGCAGGCAGAAGAGGGAGGAGACGACGATGGACAACGCGACGCAACCCGCGCTGCCGCTCGCCGGCGTCAAGGTGCTCGATTTCTCGCGCGTGCTGGCCGGGCCGTGGAGCGCGATGGTGCTGGCCGATTTCGGCGCGGAAGTGATCAAGGTCGAGCATCCGGCGCGCGGCGACGATACGCGCGACTGGGGCCTGCGCATCGGCGACACCGAGACGACCTACTTCAACAGCGTGAACCGCAGCAAGCGGTCGATCTGCCTCGACCTGCAGACGGCGGAAGGCCAACGTCTCGCGCGCGAGCTGGCCGCGCAGGCCGACGTGCTGATCCACAACTTCAAGTTCGGCGGCGCGGAGAAGCTCGGCCTCGGCTACGACGCGCTGGCCGAACTGAACCCGCGCCTCGTGCATTGCGCGATTTCGGGCTACGACCGTTCGGGCCCGGAAGCGGGCCGCCCCGGCTACGACCTCGTCGTGCAGGGCGAGGCGGGGCTGATGGCGCTGAACGGCGAGGAAAACCAGCCGCCGCTGAAGTTCGGCGTCGCGGCGGTCGACCTGTTCACCGGGATGTATTCGGCGCAGGCGATCCTCGCGGCGTTGTACGAGCGGCACGCGACGGGCCGCGGCCGGCGCATCGAGATGGCGCTGTTCGACTGCGGGCTGATGATCACCGCGTACTACGGGCTCGACGCGCTACTGATGGAGCAGGACCCGCCGCGCTACGGCAACGCGCATCCGTCGATCGTGCCGTACGGCGTGTTCGACGCGGCCGACGGCCCGCTCGTGATCACGGTCGGCACCAACCCGCAGTTCGCGCGCTTCTGCGACGTGATCGGGCGGCCCGATCTCGCGGCCGACCCGCGTTACTCGACCAACCTCGGCCGCTCGCAGAACCGGGCCGAGCTGCTGCCCGAGATTCGCCGCGAGCTCGCGAGCCGCACGCGCGCGACCTTGCTGGCCGGGCTCGCCGGCGCCGGCATTCCGTGCGGCGAAGTGCTCGGCCTGCACGAGGCGCTGACGTCCGAGCGCGCACGCCGCGCGGGGCTCGTCACGCGCCAGCCGCATCCGGTCGCGGGCGGCGTCGACGTGCTCGCGCCGCCGTACCGCTTCGACGGCGCGCGGCTGCCGGTGCGCGGCGCGCCGCCCGGGCTCGGCGCGGATACGGCCGAGGTGCTCGGCGGCTGGCTCGGGCTGTCGGCGGGCGACGTCGCGCGGCTGCGCGCGGATCACGTGGTCTGAATCGAAGGTGACGCCGCGGCGCGGGCGGGCAGGATCGCGCGCCGGACCATTACACGATACCCGTCGCAGGACGACGCCGTGCATTGCATGGGACCGGAGCAAGCGCTCAAGCGCCAACTCCGGTCGACAAAGGAGACACCATGGAGCTTTCCGTCATCGAATCGGTCACGGCGCGCCGCGACTACCAGCAGCTCGTGCGCGCGCGGCGCCGCTTCAGCTTCGTGCTGACGGCGCTGATGATCGCCACGTATTACGGCTTCATCCTGCTCGTCGCGCTCGCGCCGCGCGTGCTCGCGGCGCCGCTGTACCGGGGCGCGACGATCACCGCCGGCGTCGCCGCGGGTGTCGCGATCATCCTGGTCGCGATCGCCCTGACCGCGTGCTACGTGCTGCGCGCGAACCGTGCGTTCGACCGGGCGGTCGACGCGATCCTCGAACGTGCGTGACGGAGGCCGCGATGCATCGTTCGTTATCCTCGCTTTGCGCCGCCTGCACGGCGCTCGTTCCCGCCGCCGCGCACGCGGTGTCCGTCGCCGGGCCGATGCCCGACAAGGTCGAACTGAACCCCGTCGCGATCGGCATGTTCTTCGCGTTCGTGTTCGCGACGCTCGCGCTCACCCGCTGGGCCGCGCGCCGCACGCGCTCCACGCGCGACTTCTACACGGCGGGCGGCGGCATCACCGGCCTGCAGAACGGCCTCGCGATCGCCGGCGACTACATGTCGGCCGCGTCGTTCCTCGGCCTGTCCGGCATGGTGTTCATGTTCGGCTTCGACGGGCTCATCTACTCGATCGGCTTCCTCGTCGGCTGGCCGTTCGTAATGTTCCTGATCGCCGAGCCGCTGCGCAACCTCGGCCGGTTCACGTTCGTCGACGTGGTCGCATACCGCTTCGCGCAGCGGCCGATCCGGCTGCTGACGTCGGCCAACTCGCTGACGATCGTCGTGCTGTACCTCGTCGTGCAGATGGTCGGCGCGGGCAAGCTGATCCAGCTGCTGTTCGGGCTGTCGTACGGCACGGCCGAGCTGATCGTCGGCGTGCTGATGGTGGTGTATGTGTTCTTCGGCGGGATGACGGCGACCACCTGGGTGCAGGTGATCAAGGCCGTGCTGCTGCTGTGCGGCGCGACGCTGCTCGCGTGGCTCGCGCTCGGCGAATTCGGCTTCAGCATCGACGCGATGTTCCGCCGCGCGGTGGCCGTGCATCCGGGCGCGCTCGGCATCATGGCGCCCGGCAAGCTGATCCGCGATCCGGCCAACGCGCTGTCGCTCGGCATTGCGCTGATGTTCGGCACCGCCGGCTTCCCGCACATCCTGATGCGCTTCTTCACGGTGCCGAACGCGAAGGAGGCGCGCAAGTCGGTGCTCTACGCGACCGGCTTCATCGGCTATTTCTACCTGCTGACGTTCGTGATCGGCTTCTCGGCGATCGTGCTGCTTGCGCAGCATCCGGAGTTCTTCAAGCTCGGCGCGAACGGCACGTTCAACCTCACGCGCGACCTGCTCGGCGGCTCGAACATGGTCGCGGTGAAGCTCGCGCAGGCGGTCGGCGGCAACTGGTTCTACGGCTTCATCGCGGCCGTCACGTTCGCGACGATCCTCGCGGTGGTCGCGGGCCTCACGCTCGCCGGCGCGACGACGATCTCGCACGACCTGTACGCGCAGATGTGGGCGCGCGGCAAGCCGGACGAGCGGCTGGAAATGCGCATCTCGCGCGCGGCGACGATCGCGCTGTCCGCGGTCGCGATCGGGCTGTCGATCCTGTTCGAGCACGTGAACGTCGCGTTCATGGTCGGCCTCGTCGCGGCGGTCGCGGCGAGCGCGAATTTCCCGGTGCTCGCGATGTCGATCTTCTGGCGCGGAATGACGACGCGCGGCGCGGTGCTGGGCGGCGGCCTCGGCCTCGCGTCGGCGGTCGCGCTCACGGTGCTGTCGAAATCGGTGTGGGTCGACGTGCTGCATCACGCGCACGCGCCGGTGTTCCTCGACAACCCGGCGCTCGTGTCGGTGCCGCTCGCGTTCGCGGGCATCGTCGTCGGCTCGCTGGCCGACCGCGGCGAGCGCGCGCGCCGCGAGCGCGACGCGTTCGCGCGGCAGGAGTTCTACGCGCAGACGGGCGTGCTGGCCGGCCCGGCCGCGCACCACTGAATCGTCAGATGAATGGCCGCATCCGTCCGGATTGCCGGACGGATGCATTCCGGATTTCCGGAAACCCGGATTTCCTTGCCTGCCGCATTGTGGGAAATACAATGAAAACAACGGCCTGAATGCTTTCACGCGGCTGGCATCGACCTTGCAATACAAAAGGCACGGCCACCCCCGGCCGAACTACTACAGCAAGCAAGGAGACAACCGATGACCAACGCCTTCTTCCTCCCCCGGATGTCTTGAGGCATCGCTTGTTGCGGCACGGCAGCCGCGCGGGCGTTTGACTCAGGGGGCATTGCCTCCTTCCTCGTCGCCTTCCCGCGCGCGTGACGCCGCCTTATCGGCTCATCTACCCTTCATCAGGAATCATCGTGAAGAAGAAACCCTTCTACAAAGTGCTTTATGTGCAGGTGATCTTCGCCATCATCGTCGGCGTGATCCTCGGTCATTACTATCCGTCGCTCGCCACCGAGATGAAACCGCTCGGCGACGGCTTCATCAAGCTGATCAAGATGGTGATCGGGCCGATCATCTTCTGTACGGTCGTGACCGGCATCGCCGGCATGGAGGACATGAAGAAGGTCGGGCGCGTGGGCGGCAAGGCGCTGCTGTACTTCGAGGTCGTGTCGACCTTCGCGCTGCTGCTGGGCCTCGCGGCGACGCACATCCTGCGTCCGGGCGTCGGCTTCAACATCGATCCGGCGACGCTGAACGGCAAGGAAGTCGCGTCGTACGCGGCGAAGGCGCACGGCCAGTCGACGGTCGACTTCCTGATGCACATCATCCCGAACACGATGGTCGACGCGTTCGCGCAGGGCGAGATCCTGCAGATCCTGCTGATCGCGCTGCTGTTCGGCAGCGTGCTCGCGCACCTCGGCGAGCGCGGCCGCGTGGTCACGGATTTCATCGACGGCATCACGCGCGTGCTGTTCGGCATCGTGCACATCGTCACGAAGCTCGCGCCGATCGGCGCGTTCGGCGCGATGGCGTTCACCATCGGCAAGTACGGCGTCGGCTCGCTGGTGCCGCTGCTCAAGCTGATCGGCACGTTCTACCTGACCTCGGTCGTGTTCGTGCTGGTCGTGCTCGGCGCGATCGCGCGCTTCACCGGCTTCTCGATCATCCGCTTCATCGGCTACATCAAGGAAGAGCTGCTGATCGTGCTCGGCACGAGCTCGTCGGAAGCCGCGCTGCCGCAGCTGATGGAAAAGCTCGAGAAGGCGGGCTGCTCGCGCTCGGTGGTCGGCCTCGTGGTGCCGACCGGCTACTCGTTCAACCTCGACGGCACCAACATCTACATGACGATGGCCGTGCTGTTCATCGCGCAGGCGACCAACATCGAACTGACCTGGATGCAGCAGCTCACGCTGCTCGCGGTCGCGATGCTGACGTCGAAGGGCGCAAGCGGCGTGACCGGCGCGGGCTTCATCACGCTGGCCGCGACGCTCGCCGTCGTGCCGACCATCCCGCTGTCGGGCATGGTGCTGATCCTCGGCATCGACCGCTTCATGAGCGAGTGCCGCGCGCTGACCAACATCGTCGGCAACGGCGTGGCGACGGTCGTCGTGTCCGCGTGGGAGAAGGAGCTCGACCGCAACAAGCTGCGCCAGGCGCTGAAGGGCGGCGGCGAAGTCGCCGCGACCGAGACGGCCGGCGTCTGACGCCATGAAGGAGCAGGGGGCGCCGCCCGCGGGCGGCGCGCCGCGCGGCAGCGGCGGCGGTGCGGGCGGCTATGACACAATAGGCGATCCGCATCGTCAGGAAGCCGTCATCGTGAAGCGCCGCCTGCTGGTTCTCGTCGCGCTCGCCGTCGCGCTCGTCGCGGCGTGCACGCTGACGTGGACCTTCACCTGGCAGCGCGGGATCGACGAACTGCAGCGCAATGCCGCGGTGCGCGTCGATCGCACCACCAATGCGCTGAAAAGCACCCTCGACCGCTACGAGTCGCTGCCGTACCTGCTCGGCAGCCACCCGCTCGTGCAGGACCTGCTCGCCGAGCCGAAGCGCGCCGACTACGCGGCGCGCGCGAACCGCTATCTCGAAGACCTCAACCAGCACGCGCACGCGACCGTCACCTATCTCGTCGGCGCGGACGGCCTGTGCGTCGCCGCGAGCAACTGGCGCGCGCCCGACAGCTTCATCGGAATCGAATACCGGTTCCGCCCGTATTTCATCGACGCGATGAACGGCCGCGTCGGCCGCTTCTTCGGCATCGGCACGATCTCGCGCGACCCCGGCTACTACATCTCGCAGCCGGTGTGGCGCGACGGCCGGATCGTCGGCGTCGTCGTCGTGAAGCTCAATCTCGAATGGTTCCAGGGCGCCGACGCGTCCGAGCCGCTCGTCGTCGCGGACGAGCACGGCGTCGTGTTCCTGTCGTCGGTGCCGGCGTGGAAGTACCACACGCTGAAGCCGCTGCCGGGCCCCGTCGACGCGTCGATCTACGAAACCCGCCAGTACGCGCAGCAGCCGGTCACGCCGCTGCCGCTGCGGGTCGAGCGCGCGCTCGGCGCGGATGCGCAGATCGTGCGCCTCGGGCCCGGCCGCCGCGCGCCGCGCTACCTCGCGACGCAGCGCCGCATTGGCGAGCCCGACTGGCAGCTCGTCACGCTCGCGCCGATCGCGCCTGTCGACGCCGACGCGCGCAACGCGACGATCGTCACCGGTTTCGGCTTCGTGTCGATCGCGCTGCTCGCGTTCTACTGGCGCATGCGCCGCGCGCGCGTGCGCGAGATGATGCGCGGCCGCGCGCTGCTGCAGCAGGCGTACGCGGAGCTGAACCGGCGCGTCGAGGAGCGCACGGCCGACCTGTCGCAGGCGAACGGGCAGCTGCAGAAGGAGGTCGGCGACCGGATCCGCGCCGAACAGGAGCTGCGCGCCGCGCACGACGAGCTGATCCAGGCGAGCAAGCTGGCCGCGCTAGGCCAGATGGCGGCCGGCATCACGCACGAGCTGAACCAGCCGCTCGCCGCGCTGCGCAGCTTCTCCGACAACACGCGCGTGCTGCTCGACCGCGGCGAGCAGGCGGCCGCGCGCGAGAACCTCGAGGCGATCGCCGCGCTCACCGAGCGGATGGGCAAGATCACCAACCAGCTGAAGCTGTTCGTCGGCCGCGCGCGGCCGCGCAACGAGCAGGCGCTCGTCGTGCGCGCGCTGCGCAGCGTGCTCGCGCTGCTCGGCGAGCGGCTGCGCGGCGTCGAGCTGGTGCTGACGCTGCGCGACGGCGACGGCGAGCCGTCGCGCGCCGCGCCGCTCGATCTCGCGAACGACCATCCGGAACTCGTCGCGCGCTGCGAGGACCTGCGTCTCGAACAGGTGCTGATCAACCTGCTCGGCAACGCGCTCGACGCGGTTGCGTCATCCGCCGCGCCGCGCGCGGCGGCCCCGCGCATCGAGGTCGCGATCGACGCGTCGGCCGCGACGCTCGCGATCCGGGTGCGCGACAATGGCCCGGGCATCCCGCCCGACCTGCTGCCGCGGCTGTTCGAGCCGTTCTTCACGACCAAGGAAATGGGGCGCGGGCTGGGCCTCGGGCTCGCGATCTCGTCGTCGATCGCGAGCGACGCGGGCGGCTCGCTGACCGCGCGCAACGCGCCGGGCGGCGGCGCGCTGTTCGTCTTGACGTTGCGCCGCGCGCGCACGCATCATCCGGACTCCGTGTCCGAGCAGGCGGGCTCGCGCTGAGCGCGCCCGTTGCGCGCGCCGAGCGCCGCGGCACCCATCAGGAGCAAGCAAGTACGATGGCCAACCGGCTGCAAGTGATCTATATCGAAGACGATGCGCTCGTGCGCCGCGCGAGCGTGCAGAGCCTCCAGCTGGCGGGGTTCGACGTGACCGGCTTCGAGTCGGCCGAGGCCGCCGAGAAGGCGATCGTCGGCGACGCCGCCGGCGTGATCGTCAGCGACATCCGCCTGCCCGGCGCGAGCGGGCTCGACCTGCTCGCGCAGTGCCGCGAGCGCGTGCCCGACGTGCCGGTGATCCTCGTCACCGGGCACGGCGACATCTCGATGGCCGTGCAGGCGATGCGCGACGGCGCGTACGACTTCATCGAGAAGCCGTTCGCGGCCGAGCGGCTGATCGAGACCGTGCGGCGCGCGCTCGAGCGCCGCGAGCTGGTGCTCGAGAACCACGCGCTGCGCCGCGAGCTGGCCGGGCAGAACGTCGTCGCGCCGCGCATCATCGGCCGCAGCCCGGCGATCGAGCAGGTGCGGCGGCTGATCGCGAACGTCGCGCCGACCGATGCGTCGGTGCTCATCAACGGCGACACGGGCGCCGGCAAGGAGCTGATCGCACGCAGCCTGCACGAGCTGTCGCCGCGCCGCGACAAGCCGTTCATCGCGGTGAACTGCGGTGCGCTGCCCGAGCCGATGTTCGAATCGGAGATGTTCGGCTACGAGCCGGGCGCGTTCACGGGCGCCGCGAAGCGCCGGGTCGGCAAGCTCGAATACGCGTCCGGCGGCACGCTGTTCCTCGACGAGATCGAAAGCATGCCGCTCGCGCTGCAGGTAAAGCTGCTGCGCGTGCTGCAGGACGGCGTGCTCGAGCGGCTTGGCTCTAACCAGCCGATCCGCGTGAATTGCCGCGTCGTCGCGGCCGCGAAGGGCGACATGAGCGAGCTGGTCGCGGCCGGCACGTTCCGGCGCGACCTGCTGTATCGCCTCAACGTCGTGACGATCGCGCTGCCGCCGCTCGCCGAGCGCCGCGAGGACATCGTGCCGCTGTTCGAGCACTTCATGCTCGACGCGGCGGTGCGCTACGGCCGCCCGGCGCCGGTGCTCACCGACCGGCAGCGCGCGAGCCTGATGCAGCGCGACTGGCCCGGCAACGTGCGCGAGCTGCGCAACGCGGCCGACCGGTTCGTGCTCGGCGTCGCCGACATGCCGCAGGACGCAGGCGCGGCGGCGGACGACGACGCGAACGAGCAGACGCTGAAGGAGCGCATCGAGCAGTTCGAGCGCGCGGTGATCGCCGAGGCGCTGAACCAGACGGGCGGCGCGGTCGCGGCCACCGCCGACCGGCTGCACGTCGGCAAGGCGACGCTCTACGAGAAGATGAAGCGCTACGGGCTGTCGGCGAAAGGCGATACAGACCGCTGAAAGGGCCGCTGAAACGAAACGGACCGCGGAACCGGTGCTGTCCGGTCATGCGGTCCGTGTCGGGGCCCTGCTTGCGGCGAGGCGCGCGTTGCGCGCCTGTCGGCCGGTATCGGGCGGATGCTCAGGCGGCGTTGCCGAGCGCCTGCTTCAGCAGCTGGTCGAGTTCCGCGAACTGCGGCGCGCCGACGTAGCGCTTCAGGATCTTGCCGTCCTTGTCGACGACGAAGGTCGTCGGCGTCAATTGCACGTTGCCGAACTGCTGCGCGACGCTGCCGTCGTCGAGCGCGACCTTGAACGGCAACTGGCGCGTCTGCGCGTAGTTCGCGACGTACATCGGCGGGTCGTAGTTCATCGCGACCGCGACGAATTCCAGCCCCTGTCCCTTGAAGCGGTTGTAGGTCTCGACCATCTGCGGCATTTCCTGCATGCAGGTCGCGCAGCTCGTCGCCCAGAAGTTGACGAGGTAGACCTTGCCCTTCAGGTCGGCCGTGGTCGAGATCTTCTGGCCCGACAGCAGCGTGAAGGTCGCGTCCGGCGCGCTGGACTTGCCGCTGAACGCGAAGAAGCCGGCCACGGCGATCGCGGCTGCAACGACGACGGCCGCGACGTAGCGCATCGGGCTCGCGCGGCGGCTGGAAGAAGGAGGCGTGGAGTTCATCTGCGGGCTCTCGAAGGACGGTCGATGACGCGGGACAGGGCGGACACGTCGAAATTCGGCGCTCATTTTAGCGCGAATGCGGCACGCGCACCGGGGGCCGCCACGCATCCCGGCGTTGCGGTTCGACGCATAATGCACGTTTTGCCCGTGTCGATCCGCGTCATGCCGAAGGTCTTCCCCGATTCGCTGCGTCCCCTTTTCCGTCCGCTGCGGCACTTCGCCGCACTCGTGTGCGCGAGCGCCGCGCTGGCCGCGTGCTCGCCGGCCTTCGACTGGCGCACGCTGCACAGCGACGCCGGCTACACGATCGACCTGCCCGCGAAGCCGACCGTCGAGGAGCATGCGGTCGCGATCGGCGGCATGCCGATGAAGATGCGGATGCAGGCGGCGCACGTCGACGGCGCGGTGTTCGCGGTCGGCACGGTGATGCTGCCCGACGAGCGCGACGAGACCCGGCGCGCGGCGCTCGACTACCTGCGCAGCGGGCTGTCCCGCAACCTCGACGGCGCGCCGCAGACGGCCTCGGTGCCGGTGCCGCTCGCGGCGGGCGGCGCGGTGAACGGGCTCGAGCTGCGGCTGGCCGGCGCGGCGGCGGGGCCGGAGCGTGCCCGCAAGACGATCGTGGCCCGGCTTGCGGCGCGCGGCAAACATGCATACCAGGCGGTCGTGATCTCCGACGCGCCGCTCGGGCAGGAGCAGCTCGATCAATTCTTCGGATCGTTGAAACTCGATTGAAGAGGCGAGGGGGCGCGAAACCGCAAGTTGCTTCGCAGCATTGTTCGCTAATTGCCGGATTTTGCGGGAGTTTTTGGGCTATCCACAGCGCGTGTGGATAACTTTGTTGAAAAGTGGTCGGAATGCGCGTCGAAGCCGCGCCGGACGGCCGCCGGAACGGATTGCCCGTGCGTGGGGCGCTTGAGAAAAATCAATAAAAACAACGGCATGCGAGATCGCCATCGAATATTCACGGCGGTGATGCAATCCGCGCCCGGAGGCGCGGAATTGTGCATAAGTCAAGTCTTGACAGCCGGATTTTGTCCTCAGAGCGCGGTCAGCGCGCGCCGGTAGCGGATCGCCTCGGCGATCTGCGCGGCGTTCGGCTGCGGGTCGCCGGCGAGATCGGCGATCGTCCGCGCGACCTTCAGCACCCGGTAATACGCGCGCGCCGACCAGCCGAAGCGCTCGCCGGCCTCGCGCAGCAGGCGCTCGCCGTCGTCGGTCGGCCGGCCGAGGTCGTCGGTTTCGCGGCCGCTCAGCATGTGATTCGTCTTGCCCTGGCGTTCGAGCTGCCGCGCGCGGGCCTGCGCGACCCGCGCGGCGACCGCGGCGCTCGGCTCGCCGGGTGTCGGCGCGCGCGCCGCCAGCTCGGCCGGCGTGAGCGCGGGCACGTCGATCTGGATGTCGATGCGGTCGAGCAGCGGCCCGGACAGCTTGCGCAGGTAGCGCGCGGCGACCTCCGGCGAGCAGCGGCAGCGGCCGGACGGATCGCCGTGCCAGCCGCACGGGCACGGGTTCATCGCGGCGATCAGCTGGCACGCGGCGGGGAAGTCCGCCTGCTGGGCGGCGCGCGAGATCGTGATGCGGCCGGCCTCGAGCGGCTCGCGCAGCATTTCCAGCACGTGCCGGTCGAATTCCGGCAACTCGTCGAGGAACAGCACGCCCAGGTGCGCGAGCGTGATCTCGCCCGGCTGCGGCGGGTTGCGGCCGCCGACCAGCGCCGCCGCGCTCGACGAATGATGCGGCGAGCGAAACGGCCGCTGCCGCCACTGCGCGGGCGAGAAGCCGATGCGGCTTGCGGACAGCAGTGCGGCCGACGTCAGCGCCTCGTCGTCGGTGAGCGGCGGCAGCAGCCCCGGCAGCCGCGCGGCCAGCATCGACTTGCCCGCGCCGGGCGGCCCGACCATCAGCATGTGATGCCCGCCGGCCGCCGCGACTTCGAGCGCGCGCCGTGCGCCGCGCTGGCCGATCACGTCGGCGAGATCGGGCGCGGCCGTCGCGGGCCGGCCATCGAGCGGCGGCGCGGCGACGGGCGCGAGCCGGCCGTCGGGCGCACCGGCCAGGTGCGCGCACAGCGCGGGCAGGTCGGCCGCACCGTACACGGTCACGCCCGGCACGAGCGCCGCCTCGGCGGCGCTGTCGAGCGGCAGGTACAGCTCCGGCTCACGGGGAGGCGCCGCCCGATCGGCGGGGGCCGCGCACCCGTCGCGCGCGACGCCGCAGGCCATCGCGAACGCGCCGCGCATCGGCCGCAGCGCGCCGGTGAGCGACAACTCGCCGGCGAATTCGCGGCCCAGCAGCGCGTCGGCCGGAATCTGGCCGTTCGCGGCGAGGATGCCGAGCGCGATCGGCAGGTCGAAGCGGCCCGATTCCTTCGGCAGGTCGGCGGGCGCGAGATTGACGGTGATGCGGCGCACGGGGAATTCGAAGCCGCAGTTCTGCAGCGCGGCGCGCACGCGCTCGCGGCTTTCACGGACTTCGAGATCGGGCAGGCCGACGATCGAGAACGACGGCAGGCCGTTGGCGAGATGGACTTCGACGGTGACGTCCGGCGCGCGGCCGGCCGCCGGTGCGCGGCTGCGCACCACGGCAAGCGACATGGCGAGGCTCCTGTAGGGCGGACGGGCATGCCTTGCGGCCGCCTGTCGCGGAAAAGGGAGAGATCGGTGCGCGCTTGCCGGCGTGGCGCGGATGAAAGAACGACGGGAACTACGTGGGCTGGCGCAGGCATCGCCGGGCCGCGGGAAGCGGCCCGCCGGTCGCGCCTGTGCCCGGTCGGGCCTGCAGGTCAGGCTTGTACGTCAGGCCTGCAGGTCTGGCTTGCAGGTCAGGCTTGCGAAGCGGCGAGCTTCTGCTCGAGCTCCGCGACGCGCTTTTCCAGTTCCTCGAGACGCACGCGGGTGCGGGCGAGCACCTGCGCCTGCGTGTCGAATTCCTCGCGGGTGACGAGATCGAGCTTCGAGAAGCCTTGCGACAGCATGGCCTTCACGTTGCGCTCGACATCCTTGGCCGGCGAGTTTTTCAGCAGATCGCTGACGCGCGACTGCAGGTCGTTGAAAACGTCGCTGGGTTGCTTCATGTGATTCCCCTTCATTGCACAAAAAATGTGCATCTTCAGTTGCATACGTGCCCGTGATGCACGTATGACCGGAAATGGTGCGCGCGGCGCGCGATTTCCGGGCACGGCGCCCGCACGGGTGAAAGTCCCCGCATTCCGGGGCGTGCGTGCACTCTAGCAACGATCCTCGCCCGGCGCCAGAGAACACGGCCCACGTTGGCCGTTCGGCCGGGCTTTCGCGTCTTTTCGCGGCCGAAGCGGGCCCCGCCGCGCGGTTTCGTGCGTGTCCGCAGCGGACTTGGCATGCGAGTTGCTGGAGAGTAGTCCGCCACACATCCAACCAATTCGACGGGACAACCCAGCGAGAGGACTTCATGAAACTCATTACCGCAATCATCAAGCCGTTCAAGCTCGATGAGACGCGCGAGGCGCTCTCGGCGCTCGGCGTCTCGGGCATCACGGTGACGGAGGTGAAAGGGTTCGGCCGCCAGAAGGGGCACACCGAGCTGTACCGGGGCGCCGAATACGTGGTCGATTTCCTGCCGAAGATGAAGATCGAGGCCGCCGTGTCCGACGATCTCGTCGACCAGGCGGTGGAGGCGATCGAACGGGCCGCGCGCACCGGCAAGATCGGCGACGGCAAGATCTTCGTCACGCCGATCGAGCAGGTGATCCGGATCCGCACCGGGGAGACAGGCGCAGACGCGCTGTAACACACAAGACGAGCGACAAGAGGAAACCCAAGATGCGCAAACTTCTGATGTCCCTGCTGATGGCCGGCTCGCTGATCGCGGCCGGTGTCGGCCCGGCGCTCGCGGATGACGCGGCGTCCGCCGCGGCTGCGTCCGCGCCTGCCGCAACGGCTGCCGACGCGTCGGCAGCCGCCGCCCCGGCCGCTTCGGCGCCGGCCGCGCCGGAGGCCGCGGCTTCCGCCGCAGCCGCCCCGGCATCGGGCGCCGCCGATGCATCGGCGGCCGCCGCCGCGTCGGCCCCGGCCGCGCCTGCCGCGCCCACCGCGCCGTTCTCCGTCGATTCGTCGAAGATCAGCGCCGGCGACACCGCGTGGATGCTCACGTCCACCGCGCTCGTGCTGTTCATGACGGTCCCGGGCCTCGCGCTGTTCTACGCGGGCATGGTCCGCAAGAAGAACGTGCTGGCCACCGTGATGCAGAGCTTCGCGATCACCGCGCTGATCACGGTGCTCTGGACGGTCGTCGGCTACAGCCTCGCGTTCACGCCGGGCAACGGCTTCATCGGCGGCCTGTCGCGCGTGTTCCTGCACGGGATGAACTACGTGAAGGGCGACAAGGCGACCACGCTGACCGTGAGCCACCTCGCGACGACGATTCCGGAATCGGTCTACTTCGTCTACCAGATGACGTTCGCGATCATCACGCCGGCGCTGATCTGCGGCGCGTTCGCCGACCGGATGAAGTTCTCGGCGATGCTGGTGTTCATGACGCTCTGGTCGCTGATCGTCTACGTGCCGGTCGCGCACATGGTCTGGGAACCGACCGGCTGGCTGTCGGCCGACGGCGTGCTCGACTTCGCGGGCGGCACCGTGGTGCACATCAACGCGGGCATCGCGGGCCTGATGTCGTGCCTCGTGCTCGGCAAGCGGGTCGGCTACGGCCGCGAATCGATGGCGCCGCACAACCTGGTGCTGACGATGATCGGCGGCTCGATGCTGTGGGTGGGCTGGTTCGGCTTCAACGCCGGCTCGGCGGTCGCGGCCGATGGCCGTGCCGGCTTCGCGATGCTGACGACGCAGGTCGCGACGGCCTGCGCGGCGCTCGGCTGGATGTTCGCGGAATGGATCGCGAAGGGCAAGCCGTCGGTGCTCGGCATCGTGTCGGGCGCGGTTGCGGGTCTCGTGGCGATCACGCCGGCTGCCGGCTTCGTCGGCGTCGCCGGTGCGCTGGTGATCGGCATCGCGGCGGGCGTGATCTGCTTCTGGTCGGCGACGTGGCTCAAGTCGAAGCTCGGCTACGACGATTCGCTCGATGCGTTCGGCGTGCACGGCGTGGGCGGCGTCCTGGGTGCGCTGCTGACCGGCGTGTTCGCGGTGAAGGACATCGGCGGGATGGACGGCAGCCTGCTGCTGCAGGCGAAGGGCGTCGCGATCACGCTGATCTACAGCGGCGTGCTGAGTTTCGTGCTGCTGAAGCTGATCGACCTGACGATGGGCCTGCGCGTGTCGGAAGAGGAAGAGCGCGAAGGCCTCGACGTGATCCTGCACGGCGAGCACGTGGAGTAAATCCGGACGATTTGCGGAGGGCGGCCGCGATGCCGCCCCCGCCACGAATGAGCGCAGCGACTTCGGCCCGCCTTCCCGGCGGGCTTTTTTTCTCCTGCGGCGGCGGACGGCAGCGGATAACCCTGCCCGCTATCAGGTCAATAGCCAGAAACTTCCTCCCAATCCTTGTGAATGCGGGAACAATCCCCAAATGGGCAAAGCAATTGCTCTACAATCTTCATTCTCCCGCTCGCGAGTGATTCATGGTTCCCCACCTCGTTACGGCGCTCAACGGTCCGCTGCTCGAACTCGAGCAGAAGATCCTCGACGCCACGCCTGCGATCGAACGCTGGTTCAGGCTCGAATGGCAGGAGCACACGCCGCCGTTCTGCTGTTCGGTCGACCTGCGTAACGCCGGCTTCAAGCTGGCGCCCGTCGACGCCAATCTGTTCCCGGGCGGCTTCAACAACCTGCCGCCCGAAGTGCTGCCGCTTGCCGTGCAGGCGGCGATGGCCGCGATCGAGAAGATCTGCCCGGACGCGAAGAACCTGCTCGTGATTCCCGAGCTGCCGACCCGCAACGCGTACTACCTGGAAAACGTCGCGCGCCTCGCGACGATCATGCGCCAGGCCGGCCTGAACGTGCGCTTCGGCTCGCTCGACCCGAGCATCTCCGACATCACGCCGATCACGCTGGCCGACGGCCAGAAGATCGTGCTCGAGCCGCTCGAGCGCTCGCAGCGCCGCCTCGGCCTGAAGAATTTCGATCCGTGCTCGATCCTGCTGAACAACGACCTGTCGGCCGGCATCCCGGCCGTGCTGGAAAACCTGCACGAGCAGTACCTGCTGCCGCCGCTGCACGCGGGCTGGGCCGTGCGCCGCAAGTCGACGCATTTCTCGTGCTACGACGACGTCGCGAAGAAGTTCGCGAAGATGGTCGGCGTCGATCCGTGGATGGTGAATCCGTACTTCGCGCACGTCGAGGGCGTCGACTGGCAGGGGCATGAAGGCGAGCAGGCGCTCGCCGACGCGATCGACGGCGTGCTGAAGAAGATCGCGCGCAAGTACCGCGAATACGGAATCAGCGAGAAGCCGTACGTCGTCGTGAAGGCCGACGCCGGCACCGCGGGGCGCGGCGTGATGACCGTGCACGACGCGGCCGAGATCGGCCGGATGACGAAGGCGGAGCGCGCGCAGATGGCCGAGTCGAAGGCCGGGCTCGCGGTGCGCGACGTGATCGTGCAGGAAGGCGTGTACACGTTCGAGCGGATCGGCGACGAGGTCGCGGAACCGGTCGTCTACATGATCGACCGCTACGTGGTCGGCGGCTTCTACCGCACGCACGGCGGCCGCGAACGCGACCAGAACCTGAACGCGCCGGGCATGCATTACGTGCCGCTCGGCTTCGAGCACACCGCGCTGCCGGATGCGGGCGCCAAGCCGGGCGCCGCGCCGCCGAACCGGTTCTACATGTACGGCGTCGTCGCGCGGCTGTCGCTGATCGCGTCGTCGATCGAGCTGGAAAAGACCGATCCGGAAGCCATCCAGGTGTAATGGCCGCCGCGCCGGCACCGCAACGACAGGACCCGCATGGACATTCTCTTTATCGCCGACCCGCTCGAGCGCTTCAAGATCTACAAGGATTCGACCTACGCGATGATGGCGGAAGCCGCGCGGCGCGGGCACGCGGTGTACGCGTGCGAGCCGCGCCATCTCGCGTGGACGGGTTCCGCCGTCGAGGCCGACGTGCAGCGCGTGACGCTGGTCGGCGATCCGGACGACCTGCATCGCGGGCCGTGGTACGAGGCGGGCGCGGTCGAGTCACGCCGCGTCGCGTCGTTCGGCGCGGTGCTGATGCGCAAGGATCCGCCGTTCGACATGGAGTACGTGACGTCGACGTGGCTGCTCGAGCTGGCCGAGCGCGCGGGCGCGCGCGTGTTCAACCGGGCGCAGTCGATCCGCGATCACTCGGAGAAGCTCGCGATCGGCGAATTTGCGCAGTTCGTCGCGCCGACGCTCGTCACCCGTGACGCGCAGCGCCTGCGCGCGTTCCACGCCGAGCACGGCGACGTGATCCTGAAGCCGCTCGACGGGATGGGCGGGATGGGCGTGTTCCGCGTGAAGCCGGACGGCATGAACCTGGGCTCGATCATCGAGATGCTGAGCCACGACGGCGCACGCACGGTGATGGCGCAGAAGTTCATCCCCGAGATCAAGGCGGGCGACAAGCGCATCCTGCTGATCGGCGGCGAGCCGGTGCCGTATTCGCTCGCGCGGATCCCGCAGGGCAACGAGGTGCGCGGCAATCTCGCCGCGGGCGGGCTCGGCGTCGCGCAGCCGCTCACCGCGCGCGACCGTGAGATCGCCGAGACGGTCGCGCCGGTGCTCGCGGCGCGCGGCCTGCTGCTGGTCGGCCTCGACGCGATCGGCGACTGGCTGACCGAGGTGAACGTCACGAGCCCGACCTGCTTCCGCGAAATCATGGAGCAGACCGGCTTCGACGTCGCCGCGATGTTCATCGACGCGCTGGAGCGCGCGGCCGCGCAGGCCGCGTGATGCGCGCAACCCCGGCGGCGGCCGCGCAGGCCCCCCGCCGCCGGGAAGTGTCGACCGGCCTGCTACAATGCCCGCTCGCCCGGCGCCGCGTTTGGACGCGCCGATGGCCTGGCGGCCGGGCGGAACTTGTTGCAAGGTTGAAATGAAACGACCCCCACGCTCGCTGTGTTCGCTGCGCCCGGCTCGGGCGGCCAGCCATCCCGGGGCGGCCTTGCGGAGGCTGACATGGCAGGGATTCTGATCATTGCGCACGCGCCGCTCGCCACCGCGCTGCGGGACTGCATCGCGCACATCTACGGCGGCGTGCCCGCGCGCATCGGCTGCATCGACGTGCACGCGGAAAACGATCCGGCCCAGGTGATGGCGTTCGCGCACGCCGAGCTCGCGCGGCTCAAGGAAGAGAACGGCGCGCTCGTGCTGACCGACATGTACGGCGCGACGCCCGCGAACATCGCCGGCCAGCTCGCGAAGGTCGCGAACGTGCGGGTGCTGGCGGGCGTCAACCTGCCGATGCTGGTGCGCGCGGTCTGCTACCGCACGATGCCGCTCGACAAGCTCGTCGACAAGGCGCTGTCCGGCGGCGCGAAGGGCGTCCACGAAGTCGCGGCGGGCACGCCGCCGCCGCCGTCCGAAGTCGGCTGCGGCCAGTGCGCGCCGATTCCGCCGGAGCCGTGCCCGCGCACCGAGCCGCATTGAGCGCACTGCGTTCCCCGTTTTAGACCCTTCGCCGGCGGGCGCCGCCGGCGGCCTCGACCGACCGAGAACCATGCTTCAACAAGAAACCACCATCGTCAATAAATTGGGGCTGCATGCGCGCGCATCGGCCAAGCTCACGCAACTGGCCGGCAATTTCCAGTCGGAAGTCTGGATGACGCGCAACGGGCGCAAGATCAACGCGAAAAGCATCATGGGCGTGATGATGCTCGCGGCAGGCATCGGCAGCACGGTCACGATCGAGACCGAAGGGCCGGACGAGACGGAGGCGATGGACGCGCTCCTGAAGCTGATCGCCGACAAGTTCGGCGAAGGGCAGTGACCCGCGACACGGAATCGTTGCCGTTTCCAGCGAAAATGCCGCGGATCCCGCGGCATTTTTTTCGCCGGCCGGATTGATGCGATCTGCGCAATGCTGCACTGCATGCAGTCAGCCGCGCGGTGTGGAATTTATAATCGCTATCCGGGGTCATAAGCGCATCGCAGCGGTGTGCCGCGGCTTTTCATGTACACAGGAGGTGCGCGTGTCCTTCACGCTGCATGGCATTCCCGTCTCACGTGGTATCGCAATCGGACGTGCGTATCTGATCGCGCCCGCGGCGCTCGACGTCGCGCATTACCTGATCGACGCGCATCAGATCGATGCCGAGGTCGAGCGCTTCCGCACGGCGCTCGAGGCGGTGCATCGCGAGCTCGAGGCGCTGCGCGCGGATCTCACCGACGACACCCCGAGCGAAGTGGGCGCGTTCATCGACGTGCACGCGATGATCCTGAGCGACGCGATGCTCGTGCAGGAGACCATCGACCTGATCCGCACGCGCCGCTACAACGTCGAGTGGGCGCTGACCGAGCAGCTCGACCTGCTCACGCGCCATTTCGACGACATCGAGGACGAATACCTGCGCGAGCGCAAGGCCGACATCGAGCAGGTGGTCGAGCGCGTGCTGAAGGCGCTCGCCGGTGCGCCGTCCGCCGCGCAGGCGCTCAACGGCGCCGCGAAGGGCACCGACGAGATGATCGTCGTCGCGCACGACATCGCGCCGGCCGACATGATGCAGTTCAAGACCCAGTCGTTCCAGGCGTTCGTCACCGATCTCGGCGGGCGCACCTCGCATACGGCGATCGTCGCGCGCAGCCTCGGCATTCCGGCGGCGGTCGGCGTGCAGCACGCGAGCGCGTTGATCCGCCAGGACGACCTGATCATCGTCGACGGCGACCAGGGCATCGTGATCGTCGATCCGGCGCCGATCGTCCTCGAGGAATATTCGTACCGGCAGTCCGAGAAGGCGCTGGAGCAACGCAAGCTGCAGCGTCTGAAGTTCTCGCCGACGCAAACGTTGTGCGGCACCAAGATCGACCTGTACGCGAACATCGAGCTGCCCGACGACGCGAAGGCGGCGGTCGAAGCGGGCGCGGTCGGCGTCGGGCTGTTCCGCTCCGAATTCCTGTTCATGCATCAGAAGGAGATGCCGGAGGAGGAAGAGCAGTTCGCCGCGTACAAGCGCGCGGTCGAGTGGATGAAGGGCATGCCGGTGACGATCCGCACGATCGACGTCGGCGCGGACAAGCCGCTCGAGGCGCTCGACGAAGGCTACGAAACCGCGCCGAACCCCGCGCTCGGGCTGCGCGCGATCCGCTGGAGCCTGTCCGAGCCGCAGATGTTCCTCACGCAGCTGCGCGCGATCCTGCGCGCATCCGCGTTCGGGCCGGTGAAGATCCTGATCCCGATGCTCGCGCACGCGCAGGAGATCGACCAGACCCTCGACCTGATCCGCGAGGCGAAGCACCAGCTCGACGACGCGGGGCTCGCCTACGATCCGAACGTGCGGGTCGGCGCGATGATCGAGATTCCGGCCGCGGCGATCGCGCTGCCGCTGTTCCTGAGGCGCGTCGATTTCCTGTCGATCGGCACCAACGACCTGATCCAGTACACGCTCGCGATCGACCGCGCGGACAACGCGGTCGCGCACCTGTACGATCCGCTGCATCCGGCGGTGCTGCACTTGATCGCATACACGCTGCGCGAGGCGAAGCGCGCGGGCGTGCCCGTGTCGGTGTGCGGGGAAATGGCGGGCGATCCGGCGCTCACGCGCCTGCTGCTCGGCATGGGGCTCACCGAGTTCTCGATGCATCCGAGCCAGCTGCTCGTCGTGAAGCAGGAGATCCTGCGTGCGCACCTGAAGGCGCTCGAGAAGCCGACCGCCGACGTGCTCGCGGCGTTCGAGCCCGAGGACGTGCAGTCGGCGCTCAAGCGCCTGTCGGCCGCCGAGCCGCGCGCGGACGCCGCCGCGTAAGCAGGTTTTGAATCAGGCACACGCCCGTGCGGGCGTGTGCATCGCGCCCGTCAGTGCGGGCCGCCGCACACGGGGCAGTCCGCCTGGCGCGCGATCTTCATCGTCGTCCATTCCATCCGCAGCGCATCGAGCATCATCAGCCGGCCGTTCAGCGTCGTGCCGATGCCGCCGATCACGCGCAGCGCCTCGGCCGCCTGCATCGCGCCGATGATGCCGACGATCGGCGCGAACACGCCCATCGTCGCGCACGCGACTTCCTCGAACGGCTGGTCTTCCGGAAACACGCACGCATAGCAGGGCGCGGCCGGGTCGCGGAAGTCGAAAGTGCTGATCTGGCCGTCGAAGCGCAGCGCCGCGCCGGACACGAGCGGCACGCGATGCGCGACGCACGCGCGGTTGATCGCGTGGCGGGTCGCGAAGTTGTCGGTGCAATCGAGCACGACGCTCGCCCGCGGCACGTGCGCGTCGAGCCACGCGTCGTCGACGCGCTCGGCCACCGCGTGCACGGTCACCTCGGGGTTGAGCTGCGCGAGCGTGTCGCGCCCCGATTCCACCTTCCTGCGCCCGACCGAGGCCGTCGCGTGCAGGATCTGCCGCTGCAGGTTCGTGAGATCGACCGTGTCCGCGTCGACGAGCGTGATCGTGCCGACGCCGGACGCCGCGAGATACATCGCCGCGGGCGAGCCGAGGCCGCCCGCGCCGACCACGATCGCATGCGCGTCGAGGAAGCGCTGCTGCGCTTCGATGCCGATCTCGTCGACGAGGATGTGGCGGGAGTAGCGGAGAAGTTGATCGTCGTTCATGAGCTGGGAGCGGGCGTGATGCGGTGCGAAGCGGTATCCGCCTATTTTAGGCGCGCATGAAAAACGGGCCATCGCGGTCTTCCCGCGATGGCCCGTCGGATGCCGGCCGGCGCTTACTGCGTGGCCGACGCGGGCTTCGGTGCGGCTGCCTTCGATGCCGGCGCGGCCTTCGCGGCCGACTTGCCGGTCGCGCTCTTGGTGCTTTCGGCGAGCAGCGACTTCGACTCCTGAACCGGCTTGCCCTCGAGCTTCGCGAGCGCCTGCTTCATCATGAAGTCTTCCGCGCTGCCGAACTCGATCGGCTTGCGCTCGCGGTCCTTCTGGCGCTGTTCCGGCGTCTTCTTGTCGTTCTGCTCCTCGAGGACGCGCAACTGGTCCATCCGGCGCTGTTCGCGCTCTTCCTGCTCCTTCTTCTCGTTCGGATCCTGCGTGTTCGCGAGGTGGTTCGTGTAGTCGACCTCGCGCGTCACGAGCACGTCGTCCGGATCGCCGTCCGCGTATTGATCGACCGGCACGTCCGGCGTGATGCCCTTGTTCTGGATCGAACGGCCGCTCGGCGTGTAGTAGTACGCGGTGGTCAGGCGCAGCGCGGTGTCGGCCGTCATCGGGCGGACCGTCTGCACCGAGCCCTTGCCGAACGTCGTCTTGCCCATGATCGTCGCGCGCTTCGCATCCTGCAGCGCGCCGGCGACGATTTCCGACGCGGACGCCGAATACGCATTCGTCAGCACGATGATCGGCACGGTCTTGAAGACCGGCGGCAGGCCCTTCAGCGGATCGCCGTCGAACGACGGCAGGCGATAGTTGTCGTAGGTGTCGCGGTAGACCTGCTTCGAATCCGGGATCTGGCCGTTGGTCGACACGACGACGGAATCCGGCGGCAGGAACGCGCCCGCGACGCCGACCGCGCTCTGCAGCAGGCCGCCGCCGTTGTTGCGCAGATCGAGAATCAGGCCCTTCACGTTCGGCTGCTGGCGCGCGATGTCCTGCAGCTTCGCGGCCAGGTCGGGCGTCGTGCGCTCCTGGAAGCTCGTGATGCGGATGTACGCGTAGCCCGGATCGAGCATCTTCAGCTTCACGCTCTGCACGCGGATCACCGCGCGCGTGACCGTGATCGGGAACGTGCGGTCGTCGCTCTTGCGGAAGATCGTCAGCGTGACCTTGGTGCCCGGCTCGCCGCGCATCTGCTTGACGGCCTTGTCGAGCGTCATGCCGCGCACCGGCTTGTCGTTGATGCGGGTGATCAGGTCGCCCGGACGGATGCCGGCGCGGAACGCAGGGGTGTCCTCGATCGGCGAGATCACCTTGACGAGGCCGTCTTCCTGCGAGATCTCGATGCCGAGACCGGCGAAGCGGCCCTTCGTCTGCTCCTGCAGCTCCTCGTAGTCGGTCTTGTCGAGGAACGACGAGTGCGGGTCGAGGCTCGACACCATGCCCTTGATCGCCGCCGTCAGCAGCTTCTTGTCGTCGACCGGCTCGACGTACTCGCGCTTGATCTGGCCGAACACTTCCGCGAACAGGCGGAGCTGGTCGAGGGGAAGCGGCGCCGTGACGGTCTGCTCGGCCGACGCCGAGACTTGCAGCGTGGCGAACACGCCCGTGGCAAGGCCCGCGGCAATCAGGCCGATGTTCTTCAATTTCATTCGCATAGTGAGTCTGGTGCGGTCGGGAAGCGCGTGGCGGTAGCGGGGATGGAGCGGACAAGTATAACTGTTCGTCCGACTTGCCAGTGGAACGGGCCGAAACGGGATGAAACCTTCCGCGAAACCGTTTCGACCGCGCGCGGGCAGGGAGGTTCGCGCGGGCCGGCCGCGCGCGGCGTGAAGCCGGCGCGGCCAGGGGGCGGGATCAGCCCGCCTTGCCCTGCTTCGCGACGGCGGCCTGCGCCTTCGCGATCGCGTCCTGGTCGCCCAGGTAGTAGCTCTGGATCGGCTTCAGGTTCTCGTCGAGTTCATAGACGAGCGGCACGCCGTTCGGGATGTTCAGGCCGACGATGTCGCTGTCCGAGATGCCGTCGAGGTACTTGATCAGCGCGCGCAGCGAGTTGCCGTGCGCGGCGATCAGCACCTGCTTGCCTGCCTTGATCGCCGGGGCGATCGACTCGTTCCACAGCGGCAGCACGCGCGCGACCGTGTCCTTCAGGCACTCGGTGAGCGGCAGCTGCTCGCGCGGCACCTTCGCGTAGCGCGGGTCGGCGTACGGCGCGCGCTCGTCGGTCGGCTCGAGCGCGGGCGGCGGCGTGTCGTAGCTGCGGCGCCAGACGAGCACCTGCTCGTCGCCGAACTTCGCGGCCGTTTCCGCCTTGTTCAGGCCCGACAGCGCGCCGTAGTGGCGTTCGTTGAGGCGCCACGAGTGCACGACCGGCAGGTACATCAGGTCCATGCGGTCCTGCACGTGCCACAGCGTGCGGATCGCGCGCTTGAGCACGGACGTATACGCGATGTCGAACGTGTAGCCGGCTTCCTTGAGCAGTTCGCCGGCCTGGTAGGCCTCGTTGCAGCCTTGTTCGGTCAGGTCGACGTCGACCCAGCCGGTGAAGCGGTTTTCCTTGTTCCACGTCGATTCGCCGTGGCGGATGAGAACGAGCTTGTACATAGATGCTTGCGGTCGGTAGTGAAGGAAGCGGTGCGCGCCGCGCGGCGCCCGAGGGCGGGCTCGCCATCGCGCAAGTCGGTTATTTTATAATGGCCGGATTGTCCTTTTCCGATTTCTCTTTTTCCGGCGGAATTCCGTGACGTTCTTTACCGATTACACGAACCTGGCCCTCATCGCCATCCTGCTGGTGTCCGGCGGCCTTCTCGCCTGGCCCGCGCTGCGCCGCGGCCGCGGCGGCCTGTCGGCCGCGGAGGCGACCCAGCTCATCAATCGCCGCAACGCGGTCGTGATCGACCTGCGGCCGGCCACCGAATTCGCTGCCGGCCACCTGCCGTCGGCGCGCCAGGTCGAGGCCGGCGAGATCGGCGCGAAGATCGCGCAGCTCGCGAAGAACAAGAGCACCCCGGTGCTGCTCGTGTGCCAGAACGGCCAGCAGTCGCAGAAGGCGGCGCGCGCGGTCGAGGCGGCGGGCTATGCCGAGGTGCACGTGCTCGAGGGCGGCGTCGCCGCGTGGCAGCAGGCCGGGATGCCGGTCGTCAAACAAGGAGTGGCGAAGTGAACAAAGTGGTCATGTACAGCACCCAGGTGTGCCCGTATTGCATCCAGGCCGAGCGGCTCCTGAAGCTGCGCGGCGTCGAGCAGATCGAGAAGGTGCTGATCGACAAGGATCCCGCGCGCCGCGAGGAAATGATGTCGCGCACGGGCCGCCGCACGGTGCCGCAGATCTACATCGGCGACACGCACGTCGGCGGCTACGACGATCTGTCGACGCTCGACCGTGCCGGCGGCCTCGTGCCGCTTCTGCAAGCTGCCTGATTAGGGCAGAATGGCCGCCGGTCGCGCGGCCAAGCGCGCAGGATCAACCGGGGCGGCCGGCATAGGCCGGCTGCCTCGTCACCACATTTAGGGAAACAACATGTCCGACGTCGAAAACCAACCGTTCTTCAACATCCAGCGCGTCTACCTGAAGGATATGTCGCTCGAGCAGCCGAATTCGCCGGCGATCTTCCTCGAGCAGGACATGCCGTCGGTTGAAGTCGAAGTCGACGTGAAGGCCGAGCGGCTCGCGGAAAGCGTGTTCGAAGTCGTCGTGTCGGGCACCGTGACCGCGAAGGTGAAGGACAAGGTCGCGTTCCTGATCGAGGCGAAGCAGGCCGGCATTTTCGACATTCGCAACATTCCCGACGAACAGCTCGACCCGCTCGTCGGCATCGCGTGCCCGACGATCCTGTTCCCGTACCTGCGCTCGAACATCGCCGACGCGATCACCCGTGCAGGCTTCCCGCCGATCCACCTCGCCGAGATCAACTTCCAGGCGCTGTACGAGCAGCGTCTCGCGCAGCTCCAGCAGCAACAGGCTGGTGCGGCCGGCGCGCCGAACGGCTCGACGCTGAACTGAGGGACGAGCAAGGACCGGTGCTGGGTATGAAAGTAGCCGTTCTCGGCGCCGGTGCCTGGGGCACCGCGCTCGCGGGCCATCTGGCCGCGCGGCACGACACGCTTCTGTGGGCGCGCGACGCCGCGCTCATCGCCGGGCTGCAGGCCCGGCACGAAAATTCCCGCTATCTCGACGGCATCGCGCTGCCCGACGCGCTGCGCTACGACGCGGATGTCGCCGCGGCGCTCGCGCACGGCGCCGCGGACGACGCGCTGTGCGTGATCGGCGCGCCCGTAGCCGGGCTGCGCGCGCTGTGCCGCGCGATGCGCGATGCAGGCTGCGTGCCCGCGCATGTGGTGTGGGTCTGCAAGGGCTTCGAGGCGGACACGCACCTGCTGCCGCACCAGGTGATCGCCGCCGAGCTGCCGGAGCAGCGCAGCAACGGCGTGCTGTCGGGCCCGAGCTTCGCGCGCGAGGTCGGCCAGGGGCTGCCGGTTGCGCTGACCGTCGCGAGCGCGTCGGCCGCCTGCCGCGAGCGCACGCTCGCCGCGTTCCATCACGGCGCGATGCGTATCTATACAGGCGACGACGTGGTCGGCGTCGAGGTCGGCGGCGCGGTGAAGAACGTGCTGGCGATCGCGACCGGCATCGCCGACGGCCTCGGCCTCGGCCTGAACGCGCGCGCCGCGCTGATCACGCGCGGCCTCGCGGAAATGTCGCGGCTCGGCGTCGCGCTCGGCGGCCGCGCGGAAACCTTCACCGGCCTCACGGGCCTCGGCGATTTGATCCTCACCGCGACCGGCGACCTGTCGCGCAACCGCACGGTCGGCCTGCAACTGGCGGCCGGCCGCTCGCTGAGCGATATCCTCGGCGCGCTCGGGCACGTCGCCGAAGGCGTGCGCTGCGCGCAGGCGGTGCTCGCGATCGCGCGCGCGCAGTCGCTCGAGATGCCGATCACCGAAGCCGTGTGCGGCGTGCTGTTCGACGGCGTCGCGCCGCGCGACGCGGTGAGCGGCCTGCTGCGGCGGGACGCGCGCGCGGAGTAGCGCGGCGGTCGCGTTGCCGCGCAAAGCGGATTACGCTTGAACCATCTCCGGCGTCCGAGGAGGTCGTCATGCTGCAGATCGGTTCCACCACGCTCGACGCGCAGGTCGTCGACATCACGACGCTCGCGGTCGACGCGATCGTCAACGCGGCGAACGGCTCGCTGCTCGGCGGGGGCGGCGTCGACGGCGCGATTCATCGCGTGGCCGGCCCGGGCCTCGTCGCCGAATGCCGCACGCTCGGCGGCTGCCAGACCGGCGACGCGAAACTCACGCGCGGCCACGGGCTGCCGGCGAAATACGTGATTCACGCGGTCGGCCCGGTATGGCACGGCGGCACGCAGAACGAAGCCGAGATGCTCGCGTCGTGCTACCGGCGCGCGATCGAGCTGGCCGAGGAGGTCGCGTGCACGTCGCTCGCGTTTCCCGCGATCAGCTGCGGGATCTACCGTTATCCGGCCGCGCAGGCGGTCGAGATCGCGGTCGATACGGTCGTCGAGATGCTGCCGCAGGCGCCGAATCTCGCACGCGTCGTGTTCGCGTGCTTTTCATCCGATATTTACGATCTGTATCGCGCGCGGCTCGCGCGCCGATAGCGCATTCGTGCCGGCCGTCAGGCGCCGCCTTCGAAGCCGGCCTGCCGCCACGCCTCGAACACGACCACCGCGACCGTGTTCGACAGGTTCAGGCTGCGGTTGCCGGGCCGCATCGGCAGGCGCACGCGCTGTTCGTTCGGAAAGCGCTCGAGGAGCGGCGCGGGCAGGCCGCGCGTCTCGGAGCCGAACACGAACCAGTCGCCCGGCTGGAACGCGTGGTCGTGAAAGCGGCCCGAGCCGCGCGTCGTGAACGCGAACATTCGCGCGAGATCGGGCGCTTCGGCCGCGACGAACGCGTCCCAGTCCGGATGCACGCGCATTTCCGCGTATTCGTGATAGTCGAGGCCCGCGCGGCGCATCTTCGCGTCGTCGAGCGGAAAGCCGAGCGGCTCGATCAGGTGCAGCCGCGCGCCGGTATTGGCGCACAGGCGGATCACGTTGCCGGTGTTCGGCGGAATTTCGGGGGCGACGAGGACGACGTTGAACATGATTCTTCGGTGATTGAACTTCGGGGCCGCGTGCGGGCGGCCGGTTTCTCTCTAATTAATCCCGCGCGGTGCGCAGCGCAACCAGATTCGTCACGCGCGCGGCGCCCGCCGCCTTGAGCGCGAGCGCCGCGGCGGACAGCGTCGCGCCCGACGTCATCACGTCGTCGACGAGCGCGACATGGCGGCCCGTCACGTTGCCGGCCGCCGCGAAGGCCGACGCGACGTTGTCGCGCCGCGCGCGCCGGTCGAGCCGGGATTGCGGCGCGGTATCGGCGACGCGCGCGAGCAGCGCCGCATCGGCGCTCACGCCGAGCCGGCGGGCGAGCGGCCGCGCGATCGCCCACGCCTGGTTGTAGCCGCGCGAGGCGAGGCGGCCGCGCGCGAGCGGCACCGGCGCGATCACGTCGAAGCCGCTACTCGTGCCGCCTGCGTCATGCGCATCGGCGATCAGCCGCGCGAGGCGGCCCGCGAATTCGGCGCCGAGCGCGAGCCGCGCGTGGAATTTCAGCTGCCGCGCGAGGCCGTCGAGCGGCGCCCGGTAGTCGGCGAGCGCGAGTGTCGCATCGAACGGCGGCGGCGTCGCGCGGCATGCGTCGCACCGGTAGCCGGCCGCGCGGCGCGCCCACCCGGCGGCGAGCGGCACCGCGCAGACGGTGCAGCGCAGGCGCGCTTCATTCCAGTACGCGGCGTCGCAATCGGCGCAGATCACCGGATGTGACATATTGCCGCACAAGGCGCAGCGGTTCGGCAACGCGATCGCCGCGAGCCGCGCGACCAGTGCGCGGGCCTGCGACATAACGACGCGCATCGACGGGGAAAACGGCTGGCGATTCATCGAAAAAGCTCCCGGACCCCGTCTCAATGAAGGCTTCGGGGCGAGCGAGTATACTTCGGGCTCTTCGAGAGTTTGCCCGACATGTCCCCAGCTTCGACCTCATCCAGCCGTCCGGTCTATGACGCCAGGCGCCTGCGGCGGATCTTCGACCGCCGCGCAGCCGCGTTCGACGCGGTCGCGTTCCTGCCGCGCGAGATCGCCCACCGGATGTGCGAGCGTCTCGAATACATCAAGGTGAGCCCGGCGGCGGTGCTCGACGCGGGCTGCGGCGCGGGCGACGACCTGCCGGCGCTGCGCGCGCGCTTTCCCGAGGCGCCGGTGTTCGGCGTCGACCTGTCCGGCGCGATGCTCGCGCGGGCGGGGCAGCGCGAGGTCGAGCAGGCGAGCTGGCGCCGCTGGCTGCCCGCGTCGCTCGGCAAGGCGCTCGGCCAGCGCGGCCCGCGCGTCGCGCAGGCCGACTTCTCCGCGCTGCCGTTCGCGGCAGGCGCGTTCGACCTGATCTGGTCGAACCTCGCGCTGCACTGGCATTCGCGCCCCGACGCGGTGCTGCCCGAGTGGCAGCGGGTGCTGCGCGTGAACGGCCTGCTGATGTTCAGCACGCTCGGCCCCGACACGCTGCGCGAGCTGCGCGCGGCCTGCGCGGATGCCGAGGCGGCGCTCGGCCTCGCGCCCGCCGCCGCCCGCGTGATCGATTTCGTCGACATGCACGACCTCGGCGACATGCTCGTCGAGAGCGGCTTCGAGATCCCCGTGATGGATCAGGAAGTGCTGACCGTCACCTACAAATCCCCCGATTCCCTGCTGGCCGACGTGCGCCGCTGGGGCACCTATCCGTTCGAGCGCGTGGCGCCGCGGGGCGTGTCGCGGCGCTTCCGGCAGGCGCTCGGCGACGCGCTCGACGCGCGCCGGCGCGAGGACGGCACGATCCCGCTCACCTTCGAGGTGATCTACGGGCATGCGTGGAAGGCCGTGCCGCGCACGACCGCGGAAGGGCATGGCATCGTGCGTCTCGAGGACATCGGGAAGGGGCGTCCGAAGAATCGCTGAAGCGGTAAAGAGGGGTTTTGTTATGTCTGAAATTAGCGGCGCAAAGCGGGGTCGAAAAGGCCCCTGAAATGGCCGGAAAGCTTGTCGCGCTTGGCTCGCGGGGCGATAGTCGTTTGCTTGTGGATGCCATTGAACCCGCCTATAATGCGTCAGCTTGTCGCCCCGGGGTCCCCGCAATACGGGGTGGCGAGTCCGATGCAGGCATGCATCGCATGCCATTCGCGTGAGGCGGCGATGGAAGCAGCGAATGTTTCGGCGGAAGCGGCGAATGCGGAGCCGGTCCTCGAGGACTGGCTCATAAAGCGCAACTGTTCGGTGTCGCCGCGCCAGTTCGTGCTGTTTTACGCGTCGCTCGCGGGCTTCTCGCTGGCGATCGCGGCAATGCTGATGTGGCAGGGGGCATGGCTCGTCATGCCGTTCACCGGAATCGAGCTGCTGGCGGTGGGGTTCGCGTTTGCGGTCTATGCGCGCCATGCGGTCGATTACGAGCGCATCAGGCTGTTTCCGCACCGGCTCGTGATCGAGCGGATGGATGCGGAGCGGTTCACGCAGATCGAATTCAACCCGCGCTGGGTGCGGGTCGAGACGGGCGCGACGCCACGCGATCCGATTCGGCTGGTATCGCGCGGGCAGACCGTTGTGATCGGGCAGCATCTCGCGCAGCACAAGCGCGCGCAGTTCGCCGACGAACTGCGCGTGTCGCTCCGGCGCTGCGGCTGAGCGGAGCGGCCGGCGCGGCGCAGGCGGCTTGCGACGGGGGAGGGTTTGAATGGAAATTTTGGGTAAGGATGCTATGAAAACAATCAAGCGAGCCCTCGCGGGCGTGCTGGCATGCAGCGGACTGCTCTTTGCCGGTGCCGCTCTGGCGGTCGGTGATAGCCCGGGCGGCCCCCGTGTCAACGAGATCAACTTTCAGCCGCCTGTCACGAAGATCGCCGAGGAGCTCTACGATCTCCACACGATGATGCTGATCCTCTGTACGGTGATCTTCATCGGCGTGTTCGGCGTGATGTTCTATTCGATCTTCGCGCACCGCAAATCCAAAGGCTTCAAGGCCGCCAATTTCCATGAGAGCACGACCGTCGAAATCATCTGGACGATCGTGCCGTTCATCATCGTCGTGCTGATGGCGCTGCCGGCGACGAAGGCCGTCGTCGCGATGAAGGACACGACGAACGCCGATCTCACGGTCAAGGTCACCGGCTACCAGTGGAAGTGGGGCTACGACTACGTGAAGGGCCCGGGCGAGGGCATCAGCTTCCTGTCGACGCTGACCACCCCGCGCGACGAAGTGATGGGCAAGAAGGCCATCACCGACACCTATCTGCAGGAAGTCGACAACCCGCTCGTCGTGCCGGTCAACAAGAAAGTCCGGATCATCACGACCGCGAACGACGTCGTCCACTCGTGGTACGTGCCCGCGTTCGGCGTGAAGCAGGATGCGATCCCGGGCTTCGTGCGCGACACGTGGTTCAAGGCCGAGAAGGTCGGCACCTTCCGCGGGTTCTGTACCGAGCTGTGCGGCAAGGAGCACGCGTACATGCCGGTCGTCGTCGAAGTGCTGTCGGACGAGGACTACGCGAAGTGGGTCACCGCGCAGAAGGCCAAGACGGCCGGCGCCACGGTCGATCCGCACCGCATCTACACGGTGGCCGAACTCGTCACGCACGGCGAGGAAGTCTACAAGGCGAACTGCGCGGCCTGCCACCAGGTGAACGGCAAGGGCCTCGGCGCGTTCCCGGCGATGGACGGCAGCCCGATCGTGAACGGCCCGATCTCGGCGCACCTCGATCGCGTGCTGCACGGCAAGGGCGCGATGCCGTCGTGGGCGTCGCTGTCGGACCTCGACATCGCATCGGTCGTCACCTACGAGCGCAACTCGTGGGGCAACCACAAGAACGACCTGCTGCAACCGAAGCAGGTGGCGGACGCGCGTAACGGCAAGATGCCGGAAGACACCGCGGGCGCCGCACCGGCCGAGGCGGCTTCGGCACCGGCGCCGGCGCAGGCCGCGTCGGGCGCAGCCCAGGCATCGGCCGCGCTGTCGACGATCTACTTCGAAACGGGCAAGAGCACGCTGCCGGCCGACGCACAGTCGGCGATCGCGGCAGCGGCCGACTATGCGAAGGCGCATCCGGACGCGAAGCTTGCGCTGTCGGGCTTCACCGACAAGTCGGGCTCCGCCGACGCAAACGCCGATCTCGCCAAGCACCGTGCACAAGCCGTGCGCGACGCGCTGAAGGCGGCGGGCGTGGCGGAAGACCACATCATTCTGAAAAAGCCGGAAACGATCACGGGCGGGGCTGACGCGAAGGAAGCCCGGCGTGTCGAGATCGGCCCGGCGGCCTGACGTGTCGCTGTGTTTGTCGACGTATTCGCATTAGGAGATTCTCATGTCTAGCATCGGGCACGACGTAGCCGCGGGCCACGCGCACGACGATCACGCGCACGAAACCCCGCAAGGCTGGCGGCGCTGGCTGTTCGCCACCAACCACAAGGACATCGGTACGCTGTACCTGCTGTTCTCGTTCATCATGTTCCTGTCGGGCGGCGTGATGGCGCTCGCGATCCGCGCCGAGCTGTTCACGCCCGGCCTGCAGATCATGCGTCCGGAGTTCTTCAACGAACTCACGACGATGCACGGCCTGATCATGGTGTTCGGCGCGATCATGCCGGCGTTCGTCGGCTTCGCGAACTGGATGATTCCGCTGCAGATCGGCGCGTCCGACATGGCGTTCGCGCGGATGAACAACTTCAGCTTCTGGCTGCTGCCGGTCGCGGCCGTGCTGCTGGTCGGCTCGTTCTTCGCGCCGGGCGGCGCGACGGCCGCCGGCTGGACGCTGTATGCGCCGCTGTCGACGCAGATGGGCCCGGGCATGGACTTCGCGATCTTCGCGGTGCACATCATGGGCGCGTCGTCGATCATGGGCGGCATCAACATCGTCGTGACGATCCTGAACATGCGCGCGCCGGGCATGACGCTGATGAAGATGCCGATGTTCGCGTGGACGTGGCTGATCACCGCGTACCTGCTGATCGCCGTGATGCCGGTTCTGGCAGGCGCGATCACGATGGTGCTGTTCGACCGCCACTTCGGCACGTCGTTCTTCAACGCGGCAGGCGGCGGCGACCCGGTGATGTACCAGCACATCTTCTGGTTCTTCGGCCACCCCGAGGTGTACATCATGATTCTGCCGGCGTTCGGGATCGTGTCGCAGGTGATCCCGGCGTTCGCGCGCAAGACGCTGTTCGGCTACAGCTCGATGGTGTATGCGACGGCTTCGATCGCGATCCTGTCGTTCATGGTCTGGGCGCATCACATGTTCGCGACGGGCATGCCGGTCACCGGCCAGCTGTTCTTCATGTACGCGACGATGCTGATCGCGGTGCCGACGGGCGTGAAGGTGTTCAACTGGCTCGCGACGATGTGGCGCGGCTCGATGACGTTCGAAACCCCGATGCTGTTCGCGATCGGCTTCCTGTTCGTGTTCACGTTCGGCGGCCTGACGGGCCTGATGCTCGCGATGGCGCCGCTCGACATCCAGTACCACGGCACCTACTTCGTGGTGGCGCACTTCCACTACGTGCTGGTGGCCGGCTCGCTGTTCGCGCTGTTCTCGGGCTGGTACTACTGGGCGCCGAAGTGGACGGGCTGGATGTACAACGAGACGCGCGGCAAGATCCACTTCTGGGCGTCGATGATCTTCTTCAACCTGACGTTCTTCCCGATGCACTTCGTCGGTCTCGCGGGCATGCCGCGCCGCTATGCGGACTACCCGGCGCAGTTCACGGACTTCAACCAGGTCGCGACGATCGGCGCGTTCGGTTTCGGTCTCGCGCAGGTGTACTTCCTGTTCGCGGTCGTGCTGCCGGCATACCGTGGCGGCGGCGAGCTGGAGAAGGCGGCCGACAAGCCGTGGGATGGCGCGACGGGCCTCGAGTGGACGGTGCCGAGCCCGGCGCCCTTCCATACGTTCGAGCAACCGCCGCACGTCGAGTAAGTTTCACCGGATGTTCCGCCTTCGCCTGCCCTCGCAGGCAGGCGAGGCGGAGCGTTCTACAGCACGATTCAGATGAACCGGAATCCACAACAAAGACGCACGCCCGAGCAGATCCGCGCGGGCAACAAGCGGCTCGGCCTGACCCTGCTCGTGATCGCCGCCGTCTTTTTTGTGGGTGTCGTGATCAAGCAGTGGTGGCTGTCCACTCACTGACGCCGTAGCGAGGAAGTCGTCGTATGTCGAAGCAGGAGTCCGGAGCCGTCGATCGCGCGTTCAACCGCTCGATGCTGGTGAAGCTCATCGTCGTGGCCGGACTGATGTTCGGCTTCGGTTTCGCGCTCGTGCCGATGTACCGTGCGATCTGCCAGATCACCGGCATCAACAACCTGCTGCAGCGCGACGTGAGCGAGCGCGAGGCGAAGAACACGCAGATCGACACGAGCCGCACCGTGTCGGTCGAGTTCGATGCGAACGCGCGCGGCCCGCTGGGTTTCAAGCCGGAGCACAACAGCCTCGACGTGCACCCGGGCGAGCTGACGACGATCGTGTACGACGTGACGAACGGCCAGAGCCGTCCGGTCGTCGCACAGGCGATCCCGAGCTACGCGCCGAAGCAGGCGACCGAGTTTTTCAAGAAGATCGAGTGCTTTTGCTTCACGCAACAGACGCTGGCCGCGAACGAGTCGCGCAAGATGCCGGTGGTGTTCGTGATCGATCCGAAGCTGCCGAAGGACGTGAAGACGATCACGCTGTCGTACACGTTCTTCGAGCTGAATACGCCGGCGCAGGCAGCGGCCGGCACGGCGACGCAGTCCGGCCCGACGAAGCCGGGCGCATGATGACGGAGGCGGGGCGATGACGGAGGTCAAGCGGAGCGGCTCGTTCGGCCAGGCGCTGAAGGCGGTGTTGTGGTCGTTCTTCGGCGTGCGCAAGCGGCGCGACCTGGAGGCGGACGCGACGCAGCTGAATCCGCTGCACGTGCTGATCGTGGCGCTGATCGCGGCCGGCGTATTCATCGGCGTGCTGATCCTGATCGTGCGCGCCGTCGTGGGCTGAGGCCTGCGGCAAGCAAGGAATGTGATGCGGAACGCCCAGGCGTTTCGTGAAGGAAAGAGCGGTGGCCGTCGCGCCGCAAGAGAAATAAAGCCGGAGCCGTTTCCGGTACACAAATTGGACTGAAGTGGAGAATCAAGCATGAGCGGTCAAAACCAGACCCCGTACTATTTCGTGCCGCATCCGTCGCAGCATCCGATCAGCGCGGCCTGCGGCCTGCTGGTCATGCTCGGATCGTTCGCACTGTGGCTCAACGGTCACGACTGGGCGCCGTATACCGCGCTGCTCGGCCTGCTGTGGTTCCTCTTCACGCTGTATCACTGGTTCGGCGATTCGATCGCCGAGTCGGAAGGCGGCATGTACGGCAAGAACGTCGACGTGTCGTACCGCTGGAGCATGAGCTGGTTCATCTTCTCCGAAGTGATGTTCTTCGGCGCATTCTTCGGCGCGCTGTTCTATGCGCGTGAAATCGCGCTGCACCAGCTCGGCAGCCTCGACTACAAGCTGATCTGGCCGGATTTCTCCGCCGTGTGGCCGAACGAAGGCCCGGCCCTGCTCGCCGGCCACTTCAAGACGATGGGCCCGTGGCCGATCCCGACGCTGAACACCGCGCTGCTGCTGTCGTCGGGCGCGACGCTGACGGTGTCGCACCACGCGCTGCGCGACAATCACCGCAACAAGGCGATCGCCTGGCTGGCCGCGACGCTCGTGCTCGGCGTCTGCTTCCTGTTCACGCAGGGCTTCGAATACTTCCACGCATACAACGAACTGAACCTGACGCTCGGCTCGGGCATCTACGGTTCGACGTTCTTCCTGCTGACGGGCTTCCACGGCTTCCACGTGTTCCTCGGCGGCACGATGCTCGCGGTGGTGCTGGTGCGGATGATCCGCGGCCACTTCAAGCCGGAACACCACTTCGCATTCGAAGGCGCCGCGTGGTACTGGCACTTCGTCGACGTCGTCTGGCTCGGCCTGTACGTCGTCGTCTACTGGCTGTAAATGAAACACGGCCCGCGCAGCGATGCGCGGGCCGTTTGATTTGATGGATGCCGGGCGGCGCGAACGCATCGTCCGGGAACCCAGGCGCCGCCGCGACTCAGTCAGGCGGCGCTTTTGCTTGGTGGCGCGGCCGTGCGGCGAAATGTCACATCGGTCGCATCGGTCACATCGGCGAAAGCGTCAGCGCCCGATCGGAATGCCGGTCGAGTGGATCCAGCCCATCCAGTTCGCGAACAGGATGAACACGAACAGCGAGATAGACAGCCCGACGCGGGTGGCAAGCGACCAGGCCATGCGCTTCGTGTTGCCGCGGTCGTGCATCATGAAATACAGCGCCGAAGCCAGGCTGGCGATGATCAGGACGAAGGCGATGGGAACGAGGATGTGCATGACGCTTACCGGACGACGGCGATTCGAAAGGAAGGGGATAATTATCGCACTTCGCTTGCGCGAGCGTGCCTGGGGGGCGGCCCGATGAAGATCCGCTGGCTGCCCGCGCTGTTGATTCTCGCGGTCGTCGCGGTGACGATCCGCCTCGGCTTCTGGCAGCGTGACCGCGCGCACCAGAAGGAGGCGCTGGAGGCGAGCATCGTGCGCTACGAGCACGCGGCGCCCGTGACGGTCGGCACGCAGCCGATCCCGCTCGCGTCGATCGAGTTCCACCGGGTGCGTGCGACGGGGCGGTTCATGCCCGAGCTCGCGGTGTTTCTCGACAATCGGCCGTATAACGACCAGCCGGGTTTTTACGTCGTGATGCCGTTTAAACTCACGGGCGGCGGTTACGTGCTCGTCAACCGCGGCTGGCTGCCGCGCAACATCGCCGATCGCACGGCGATCGAGCCGTTCGCGACACCCGCGGGCAACGTCGAGATCGAGGGCATCGCGCGCGCCGACGCGACGCGCGCGTTCGAGCTCGGCGAAGGCGGCTCGGCGGCGCACCAGAAGATTCGCCAGAACCTGGACGTCGCCGCGTTCGCGAAGGAAACCGGCCTGCCGCTGCAGCCGTTCGTGATCCAGCAGACGAGCGACGGCGGCGACAAGCTGGTGCGCGACTGGCCGGCGCCGACGACCGGCGTCGAGCGCAATTACGGTTACATGTTTCAGTGGTGGGGCATGGCGGCGGCCGCGCTCGGTTTCGGCTTGTACGCGGCGCGGCGCGCGGCGAGGAAGTCGTCCGGCGCATGAGTGGCGCGATGTCCGTACGCGGCGGCGCCGCGGGTTTGTTTCGAGAGGTCTGATTTGTCCATGCAATCTTCCCGTCAGGGCCCGGCCGCTGAGCCGATCTCGCCGGCGGCCCGCAAGCGCGGCCGCTGGATGCTCGTGCTGCTCGGGCTCGTCTGCGCGGCGCCGATGATCGCGTCGTACTTCACCTATTACGTGATCAAGCCGAAGGGCGGTTCGACCAACTACGGCACGCTGGTCGAGCCGCAGCGGCCGATCCCGGCGGACCTGATGGTCACCGACGAAACCGGCAAGACGATGCCGCTCGCGTCGCTGCGCGGCGTGTGGCTGTTCGTGATGACCGACCGCAGCGCGTGCGACGACGCGTGCGCGAAGAAGCTGTACTTCATGCGCCAGGTGCGCGTGACGCAGGCCGGCGAACGCCACCGGCTCACGATGGTGTGGCTGCGCAGCGATGCGGGCCAGGTCCCGGAGAAGGTGCGCGCCGCGTATCCGGACACGCGCGAGCTGGTCGCCGATCCGGCGGCGGTGGCCGCGTGGCTGCCGGCCGACGCCGGCACGCAGGCGTCCGACCACCTCTACCTGGTCGATCCGAACGGCAACCTGATGATGCGTTTCCCGAAGGATCCGAACCCCAGCAAGATCAAGGCGGACGTCACGAAGCTGCTGAAGTGGTCGAGCATCGGCTAAGGCGAGACAACGAGGCAATCCGATGTCGTATCTACTGCAACTCGGCCTGATCGGCTTCTGTATCGCGCTGCTGCCGCTGTCGTACGTGTGGGTGAAGGCCGACGACGACAAGTTCCGCAAGCTGGTGTGGATCACCACGTTCCTGACCCTCGATCTCGTGATGTTCGGCGGTTTCACGCGGCTGACCGATTCGGGCCTCGGCTGCCCCGACTGGCCCGGCTGCTACGGCACGTCGTCGCCGTTCATCGCGCACGCGGCCATCACCGCCGCGCATCAGGCGATGCCGACGGGCCCCGTCAGCATGACGAAGGCGTGGATCGAGATGATCCACCGCTATTTCGCGATGGCGATCGGCGTGCTGATCATCGCGCAGACGGTGATCGCGTGGGCCGCACGGCTGCGCCGCCGGCCGCTGCATGTGTCGCCGTGGTGGCCGACCAGCCTGCTGCTGCTGATTCTCGTGCAGGGCGCGTTCGGCGCGTGGACGGTGACGATGAAGCTGCAGCCGGTGATCGTCACGATCCACCTGCTGCTCGGCCTGATGCTGCTCGGCACGCTCGGCTGGCTTGCGGCGCGGCAGACGCCGCTGCCGTCGTACGATCCCGAGGCCGGGCGCTATCGCGCGGCGGCGCTCGCGGCGCTCGTGCTGCTCGTCGTGCAGATCGCGCTCGGCGGCTGGGTGAGCACCAACTACGCGGTGCTCGCATGCACCGACTTCCCGACCTGCAACGGCCAGTGGATTCCGCCGATGGATTTCGAGCACGGCTTCCATCTGTGGCGCGCGCTCGGCCTGAACCGGGACGGCGAGGCGATCACGCAGGACGCGCTCGTCGCGATCCACTGGACGCACCGCACGTTTGCGTTCGTCGTCGTCGCCTACCTGGTCGCGTTCGCGCTGAAGATGCGCCGCTTCGAATCGCTGCGGCGGCCCGCGAACGGCGTGCTGCTGGTGGTCGTGCTGCAGTTCGTGACGGGTTTGACGAATATCGTATTGCAGTGGCCTTTGCCGGTCGCCGTGGCCCATAACGGGGGCGCTGCGGTCCTGCTGCTGCTCGTCGTCATGTTAAACTTTCGCATCCTTTCAAGCCGCCCCGGCCGTGTCGCGCTGCCTGCGCGCGATACCGCCGCGGCGTGACCGTTCCCATGCAAAGCACCCTTTCCCGATCGCCCGGTAGCCGGTTCTCCCAGTACATGGCGCTGACGAAGCCGCGTGTTACGCAGCTTGCGGTGTTCTGCGCGGTGATCGGCATGTTCCTCGCGACGCCGGGCATGGTGCCGTGGAGGGTGCTGGTCGGCGGCACCGTCGGCATCTGGCTGCTGGCGGGCGCGGCGTTCGCGATCAACTGTCTCGTCGAGCAGAAGATCGACGCGATGATGCGCCGCACCGCGTGGCGCCCGTCCGCGCGCGGCGAGATCACCACTGCGCAGATCCTGCTGTTCTCGGGCGTGCTCGGCAGCGCCGGCGCGTGGACGCTCTACACGTTCACGAACCCGCTGACGATGTGGCTGACGATCGCGACGTTCGTCGGCTATGCGGTGATCTACACGCTGCTGCTCAAGCCGATGACGCCGCAGAACATCGTGATCGGCGGCGCGTCCGGCGCGATGCCGCCCGCGCTCGGCTGGGCCGCGGTGACGGGCGCGGTGCCCGGCGACGCGTGGATCCTCGTGCTGATCATCTTCGTATGGACGCCGCCGCATTTCTGGGTGCTTGCGCTGTATCGCCGCAAGGACTACGAGAACGCGGGCCTGCCGATGCTGCCCGTCACGCACGGCGAGCAGTTCACGCGGCTGCACATCCTGCTCTACACGGTGATCCTGTTCGCGGTCACGCTGATGCCGTTCATCTCCGGCATGAGCGGGGCCGTCTACCTGACGAGCGCGGTGCTGCTCGGCGCGGTGTTCCTCGCGTACGCGTGGAAGATCTACCGCGACTATTCCGACGACCTGGCCCGCAAGGCCTTCCGCTACTCGATCGTCTACCTGTCGCTGCTGTTCGCGGCGCTGCTCGTCGATCACTATGCGCGCCCGCTGCTCGGCGCCTAACCCTACGGTTTGAACGCGATGCTTCATTCTTGGTTCGGGCGCCGCGCGCGCCGAGGCTGGCTGCTTGCCTGCGCGTTCGCGGGCGCTCTGCTGCTCGCGGCGTGCGACAACGCGCCGAAATTCCAGAATCTCGACATCACCGGCAATACCCAGTTCGGCAGCGATTTCGCGCTGCCCGACACGGCGGGCAAGGTGCGCACGCTCGGCGACTTCAAGGGCAAGGCCGTCGTGATGTTCTTCGGCTACACGCACTGCCCGGACGTTTGCCCGACGACGATGGCCGAACTGTCCGAGGCGCTCAAGCAGCTCGGGCCCGACGCCGCGAAGCGCGTGCAGGTGCTGTTCGTCACCGTCGATCCGGAGCGCGACACGCCCGCGCTGCTCGGCCAGTACGTGCCGGCGTTCGATCCGTCGTTCATCGGCCTGCGCCCGGCCGACGACGCGCAGCTGAAGAAGGTGACGAAGGATTTCCGCGTGTATTACGCGAAGGTGCAGGGCAAGGCGCCCGGCAGCTATACGATGGACCACACCGCCGCGAGCTACGTGTTCGACCCGAACGGCAAGCTGCGCCTGTTCGTGCGCGACGGCCAGGGCCCCGGCCCGTGGGTGCACGACCTGAAACTGCTGCTCGACTGAGCAGCGCATGCCGGGACGGCGCCTGCCGTCCCGCGTCTTCTTCCTTCTCTTCCCCTCACGCGCGCGCGGCGCGTTACGGCAGCGCCGGCAGGTTGACGCCCGGCGCCGCGCGGGTCATCCGGAATTCGGTCACGCGGTAGGTCGCGAGCCCTTCGGTCACGAACGGGTCGGTCTGCAGGATCGACTCGAGTGCGTCGCGATCGATGCGCGCCGCGAGGATCATGCCGCCGTCGCGCGGCACCTTCGGCCCCGCCGCGATGAAGATCCCCTGATCCAGCAGCGGCTGCAGATACGCGCGATGGCGCTCGAGCGCGTCGTCGATGCGATCGAGCGGCGCGGTGTAGTGAATGTCGATGACGTACATGGTGGGCCTCGGAAAATCGCCGGGACGCGATGCGCCGGCAAGGCGATCTTGTAGCACAGCCCGCGCCGCCTGTCGCGCCGCCGCCGCCGTGCCGTATTCAAGTTGCAAGCCTGGCTGCCGTCATTACGTCTGCAATCGTTTGCGCGCGACAGGCCGTTCGCGCGCGCGTTGCGTTACCCATCGACATCGACAACAAGGGACGCACGATGAGCCGAATGAGTTTGAACCGCAAGCTGTGGCTCGCGCTTGCGCTGGTATGGATTGGCCTGCTGGGCGTCGGCGCATGGAGCGCGATCGAGACGCGCGCGACGATGCTCACGGAGCGCAAGGAAGGGATGGCGAACCTCGTCGAGGCGGCGGCCGGCATCGCGAAGTCGTACCACGCGCTCGCGCAGGCCGGCACGCTGCCCGAGGCCGACGCGAAGCGCGATGCGCTCGCGAGCCTCGCCGCGATGCGCTACGGCGAATCCGGCTACGTGTTCGTGATGGACTCGAAGCCGGTCGTGCTGATGCATCCGACGCTGCCGAAGCTGGTCGGCACGCAGGTCGGCGATTATCTCGACCCGGACGGCAAGCCGCTGTTCGTCACGATCCTGAATGCCGCGAAGGCGAATGGCCACGGCTTCGCCGAATATCGCGGGCGGCTGCCGCACAGCGAGACCGCGGTGCCGAAGATCAGCTACGTCACGCGCTTCGCGCCGTGGGACTGGAACATCTCGAGCGGCGTGTTCGTGAAGGACATCGACACGGTGTACTACGAGACGCTGTTCGGCCATCTCGCGGTGGTGCTCGTGATCGGCCTCGTGATCACCGCGGCGATGTCAGTGATCATCCGCAACGTGCGCGGCAGCCTCGGCGGCGAGCCGGACGAAGCCGCCGCGCTGGCCGCGCGCATCGCGCAGGGCGACCTCACGCAGCCGGTGCCGGTGCGCGCGGGCGACCGCACGAGCATGATGGCGGCGATGCACGCGATGCAGGCCCGCCTGCAGGCGACCATCGGCGGGATCCGCCAGTCGGCCGAATCGATCGCGTCGGCGAGCCGCCAGATCGCGTCGGGCAACGACGACCTGTCGCAGCGCACCGAGGAGCAGGCCGCGTCGCTCGAAGAGACGGCGGCGAGCATGGAGCAGCTCACCGCGACCGTGAAGCAGAACGCCGACAACGCGCGGCAGGCGAGCGGGCTCGCGAACAATGCGTCGGACATCGCGCGCGCCGGCCACGACGTCGTGAACCGCGTGATCGGCACGATGGGCGAGATCGACGACAGCTCGCGCCAGATCGCCGACATCATCGGCGTGATCGAGGGCATCGCGTTCCAGACCAACATCCTCGCGCTGAATGCCGCGGTGGAGGCGGCGCGCGCGGGCGAGCAGGGCCGCGGCTTCGCAGTGGTCGCGGGCGAGGTGCGCTCGCTCGCGCAGCGCAGCGCGACGGCCGCGAAGGAGATCCGCGCGCTGATCGGCGAATCGGTCGAGCGGGTGCGCAACGGCTCGACGCTGGTCGGCCAGGCGGGCACGACGATGGGCGAGATCCTGCAGGCGGTCGCGCGGGTGACGGACATCATGGGCGAGATCGCGGCGGCGTCCGAGGAGCAGGCGAGCGGCATCACGCAGGTTGGCCGCGCGGTCACGCAGATGGACCAGGTGACCCAGCAGAACGCGGCGCTCGTCGAGGAAGCCGCGGCGGCCGCCGCGTCGCTGCAGGAGCAGGCGGCGCGGCTGCGCGACGCGGTGGGGTCGTTCCGCGTCGGCGGCGGCGCGGCGTTTGCGCGCCCGTCGGCCGAGCCGGTGCTGGCCGCGGCCGAGGCGGCCTGATGGCCTGACGGCATGACGCGCGGCGAGCGAAGAGCGAAGAGCGAAGAGCGGAGAGCGGCGAGGGGCGAGGGGCGAGGGGCGAGGGGCGAGGGGCGAGGGGCGAGCAGCGAGCAGCGAGCCGCGAGCAGCGAGCCGCGAGCCGCGAGCCGCGAGCGGCATGCCCCGATCCGGCGCATACCCATATGAGCGGGATGTATTTCACTTCCCGCCGATCCTGTGACACCATTTGCCCCTTTCCTGCGAGTCGGTGGATACCCGCATCGCGCCCTTTTTAGATCGAAAGAAAGCGAGAAACAGATGAAGCGTCGCAGTCTCCTGAAAGTGTTTTCCGTGCTGGCTACCGGCGCAGCGCTGACGATGTCGGCGGGTGCGCACGCCGAGGACAAGGTGGTGAAGGTCGGCACGGTGGCCGGCCCGGACGCGGAAGTCTGGCAAGTCGTGCAGAAGGTCGCGAAGGAGAAGGAAGGCCTGAACGTGAAGGTGATCGAGTTCAACGACTACGTGCAGCCGAACGCGGCGCTCGACGCGGGCGACCTCGACGCGAACAGCTTCCAGCACCAGCCCTACCTCGACAGCCAGGTCAAGCAGCGCGGCTACAAGCTCGTCAGCGCGGGCCTGACCTACATCTCGCCGATCGGCGTGTACTCGAAGAAGATCAAGGCGCTGAAGGATCTGCAGCCGGGCGCGAAGGTCGCGGTGCCGAACGATCCGTCGAACGAGAACCGCGCGCTGCTGCTGCTGCAGGCGCAAGGCGTGATCAAGCTGAAGGCGGGCGCCGGCACGGGCGGCAACAACGCGACGGTGCTCGACATCGCCGACAACCCGAAGAAGCTGAAGATCTCCGAGCTCGACGCGGCGCAGCTGCCGCGCGTGCTGTCGGACGTCGACGCGGCCGTGATCAACACGAACTACGCACTCGCCGCGAACCTGCAGCCGACCAAGGATGCGATCGCGCTCGAATCGCTGACGAGCCCGTACGCGAACCTGATCGCGGTGCGCGCGAAGGACAAGGATCAGCCGTGGGTGAAGAAGCTGGTCAAGGCGTATCAGTCGACGGAAGTGCGGGAATTCATCAAGAAGCAGTTCAAGGGCTCGATGGTCGCGTCGTTCTGAACGCCGCACACCGGTCGGACCGCTGAGCGAAAAGGGCCTGCATCGTGCAGGCCCTTTTTCATTCGCGCGGTTGGTGTGCGCTTACATATCGCCGCGCCGCGAGCAGATCGACATGATCTGCTGGATCGCATAGTTGTCGCGCACGCCCGGCAGCGACTGCACGACGCACTCGTGAAAGCGCCGCTCGCGCGGCAGCAGCATCGCGTTGTCGCGGTACAGCGCGTCGCACGAGCGCTGGATCAGCTGCGCAGCCGCGCCGTTGCGGCTTTCGCGCAGCGCGTTGAGCATGCACGCGTCGTATTGCGCGCCGCCGTCGGTCAGCGCGAACGCCGCGCCCGGCAGCGCCAGCGCGGCGGCTGCGCATGCGATGGCTCGGATCCCCCGTTTCATCTGCCCTCCGATGGAGTGGATTGGGTCGGCGACAGCATAGCGTAAAGCCGCAAGCCAGGCTGACGCGTTGGCCGACACGGGCCGGCACCGCCGCCGGCCGGGCTTCGCACGCATTTTCGGACCCCGGCGAGGGCCGCGATCCGGCGTGCCGCGCGAAAGCATCAAGTCAGGCGGTGGTCTGCGGAAATGGTATCCTCGTGCGTTCGCCGCTGCACGCTTTCCCGGAGCGTGCGCGGGCCGATCGCCGGCGTGTCGTACGCGCGGCGGCGCCCGCCCGACGGCGGCGGGAATCCATCATCCAGAACCGACACAATACGGGGGAGACTCATCCATGAAGCGATTCAAGACTTTCGCGATCCGTTCGATCACGGCCGGCGTCGCCGCACTCGCGCTGGCCGGCGCCGCGCACGCGCAGACCGTCAAGGTGCTGTCGATCGTCGACCACCCGGCGCTCGACGCGATCCGCGACGGCGTGCGCGCCGAGCTGAAGGCCGAAGGCTACGGCGACGACAAGCTCAAGTGGGAATACCAGAGCGCGCAGGGCAACACGGGCACCGCCGCGCAGATCGCGCGCAAGTTCATCGGCGACAAGCCCGACGTGATCGTCGCGATCGCGACGCCGGCCGCGCAGGCGGTGGTCGCGTCGACGAAGAGCGTGCCGGTCGTCTATTCGGGCGTCACCGATCCGGTCGCCGCGCAGCTCGTGAAGGGCTGGGGCCCGACGGGCACCAACGTGACGGGCGTGTCCGACAAGCTGCCGCTCGACCGCCAGGTCGCGCTGATCAAGCGCGTCGTGCCGAATGCGAAGACGGTCGGCATGGTCTACAACCCGGGCGAGGCGAACTCGGTCGTCGTCGTGAAGGAGCTCAAGGCGATCCTCGCGAAGCAGGGGATGACGCTCAAGGAAGCGGCCGCGCCGCGCACCGTCGACATCGGCCCGGCCGCGAAGAGCCTGATCGGCAAGGTCGACGTGATCTACACGAACACCGACAACAACGTCGTGTCCGCGTACGAGGCGCTCGTGAAGGTCGCGAACGAGGCGAAGATCCCGCTCGTCGCGGGCGACACCGACAGCGTGAAGCGCGGCGGCATCGCGGCGCTCGGCATCAACTACGGCGACCTCGGCCGCCAGACCGGCAAGGTCGTCGCGCGGATCCTGAAGGGCGAGAAGCCGGGTGCGATCGCATCGGAGACGAGCAGCAACCTCGAACTGTTCGTGAACACGGGCGCGGCCGAGAAGCAGGGCGCGACGCTCGCGCCGGATCTCGTCAAGGACGCGAAGACGGTCATCAAGTAAGCCGCGGCCCGAGCGCCGCGCCGGCAGGCCCGATCCGGGCCTGGATGACATCGCCGCACGGGCGGCTCCCATCCGGGGCCGCCCGTTCGCTTCACCCGGCCGTACACGTCCGGCCGGGCAGCAACAGGATTCCCCACCATGTCTCTGTTCTCGTTTCTGGGCGCACTGGAGATCGGCCTGATCTTCAGCCTCGTCGCCCTCGGGGTGCTGATTTCGTTCCGCATCCTCAATTTCCCCGACCTGACCGTCGACGGCAGCTTCCCGCTCGGCGGCGCGGTGGCCGCGACGCTGATCTCGGCCGGCTTCGACCCGTTCGCCGCGACCGGGCTCGCGATCGTCGCGGGCGCGCTGGCCGGCTTCGTCACGGGCTGGCTCAACGTGCGCCTGAAGATCATGGATCTGCTCGCCAGCATCCTGATGATGATCGCGCTGTATTCGGTGAACCTGCGGATCATGGGCCGGCCGAACGTGCCGCTCATCACCGAGCCGACGCTGTTCACCGTGCTGCAGCCCGACTGGCTGCCCGACTACGTGCTGCGCCCGGCGCTGCTCGCGATCGTCGTCGTGGTCGCGAAGCTCGGCCTCGACTGGTTCTTCTCGTCGCAGCTCGGCCTCGCGATGCGCGCGACCGGCGCGAACCCGCGGATGGCGCGCGCGCAGGGCATCGCGACCGGCCGCGCGACGCTCGCCGGGATGGCGCTGTCGAACGCGCTCGTCGCGCTCGCGGGGGCGCTCTTCGCGCAGACGCAGGGCGGCTCGGACATCTCGATGGGGATCGGCACGATCGTGATCGGGCTGGCCGCGGTGATCATCGGCGAGACGCTGCTGCCCGCGCGCCGGCTGGTGCTGACGACGCTCGCGGTGGTGCTCGGCGCGATCGTCTACCGCTTCTTCATCGCGCTCGCGCTGAACAGCGAATTCATCGGCCTGAAGGCGCAGGATCTGAACCTCGTGACGGCCGCGCTCGTCACGATCGCGCTGGTGCTGCCGGCGACGCGCAAGAAGCTGTTCGCGCGCAAGAACGGAGGGGCATGACATGCTGTCCGCACAAGACCTGAAGCTCACCTTCAACCCCGGCACGCCGATCGAGACGCGCGCGCTGCGCGGCCTGTCGCTCGAGATTCCCGACGGCCAGTTCGTCGCGGTGATCGGCTCGAACGGCGCGGGCAAGTCGACCTTCCTCAACGCGATCAGCGGCGACCAGGCGGTCGACGCGGGCCGCATCGCGATCGACGGCGCGGACGTCACGCGCCAGCCGGCGTGGGATCGCGCGCACCTCGTCGCGCGCGTGTTCCAGGATCCGATGGCCGGCACCTGCGAAGCGCTGACGATCGAGGAGAACATGGCGCTCGCGATGGCGCGCGGCGCGCGGCGCGGCTTGCGGGCCGCGCTCGACCGGCCGTCGCGCGAGCTGTTCCGCGACAAGCTGCGGCTGCTGAACCTCGGCCTCGAGAACCGGCTGACCGACCGGATCGGCCTGCTGTCGGGTGGCCAGCGGCAGGCGGTGAGCCTGCTGATGGCGTCGCTGCGGCCGTCGCGGATCCTGCTGCTCGACGAGCACACGGCCGCGCTCGACCCGAAGACGGCCGCGTTCGTGCTGGAGCTGACCGCGCGCATCGTCGCGGAAAGCAGGCTGACGACGATGATGGTCACGCACAGCATGCGGCAGGCGCTCGACTACGGCGATCGCACGGTGATGCTGCACCAGGGGCAGGTCGTGCTCGACGTGTCGGGCGATGCGCGCCGCGGGCTCGACGTGCCGGACCTGCTGCAGATGTTCGAGAAGGTGCGGCACGAGCAGCTCGACGACGACGCGCTGCTGCTCGGCTAGCGCCTCGTCGCGGATCGGCCGGGGCCGCGCTCCGGCCGGCATTCGCCGCGTCTCTCCTCTGACGAAAGGCCGGTTTTCCGCCGGCACTGTGCGGCGCGCGAGCATTGCCATATACTGTATATCCATACAGTTGTGGGTGGCGTCATGCTCGCATCCTCCATTTCTCCCGAATCCCTGCATCCGACGCTCTGGCGCGGTTCGCAGCTGGCGCGCGGCGGCCCGCGCACGATCGAGACCGGTTTCGCGGCGCTGTCCGCCGAGCTGCCCGGCGGCGGCTGGCCGGTCGGCGGGCTCGTCGAGCTGCTGGCCGCGCAGCCGGGCTGCGGCGAGATGCGGCTGCTCGCGCCCGCGCTCGCGCGCACCGTCAGCGCCCGGCGGCCGCTCGCGCTCGTCGCGCCGCCGCAGTCGCCGCATGCGAGCGCGCTCGCCGGCCTCGGCGTGCCGGCCGACGCGCTGCTGTGGCTGCGCGCCGGCAGCCGCACGGACGCGCTGTGGGCCGCCGAGCAGGCGCTCAAGACAGGCTGCTGCGGTGCCTTGCTGCTCTGGCAGGACGCGCGGCCCGATGCGCTGCGGCGCCTGCATCTCGCGGCCGCCCGCACGGGCGACACGCTGTTCGTGATGCTGCGCCCGCTGCCGGCCGCGCGGCAGCCGTCGCCCGCGGTGCTGCGCGTCGCGCTGCATCCGGCGCCGGGCGGCGTGTCGGTCGACATCGTCAAGCGGCGCGGGCCCGCACGCGGCGAGCCGCTCGTGCTCGACCTGCCATCGCCTATTGTGGAGAGCCGCTATGCGCGTCTTGCTCGGCATCCATCTGCCGCGCCTGCCGCTCGACGTGTGCGCCCCGCCGCCGTCTGACGCAAAGGCCGGTGCGGCCGGCTGCGCGGTGCTCGAGCAGGGCGTCGTGCTGATCGCCGACGCGGCCGCGCACCGGCAGGGCGTGCGCGCGGGCATGAAGCGCGGCGGCGTGCTGACGCTCGCGCCCGATACGCAGCTCGTCGAACGCGATCCCGCGCGCGAGGCCGACGCGCTGCGCGCGGTCGCGCTCGCGCTGCTGCGCTTCTCGCCGTGCGTCGCGCTCGACGACGAAGCGACGCTCGTCGTCGACGTCGGCCCGAGCCTGCGCCTGTTCGGCGGGCTGCCGTCGCTGTGCCGCCAGGTGCGGGCGACGCTCGCGGCGCTCGGCTATGCGGCGCGCCTGTCCGCCGCGCCGACCGGGCGCGGCGCGTGGCTGCTCGCGCGCGCCGCGGCGGGCCGCGGGCGCACGCGCCGGCGCGTCGCGCGCCAGGCGTCGCTCGTTCGCGCGCTCGATGGGCTGCCGTGCGTGCTGCTGCCCGACGCGCGTCCGTACGCGGGCTGGTTCGACGGCCTCGGCTGCTGCACGCTCGCCGATCTGCGCGGGCTGCCGCGCGCGGGGCTGCAGCGCCGCTGCGGTCCCGCGCTGCTGGCCGCGCTCGATCGCGCGTACGGCGAGGCGGTCGAGCCGCTGGCGTGGATGGCGGTGCCGCCCGTGTTCGACGTGCGGCTCGAATTGCCGGAGCGCGTCGAATACGCGGAGGCCGTGCTGTTCGCCGCGCGGCGGCTCGTCGTGCAGCTGTGCGGCTGGCTGGCCGCGCGGCAGCTGTCGCTCGCCGCGATGACGGTCGGCCTCGAGCACGAGCGGGGCCGCCAGGCCGTGCCGCCGACGCTGCTCGAGCTCGCGTTCGCGTCGCCCGTGCGCGATGAGGGGCATTTCATGCGGCTGCTCGGCGAGCGGCTCGCGCGGGTCGAGCTGTCGGCCGCGGTGATCGCGGTGCGCGTGACGGCCACGCGCGTCGAGTCGGTCGCGCCGCCGGCCGAGGATCTGTTCCCCGAGCCGGGCGGCACGCGCGAGACGCGCGCGCGGCTCATCGAGCTGCTGGTCGCGCGGCTCGGCGCGGAGAACGTCTTGCGCGCGGCGCCCGTCGCCGATCATCGGCCCGAGGCCGCGAACCGCTGGCTGCCGCTCGATGCGCCGGCCGGCAAGCCGTCCGCCGGCCCGCCGGCCGCGCCGCCGCGCCCCGCGTGGCTGCTGGCCGAGCCGCAGCCGCTGCTGATGCGCAACGAAAGGCCGGTGTTCCGCACGCCGCTCAGGACGATGTCGTCGCCGGAGCGGATCGAGGCGGGCTGGTTCGACGGCCAACTGGCGGCGCGCGATTACTTCGTTGCGCAGGACGAGGCGGGCGCGTGCTACTGGGTGTTCAGGGAGCGCTCGGGGAGCCAGGCCGAGCCGCGCTGGTTCCTGCACGGCCTGTTCGGGTGAGCGGCGATGGTTGCGAAACTCAGTGGGTTGCCCGATTACGCGGAGTTGTTCTGCCGCTCGAACTTCTCGTTTCTGCATGGCGCGTCGCATGCGGAGGAGCTGGTCGAGCGCGCGTTCGACCTCGGCTATCGCGGCATCGCGATCACCGACGAATGCTCGCTCGCGGGCGCGCCGCGGATGCATGTCGCGGCGAAGGCGAAAGGGCTGCCGCTCGTCATCGGCGCGTATTTCGACGTGACGCCGGACGATGTGCCGCCCGGCCACGATCCGGGCCCCGGCGCGTTCGGGCTCGTGCTGCTTGCGCAGAACCGCGAAGGCTACGGCAACCTGTCCGAACTGATTTCGTGGAGGCGCATGAACGCGCCGAAGGGCACCTACCGGCTGACGTCGAGAATGCTGTCGGCGCCGCCTGCCGAGTTTGCGCATCTGCGCGGCATGCCCGACTGCTTTGCGATTCTCGTGCCCGCGTATCCGGTGCGCGCGGATGTGCTCGACGCGCAGGTCGCGTGGTTTCGCGCGACGTTCGGCGAGCACGCGCGGCTCGGGCTCGTGCAGTTGCAGCGCGCGCTGGATGGTGTGCAGCGCGAGGAGATTCGTGCGGCGGGCGAGCGGCGCGGCGTGCCTATCGTTGCGCTCGGCGATGTGACGATGCACCTGCGCTCATGCAAGCCGCTGCAGGACGTGATGACGGCGATTCGCGTCGGGATGCCGGTCTCGGAATGCGGGTATGCGCTCGCGCCGAACGCGGAACAGCATTTGCGTTCGCGCGGGCGGATCGCGAAGCTGTTTTCGCTGGACGAGATTGCGCAGACGTGCGCGATGCTCGATGCGTGCAGCTTCTCGCTCGGCGACCTGAGCTACGAGTATCCGCTCGAGCTCGTGCCGGACGGACACACGCCGGCCAGCTATCTGGCGCAGGAAACCTGGGCAGGCGCGCGCCGGCGTTATCCGAACGGCGTGCCGGCGAAGGTGGAGGGGTTGATCAAGCACGAACTCGAATTGATCCATGACCTGAAATACGAGCCGTTCTTCCTGACGGTGTACGACGTCGTCACCTATGCCCGCAGCCGGAACATCCTGTGCCAGGGGCGCGGCTCGGCCGCGAATTCGGTCGTCTGCTATTGCCTCGGCGTGACCGAGGTGGATCCGGAGCGCAGCACCTTGCTGTTCGAGCGCTTCATCAGCCGCGAGCGCGGCGAGCCGCCCGATATCGACGTCGACTTCGAGCATCAGCGGCGCGAGGAAGTCATCCAGTACCTGTACGAGAAATACGGCCACAACCGTGCCGCGCTTGCCGCCGCCGTATCGACCTACCGCCCGCGCGGCGCGCTGCGCGAGACCGGCAAGGCGCTCGGCGTCGATCCGATGCTGATCGAGCGCGTCGCGAAGGGGCATCGCTGGTTCGACGGCAGCCGCGATCTGCTGCAGCAATTCGCGTCCGTCGGCCTCGACCCCGGCACGCCGCTGATCCAGGCCTGGGCCGAGCTTGCCGCGCGGCTGCTCAATTTCCCGCGCCACCTGTCGCAGCATTCGGGCGGCTTCGTGATCAGCCGCGGCAAGCTCACGCGGCTCGTGCCGGTCGAGAACGCGGCGATGGACGGGCGGCGCGTGATCCAGTGGGACAAGGACGATCTCGAAGCGCTCGGGCTGATGAAGGTCGACGTGCTCGCGCTCGGCATGCTGTCGGCGCTGCATCGCGCATTCGACATGGTCACCGCATGGCGCGGGCCGCCGAAGCGGGGCGGCCGGCCTGACGACGACAGGCCGTTCGGGATGGACGACATCGTGCAGGATGACGACGACACCTACGACATGATCTGCCGAGCCGACACGGTCGGCGTGTTCCAGATCGAATCGCGCGCCCAGATGTCGATGTTGCCGCGCCTGAGGCCGCGCGACTACTACGATCTCGTGATCGAGGTCGCGATCGTGCGGCCGGGGCCGATCCAGGGCGGCGCCGTGCATCCGTACCTGAAGCGGCGGCAGGGAATCGAGAAAGTCAGTTATCCGAAGGAGGATCTGAAGCCCGCGCTCGAACGCACGAAAGGCGTGCCGATCTTCCAGGAGCAGGTGATGCAGATCGCGATGATCGCGGCCGGCTTCACGCCCGGCGAGGCCGACGAATTGCGTCGCGCGATGGCGGCGTGGAAGCGCAAGGGCAATCTCGAGCAATATCACCGCAAGATCGTCGACGGGATGCGGGAGCGCGACTATCCGCCCGAATTCGCCGAGCAGATTTTCGAGCAGATCAAGGGCTTCGGCGATTACGGTTTTCCGGAGAGCCACGCGGCCAGCTTCGCGCATCTCGTGTACGCGAGCAGCTGGCTCAAATGCCACGAGCCCGCGATCTTCCTCGCCGCGTTGCTGAACAGCCAGCCGATGGGCTTCTACGCGCCCGCGCAGCTCGTGCAGGACGCGAAGCGCCACGGCGTGACGGTCCTGCCGGTCGACGCGACGGTGAGCGGCTGGGAGGCGTCGCTCGAAGCGCTGCCCGGCGAGGCGCCGCCGCACGGCCGGCCCGCGGTGCGGCTCGGCCTGTCGCTCGTGCGCGGCCTCGGCGAGGCGGCCGCGCGGCGGATCGAGGCCGCGCGCACGGCCGGCCCGTTCGAGAACGTCGATGCGCTCGCGCGCCGCGCGCAGCTCGAGCGCCGCGACCTCGAGGCGCTGGCCGCCGCGAACGCGCTCGCGACGCTGGCCGGCCATCGCCGCGATGCGCTGTGGCAGGCCGTCGCCGCGGCGCCCGAGCGCGACCTGCTCGCGGCCGCGCCGATCGACGAGCCCGAGCGGCCCGCGCTCGGCGCGCCGTCGGAGGCCGACGACATCCTGTCCGACTACCACACGACCGGCCTCACGCTGAACCGTCACCCCGTCGCGCTGCTGCGGCCCGCGCTGCGCGCGCAGCGGCTGTCGTCCGCGGCCGAGCTGCGCGACCGCCGCAACGGCCGGCTCGCGCGCGCGTGCGGGCTCGTGATCGCGCGGCAGATGCCGGGCACCGCGAAAGGGGTGATGTTCATGACGCTCGAGGACGAAACGGGCTGCGTGAACGTGATCGTGCGGCCCGAGCTGCTCGCGCGGCAGCGCCGCGAGACGCTCGATTCGCGGCTGCTCGCGGCGTCGGGCGTGTGGCAGGTCGAGAGCGACGTGCGGCACCTCGTCGCGCAGCATTTCGAGGACCTGACGCCGCTGCTCGGCGGCCTGCGCACGTCGAGCCGCGAATTCCACTGACACACACGCAAACGCACGTGCACGGTGCATACCAGTTCATGTAATTGGTTCTATTCCGGTCTCATTTTCGTCGTAATCCGTTAGCCCGGCCGCATCGTGGAATTGGCCCTTTGCAACCCACCTCGGGTAAATCCCTATCCCGTACTTCGTTGTAAACAAAGGCTTTGGCGCAGCTAAAACGCTTGCGGGGCAAGGCTTCCGGAGATTTTAACGACGCTAATACCAGTTCGTTGACTGGTATTATTGTGGTTATATAATGCGTTCACTTTCCGACGGCCCGCGTCCGTCGCCCGACCCCCTGGAGGCTCATGGAAACCGGCTGGTCCGAACTGGCGCCCGATCCTTGCCGCGACGCCCCGCTTTATCTGCAGCTCGCCCGCAACCTGGCGAACGCGATCCACGGCGGCGCGTGGCAGGCCGGCGAAGCGCTGCCGTCGGAGCGGCTGCTGTCGGCGTCGGTCGGCGTGTCGCGGATCACCGCCCGGCGCGCGCTGGCGCTGCTGGTCGAGCAGGGCCTGATCACGCGGGCGCGCGGCGCGGGCAGCTTCATCACGCCGCGCGTCGCCGATCCGCTGTCGCATCTGGTCGGCTTCACCGCGAAGATGCGCCAGCGCGGCTTCCGGCCGGATTCGGTGTGGCTGTCGCGCGCGCTGCGCGCCGCGAGCCGCGACGAGATCATCCATCTCGGCCTCGCGCCCGGCGCGACCGTCGCGCGGCTCGAGCGGCTGCGCCGCGCGGACGGCATCGTGATGGCGGTCGAGCACTCGACGCTGCCGGCCGCGGTGGTGCCCGATCCGCAGGCGCTCGGCGCGTCGCTGTACGACTATCTGGAAGCGCGCGGCACGGTCGTGGTGCGCGCATTGCAACACTTTCGCGCGGTGAACGCGACGCGCGAAATCGCGAAATGGATGGCGGTGGCGCCGGGCGCGGCGCTCCTCGTGATCACGCGCATCGGCTACGGGGCTGACGAGCGCGCGATCGAAGTCACCGAATCCTACTGCCGCGACGATTACTACGATTTCGTCGCCGAGCTGAAACGCTGACGCGCGACACTGCGCCGGCGCGCGGCACGCGACGCACGCAACGGATTACGGAACTCGCGACGCGGTTCGCCGCGTCACCCGATCATCAAGAGAACGTCATGCTGACTGGCAACATACTGACCCCCGACGGCTGGCTCCACGGCTCGCTCGACTGCGAGAACGGCCGCATCACCACGCTCGACGGCACATCCGCGGACCCCGCGAAGAACGATGCGCCGTACATCCTGCCCGGCTTCATCGACCTGCACGTGCACGGCGGCGGCGGCGCCGACGTGATGGAAGGCGGCGACGCGATCGAGACGATCGCCCGCACGCACGCGCAATACGGCACGACGAGCCTGCTCGCGACGACGATGACCGCGCCGCGCGACGAGCTGATGAAAGTCGTCGGCAACCTCGGCAGCGTCGCGCGCACCCGCACGCCGGGCGGCGCGCGCGTGCTCGGCGTGCACCTCGAGGGGCCGTACATCAACCCCGGCAAGCTCGGCGCGCAGCCGGACGCGGCCGTGTCGGCGGTGCTCGACGAGGTGCTGAAGTACCTGTCGATCGCGCCGATCCGCGTCGTCACGCTCGCGCCGGAAATCGCCGGCCACATCGAGATCATCGGCGAGATGGCCGCGCGCGGCGTGCGCGTGCAGCTCGGCCACTCGCTCGCGACCTACGACGATGCCGTCGCCGCGCTCAAGCACGGCGCGTGCGGCTTCACGCACCTGTTCAACGCGATGTCGCCGCTGCATCACCGCAACCCGGGCCTCGTCGGCGCGGCGCTCGCGCATGCCGAATACGCGGAAATCATCCCCGACCTGCTGCACGTGCATCCGGGCGCGATCCGCGCGGCGCTGCGCGCGATCCCGCGCCTGTACGTCGTGACCGACAGCACGTCGGCCACCGGCATGCCCGACGGCGAATACCGGCTCGGCAGCCAGCACGTGACCAAGTGCCTCGGCGGCGTGCGCCTCGCCGACGGCACGCTCGCCGGCAGCACGCTGACGATGGACCAGGCGCTGCGCAACCTCGTGTCGCTCGGCCTGCCGATCGCCGACGTGTCGAACCGCATGTCGCGCTATGCGGCCGATTACCTCGGCATCGCCGATCGCGGCCGCATCGCGCGCGGCGCATGGGCCGACCTCGTCGTGTTCGATCGCGACCTGAACCTCACCGCGACCTACGTCGAAGGAGAATCGATTGTCGAATATGCTTAACGAAGCGCGCGAATCCGCGCAGGTCGTCGCCGCGCAGCTGGCCGACACCACGCGCGTCGAGGCGCTCGCCGCCCAGTTGCTCGCGCATCCGCCGGCCGTCGCGCTGACGGTCGCGCGCGGCAGCTCGGATCACGCCGCCAGTTACTTCGCAAGCCTGACGATGAGCCGCCTCGGCGTGCCGGTCGCGTCGCTGCCGATGTCGGTCGCGACGCTGCAGCAGGCGCCGCTGAAGGTGCAGGACCAGCTCGCGCTCGCGTTCTCCCAGTCGGGCCAGAGCCCCGATCTCGTCAACACGATGGCCGCGCTGCGCGAAGCGGGCGCGCGCACCGTCGCGGCGGTCAACGTGCTGCCGTCGCCGCTCGCCGACGCCTGCGAGCACCAGTTGCCGCTGCTGGCCGGCCCCGAGCTGTCGGTGGCCGCCACCAAGAGCTACATCGCGATGCTGTCGCTGTCCGCGCAGATCGTCGCGTTCTGGCAGCGCGACGCCGCGCTCGTCGCCGCATTGCGCGGCCTGCCCGACGTGCTCGCGCAGGCGGGTTCGCTCGACTGGTCGCCGGCCGTCGCCGCGCTCGCCGGCGTCGAACGGATGATCGTGATCGGCCGCGGCCTCGGCCTCGCGATCGCGCAGGAAGCCGCGCTGAAGCTGAAGGAAACCTCCGGCATCCAGGCCGAGGCGTTCTCGAGCGCCGAAGTGCGTCACGGCCCGATGGAGCTGATCGACCGCGACTACCCGCTGCTCGTGTTCGCGCCGCCGGGGCCGGAGCAGGCGGGCCTGCTGCAGCTGGCGGCCGACATGCGCGCGCGCGGCGCCGCGGTGCTGCTCGCCGCGCCCGCCGGCACGCCCGGCCTGTCGGGTGCGACGCTGCCGCTTGCGCAGTCCGCCCACGCGGCGCTCGACCCGATCGCCGCCATTCTGTCGTTCTACGTGATGGCGGCGGATCTCGCCGTCGCGCGCGGCCGCAACCCCGATACGCCGCGCCACCTGAACAAAGTCACCGAAACGCATTGATGAGCCGAGAACGCCGATGAGACGCGCCGAGGAGTCCCAGTTGAAGAGCCCCACCCACGATCAGATCGTTCTGCTTGCCCCATTGACGGGGCCGATCGTTCCGCTGGCCGACGTGCCCGATCCGGTGTTCTCCGGCGGGATGTTCGGCGACGGCATCGGCATCGACCCGCTCGCCGGCAAGCTCGTCGCGCCGTGCGCCGGCATCGTGTCGCACCTCGCGCGCACCGGCCACGCGGTGACGATCACCACGCCGCAGGGCGCGGAAGTGCTGCTGCACATCGGCATCGACACCGTCGAACTGAACGGGCAGGGCTTCACCGCGCACGTCGAAGCCGGCGCGCACGTCGCGGCCGGCGACCTGCTGATCGAGTTCGACCAGGACGCGGTCGCGCGCAGCGCGCACAGCCTCGTGTCGGTGATCGCGATCGCGAACTCCGATGCATTCGAGATCGTCGCGCGTGCGCACGGCGTCGCGACGGCGGGCGAGACACCGCTTCTCACGCTGCGCGGCAAGGGCGAGGCGGCCGTGCAGGCCGCCGAGGCGGGCGCCGCGGCGATGAACGAGGCACGCCGCGCGATCCAGCTGACCCAGCCGGGCGGCCTGCATGCGCGGCCGGCCGCACGGGCGCGCGAGGCGGCGCGCGGGCTCGACGCGCATGTCGAAGTGCACTTCGACGGCCGCAAGGCGCCGATCGAAAGCGTGGTCGGGCTGCTGGGCCTCGGCGCCGGCGAACTGGCGACGATCGAGCTGGTCGGCCGCGGCGCGCACGCGCAGCAGGCGGTCGATGCGGTCGCGCACGAGCTGCTGCGCGAAGCGCACGGCGAAGTCGAGGAAAAGCCGGCGCGCACGCTGTCGCCCGCGCCGCAGCCGGTCGCGCGCAGCGCCGGCGCACCGCTCGCCCCGAACACGCTCGCGGGTGTGTGCGCGGCGCCGGGCATCGCCGTCGGCGCGCTGGTGCGCTGGGACGACGCCGACATCACGCCGCCCGAACAGGCGAGCGGCACGCCCGCCTCGGAAAGCCGCGCGCTCGACAAGGCGCTCGCCGCCGTCGACGCGGAGCTGGACGACACGGTGCGCAGCGCGTCGCAGCGCGGCGCGGTCGGCGAGGCGGGGATTTTCGCGGTGCATCGCGTGCTGCTCGAGGATCCGACGCTGATCGACGCGGCACGCGACCTGATCAGCCTCGGCAAGAGCGCGGGCCACGCGTGGCGCGCGACGATCCGCGCGCAGATCGACACGCTGTCGAAGCTCGACGACGCACTGCTCGCGGAACGCGCGGCCGATCTGCGCGACATCGAGAAGCGCGTGCTGCGCGCGCTCGGTCATACGAGCGGCACGGCGCGCGCGCTGCCCGACGAGGCGGTGCTGTCCGCCGAGGAATTCACGCCGTCGGATCTCGCGTCGCTCGATCGCGCACGCGTGACGGCGTTGGTGATGGCGCGCGGCGGCGCGACGTCGCACGCGGCGATCATCGCGCGCCAGCTCGGCATTCCGGCGCTCGTCGCGGTCGGCGACGCGCTGTACGCGATTCCGGACGGCACCCAGGTGGTCGTCGACGCGAGCGGCGGGCGGCTCGAGCACGCACCGACCGCGCGCGACGTCGAACGCGCGCGCCACGAATGCGAGCGCCTGGCCGGCGTGCGCGAGGCGAACCGCCGCACCGCGGGCGAAGCCGCGGCGACGGCCGACGGCCGCGCGATCGAGGTGGCCGCGAACATCGCGACGCTCGACGACGCGAACACCGCGGTCGACAACGGCGCCGATGCGGTCGGCCTGCTGCGCACCGAGCTGATGTTCATCCACCGCCAGGTGGCGCCGACCACGCTCGAGCACCAGCAGAGCTACCAGTCGATCGTCGACGCGCTGCAGGGCCGCACCGCGATCATCCGCACGCTCGACGTCGGCGCGGACAAGGAGGTCGACTACCTGACGCTGCCGCCCGAGCCGAACCCGGCGCTCGGCCTGCGCGGGATCCGGCTCGCGCAGGTGCGCCCGGACCTGCTCGACGACCAGCTGCAGGGCCTGCTCGCGGTGAAGCCGTTCGGCGCGGTGCGGATCCTGCTGCCGATGGTTACCGACGCGGGCGAGCTCGTGCGGCTGAAAAAGCGCATCGACGAGTTCGCGCGCGCGATGGGCCGCACCGAGCCGGTCGAGGTGGGCGTGATGATCGAGGTGCCGTCGGCGGCGCTGCTCGCCGACCAGCTCGCGCAGCACGCGGATTTCCTGTCGATCGGCACCAACGACCTGACCCAGTACACGCTCGCGATGGACCGCTGCCAGGCCGATCTGGCCGCGCAGTCGGACGGCCTGCACCCCGCGGTGCTGCGCCTGATCGACATCGCGGTGCGCGGTGCGCAGCAGCACGGCAAATGGGTCGGCGTGTGCGGCGCGCTCGGCGGCGATCCGCTCGCGGTGCCGATCCTCGTCGGCCTCGGCGTGACCGAGCTGTCGGTCGATCCGGTGTCGGTGCCGGGCATCAAGGCGCGCGTGCGCCGTCTCGATTACGCGTTGTGCCGCCAGCGCGCGCAGGATCTGCTCGCGCTCGATTCGGCACAGGCGGTCAGAGCAGCAAGCCGCGAGATCTGGCCGCTCGACTGAGCGTCGACGGGGACTCGCGTGCCGTTTCAGCAGCAACGCACATCCACTACGAGAGCAATTACGTCAACGAAGAGACAAGGATTGGAGGACTGAATGGACGGGAATCCGTTTCTGAAGATACAAAGCCTGGGCCGCGCGCTGATGCTGCCTATCGCGGTGCTGCCGGTCGCCGGCATCCTGCTGCGGCTCGGCCAGCCGGACGTGTTCAACATCAAGATGATCGCCGACGCGGGCGGCGCGATCTTCGAGAACCTGCCGCTGCTGTTCGCGATCGGCGTGGCGGTCGGCTTCGCGAAGGACAACAACGGCGTCGCGGCGCTCGCGGGCGCGATCGGCTACCTGATCGAAACCGCGATCATGAAGGACATCGACCCGAAGCTGAACATGGGCGTGCTGTCCGGGATCATCGCGGGCGTCGTCGCGGGGCTGCTGTACAACCGCTACAAGGACATCAAGCTGCCCGACTACCTCGCGTTCTTCGGCGGCAAGCGCTTCGTGCCGATCATCACCGGCCTCGCATGCGTGGTGCTCGGCATCGTGTTCGGCTACGTGTGGCAGCCGGTCCAGCACGCGATCGACGCGGCCGGCCAGTGGCTCACGACCGCCGGCGCGATCGGCGCGTTCGTGTTCGGTTTCCTGAACCGCCTGCTGCTCGTCACGGGCCTGCACCACATCATCAACTCGCTCGCATGGTTCGTGTTCGGCAACTTCACGCCGGCCGCCGGCGGCGAGATCGTGCACGGCGACCTGCACCGCTTCTTCGCGGGCGACCCGAGCGCGGGCGTGTTCATGGCCGGCTTCTTCCCGATCATGATGTTCGGCCTGCCGGCCGCGTGTCTCGCGATGCTGCACGAGGCGCCGAAGGAGCGCCGCGCGGTGGTCGGCGGTCTGCTGTTCTCGATGGCGCTCACGTCGTTCCTGACGGGCGTCACCGAGCCGATCGAATTCAGCTTCATGTTCCTCGCGCCGGTGCTGTACGTGATCCACGCGGTGCTCACGGGCCTGTCGCTCGCGATCTGCCAGCTGCTCGGCGTGAAGCTCGGCTTCACGTTCTCGGCGGGCGGGATCGACTACGTGCTGAACTACGGGCTGTCGACGAAGGGCTGGGTCGCGATCCCGCTCGGCATCGCATACGGCGCCGCGTACTACGGGCTGTTCCGCTTCTTCATCCGCAAGTTCAACATGGCGACGCCGGGCCGCGAGCCGGCAACGGCCGACGCGGCGGCAACCGAGCCGGCCGCGGCGGGCGGTTTCGTCGCACCGGCAGCGGCGGCTGCCGCGCCGCGCGCGCAGCGCTATATTGCCGCGCTGGGCGGGGCGGGCAACCTGTCGGTCGTCGACGCATGCACGACGCGCCTGCGCCTGACCGTCGCCGACCCCGAGAAGGTGTCGGAAGCGGACCTGAAGGCGATCGGCGCGCGCGGCGTGCTCAAGCGCGGCGGCAACAGCGTGCAGGTGATCATCGGGCCGGAGGCCGACATCATCGCCGACGAAATGCGGGCCGCGATCGGCAGCGGCGCGGCCGCGGCGGCAGCGGGCGGCGCAGCGGCATCGCCGGCCGTCGCGCATGCCGGCGGCGCGGCTGGCCCGCTGGATCCCGATCCGGCGCGCTGGCTCGCGGTGTTCGGCGGCGCGACCAACATCGCGGCGCTCGATGCGGTAGCGACCACGCGCCTGCGCGTCGTCGTGCTCGACCCGTCGTCGGTCGATCGCGCGCGCCTCGGGGCGCTCGACGTCGCGTGGGTCGCGCTCGACACGTTCCATATCGTCTGCGGTCCGGCGGCGTCGCGCTATGCGGAGCAGCTCGCGGCGCGCCTGCCGTCGGCAGGCGGCGGCGCGGCGGCCCAGCCGGCCTGATGCGGCAGGCGCCGGCGCGAATCCGCGTGACGGGTTCGCACCGGCGGGTGGTGAAGGACAAACGGCTTGCGAACCTCGCAAGCCGTTTTCGTTTGGCGAGCGTGGGGAAGGGGAATGGCGGCGCGGAGCCGCCGATGCGGCCGGGGCGCACGCGATGCGCGCCCCGGCCACCGCTCACGGGTTCGTCAGCGTGAACGTCGGCTTGCGATAGCCGATGCCCGCGCGCTCGAGCTTCGGCAATTCGCGCTGCGCGAGCAGCGTCGCGAAGCCCGCCCAGTCGCGCTGGAGCGCGGCGATGTCGACGTGATGCGTGTCGCCGAGCTTGTAGCGCACGCCCGCCGCGTACGGCAGCTCCCAGTCGGCCTTGTGCCACGCGCGCTCGGCGAGCGCGAGCAGCCGCGGATACGCCATGTATTCGAGCAGCCGGTCGTTGCGCATCACCTCGCCCCACGCCTGCCCCTGGATCCCTTCGAGACGCGGTGCGGCACCCGTGCCCGTCACCTCGAACGGATTGCCGTCGCGGTCGCCGATCACCTCGGCGTTCTGCGGCAGGTTGTCCGGCGCGAGCGAGAACACCTTGTACTCGTCGGTTGCCTGCGAGCCCCAGTAGTAGCCGCGCTCGCGCGGGTTGCGCGTGTACGGGAAGTCGAAGTACAGGTAGTCGGGCAGCGCCAGCACCGTCCGGTATCCCTTCGCGCTCAGGTCGCGCGCGCTGTCCGACGCGCCCCAGAAGATCGTGTCCCACAGCGACACCATCACGTTGCGCGTGCTGAAGTCCTGCGGACCGTTCGCGTGCTTGATGCCGTCCTGCCATGCGGCCATCGTGCCGATCCCGTTCGCGTCGACCACCGCGCTCACCTGCTTCGCGAAGCGCGTCGGCAGCTCGTCGATCGAGCGGACCTCGCCGCGCTGCAGCAGCGCCGTGCACGCGGGCGAGCGCGCCCACGGCTTGTCCTGCGCGGCCAGATCGATGCGGCCCTTGCCCGGATCGGCGCCGTTCAGCGGCTGGAAGCCCGCGCCGAGCAGGATGTTCTTCGCCTCGTCGCCGCCGTAGTGCCAGGTGCGCAGCGGCACGCGCGCGTCCGCATGCATCGACGCGATCTCGCGGATCACCTTCGTCGCGAAGTTGAGCGCGCCGGGCACGCACGGGTTCAGGTCGCTGCGCCGGTCGTAGAACTGCACCGTCAGCAGGTTCGACGTGTCCTGCGGATCGAGCAGCCGGTACGCGTTCGCTTCCTGGTCGCGGCCGGCCGCGTGCAGGCGGCGATAGCGCGCCTCCATCGACACCACGGCCGCGCGCGAGTGCGCGGGCATGTCGATCTCGGGAATCACCTCGACGAAGCGGTCGGCCGCGTAGCGCAGCAGCGCCATGTAGTCGTCGCGCGTCAGGTAGCCGCCGCCCGAACGGTCGTCGGGCCCCGAGCCGAGCTGCGGCAGCAGGCAGCGCGTCTCGGACGGATCGTGGCAGCGCCGCGCGCCGACGTCGGTCAGCTCGGGCAGGCCCGGAATCTCGATGCGCCAGCCTTCGTCGTCGGACAGGTGCAGGTGCAGCCGGTTGAGCTTGTACGCGCTCATCTGGTCGATCAGGCGGCGCAGCGTCGCCGGGTGCTTGAAGTTGCGCGCGAGATCGACGTGCATGCCGCGGTGGACGAAGCGCGGCGCGTCCTCGACGAGCATCGCCGGGATCGGGCCGCCGCCGGCCGGCGCCAGCGAGAAGAGCGTCTGCACGCCGTAGTAGAGGCCCGCGCGGTCGTAGCCTTCGATGAATGCGCCGCGCGGCCCGATCGCGAGCCGGTAGCCGCCCGGTGTCGCGATGTCGGCCGGCAGCCGGCGCGGCGCGACCACGCCCCACACCGGCACGCGCGCGCCGTCGAGGCCGAGCGTGCCCGCCCGCTCGCGCAGCGCCGCGACCTGGGCGGCCGGCAGCTCCGGCAGCGCGAGGTCGATGCCGCGCAGCTCGAGCGCGCCGTCGAGCGCGCGCTGCCGCTTTACGCTCGGCAGCGCGCGGCTGGCGTCCGGCCGCGCGGCGACCGGCGGCGCATTGCCGGGCGAATTGCTCTGCGCGTCGGCGGGCAGCGATTCGACGTAGCGCAGCTCGTCGTCGGTGTCGTTGTAGCGGAGCACCGCGGGCGCCGCACCGTCGACGACCACGTACGGGCGCGGAATCACGTCGCTGTAGCGGCGCAGCCAGTATTCGGCGACGAACGGCAGCTCGAGGCGCTCGCCCGGCGCGAGCCTGAGCGTGCCCGGCTGCAGCGTCAGCTCGTACAGGTCGCCCGTCAGGCGGCGCAGCGCGAAGCCCGGGCGATCGATCCGCAGCAGGCGGCGGATGCTGTGCAGGTAGAGCTTCCAGCCGCCGTCGGCGATCGGCTGGTGGCCGCGGTTCTGCAGGATCAGGCGGCCCGTCGCGCAACTGGCCCAGTCGGCGCCGAGATCCGCGCACGGCACGCCGGCCGACGCCGCGTGATTGTTGTCGACGGCGACCCGCAGCGCGAGGCCGTTCGACAGCAGCGCCGCGAGCGCGGCGGGCGTCTGCGCGGGCCGGGCGGCGTTCGCGGATGCCGCGGCCACGGCGCCGGGCGCCGCGGGCGACTGCGCGCGCGCCACGCCCGGCGGCAGCGTGGCCGCCAGCAGCAGGCCGGCGCACAGGGAAGGCAGGATTCGATTCATGGGAATTCCTTGGAAAAATTTCGGCGAGGCTCGGCAGTGCGTCGCCGGGGGATGACGTCGCTGCGATCGGGTCTTTCAAGGAAGCTGCTGGGGAAGGCTGGCCGCGCGCGGGCGGGGGGAAGCGGGAAGTGCGGATGCCGTGCGCGGGGCCGGCGCTACGGATCGGGTTCGGGACAGGCGTGCCGGTCGGCCCGGCGGCCATGTGCGCACGGCTTCATGAACCGCGCGCGGCGAGCGGCGCGCCGTCAGCCCATGGACGTCGATAGCTCGGCGAGGCGCCGGAGCGGGCCAAGCGGGGATCTTTCATGTCTCCTCCACCCAAGTGGGCGCGGCCTGTGCGCGGCCGCGAGAAAGATCATATGAAACCTTTGAATGGTATTCAAGTGGTATTAATTTGGTTCCGGATTGGCATTGGATTTTGAGATAACGCGGTGCCGGGGCGGTGCGCCCAGGCGAAAAAAAACCTCGCCGAGGCGAGGTTGTGTCCGGTGCGACGGCGTGGCGTGCGGCGCTACGTCCGTTCGCCGCGCGCGCCGTTCGACGCGACGCCCTTGGGCTGCGCTTCGAGCCACATCGCGTTGACGATGCCGAACGCGAGCGCGACGCCGATACCGAGAATCCAGCTGAAGTACCACATGATCCGACTCCTTGCGAAACGGGAGGCGAGGGCGCATGCGCGCCCCGGCCGGGTTCAATACATCGAGTGCGTGTTTTCCTCGAGCGCCTGCCGCGTGACCTTGCCGCGCATCACGCGGTACACCCAGCTCGTGTAGAGCAGGATGAGCGGCAGGAACACGATCACGGCGAACAGCATCACCTGCAGCGTCATGTGGCTCGACGTCGAATCCCACACCGTCAGGCTGCTCTTCGGGTCGAGCGACGACGGCATGATGAACGGGAACATCGAGAAGCCCGCGGTCAGGATCACGCCGACGACCATCAGGCCCGTGCAGAAGAACGCGGTCTTCTCGCGCTGCGAGCCGGCGAGCAGCAGCGCGAGCACGCCGCCCGCGATGCCGACGATAGGCGCCGCGACCATCCACGGATACTCGCCGTAGTTCGCGAGCCACAGGCCCGAGCCGGCGGCGACGTCCTTCAGCAGCGGGTTCGCGACCGTGCCGGTGGGCGCGGCGCGCGTGATGTGATAGCCGCCGATATAGGACGCGATCAGCACGCCGGCGAGCACGAACAGCACGACCGCGAGGAACGCCGACACGCGCAGCGCGACCGACGCGCGGCGTGCGATCACGCCGTCCGTCTTCATCTTGATGAACGCGGCGCCGTGCGCGACGAGCATCGTCAGGCTGACCAGGCCGCACAGCAGCGCGAACGGGTTCAGCAGCGCCCAGAAGCTGCCGTGATAGCTGACGCGCAGGTCCGTGTCGAACTGGAACGGCACGCCCTGCAGCAGGTTGCCGAACGCGACGCCGAACACGAGCGCCGGCACGAAGCCGCCGACGAACAGGCCCCAGTCCCAGCCCGCGCGCCAGCGCGGGTCGGGCCGCTTGCTGCGGTAGTCGAAGCCGACCGGCCGGAAGAACAGCGCGAACAGCACCAGCAGCATCGCGAAGTAGAAGCCGGAGAACGACGCCGCGTAGACGAGCGGCCACGCGGCGAACATCGCGCCGCCGGCGGTGATCAGCCACACCTGGTTGCCTTCCCAGGTCGCGCCCACCGTGTTGACGATGATGCGGCGCTCCTCGTCGGTCTTGCCGAGGAACGGCAGCAGCGCGGTCGCGCCCATGTCGAAGCCGTCGGTGACGGCGAAGCCGATCAGCAGCACGCCGACGAGCAGCCACCAGATCAGCTTGAGAGTTGCATAGTCCATAGCGATTCCTTGTGCGGTTTCGTTTGCGCGTGCGACGTCATGCCGACGCGCGCTCGGTGGCGGCGGCCAGCTCGTGGTGGTAGCGGCCGGTATGCAGCGACGACGGGCCGAGGCGCGCGTACTTGAACATCAGCGTGATCTCGATGACGAACAGCACCGTGTAGAACAGGATGAAGCCGGCGAGGCTCAGGTACAGGTCCGTCGACGTCAGGCTGGACGCGGACAGATGCGTCGGCAGGATGCCCGCGATCGTCCATGGCTGGCGGCCGAGCTCGGCGACGACCCAGCCGAATTCCGCGGCGAGCCACGGCAGCGGGATCGCCCACACCGCATAGCGCAGGAACCAGCGGCGGTTGTCCTGCAGCAGCTGCCGGCGCGCGCAGAACCAGAACGCGGCGATGAAGGTCGCGAGGAACAGGAAGCCGAGGAACACCATGATCCGGAACGAGAAGAACACGGGCGCGACCGGCGGGATCGTCTTCTTCGCGGCGGCCTTGATCTGCTCCGGCGTCGCATCGACCACGTTCGGCGTGAACTGCTTGAGCATCAACCCGTAGCCGAGATACTGCTTGTGCTGGTCGAACAGTGCGCGGGTTGCGTCGCTCGTGTCGCCTTCCTTGATCTTCTGCAATGCGCCGTACGCGACCATCCCGCTCTGGATGTGTTCCTCGCTGTGCTTCGCGAGTTCGCGCAGGCCGATCACCGGCTCGTCGATCGAGCGCGTCGCGATCAGGCCGAGCGCGTACGGGATCTTGATCGCGTAGTCGGTGCGCTCCTCCTTCTGGTTCGGAATGCCGATCAGCGTGAATGCCGCGGGCGCCGGCTGGGTTTCCCATTCGGATTCGATCGCCGCGAGCTTCATCTTCTGCACTTCGCCGGTCGTGTAGCCCGATTCGTCGCCGAGCACGATCACGCAGAGCGTCGACGCGAGACCGAAGCCGGCCGCGACCGCGAACGAGCGCAGCGCGAAGTCGGTGTCGCGCTTCTTCAGCAGGTACCACGACGACACGCCGAGCACGAACATCGCGGCCGTCACGTAGCCGGCCGACACGGTGTGCACGAACTTCACCTGGGCGACCGGATTGAACAGCACGTCGAACAGGTTCGTCAACTCCATGCGCATCGTCTGGTAGTTGAACTCGGCGCCGACCGGGTTGTTCATCCAGCCGTTCGCGACGAGGATCCACAACGCGGACAGGTTCGAGCCGAGCGCGACGAGGAACGTGACCATCAGGTGCTTGACCTTCGACAGGCGGTTCCAGCCGAAGAAGAACAGGCCGACGAACGTCGATTCGAGGAAGAACGCCATCAGGCCTTCGACGGCGAGCGGCACCCCGAAGATGTCGCCCACATAGTGCGAGTAGTACGACCAGTTCGTGCCGAACTGGAATTCGAGCGTGATGCCGGTGGTCACGCCCATTGCAAAGTTAATGCCGAACAGCTTGCCCCAGAACTGGGTCATGTCCTTGTAGACCTGCTTGCCGGTCATCACGTACACCGCTTCCATGATCACGAGCAGCCAGGACAGACCGAGGGTCAGCGGCACGAACAGGAAGTGGTAGAGCGCCGTGATGCCGAACTGCAGACGTGACAGATCGACGACTTCGCTACTTATCATGGTGGTCTCCCTCGGTAGAGGCGGGCGCCGGCACCGAGAGCAGCTTCTCGGCGACGGCGGCAGGCGGCAGCGACATGTGCTTGGCCTGCGGATGATTGAAGAATGCGTATTTGAGTGCGATCAGCAGGACCAGCTTGATGACCAGCACGATGGTGATGTCGCGCGCGAGCGTGGGGCCCCGTGCCCACGCGACGATGCGGCCGCGCCAGCCGGTGGCGCTGGTGGCTGGCTCTTTATTGATCGAGATCAAGGCCATTATCCTGAAACGATTTGAAGCAGGTTTGGGGCGACTCTACGTCGGATTGGTGACGGCTATTAAGCAGTATCTAATCCTGTTGCGCCTGACGTATCAATTTTAAGAGGGCGCCCGCGGCGTGCCGAGTGCCACGCTGCGGCGGACCGTCGCGAAGGGTTCGTCGAAACTTGAGCTGGATCAAGCATCGGCGGAACAGGCGTCGTTTTGGTGAATACCCGATTGAATTGGTCAATTTATGGACGAAAAAAACCGCTGCCGGAGGGGCAGCGGTTTTTGACGAAGCGATTTTGAATCGGCGGGATTTACGCGTATTCGGCGAGCGCCGTGCGCATTTTCTTCATCGCGCTTGCTTCGATCTGGCGGATGCGTTCCGCCGACACGCCGAATTCGGCGGCGAGGTCGTGCAGCGTCGAGCCGCCCGAGCCGTCGTCGTCGACGTGCAGCCAGCGCGCCTCGATGATGCGGCGGCTGCGCGCGTCCAGCGCGTCGAGCGCCTGCGCGATGCCGTCCGTCTGCAGCATGTCGCGCTGACGCGCGGCGAGCACGGCGGTCGGCTCGTTGTGCGAATCGGCGAGATACGCGATCGGCGCGAAGCTTTCCTCGCCGTCCTCGACCTGCCCTTCGAGCGCGATGTCGCCGCCCGACAGACGGGTTTCCATCTCGGTCACGTCTTCGCGCTTGACGTTGAGCTCCTGCGCGAGGCCGTCGATCTCCTCGGGCGTCATCGCCTGCATGCTCTTCTTGTGGCTGCGCAGGTTGAAGAACAGCTTGCGCTGCGCCTTCGTCGTCGCGACCTTCACCATGCGCCAGTTGCGCAGGATGTACTCGTGGATCTCGGCCTTGATCCAGTGGATCGCGTAGGACACGAGACGCACGTTCTGCGCCGGATCGAAGCGCTTCACGGCCTTCATCAGGCCGATGTTGCCTTCCTGGATCAGGTCGCCGTGCGGCAGGCCGTAGCCGAGATAGTTGCGCGCGATCGACACGACGAGCCGCAGGTGCGACAGCACGAGGCGGCGGGCCGAGTCGAGGTTGTTCTGCTCGCGGAATTCGGTTGCGTACTGGCGTTCTTCCTCGGCCGTCAGCAACGGGATACGATTGACTGCCTGGATATAGGCGTCGATGTTGCCCAGCTGGCCAGGCAACATCGAATAGGTTGCGAGCGCCAGCGAGCCTGCCGATTCGGCCTTAGCAGACGCCGGGCTCAGGGTGTTCGGAAGGGTCAGTGCGTTGCTCACTTAAGAAAACTCCTTTGGAATCAGGGATGAACCCCGGTCTCGGATGATTCCGCGGTCAATCTTAGCACTCCAGCCAATTGAGTGCTAATTCCTTAGAGGGGGTGCGGGCTTTGGAGTTCCCGCTTTTCCTATCAAAGTTGCGAGATCGATAGCTTTAGGTGCGACCACTCGAATCCGGGCAAGTTCCGTAACCCGTTGTTTTTTAGGAGATTAAGCAGACGATTCCGATTTTTGTAGTTTTGGAAGCAAACCATTTCGCTTTGTGATGCCGATCGAAAAAGTCCTTTACCATACCATTCTGTTCGCTCGAGTCCGGCCCTCCGGTGGCAGACTCCATTCAACCTACAAAGTTGGGGTGTCAGATGAACAATAAGAACGACAACGGTCGGCGGGCTTGCCGGCTTGCGTTGCACACGGTCCTGGCAGCGTCATTGCTGGGCGGTTCCGGCGCAGCGTTTGCGGATCGGTGGGGGATCCAGGCAGGGGGCGGATTCTCGGATCGCCACAGCATCGACAAGGGCGACCTCGGCGTGGTCTGGGATCCGGGCTGGACGTGGTGGGAGATCGGCGGCTGGCACTTTGCGTTCGTGGCGGAAGGCCACGTCGGCTACTGGCATACGAACGGCAATATTCACACGAGCATCTGGGAAGTCGGCGCGACGCCGGTGATCCGCTTCATCAAGAGCGCCGGCGCGGTCCGCCCGTACGTGGAAGCCGGCGCGGGGGTGCGCTTCCTGTCGCATCCGACCATAGCGACGGATTTCTCGGTGTCGACCGCATTCCAGTTCGCCTCCATGGGCGGCGTCGGCCTGCAGTTCGGGCAACGGCAACAGTATCAGGTCGGCTACCGTTTTCAACATGTGTCTAACGCGGGTATCAAAGAGCCGAATCCTGGTATAAATTTCCACCAGCTCTACTTGCAGTACAACTTCTGATCCGTACGCCCGCGCACGGCGGGCGCGTTGCCGAGGAGTATGGCGATGGCGAAGGTGGTCGATGCGATCCGCGCGCTCGAGCGCGATCGGTTCCGGGCGATGGTGGACGGCGACGGCGAGGCGCTCGACGCGCTGCTGTCGGACAAGGTGTTCTACGTGCACACCAACGGCAAACGGGAAACCAAGCAGCAGTTCATCGATGCGATCGCCGCCGGCCGCCGCCGCTATCGTCAGATCGAAATCCAGTCGCAGGACGTGCTGCCCGTCGGCGACGAGACCTGTCTCGTCACCGGTCGGGCGCTGATCGAGATGGAAACGAACAACGGCGGGCTCGTGTTTCCGATTGCGTACACCGCCGTGCAGGCGCAGGAGCAGGGGCGCTGGCGTCTGCTCGCGTGGCAGGCGACGCGGTGCGCGACCGAGACATGAACGCGCGTGGCGCTCCTTTTCGTGTCTCGTCCGAAGCGGCCTTCTGGGCCGCTTCTTCATTTCCCGTGCAGCACGGATCGCCTGCTGCGCGGGTGGTCCTGCACCCTTTGCCTGCCCCTCTTCAAACCTTGACGCGCACCGTCACGCCGCCGCGCGGCGGTCGGCGCAATGCCATGCCGAGCGGTTGATCGCGCTGACCACCGCGTCGAGCGCGGCGGCCGCCGCATCCGCGTGCACGCCGACGCCATGCCGCAGCGGCGCATCGCCGACCCGGCAGCCGACCGATACCGCGATGCGCCCGTCCGACGTGCGTGCGTGTTCGCACGAGCCGACCTCGATCGCGACGCGCGCCGCGGCCGCGAAGGCGGCTGCCGCATGCCGTGCCGCGTGTTCCGGCGCCGCATCGGCCGCGCTCGCGCCGCCGATCTCGCGGTTCTGCCAGCGCGCGCCGCTGCCGCTGCGCGCGGCGGGGCCGTCGGTCTCGAAGAATTCGCGGGAGAACAGCGCGCAGATCGCGTCGCCCGTCACTTCCTCGCCGGACGCGTCGGCGAGCGTCTGCACCGCGTGGCTGAACTCGATCTGCACGCGGCGCGGCGGCGTGAAACCCATGCCGCGCTCGAGCAGGTACGTCGCGCCGCCCTTGCCGGACTGGCTGTTCACGCGGATCACCGCGTCGTAGCTGCGGCCGAGATCGGCGGGATCGATCGGCAGGTACGGCACTTCCCAGATCGCGTCGGGGCGCTGCTGCGCGAAGCCCTTGCGGATCGCGTCCTGGTGCGAGCCCGAGAACGCGGTGAACACGAGGTCGCCCGCGTACGGATGGCGCGGATGCACGGGAATCTGGTTGCAGCGCTCGACGACGCGGCGCACCGCATCGATGTCGGAGAAGTCGAGGCCCGGGTCGATACCCTGCGTGTAGAGATTGAGCGCGAGCGTGACGAGGTCGACGTTGCCGGTGCGCTCGCCGTTGCCGAACAGGCAGCCTTCGATGCGGTCGGCGCCCGCGAGCAGCGCGAGCTCGGCGGCGGCGACCGCGGTGCCGCGGTCGTTGTGCGGATGCACGGACAGCACGATGCTGTCGCGATAGCCGAGGTTGCGGTCCATCCATTCGATCTGGTCGGCGAACACGTTCGGCGTGGCCGCTTCGACGGTCGCCGGCAGGTTGACGATCATCTTGTGCTCGCGGGTCGGCCGCCAGGTCTGCGCGACCGCGTCGCACACCTCGCGCGCGAACGACAGCTCGGTCATGCTGAAGGTTTCCGGCGAGTACTGGAAGGTCCAGTGCGTGTCCGGGCGCGCGGCCGCGTGTTCCTTGATGCGCCGCGTGCCGTCGACCGCGAGCGCCTTCACGTCGTCCTTCGACATCCCGAACACGATGCGGCGGAACGACGGGCAGATCGCGTTGTACAGGTGCACGATCGCGCGCGGCACGCCTTCGAGCGCGTCGAACGTGCGGGCGATCAGGTCGTCGCGCGACTGCACGAGCACTTCGATCGTCACGTCGTCGGGAATGCGCTTCTCGTCGATCAGCTTGCGGACGAAATCGAAGTCGGTTTGCGACCCCGACGGAAAACCGACTTCGATCTCCTTGAAGCCGATCGCGACGAGCATCTCGAAGAACTCGAGCTTCTGCTCGATGCTCATCGGCTCGATCAGCGACTGGTTGCCGTCGCGCAGGTCGGTGCTCATCCAGATCGGCGCACGCTCGATCGTGCGGGTCGGCCAGCGGCGGCCGTTGATGCGGACGGGCTCGAACGGACGGTACTTGTCTTGCGGGTTGCGCTTCATCTTCTTGACCTCGGGTCTCAAGTCGCGAGCGAAGACGGGCGGCATGCGCGACGGTTGACGCTGCCTCGCACCGTGGCGCCTGAGTGCGCTGCGGATGCGGATGATCTTCGCGAATCGGCCGACGGATAGACGGACGAATGCTGACGACTTCGGTTGTAAAAACTGCGAGAGGGGTACTGCGAGGAACTGCTGGGAGGGACCGTGCGGACAGCACACGGCGCTACGACAGCCTTAGGCTAGTCGTAGCGATAGCGGCCGCGCTAGGCGGCCGGAGGTAATTCGGAGGGGGTTCGGAAAGGAACGCATGGCGACAACTCTATGCCAGGATGCGTGCGCGTGTCAAATGCGGGGTGTCGGACGGGCCGGCGGCGCGTGGCCACATGTCGATGGCACGCCGCGCCGGCGCGGGCTCACGCGTCGACGCGGACGATGCGCACGATCGTCTCGACCTGTCGCGCGACCGTCTCCGGCACCGGAATCTCGCCGCGCAGCACCGCGTCGGTCCATGCGGCCGTGGTCGCCGCATCGCGAGATTCCGGCAGCGCGACCGGCGGCGCGTCGGCCGACGCGCGCTCGGCCTCGATCAGCGTGTCGCATGCGCCGTCGTGCAGCCAGTCGACCTGCACTTGCCGGCGCGTGTCGGCAACGGCCTCGCCCTCGGTGCCGCGCGCGAGCAGCGCGCCGCCGCGCGCGGCGGCCGGATGGTCGCGGAACAGCTGCGCGAGGCTGTCGCGGTACGGCGGATGCGTGTAGTTGACGAGCCGCAGGCCCGCGGCCGCGAACGGCTGCAGGATCTTCACCAGCGTATGCGTCGAGTTGCGCACGCCGAGCACGCCGCGCATCGCCAGCAGGCGCGCGAGCCGCGGCGCGAGCGCGTCGATCGGCGCGAACGCGACGCGGTGTTCGGCGAGCATGTCCTCGATCGCGTCGTGCGACGCCGACGGCGCGATCGACAGCGCCGCGAAGATCTCGGCGCTCGTCACGCGGCCCGGGTCGCGCGTCACGCCATGCACGAGCACCGGCACGCCTTCGCGCGCGAGCAGGAGCGCGAGCAGCGGCACGAGGTTCGCCTGCTTGCGCGCGCCGTTGTAGCTCGGGATCGACACCGGGCGAAACGCGCTGTCGCGCACGTGCACGGGCTCGAACGACGCGTGCGCGGCGGCCAGCATCGCGGCCAGCTCGTCGGCGCTCTCGCCCTTCAGGCGATACGCGATCAGGATCGCGCCGAGTTCGAGGTCCGACACGCGCGCGTCGAGCATCGCGCGATACAGCTCGAACGTGTCCTCGGCGGACAGCGCGCGCGCGCCGTGCGGGCCGCGCCCGATTTCCTTGATGAAGCGGGCGCAGTGGAACGGTTCGGTCGCGTGGGCGGCGGGATCGTGGGAAGGGGTCATCGAAGCGTGTCGGGGCGGCCGGCGTCGGGGCCGCGCGGAAGTGATGTGAGGAACCCCTTGAGTATCGCATTTGAGCGGTTCTGGCAAGCGCGCGGATGCGTCGCGGCGCGCTACACTCATGGGCCCGGCCATGCGCGCACGGGCCCCGGCGGCCGGCCCGGCGCGCGACGCCCGCCACGCATTCGCCGGCCGATCACGAGACAACGAGAGACATCCGATGAAGCTTTACAGCTATTTCCGCAGTTCCGCGTCGTACCGCGTGCGGATCGCCCTGAACCTGAAGCAGCTGCCGTTCGACTACGTGCCGGTGCACCTGCTGCGCGACGGCGGCCAGCAACTGAAGGACGACTATCGTGCGCTGAATCCGGATGCGCTCGTACCGACGCTGATCGACGGCGACGTCGAGCTGCAGCAGTCGCTCGCGATCATCGAGTATCTCGAGGAAACGCATCCCGAGCCGGCGCTGCTGCCGAAGCAGCCGGCCGACCGCGCCTACGTGCGGGCGATCGCGCTGCAGATCGCGTGCGAGATCCACCCGCTGAACAACCTGCGCGTGCTGAAATACCTGAAGCACATGCTGCAAGTGCCGGAAGAGGCGAAGAACGACTGGTACCGGCACTGGATCGAGACGGGCTTCGGCACGCTCGAGGCGCGCCTCGCGAACGATCCGCGCACCGGCCGGCTGTGCTTGGGCGATACGCCGACGCTCGCCGACATCTGCCTCGTGCCGCAGGTGTTCAACGCGAACCGCTTCTCGATCGACACGTCGGGTTTTCCGACGATCCAGCGCATCTACGACCACGCGACGACGCTCGACGCGTTCAAGGCGGCCGCGCCGGGCGCGCAGCCCGACGCGGAGTGATGCGCGCCGCGCGCGCATGAAAAAGGGCGCCGTCATCTGAGCGGCGCCCTCGGTGCGGGACGATGTCGCGCGGCGTTCAGCCGAGCAGCGCGTCCGCGAATTCCTCCGCGCTGAACGGCTGCAGGTCCTCGACCTTCTCGCCGACGCCGATGAAGTAGACCGGCACCGGGCGCTGCCGCGCGATCGCGGCCAGGATGCCGCCCTTCGCGGTGCCGTCGAGCTTCGTGACGATGAGGCCGGTCAGGCCGAGCGCGTCGTCGAACGCCTTCACCTGCGTGAGCGCGTTCTGGCCCGTGTTCGCGTCGATCACGAGCAGCACCTCGTGCGGCGCGCCGTCGTGCGCCTTCGAGATCACGCGCTTCACCTTCTTCAGCTCTTCCATCAGGTGCAGCTGCGTCGGCAGGCGGCCGGCCGTGTCGGCCATCATCACGTCGATGCCGCGCGCCCGCGCGGCGCTGACCGCGTCGAAGATCACCGCGGCCGGATCGCCGCTTTCCTGCTGCACGACCGTCACGTTGTTGCGCTCGCCCCAGATCGTCAGCTGCTCGCGCGCGGCCGCGCGGAACGTGTCGCCGGCGGCCAGCAGCACCGACTGGTCGAAGCTCTGCAGGTGCTTGGCCAGCTTGCCGATGCTGGTCGTCTTGCCGGCGCCGTTGACGCCCGCGATCATCATCACGAGCGGCTGCGCGCGGCCGAGCATCAGCGATTTCTCGAGCGGCTGCAGCAGCTCGACGAGCAGGTCGCGCAGCGCGACCTTGACCTGCTGCGGGTCGGTGAGCCGGCCGGCGCGCACCTTCTCGCGCAGCGCGCCGAGCAGGTATTCGGTCGCGTCGACGCCGGCGTCGGACATCAGCAGCGCGGTTTCGAGCTCCTCGTAGAGGTCCTCGTCGATTTTCGTGTTGACGAACACGCCGGTGATGTTCGAGCCGGTCTTCGCGAGCCCGGACTTCAGGCGCGCGAGCCACGATTTCTTCGCGCCGGCGTCCTGCACGGGCGGCGGGACGATCTCGACCGTCTCGACGACTTCGTCGCGGCCGTTCTGGGCCGACGTGACCGTCATCACGACGGCCGGCGCGGCCGGTTGCGCGGGGGCGGGCGGCTGCGCAACCGGCTGCGGCGTGCTCGCGGCAGGCACATCGGCCGGCGCGGACGCGGGCTGCGCATCCGGCAGCGGCTCGGCGGCCGACGGCGATTCCGCGGGAGTCGGCTCCTGCGTTTTCTTGAATCGTTTGAAGAAACTGAACATGATCTGGCGTCGGGAAGAGGGCAGGCCGTCGCCGCTGGCGGCGTGGACTGCGTGCGGGCCGCCGCGCGCGCGACAGCCGAAACCGGGCATTTTATCAGGCGCAGCGCGGCGCTCGCGGCAGCACGCGCCGCCGCTGTGGTAACGTGCGCCTGTCCGGCGGCGCGCCCCGTGCGCGCCCGATCCTCCGTCGTCGATATTCCTTCCGTATGTCCCGTTCATCCTCCGGCCGCCCAGCGGCCTCCACCAGCCGCGGCAAGCCGCACGCCGTCCGCATCATCGGCGGCGACTGGAAACGCACGCCGCTCGCGGTGCTCGACCTCGACGGCCTGCGTCCGACGCCCGACCGCGTGCGCGAGACGCTGTTCAACTGGCTCGGCCAGGATCTCGACGGGCAGCGCTGCCTCGACCTGTTCGCCGGCACCGGCGCGCTCGGCTTCGAAGCCGCGTCGCGCGGCGCGGCGAACGTCGTGATGGTCGAGCGCCATCCGCGCGCCGCGCAGCAGCTGCGCGCGATCAAGGACAAGCTCGGCGCGCGCGCCGTCGAAGTCGCCGAGGCCGATGCGCTGCGGCTGGCGGCCGGCCTCACGCCGGGCGCGTTCGACGTTGTGTTCCTCGATCCCCCGTTCGGCGACGCGGCCGTGCTGGCGCGCGCGATCGCGCTCACCGCGCCGCTCGTCGCGCCGGGCGGCGCGCTCTACGTCGAAACGGGCGACGTGCTCGACCCGGCCGCGCACGACGCACTCGCCGGCTGGCAGGTCGTGAAGCATGGCAAGGCCGGTGCGGTCCACTATCATTTGCTGCGACGCGAAAATGATGAATAATGCGCGTTCCCAACGAGGCGCCGCGCCGGCATGGCGACGCGCGTCCAGCTCGGCAGTGGCGTGCGTGTCGCACGGCTGCGCCCCCATTTGCTTGATGACAGGAGGAGCGACATGGTAGTCGCCGTGTATCCGGGTACGTTCGATCCGCTGACGCGTGGCCACGAAGACCTCGTGCGGCGTGCGTCGAGCATTTTTGATACGCTGGTGGTCGGCGTTGCCGACAGCCGCGCGAAGAAGCCGTTCTTCTCGCTCGAAGAACGTCTGGAGATTGCGAACGAGGTGCTCGGCCATTATCCGAACGTGAAGGTGATGGGCTTCACCGGCCTCTTGAAGGATTTCGTCCGCACCAACAACGCGCGGGTGATCGTGCGTGGCCTGCGCGCGGTGTCCGATTTCGAATACGAGTTCCAGATGGCGGGGATGAACCGCTACCTGCTGCCGGACGTCGAGACGATGTTCATGACGCCGTCCGATCAGTACCAGTTCATTTCCGGGACGATCGTGCGCGAAATCGCCCAGTTGGGCGGAGATGTGAGCAAATTCGTATTCCCGTCGGTCGAGAAGTGGCTGACGGAAAAAGTGGCCGCGATGGGCCCGGGCCCGGTCGCGTAATGCAGTGCCGGCCGGTTTCCCCGGGAAGCCGGCCACGGGCCCGATGAAGTGAGATCAGTATGGCTTTGATGATTACCGACGAGTGCATCAATTGCGATGTGTGCGAGCCTGAGTGCCCGAACGGCGCAATTTCGATGGGCCCGGAAATCTATGTGATCGACCCCGGCAAGTGCACCGAATGCGTCGGCCATTTCGACGAACCGCAGTGCCAGCAGGTGTGCCCGGTCGAATGCATTCCGCGCGATCCGCAGCACGCGGAAACGCACGCGCAGTTGATGGAGAAGTACCACGTGTTGGTCGCCGCAAAGGGCGACGACGCGTCGTGACGTCATAAAGGGCCGGGCGGCTCGAGCCGCCCGGGCCGTTCCCGCCTGTTCAGCCCAGCAGGTCGCGCAGCGCCGCGACGAACGCGTCGCACTCGGCATCGGTGCCGACGGTGATGCGCAGATGCTGGTCGATCCGCGGCAGCTTGAAGTGCCGCACGAAAATCTCCCGTTCCTTCAGCCGCGCCGACAGCGTGGCGGCGTCATGCGCCGGATGGCGCGCGAACACGAAATTCGCGGCCGACGGCACGACATCGAACCCCAGTTCTTCCAGCGCCCGCGTGAGCCGCGCGCGGCTGTCGATCACGCGCCGGCAGGTCGCGTCGAAGTAGGCGTCGTCTTCGTAGGCCGCGCGCGCGGCGACCTGCGCGAGACGGTCGAGCGGATACGAGTTGAAGCTGTCCTTCACGCGGTTCAGCGCGTCGATCAGATCGACATGGCCGAATGCGAAGCCAACCCGCATCCCGGCGAGCGAGCGGGCCTTCGACGTCGTGTGCACGACGAGCAGGTTCGGGTAGCGGTCGATCAGCGAAATGGCCGACTGCGCGCCGAAATCCACGTAGGCCTCGTCGATCACGACCGCCGACGACGGGTTCGCGGCGGCGATCCGCTCGACATCCGCGAGCGGCAGCGCGCGGCCGGTCGGCGCGTTCGGGTTCGGAAACAGCACGCAGCCCGCATCGCCGAGATAGTCGTCGACGCGGATCGAGAAATCGTCGGCGAGCGGCAGCGCCTGGTATGCGACGCCGTACAGCCGCGCATAGGTCGGGTAGAAGCTGTACGTGGTGTCGGGGAAGCGCAGCGGCCGGTCGTGCTTGAGCAGCGCCTGGAACGTGTGGGCAAGCACTTCGTCGGAGCCGTTGCCGACGAACACCTGGTCGGGCGACAGCCCGTGATGGGCGGCGACCGTCTCGCGCAGCTGGCGCGCGAGCGGATCCGGATAGCGGCGCAGCGAATCGCCGGCCTCGCCGAGTTCGTGCGCGATCGCCGCGACGACGCGCGGCGACGGCGGATAGGGATTCTCGTTGGTGTTCAGCTTGAGCGGGTGCGCGAGCGCGGGCTGTTCGCCCGCCACGTAAGGCACGAGTTGCTGAACGACGTCGCTCCAGTAACGGCTCACCGCGTGGCTCCTGACAGGTAAAACATCGAGATTACCTCATGCGGGCCACGTGGTGCGGCTTCCCGGTCACGCGCGGCGCAGTGCGGCCGCGCATCCGGAAGCGGGTCAGCCGTTGCGATGCAGCAGCATCGTCGCGCGGTCGAGCTCGCCCTTGACGACCATCGGCATCACGGCGAGTGCGCGTTCGATCGATGCGTCGATCACGTCCTGCTCCTCGCGGCGCGGCGGCTTCAGCACGAAGTTCGCGACATCCGGTTTCGCGCCGGCGCGCGCGCTTTCGGGGATCAGGTCGCGCGGATGGCCGATGCCGATCCGCAGCCGCCAGTATTGCTGCGACGACAGGTGCGCGGAAATGTCCTTCAGGCCGTTGTGGCCGCCGCTGCCACCGCCGCGCTTCAGCTTGACGGTGCCGGGCGGCAGGTCGAGCTCGTCGTGCGCGACGAGGATCTGATCGGGCAGGATCTTGAAGAATTGCGCGAGCGCGACGACCGACTGGCCGGAGCGGTTCATGTACGTCTGCGGCTCGAGCAGGTGGACTTCCTCGCCGTGCAGGCGGGCTTTCGCGTAGAAGCCGTGGAAGCGGCGCTCGTCGCGCAGCGTGGCGCCTGCTTCGCGGGCCAGCTGGTCGATCAGCCAGAAGCCGGCGTTGTGGCGCGTCGCGGTGTATTCCGCCCCGGGATTGCCGAGGCCGACGATCAGTTTGATCATGACGTTTCGATGGCGGCGGCGGGCCGCCTGGGCGCAAAAAAGAAAAACCCGCCGGGCAAGCCGCGGCGGGTTGCGTCGACCGTTTCGGAAAACGGATCGAGGGGCGCTTAGGCAGCCGGCGTTTCGCCTTCTGCCGCGTCCGCCACGGCGCCAGCCGGCAGGGCTGCCGACGCGACGACCGGGTTTTCAGCTTCGACGTGTGACGTCAGCGCAACGCCCTTCGGCAGCACGACGTCCTTCGCGTGGAGCGACTGGCCTGCTTCGATCTTCGCCAGATCGATTTCGACGAATTCCGGCAGGTCGGCCGGCAGGCACTCGACTTCGATTTCCGTCACGACGTGCGCGATGATGGCGCTCGACAGCTTCACGGCCGGGCTCGTTTCCGCGTTCACGAAGTGAACCGGCACCTTGGTGTGCAGCTTCTTCTTCGCGTCGACGCGCTGGAAGTCCACGTGCAGCACGAGTTGCTTGAACGGGTGGTACTGAACGTCACGCAGCAGGACTTGCTGCGATGCGCCGGCCACTTCGAGGTCGAGGATCGACGAGTGGAAGGCTTCCTTCTTCAGCGCGTGCCACAGGGCGTTGTGATCGAGCTCGATCATTTGCGGAGCTGCTTCACCACCGTAGACGATACCCGTGGTCTTACCGGCGTTACGCAGGCGGCGGCTCGCACCCGTACCTTGCAGTTGGCGCTCGAAAGCGACGACTTTCATGTGTTTCTCCATTTGCTGCCCGCGACCAGGCAGTAAAACGGGGCCGTCGAGCGGCCCCCGATTGAACGGCCGGGGTTTCGTGAGTCCCGGCCGATTGTGCAAAAAGCGAAGCGTTGCCGCTTCGCTTTCCGCGCATGCTTTGCTTGACGGTATCCGGTCAGGATTCCGCGAACAGCGACATCACCGAATCGCCGCGGCGGATCCGCGAGAACGTCTCGGCCAGCAGGCTCGCGCTCGTCAGCGAGCGGATCTTCGAGCAGCCGAGCGATTCGGCGGACAGCGGGATCGTGTCGGTGACGACGAGTTCGTCGAGCGCCGACGCGGCGATGCGCTCGGCGGCGCCACCCGACAGCACCGGGTGCGTCGCATAGGCGAACACCTGCTTCGCGCCGCGATCCTTCAGCACTTGCGCTGCCTTGCAGAGCGTGCCGGCGGTGTCGACCATGTCGTCCATGATCACGCAGGTGCGGCCTTCGACTTCACCGATGATGTTCATCACTTCGGCGACGTTCGCCTTCGGGCGACGCTTGTCGATGATCGCGAGATCGCAGTTGAGCTGCTTGGCCAGTGCACGGGCGCGGACCACGCCGCCGACGTCCGGCGACACGACCAGCAGATCCGAGTAGTTCTGCTTGCGCAGGTCGCCCAGCAGGATCGGCGTTGCGTAGATGTTGTCGACCGGAATGTCGAAGAAGCCCTGAATCTGGTCGGCGTGCAGATCCATCGTGATGATCCGCTCGACGCCGGCGATTTCCAGCATGTTCGCGACGATCTTCGCCGAGATTGCGACGCGCGCCGAACGCGGGCGGCGATCCTGGCGGGCGTAACCGAAGTAGGGGATGGCTGCGGTGATCCGGCCGGCGGATGCGCGCTTCAGCGCATCGACCATGATCATCAGTTCCATCAGGTTGTCGTTGGTCGGCGCGCACGTGGATTGCAGGACGAAGACGTCCTTGCCGCGCACGTTTTCCTGGATCTCGACCTGGATCTCGCCGTCGGAGAAACGGCTGACCATTGCCTTGCCGAGGGGGATTCCAAGAATATTGACGACTTCCTGAGCAAGCGCGGGATTCGCGTTGCCAGTAAAAACCATCAGGCCGTCATGGCTGCTCATCATGCACCTGCTTCGGGCTTGGGCGGGAAAATGCGGGAAAATTTTTGGCAGGGGAGGAAGGACTCGAACCCTCGCATGCCGGAATCAAAATCCGGTGCCTTGACCAACTTGGCGACTCCCCTACACTTAACTGACAACTCTGTCGGACGGTAGGACGTCCGGCAAAGTAAAACTTCATGACGCGAAAGCGAAGAGCGGATGCTCGTTCAGGCTCTCGGCAACTGCGCCGTTCCAACCGGCGGGCAGTTTGGCTTTCGCCGCTTCTGCTTCCTGTTTGCTGCGAAACGCTGCAAACACGCTTGCTCCAGAGCCGGTCATCCTCGCGGGGGTCACATCATACAACCATTTGACCGCCTGCGCAACTTCCGCGTACTTACTTGTCACAACTTGCTGCATGTCATTCCGGCCGAAGCTGTCTGGCCATCCTGCGTCGCTGCTTTGCTGTGCAAGAAAGTCCGTAATTGTGACTGGCTTCGAATCTCTTGTCAACAACTTATCTGAAAAAATTTCAGCAGTCGGGACATGAACACGCGGCGTCACAACCAGGAACCAGCGAGTCGGCAATTCTACCTCAGCTAATTCTTCTCCGATACCCTCTGCGAACGCATTTTTTCCAAAAACAAAAAAAGGCACGTCGGCGCCGAGTTTTACGGCGAGTGTCTGCAATTCCGCGCGCGGCAGGTTCAACCCCCACAGACGGTTCAGCGCGAGCAGCGTCGTCGCCGCGTCGGAGCTGCCGCCGCCAAGGCCCGCGCCCATCGGCAGCTGCTTGTCGATCTCGATGTCGACGCCTGCGTCCGTGCCCGAGTGGGCTTTCAGGAGGCGGGCCGCACGCACGACGAGATCGCTTTCCTCGGGCACGCCCGGGACGTCGGTCGCGCGTGCGACCTTGCCGTCGTCGCGCAGCGTGAAGTGCAGCGTGTCGCCCCAGTTCAACAGCTGGAACACGCTTTGCAGGTCGTGATAGCCGTCCGGGCGGCGGCCGGTGATGTGCAGGAACAGGTTGAGTTTCGCGGGCGCAAGGCAGTTGCGCAGCGAGCGGGTCGAATCGGTCATGCTGGTGTCGTATCGGGTTGGAGGCGCGCGCTTACTGGTCGAGCACGAGCTTGATGTCGAGCGGCGGCGTCGCGCGCACGAGGTTCACGCGCTTGACGCCGGTGGCCGGCGCGTCCGCGTAGGCGACGTAATCGATCGTCCAGCCGTCCTGCCGAATCTGCTTGATGCGCGTGCCGTCGCCGGGGTCGCGCACCATCTGCGCCGGCGTCGCGGGCGCGGGCGTCGGCTGCAGCCAGTAGCGCAGGCCGGCGAGCGGCAGCGCGAAGCCGAGCGTGTTCTGCATCAGTTCGCCGACGTCCGGCGCAAACTGCGGCTGGCGGTTCGGCAGCTCGAGCGAGGCCGCCCGCGGCGACGACTTCACGATCGCCAGCGTCTGGCCGAGCGGGCTGCGCAGCTCGAGCGACACGTCGTCGCCTTGCTCTTGCCAGTCGAAGTTGCCATACACGTTCTGCGGCCGGCCGAGGCGGTCGCTGTACTGCACCGCGAAGCGGCCGTGATATGCGTGCGCCGCACTCGTCTGCAGCACGCCGCCCGACGGAGCGCCTGCCGACGGCGGGGTGCTCGCGCAGCCGGCGAGCGCGAGCGCCGCGGCGGCCGCGAGGGCCGTGGTGAGGCCGCGCATCGCGCGGAAAGACAGGGAAAACGTCGGGGACATGCGCATCAGAGGCCGTTGATCTGGAGGCGCTTGAGCGTCTGCACGAGCGTCTCGTTGTCCGGCTCGAGCTTCTGCGCGGCGCGCCACGCGGTGCGTGCCTCGTCCTGCGCGCCGCTCTTCCACAGCACCTCGCCGAGATGCGCGCCGATTTCGGCGTTCGGCTGCAGGTCGTACGCGCGCCGCAGGACCTTCGTCGCGCCGGCCGAGTCGCCCATCCGGAATTTCACCCAGCCGAGGCTATCCATGATGTACGCGTCGTTCGGTGCGAGCGCGACCGCCTTCTCGATCAGCTTGCTGGCTTCCGGCAGGCGCTGGTTGCGGTCGGCGAGCGAATAGCCGAGCGCGTTGTATGCCTGCGGGTTGTCGGGCTGCGTGCGGATCAGTTCGCGCAGCTGCTTTTCCATCGTCGTGTAGTGGCCGGTCTTCTCGGCCGCCATCGCGTAGTCGTAGCGCAGGTCCGGATCGTCGGGGAAGTCGTCGACCGCCCGCGACAGGCGCGCCTCCGCTTCGCCGAAGCGTTTCGCGGTGAACAGGATCGACGCGTCGGTGCGCGCGATCACGGCCGCATCGCGCGGGTCGGAAACCGGCAGGTTGTCGAGCACCTTGCGCGCTTCGTCGGTCTTGCCCTGTTTCTGCAGCAGCTGCGCGCGCGTGACCTGCGCGGGCAGGTAGTGCTGGCTCGTCTGGTCGACCTTGTCGAGCCATTGCGACGCAACCGCGTCGTTGCCCTGGTCGATCGCGATCTGCGCGAGGTAGATGTAGCCCTGGCCGACGTCGGCATTCGGCTGCTTCTCGCCGAGCTGCACGTACTGCTTCAGGTAGCCCGTCGCGTCGTCGAGTTTCTTCTGCTGAATCTTGATCAGCGCAAGCGCCATCAGCGGCGTCGGATCCTTCGCGTCGAGCTTGCGCATCGTCTCGAACTGCTTCTGCGCGTCGTCGAGGCGGTCGTCGGCGAGATAGAGCTGCGACAGCGCGAGCCGCGCGTCGCGCGACTTCGGATGCTGCTGAACGTATTTCTCGAACGACACGATGCCGGCCGCGCGCTCAGCGGGCCCCATCTGCGACAGCATCAGCGCCGCGGGCAGGTAATCCGGGCGGATCTGCAGCGCCTGCTTGAGCGACTGCGCGGCGCCGTCCTTGTCGTCGACGGCGAGCTGCTGGCGAGCGACCGCGAGCTGCGCCTCGGGGCGGCCCATGTCGTTCTTCAGCATGTCCTTCAGCACCGCGAGGCCGCCGACGCGATCGGGGCCGCGCGCGAGCAGCGCCTGCAGCGCGAGGATCGCGGGGCCCCGCGTTTCGCCGGTCGCGCGGGCAAGCTCGCGCGCGAGCATCGGCTGCGCGTCGGCCGGCTTGCCGGCCAGCACCAGCAGCGCGGCATCGACCTGCGACGCGCGGTTCGAATCGGGCGCATACTGCCGCCACAAATTCGCGGCCGACAGCGCGTCGGCCGGGCTCTGTGCGGCGAGCGCGATTTCGGTCGCGCGCTGCGCCATGCGCGGATCGCGCGTGTCGCGCGCGAGCGCGAGATAGGTCTGGTAGGCCGGCGCGGGCTGGTTGCGTTGCAGCGCGACCTCGGCGGCGAGCACCTGGTAGACGATCTGGCTCGTCAACGCGAGGTTCGGGAGATCCTTTTTCTCGTCCGGCAGCACATGATCGAACGCACCCTGCTGCGCGGCGTCGTCCGGCGCAGGATCCTGCGCATGGGCCGGCAGCGCGGTGAGGGTCCATGCGGCGATCAGCGCGGCGCCAAGCGCACGGCGGACCGGGAGCGCGCGCCAGCCGCGTGCGGCGGCAGGGCGCTTCTGAAGCAGCTTCGAGGGCAGGGTCATGGAAATCCGTTCGATGTTTCAGCCGATTGTAACGCGCTCGCTACAATACACGCACGATCGTGTCTGTCCGCATTGAGACCCGCAGAACATGCCAGAGTTGCCAGAAGTCGAAGTCACCCGCCGGGGTATCGAACCCTTTGTCGCCGGCCGCCGCGTCGAGCGTGTCGACGTGCGCACCGCGATGCTGCGCTGGCCGGTGCCGGCCGGGCTCGCCGAGCAATTGCGCGCGCGCGAGGTGCTCGGTGTCGAGCGGCGCGGCAAGTACCTGCTGTTCGAAGTCGACGCCGGCTGGTTCATCGTGCATCTCGGCATGACCGGCACGCTGCGCGTGCTGCCGACGGCAGGCACGCCGCCCGCCGCGGCGAAGCATGACCACATCGACTGGATCTTCGACGAATTCGTGCTGCGCTTTCGCGATCCGCGCCGCTTCGGCGCCGTGCTGTGGCATCCGCGCGAGGCCGGCGACGTGCATGCGCACCCGCTGCTCGCGAGCCTCGGCGTCGAGCCGTTCTCGCCGGCGTTCACCGGCGCGCTGCTCCATGCGCGCACGCGCGGGCGCACGGTGGCAGTGAAGCAGGCGCTGCTGGCCGGCGACATCGTCGTCGGCGTCGGCAACATCTATGCATCGGAGAGCCTGTTCCGCGCCGGCATCCGGCCGACCACCGCCGCCGGCAAGGTATCGCTGCCGCGCTACGAGCGGCTTGCGGATGCGGTGCGCGCGACGCTCGCCGACGCGATCGAGCGCGGCGGCAGCACGCTGCGCGATTTCGTCGGCAGCAACGGCGAGAGCGGTTACTTCCAGCTCGACTGCCTCGTCTATGATCGCGCGGGCCAGCCTTGCCGCGTATGCGGCACGCCGATCCGGCAGATCGTGCAGGGCCAGCGCTCGACCTACTATTGCCCGACGTGCCAGCGTTGAAACCTTTCGCCACCCACTTGCCATCTTGAAGCCGCCTCGTACCGCCCCCGCTCCCTTTCCCGTCACACCGCTGCACCGCACGTTCGCCACGCGCCTGATCGCGTGGCAGCGCACGCACGGGCGCCACGACCTGCCGTGGCAGAACACGCGCGACCCGTACCGCATCTGGCTGTCGGAAATCATGCTGCAGCAAACCCAGGTATCGACCGTCGTGCCTTATTACCTGCGCTTTCTCGAACGCTTTCCGGACGTCGCCGCGCTCGCGGCCGCGCCGATCGACGACGTGATGGCGCTATGGGCGGGCCTCGGCTACTACTCGCGCGCGCGCAACCTGCACCGCTGCGCGCAGGTCGTGGCGGCCGAGCACGGCGGCGCGTTTCCGTCGACGCCGGACGGGCTCGCCGAACTGCCCGGCATCGGCCGCTCGACCGCCGCGGCGATCGCGTCGTTCGCGTTCGGCGCGCACGCGACGATCCTCGACGGCAACGTGAAGCGCGTGCTTGCGCGGGTGTTCGGCGTCGAAGGTTTTCCGGGCGAGAAGCGCGTCGAAAACGACATGTGGGCGCTGGCCGAATCGTTGCTGCCCGATGCAGCGAACGCGGCCGACGTGAGCGCATACACGCAGGGGCTGATGGATCTCGGCGCGACGTTGTGCGTGCGCGGCAAGCCGGATTGCGCACGTTGCCCGTTCGCGGGGGATTGCGTCGCGCAGTCCACCGGCCGGCAGCGCGAATTGCCGGCCGCTCGGCCGAAGAAGAAGGTGCCGACGCGCAAGACCTGGATGCTGGTGCTGCGCGACGGCGATGCGGTGCTGCTCGAGCGGCGCCCGCCGGCGGGCATCTGGGGCGGGCTGTGGAGCCTGCCGGAAGCCGACGGCGATGCCGCGCTCGCCGATCGCGCGCGCGGTTTCGGCGGCGGCGGCCCGGTGCCGCTCGCGCCGCTGACGCACACGTTCACGCATTTCAAGCTCGAGATCGAGCCGCGCTTGAGCGAGATGGGGAACGGCGGCGGCGAATGCGTCGCGCAGGATGCGCAGACGGCATGGGTGCCGCTGAGCGGACTCGACGCGTACGGCGTGCCCGCGCCGGTGCGCAAGCTGCTCGATGCGCTGAGCGGGTCGCTGCTGTAACGCGCGCGGCCGGTGCGGCGCTCAGAGCCAGCCGTGCCGGTTCAGCACGTGATGCACGGCGTCGATGCGCGCGCCGACGTCGGGAAACTCCATCAGCTTCTGCCGCGCACGCAGGTCGAGCGGCAGCAGTTCGGCGAGACGGTTCGACACCCAGCTCGGATCGTCGAGCCGGAACGGCTCGCAGAACGGCAGCTTGTCGGGCTCGTTCTTCTGCTTCAGCGCTTCGATGATGCGCTCCAGTACCTCGGCGCACGCGCCGAACTGCGCGAGCGCCTGCTCGCCCTCGAGCGGGATGTCGTCGGGCAGCGGCTCCGCGATGCCGACGAGCAGCCCGTTCGCCTCGACGCGATACGACAGCAGCTCGAAGCGCTGCGTGCCGATAGCCTGCAGGAACAGCATCCCGAATTCGCCGGTGTCGCATTCGACGATGCGCGCCATGCAGCCGATCGTTTCCGGCACCGACACCGCGCCTTCCTGCGCGACCTCCGGCCCGCTTTTCAGCAGGCAGACGCCGAATGGCGCGTTGTCGCGCAGACACGCGCGCGACATGTCGAGATAGCGCGCCTCGAACACCTTGAGCGGCAGCACGCCCCCCGGAAACAGCACCGTATGCAGCGGAAACAGCGGCAGGTCGAGCAGGGTGGTAGAGAGAGAGGACATGGCGCGCTGACGGGGAAGCGGCGTCGCTACGGTCTTTCGACCTCGGTCACGAGCCGCGACGACGCGCCGACATCCACCGGCGCGTCACGATGCCGCACGATCACGTTCGCCTGGTTCGCGAGGCGCGAGGCGAGCGTTTCCGCGATGAAGACCGAGCGATGCTGGCCGCCGGTGCAACCGATGGCGACGGTCAGGTAGCTGCGATTGTCCTCGCGGAAGTGCGGCAGCCATTTCGTTAGAAACGCATGGATGTCGTCGATCATCTGGTGGACGATCGGCAGTGCGTCGAGAAACGCGATGACCGGCTGGTCGAGCCCGGTGAGCGGGCGCAGCTCATGGTCGTAATACGGGTTCGGCAGCGCGCGCACGTCGAACATCAGGTCCGCGTCGAGCGGCACGCCGCGCTTGAAGCCGAACGATTCGAACATCAGCATCAGCGCGTCGTTCTTCTGCTCGATGAAGCGCTTGACCCAGGTGCGCAGCACGTTCGCGCGCAGGTTGCTGGTGTCGATCTGGTGGCCGAATTCGGCAAGCGGCGCGACCAGTTCGCGCTCGCGCTCGATCGCTTCCTCGAGCGACGACAGCAGGCCGACGTCGGCATCGTGCGACGGCGAGCCGGACAGCGGATGGCGGCGGCGCGTTTCGGAGAAGCGCTGGATCAGCGCCTGGGTGCTTGCATTGAGGAACAGCACGCGCACGTCGTGATCGCGCGACAGCGCGCGGATCAGGCCGGGCATTTCGTCGAGCGATGCGCTCGAGCGCGCGTCGATCGCGACCGCGAGCCGATGCTGCCGGCCTTCGTCGGCCAGATAGCGGGCCAGCTCGGGCAGCACGTGCGGCGGCAGGTTGTCGACGCAGTAGTAGCCCGCGTCCTCCAGGGCGTTCAACGCAACGGACTTGCCGGAGCCGGAAATGCCGGTGATGAGAACTATGCGCATGGGGGGCAGAGATTCCTGACGTTTCATCATAGCACCGGCACGACGCGCCCGCGCCGCGCGATCGGCCGGTGAGGGTTACACGAGCTTGCCGGGGAACTGGCTGTCCGGATCCTGCATCGCGAGCCGCTGACGGTCCATGAAGTCGCGCAGCGTGTCGATGCCGCGCAGCTGCAGGATCGTGTTGCGCACCGCCGCCTCGACGAGCACCGCGAGGTTGCGGCCGGCCGCGACCTGGATCGTGACCTTGCTGATCGGCAAACCCAGCACGTCGACGGTCTGGCTTTCGAGCGGCAGGCGCTGGAATTCGCCGTCGGGGCGCCGTACCAGCTGCACGATCAGCTTCAGCTTCATTTTCCGCCGCACCGCGGTTTCGCCGAAGATCGTCTTGATGTCGAGCAGGCCGAGGCCGCGCACTTCGAGCAGGTTCTGCAGCAGCGGCGGGCAGCGTCCTTCGACGAAATCGGGGCCAAGACGCACGAAGTCGACCGCGTCGTCGGCGACGAGGCCGTGGCCGCGGCTGATCAGCTCGAGGCCGAGTTCGCTCTTGCCGAGGCCCGAGTCGCCCGTGAGCAGCACGCCCATCCCGAGGATGTCGAGGAACACGCCGTGCAGCGTCGCGCGCGGCGCGAGGATGCGCGACATGTAAAGGCGCAGGCTGTCGATCACCGCGGCGGCCGACATCGGCGTCGTGAACAGCGGGGTGGACGAGCGCGTGCAGCGCAGCACCAGCTCGGGCGGGGCCGCGGCGCCGCCGGCGACGACGAGGAACGGCGGCTCGAGGGCGATCAGCTCGGCCATGTGGCGCGAGCGATCCTCGTCGGTCTGGCGCTGGTAGTAGTCGATCTCGGCCTCGCCGAGCACCTGGATCCGGTTCGGGTGAATGAGGTTCAGGTGGCCGACGAGGTCGGCGCTCGACGTCGCGTTGGCGACGGTATCCGCGGAGAAACCGCGCTCCCAGCCTTCATGCCCCGTCAGCCAGCTGAGCTTAAGCGTGGCGGCGTTGTCGTCGAAGATGCTCTGGGCGTTGATGCTGGACGTATCCATGACTCCGTCACTCCAATGGGCCGGTCAATGAGCCGATGCGCGCGGCGACGGGCGTCGCCATGCCGGGCCGGCGCCGGGCGGCCCGGGGCGGCGGCCTGGGCCGCCTGGTTCGGGAAAATGTACCGCCCGGATCAACTCAAGGTTGCCACTGAGTGAGCAGGCTATGCAACTCGGAGCGATCCGTTTCGTTGTGCAGACGCTCGCGCGCGTCGCGGTCGGACAGCAGCTGCGCGATTTCCGACAGGATCTCGAGATGCTGCTGGGTGGCTTGCTCGGGGACGAGCAGGAAGATCAGGAGCGAAACCGGCTGGCCGTCGGGCGCTTCGAACGGAATCGGCTCGGCAAGCCGCACGAACGCGGCGAGCGGATGCTTGAGGCCCTTGATGCGCCCGTGCGGAATCGCGACGCCTTCGCCGAGCCCGGTCGACCCGAGGCGCTCGCGCGCGAACAGGTTGTCCGTGACGGTGCTGCGGGCGATGCCGTTCTGGTTTTCGAACATGAGCCCGGCTTGTTCGAAGACGCGCTTCTTGCTGGTGACGGAGAGGTCGATGACGACGTTCTCTAGGGGCAGGATTTTGGCTAGGCGATTCATGTTGGCAGGCGATTGGGCGGCCTGGGGTCTCCTCGCGGCGGCAGACTGATTTTCCATGTTTGGCGATATCAAGGCGTTAGGCGATGGAGACCTGCAAGGCACGGCGACCGTACCCAACGCCCCCCGGCAATAACCGGAGCATTATAGAACACAGCCGCGCGCATGGCGCGCACGTGGCGGCTCGTGTACGGCGCCGTCCGGGCGGCCGGCGCGCGGGCGCCGGACACAAAAAAAACCGCCCGGCGAACCGGGCGGCGTGCGGTGCGGTAAAGCGCTTATTGCGGCGGCAGTTCGATCTGCTCGAACTGCTCGACAGCCGGCTGGAGCTTGATCGGATCGTGCGCATGCGTTTGCAGGCGCTCCATGTGCTTGACGACCTGACGGTCCAGCTTGTCGATCAGCAGGTCGATTGCCGCATACAGGTTGCCGTTTGCGCTTTCGACGAAGATGTCCTTGCCCTTCAGATGCAGATTGATTTCCGCGCGTTGCTGCTTGTCCTTTTCCTTGTGGTTGTCGACCGAGAGGATCACAGTGCCATCGATCACCTGATCGCTATGCCGTAGCACCCGGTCCAGCTTGGTGATCACGTATTCGCGAATTGCAGGCGTGACTTCGAGATGATGTCCACTGATCTTCAGGTTCATAGTGCTTCTCCAAGCGAATGACCACCTGTCCGCTTCGATGCGGCATCCGGTCGACTTGCCCGTGCCGCGCGATGCGGCTGATTGCGGACAGGTCGCCCGGCTTGTCCGCCGATGCGCGGCGGCCGGAACACGCCTGCCGCCGGGCAGGCAGCAGGCTTAAAGAGACTTGCGCAGATTCACTGCCGGGATCTTGAGGGCTTCGCGGTACTTCGCAACCGTGCGGCGCGCGACCACGAATCCTTGTTCTGCCAGCAGCTCGGCGATGCGGCTGTCCGAAAGTGGCGTTTTTGGGTCTTCTGCTCCTATCAGTTGCTTGATGAGGGCACGGATGGCCGTCGACGAGGCGGCGCCACCGGTGTCGGTCGAAACGTGCGATCCGAAGAAGTACTTAAATTCAAGCGTCCCGAACGGGGTCAGCATGTACTTGCCGGTTGTCACACGGCTGACAGTCGACTCGTGTAGGCCCAGCGTATCAGCTATTTCCCGCAAAACCAAGGGGCGCATGGCGATTTCACCGTGCGCAAAGAAATTCTTCTGACGTTCGACAATAGCCTGCGCGACACGCAGGATCGTATCGAACCGCTGCTGGATATTCTTGATCAGCCAGCGCGCTTCCTGAAGCTGCTGCTTGAGCGATCCGGCCGACGGATCGCCGCGGCTGTTGCGCAGGATGTTCGCGTACAGGTTGTTGATCCGCAGGCGCGGCACGACCTCCGGATTCAGTTCCGCCTGCCAGCCCTGGCCCACCTTCTTCACGATGATGTCGGGCACGACGTAGTCGGCTTCGGCCTTGCCGTACGCGGCGCCGGGGAACGGCTCCAGCGAGCGGATCAGCGCGTGCGCGTCGCGCAGCGCGTCGTCGGATGCCTTCAGGTGCTTGCGCAGGCGCGTGAAGTCGCGTGCAGCGAGCAGCTCGAGGTATTGCGACACGATTTCGAGCGACAGCGTGCGCGTCGGGGACGGATCGAGCCGCAGCAGCTGCAGCTTCAGGCATTCGGATGCCGTGCGCGCGCCGACCCCGGCGGGGTCGAAGCTGTGCAGCAGCGCGAGCGCGGCGTTCAGTTCGTCGCAGTCGACCTCGAGTTCGGCCGGCAGGTCGGCGAGCACTTCGTCGAGCGTCGCGGTCAGGTAGCCGTCGTCGTCGAGCGACTCGATCAGGAACATCACGAGCGCGCGGTCGCGCGGCCCCGCCTGCGTGACGCGCAGCTGCGCGGACAGGTGGTCGCGCAACGACGTCGACGCTTCCTGCACCTGCAGGGGCGGGAGATCGTCGTCGTCCGACGCGCCGCTCGCGCGGCCGAATTCATCGAGATTCCATTGCGGGCCGTCGCCGCTGTCGCCCGCGGCATAGCCGTCGTATTCATCGGCGGCGGCGGGCTCGTCGCGCTCCGCGCGCTCGCCGGCCTGGCTGGTGCCGTTCGATGCCGGCTCGGTGTTCTGGGCGGGCGGCGTCTGCGCGATCAGCGAACCGTCCGCTGCGACACGCAGCGGGCTCGCGATCCATTCGTCGTCGTTCTCGAGCAGCGGATTCTGGGCGACCGCCATCGCCACTTCCTGCTGGAGCTCGAGCGTGGACAGCTGCAGGAGCCGGATCGACTGCTGCAGTTGCGGTGTCAGCGCCAGGTGTTGCGACAGGCGGAGTTGGAGGCTGGCTTTCATGGCAGAGAGGGAGTCATACCCGGAGTGTGCCACGACCCAGCCGCATTGGGCATCCGCGATTACGCGCGCGGCGCCGGCCCGGCGGCGAAACGGGGCGCGGCCCCGCGCGGCATGGCCGGGCAGGGCGCGTCCGTGACGGCGGGTTACATGCGGAAGTGTTCGCCGAGATACACGCGGCGCACGCTTTCGTTCTCGATGATCTCGCTCGGCGCGCCGGCCGCGAGCACCGAGCCGTCGCTGATGATGTACGCGTGGTCGCAGATGCCGAGCGTTTCGCGGACGTTGTGGTCCGTGATCAGCACGCCGATGTTGCGCTGCTTCAGGAACTTGACGATCTTCTGGATCTCGAGCACCGCGATCGGGTCGACGCCCGCGAACGGTTCGTCGAGCAGGATAAAGCTCGGGTTGGTCGCCAGCGCGCGGGCAATTTCCACGCGACGGCGTTCGCCGCCCGACAGCGACAGCGCCGGATTCTCGCGCAGGTGGCTGATCTGCAGCTCGTCGAGCAGCGCTTCGGTGCGGCTCGCGATCGCGTCCTTCGACAGGCGCTTGCCGTCGTCGCCATGCTGCAGCTCGAGCACCGCGCGGATGTTCTCCTCGACGGTGAGCTTGCGGAACACCGATGCTTCCTGCGGCAGGTACGACAGCCCGAGCGACGCGCGCTTGTGGATCGGCAGCAGGCTGATCGAGCTGCCGTTCAGCGAGATTTCGCCGGCGTCGAGCGGCACGAGCCCGACGATCATGTAGAACGACGTGGTCTTGCCGGCGCCGTTCGGGCCGAGCAGGCCGACGACTTCGCCGCTCTTCACGTCGAGCGACACGTCCTTCACGACGGTGCGCGAGCCGTAGCGCTTCTTCAGGTTGCGGACGACGAGCGAGCTGCTGGTGCCGGCCGGCTGGCGGTTCGGTAGCGCGTTCATTGGCCCGGCGCCCCCTGGAGCGTGTTCGACGGCGCGAGCTTGGCCGGCGCGCCGTTCAGTGCGCCGGGACCGCCGTTCTTCGGCGACAGCATCGCGCGCACGCGGCCGTTCGGGTTGCCCGGCGCCGCGACGTCCTTGCCGCCGCGCGCGGTGTAGAAGTCGCGCTGGCCGTCGTAGGTGACCACGCTGCCGTGCACGGTGTCGGCGATCGTCGACGTGCCCTGCAGGCGGCGCACGGTCGCGGCGGTCGTGAGGGTCGTCAGATCCTGCTTGCCGTCGTAGTCGATGCGCTCGGCATCGCCGTCGATGTATTCGTCGAGGCCTTCGCGCTTCTGCCGGAACGACGCATGCTTCTTGCCGCTGCCGTACGACGTGGCGTACTGGTAGCCTTCCGGATCCTGCTTCACCTCGACGCGATCGCCCTTGATGACGATCGTGCCCTTCGTGATCACGACGTTGCCGGTCGCGACGGTGACCTGCTTCAGGTCGTCGTAGGTCAGGTTGTCCGCTTCGACGTTGATCGGCTTGCCCTGGTCGGCCTTTTCGGCATGGGCGAGCGGCGCCAGCCCGGCGAGCGGGAGTGCGATGAGCGTCGCGGCGAGCGCGGCGCGGGCAGCGCGCCGGGCGCCGCCGTAAATCTGACACGGGAACGATTCGTTCATGCAGTCACGCGTGGGATGAGTTACTTGGGTTGACCTTTCGAGCCGCCGGACGCGTCCGACGCGGCGATCGTGCCACGCACGTTGCCGTAGAGCTCGATGACCCGGGTGACGTTGTTGTACTTCATGCCGTCGGTCGAGTTGACGAGCGACAGGCCGCGCTGAAGTTTAACCGGCTTTTCGGTCTGGATCACATCATCATTGACGAGGATCCGGAAATGCTGGGAATCCGCCTGCATCTGCGGATCGCCGCCGCCGGCGGCGCGCAGGATGCGCGCGTTGTCGTACAGGTCGACGATCGACACGTCGCCGTTGACGGTGCCGCGCTTCGCGGTGGTCGTCACGACCGGCTTGCCGGGCTGGAACGCGCGCATCGCCGGGTCGGTCAGGTCGCTCGATTCGGTGTCTTCGTAGTGGATCAGCTTGTCCGCCGTCAGCCGGTACTGGGTCGTGCCGGACTGGTCGAGTTCCGTCACCGAGAAGTTGTCGGCAAAGTAGTCGGGCGTGTGGCGCTTCGGCTGCGCGGCGCCGTCGCCGGGCTGCGGCAGCGTCGCCTGCAGCAGCCACCACGTGATGGCCGCGAGCGCGGCAACCGCGGCAAGCGGCAGCAACTGGGTCCAGCGGAAATGCGGGTTCATCCGTCAGGCTCCGCAGGCTTGCGCGAGCAGCGCGTCGTAGCGGCGCTGCGCGCGCAGGATCGCGTCGCAGGCCTCGCGCACCGCGCCGTGGCCGCCGCGGGCCTCGGCCACCCAGTGCGCGCGCGCGATCACCTCGGGGTGCGCGTTCGCCGGCGCGGTGGCGAAGCCGCAGCGCAGCATCACCGGCAGGTCGGGCCAGTCGTCGCCCATGTAGCCGCATGCGTCGGGCGCGAGGCCGAGCGACGCGGTCAGTTCCGCGAACACGGTCAGTTTGTTTTCGACGCCCTGGAACAGGTGCGCGATCTTCATTTCCTTCGCGCGCGCGGCGACGATCTCCGACCGGCGGCCGGTGATGATCGCGGTCGCGATGCCGGCTTCGCCGAGCAGCTTCACGCCGTGGCCGTCGAGCGAATTGAACGACTTCATTGCATCGCCGGCGGCCGTAAACAGCAGGCCGCCGTCGGTCAGCACGCCGTCGACGTCGAAAATCATCAGCTTCACGCGGCTCGCGCGTTCGGCCGCGGACAGCGGAGCGGTCATCAGATCACCTTCTTCGAGAACAGGTCGTGCATGTTCAGCGCGCCGATCAGCGCGCCGTCGGCATCGACCACCAGCATCTGGTTGATCCGGTGGCGCTCCATCAGTTCCACCGCCTCGACCGCCAGATGGTCCGGCCCGATCGTGCGCGGCTGGCGCGTCATCACGTCGGCGATCGGCAGCTTGCGGAAATCGCCGTCGCGTTCGAGCACGCGGCGCAGGTCGCCGTCCGTGAAGATGCCGGCGACCTTGCCGTCGGCGCCGACCACGGCCGTCATGCCCATCCGCTTCGCGGTGATCTGGAACAGCGCGTCCGACAGCGTCGCGTCGAGCCCGACGAGCGGGACTTCGTCGCCGGTGCGCATCACGTCGCGCACGTAGGTGAGCAGGCGCCGGCCGAGCGCGCCGCCCGGGTGCGAGCGGGCGAAATCCTCGGAGCCGAAGCCGCGCGCGTCGAGCACCGCGACGGCGAGCGCGTCGCCGAGCGCGAGCGCGGCGGTCGTGCTCGCGGTGGGCGCGAGGTTCAGCGGGCACGCTTCCTTCGACACCGCGGCGTTCAGGTTCACGTCGGCGAGCGTGCCGAGGCTGGATTCCGCGCGGCCCGTGATGGCGATCAGCTTCGCGCCGATCCGCTTCACGAGCGGCAGGATCGCGACGAGTTCTTCCGACTCGCCGGAGTAGGAGATGCCGATGAACACGTCGTCCGCCGTCACCATCCCGAGGTCGCCGTGGCTGGCCTCGGCCGGGTGCACGAAGAACGCCGGCGTGCCGGTGCTGGCCAGCGTGGCCGCGATCTTGCGGGCGATATGCCCCGATTTGCCGATTCCGGACACCACCACGCGACCGCGGCAGCCGAGCAGCAGCGCGACGGCCTGGGCGAAGCCGCCGTCGAGCTGGTCGCGCAGCGCGCGCACGGCGTCCGCCTCGATGTCGAGCACGTCGCGGGCGAGCGCGAGCGCCCGGTCATCATTGATTTTCGCTATCATGCGCGGAGTATAGCAAAGGCGTTTGTTCGCCGCGCCGGCCCTTCGGACTCGTCCGAAGGCGCCTGTCTCCCGCCACCATGCCGCGCCCGCTTTGCCGTGGCCCCGACGAACGAGGACGCTTTGCCCGTGATGTCCCCCCTCGAAATGACGCTCCTGCTGCTGCTTGCTTCAGTGGTGGGCGTCGTCGTGTTCCGTTCGCTGAACCTGCCGCCGATGCTCGGCTACCTGACCGTCGGCATCGTGGTCGGCCCGCACGCGTTCGGCGTGGCGGCCGACCTCGAGCGGGCCGAGCATCTCGCGGAATTCGGCGTGGTGTTCCTGATGTTCTCGATCGGCCTCGAGTTTTCGCTCGCGAAGCTGCGGGCGATGCAGCGGCTCGTGTTCGGCCTCGGGCTGTTGCAGGTGGTCGCGACGCTCGCGCTCGCAGTGCTGCTCGGCATGCTGTTCGAGCACTGGGTGCACATCACGTGGCAGGGCAGCGTCGCGCTCGGCGGCGCGCTCGCGATGTCGTCGACGGCGATCGTGTCGAAGATGCTCGCCGAGCGCCTCGAGATCGAGACCGAGCACGGCCGCAACATCTTCGGCGTGCTGCTGTTCCAGGATCTCGCGGTCGTGCCGCTGCTGATCGTGATTGCCGCGTTCGGCGCCGAATCGTCGAAGGATCTCGCGCTGACGCTCGGCTTCGCGGCCGTCAAGATCGTGATCGCGCTGTCGCTGCTGCTGATCGTCGGGCAGCGCTTCATGACGCGCTGGCTCAACGTGGTCGCGCGGCGCCGCTCGCAGGAGCTGTTCGTGCTGAACCTGCTGCTCGTCACGCTCGGCGCCGCGTTCTTCACCGACAAGTTCGGCCTGTCGCTCGCGCTCGGCGCGTTCATCGCGGGGATGCTGATTTCCGAGACGCCGTTCCGCCATCAGGTCGAAGAGGACATCAAGCCGTTCCGCGACGTGCTGCTCGGCCTGTTCTTCGTGACGACCGGGATGCTGCTCGATCCGCGCGTGATCTGGGAGCATCCGTTCCTCGTGATCGGCTTCTTCATCGGGCAGATCCTGTTCAAGGGGACGATGATCGCGGGGCTCGCGCGGCTGTTCGGCGCGACGCCGGGCGTCGCGATGCGCACCGGCATCGGCCTCGCGCAGGCCGGCGAATTCGGCTTCGTGCTGCTGAACCTGATCCTTGACCGGCACCTCGTCGATTCGACGCTGCTGCAGGCGATCCTCGCGTCGATGCTGCTGTCGATGCTCGCCGCGCCGTTCCTGATCCAGAACGCCGACCGGATCGTGATGCGGCTGTCGTCGACCGAATGGATGCAGCAGTCGCTGCAGATGACGCGGATCGCGACGCAAAGCCTCAAGCAGCGCGGCCACGTGATCATCTGCGGCTACGGCCGCGCGGGCCAGAACCTCGCGCGGATGCTCGAGCAGGAAGGCATTCCGTACGTCGCGCTCGACCTCGACCCCGACCGCGTGAGCGCGGCCGCGGCGGCCGGCGAATCGGTCGTGTTCGGCGACGCGGCGCGCCGCGAGTCGCTGCTCGCGGCCGGTATCCACCGCGCGGCGGCGGTGGCGATCACCTATGCGAACACGCCGTCCGCGCTGCGCGTGCTGCACCACGTGCACGAACTCGAGCCGACGCTGCCGGCGATCGTGCGCACCGTGGACGACGCCGATCTCGAGAAGCTGCTCGCCGCCGGCGCGACCGAGGTGATCCCGGAAATCGTCGAGGGCAGCCTGATGCTCGCGTCGCATACGCTGGTGCTGGTGGGCGTGCCGATGCGCAAGGTCGTGCGGCGCGTCGAGGAGATGCGCGACGAACGCTACAGCCTGCTGCGCGGCTACTTCCGCGGCGCCGACGACGCGGACGACGACGACCACGAGCAGGTGCGGCTACAATCGGTGCCGGTCGATGCGCGCGCGGACGCGGTCGGGCGCTCGCTGGAGGAGATCGGGCTGTTCGCGCTCGGGCTCGAGGTCACGGCGATCCGCCGGCACGGCATCCGCGGCGTCGAGCCGGACCCGCAGACCAAGCTGCGCGCGAGCGACATCGTCGTGCTGCGCGGGCTGCCCGAAGCGCTGGCGCTCGCGGAGGAGCGCCTGTCGCGCCACCGGCGCGACCCGCCGGCCGCCGCCGCGTGAGCAGCGATTCATAACCTGACCCGTATTTTCAAAACGGTGCCCGAAATATCGCGCACCGTTTTTTTCGGAGAATTCCATGCCGCATTCGTCGTCGGGCGCGCCGCTCGATCCCGCCGCCTTCATCCACAGCCAGATCCGCACGGTGCCGGACTGGCCGCAGCCGGGCGTGCAGTTCCGCGACATCACGACGCTGCTGCAGAGCCCGAAGGCGCTGCGCGTGCTGGTCGACCTGTTCGTCGAGCGCTATGTGGACGCGAAGCTCGACTACGTCGCGGGCCTCGACGCGCGCGGCTTCATCATCGCGCCGATCGTCGCGTACGAGCTGAGCGTCGGCTTCGTGCCGATCCGCAAGGTCGGCAAGCTGCCGTACAAGACGCAGCGCGAGTCGTACGAGCTCGAATACGGCAGCGCGACCGTCGAGATCCATGAGGATGCGTGCCGGCCCGGCGACCGCGTGATCGTGATGGACGACCTGATCGCGACCGGCGGCACGATGATGGCGGGGCGCAACCTGCTGCAGCGGCTCGGCGCGGTCGTCGTCGAGGGCGCGGCGATCATCGACCTGCCGGATCTCGGCGGCTCGGCGCTGCTGCGCGATGCAGGACTGCCCGTGTACACGGTTACCGAGTTCTCCGGCCACTGAGCGCCGGCCCACCCAGCGAGGCCACGATGCCGAATTTCATGCTGTTTCTCGCCACGTCGATCGCGATCACGTTCGCGCCCGGCCCGGACAACCTGCAGGTGCTCGCGCGCGGCATCTCGCAAGGCCGCGCGGCCGGCCTCGTCGCCGCGCTCGGCTTTGCCGCCGGCGTGACGTTCCACACGACGCTCGCGGCGCTCGGCGTCGCGGCGGTGCTGCGCTCGTCGCCGGTCGCCTTCCAGATCCTGAAGCTCGCGGGCGCCGCGTACCTGATCTGGATCGGCATCAAGGCGCTGCGCAGCCAGGGCCTCGCCACCGCGCACGAGCGCGCGCCGCAGCCGCTGTGGTCGATCTTCCGCCAGAGCGTGATCGGCAACCTGATGAACCCGAAGGTCACGCTGTTCTTCGTCGTGTTCCTGCCGCAGTTCGTCGATCCGCACGGCGCGCAGCCCGTGACGCTGCAGATGTTCGAACTCGGCGCGCTGTTCATGCTGCAGACGGCCGTGGTCTTCTCGCTGTTCGGCGTGTGCGCCGGCGCGATCGGCACGTGGCTGAAGCGCCGGCCGAAGGCGGGCGTGTGGCTCGACCGGATCGCCGGCGCGACGTTCATCGCGATCGGCATCCGCGTCGCGCTGAAGGACTGACGGAGCGGCCGATGACGTTTCCCTGCATTGCCGCCGCGCGCCGCTTCGACCCGGCCGCGCACCTGCGTTTCGTGATCGACGGCGTGGCCGTGGGCTGGGTGCGCCGTGCCGACGTCGCGCGGCTTGCCCGCTGGCCCGACGTGTTCGAGCTGTCGGACGACCGCGTCGTGCTGTCCGAGCGCTACGACACGGTCGACGCGCGCAGCATGGCGCTCGCGAGCGCGATCGGCGCGCTCGCGGCCGAAGGCGCGATTCCCGGCTGGCGCGACGAGATCTACGCGATCCGCAACCGCTTCGACGATCCGCCGCTCGCGTACATCGAGCGGGCCGCGTCGCGCTTCTTCGGCACGCAGACTTATGCGGTGCACCTGAACGGCATCGTAGAATATGCGGCTCCATCGGACGCGCCGCGGATGTGGCTCGGCCGCCGCAGCGCGACCAAGGCGACCGACCCCGGCATGCTCGACAACGTCGTCGCGGGCGGCATCGGCTGGGGCCTCGGCGTTCACGAGACGCTGGCCAAGGAGTGCTGGGAGGAAGCGGGCATTCCGCCGGAGCTGGCGGCGCGCGCGATCGCGGGCCGCGCGGTGCAGGTGCTCTGCTCGCTGCCGGAAGGGACGCAGTCCGAACTGATCTTCGTCTACGACCTGCCGCTGCCGCGCGACTTCGCGCCGCACAACCAGGACGGCGAGGTCGCCGAACACCTGCTGGCCGGCGTGCCCGAGGTGATCGGCTGGCTGCGGGGCGGCCAGGCGACGATGGACGCGAGCCTCGCGATGCTCGACACGCTGCTGCGCCACCGCTGGCTCGCCGCCGGCGACGCGGCGGGCATCGACGCGCTGTTCGCGCCGGTGGCCTGAGCGGCTGTCCGGCGGCCCGGCGCGGGCCATTTCACGAATACGGAAACGAAGGGAGTAACGGTCATGTCGGCCGATCACAGCTTTATCCTGAAACTGTCGTGCCCCGACCGGCACGGCATCGTCCACGCGGTCTCGGGCTTCCTGTTCGAGCGCGGCAGCAACATCCTCGATTCGGCGCAGTTCGGCGACAGCCGCACCAGCGAATTCTTCATGCGCGTGCATTTCGACCAGGACGGCAACGGCGCGGACGCCGCGACGACGCTCGACGCGCTGCGCACGCAGTTCGCGCCGCTCGCCGAGCAGTTCGCGATGCGCTGGGAGCTGCATGACGCGGCGGTAAAGCCGCGCGTCGTGATCATGGTGTCGAAGATCGGCCATTGCCTGAACGACCTGCTGTTCCGCTACCGCACGGGCCAGCTGCCGATCGAGATTCCGGCGATCGTGTCGAATCACAAGGAGTTCTACCAGCTCGCCGCGAGCTACGACATTCCGTTCCATCACTTCCCGCTCGTCGGCGGCTCGTCCGACGCCGCGAAGGCCGCGCAGGAAGCGCGCGTGCTGGAGGTGATCGACGAGCACCAGGCCGACCTCGTCGTGCTGGCGCGCTACATGCAGATCCTGTCGCCGAACCTGTGCAAGCAGCTCGCCGGGCGCGCGATCAACATCCACCATTCGTTCCTGCCGAGCTTCAAGGGCGCGAAGCCGTACTACCAGGCGTTCGACCGCGGCGTGAAGCTGATCGGCGCGACTGCGCACTACGTGACGACCGACCTCGACGAAGGCCCGATCATCGAGCAGGAAGTGGAGCGCGTCGACCACAGCATGACGCCGGACCAGCTGACCGCGATCGGCCGCGACGTCGAGTGCGTGACGCTCGCGCGCGCGGTGAAGTGGCACGTCGAGCACCGCATCGTGCTGAACGGGACGAAAACCGTCGTGTTCCGCTGAGCCGACGCTCGCAGCCCGAAAACGACAACGCCGCGCCCGGCAACGGGCGCGGCGTTTTTTCGTCGCGTGCGGCGGCGCGCGCTCAGATCAGCCGCAGCGCATGCAGCTCGCGTTTCAGGTACGCATAGAAGATCGGCGCGGCGATCACGCCCGGCAGCCCGAACGCGGCCTCCATCACGAGCATCGCGAGCAGCAGCTCCCACGCGCGCGATTCGATCTGGCTGCCGATGATCTTCGCGTTCAGGAAGTATTCGAGCTTGTGGATCACGATCAGGAAGACGAGCGACCCGATCGCGGTGCCCATGCTCACCGACAGCGACACGGCGACGATCAGCGTGTTCGAGATCAGGTTGCCGATCACCGGCAGCAGGCCGACGATGAACGTGATGAGCACGAGCGTCTTCGACAGCGGCAGCCGCTCGTGGAAGACCGGCAGCACGACGAGCAGGTAGATGCCCGTGAAGAACGCGTTGATCGCCGAGATCTTGATCTGCGCGAACACGATCCGGCGGAACGCGTCGGAGAAGCGCGACACGCGCGTGACGAGCGCGGTCGACAGCGGCATGCGCGGCTTGTTGTGCTCGACGCCGATCGCGATCATCGCGCCGATGATCATCCCGAACAGCACATGGCCGAAGCCGCGCGCGACGTTCTTGCCGCTCTGCTGGAGCTGGTCCATGTGGGTGTTCATCAGGACGGCGGCCTTTGCCTTCATCTGCTCGACGTCGACCGGCAGCAGGTTCGCGATCCAGGCCGGCGTGCGGGCGCGGGTCTGCTCGACGATCTGCATCAACTGGCCGAGCAGGCTCTGCAGGTTCGGCACCGTGTGCTCGAAGTGCTCCATGATGCCGATCGTCAGGCCCGTGAGCGCGCCGACGATCGTGACGGACAGCAGCACGACCGCGACCCAGCGCGCGCGCTGGCTCGTCGTGTGGCGCTCGATCACGGGCGCGATCATGTGGACGAGCTGGTAGACGAGCAGGCCGGCCAGGAGCCCGCCGAGCAGCTTCAGCTCGAGGATGAGCACCATCGCGACGATCGCCAGCAGGTAGCTGCCGATCTCGATTGCCGACAGCCTCGGCAGGCTGAAGTCGCTCGTCAGCCGGACGCTGCGCAGGTGCGGCTCCTTGTTCTGCCCGTCGCGTGGTGTCTCTTGTTGCTTTTCCATCGTTTCTTCCTGTGTCGCTTGCTCCAGCCCCATGCGGCGCGGCCGGACGGGCGGCGTTCGCCTCGTGCGCACCCGGTCGGTGCGGGCGAGCGAACCTTACGACCGTAAAGTATAGCTGCCATTTTGGGCGCAAAACCGGCGGTTGGCGGCTGGCGAAAGCACGGACGGGAAAACGATGACGCGCGGCGGGCAGTTGCGGCCCGGCGCGGGAGAAGGGAGGGGCGCGCGGCCGTCCGGCCGCGCGCGATGCGGGGCGGGGTCAGCCCGCCGCGACTTTCCGGGTGGTGCGCTTGAGCAGCGGCGCGAGGTATTTGCCGGTGAAGCTCGCCTTGGTCTTCGCGACCTGCTCGGGCGTGCCCTGCGCGATGATCTGGCCGCCGCCCGCGCCGCCTTCCGGGCCGAGGTCGATCACCCAGTCGGCCGTCTTGATCACGTCGAGGTTGTGCTCGATGATCACGACCGTGTTGCCCTGGTCGCGCAGCCGGTGGATCACCTCGAGCAGCAGCGCGATGTCGTGGAAGTGCAGGCCGGTGGTCGGCTCGTCGAGGATGTACAGCGTGCGGCCCGTGTCGCGCTTCGAGAGCTCGAGCGACAGCTTCACGCGCTGCGCCTCGCCGCCCGACAGCGTGGTGGCCGACTGGCCGAGGCGGATGTAGCCGAGGCCGACGTCGAGCAGCGTCTTCAGCTTGCGCGCGACGACCGGCACCGCGTTGAAGAACTCGTACGCGTGCTCGACCGTCATGTCGAGCACTTCGCTGATGTTCTTGCCCTTGTACTGGACTTCGAGCGTCTCGCGGTTGTAGCGCTTGCCGTGGCAGACGTCGCACGGCACGTAGACGTCCGGCAGGAAGTGCATCTCGACCTTCAGCACGCCGTCGCCCTGGCACGATTCGCAGCGGCCGCCCTTCACGTTGAACGAGAAGCGGCCCGGATCGTAGCCGCGCTCCTTCGAGGTCGGCACGCCGGAGAACAGCTCGCGGATCGGCGTGAACAGGCCCGTATAGGTGGCCGGGTTCGAGCGCGGCGTGCGGCCGATCGGCGACTGGTCGACGTTGATCACCTTGTCGAAGTGCTCGAGGCCCTCGATCGCCTCGTGCGGCGCCGGCTCGGCCGACGAGCCGTACAGGTGGCGCGCGACCGCGTGGTACAGCGTGTCGTTGATCAGCGTCGACTTGCCGGAGCCCGACACGCCGGTGATGCAGGTCAGCAGGCCGACCGGCAGCTCGAGATCGACGTGCTTCAGGTTGTTGCCGTGCGCGTCGACGATGCGCAGCATGCGCTCCGGATCGGGCCCGATCCGCTCGTCCGGATACTCGATCGTGCGCTTGCCGACGAGGTACTGGCCGGTCAGCGACTGCGCGTTCGCCTGCACCTGCTTCGGCGTGCCCTCGGCGACCACCACGCCGCCGTGCTCGCCCGCGCCGGGGCCCATGTCGACCACGTAGTCGGCGGTGCGGATCATGTCCTCGTCGTGCTCGACGACGATCACCGAGTTGCCGAGGTCGCGCAGGTGCTTGAGCGTCGCGATCAGGCGGTCGTTGTCGCGCTGGTGCAGGCCGATCGACGGCTCGTCGAGCACGTACATCACGCCGGTCAGGCCCGAGCCGATCTGCGACGCGAGCCGGATGCGCTGCGCCTCGCCGCCCGACAGCGTTTCCGCGCTGCGCTCGAGCGACAGGTAGTCGAGGCCGACGTTGTTCAGGAAGGTCAGGCGCGCGACGATTTCCTTGATCACCTTTTCGGCGATTTCGCCCTTTGCGCCTTCGAGCGTCAGGCCGTCGAAATAGCCGAGCGCGTCGCGCAGCGGCCAGCCGCTGATTTCATAGATGGCGCGCGCGTAGTCGCCCGCGCCGACCCGCACGTGGCGCGCCTCGCGGCGCAGGCGGGTGCCGTCGCACGACGGGCACGGCTGGTTGTTCTGGTATTTCGACAGCTCCTCGCGCACCGCGACCGAATCGGTCTCGCGATAGCGGCGCTCGAGGTTCGGGATGATCCCCTCGAACACGTGCTCGCGGATCGTCGTGCGGCCGCGCTCGTTGATGTACGAGAACGGGATCGTCTGCTTGCCGGAGCCGTACAGCAGCACCTTCCTGATCTTCTCGGGCAGATCCTCGAACGCGGCGTCGATGTCGAAATCGTAGAACGCCGCGAGGCTCTGCAGCATCTGGAAGTAGAACTGGTTGCGCCGGTCCCAGCCCTTCACCGCGCCCGCGGCGAGCGACAGCGACGGGTGCGCGACGACCCGCTTCGGGTCGAAGAACGTGATCTGGCCGAGGCCGTCGCATTCCGGGCACGCGCCCATCGGGTTGTTGAACGAGAACAGGCGCGGCTCGAGCTCCTGCAGCGAGTACGAGCAGACCGGGCACGCGAACTTCGAGCTGAACAGGTGCTCCTTGTCGGTATCCATCTCGAGCGCGATCGCGCGGCCGTCGGCGAGGCGCAGCGCCGTCTCGAACGACTCGGCGAGGCGCTGCTTCATGTCCGGGCGCACCTTGAGACGATCGACGACGACGTCGATCGTGTGCTTGTCGTTCTTCTTGAGCTTCGGCAGCGAATCGACCTCGTAGATCTTCGCGACGCCTTCGTTCGCGGCGCCGCCGCCCGAGCGCACGCGAAAGCGCACGAAGCCCTGCGCCTGCATGTCCTCGAACAGCTCGGCGTGCTCGCCCTTGCGATCCGCGACGACCGGCGCGAGGATCATCAGCTTGGTTTCCTCCGGCAGCGCGAGCGCGGCATCGACCATCTGCGACACGCTCTGCGCTTCCAGCGGGATGTCGTGGTCCGGGCAGTACGGCGTGCCGACCCGTGCGTACAAAAGTCGCAGGTAGTCGTGGATCTCGGTGACCGTGCCGACGGTCGAACGCGGGTTGTGGGACGTCGCCTTCTGCTCGATCGAGATCGCGGGCGACAGGCCCTCGATCAGGTCGACGTCCGGTTTCTCCATCAGTTGCAGGAACTGGCGGGCGTACGCGGACAGGCTTTCCACGTAGCGGCGCTGGCCTTCGGCATAAAGGGTGTCGAACGCGAGCGACGATTTGCCCGACCCGGACAGCCCGGTAATCACGATCAGCTTGTGGCGCGGCAGGTCGAGATTGACGTTCTTCAGGTTGTGGGTGCGCGCCCCACGGATACGGATTTGTTCCATGAACCTGGCAAAAAGGAGGGGAACCAAACCTGCTACTATAACGGCTTTTCGAGACCGTCGTTCGGGGCTCCCGACCTTTGCAGCAGCTGTCAGCAAGGCGGCCGCGCACGCCGGGATGGCCGCCGCGCCACACGGCCTTGCGTGCGCCGCAACGGCTTGCCGACGGCTCGCGCCGCGCCCGGCCGATCGCCCGGGCCACGGCGCTGATCTTCCGCCGTCCGCCGCCGGGCGGCCATTCCGATCATTCGAAATTCATTCCCGATGTCCAATCCGTCCGCCACGTCTTCCCGCATGAGCGCGCCCGAGTTGCGCGCGACCACGTCGCTCGCGGCGATCTTCGCGCTGCGCATGCTCGGCCTGTTCATGATCATGCCGGTATTCTCGGTCTACGCGAAAACCATTCCGGGCGGCGACAACGTGCTGCTCGTCGGCATCGCGCTCGGGGCCTACGGCGTCACGCAGTCGCTGCTCTACATCTTCTACGGCTGGGCGTCCGACAAGTTCGGCCGCAAGCCGGTGATCGCCACCGGCCTGGTGATCTTCGCGATCGGCAGCTTCGTCGCCGCGTTCGCGCACGACATCACGTGGATCATCGTCGGCCGCGTGATCCAGGGGATGGGCGCCGTGTCGTCCGCGGTGCTCGCGTTCATCGCCGACCTGACCTCCGAGCAGAACCGCACCAAGGCGATGGCGATGGTCGGCGGGTCGATCGGCGTGTCGTTCGCGGTCGCGATCGTCGGCGCGCCGATCGTGTTCCACTGGGTCGGGATGAACGGGCTGTTCGCGCTGGTCGGCGTGCTGTCGCTGCTCGCGATCGGCGTCGTGCTGTGGGTCGTGCCCAATGCGCCGAAGCCCGTGCACGTGCCGGCGCCGTTCGCCGAGGTGCTGCACAACGTCGAGCTGCTGCGCCTGAATTTCGGCGTGCTCGTGCTGCATGCGACGCAGACCGCGCTGTTCCTCGTCGTGCCGCGCCTGCTCGTCGACGGCGGGCTGCCGGTCGCGTCGCACTGGAAGGTCTACCTGCCGGTAATGGGGCTCGCGTTCGTGATGATGGTGCCGGCGATCATCGTCGCGGAAAAACGGGGCAAGATGAAGCCGGTGCTGCTCGGCGGCATCCTGGCTATCCTGATCGGCCAATTGCTGCTGGGCAGCGCGCCGCATACCATCCTGATGGTGGCGGCGATCCTGTTCATCTATTTTCTCGGCTTCAACATCCTGGAAGCTTCGCAGCCTTCGCTGGTGTCGAAGCTCGCGCCGGGCTCGCGCAAGGGCGCGGCCACGGGCGTGTACAACACGACGCAATCGATCGGGCTCGCGCTCGGCGGCGTCGTGGGCGGCTGGCTGCTGAAGCACGGGGGGGCGAACACGGTGTTTTTTGCCTGCTCTGGCCTCGTCGCCGCGTGGCTTATAATCGCGGCCAGCATGAAAGCGCCGCCGCGCAAGGCCTGACCCTTATCCGGGCTCGCATCGGCGGGGCTTGCCGGGCTGCCCGGCGGGCCGGCTCGACGTGATCCGCGAGCGGCCCGGCATCGAATCTATTGGAGAAACACATGGCATCCGTCAACAAGGTCATCCTCGTCGGCAATCTCGGCGCCGATCCTGAAGTCCGTTACCTGCCGAGCGGCGACGCGGTTGCGAACATCCGTCTCGCGACGACCGACCGCTACAAGGACAAGGCGAGCGGCGAATTCAAGGAAATGACCGAGTGGCATCGCGTCGCGTTCTTCGGCCGCCTCGCGGAAATCGTCAGCGAATACCTGAAGAAGGGTTCGTCGGTGTACATCGAGGGCCGCATCCGCACCCGCAAGTGGCAAGGCCAGGACGGCCAGGACCGTTACTCGACCGAAATCGTCGCCGACCAGATGCAGATGCTCGGCGGCCGCGGCGGTTCGGGCGGCGGCGGTGGCGGTGACGAAGGCGGCTACGGTGGTGGCTACGGCGGCGGTGGCGGTGGCGGCCGTGGCGAGCAGATGGAACGTGGCGGCGGCGGTGGCGGTGGTGGTCGTGCCGGCGGCGCGGCGCGTGGCGGTGGTGGCGGTGCGCCGAGCCGTCCGAGTGCGCCGGCTGGCGGCGGGTTCGATGAGATGGATGACGATATTCCGTTCTAAGTTCTTGTAACCAAAAACTATAAACATCAACCCCGCCTTTGTGCGGGGTTTTGCTTTGTATATTGGGGATTCAGAGCGTTCCCTGACCCGTCACATTCGTCGGAGGGGTACTGCGGCTGCCGGCGATTTTTCGCTCATAACGCAAATCGTCAACTTTAGGTGTTCGCCATATAGAGGGATGAGCTTCCCCGGGTGTTGCCACGAAAAGGTCGTAAACATTGCGTACCTTGAGTCGGCACCGTCAGGGAGAGCGGCACATGCATGTGCGATTTCACGTGGTCACAGTCATGCATCCGGGGGGAGCGCTTTCCAATCCTGCTAGATGCCGAGCGGCAGCCAGTACCGGGGTAACGCTTATCTCATTAAGCGCCTGCGTCCGAGGTTGTCCGTCAACTGTCTCGTCAGGACTTTGCGCGCTCTGGATTGTCTGTGGGCTTGGGCGTCGGAAGCTGAGTTTCCGCTTGAGACGCGTCCTGTCTCCGGCGAAGGTCTGACTCAGGACGAGATCGTCAGTCAGCTTTATCCGTGGTTGCGGCGCAGCTTCCAGACGGCTGGAAAGGTTCGCAAGTTGGTTGTCTCAACAACCACTGTGGCGTTCCGGCTGTGCGCGCAGCGCACGGGCGAGCATGTGGCGATGTTCCGCGACGGCGTGGAGGCCGTGTTCTGGGACAGTGTCGACGAGTGCGCGCATCATTGCCGCGCGCTGCTGGCCGACGTGCTGCGGCGCGAGGCGGTTCGGTGTGCGGGGATGGCGCGGATCCGCGCGATCGGCGCGGGCAACGAGAGCGTCTGTGGGCGGTTCGTGGCTGCCGCGCTCGCGGTCCAGCCGGCGCACGGCCGCACTGCGCCGGTGCAGTGCCTCGATGAGGAGCCAGCGTCGTCATGACCGAATTCCGCAATACCGCCGCGACCGGTTCAAGCCACCACAGGCACTCGACCCTCGTTGGTTCGTGACAGGCACCCGCGGGCGACGCGTAGTTTCCGCGTAGCGGAAACCAAACCGTGCGTGCACGGGGGCCATCGCACTCACGGCGAATCCGCAAAGCGGGCTGGGCGTGGTGGCAGGCATTGCGAAGCGGTAGCTGTGGGAAGTACCGGAGGCTATCCAGCGTATTGCGCTGCGGAATTGACGATCCCCAGTTTGAGAGGAAGTGGCGTTGTGAGCGGCGAACGGCAGGGGGTTAGTGCCGCTTCCTCACAATCCAGCAAGCGGACCTGAGTTAGATCTGATTCCTCTGCTCCCGGCAGGTCTGCCTTCTTTTGCTTACTTTTCTCTGCAGAACGCAAGGAAAAGTGAGTCGCAGCCCCCGAACGGGGATGTGAAACGGTTTTTGGGTTCAAAGGCTGACGCCGCAAAAACCGCAAAAAACAAAGCAGCCGGCGATCAAGGCTACCTCCTGTTCACGACAGAAAGAGCTCTTTCGGTAGGGAAGTGGCCCCGAGCCCGCTCGCCGGCCCCGATCGGCGACAATGCGGGCGATTCCGCTGGGTCCCCCGCATTTGCCCTATGCGGCCTGCCCTGATTCACCGCGAGTTTTTCCTCGACCGCGTGAGCGGGGCATCCAAAGCCAAATCAAAGCGAGTTCGGGAACAATCCAGTCTGTGTCACAGCGGGCCGGCGCGCGCCCCGCGCTTAATGCAAATCACCCCATGCAACTACTCCTGATTGAAGACGACCTTGATTTTGGCAATGCCCTGCAGCTGGCGCTCGCCCAAGCCGATCTACCGACTGTATGGGTGCGCAGGCTGGTAGATGGCAATGCCAATTTGGAAAACCGGGAGTTCGACTGCATCCTGCTCGACCTGAACCTGCCCGATGGCGAAGGCTTCTCCCTGCTGGATCGGATCCGCCGCCGCGGCATTGCCACGCCGGTGCTGGTGATCTCAGCGCGCGAGGCTCTGGACGATCGCTTGCGCGCGCTCAATGGCGGCGCCGACGACTATGTGATCAAGCCGTTCATGATGCCCGAGTTGATCGCGCGCGTGCATGTCCTCGTGCGGCGCTCGGCGGGCCATGCCGCGCCGCGCTGGCAGCTGGGCGAGCTGGAGATCGACACGGTGTCGCAGTCGGTCATGCGCAACGGTGAGTTGATCGGCCTGACCGGGCGTGAATACGCCATTCTGCGCGAGCTGGCGGCTGCCAGTGGCCGTGTGGTTCGGCGCGAGCAATTATGCCTGCGGGTCTGGCCGGACGAGGCAGTGCCCAGTGCCGGCGCGCTGGAGTTCCAGATCCACGCCTTGCGTCGCAAGCTGGGCACCGGCGCAATACGGACCATCCGTGGCGTTGGCTACATGCTGAGCGCGCAATGAAGGCGATCCGGCACTGGTTGGCACGGCTGCCGCTGCTGCGGCTCCTGTGCCAGCCCTCCTTGTTCCGTCGCTTGCTGCTCTGGCAGGCGGCCAGCGTGCTGGTGCTATACAGCCTGGTCACAGTGGGGCTGCTGTGGCGCAGCCAGGCACCGCAAGGCGGCACCCTGGCGCGTGAGTTGTCGATGATCGCGGGCGCCGGCGCCCGATTTGCCAGTCTCGACACCCGGCCGGAGCAGGTCCAGGCCGTGGTCCGGCATCTCCAGGAAGTGGTGGCCGCGCAGGGAATCACGGTCAAATCCCATGAATTCGCGATCCAGATCTGGCGTCGCGACGGCACCTTACTGGCTCGCGACGTGCTCGCCGACACACTGCCCCTGACGCGTCCCAGCAGCGCTCCCGTCGAGACCCGCACGCGGCAAGGCAACTGGTACTGGCTCGGAGCCTGGAGCCCCGACCGGCAGATCTGGGCCGTGGTCGGCCTTTCGCAGGCATTCTATGAGCGTAACAACGCCGAGCTAGCGCATGTGTTCTTGAGCGCGCTGCTGATATTGCATGCGATGCTGCTGTGCGGGCTGTGGCTCGCCACGCGCATGGGACTCAAGCCGTTGGCCAGCTTGTCCGAGCGCATCCGGCAGCGCCCGGCCGATGACCCGTCGCCATTGGCGAGGCAGCGCGACGACCCGCTGGAGCTGGCACCCATCATCGCCGCCCTGGACGCACAGGCTGCACGGGTCGCGCGCCTGCGCAGCGCCGAACGGCGCTTCTTTGCCGACGCCGCCCACGAACTGCGCACGCCGCTGGCGGTGATCAGCGCCCAGGTCCATGTGCTGGCGCAAGAACGCGACCCGGCCCGCCTGGCCCAGTTGCAAGCGGCCCTGCAACGCGGCGTGCAGCGCTCGGCCCAAGTCCTCACCTCAGTACTGACGCTGGCACGGCTGGACGCCCTGGAGCGCGTGCCGCGCAAACTCGCGGTCGACGTGCCCGCGCTGCTGCAGGCGCGCATTGCCGAATATGCGCCTCTGGCAATCGCGAAGGAGCTGGACCTGGGCCTTAAGCCGACCCCCGCTTGCCGGATCGAGGCGGACGAGGACCTGCTGATCAGCGCACTGGACAATCTGATCGCCAACGCTGTCCACTACGTCCCCGCGGGGGGCACAGTCAGCCTGGGCTGCCGCCAACTCGAGGCGTGCACGGAAATTTTCGTGGAAGACAATGGCCGCGGCATAGACCCTGACGAGCGGGAGCGCATTTTCAACCGCTTCGAACGCGGGCGCAGCGCGGCACACACCAGCGGCAGCGGCCTCGGCTTGCCGATCGCGCGCGACGTTGCTCGGCTGCACGGCGGAGATCTGCTTCTGACGTGCCCAGCAACAGGCGGTTGCTGCTTCGTGATGCGCTTGCCGGGGTGAGCGGATTAGATGACCGGATAGCACCAGGACAGCGCCTGGATGCCAACGAGGACATGAAACCTGAGGATATGCGGTGAGACAAAGCAAGCCAAGTAGACCTTTGCCGGCAAGCAAGTGGGCGGCCCTAACGGTAGCCCTGGCGCTAGCCTCGCTTGCGGCGCCCCATGCCTGCGGCGCGCCCGGCGTGCCGGGTGGCAAGCGGCAGCCGGCCCAGACGGCACTTCGCCCCCCTGCGGCCACCGAGCAGACTTATCTGCCTGATGAGAGGTCCTTCCGGGCCATCGTCAAAGGCATGAATACCTTTGCGCAAAACCACGAACTCTCGCCGCAAGGCGTGCTGCGTTTCCGGCTCCATGCGCGCCAGCCCAACATCGCGATGGCGGACATCGCACTGAGCCTGACAAGCAACACTACGCAAGCGCCGCTGCGGGTCGCCCCCGACCTGACGTTCTCGGTACCGCGCGAACAGGCGGCGCTGGATGGCGACGCAATCCTGGTAACCAACAAGCCTGCAGGCAGCCTGGCCTGGCGCCCCGAGGTCCGTACACCCGGCCTGCCGGGCGGCAGCCGGCGCCTTGGAGACCTGCGGCTGGAGTGCCTGGTCGACATCGACAGCGATCCCAGCCGGCCAAGCGAATTGCGCCGGGCCTGCTTAGGCTCGGGAGCCGAAGCCACTTGCCTGGAAGAGCCCGGCCAGTGCCTGGCCCACGCACCCGCCGCGCTTGGCGGCTTCCTGCTAAGTAGCGTGGTTCCCCTGAACGAGGTGAAAACCGCCTATGAGCATGAAGGCTTTCGCTATCTATTCATTGCTGACAGGCCGATCTTCAGCGTCACTCTGCACCACGGCGGCAAACAACTGGTGTTGCCCACCACTTGGCTGTACGGCGGCCTGGCGATGCACAACCCGTTTCACGATGCACCTTACCTTAAAGATCGCTTCTATGAATTGCCCCTGGAACGCAGCAAGTGGCCCGACGACACACTGGTCACATTCGAATACATGGACGATGCCTGAGCCTGACCTGGGCACATATCCGCGCCGGGTGCCGTGGCGCCAGCCGCTACCCAACACTTCGCCAGGCAAGGCATGTGCGATCGTCATGGCCGCGCTGCTGTTGAGCGCATGCGCATCCGCAGGAAACAAGAACGTCGCCGAGATGAGCCGATCCAGCCTGGAGAACCGGATGTCGGGAAGGTCGATGAAAAAGGTAGATATCAGGGACTGGCTTGGCAATACGCAGAACGAAATCCGGTTCGCGAACGGCTCCGAGGTCTGGGTCTACAGCTACCGTAAATCCACGCCCAGCCTGCTGAACTTCTACAGGTACGCTAGCGTCCTGTTGGGCGGCCAGAAAAACGACAGCAAGGAACTCGTGATCCTGTTCGACAAGGAAGGTGCCGTCAGGAAGTGGCGTCTCAGTGAAACGCAGGACCAAGAGCCCACCGGCCTGCTGAACCGGAAAATGTTCCCCAGGAGCGAGACGGTGCGGACCCAGGGCGACCCCGGAGGGCAGATCGGAGCAGGGAGCAGCGAGCCTTTCTGATTTGCAAGATGTTTGCTGCTGTTTGGCCCAGCAGGCATTTGCCCAGTTCCGAGTTTAGTTGGTAGGAGCCCGAGGCTTCCCACCGGGCTTGTCCACGTGTTTGCGGATCATATGTTCAAGACTCTCGACAAGAAGATCTTCGCTACCCTGCTGTTGGCAGGATTGCTGGGCGTGGCAGCTGGCATGCCCTATATGGCCGATATGCTGGCTGTGGCCGGTGCCGGCCCGATTGCTACGGCCGATGTACCGTTGCCGTTGGTGGTGGCACTGGTGCTGGTGCAGAACGGGCTCTTGCTTGCGGTCGTTATTTTCTTGGGGATGCGCTTGTCCGGCAAGGTGGGGCTGCGAATGCCGCTCCTCCAGGCGTGGGCGGAAGGCGGGCGGACACGGTCGCCGGTTGGCTTGCGGGCGGGCCTGCTGGCGGGGGCAATCCTGGGAGTCGTGTTAGTAGCAGTAGATGCGCTGTGTTTTCTCCAGCATGTTCCCGCGCAAATGCAGTCGCTGTTCAGGGTGCCGCTGTGGAAGCGCTTACTGGCAGGCGTTCTGTATGGCGGGCTGACCGAGGAACTTCTGATGCGTTTGTTTGTGCTGTCGTTCCTGGTCTGGCTAGTGGGGAGATGGTGGAAACAGGCTGATGGCATGCCCGCTCCCGGGGCGTTCTGGGCAGCAATTGGCCTTGTGGCGCTGCTTTTCGGACTGGCGCACCTACCGGCAACGGCCGCCGTGGTTCCTCTGACGCCAATGTTGGTGTTGCGAGCACTGGTGCTGAATGGTATCGGAGGCGTCGTGTTTGGCTTCCTGTACTGGCGGCGCGGCCTGGAGGCGGCCATGCTGGGCCATATGGCGGCGCATGGAGTACTCCAGATTCCCGGCTTTTTGCTGCTGAATCGCATGCTCTGAGTAGCACATGCCACGCTTACCGAAAACCCGCAAAAAATCTTGCGGGAAGCGCCTCAATCGGGCCGGCGTCGAAGACATCCAGCGCCACGGCGGCGGCCTCGGCCGTCGGCGCCCGGTAGACCTCCTTGAGCGCGGCGGCGGCCGCCTTGCGATCTTTCCAGCTCACGAAGTCCAGCGAGTTCCGGATCGGGTGCACGATGCAGGTCTGAACCGTCGTTTCCGGGAACACGGAATTGATCGCTTCCGGGAAGCCCTTCAGCCCGTCGACCACGGCAATCAGAATGTCCTGCACGCCTTGCAGTTTCAGATCGTTGACGACCCGCAGCCAGAACTCGGCACCCTCGGTCTGCTCGATCCAGAGGCCGAGCACGTCGCGTGTGCCGTCGCGGCGCACGCCCAGCGCCAGGTAGATCGCCTTGTTGCGAACCATGCCTTCATCACGGATCTTGACGCGCAAGGCGTCGAAGAACACCACCGGATACATCGGCTCGAGCGGCCGCTGCTGCCATTCACGCACTTCGTCGATCACCGCGTCGGTCACCGTGCTGATGAAGTCCGGCGATACCTCGATGCCGTCCATCTCCAGCAGGAAGCCCTGTATCTACCCCACGCTCATGCCGCGCGCGTACATCGCGATGATCTTGTCGTCGAACCCGGTAAAGCGCCGCTCGCCCCTGGCGATCAATACCGGATCAAAGGTGCCTTCTCGGTCGCGCGGAATCTCGACGTCGAGCAGGTCGTCGTCGGTCGCAACGCGCTTGCGGCTCGTGCCGTTGCGGTGGTTTGTGGTGCCAGCCGGCTTGGCTTCGCCCTTCTCGCAGCCCAGGTGGTGGGTCAACTCACCGCCCAGTGAGCGCTCGAAGATCGCTTTCTTGAGCGCGGCCAGTTGCTCGTTGATCGTCGCCCGGTCCAGCGTCCCGGGCGCCAGTTGCTTGATCAGTTCCGGGTCAAGGTTAAGGCCCTAGCCCGGTTCTATCGTCGCTTCTTCCTTGCGTTTGCGTGGCATAAAAGTGGCTCCTTGGCCGCCAGTTTATGCCTCACACACAAAAGATCGGATAGGCTCACCTCAACTGCTCGAACCGCCCGGTTTGGGCCCGCATGCCGTGTGGTGTGGGAGGGGCTCGGTCAGATATCTGACCGCCCCTATCCCGATTTCCTCGCAGCGAGTTCAACATCGCACCGCAGCCGGCAGTCAAAGCGGCACGGCCGCCCCCCATCTCGGCATCGTCGCGGCGAAGCCATGAGCGATTCCCGATTGCCGGTGCGCGGCCAGGCCGCGCAGCGTATTGGCTGAGCCGGTCTCGAGCCACCGCGCGGCCAGCCCGATCATGCGCACATGTTGATCGATCCACGCATAGGGTTCGCGCGCGGCCATCGCTTGCAGGTGTTGCGCATGTTGCAGCGCGCGCCCGGGCCGCCTTTCCAGCAAAGCGAGCTCGGCCGCCGCGAGATGAAAGCGCAGCGCGTTATGCGCGAGGCACTGCTGCGTCAGCAGCGCTGCGCCCTTGGCGAGCGCGCGCTCGCGCAGCGCGGGCTCCGGTGCGATCAGCGCGATGCTGCCTTGCACCCACGGCCCGATATAGCGCTGCAGGTGCAACTGCTCGACCAGGGTCGCGGCCTGCGCGATCAATCGCCAGGCCAGCGGTTCGTCGCCGCGACGCAGCGCCAGTCGGGCCGCCGTCTCCAGCAGCATCGGCTCGAAGCGGCTCGTGCCGATTTGCCGCGCGAGTGCGAGCGCACGCTCCACCCCGTCCTGGGCTCGATCGTCCTGTCCGGCGTCGCTCGACACCCATGCGGAAGTGAGGCGCGCGAAGACTTCGGCGCGCCGGTTGCCGATCCGGGCGCTACGCGCAACGGCCTCTTCGCAGTCGTTCAATGCCTGCTCGTGCAGGCCCAGGTACGACGCTGCCGAACCGCGTGCCGCGAGGTTGCCGGCGGCGACATGCGGAACGTCGTGCCGTTCGCAACGTCGGATGCACCGATCGTAGATCGCATAGGCTCGCCACATCCGCCCCTGAGCGTAGTACGAGTCGCCGATCCCGCTCAGTGCCAGGGCCTCGCTCTGCGAGTGCCGGGCCCGTCTCGCGTGGCGTAATGCCTCGCGATGCAACTGCCGGCACAGCACGTAATCGCCCTGCGGAAAATGAATGTTGCCGCGCAGCTGCAGCAATTGCGCCAGTTCGGCATGCGCGCCGATCACGCGGGCGAGCGGCAACGTCTCGTCGATCAACCGCTCCTCGTCTGCGAGGCGATCGAGCGCGTTGAGCACCGGCGCCAGCCGGAGCACGCCCTCGATGCGCGCCGCCGGCGAAGTAGCGAGATCCAGCGCGGCCTGAAAGCAGTCGCGTGCATCGTTCATCTGCCCAAGGCCGGCGCATGCCTGTCCGCGCAGCGACGCAAGCTGATGACGTTCCGCGGCATGCGTCGCGAAACCCTCGCACAGCCTGCTCAACTCCAGGGCCGGTGCGTAGTGATAGGCGTCGAGCTTCTCGCGCATGGCCGCCAGCAGCGCACCGCACGCACCCGCATCGCCCGAGCGCGCCAGATGCTGCGCATGCAGGGCCAGGTCGGTGCCCGCGTACAACGCAGCCACCGCGCGATGCAGCCGCTGACGCGCAGCGGCGGGGATGCTCTCGTACACGCATTGCATGACGAGGTCGTGCACGAACGCATAGGCACCGGCATCGACCTCCTTGACCATCATTTGCCGCACCTCCTGCTCCGGCACATAGGCCGGGTCGCCGAGCGCGCGGCGCAGCGACGCGAGCTCGAAACGGTGGCCAAACACCGCGGCATGGCGCAGCGCATTGCGCGCCGGGGGCGACAGCCGGTCGACGCGCGTCTGGACCAGGTGGCGCAGGCTGTCGGGAAACGCGCTCTCGTGGTTGGCCAGCAACTGCGTCAGATAAAGCGGGTTACCTTGCGCGCGCTCGATACAGGCGGCGCGGTAGGCCGGATCGACGTCGGCAAACTGCGCGGCCAGCGATACGGCTTCGCGCGGCCGCAGCGGCGCAAGATCGAGCACGCTCAGCGCGGAGGCCAGATTCGGCCGCAGCATCGCGTCGAGCGGGTCGCCCTCCTGGCGCGAGGTCAGCAGCCAGACGATGGGGGCGTCCGCTGTCGCCGCGATCAGCTTGCCCAGCAGCGCGAGCGTCTGCGCGTCGCCCCAATGCAGATCCTCGATGCTGATCAGCAAAGGGCGTTGAATCGCTTGCCGCAGCATCAAGTGACCGAGCGCCGCGCGCAGCCCGTCGTGGCGTTCGCGATCGCTCATCTCCGCATAGCGCAAGCGTTGCGCCGCATCGACGGGCGCCACTGCCAGCAATGCCTGGAGGAAGACGCGCAATTCCGGCGGCAGCTTCAGGTTTTCGAACGCCGCCGCGGCCATCGGCGCGTAGCCGGTGTCTGCCGGCTCGGCGCTGGCCGGCAAGGATGCCAGGCTGCATGCCAGTTGCGTGAGCAGCACCGAGCCGTTGTCTACGCCGAAATCATGGAATGCGCCGTCGTGGCAAAGAAAGCCTTCCTGCCGCGCCATCTCGCGGAAGGCTTCGAGCAGCCGCGTCTTGCCGATGCCCGCCATGCCGCGGACGTAGATCACGTGGCCATCCTGGCATTCGAGCACGGCATCCAGCACGGCGCGGAACTGAAGCACCTCGACGGCTCGTCCCGCCATGCCGCGAAAGGTCGTTTCGCCCGACTCCCGAACCCGCAGGCAGGTCCGGTATCGCAGCGAAACCGGTGCGGCCTTGGAGAATTCGAACCACGGCGATAGCTGTTCCACCAGCGTGTGAGCGACATGAACCTTCGGCTCGTCCGATATCGGGCCGAGCAGTTCGTTCGGCGGCAGGGGCCCGATCGGCTCGCCCCAACGCTGCAGCTCGAGCACGAGCGGTTGACGAACATCGACCCATCGGGCGCGCAACAGCGCCATCGCGCAAAGCAGTGCGCGTCGGCTGTCGCTGCCGTGCGCGAGCGATATGCCGAAGCACGCGGTCATATGGGCGTCATGCTGCGCCTCTCCGCCGAACTGGCGGATCAGCGCGGAGAGTTGTCGCAGCGGTATCGAGGAGCGGGGCGCGAAGTGCAGCACCACGCCGTAGCGAATGACTTCCTCGCCCGGAAGGTCCGCGGATCGGGCGGCGGGCGGGGCCGGTTCCGTGCGCTTTTCGTTCGGGCCGGCTGCCGCGCCGACCTGGCCGATCAACGTGTCGATCTCGACGCCGAACATGCTCGCCAGATGACGCGCGGTACGGTACAGCACCGGCTTGCCGGTTTCGGCCCGCTTGATCGACGCCACCGATACGCACAGGCGCCGATCGAGGCACGCATAGGCGAGTGTTTCCTGGCTGAAGCCCTGCGTCTTGCGCAGGTTTTTGAGCACGCCGGGATCGAGCAGTACTCGGCCGTCCTGTACGGTAAAAGCAGCTTCTCGCATCGTCGAAAGAAAAATGAAAGAAGGCGCAATGGCTTACCAGACAGGCGCATGGCGCGTAATGCCCATTGTACTGCGGTCGCTTTATGCGTTTGGGCGACGAATACGGGCCGTGAATTGACCGCGTGAAGCTGATACCGAACTGATACTGCCGGGGATTCGGGCGGCTTCTAGACTGGCTTTGTTGTTCCAATTCCGCAACCCGGGGGCGTGCACGTTGCGGATCCTATTAAAGCCATGACGGGGAATATCATGAATGACCGTATCAAGGATGCAGCGTTGGCGAAGCCGGAAGCACGGGATGTCGTGGGCGGCATCAACATGCTCGGCTGCGGGCTGAATGCACTGAATTGGGCGAGCAGCGTGGTCGAGTTGAACCACGTGCTCGATGCCAAGGCCGACGAGCAGACGAAGACGATCGACGGCATCGGTTATACGATAGGCGCCCGTGTCGAATTCACGCGGGATACCACCAGCACGACGGAAATTCATACGTTTGAATCGAGCGCCGAATATCACCATAAAAGCAGCCTGAAAGCCAATGCAAAAGGGAGTTACGGCATGTTTTCCGGCGGGTTCGATACGACCTTCTCCCGCCAGGTATCCGTTCTCAACGAGCATTACGCGGCGGTATACAGCCAGTCCGAGCGGCTTTGGACGCTGCAGGTCAAGAACATCGAATCGAATTTGCACCGAGACTTCGTCAGCAGGGTGGAAGCGCTGCCCAAGCTCGCGGAGGATTTCGGCAATATCGACAAGTTCGTGCAGTTCTTCAAGGACTTCGGGACGGACGTGGTGACCGCGGTCACGGTTGGCGGCCACCTGACCTATTCCATCCTCGTCGATAAATCGTCGGTGACGAAGAAGGATGACCTGAGTGCATCGGTTTCGCTCGGGTACGGCGCGTTCGTCGCGAACGCGTCGACCTCGATCAGCGAGGAAGCGAAGCACCAGGCGAAATCGCAGCACGCGATCCTTAAGACGTCAGGCGGCGACGTGGGCATCCGCTTCGACTACACCCAGCCGTCCAATTGCCATGCGGAATTCCAGAACTGGCGCAAAAACCTGTCGAAGGCGCCACGGGTCGTGGACGTGGTGCTGAGGCCGATCAACGAATTCGTGCCGCAGCGCTGCGAAGAGCAGGCGAAGGCGCTGTTGCGGGCCCGGGAATGGTATCTCGAGAACGAGGCGACGATTCTGGCCGACTGGGAAGAGTCGTATATCTCCGTGCGCAACACGTCGACGCAGGCTGCCGGCCCGCGCTTGCGCGCCAGCCAGGGCGGTACCCCCGCACTGCATGTCGTGATCGTCGGAAAGGACCGGAAAGTGCGCGTCGACGAAAAGCTTGATGCGCCCCGGCGAGATGCCGGCTCCGACGCATTCGACGCTTTCTGGCAACGCGCGGCGAGCCTGCTGGCCGGCGTGACCGACCGTCATGAAATGGTGCTGCTCGCGACCGAACGCTGGCCTCGCGATTCGCGCTACTACCCGTCGAGCAAGATGCACGCGCAACTGCTTGCGCATGGCGCCAGCATGCAGACGCTGGAACGCTGGCGCAAGCTCGTCCAGGACATGCAGCCGTGCGGCATTGCCGGCATGACGTATGTGCTGGCCGGCAGGGGGCTGTTGCCGGAAGTCACGGATTTCGTGGTCGCCGGCTTCGGCACCCCGCATCAAAACAATATTCGCCCAACGGTTCGGGTTTCGGCGCGCTTCATCGCGGAGAGTGCGGAGAAGACGCACATGCTGATCACGAACCATCGCGAGGAGACCAACACCAAGCTGCATACCATCGCGAATGTCGACGGGGACAAGCTGGCGCTGGCGTCCGGCACGCAGGACAAGACCCGTATCGAAATGGTGAAGGCGGGGCGCCAAACGACCGACGGCGACACGTACCTCGGGCAGTACTGGTATCTCCTTCGGTGGTCGCGGCCTTATCCGGAGATCACGAATTCGCACATCCTGATCAATTTCGAAACGGGCGCCTGCCTGCAAGGGATGGCAGCCGATCACAGCGATTGCAGGCTGTTTCCGTTCGGCGACGACGATCGCCAGCAGCAGGACGACGTGATCTGGGATGTGCGCAGCAACCCGGCGACGCATTTCCTGCTGGTGCATCATTTCAACCAAAACCTCGACCTCACCCAGGTCGGCACTTCGGCGGCAATCAGGCACTGGCGAGAAAACTTCATGGTCTGGACGCTGCGGGAGCTCGACAACTTCCGGTGGTAAGACCGGCAACCGGCGATGAGCCGGTGCATATCATCAGCGAAGCGCGGCGCTGCCGCGCTTCGCGTCATTCCAGTTCATCTCCCGGGATCTTCCATGGCCGCGTCCTATCTCGACCCCGTGCTGTTCATCGCCGAAGGCGACGCCTACCCGCTCGACTGCGCGCGGTTTCCCTACCTCTACAACAATCAGGGCCGATGCGAGCAGTACGCGCAGCCGCGAGGCACGGAGATCGCGCTCGCGCCCGACGACCCGCTGCAGGACATGGGCACGCGATACACCGGCATCAGCTGGCGCGAAAAGCGCATTCCAACGCGTGATGGCGGCTACCTGATCAAGGCATTCGATTTCGGCGCCGAGCTGGTCGAGTACCGGCCGCTCCGGGCCACGCAGGCGACGGCGCAGGCGTTCGGCATGACCTTGCTGCGCGCCGGCGAGTGCATCCGTTTCGAATACGACGGGCTCGTATGCGGGCAGTACACGTATGGCCAATGGGCAGGCCACCAGTCGCCGTATCTCGAGCCCGGGCGGCGACGCGAGCTGCTGACGTACAACCCGACGGACCTCGAGTACCACGACTTTCCGCATGTGTTCTTTTCGCGTCATCGCAGCGTGCCGCTGGTGATCAGCGTTGCCCGCTGGCGGCCTTACGCACACGAGATCAGTCTGGCCGACTTGTGGCTTGCACCGGGCGATGCGCTGGTCCTGCCGCCGCAACGCTTTCCCGAGCCGCTTCCTGCGGGCGCGGCGAACCATGATGCGCGGCGGGCGGTCGTCAATTTGCATGGCAACCGCAATTCGGCGCTGGCGTGCCGGTTGCTGGGCGGCGAGCACGCGTTGCTCACCGAGACGATCCTCGGCAACGCGGATGTGATGCAGGGCGCGACGACACGGCCGCATTACCACGAGGAGCAAACGCCGACCCGACATACGCAGCCGGCGCGCGGCGGCGACTGACTTCACAGACCCATCGCACGGTACGTCCCTGCTGCGGTCCTGCCGAAATTTCCGGCAAAGCCGCCGCGCTGCATGCGCGTGACGGCGGCGAGAACCGGGACGACGAACGTCCCGGGCAATGACGCCAGTGAAATCCGGTCGATTGACGTCCATGCTCCCGGCGCAAAAAATGAATTCGAACGTTACGCCGGCGTATTTCCCTGAAGTGACGCATGTCGATCGCCATTTTGGCGCTGGAGTTCATCATGCCTTTGATTTTTCACGATCCCGTCGTTGTCAATACCGATAGCAGTCCTGCCGATCAATTCGTCGAGAGCGCAGGCGCCGGTTTCGATCTGGGATATACCGAACCGAGCTACATGGGAACCGTCGCGTTGCAGCGCAGGACCCGCTTCGGCGCCGCGCCGCCCGTGACGATTCCGTTGCACGACGTGGCGATCACGCCGATCGGCGGGGCCCATGGCGGCTACCGCGCGTCGGTCGGCGCGGTGCACAACCACGATTTCTCATGGCGGATCGAGCTGCCGCCGAAACCTGGCGACCAGTACATCGTCAACGGCAACGTCCGTCTCGGCTGGAAATCGAAAGCCTATCCGATCGACCGGGTGCTCACGCTGTGCCGCGAATTCAAGCGCCAGTTCCCCGCCCGTTTCAGCGACCCCCTGCCCGATGCGACGCAGTACAGCAGCGGCATCGTCTATCTGCTGCCCGCGCCATCGGTCAAGTCGTTCTTCGATCACATCGAGAATCATGAATATCAGCATGTGGCCGATCACCGCTGGCTGGCGGAGCAGATATTCGGCCCGATCGACCGTTGGGCCCAGGTCGCAAGGCAAAAGAACCTCGTATTCGAATCCGACAGCCGTACCGAATTGCTGGCCGCGGTCCAGTTTCCGGGAAACTGCGCGATCAGCGGGACGCGCATCTACGAGTATTGGCAGAAATGTATCTCCGCAAGCGGGGATCTGTATCACCATACGGCGGCAGGCGCCGCTCCGAACGTGACGCTGATGCGATATCACGGCAGCAACAACGATCCGCGGATCCTCGTCGTCGTATTCGAGATCTCGGCCGCGCAGCCGATCGGCGACACCGGCCTGTATTCGCCGCCGCACCAAGCATTCGCGCTGAGCGGAGCCGGGCGCGCGCTGGACGGGAACGAGCCGCCGCTGCAATACGGGACCGTCGTCGATCGCACGATCCGCACGCCCGACGTCGCGGGCGCGGCGGATCACGCGGTATTCGCGATCGGCGGCGGCCCGGTGGTCGATCTCGATACGAGTTCGCTGTATCGGGATGACGCGAAGAAGTGATCGACGAACGCCACGCGTGCGCCGGCCGGCAGGTTGCGAACCGGTGCGCGCGTGGGCGGCCCGCGGCGGCGTCGCGGGCTCCCGAGCGGGCCGACAGGCCGGGTTCGGGATGCGAGCGGCGGGATCCGCGCCCGTCCGCGTTTCGCGAACGCGTCGCGCCCCGCCATGCATCGGCAGTCCCATCGAGTCATGCGAGGCACCCATGCCCTACGTCATTCAGAACGTGCAAGGTCCTGCGCCGCTGGCGGTTGGCGAGCGTATCTGGGGAGACGCGACGGAAATCAACTTCGGCGCGATGACGAGCTGCATCGCGATCGTCGAGCAGACGCCGGGCCAGTCGATGTCGGTGCGCGGAATCCACCTGTCGATCGTCAGCGGCGACGGCACGCCGGTCTACGATCCGGCGTCGAACGTGGCCGGACAGGTCGACACGATCATGCAGCAGAGCGGCAACCTGCGCGCGTGCCTCGGGCGCATCGACGTCTGGCAGGCCGGCCAGTCGCACGCATTGCGGGACTTCTTCGCCGGGCTGATGCGGAGCCTCGACATGACGACCTGGGTGCAGTTGCCGGACGGCAACCTGCGGGTGCGGTTCAACAGCGGCGTGATCCAGTACCGGCAGGGCAGCGGCGCGTGGACCGACGTGTAGCCGGGCGGGACGCGCGGCGGCCCCGGCCGGCCGCGCGCATCGCGCACTTTTTCCGGTGCATTGACGTGCGGCAGTGAACGGCGCAAAAGTCGCGCGACGTCATGCGGCCGCCATTATTGTTCGACTATGCTTTATGTTTTGGCGCTTCGACCAAGGGGGGGACCATGCGGCGTGTCGTGTTCAACCAGAAAGGTGGCGTAGGCAAGTCGACGATCGTCTGCAACCTCGCCGCGATCAGCGCGAGCGAAGGGCTGCGCACGCTCGTCATCGACCTCGACGCGCAGGCGAACTCGACCCAGTACCTGCTCGGCGAGCGCGCCGCGGATACGGCCCCGACCGTCGCCGACTTCTTCGAGACCGCGCTGACGTTCAACTTCCGGCCGGTCGACGTTGCATCGTTCATCCATTCGACCCCGTTCGAGAACCTCGACGTGATGCCCGCGCATCCCGATCTCGACGCGCTGCACGGCAAGCTCGAATCGCGCTACAAGATCTACAAGCTGCGCGACGCGCTGAACGAGCTCGACGCGTACGACGCGGTGTACATCGACACGCCGCCCGCGCTGAACTTCTATACGCGCTCCGCGCTGATCGCGGTCGAGCGCTGCCTGATCCCGTTCGACTGCGACGACTTCTCGCGCCGCGCGCTGTATACGCTGCTCGAGAACGTGAAGGAGATCCAGCAGGACCACAACGCGGCGCTCGAAGTGGAAGGGATCGTGATCAACCAGTTCCAGCCGCGCGCGAGCCTGCCGCAGCGGCTCGTCGACGAGCTGGTCGGCGAAGGGCTGCCGGTGCTGGCGTCGCGGCTGTCGTCGTCGGTGAAGATCCGCGAATCGCATCAGCAGGCGACCCCCGTCATTCATCTCGAGCCGGGCCACAAGCTCGCGCAGGAATTCCGCGCGCTGCACCAGGAACTGGCCGGCTGACGCCGCGTTCGCGGCCGCGCATCGCGACCCGCCCCCAGAGCGCGATATGACCCCGCATTGCGGGGTCGATGCATTTCGTCTTTTCCCGAATTTTGAAAATGAATGTGAAAACGATTCCGAATAACAATTTGGAAAATCGATTTCATTTGTGTGATTTCACCCATAAACATGTTGTGCATGAGCGTGCACCAATTGCGAATAATCAATATAAGCGACACGTAAATGTTCCCTTTCAGTAGGCATGGCGTGCGGTAAGAAAGTCAAAAATCGTTTCAATGCAAGCGATTGTCACGTGTCCCCTAAAAAAATTACCGCCCGACCCGGTTGGCGGGGGATCTGGCGTGTTAGGGTTTATCCTAGGCATTAATGCCACTGGATTGACAATTTATCGTTCTAGAATGGGCGCTCTAAACTTCGCGCATTCAATGAGGGATGTGCGATAAATTAAGGATCGGGCGAATGGTCCGATTTTCTTTTTTCCTCCATTAACTCTCGCATTGTTACCAGGAGCGTGCAGATGTCCGTTTTCGCCCAAGAAAAACTCATTGCCGATTACCAGGCCGGCGTTGCTGCCTGGTTCGCTGCCGCGCACCCGGCGCTCCGCGGTTTCGAGGCGGTGGTCGACCTCAACCTGCAGGCGACCAAGGCCGCGCTCACGGAGTACGAAGACACCCTGAAGGACGCCTTCACCGGGCAGAACCCGGCGGAATTCTTCACGCGCCAGCTCGGCGCATCGCAGCAGGCGGTCACCAAGGTCGCATCGTATGGCCGCCACCTGTTCGACATCGCGACGACCACCCAGGCCGAATTCGCGAAGATCGCGCAGGTGCAGTACGAGCAGAACGACAAGCGCCTGAAGGATCTGCTCGGCGAGCTGACGAAGCATGCGCCGGCCGGTTCGGCGCCGGTCGTTGCCGCGCTGAATTCGGCGCTGTCTGCGGCGAGCGTCGCGGCAGAAACGGTGCGCGCGGCGACGGGCCAGGTGATCGAGGCCGCGCAGAGCGGCTTCGACGCGGTCGGCGCAGCGGCGCGCACCGGCAAGCCGGCAGCCGCCGCCCGCAAGGACGCAGCCCCGCGCGAAGCGGCGGCGTAACCCCGCGTCGCGCTTCGGCGCAACGCACCGACCGGCGCGATCCGCAGCCGGATGCCGCGTGTGCCGCGCGGGGTCCGGCGGCGATCTTCGCCGGCCGCCGTTCTCCACGGCGGACACGCGCGCAACCGCGTCCGGCACCGGACGCCGTTGCGGCGGCGAGCAAGGCCCGACCGGCGCGAGCCGGCGGCGCAACAGCAATGTGACTCTGATGCAGGAATCGAACATGACGGACGTAGTGATCGTATCGGCCGCGCGGACCGCGGTCGGCAAATTCGGCGGCGCTCTCGCGAAGATCGCGGCGCCGGAGCTGGGCGCAACGGTGATCCGCGCGGTGCTGGAGCGCGGCGG
>NZ_CADESW010000022.1 GCF_902830275.1 Burkholderia stagnalis | reverse complement strand
ATCGCGCCGAACAGCGTGGTCTGCACGCGGTTGCCGTTCACGTCCATCTCGAGGATCGGGAACGCCTGCGCGATCATGAACGTGATCAGCGCCGCGAGCGTGAGGGCGCAGATCCGGTCGAGCTGGGCCGAGCTGCTGCGGTAGAGCACCGCGTCGCAGCGCGGGCAGTGCGCGACGTCACGGCCGCCAAGGCGCGGTTTGTGCAACAGTGCGTCGCACTCGTGACAGGCAATCAGGTCGTGTCGTTGCATGAGGAAAGCAGTTGCGCGACGGCGGGAAATCGCGTCGGCGGGGCCGGAACCCGCGCCAATCTTACCAAAACGCCATTTTGGCCGTGTCAATCCCCCGGTCGGGTGTGACCGGCCGGTAACGTCATGCGCGGGGCCATCCCGGCGGCGGCGTCCGTGCTCAGAGTCCGCGCACGACAAAAGGTTGCGGTAGCATGGCGCCCTTGGCTTTCGTCGGACGCATGCCGGCGCGGCCTTTCGCTGAACTGAGGAACCCATGGGATCGAATTCGCTGCGGGCCGCGCCGTCCCGCTACACGCATACGGCGATCGCGCTGCACTGGCTGATCGCGCTCCTGATCGTCGGCGGCTTCGCGCTCGGCTGGGTGATGACCGACATCCCGGGCTTCACGCCGACGAAGCTCAAGTATTTCTCGTGGCACAAGTGGATCGGCGTGACCGTGTTCGCGCTTGCGATCCTGCGCGTGCTGTGGCGCGCGACCCACATGCCGCCGCCGCCGCCCGCGATGCCCGTGCTGCAGCGGCTCGGCGCGCATGGCGTGCACTTCCTGCTGTACGTGCTGATGCTGGTGATTCCGGTGACGGGCTACCTGTACAGCTCGGCGGCGAACATTCCGGTGGTGTACCTCGGCATCGTGCCGCTGCCGACCCTGATCGGCCCCGATCCGGTGCTCAAGGAAACCTTCAAGACGATCCACGTCTATTTGAATTACATTCTGCTTGCACTCGTCGCGCTGCACGTGCTCGCGGTGGTCAAGCACCAGCTGTTCGACCGTGACGGCCTGCTGTCGCGGATGCTCCCTTTTGCCAAATGAAGGATCCCATGAAAGTGTCTTTCTCCCGCTCCATGCTGGCCGCGCTCGCCGCGGTGTCGTTTGCCGCGTCGGGCGCGGCGCATGCCGACGTCGACCTGGCGAAAAGCAAGGTATCCGCCGTGTCGAAGCAGATGAACGTGCCGACCGAAGGCGTGTTCAAGAAGTTCGCGGCGCAGGTGAAGTTCGATCCGGCCAAGGCCGCGCAGGGCAGCGCGCAGGTGACCATCGACATCGCCAGCTACGATCTCGGCGACAAGATGTACAACGACCAGGTCGCCGGCAAGGACTGGTTCGACGCGAAGGCGTATCCGCAGGCGACCTTCGTGTCGTCGGCGATCGCGCCCGCGGGCGGCAACAAGTACAACGTGACGGGCAAGCTGACGATCAAGGGCAAGGCCGAGACGATCACGGTGCCGGTCACGGTCACGCAGAGCGGCGCGACGCAGACCTTCGACGGCGTGCTGCCGATCAAGCGGTCCGCGTACAACATCGGCACCGGCGAATGGAAGGACACGTCGGTCGTCGCTGATGAGGTGCAAATCAAGTTTCACATCGTATCCGCGAAGTAAGCGGGAGAGTGTCGTGCAAACCGATGCCGCGCTCCTGCGCGGCGACGTTCCAAGGAGATTGAATTGAACAAGCATCTGATGATCGCGGCGGGTGCGCTCGCCGCTTCGCTGTCGTTTTCCGCGTTCGCCGATGTGGCGACCTACCAGTTCGACCCGTCCCACACGTATCCGAGCTTCGAGGCCGACCACTTCGGCGGCCTGTCGGTCTGGCGCGGCAAGTTCGACAAGTCGAAGGGCTCGGTCACGCTCGATCGCGCGGCGAAGACCGGCACGGTCGACGTGACGACCGACGTCGGCTCGATCAGCACGGGCAGCACGAAGCTCGACGAGCACCTGCAGACGGCCGAGTTCTTCGACGCGGCGAAGTTCCCGCAAGCGAGCTACAAGGGCAAGATCAAGTTCGACGGCGACAAGCCGGTCGAAGTGGTCGGCAACCTGACGCTGCACGGCGTCACCAAGCCGCTGACGCTGAAGATCGACTCGTTCAAGTGCATGCCGCACCCGATGCTCAAGCGTGAAGTGTGCGGCGTCGATGCGGTCGGCGAATTCAGCCGCGACGATTTCGGCCTCGACTACGGCAAGCAGTACGGCTTCAAGATGACGACCAAGCTGCTGATCACGGCCGAAGCGGTCAAGCAGTAAGGCCTCGGTCGCGCAGGGCGGGCAGCATGCCCGCCCGCCGCACGAACCGCCGCGTTCCCGCTGGGGGCGCGGCGGTTTTTTTGTTGCCCGCGGCGCGCCTATAATCGCCCGAGCGTCGACGGTGGCGCAGGCCGCGCGGCCGTGCGAACGCGAACGAACAACAACCGGGAGATTGCCCATGCATGCCGTCACGTCGCCTCGTTCCATCGTTTCGTCGCCGCGCGTGTGGCGCGCGGTCGTTGCCGCGTCGATCGGCAATGCGCTCGAGTGGTTCGACCTCGTCGTCTACGGCTTCTTCGCGGTGACGATCTCGAAGCTGTTCTTCCCGGCCGGCAACGACACGGTGTCGCTGCTGCTCACGCTCGGCACGTTCGGCGTGTCGTTCTTCATGCGCCCGCTCGGCGCGATCGTGCTCGGCGCCTATGCGGACCGCGCGGGCCGCAAGGCGGCGCTGACGCTGTCGATCCTGCTGATGATGGCCGGCACGCTCGTGATCGCGGTGCTGCCGACCTACGCGACGATCGGCATCGCCGCGCCGCTGATCCTCGTCGCGGCCCGGCTGGTGCAGGGCTTCTCGGCGGGCGGCGAATTCGGCAGCGCGACCGCGTTCCTCGCCGAGCACGTGCCGGGCCGGCGCGGTTTCTTCGCGAGCTGGCAGATCGCGAGCCAGGGGCTGACGACGCTGCTCGCCGCGGCGTTCGGCACCGTGCTGAACGCGCAGCTCACGGCCGCGCAGATGGCCGCGTGGGGCTGGCGAATCCCGTTCTTCTTCGGCCTGCTGCTCGGCCCCGTCGCGTACTACATCCGCGCGAAGGTCGACGAGACGCCCGAGTTCCTCGCCGCGCGCACCACCGACAGCCCGCTGCGCGACACGTTCACATCGCACAAGGCGCGCCTCGTCGCGTCGATCGGCGTGGTCGTGCTCGGCACCGTCACGACCTACCTCGTGCTGTTCATGCCGACCTACGGCGTGAAGGAGCTGGGCCTGTCGCCGTCGGCCGCGTTCGCGGCGATTCTCGTGGTGGGCGTGATCCAGATGGGGTTCGCGCCGCTCGTCGGCCACTGGTCGGACCGTTATGGGCGCGTGCGCGTGATGGTCGCGCCGGCGCTCGGCATCCTCGTGCTGATCTATCCGGCGTTCGCGTACCTGGTCGCGCATCCGGGCTTCGGCACGCTGATCGCGATGCAGGTGGTGTTCGCGTTCCTGATGACCGGCTATTTCGCGGCGCTGCCGGGGCTGCTGTCCGAGATGTTTCCGGTGCAGACGCGCACGACGGGGATGTCGCTCGCGTATAACGTCGGGGTGACGATCTTCGGCGGCTTCGGGCCGTTCATCATCGCGTGGCTGATCCGCGCGACCGGCATGAAGACCGCGCCGAGCTTCTATCTGATGTTCGCGGCGGTGCTGAGCCTTGCCGCGCTGGCGGTGCTGCGCAAGCGGTTCGGGGTCCGCTGACGCGGGGGAGGGCACGGACAAACAAAAAGGCCGGTTCGTTCGAACCGGCCTTTTCCGTTTGCCGAAGCGGCGACGCGCTTACACCTGCGCGCCGGCGTTCGGATCGTCCGGATCGTGCGCGAGCTTCTTGTCCTTGATCAGGTCTTCGCGCTTGATGCCGAGCCACATCGCGAGCGAGCCGGCGACGAACACCGACGAATAGATGCCGAACAAGATGCCGACCGTCAGCGCGAGCGCGAAGTAGTGCAGCGTCGGGCCGCCGAAGAAGAACATCGACAGCACCATCATTTCGGTCGACGTGTGCGTGATGATCGTGCGCGACATCGTGGTCGTGATCGCGTGGTTGATCACTTCCTGAACGGTCATCTTGCGTTCGCGGCGGAACGTCTCGCGGATCCGGTCGAAGATGACGACCGACTCGTTCACCGAGTAGCCGAGCACCGCGAGAATCGCCGCGAGCACCGCGAGCGAGAACTCCCACTGGAAGAACGCGAAGAAGCCGAGAATGATCACGACGTCGTGCAGGTTCGCGATGATGCCGGCGACCGCGTACTTCCATTCGAAGCGGAACGACAGGTAGATCACGATGCCGATCACCACGCACGCGAGCGCGAGCAGGCCGTCGGTCGCGAGCTCCCGGCCGACCTGCGGGCCGACGAACTCGACGCGCTGCAGCGTCACGTCCGGGCTCTGCGCCTTCAGCGCGGCCATCACCTGGTCGCTCTGCTGCGCGGACGTGAGCCCTTCCTTGAGCTGCAGGCGGATCAGCACGTTGCGCGACGTGCCGAAGTTCTGCACCTGCGCGTCGGCATAGCCGAGCTTGCCGAGCGTCGCGCGCACGGGCTCGAGCTGCGCGGCCTGCTGATACTGCACCTCGACCACCGTGCCGCCCGTGAACTCGACGGACAGATGCAGCCCGCGATGGAGCAGGAAGAACACGGCAGCGAGGAACGTCACCAGCGAGATCACGTTGAAAATCAACGCGTGCCGCATGAACGGGATGTCTTTACGGATGCGGAAAAATTCCATGGTCGTCTCCGGGGCTTATTGGGGCGAGCCCGGTTTTTTCGGCGACGGCGACACCCGCTGCTGCGCGCGGTTGCGCAGTTGCGGCTTGCCGGCGCGCGGCGCGTTGCTCTTCGCGGGCGCGGCGAGCTTCGCGGCGCGCGCGGTGTCGGTCGATTCGTCCGCGGCGGCGAACGATGCCGCGCCGGCCGCGGCGGCGCCTTCCGGACGCCACACCTGGCCGATCGCGAGCGACTTCAGCTTCTTGCGGCCGCCGTACCAGAGGTTGACGAGCCCGCGCGAGAAGAACACCGCGGAGAACATCGACGTCAGGATGCCGATACAGTGCACGATCGCGAACGCGCGCACCGGGCCCGAGCCGAACGCGAGCAGCGCGAGGCCGGCGATCAGCGTCGTGACGTTCGAATCGAGAATCGTCGCCCACGCATGCGCGTAGCCGGCCTGGATCGCGACCTGCGGCGGCTGGCCTGCGCGCAGTTCCTCGCGCACGCGTTCGTTGATCAGCACGTTCGAGTCGATCGCCATGCCGAGCGCGAGCGCGATGGCGGCGATGCCGGGCAGCGTCAGCGTCGCCTGCATCAGCGACAGCACGGCGACGAGCAGCAGCAGGTTCACCGACAGGCCGATCACCGAGATCATGCCGAACAGCATGTAGTACGCGATCATGAACACGGCGATCGCGCAGAAGCCCCAGATCACCGAGTGGATGCCCATCTTGATGTTGTCGGCGCCGAGGCTCGGGCCGATCGTGCGCTCCTCGATGATGTCCATCGGCGCCGCGAGCGAGCCGGCGCGCAGCAGCAGCGCGAGGTCGGCCGCGGCCTGCGGGGTCGGCTGGCCGGTGATCTGGAAGCGGTCGCCGAGCTCCGACTGGATCGTCGCGACCGTCAGCACCTCGCCCTTGCCCTTCTCGAACAGCACCATCGCCATCGGCTTGCCGATGTTCTCGCGCGACACCGCGCGCACCGAACGGCCGCCGGCCGAGTCGAGACGGATGTTGACCGACGGGCGCTGGTGCTCGTCGAAGCCGGCCGACGCGTCGATGATGCGGTCGCCGGTGAAGATCACGTCCTTCTTCAGCAGCACGGGCGCCTGGTTGCCCTGCGTGAACAGTTCCTCGCCCGGCGGCACCGGATCGTTCGGATTCGGGTGCGTGTTGAGCGGATCGGCGAGGCGCGCCTCGAGCGTTGCGGTGCGGCCGATGATGTCCTTCGCCTTCGCGGTGTCCTGCACGCCCGGCAGCTCGACGACGATGCGGTCGCTGCCCTGCTGCTGCAGGATCGGCTCCGACACGCCGAGTTCGTTGACCCGGTTGTGGAGCGTCGTCAGGTTCTGCTTGAGCGCGGCATCTTCGACGGCCTTCTGCACGGCCGGGGTGAACGTGCCGACCACCTGCACGCCGCCGCCGCCGGGCTGGGTCGCCCATTGCAGTTCGGTGATCGACGTGGCGAGCAGCTTGCGCGCGTCGTCGGCGACTTGCGGATCGCTGAAGTTGACGACGACGGACTGGTCGACGCGGCTCACGCCGCCGTCGCGGATGTTCTTGTCACGCAGCAGCGTGCGGGCGTCGGACGCGTCGGAATCGAGCTTCTTCGTCAGCGCGCCGGTCATGTCGACCTGCAGCAGGAAGTGGACACCGCCGCGCAGGTCGAGGCCGAGATACATCGGCAGCGCGTGCAGCGCGGTCAGCCAGCGCGGCGACGCGCTCTGCAGGTTCAGCGCGACGACGTACTGCGGATCGTTCGGATCGGCGTTCAGCGCCTTCTGCAGGAGGTCCTTGACGCGCAGCTGCGTATCGGTGTCCTTCAGGCGCACGCGGATGTTCGCGTTGGCGGCCGTGTTCTCGAAGGTGACATCGTCCGGCTTGACCTGGGCGGTCGCGAGCGCGGCTTCGACCTGGCTCAGCGTCGCCGAGTCGAGCTTGACCGTGGCCTTGCCGCTCGACACCTGCACCGCCGGCGCTTCGCCGAAGAAATTGGGCAATGTGTACAGAAAGCCGATGGCGAGCGCCACGACCATCACGACATATTTCCAGAGTGGGTAACGATTCATGAGGGGGGCCGAACGGGGTAGTTGGCTTGAAAGCGTCGCGTCCGGCGCCGCGCGGGGGCCCGCAACTCGGGCGGGCGCGGCGCGGGGAGCCGGACGCTCGGGGAAGGGCTTACAGCGACTTGATCGTGCCCTTCGGCAGAATGGTCGTGACGGCGGCCTTCTGCACGGTGATTTCGGTGCCTTCGGCGATCTCGACGCCGATGTAGGCTTCCGACACCTTCGTCACCTTGCCGACGAGCCCGCCGCTGGTGACCACTTCGTCGCCCTTGGCCATCGCCGAGAGCATGTTGCGGTGCTCCTTCTGCCGCTTCATCTGCGGACGGATCATGATGAAGTAGAGCACGGCAAACATCAGGATGAGCGGCAGGAAGCTCATCAGGCTCGATTCGGCGCCACCCGCGGCACCTTGCGCGAAGGCATTGGAAATGAACGGCACGTTGGTCTCTCCGTAGGGGAAGATCGAAAATTAAGCCGGTTATTCTACCACCGGCCCCAAGCCGCGACGGCGTGGCAAATGCGCTTTGGGATCAAGCTGTTAAAGCGGAATTCGGCGCCATTGCGGCTTGCTAAGAAAGGCAATTGTAATGTTTGGTGGTCGGGATCGATAGCTTTCCGGGCCTTTTTAGTACTTGTCTCAGCCCGTGGACCGTGCGGGCCCGTCAGTCGACCCCTCTCGCGCGGTCCTCCGCGAAGCGCTGGCGGAACGCGTCGAACGTATGGGTCTCGATCGCGTCGCGGATCTCGCTCATCAGCTGCAGGTAGTAGTGCAGGTTGTGGATCGTGTTGAGCTGCGCGCCGAGGATCTCGCCGACGCGGTGCAGGTGATGCAGGTAGCCGCGCGAGAAGTTCTGGCACGTGTAGCACGTGCAGCTCGGGTCGAGCGGCTTCAGCGAATTCTTGTGCGTCGCGTTGCGGATCTTCACGTCGCCGAAACGGGTGAACAGCCAGCCGTTGCGCGCGTTGCGGGTCGGCATCACGCAGTCGAACATGTCGATGCCGTTGGCGACGCCCGCGACGAGATCCTCCGGCGTGCCGACGCCCATCAGGTAGTGCGGCTTGTGCGCCGGCAGCTTCGGGCCGACGTGCTGCAGCACGCGCATCATGTCTTCCTTCGGCTCGCCCACCGACAGCCCGCCGATCGCGAGGCCGTGGAAGTCGAGCTCCGCGAGGCCCGCGAGCGATTCGTCGCGCAGGTCCTCGAACATCCCGCCCTGGACGATCCCGAACAGCGCGTTCGGGTTGCCGAGCCGGTCGAACTCGTCGAGCGAGCGCTTCGCCCAGCGCAGCGACATCCGCATCGAGTCGGCCGCTTCCTTGTGCGTGGTCGGCACGCCGTTGGTCGCGTACGGCGTGCATTCGTCGAACTGCATCACGATGTCCGAGTTCAGCACCTTCTGGATCTGCATCGACACTTCCGGCGACAGGAACAGCTTGTCGCCGTTGATCGGCGACGCGAACGTGACGCCGTCCTCGGTGATCTTGCGCAGGTCGCCGAGCGAGAACACCTGGAAGCCGCCCGAATCGGTCAGGATCGGCTTGTTCCAGCCCATGAAGCCGTGCAGGCCGCCATGCGCGTCGATCGTGTCGAGGCCCGGGCGCAGCCACAGGTGGAACGTGTTGCCGAGGATGATCTGGGCCTTGATCTCGTGCAGCTCGCGCGGCTGGATCGCCTTCACGGTGCCGTAGGTGCCGACCGGCATGAAGATCGGCGTCTCGACCACGCCGTGGTTGAGCGTCACGCGGCCGCGGCGCGCGTGGCCGTCGGTCGTCAGCAGGTCGAATTTCAGGCCGTTGTGCGGGCGGAGGTGGGCGTGCGTATCGTGGGATGAACCTTCGGTCATCGCGTTGTTCTCCTTGCCACCGGAAATGCTTTGCATGGGACCAGAGTAGTCGCTAAAGCGCCAACTCTGGATCGCAAGTCCGGCGCATGTTGAAGACGACGCCGGCGGGCCGGCGGCGGGGAAGATCGGGTGGGCGCTATCGTAGCCTGCGGCGGGCGTGCGCGGCGTTTATTCGCCGGGCGCCTGCGGCGCGTCGCGCCGCGTGAGCAGCATCGCGTCGCCGTAGCTGAAGAAGCGGTAGCGCTGCTCGATCGCGTGCCGGTACGCGGCGCGGATCGTGTCGACGCCCGCGAACGCGGACACCAGCATCAGCAGCGTCGACTTCGGCAGGTGGAAGTTCGTCACGAGCCGGTCGACCACGCGAAACGCGTAGCCGGGCGTGATGAAGATGTCGGTCTCGGCCTGCGTCGCGGCGAGCGGGCGGCCCGCGGTGGCGGCGTCGCGCGCCGCGGCCTCGAGCGCGCGCATCGACGTCGTGCCGACCGCGATCACGTTGCCGCCGCGCGCGCGGGTCGCGGCGATCTTGTCGACGAGCGACTGCGGCAGTTCGTACCACTCGCTGTGCATCTTGTGTTCGGCGATGTTCTCGACGCGCACCGGCTGGAACGTGCCCGCGCCGACGTGCAGCGTCAGCGTCGCGCGCTCGACGCCCATCGCGTCGAGCTTCGCGAGCAGCGGCGCGTCGAAGTGCAGGCCGGCCGTCGGCGCGGCGACCGCGCCCGGGTTGCGCGCGTAGACGGTCTGGTAGCGGGTTTCGTCGGTCGCGTCCGGATCGTGCTCGATGTAAGGCGGCAGCGGCAGGCGGCCGTACTGCTCGATCAGGTTCAGGCACGGCGCCGGGAAATGCAGCGTGAAGAACGGCTCGACGCGCTCGCCGACCGTCACGTCGAATGCGTCGGCGAGCGTCAGCGTCGTGCCGGGGCCCGGCGACTTGCTCGCGCGGATCTGCGCGAGCGCGGTGTGGGTGCCCGTCACGCGCTCGATCAGCACCTCGATCCTGCCGCCGCTCGCCTTGTGGCCGAAAAAGCGCGCCTTCAGCACCTTGGTGTCGTTGAACACGAGCAGGTCGCCGGCCGAGATGCACGACGGTAGCTCGGTGAAATGGCGGTCGACGAGGCGCGCGGGCGCGGCCGTGTTGTCGACCTCGAGCAGGCGGCTCGCGGTGCGGTCGGGCAGCGCGGTTTGCGCGATCAGCTCGGGCGGCAGATTGAAATCGAAATCGGAAAGCGTGAACATGCGGGCTGGTTCGAAACGGCCGGCGGGCGCCGCCAGCAAGGCGGAAACGCATAAATGGGGCGCGCGAGCCGCTATGATGGCGGGATGCGCGGCCTGGCCGGCGTCGTTCGTTGGACGACGTGAAAGCCGCTATTGTACTTGCCTTGCGAAGCACCCAGACGATCCGATGCCTGTGTCCCCACGCCGTTCCGCCACCGCCGTTGCCGATTCCGCCGACCCGTTCGACGCGGAGGACGCCGCACCGCCCGCGCCACCTGCGCAATCCGCGGGGCAGCGGCGGGCCGGCCCGCGGCGCGGCGCCGACGGGCGGCTCGCGCAGCCGGCCGCCGCCGCGCCCGGCGTGACGGACGGCGCCACGGATGAGGCGTCCGACGCAGCCGGCGCCACCGCCGCGAAGCGCAAGAAAAAGGCCGCCGCCGACAAGCCCGTGAAGACCGCCGACAAGCTCGCGAAGCTCGGCCTTACGCGCTCGATCGATCTCGTGCTGCACCTGCCGATGCGCTACGAGGACGAAACCACGCTCACGCCGATCGGCGAGCTGCTGCCCGGCGGCGTCTCGCAGGCGGAAGGCGTCGTGTTCGACAACGAAGTCGCGTACCGGCCGCGCCGCCAGCTCGTCGTGAAGATCCAGGACGACGACGGCGAGCAGCTGGTGCTGCGCTTCCTGAATTTCTACGGCTCGCAGGTCAAGCAGATGGCCGTCGGCCAGCGGCTGCGCGTGCGCGGCGACGTGCGCGGCGGCTTCTTCGGGATGGAGATGGTGCATCCCGCGGTGCGCGTCGTCGAAGCCGATGCGCCGCTGCCGCAGGTGCTCACGCCCGTCTACCCGAGCACGGCCGGCGTGTCGCAGGCATACCTGCGCAAGGCGATCGAGAACGCGGTCGAGCGCACGCCGCTGCCCGAGCTGCTGCCGCCCGAGATCGACCGCGCGTACCTGCGCCCGCTCGGCGTGCCGTCGCTGGCCGACGCCGTGCGCATCCTGCACCACCCGGGCGTCGATTCCGACGAAGCCGCGCTGATGGACGGCTCGCACCCCGCGTGGACCCGCATCAAGTTCGACGAGCTGCTCGCGCAGCAGCTGTCGCTGAAGCGCGCGCACGAGGAGCGCCGCACGCGCTCGGCGCCCGCGATGCCGCGCCGCGCCGCGAACGACGCCGGCGCGCTGGCGACGCGCCTGTACGCGGCGCTGCCGTTCACGCTGACCGGCGCGCAGGCGCGCGTCGTCGACGAGATCGCGCACGACCTGACGCTGCCGCACCCGATGCAGCGGCTGCTGCAGGGCGACGTCGGCAGCGGCAAGACCGTCGTCGCGGCGCTCGCGGCCGCGCAGGCGATCGACGCCGGCTACCAGGCCGCGCTGATGGCGCCGACCGAGATCCTCGCCGAACAGCACGCGCGCAAGCTGCGCGGCTGGCTCGAGCCGCTCGGCGTGTCGGTTGCGTGGCTGGCCGGCAGCCTGAAGGCGAAGGAGAAGCGCGCGGCGATCGAGGCGGCCGCGCTCGGCACCGCGCAGCTCGTGATCGGCACGCACGCGATCATCCAGGATGCGGTCGAGTTCGCGCGGCTCGGCCTCGTGATCGTCGACGAGCAGCACCGCTTCGGCGTCGAGCAGCGCCTCGCGCTGCGCGCGAAGGCCGCCAACGCGGCGGACGGCGCGCAGGGCTTCCAGCCGCATCAGCTGATGATGTCGGCCACGCCGATCCCGCGCACGCTCGCGATGACCTACTACGCGGATCTCGAGGTATCGACGATCGACGAGCTGCCGCCCGGCCGCACGCCGATCATGACGCGCCTCGTCGGCGACGCGCGGCGCGACGAGGTGATCGGGCGGGTGCGCGAGGCCGCGCTGACGGGCCGCCAGGTGTACTGGGTGTGCCCGCTGATCGAGGAGAGCGAGACGCTGCAGCTGCAGACGGCCGTCGAGACCTACGAGACGCTCGTCGCCGCGCTGCCCGAGCTGAAGGTCGGGCTCGTGCACGGGCGGCTGTCGCCGGCCGACAAGGCGGCGGTGATGGACGCGTTCACGCGCAACGAAGTGCAGCTGCTCGTCGCGACGACCGTGATCGAGGTCGGCGTCGACGTGCCGAACGCGTCGCTGATGGTGATCGACCACGCGGAGCGCTTCGGCCTCGCGCAGCTGCACCAGCTGCGCGGGCGGGTGGGACGCGGCACCGCGGCGTCGGTGTGCGTGCTGCTGTACAGCGGGCCGCTGTCGATCGCCGGCCGCGCGCGGCTGAAGACGATGCGCGAGACCACCGACGGCTTCGAGATCGCACGGCGCGATCTCGAAATCCGCGGCCCCGGCGAATTCCTCGGCGCGCGCCAGTCGGGCGCGGCGATGCTGCGCTTCGCGAACCTCGAGACGGACGGCTGGCTGATCGATCCGGCGCGCGAGGCGGCGGCGCGGCTGATCGCCGGGTATCCGGACGTCGTCACGCAGCATCTCGCGCGCTGGCTCGGCGCGCGTGAGCAGTACCTGAAAGCATGAGATTCCCTGATTAGGGGTCGGATTTAAAAGCGCGAAATCGTGCGCCAGGATGCGGAGAAACTTGGCGAACCGGTGTCATAGGGTGTATAAATTAAACCTATCGCATGTATCCATTTGATTGACCTGCAATGACACTGACTGAACTGAAATACATCGTCGCAGTCGCGCGCGAGCGGCATTTCGGCCGCGCGGCCGAAGCGTGCTTCGTGAGCCAGCCGACGCTGTCGGTGGCGATCAAGAAGCTGGAAGACGAGCTCAACGTGCAGATCTTCGAGCGCGGCGCGAGCGAGGTGAGCGTCACGCCGATCGGCGACCAGATCGTCACGCAGGCCCAGCGCGTGCTCGAGCAGACCTTCGCGATCAAGGAGATCGCGAAGCAGGGCAAGGATCCGCTCGTCGGCCCGTTCCGCCTTGGCGTGATCTACACGATCGGGCCGTACCTGCTGCCGACGCTCGTGAAGCAGATGATCCAGCGCGTTCCGCAGATGCCGTTGATGCTGCAGGAGAACTACACGCTGAAGCTGCTCGAACTGCTGAAGCAGGGCGAGATCGACGCGGCGATCATGGCGCTGCCGTTCCCGGAAACCGGCCTGATGGTGCGGCCGCTGTACGACGAGCCGTTCGTCGTCGCGCTGCCGGCCGGCCATCCGTGGGAAAAGCGCCACCAGATCGACGCGGAGGACCTGAAGCAGGAAACCATGCTGCTGCTCGGCAACGGGCATTGCTTCCGCGACCACGTGCTCGGCGTGTGCCCGGAGCTGATGCGCTTCTCGCAGACGGCCGACGGCATCCAGAAGACCTTCGAGGGCTCGTCGCTCGAGACGATCCGCCACATGGTCGCGAGCGGCGTCGGCATCACCGTGCTGCCGCGCATGTCGGTGGCCGAGGTCGGCCCGCGCGCGAACGGCCCGGACGCCGAGCTGCTGTCGTACGTGCCGTTCAACGACCCGGTGCCCGACCGCCGCGTCGTGCTCGTATGGCGCAAGAGCTTCACGCGGATGCCCGCGATCGACGCGATCAGCGAGGCGATCACCGCGTGCGAGTTGCCGGGCGTCGCGAAGCTCGACATGCCGGCGACGATGAACTGACCGGGCGCGACCGGTCGTCGCAGTGAACGGGCGGGGCCTTGCAGCCCCGCTTATTTTTGCCTATCGTATAGATAAATTTTATTAAATTAAATAAATCGATAGATTTGCATAGAATCCACTGCATGGATCGTGCGGGGCCGCCACGCTGGCCTGCACGATCAATGCAAGCGTCAAAGGAGGATGTCATGATGCGTTCAGCCATGCAGCATGCGCAGCGGAACATCGCGCCGCGCGCAAGAGCGGCGATCCGGAGCCTGCGCCCGATTGCGTTCGCGTACCTGGCGGACCGGGTGTACGGCGGCTGAGCCGACATCAAGCAGTACGACGGGGCAGGTTTCCCGTTTTTACCCCCGCAGTGCCCATCCGCGGCGATGCACGGCTTCCGGGCCGGGCTGGTGGATGCAATCGATCATAGGAGAAAACGCATGTCGACCGAAACGAAGTGCCCGTTCCATCAAGCCGCGGCTGGCGGCGGCACGACGAACAAGGACTGGTGGCCGAATCAGCTGAACCTGAACATCCTGCACCGGCACTCGTCGCTGTCCGATCCGATGGATCCGGATTTCAACTATGCCGAGGCGTTCAAGAAGCTCGACCTGGCGGCGGTGAAGCGGGATCTCCACGCGCTGATGACCACGTCGCAGGACTGGTGGCCGGCCGACTTCGGCCACTACGGCGGCCTGTTCATCCGCATGGCCTGGCACAGCGCCGGCACGTACCGCACGGCCGACGGCCGCGGCGGCGCGGGCGGCGGGCAGCAGCGCTTCGCGCCGCTCAACAGCTGGCCCGACAACGGCAACCTCGACAAGGCGCGCCGCCTGCTGTGGCCGATCAAGCAGAAATACGGCCGCAACATCTCGTGGGCCGACCTGATGATCCTGACCGGCAACGTCGCGCTCGAATCGATGGGCTTCAAGACCTTCGGCTTCGCCGGCGGCCGCCCCGACACCTGGGAACCGGACGATGTCTACTGGGGTTCGGAAAAGATCTGGCTGGAACTGAGCGGCGGCCCGAACAGCCGCTACTCGGGCGACCGCAAGCTCGACAACCCGCTCGCCGCCGTGCAGATGGGCCTGATCTACGTGAACCCGGAAGGCCCGGACGGCAACCCCGACCCGCTCGCCGCGGCGCGCGACATTCGCGACACGTTTGCGCGGATGGCGATGAACGACGAAGAGACGGTCGCGCTGATCGCCGGCGGCCACACGTTCGGCAAGACCCACGGCGCGGGCCCCGCGTCGAGCGTCGGCGCCGAGCCGGAAGCCGCGGGCATCGAGGAGCAGGGCCTCGGCTGGAAGAGCAGCTTCGGCACGGGCAAGGGCCGCGACGCGATCACGAGCGGCCTGGAAGTCACGTGGACCAGCACGCCGACGCAATGGAGCAACAACTTCTTCGAGAACCTGTTCGGCTATGAATGGGAGCTGACGAAGAGCCCGGCCGGCGCGCACCAGTGGGTCGCGAAGGGCGCCGACGCGGTAATTCCGGATGCCTACGACCCGTCGAAGAAGCACCTGCCGTCGATGCTGACCACGGACCTGTCGCTGCGCTTCGATCCCGCGTATGAAAAGATTTCGCGGCGCTTCTACGAGAACCCGGACCAGTTCGCCGACGCGTTCGCCCGTGCATGGTTCAAGCTCACGCACCGCGATATGGGCCCGCGCGCCCGCTATCTCGGCCCGGACGTGCCGAGCGAGGAACTGCTGTGGCAGGACCCGGTTCCGGCCGTCGACCACAAGCTGATCGACGAAGCCGACGCGGCCGCGCTGAAGGCGAAGATCCTCGCGACGGGGCTGTCGGTGTCGCAGCTCGTGTCGACCGCGTGGGCGTCGGCGTCCACCTTCCGGGGCTCCGACAAGCGCGGCGGCGCGAACGGTGCGCGCATTCGCCTCGCGCCGCAGAAGGACTGGGACGTGAACCAGCCGGCGCAGCTCGCGACGGTGCTGGAAACGCTCGAGGGTGTCCAGAAGGCGTTCAATGACGCGCAGTCGGGCGGCAAGAAGGTGTCGCTCGCCGACCTGATCGTGCTGGCCGGCGCCGCGGGCGTCGAGCAGGCCGCGAAGCAGGCCGGCGTGACGGTGACGGTGCCGTTCGCACCGGGCCGTACGGACGCGTCGCAGGCGCAGACCGACGTCGAGGCGATGGCCGTGCTCGAGCCGGTGGCGGACGGCTTCCGCAATTACCTGAAGGGCCAGTACACGGTGCCGGCCGAGGCGCTGCTGGTCGACAAGGCGCAGCTGCTGACGCTGAGCGCGCCGGAGCTGACGGCGCTGGTGGGCGGCCTGCGGGTGCTGGGCGCGAACGTCGGCGACAGCCGGCACGGTGTGTTCACGGATCGTCCGGGCACGCTGACCAACGACTTCTTCGTGAACCTGCTGGACATGGGCACGGAGTGGAAGCCGGTGTCGGCCGGGAACGACGTGTTCGAGGGGCGCGACCGCGCGACGGGCAAGGTGAAGTGGACCGGCACGCGCGTCGACCTGGTGTTCGGCTCGCACGCGCAGCTGCGCGCGCTGGCCGAGGTCTACGGCAGCACGGATGCGCAGGAGAAGTTCGTGCGCGACTTCGTCGCGGTGTGGAACAAGGTGATGAACCTCGACCGCTTCGACCTCGCGTGATCGCCGCACGCCGCCGCTGACGCGGCGGCCACGCACGGAACGGCCGGTCGCGCGACCGGCCGTTCCTGTCTGGCAGGCAGGTTTTGCTTGAAGGAGAGACGATCATGACGCAGATGATCCTGGACATGCGCGACGCGTTCGCGGCGCCCGTGAAGCGCGCACCGGCCGCGGTGCTGCGGCGGTTCGCCGGATTCGCGATCGTGGGCAGCGGCGCGGCCGTGCTGGTCGCGCAGGCGCTGCATGGCCTGGCCGCCGGCGCGGGCGGCTGAACGCGCGGGCCCGTCCGCGAAGCGGCGCCCGGCGCAAACCGCCTCGACATGACGCGAAGCGCTGCCCGGCTCTAAAATGCCGGGGTTATCCTCCCGGTGCTTTCCATGTTCGCCCGCTTTCCCCTGTACCTGCGGCTCGTCCGGATGGACAAGCCGATCGGCAGCCTGCTGCTGCTCTGGCCGACGCTCAACGCGCTGTGGATCGCGTCGGACGGCCGCCCGCGCTGGTCGCTGGTGGCGATCTTCGCGCTCGGCACGCTGCTGATGCGCTCGGCCGGCTGCGCGATGAACGATTATGCGGACCGCGACTTCGACCGCCACGTGAAGCGCACGGCCGACCGTCCGCTGACCTCCGGCAAGATCCAGGCGTGGGAAGCGATCGCGATCGCGCTCGGGCTGACGCTCGTCGCGTTCCTGCTGATCCTGCCGCTCAATACGCTGACGAAAGCGCTGTCGGTGGTCGCGGTGATCGTCGCGGGCACCTATCCGTTCATGAAGCGCTTCTTCGCGATTCCGCAGGCGTACCTGGGCATCGCGTTCGGCTTCGGCATCCCGATGGCGTTCGCGGCCGTGCAGGACACGGTGCCGATGCTCGCATGGATCATGCTGGTCGCGAACGTGTTCTGGTCGGTCGCCTATGACACCGAATACGCGATGGTCGACCGCGACGACGACATCAAGATCGGCATCCGCACGTCGGCGCTGACGTTCGGCCGCTTCGACGTCGCGGCGGTGATGGCCTGCTATGCGGCGACGCTCGGCATCTACGCGTGGATCGGCGCGACGCTCGGCTTCGGCCTCGTGTACTGGGCAGGGTGGGCGGCCGCGGCCGGCTGCGCGGTGTATCACTACACGCTGATCAAGGATCGCGAACGGATGCCGTGCTTTGCCGCGTTCCGGCACAACAACTGGCTCGGCGGCGTGCTGTTCGCCGGGATCGCCGCGCATTACGCGGTGGCCGGATTGTGAGGGCCGGCATCGCGGTGAGGGCGGTTTGCCCTTGCCGGAAATAGAAAAGCGGCCGGCTGGCCGCTTTTTTGTTGCGCGAACGGTTGGCGATCGCTTACGCGCGCCCGAGTTCGTCGCCCATTTCCTTCGCGCGCGCATCGGCCGCGAGCACGCCGCGCACGATCGCCTCCTTCACGCCCTGCGCATCGAACGACGCGAGCGCGGCGGCCGTCGTGCCGCCCTTCGACGTCACCCGCTCGCGCAGCACGCCGGCCGGCTCGCCGGATTGCGCGGCGAGCTGCGCGGCGCCCGTGAACGTCGCGACCGCGAGCGCGCGGCCCTGCTCGTCGTTCAGCCCGAGGCGGCGCGCCGCTTCCTGCAGCGCCTCGATGAAATAGAACACGTACGCGGGGCCGCTGCCCGAGATCGCGGTGACCGCGTCGAGCTGCGATTCGTCGTCGAACCAGACGATCTCGCCGACCGCGCCGAGCACGCCCGCTGCGAGTTCGCGGCCTGCCGCATCGACGCCCGGCAGCGCGGCGAGGCCCGTCACGCCCATGCCGACCAGCGCCGGCGTGTTCGGCATCGTGCGCACGACGCGCGCGTAATCGCCGAGCCAGCGCGCGAGGTCCGTGCCGCGGATGCCCGCCGCGATGCTGATCACGAGCTGGGTCTTCAGGTGCGGCGCGAGTGCCTGCGCGACGTCCTTCAGCACCTGCGGCTTGACCGCGAGCACGATCGCGTCGTATTCCGCGAGCGTCGCGTCGATGGCCGCGCCGGTGCGGATGCCGAATTGCTGCGCGGTGCGCGCGCGGGCGTCTTCGTTGACGTCGATCGCGTACAGGCCGCTCGCGGCGACGCCGCGCTTGACGAGGCCGCCGATCAGTGCCGCGGCCATGTTGCCGCCGCCGATGAATGCAATCTTCATGATGTCGGAAATGAGAAGTGGATCAATGGGAATAGTCGCGCGCGCCGAAGATCGCGGTGCCGACCCGCACGATCGTCGCGCCTTCGAGCACGGCCGCGTCGAGATCGGCGGACATGCCCATCGACAACGTGTCGAGCGGCAGCCCGCCAGCGCGCAGCGTATCGAACAGCGCGCGCAGCGCGCGATGCGGCGCGCGTTGCGCGTCGGCGTCGTCGGCCGGTTCGGGAATCGCCATCAGGCCGCGCAGCCGCAGCGACGGCAACGCGGCCACCGCGCGCGCGACGTCGGCCACGTCGGCCGGCGCGACGCCGCTCTTGGACGCCTCGCCGCTGATGTTGACCTGCACGCACACGTTCAGCGGCGGCAGGTGCGCGGGGCGCTGCTCGGCGAGCCGCTGCGCGATCTTCAGCCGGTCGACCGAATGGACCCAGTCGAAACGCTCGGCGACGGCGCGCGTCTTGTTCGATTGCAGCGGCCCGATGAAATGCCATTCGAGTTCGGCGCGCAGGTCGGCGAGCGTGTCGATCTTGTCGATCGATTCCTGCACGTAGTTTTCGCCGAATGCGCGCTGGCCGGCCGCATGCGCGGCGCGCACCGCATCGGCGGGGAACGTCTTCGACACGGCGAGCAGCGTGACGGAAGCGGGGTCGCGGCCGGCCGCGCGGGCGGCGTCGGCGATGCGGTGGTGGACGGAATCGAGGCGGGCGGCGAGATCGGACATGACGGGCACGAAAGCAGGCACGGGAGCGGTGGCGCCGCCGGCACGCGGCGCTTCGTTGCGCTCCATTATACGGACGCGATGCGCCCGGCCGTGCGGCGGGTTCAACCGTACAGCAGGTGCTCGACGAGCTGGACCCAGTGCGCGACCGGTATCTGCGTGCCGCTCTGCAGGTGCGCGATGCAGCCGACGTTCGCGGAGACGATCATCTGCGGCTCGAGCGCCTGCAGCTTCGCGAGCTTCTGCTTGCGCAGCTTGTACGACAGCGACGGCTGCGTCAGCGAGTAGGTGCCGGCCGAGCCGCAGCACAGGTGGCTGTCGGCGGGCAGGCGCACGTCGATGCCGAGCGTCTCGAGCAGCCGCTCGACCTTGCCGCGCGACTGCTGGCCGTGCTGCAGCGTGCACGGCGGATGGTAGGCGACCGTGTGGATCGCGCGGCGCCGCGCGAGCGTCGCGAGCTCGGCCTCGAACGCGAGCAGCACGTCGGACACGTCGCGCGTCAGCGTGACGATGCGCTGCGCCTTTTCCGCGTAGGCCGGGTCGTCGCGCAGCAGGTGCGCGTATTCGAGCACCGTCGCGCCGCAGCCGGACGCGTTCATCACGATCGCCTCGATGCCCTGCTCGACGTACGGCCACCACGCGTCGATGTTGCGGCGCGCGTCGTCGAGTGCTTCGTCGTGATAGTTCAGGTGCAGCCGGATCGCGCCGCAGCAGCCGGCCTCGGGCGCGACGACGGTCTCGACGCCGAGCGCGTCGAGCACGCGCGCGGTGGCGATGTTGATGTTCGGCAGCATCGATGGCTGCACGCAGCCGGCCAGCATCAGCATCTTGCGGGGATGGGTGCGGTGCGGCCATTCGAGCAGCCGGGTGCGCGGCGGCACCTTGTCGCGCAGGCGCTTCGGCAGCAGCGGCCGCACGTGCTGGCCGAGCCGCATCACCGGCGAGAACAGCGCGCTGTTCGGCACGAAGCTCGCGAGCGCGCGGCGCACGAGCCGCTGCGACACGGGGCGCCGCACCTGCGCCTCGACGTGCTTGCGGCCGATCTCGACGAGCCGGCCGTACTCGACGCCCGACGGGCAGGTGGTCTCGCAGCTGCGGCAGGTGAGGCAGCGGTCGAGATGCTGCTGCGTGCTGCGCGTCACCGGCGCGCCTTCGACCATCTGCTTGATCAGGTAGATGCGGCCGCGCGGGCCGTCGAGCTCGTCGCCGAGCAGCTGGTAGGTCGGGCACGTCGCGGTGCAAAACCCGCAGTGCACGCACTTGCGCAGGATCGCGTCGGCTTCGTCGCCGTCGGGCGTATTGCGGATGAAATCGGCGAGGTTCGTCTGCATCGAGCTCTCAGAGATCAGGATAGAGCCGACCGCGGTTGAAGATGCGCGCCGGATCGAACGCCGCCTTCAGCCCGCGGTGGATTTTCATCAGCGGCGCGGGGAGCGGCGTGAATACGCCGGCGCTGCGGTCGTACGATTCGCCCGCGCGAAACAGCGTCGCATGGCCGCCCGCCTGTTTCGCGCTCATGCGCACGGTTTGCGCATCGGCGTCGGTGATCCACCAGCGCTGCGCGCCGCCCCATTCCATCAGCTGGGTGCCCGGCAGGTGCATCGGCTCGGTGATGCTCGGCAGCGACAGGCGCCACAGCGCGAAGCCCGGCGGAATGCCGTTGAAGAACGGATCGGTGTGCTCGCGCAGGCCGGCCCAGAAGCGCTCCGCCTCGACCGCGTCGACGACTTCGCCGCCGAGCAGCGTCTTCGCGGCCTTGACCGCGGCCTCCGCGCCCGACAGGCGCAGCACGAGCGTGCCGTTGCGCCACGCGCTCGCGCTGACGGGCAGCGGGTGGCCGCCCCATTCGTTGAGCTTGCGCACGGCGTCGGTCGCGCTCATCTCGAACTTCAGCGTGATCTCGGCGACCGGCACCGGCAGCACCTTGATCGACAGCTCGAGCATCAGCCCGAGCGTGCCGAGCGAGCCGGCCATCAGCCGCGACACGTCGTAGCCGGCCACGTTCTTCACGACCTGCCCGCCGAAGCGCAGCACCTCGCCGCGGCCGTTCATCAGCGCGACGCCCAGCACGAAATCGCGCGGCGCGCCGCACGTCGCGCGGCGCGGGCCCGCGAGGCCGGCGCCGATGCAGCCGCCGACGGTGGCCGCGCGGCCGAAGTGGGGGGGCTCGAACGGCAGCATCTGGCCGCGTTCGCCGAGGACGGTTTCGAGTTGCGTGAGCGGCGTGCCCGCGCGGACCGTGACGACGAGCTCGGCCGGGTCGTACGACACGATGCCGTGATACGCGCGCGTGTCGAGTACCTCGCCCTCGAGCGCCTGGCCGTACCAGTCCTTGGTGCCGCCGCCGCGAATCCGCAGCGGGCGGCCGTCGGCACTGGCGGCGCGAATGCGCTCGGCCCATCCGGCAACGATGTCGTCCTCTTCCATGATCGGTTGTTGTCCCGTGTCGTTGTCCGATCGATTGTACCGGGGCGGCGCGAATCCACATCGCGACTATCCCTAGGGTCTGTTTACCCCGGTTCACGGATGAAACGCGCCGCGTCCGCCGGGCGCGGCGGGTCAGAAGCGCGGCAGGTCGGGGTGCGGCAGCAGCGCGCCGCGCACGTGCTGGCGGCCGTATTCGGCGCAGCGCGCCCGCGTCGGAATGCCCTTGTCCGGATTGAGCAGCCCGGGCGGATCGAACGCGCGCTTGACCGCGAAGAACGCGTCGCGCTCCTGCGGCGAAAACTGCACGCACATCGAATTGAGCTTCTCGACGCCCACGCCGTGCTCGCCCGTCACCGTGCCGCCGAATTCCACGCAGCATTCGAGGATTTCCGCGCCGAACAGCTCGGCGCGGTGCAGCTCGTCCGGGTTGTTCGCGTTATAGAGGATCAGCGGATGCATGTTGCCGTCGCCCGCATGGAACACGTTGATGCAGCGCATCCCGTAGCGCAGCTCGAGCTGCTCGATGCGCGCGAGCAGCGGGCCGATCGCGCGGCGCGGCACGGTGCCGTCCATGCAGTAATAGTCGGGCGAAATCCGCCCGGCGGCCGGGAACGCGTTCTTGCGGCCGGACCAGAAGCGCAGCCGCTCGCTCTCGTTGCGCGACACCTGGATGCGCGTCGCGCCGTGCTCGCGCAGCACCGCGGTCATCCGCACGATTTCCTCGGCGACTTCCTCGGGCGTGCCGTCCGATTCGCACAGCAGGATCGCCTTCGCGTCGACGTCGTAGCCCGCATGCGTGAACGCCTCGACCGCCTGCGTCGCCGGCTTGTCCATCATCTCGAGGCCGGCGGGGATGATGCCCGACGCGATGATCGCCGCGACCGCCTCGCCGCCCTTGACCACGTCGTCGAAGCTCGCCATCACGAGCTGTGCCGTCTGCGGCTTCGGGATCAGCTTCACCGTGACCTCGGTGACGATCACGAACATCCCCTCGCTGCCGATCGTCACCGCGAGCAGGTCGAGGCCCGGCGTGTCGAGCGCGAGCGAGCCGAATTCGACGATCTCGCCGTCGATCGTCACCGCGCGCACGCGCATCACGTTGTGCACGGTCAGCCCGTACTTGAGGCAGTGCACGCCGCCCGAGTTTTCGGCGACGTTGCCGCCGATCGTGCAGGCGATCTGCGACGAAGGATCCGGCGCGTAGTACAGGCCGTACGGCGCGGCGGCCTCGGAAATCGCGAGATTGCGCACGCCGGGCTGCACGGTCGCCGTGCGCGCGTACGGGTCGACTTCGACGACGCGCGTGAAGCGCGCGAGCGACAGCACGACGCCGAGCGAGATCGGCAGCGCGCCGCCCGACAGGCTCGTGCCCGCGCCGCGCGGCACGATCGGCACCTCCATCCGGCGGCAGATCTGCACGATGCGCTGCACCTGCGATTCCGTCTCGGGCAGCGCGACCGCGAGCGGCAGGCGCCGGTACGCGGACAGGCCGTCGCACTCGTACGGCGCGGTGTCCTCCTCGCGATACAGCAGGCAATGCGTCGGCAGCACGGCCATCAGCGCCTGCACCACTTCGCGCTGGCGCTGCGCGCGCATCTCCGCCGACAGTTCGGGGGCGTTCATGAAGTCTCCTGCGTGGTCAGCACGTGAAGATCTTGCCGGGATTCATCAGGTTGCGCGGGTCGAGCGCGAGCTTGATCGCACGCATCGTGTCGATCGCGTCGTCGCCATGTTCCTGCGGCAGGAAGCGCATCTTGTGCAGGCCGACGCCGTGCTCGCCCGTGCAGGTGCCGCCCATCCGCAGCGCGCGCTCGACGATCCGTTCGTTGATGCGTTCCGCCTCGTCGAGTTCCTCCGGCTTGTCGGGATCGATCAGGATCGCGACGTGGAAATTGCCGTCGCCGACATGGCCGACGATCGGGCACGGCAGCGACGACGCGCGCAGGTCGGTTTCGGTTTCCTCGACGCACGCGGCGAGCTGCGAGATCGGCACGCAGACGTCGGTCGTCACCGCGCGGCAGCCCGGCTTCAGCTGCAGCATCGCGAAGAACGCGTTGTGGCGCGCGGCCCAGAGCCGGCTGCGATCCTCGGGCCGGGTCGCCCATTCGAAGCCCTGGCCGTGGTTTTCGCCGGCCAGCGCCTCGACCAGCTCTGCCTGCTCCTTCACGCCGGCTTCGGTGCCGTGGAATTCGAAGAACAGCGTCGGCGCCTCGGCGAGCGTCAGGTTCGAGTGGCGGTTGATCGAGCGGATCGCGAGCGAATCGACGAACTCGACGCGCGCGATCGGCACGCCGATCTGGATCGTCTCGATCACGGTGCGCACCGCGTCGCCCATCGACGGGAACGTGCAGATCGCGGCCGACACGGCTTCCGGCTGCGGATGCAGGCGCAGCGTGATCTCGGTGATCACGCCGAGCGTGCCTTCGGAGCCGACGAACAGCCGAGTGAGGTCGTAGCCGGCCGACGACTTGCGCGCGCGCGAGCCGGTCTTCACCGTGCGGCCGTCGGCGAGCACCGCGGTCAGGCCCAGCACGTTCTCGCGCATCGTCCCGTAGCGCACGGCGTTGGTGCCGGACGCGCGGGTCGCGGTCATGCCGCCGATGCTCGCGTCGGCGCCGGGATCGATCGGGAAGAACAGGCCGGTGTCGCGCAGCGCTTCGTTGAGCGCCTTGCGCGTGATGCCCGGTTCGACCGTCACGGTGAGGTCTTCCGCGTCGATCGACAGCACGCGGTTCATTTCGGACAGGTCGAGCGACACGCCGCCGCGCACCGCGAGCAGGTGACCTTCGAGCGACGAGCCTGCGCCGTACGGGATCAGCGGGACGCCATAGAGCGCGCAGAGCGACACGACCTGCCGGACGTCGTCGGCGCTGTGCGCAAACACGACCGCGTCGGGCAGCTGCGGGTCGAACGGCGATTCGTCGCGGCCGTGATGCGCGCGCACCGCCTCGGCCGTCGACACGCGCTCGCCGAAGGCGGCGCGCAGCGCATCGAGCAGGGCGGGGGGAAGCGGGCGGCGCGAGCTGGCCGGTGGGGCGGGGTGATTCACGCAAGTCTCCTTTGTCGACCCGGGGGGCGCGCGGCGCTGGCCCGGATCCCATGCAGGGCGGTGTCGGCCGGAGCCGATGCCGCAGCGGCTGCCGCCCCGGCTTCATCCAGCCCGAGCGGGCTGGCCGGCCTGTCGGGCGGGTGCCGCGGCGATGCGGTTTTGGGGTCATTCTACGCTGTAACACCAGCTGCGAGCCGTGCCGCGGGCTGCGATAATCGGCTTCCAGTGCAACCCCGGGCCGCGTCGCGGCCGATCGACAGAGGACTCCGCATGGGCAACCGCTTGAGCAAGATCGCCACGCGCACCGGCGACGATGGCACCACGGGCCTCGGCGACGGACGGCGCGTCGGCAAGGACGACGTGCGGATCGCCGCGATCGGCGACGTCGACGAACTGAATTCGACCCTCGGCGTGCTGCTCGCCGAGCCGCTGCCCGACGACGTGCGCGCGGCGCTCGTCACGATCCAGCACGACCTGTTCGACCTGGGCGGCGAGCTGTGCATCCCCGGCCACACGGTGATCGACGACACGCACCTCGCGCGCCTCGACCAGTGGCTCGCCGACTACAACGCAACACTGCCGCCGCTGAAGGAATTCATCCTGCCGGCCGGCTCGCGCGCGGCGTCGCTCGCGCACGTGAGCCGGACCGTGTGCCGCCGCGCGGAGCGCGCGATCGTCGCGCTGGGCCGCGTCGAGACGCTGCACGAGACACCGCGCCGGTACGTGAACCGGCTGTCCGACCTGCTGTTCGTGCTGGCCCGCGTGCTGAACCGCGCGGACGGCGGCACGGACGTGTTGTGGCAACGCGGCCGGGCGACGTGAGCGCCGCCTGGCGCCAGTTTTTGTAAGCCGACCCCTATCAAGGGACTGCGACAATTTGCCTGAGTCTGCCCGCGACTTTAAAAATGTATCTTATGAGCATGTTTAACGGAGAACGAGCATGACCCACATTACCGCCGACCAGATGGCCCGTGTGAAGGCCACCGCCCCCGTCCTCGCCGTGCATGGCGCGACGATCACGAAGCACTTCTATCAGCGCATGTTCGCGCGTCATCCGGAACTGAAGAACCTGTTCAACCAGACGCACCAGAAAACCGGCAGCCAGCCGGAAACGCTCGCGAAGGCGGTCTATGCGTACGCGGCGAACATCGACAATCTGGGCGCGCTCGGCGGTGCCGTGTCGCACATCGCGCACAAGCATGCGAGCCTGAACATCCGCCCCGAGCATTACCCGATCGTCGGCGAGAACCTGCTCGCGTCGATCGTCGAGGTGCTCGGCGACGCGGTCGACGTGGACACGCTCGAAGCGTGGCGCGTCGCATACGGCCAGCTCGCGCAGATCCTGATCGGCGCCGAGGCGGACCTGTATGCCGGCGCGGCATGGAGCGGTTTCCGGCCGTTCAGGGTGGCGCGCAAGGTGCGCGAGAGCGACGAGATCACGTCGTTCTACCTGACGCCGGCGGATGGCGGTGAAGCGGCGAAATTCGAGCCGGGCCAGTACGTGACGGTGAAGCGCTTCGTCGGCGACCTCGGGGTCGACCAGCCGCGCCAGTACAGCCTGTCCGATGCGCCGCACGGCAAGTGGCTGCGCATCTCGGTGAAGCGCGAGGCGGGCCAGCCGGAAGCGATCCCGGCGGGCAAGGTGTCGACGCTGATGCATGACGGCGTGGAGGAGGGCGCGATCGTCGAGGTGACCGCGCCGATGGGCGAGTTCTCGCTGAAGCGCGGCGTCGAGACGCCGGTCGTGCTGATTTCCGGCGGTGTCGGCCTCACGCCGATGGTGTCGATGGCGTCGACGCTGATTGCACAGGGCAGCAAGCGCGATGTGCGCTTCATCCACGCCTGCCGATCGGGGGCGGTGCACGCGTTCCGCGACTGGCTGAACGACGCCGTGCGCGAACACGCGAACGTCAAGCGGACGGTGCTGTACGAACTGGTCGGGCCGAACGACCGCGTGGGTGTCGACCACGACCTCGAAGGCCGGCTCGCGCCGGAGCGCGTGAAGCAATACGCGCTGGTGCCGGACGCCGACTATTACATCTGCGGCCCGGTCGGGTTCATGAAGGCGCAGCGCGATGCGCTGGTCGCACTGGGCGTCGCGCCCGAGCGCATCAATACCGAGATTTTCGGCTCGGGCGCGCTCGAGTGACGCGCTGACGCTTCGTCCCCAGGAACGGAAAAACCCGGCACGCGCCGGGTTTTTTCATCGATCGAGCCGAGGGGCGGGCGGCGCGCGCCGCCGCCGCCCGTGCCGATTCAGTTCCCGCTGCCGCGCGCCACGCGCCGCGCCTTGACCGATTCCGCGAGGCCTTCGAGCACTTTCACGCTGTCTTCCCACGCGATGCACGCATCGGTGATGCTCTGGCCGTAAGTCAGCGGGCAGCCTTCCTTCAGATCCTGACGGCCTTCGACGAGGTGCGACTCGATCATCACGCCGACGATCCGCTCGTCGCCCGCCGCGATCTGGCGGCCGATGTCCGCGCACACCGGGATCTGGTTCTCGTGCTTCTTCGAGCTGTTCGCGTGGCTCGCGTCGATCATCAGGCGCGCGGCGAGGCCGGCCTTGCCGATGTCCGCGCATGCGGCGTTCACGCTGTCCGCGTCGTAGTTCGGCGTCTTGCCGCCGCGCAGGATCACGTGGCAATCCTCGTTGCCGGCCGTCGACACGATCGCCGAGTGGCCGCCCTTCGTCACCGACAGGAAATGGTGCGGCTGCGACGCGGCCTTGATCGCGTCGACCGCGATCTTCACGTTGCCGTCGGTGCCGTTCTTGAAGCCGACCGGGCACGACAGCCCCGACGCCAGCTCGCGGTGCACTTGCGATTCGGTCGTGCGCGCGCCGATCGCGCCCCACGAGATCAGGTCGGCGATGTACTGCGGGCTGATCATGTCGAGGTATTCGGTCGCGGCCGGCAGCCCCATCTCGTTGATGTGCAGCAGCAGCTCGCGCGCGGTGCGCAGCCCTTCGTTGATCTTGAAGCTGTTGTCGAGGTGCGGATCGTTGATCAGCCCCTTCCAGCCGACCGTCGTGCGCGGCTTCTCGAAGTACACGCGCATCACGATCTCGAGTTCGTTGCCGAAGCGCTCGCGCTCCTTGACGAGCCGCCCCGCATACTCGAGCGCCGCCTTCGTGTCGTGGATCGAGCACGGCCCGATCACGACGATCAGGCGGTCGTCCATCCCGTGCAGGATCCGGTGCATCGACTGCCGCGCGTTGTAGATCAGCTCGGACGCGGCTTCGGAGCACGCGAATTCACGGATCAGGTGGGCGGGCGGCGTCAGCTCCTTGAGCTCGCGGATTCGGACGTCGTCGGTATTGTGCGGGGGCATGCTGTTTCTCCTCGTTCGGGGGGCCGTGCGGTCAATGAGCGTGCGGCAGATTCATCAATTCAGGCGATTCGGTTGGTTCGGCCGGGGCTGCCGTGCGGCTGCAGCGCTGGCCGGGTGGCGAAGGGCGAAAAAAAACCGCCGGGTTCGCCGGCGGTTTTTTCGGGAATTTTGGTTGCGCTTCACGCGCCATCAACCCTCTCGATCCGCCAGCGGTCTGAGATGCCAGAAAAAGTAAAAGTAAAACTTGGCGGACATGACGGAGATTGGATTCGTCAAAAAAGTTGATTCGGAATTTATACCCCGTCCCCGGTCGGCTGGCAACCGGGGGGTGTCGAAAATGCGGACAATCCGCGCATTTTTCGAGAAATGCGCGGATTGTCTGCGCCGCGATGCGGTTATGCCGTGCCGCCGACCGTCATCTTGTCGATCCGCAGGGTCGGCTGGCCGACGCCGACCGGCACGCTCTGGCCTTCCTTGCCGCACACGCCGACGCCGGTGTCGAGCGACATGTCGTTGCCGATCATGCTCACGTACTTCAGCGATTCCGGGCCACTGCCGATCAGCGTCGCGCCCTTCACCGGGTAGGTGATCTTGCCGTTCTCGATCATGTATGCCTCGGATGCCGAGAACACGAACTTGCCGTTCGTGATGTCGACCTGGCCGCCGCCGAAGTTCACCGCATACAGGCCGTTCTTCACCGACGCGATGATCTCCTGCGGATCCTTGTCGCCGTTCAGCATGTAGGTGTTGGTCATGCGCGGCATCGGCAGCGCCGCGTACGATTCGCGCCGCGCGTTGCCGGTGACGGGCATCTTCATCAGGCGCGCGTTCAGCGTGTCCTGGATGTAGCCCTTCAGGATGCCGTCCTCGATCAGCGTCGTGCACTGCGTCGGGTTGCCCTCGTCGTCGATGTTCAGCGAGCCGCGGCGGTTCGGCAGCGTGCCGTCGTCGACGACGGTGACGCCCTTCGCGGCGACCTGCTCGCCGATCCGGCCCGCGAACGCCGACGAACCCTTGCGGTTGAAGTCGCCCTCGAGGCCGTGGCCGATCGCCTCGTGCAGCAGCACGCCCGGCCAGCCCGGCCCGAGCACGACCGTCATCGCGCCGGCCGGCGCGGGGCGCGCGTCGAGGTTCACGAGCGCCGCGTGCACCGCGTCGTCGACGTAGCGCGACAGGACTTCATCGGTGAAGTAGCCGTAGTCGAAGCGGCCGCCGCCGCCGCCGCTGCCGATCTCGCGGCGGCCGTTCTGCTCGGCGATCACCGTCACCGACACGCGCACGAGCGGGCGGATGTCCGCCGCGAGCGCGCCGTCGCTGCGCGCGACCAGCACGACGTCGTATTCGCCGGCGAGGCCCGCCATCACCTGCGTGATGCGCGGGTCGCGGCCGCGCGCCATCTGCTCGATGCGCTCGAGCAGCTTGACCTTGGCCGTCGCGTCGAGCGACGCGAGCGGATCGGACGGCAGGTACAGGTCGCGGCCCGAGATGCCCTTCAGCGACGTTGCCGCCTTGACCTTCTGGCGGCCGCCGCCCGCGGCCGCGATCGCCTTGGTGGCCGCGGCCGCCTGCGCGATCGCTTCCGGCGACAGGTCGTCCGAGTATGCGAACGCGGTGCGGTCGCCCGCGACCGCACGCACGCCGACGCCCTGATCGATGCTGAAACTGCCCGATTTGACGATGCCTTCCTCGAGACTCCACGCTTCGCTGCGGGTCGCCTGGAAGTACAGGTCCGCGTAGTCGACGCGATGCGTGAAGATGTCGGCGATCGTGCGCGTCAGGAGGCTCTCGTCGAGGCCGTAGGGCGTGAGCAGGATGTCCTTCGCCAGCGCCAGGTTGCGGATGCCGGGTTCGATGATGTTCATGCGGATATCGGGGTTTCTCAAAAAGTTGTCGGGTGCCGAATCGGGTGCGTATCGGGCAGATGGTTCGCGCGGGCCGGGTTTCAAGGGGGCAGGGCGGGCGGCCGGTCAGCCGAGCACGCGGTGCCGCCACGCGGGCAGGCTCTGGCGCACGTCGGCGATGCGCTGCGGGTCGAGCGTGCCGGTCACGACACTTGCGCCCTCGGCGCGCTCCGCGACGATCTCGCCCCACGGGTCGACCAGCATGCTGTGGCCCCAGGTGCGCCGGCCGTTCTCGTGCTTGCCGCCCTGCGCGGCCGCGAGCACGTAGCATTGATTTTCGACCGCCCGCGCGCGCAGCAGCGTTTCCCAGTGCGCGCGGCCGGTGGTGTAGGTGAATGCCGACGGCACCACGACGAGCGCGCAGTCGCCCATCTTGCGGTACAGCTCCGGAAAGCGAAGATCGTAACAGACCGACAGTCCGACGCGGCCGAACGGCGCGTCGAACGTGACGACCGTATCGCCGGGGCGGATCGTGCGCGCCTCGTCGAACGATTCGTCGCCCTTCTCGAAGTTGAACAGGTGGATCTTGTCGTAGCGCGCCGCTTCGCGGCCGTCCGGATCGAACACGAGCGTCGTGTTCAGCACGCGGTTCGCCTCGGGCGCCTTCAGCGGCAGCGTGCCGCCGATCACCCAGATGCCGTGGCGGCGTGCCGCGTCGGCGAGGAACTGCTGGATCGGGCCGTCCTGGTACGACTCGGCGAGCGCGAGCTTGTCGGTGTCCTGGTGCCCCATGAAGCAGAAGTACTCGGGCAGCAGCACGAGCTGCGCGCCTTCGCCGGCCGCCTCCGCGATCAGGCGGCGGGCTTCGGCGAGATTGCGCGCGACGTCCGGCGTGCTCACCATCTGCAGCGCGGCAACCCGGACGGGCGTGGCGGAAAGGGCGTGGTCGGTCATCGCGGAATCGGTTGCGTCATAAATGGGGTGCGGCCCGTGCGGCTCACGGGTTCGCCGTGCCGCCCGCATCGCGGTTCATCTTACCCTGATCGCCCCGCACCCGCTCGATGTGCGGATGCGCCCACGAACCGTTGATCGTGTAGTCCATCGCGAACGCCCGCTGCAGCGTTTCGGACAGCGCGAGGTTCGCGGCCAGCACCCCGACGCCGAGCAGCGGGTTGATGATCGCGGCCGCGATCGCCGCCGTGCCGGCGCCGATCTTCGGCGCGACGTGCGCATGCAGGTCTTGGGTTTCCGCGCCGAGATCGACCGAGCCTTTCAGCGTGACCTTCGCGGGCGGCGTCGTCATCTCGAAATCGCCGATGCGCGCGATGCCGTTGGTGATCTGGCCGGTGCCCGTGATCTTCTCGAACGGCAGCCCCTTGCCGACCACGTCGCGGAAGTTGAGCGTCAGGAAGCGCGCGAGGCTCTGCAGGCTCAGCACGCCGAGCAGCTTCGCGGCGCCCGGATCGACCTTCAGGATCTGGCCGTGTTCGAGGTCGAGCGCGAGATGGCCGTTCAGCGACGGGTAGTCGAGCGCCGTCGGGCCGCCGCGCCAGCCGACCTTGCCGGTCAGCGTGCCGTGGCCGTCCGCGATCGTGCGCGGCAGGCCGACTCGGTCGAGCAGCGCGCCGGCATTGTCGATGTCGAGCTTGAAGTCGAACACGGTGCGGCGCGGCGCGTCCGCTTCGTCGCTGCCGCGCGCGAGCGCCCGGCGCGACGTGCGCCAGTTCGCGGTCGCGGTGAGCTTCGCCGCCGGGTTCGACAGTTCCAGCCGGTCGAGCTGCCAGACCGGCACGCCGTCTTCCTCGAGGTTGCGCGCGTTGACGACCAGGCGGCCGATGTCGTGCCCGCGCGCGACGACCTCGTCGACGATCAGGTCGATCGACGGCATCGTATGGTCGGCCGGCGTCGGCAGGTTCATCGCGCGGCCGACGAGATCGTGTTCGGCGCTCTGCGGAATCACGAGCTTCGCGAGCCGCGCGTTCAGCACGCCCGGATCGTTGGGGTGGCCGCCCGGCGCCCACGACAGGTAGCCGGACACCTGGTTCGACGCGACGTTCGCCTGCCACAGCTCGTCGATGTGTGACGCGCCGACGATCACGTTCTCCCAGTTGCGCTTGAGCAGCTTCAGCGTGCCGAAGTGGAACGCGAAGCGCTTCGGCACGAAGCTGGCCAGGTCGACGCGCGCGGCGCCCGACGGCGATTCCGGCGTGCGCGGCGGGTTGCGCAGCGAGCGTGCGAGGTCGAGCCACGCGTCGGCATCCAGCTCGTCGACGTCGACCGCCGCGCTCACGCCGTCCTGCGGCACGTCGGGCATCCGGTGGATCCCCATCGCGCCGCGCACCGCGCGCAGCGGCTCGCCGGGCGTCGCGTCGAGCAGGTAGCTCGCGGCGATCGGCCCGAGCGTCAGGTCCGCGTGCTCGAGGCGCCGGCCGCCGGCAGCCGGCGCCGGCTGCAGCGTGAAGCTGAACGGCATCGGCTTGCCCGCGGGTTTCGCGAACGGCGCGGGGAAGTTCAGCGCGACGCCCGTCAGGTCGGAGCGGGCCGTGATGGCGGGCGCGCGGCCGGGGGCGCCGCGCACGGCGATCCGGTACGGCGCGTCGCCGGCCACGTGCTCGAGCAGCGCGTCGGCCGGGCCGTGCAGGTTCAGCCCGCGCGCGGCGTCGAGCGCGAACCGGCCGTCGACGTCGACCGCATACGGGCCGTGCGCCGTCAGGTTGCCGTTCGCGTGCACCGGGCCGCCGAGGAAGCGGCCGGAGAGGTTGTCGAGCGCCGCGCCCGATTGCGTGAAGCGCACGCTGCCGCGCAGCGCGGACAGCGGCGGCACGCCTTCGGCCGACAGCGTATTGCCGCCGAACGCGAGCGCGCCTTCGACGGTGGTGTGCTGGTGCACGGCATGCTGCGGAATCGTCAGCTTGAGCGAAAGCGCCGCCGGCCCCTGCGCGTCGATCTTCTCGCCGACGTGGCCGCTCATGCTGCCGAGCGAGCTGTTGTTCGCGTAGTCGACCAGGTCGGCGAGCGGGCCGTTCGCATGCCCCTCGATCACGAGCGGCGTCGTGGCCGGACGGCCGAGATCCGCGATCCGCCCGGTGACCTTGGTCAGCGCGACGCGCTTGTAGTGCGCGCGCGCGATGTCGAAGCGCAGCTTGTTCTGCTCGATCTCGAACACGCCGTCGATGCCGTCGAGCGCGGGCCACACGCTCTGCGTGCCGTTCGCGAGCGTGTGCGGCGGAAACGGCGTCGGCTCGAAGCGGCCGCCGGTGAACGGCGCGACGATGCGGAAGGTGCCGGCGGTCGGCTCGTGCTCGTACGGGAAGGTTTCGAGCGGGCCGCGCGCGACGATCGACGCGCCCTTGGTGACCTGCCCGGCCTGCAGCGCGTGGCCGAGATACTGGCGCAGGTGCTCGGACATGCCGGTCGGCAGGTAGCGCGGAATGCGGGCGACGGCGGCGCGCGCGAAGTCGGCGCGCAGGTCGAGCGAGCCGCGCCCGTGGCCGGGGTTCGAGTAGCTGCCCGACACCGCGATCTCGGCGTCCGGGTTCGACACGAGCAGGTCGGGCACCGTCACGTCGACGCGCGCGTGCCTGTCGCCCGGTGCGGGGGTGACGACCCATTTCGCATTGCCGCGCAGCCGGTCGAACGTGAGGCGCGGGTCGTCGAACTCGCCCGGCACCGTGACCGCGGCGTTGACCGTGTCGAAATGCGCGGTGCCGCCCGTCTCGTTCGCGTCGACGCGGCCCCACAGGTTCTCGATGCCCGGCCAGCCGGCGCGCGGATGGCCGCGCGCGGACAGCCCGGGCGGCGGCTCCTGCGCGGCGAAGCTGATGCCCTGCAGGTCGCCGAGGAAACGGTAGCGGATCACCGGCGCGGCGCCCGTGCGCTTCTCTTCCTCGGCGAGCTCGGCATGCGCGGGCTTCGCGCGCTCGACCTCGATGTGATAGTTCGACACCATCCCGCGCGGGTCGGCCCGGATCAGCTCGTTGCGCAGGTGGGCCGGCAGCGGCAGCCCGCGGATGAACTCGCTGAGGATGCCGAGATCGACGCGGTCGCCGGTCACGCTGATCAGCTGCCCCTGCGCGGCGGACGGCACCCGGTAGCGCGCGGTGAGCGTCGCCATCCCGAGCGAGCGGGCGAGCGGCGTGCCGTCCGGCAGCGGCGGCTGGCCCAGCTCGGCGTGAAAGCGCGACAGGTGCAGCGTGTAGTCGTGGCCGGGGTCCATCGTCAGGTCCCAGCCGAAGCGGGCGATCGGCACGTCGAGCCGTGGCTGGGTCGGCCGCACGCGCAGCGCGACGTCGGCGCCCTGCAGCTTGCCGCCCGCCGAGCGCAGCCGGCCGTCGCGGAAGGTCGCCCAGATCGCGTTGTCGATCTGGCCCGCGTGCATCGTGAGCGGCATGTTCACGTAGCGGGCGAGCGTCGGCAGGTCGACCGGGCCGGTCGACAGGTACGCGTCGCCGGTCCAGTTCGCGGGCTTGCCGATCGGCGCGAGCGCCTTGTGCGTGAAGCGCGCGCGGAAATCCAGCGGGCCGCGCAGCAGCGTGCCGTTCGCGGGCGCCTGCAGCGCCGCCCGGTGGACACGGCCGTTATTCAGCACCGCGAGCCGGATGCCGGACAGCGCGAGTTCCGGCGCGTCGTGCCGCGCGTCGCGCCAGCGCAGCGTGCCGCCGCGCAGCACGATCGCCTCCTGGTTGAGCAGCCAGGTGCTGAACGTGTCGTTGCCGCCATGGGTGGTCGGCACGCCGATGCCGGCGATGAACAGCGCGCCGTCCGCGGTGCGCTCGACGACGAGGTCCGGCTGGTCGACGATCAGGCTCGACAGCGCGGGCTTCAGGCGCAGCAGCGACATCCACGACAGCGCGGCGCTCGCGTGCGGCACCGACAGCGCCACCCGGCCGTCGTGGCCGCGGATCGTCAGCCCGGCGACCTCGACGCCCGGCTGCATGCCGGACCAGTGAGGGGAAAGCTTGCCGATCGAAAGCTGCGCATGCAGCCGGGTGGAAACGAAGCGCTCGATGTCGGGGCGGTAGTCGTCGATGCGGGGCAGCAGCACGTAGCGCAGCCCGAGGAAGGCGCCCGACGCGACGAAGTAGGTGCCGAGCCCGACCGCCAGCGTCACCTTGAACACGCGGCGCAGCACCGGATGCTCATGCTTCGGATGTCCCGCATCGGGCACTGCAACGGCGGATTCCTGACGGTCGGACATGCGGCGGAAGGGCGACGGTATGGTAGCTTTGCGAACTGACGTTGAAATGTATCACACGGGTTCGTGCCGGCGGCCGTTGCGGCGGTGCGGCACGGGCTTCCCGGCGCGCGGCGGCGTGGCGGTCGCGCAGTCGATGCGATCCGCCCGGCCGCGCCGAGTTCCTTGCGCAAGGCCCGCTTCTCGATGACCGATGCTTCAGCCCTGATCAGCACGTCCTATTCCCGCTACCTCGCACGCGCGGCCGCCGCGCGCCCCGCGCTCGCCGCGCACGTCGCCGCGTGGGCGGCCGCGCCGCTCGCCCGGGCGCAGCTCGACGCGCGGCTCACCGAGCTGCTCGCGCTGCCCGCCGGCGCAGCGACCGAGGACCAGTTCAAGCAGGCGCTGCGCCAGCTGCGCGCCGAGGTGTTCGGCGCGGTCGCCGAGCGCGACCTGCGCGGGCTCGCCGACGTCGCCGAGGTCACGGGCGCGATGACCGATCTCGCCGAGGTCGCGGTGCAGCGCGCGATCGCGCTGCTGTCGGCCGAACTCGAGGCGATGTACGGCGAGCCGCGCGGCGCCGACGGCCAGCGCGTCGTGCTCGGCGTGGTCGGGATGGGCAAGCTCGGCGGGCGCGAGCTGAACGTGTCGTCCGACATCGACCTGATCTTCGTCTACGAGGACGACGGCGAAACGGCGGGCGGCACCCGCGCGGCGCTGTCGACGCAGGAATACTTCACGCGGCTCGGCCGGCGCCTGATCGGCGTGCTGTCCGAGGTGACGGCCGACGGCTACGTGTTCCGGGTCGACATGCGGCTGCGCCCGAACGGCGATTCCGGCCCGCTCGTCTGCAGCCTCGGGATGCTCGAGGAATACTTCTACGTGCAGGGCCGCGAGTGGGAGCGCTACGCGTGGATCAAGGGCCGGCTCGTGTCGGAGGGCGAGAGCGACGCGGCGCGGCGGCTCGCGGCGCAGCTCGACGCGATCGTCAAGCCGTTCGTCTACCGGCGGTATCTGGATTTCGGCGTGATCGGCGCGATCCGCTCGCTGCACCAGCAGATTCGCCAGGAGGCGGCGCGCCGCGCGTCGATGCGCCCGGACAAGGCCGACGACATCAAGCTCGGGCGTGGCGGAATTCGCGAGATCGAGTTCAGCGCGCAGGTGTTCCAGCTGATCCGCGGCGGCCAGGACGCCGGCTTCCGCGTGCGTCCGACGCTCGCGGTGCTCCAGCACGCGCAGGCGCGCGGGCTGATCGGCGACGACGTGCGGGCGCGGCTGACCGAGGCGTACAACTTCCTGCGCACGCTCGAACACCGGCTGCAATACCGCAACGACGCGCAAACCCATGCGATGCCGGTCGACGCCGACGAGCGCGCGGCGCTCGCCGCGTCGCTCGGCTTCGCCGACTATGCGGCGCTGATGGCGGCGCTCGACGGCCACCGGGCCTTCGTCGAGGCGCAGTTCGACCAGCTCTTCGCGGACAAGGCCGGCGGCGGGCCCGGCTGCGGCGGCGCCGAGGACAGCGCGGCCGCGTGGATCTGGAGCGGCGCGCTTGCCGAGGACGGCGCGGACGACGACGCGCTGGCGGCCCGCCTGGCCAGCCTCGGCTTCGCCGATCCGGCCGCGGTGCTGACGCGCCTGCGCGCGGTCTGGCGCTCGTCGCGCTACACGGGCCTCGCGGAAAAGAGCCGGCACCGCTTCGACAGCGTCGCGCAGCGCGCGCTCGAGGCGGCGCCGCGGATCGACGCCGCGCACCGCGACGACACCATCGTGCGGCTGTTCGACCTGCTCGAGACGGTGAGCCGGCGCGGCGTCTATCTTGCGCTGCTGACCGAATACCCGGCGGCGCTCGACCGCGTGCTGTCGGTGCTCGGCGCGACGCGCTGGGGCGGCGGCTATCTGATCCGGCACCCGCAATTGCTCGACGAGCTGCTCGACGACGAGGCGATCGCAAGCCCGTTCGACTGGCCCGCATTCAAGGCTGCGCTGCGCGCGCGGCTCGCGGCCGCCGACGGCCCCGAGCAGCAGATGGACCTGCTGCGCCACGCGCAGCACGCGGAGGTGTTCCGCATCCTGCTGATCGATCTCGCGGGGCAGCTGTCGGTCGAGCACGTCAGCGACCGCCTGTCCGAGCTGGCCGACGCGGTGCTCGACGTGACGATCGAGGTCGTCTGGTCGCAGCTCGCGAAGCGCCATCGCGACGTGCCGAAGTTCGCGGTGATCGCGTACGGCAAGCTCGGCGGCAAGGAACTCGGCTACGCGTCCGATCTCGACCTGATCTTCCTGTACGACGACCCGGACGAGCGCTCCGCGGATGTCTACACGACCTTCACGCGGCGGCTGATCACGTGGCTGACGACGGCCACCGGCGCCGGCGCGCTGTTCGACATCGACCTGCGGCTGCGGCCGAACGGCGAGGCCGGGCTGCTCGTCACCGATCTCGACGCGTTCCGCCGCTACCAGCTGCGCGAGGGCGATGCGGCGAATACCGCGTGGGTGTGGGAGCACCAGGCGCTGACGCGGGCGCGCTACAGCGCCGGCGACGCGCAGATCGGCGCCGCGTTCGAGGCGATTCGCCAGCAGGTGCTGACGATGCCGCGCGACGCGGCCGTGCTCGCGAAGGAGATCGTCGACATGCGCGACAAGGTGTTCGCCGGCCACCCGAACCACGGCGAGCTGTTCGACCTGAAGCATGACCGGGGCGGGATGGTGGACATCGAGTTCATCGTCCAGTACTGGGTGCTGCTGCACGCATCGGGCGATCCGGAGCTGATTCGCAACACCGGCAACATCGCGCTGCTGCGCGAGGTCGCGCGCTTCGGGCTGATGAGCGAGGCGGAAGCCGAGCGCGTCGGCGCGGCATACCGCACGTACCGGAAGCTGCAGCACAAGCTGCGGCTCGACGGGATGGAGAAGGCGCGGGTCGATCCGTCGGTCGTCGCCGACGAGCGGGCGGCCGTCGCCGCACTGTGGGCGCGCGTGTTCGGCGGGGCATGACGGTCGCACGCGGAGTCGCGCAGGCCGCCTGAACCGCGGCCGCGGCTTTGAGATTCGTTTGAGATTGTTTGAGCGGGATGGCGCGGATCGGAAGAATCCGGCTTCCCGTTCAACAGGTGCCGCGTGCGCCGCAAGCGATCTCGACCCATCTTGAAAACTATCCGCCACTCCCTCGCCTTGACGGCGCTGTCCGCGGCTGCCGCCGGACTGTTCTCCGCTTCCGCCGGCGCCGCCGAGCCGGCGTCCACTTCGCTCAAGAACCTGTCGCGCGGCGACGGCCAGTGTCTGGCCTGGCAGCCGGCCGACAACGCGGCCGAGTTCGCGTCATGCGACGGCAGCGCCGCACAGGACTGGACCTTCGAGCCGCGCGACGGCTTCCAGCGTATCGTCAACGCCGGCGCGAGCACCGCGCGCGGCACGAAGATGTGCCTGCACGCGTCCGCCGGGAACACCGGGATGGGGCGCGTAGCGGTGGGCGTCTGCAGCGAAGGCGACCAGACGATGCGCGACTGGCGGCCGGACATCGGCGTCGACGGCCGCGTAACGTTCGGCAACCGGTACCGGGCCAACACCGGCCGGGGCAACGAGGTGCTGGCGCCGCGCGACGGCGGTGCCGGCGTCGCGACGCAGAACGTACGCGGCCAGCCGGCGTCGGTGTGGAAGACGTCCGCGTCGATCGCGCCGCCGCAGCGTCCGCTGCTCGGCAACAAGTCCGCGCTGCTGATGGTGACGCACTTCAACGATTCGAAACCGGCCGACAGCGAGGTCGTGCACAAGGCCGTGTTCGGCGACGGCCACGACTACGCGTCGCTGCGGCGCTATCTCGAGGTGGCGTCGCGCGGCAAGCTGACGCTGCACGGACAGACGCTCGACAGCGTCAACCTCGGCGAGCGGCCCGCGGCCTGCGACTCGGGCGCGCTCCGTGCGGCCGCGCGCAATGCGGCGTTCGCCCGCGGCGTGAATCCGGACAAGTTCGATTACCTGTTCGTCGACCTGCCGAAAATGAGCAGCTGCAATTGGGGCGGGCTCGCCGCCAATCCCGGCAACTGGATCCTGTCGAACGCGAGCGGCCACGGCTACTGGATGTGGTCGCACGAATTCGGCCACAACCTGGGCGCGAGGCATCCCGGCTCGCTCGTCGACTGCCCGACGCCGGGCGGCACGGTCGAGGTCGGCGGCGCATGCCGCGCCGGCAAGGTCGACGATCCGTCCGACACGATGGGCGGCGGCGGCCGACGCCTGTATCCGGCGAGCTATCAGTTGTTCGCCGGCTGGCTCGGCGAAGCCGACGTGCCGGAGATCAAGGGAGACGGCACCTACCGGCTCGCGCCGCTGTGGGGCGATGCGCCCGGCGCGAAGGCGTATCGCATCGCGCGCACCGACGGTTCGACGCTGTGGCTCGAGTTCCGCCAGCCGCAGCGCGGCTTCGACGACTGGAAGTCGAACGATCCGTTCGTCAACGGCGTGATCGTGCGGACCGTCGCGCACGGCGGCAATGTGCTGACCAACACGCTGATCGATACGTCGCCGGGTAGCGCGACGGGGATGAAGGACGCGCCGCTGATGCCCGGCCATGCGCTGCACGACACGTTGTCAGGCAAGATCGTCACCGTGAAGTCGGTCGGGCCGGACGGCGCCGTGGTCGAGGTGAGGAACGATGGCCTGCTGCTGCCGCAGGCGGCGATCACCGGCCCGCAGCAGGCGAATGCCGGCGCGGCGGTCGTGCTGTCGGGCGCGTCGTCGGTCGGCGAGCGGCTCGGTTACGCGTGGACGGCGCCGGCCGGCATCGAGGCGAAGCCGGCCGGTGCGGAACTGCGCTTTACCGCGCCCGCGCTCGAACAGGATCGCGATTACGCGTTCGATCTGACCGTCACCAACGAAAAGGGCTACACGGCGCAGGCGACGCATGTCGTCCAGGTGAAGGCGCAGGAAATCGTCCCGCCGCCGCGTGCGGCGATCAGCGGGCCGTCGACGGTCGACGGCGGCGCGACCGTCACGTTGTCCGGCGCGTCGTCGAGCGGCAAGGGGCTGAAGCATGCGTGGACCGGGCCGGCCGGCGTGCCGCTCGTCCAGAACGGCGCGATTGCGACGTTCACCGCGCCGAAGGCGGCCGACGCGCGCCGTTATGCGTTCCGGCTGATGGTGACCGATGCGCAGGGCCGCCAGGCCGAGGCGACCCACGACGTGACCGTGCGCGCGTCGGCCGGCGAGGGCGTGGCCGCGTGGGATCCGAAGAAGACCTATGCGACGCCGTGCCATGAGGTCAGCCACGGCGGCAAGATCTGGGTCAACGGCTGGTGGGTGCTTGGCGATGTGCCGGGCACGGGCGGCGAGTGGGCGGCGTGGCGCGAGAAAGGCGTCGCGAACATGCACGCACAATGCAAGGGCTGATTGCCGCGCGGCGGCAGCGAGATTCGGGCGCAGGCGGGCGGGCATGCGCGCGCCATTCCCGGCGCCGCTTGGCTCGACCGGTCACGCCGCCAGCATTTCCTTCGCGTGCTTGCGCGTCGTCGCGGTGATCTCGAGCCCGCCGAGCATCCGCGCGACTTCCTCGACGCGGCTCGCCCGGTCGAGCGGGACGACCGTCGACACGGTGCCGCCTCGGGCGTCCGCGCCCTTCGCGACCTGGAAGTGCTGGTCGCCGCGCGCCGCGACCTGCGGCAGGTGGGTCACGCACAGGACCTGCCGGTCGCGTCCGAGCTGGTGCAGCAGCCGGCCGACCACTTCGGCGACGCCGCCGCCGATCCCGGTGTCGACTTCGTCGAAGATCAGTGTCGGCGTCGGGCTCGCGGCGCTCGCGATCACCGCGAGCGCGAGGCTGATCCGCGCGAGTTCGCCGCCCGACGCGACTTTCGCGAGCGGCCGCAGCGGCACGCCGGGATGGCCGGCCACGCGGAATTCGACCTGTTCGAGCCCGTGCGGGCCGCCGTCGGCGAGCGGCACGAGCGCCACCTCGAAGCTGCCGCCCGCCATCGACAGTTCCTGCATGCCGGCGGTCACGGCCGCGCCGAGCGCCTTGGCCGCCTGTGTGCGCGCCTTCGACAGGCGCTTCGCATCGGCGAGATACGCATCCCACGCCTTGGCCTGCGCCGCGTGCAGCGCGCCCAGATCGGCCGCCGCGTCGAGCGCGGCAAGCTGCGCGCGCCGCGCCGCGTGCTCCTCGTGCAGCGTGTCGGGCGGCAGGCGGAACTTGCGGGCGGTCGAGTGCAGCGCGTCGACGCGCGTTTCGACCTGCGCGAGCCGGTCCGGATCGAGGTCGAGACGCTGCGCGTAGTGCGACAGCGAGTAGACGGCCTCCTGCAGCTGGATTTCGGCCGGCTCGAGCGACGCGAGCGCGTCGCCGAGCGCCGGATCGTAGTCGGCGAGGCTGCGCAGCTTCGAGACGATCGCGCCGAGCTGCGCGAGCATCGCGTCGTCGGCCTCGGATAGCGCGTTGAGCGCGCCCTGCACGCCGTCGATCAGGTTCGCCGAATGCGTCAGGCGCTTGTGCTCGGCATTGACTTCTTCCCATTCGCCGGGCTGCGGCGCGAGCTTGTCGAGCTCGGCGAGCTGCCACGCGAGCTTCTCGCGTTCGAGCTGCAGCTCGCGCTCGTGCGCCTGCGCCGTCTCGATCGCCTGGGTCGCGTCGCGCCACACGCGCCATGCGCGCGCGACGTTGGCGGCGTCGGCGACGAGCCCCGCGTGGGTGTCGAACAGCTCGCGCTGCGCGTCCGGCCGCATCAGCAGCTGGTGCGCATGCTGGCCGTGGATGTCGACGAGCATCTCGCCGAGCTCGCGCAGCTGCGCGAGGGTGGCGCTGGTGCCGTTGACGAACGCGCGCGAGCGGCCGTTCGTATCGATCACGCGGCGCAGCATCACGGTGTCCTCCGTGTCGAACGCGTGCTCGTCGAGCCAGCGCGCGACGCGGTCGTGCGGCGTGAATTCGGCGGTGATGTCGGCGCGGCTGCAGCCGGTGCGCACGACGCTCGCGTCGGCGCGCTCGCCGAGCGCCAGCGCGAGCGCGTCGATCAGGATCGATTTGCCGGCGCCGGTTTCGCCGGAGAAAACGGTAAAGCCGCTGTCGAATTCAAGGTCGAGCGCGGCCACGATGACGAAGTCGCGGATCGAGAGGTGACGGAGCATGGTGTCGGGCGGTGGGGCGTCAGGACGCCGTGTCGTCGTCTTCGTTCGAAGGATGTTCGTTCCAGTGCAGCTTCTTGCGCAGCGTCGCGTAGTAGCTGTAGCCGATCGGGTGCAGGAACGGCACCGTGTGCTTCGAGCGGCGCACCTCGATCGTGTCGTTCAGTTCGAGCGACGTGAACGACTGCATGTCGAAGTTCACGTTGACGTCGCGCCCGGCGACGATCTGGATCGCGATCTTGGTGTCGTCCGGCAGCACGATCGGCCGGTTCGACAGCGCATGCGGCGCGATCGGCACGAGCACGATGCCCTGGAGCTGCGGATGCAGGATCGGCCCGGCCGACGACAGCGCGTACGCGGTCGAGCCGGTCGGCGTCGCGACGATCAGGCCGTCCGAACGCTGGTTGTACATGAACCGGCCGTCCACCGACGCGCGCAGCTCGACCATCCCGGAAAAGCCGCTGCGGTTCACGACGACGTCGTTGAACGCGAGCGCGTGGTAGATCGGTTCGCCGTTGCGCATGATCCGGGCCTCGAGCAGCGAGCGCTCCTCGCGCTCGAACTTGCCCGCCAGCATCACGGGGACGAGCGCCTGCATGTCGGCCGCCGCGATGTCGGTGATGAAGCCGAGCCGCCCGTGGTTGATCCCGATCAGCGGCGTCTTGTAAGGCGCAAGCTGCCGGCCGATGCCGAGCATCGTGCCGTCGCCGCCCAGCACGATCGCCACGTCGGCGCGCGCCCCGATTTCGGCGGGGGTGAGCGCCGGGTAGCCGGCGATGCCGATCTCGCGCGCGGTGTCGGCTTCGAAGACCACCTCGAAACCCCGCTTCGCGATGCAGGCGGCCAGCGTGGCGAGCGGCTCGGCGATGCCGGGCGTGTTGCTCCGGCCGACGAGCGCGACAGTATTGAACTGATTACCGGTTTTCATGCCGGCATTACACCATAGCTCGTTGACGAAAAGAACCGTCCGCGCCCCCGGGCGCCGCGGCGGGGCTGCCCGGGTGCCGGTTGCGGCCACTCGCCGCAGCCGCGCGGTTGCGCTAAAATTTTCCACCATGCTAGATCCTCGCGCACGAACCCTCCTGAAAACCCTGATCGAACGGTATATCGCCGACGGTCAGCCGGTCGGATCGCGCACGTTGTCTCGTTACTCCGGGCTGGAGCTGAGCCCGGCGACGATCCGCAACGTGATGTCCGACCTGGAGGAGCTCGGCCTCGTGTCGAGCCCGCACACGTCGGCCGGCCGCGTGCCGACCCCGCGCGGCTATCGCCTGTTCGTCGACACGATGCTGACGGTCGAGGCGCCGATCGACGCCGACGCGGTCGCCCGCCAGGTGCAGACCACGCTGCAGGCCGGCGAGCCGCAGCAGAAGGTGGTCGCGGCCGCGGCGAGCGTGCTGTCGAACCTGTCGCAGTTCGCGGGCGTCGTGCTGACGCCGCGCCGCAGTCACGTGTTCAAGCAGATCGAGTTCATGCGCCTGTCCGACAAGCGCATCCTGCTCATCATCGTCACGCCCGAGGGCGACGTGCAGAACCGCATGCTCGCGACCCCGCGCGACTATTCGCCGTCGCAGCTGACCGAGGCGTCCAACTACATCAACGCGCACTTCGCCGGGCTGTCGTTCGACGACGTGCGGCGCCGCCTGCGCGACGAGATCGACCAGCTGCGCGGCGACATGACCGCGCTGATGCACGCGGCCGTGACCGCGAGCACCGAGGTGCCGGACACCGAGGACACCGTACTCATTTCCGGCGAGCGCAACCTGCTCGAAGTGGCGGACCTGTCGTCCGACATGGCGCGGCTGCGCAAGCTGTTCGACGTTTTCGACCACAAGACGGGCCTCCTGCAATTGCTCGACGTGTCGAGCCACGCCCAGGGCGTGCAGATCTTCATCGGCGGCGAATCGACGCTCGTGCCGATCGAGGAAATGAGCGTGGTCACCGCACCCTACGAGGTGAACGGCAAGATCGTCGGCACGCTCGGCGTGATCGGCCCGACCCGCATGGCGTACAACCGCGTGATCCCGATCGTCGACATCACCGCGCGCCTGCTGTCGCTCGCGCTCAGCCAGCAATAGCCGCCGATCCGGTCCCGTTATCGTGCCGCGGCGCGCGGCGCGCCGCAATCGGCCGAACGGCCAGTCACCCCGCGAGGGACGGGCCGCTATAATTGAAGGCCGTCCGGTTTCGTGCCTCGAGCACGTCGTTATTCATGCGCTTCGATCTTGAGCCGCCATCGAGCGTCGCGGCCGCCCATCGCATCGCGGTGCTGCTGATCAATCTCGGCACGCCCGATGCGCCGACGCCGCGCGCCGTTCGCCGCTATCTCGCCGAATTCCTGTCCGATCCCCGCGTGGTCGAAATCCCGCAGGCGCTCTGGCAGATCCTGCTGCGCACGGTCATCCTGCCGCTGCGCGGCCGCGCGTCCGCGAAGAAATACGCGGCCGTCTGGATGCCGGAGGGCTCGCCGCTGCGTGTCCATACCGAGCGCCAGGTCGACGGCGTGCGCCACCTGCTCGCGTCGAATGGCTACCACGTGATGGTCGACTACGCGATGCGCTACGGCAGCCCGGGCATCGCGCAGGTGCTCGCGCAGCTCAAGCGGGCCGGTGCCGAGCGCGTGCTGCTGATGCCGATGTATCCGCAATATTCCGCGTCGACCACGGCGACGGCGTTCGACGCCGCGTTCGGCGCGCTCGCGCGCATGCGTAACCAGCCGGAAGTCCGCACCGTGCGCCATTACGCCGATCATCCGGCGTACATCCACGCGCTCGCCGAGCAGGTGCGGCAGTACTGGGCGCAGCACGGCCGGCCCGATTTCGCGGCCGGCGACAAGCTGGTGCTGAGCTTCCACGGCGTGCCGAAACGCACGCTCGATCTCGGCGATCCCTATCACGACCAGTGCCAGCAGACGGCCGCGCTGCTGATGGCGGCGCTCGGCCTGTCGACGCTCGAGTGCCGCGTCACGTTCCAGTCGCGCTTCGGCAAGGCCGAATGGCTGCAGCCGTACACGGCGCCGACGCTGCGCGAGCTCGGCGAGGCCGGCGTGCGGCGCGCGGACGTGTTCTGTCCCGGTTTCACCGCCGACTGCCTCGAGACGATCGAGGAAATCGGCATGGAAGTGCGCGACGAATTCATCGCCGGCGGCGGCAAGGCGTTCCATCGCATTCCGTGCCTGAACGGCGCGCATGCGTGGATCGGCGCGCTCGGCGAGATCGTCGCGGAGAATCTGCAGGGCTGGCCGGTCAAGGCAGGGCAGCTGGAAACGGTGAACTGAAATGACACGATCCCCACGCTCACTTCGTTCGCTGCCCCCCGAGGGGGTGGTCAGCCTCCTTGGGGCGGCCCGGCGGAGGCTGACATGAACTACCGGATTTCCACGGAACCGGGCGCGAAACTTCGCATCGACAAATGGCTGTGGGCCGCGCGATTCTTCAAGACCCGTTCACTCGCGGCCGATGCGGTCGACAAGGGCCGGGTGCGGATCGGCGGGGCGCCGGTCAAGCCGGCCAAGGAAGTGCGCGTGGGCGACCAGGTCGAGATTGCGATCGACGGCATCGTCTGGCACATTGCCGTGCTGGGCGTATGCGACGTGCGCGGGCCGGCGAGCGTCGCGCAGACGCTTTATGCGGAGTCCGAAGCCGGGCGGGCCGAACGGCTCGCCGAACAGGAGCGGCGCCGCATGTTCCGCGAGCCGGCGGCCCAGCTGCACGGCCGGCCGACCAAGCGCGATCGCCGCATCATCGACAGATTTTCTGGTGGGGACTGAATATCTGGTCGAACGTCGCGCGCGCGCTTCCGTATTCGGTCGTGCGGTCGTTGACCGCCCCGGACAGGCAGATGGTGGTGGTGCCAGCGACGAGTACCAGCGCGACCACCGAGATGGCAAAGGTCAGTTTCACGGTACTCCCCCTCGAGAAGACGGGTGAAAATGGCGCCAGGTGGATGTCAGGCAATGGTCAGCTAGGGTTAACGAGCGTCCCCGATGCCTGAGTTGCAGTGTAGGTCAGCGTCAGGGGGCGGGCTAGTACTTGTCCGGTAAGCGTTGTTACAGGCCGTTTCGCGCGATCGGGCGGTTGTTTCGCGGTGCTTTCGAATGCGTTCGAATAACCCTCTTGAAATCGCAGTTTTCACCTCTATCTGCACCAGCAATGTGCGGTGCCGTCGGAATTTCGTCTGACGGTTGCCGATTTGGCTTCAACCTCTAATCGACTTTCAGCGACATGGAAAACACGCAAGAGAACCCGGCACCCCAATCGGCCGAAGACACCGGCAGCGAGACGCAGGGCGCGCAAGGCGCCGCGCCGGCAGCCGTTGCCGCCGACGCGGCGCTTGCCGAGGCTCAGGCCAAGGTCGCCGAGCTGCAGGAGAGCTTCCTGCGCGCGAAGGCCGAGACCGAGAACGTGCGCCGCCGCGCCCAGGACGACGTCGCGAAGGCGCACAAGTTCGCGATCGAAAGCTTTGCCGAGCACCTGCTGCCGGTGCTGGACAGCCTCGAGGCCGCGGTCGGCGACACGTCCGGCGATCTCGCGAAGGTACGCGAAGGCGTCGAGCTGACGCTGCGCCAGCTGACGAGCGCGCTCGAAAAGGGCCGCGTCGTCGCGATCAACCCGGTCGGCGAGAAGTTCGATCCGCACCAGCACCAGGCGATTTCGATGGTGCCGGCCGAGCAGGATCCGAACACCGTCGTCACGGTGCTGCAAAAGGGCTACATGATCGCCGACCGCGTGCTGCGTCCGGCGCTCGTCACGGTCGCGCAGCCGAAGTAAGGCTGTCGTCATGGCTGCCGTCGGCGTCGATCCGGCCGCGTTCGACGCGTTCGCGATGCAGGCGCTGTCCGCCGATACGTTCGACGCCGGCCTTGCCGGCGCGGGCGACGCGCTGGCCGTGGTGTTCTTCTGGGGCGTCGACTGCTTCAATTGCGAGATCGCGAAGAAGGCGATGCTCGCGCAGCCCGATGCGATCCGCGCGCTGGGCCTGAAATGGTTCCATAGCAACGTGTACGAACACCGCGAGCTGGGGCGCCGCTTCGCGCTGCATGGCGTGCCGACGTGGTTCTTCTTTCACCGCGGCCGGCGGCTCGGCCGCGCGACCGGCTGGCATGGCCTTGCGCAGTTCCAGGCGGCTGTATCGGCCGCGCGCGCGAAGATCGCCGCGGCGGGCGAGCCCGTGGCGGGCGATCCCGCGGCGCGTGGCGATTGAAAAAATTTAATAGCCGCATCGACGGTCGGGTCTTGAAAACGGTGCCGACGGACGCATTTCGGGAACAGAGTTGAATTCGGCGCGCGAAACCGCCCAAAAAAGCGGGGTTTCGCGCAGCAATCAAGGATTTCTGGAGATTAGGAAAACATGGGAAAGATCATCGGTATTGACCTCGGCACCACGAACTCGTGCGTCGCGATCATGGAAGGCAACCAGGTCAAGGTCATCGAGAACTCGGAAGGCGCCCGCACGACGCCGTCGATCATCGCGTACATGGACGACAACGAAGTGCTCGTCGGCGCGCCGGCCAAGCGTCAGTCGGTGACGAACCCGAAGAACACGCTGTTCGCGGTGAAGCGCCTGATCGGCCGCCGCTTCGAAGAGAAGGAAGTGCAGAAGGACATCGGCCTGATGCCGTACGCGATCATCAAGGCGGACAACGGCGACGCGTGGGTCGAAGCCCACGGCGAGAAGCTGGCGCCGCCGCAAGTGTCGGCCGAAGTGCTGCGCAAGATGAAGAAGACGGCCGAAGACTACCTCGGCGAGCCGGTCACGGAAGCCGTGATCACGGTGCCGGCGTACTTCAACGACAGCCAGCGCCAGGCGACCAAGGACGCCGGCCGCATCGCGGGCCTCGAAGTCAAGCGGATCATCAACGAGCCGACCGCGGCCGCGCTCGCGTTCGGCCTCGACAAGGCCGAGAAGGGCGACCGCAAGATCGCCGTGTATGACCTCGGCGGCGGCACGTTCGACGTGTCGATCATCGAGATCGCGGACGTCGACGGCGAAATGCAGTTCGAAGTGCTGTCGACCAACGGCGACACGTTCCTCGGCGGCGAGGACTTCGACCAGCGCATCATCGACTACATCATCGGCGAGTTCAAGAAGGAGCAGGGCGTCGACCTGTCGAAGGACGTGCTCGCGCTGCAGCGCCTGAAGGAAGCCGCTGAAAAGGCGAAGATCGAACTGTCGTCGAGCCAGCAGACCGAAATCAACCTGCCGTACATCACGGCGGACGCATCGGGCCCGAAGCACTTGAACCTGAAGATCACCCGCGCGAAGCTGGAAGCGCTGGTCGAGGATCTGGTCGAGCGCACGATCGAGCCGTGCCGCATCGCGATCAAGGACGCGGGCGTCAAGGTGTCGGACATCGACGACGTGATCCTGGTCGGCGGCCAGACCCGCATGCCGAAGGTGCTGGAGAAGGTGAAGGAGTTCTTCGGCAAGGATCCGCGCCGTGACGTGAACCCGGACGAAGCCGTCGCAGTCGGCGCGGCGATCCAGGGCCAGGTGCTGTCGGGCGACCGCAAGGACGTGCTGCTGCTCGACGTGACCCCGCTGTCGCTCGGCATCGAGACGCTCGGCGGCGTGATGACGAAGATGATCAACAAGAACACGACGATCCCGACGAAGCACGCGCAGGTGTATTCGACGGCGGACGACAACCAGGGCGCCGTGACGATCAAGGTGTTCCAGGGCGAGCGCGAAATGGCAGCGGGCAACAAGCTGCTCGGCGAGTTCAACCTGGAAGGCATCCCGCCCGCACCGCGCGGCGTGCCGCAGATCGAAGTGACCTTCGACATCGACGCGAACGGCATCCTGCACGTCGGCGCGAAGGACAAGGCGACCGGCAAGGAAAACAAGATCACGATCAAGGCGAACTCGGGCCTGTCCGAGGCCGAGATCGACCAGATGATCAAGGACGCGGAAGCGAACGCGGCGGAAGACCACAAGCTGCGCGAGCTGGCCGATTCGCGCAACCAGGGCGACGCGCTGGTCCACAGCACCAAGAAGGCGCTGACCGAGTACGGCGACAAGCTGGACGCGGGCGAGAAGGAGAAGATCGAAGCCGCGCTGAAGGAGCTCGAGGAAGTGTTGAAGAACACGTCGAGTGACAAGGCAGCGATCGATGCGAAGGTCGAAGCGGTGGCGACGGCGTCGCAGAAGCTGGGCGAGAAGATGTACGCCGACATGCAGGCCCAGGCAGGTGCGGCCGGCGCGGCGGGCGCAGCGGAAGGCGCGGCCCACGCGGGCGGTGCGCAGCAGGCTGCGGACGACGTCGTCGACGCCGAGTTCAAGGAAGTGAAGAAGGACTGAGCCGGGTTGCGACAGCACCACCGCCGCGCGCGAGATCGCGCGCGGCGCGGCTGACAAGCGGTCTGTCTTTCCTTGCGGATGGCCGGATCGACTCTACGCCTGGCGGGCTTCGCGGCCCTCCGGGCACATTTGTTTTTTGGCGGGCGCTGCGTGTGCCGTCACCGGACGGGTGCCGCAACGCCAGACGAGTCGCGAGACTTTACTGCGAGCGAAAGGAGCCGCCGCGTGCATGAGGCGCGGACGGCAGTGAAACGATATGGCGAAACGGGATTACTACGAGGTTCTGGGCGTCGCGAAGAATGCGAGCGACGACGAAATCAAGAAGGCATATCGCAAGCTTGCGATGAAGTATCACCCTGACCGCAATCCGGACAACAAGGATGCGGAAGAGCATTTCAAGGAGGCGAAGGAAGCCTACGAAATGCTGTCGGACAGCCAGAAGCGGGCCGCGTACGACCAGTACGGCCATGCGGGCGTCGATCCGAACATGGGCGGTGCGGGTGCACAGGGCTTCGGCGGCTTCGCGGATGCGTTCGGCGACATCTTCGGCGACATCTTTGGCCAGGCCGCGGGCGGCCGTGGCGGCCGGGCCGGCCCGCAGGTGTATCGCGGCGCGGACCTGCGCTACAGCATGGAAATCACGCTCGAGCAGGCCGCGCACGGCTACGACACGCAGATCCGCGTGCCGAGCTGGGTGTCGTGCGAAATCTGTCACGGCTCGGGCGCGAAGCCGGGCACCAAGCCCGAAACCTGCCCGACCTGCCATGGCCAGGGCACGGTGCGCATGTCGCAGGGCTTCTTCAGCATCCAGCAAACCTGCCCGAAGTGTCACGGCAGCGGCACCTACATTCCGGAGCCGTGCGCGCACTGCCATGGTTCGGGCAAGGTGAAGGAAACCAAGACGCTCGAAGTGAAGATCCCGGCGGGCATCGACGACGGCATGCGGATCCGCTCGGCCGGCAACGGCGAGCCGGGGATCAACGGCGGGCCGCCGGGCGACCTGTACGTCGAGATCCACATCAAGCCGCACGCGGTGTTCGAGCGTGACGGCGACGACCTGCATTGCCAGATGCCGATTCCGTTCACGACCGCCGCGCTCGGCGGCGAGATCGAGGTGCCGACGCTGGCCGGCCGCGCGACGTTCCCGGTGCCGGAAGGCACGCAGTCGGGCAAGACGTTCCGCCTGCGCGGCAAGGGCATCAAGGGGCTGCGTGCGAGCATCGCGGGCGATCTGTACGTGCATGTGCAGGTCGAGACGCCGGTGAAGCTGACCGACCAGCAGCGCGATCTGCTGAAGCAGTTCGAGAAGTCGCTGGCCGAAGGCGGTGCGCGTCACAGCCCGCAGAGCAAGAGCTGGTTCGACCGGGTGAAGAGCTTCTTCGAGTAACGGCATGACTGATGGCAGCGAGAGCGCGGCGTTCGCGCTCTTGGATGATTGCGACTCGACCGCATCCGCGCGGTCGAGTCGCTTGTATACGGGATTCGTGCGCGAGCGGGTGTGCGCCGATCCCGCGCGGCTCGACGACGTCGATGCGGCGCTCGCGCAGGATTTGCGCGACGGGCTGCATGCGGTCGTCGTCGGCGATTACGAATTCGGTCGCAACCTGCAATGGGCGCAGCCGGGCGAAGCCCCGCTGCGCTTTTTGCTGTTTGCGCGCTGCGAGCGCCTGTCGCGCGACGAAGTCGACGCCTGGCTCGCGCAACGCGACGGCGGCACGGCGTCGCCGTCGATCGCGGGCGTCGCGCACGTGACGAAGAGCGTGACGCGCGATGCGTTCGACGCGGCGATCGCTGCCGTGCACGACGCGCTGCGCGCGGGCGACTCGTATCAGGTCAACTACACCTTCCGGCTGCATTTCGACGCGTTCGGCACGCCGCTCGCGCTGTACCGGCGCCTGCGCGCGCGCCAGCCGGTGCGCTACGGCGCGCTGATCGCGCTGCCGGGCGGCGCGTGGGTCGTGTCGTGCTCGCCCGAGCTGTTCGTCGAGAAGCACGGCGACGTGCTGCGCGCGCGGCCGATGAAGGGCACCGCGCCGCGCTCGGACGACCCGCGGCGCGATGCCGAAGCGGCCGCGTTCCTCGCGAGCGATCCGAAGAACCGCGCCGAAAACGTGATGATCGTCGACCTGCTGCGCAACGACCTGTCGCGAATCGCCCGCACGGGAACCGTCAGGGTGCCGGCGCTGTTCTCGGTCGAGCCGTATGCGTCGGTGTGGCAGATGACGTCGACGGTGGACGCGGGATGGCGCGACGGCACGACGTTTGCCGACCTGCTGCGCGCGCTGTTTCCGTGCGGGTCGATCACCGGTGCGCCGAAACACAAGACGATGCAGCTGATCGACGCGATCGAATCGACGCCGCGCGGCCTCTATACGGGCACGATCGGCTGGCTCGATGCGCCGCAGGCAAGCGCCGACGGGAACCCGGACGGCGCGCCGCGCTGCGGCGATTTCTGCCTGTCGGTCGCGATCCGCACGCTGACGCTCGATGCGGCCGCGGCATCGGGCCGGCGGATGGGCACGATGGGCGTCGGCGCGGGCATCGTGCTCGACAGCGTCGCGGCCGACGAATATGCGGAGTGCGAATTGAAGGCGCGATTCCTGACCGATGCCGATCCCGGCTTCCAGCTGTTCGAAACCACCTGCGCGACGCGCGCGGAGGGCATCCGCCATCTCGACCGCCACGTCGCGCGGCTGCAGCGCAGCGCGGACGCGTTCGGCTTCCGCTTCGACGCGGATGCGCTGCGCGGCGCGATCGACGCGCGCTGCGCGGCGCTCGACGGCGACGGCCCGTACCGGATGAAGCTGGCGCTGGCGAAGGACGGCGCGCTCGAGATCGTGGCGGCGCCGCTCAAGCCGCTGCCGGACGGGCCGGCGGGCATGCTGCTCGCGGCCGATCATGGCTTTGCGCCGACGCACGCCGACGATGCGCTGCTGCAGCACAAGACGACCCGTCGTGCCGACTACGATCGCGCATGGCAGGCCGCCGAGGCGCTCGGCTGTTTCGACATGCTGTTCGTCAACGAGCGCGGCGAAGTGACGGAGGGCGGGCGCTCGAACCTGTTCGTGAAGCTCGACGGCCAATGGGTGACGCCGCCGCTGTCGTGCGGCGTGCTGCCGGGCGTGATGCGCGGCGTGCTGCTCGACGATCCGTCGTTCGGCGCGACGGAGCGTGTCGTCACGCGCGACGACCTGGCGCGCGCGCAGGCGCTGCTGCTGACCAACGCACTGCGCGGCGCAGTCGATGCGGTACTGAAGTGACCTGAGCCGATCGGCACGCGCTGCCGATCGGCCGGTGCCGGACTCATGCGCATCACGGCGAAACGAGGCCGCAAAAAAACGCGGCGCCCCGCAAAGGGCGCCGCGTTTTTTCATGTCTGCGCGCCGGCGGCGCCGCGTCAGAACGTATGTTCCGGGCCGGGGAACGAACCGTCCTTCACCGCGCGCACGTACGCATCGATGGCCGCGTGGATGCTCGGTTGGCCCTGCATGAAATCCTTCACGAAGCGCGGCCGCTTGCCGGGGAAGATGCCGAGCATGTCGTGCAGCACCAGCACCTGGCCCGTGCAGTCCGCGCCCGCGCCGATGCCGATCGTCGGCACGCGCAGCATCTGCGTGACTTCGGAGGCGACGAGCATCGGGACGGCCTCGAGCAGCACGATCTGCGCACCGGCGGCCTCGAGCGCGCGCGCGTCGCGCAGCAGCTGCGCGGCGCCGGCCTCGGTCTTGCCCTGCACCTTGAAACCGCCGAACGCGTGCACCGACTGCGGCGTGAGGCCGATGTGCGCGCACACGGGCACCGCGCGCTCGACCAGGAACCGCACGGTGTCGGCGAGCCATTCGCCGCCTTCGAGCTTGACCATCTGCGCGCCCGCGCGCATCAGCTTGACGGAGCTGGCGAACGCGTCGGCCGGCGTGCCGTACGTGCCGAACGGCAAATCCGCCATGATCAGCGCGCGCGGCTGCGCGCGTGCGACGCAGGCCGTGTGATACGCGATATCGTCGAGCGTGACGGGCAGGGTGGTGGTGTGGCCTTGCAGCACGTTGCCGAGCGAATCGCCGATCAGGAGGACGTCGGCGCCCGCGCGGTCGAGCAGCGCGGCGAAGCTCGCGTCGTAGCAGGTCAGCATCGCGATCTTCTCGCCGGCGTCGCGCATTGCCTGCAGCTTCGGCACCGTCACGGCAGGCCGGCTCGAATCCTGGAGATAGGTCATGGGAATTCCGGTTCGATGGGTAGAAAAGCGGCGAGCGACGCGTCAGCGCGTCGTCTCGCCCTTGACGAAGAACTCCTTGCGGCCGCGCATCGTCTCGATGCGCTCGATCAGCAAGGCAAGATCCTCGGGAGAGTCCAGCGGGTTCAGGTGCTCCGCCGCGACCGTCAGCACCGGTGTGCGGTCGTAGTGATAGAAGAATTCGTTGTACGCGTCGACGAGCGAGCGCAGGTACGCATCGCTGATCTGCAGCTCCATCGGCAGGCCGCGCTTCTGGATCCGCGCGAACAGCACTTCGGGGCTCGCCTGCAGGTACACGACGAGCTCGGGCGCGGGCGCCTGCTGGGCATCGACGTGCGCGGCGAGCGCGCGGTAGAGCTGCCATTCGTCGTCGGGCAGGTTCAGCCGCGCGAAGATCTCGTTCTTCTGCGGCATGAAATCGGCGACCACCGGGCGGCCTGTTTCCAGCGCCGCAACCAGTTCGCGCGCCTGCTGCGCGCGCTGCAGCGCGAACGACAGCTGGGCCGGCAGCGCATAGCGCGCCGTGTCGCGATAGAAGCGCTCGAGAAACGGGTTGTCCTGCGGGCGTTCGAGCAGCGGCTGCATCGACCAGCGCTCGCCGAGCAGGCGGGCGAGCGTCGTCTTGCCGACGCCGATCGGGCCTTCGATCACGAGATAGCGATGCGGCGCGCGCAGGTCCGGCGCGGTGACGGTCAGCGGGGTAGGGTTCATCGGCAGCGGGTTTTGTCGGCGCCGTCGCCGGCGGCGGCGAGCGCCTTCTGCATCAGGCACTGGCAGGTCTGGACCTTCTCGATGCGCTGGCCCGCGACCGCGGCGAGGAACGCCTGCGCGCGGCCGCGCGCCGGGATGTCGAGCGCCGGGTCGATCTCGACGAGCGGCACCAGCGCGAACGCGCGGTCGGTCAGGCGCGGGTGCGGCACGATCAGGTCGGGTTCGTCGATCGAATCGGCGCCGAACAGCAGGATGTCGATGTCGAGCGTGCGGGGAGCGTTGCGGTACGGGCGTTCGCGCCCGAAGTGATGTTCGATCTTCTGGCAGAGGGCGAGCAGCTCGCGCGCGGCGAGCGTGGTGTCGATCTTGACGACGCAGTTGTAGTAGTCGTCGCCCCCGGCGTCGACCGGGGCCGTGCGATACAGGCTCGACTTGCCGAGGATCGAGATGGTGTGCTGCTGGGCAAGACACACCACCGCGTCCTTCAAAGTCTGGCGCGCATCGCCGAGATTCGCCCCCAGTCCGAGATATGCAACCGTCATGGCATCACTTCCTACGTCGTTCGCCGGCGCGCGCGTCAGTCTTCGGAACCGCCCGACACTTCGGGCGCCTGCGCGGCGCCGTCGTCCGGCTTGCGATTCCTCGCGCCGCCGCGGCGGCGCCGCTTGCGGGGCGATTTTTCCTTCGAGCCGCCCTGCGTGAGCAAGGCCTCGCGCGCGGCCGCGTCGCCTTCGATGAAATCCGTCCACCACTGCCCGACGTCCTGCTCCAGCTCGCCGGATTCGCAGCGTAACAGGAGGAAATCATACCCCGCTCTAAATCTTTGGTGTTCCAGCAGGCGCAGCGCGCTGCGGCCGGAGCGCTTCTCGAGGCGCAGCTGCAGGCCCCAGATCTCGCGCATGTCGGCCGAGTAGCGCTTGTGGATCGCGAGCTTCTCGGTCTGCATGTCGAGCACGTCGTCCATCGCGCGATGCAGCGCGGGCACCGGGAACTCGCCTTCGGCCGAGTATTGCTCGAAGCGCTGGCGCATGTCGTGCCACAGCAGCGTCGCGAACAGGAAGCCCGGCGACACCGGCTTGCCGGCGCGCACGCGCGCGTCGGTGTTGTTCAGCGCGAGCGTGATGAACTTCTCGCCCTGCGGCTGTTCGAGCACGACGTCGAGCAGCGGCAGCAGCCCGTGGTGCAGGCCTTCCTTGCGCAGCTGCTTCAGGCACGCGAGCGCATGGCCGGACAGCAGCAGCTTCAGCATCTCGTCGAACAGGCGCGCGGCGGGCACGTTGTTGATCAGGTCGGCGAGCGCGTTGATCGGCTCGCGCGTGTGCGTCTCGATGTCGAAGCCGAGCTTCGCCGCGAAGCGCACGACGCGCAGCATCCGCACCGGATCCTCGCGGTAGCGCGTGGCCGGATCGCCGATCATCCGCAGCAGGCGGGCGCGCATGTCGGCCATCCCGTCGTGGTAGTCGAGCACCGTCTGCGTCGACGGGTCGTAGTACATCGCGTTGATCGTGAAGTCGCGGCGCGCGGCGTCCTCGTGCTGCTCGCCCCACACGTTGTCGCGCAGCACGCGGCCGCTCGCGTCCACCGCATGCGTGCGGCGGTCGAGCTCGTCGCGCTTCAGGCGCTTCGGCGGCTCGGCCGCGGCGGGCGGCGGATCGACCAGCGCGCGGAACGTCGACACCTCGATCAGCTCCTGGCCGAACTGCACGTGGACGATCTGGAAGCGGCGGCCGATCAGGCGCGCGCGGCGGAACAGGCGCTGCACCTCGGTGGGGGTCGCGTCGGTCGCGACGTCGAAGTCCTTCGGCGCGATGCCGAGCAGCAGGTCGCGCACCGCGCCGCCGACGATGAACGCGCGAAAGCCCGCCTGCTGCAGCGTGTCGGTCACGCGCACGGCGTTCTTCGAGATCAGCGCGGGATCGATGCCGTGCACGTTCGCGGGCACGACGGTCGGCTCATGGTTGCGCGGCTTCTTCGCAGCGGGGCGGGCGCCCTTCGCGGCGCGCGGGGCGGCCTGGGTATCGGCGGGCGCGGTATCGGCCGGCGTTTGGGCGGCGTCGTCCTGGCCGAGCAGCTTGCGGATGAATTTTTTGATCACGACGTTCAGAAGAGATCGAGGATGCGCCAGCCGCGGTTGCTTGCATGCGCGCGCAGCGTGTCGTCGGGGTTGGTCGCGATCGGGTCGGTGACTTTCTCGAGCAACGGGATGTCGTTGTGCGAATCGCTGTAGAAATAGCTGTGTTCGAAATCGTCCCAGTGCTTGCCGAGCGACGCGAGCCACGCTTCGGTGCGGATGATCTTGCCTTCGCGATAGCTCGGCGTGCCGGTCGGCCGGCCCGTGTACGGCGAATCGGGGTGGCCGTCGGTCGTCTCGACTTCGCACGCGATCAGCGTGTCGACGCCGAACGCGGTCGCGATCGGCCGCGTGATGAATTCGTTGGTCGCGGTGACGACGCAGCACAGGTCGCCGGCATCGAGGTGCTGGCGCACGAGTTCGAGCGCGGCGGGCGTCATCGCGGGCCGGATCACCTCGTGCATGTACTGCTCGTGCCACTCGGCGAGCTGCGCGCGCGAATACTTCGCGAGCGGCGTGAGCATCGCCGTGAGGTACGCGTGGATGTCGAGCTTGCCGGCCTTGTAGTCGGCGAAGAACTGGTCGTTCTGACGCGAGAAGCTTTCCGCGTCGACGATGCCGAGCTTCACCATGAAGCGGCCCCATTCGTGGTCGCTATCGGTCGGGATCAGCGTGTGATCGAGGTCAAAGAGTGCCAGATTAGTCATGGAAGCGCATTTTACTCGAAGCGGTTCGGGCCCGTGCCCGGCGGCACGATGTCGTCGCCGGGGCGGGCCAGCATCCGGCGCAGCAGCGGCAGCGTGACGGCGCGTTTCTGCTCGAGCGAGAAGCGGTCGAGCGCGTCGAGCAGCGCCATCAGGCTGGGCATGTCGCGGCGGAAATGAGTCAGCAGGTAGGCCGCGATATCGTCGGTGAGCGCGATCCCGCGCTCCTTCGCCGCGAGCTTCAGTACGGCGATCTTGCCGGCGTCGGACGGCGGCGACAGGTGGAACACGAGCCCCCAGCCGAGGCGCGTGCGCAGATCCTCGCGGACGTCGAGCGCGAGCGGCGCCGCGGGCCCTGCCGCGACGAACGCGCTCGACGGATGCGCGCGGACCTCGTTGAACAGGTTGAACAGCGCGACCTGCTGCGTGTCGCTCATCCGGTCGCAGTCGTCGATCGCGTAGATGCCGATGCGCGGGTCGAACGTGAACGCGCCGAGCGGGCTTTGCGGCGTGAGATAGCGCGCGTAGCCGTACGACGCGTCGCTCACGAGCGCCTGCAGCAGGTGGCTGCGGCCGCTGCCCGGCTCGCCCCAGATGTAGAACGACCGGTCCGGCACGGGGCCCGCCGCCAGCGCGAGGTCGAGCTTCTGCAGCCGCGTGACGAGCTCGTCGTTCTCCTCACTCATGATGAAGTTGTCGAACGTGGCGGGCGGCGGCGTGCCGAGATCGAGCGTCAGTTGACGGGACACAGTCACAATGCGGGTCGGTTGGAAAAACGTGCGCCGGGGCGCGCGGGGTCGATGGCTGCACGCGCGGCCGCACGCACGGCGGCGCGCGGGTTCCGGCGCGGCTCGCTCAGCGATGAAAACGGGGACGTGTTGGCCAAGATGCGATCCCTGACGATTCGATGCGGGGAATTCCGGCCACGCGGCCGGGTTCGGGTAAAATCGCATTTTACCGACCTTCTCGCATTCCCCCATGAATCCTCCGAAATCCGCTCCTGACGCCCAAGGTCTGTCCTATCGTGACGCGGGCGTCGACATCGACGCGGGCGATGCCCTCATCGACAAGATCAAGCCCTTTGCGAAGAAAACCCTGCGCGACGGCGTGCTCGGCGGCATCGGCGGGTTCGGCGCGCTGTTCGAAGTGCCGAAGAAGTATCGCGAGCCGGTGCTCGTGTCGGGCACCGACGGCGTCGGCACCAAGCTCAAGCTCGCGTTTCATCTGAACAAACACGACACGGTCGGCCAGGATCTCGTCGCGATGAGCGTGAACGACATCCTCGTGCAGGGCGCCGAGCCGCTGTTCTTCCTCGACTACTTCGCGTGCGGCAAGCTCGACGTCGACACGGCCGCGACCGTCGTCAAGGGCATCGCGCAGGGCTGCGAACTGTCGGGCTGCGCGCTGATCGGCGGCGAAACCGCGGAAATGCCGGGCATGTACCCGGACGGCGAGTACGACCTCGCGGGCTTCGCGGTCGGCGCGGTCGAAAAGAGCAAGATCATCGACGGCAGCACGATCGCCGCGGGCGACGTGGTGCTGGGCCTTGCCTCGAGCGGCATCCACTCGAACGGCTTCTCGCTCGTGCGCAAGATCATCGAGCGCGCGAATCCGGACCTGTCGGCCGATTTCCACGGCCGCTCGCTGGCCGACACGCTGATGGCGCCGACCCGCATCTACGTGAAGCCGCTGCTCGCGCTGATGGAAAAGATCGCCGTGAAGGGCATGGCGCACATCACCGGCGGGGGCCTCGTCGAGAACATTCCGCGCGTGCTGCGCGAAGGCCTCACCGCCGAGCTGGACCAGAAGGCCTGGCCGCTGCCGCCGCTGTTCCAGTGGCTGCAGGAGCACGGCGGCGTCGCCGACGCGGAAATGCACCGCGTGTTCAACTGCGGGATCGGCATGGCCGTGATCGTGTCGGCGGCCGATGCCGACGCGGCGGTCAGCCAGCTGACGGCAGCCGGCGAGCAGGTGTGGAAGATCGGCACCGTGCGCGCGAGCCGCGAAGGCGAGGCGCAGACGGTCGTGGTCTGAGCGGCATCCAGGCTGCATCACCGTTCATGCAAAACGCCCGGCGCAAGCCGGGCGTTTTGTTTTGGGTGCGCCGATTTCGTCAACGCAGGCCGTTGCTTCCGTAAAACGTCAGCTGGGGCGGGTGGTCGGCGTGGCCGGACATCGCGGCCTTGTTCGCGGTGAGCCGGATGCGTGCCCGTCCGGCCTCAGGGCGCAGCGCCTGCGCGCGCCGCCCGCGCATTGAACAGCAGCGGCGGCACGAGCAGGTACAGCAGCGCGGCGGCCGCCCACACGAGCCCTGGCCACGTGTCGCGGGTGGCTGCATATGTGGCGGTGACGACGAGCGGCCCCGCGACGCCGATCAGGCTCGCGACGCTCGCGAGCGCGCCCTGCAGTTCGCCCTGCCGCGCGTCGTCGACCTGGCGCGCGAGCATCGCCTGCAGCGCCGGCAACGCGAGGCCGCCCGCCGCGAACAGCGGCAGCAGCGCGAACGGCACCCACGCCGCGGCGGCGAACGCGATGGCCACGAGCCCGAGTGCATCGCCGGCAAGGCCCAGCGCGAGCGCGCGGCGCTCGCCGAGGCGCGCGATCAGCGGCCCGATCGCAAACGCCTGCGCGAGCGCGTGGCACGCGCCATAGCCCGTGAGCGACAACCCCGCGATCAGCGTCGACCAGCCGAAGTGTTCCTGGCCGTACAGGATCCACAGCGTCGCGGGCGCCTGCGACACCAGCGCGACGATCACGTAGACGCCGACCAGCGCGGCGAGCGTCGGGCCGCCGCGCAGCAGGCGCAGGCTCGCGAACGGATTGAGGATGGTGGCCGTGTGGCCGTCGCGCGCCGACGGCGGCCGCGATTCCGGCAGCGCGCGCCACACGAGCGCGAGATTGAGTGCGTTGAGCAGCGCGGCCGCGACGAACGGCGCACGCAGGTGCCACGCGCCGAGCAGCCCGCCGATCAGCGGGCCGGCGATGAAGCCGATGCCCATCACGGCGCCCAGCTGGCCGAAACGCCGCGCACGGTCGGGTTCGGCCGTGACGTCGGTGACGTACGCGGTCGCGACCGCGACGCTCGCGCCCGTGATGCCCGCGATCAAGCGCCCCGCGTAAAGCCACGCGAGCGTCGGCGCATAGGCCATCAGCAGATAGTCGAGCGCGGCGCCCGCGAGCGACGCGAGCAGCACGGGCCGGCGGCCGAAGCGGTCACTCAGCGCGCCGAGCAGCGGCGCGCACAGGAATTGCGCGAACGCATACAGCGCGAGCAGCACGCCGTAATGCGTGTCGGTGCTGCCCATGCCGGCGAGCGAGCGCAGCAGCCCGGGCAGGATCGGCATCACGAGCCCGACGCCGATCGCGTCGAGCAGGACGGTCGCCAGGATGGCAATCAGGGAGGGATTCAAGATCGTGACCCTATCGGTGATAGAGTGGCGATTATTCCACGGTTTCCCTATCGGTGATAAATATGAAGGATACAGGCGCGCGGCTCACACGCGACACGGTATTGCGCGTGGCGCTCGACCTGCTCGACGAGGTCGGCATCGACGCGCTGTCGACGCGGCGGCTCGCGGAGCGGCTTGGCGTGCAATCGCCGACGCTTTACTGGCATTTCCGGAACAAGGGCGAGCTGCTCGAAGCGATGTCGGACGCGATCATGTCCGAACGCCGTCAGGCCTCGCTGCCGCGGCCGGGCGACGCATGGGACACGTGGCTCGCCGCGAATGCGCGCAATTTCCGCGCCGCGCTGCTGGCCTATCGGGACGGCGCGCGCCTGCATGCCGGCACGCGGCCGCGCGCGGGGGATTTCGACGCGATCGAATCCAAGCTGGCGTTGTTGTGCGATGCGGGTTTCGCACCCGAGCAGGCCATCGACGTGATGTTCGCGCTCGGCCGCTTCGTGGTCGGCTGGGTACTGGAGGAGCAGGCGGAACCGGAAGGCGCGCCCGAGGCGGAGGACCTGCCGGATCCGGCCGCGTACCCGCTCGTCGCACAAGGGTGGGCCGCACTGCGCGCGCGCAGCCGCGACGAGGCGTTCGAGCGCGCGATCGCGCTGGTGGTCGACGGCGCGCGCGCGCAACTGGCCGCGCGCCGGGCCGGCTGACGACGCGCGCCTCCGCGTGCCGGCGCGCGCCCGTCAGACCGGCGCGCGGCCGTCGATCACGCGTTCGAGCGCGTCCACCGCGCGCACGGCCGCATCGGCCGCGACGCAGTCGACGACGATCCGCTCCGGCATCGCGCGCAGCCACGTGATCTGCCGCTTGCAGAGCTGCCGTGTCGCGAAGATGCCCTTGTCGCGCATCGTCCGATAGTCGGTGATGCCGTCGAGGAATTCCCACGCCTGCCGGTAGCCGACGCAGCGCATCGACGGCAGCCCGGGATGCAGATCGTCGCGGCGGCGCAGCCGCTCGACCTCGTCGATGAAGCCCGCGTCGAGCATCGCGTCGAAACGCTGCGCGATGCGCGCATGCAGCACCGCGCGGTCGGACGGCTCGAGCGCGACCGGCACGAACCGGTAGCGGGCGGCCGCATCGTCGGCGCTGCGCGGCGCGGCGAGCAGCGCCGACATCGGCTGGCCGCTCAGCATGAACACCTCGAGCGCGCGCTGGATCCGCTGCGAATCGTTCGGCGCGAGGCGCGCGGCCGTCTCCGGGTCGACCTGCGCGAGCCGTGCGTGGAGCGCCGGCCAGCCGTCGCGCGCGGCGTCGGCGTCGAGTTCGGCGCGCACGGCCGGATCGGCGGTCGGCAGGTCGTTGAGCCCCTGCGTCAGCGCCTTGTAGTAGAGCATCGTGCCGCCCGCGAGCAGCGGCATGCGGCCGCGCGCGGCGATCTCGCCGATCAGGCGCAGCGCGTCGGCGCGGAATTCGGCGGCCGAATACGCGTCGGCCGGGTCGATGATGTCGATCAGGTGATGCGGCACGGCCGCGCGCTCGTCACGGCTCGGCTTCGCGGTGCCGATGTCCATGTCGCGGTAGACGAGCGCCGAATCGACGCTGACGATCTCGATCGGGCGGCGCGCCGCGAGCGCCAGCGCCGCGGCCGTCTTGCCGGACGCGGTGGGGCCGAGCAGGCAGGCGATCGTCGCCGGGGCGGAAGACGGCGACACGCTCATTGGCCGCGCATGAACAGGCGGTCGAGATCGCCGAGCGTGAGCTGGTACCACGTCGGCCGGCCGTGATTGCACTGGTCCGCGCGTTCGGTCGCTTCCATCTGGCGCAGCAGCGCGTTCATCTCGTCGAGCGTGAGGCGCCGGTTCGCGCGCACCGCGTGATGGCACGCGAGCGTGCCGAGCAGTTCGTGCTGGCGCTCGGTCAGCACGCGCGAGCCGCCGAACGCGTGCAGGTCGGCGAGCACCGCGCGGGCGAGCGACTGCAGGTCGGCGTCCTTCAGTAGCGCCGGCACCGCGCGGATCGCGAGCGTGGTCGGCGACAGCACCGCGAGGTCGAAGCCGAGCGATTCGAGCGTCTCGCGTTCCTCCTCGACGGTGCCGATCTCCACCGGCGTGGCGGTCATCGACACCGGCAGCAGCAGCGCCTGCACCGCGATCGCGCGGTCGGCGAGCGCGCCCTTGAACTGTTCGTACAGGATCCGCTCGTGCGCCGCGTGCATGTCGACGATCACGAGCCCGTGCGCGTTCTGCGCGAGCACGTAGATGCCGTGGATCTGGCCGAGCGCGAAGCCGAGCGGCTGGTCGTCGTGCGCGGTGTCAGCCAGCGACGGCGCGGCGGCGAAGCCCGCCAGCGGCGACGCCGGCGGCTCCGCCGCGTCGGCGGCGAGCGTCGTGCCGGCCGGCGTGCCCGCGCCGCTGTCCTTGCGGCCGAACAGCGCGTCGTAGAGCGCAAGCGGCTGCGCGACCGGCAGCGTGCCCTGCGTCATCCGCGCCTGGCGCAGCCACGTGTTGCCTTGCGACGGCGTGTGCGTGGCGCCGGTGCCTGCACCGCCACCCACGGCAGCCTGGCCCAGCGGCGTGTTCAGGAACGATGCGGGGCCCGGCGCGGGTGCGGGCACGGGGGCGATATGCGCGGCGTGGCCGCCCGCGGTGGTTTCTGGCGATGCGCCCGCATGGCGGGCCAGCGAACGCTGCACCGCATGGAACACGAACTGGTGGATCGAGCGCGAATCGCGGAATCGCACCTCGATCTTCGACGGGTGCACGTTCACGTCGACCGCCTCGGGCGGCAGGTCGAGGAACAGCACATAGGACGGATAGCGGTCGCCGTGCAGCACGTCCTCGTACGCGGCGCGCACCGCGTGCGTGAGCAGCTTGTCGCGCACGAAGCGGCCGTTCACGAAGAAATACTGCTGGTCGGCGCGGCCGCGGCTCGCGGTCGGCAGCCCGGCGCAGCCGTACACGGCCAGCGGCCCGGCCTGCTCGTCGAGCGGCAGGTGCGCGGTCGCGAAGCCGTCGCCGAGGATCTTCGCGACGCGCTGCGCGGGCTCGGTCGCGTTCCAGTGCTCGACGGCCTTGCCGTTGTGCAGCACCGAAATCGCGACGTCCGGCCGCGCGAGCGCCGCGCGGCGGATCATTTCCAGGCAATGCCCGAACTCGGTCTGCTCGCTCTTCAGGAACTTGCGGCGCGCGGGCGTGTTGAAGTACAGCTCGCGCACTTCGATCGTCGTGCCGACCGCGCCGGCGGCGGGCGCGAGCACGCCGGTCTGCGCGTCGATGCGCGTCGCGTGGGCGGAATCCGCGGTGCGGCTCGTGATGAACATCTCGGCGACCGACGCGATCGACGCGAGCGCTTCGCCGCGGAACCCGAGCGTCGCGACCGCCTCGAGCTCCTCGAGCGAGCGGATCTTGCTGGTCGCGTGGCGCATCAGCGCGAGCGGCAGCTCGCCCGGCGGGATGCCGCAGCCGTCGTCGGTGATCGAGATGCGCTTGACGCCGCCTTCCTCGAGCACGATGCGCAGCGTGCTCGCGCCGGCGTCGAGCGCGTTTTCCAGCAGCTCCTTGACGACCGACGCCGGGCGCTCGACCACCTCGCCCGCGGCGATCTGGCTGATCAGCTGGTCGGGCAGGGGCTGGATCGCGCGCAGCGGGCGCGGCGCGTGTGGATCAGGGGCGGGCGCGGCGCCCGCGGCCGTTTCGGTGAATTCGGACATGGCCGAATTATAGCGAGGCCGCCGGCGCGCGCCGGACTCGCGATCGGTTACGTTTTTTCACGGAGCCTTAAGGCAGTTTCGGTATGATGACTGCGTCCTGGCGCACCGCCTCTTTCGGCCGTGCGTTTTCGCCCTTTATGCCGTCACCGGCCCGTTTGCCCCTGAAGGAACCCGCATTTGGATACGCTGCTCCATTTCGTCAATCTCGTCCTGCACATCGACGCATTCCTCGGCGATTTCATCCGGCAGTACGGCGCCTGGGTGTATCTGGTGCTGTTCCTGATCGTGTTCTGCGAAACGGGCCTCGTCGTGTTTCCGTTCCTGCCGGGGGATTCGCTGCTGTTCATCGGCGGCGCGTTCGCGGCGACCGGCGAAATGAACGTCGGCGCGCTGATCGTGCTGCTGCTCGTCGCGGCGATCACCGGCAACACCGTCAACTACATGATCGGCCGCTGGATCGGCCCGAAGGTCTTCAATACGCACATCCCGGTGCTCGAGCGCTTCCTCGACCGCGCGGCGCTGCAGAAGACCCACTCGTTCTACGACAAGCACGGCGGCAAGACGATCGTGCTCGCGCGCTTCATCCCGGTCGTGCGGACCTTCGCGCCGTTCGTCGCGGGCGCGTCGTCGATGAGCGTCGCGCGTTTCCAGCTCTTCAACGTGCTCGGCGCGCTGATCTGGGTGCTGCTGCTGGTGCTGCTCGGCTACTTCTTCGGCAACATCCCGTTCGTCCGCCAGTACCTGAACGTGATCGTGCTGGCCGGGATCGGTGCCGCGATCGTGCCGGTCGCGCTCGGCGCGGTGTGGAAGCTCGTGCGCGGCCGCCGCTCGGACGACGCGCGCAAGACCAGCGGGCATTGAAGCGCGCCGGCCAGCCGGCGACGCGATGCAAAAAAAAGCGTGGCAATGTGAATTGCCACGCTTTTTTTGCGTCCGCGCGGTGCGCCGCGCGTCAGGTCGTGCGATGCAGGAACGGGGTTTCGGGCGTCGGGTATTGCGCGTCGCGGAACGTGTCGAGGATCGCGTGGTTGGTGTCGCAGTACACCTGCCAGTAGTTCGCCGGCTGCGTGGACGGCCGCACGAACAGCAGCGGGCCTTCCGGCGTGAACTGCAGCACGCCGACGTCCGGCGCCGGGCTCGTCAGCACGTTCGGGATCTTCTGCACCGCTGCCTTCAGGCGGTTGATCGCGTCGGCCGCATCGACGCCGTTCGCGATCTTCGCGGTCAGGTCGACGCGGCGGTACGGCGTCGCGCTGTAGTTCGCGATGTTGTCCGAGAAGATCTTGTTGTTGCCGACGATCGTCACGATGTTGTCCGCGGTGATGATCGTCGTGCCGAACAGCCCGAGCTCCTTCACCGTGCCGGTGACGCCGCCCGCGCTGATCACGTCGCCGATCTTGAACGGCCGCAGCACCTGCATGAACACGCCGGCCGCGAAGTGCGCGAGCAGGCCGCCCCAGGCCGTGCCGATCGCGAGGCCGAGGCCGGCGAGCAGCGCGGCGAACGACGTGGTCTGCACGCCGAAGACCTGCAGGATCGCGAGGATCAGCAGGATCGTCAGCAGCACCCCGACGACCGAGGTCAGGTAGTCGGCCAGCGTCGGGTCGACCTTGCCGCTGCGCTGCACGACCTTGCCGAGCAGCCGCGTGCCGATGCGGATCGCCCAGCGGCCGACGAACCACAGGGCGATGGCAGCGACGAGGTTGAGGCCGAAATCCAGGCCGCGGGTCATCAGGAATTGCTGGGTGGTGGCGAGGTCCAGGGTCAAGGTCGGTTCTCCATGAAGCGTTGAACGGGATGGCCATGCCGGCAGGCGGAGCATGCCGGACGGACAGGCGTCGGACTTTTATAGCCGACGGGCCGCGGCATGGCAACCGGTCGACGGCGGTGAAATGAAAGTTACATGTTCGCGCATTACGATCCGGAGGAAAACGTTTCCAATCGACCTTTGCAGGAGTCCTCCATGCCGGATCGCATCGCCCCCTCCCGTCGTCTGCTGCTCAAGCGCCTCGTTTCGGGCGGCGGCGCGGCGCTCCTCGGCGCATCGGGAATCGCCGACGTGCTCGCGCAGCGCGCGGCGCCCGCGATCGTCACGTCGGACCGGTTGCGTCCGCAACTGCCGGGCGGCGTGATGAGCGGCGACGTGACCGACACGCGCGCGATCGTCTGGAGCCGCACCGACCGGCCCGCGCGGATGATCGTCGATTACGCGACCGACGAAAGCTTCAGGCGCTTCGAGCGGCGCATCGGCCCCGCGGCGATCGACGCGACCGGGCTGAGCGCGCGCGTCGATCTCGCCGGCCTGCCGTCCGGCGCGGACGTGTTCTACCGCGTGCGCTTCCAGGATCTCGCGAACGACAAGGTGTTCAGCGAGCCCGTGACCGGCCGCCTGCGCACGCCGTCCGCGCGCGCCGACCGGCCGGTGTGCTTCGTGTTCTCCGGCGACGAAGCGGGGCAGGGCTGGGGCATCAACGAGCGTTTCGGCGGCTACCGGATCTACGAGGCGATGCGGCGCGAAGCGCCGGACTTCTTCATCCACTCGGGCGACCAGATCTATGCGGACGGCCCGATCCAGGCCGAAGTGAAGCTGCCCGACGGCACGCTGTGGACCAATCTCGTCACCGAGGCGAAGTCGCACGTCGCGCAAACGCTCGACGACTATCGCGGCGCGTTCGCGTACAACCAGCTCGACCGCAACAAGCGCCGCTTCATGGCCGAGGTGCCGTTCCTCGTGCAGTGGGACGACCACGAGGTGCGCAACAACTGGTATCCGGGCCAGCAGATCGGGCCCGAGGAGGCGCGCTACCAGACGCGCAGCGCGTCGCTGCTGTCCGCCTATGCACGGCAGGCGATGTTCGAATACAACCCGTTCCGGATCAACCGGCAGGATCCCGAACAGATCTATCGCAGCTTCGCGTTCGGGCCGCTGCTCGACGTGTTCATGCTCGACGAGCGCAGCTACCGCGGGCGCAATTCGCCGAACCGGCAGGCGCGGCTCGATGCCGATTCGGCATTCCTCGGCGCGCAGCAGAGCGCGTGGCTGAAGGCGTCGCTGAAGCGCTCGCGCGCGACGTGGAAGGTGATCGCGAGCGACATGCCGATCTCGCTCGTCGTGCCGGACCTCAATCCGGACGTGCCGAAGGGCACCTACGAGGCGTGGGCGAACGGCGACGACGGCGCGCCGTCCGGCCGCGAGCTCGAGCTGGCCGACATCCTGTCGTTCATCAAGCGCGAGAACATCGAGAACGTCGTCTGGGTGACGGCGGACGTGCACTACGCGCAGGCCGCGCACTACCATCCGTCGCGCGCGAAGTTCACCGATTTCAAGCCGTTCTGGGAATTCGTCGGCGGCCCGATCAACGCGGGCACGTTCGGCCCGAACGACACCGACATGACGTTCGGCCCGGCGCTGCGCTACGTGAGCGTGCCGAAGGACAACCCGCAGAACCGGTCGCCGGCCGCGGGCCAGCAGTATTACGGGCGCGCGAAGATCGACCCGGCGAGCCGCGCGATGACGGTGTCGCTGCACGACCTCGACGGCAAGTCGCTGTTCGAGGTGAAGCTCGACCCCGAAGCGTAGGCGGTCGACGCGGCGCCGCGCTCACGCGTGACGCCGCGGCTCGAACGGCCGCTGCTCGACGTCGGCGCCGTGCACGACGATCGCCGTGCTTTCCGGAATCTCCTCCCACGCGCCGCGCAGGTCGACGAGCGGTTCGGACAGCACCATGAACGCGTCGTCGCCGGCCTCGGCGATGCGCGGGTTGTGCGGGTACAACGCGTGCAGGTGCCGGAACGACGTGCTGTGGAACAGCGAGCGCGACTGCCGCTCGCTCGAGTAGCGCACCGCGATGATCCGCTCGCCGTCGGTCGCGCACACCGTCATGTTGATCGGCAGCGCGACGCCGTGCCGCGCGGCGACGTCCTCGACCGTGCCGGCCATCCGCTCGAGCGCCGGCAACGGCGCCTGCTCGAGGCCGAAGGTCAGCGCGAGACGGAACATCAGCTCCGAATCGGTCGAGCCTTCGATCGTCGGGAACAGCGCCGGATCGATCTTCAGCGTGAGGTCGCGGCGCAGCTGGTGCAGGCCGCGGATCAGCCCGTTGTGCGCGAACAGCCAGCGGCCGTGCCGGAACGGGTGGCAGTTGGTTTCCTGCACCGGCGTGTCGGTCGCCGCGCGAATATGCGCGATGAACATGCGCGAGCGGATCGCGCGCGCGGCTTCGCGCAGGTTGCGGTCGTTCCAGGCGGGATGCACCGAGCGGTAGCGGAACGGCAGTTCGTCGGGATGGCCGTACCAGCCGATGCCGAAACCGTCGCCGTTGGTGGTCGTGGCACCCAGCTCCGAATGCAGGCTCTGGTCGATCAGCGAATGCTTTGCGCGGAACAGGACGGTCTCGAGGTGGATCGGATTCCCCGTATAGGCGAGCCAGCGGCACATGGGACGCTCCTTCTCGGTGGATCGTTCGCGCATGGTAGCCGAGTTCGCCGCCCGGGCGGCGCGGCGCAGAAGGGGGGCGGGGCGAGCGCCCCGGCGCGCCGGCCGGGGCGGGGCGGCGGTCGCGCGCGTTACTCGCCCATCGCATCCATCACGCGCGCCGAATAGACGAGCGCCGCGCCTGCGTTCAGCGCGATCGCCACGCCGAGCGCCTCGGCGACTTCCTCCCGGGTCGCGCCATGCTTGGCCGCCTCGGCCGTGTGCACGGCGATACAGCCGTCGCAGCGCGTCGTGACCGCCACCGCGAGCGCGATCAGCTCGCGCGTCTTCGCGTCGAGATGGCCGGTCTTGGCGCCGGCGTCGGCCAGCGCCTTGTAGCCGGCCAGCGTGCCGGGCGACAACTTCGCGAGATCGCCGATGCGCGTCGAGAGTTCATTGCGATATTCGTTCCAGTTCAGCATGGCTCATCCTTTCACGGGTAAGGGACGGCGGCGGGTGCCGCGGTCGCGGGAGATGCACGGCTATTCTGAGCGCCTGTGGTGATGGTTTCGATGCGTTAAAGTGTCAATTTTTAGCGCAAGCGTCTCATGGATGCGTTGAGCCAATTGCTTCTGCTGGGCCGCAGCCACGTCGAGCTGGACGTGCGCTGCCTGCTCGACGGCCCGTTCGCGATGGCGCACGACGCGCTGCCGCCCCGCGAGGCCGCGTTTCACCTGCTGCTGGCGGGCCGCTGCCGGCTGCGCGGGCCGGGCGGGCGCACGCTGCAGCTCGCCGAGGGCGATTTCGTGCTGTTGCCGACCGGCGACGCGCACGTGATCGACGACGCGGTGGCCGCCCACGCCGCGACGGCACGGCCGCTGCACGACCTGCCGTCGTCCGGCGGCGCGGTGCTGCCGGTCAAATCCAATACCGACGCACCCGGCGACGCGAGCGTCGACCTGCTCTGCGGCCGCTTCGTCTACGAGCGGGGCGCGGGCGAGCTGCTGATGCGCGCGCTGCCGGGCGTGCTGCACGTCGGGCTGCGCGAGGCGTCGGGGCTCGCGCCGCTGCAGATGCTGACGAGCGTGCTGCGCGCCGAGGCGTCGAACCTGCAGCCGGGCGCCCGCGCGATCGTGAACGCGCTGGGCCAGGCGCTGCTCGCGTATGCGCTGCGCGCGTACGGCCGCGACACGCAGGTGCCGTCCGGCTGGCTCGCGCTCGCCGCCGACGCGCGGCTCGGGCCGTCGATCCAGGCGGTCATGCAGGCGCCCGCGCAGCCGTGGACGGTCGCGTCGCTCGGCGACGTGTCGGCGATGTCGCGCGCGACCTACGCGCGGCACTTCCGCGCGAAGGCGGGCATGAGCGTCGGCGCGTTCGTCACGCGGATCAGGATGATGCACGCGTGCGCGCTGCTGCAGGACACGCGGCGCGGGCAGGCGGAGATCGGCCAGGCGGTCGGCTACCAGTCCGAGGCGGCGTTCGGCAAGGCGTTTCGCGAGGTGTTCGGCACGACGCCGGGGCGCTGGCGGCGCGCGCATCGCGGCACGTGAGCCGATGAGCGGGGGCCCGGGGAGAACGGGCCGGCCGGCGGGAATGCTGCGTGCCGCGGCGCGTCGGCGCTGCCGTGCGGTCCGGCAAAGCTGCTAACATGCTCGCGCAGTATTCCAAACAACAAGAAAGAAGAGGGCAATTCGATGAACCAGACCAATCTCCAGCAACCGTCGTTCGCTTTCGTCGCGGCATCGTGGGCCGCGCTGCTCGCGGGCTTCGCCGCGTTCCTGATCGGGCTCTGGAATGCCGGCATGCAGCTCAATGAAAAGGGCTACTACTTCACCGTGCTGGCATTCGGCCTGTATGCGGCGATCTCGCTGCAAAAGAGCGTGCGCGATCGCTCCGAAGGCATCCCGGTGACGGGCATCTACTACGGCCTGAGCTGGATCGCGTTGCTGCTCGCGATCGCGCTGCTCGTCGTCGGCCTGTTCAACGCGACGCTGCAGCTCAGCGAAAAGGGCTTCTACGCGATGTCGTTCGTGCTCGCGCTGTTCGGCGCGGTGGCCGTGCAGAAGAACACGCGCGACCTGCAGGGCGCGAAGCCGCGGCTGGCCGACACCGATCCGGCGCAGGAGTGAGCACCGGCGCGGGCCGGCGGTTCCGTCCGTCCGCCCGCGCACCGAGCGCCGCAGCGCGCCCGCATTCGCGGTGCGCGTCCGCCATTTTTCCGTCGTCATCCTGAATTCGCGCGGTTGCGCGGCGCATGCAGACGCGCATGCGTCGTCGGCCGTCGGTTCGACGTGCCTGCCGTGCCCGGCAGACGCCGCATGACATTGTGCAACGATATTTCGATGCACAAGCTGCACTCGGCATGACGACGGCGCCATCGAAGAGGAAACGTTTCGGATGTCGAACACCCCCCCACTCGCGAACGATCGCACCCGTTCCGTCGCGGCGCGCACCGCGCTGATCCTGGAAACGAACAACCTGCGCGGCGGCCACGGGATGACGCAGGCCGTCGACAGCCTGAAGCGCCTGGTATCCGAACTGTCGCGGCAGACGCTGCGGCCGGCGGCGCTGGCGCAGTGGATCGTCACGCACGACGGACTGCCGGCCGACGCGTGCGCGCAGATCGCCGCGCTCGCGGGCCGCGAGATCGACTTCGTCGAGATCGACGGCAACACCGGCTACTACGACGCGAAGAACGTCGGATTCGATCGCGTCGACCCCGCGTGCTGCGACTACGTCGTGTTCGGCGATGCGGACTGCCGGCCGGCGGCGGACTGGCTCGCGCAGCTGCTGGCGCCGTTCGCGCGTGCCGCGCACGACGCGCCGGCGGCGGTGGCCGGGCGCACCAGCTATGCGCCGACCGTGCTGGGCGTCGCCATGACGTCGATCGATTTCATGTACTTCCCGAGCCCGCTGCGCGATGGCGCGACGCGCAACTTCTATGCGAACAACGTCGCGTTCCGGCGCGAGGTGTTCGCGCGCCATCGGTACGAGCCGCTCGACGGCGTCTATCGCGCGCACTGCCAGGTCATGGGGCTGCGGATGCAGGCGGCGGGCGTGCCGATCGAGTATGCGCCGACGGCGCACACCGAACATCGCTTTCCGGACACGCGCCGCGAAACGCTGAAGCTGCGCTGGATGCGCGGCGAGGACAGCGTGGGGCTCACGCCGTACCTCGTGAACGCGTACCTGCCGCGCCGCTGGCAATGGCTCGGCCGCAGCGGCCCGCTCGGCCCGTTCTGCGTGATGGCGATGCGGCTCGGCTACAGCCTGGGCGCGCTCAATCGCCAGCAGTTGCCGCCGCTCGGGGCCGTGCGCTACCTGGCGGCCGTCGCCGTGACGATCGGCGTGTCCGTGGTGGATACGCTCGGCGCGCTCGCGCGCGGCGCCGGGCTGTCCCGGCGCGCTTCCGCGCGGCGCGACCTCGATGCGCTCTCGTACCACCGTCATTGACCTGGCGCGGCACGCCACGCCGCTTCACGGTGCCTGCATACAACCCGGAATTTCTCGTCATACGCCCATGCCTACCTTTGCCAGCCGCCTTGCCTGCCTCGCCGTCGTTGCCGCCGCCACCAGCGCGCATGCCGCCGCGGTCGAACACGCGGGACGCGGCGTGTTTCATTTCGCGTCGGAGAGCGGCTGCCCGTTCGCCGGCAATGCCGCCACCGACTGCAACCGCATCGCGCTCGACGCGCGGGACGTTCGCGCGAACGTCGACACGCGCAACCACGCGATCGTGTTCGCGAGCGACCCGAACCACCATGCGAGCGAGGTGCTCGGCGACGTGCTGCTGCAGGGCAGCGGCGTCGATGCGGACGGGCAGCGCGTGCCGTTGAGCGTGCACGTGCTGCTGCGCCGCTCGGGCGTCAAATGGAATCGCGACGTCTACGTGCATGCACCCGTGCGCGGCAAGTTCGCCGATGTCCGGATCGATCCGTACCGCATCCGCGTGCGCGAAGGCGACGCCGAGCGCGATCTCCTGACGCCGGAGGACACCCGCGCGCTGTTCGAGCGCCCGTCGTTCGCGGCGCGCGTGGCCCGGTACTTCGTCAACGTGCGCGCGACCGATCCGAAGCGCGCATCCGGCGACGACATCACGATCGCGCTCGGCGTCGGCAGCCTGTCGAAATCGGTGGCGCGCGCGAGCTTCACGTCGAGCGAGCCGGGCCACGCGGAGATCGAACGCGCGCTGGCCGCCGGCACGTGGGCAATCCGGTTCGACGCGCTGAGCGATCACATTCCGGTGTGGGTCGCGCAGCGCGAGCTGTTCCTGTTCGGGCTCGACCAGAGTCCGCTCGTCGACGCGATGCGCACGCGCGGCTTCAGGAGGCACGACCGGATCGAACTGGGGGCGCGCAACGGCAGCGGGTATCTGCGCGTGAACGGCCGCGAGGAGGCATTCGCCGGTGCGGCGGCGGCGGGGCGTGCGTTCCTGCAGGAAAGCTTCATCGGTCTCATTCTCGCGTGGCATCGCGCGGCGGCGCCCGCCGCGCCGCGCGACGCCGGGGCTGCCCGCGGGGAGCCCGCATGACGACGGCCGGTACGCGACGCACCGCTTCCGGGCAGGGGCAAGGCGGCCGCGCGGATGGGTTCGGCTGCCTCGACGCGCCGGCGCCGCGCGGCTTCGCGCGCATGCAGGCGTATCTCGTCGACCGCATCAAGCGTGCGGCGCTGCGCCGGCTTCACCGTAGCGGGCACGGCGAGCGCTGGATGCTGCGCATGTACCTGATCGGCGAGGAGGCGACGGAATGCGCGCTGCACGACGAATGGACGGGCGACGCGCCGGACTGGATCGCGCAGCGGATCGAGCGGCATCTCGCCGACGAGCGCCGCCACGCCGCCGCGTTCGTCGATGCGCTGCAGGCGCGTGGCGTTCAGGTGGACGGTCCGGGCCGGCCCGACTGGCTGAGCCGCCGCAAGATCGCGCGGTGGCGGCGGATCGCCCGTCGCCACGCGCCGCACTTCGCGCACGGGCTGCTCGTGCCGGCCTATGCGACGGGCCTGTGCGCCGAGCAAATGGCGATGCGCGTGCTCGCGCGCCATTGCGGCGCGATCGGCGCCCGGCATCCGATGTATCCGCTGCTGTCGCGGGTGCTGACCGACGAGGTGCGCCATGTCCGGCTCTGCACCGAGACGCTGCGCCGTCTCGTCGCACCGTCCGAAGCGGTGCGGCTCGCCGCGCTGCTCGACGAGATCCGGGCGGTCGACGCAGGCTTCGGCGTGACCGGCGCGCTGGCGATGTACGCCGCCGGATGGTTCCACGCGCTGCGTCCGGGCGCCCGACCGCCCGCGTCGGCCGCATGACGCCGCGCATCGTCTATCTCGCCACCGCGGATGCGCGCGGGCATCTGATGCGCGCGCAACTGCTGGTCCGCGCGCTGCGCGACGCCGGCGCCCGCGTCGACGTGCTGACGACGTCCGATGCCGGCCGGCAGTTCCTCGCGGCGTTCGGCATCGACGCTCCCGTGCTGTCGCGTCACTACGCGGTGCAGTTCGATACGCGGCAGAACATGCTGCGCGGCGACACGAACCGCAACGTCGCGCATTACGTGTTCCGGCCGACGCGCATGGTGTGCGATATCGCGCGCCTGCGTGTCGCAGTCCGTCACGCGGATCTCGTCGTCAACGATTCGTTTCATCCGGCGCTGCTGTTCATGGGCATGCTGCCGCGCTGGCGGCGCAAGGTCGTGCACGTGTATGGCGGCAGCCTCCGGCGTGCATTGACCGCCAACTTCGAAGGGCGGCTGCCGGGCATCGTCGCGCGGGCGTTCGGCCGCATCGTCGACCGGCAGATCGACGCGGCGCGTTGCTGCATCGAGCACGATTTCGCATACGACGTCGCGGAGTGCGCGCGAACCGCGCACTACCGGTTGCCGACGCCCGTGCCGGTTGCCGGCGAGCAGCCCGCATCGGACGCGCGCATTGCCGCCGTCTACCTGAACCCGCATTTCCGCGACGTGTCGATGGCCGGCGCGCTGTGCGCGGGCATCGGCGACGCCGGGCTGGCCGCGCATCGGGTCGGCGAGGGCTATGCCGCGTGCGACGGATGGCGCGGCGTCGATCCCGACTGGGTCACGCGCGCCGCGCACGCGCAGCTGATCGTGTCCGCGCCGGGAATGGCGGCGCTGTCGATCGCGCGCGTGTATCAGCGGCCGATCCTGCTGGTGCTGACCGACCAGCCCGAACAGGCGGCCAACGCCGCGCGGGCGGCGCAACTGGGCCTTGAACATCGCATCGTGACGTGGCGGGGCGACGCCGCCGAATTCCGGCGGCAGGTCGGGCAGGCGGCGGACGCGCTGATGCGCAGCCCGGGCGCGCGCGTTCCGGCCGGCGCCGGACGCGAGCGCGCACGTGCGCGGATCGACGCGTGGACGACATGTCTCCTCGGCCTCTGTCCGAACGCGACGGCGCCGGCACGACGATCCGACGCAGAGGTGCTGACGCCGTGAAGCTTCCCTTGCCGCTTTTCCTGCGTCGGCTCGACATAAGGCAGGCGTCGGCCGCGTCGCTGGGCATGCTCGCGGGGCTGGCGATCTTCTTTGCGCTGGAGCGCGGCGTGACGCCGCGATATACGCTGGTCACGCCGGCCGATGCGTGGATTCCGTTCGTTGCGCTGTCATGGTTCGTGTACGTGGGATTCTTTCCGTTCGTGATCGTCCTCGCGGCCGGCGCGCCGCCTCATGCATTCGCGGCGTTCAAGCGGGCCGTGCTGGCCGCGTTCGTCGTGAGCGTCGCGTGCTTCCTGCTGTTTCCGGAAGCGGTGCCGCGCCCGGACGTGACGACGATCGACAACGCGTTCGTGCGGCACCGGCTCGCGCGCATGTGGCAGCTCGACCTGGCCGCGAACGGTTTTCCGAGCCTGCATGTGGCGGTCACGTGCCTCGCGTGCCGGATGCTCGCGCCGGCGCGTCGTCGGCTGGCCGTCGTCGCGATCGGCCTGCTGATCTGCGTATCGACGCTCACGCTCAAGCAGCACACGCTGGCCGACGTGCTGGGCGGCGCGCTGCTGGCGGCCGCGAGCGCGGCATGGGCCGAACGGCGCGCGCTGCGCAGGGAGCCGGCATGACCCGGCACAACCCGTTCGCCGGGGACAATGCCGAACTCGGCCGGTTTGCGCCCGACGCGGCGCTGTTTCGGCTGCGGCCGTGGCGGGCGGTCGCCGCGCTGGCGGGGGACTGGATGCTGATCGCGCTGTCGTTCGCGGCCGCCGCGCACATGCCGCATCCGCTCGTGTACGCGCTCGCGGCCGTCGTGATCGCGCGCAGCCAGCTCGCGCTCGGCGTGATGATGCACGAGGGCGCGCACGGGCTGCTCGCGCCGCGCCGCCGGATCAACGATGCGCTCGGGCAGGCGCTGGCCGCCGGCCCGCTGTGGCTGTCGTTGCGGACGTATCGCAGCGGCCACCTCGAGCATCACCGCGCGCCGATGCATCGCGACGACCCGGTCGCCGCAGTGTTCGGCATCCACGATTACCCGCTCGTGCGCCGTGCGCTGATCGCGCGGCTGCTCGCCTACGCGTGCGGCATCGGCTATGTCGCGAGCGTCGCGAAGCTGGTGCGCGGCGAGTTCCGGCATGTGCTGCCGAAGGTCGCCAAGTCGCGTGGATACGTCGTGTGGGAGATCGCGTCGATGCTCGCGAGCAACGCGCTGCTGTTCGGCGTGCTCGCGCATGCCGGGCATCCGCTGCTGTACGTCGGGTTGTGGATCGTGCCGTCGGTCACGCTGCTGCCGCTGGCCGGGCATGTCCGCGCGATTTTCGAACACGCGGGGCTGCCGGCGGGCGCGGATCAGAGCCGCAACGCGCGCACGATCGTCCGGCGCTCATGGCAGACCTTCCTGTTCGGTCCGCATGCGGTTCACTTCCACATCGAACACCATCTGTTCATGCGCGTGCCGTTCTACCACCTGCCGAGCGTGCATCGGCAACTCGCGCAGCGACGGTTGCTTCCGGCCAACCGGCTCTATGCGGGATATGGGCGGGTGTTGTGCGACGTCAGCATCCGGTGACGGGCGAAGCGGCAGCGGCAAGGTGCGATGCGCGCGGATGCGAGGCCGCTTTGGCTTAGTCCGGGCCACGGACGTTTTCGCGACGCGAGAGCACCGGCCGGCGCTTCTCGGCCGCCAGCGTGAATTCAAGCAGATCCCTGGCATGCAGGTGCGCTTCGTTGGCAAGGTGTGCATGCCGCCGGACCTCGTCCAGTTGCGCATCGGCGCGCCCGGGCGCGTGGCCCCCGAGCGCCGACCGGGCGGCGCTTGCGTGATCGTGGGCCCGCGTCGCATGTTCACGCGCCTTTCGGGCGCGCTCGCGGATCTGCTGTTTTCTGGACCGGATGCTCGGAAAATCGGCGGATGCACGGTGCGAGCCGCCGTCGGCCAGCCGTTCGAGCGCGGTGGCACATGCATCCGCGCCACGCGCGTCGAGCGTGGCGAACCGGGCCGTCTCCGTCGCGCGCTCGTGCGGGCAGCCCGGCACAGCGTCGACGCGGCGCCGCGCCGCGGCGGGCCCGGGCGTGTCCTTGCCGTCTCTGCGCGCGAGCCGGGCCGATGCTATTGCGAGCAGGATTACCGTACCGGCGACACCAATCAGAATGGTCGTCCACATTGCATGGGTGCGGCGAATGAAATGGTGGCCAGGGCAGCCGCCGGACGTCGCGCGGATCACGCGCCGCGCCGGAGCACGATCAGCTCGACGGGCCGATCAGGAACTGTTCTCGACTGCGCCCGGTGATCCAGAGCGGCTCGCGGCCACGGCCGCTCCAGGTCGCCCCGGTCTGCGGATCGCGATACTTCGGCTGCACCACGCCGCGCCTCGGGCTGCGGCGCGGCCGACGGGGCCGGTCGCCGAACAGGTCCCGGGGTGTCAGGTCGTAGCGGGCGATCTCCTCCCTGATCCGGGAGACGGCGGCTCGTTTCTCTTCCAGACGAACCGATTCGGCCTGTGCCTGAAGCCTTTCAATTTGGGCCTGGAGTTCTCGATAAGTCGTCACGATGTTCTCTTTGCGGTGTGTAAAGGCGCAAGTGCAGCTACGTCGCAATTGAGCCGGCGACGCGAAATGGACTGGAGGCGATGCCCGGCGCGACATCGAAATGACAAGCGCGCCGTGCGAGATCGTTCGCCAGGCCGCCGGTTCCGAAGCGGATCAAATGCTGGGGCGTGGTGAACGGCTCATGCGGCGAATGCCCGGGTGCCCGATCCGGTCGGCTGAATTGCCGGCGCGTTTCGCGTTTCCTGTCTCGGTCGGAATGCGAACGCCGGCAATTCTGAATTCGTATGGGTGTTGCAAGAATGCAATACATATCTTAACGGGGTTAATATGGATGAACCCGTGACTGATTAAAACTGGTAGATATGACAGGCTCGCTGCGGAAGGTTGAGTGGGATGTCGCTATTTATTCTTTCGGTGCCGCTGGCGCGGTTGCATCGATTGCTTTGGTTTAAATTGAACGCGCATTGAATCGCGCATGTTCCTGCGTCACCTGGCGAGGTCGTTTTGTCAGGTTTGTAAAAGGAAGCCTGCGGTATGATGCCGAAGTTTTCGACATGAATTTGAATCAAGCCTTCGCGCGATTAAAAATGCGCCGAGCCGTTCAAAAAATCAAAATTCCGGAATCAAGCATTTCAAAAAATGAATACCATATCCAACCAGGGCGCCATGGAGCTGGGCAAGCAATCCAAATACGAGTCGATTTACAACCCCGAGAAGCTCTATGCGATCCCGCGCACGATCAAGCGCGAGGAGATCGGCATCACGGGCGCGCTGCCGTTTTTCGGCGTCGACGTCTGGAACCACTACGAAGTGTCCTGGCTGACGCCGCGCGGCGTGCCGCGCGTCGCCATCGCGACGATCGTCGTGCCGTGCGCGTCGGCGAACGTGATCGAGTCGAAGTCGATGAAGCTGTATTTCAACACCTTCAACAACACGACGTTCGCGGATCACGCGGAAGTCGAGCGCATCGCCGCACGCGATCTGTCGCACTGCGCCGGCGCGCCCGTTTCCGTCACGCTCGAGCCGCTCGAACGTGCCGCCGCGCTGCGGATCGGCGCGCCGGCCGGCACGTCGATCGACGACGAGGACATCGATATCGGCACGTTCAGCGTCGATCGCCAGCTTCTGGCCACGCATGACGAGCAGGTCAGCGAAACGCTGTACTCGAACCTGCTGAAATCGAACTGCCTCGTGACGGGGCAGCCCGACTGGGGCACCGTGGAGATTGCGTACGAAGGGCGGCGCATCGATCGCGCGGCGCTGCTCCGGTACGTCGTGTCGTTCCGCAATCACGAGGAATTCCACGAGCAGTGCGTCGAGCGGATCTTCAAGGACATCCAGGATCAATGCGCGCCGACGCGCCTGACCGTCGCGGCACGCTATACGCGCCGGGGCGGCCTCGACATCAATCCGGTGCGCAGCAGCGTGCCCGTGCACGACGCGCCGAATACGCGCCTGGTCCGGCAATGACCGCGCGCCGCGAGCCGATCGTGGAGGCGGCTTCTCACGAAATCGAAGCCGTCATCGAGCCGTCGGCCATGAACGACGAGCTGCTGGTGCTGGTGCGGGTGCGCGATTCCGGCACCACGTTCAAGATGTCGCCGCGCGAGCTGAACAAGAAGTCGTGGCTCGACAAGTTCTCGCGCGAGGACGTCGCGCACATCGGCTTCCTCAATGCGGCGACGTACACGGACCAGCTCGTCCCGCTGTCGTACTTCCCGACGCGCCAGCATCAGCTGACGCCTGCCGTGCTGCTGCTGTCGCTGCTCTATGCGGGCTTCCTGATGCTGTCGAACGTGACGGGCGCGCGCGTGATCGCGGTCAGCCTCGATTGGCCGCCGCTGTTCGATGCGGTCACCTTCGGCATTCCGGCCGCGCTGGTCGCGTTTCCGATGACTTACGCGTTCAGCACGATCATCACCGAAGTCTACGGATACCGGGTCAGCCGGATGGTGATCTGGGGCGGGCTTGCCGTGAACCTGATGTTCATCATCGGCACCTGGCTGCTGTCGCTGCCGCCGGGCCTGCCGAGCTGGGAAGCGCAGAACCCGACGCTCGCGGCGGCATACCCGGCGCTCGCGCTCGAGTTCGCGCGAACCTTCGTCGCGTCGACGGTCGCGTACTTCTGCGGGGAGTTCATCAACACGACGTTCCTCGCGAAGCTCAAGATCGCGAGCGCGGGCCGCCATCTGTGGGCGCGCATCGTGTCGAGCACCGGTGTCGCGATCGTGATCGACAGCGCGCTGTTCTGCATGATCCTGTTCTGGGGCAGGCTGCCGGACAACGTCGTGCTGACGATGATCGGCATCCAGATCGCCGTCAAGCTGACCTACGAACTCGTGCTGCTGCCGGTCGTCACGACGGCGTCCCGGCGCCTGAAGCAAGTGGACCAGATCGACTACTACGACTATCACACGAACTTCAATCCGTTCTCGTTCAAGGATTGATCAGGCGCGACTCGGTCACGACGCCGAGCACCGTGACGCTCTCGCTCGACGCATTGACCGTGTCGGCGGGCGAGGGCCGGGTGTCCTTGAGCCAGGCGACTTCGCCGTCGCGGATCACGCGGCGCAGCGTCGGCTCGCCGCCGTCGATCACGGCGATCACCACCTGCGCGTCGCGCAAGGCGGTGCACGGCTCGACGATCACGATCGAGCCTTCGCGAAAGCGCGGCGCCATCGACGGTTTCGTGCGCGCCGCAAACGTGCCGGGCCGCCGCGGCGTATCGACGGTCAGCCAGCGCGTGTTGCGGGCAAGGTCGTATTGCCCGCGCGCATAGCCGAGCATCTCGTCCCAGCCGAGAATCGGGATCGGGTAGACGCGCTCGCTCTGCAGCAGGTAGCCGACGCTCGATCCGAGCGCGTCGGCGATCGCCAGCACGGTGCTGATGCGCGGATCTTCCGTCGACATCGACAGCACGCGGCTCAGCGTCGCGGGCGAGATGCCGGTCTTGCGCGCGAGGTCGGCGTCGGTGAGGCCTTGCTGCTGCATCAGCGCGCGGATTCTCGCGACCATCCCGACCAGCCGCTGGCTCATTTCCATGGTGCGTGTGCGTTGCGCCCGGCATGCGTGCGCCCGCTGCGGGCCGGGCTGTTGCGTCGTGCGCGTCGTGCCGCAGGCGACCTGCGCGGCAGGCGCATGCCGGATGCAAGTGTCATCTTCATTGGGAGGCCCGTCGCGCAATCATTCGCGACATCAGAGCAAAAGGAATGATCGTACCCTGATGGGCGATCGAAATGCACGACGGAGAATTCGACGCATGGCTTTCCATTGGGCGGGCGGCATGTCTTCAAGACTCCGAATGATATGCGCAATCGTCTCCGGTCATGAGTCGGGATCGTGCGGTGCGAAGCCGATGGAGGGCGATGGCCTTTGTCGCGTCTCCGTTGCCATCCGATCGCCCGACGACTGTGATCTCACTGGGCATATCGTGCTTGACCGCGCCGGGCAGCGTGGTTGTTTGTATTTCTTTTCCCTTTCAAAAAGAGACCTTTTGTTAACATACTTCGCTATCATGTCGGCGAAGACTGAGTTCGATACCGCGAACGAGAAAAAAATCATGAGAGACGTTTCAACCGAGCCGGCCGTCGTGCCGGCAAGTGTGCGACAGCGCCGCGAGGGCAGGCGCCGCACGCGCACCTACCGACCCGCATCGGCTGACGGCGCCTGAGCGTCCGTCCGATCCCATGTGTCGCGGGCGGCGGCGCGGGCGTGCAGCCTGCGTACGTCGCGGCCCTTTCCGTTGTCGACCAGCAGCCGGTCGGCCTATCGAGCCGATCCGGTAACGGCGGCGCGCGGGCGCCCGTGCGCCGAACCATGAAGCCGGCTCGCTTTCGGCCGATCGGCACGGGCAATCCAGAACACGACAGCCAATACGTCATTGGCAAGCAGAAGTGGCGAGGGACCAGGATGGATTTGCAGGCGTTGAAGATATTCAAGGCCGTCGCAGACGAGGGCGGCATCGCTCGCGCGGCTACCGTGTTGAACTGTGTTCAGTCCAATGTCTCGACGCGGCTGCGGCAGCTCGAGGCGCAGCTGGGCATCGCGCTGTTCTATCGCGTCAACGGGCGGCTCGTCATCACGAATGAAGGATCGCAGCTGCTCGGCTACGCGGAGCGGATACTGCAACTGGCGGACGAGGCACGCTCGATCGTGAAGGGCGGCGGCGAACCCGCCGGCAAGCTTCGCATCGGCGCGACGGAGGCGACTGCGGCCGCGCGCCTGCCGCGCATGCTGGCCGGCTTCCATCAGCGCTATCCGAAGGTCGACATGTCGATCGAGACCGGCTCGATCGAACAGATCACGCGCGCGGTCATCGGTCATCGTCTCGACGTCGCGCTCGTGCCCGCGCCGGTCGTATCCGACGAACTGGCCGATGAAGCGGCGTTCGACGAGGAGCTGCTGCTGATCACCGCGCACAGTCACCCGGCCGTCACGTCGGCCTCAGATCTCCGGGACTGCAGCTTCCTCGCGTTCCGCTCGGACGGTTCCCATCGGGCGCGCTTCGAGCGCTGGCTGGAGGGCGAGGGGCTCAAGCCGAGGATCGTGCTGGAATTCGGCGCGCTCGAGGTCATCATCGCGTGCGTCGGCGCGGGCATGGGCGTATCGCTGATGCCGAGATCACTGATCGAGCGGCGGGACTTGACGAATGTCATCAAGTGCCACGCCATGCTTCCGGATGTCGCGAGGAATCAGGTGCGTTTCGTGTGGCGCAAGGACATCGCGCAGCACAGCGCGCGGGACGCCTTCATTCGCAACCTCAAGGGGCACGAGTTGCGGGCGTCGTAGCGTACGGGCCTACAGGTCGCACGTGTCGCAGACGTCGACGGCCGGCGCCGTCTGCGCGAGCGCTGCCGACGGGGCGGGGCGGCCGACGAAGCTCTCCGCGAGCTGGCGGTGATTGGCATGATGCCGGCTGTCGGCGCGCCAGATCATCGTGGTCCTGACGAGCGCGTACGGTTCCGGCAACGGGTGGCACTGGATCTGATCGGTGAAGCCGAGATTCCCGACGACGGCAGCCGGCATGATCGCCGCGCCGAGTCCCACCGCGACGCAGCCGACGATCGCCTCCGATGAGTCGAATTCCAGCATGCGGGTCAGCGGCACGCCGCCTTCGGCCAGCCAGCGCTGCAGCCGGTTGCGGTATGCGCATCCTTCTCGAAAGCCGATGATCATCGTATTGGCCAGATCCTTCGGATTGCGAATCACGGGATGGCGGCGATCGGTCAGCAGCACCAGTTCCTCCGCATCGAGTTCGATCTGGTGAAGCGCGTCATGCGAACCGGGGCCGACGATGAAGCCGACGTCGAGCGCCTGGTCGAGTACGTCGCGCACGATGCTGTCGGATGTCGCCACGTTGACGCGCAGTTGTATCTCGGGATGCTGGCGATGAAATTCGGTCAGTGCGCGCGGCAGATGCAGCGTCGCGGTCGCCACGGTCGCGCCGATGCGCAACTCCGTGCAGGGCTGGTCGGTGCCCTTCATCACCTGCCGGGCCTCGTCGGCCAGTTCCAGCAGCCGAGCCGCATAGCCGTGAAGCACCACGCCGCGCGGCGTCACCGTCAGTCGCTTGCCGACGCGGTCGAACAGGCGCGTGCCGAGCATGTCCTCCAGTTGCCTGATGCGTGTCGAAACGTTCGACTGAACACAGTGCAGCCGCTCGGCCGCGCGCGCCACGCCTCCCTCGTCGACCACCGTCTTGAAAATCTGCAATGCCCTCAGATCCATTCGTTTCGCCCCCGCAATCGGCCCAATCCAGTCGTCGACCTGAAACTCGCCCAATAAGAGAATTTCTCTTTATTCGGGTAGTTTCATTGCTTTGAAATCTGCGGGCAACTGTTTCTTAAAAAGCGAACGGAATATCAAAAATATAAATTATCCCGCTCGTTCGTCAGTAAATAGAATTTGCCTGGTGATTGATGTCGAGGCGGATTTTTCTAATTCGATGCCGGTCGCGCAGTAATCGAGGGCTGATTGATTCCAGGGTTTCGACGCGCCCGGAGGGGCGTCGGAACGGGATGAGCGGCGCTGCCGAGAGGCAGGCGTCCGGGGAGATTTTGTCCTTCGATTATTGAATCCGATTGTGGTGTATCTGATTAAATAATTCGGGAACGAATATGAAGAGAATTAGTGTCGTCATTGTCGGCATGGGTCAGCGCGGGCTGACGCTCCTTGAACGATTGCACGCAGTGCTGTCGGAACGCGAACTGGATGTCGGCATCGATCTGCATCTGATCGACCCGTCCACGCCGGGCCAGGGAATTCACGAATGGAGCCAGCCGGAACATTTGCTGGTGAACACCATTGCCGCGCAGATCACGATGTACTGCGACGAGTCCGTCACGGATGCCGGCCCGGTGCTGCCGGGGCCGTCCTTCCTTGAATGGGCGCTCGATCGCGGCTACAAGAAGCTCGACGGTCGTTACATCGTGTCGGACGAGGGCGAGCCGGTGGACGAGAACACCTATCTGCCGCGCGCCGTGCTGGGCGAATACCTCACGTGGGTGTACGACCGTCTGATCGACAGCCTGCCGGATTACGTGAACGTGATCAATCACCGGCGCAACGCGGTGGACATCGTGCCGATCGATTCGAACCGGATCGAAGTGCACCTCGAGGGCGGTTTCCGGATCGATGCGAATTACGTATTCCTGACGATGGGGCACAGCCTCGGCGGCAAGGACGGGTTCGACCGGAAGTTCGACAACTGGGTCGAGCAAGGCAAGGCGGGCAACAGCCATCTGGCTTACTTCAAGTCCCCTTATCCGATCACGTCGCTCAATTCGATCAGTTCGCAGGCGCGCGTCGCGATTTGCGGCACCGGCCTGACGGCGGCGGACGCCATTTCGGCGTTGACGATCGGGCTCGGCGGCCGCTTCGAGAAGGTGTCGTTCGACCGCTATCGCTATGTGGCCTGCGGACGCGAGCCGAAGATCACCGTGTTTTCGCGCCAAGGCCTGCCGGCGGGAGGGCGGGCCGTGAACCAGAAAGGCACCTACGGCCAGTACAAGGCGAAATTCTTCACGCGCGATTTCGTCGACGTATGTCGGGCGAAGAACCTGGCCGAGCGCGGCAACGCGCAACTCGATTTCGATCGCGACCTGTGGCCGACGCTGAGAAAGGAAATGGCTTACGTGTACTCGAGCTCCGTGTCGGGCGTGTGGGCGGATCCGGCGAGCTACGAGATCGAGCCGGAGATCGGCGCGGCGGTCGACCTGTTGATGGTGCCCGCCGCGCATCTCGAGTTCGTCGACCAGGACGCGTACCGCAAGTACGTCCGCAGCCACCTGACCGAGGACATCGCGGACTGCTTCGCCGGCAACGTCGACAATCCGCGCAAGGCGGCGGCCGACATCCTGCGCGACATCCGCGACAACATCCGGCACGCGGTCGACTACTGCCGGCTGACGCCGGAATCGCACCGCCGCTTCCTGTCGTACTGGTGTTCGATCAGCAACCGCATCGCAAGCGGGCCGCCGAAGGAGCGGAACATGGAAATGCTCGCGCTGATCGACGCAGGCGTGCTGTCCTTTTTCGGTCCGAAGCCGGATCTCGGCTACGACGAGCAGCACCATTGCTTCACGCTGTCGACCGATCGTTTCGCCGAGCCGGTGCAGGAGGCGTTCGACGTGCTGATCCGCGCGAAGGTCGACCTCTTCGAACCCGAAGCGAGCCCGTCGCCGCTGGTTCGGAACATGCTCGCGTCCGGCGTCATCACGCCGTTCGAAAACGGCGCCTTCAAGCCGAGCGGCATCGAGATCACGCAGGGCGTCAACGTGATCAACCGCGCAGGCGACGTGATCCCGAACCTGTGGGCGCTCGGCTATGTGGTGGAAGGCGCGCACTTCTATACGTACGTGCTGCCGCGCCCGTTTTCGAATTCGCGCGGGCTGCAGGATGCGGGCCATGCCTGCATCGCGATGGCGAACGACATCGAGGCGCGCTGCCAGGCGGAGCAGCCGCTGGCAGCCGAAACCGCATGACAGGAGACCGAACCATGAATCGTCGAAACTTCAACCAGGGGGCGCTCGGCCTCGCGCTGGGCGCGTTCGCGGCCCGGCAGGTCAACGCGCAGGACGCGGCGGCCAGGACGCCGGAGAAATCGCAGTCGAAGGCGAAGACGTTCGTGCTCGTGCACGGCGCGTGGTATGGGGGCTGGTGCTGGAAGAAGGTCGCGAAGGAGCTGCGCGCGGCCGGGCATTACGTGTCCACGCCGACGTGCCCGGGCGTGGGCGAAGCCAAGCACCTGCTGTCGAAGGACATCACGCTCACCACCCACATCACGAGCATCGTGAATCACATCCAGTACGAAGGGCTGAGCGACGTGGTTCTCGTGGGCAGCGGCTTTTCCGGGCTCATCATCAGCGGCGTGGCCGACCGGATTCCGCACACGCTCAGGACGCTCGTCTATCTCGATGCGCTCGTGGTGCCGAACGGCGTGTCCGCATTCGACGCGCAGCCGGCGGAAATCACCCGCAAGCGGCTCGAGCAGGTGGCCCGCGAAGGCAACGGCATCGCGATTCCGCCGCCGCCGCTCAGCACCTACGACATCGTCGCGGAGGAGGACAAGGCGTGGGTCGGGTCGTTGCTGACGCCGCATCCGGTCGGTCCTTACCAGGAGAAGTTCCACCTGAAGAACCCGATCGGAAACGGCGTGCCGCGCATCTATGTCGACTGCGTCGCACACTCGTTCGCGCCGCTCGCGAAGCTCAAGAAGGACATTCGCGCGCAGCCGGGCTGGATCTGGCGAGAACTGGACGCGCGGCACGATCCGATGGTGACCGAACCTCACCTGCTCAACGAATTTCTGCAATCCATCTGAAACGATAAGGAGAACATCATGTTGAACGGATGGCAGAAAGTCAGCGCGCTGATACTGAGCTCGCTGCTGCTGCTGGCGGCGATCGCGTTTTCCGCGGCGCTTCCCAAGCTGGCGTCGAGCGTCGGCGTGATCGTCTGCATCCCGCTCGCGATCCTCTGCATGTCGAAGGAGAGCCGCAAGAAGCAGACGCTCTGGTATGCGGCGGGCATCTTCGTGATTTGCGTGCCGCTCGTCGGGAACGCGCTCGATGCGCCGCAGCTGCTGGCGGCGATGGGGCGTTTCTCGCCGGTGATGGCGCTGCTCGTGGGCGTGTCGCTGTTCCGGCACAGCCTGACGCGCTCGGGGCTCGCCGCGCTCGTCAGCAGCCGGCTCATCACGCCGCCCGCCGGCGCGCGGAACTCGGTGCGCGTCGCGCTCGCGACGATGGCGCTCACGCTGTTCACGAGCCAGGGGGCGATCTCGATGATGGGCGCCGTCTGCGGGCCGCAGGTGAAGAACCGGCTCGGCATCGCGCGGATCACGATGCGCGCGCTGTGCGCATCGATGTTCGTCCTGCCGACGACGGTCGCGTCGGCGTCGATCGCGGCGGCGATCCCGCATCTGGACACCGCCGCGGTGCTGTTGCTCGGCATGCCGCTGGCGCTGTTCGTCGTCGCGGGGGCGATGACGCCGCATCTCGAGCTCGACGACGGTCCGGGCAAGGCGCGCGAGGTCGACAAGCTCAAGCCGATCGTGCTCGCGGCGATGGTGACGGCGTTCGGCGTGATCTGCTACGTGGCGACGAACAAGCTGACCTGGTCGTTCGCGTTCGCGATGGTGTCCGGCTACGCATTCGAGCTGTTGGTGCTGTCGGGCGGCAAGGCCGCGCAGACGCTGGCGAAGGAAGCGCCGAAGAGCATCGACGGGATCGCGCCGGAGCTGCTGCTGCTCGCGGCGTCGAGCCTGCTGATCTTCACGATCCAGCACATCGATCTCGCCGCGTACCTGCCGCAGGCCGCGCGCGCGCCGCTCGCCAATCCCTATGCGATCGGCGTGCTGCTGATCGGCGTGCTGCCGGCGATCACGATGCTCGGCGTGCACCCGATGATCCTGTTCGGCATCTTCTTCCCGCTCGTGGATGCGACCGCGCTCGGGCCGACGTACGTCCAGTATCTCGCCTGGACGTCGATGTTCGTGATGTCGAACCTGCTGTCGCCCGTGTCGATCTGCTCGATCCTCGCCGCGACGAGCCTGCAGATGTCGAGCCGCGACACCAGTTTCGTATCGAACTGGCGCTTCTGCGCGCTCGGCATGGCGATCGCCTATGTCTACGTGCTCGCGCTGCTGAAGTTCCTGCCGCACGGCTGACGCCCGCGCGCGAACGTTCCGGATGCGCGGCGCGCATCCATGACCCTTACCGACACTCCATCGGACACCACCATGAAGATACTGTTGCTAGATTTGCTGAGTCAGCCGCTTCAGGATTCGCTGCTTGCGGACAACGTGGTCTACCGCCCGGATCTGCTGAACAAGAGCCAGGACATGCTGGCGCGCACGCTGATCGAGGGGGAGATCGACGCGCTGATCTCGAGCGAGCCGGTTCCCCGGAAAGCGATCGACGAATGGGCGGCGGCGCGCGCATCGACGGTCTACGTCGTGCGTGTCGTGATTCCCGATCCGAACGCGCACGACCTGCTCGACTACGCGCCGTCGGGCGAGATCGAGGCGGGCCGCAGCGTGACGCTGCAGGCGGTCGGAAAATCCCTCGGCGACGCGTACGTGAATGCATTCGACCTGCTCGAAGGCCGCTGGGTCAAGCAGGCGCTGCGCAGCCGCTTCGCCGTCGACGAAGCCGCGCTGCCCGACGTCGTTGCCGGCCGCACGAAAGTGCTGCTGGTCGGCGCGGGGCTCGTCAATCTCGTGACGGGTTACCGGCTGCAGCAAGAGGGCTATGCGGTGCATTTCGTCGATGCGCGGCCGGATCCCGGCGCGGCCCGCGCGTGGACGGCATACGGATGCAGCCACGGCGGCGACGACGCACGCATGTTCACGCTGTCGGAGATGGACAACTACAACGACCGGCAGGTCTCGCTGACGATGAACAGCCTGTTCCGGCGCAGCGTGACGGAGCTCGGCTGGAACGTCCACTGGCAGGAGACGCTGTCCGACGGCGAACTGCGCTGGGTCCGGGAGTTCGAGGGCATTCCGGTCTGGCTGGCCGACAAGTACAACGAGGACATCTTCGCGCTGTCGCGCGCGAGCCATCCGAAATGGACCCGCTGGATCGACGACGATCCGGATTTGTTCACGGCCGCGCTGATGCGCGAGGGCATCCTGCGGCTCTACTCGGACAAGACGCAGTTCGCGGCCGCGGTGCGGCGGCAGAACCGCATCGGCGCGACCCGGCACGTGCTCACGCCGCAGGAGGTTGCGCAGCAGCATCCGGCGCTTGCCGATGCGGTGCGCGGCGGCCATGTCGCGGGCGGCGTCCATGTCGTCGGCTTCACGGTCAATTCGCACAAGTTCGTCCGCGAACTGCTGCGGCGCCTGCGTGCGGGCGGCGCGGAGTTCACGTGGGAGCGCAGCGTGCAGAGCCTCGAGCGGGATGCGCAGGCACGGGTGTGCGGCGTGCGGATCGACGGTGACGTGCTGGAGGCCGATCACTACGTGCTGTCGACCGGCGCGTACGGCGATGCGCTGCTGAGCGGCACCGAGACGAAGGGCAAGATCCACGGCGTGCTCGGCGCGTGGCTGCGCATTCCGAATCTCGAGCCCGACCTGCGCCACTCGCTGAAGCTGGCGCGCAAGGGGCACATCACCGAGGACGCGAACATCACCGTCGCGACGGATGAGCACGGCCGGCCGATCCTCGTGATCGGCTCGGGATACGGCCATACCGGCGTCGATCCGCGCAACGTCGACCTCGCGCAGCTGCGGCAGATCTACGAGGGGCTCGTCGACACGGCCGCCAAGTACTTTCCCGCGTCGTACCGCGCGGCGGCCGAGGCCGGCAACCTGCGGGACAGCTTCAAGTACTGCGTGCGCCCGTGGACGTCGTCGGGCCTCGGCGTGTTCGAGATCCTGCCGGGCGCGAACGGCGGCCGCTGCGTGATCACGGGCGGGCACAACACCGGCGGATTCGCGCAGGCGCCCGAGATCGCGCAGGCGGTGTTCGACGCCGTCGAGCGCCGCGAGCATCCGATGCATTTCGCCTACCACCCGAACCGGCCGGGCGTGTTCCTCGGCGCGTCGGCGCCGCTGCCGCAGACGCTCGCGCATCCGGAAGCCGTGCTCGGCTGACGGACGGGGCGCGCGGGCGGTTTCCCCGGCCGGCCCGCGCGCCGTTTCATTCATTCCATCGAGACTGGCAGACCATGAAGATCACCAACAAGAAACCGACCCAGCGCGAACGCGACTATGACGCCCGGGCGCGCGAGGCGGCCGAGGAGTCGCAGCGCGTCGTGCGGAAGATGAAGCAGGAGGTCGGTGCGCGGCAGACGCAGGTGCTGAAGGCAGGCGCCGTGGCCGCGCCGGACGTGTACAGCGCGCACGAGGCCGAGGCGGTGCTGGCGGAAGGCGGCAACGCGGTCGACGCCGCGGTCGCGGCGGCGTTCGTGCTGGCCGTCACCTATCCGGAAGCGGGCAACATCGGCGGCGGCGGGTTCATGAACATCCATTACGACGGCTCGCCGTACTTCCTCGACTACCGCGAATGCGCGCCGGCGAATGCGCGGCGCGACATGTACCTGGACGAAGCGGGCGAGGTCGTGCCGGGCATGTGCGTGGTCGGCCGCCATTCGGTCGCCGTGCCGGGCACCGTGCGCGGGCTGTGGGATGCGCACCGCCGGTTCGGCAGCCTGCCGTGGCGGCGGCTCGTGGCGCCCGCGATCCGCTACGCGAAGCTGGGCTTCATCGTGCATCGCCAGTTGATCGAGCGTCGCGACGTGATGCTGGCCGATTTCGAGGGCAAGACGAACTTCACGCAGTTCTTCGGCAAGATGGAGGAGGGCGGCGTGTTCCGCCAGCCGGATCTCGCCAATACGCTCGAGCGGATCGCGCGTTACGGCGTCGGCGAGTTCTATCTCGGCGTGACGGCGGACTTGCTGGTCAAGCAGCTGACCGACCTCGACGTGCCGATCACGAAGGACGATCTGCGCCAATACCGCACGATCTGGCGCAAGCCGCTCGTCGCGGACTGGAACGGCTACCAGGTGGTGACCGCGCCGCCGCCCAGCTCGGGCGGGATCGGGCTGCTTCAGCTGCTGAAGATGAAGGACGTGCTGAGCGCCGCATTCGCGGGCGTCGAGCACAACTCGACGCAGTACGTTCACCTGTTCGCGGAAATGTCGAAGCGCGTGTTCGCGGATCGCGCCGAATATCTGGGCGACCCGGCCTTCCAGGAGATGCCGGTCGACGCGCTGCTGCATCCCGCCTATATCCGCCGCCGCGCGGCGGAGGTCGATCTCGCGACGCCGACGCCGGTCGACGCCGTCCAGCCAGGGCTGGAGGAGAGCGAGGAGACCACGCACTTCTCGATCGTCGACAAGTTCGGCAACGCGGTGTCCAACACGTACACGCTGAACTCGAAGTTCGGCAGCGGCATCGTCGTGGAGGGCGCGGGCTTCCTGCTGAACAACGACATGGACGATTTCTCCGCGAAACCGGGCGCGGCCAACCGGTTCGACCTCGTCGGCACGGATGCGAATGCGATCGCGCCGGGCAAGCGGATGCTGTCGTCGATGACGCCCACGATCCTGACGAAGGACGGCCGCGTGTCCATCGTGATCGGCACGCCGGGCGGGTCGCGGATCTTCGGATCGATCTTCCAGGTGCTCAGCAACCTGCATTCGTTCGACATGTCGCTCGCGAAAGCCGTCGCGAAGATGCGCGTTCATCACCAGCTGCTGCCCGTCAACACCGTGTACTGGGAGCCTTACGCGCCGATCGAGGGCGCGCTCGCCGACGAGCTTCTCGCGCGCGGCTACAACCTGCGGCCGCGTTTCACGAACGGCGACATCCAGGTGATTCGCGTCAACGGCGACATGCCGGAAGCCGCGTCCGATCCGCGCGCGCGCGGCACGGTCCGTCTCGCCAACTAACCCTCATGCCCACAGGATTCCCATGAAAACGATCGATTTGTCGCGCGGCGTTCCCGATCCGCAATCGTTTCCGGTCGACTCGCTGCGCGCGATGGCGGCGGCCGCGCTCGAGCGCGACGCCGGCCGGATGCTGCAGTACGGGCCGGCGTTCGGCTATCCGCCGCTGCGCGAATTCATCGCGTCGTGGTTCGACAGCAAGATGTCGAACGTGCTGATCGGCCACGGCTCGCTCGAACTGTTCAATTTCATCTGCGACGCCTACCTGAAGCCGGGCGACGTCGTGTTCGTCGAGCGCCCGACCTACGACCGCGCGATCACGACCCTGCGGCAGCATGGCGTCACGATCGTCGGCATCGACGTCGGCGACGACGGCATGTGCATCGACGCGTTCGAGCGCGCGCTGCGACGCCACCGGCCCAAGCTCGTCTATCTGATTCCCGATTTCCAGAATCCGACCGGCGCGTGCATGAGCGTCGAGGCGCGGCGCACCGTGATCCGCTGCGCGCGCGAGCACCGGTTCCTGCTCGTCGAGGACGGGCCTTACGGCTTGCTCCGCTATCGCGGCACGCCGCTGCCGTCGCTGCACAGCATGGCGCCGGACCTGACGCTGCATCTCAGCTCGTTCACGAAGCTGATCAGCCCGGGCGTCAGGACCGGGTTCCTGGTGGCGCCGGACGAGGTCGTGAAGCGCGTCGCGAGCGTCGCCGAGCGGCACTACATCACGCCGAGCTTCTTCGCGCAGGGCATCGTGGCGGCGTGGTGCGAGAGCGGCCAGCTCGCGCCGCAGCTCGACCGCCTGCGGCACCTGTATGGGCCGCGGCTCGAAACCTGCGTGCAGGCGATCGAGCGCTACCTGCCCGGGCGGCTGTTCGTGAGGCCCGAAGGCGGGTTTTTCGCGTCGCTGCGGCTCGGTGCGCGCATCGACGAGCGATCGCTGCAGACGGCGGCCGCGGAGGCGGGGCTCGTGCTGTCGTCGGGAAACGCGTTCTTCGACGCGCATCCCGGCTACCAATTCCTGCGCGTGCCGTTCTGCGCGCTGAGCGCCGCCGACATCACCGAGGGCATCCGCCGGCTCGGCGACGTGGTGGACCACCTGAACATGGCGGCGCGCAGCGGCAAAGCGCATGCCGCGATCTGACGAGGAGGAGACGTCGTGTTGACACAAAGCGAAGCCCGCTCGCCCGACGGGGCCGCGGCGACGCTCGCGCAGGCGAGTGTCGAATACGTGCTGGTCGCGTCGTGCCGCGCGCAGCGCGGCATGATTCACCGCGTATCGAGCCTGCTTGCGGAACTGGGCGGCCACGTGCTGGATTCGGCGCAGTACAGCGATCCGTCGTCGCAACGGCTGTTCATGCGGATCGTATTCGCGGTGGACGAAGGCGGCGCGACCGAGGCGGCGCTGCGCGCGGGCATCGGCGTGCTCGATCACGGGGCGGACCTGCAGTGGCAGCTCTTCGTCGCGCGGCAGCGCCCCCGGGTGCTGCTGATGGCGTCGAAGCTCGGCCATTGCCTGAACGACCTGCTGTTTCGCTACGCGAGCGGCACGCTGCCGGTCGAGGTGTGCGGCGTCGTGTCGAATCATCGCGATCTCGCGCGGCTCGTCGACGGCTACAACGTGCCGTTCCATCATTTTCCGCTGCCGCCGCATGCATCGGCCGACGCGCGGGCCGCGCAGGAGCGGGGCATCCTCGCGCTCGTCGCCGCGCACGACATCGAACTGGTGGTGCTCGCGCGCTACATGCAGATCCTGTCGGCCGGGTTCTGCGATGCGCTGAAGGGGCGCGTCATCAACATCCATCACTCGTTCCTGCCGAGCTTCAAGGGCGCGCAGCCATACGGCCAGGCCCACGCGCGCGGCGTCAAGCTGATCGGCGCGACCGCGCATTTCGTGACGCGAGATCTCGACGAGGGGCCGATCATCGAGCAGGACGTCGCGCGCATCGATCACGCGATGTCGCCTGAGGCGCTCGCGGCGATCGGCGGGGACGCGGAGTGCGTGGTGCTGGCGCGGGCGGTGAAGTGGTTCGCGGAGCGCCGAATTTTGCCGAACGGCAACAAGACGGTGGTGTTCCGGTAACGGGAGAAGCGGATCAAGACGGACGCACGGCCCCGTGAAGGGGCCGTGCGTCGTTGCGTTGCGAGGTTGAGTTAGCCGAACGCCGCGGCCGTTTCCTCGGCGAGCGCGTGCACCAGCGCCTCGGCCGGGATGCCGTCGTCGCGCCGGCGGCTCAGGCCTGCCGCCTGTCCGGCCCACATCGAAATGAAGTCGGTGCGGTTCGCGGCGCCCGCGGCCTTGCGGATCTCGGCCGTCAGCGCGTTCTGAACCGGATACGCGGGCACGTGCTGCTCGAACTCGGCCATGCGGCGGATGTAGTCGTTGACGATTCCGCGCGCCGGGCGCCCGGTGAACGTGCGGCTCGTGCGCGTCGACGTATCGGCCGCCTGGCGGATCTGCGCCTTCCACGCGGGGTGGATCGGCGATTCGGCGCTCGTCAGGAAGGCCGTGCCGAGCTGCGCGGCCTGCGCGCCCAGCGTCAGCGCGGCGGCGATGCCGCGGCCGTCCATGATGCCCCCCGCGGCGATCACCGGCAGCGACACGGCGTCGACGATCTGCGGCACGAGCGCGAGCGTGCCGACCATGCTGGCGTCGAGGTCGCCGAGGAAGGTGCCGCGATGCCCGCCTGCCTCCGCGCCCTGCGCGCAGATGATGTCCGCGCCGTTGGCTTCCCACGCGCGGGCTTCGGCGACGCTGGTGGCCGTGCCGATGACGAGGCTGCCGGCGTCGTGCAGGCGCCGGACGGACGGCGCGTCGAGCAGGCCGAACGTGAAGCTCGCGACCGGCACCTTCAGCTCGACGAGCGCGTCGAGCTGCTCGCGAAAGTTCTCGCAATACCGTTCGAGCGGCTGTCCCTGCTCGAGGCCGAGCTCGGCGCGAATCGGCTGCAGCCGCTCGAGCGCGCGGCTGATTTCGTCGTCGGTCGGCGTGGGCGTGTCGAGTACGAACAGGTTGATGGCGAACGGCTTCGACGTGCCGGCGCGGATCGTCGCGACCTGCGCGCGGATCGCCTCCGGGCTGAGGCTGGCCGCGGCGAGCGAGCCGAGACCGCCGGCGTTGGAGACCGCGATGACCATCTCGGGCGTCGAGCCGCCGTTCATCGGGCCTTGCACGATCGGCAGGGCGATGCCGAGCCGTTGGGACAGCGGGGTGGAAAGCGAGCGTGGCATGGGTTGTTCCTCGGAAATGGAAGGGAAGGACAGATTGGGGTAGCGGGTGCCTGCCGGCGCCGTTCTGCGACGGCGTGCCGCTCTTAGAATGGGTCGGATTCGTCGCGCAGGACTTTTTCCCGTCGGCGTGCGGCGGCGCGCTGGTCGGCCTCGTACAGCAGCAACAGGAATTTGTAGAACAACGAACCCGCGACCGCCGCGATGCCGACGGTGATGACGATGGCGTCCAGCATGTAGGCTTCTCCTTGATCCTCATCGGCTGACGCGCGATGCCGGCAGGTAAAAGAACATGCAGATCATATGAATTTTATTGCGGGTGCGGGATGAAAAATACAGATATGGGGTTTCTCTAAAAGTGAACGATTGGCGTCGCGCAAGAGCGGGGCGCGGGGTGAGCGTGGCGCAGCAGGGTGTGCGGCGCAGGGTGTCGGCCGATTCGCTTGGGTTGATTCCGGGATGGATCAGGGGGCGGCGGTCGGAGTTATGTTCGCGACCGCGTCTGAACGTGAGAATCGGTGAGCCGACCGGATGCGGGCGAGGGGGGGAGCAGATCGAGAATTCGGCGACTGGGTTGCGGCGCTGTTTGATGATGCGCGACAACTTGCCCCGGGTGCCGTGGCCGCTCCGGGGCAGGCCGGTGGTTTGGGCGAGGCGCCGCCGATATTGAGGCGCAAAAGAAAAAGGGCTTAGCCGAAGCTAAGCCCTTTTTCGTCCATCTGGTAGGCCGTGCGTGACTCGAACACGCGACCAACGGATTAAAAGTCCGCTGCTCTACCAACTGAGCTAACGACCCAAAGAGGCGAAATTATAGCGGCGGGTTTTGAGCTCGTCAACAACCCGGAGCTAAATTATTTCATCGTCTGCAGCTTGCCCTGTGCCGTCTGCGCCGCGCTCGACCCGCTGTACTGCGAGACGACCTGTTCGAAGGTCTTCTTCGCCGCCGCCTTCTGGCCTTGCTCGAGCTGGTTCGTGCCGATCGCCAGCATCGCATCGGCTGCGCGCGGATGCTGCGGGTACTTGCCGACGATGCCCTGCCACGTCGCCGTCGAACCCTTGTAGTCGCGCAGTGCGTACTGCGCGTTGCCGAGCCAGTACTGCGCGGTCGGCTGGTAAGGGCTCTGCGGATACTTCGCGATGAAGCTGCGGAACGATGCGGCGGCCGCCTTGAAGTTGCCGTCGCGGAACTGCTGCTGCGCTGTATTGAACGCGTCCGTCTCGCCCGGCTGCACGGTGCCTTCGACACCGTCGACCGTCTTCTGCTGCGGCTCGAACTTCTTGAGCCGCGTATCGAGATCGGTGTAGTACTCCTTCTGCTGGCGTTCGAGCGTCGTGAGCCGGTTCGTCAGATCCTCGTTCTCGCCGCGCAGCGTCGCGACCTGCTGGTTCAGCTGGTCGAGGCGGGCGGTCTGATCGAGGATCGTGCGTTGCGCGGCCGACAACTGGTTCGCAAGATTGTCGCTCTTGCTGCGCAGGTCGAGCACGGCGCGGCGCGCTTCGTTGTCGTCGAACATGCCGGCGTGCGCCGGCGCGGCCGACCACGCCGCGCCGGCGACGCAGAAGGCTGCGGCCACGCGCAGCCAGGATAGACGGTGCGTCATACGGCGATTCTTCCGTTACTTACTGTTGGTAGACGAGATCCGCGCGGCGGTTCTGCGCCCACGAAGCTTCGTCGTGACCCGCTGCCTGCGGCTTTTCCTTGCCGAGGCTCACGGCTTCCATTTGCGCGTCGGCCACGCCGAGCAGCGCCATCGCGCGACGGACGGCTTCGGCACGCTTCTGGCCCAGCGCCAGGTTGTACTCGCTCGTGCCGCGCTCGTCGGTGTTGCCCTGGATCAGCACGTGACGCTGCGGATGGCTCTTCAGGTACTGAGCGTGCTGCTGCATCAGCGGCTGGTACTCGTCCTTCACCGAATAGCTGTCGAAGTCGAAGTAGATGCTGCGCTTCGCGAGCGGGCTGTTCGGATCGTTCAGCGGATCGACGTTCACTTGCGCGACGTTTTCCGGGTTCGGCTGCGTGCTCACCGCGCCGGCGTTGGCCTTGTCGTCGAGCTTCACGCCCGACTTACATGCTGCCAGTGCGCCGATCATCATCACGGCCAGGGCCAGACGAGCCTTTTTTGACATCATGGTTACTCTCCTTGTGGTCATTGCATGAAGGGTCCCCACGACGGCTCGCGTACGGAGCCGCCCTGGACGGACAGAATCTGCGGCGGCGCGCTGCCGTCGGACGGGACGGCAGCCAGCACGTTGCGGCCACCCGACTGCGTGGCGTACAGCACGTACTGGCCGTTCGCCGCAAAGCTCGGCGACTCGTCATGGCTGGTATTCGTGATCGCGTTCGCCGCGCCCGTCTGCAGATCCTGAACGTAGAGCTTGAAGCCCCCGCCCGTGCGGGAGATGTAAGCGAGCAGCTTGCCGTCCGGGCTCACGCGCGGGCTCGTGTTGTAGCTGCCGGTGAAGGTCACGCGCTGGGCCGAGCCGGCGCTTTCGCCCTGGGCCGGCATCCGGTAGATCTGCGGCGCGCCGCCGCGGTCGCTCGTGAAGTAGATCCAGCGGCCGTCAGGCGAGTAGAACGGCTCGGTGTCGATCGAGCTGCTCTGCGTCAGCCGGCGCAGGCCGCCGCCGTTCGCATTGACCGAGTAGATCTGCGTGTTGCCCGTCAGCGACAGCGCGACCGACAGCGTCTGGCTGTCCGGCGACCACGCCGGCGCGCTGTTGTTGCCCTTCTGGTCGGACACGATGTAGCGGCGGCCGGTCGGCAGGTCGTGGATGTAGACGATCGGCTTCTTGCGCTCGAACGAGACGTACGCGACCTTCGTGCCGCTCGGCGACCACGACGGCGAGATGATCGGCTCGGTGCTCGACAGCGCGATGCGCGCGTTCTGGCCGTCCGAATCGGAAATCTGCAGCTGGTAGCGGTTGCCGGACTTGATCACGTACGACAGGCGCGTCGCGAACACGCCGCGCGTACCGAGCAGCTTCTGGTAGATGTAGTCGGCGATCTTGTGGCCGGCCGTGCGCAGCGTGCCGTCGTTCGCGGTCAGCGACAGGCCGCCGAGGCTCTGCTGCTTCACGGTGTCGTACAGGATGAAGTTGACCTTGTACTGGCCGTTTGCCTCGCGGTTCACGCTGCCGGCGACGAACGCATTCGCGCCCTTGGCCTTCCACGCGCCGAGGTCGACCTGCGCGGTTTCCGGCACCGGCGTGCTGCCGGCGTCGACGTTGGTGAACTTGCCGCTGCGGGCGAGGTCGGCGCGGACGATCGACGTGACCTGCTGGGGCAGGCCCGCCTCGTTCGCGAAGTTCGCGGTGGCGATGGGGAACTGGGTCGAACCGACGCCGGTGATCAGCACGTCGACCTGCGCGTTAGCGGCGCTGCCCGCCGCAATCAGACACGAGGCCACGAGTGCCCTGAAACCTAGCTTCGTCATCAAACTCATGCTTCTTGCTTCCCGTATGACTTGTATCGCTGCGCAACCGCAGAGACAGTAAAAATACCCGATTCGTTCCCGTCTTACAGCGACGTCCGGAGTGTAAGCGCATTTCCGCTCACTCCGCCGCCTTGAAGGTAATCGTAATGTCCGACGGGGTACGGCCGTTAGAATCGGGCGGCAACGGGACCGACGCCTGGATCGCACTGACCACGGCTTGATCCCACCCCGAATTTCCGCTCGAACGGCGGATCGATACGCTCAATACATCGCCCGACGGCGTGCAGCGGATCGCGACGACCGTCGTCAGGCCCGCGCGCTCGCCGCCCCAGACGATGTTCGGCTTCACGCGGCGCCGCACCTTGTCCGGGTAGCCCGGGGACGCCGCATTGCCGCCGGAGCCCGTGCCGGTGCCGCTCTTCGCGAGGCCCTCGCCGCCGCCTTCGCCACCGCCCGCGAGGCCCTGCATCTGCGCGAGGCGCGTGCGGCGTTCCTGGTCGAGCTTCGCCTTCGCCGCGGAGTCTGCCTTGGCCTTCGCGGCCGCTTCGGCCTTCGCCTTCGACGCGGCTTCGGCTTTCGCCTTGGCCGCCTGCTGGGCTTCGAGCTTCGCCTGCTTCTGTTGCTCGAGCTTTTGCTGTTCGAGTTTCTGCTGCTCGGCAAGCTGTTTCTGCTTGAGCTTGTCGGCCTGCTTCTGCTTTTCCTGCTCGGCGGCTTTCTGCGCGGCGGCTTTCTGCGCGGCGAGCGCGGCCGCCTGCCTGGCCGCGAGCTGCGCGCGCCGGGTGTCTTCTTCCTGCTGTGCCTTCAGTTGCGCCGCGCGGCGCTGCTGCTCGAGCAGCGCTTCACGCGCGGCGGCTTCCTGCTGGCGCTTCTTCTGCTGCAGCGCGATGTCCGCTTCCTCGTTCCTCACCGGGGGAGGGGGCGGCGCGACCTTCGCGGGCGGCGGCGCGACCGGTTGCGGGGGCGTGGTGTCCGGCACCGCCGTCCACAGTTCGGCCTCGGCGCCGGCCGGCGTGCTGTTCTGCCACTGCACGCCGTGATACAGGAACAGCGCGAGCAGCACGTGCATCAACGCGGCGAGCGCGAACGCGCGCCACGTGCCGCGCTCGCGCGGCGGCATCGGCGGGTAGGCGCTGCCGCGCGGGGATTGCCGTTTCATTGCGATTTGACGAGGAGGCCGACGCGCTTGACGCCGCGCGCCTTCAGGTCCGACATCACGGTCATGACTGCATCGTACTGCACGGTCTTGTCCGCTGCGATCACGACCGGCTGGTCGGGATGATCCGCCTGGCGGGCCACGATGAAGCTGTCGAGCTCGGCCTTGGTCATCGTGTCTTCCTGCGTCGCGCCCGAGGCGCTCTTGTACTTGACGCTCATCGTGCGGTCGGCCTTGATGTTGACGACGACGGGCGGCGTCTGCTCCTGCGGCGCGGCATTGCCGACGGTCGGCAGGTTGATGATCGACGGGGCGACGAGCGGCGCGGTGACCATGAAGATCACGAGCAGCACGAGCATCACGTCGATGTACGGCACGACGTTGATGTCGGCCATCGCGCGGCGCGAGCGGCCGCCGCGCATGCTGGATCGGATGGGCGTTCCTGCCATGGCGTGCTCCTTACTGGGCCTGACGCTGCAGGATGTTCGAGAACTCTTCGATGAAGGTCTCGAAGCGGATCGCGAGGCGGTCGATGTCGTGCGCGTAGCGGTTGTACGCGACGACTGCCGGAATCGCGGCGAACAGGCCGATCGCGGTTGCGACGAGCGCCTCGGCGATGCCCGGCGCGACGTTCGCGAGCGTGGCCTGCTGGACGTTCGCGAGGCCGCGGAACGAGTTCATGATGCCCCAGACCGTGCCGAACAGGCCGATGTACGGGCTGACCGAGCCGACCGACGCGAGGAACGCGAGGTTCGCTTCGAGCACGTCCATTTCGCGCTGGAACGATGCGCGCATTGCGCGCCGCGCGCCGTCGAGGACGAGGCCCGGATCGCTGATGCGCTTTTCCTTCGCCTTCAGGAACTCGCGCATCCCCGATTCGAAGATCCGCTCGAGCGCGCCGATCGTGTGGCGGTTGTTCGCCGCGCTCTGGTACAAGGCCTGCAGGTCGCCGCCCGACCAGAAATCCCGCTCGAAGCGTTCGGTCTGCGCGCGCGCGCGGCGGATCGCGAACCACTTGCGGAAGATGAAGGTCCACGACATCAGCGACAGCAACAGCAGCAGCCCCATCACCGCCTGGGCCAGGACGCTCGCATTGAGGACGAGGGAAATGATCGACAGGTCTTGAGAAGTATTCATAGAGGTTTGAGTAACGTCCCTTCGGGGGTGCCTGGCCAACAGTGCTTGGCCGGGAGCCCGGCGAGCGGTGCAAGGCCAGGAGCGCCCGGCGCCGGCAGCGCGCGGCGCGCCGGATTGCCGCTGCCGCCCCTGACGCCGAACCTTGCTTAGTATCGATTCAGGAAGGCGAGTTCATGGGCTTTGTCTAAACGGGGCTCATGCCGGCCCCGTTGACACTACAGTCTGCCCGGCTTCGGTGACGGGCCCGCGTTGCAGCGCGTCGAGCACGCCCGGCGGGATCGGCGCCGGCCGGATGCCGTCGCGGTCGACGCAACCGATGCGGATGTGCCCCGAGACGAGCAGCGTTTCGCCGCGCCACGCTTCCTGCATGAATTCCACCGACGCGCGGCCGATCCGCCCGGGCCGGCTCGTGATCGCCAGCGTGTCGTCGAGCCGCGCCGGCGCGCGATAGTCGAGCGCGGTGCTGCGGACGATGAAGATCGCGCCCGTTTCGTCGGCGAGCCGCCGCTGGTCGATGCCGCAGGCGCGCAGCCACTCCGTGCGCGCGCGCTCGAAGAATTTCAGGTAGTTGGCATAGAAGACGATGCCGCCTGCGTCCGTATCCTCGTAATAAACGCGAACCGGCCAGGCGAAGCCGGAAGGCGCTTCCGGGGGGCGGGTAGGCTGGGTCATGGCGCGCATTCTACCGGAACCGGGGTACCCGGTTCGGTACCGATTCGTAACGGAATGTTGTGGGATGCGGGCCGGCCCGCGGCCGGGCCCGCAGGGCGGTCAGCCGCGGTGGATCGTCAGGCCGGCGGGCGCCTGGGCGACCGGCATCATCTCGATCGTGTTGATGTTCACGTGCGCGGGGCGGGTCGCGATCCAGTAGATCGTGTCGGCGATGTCCTCGGCCGTGAGCGGCTGGACGTTCGCATACACGTTCGCTGCCTTCGTGTCGTCGCCGCGGTAGCGGACGTTCGAGAACTCGGTGCCGCCGCAGAGGCCCGGCTCGATGTCGGTGACGCGCAGCGGCGTGCCGATCAGGTCGGCGCGCAGGTTCAGGCTGAATTGTCTGACGAATGCCTTGGTCGCCCCGTAGACGTTGCCGCCCGGATACGGGTACATGCCGGCGACCGACCCGAGGTTGAAGATGTGGCCGCGGCCGCGCGCGATCATGCCGGGCAGCAGTGCATGCGTGACCGTCACGAGCCCCGAGCAGTTCGTGTCGATCATCGTCTGCCATTCGTCGAGGCTGGCTTTCTGCGCCGGCTCGACGCCGAGCGCGAGGCCCGCGTTGTTGACGAGCACGTCGAGCGCCGCGAATTCGGCGGGAAGCGTGGCCTCGACGGCCTCGACGGCGGCGCGGTCGCGCACGTCGAGCTCGAGCGGCAGCAGCGCGTCGCCGAGCTCGGCGGCGAGCGCGTCGAGGCGATCCTTGCGGCGCGCGGTCGCGACGACGCGGTGGCCACCCTTGACGAAGGCACGGGCGATGGCGGCGCCGAAGCCGGCGGACGCGCCTGTGACGAACACGATCATTGCTGCTCCTGGTCGGTAAAGAAGCGGATGAGGAACCTGCAAGCGTACTGTGATTGCCGCACCGCGGCAAGGCGGCGGAAGGTATACGCTGCGGGCGTGATGGGCCTGTCCCCAATTGTCCGGGCGGCGCCCGCGCGGTTGCCTATTCATGACGCATCCAATAAACTAGTGCGTTCATCACCCCTGCGTGACTGGCGATAGAACCCTCGGGTTCAAGGTGGAGCGTCCCACCGTGAAGCGCAGGGCATCGTTTTTTGCCGTTCGCCTGGGCAGCCGTTGTGCGCCGTCGCGTGCATCGCCGGTGGCTGTCCTGTCTCGCGTCATACGGATTCTTCCGCCATGTCGAGCTGGTGCCTCCAGCAGCGCAATGTACTCGGCCACCCCGGTCAACCTGTACACACTTAACGGAAACCGTATGTTTGACAGAGCCCAAAGCACCATTGCGAACGTCGATCCCGAAGTCTTTGCCGCGATCGAACAGGAAAACCGCCGCCAGGAAGATCACATCGAGCTGATCGCGTCGGAAAACTACACGAGCCCGGCCGTGATGGCTGCGCAGGGCTCGCAACTCACGAACAAGTACGCCGAAGGGTATCCGGGCAAGCGCTATTACGGCGGTTGCGAGTATGTCGACGTCGTCGAGCAGCTCGCGATCGATCGCGTGAAGGCGCTGTTCGGCGCGGAAGCCGCGAACGTCCAGCCGAACTCGGGTTCGCAGGCGAACCAGGGCGTGTTCTTCGCGATGCTCAAGCCGGGCGACACGATCATGGGCATGAGCCTCGCGCACGGCGGCCACCTGACGCACGGCTCGCCGGTGAACATGTCGGGCAAGTGGTTCAACGTCGTCAGCTACGGCCTGAACGAAAACGAAGACATCGACTATGACGCCGCCGAGAAGCTCGCGCAGGAACACAAGCCGAAGCTGATCGTCGCGGGCGCGTCGGCATTCGCGCTGAAGATCGATTTCGAGCGTCTCGCGAAGATCGCGAAGTCGGTCGGCGCGTACCTGATGGTCGACATGGCGCACTACGCTGGCCTGATCGCCGCGGGCGTCTACCCGAACCCGGTGCCGCACGCCGACTTCGTCACGACCACGACGCACAAGAGCCTGCGCGGCCCGCGCGGCGGCGTGATCCTGATGAAGGCCGAGTACGAGAAGCAGATCAACTCGGCGATCTTCCCGGGCATCCAGGGTGGCCCGCTGATGCACGTGATCGCCGCGAAGGCCGTCGCGTTCAAGGAAGCGCTGTCGCCGGAATTCAAGGCGTACCAGCAGAAGGTGGTCGAGAACGCACGCGTGCTGGCTGAAACGCTCGTGAAGCGCGGCCTGCGCATCGTGTCGGGCCGCACCGAAAGCCACGTGATGCTGGTCGACCTGCGCGCGAAGAACATCACCGGCAAGGCAGCGGAAGCCGCGCTCGGCGCCGCGCACATCACGGTCAACAAGAACGCGATTCCGAACGATCCGGAAAAACCGTTCGTGACGAGCGGCGTGCGCCTTGGCTCGCCGGCGATGACGACGCGCGGCTTCGGCCCGGCGGAAGCCGAGCTGGTCGGCAACCTGATCGCCGACGTGCTCGAGAGCCCGGAAGACGCGGCGACGATCGAGCGCGTGCGCACGCAAGTGGCCGAGCTGACCAAGCGTTTCCCGGTCTATCGCTGATCGCTCATGCGCTGCCCGTTCTGCCGGAGCGACGACACGCAGGTGGTGGATTCTCGCGTGTCCGAAGATGGCGCCGCGATTCGCCGGCGTCGTCGCTGCTCGGCCTGCGACAAGCGTTTCACGACGTACGAGCGGGTCGAGCTGGCATTGCCGGCCGTCGTGAAGAAGGACGGCAGCCGCACGGAGTTCGACCGTCGCAAGATCGTCGCCAGCATGCAACTCGCGCTGCGCAAGCGGCCGGTTGCGGCTGACGCGATCGACGCGGCGGTCGCCCGCATCGAATATCAGCTGCTCGCGACAGGCGAGCGCGAAGTGCGTAGCGAGAAGCTCGGCGAGCTCGTGATGAACGAGTTGCGCGGCCTCGATACGATTGCCTACGTGCGTTTCGCATCGGTATATCGCCGGTTCGAAGACGTCTCCGAATTTGCCGACGTGATCGAAGAATTCCGTCGCGCCTCTCCGGCCGCCAAGCCGACGCGTAAGCGCTGACGCGCTGCGCTGTTTCATTACGTTCCCTCCAGGTTGCTCGTCCTGCGCCGATTGTGGCCGGGGCGTTCGCGCGCCGCCAGCTGGCCGTTCGGCAGATGGTGCGCGTGCGTACGCGCCGCTACAGTCGTCGCATGACGTTGGCGGAGGGTGGCGATGCGGCGCGGTGGAACAGGGTGGCGGGCGTGCGGATTCTCGCTCGTCGAGTTGATGGTGGTGGTTGCGGTGATGGCCGGACTCGGCCTCTACGCGGCGCCTGCATTCGACCAGTGGCAGATGCGCGAACGGGTCGACGCCCGCTCGCGTGCGTTGCTCGGCGCGCTGTCGTTCGCGCGGGCCGAAGCGGCGCGTCTCGGTGTGCGCGTCACGCTGTGCCGGGCCGGGAGCGATGGCGCCTGCCTGCAATCCGGGCAGCGCTGCGATGATGCGGAATGGTCGTGCGGCTGGATCGTGAGCGGGCATTTCGACGAACAGGCGCGCGTGTTGCGGCGGTATCCGCGCGACCCCGGCGTGGCTGTCGCGGGCGTGGCGCACGATCTGGCATTTGCACCGCCGGCCGGCCAGGCGATCGGCGGGATCCGGCGATTCGAGCTGCGCCCGGCCCGCGGGGCGCCCGAGGCCGACGCGGCGCGCTCGTCGCGCTGCGTGCGGATCGCCGCAGGCGGCCGGGCACGCGTCGTCGCCGGCCGTTGCGAGGGCGCATCGTGAACCTGCGGCACACGATGCGTGGCGCGTCGCTGATCGAGGCGACGGTGGCGGTCGCGCTGCTCGCGTTGATCACGCTCGCGGTGGCCGGCAGCCAGCTCACGATGGCGCGTGCGCAACGCACGACGATCTGGCGTGAACGCGCGTTATGGCTGGCCGACGCGCGAATCGAACTCGAGCACGCGGCGCCCGGCGCGGAAGCGGGTATGACGGCGATCGCCGCTGCTTCGTTGCCGGGAGGGGCGATGAAGCTCGACGGCGGCGCGGGTAGCGTGCGGCTCGCCATCGTCGGTTGGCGTGACGGCGACGCCGCTGCACCTGTGCAATGCGGCGCGGCCGGTGTGTCGGCGCGTCCGCCGTCGTGTGTGCGGATTCCGTTTCGCGAGGTGATGGCCGATGGGCATTGATCGTCGCGCGCGAGCGCATACGCTCCTCGAGATGCTGATCGCGATGTCCGTCGGCTTGCTCGTGCTGGCGGCCGTCGGCGCGCTGTACCACGCACAGCGTGTCGCGCAGCGCCGGGCCGAGGACGGTTTTCGCATGCGGGATGCCGCAAGCACCGCATTGACGCTGATCGGCCAGGAGATTCAGATGGCGGGCTTCCGGCCGCTCGACGGCGCGGCGCCGCGATCGCTGCCGCCGCTGTTCGGTTGCGCAGCGGCGCGCGTGCGCGGCAGCGACGAACACGTGCGCTGCGAACCCGCGCAGGCATCGTCCGACGCATTGCTGGTTCGATACGTCGGCGATGCCGTGTCGACGTGGCCGACGGCCAGCGGCCAGGTATCGGATTGTCTCGGGCAGGGCGTGGGTGCGCCGGCGGCGCGGCCGCTCGTGTCGAACCGCTTCGACGCGCACGTCAGCCCGTCGACGGGCGAGCCCGAACTCTATTGCGAAGGAAACGGGCGCCTGGGGACCGCGCAGCCTGTCGTTTCCGGAATCGACCAGCTGCGGGTGCGGTATCTGCGGCGCGGCGAGACGCAGTTCGTCGCCGCCGGCGCGATGCGTGAAGACGATTGGCATGACGTGATCGCCGTGCATCTCTGCGTGCGGGCGCGAGGCGAACCGATGCGGGAGCGCGGCCGGCATGTCGATTGCGACGGCATTGCATCCAGCGCGCCGGACCATCGCGCGCGGCTGACGCTGCATCGCGTCGTCATGTTGCGGAACGTATCGACCGATCGCAGCGACGAGCGGCCCGATGGGCGGCGCACACTCGGAGCGACACGATGAGCCTGGGCCGACATCGTGCATGGACGCCCACCCGCGGCATGGTTCGGCGCCGTGACGCGGGCATGGCGTTGCCGGCCGTCGTCGCGGTCGGCGCGGCCGTTGCGGCGCTGACGGGCACGTGGTTCGAAGCCGCATTGACGGAGGCGCGCCGCACACGCGCGTTGTCGGACCGCCTGATCGCGTTTCACGCCGCCGATGCGGCACTCGTCGCCTGCGTTGCGCGCCTGCGGCAGGGCGGAGTGGTGCCTTATCTCATCGCCGGGGCGTCGGATGCCGAACCCGATGCATGGCGTCGCGTGCCTGCGCTGGCGATGCACGAAGCGTTCGCGCCGTTTGCCGGATGGCCGATGGTCGCGCGGCCGCCACGCTGCCTGATCGAGGCATGGTCGCTCGCGTGGCCCGCTGACGGGCGGGCATACCTCGTCACCGCGCGCGGCGTCGGGGCCCACGCATCCAGCGCCGTCTGGCTGCAGACGCAGGTCGTGATGCGCGATGGGCGAATTGTCGCGCAACGCTGGCGCCGCGTCGCGGCACAGCATCGATGATGCGTGGAGTGCGCGTGCGTCGGCCGGCCGGCTTCACGTTGCTTGAATTGATGATCGCGCTGGCGATCGTCGCGATCCTGACGGGTGTCGCGATTCCGTCGTACCACCGGCAAGCCGCGCAGGCGCATCACGCGTCGGCCGTGGCTGCGCTGTATCGCGCGGCGCAGTATCTCGAGACGCTCGACGGCGCTGCGCCGCCCGCATTGCCGGACGCGCTCGCGCATGCGCCGTCGGACGGGCGTGCCGTCTATCGGCTGGCCATCCGGCGTCCGGACGATGATGCATTCGTGTCCTACGTGCTGGAGGCGAGCCCGCTCGACGGCGGCCCGATGCGCGACGACCGATGCGGCGCGTTCACGCTGAGCGCTGACGGCTCGAAAGGCAATGTGCGGCCGGATGGCGCGAACGAATGGGATCAGCAGTGCTGGGGCGTGCGATGACGTGATGCGGCATGCGCGGCGTGCGCGGCATGCGCACCATGTGCGTCATGCGCGCGCAGCCGTGCGTCACTCCGCGCGGGCTGCCCCGTCTTCGCCGTCGTCGCGCGATTCCTTCAGGATCCGGTAGATTTCCCACGCGGCGAAGCCGAGCAAACCCCACTTCAGCGCCGGCCCCGCACTCGCGCGCAGCAGCGAGCGCACGGGTTTCGCGAGCACCAGCGAGATCAGCGAACTCACCATCGGATACTGGTTGACGAGGTTGCCGAGGCTTGCATTGAGGTTCTTCGCGGACTGGCCGAGCGATCCGCTGCCGAACCCCGGAACCAGCACCTTGAGCCAGCGGAAGCGGGAAAAGGAATGTCGTATTTCCGCACCGGCCTCCGCGAGCTCCAGCCGTTCGACTTCGGCGCGCAGGATCAGCAATTCCTTGCGGACGGCGCGATTTTGCGCGGCGCTCAAGCGCGATTGCGACGAAGCGGGGCGGTAACGATTGCCTGTGGCGTTCTGGCTCATGGCGCGGCGGCGAGTGGAATGAAAGGAACGAACGCGTGCGCGTTCACGACTTGCCGCGGAACACGTCGCGGTCTTTCTCGAGCTCGGCCAGCGTGGCCTCGAACACGATCGGCGCATCGCGCAGGTTCGCGCGCGCCTTCAGCGCGCAGCCGATGCCGGCGAACGCATACAGCGCGGTGACCACTGCGAGCGATTGCCAGCGATAGCTATCCCAGAAGGCGATCGCGACGAGCACGGTCAGGCTGATGAGCGCCATCGTCGCCAGCATCATCGCGGCGAGGCCGAGGAACAGCACGCCCATCAGGCGCTCCTTCTCCTCGGCGAGCTCGATGCCCGCCAGCTCGAGGCGCGTTTGCAGCAGTCCGATTGCAGAGCCGGCAAAGCGGCGCAGCGGGCCGTGGCCGGCGGACTGCGAGGTGGTGTCTGTCGTCATGAATGAGGCGCTTGCGCGCGCAGAAAGCGGCTAAGGCAAAGCCGACCGGCGGCGTGCCGCCAGTCAGCTTCGGCGCCCGCGCGCCACGTCAGGCGGCGCGCCGGGCGACAGGGCGCAGGCTGCGCGTTACTTGCGGTTGATCAGCAGGCCGATCAGCACGCCGACACCGGCCGCGACGCCGATCGACGTCCACGGGTGCTCGTGCACGTAGTCGTCCGTCGCGCGCGCGGCCTTCTTGCCTTTCTCGACCACCACGACCTGAACGTCGGCTGCCTTGTCCTTCGCCTGCTTCAGGCGCGACATCGCTTTCTCGCGCAGTTCGGCCGCACGGTCGCCCGTGCTGCTCGCGGCTTGCTTGAGCAGATCTTCGGCGTCCGCGAGAACGGTTTTGATATCCGACATCAGTTTCTCCTTGTTGATTTCCGACATTGCAACTCCCTTCATGCTGTCATGCTGCAGGTTCACATCGTAGCGAAACGTGTGCCCGCTGGCGAGCCGGGATCGCGCGGGGCTGCTGCGCGGAGATGGCATGGTAAACGATTTGTAATGAATGGGAAGAGATACAACGGCGAGGAAAAGTTTCACGGCGCGGCGGGGCCCGGCGCAAAAATGATAAAAATGTATGAATATCGAACGGAATAATCGTTCGCACCGCCGTCCGCTTCCCGTAAGCTACCCGACTGTCCCGCGCCGGTGGCGCGGGTTTCACCACGCACAGTTCAAGGAGGGAACAACATGGGTCTGCGTCTTGGCGACATCGCGCCGGATTTCGAGCAGGATTCGAGCCTCGGCCGCATCAAGTTTCACGAGTGGCTGGGCGACGGCTGGGGCGTGCTGTTTTCCCATCCGGCCGACTACACGCCGGTATGCACGACGGAACTCGGGCTGACCTCGAAGCTGAAGGGCGAGTTCGAGAAGCGCAACGCGAAGGTGATCGCGCTGTCGGTCGACAGCGTCGAATCGCACGCGGGCTGGATCAACGACATCAACGACACGCAGTCGACGGTCGTCGGTTTCCCGATCATCGCGGACGCGGATCGCAAGGTCTCGCAGCTCTACGACATGATCCACCCGAACGCGAACGAGACGCTCACCGTGCGCTCGCTGTTCGTGATCGATCCGAACAAGAAGGTGCGGCTCATCATCACCTATCCGGCCAGCACCGGGCGCAACTTCGATGAAGTGCTGCGCGTGATCGACTCGCTGCAGCTGACCGACAACTACAAGGTCGCGACGCCGGGCAACTGGAAGGATGGCGACGACGTGGTGATCGTCCCGTCGCTGCAGGATCCGGAAGAGCTGAAGAAGCGCTTCCCGAAGGGCTTCAACGCGGTGCGCCCGTACCTGCGCCTCACGCCGCAGCCGAACAAGTAAGCACGGCACGCAGCGCACGCTCGCGCATCGGCAGCACGGCCCGCCCGGCATCGACGCCGGGCGGGCCGTTTCCGTTTCTGTTTTCTGCTTCTGTCTCGGCGGCGCGTACCGCGCACCGCCGTGCCGTCACGCGCGGACGATCAGAAGAACGCCTGGATGCCGGTTTGCGCGCGGCCGAGGATCAGCGCGTGGATGTCGTGCGTGCCTTCGTACGTGTTGACCACTTCGAGGTTGACGAGGTGGCGCGCGACGCAGAACTCGTCCGAGATGCCGTTGCCGCCGAGCATGTCGCGCGCGAGCCGCGCGATGTCGAGCGACTTGCCGCACGAATTGCGCTTCATGATCGACGTGATCTCGACGGCCGCGGTGCCTTCGTCCTTCATCCGGCCGAGGCGCAGCACGCCTTGCAGGCCGAGCGTGATTTCGGTCTGCATGTCGGCGAGCTTCTTCTGGATCAGCTGGTTCGCGGCGAGCGGCCGGCCGAACTGCTTGCGGTCGAGCACGTACTGGCGCGCGGTGTGCCAGCAGGCCTCGGCGGCGCCGAGCGCGCCCCACGCGATGCCGTAGCGCGCCGAGTTCAGGCAGGTGAACGGGCCGCGCAGGCCGCCGACGTGCGGCAGGCGGTTTTCTTCCGGCACGAACACCTCGTCGAGCACGATCTCGCCGGTGATCGACGCGCGCAGGCCGACCTTGCCGTGGATCACGGGCGCGGACAGGCCCTTCCAGCCCTTCTCGAGGATGAAGCCGCGGATCGTGTCGTGGCCGTCTTCCTCGAGCTTCGCCCAGACGACGAACACGTCGGCGATCGGCGAGTTCGTGATCCACATCTTCGAGCCGGACAGCGAATAGCCGCCGGACACCTTCTTCGCGCGCGTGACCATGCTGCCCGGATCGGAGCCGTGGTTCGGCTCGGTGAGGCCGAAGCAGCCGATCCATTCGCCGGTCGCGAGCTTCGGCAGGTATTTCTCCTTTTGCGCGTCGGAGCCGAATTCGTGGATCGGCACCATCACGAGCGACGACTGCACCGACATCATCGACCGGTAGCCCGAATCGATGCGCTCGACCTCGCGCGCGATCAGGCCGTAGCTCACGTAGTTGAGGCCCGGGCCGCCGTACTGCTCGGGGATCGTCGGGCCGAGCAGGCCGAGTTCGCCCATTTCACGGAAGATCCCGGCATCGGTGCGTTCGTGGCGGAACGCCTCGGTGACACGCGGCGCGAGCTTGTCCTGTGCATACGCGTGCGCGGCGTCGCGCACCATCCGCTCGTCCTCGGTGAGCTGCTGGTCGAGCAGCAGCGGATCGTCCCAATGAAAGGTTGCAGCGCTCATCGTGTCATCTCCTCGCTTGACTAACGTTCCGCTGTGCGGAACAATGTTTTGCAAATTGATCCCAGTGTAGCATCAGATGACGCCTTCAACCATTGACGATCAACCGATCGACGAACGCAAGTTCGTCGTGGCGCTCGCGCGCGGCCTGGACCTGCTGCGCGCCTTCCGTCCCGGCGAGACGATGCTCGGCAACCGCGATTTCGCGGAGCGCACGGGCCTGCCGAAGGCGACGGTGAACCGGCTCGCGTACACGCTGACGGTGCTCGGCTACCTGCGCTACGACGACACGCTCGGCAAATACGCGCTCGACGCCGGCGTGCTGTCGCTCGGCTACGCGCTGCTGTCCGGCACGGGCACGCTCGACCTCGCGCGGCCGCACATGCAGGCGCTCGCGCGCGAGATCGGCGCGGCGGTGTCGCTCGGCTGCCGCGACGGGCTCGACATGATCTATCTGGAGACGATCCGCAGCGAGACCGCGCTGACGCTGGGGCTCGCGCCCGGCTCGCGGCTGTCGATGCTGACGAGTTCGATGGGGCGCGCGTACCTGGCCGTGCAGCCCGAGGACGTGCGGCGCGCGCTATACGCGGAGCTGCACCGGGCCGCTGGCGCGGGGCCCGACGCCGACGCGCTCGTGCGCGCCGCGCAGGACGCGGCGGCCGAGTTCGCGTCGGGCGGCTGCTGCTATTCGTTCCGCGCGTGGCATGCGGACGTCAACGCGGCCGCGGTGCCGTTTCGCGAGCCGCGCGAGGGGCGCTGGCTGATCCTGAGCTGCAGCGGGCCGGCGTCGTCGATGGGGGAGGACGTGTTCCGGTCGCAGGTCGGGCCGCGCCTGAAGGCGCTCGCGCAACGGCTGGGGCAGCTCGGCTGAGCGCGAAATGCGCCGGGCGCGCGTGACGCGCCGGTTGCGCACGCGCCGAGCGGCGCTCATCATCGTTGGCCCGACGCGCGAAAACGACGAGGTCGACGATGTCACACCCGGAAACGCTGGAAGGCGGCTGCGCCTGCGGCGCGATCCGTTACCGGATCACGCAAATCCCGACCGACGCCGGCTTCTGTCATTGCCGGCTGTGCCAGAAGACGACGGGCGCGGCCGTGCTCGCGTCCGCGTCGGTGCCGATCGACGCGTTCGACTACCTGCGCGGCGAGCCGGTGGTGTACGCGTCGAGCGCATGGGGCGAGCGGCGCTTCTGCGGCCGATGCGGCGCGCAGCTCGAATACCGGCTGCGCGATGCGCCGAAAACGGTCGAGATCAACTACGCGACGCTCGACGATCCATCGAGGATTCGCCCGGCGTGGCACATCTGGTATGCGAGCCGGTTTCCCGGCCTCGAGATCGGCGACACGCTGCCGAAGCACGACGGCGGCGACGCGTGACACCCGGCACGCAAGCGCCCGGCCCGAAGCGACAGGCCTCCGGCCCGGCTCATCCCCTCATCAAGCCGATACCACCTTCGCAAACACCGGCCCCTGCATGAACCGCACGTCGTGCTGCCGCAGCAGTTCGCACTGAGTCTCGTCGACCACGCCGTCGAAGATCAGCGGAATCCGCGCGCGCTGCGCATACGCGACGAGCGCCTTGACCATCCCGTCGCGCAACGCGATGCCCGCGTCCATCTTGATGTAGTCCGGCCGCGCCATGTCCGATTCGACCGCGAGGATGCGGCCCGGGTCGGGCAGCTTGTCCGCGACCTTGAAGCCGTGGTGCTGGTAGCTGCGCGTCAGGTAGCCGAGGAACGTCTTGTGCGCGACCGCGGCCGCCGGCAGCTCGATCACGACCCGCTCCGTCGGCAGGCCGAACCGCTGCAGCACCGACGAGAAGTGCTTGCCGTGATCGTATTTCACGCTCTTCAGCAGACGTTCGTGCACGCGCAGGAACAGCAGCCCGTGGCGCTGCGCGCCGAAGAAATTGATCGCGTGCAGTGCGCGCGACAGGCGGTCGACCGCGACCAGCGCCTGATCGTCGGCGGCCGAATCGAACGGATCGGGCGCGTTGCCCGTCGCCAGCGTGACCGCCTGGAAACCCAGCTCGTCGCCGTAGCGCTCGATCGTGTCGGCGAACGACGTCGACTGCGGCGCGCCCGGCATCGTCACGTCGTAGATCGGTTCGTACGCGCTGTTGAGCGTCAGCTCGGGCAGCCGCGCGCAGGCGGTGCCGCCGTCGACGAGCGCGACGTGATCCCGCAGGAACGGCAACTGCCCGGCGCGGGTGACCAGCTCGGGAATGGTGGGCGGAATCATCGGGAATCGGAATGGAAAAACGGCGGCCGAACCGGCCGCCTCATGTCTCGATAGTAGCAGCGCCCGCCGGGCTCGGCTCGGCGAATCGCTCATATCGTTATCCCGTCCCCGGGGCGATGACCTAGGGTTTACGTTGTTTTCACTATCCGTAATTGGTTTTACTATTCGTAAATCCTGAGTTTGTCGCCGATCAAAACAAGCGCATTCGGGCATCGCCCGGCGATGTCCTGTCCCCGATTCAACAGGAAGCAAGGAGCGAGACGTGGCGGGTGAGTGGAAACGTGGGTCGCAGATGGACCAAGCGGGCCCGGCAGGCCGGAAGGCCGCCGGCGGGCAACGGGCGGGGCAGGCGGGCGCGGCGTCGCGCCGCAGCCAGGGTCGAGCGGACGGACGACAGCCATGAGCATCGATTACCAGACCCTGAAGTTCGCGTACCGGCCGCGCGCGGAGCGCGACGCCGGCCGCGATGCGGCGATCCATCCGGTGATCGTCGTCGGCGCGGGCCCGGTGGGCCTCGCTGCGGCGATCGACCTCGCGCAGCAGGGCGTGCCGGTCGTGCTGCTCGACGACGACGACACGCTGTCCACCGGCTCGCGCGCGATCTGCTTCGCGAAGCGCACGCTCGAGATCTTCGACCGGCTCGGCTGCGGCGAGCGCTTCGTCGACAAGGGCGTCAGCTGGCACGTCGGCAAGGTGTTCCTGCAGGACGAGCAGCTGTATGCCTTCGACCTGCTGCCCGAGGCGGGCCACGCGCGCCCGGCGTTCATCAACCTGCAGCAGTACTACGTCGAAGGCTATCTGGCCGAGCGCGCGTTCGCGCTGCCGAACCTCGACATCCGCTGGAAGCACAAGGTGTCGGGCATCGCGCAGACGCCCGAACACGCGACGGTGACGGTCGAGACGCCCGAGGGCGTCGAGACGCTGCGCGCGCGCTACGTGATCGCCGCGGACGGCTCGCGCAGCCCGATGCGCACGCTGATGGGCCTCGAGAGCCACGGCCGCACCTTCAAGGACCGCTTCCTGATCGCCGACGTGAAGATGAAGGCGGAATTCCCGACCGAGCGCTGGTTCTGGTTCGATCCGCCGTTCCACCGCAACCAGTCGGTGCTGCTGCATCGCCAGCCGGACAACGTGTGGCGCATCGACTTCCAGCTCGGCTGGGATGCCGACCCGGTCGCCGAGAAGCAGCCCGAGCGCGTGATCCCGCGCGTGCGCGCGCTGCTCGGCCCGGACGTCGAGTTCGAACTGGAGTGGGTGAGCGTCTACACGTTCCGCTGCCAGCGGATGGATGCGTTCCGCCACGGCCGCGTGCTGTTCGCCGGCGATTCGGCGCACGGCGTGTCGCCGTTCGGCGCGCGCGGCGCGAACAGCGGCGTGCAGGATGCCGACAACCTCGCGTGGAAGCTGAAGCTCGTGCTGGACGGCCAGGCCCCCGACCGGCTGCTCGACACCTATGCGAGCGAGCGCGAGTTCGCGGCCGACGAGAACATCCGCAACTCGACGCGCTCGACCGACTTCATCACGCCGAAGAGCCTCGTGTCGCGCGTGTTCCGCGACGCGACGCTGAAGCTGGCGCGCGACTGCGAATTCGCGCGCAAGCTCGTCAACAGCGGCCGCCTGTCGGTGCCGGCGGTGCTCGCCGATTCGCCGCTCAACACGCCGGACCGCGGCGGCGACGCGTTCGCGGGCGCGATGCGGCCGGGCGCGGCGGCCGCGGACGCGCCGGTGCGCGCGCACGGCGCGGCCGGCTGGCTGCTGCAGCACCTGCGCGACGGCTTCGCGGGCGTGCTGTTCGGCCTGCCCGGCGACGCGCCCGCGCTCGCGCAGGCGGTGGCCGGCCTCGCGCTGCCGGTGAAGCCGGTGCTGGTCGTGCCGCGCGGGCAGGCGCAGGCCGTGCAGGGTGCGCCGGGTGTCGACGTGCTGGAGGACGTCGACGGCCTCGCCGCGCAGCGCTACGACGCGAAGCCCGGCACGTTCTACCTGCTGCGCCCCGACCAGCACGTATGCGCGCGGATGCGCGCGCTCGACCGGCAGGCGGTGGGCGACGCGCTCGCGCGCGCGACCTGCGCGGCCTGACCGACCACGACACATCGGAGACACCCGTGATGCCTCACCATCTCGACACCCGCCCGCGCCTGGCCGATCCGGACGCGTTCTACGAAGCGCTGATCGACATGCACCGCGACCTGACCGACAGCGACAGCCAGCTCGTCAACGCGAAGCTGATCCTGCTGCTCGCGAACCAGATCGGCGACGCCGATGTGCTGCGCGAGGCGATGGCGCTCGCGCGCCAGGGCGTGACGCCGCCCGCGCATCCGGCCGCGGAGGCCGTGCAATGAGCGCCGCGCCGGCCGCGGGACGTTCGCTCGAAGTCGAGAGCGTGATCGACGACACGCATCGCCCCGCGTTTCACTGGATGCTGCTCGCGCTGTGCGGGCTGTGTCTCGTGATCGACGGCTTCGATGCGCAGGCGATGGGCTACGTCGCGCCGAGCGTGATCGCCGAGTGGGGCGTGCCGAAGCAGGCGCTCGGCCCGGTGTTCAGCGCGAGCCTGTTCGGGATGCTGCTCGGCGCGCTCGGCCTGTCGGTGCTGGCCGACCGGATCGGGCGGCGGCCGGTGCTGATCGGCGCGACGCTGTTCTTCGCGCTGACGATGCTCGCGACGCCGTTCGCGAAGTCGATCCCGATGCTGATGGCGCTGCGCTTCGTCACGGGCCTCGGCCTCGGCTGCATCATGCCGAACGCGATGGCGCTGGTCGGCGAGTTCAGCCCGGCCGCGCATCGCGTGAAGCGGATGATGATCGTGTCGTGCGGCTTCACGCTCGGCGCGGCGCTCGGCGGCTTCATCAGCGCCGCGCTGATTCCCGCGCTCGGCTGGCGCGCGGTGTTCTTCGTCGGCGGCGCGGTGCCGCTCGTGCTCGCGATCGCGATGCTCGCGCGGCTGCCCGAATCGCTGCAGTTCCTGGTGCTGAAAGGCCGCGACGCGCAGGCTCGCGACTGGCTCGCGCGCTTCGCGCCGGCCGCGGGCATCGACGCCGGCACGCGCCTCGTCGTGCGCGAGCAGGCGCCGAGCGGCGCGCCGGTCGCCGAACTGTTCCGCGACGGCCGGCTGCCGGTCACGCTGCTGTTGTGGGCGATCAGCTTCATGAACCTGATCGACCTGTATTTCCTGTCGAACTGGCTGCCGACCGTGATGCGCGACGCGGGCTACGCGCCGGGCACCGCGGTGATCGTCGGCACCGTGCTGCAGACGGGCGGCGTGATCGGCACGCTGTCGCTCGGCTGGTTTATCGAGCGCTACGGTTTCGTGCGTGTGCTGTTCGCGTGCTTCGCGGGCGCGGCGGTGTCGGTCGGGCTGATCGGCTCGGTCGCGCACGCGCTGCCGTGGCTGCTGCTCGTCGTGTTCGCGGGCGGCTTCTGCGTGGTGGGCGGGCAGCCGGCCGTGAACGCGCTCGCGGGCCAGTACTACCCGACCTCGCTGCGCTCGACGGGCATCGGCTGGAGCCTCGGCATCGGCCGGATCGGCTCGGTGCTCGGGCCGCTCGTCGGCGGGCAGCTGATCGCGCTGAACTGGTCGAACGACGCGCTGTTCCATGCGGCGGCGGTGCCGGTGCTGTGTTCGGCGCTGTTCGTGCTCGGGCTTGCAAACGTGACGCGGCGGCGCGGTGCCGAGACACCGCGCGCCGTCTGAATCGAGGGAGAACTGAAACGATGACGCTTGACCTGTCGACACCGGCGACTGCCGGCTACCTGAGCGGATTCGCGAACGAATTCGCGACCGAGGCGCTGCCGGGCGCGCTGCCGCATGGCCGCAACTCGCCGCAGCGCGCGCCGTACGGGCTCTATGCGGAGCAGCTGTCGGGCACCGCGTTCACCGCGCCGCGCAGCCACAACCGCCGCTCCTGGCTGTACCGGATCCGCCCGGCGGCCGTGCACCGGCCGTTCGAGCCGTTCGGCGGCCCGCAGCGGCTCGTGTCGGAGTTCGGCGATTCGGCCGACGTGCCGCCGACACCGCCGAACCAGCTGCGCTGGAACCCGCTGCCGATGCCGGTCGAGCCGGTCGATTTCGTCGAGGGCTGGGTGACGATGGCCGGCAACGGGTCGGCCGCCGCGATGAACGGCTGCGCGATCCACCTGTATGCGGCGAACCGCTCGATGCAGGACCGCTTCTTCTACAACACCGACGGCGAGCTGCTGATCGTCCCGCAGCAGGGGCGCCTGCAGATCGCAACCGAACTCGGCCGGCTCGACGTCGAGCCGTTCGAGATCGCGGTGATCCCGCGCGGCGTGCGCTTCACGGTCGCGCTGCCCGACGGTCACGCGCGCGGCTACATCTGCGAGAACTTCGGCGCGCTGCTGCGGCTGCCGGATCTCGGCCCGATCGGCTCGAACGGCCTCGCGAACCCGCGCGACTTCCTGACGCCGCAGGCCGCGTATGAAGATCGCGAAGGCGCGTTCGAACTGGTCACGAAGCTGAACGGGCGCCTGTGGCGCGCGGACATCGGCCATTCGCCGCTCGACGTCGTCGCGTGGCACGGCAACTACGTGCCGTACAAATACGACCTGCGCCTGTTCAACACGATCGGCTCGATCAGCTACGACCATCCCGATCCGTCGATCTTCCTCGTGCTGCATTCGACCAGCGACACGCCGGGCGTCGATGCGATCGACTTCGTGATCTTCCCGCCGCGCTGGCTCGCGGCCGAGGACACGTTCCGCCCGCCCTGGTTCCACCGCAACGTCGCGAGCGAATTCATGGGCCTCGTGCACGGCGCATACGACGCGAAGGCCGAAGGCTTCGTGCCGGGCGGCGCGAGCCTGCACAACTGCATGGCGGGCCACGGGCCGGACGCCGACACGTTCGATAAGGCGTCGGCGAGCGACACGACGAAGCCGCACAAGGTCGACGACACGATGGCGTTCATGTTCGAGACCCGCACGCTGATCCGGCCGACGCGCTTCGCGCTCGACACCGCGCAGTTGCAGGCCGACTACTTCGAATGCTGGCAAGGCATCCAGAAACACTTCACTCCGGAGCAACGATGAGCATGTCCCCTGAACTGCGCGCGACGCTCGACCCGGCCCGCAAGAGCTGGGTCGACACGGCGAACGAACCCGCGTGCGACTTCCCGATCCAGAACCTGCCGTTCGGCATCTTCAGCGATACGAAGCAGACGGCGCGCCGCGCGGGCGTCGCGCTCGGCGACCAGATCGTCGACCTCGCGGCGCTCGCGCGCGCGGGCCTCGTGACGCTGCCGGCCGGCGCCGGCGACGTGTTCGCGCAGCCGACGCTGAATGCGTTCATCGCGCTCGGCCGCGACGCATGGCGCGGCGTGCGCGTGCAATTGAGCGCGCTGTTCGCGCGCGACGCCGCGCGGCTGCGCGACGACGCGGCGCTGCGCGCGCAAGTGCTCGTGCCGCAGCGCGACGCGACGCTGCATCTGCCGGTCGACATCCCCGGCTATACGGATTTCTATTCGTCGAAGGAGCATGCGACCAACGTCGGCTCGATGTTCCGCGATCCGAAGAACGCGCTGCTGCCGAACTGGTCGGAGATGCCGATCGGCTACAACGGCCGCGCGTCGTCGGTGGTGGTCAGCGGCACGCCGGTGCGTCGGCCGAACGGGCAACTGAAGCTGCCCGACCAGGAGCGCCCGGTGTTCGGCGCATGCCGCAAGCTCGACATCGAGCTGGAGACGGGCTTCATCATCGGCCGCGGCAACGCGCTCGGCGAGCCGATCGCGTGCGAGGATGCCGAGGCGCACATCTTCGGCATGGTGCTGCTGAACGACTGGAGCGCGCGCGACATCCAGCAGTGGGAATACGTGCCGCTCGGGCCGTTCAACGCGAAGACCTTCGCGACGACGATCTCGCCGTGGATCGTCACGCTCGACGCGCTCGAGCCGTTCCGCACCGCGCAGCCCGAGCAGTCGCCGCAGCCGCTCGCGTATCTGCGGCATGCAGGCGCGCACGGTTTCGACATCACGCTCGAAGTGACGCTGCGCGCCGACGGCGCGGCCGACGCGACGACGATCTGCCGCACCAACTTCAAGCACATGTACTGGACGATGGCGCAGCAGCTCGCGCATCACACGGTGTCGGGCTGCAACACGCGGGTGGGCGACCTGATGGGCTCGGGCACGATCAGCGGGCCGACCAAGGATTCGTTCGGCAGCCTGCTCGAACTGACGTGGAACGGCAAGGAGCCGGTCGCGCTGACGGGCGGCGGCAGCCGCGCGTTCATCGAGGACGGCGACGAGCTCACGCTCGGCGGCTGGTGCCAGGGCGACGGCTATCGCGTCGGCTTCGGCACGTGCGCCGGCAAGATCCTGCCGGCGCGGAGCGCGTAACGCGCGACGGCGCGATGGCGCGACAAGTCACGCGCAATCCGGAAGGACAGGGCGGCCCGCATTGCGCGGGCCGTTTTCGTTGTACCGGCGGGCGGCGGTGCGTGTGCGCGGACGTATGGCGTCACGCACGCGCGTCACGGTGAGCGCCGGCGACGGCGCCGGCGTCAGACCGCGCGTTGCAGCGCGGCGCGACGTTCCCACAATGCGGCCGCGACGAACGCCGCGACGCAGACGACCAGCACGCCGACCAGCGCATTGCTGCCCAACTGCTCCATCAACGCGCCCGCCACGAGCGGGCCGCCGAAGCTCGCGGCGCTCCACGACGCCGACACGAGCGAGCTCGCGGTGACGAGCGCGGCGCCGCGGAAGCGCTCGCCGCACGCGACGAGCGACAGCGTGTAGATGCTGCCGGCCGCCGCGCCGAGCACGAACAGCAGCGGCCAGCACAGCCACGGATTCGTGATCACGAACGGCAGCAGTGGCAGGCCGGCCAGCACGATCCAGCCGGCGCCGAGGTGCACGCGTTCGCGGCCGAGCTTGTCCGCGAGCCAGCCGATCGGGAACTGCATCGCGGTATCGCCGAACAGCATGATCGACGCGAGCAGCACGGCGGTCGCGCTTGCGACGCCGCGATCCATCGCGTAGAGCGGCAGCAGCGACAGCGCGAGCGTGTCGAACAGCGCGAAGAAGCCGGTGCCGATGATCAGCGCGGGCATGCGCGGCAGCACGTCGAGCCAGCGATCGTGCGCCTCGTGATGCGCGTCGTCGCCGGCGAGCGGCGCGCGCCGGATCGTCGCGAGCGTCGGCAGCGCGAGCAGGAACAGTGCGCCGCACAGCGCGAAGCGGATGCTCGTCGCGCCCGCGATCTGGCTGACGAGCACCGGGCCCGCCATCTGGAACAGCGTGAAATTGGTGGCGTAGATCGCGACGACGCGCCCGCGTGTCGAATCGTCGGCGAGCTGGTTGACCCAGGCCTCGCCGATCGTGAACAGCAGCATCAGTGCGGCGCCGCACAGCACGCGCAGCACGCCCCACAGGATCAGATTCGACGTGAACTGCATCAGCGCGGTGGCCGCCGCGAGCAGCACGACCGACACGACGATCGCGCGGCGCGAGCCGATGTGACGTGCGAGCGCGGTGACGAACGGCACGATCGCGAGGCCGCCGAGGGCCTGCGCGGCCGTCAGCATGCCGACGACGTTGGTGCCGTGGCCGGCTTCGGTCAGTGCGAGTGCGGTGAGGGGGAGGGTGGCGCCGGTGCCCAGGCCGACGACGGCGACGCTCAGGATCAGCGCCAGGAAATCCCGATTAAGAATAGCTTTCATCGGCCGAGATGCTACACCGGCGGCCCGCAACGGTCCATGAAGGCCGTCAAGCGCGCGGGGCCTGGTGCACGCGCCGACGGCGCGCGCCGCGCGGCCCGATCGCCGCACGGCGCGAGGCCTGCATTACACGTATTCGGTCGGCGCGGCGACCGGCCGGCGTTCGAGCGACGCCGACCACAGCGTGAGCGCGAGCGCGGCGACCGCCATCGCGACGCCGACCCACGGCAGCTTCACGAGCGGCACGCTGGCGCCGATCGCCATCCCGCCGAGCCACGCGCCCGTCGCGTTGCCGAGGTTGAACGCGCCCTGGTTGAGCGTGGACGCGAGGTTCGGCGCGTCGCTTGCCCGGTCGACGATCAGGATCTGCAGCGGCGGCACGATCGCGAACGCGAGCACGCCCCACACGAAGATGGTCGCGAGCGCGGCGAGCGGCATGTGCATCGTGCCGGCGAACAGCGCGAGCACGACGCCGATCAGCGCGAGCGTCGCGATCAGCGACGGCATCCGCCGCCAGTCGGCGAGCTTGCCGCCCAGCGTGCCGCCGACCGTCAGGCCGAGGCCGAACAGCAGCAGCACGTAGGTGACCTGGCGCGGCGAGAAGCCGGTGACGTCCTCGAGGATCGGCGTGATGTACGTGAACACGCTGAACAGGCTCGCGGACGCGAGCACGCTGATGCCGAGCACCATCAGCACCTGCGGGTGCTTCAGCACGCCGAATTCGCGGGTGATGCTGGTTTCCGGCATCGCGAGGTGCTTCGGCAGGCAGACCGCGAGCGCGGCGGCCGCGGCGATGCCGATGCCCGTCACCGCCCAGAACGTCGCGCGCCAGCCGTACGCCTGGCCGAGCGCAGTGCCGAGCGGCACGCCGAGCACGTTCGCGAGCGTGAGGCCGGTGAACATCAGCGCGATCGCCTGCGCGCGGCGGTTCGGCGCGACGAGGTTGCTCGCGACCACCGAGCCGATCCCGAAGAACGCGCCGTGGCAGAACGCGGTGACGACGCGCGCGGCCATCAGCACTTCATAGCCGGGCGCGATCGCGCAGAACAGGTTGCCCGCGATGAACAGGCCGATCAGCCCCATCAGCGCGCGCTTGCGCGGCATCTTCGCGGTGACGATCGCGAGGATCGGCGCGCCGATCGTCACGCCGAGCGCATAGCCGGACACGAGCATCCCGGCGGCCGGGATCGACACGCCGAGGTCGCGCGCGACGTTGGGCAGCAGCCCCATGATCACGAATTCGGTGGTACCGATTCCAAATGCGGCAATGGCGAGGGCGAGAAGAGGTAAAGGCATCGCGGTGGGCCCGGGAAATGCCGCCGGGCGCGGGATGCGCAAGGCAGGCGGAGGGAACGTCAGCCGCGATTCTACTTCAGTGAAAACCCCTACGTTTGGGGCCGGAACGGTTGTTGCCGGCAAGCGACGGCGGGGCGCTCAGGCGATGGGGAAAGGCTCGCAGAAATCTCAGAATTTGGGAAATGCGCCGGAATCGGTTGGTTCGGCCGGTTCGGCCGACTCGGTCGGGGCGCCGTTCCAGCCGTTTTCGAACAGGCAGGCTTCGACGGGCATCCGCGCGGCCCAGCGTTCTTCCTCGAGCATCGGCTTCGCGTAGAACGCGTCGACGTGGCCGAGGCACAGCACCGCGATCGGCTTCGCGCCGTCGGGCATGCCGAGCAGCGTGCGCAGCGCGTCGACGTCGAACAGCGATACCCACCCCATCCCGAGCCCTTCGGCGCGGGCCGCGAGCCACATGTTCTGGATCGCGCACGCGGCGGACGCGAGATCCATCTCCGGCAGCGTGCGGCGGCCGAACACATGGCGCTCCCGGCCGTCGGCCAGCGCGACGACCAGCAGCTCGCCGCATTCGCGCACGCCCTCGACCTTCAGCCGCATGAACTCGTCCTGCCGCTCGCCGAGCGCATCGGCGGTCGCGCGGCGCTCGGCTTCGACGAGCGCATGGATACGTGTGCGCAGCGCGGGATCGGTGATGCGGATGAAGCGCCACGGCTGCATGAAGCCGACGCTCGGCGCATGGTGCGCGGCGCGCAGCAGCCGCGCGAGCACGGCCGGATCGACGGGGGCCGACGTGAAATGGCGCATGTCGCGCCGCTCGAAGATGGCGCGGTAGACGGCGGCGATGGCGGGATCGTCGAAACGCATGGGCGGCAAGGGCTGGGATGACGTCGGCGCAACGATAGCAGACCGCGGGCGGGCGGCGTTGCTTCAGTCGCAATGAAATGCGTGATCGTTGATGTTTTCGGAATGAAGTCTGCGCGTGCGGTCAGCGATTCGACGTCACGACGTTCTGCGGCGTGCCCGCGTGCCACGCCTCGACGTTGACGAGCGTCGTGTGCGCGATCTCCGCGAGCGCCTCGCGCGTGAAGAACGCCTGGTGCGACGTGACGATCACGTTCGGGAACGTCAGGAGCCGTGCGAGCACGTCGTCCTGCAGCGGCTGGTCCGAATGGTCTTCGAAGAACAGCCCGCTTTCCTCCTCGTACACGTCGAGCCCGAGATGGCCGAGCTGGCCGCTCTTGAGCGCGTCGACCAGCGCCGGCGCATCGACGAGCGCGCCGCGCCCGGTGTTGATCAGCATCGCGCCGTGCTTCATCTGCGCAAGCGTGCGCGCGTTGATCAGGTGATGCGTGGACGGCAGCAGCGGGCAGTGCAGGCTGACGATGTCGGCGTGGCGCAGCAGCTCGTCGAGCGCGACGTAGCGGGCGCCGAACGCGATCAGCTCGTCGTTGTACGGCGGCACCGAGTGCGCGAGCACATGCATCCCGAAGCCCATCATGATCTTCGCGAACACGCTGCCGATGATGCCGGTGCCGATCACGCCGACGGTCTTGCCGTGCAGGTCGAAGCCGAGCAGGCCGTTCAGCGAGAAGTCGCCTTCGCGGGTGCGTGCGACGGCGCGCGGCAGCCGGCGGTTGAGCGCGAGGATCAGCGCGACCGCATGCTCGGCCACCGCGTGCGGCGAGTACGCGGGCACGCGCACCACCGTGATGCCGAGCCGCTCGGCGGCCGCGAGGTCGACGTGATTGAAGCCCGCCGAGCGCAGCGCGACGAGCCGCGTGCCGCCGTCCGCGAGGCGCTCGAGCACCGCCGCGTCGACGGTGTCGTTGACGAACGGGCACACGACTTCGTAGCCGTGCGCGAGGATCGCGGTTTCCGCGTCGAGATGCGACGGCTGGAAATGCAGCCGGTAGCCGAACTGCCGGTTCGCCACGGTGAACGAATCGTTGTCGTACTGCCGGCTGCTGAACAGGATCACGCGCACGCTGCACCTCCGAAGGCTGAAGCGTGCAGTTTACTGTTACTGCAGGCCCGTGACGATATCGGGCCGGTCGGGCGCGCGCGTGTCGCGCAGGAACGCATAGCTCGCGTGGGAGCGGGCCGCCTGCGTGCTGAAGTGCTCGAGCGCGTGCTCGACGAAGCCGCGGGTGCGGGCGGGCACGAACTGGCGGTTCGGGTAGACGAGCGACAGCTGCGCATCGGGGTCGTCGATCCGGTAGCCGGGCAGCAGCCGCACGAGCGCGCCGCTGTCGAGCGCGTCGGCGACGACGCTCTCCGGCAGCACCGCGACGCCCGAGCCTGCGACGGCGGCCGCCTGCACGAGCGACAGCTGGTTGACCGTGTACGCGGGGCGCACGGTTACCGGATGGACCGCGTCGTCCGGGCCGACCAGCCGCCATGCGCTGACGTGCTGGTGCGGCGCGAGCGCGACCCAGTCGTGGCGCGGCAGGTCGTCGGGCACGAGCGGCTCGCCGCGGCGCTGCAGATACGCGGGCGCCGCGCACGCGACGAGCGTGTTCGGCGTGAGCGCGTGGCCGATCAGCGCGGGATTGCCGTCGAGCCGGTTGCCGGTGACGATGCCGACGTCGTAGCCCGTGTCGAGCACGTCGAGCGGGCCTTCGGCGATGGTGAGCTGCACGCGCACCTGCGGATAGCGGCGCTGGAAGCCGCTCACGAGCGGCGTCAGCGCGAGCGGCGACAGCATGCCGGACGCGACGATGCGCAGCGTGCCGATCGGCTCGCGCACCGCATGCGCGACCGACGCCTCCAGGTGATCGAATTCCTCGAGCAGCGCCCGACACCCGTCGAGGTAGCGCACGCCCGCCTCGGTGAGCGACAGGTTGCGCGTGGTGCGGTGGATCAGGCGCGTGTTCAGATGGCCTTCGAGCATCGCGATCGAGCGCGTGACGAGGGCGTTCGACACGCCGAGTTGATGTGCTGCGCGCCTGAAGCTTTGTTGCTCTGCGACGCAGACGAATACACGCATGGTCTGAATCTGGTTCAGAGCTTGCGTATTTTTCCGGCCCGGTTGATTGATTATGGTTGTGTTTTTGCGTTGCGCAAGTCTAAAAGCAACGCTGCGCAACCCCTATATCGACATCGCGTCGAAAAAAGAGGATTTTCGATAGCGTTGCCGATTGTTCATGACAGTGGCTATATCCGTCAACCTGAGAAAAGAATCGGGTTGCATAAAATCGGGATCACGCGTATCGCGATGCAGCGAAAACGGCGGCGGATGACGCCGGAAAGCGGCATGTCGTTTTTGTGACGCGCAGCCTGCATGATTAAAAAATCACTTTTTAGATCAATGTGTTGCGACGGTGCGCGCGGCATGTTCCGGTGTTTTGCGCAATGCCCCGGCAATGCGTGCCGCAATAGCGGGTTTTTGGGGGCGATCGTCTAAATCGCACGCAAATCGGCGGCGCCGATTTTTGATGCAGCGCATTTTCTCGATTCTCCAGGGCGATCGGCGCGACGGCCGGCGCCCGGAAACGCGCCGGCATGCGCGAAAAAATGGAACCGATTCACGGCGATTCGAATAACACCGCCATTGAAAGGGGGAATCGCGTCGCACGCACGGCCGGCGCCGATATTGGGCGGCGCGGGCGCGTGTCATGCGATTCATTCGCACGATCCTCTTGCGCAATGCAGCGGAACGGGGAATGATCGATGGATTCGCCGCAATGCGCGACGCGCGTCCGTGCCTTTTCGTTCCTCACCTTTTTCCAGCCATGTCCATCGATTACTCGCCGATCCCCTGTCCCGTCGTCGTGCCGCTCGACGCGATCCTGCCCGAAGAACCGCTGCTGATGATGGGGGCCGGCCCGGTTCCGATCCCGGCCGCGGTGGCCAAGGCGAACACGATCGTGATCAACCACCTCGGCGCGACGATGGCGAAGGTCATCGAGCAAGTGAAGGAGATGGCGCGCTACGTGTTCCAGACCCGCACGAAATGGGTGCTCGGCGTCGCGGGCCCCGGTTCGGCCGCGATGGAAATGGCGATGTCCAACCTCGCGTGGCGCGGCACGCGCGTGCTGTCGATCCGCAACGGCTTCTTCAGCGCGCGGATGGCCGAGATGGCCACGCGCGTCGGCGCCGACGTCGCGATGCTCGAGGTGCCCGACCGGGCCGTCGCGAGCCTCGACGAGATCGCCGACGCGATCGCGCGCGAGCGCCCGGAGATCGTCACGATCGTCCACGGCGAAACCTCCAACACCGTCTGGAATCGCGAGCTGCGCGACATCGCGGCGCTCGCCAAGGCGGCCGGCGCGCTCGTCGTCGTCGACGCGGTGTGCACGCTGTCGACGATGCCGCTCGAGATGGACGCGTGGGGCATCGACGCGGTGATCACCGGCGGGCAGAAAGGGCTGTCGTCGATCCCGGGCGTGTCGCTGATCGCATTCTCCGACGCCGCCTGGGAGCGGATGAAGAACCGCCCCGAGCCGAACGCGCACTGGTGCCTCGACATGGCGCTCGCGGAGAACTTCTGGCACAACGCCGGCTATCACTACACCGCGCCGGTGTCGGGCGTGCTCGCGCTGCACGAGGCGCTGCGGCTCGTCTGCGCGGAGACGCTCGAAAGCCGCTTCGCGCGCCACCTGCGCTGCTCGCTCGCGCTGCAGGCGGGCGTCGAGGCGATGGGGCTCAAGCTGTATGCGCCGAAATCGTGCCGGCTCTCGTCGGTGGTCGGGATCGAGACGCCCGAAGGCCTCACGCCCGGCATGATCTGCGGGCATATCTCGAAGCAGTACCAGGTCGAGATCTCCGGCTCGTTCGGCTTGCCGATCGTGCGGATCGGCCAGATGGGCGAGCAATGCCGCGAGCACAACCTGTTCCGCACGCTGCACGCGTTCGGCCGCACGATGGTCGACCTGAAGGTGCCGGTGGACCTGCCGGCCGGCGTCGCGGCGCTCGAGCAGGAGCTGTCGCAGCGCGGCGGCTGAACGCGCGGCGGGCGGCGTCAGCCGCCCCGCATCGCCCGCCGGTAGGTGTTCGGCGTCGTGCCGTGCGCGTCGCGGAAGCGATGGCTGAAGTGCCCGGCGTTCGCGTAGCCGCACGCCGCGGCGACCTGCGCGAGCGGCAGCGACGTCGTGCGCAGCAGCAGGCGCGCCCGCGCGAGCCGCTGCTCGGCGATCCACGCATGCGGCGCGCGGCCGAACGACAGGCGGAACATCCGCGAGAAGTGGTATTCGGACAGCGCGGCGACGTCGGCCAGCTCGCCGAGCGTCAGCGGCTGCGTCAGGTAGGTGTCGATGTAGTCGCGCACGCGGCGCCGCACGGCGGGCGCGAGGCCGCCCTTGAACGGCGTATCGTCGCGCATCGTGCTTTGCCCGCGCAGCAGCAGGCTCAGCACGTCGTGCGCGGTCTCGTTCGCGCGCAGCCGGCCGTCGGCGTCCTCCCAGCTCTCCAGCGCCAGTGAGCGGCACAGCGCCGCGACCTGCGCGTCCTCGAAGTAGGTGCGATCGGCGAGCGTCAGCTCGCGCGGCTCGCGGTCGAGCTCGCGGATCGCGCGCTGCGTGAAGTGCTCGGGCAGGAAGTACAGGTGGACGAAGTGCATCTCGCCGCGCACCCACCAGCGCGATTCGTGGTCGCCGGGCAGCGCGCACAGCAGGCTCGGCGCGCCGTAGCGCGGCACCTTCTGGCGCTCCGTGCGGTAGCCGCCGTCGAGGTAGCACGACAGCGTGTGGTGGCCGGGCTGGTCGTAGACCGTCTCGGCTTCCTCGGTGATCCGCGTCCATTCGGCGATCGCGAGATGGTCGCCGAGCCATGCGAAGCGCTCGAGCGTCGCGTTCGCCTCCGCGAGCGTGCGGCACACCGACTGCAGCCCGAACGGCATCGCGTCGCCGGCAATGGCGGCGGCGGACGGGCGGGCGGCGGGCGGGGCGGGAGGCGGAGGGCGCATGACGAGCGAGTATACGCGCGCAGGCCCCGGCGGCAGCGGCCCGCCGGCAAAAGACCGCAATTCCGGACAATCGGCGCGCGCCGCGCGGCCGCATAGTCGGCGGCTCCGTCTCACGTCCCGGCTTGCATCATGAACCTCTCGCTCTACATTCTCACCGTGCTGATCTGGGGTACCACCTGGATCGCGATCAAGTGGCAGCTCGGCAGCGTGCCGCCGCCCGTGTCGATCGCGTGGCGCTTCTGGATCGCGGCGGCCGTGCTGTTCGTGCTGCTGCGCGCGATGCGCCGGCCGATCCGGCCGCCGCGCGAAGCGTGGCGCTACCTCGCCGCGCAGGGTTTCGCGCTGTTCTGCCTGAACTTCCTGTGCTTCTACTACGCGGAGCGGGTCGTGCCGAGCGGCCTCGTCGCGGTGATCTTCTCGACCGCGCCGCTGCTGAACTCGATCAACGGCCGGCTGTTCATGGGCCGCCCGCTGCGGCCGTCGGCGGTGGCCGGCGCGCTGCTCGGCCTGGCGGGCATCGCGTGCCTGTTCTGGCAGCAGATGGCTGGCCATCTCGACGACCATGCGACCTGGGTCGGCCTCGCGATCGCGTTCGCCGGCACGATGTGCTTCTCGGCGGGCAACCTGCTGTCGAGCCGCATGCAGTCGATGGGGCTCCATCCGCTCGCGACCAACGGCTGGGCGATGCTGATCGGCGCGGCGATCCTCACCGTCGGCAGCGCCGCGGCCGGGCTGCCGTTCGCGCTCGACCCGAGCCCGCGCTATCTCGGCGCGCTCGTGTACCTCGCCGTGCCGGGCTCGGTGATCGGCTTCACCGCGTACCTGACCCTCGTCGGCCGCATCGGGCCGGAGCGCGCCGCGTACTGCACGGTGCTGTTCCCGATCGTCGCGCTGGCCGTGTCGACGGTGTTCGAGGGCTATCAGTGGTCGCCGCTGGCCGTCGTCGGCCTGCTGCTGGTGCTGGCCGGCAACCTGGTCGCGTTCGACGTGGCGCGACGGCTGTTTGCCGGTACCGCGAGGGCCTGACGGCGGGCCCGCGCGGGAGCGCAGTCAAGATCAGGAGGCGCGCGGCGGCCGTGACCGGCGTCGCCGGATTGTCCGCCGGAGATTCCGTGGCGCTTCGGTTTGGTTGACATGGTTGACGTGGTTGCAATGATGGACTACGCTTTCCTGAAGCAGCAAAAGGAGGCGATGATGACCCGGCATGCCCATGCGATCGAAGGCACGGTTGCGATTCTCGATGTCGAGACCGAAGCGGCGCTGCGCAGCGCCGTCGGTGCCGCGACCATGCTCGGGCCCGATCGGGCCCGCGCGCTGCTCAGGCTGTCCGACGAACAATTGGGGCGCCTGTTCAAGATCGGCATCGCCCAGGTGATCGATGTTGCCGCCACGGTCACTTTCGGCATCGCCGCTGCCGCTACCCGCGACAAGAAAAAATCCGCCGATCCTGCACGGCATGCGAAGCCGGCTGCGCGCACGGACGGCGTCTCCGCCGATTTCGAGCGCCGCGCGCTGTCCGAACGGCAAACGCTGGTTGCCGAGGGCAGGTTGCTGCCGGCCATCGAGGTTCGGGTAGGGCTGGGTATTACGCGGCAGGCGCTCAACAAGGCGGTCGCGTCGGGGCGGATGTTCACATTGGACGTCGGGGCGGGGCAGTATTATCCGGCCTTCTATCTCGCGGGCGATATCGACCGCAAGACGCTCGGAAAGGTGACGCAGCGTCTGGGCAGTTTGCCGGGATGGAGCAAATGGCAGTTCTTCACGGCCCCCAAGGCTTCGCTCGGCAACATCACGCCGCTGGACGCGCTGTCGCGAGGCAAGGTCGAGCAGGTGGAGCGGGCGGCAGTGGCCTTTGCGGAACGCTAGGGCCTGGAGCGAGCGGCTTTTGATGCTGGCGGCCCCGAGCAGGCATTTGGCGAGCGCGACGCTCGCAACCAGGGAAATCGACCCGGCGACGCTGGTGCGCGTATCGCGTTACAACACCGGCGAGCCCTACTTCGGCAAGTCAGGCGGCAACCGATTCGACGACCCGCGCAAGCGGGGCAGGTATGGCACCTGCTATTTCGGCTTCGACCTGCATTGCGCATTCGCCGAGACGGTGTTGCACGACGAAGTGGCGGACCTTCGACTCGGCGGCTTTCCGCTCGTGACGACTGAATTCGAGCGTTACGTGCTGTCCTTTGCCGGTTCGCCGCTGCGCGTGGCGAGCCTGCATGGCGTACCGCTGAAGAACCTGGGCGGCGACGGGGCGCTCTCGACGATTGTCCCTTACGACATCCCGCAGCAATGGTCGCTTGCCGTGCACCGGCACAAGGAGCAGGTCGATGGCTTCCTGTACATGTCGCGGCACATGAATACGGCGCAAGCGCTTGTCCTCTTCGACCGGGCCGCGTCCAAACTCAGGCTCAAGGACGCGATCTGCTTCCGGGACCATCCCGAAGCGGCCGGCGTGCTACGGGATTTCAACGTCTTGCCGCGATAGTGCGCAGCCGTCGGCTCAGGCCGCCGCGCCGCTGCCGGCGACGCGGGCCTGCCGCTGGTACAGCAGCGCCGACAGCGCGACGCCCGCGGCCGATGCCGCCGCGGCGAACAGGAACACCTGCGGATAGCCGAACGCGCCGGCGACGTAGCCCGCGAGCGGGCCGGTGATGCCGAGCGACAGGTCGAGGAACACCGAATACGCGGACAGCGCCGCGCCGCGGCTTGCCGGCGGCACGAGCGCGACCGCCTCGACGCCGAGCGCGGGGAAGATCAGCGCGAAGCCGAAGCCGGTCAGCGCCGCGCCGACCAGCGCGACGTGCGGCACCGGCGCGAGCCACAACAACAGCAGCCCCGCGGCTTCGAACGCGAACGACACGATCGCGACGCGGAAGCCGCCGTAGGTCTTGATCGTGTTCGCGAACAGCAGCCGCGCGCCGATGAACAGCGTGCCGAATACCGTCAGCGACAGCGCGGCGTTCGGCCAGTGGCGCGCCGCGTAGTACAGCGTGACGAACGTCGCGATCGAGCCGAAGCCGGCCGAGCCGAGCGCGAGGCCGAGGCCGTGCGGCAGCACGCGGGTGAACACGCTCGCATACGACATCCGTTCGCCGTGCACGACCGGCACCGCGGCGATCAGGCGCGCGAGATAGTAGCCGAGCGCGGCGAGCGCGATCACGATCACGCCGATCAGCGCCGGGTTCAGCGTGTGCGCGATCGCGACGCCGACCGGCGCGCCGAGCGCGAGCGCGCCGTAGGTCGCGATGCCGTTCCACGAGATCACCTTTGCGTTGTGCGCGATGCCGACCCGGCCGATGCCCCACAGGATCGCGCCGGTGCCGCACAGGCTCTCGCCGACGCCGAGCACGAGCCGGCTCGCGACCAGCAGCACGAGGCTGCCCGCCGGCCAGTGCGCGAGCAGCAGCGCGACCAGCAGCAGCACGCCCGACACGCCGCAGCCGATCAGCCCGCGCATGACCGTCTGCTTCGGGCCGAGCGTATCGGCAAGGCGCCCGGCGAGCGGCCGCGACGCGAGCGTCGCGAAATACTGCACGCTGATCGCCGCGCCCGCGACGATCGCCGAGAAGCCGAGGTCGTCATGGACGAAGCCCGGCAGCACCGCGAGCGGCAGGCCGATGGTCAGGTAGCAGATGAACGTGAAGCAGACGACGGAGACGATTTGCAGCGTGACGGCGAACCCGCTGCGCGGCGTTGAGGCGGAATCGGTGGACATGTGGGGTCGGAACCGATGAGCGAAACCGCACGGAAGGCGGCCGAAAATGGAATCGGGATTTTCCCATGGAACCGGTTTTGCCGCAGTGACCATTGAGTGAATCGGGCCCTCTGCGCCATATCGCCTCAGTTATATGGGCCGCATGCGTGATGGGCTATGGGTTGCGGAATTTGACGGTGATAGCGTTGAAACTGTCAGAGAAGACGACGGCCAGCCCCATCGGCGCGGGCCGCCTTGCCCCAACTTGAAGAACGTTACGAGACATGAGTGAGCCGATCCGTTTCTATCATCGTCATGCGATCCGCGAGGTCAGCGGCGCGGACGTCACCCGCACGGTGCTGCAATACCTGCGCGAGGACGCGCACTGCACCGGCACCAAGGAAGGCTGCGCGGAAGGCGACTGCGGCGCGTGCACGGTCGTCGTCGGCGAGCTGACCGACGCGGGCGAGGTCGCGTTCAAGGCCGTCAACGCCTGCATCCAGTTCCTGCCGACGCTCGACGGCAAGGCGCTCTTGACCGTCGAGGACCTGCGCCGGCCGGACGGCTCGCTGCACCCCGTGCAGCAGGCGATGGTCGACTGCCACGGCTCGCAATGCGGGTTCTGCACGCCCGGTTTCGTGATGTCGATGTGGGCGCTGTACGAGAAGCACGGCCACGAAGGCTGCGGCAGCGGCGCGTGCGCGAAGGCGAAGGACGTGCCGACGCGCACCGAGATAGCCGACGCGCTGACCGGCAACCTGTGCCGCTGCACGGGCTACCGGCCGATCGTCGATGCGGCGGTGCAGATGTTCGACGCGGCCGGCGAAGGCGCGGCGCAGCCATCCCCGCCGGTCGACACGGCCGCGCTCGCCCGCGCGCTCGCGTCGCTGAAGCGCGACGGCACGTTCGACTACGAGATCGGCGGCGCGCGCTTCGCCGCGCCGCGCACGCTCGACGCGCTCGCCGCGCTGAAGGTCGAGCGCCCGGACGCGCGGATCCTCGCGGGCAGCACCGACATCGGGTTGTGGGTCACCAAGCAGATGCGCCGGCTCGACGACCTGATCTACGTCGGCCAGGTCGCCGAACTGCAGCGCATCGTGCACGGCGAAGACTGGATCGAGATCGGCGCGGGCGTCACCGTCGAGGCGGGTTACGCGGCGCTGGCCGGCACCTATCCGGAGCTGACCGAGATGTGGAAGCGCTTCGCGTCGCTGCCGATCCGCAACGCGGGCACGCTCGGCGGCAACGTCGCGAACGGCTCGCCGATCGGCGATTCGATGCCGGGGCTGATCGCGCTCGGCGCGCACGTGGTGCTGCGCGGCGGCGACACCGTGCGCGAGCTGCCGCTCGAGGCGCTCTACACGGGCTACCAGCAGAAGGACATGGCCCCGCACGAATTCGTCGTCGGCGTGAAGGTGCCGACCCGCCGCGGCGCGCGCGCGAAGCTGCAGTTCCGCACCTACAAGCTGTCGAAGCGCTTCGATTCGGACATCTCGGCCGTGTGCGCGGCGTTCGCGTTCATCGCGGACGGCGACACGATCCGCGAGCCGCGCATCGCGTTCGGCGGGATGGCCGCCACGCCGAAGCGCGCGACGCACACGGAGGCCGTGCTCGACGGCGCGCAGTGGCACGAAGCGACCGCGCAGGCCGCGATGCAGGCGCTCGAGCGCGACTACCAGCCGCTCACCGACATGCGCGCGACGAGCGCCTACCGCCTCGAGACCGCGAAGAACCTGATGTATCGGTTCTGGCTGGAGACGCGTGCGCACGACCCGCTGCCGCCGCAGGCATTGAGCGTGCGCGAAGTGGCCGCCGAAACGGCGCGGGCCTGACGAGGGAGAACACACGATGAACCAGCAAGCCGAACCGTTCCTGAACACCCTCGACGCGCAGGCCGACGCCGCGCAGGTCCACATCTCGCGTCCGCACGAATCCGCGCACCTGCACGTGAGCGGGCGCGCCACCTACACCGACGACATCCCGCTCGTCGCCGGCACGCTGCACGCGGCGCTCGGGCTCTCCGCGAAGGCGCACGCGAAGATCGTGTCGATGAATTTCGATGCGGTGCGCGCGACGCCCGGCGTCGTCGCCGTGTTCACCGCCGACGACATTCCCGGCGTGAACGACTGCGGCCCGATCATCCACGACGACCCGGTGCTCGCCAGCGGGCTCGTGCAGTTCGTCGGCCAGCCGATGTTCATCGTCGTCGCGACGTCGCACGAAACCGCGCGGCTCGCCGCGCGCCGCGCGAAGGTCGAGTACGAGGAGCTGCCCGCGATCCTGACCGCGCAGGACGCGCGCCGCGCCGAGTCGTACGTGATCCCGCCGCTGAAGCTCGCGCGCGGCGACGCGGCCGCGCATCTCGACGCGGCTGCGCACCGTCACGCGGCGGAGATGGTTCTCGGCGGCCAGGAGCAGTTCTATCTCGAAGGGCAGATCGCCTACGCGGTGCCGAAGGACGACGACGGCATGCACGTGTACTGCTCGACGCAGCACCCGAGCGAGATGCAGCACCTCGTCGCGCACGTGCTCGGCGTCGCGTCGCACAACGTGCTGGTCGAATGCCGCCGGATGGGCGGCGGCTTCGGCGGCAAGGAATCGCAGTCGGGCCTGTTCGCGTGCTGCGCGGCGCTTGCCGCGTGGAAGCTGCTGTGCCCGGTGAAGCTGCGCCCGGACCGCGACGACGACATGATGATCACCGGCAAGCGGCACGATTTCCACTACCGCTTCGACGTGGGCTACGACGACGACGGCCGCATCGACGGCGTGTCGCTCGACATGACGTCGCGCTGCGGCTTCTCGGCCGACCTGTCGGGCCCGGTGATGACGCGCGCGGTGTGCCACTTCGACAACGCGTACTGGCTGCCCGACGTGTCGATCGCCGGCTACTGCGGCAAGACCAACACGCAGTCGAACACCGCGTTCCGCGGCTTCGGCGGCCCGCAGGGCGCGTTCGCGATCGAGTACATCGTCGACGACATCGCGCGCGCGCTCGGCCGCGACCCGCTCGACGTGCGCTACGCGAACCTGTACGGCAAGACCGAGCGCAACGTGACGCCGTACGGGCAGACGATCGAGGACAACGTGCTGCCCGAGCTGCTCGCCGAACTCGAGGCGACGAGCGGCTACCGCGCGCGGCGTGCCGGCGTGCGCGAATTCAACGCGCGCAACACGGTGCTGAAGAAGGGCATCGCGCTGACGCCGGTGAAGTTCGGCATCGCGTTCAACGTCACGCACTTCAACCAGGCGGGCTCGCTCGTCCACATCTACACCGACGGCTCGGTGCTCGTGAACCACGGCGGCACGGAGATGGGGCAGGGCCTCAACACGAAGGTCGCGCAGGTCGTCGCGCACGAGCTGGGAATTCGCTTCGAGCGCATCCGCGTGACCGCCACCGACACGAGCAAGGTCGCGAACACGTCGGCGACCGCCGCGTCGACCGGCTCGGACCTGAACGGCAAGGCCGCGCAGGATGCCGCGCGGCAGCTGCGCGAGCGGCTCGCGGCGTTCGCGGCGAGCCACTACGGCGGCGGCACGGTCAACGCGGCCGACGTGCGGTTCGGCAACGACACCGTGTGGGTCGGCGCGACCGGCGTGCCGTTCGGCGAGGTGATCGCGAAGGCGTATCTCGCGCGCGTGCAGCTGTGGTCCGACGGGTTCTACGCGACGCCGAAGCTGTACTGGGACCAGTCGAAGCTGCAGGGCCGGCCGTTCTACTACTACGCGTACGGCGCGGCCGTGTCGGAAGTCGTGATCGACACGCTGACGGGCGAGATGCGCACGCTGCGCGTCGATGCGCTGCACGACGTCGGCGCGTCGCTGAACCCGGCGCTCGACATCGGCCAGGTCGAGGGCGCGTTCATCCAGGGGATGGGCTGGCTCACGACCGAGGAGCTGTGGTGGAACGCGGGCGGCAAGCTGATGACGCATGCGCCGTCCACCTACAAGATCCCGACCGTCAACGACACGCCGCCCGAGTTCAACGTGCGGCTGTTCCAGAACCGCAACGTCGAGGACAGCATCCACCGCTCGAAGGCGGTGGGCGAGCCGCCGCTGCTGCTGCCGTTCTCGGTGTTCTTCGCGGTGCGCGACGCGGTGGCGGCGGTGGGCGACTATCGCGTGAACCCGCCGCTCGACGCGCCGGCGACCGGCGAGTCGATCCTGCGCGCGGTGCAGGCCGTGCGCGCGGCGCGAGGCTGAGATGACGTTCGCCCAGGGAACCGGCCGGCGCAACCGCGCGACGGGCATGCCCGTGCCGATGCACATCGTGCTGTTCGGCGCGGGGCATGTCGGCCATGCGCTCGTCACGCTGCTCGGCGCGCTGCCGTGCGTCGTGCAGTGGGTCGACACGCGCGACGAGCTGTTCCCGGACGAATGTCCGCCGAACGTGCAGCCCGAGCCGACCGACACGCCCGACGCGCTCGTCGACGAAGCGCCGCCGGGCGCGTACTTCCTCGTGATGACGCACAATCACGCGCTCGATTTCGCGCTGGCGGAGCGGATCATGCGGCGGCGCGACTTCGCGTACTTCGGGATGATCGGCTCGCGCACCAAGCGCGTGAAGTTCGAGCGCCGGCTCGTCGCGCGCGGCGTCGAGCCGGCGCGGATGCGCGAGATGGTGTGCCCGATCGGCGTCGCGGGCATCGTCGACAAGGCGCCCGGCGCGATCGCGGTGGCCGTCTGCGCGGAGCTGCTGCAGGCGCGCGCGGGCATGCCCGTCGCCGACGTGAAGGCGGCGGCGTCGGGCCGCACGCCGGACGACGTGCCCTGCGTGCGTTGACGCGCGCTGACCGCTTCGACGCAGCGCCGCACGCTTTTCCTTACACTGCATGGATCGCGCGGCATGGGCCGCGCGCTTTCCCGATGCAGGTGACCATGCCCGATTCCCAGGTTTTCCTCGACACGCTCGACACGAGCCTCGTCGCCATCGAACGCTGGCTGTCCGGCGCGGACACGACGGGCGCGGCGCTCGACGCGCTGATGGCGCCGTTCGCGCCCGGCTTCACGATGATCCTCACCGACGGCCGCGCGTTCGACCGCGACGGCACGCGCGACCTGTTCGCGAAGCTTGCCGGCGCGAAGGCGGGGCTGCGCATCACGTTGTCGGATGTCCGCGTGCTCGCGTCGGACGACCGGCACGCGGTGATCACGTATCTCGAAGCGCAGCACGCGGCAACCGGCGAACTGCCCGCGCGGCGCGCGACCGCGGTGTTCGCGCGCGACACGGCCGGCGCGGTGCGCTGGACGCATCTTCAGGAAACGTTCTGCACCGCCTGAGCGGAACCACCCGCGCGCCCCGGGGCGCACGAACGGCGTTGCGCGTCGCCGCGCAACGCAACTTTCATCGAAGCGAACCTGCCCGCCGGCGCGCGCGAATCGCGCGTCAGCGCTTGCGCGCGCCGCGCGCGGCCGTCAGCTCGCCCGACACGCTCTGCATCAGCGCGCGCAGCCACGCGATGTCGGTCGGCCGGTCGGGCTGCGGATGCGTGAGCAGGTAGCTGCGGATGCGCGGAAACGGCACCGGCGGCGCGACCACGACGAGCGGCAGCAGCTGCGCGTAGTGGGTCGCGAAGCGCCGCGTCGTCGTGAAGATCAGGTCCGATTGCAGCAGCACCTGCGGCACGAGCCCGAAGTACGGCAGCGTCGTGACGATCCGCCGCGTGAGGCCCGCGCGCGCGAGGCCGATTTCGATCGCGTTGCGCTTGTCGCCGGTGTACGGCGTGGGCGCGAGATGCGCGGCGGCGGCGTATGCGTCGCGCGTGAGCGTCGCCTGCGCGAGCGGGTGCGAGTCGCGCATCAGGCAGACGACGGTGTCGGAGAACAGGTCGTCGCGCGCGAAGCGCGGGTCCGGCTTCGGCCAGTTGCCGATCACGAGATCGAGCGCACCCGATTCGAGCGCGCCCGCGTGATCGAGCGCGGGGTTCAGCGAATCGATTTCCAGATGCGCATGCGGCGCCGCGTCGCGAAACCGCTCGATCAGCGTCGGCATGAAGAAATCGTTCAGGTAGTCGGGTGCGGCAACGCGGAAGGTGCGGCGCGCGCTTTCGGGCGCGAACTCGCCGTGCGGCGTCGCGATGAAGTCGACCTCGCGCAGCGCGCGCTGCGCGGCGTCGAGCAGCGACGCGCCGTATTCGGTCGGCACCATCCCGGATTTGCCGCGCACGAGGATCGGGTCGTTCAGCGTCTCGCGCAGCTTGCGCAGCGCCGTGCTGATCGCAGGCTGGGTCTGGTTCAGGCGCAGCGCGGCCTGCGTGACGCTGCGCTCGAGCAGCAGCGTGCGCAGCACGCGCACGAGCCAGATGTCGAGCGAGGCGGTACGGTCGTCGTCTTCCATCGATGGGGGGTGTCCGGGCGAAGCGTAACCTTACCGCAGCCGCGCGCGCCCGTGCGTGATGACCGGTATCACGCGCACTTACGTGCGGCCCTTCGGCAGCGCGCTGATGCGCTTCACCTCTTGCGTTTCGAGCCAGGTCGGCGTGCGTGCGCAGTACAGCACCATCGGCAGCGCATCCTCGCCCCAGAACAGCTGCTTGTTCATCCAGAACGTCGGCACGCCGAACACGCCGAGCGCGATCGCGTCGTCGGTGTGGCGGCGCAGCTGCGCGGCCGTTTCCTCGAATTCGATCAGCTGGTCGCCATGCCCGACGCCGACCCGCTCGCACAGCGCCGCGAAGCCGTCCGGCGTCGACGGGTCGTTGCCGTCGCGCCAGATGAAGCGGAACATCTCGCGCACCGTCGCGATGTCGGCGCGCAGCGCGATCGCGAGGCGCAGCGCCTTGTCGGAGTCGAACGGATGCGCGGGCGGCATCTTGAAGCGGATGCCGAGCTGCTCCGCGCGAAACAGCGCATGGCGATAGACGAACATGCGCTTCGCGGGCACGTCCGCGGACGGGCGCTGGCCCCAGTGGCGCTGCAGGTCGTACAGCGACACCGCGACCGGCTCGAACGGCACGTCCGGCCATTTTTCGTGCTGTTCGAGCAGCAGGTAGGAGAACGGCGAGACGAAATCGAAGAACCAGGCAGGCTGGGCAGGGTCGAGGCCGGTTGTCATCAGTTGCTCCGCGAAACCTCGTCATTTCCCCCAAGGGGACTCCCTTCGGGGCGCATGGCGAGGAGGAAAGAAGCGCGCTTGACAGGCAGCTTCTTCCATTGGTTGGGATGACCGGCATGATCCTTGTCTATCGCTACCGGGTGAAGTCGCTCAACGGACTGCCGAACCAGCAGAGCCGTGCGGTGAACTACGTGTGGAACTTCTGCAACGACACGCAGAAGCACGCGCTCAAGTGGGACAAGAAATGGCCGACGGGTTTCGACCTGAACGTGCTGACGACTGGCAGCAGCAAGGCACTCGGCATCCACTCCGGCACGGTCAATGCCACGTGCGAGCAATACGCGAAGTCGCGCAGCCAGCGACGTCGCCCCTACCTGCGCTATCGCGGCCGGAAGTCGCTCGGCCGGGTGCCGCTGAAGGGCCGTGACCTGAAGCGGGAGGGCGACGCGTTTCGCTTCGCCGGCCACACCTTCCGCGTGTTCAATAGCAGCCGGTCGCTTCCCGACGGCAAAATCAAGGACGGCACCAACTTCGCGCAGGATGCGCGCGGCAACTGGTTCCTGAACATCGTGATCGAGATGCCCGATGTTCCGGCGCGCCCGATCCGTTCCGGCGTCGGTATCGATCTCGGCCTGAAAGACTTCGCCACACTTTCGACCGGCGAAAAACTGCCCAATGACCAGTTCGGCCGGCGCGCGGCCGACAAGCTGGCGAAAGCGCAGCGGGCACGCAAGCACAAGCGGCATATCGCGAAGCTGCACGCCAAAGTGGCGAATGCCCGCGCCGACTTCCAGCACAA
>NZ_CADESW010000021.1 GCF_902830275.1 Burkholderia stagnalis | reverse complement strand
TCGGTGGTCAGCGCAACACCGGGGGCGGTGGCCGACGTATCGAGCATGAAGCTGAACGACGTCGCCGACGACGTATTGCCGGCGATATCGGTCTGCCGGACCTGCACGTCGTTCACGCCTTCGACGGCACTGAAGCTGGTGTTCCAAGTATGACCGCCATCGGTCGAGTATTCGACGGTGGCACCGGTTTCGACACCGGACAGGTTTAGCGTGCCGACGTTAGTGACGTGATCAACAGCGCTGCTGCCGGAGTCGGTGGTGAGTGCGACGCCCGGTGCGGCAGCCGACGTATCGAGCGTGAAGCTGAACGAAGCCGGGTTGGAGGTGTTGCCGGCGATGTCGGTCTGCCGGACCTGCACGTCGTTCAGGCCTTCGATGGCGCTGAAACTGGTGCTCCAGGTATGACCGCCGTCGGTCGAGTATTCGACGGTGGCATCGGTCTCGACACCGGTCAGGTTCAGCGTGCCGGCGTTGGTGACGTGGTCGGAGGCATTGCTGCCCGAATCGGTGGCGAGCGCCACGCCCGGTGCGGCGGCCGACGTATCGAGCGTGAAGCCGAACGAAGTCGGAACGGACGTGTTGCCGGCGATGTCGGTCTGCCGGACTTGGACGTCGTTCAGGCCTTCGACGGCGCTGAAGCTGGTGCTCCAGGTATGACCACCGTCGATCGAATATTCGACGGTCGCGCCGGTCTCGACACCGGTGAGGTTCAGCGTGCCGACATTGGTGACGTGATCGGACGCGCTGCTGCCCGAATCAGTGGTCAGGGCGACACCGGGGGCGGTGGCCGAGGTATCGAGCGTGAAGCTGAACGAAGTCGGAACGGACGTGTTGCCGGCGATGTCGGTCTGCCGGACTTGGACGTCGTTCAGGCCTTCGACGGCGCTGAAGCTGGTGCTCCAGGTATGACCACCGTCGATCGAATATTCGACGGTCGCGCCGGTCTCGACACCGGTGAGGTTCAGCGTGCCGACATTGGTGACGTGATCGGACGCACTGCTGCCCGAATCGGTGGCGAGCGCCACACCGGGCGCGGCAGCCGACGTGTCGAGCGTGAAGCTGAACGACGTCGCCGACGACGTATTGCCGGCGATGTCGGTCTGCCGGACTTGCACGTCGTTCAGGCCTTCGGTGGCGCCGAAGCTGGTGTTCCACGTATGACCGCCATCGGTCGAGTATTCGACGGTGGCACCGGTTTCGACGCCGGTCAGGTTCAACGTGCCGACGTTGGTGACGTGGTCGGACGCACTGCCGCCGGAATCGGTGGCGAGCGCCACGCCCGGCGCGGCGGCCGAGGTATCGAGCGTGAAGTTGAACGAGGTCGCCGACGACGTGTTGCCAGCGATGTCGGTCTGCCGGACTTGGACGTCGTTCATGCCTTCGACCGCATTGAAGCTGGTGCTCCAGGTATGGCCGCCATCGATCGAGTATTCGACGGTCGCGCCGGCTTCGACGCCCGTCAGGTTCAGCGTGCCGACATTGGTGACGTGGTCGGACGCACTGCTGCCCGAATCGACCGCCAGCTCGACACCCGGCGCAGCCGCCGAGGTATCGAGCGTGAAGCTGAACGAGGTCGGATTGGATGTGTTGCCGGCGATGTCCGTCTGGCGGACCTGCACGTCGTTCACACCTTCGACGGCGCTGAAACTGGTGCTCCAGTGCGCGCCGCCATCCACGCTGTACTGCACGGTGGCGCCGGTTTCGACACCGGTCAGGTTCAATGTGCCGACTTTGGTGACATGATCGACGGCACTGCTGCCCGAATCGACCGCCAGCGCGACACCCGGCGCAGCCGCCGACGTATCGAGCGTGAAGCTGAACGACGTCGCCGCCGACGCATTGCCTGCAACGTCAACCTGCCGCACCTGCACGTTGTTCATGCCTTCGACCGCACCGAAGCTGGTGCCCCAATGCGCACCGCCATCGACGCTGTACTGCACGGTCGCGCCACTCTGAACCCCGGTCACATTCAGCGTACCGACATTCGTGACGTGATCGACGCCGCTGCTCCCCGAATCGACCGCCAACGCCACGCCAGGCGCCACAGCCGCGGCCGTATCGAGCGTGAAACAGCAGGACGCCGCCGCCGACACATTGCCGGCGACATCGATCTGCCGGACCAGCACGGTATTCGTTCCCTCGACCGCGCTGAAACTCGTGTTCCAGTGCGCGCCGTTGTCGGTGCTGTACTGAACGGTCGCGCCGTGTGCGACTCCGCCGACCGAAAGCGTGCAGTCCGACGTGATGTTGTCGGCGGCAGAACAGCCCGTGTCGTGCGCCAGCGCGACGACAGGGGCGGGCGGCGCAATGTTGACATAGGCGGTCGCCCAGCTCAGCGTGCCGTTGCCCAGCCGGATCGCGTAGGTGAAGCTGTCCTGCGCATAGCCGAGTGTATTGAAGCTGTTCGACAGCCATGACGCATCAAGGTGGCTAGCATCGTACCCGACCTTGCCGTCCGACGTGATCCAGATGTGCGCGCCGTGCGCGCTGTAATCCATGCTCACGGCTTCGGCTCTCGCCGTGTCCTGCGTCAGCAGCGCGGTCTGCTCGAGCGCGACGGTCGCTTCGGTGCCGGAGTCGAGCGAGTAGAGCGTCTTGGCCGCGCCACCGAGATCGTTCGCCATCACGTTCAGGTAGACGGTGGTGAGCGTATTGTCGGTGAGCCCGGTCTGCGCCGACGTAAACACGTCGTTTGTCGCCTGAGGCGTATTGCCCATGGACACCGCGGTGCCGTTCGAAGTCGTCGCCATGTCGTGCTCCCCGTCCTGTCCAATGTGTATTGATGCAGGCGTTCCGCCGCCCGATGCGACGCTCGCCCGCGGATCTGCAAATCGATCGTCGTGTCAGCGCTCGCGCAACGCCATGTCCTTGGTCTTGATGACGGGCTTGAGCAGGTAATGCAATACGGTCCGGCGGCCGGTCCGGATGTCGACCGTCGCGATCATGCCCGGCACGATCGCGACCGGCTGGCTGCGGCCGCTCGGCTTGTTCTGCCGGGTGCGCACCAGAACGCGGTAGTAGCTGTCGGGTTTCTCGCCGGGGCGGTCGGGCACGATCGTGTCGGCGCTGATGTCCTCGACGACGGCCGGAAAGCCGCCGTAGATGGAAAAGTCGTACGCGGAGAGCTTGACCGTCGCGTCCTGCCCCGGATGCAGGAACGCGATGTCCGCCGGCCGCACGCGCGCTTCGATCAGCAGCGTGTCGTCCAGCGGCACGATCTCCAGCAGGTCCATCCCCGGCTGGATCACGCCGCCGACGGTGTTGATCTTGATCTGCTTGACCATGCCCTTCAGCGGCGCGCGCACCAGCGTGCGCGTGACGCGATCCTCGAGCGCCACATTGGCCGCGCTCAGCGCGGACTGTTCGGCGCGCGCCTGGTTCAGCTCCTTCATCGCGTCGGCGCGGAAGTGCGCGGTCGTTTCGTCGATCTTCTGGCGCGCTTCGCGATAGGCGGCTTCCAGCCGCGGCATCGCCAGCCGCGTCGCGTCGAGGTCGCCTTTCATGTCGTTGGCCTGCCGTTCGAGCCGCAGGACTTCGACATCGGATACCGCGCCTTTCTGCACGAGCGGGCTCGTCAGCGCCAGCTCCTTTGCGACGAGGCCATAGCTATGCTGAAGCTGCGCCTGGCGCGAACGTTTCTCCGCGAGCTCCTGGCGATGTTGTTCGGCCTGTTGCCTGAGCACGTCCAGATTGGCCTGCAATTCGCGCTGGCGCGATTCGAACAGCGAGCGCTCCTCGTCGAGCAGGCCGGGGCTCGTCTGCGCCAGCCGATCGGGCGCGACGAACGCGGTGCCGTTCGCCTCGGCGGTGAGGCGCGCGATCCGGGCAAGCAGCGCGGCATCCTTCGCCTGTCCTTCCTTGTACGACGACGTGAAGCGCGTATCGTCGATGCGCATCAGCGGCTGGCCTTTCTGCACGACCTGTCCCACGCGCACCATGATCTCGGAGACGATGCCGCCCTCGAGGTTCTGCACCACCTGCACCCGGCTGGACGGGATCACCTTGCCTTCGCCGACGGTCACTTCGTCCACTTCGGCGAATGCGGCCCAGGCGAGGGCGATGACGAAGAAGGCGAGCGTCGCCCAGAGTATCCAGTGGCTGAAATAGCGCGGCCCTTCCATTGCCGCCGCGCAGCGCTCGCGCATGAACGCCGTATCGTCGGCGCGCGGCCTGAGGGCTGCGCCGATCCGCGCGGCCAGCGCCTTGAGCGCCGCGGCGCGGTTCATCGTCGGCGTATCCGCGCCGTCGGGTTCAGCCAGCAGCGACATGGAGCGTCCTCCCTGCAAGCGCGGCCAGGACCTGGTCCTTCGGGCCGTCGGCGACGACGCGGCCCTGATCCATCACGATCAGGCGGTCGACGAGCGTGAGCAGCGACGGGCGATGCGTGACGAGCAGCAGCGTGCGGCCCTCGAGGCGGGCCGCGAGCCGCGCCTTGAACAGTTCCTCGGACCGGTTGTCCATCGCGCTGCTGGGCTCGTCGAGCAACAGCACCTGCGGCGACAGCAACATCGCGCGGGCGATCGCGACCGCTTGACGCTGTCCGCCGGACAACGCTTCGCCGCGCTCGCCGACGGCGAGATCGAAGCCGTTCGGCAAGCGGTTGACGAAGTCGGCGACCCCGGCGACCTGCGCGGCGCGCAGCACGGCGTCGTCGTCCACGCCGGGCGCGCCCAGCACGATGTTGTCCCGCACGGTGCCGTTGAACAGCATCACGTCCTGCGGCACGTGGCCGATCCCGCGCCGCAGCGCGGCGGGATCGTACTGGCGCAGCTCGATGCCGTCGATCAGCACGTTGCCGGAAGCGGGCGGATAGAGCCCCAGGATGAGTTTTTCGATCGTGGTCTTGCCCGAGCCGACGCGTCCGATGATGCCGACGCGCTCGCCCGCGGCGATGCGGAACGACACGCCGTCGAGCGACGTGCCGCTCTGGCCCGGGTACGCGAAGCCGACGTTCCGGAATTCGATCTCGCCGCGCAGTGCCGGCCGGTGCACGAAGCGCTGGTCGGCCGGGCGCTCGCCGGGCAGGTTCATCACGCCGCTGATCGACGCCAGCGCGCTGCGGGACTGGTGGTAGCGGGTCAGTAGCGACGCCACCTGGCCCATCGGCGCCAGCGCGCGGCCCGTCAGGGTCGTGCAGGCGATCAGGCCGCCGGTCGTGAGCCGGTCGTCGCCAATCATGTAGACGCCGCACAGCACCACGGCGAGATAGGCCGCCTGTTGGGAGAACATCGCGAAATTGACCGCGCATCCCGACAGCAGGCGCGACTTGAGCCCGAGCCGCGCGATTTCGCCCAGCAACTGCTCCCAGCGGGCCTGCATCGGCCCTTCCGCGCCGTTGACCTTGATCGTTTCGAGGCCGACCAGCGTTTCGATCAGCAGCGCCTGCCGCTGGCTCGCGTGGCGCTGGCTGGCCTGCACGGCCCGTGCGAGCGGCCCCTGCACGGCGACGCCCGCGCCGATCACGAGCGGCAGCGCCATCAGCGGCAGCCAGCCGAGCCCGCCGCCGACCCAGAACATCGCCGCGATGAACACGATCGAAAACGGCAGGTCGATCAGCGCCGCCGCGGTGGCCGACGTGAGGAAATCGCGCACCGCTTCGAATTCCTGGATCTGCGACGCGAATCCGCCGACCGACGGCGGGCGCGCGGCCATCCGGATGCCGAGCACTTTTTCGAACAGGTTGGCGGACAGGATCACGTCGATCTTCTTGCCGGCCATGTCGATGAAATAGCCGCGCAACGTGCGCATCACCACGTCGAACACGATCACGAGCACGATGCCGGCCGCCAGCGCCCACAACGTCTCGAGCGCGTGGTTCGGCACGACCCGGTCGTAGACGTTCATCGTGAACAGCGGCATGGCCAGCGCGAACAGGTTGACCAGCATCGACGCGAGCATCACTTCCGCGTAGATCGGCCACGACTGCGCGACCACGCCCCAGAACCAGTTGCGCGGGCGCGGCACGGCGCTTTCCGCGTCGCGCGCGTCGAACCGGTGGGCGGGGCGCGCGAACAGCACGAGGCCGGCATGGCGTTGCGCGAGCTCGGCCGGGGCGAGCGCTGCCTCGCCGCAGCCGGTTTCGGGAAGGATCACCTGCACGGTGCCGGACGCGTTTCTGCGAACCAGCACGCATGCCTGCCCGTCGTTCAGCAGCAGCACGACGGGCAAGACCGCGTCCGGGATGTCGTCGAGCGCGCGCCGGGCCAGTTTGGCGGAAAGGCCCGCGCGCGCCGCTGCCCGGATGAACAGCGCCGGCGTCAGGCGCTGGCCGGCCAGCGGCAGGCCGGCCACGAGCGCGTCGGCGCCCACGGGCCGGTCGAACAGCCGCGTCAGCACGAGCAGGCAGCCCAGCAGCGGATCGTCCTCGATGCCCGATCCGTGGGGCAGCTCCCATGCACGCGCGCCTGCCGCACCCGCCGCGGCTTCCGTCGTGGCGGCGTGCATTACAGTACGCCGCCACGCAGGTGACGGTCGGACTGGTGCGGCAGTCCCCCCGGCGCGGATATCCCCGCCGTCAAGCGCTTTGTCTTGCTCATGCGCTACCCCGATGTTGTTCGTTCGATGTCCGTCGCTTGGTGCGACTGCTTGTCGACTACTGCCTTACGTCGGAGCAATAGCAAGTAGCGGGCCAGATGCGGCGGCGGGCGCGCGCAGCATGGCGATGCGTGCTTGCGCGAGCCGGCCGGCCGGCGCGAATGGCGATTTTGTTTCGGCTCTGATACGAATTGATTCGGGGGGCGTTGCGGACGTGCGCGGCGCGATGCGCGGCGGCGCTTACGCTCTCGTGCGCGGATCAAGATGGCAGGGCAGCAGGGCGGTGGCGAACCGTCGCCGTGGCGCAAGCGGGGCGCTGGGCCCGGCCTCGAGAAATGTTTCAGCGCTGAAACGTCCGGGGTGTCGCGACGTATCGCCGATGCAACGTGGGTAAGGCCGGGGGGCCGGCAGGCTTGCCGCAGGCGCGCCCGCCCATCGTAGAATCGACCCCTTATCCATCAGGAGATTGCCCGTTGGCTTCGCCATCCGCCCAGCGCCGGTCGTTGCGCTCTCGCCTCCGGCGCGCCCGCAACCCGTGGCAGGCGCCGCGCGCGCGCACGCTGTTCACGCGCCCCGCGACGTCGCCGCATCGCACGCTGCTGTTCCGCCTCGCCCTCGTCGTGTTCCTGTGCGCGCTCGCGTTCCTCGTGCTGTATCTCGATCGCGACGGCCTGCGCGATTCGACGAAGAGCACGCCGATGGGCATCGCCGATCTCGTCTATTTCACGATGGTCACGGTCGCGACGGTCGGCTACGGCGACATCGTGCCGGTCACCGCGCGGGCGCGGCTGATCGATGCATTCTTCATCGTGCCGATCCGCATCGGCATCTGGTTCATCTTCCTGGGCACGGCGTATCAGTTCGTGATCCAGCGCGTTGTCGAGGAATTCCGCATGAAACGCCTGCAAAAACAACTGACCGATCACATCGTCGTGTGCGGCTACGGCCTGTCCGGCTCGATCGCCGTGCGCGAGCTGCTCGAAAGCGGCGTCGATCCGGCGACGGTGATCGTGATCGACGCGCAGCAGCAGGCGCTCGAGGCCGCGACGTCGCTCGGCGTGACCGGGCTGCTCGGCGACCCCGCGCACGAGGACCTGCTGCAGCAGGCGCAGGTGCGCGCCGCGAAGGCGGTGATCATCTCGGTGACCGACGATCCGACCGCGATCCTGCTGACGCTGTCGGTGCGCAGCATCGCGCCCGACACGAAGATCGTCGTGCGCATCCAGGAGAACCTGTATCAGCGGCAATTGCGCCAGGCGGGCGCGGACGTGATCGTGTCGTCGACGAAGATCGGCGCGCTGCTGCTCGCCGATGCGGTGCACAGCCGCTACATCGTGCCGTTCGTCAACGACATGCTGTCGACCCGCGGCCGCGCGACGCTGGTCGAGCGGCCGGCGATGAAGCACGAGATCGGCTGCATGACGAACGTCGTGCCGGGCGCGATCGTCGTCGGGCTCGATAGGGGCGGGAAGATTCACTCGTTCTACGAGGATCCGCCGTGCCGGATCGAGGCGGGGGATACGCTGGTCGTGATTCAGTCGGCGCGGATTCCGGATCCGGATGTGTGAAGTTCGTGTTTTATAAATAACAAAATAAATTCAAGTGGTTACGGGTCTATTTTGCGCTGGTGTTGATACGTATCAACACGCGACCGGGGCTCATCGAATCCTGGGACGGCGAGGGATCTCCGGGAGGGCATACCTCCTCGTCGAGGTCGCAGCACTCGATCGCGAGATGTGAAGGGGAACATAGTGAGGGCTATGTTCCCCTTCATTTCTGGACATTCTCGCCGAGTACCCGCATGGGGCCGCTCAAACGACTAAATCGCCGGCCGGCGGGATCCGCTGACGGCGCCGCCGACGTCCTGCCTGCGCCGCCTCTCCGCGAGGCCGCCTCAGATGTGAACGATCGTCGCGTGCCCCCGTTCACGCGCGGGCGGCGGCCCGCCGCGTCTCGAGTTCCGGCATAGCTGGCACCGAAGTGATCGGGCGCGAGCGCGCCGAAGTCAGTGAGTGATAGTGCTGGGAGCGACGGGGGCTGACTTCTCTCCGCAGCGCGGAGAGAATTCGCGGTGCGCCGGTGAGGGTCCCGCCGCCGCCGAGATTCCGGCAACGTGGCCGCTGCCGGGCGCTGCGTGTCGGCGACCGATTTCCCCGACTTCCGACAAGATGACCGAACGGCTCACCGCGTCCCTGCTGACCGACATTCGCCACATCAAAAGCGGTATCCACGTTGCCGAGTACCTGACCGTGCTGCCACCGTGTGAGGCGCTGCAAGCGAAGCTGCACCAGTCGATCGCGGCGGCCCGCGCCGGGCTCGATGACAAGCGGGGGCCGTGACCGCATCCGACGGCTCTCGGCCAGTTGGCGACATTGCGCTGCATGCTGCGAATGGCCGTTAACAAGTCAGGCATGGACACCCGCGGCCTGGCGGTGGCTCGCGGGTCGAAAGGCATCGATCCGATCCGACGCTCATCCATGGGTCTGCATGATCGCAGCACCGGTCGCACCAGGCGGCACACCGCTCGACAGGGTAGGCCTTCCCGGTCTCATCCATGCGATCGGTGCGGCCGTTCGAGAGCACGCTCTGCTCGGCACGGTATGCGCCATCGACGAGGAGCAATCGTGCCGTAGTCACTCGGGCAATCCGGCCAGCCGCAGCCCCTCCGCAAACTGGGTCAAGTCCTCTGGGCGACCGATCGGAAGCCAGTCCTTGAGATTGGAAACGCGGAGTGACGGATCGAGCGTGCGCAGGCGCTGCATTGCCTCCTTCGCTTTGTCCATGCGTCCAGCGCGCGCATGACTCGCCGCCAGAACGCCGACCGGGGCAAGGAAACTCGGTAGATTCCATTTGGCCCTTTCGGCCCAATCCGAAGCGGAGTCGAAGCGTCCTGCAAAGAAATGTGCCAGTGCCATCCCAGCCTGCATCCTGAACATTTCCGGGTCCAATGGACTCAAGCGAATGGCACGCGTCAAATACTTGATCGCAACGTCTGTTTCACCGCGACAAGCGTACAGGCACCCACACAGGGACCATGCAGGGGCGTGGTTCGGATTGAGCAGCAAAGCTCTGTCGAACAGCGCGATACCGCCGTCGAGGTCGCCGGTGAGATGCCCGAGTGCATGAGCTCCTCTCGTGAGCGCCACAGCATCGTCCCGGCCAAGCTCCACCGCCAGTCGCGCCAGGCGAGTGCCCTCGGCAATCTCCCGGGGCGGATCGGTCATCCAGCCATTCATCTTGCGCCAGAAATAACACCAGGCCGCCATGCCATAGGCCGATGCGAAATCCGGATCGAGCTCGGTGGCCTTGTAGAACAAGGGCAGCGCCGCCTCGATCGATTCGCGCGTTCCGCTGTGCAAGTGCGCGGCGCCGCGAAGGTAATAGTCGTAGGCGCACAGGTTCTCCGTCGGCTTGCGCTTGGCACGCTCGATTTCCGCCCGCTCGAGCTGCGGCGCGATGGCGCCGACGACGCTTTCCGCAACCTGGTCCTGCAGTTCGAAGATGTCGTCCAGCGTGCCTTCGAAGCGCTCCGCCCAGAGATGTGCCCCGATCCTGGCATCGATGAGCTGCCCCGTGATGCGCACCTTGTTGCCAGTCTTGCGCACGCTACCTTCCAGCACGTAGCGCACGCCAAGCTCGCGGCCGACGTCCTTCACCTCGACTGCGCGGCCCTTGTAGGTGAAGCTCGAGTCGCTCGCGATGACGAACAGCCAGCGTATGCGCGATAGCGCAGCGATGATGTCCTCCACCACGCCGTCGGCGAAATACTCCTGCTCGGGATCGCCGCTCAGGTTCTGGAAGGGCAATACGGTAATGGAGGGTTTACCCGGAAGGAGGGGCGTGGACGGGGGCTCCCTCAATTCTCTGGAGATGTGTTCGCCGATCTCGCCGACGAAGCGGAAACCCTTGCGGGCGACAGTCCTGACCAAGCGCTGTTCCCCGCCGGTGTCGCCGATGGCCTTGCGGACCGCATTGATGTGACTGGTGATCGTCGATTCCGACACGATTCGGCCGTGCCATACCGCCTGCAGCAGGTCGTCCTTGCTGACGACACGGTCACGGTTCCTGACAAGATGCAGGAGCAGATCGAAGACTTGCGGCCCGACAGGTACGACTTTCGCGCGATGCGAAAGCTCCCGGCGTTCCGGGTCGATCACGTAGTCTCCAAACTCGAACTTCACTTGACATCCCGTGGCCGATTCGGCTCCCAGGGGGTAACCGGCGAATTCCGTCCATGGATGATACTGCAACCGGAGGTGAGAGCATCTCATCCCGATCGAGCAACGCTTGGACGAATAATCAAGCTCTCCTGCAGAGAAATTCAAGGCGAAGGCAAGGACTTCCCCGGAGCGCGCGGGCAATCTCCATATATATCGACGACAACGGTTTGCGGTCGAGAAACGGAGAGAAAACATGAAAATTGTCGTCATCGGGTGCACCGGCCTCATCGGAACGATGCTTGTGGAGAACCTTCGCAAGCGCGGCCATGACGTGCTCGCAGCCGCCCCTGACACCGGCGACAACACCCGCACCCGCGAGGGTTTGGCCAAAGCGCTCGACGGTGCCGAGATCGTCGTCGATGCGGCGAACGCGCCAGTATGGGAAGACAAGGCGGCCATCGAGTTGCTCGAGACATCGGGCCGCAACCTGCTGGCTGCGGGCGCTGCCGCCGGCGTACGCCACCATGTGGCCCTGTCGATCGTTGGTAGCGAACGGCTTACCGACTGCGGCTATTTCCGGGCGAAGGTCGCGCAGGAGGGCCTCATCAAGGCATCCGGCATTCCATACACCATCGTGCGTGCGACGCAGTTCTACGAGTCTGTCGGCGACATTGCCCAGTCGGCTGCCCAGTTGGCCACCTTAGGCAAGGAGATTCGCTTGTCGCCGGCGCTGATCCAGCCGATCGCGTCAGCGGACGTGGCAGCGGCGCTTGCCGAGGCCGCAGTCGCGCCGCCGGTCAACGGCACGGTCGAAGTCGCCGGTCCGGAGGCGATGCCACTGGACGAACTGGTCAGGCGCTTCCTGCGGGCGATGCAGGATACGCGCAAGGTCGTGCCGGACATCCACGCGCGCTACTTCGGTGGCCTCCTCTCAGATCGGACGCTCACGCCCGGGGAGAACCCCCGCATCGGCGCGATCCGGTTCGAGGACTGGCTCGATCGCTACAAGGCTCAGTCCTGCTGCGCCATGCAATCGCCTCTTTTGGCGACTGCCGCTGCGGGCAACTCGGACGCGCTTGCATCGAGTTTCGCGACGAGCTATCCCGGAGTCGTCGCCTTCATCACCGTTGTGGCCGAAGGCGGCTTTTGCAAGGCGGCTGACCGGCTCGGGATCACTCGTTCCGCGGTCAGCCGCGTCATCCAGAAACTGGAGGCGCAGGTCGGCTTGCGTCTGTTGAGTCGGACGACGCGCAGCATTTCGCTCACGCGCGAAGGCGAGATCTTCCATGCCCGCTGCCAGCCCAGCGTCGCTCTCATCAAAGAGGCGATGGAAGACATGCGCGATCTGCGCGACGGTCCGCCGCGAGGACGCCTGCGGGTCTCCGCTTCCGTGGGCTTCGGCCGCAAAGTGGTTGCACCGCTGCTGTGGGGCTTCCAGGAGAAGTACCCCGACATCGAGATCGAACTGCACCTAAGCTGCGTCGCGAGCGACTTCACGTCGGACCGCATCGACGTCTCGTTTCTCAACGGGCGCCTGGCCGACAGCCGGATCGTCGCAAAACGGATCGTCCCGATGCAGACTTTGGTATGCGCCTCGCCCGAGTATGCCGTCAGGCGCGGTATGCCCGAGTCACCGGACGCGGTGATGCAGCACGACTGCATCAACGTCCGTCTGCCGTCGGGCCGCGTCTACGAATGGGAGTTCAAGGTGGAGGGGGGGACGCGCAAGCTGACTCCGCCATCGCGCCTCATGTTCAACGATGTCGGGCTAGTGCTGGAGGCCGTCCTCCAGGGCAAAGGCATCGCTCAGTTGGGGGGGTACCTGATCTGCGATCTGCTGCGCGAGGGGAAACTGGTTTACTCCATGCCACAGTACGCACCCGATGACCGCGGCCACTACATCTGCTACTTGAGTCGTCAGCATCTGCCGTCGCGTATCCGCGTGTTCGTCGATCACATGACGACAGCAATCCGGGCGCTGGACCTTCAATGCGCGGGTGCTTTTTCACCAACGCGTGATGATCGACAGGCCGCCTCGGCGCCATTGGTGCCCCTGCCGGGTCAATAGACTTGGCAGGACGACTGACGACGCGACTTCAACGACCGGCTGCGCCACGAGTGGACGGCGCCAGGGCCAAGATCTCTGCCTGACGGACCCACCAGAACGAGAGTCGACCCCACTCTGCGCTGGACTGCGCCACCCCCACCGAATTCGCCCGCCGATACAGCCTGCAGGTCACATCGGCGATCCTTCCGGGGACCGGGGCAGCGGCCCTATCCGCTTAGGATGGCATACAGTCAAAGCGGCTTGGTCGGCAAATGCTTGCCGTCAAGGGTAGTCACCGCACGGTGGCCGCCTTCCGGATCCGGTACCTTCTGGATATCCAGCTTGAAGTTGATAGTGGCCCGGGCCTGTTTCAGAGGGCGAGCGCTGTAGACGTATTGGAGTTTGGCCACTGCGAAAGTGGCGAGGATCAAGGGAATGTTCGGCACGTGACAATCTGTCAGTTGGGAGATTGCGGTAAGACGTTGGTATGTTGTCCGAAGCGCAGGAGCATTGCGTAGCCGCAGACAACGGCCACGAGGGCGAATGCGGTGTGCGCCGCGCCAAGGGAGGACAGTTTGAGCATTGTGACCATCGCTTGAAGTGATCCTCTTCATTGATGCGCATAAGCGTACGCACTCTGCCCCGCCTTTCACGGGCGCGTTGGGCAACTTGCAGCACCAACGCGCCCGGTGCCTGACTAGCGGTTCTTCAGCGCCTCGGCAACACCTGCGCCATAGGCGGGATCGGCCATCGTGCAATTGCGGATATGCCGCTGCTGCACGTCCTCGCTCGCGCCGCCGAGCGAGCGCGCCGTGTTGTCGAAGAGCTGCAGCTTCTGCTTGGGCGACATCAGTCGGAACAGCGCTCCCGGCTGCGAGTAGTAGTCGTCGTCCGCGCGATGGTCCCAGTGCGCGGCTGCCCCCGAGACCTCCAGCGGCGGCTCCGCCAGCCGCGGGCTGTCGGCCCACTCGCCGCGGCTGTTTGGCACGATGCCAGGCAGCCCGCCCTGGTTGCCGTCCACGCGCATCGCGCCGTCGCGGTGATAGCTGTGCATCGGGCAACGCGGGGCGTTTACCGGGATCTGGTGCGCGTTCACGCCCAGACGGTAGCGGACCGCGTCGCCGTAGCTGAAGAGCCGCCCCTGCAGCATCTTGTCCGGCGAGAAGCCAATGCCCGGCACGATGTTGGCGGGCGAGAACGCCGCCTGCTCCACATCGGCGAAGTAGTTGTCGGGGTTGCGGTTGAGCTCCAGCACACCCACTTCGATGAGTGGGTAGTCGCCGTGCGGCCAGACCTTGGTGAGGTCGAAGGGATTAAACGGGCAGACCTGCGCTTGCTGCTCGGTCATCACCTGGATGCACAACGTCCAGCGCGGGAAGTTGCCGCCATCGATCGCCTCGAGCAGGTCGCGCTGCGCGCTCTCGCGGTCGTTGGCGACGATCGCGGCGGCCTGTGCGTCGGTGAGGTTGCGAATGCCTTGCAGGCTGCGCAGGTGAAACTTCACCCAGTGCCGCTCGTTGTTCTCGTTGATGAAGCTGAACGTGTGACTGCCGAAACCGTGCATGTGGCGATAGCCATCGGGCAGGCCGCGATCGCTCATCACGATGGTCACCTGATGCAGCGCCTCGGGTAGCAGCGTCCAGAAGTCCCAGTTGTTCTGGGCGCTGCGCAGGTTGCTGCGCGGGTCGCGCTTGACGGCGTGGTTCAGGTCGGGAAATCGCAGCGGGTCGCGCAGGAAAAACACGGGCGTGTTGTTACCCACCAGGTCCCAATTGCCTTCCTCGGTATAAAACTTCACCGCGAAGCCGCGGATGTCTCGCTCGGCATCCGCCGCGCCGCGCTCGCCGGCCACCGTGGAGAAGCGCACGAAGACGTCCGTCTTCTTGCCGATGCCGGAAAAGAGCCTGGCCTTCGAGAACGCTGTGATGTCGTGCGTCACCGTGAAGTGGCCAAATGCGCCGGAGCCCTTGGCGTGCATGCGCCGCTCGGGGATCACCTCGCGGTCGAAGTGGGCGAGCTTCTCAAGCAGCCAGATGTCCTGCAACAGCGCGGGGCCGCGCGCACCGGCGGTCTCGATGTTGTAGTTGTCGACAACGGGGGCGCCGTTGGTAAAAGTGAGTTTGGTCATGGCGATGTGGGCAGGAAGAAGGGTTCAGCGGAGCGTCTTCAGGAGGGGGGACTGGACGTCCAGAGTGGGCGTCGCGTCGATGGCCTTCACCCCAACGGTGGACCGGCCATCGACGGTGCCGGCTGATTCGGACTCGATCAGGCGTTGATAAAAGCCAGCAGGTCCGCGTTAATGACGTCCGCGTGCGTTGTCGGCATGCCGTGCGGAAAGCCCTTGTAGGTCTTCAGCGTGCCGTTCTTCAGCAGCTTGGCCGACAGTGGCGCGGAGTCGGCGTAGGGGACGATCTGGTCGTCGTCGCCGTGCATCACCAGCACCGGCAGTCCGATCTTCTTCAGGTCGTCGGTGAAGTCGGTCTGCGAGAACGCGACGACGCCGTCGTAGTGCGCCTTGGCGCTGCCCATCATCCCCTGGCGCCACCAGTTCTGGATGATGCCTTCCTGCGGCTTCACGCCCGGCCGGTTGAAGCCGTAGAACGGCCCGGCGGGAATGTCGCGGTAGAACTGCGCCCGGTTCGTGGCCGTCTGCCGTTGCAGGCCGTCGAACACGTCCTTCGGCAGGCCGCCGGGGTTCGACGCGGTCTTGACCATCAGCGGCGGCACGGCGTTTATGAGGCAGGCCTTCGCGGCTCGCTTCTCGCCGTGGCGAGCCAGATAGCGCACGACCTCGCCGCCGCCGGTGGAGTGTCCGACGTGGATCGCGCCCCTGAGGTCGAGATGGTTCACGACCGCGGCGAGGTCGTCGGCGTAGTGATCCATGTCGTGGCCGTTCCAGACTTGCGCCGAGCGGCCATGCCCGCGCCGATCGTGCGCGACGACACGATAGCCCTTGGAGAGGAAGAACATCATCTGCGCGTCCCAATCGTCGGAGCTCAGAGGCCATCCGTGCGAGAAGACGATCGGGGTGCCATTGGAGGGACCCAAATCCTTGTAGAAGATCTGGACCCCGTCTTTGGTAGTGATATAGCTCATGGGTGGATTTCCTTCCGGAGTTTCGGCGCCATTCGGCGCAGTAGAGGCAGCGGCCGCTGCGAATGGCAAAGCCACTGCTGCTGCAGTGCCTGCCCCGATGACCAAAAACTGACGGCGCGTGACGCCAGCGAAGCCAGGCTGTATTGGCGCGGGATCAATCTTCATGGGTATAGACCTGAGTGGAGACGCGATCAGTCTAGCCACGGTCTCCTCGCCGTGCGATATGCGTCACGTGCAATTCGATGTTGCAGGTGCTTCACCAATGTTGCGGCAACGCATCCGGCGCGTGCCGCTGGGTCGTTCACCGAGCTCAGCCATCCGCACGACAGGATCTTCAAATGCGCCGGCTCATTCTTGATGAACTCTCGCTGAACGCGATTGGTGCGTCGCGATTGACAGAACTGTCCGCGCCCGGCCCCTAGTTCAGGCAGGCATTTGCTTCTAGATTTCAACGCATCACGTCAGCATCGATGCATCGGCTCGAGAGCTTCGCGACGTGTTCGTTGTCCACCCCAGTCCCAGGAACCAACATGACCCAACACAGCAACGACCAACAGCAGAACAACCGGCGTAGTACACCGATCCCACCGAGCGCGCCATGCCCGTTCCCACGATGACACTCGATCTGGAACGCACCGCCATGGTCGAGAAACACGCCGTCAGTCAGCTCATCCAGGAAACATCATGACTCGATTTCCTACCTACGTTCAGCAGTCCAGAGAACTGTCCACGAAGCGCATGGAGTTCGGCCCGCTGTTTCAGAAGATCACGATCGAAGGTCCTGTTCGCGAGAACGCGTGCACACCCGATACAGCTAGCAGGAGCTGCCGATCCTCACCTGTCTCGTGGGGACGATCAACAACTGGAACCCCGTAAACGTTGCGGCCTGCATCGCCCGGATCGTCCGACAAGAAGTTCGGGTAGCCGCAGTGAGCTTTCCAGGCGGCGATGAAACCTGGCGGCTGTGACGATCACTCCGTCTATTCCCGATTCTGGAAGTTGCTTTAGCGATCGTGCGCTCTGGACCCATGACAGTGCGTCTGCCGCACCTGCCAGCGTTCCCGCGCAGCCAACCGGAGAATTACTATGTGTGAATCCTCAAAATTTCATGGCCGCCGTACCTTCTTCAAGGGCATGGCTGCCGCCGCGGCAGTGGCCTCCACGCAACTGCCCTCGCTGGCCAACTCAGCGCCCGCCGGTGGCGGTGCCAAGTACGCGGATCCGGCCAAACCGGCACTGCCCAAGACGGACATGAAGCTTGACCTCACCCGTACTGCGTTCGTCGTGATCGATCCGCAGATTGACTTCATGAGCCCGAAGGGCAAGGCGTGGCCGGTGGTGGGCGAAAGCGTGACCGAACAGAATATGGTGCCGAACCTGGTGCGACTGTTTCAGGCGTCCAAGAAGGCCGGAATTACGATAGCGATTTCCCCCCATTACTACTATCCGCAGGACCATCGGTGGCAGTTCCAGGGTGGGGCGGAGATATTTCAGCACAACCTCGGCCTGTTCGACCGTCCGAGTGCGCTCTCGCTTGAAGGCTTCCGCGGGTCAGGCTCGGACTTCCTTCCGGAGTTCAAACCGTACATCGAGGATGACAAGACAATCATTTGCTCGCCGCACAAGCTCTATGGCCCCCAGGTCAACGACCTGAAGCTCCAACTGGGCAAGCAGCGCGTGGAGCAGGTCATTCTGGCGGGCATGCTGGCCAACCTGTGCGTGGAGTCGCATCTGCGCGATCTGCTCGAGAATGGCTTCGAGGTGGCAGTCGTGCGTGACGCCGTAGCGGGACCGAAACTGCCGGAAGGCGATGGCTATGGCGCTGCGCTAGTCAATTATCGCTTCATCGCCGATGGGGTCTGGACCACAGACGATACGGTAAAGATGCTGGAAGGTAAGTCGGTCTGAAGCATTCCCAGCCTGGGCGCCCCCGGTCATGGATGTCGGGGGTGCACGATCTGAGCATAAAGCGCAGGCATATTTTCGTGGCCAACTCGATGGCAGCATGTTGCGAGCCGGTTAGCGCATTCGATACCGGCCATGGGGCTGCTCACGGTGATTGGCATCTACGCGACCAGAACCGATAGAGCTCAGATCATCCATTTTGCACATCGAGTTCCCACACAACCAAACGGGCGACACCATGCAAGACCTGATCGAAGGCTTCCTGAAGTTCCAGCGCGAAGAGTTTGGCAGAAGTCCAGCGTGCCCCGTCGCGCATCATCACATGAAACTTGACGCCGCTACCTTCCGAAAACTGCGTCGCCTGGCTCCTGTCCTCGATGACGTGCTTAATGCCGGCGAAGTCGAGCACGCGGACCAGGCTGTGAATCTCGCTGCCCTGGCGGCCCTGTGCTCACAGTTGTTTGACGCATATCGCGGCAGTTCGGTGACCGTCTGATCGTCAACGACGATGTATTCGCATGGGAAGACCTGCGGCAAAGCGCTGCCGTGTTCGGTCCGGGCGAGTTGGGTGAGGCGCTGTCGCGCCTTGGCGTGCGGGTGCGCTGTTCGGCATCGGCGTGAGCAACTAGTTGGGGCTGCTCACGGTGATTGGCATCTACGCGACCAGAACCGATAGAGCTCAGATCATCCATTTTGCACGTCGAGTTCCCGCACAACCAAACGGGCGACATCATGCGAGACCTGATCGAAGGCTTCCTGAAATTCCAGCGCGAAGAGATTCCCAAGCGCACGGAGTTGTTTAAGCAGCTTGCAACCACTCAGAATCCGCGAACGCTGTTCATCGCTTGCTCAGACAGCCGTGTAGTGCCGGAGATGCTGACACAGCAAGAGCCAGGCGAGTTGTTCGTCATTCGCAACGCCGGCAACATAGTTCCGGCTGACGGCGTGCAGCCTGGTGGCGTGTCAGCCAGCATCGAATACGCAGTCGCAGGCCTGAACGCAACTGACGTCGTCATCTGTGGACACTCCGACGGTGGTGCGATGACTGCCGTCGCCACATGCAAGTGCCTGGACCGTATGCCTGCGGCGGCGGGGTGGTTGCGTCATGCCGATGCCGCGAAAGCGGTGAATGAAGCTCGGCAGCACACATCCGACCGCGCACGCGTCGATTCCATGGTCCGCGAGAACGTCACAGCGCAACTCGCGAACATCAGGATACCGTCGCGCGAGATGCGCTCGAGCTGCATCCGGCCGACGATGAGATCCCTGCAACGTGGGAGTTGCGCGTGATCGGCAAGGGCAACTAGGAGCGCTTCGTGCCGATCGGCGCCGCGTGCGTCGACGCACCGCGCGCGCATTGGCGCGATCGCGCGCAGGATTTCGATGCGCCCGGCGCGTCAGCGCCGTAGGGCTTGACGCTGTTTGCGCCGCTGGTGATCCCCGCAGACGCCGCGTCCGTGCGAAATTCGCAGCCGACCGCGTCGACGCGGACGACGCGCCGGCGAACCCCGCCGGCGGCTATTCGGTGCGCGGCACGCGCGGGCTGGTGCGCTGGGCCGCCGCGCAGCTGCAGGCGCAGCTCGCGGATCTGAGCGAAGCCGAGCGCCGCCAGTTGGCACGGCTGTCGCCGCATGCATTCCGCCACCCGGTCGGCACGCGGACTCTGGCCCCGGGCGTCGCGCTCGAGGCCGTGCAAACGTACGTTCGGTCACGCCTCGCTGGGGACGACGTCGAGCTACGACTCACCGGAGGAGGCGAGGATGAGACGCCAAGCGGCGAAGTAGCATGCGCGTCCTGTTCATGACGCGTGAAACGACCTACACCGCGCGTCGCCGTTTCACATGCGAGCCTTCGGATCGCGATCCAGAGCGCTACTGTTCTTATTTTGTCGCCCGAGGAAACGGGTCAACCAAATCCCTTGTATGTACCCAGCCAAAGGTCACGCGCCCCTCGAACTTCGGCCCAGTACCGACGTAACGAACATACGAAAAATCGCCTTGAGTTTTCAGCACGACTACACCGTCTCCATCTACAAGATACGATTTTTTGGCAACAAAATTCCCGTCATGATTAACGAAGAGGGGCGCTTTGCTCTTTACGATGCGGATGCCGATGGCTGGTACTTCCTCGGTCACATAGTAGGTTACTGCTCGAAAGTCTTTGAGGTCAAAGATGAATGTTCCCGTTGCATTTTCGCACCCGGCCTGAGCGGACTTGGTCTGTATCGTCCATTCATTGTCGCGGCGATATAAATCTGCCTTGATGTCGAATGTCTTGTTTCTATTCGAAAACTCTGGGGAGTCCTCGCCCAGAACAAAAGTAAGTAGCGGCGTGTCGCTATAGTCACCAACGTTCGCGGTTTTGGAGCTGGTGCTGTCCTCTATGAATAGGAAACTGCACGAAAATTTTGCATTTCGTGAATCATAAAGCCCTGAAATGGTTTTGCCATCGCGAAATCCAATCAAGCCTGGCTTGTCGAATATAATCGCTTCGCCGGCTGCAGCAAATCGGATCGAAAAAAAGGTGAGTAGACAAAACGCGATAAATTTACTTGAATTGTTCATAGAATTTTTTGAGATTGTTGGCATAGTCAGGATTCTTCTTGCGCCAGCCGCCACCGTTATATGAGGTGGCAACCTGCTCCCAGTTGTGATCCCTCAATCCATCAACGCCCGCACGCTTCATGTTTTTCATGAATGCGATAAAAATTTCCATCTGCCCATCCGTTCCAGACATAAATCGATCGGCAAACTCAAAAGGTGTCGTACATCCGCAGGATGAATAATATTCACCCAAGATTTGAAATCCTCCCCAGGAGCATGACATTATAGCTACTTCAAAGTCAAGCTCCGCGGCACGAAGTAGTTTCTCGTATTGATGGAGATTGCCGCCGCCATATTCGTCCCCGTTTGGCCAACAGAGGTCGGGATGGCTTGGATACGGATTTACCGGTGGTCCCTTTTTGTGTGGGGGTGCCTTCTTTTGGGTCTTGCCGGTGGACTTTGCGTCCTTCGCTTCTGCTGCCTTCTTCTCTGCCTCTTTTTTCTCGGCTTCTTTCTCGCGCTTCTTGACGGAAAGGTCAAAGAAGTGCCGTCGCTCGTAAAGTATTGGAGGGAGGCCATTATCCAAAAATGGATGGCCTTGGGACTCCTGCTGAACAAGCGCCTTAATAGCAGCAACTTCTACGTTAAGCTCGCTCGCCATATGCTGATACTGGGTATCAGAAAAGAATTCCGGGCTCGGGTAATTCAGTCGTGAGCCAAAAACGCTGAACGAGACGGTGTGTGGTTTGCCGGTATCCACTACTTTGTAATGGTGCTCAATCGTAATCGTAGTTTTCTTCTTGTGGGACTTTGGATCAACGGTAACTTCTTTCTTCTTTTTGGGCGTATCTTTCGTTACGCGGCCTTGCTCCGTGACCTTTTGGGTCCACGCGATGTACGGACCAAATTCCCGTGCCAGTCTCTCAATCGTCATAACCTCCCCCTCCTTCACAACCGGAAGATTGAGGTTCTGCTCGAACTCCTCCTTGGGAGTGAGCTGTGTGGTGGCCTCGAGATGATATTCGGGACTGACAATGGTGAACGCACTCATATCCTTCTTCGGGACAATCTGGGCTTTCCAGGTGTACTCCCCACGACGATTCTTGACGAACACATCGATCGGTTGGTTGCGAGCCGCATTTGTTATCGTTACCGCAAAGCCGTCCTTATCGGTGGTCGATTCGGTCTTGTTGTCCGAAATGGGAGGCGAGGGCGGAGCGGCCGGTTCGGCTTTGCTATCCGATGGCGTTTGAGCAGGCGGGGCCGCCGAGCTGGATGCTGCTGCAGGTGGAGCAGCCGTGGCACCTGATGCGGGCGTCGCTGTTGGCGCATCGTTCTTTGCGGGGGGCGCCTCTTGGGCGGCGGCCGGGTCCGGGCCGGTTTTCCATGCCGGAGCCGGTGGCGCGCTTTTGCCGGCCTTCAGCTGCACAAACAGGCCCTCGATGGGTTTTCGAAGGACGTCGCGGAAGACTACGGTCACTACCACGGATGCGGTGGGTTGTGCGTTCGACACTTAATTTTCCCTATCGATTTCGCTGATGTCTGAAGTTGAATCGGTCACGTTTCTTGTTGCTCATCGACCGGGTGTTCGCTCGTGTCGTCGTCTTCTTGTTCATGATCGTAAGCATCTTCAATCGTGTGCCAGTCTCCGCCACCGATCTCACACTTCACTTTCATCGACGTAGGCGTGTGAACAGTCGCCGTTTCCCCCTCGAGTAGCCCGCCCTGTTGCTGCAGCGTTCCGTCAGGCAGATAAATGCGATATGTCTGCGCTTGGAGTGCTTCCCCGACACCGAGATTTGCGATGACCGATGATACGTCGAACGTCTGCGTATATTCGTGGGTAAGGTTTTGCGGCAACGTACTCACAGGAAGCGGCGGGATCGAATAGCGCATGCTGACCGGCCCACTGAACGAATGCTGCGCCCCCTTGAACTCCACGGTCCCGGGAGCATGCCCGCGGATATTGCCGCCTTCAAGCGTGATCGATGCTCCCCCCGCAGTGAGCACCAGTTTTCCACCTGCCGCGATCTCGACGTCGCCTTGCGCTAGTAGCTTAAGAACTGCTTTGGCGATCACCTCGACATTTGCGTCATGGGACTGGATCTCGACTGGTCCCTTGGTGAACAACCTGATCGCAGATTGCGAGAACATCCCGATTGCCTTGGCTGCATTGACGAAGAACGCCCCCGCCGATCCAATGTGTGTGTTCAGGCCGCTGACCAAGTTGATATGACGGTCTGCCGTCATGTGCAGCGCGTCTTGCGTCGATGTACCAATGCCGAATGGGCTGGCGAGCAGCAGAATCGCCTTCTTGAATGCATTCGCGCTGCCAGTGCCGCCGCCTGCCGTACGACCGCCTCCCGCATCTGGCGTCTCCGACTGCAGGGTAGCGTCCGTGAACTGCTTGAGCGAATCCTGGCTGTCTTTCAGGCTGTCAGCGCGGTGCTGAACACCGACGTTCGACAGCGCCTCAACGATCCTTTCGGCCGCGCTCAATTGGCCTTGTGCTTCCTTGACGTCGAGCTGATCATCGTTGTGCGCCTTCGGATGCGTCCCGATGTATGCACCGCGATTCGCCCGCATGCCGAGATAGTCGTCGGTATGCAGCAAAGCGCCTTTTCCGAGGTATCGGCCGCGAGCGTTGCTATTACCAGCGTGGTCGATCAGGATACCTTGATGATATAGGCTGTAGCTGTTCCCGACCTTACCTGTGAAGGTGGTCAGTCGCGTAGCCCCTTGATGTGTCGAATCGTCATGCACGAACGCGTTGTAAGCGCCGCTCTTACCGAAGCCATTGGACATGAGACCCGATAGCAGGACGTTGGTATGCCACTGGGGCGGCGTCGTTTGCGACGGTAGGCGCCCGAGCACATACGGCCGATCGCAATCACCCTGGAAGTAGTCAACCAGCACCCATTCGTCTTTGCGCGGCACATGAACGCCACCATACCCATATCCAGTGTCGGCCTGCATCACAAGCAGCGGCGGTGATGTCGGCATGGCCTCTGTTCCGCTACGCAGGTCCCATGGATAGGTAACGAAAATACGATTGCGCTCGTCGGCCCATGCTTCCTCGTTATCCGGACCGCTCACGAGCGCGTGCTCGGCATGCATCAGCGGCTTCTTGTGCTCGAATGGACTGCGGTACTCGATGTTGGTCCGCTGCGCTTCCACTTCGACCCAGTAGACGCCGCCCATGCCGTCGACGGGATTGGCCCGCGAGCTGAACTGACTGCCGTGCTTTCGGCGCAACTCGGACAATGTGCTCTGCAAACTCAGCGGATAGGTCGCTGCGTGGTTGGACAGCGGCACATTGTTCTCAATGAACCACTCAACCTCGACGACCATGAACTCCCGAAGGTTCGGATCGACCGTCATATGCCGCGTGTGATGCTCGAGCGTGAAGCGCGATCCCGCATCGAACCACCGTACACCTCCCACACCGAGGTATCGGCGGGCGGCGGCAGTCCACGCCTGGGTGCGAGTGGATGCGCGCCGTTGCCCGTCGTCCGAAGTCGGATAGGCGTACGACAACGCTTCGCGCACGATCATTGGCGCATACGGCACGTCGTGCTTCACATGCTGCCGTCGTTCTTCCGTTGTGTAGGTGATTGCGCTATCACCGAGATCACTACGCACGGAATAATTGTGTTGCGGATTCTTGTAGTTGAAGGAGGTTGTTGCATAGGCCAGACTTTGCGCAGTCTGCGTCACCGCCCATTGCGTGAAGCCGTCTACCTCGTCGGACACTGTGCCGTTGCAGAATTCGATCGGCTTCGCATCGGGCAAGGCGGAAAGCCGGTCCACTATCACGAGCGTCGACACGCGCGGGTCGTCGTCATACTGGACTGGCGCATGCTCGAAATAGAAGTACCATCCTTCATCCTCGAGAACACGATGGAAGAAGTTCAGATCTGTTTCGCTTTGGCGCGTATACGGTCGCACGCGTGGTTCATCCGCCAGCACGAAGCGTACTCGCCCGGTCAGCTGTGGATATGCGTCGAGCAATTCAGTGAGAATGTCCCGCGCGCTTTTATTGAACCATTGGTCGTTCTTGCTAGCCTTGCCAAGGAAGAACAACGCCGACTCGAATTCGACTTGATAAACGGTCAGATTTCCGTCTTGCCCAAGCGTATGGAATTTGTGAACGAAGCCGTGAATCGGGCGATAGGTGGAATCGGAGAACGGCGTTGATGTCTGCTGGATAAACAGCGTGACTGGCTGATGCTCCAGTTCGAGGTTATCGATATCGTCACGCAGCGATACGACGTCCACCACCCAGCGATAGCCCCGTCCGACTCTGGACCATCCCTTTGCTCGTACGGGAATCAGTGTCTGCGGCCCCAACGGGGAGCGGAACATGAGCAGGCGCTCATGCTGCATCAAGCCCCGATGTATCGATTCGTAAAGCGTGGACGCAGACAATCTGGTCGGATCGACGGGTGGAACAGCCATTTGTTTTCCTTCTCTCTCAGGTTCGACCGCCAAGGAAGCAAAACCGGCGACGGTCAGCCATTGCGACGCAGAGTCGCTCGCGCGATTCTATCCAAAACAGCACGGGGAGGTATCTAAGCCCTCGCATTTAACAATGATTGATGCTTGGGGCAACGTACAGAGAAAGAATCGCCTAGATTGGTGCATTAACTGCAGTATTCGTGAAAGAATGATGCGTGATACGCATTCGGCCCGACGCGACCCTCGTCATTTTTGTCACCCGTACCATTCTTGAAGCGAAATGGTGAAACGACGCCATCCTGGCCCGCGATATAGGGCATTGATATGGATTACTTGGAAATTATTACATTCCTGTCATTGTTGACGGTTTGCTTTCATTGGGCGCGGTGCTAATTTCGATTCTCCTTTAAACGGAAATAGATAAATAAGTTAAGGAGAAGGTGGATGAAAGGGGTAATAGGAAAGAGCTTGATAATCGTCAGTGCATGCTGGCCATTATTCATGTCTCCGGCGCAAGCGGGGGGCGCGCCCGACGTGTCGCCCATTTGCACGTCCGTATTCCAGGACACGAGCGAAAACTCCCTGCTCAGTCGCGGTTCGCATTGCCAGAAGTCAGAGGCCTTCGACCGGGTGCTGATTGGAGACGACAACAGCGAAACCGGCAGGGTCCGCATCGAGGCCTACACCTATTCGGACAATCCGCTCAACCAGCTGTCGTGGCAGATCCGGTTCCGGTTCCGCACGACGACCCTGTCCGGCAATGGCGGCGGGCTGCAGATCAAGCCGGTTATCGAGTGCGGGTCGCAGTGCACCGTGTCGCCGAGCGCCGGCGTAGGCCTCATGCCGGGTGGCCTCTCCAACGAAACGATCGTCACCATCACGCCGAACATGAAAGAGGGCAATCCGCTGTATGTGCGCCCGTATGTGGAGTACCGGATCGTGAAGACCGGCGACTCGTTCGAGAATGGTTCGAGCTTGACCTCGCATTCGGGCATGAGCTACGTGCCCGATTTGCGCTGTGACGTCGACTTCGCGAAATCCGGCACGCAGGGATGCGTCTACTCGAAGGCGCCGGCGGTGATGCGCTCGGTCAAGACCGACAACCCGGATGTCGACGAATCCGCGAAGCACATCAAGGAGGCGCAGGCGCAAGGGCTGCCGGGCAACTTCGTGCCGCGTGACGACGGTACGATCCTGCCGGGATCGGACTCGCGGGCGCTCACGCGCACCCGCGACGCAACGCTGCGCGCCAGCAATCGCACTACGTCCAAGGAACAGTGCATTGCGAAGTACGGCCAGGTCACCGGACAATGCACGTTCACCGGCGATTCCAACGAAACGCCGAGCGGTTGCGATTGCGATGAGTATCCGTTCGCGGCAACCCATCAGGGCGCGGCGAGCGGAAGGTTCTCGGTCAGGCGCATCGATCCTAGCGACAACCGTCGCGCCGGCGCGTTTCTCGGCGATTTTTTCCGCGCGCAGCGCGTGCTTGACGGCGACGAGTTCTACGTCGACGTCGAACCGGGCGGTGCTTCGCCCGCGTCGAAGCGGCACTGATTCGCGACGCTGCATCTGACCGACCGCGCGCATCATCGGGCTGCTTGCCGACGATGCGCGCGCCCGTACTGTATTGACATGACGATGACGAACGACCTTTTACCGATGCCGGCATGGCTGGCCGACGCCTATCGCCGTTGCGCCGACGCCGTGCCGGGCGGCATGCGCGTCGAGACCGTGCCGGTCGAGCACGCATGCGGACGCGTGCTCGCGCAGGCCGTGACCGCGCCCGACGCGCTGCCGCGGCTTGCGCTCGCGGCGATCGAAGGCTATGCGCTGCGCGCGGGTGACGCTGCACACGCATCGCCCGCGCGGCCGGCGACACTGAATGTGCGCCTGCAATATCCGGTCCTGATTCATCGCGGCGGCGATCCGGCGGCGCGCACGCTGTCGGCGGGCGATGCCGAATGGCTGCCCGCGCTCGCGCCGTTGCCGGCGCATGCGGACACCGTGGTGCCGCGCTCGCGCAATCGCGCGCCCGACGGGCAGCAGCATGCGCGCCTCGACCTTGACGCGCCGCCGGTCGAAGGGGAGGGTGTGATCGCGCGTGGCGCGGATTACGCATGTGATGCGCTGCTGCTCGACAAGGGGCAGCGCATTGGCGCGGAGCAGCAGGCGCTGCTGATCGCCGCAGGCGTGCGTACCGTCGAGGTCAGCCGGCGGCCGCGCGTGTGCGTGGTCGTCGCGAGCTACGACCTCGTGCCGCCAGCCGGCGAGCGGCAGCCGTGGCAGCGTCCCGACGCGAACGGCCCCTATCTGTGCGCGCTCCTGAAGCAGTGGGGCTACGACGCGTCGCTCGAATACGTCGCGCCGCCCGACATGACCTTGCCGCCGCTGGAGTCCCGCGATGCCGAGCTGGCGTTTCGCCGCCAGCTTGCCGAGCTCGTGCAGCGCTACGACCTGCTGGTCGGCACCGGGGTGCTGGCGGAGGCGCCGCACCAGGATGCCGCGCTGAACCGGTTGCCGGTGTTTCCGGTCGGCGAGGCGCGCGTGACGCTGCCGCAGGTGCATGGCGCGCGCTTCAATTTCGGCCGCAGCGAGGACCGTTCGCCGGCGCAGCGCCGGACGTTCGAATTGACCGATGCAGCGGGCCGGCCGCGCGGGTCGCGCGTCGTCACCTATTTCGACCAGGCGACGCTCGTCAATCTGCCGGGCTATCCCGGCGACGTCGCGATCCTCGCGCACACGATCCTGCGTCGGCTGATCGATCTGCTGGAATTTGTCGACGTGCCGGGGCCGTACTGGGAGATGGGTGTACTTGGCGCGCCGACATCGCGTGATCCGATGCTGAATGATCTCCGCTGGGCGACGCTTGCGGCGGGTGCGACGGGCGAGCCGGTCGTGACGCCGCAAGCGGGCGAGCGGGCCGATGCGTTCGGCGCCCTCGCCGGAGCCGATGCGCTCGTCGCGATCGAGTCGGGCGCGACGCCGCTGGCAGCGGGCTCGCCGGTACTGTTCATGCGGCTCGACCAGTCGCGCCGGCCGGTGCGGGCTGCGCGCGCCGCGGTGGAGGACACGCAAGCGGTTCGATCTTCAGCGGTGGACGCATCGCACACGGCCGCCTCTGATGCAACGCGAGCGGATGCGCCAGGCGCCGCCGCACCATCTCCGCACGACACGATCGCGGCAGCCTGGTCGCGTCTAGACGCATGGAGGCGCACGCTGCCGGCCGATGCGCCGGAGCCGTTCCGCGGTCCGGCGAGCGACGAGGATTTGCGCGCGCTCGAGGCGGGGCTGGGCGTGGCGTTGCCGGAGGCGTGGCGCGAGAGCTTGCGGTTGCACGACGGACAGGAAGCCGGGCGTACCGAACCGTTTGCGGGCGAGACGCTGCTGTCCGCTCGGCAGATCCTCGCGCAGTGGTCCATCTGGCACGAACTGGTTGCGCGCGGCGATTTGGCGGACTGTGAGGGCGAGCCGGAGCCGGGCATTCGCGGCGACTGGTACAACCTGAAATGGATACCGCTCACGCACAACGGCAGCGGCGATCATCTGTGCATCGATCTCGACCCGGACGAGGGCGGCCGGATCGGGCAGGTGATCCGCGTGTGGCACGACAGTCCCGAGCGCGAGCACGTGGCGGAGAGCGTGGGCGAATGGCTGGCGCGCGTCGTGCCCGGTTGACGTGTGCCTTGGGGATGGTCGAAAAGATGCGGGAGGCGCAGGCACCATTCGCGCTGCTCACGCGCGGCGGCTCGTGCCTGGCGGACATGCGTGCCGGGCTGGCTTTCCCCATATCCCCGCGTGGCCAGCTTGAGTCAGGCTGGTTTCAATAGGTTTGGGGGTGACCTGAGCTGAGACGGGACGCCGAGCGTCACATCTGCTTGAAGAGGCCCGCGCACGCGCGGCTGACGGGCAGGACGTCGTTGTTCCCGCGCAAATGGATACGCAGCCGGCCGAGCAGATCGCGTTCGATGTGATCGATGGCCGCATAGGCGACGATGACGCCGCGATGCACCTGCGCGAAGCGCTCGGGATCGAGCCGCTGCAGCATGTCCTTGAGCGGCGTGCGGATCACGTGCCGCTCGCCTGCGGTCACGACCTCTGTATATTTGTCCGTGGCCTGGAAGTACAGCACCTCGTCCACCGACACGAGCCGCGTCGTGTCCCTGAGGCCCACGGTCAGCCAGCGGATCGGTGCGACATCCCGCTGCTCGCGCGCGTTCGCCAGCAGGGCGGTGTCGACGGGTGCCGGGCCGCCGCGCTGAAGCTTGACGATGCAGCGCAGCAGGCGTTCGTCGGTCACCGGTTTCAGCAAATAGTCGATCGCCGACTGGTCGAACGCCCGGACCGCATACTCGTCGTAGGACGTCACGAACACGACGTGCACGTGCGGCACGAGACTCGCGATTTTCAGGCCGTCGATACCCGGCATCCGGATGTCGAGGAAAGCGAAATCCGGTCGCTTCGCATTCAGCTCGGCGAGTGCGTCCACGCCGTTGCGAGGCATCCCGACGATCTCGAGCTCAGGCCACAGCGGCGCGAGGCGCGCGGCAAGCTCCGCGGACAGGTTGGGTTCGTCGTCGGCAATCAGGGCGGTCGGCATATCAGGCGATCGGAATCTGCAAGGTTGCGGTCACGCTCCGCATGGCGTCGGCATTCGCGCCGACCGACACGCGGCCGCGCTCGCCATAAAGACTGATCATCCGCGCGCGAACGTTCGCGAGCCCCACGCCGCCGTGCAGCTTCGTGCCGCCGTTGCCGAGTCCCACGCCCGTGTCGCTCACGCTCAGGACGAGCAGGTCGCTGTCGCACGTGCCGCGAATGCGCACCTCGCCGCCGTCGACCGACGGCTCGATGCCGTGCAGCAGCGCGTTCTCGACGAGGGGCTGCAGCAGGAGCGGCGACAGCGGCAAGGCGCGCAGCGCGGCCGGCACGTCGATCGCATAGCGCAGGCGTTCCTCGCCGAGCCGGATCGTCGCGATTTTCAGCAGCGCCTCGACCAGTTCCAGTTCTTCTTCCAGGGTGGAGGCGGCCTCGCGCGTGCGGCTCAGGCTCGCGCGCAGATAGCGGTTCAGGCTGTCGAGCATCGTCGTGGCGCGGGCCGGATCGCGCTCGATCAGGCTTTGCACGTTCGCCAGTGTGTTGAACAGGAAATGCGGCTCGATCTGGGCCTGCAGCAGCGCGAGCCGCGCGGCCGTTTCGGCCTGGCGCGCCTCGGCGGCCTCGCGCCGCTGCGTTTCGAGCGACGCGCGTATGCGCGCGGCCTGCACGAACACCGAGACAAATGCGCAGGCCGCACCGGCGACGACGAACGACGAGCCGTAGGCCAGCCATACCTTGACGCCCGCATGTCCGATCAGGTGCGGAACGTGCCCGATCGTCGAGGCCGCGATCTCGAAACCGATGAACACGCTGGCCGGCGCGACGATCAGGATCTTCGGCACCAGCGCCAGCTTGCCGCGCACGAGCTTGTCGGCGGCGACACTGAGCAGCGTCGCGCTGAAACCGATGCCGTTCGCGACGACCAGATACGGGAGCAGCACCTCATTGCGGCGGGTGGCCCAGAACATCAGCCCGACACCGGAGTTGAAAACCAAGAGGCCCAGCAGCGATCGGCCTCGATGCACTAGGCCGGCATGGGGCGCGGACGACAGGAACGGGAGGAGCCTGCTTTGCATGGCTGCGAGCGAGTGCGGATGGCGGCGATGGTAACGTAATTCGCGGCAGCGTCACCACTGGCGAGCGGCCGCGACGCATGCGCGGCGGCCTCGATTCGCGCACGCAGCCAGCGTAGATGCGACGCGTCGTCGGGTTGTTGTAATGCAGCAGCGCGCGTGGGCTGGCGCGACGACGAAGCGGCCCCGCACGGACATTCGCCGGACGCAGGCGCCGTTCATCGGCCAATTCCCACCGTTCGTCGCAAAGCGCGGCAGGCGGACTTTCCGGCCGCTATAGTCGTCGGCATATCCGCCGCGCGCGGCGCTCTCGATCAGGTACCCCATGCAACATCTCCCGGCCTACGTCTACGTGTTGTTCTGCGGGCTCGCCTATATCGGCGTGACGCGCTGCTTCGCGCGCGAAGTCCGGCCCGTGCGTCCGATCCTGTTTCCGATCGTGTTCGTCGGGCTCGGCCTGTCGAGCCTCGGCCACCTGTTTCCGCAGGCGGGAGGCGATGCCTACGCGGCCGCGCTGGCCGCGCTCGCGCTGGGCGCGACGGGCGGCTGGTTCCACGCGCGCCGCTGGCGGCTGCAGTTCAGGACCGGGCCCGAAGGCATGCTCGTGCGTCTGCCCGGTGACGCGAGCCTGCTGGCCACGCTGCTCCTGACCTTCGTTGCCGAGACGTTCATTCATGACGCGATCGCCACGTCGCGGCCGTGGGCCGCCACCGGAACCTTCGCGATTCTGTCATTCGCGGTCTGGGGCATGCTCGTCGGTATGCCGCTCGGACGCGCGGTCAACGTGGTCACGCGCTGTATCCGTCATGCGAACGGATCGTCCGACGAGGGCGCCGCGCCGTCGTTCGAGTCGCGCTGAACCGGCACGGTCGCCGGCGAAGTCATCGAGACTTTCGCGCCGCGGTCTTCTTCCTCACCCGACGCATGGCGTCGGGCGATTCGCTTTCCGCGTCACGAAGAAACCTGTCCGCCTGCCTCGTGCGATCGGCGCGAACGTGCTCCAGCGGATCGATGCAATGAGCGAGGACGCGCTGGCGGATTTCCGCGCGCGCCACGTCGGCTTCGTCAGCCTGCCGCACCAGCACTTCGATGCGTTCGACGGCATCGCGAAAAGCTATTTTCGCGCCGATCCGCAGACTGGCGCGTTGACCGTGTTCGTCGTGCCCCGCGATGGAGGTGCTGAACACGGTGATCGGGCTGCGTGAGCGCTTCATTCCCGCGACCTTCAATCTCGACGAGCAGGCGCAGGAGAACGCGTCGAAGCGCGCGTCGGCCGGCGCGCAAATTGGGGCCGCTGCTGTAACGCACGCGCGTTCGTTTCCTGGGGCGTCGAATGTTGAGCTGATCGTGTGGTTCGGACGTTGCTCGACTTCGCCCAACTACCGGATAATCGCCGCATTATCCCGAGAGACCGCGTATCACGCGGATGCCAAGGATGTCTGAAGAATTCGAAGTTCATGGCCCTCACGACCATGCGGTGGAACATCACGCGGCTCATGGTGGCGATCAAGGTACGTCGCGCATCGCGGTGCTGACGGCCGTGCTTGCCTGCTTCGGCGCGATATCTGCCTATCAGAGCGGTGCTGACGAGAGCTTCGCGCTGCTCTACAAGAATGACGCCGCGATCCGGAAAACCGAGGCTGCGAACCAGTGGGCCTACTATCAGGCGAAGGGCAATAAGCAGAACCTCGCCGAGCTCGGCGCGGCGTTGAGCCCGGAGGCGTCGCCGCAGCGAAAGCGGTTCGAGACGGATGCCGCGAGATACCGCGCCGACAAGGAGCCGATCCGGGCACGTGCCGAGGCGCTCGAAAAGGAAGTCGAGAAGAACAACGCCGCGAGCGAGGAGCGGATGCACCGACACCATCGATGGTCGCAGGCGACGACCGTCTTCCAGATCTCGATCGCACTGGCGGCGATCACGATCCTCACGCGGCGGTCATGGATGCAGGGCCTGTCGATTGGCGCGGCCGCGATTGGCATCGTGATCGCGGGGTTGGCGTTCTTTGGGGTTTGATTGACTGGCAGTCGCGGAGCACGCGTGACCTACGATATCCGTCTCAAGCTCGTCTGAACTGGCTCACCGCGCCATCACGCCATCACGCCATCCGCCGCGCCACCAGCCGACTCCACAGCATCCCGGCCCGCTTGCCGCTTCCGCAATACGCAAGAACCGGCTTCGGCAGCGCATCGACCATCGCGCCGAACGCATCGACCTGCGCGTCGCCGATCTGATCGGATTCGACCGGGAGGTATCGCGCGTCGAGCCCAAGCTCACGGGCCGCGGCTGCAATCTCCTCGAACGCCGGCTGATCGGCGCTCTCGCCATCGGGCCGGTTGCAGATCACGGCGCGGAAGCCCGCGCTGCGAATCGCTTTCAAATCATCCGGCGTGATCTGGCGCGACGCCGTCAACCCGCTCGATGCGCTCGACCGGCACTGCTCGATCGCGTGCCGGAAGCAGGCGATCGCGAAGTCGATGTCCTGTTCCGTCGTGAAGCGTCCGACGCTGATCCGGACGGTGCGGCCCGCCGATTCCGCATCCAGCCCGATGGCCGTGAGGACGTGGGACGGCGTGCCGGCGGCCGAGTTGCACGCCGAAGTCGACGACACGGCGAGCGCATCGCCCAGCATGAACGGGAAGAAGCCCGGTGCGGTGACGGTCAGGCTCAACGTATGCGGGATGCGCCGCGCCGCGGCCGCGTTCTGCGTGACGTCGCCGAGCGCCAGCACGCCGTCCTTCAACCGCGTGCTGAGCACGGCAATCCGCGCCGCTTCTGTCTCGAGTCCTTCGGCGGCCAGCTCGCACGCGGTGCCCATGCCGACGATCTGGTGGGTCGCAAGCGTGCCCGAACGCAAGCCGCGCTCGTGTCCGCCACCGTGCATTTGCGGCGCGATTCGATCCGCGATGTCCCGGCGCACGAACAGCGCGCCGATCCCTTTGGGCCCATAGAACTTGTGCGCCGACATCGACATCATGTCGATGCCGAGCGCGCGCACATCGATCGGGGTCTTGCCGAGCGCCTGCGCCGCGTCGACGTGGAGCAGGGCGCCGGCGGCGTGCACGACCCGGGCGATCGCGCCGATGTCCGTGAGGGTGCCGATCTCGTTGTTCACGAGCATCAGCGACACGAGGCCGGTGTCCGGGCCGATCGCCGCGGCCACGGCGTCGGCCGTGATTTCGCCGTCGGACGTCGGCGTGAGACAGGTGACCGACATGCCTTGCTTCGACAGGCTGGCCATCGTGTCGAGAATGGCCTTGTGTTCGATGCGGCTCGTAATCAGGTGACGCTTCTCGACGGCGGCATCCGCATAGCCCTTGAGCGCCAGGTTGTTCGATTCGGTCGCGCCCGACGTCCAGACGATTTCGTCCGCATCCGCGCCGATGAGCGCGGCAACCTGTGCGCGCGCCCGTTCCACCTTCGCCCGCGCCTGCCTGCCCGCGGCATGCGAACTCGACGCCGGGTTGCCGAACGCGCCGTCCGCGCCGAGACAGGCGACCATCGACTCGATCACGCGCGGATCGGCCGGCGTCGTCGCTGCGTAGTCGAGGTAATGCAATGTGTTGTTCTCGCTCATATCCTTCACTGGCCCCTTCGCAATGCAGGAAATGATACGGTGACCGACCAGGAAAAAGGATCCAAACTTGGCTGGAAATTGGGCCTTTCGTGGAATATTTTTCTATCGATCGGCGGCGTTCGGGGAGCGGGGGCCTAAGTTGGCGGCATCGGCATGCTGCCCGGCGGTGACCGGGCAGCTCCGCGCTCTCGGAAGACCGTGCCCCGATCTCGAATCGAAACCGGCAGCGGCTCTCGAAAAACGCATGAACATTCCGGGTGCATGTTTTTTCTCGCGATGATTGCGATACAAGCGCATCTGCAAATTGCCGGAGTTTTCAATTGATTTAAACAATTTCGGCGGTTCAAGAATAATCAATCAAATCATTTCAACATCATCTGATTGTTTCTTTCAAATTCCAGTCAATTTACCTTCATAAGCCTTGTATTAAATTTCAATTGCTATAAGCTGATCGTAAGCAACGTTGCTTCATGTATTTCTTCTCATCCAACAGGAAGATTGCCCATGACACGTATGTACATTACGGCCGCTCCTACCGGGGCTGTCCCGAAATGGCTCGATCCGCTCGAACCGACCTTTATTCCGTCCGGTCTTATTCACCCGTTATTCGACTCGGACGAAGCCGAGAAAATCGTCGCGCGTTTGCGATCGGACGGCTGGGAAGCCGTTCCCGCCGGCGGATGGTTGATCGAATCAGGACACGGTTTTTCTCTTGCAGATCGTTTTTTAGCAGAACTACCAAACCCGCCTGTCGCGCGCCATGCATTGGAGGAAATGGGGTGGACTCACCGCGATCGGGCGTGGCATCCGCCACCGGTGTCGGCATCCGGCAGCGCCGTCATTCCGCGCGAATGGCTGGCGGCGCTGTCGTCGGTCGAGCTCGTCAGGCGCATCGTGCTGCAATTGACGACGTATGGATGGGTGGCCGACGAGCGCGGCGATCTCGTCTGGCATCACGCGAAGCTGCACAGCTATGTGCCGCCTGCGCTGATCGAGTCGATTCGCGAGGATTGTCCGGCGCTGCTGGCGAAACTCGAAACATCCGGCTGGCGTGCATGCGGCGCCGGCTACTGGCAAGCAGGCAAGGGGCGCTCGCCGGTCCTGCCGATCACGCCGGATGCAATCGTCGACGAAACCGTCCGGTCGATCCAGGAAGGCGCGGCGGTCGTGCACCTGCACACGCGTGAACTCGGCGACCGCACGTCGCTCGAGATCCCCGGGCTGGGCGCCGTCACGGTCGGCACGCAGCGCAACCAGATCGTCGTGGACCACTACGACGCGATCGTGCCGGCGGTGCGGAACGTCGATACGACGGCGATCCTGAATCTGTCGACGAGCGTGCGGGGCGATCGTCAAGGCTCGCGCAGCACGCTGCGGCGCGCTCACCTGAAATCCTACGGCGAGGCCGCGGTGCCCGAAGTTGCGTCGCTGAGCCCGGCCGCGGTGATTTTCCAGGGCGGCGGCGGTTACGACAACGCGCCGGATTTCCTGGCCGAGCAGTTCGCGCATTTCCAGCGGGTCGGCACGCGCCCCGAGGTGGAAGTCTTCAATCACACGATCATCGACAACGCGACCACCCTTTACCGCGCGTTCCTCGAAGCGACCGGCCGGCCCGTGCTGTTCATGCTGGTGGCCGGCGTCGACCAGTACCGTCGCGATCCGGTCAGCGGGGACGTGGAGGACGATTCGCTGATCGCGCCCGACGTCCGCCAGGAAATCGCCCGCTGCGTGGCGGCCGGCGACGCGCCGGCGCGGCAGCGCGCGATCGATCTCGCGGTCGAACAGCTGAGCCCGGTGGTCGCACGGCTGCGCGACGGCTTTCCGTCATCGCTCGTCTCGCTTCTGTTGCCGGGGCCGCTGCAGGCGATACTGGCCGATCTCGCGCACGCGTTGCGCCTGGACGGCGTGCGCATCGGGCTGGAAGACGGCCTGACCGTGCTCGACAACCGGGTTCCGGGCGGCGTGCGCAAGGCGCGCGGCACCTGGGAGCAGGTGCGCATGCTGCGCGAAGACCTGCTGGCCAGGGGCGTCACGGTGCAAACCGCCGCCGAGGTGCGGGACATGCTCGGCCTGCCGGTCGCCAGGCCGCGTACGTCGCATTCGACACGCGCATGACGGAGCGAATATTCGATGGCTATCTATCGATTGGGTGAGCGCGTGCCCACCATCCATGCGAGCGCGTTCGTCGCGGATACGGCGTCGATTGTCGGCGACGTTCGGCTGGGCGCCGATTCGAGCGTCTGGTTCGGCGCGATCGTGCGCGGCGACACCGAGCCGATCGTCGTCGGCGCGGGCACCAACATCCAGGACGGGGCCGTGCTGCATACGGACGCGGGGTGCCCGTTGACGATTGCCGAACACGTGACGGTCGGCCACCAGGCCGTGCTGCATGGATGCACGATCGGCGAGGGCTCGCTGATCGGGATCCAGGCGGTGGTGCTCGACGGCACGGTGATCGGCCGTCAATGCCTGGTCGGGGCGGGCGCGGTCGTCACGGCGGGCAAGGTGTTTCCCGAGCGATCGCTGATCCTCGGTGCGCCCGCCAAGGTCGTTCGCGTCCTGACGGATGAGGACGTCGCGCGGCTGCGCACGAATATCGGCTTCTATGCGGAGGTGCGCAGGCCGATGTACCAGCGGGCGCTGCACCGGATCGATCCGGTGTGACCCGGCTCGGCGAACCGTTGCGTCCGGCCGTGGACGCTTCGGCATGACGCGGCCGGCCCTTCGCCGGGCCGGCCCGCGCCACCCGCCCGGGCGCGCAATAGTGCGCCCGGGCGGCTTACTTCACGCAATCGAGCGTATACCTGAGCGCCGGCGCGATCATGCCGCGCCACACGTCCCACGTGTGGCCGCCGTCGACGATGCGCAGCTCGGCCGGGTTCTGCGCGCGGCGCAGCTGCGTATACAGCAAGCTCGATTCGGCCTGGATCGTCAGGTCGTCGTCGCCGGCGGCGATGAACATCGGCACGCGCCAGCTCCGCGCGAAATAGCCGCGCAGCAGCGCCGGGTAGTTGAGTTCATGCCAGACACGCGAGTCGAACTGCTTGTCGCCGAACACGCCCACGTAGCGCGCCGCGGAATTGAGCGGCGGCTCGTTCGCGTAGATCGCGGGGCTCAGCAGCATCGCGCCGCAGAACAGGCCCGGCTCGAGCAGCGCGAAGCGCAGCGCGCCGAAGCCGCCCATCGACACGCCGCCGATCGCGCGGCCCGCGCGCTGGTTCGACACCGCGAAATGCGCCTCGACGTCCGGCAGCAGGTCGTTGAGGAACGCGCTCTGCATCCGTTCCTTGCGGTCGACGTACCAGTCGGTGCCACCCTGCGGCATCACGATGACGACCGGCGGGATGTCGTGCCGCTCGATCAGCGTATCGGCGGTGGTCTGCAGGCGGCCCTGCGTGATCCAGTCGTTCGCGTTGCCTGCGTTGCCGTGCAGCAGGTACAGCACCGGGTAGCGCGCGCCTTCCGGGTTGTAGCGCGGCGGCAGGTAGACCGTGTACGACCAGTCGCGCTGCAGCGACGACGAACGGAACGTGCGCATCGCGACGCTGCTGTCGTCGCTGATCGGGGCGACCTGGGCCGGCTGGGCGGGCGGGGAGGATGCGGCGGATTCGGCGAAGCCGATGGTCAGCGCGGCGGCAAGCAGGAAGGAAAATCGGCGCATGTCGAGCGGGGTGAGGAGTATCGTCGCCTATCGTAGCAGCGGCGGATGACGGTCGCGCGGCGGTTCAGCGCCGCGTGCGGAACGGCAGCCGCGACATCAGCGGCGCGTAGAGCTTGGCGACGAGGTACAGCAGGCCCATCGCGCCGACGTCGGCGGCCAGCCCGAGCGGCACGTCGAGGTAGCCTTCGGTCGCCTGGTACAGCAGCGAATCCACCGCGAGCGAGATGCCGGTGCCGGCGACGAAGCACAGCAGGCCCTGGCGGCCGATCGTGCCGATCCACGGCATGGCGTGCGCCACCTTCTTCATCCAGCCGAGGTGCACGAGCTTGGCCGCGAGCCACGCGATCGCGAGGAAGTTCACGAGCCGCAGCACGCCGAGGTTCTGCTTGATCGACGGATCGGTCGGGAACGGCTCGATGCGCAGCCGGTAGTACGCGCCCGCCGCGACGATCGCGAGCGACGCGGCGGTCAGCAGCCAGCCCTGCGGCTTCGGCGCGAGCGTCTGGTAGACGGGCTGGCAGCGCGAGACCGCGCCGAGCACGAACAGCAGCTGCCACGCGAACGGATTGAAGTCCCATGGCGCGCCCTCGACGGTCGGCAGGAAATGCGCGGCGTGCGGCGCGGCGAACCACAGCGACGCGCTGAACGCGAGCAGCAGCCACGGCTGGCTGCGCGCGAGCGGCAGCGCGAGCGGGACGAGCAGCGCGAAGAACGCGTACATCGGCAGCACCGACGCGAGGTACGGCTGGCGCCGGAACAGCAGGATGTCGCGCAGCGCGGCGAGCGGCTTGTGGATCAGGCCGTCGAGATCGTTGGTCGGCATGTTCGGGCCGTCGATCGCGAACGCGTTCAGCGCCGCGGTGATCAGCAGCATCAGGCCCGCGGTGACGAGGAACGCGCGGTAGATCTCGAACGCGCGGCGGATGAAGCGCTGGCGCGCGGCGGCCTCGTCGTGGCGCTCGGCGAGCGAGTTGTACGCGATCGCGGTCGCGAAGCCGCCGAGGAACACGAATACTTCGGCGGCGTCGCACAGCGCGTACGCATGCAGCGTGACACGGGACAGGATGCTGCCGCCGATGTGGTCGACGACGATGACGAGCAGCACGAGGCCGCGGAAGAAATCGAGCTCGGCGTAGCGGCCGGGCCGGGCGGGGCTCATCGGCGCGCCTCCCGGCGAGCGCCGCGCGCGCGGCCGGCACGCACCGCGCGTGAATCGGGGTCAGGCATGACTTCGTGAAGAATTGTCGACAGGAGGCGCATTGTGCCACCGAAGTGGCCGGTTCAGGGTTTACGTGAATGGCATATCTGCCAGCCACGGCCCGCAAGGCCCGCCCGGCAACCGGGACAATGGGGCCAGTTGGAAGGGCGCAACGCTTTGCGCGCGGGTGCCGCGCCCCGATGGACGTTTGGATTGCGTCGTGACACCATTTTGACCATTGCGCGGCGTGCCACCCCGCGCCGCCCGCCGATCGGGCCATACAAGACCAACAACCGGGCGCCCCGCACGAGCGCCCCGACTCCCGGTTCTGGAGATTCGCCATGAAGAAGCACGTCCTTTCCGCCGCCGCGCTGGCCGCCTTCGCCGCACCGGTGTTCGCGCAAAACAGCGTGACGCTGTACGGCCTGATCGACGAGGGCTTCAACTACACGAACAACGTCAACGTGGGCGGCCTCGGCAAGACCAACTACCAGCTCGCGAGCGGCTATGCGCAGGGCAGCCGCTGGGGGCTGCGCGGCTCGGAGGACCTGGGCGGCGGGCTGAAGGCGATTTTCGTGCTCGAAAACGGCTTCGACGTGAACAACGGCCGGTTCAACCAGGGCGGCCGCATGTTCGGCCGGCAGGCGTTCGTCGGCCTGTCGGAGTCGCGCTTCGGCACGCTGACGTTCGGCCGCCAGTACGACGCGCTCGTCGACTATCTCGCGCCGCTGACCGCGAACGGCAACTGGGGCGGCACGCTGTTCTCGCATCCGTTCGACAACGACAACACCGACAACTCGTTCCGCGTCAACAACACGGTGAAGTATGCGAGCCCGGACTGGAACGGCCTGACGCTCGGCGGTACGTACAGCTTCAGCAACAGCACCGGCTTCGCGAACAACCGCCAGTACAGCATCGGCGCGCAATATTCGCTGGCCGGCCTGCAGGTCGCCGCGGCCTACCTGCAGGCGAACAGCCCCGGGATCGGCAACGCGGGCGCGATCGCGGCCGACGACGCGAACTTCGTCGCCGACCGCCTGCGCATCTTCGGCGGCGGCATCAACTACACGTTCGGCCCGGCGACGGTCGGCTTCGTGTACACGAAGACCGACGTGAAGAATCCGGTGTCGACCGTCTACCTGCCCGCGTCGACGTTCTCGGGCCTCGGACTGACCGCGACGAAGTTCCAGAACTTCGAGGTCAACGGCAAGTACCAGCTCACGCCCGATTTCTTCCTCGGCGCGCAGTACGTCTTCACGGACGGCAAGTTCGACGCCGCGGCCGGCTCGTTCAAGCCGAAGTACCACACGGTGGGCGTGATGGCCGACTACAGCCTGTCGAAGCGCACCGACGTGTACCTGCAGGGCGCATGGCAGAAGGTCGCCGGCGACCGCACCGGCACGGCCGCCGACGGCGGCTACGTAGTCGGCACCGACGGCCCGTCGTCGTCGTCGAACCAGTTCGCGGTGCGCGCGGCGATCCGCCACAAGTTCTGATCGCCGGCGCAGGCGTGCCGACGCCCGTCAGCCGGGCGGGCGCGTCCGCCCGATCGTCTGCGCGAGCCAGTCGACGAAGATCCGCACGCGCGGCGCAAGATGCCGGCCATGCGGAAACACCACCGACACCGGCAGCGGCGCCGCATTCCATTCCGGCAGCACCTCGACGAGCGAGCCGTCCGCGAGCGGCCCGTCGAGGCTGTCGCGCGGCGCCTGGATCATTCCGAGCCCGGCGAGGCAGCAGGCCAGGTACGCCTGCGAACTGTTGACCGACACGATGCTGCGCATCTTCACCGCGTGCATCTCGCCGGTATCCATGTCCGCATATTCCCAGTCGAGCTCGCGGCCCGTGCGGCTCGAGAAATAGCCGACCGCGACGTGTTCTGGCAGGTCGTCGGGCGAGCGCGGCGTGCCGTGGCGCGCGAGATACGCCGGCGACGCGCAGTTGACCTGCGCCAGCTCGCCGAGGCGCCGCGCGACGAGCGACGTGTCCGACAGCGCGCCGACCCGCACCGCGCAGTCGATGCCGTCGGCCACCAGGTCGACGAAGCGATCGGTCGTGCTGATCACCACCCGCAGGTCCGGGTAGCGCGCATGGAACGCCGGCAGCGCCGGGATCACCTCGTTCAGCGCGAAACGCTCGGGCAGGTCCACGCGGATCACGCCGCGCGGCGACGCGCCGGCGTCCTCGAACAAGGTCTCGGCGTCATCGAGATCTGCGAGCAGCCGCACGCAGCGCTCGTAGTAGGCCGTGCCCTCGGCGGTCAGCGCGACGCGCCGCGTCGTGCGCTGCAGCAGGCGGATCTTCAGGTGTTTCTCGAGGTACTGGACGGCGTTGCTCACCGTCGGGCGCGGCAGCTGGAGCTGCTCGGCCGCTTTCGTGAAGCTGCCCAGATGGGCGACGCGCGCAAAGATGCGCATTGCGTGCAGATGATCCATGCGAGGCGGGGGTGGGGCGGATTGGACAGCCTCCATTGTTAATCAGCGTCGAATGGTTTGGTGGAGTCTTTCGCGTTTATCACCAGCCGGGATCTCGCCAGAATGCGGTCCATCCACTCACCACTTCGAGGAAACGGACATGGAACTGCGTCAACTGGGCCGCTCGGGCCCGCGGGTGTCGGCCATCGGGCTCGGCTGCATGGGCATGTCGGACCTGTACGGGCCGGCCGACCGCGCGGAGAGCATCGCGACGCTGCACGCGGCGCTCGACCACGGCATCACGCTGCTCGACACCGGCGATTTCTACGGGATGGGCGACAACGAGATGCTGATCCGCGACGCGCTGCGCGGCAGGACGCGCGAGCAGGTCGTGATCAGCGTGAAGTTCGGCGCGCTGCGCGATCCGGCGGGCACCTTCGTCGGCTACGACGCGCGGCCGGCGGCCATCCGGAATTTCGTCGCGTATTCGCTGAAGCGGCTCGGCACCGACTATCTCGACATCTACCGGCCGGCCCGGATCGATCCGGCGGTGCCGATCGAGGACACCGTCGGCGCGATCGCCGATCTCGTGAAGGCCGGGTACGTGCGGCAGATCGGGCTGTCGGAGGTCGGCGCGGACACCGTGCGCCGCGCGGCGGCCGTCGCGCCGATCGCCGATCTTCAGATCGAGTATTCGCTGCTGTCGCGGGACATCGAGGCCGAGATCCTGCCGGCCTGCCGCGCACTCGGCATCGGCGTGACCGCATACGGGGTGCTGTCGCGCGGGCTGCTGAGCGGGCGCTGGACGGCGGCGCGGGAAGTGGGGCGCGATTTCCGCGCGGCAAGCCCGCGCTTCCAGGGCGAGAACCTGACGCACAACCTCGCGCTGGTCGAAGCGCTGCGGGCGATCGCGGACGAGAAGGGCAGCAACCCGGCGCAGGTCGCGATCGCGTGGGCGCTGACGCGCGGCGACGACATCGTGCCGCTGATCGGCGCGCGCAAGCGCACGCAACTGCAGGACGCGCTGTCGGCGCTTGCGATGCAACTAACGGTCGATGATCTCGCCCGCATCGAAGCGGCGGTGCCCGCCGGGGCGGTGGCCGGCGACCGTTATCCGGCCGCACAGATGGCGCACCTCGACAGCGAGCAGGGGCGAGGGGCGGCTCACAAGGGGTGAGCAGCCGTCGGCTGGCGGCCTCACTGCCGCCGGGCGCCGCCCATCGTGCCGCCCGGCCCCCGCCGCGCCAGCCCGAGCCAGCCTCAGGCAAAACCAGATGGCGCGCGGCGGGCCGGCGGTTCACGATCGCGCCGTATTCACCCGAACGGAACGCGCGCTCATGCAACTCGATACGACGACGATCATCGTGCTGGTGTTCCTGCTGGCCGGTGCGGTCAAAGGCATGATCGGCCTCGGACTGCCGACGATCGCAATGGGGCTGCTGACGCTCGCGATGCCGCCGTCGGCCGCGGCGAGCGTGCTGCTCGTGCCGTCGTTCGTCACCAATGTCTGGCAACTGTGGCTCGGCCCGTGGTTCGGGCCGCTGCTGCGCCGGCTGTGGCCGCTGCTCGCGGGGCTGACGATCGGCACGCTGACGGGCGGCCTGCCGGCGCTTGCGTCCGGCAACGGATGGACGCACGCCGCGCTCGGCGTCGTGCTGGCCGCGTATGGCGGCTGGGGGCTCGCGGCCGCACGGCTGCCTGCGCCCGGGCGTCACGAGCGATGGCTGTCGGCCGTGGTCGGCTACCTGACCGGCGTCGTCACGGCCGCGACCGGCGTGTTCGTCGTGCCGGCGGTGCCGTACCTGCAGGCGCTGCGGCTGTCGAAGGACGACCTGATCCAGGCGCTCGGGCTGTCGTTTACCGCGTCGACGATCGCGCTCGGCCTGCAGTTGCGGATGACCGGCGCGCTGCAGGCGGTCGATCTCGGCGTGTCCGTGCTGGCACTCGTGCCGGCGCTCGCGGGGATGCTCGGCGGGCAGGCCGCACGGAAAGTGATGAGCGAGCGGGCGTTCCGGCGCTGCTTCTTCGTCGGGCTGATCGCGCTGGGCGCGTACATGGCGGCGTCGGCGCTGCATTGAACCCGCGCCGCTGCGCCGACTGGCTAGCCCTGCGCGGCCGCGCCCGACAGGAACGCGACGAACTCCCGCGTGTACTTCGGCAACGCATCGAACGACCGCGCGCACAGTGTCAGCTTCCGGTGGCTCCATGCATCGGACAGCTCGACCATCGTCACGTCCATCGTCTGCATCGCGCGCGCTGCCGCGTGCCGCGACACGATCCCGATCCCCACGCCGCTCTCGATCACGCGGCAGATCGCGTCGAAGCTCTTCAACTGCACGCGATAGCGGATCCGCTTGCCGAGCGCCCGCGCCTGGTCGGCGAGGTGTACCTGCAGCGCGCTGCCGTCGGTGAGGCCGATGAAGTCCGCATCGACGATCTCGTCGAACGCGACCTTGTCGCGCGCGGCGAGCGGATGGCCGGCCGGCACGACGACGATCAGCCAGTCCTCGCGAAACGGCATCTGCGCGAGCCCGCCGAGCCCGACCGAATCGGCGACGATGCCGACGTCCGCCGTCTTGTTGCGGATCGCATGCACGATCTCCTGGCTCGAGCGCTCCTCGACGCTGATCGACAGCTTCGGATGATGCGGCAGGTACGCGGCGAGCGCGTCGGGCAGGTATTCGCTGAGCGACGCGGTGTTGCACAGCAGCCGGATGTGGCCGCGCAGCCCCTGGCCGTATTGCTGCAGCTCGCCGCGCATGTGGTCGATCTGCTGCAGCACGGTGCGCGCGTGATGCTCGAGCGCGCGGCCCGCGTCGGTGACCTGCGTGCCCGACTTGGTCCGGTGCAGCAGCGGCACGCCGAGCTCGTCCTCCATCCCGCGGATGCGCTCGCTCGCGGCCTGCAGCGTGATGTGCGTGCGTTCCGCGCCGCCGGTGATGCTGCCCGCCTCGCAGGTATGCAGGAAGAGCCGCAGGTCGGTCAGGTCGAAGCGCATGGCGGGGGCGTGTCGTGGGTATCGGCGATACGGTAGCAGGAACCGCGGACGCGGGCTCAGGCTTTGCCTGAGGCCCGCTTCGCCGCTTCCGCATTTTCGGGGCGCGATCATTGCCGGATCATGGGCCGCATATCGACCCAAGGAGACCGTCATGCGCACCAACCCGTCGTGGGGCGTGTCGTTCAAGATCGCGCTGCACCTGTTTTTCCTGTGCGTCGGCATCGTGCTGGCCTGCCTGGAACTGGCCGACCGGCTGCGCTGAGCCCGCCCGCGCCGTTGTGCGCGCATCGAAAGGCTTGCGTAATTTTCCCCGTTCCCCGGAAATTTTTGCGCTAATTGCGCCGCCAGGCGTCAAGTTCTTCCCGATTTGACCGTATTACCGGTATCGAGCATGCGCGGACGCGGGCTTCGTGATCGTTTGTCATCAATGTTTGCATCCGGTTACACGTCGCCCGTCCCGTTTTTGAGATGCTTGAAAGCTTGTCAAGAATGTTAAATCGGAGTCGGTCGACCATGGAAAAGCGCGAGATCTACCGCAGGGCGGCGTGGCTGTCGGGCCTTGGCGCCGTGCTCGTCATGGCCGGTTGCGCGACCGCCCCGCCGGTTCCGCCGAGCGATACGCTCGCGGGCGGGCCGGCATCGCCGCAGGACGCGGCCGCCCAATCGGCCGCGACGGCGCCGCCGCCGGCCCCCATCCTGGTGGCGCATCGCTATGTCGTCAAACGCGGCGACACGCTGGCGGGCATCGCGTCGGCGCACGGCTGCAGCGTGGCCGACCTGCGCCTGTGGAACAGGCTCGGCGCGCGCAGCCGGCTGCGGGCCGGGCAGGCGCTGCGCATCGTGAAGCAGGAAGCGCCGCAGGCGCCGGCCGTCGCATCGGCGCAGGCCGCGTCGCCGGCCGCCGCGCAGTCGGCCAGCGACCGGCAGGTCGTCAAGGAAACCCGGCGTCATGCAAGCGGGGTCGCGCTGACGTGGCCCGCGCGCGGCAATGTCGTCGAGCCGTTCCGGCCGGGGCAGAACCGCGGGATCCAGATTGCCGGCCGCGCCGGCGACCCGGTGCGCGCTGCCGCCGACGGCCGCGTGATGTATGCGGGCGTCGGGCTGAACGGCTACGGCAGCCTGATCATCGTCCAGCACAACGCGGATTTCCTGACCGCGTATGCGCACAACCGCAAGCTGCTCGTGAAGACCGGCGACGTCGTGCGCCAGGGCGACGCGATCGCGGAGATGGGCGATGTCGACAACTCGCGCGTCGCGCTGCTGTTCGAGGTGCGGCGCGACGGCAAGCCGGTCAACCCGATGCCCTACCTGCCGACGTCGCAAGGCTGAGCGGCGCGCGGCCGGCGCTGGAATACGCGCGCGGTCGCTGCTACGCTACGCGCAGGAGCAGGAGCAGGAGCAGGAGCAGGAGCAGGAGCAGGAGCAGGAGCAGGAGCAGGAGCAGGAGCAGGAGCAGGCCCGCTCGTCCGTCGTTCCCGTCATGCAGCGCCCGATATGCAGTCGATCCGTCAGCCATGGACCACTCTCCGTCACGCCGTTCGCTGCTGCTTGCCGCTGTCGCGGCGCCGTTCGTTGCCGCATGCGCGCGAGCGCCCGCCGGCGACCGCGAACATCTTCACGCCGCGCAGTCCCAGCTCGATGCACTCGAAAAAGCATCGAACGGCCGGCTCGGCGTTGCCGCGCTCGACACCGCGAGCGGCGCGCGAATCGGCTATCGCTCGCGCGAACGCTTCCCCGTGTGCGCCACGTACGCGGTCGTCGCGGTGGCCGCGATGCTGGCGCGCAGCACGCTCGATGCGTCGCTGCTGTCGCGCCGCACGCTGTATCGGCGCTACGAGCTCGTGCCGGGTTCGCCGGTCACCGAGAGCCGCGCCGATACCGGCATGACGGTCGGGCAATTGTGTGAGGCGGTGCTGCAGTCCGACGACAAGTCCGCGGCGAACCTGCTGATGCGCGTGCTCGGCGGGCCGCAGACCGTCACCGCGTTCGCGCACGACAGCGGCGACACGAGCTTCCGCCTCGACCGCTGGGAGCCCGCGCTGAACACGGCGACGCCCGGCGACGAGCGCGACACGTCGACGCCGCTCGCGATGGCCGAAGCGCTGCGCCGGCTGCTGCTCGGCGACGTGCTGCGCGAACCGGAGCGCACGCAACTGACGACATGGATGCTCGGCAACGCGCGCGGCTTCGCGGGCATCCGCGCGGGTGTGCCGTCCGACTGGCGCGTCGCCAGCATGGGCGGGGCGGGCGGCTACGGGACGACGACCGACGTCGCCGTGCTGTGGCCGACCTCGCGTGCGCCGCTCGTGATGGCAGTATCGTTCACGCAGCCCGATGCCGGCGCGGCGCCGCATGCGGACGTCGTCGCCGCGGCGGCGCGCATCGCGGCAGCCGCGCTGATCGCCGCTTGACGTTCATGTGATGTTCGGCTGATGCCGCTGGTCCACCGGCCGCGCCGCCTCGCGCAAAGCCGGCGTTTCGCTTATCGTGTCGGTCTGCGCGCGCCGACGGCGCGCGCGTTTTCATCGCTCACTTCGCCTTGCCATGCGCCGACTTCCGCCCCTGCACGCGTTGCAGATCTTCTCGACGGTCGCCCGCCACCGCAGTTTCACGCGCGCGGCCGAGCAGCTGTGCATCACGCAGGGCGCGGTGAGCCGGCAGATCCAGACGCTCGAGGCGCATTACGGTTTCCCGCTGTTCAAGCGGCATGCGAAGGGGCTCACGCTGACGGCAGAGGGCGAGCAGCTGCTGCCGGTCGTCAACGAGAGCTTCGCGCGGATCGAGGACATCTCGATGCGGCTCACGCGCCAGCGCACCGACCTCGCGCTGAAGGTGCCGACTTGCGTGATGCGCTGGATGCTGCCGCGGATCATGCGCTTCCAGGGCGAGCATCCCGATCTGCACGTGCAGATCACGACCGCATGGCAGCACGTCGTCGACTTCGCAACCGAACCGTTCGATGCAGCGATCGTCTACGGCACTTCTCCGGGCGCGGGCGTCGTCGCGCTGCCGCTGTTCGACGAGCGGCTGACGCCCGTGTGCGCGCCCGAGCTGCGGCAGGCGTCGCCGCTCGATGAAGTCGGCGATCTCGCGCGCCATACGCTGCTGCATCCGACGCGCGACCATCGCGACTGGCGAGCGTGGCTCGATCACGCGGGCGCGCGCGCGATCGACCCCGAGCGCGGGCCGAGCTTCGACACGCTCGATCTCGCGACGAACGCGGCGATGCAGGGCTTCGGCGTCGCGATCGGCGACGTCACGCTCGTCGAGGACGACGTCAGCGCGCGACGGCTCGAACGCCCGTTCGACGTCGTGCTCGAAACCGGCGCGCGCTATTTCTTCGTGTATCCCGAGAACCTCGGCAGCCAGCAGAAGATCCGCGCGTTCAGCGACTGGATCGCGCGCCATCGCGACTGACGCGCGACGGCGTCGAAGGCGTGTCGAACCCGCTGCGCGCCGCGCCGGCGGCCGGTGTTACTGATACGTCACGATCGCGATCATTGGCGCTTGAGCGTTGCCCGCACGTTTCGGTAAAACGATTGCGCGGGAAGCTTGCGTAAAGGTCGTTGTCTTGACTGCCTGCAGGCTCGCGGCGTCGACGAATGCGATCTGTCCGGACGTGGGGCGCGGGCAGTCGGGGCGCACGCTTGCGGGCACCCCGACCGCCGCATCGAGCGCGAACGAGCACGGCGGCTCGACGATCATGCCGGTGAACTGGATGATGCCGGACGCGCCGGCGGCAAAGGGCGAGGATGTGGCCAGAAGCGAGGCAGCCAGAACGAACGAGGCGGCGATTGCGCGATGCTTCATGACAGGCTCCAGAGAGGACGCGTGTCGCAGCGGGGCCGCTCGAGTGGCAGTCCGTCAACGCTGCGGTGCTAGGTGCGTAAACGGCAAATGCATTGGATCTCTTGAATGGAAAATGAAAAATAAAACGAATAATCAAACGATATCGATATCGTTCGATTCAATATATGCCGCGTCTGCGCTATCGCAAGTTGGGGGTAATACCGGTGCGACAGGATCGTGAAAGCCGCGCGCGATGCGCGGCATCGTCCGGAATGCAAAACGGCCGCTCAGTGACGAGCGGCCGTTTTGACGGGTGACGCGGAAAGCGCAGGTTCAGGCGGCGCGCTTGCGAATCGCGCCGACGATGACCAGCAGCACGATCGCGCCGATGATCGACGCGATCCAGCCTGCGCCCTGGCCCGGCGCGTACCAGCCCGCGGCGCGGCCGACGTAGCCCGCGATCAGCGAGCCGACGATGCCGACGACGGACGTCAACACCAGCCCCATCTTGTCGTCGCCCGGCTTCAGCGCGCGAGCGAGCAGGCCGACGATCAGCCCGACCACCAGGGTTTCGATGAAATGCAGCATGAGCCCTCCTGTTCGTTGATGGATGAATGTTGCATGGACCGGCGTGCCGCGCAAGGGTTCCGCGCAGCCCGCCGCGCGTGAAGTTTCGCATGCCGACACGTCGCCGCGATGTCAGGCCGCCGCGATGTCAGGCGGCGGGCGCGTCGAGCGCCGGGTCGAGCCGGCGGTAGCCTTCGGTCGCGCGCAGCAGCGAGCGCGTGTAGTCGCGCGCAACCTGGCCGGCCCGCACGTCCTCGACGCCGAGCAGCTCGACGATCTCGCCGTGCTGCATCACCGCGACGCGCTGGCACAGGAAACCGACCACCGCGAGGTTGTGGCTGACGAGGATCATCGTCAGCGCGCGCTCGCGATGCAGGCGGCGCAGCAGGTTCAGGATCTCGGCCTGCACCGACACATCGAGCGCGGACGTCGGCTCGTCGAGCAGCAGCACGCGCGGCTCGACGATCAGCGCGCGCGCGATCGCGACGCGCTGCCGCTGGCCGCCCGACAGCTGGTGCGGATAGCGGAAGCGGAACGCGGGCCCGAGCCCGACTTCGGCGAGCGCGCGGGCGATGCGCGCGTCGGCGTCGCTGATCCCGTGGATCGCCAGCGGCTCGCGCAGCGTCTGGTCGATCGTGAAGCGCGGATGCAGCGACGCGTACGGATCCTGGAACACCATCTGCACCTGGCGGCGGAACGCGCGGTCAAGCTTCCCGCCGATCGGCCGGCCGTCGATCGACAGGCTGCCCGACGCGAGCGGCACGAGCCCGGTGAGCGCGCGCAGCAGCGTCGACTTGCCGGAACCCGATTCGCCGACGAGGCCGAACACCTCGCCGTCGCGCACCGCGAAGCTCGCGTCGCGCACCGCGTCGACGTGGCCGGTGCGGGTCGGAAAACGGATCGAAACGTGGTCGACGTCGATCATCGGGCGGCCTCCTGTTGCGGTGCGATGCCGAGCCAGGCCGGGTCGCGCTGCAGCACCGGCAGCTCGTCGGGCGGGTTGCGCAGCGGCGGGTTGGCCGCGAGCAGACCGCGCGTATAAGGGTGCGTCGCGTGCCGCAGGTCGCGCGCCGCGCAGGTCTCGACGACGCGCCCCGCGTACATCACCGCGACGCGATCGCAGAACGACATCACGAGCGGCAGGTCGTGGCTGATGAACATCAGGCCGGTGCCGTGCCGCGCGATCATCGCGTCGAGCACCGCGAGCACCTGCATCGACACCGCGACGTCGAGCGCCGAGGTCGGCTCGTCGGCGATCAAGAGGCGCGGGCCGGTCGACACCATCATCGCGATCATCACGCGCTGGCCCATGCCGCCCGACAGCTCGTGCGGATACGCGTCGGCGACGCGCGCCGGGTCGCGGATCTGCACGGCCGCGAGCGCGTCGACGATGCGCGCGCGCAGCGCGCGGCCGCGCAGCCCCGGCTCGCGCAGCCGGAACGCCTCGCCCATCTGCTTGGCGATCGTCATCACCGGGTTCAGCGAATACTTCGGATCCTGCAGGATCATCCCGATCTGGCTGCCGCACAGCCGCCGGCGCTCGCGCGGCGACATCGCGAGCAGGTCGTGGCCCGCGAAGCGCAGCGTGCGCGCGGACCACTGCGCGGCGTCGGGCAGCAGGCCGAGCAGCGCGCGGCCCGTGAGCGACTTGCCGGAACCCGACTCGCCGACGATGCCGAGCCGTTCGCCCGGCGCGAGCGTGAGCGACAGGTCGCGCACGGCGTCCGACACCGTGCCGTCGTGGCCGCGAAAGCCGATCTTCAGCCCGTCGATCTCGCACAGCGGCGCGTTCGTGTGGTTGGTGTGGGGGGCGGTCATGTCACGCTCCATGGCGCGGATCGAAGACGTCGCGCAGCCCGTCGCCGAGCAGGTTGAATGCGAGGCTGACGAGCAGGATCGCCGCACCGGGCAGCGTCGCCACCCACCACGCGTCGAGCAGCACGTTGCGGCCCGACGCGACCATGAAGCCCCATTCCGGGCTCGGCGGCTGCGCGCCGAGGCCGAGGAAGCCGAGGCCTGCGACGGTCAGGATAATGCCCGCCATGTCGAGCGTCGCGCGCACGATCACCGACGACATGCAGAGCGGCACGATGTAGCGCAGCAGGATGCGCGGGCCCGACGCGCCCTGCAGCCGCGCGGCGTGGATGTAGTCGGCCTGCGCGATGCGGATCGTCTCGGCGCGCGCGAGGCGCGCATACGCGGGCCACGCGGTGATCGAGATCGCGACGACCGCGTTGATCACGCCGGGCCCGAGCGCGGCCGCGAATGCAAGCGCGAGCACGATCTTCGGGAACGCGAGCGCGACGTCGGTGATGCGCATCAGCACGCTGTCGACGAAGCCGCCGACGTAGCCGGCGGTCGTGCCGATCGCGAGCCCGACCGGCACGACGAGCACCACGACGAGCATGGCGATGCCGAGCGTCAGGCGCGCGCCGCCGATCAGGCGCGAGAGGATGTCGCGGCCGAGCTGGTCGGTGCCGAGCCAGTGCGACGGCGAGCCGGGCGGCAGCAGGCGGTCGGCGAGCACCTGCCGCAGCGGGTCGTGCGGCGTGATCAGCGGGCCGGCGAGCGCGACCGCGACCAGCGCGACGAGGATCGCGAGCCCGAGCAGGTTGAGCGGATTCGCGGCGAACCGGCGCCAGCGGCGGTACGCGAGGCCGAGCGCGGCCTGCGAGCGCGACGCGGGCGCGTCGGACAGGAGCCACGCGCGCAGGGTGGGGCGTGCTGCATTCGTGGTCATGAGCGGGCGGCCTTTGGCGTGAAGCGGGCGGGAAGAAGCGATGAAGCGGACATGTCGGCGCGGCCCTCAGCGTGCGCGCGGATCGAACACGCGATACAGCGCGTCGGTCAGCAGGTTGACGGTGATGAACATCGCGCCGATCACGAGCGTCGCGCCGAGCACCGCGCTCATGTCGGCGTTCAGCAGCGCGCCCGTCAGGTACGAGCCGAGCCCCGGCCACGCGAACACGATCTCGGTCAGCACCGAGCCTTCGAGCAGGTTGCTGTAGGTGAGCGCGATCACGGTCAGGAGCGGCACCGCGATGTTGCCGAACGCGTGCCGCCAGATCACGCGGCGCTCGGACAAGCCCTTCGCGCGCGCGGTGACGATGTATTCCTGGCTCAGCTGGTCGAGCATGAACGAGCGCGTCATCCGGCTCAGGTACGCGACCGAGTAGTAGCCGAGGATCGTGGCCGGCAGCGCGATGTGCGACAGCGCGTTGCGGAACACGTCCCATTCGCCGGCCAGCGCCGCGTCGATCAGCAGGCTGCCGGTGCGCGTGTCGACCATCCCGTCGAACACCGGGTCGAGCCGGCCGGGCCCCGCGACCCAGTGCAGCCGCGCGTAGAACAGCAGCAGGCCCATGAGGCCGAGCCAGAACACGGGCACCGAGCTGCCGATCAGGCCGACGAAGCGCGCGACGTGATCGATCGGCCGGTTGTGCTTCACCGCGGCCACGACGCCGAGCGGCACGCCGATCGCGATGCCGATCAGGGTCGCGAGCGTCGCCAGCTCGAGCGTCGCCGGAAACACGCGCTTGATGTCGTCGAGCACCGGGTTCGACGTCAGCAGCGACATCCCGAGATTGCCGTGCAGCACGTCGCGCGCGTAGATCAGGAATTGCGTCGCGAGCGGCTTGTCGAGGCCGAGCGCGATGCGTTCGGCCGCATACGCTTCGGCCGACGCGCGATCGCCGAGGATCGCGAGCACCGGGTCGATCGGCACCTTGCGGCCGATCACGAAGGTCAGTGCGAGCAGTCCGGCGAACGTGACGGCGAGCGTGAGCGCCCAGCGCAGCACGCGCAGCGCCCGGCGTATGGCCGGGCGCCGCGCGGGCAGCGTGCGCAGCGCTTCGAGGGAGGGAGCGGGAGTCGACATGGGGTGAATCTTATTGCTTCTTCAGGTTGCGGTACGACACGAGATCATTGATCGGCCCGACGTCCAGGCCGCCCACGCCCGGCCGCGTCGCGACCTGCGCGACCTTCTCGAACATGATCACGAACGGCGAGCGCGCGGCCAGCGACTTCTGCATCGTCTGGTAGCGCTGCGCGCGCGTCGCGGCGGACGGCTCGGCGAGCGCGGCGTCGGTGTCCTTCGTCAGCTGCGGAATGTCCCAGCGATTGCGCCAAGCGAGCATTTTATAGCTCGACTTGTCGGAATTGTCCGGATTCCACGCGAAACCCTGCGCGTTGCTGTGCGGGTCGATGTAGTCGGCCGACCATTCGCCGATGTAGATGTCGTGCTGGCGCGCGCGGTATTTCGCGAGCGTCTGCTTGTTGTCGCCCGGGATCAGCTGCACCTTGACGCCCGCCTGCGCGAAATTCGCCTGCACCGCCTGCGCGATTTCGGTGTACGGATAGTCGTTGCGCACGTCCATCGTCACGGCGAAGCCGTTCGGCACGCCGGCCTTCGCAAGCAGCGCCTTCGCCTTCGCGACGTCGAGCCGGTACGGCTTTGCGTCGAGCGTGCCGAGGAAGCCGTCGGGCAGGAAGGTCTGGTGCACCTTGTAGGTGGTCTTCACGACGTGGTTCTGGATGCCCGAATAGTCGACCAGCCATTTCAGCGCTTCCTGCACCTCGGGCTTCGCGAGCGTCGGGTTCTTCGTGTTCAGGCCGAGGTACAGCAGCGTCGCCTGCGGCGACGGCGCGACCTTCGCCTTGCCGGACTTCACGACCGCCGCGAGATCGTCGGGGCTCAGGTCGCGCGCCGCGTCGACGTCGCCGTTCTCGAGCAGCAGGCGCTGGCTCGCGGCTTCCGGCACGTGGCGCAGCACGATGCGCTTCATCGCAAGCGGCAGCCGGTAGCCGTCGAAGCGCTGCAGCACGAGGCTGTCGCCGGCCGCCCATTTGACGAGCCTGTACGCGCCGGAACCGGCTTCGTTGGTCTTCAGCCATGCGTTGCCGAAGTCGCTGCCCTGCTGGTGCGACAGCAGCAGCTTCTTGTCGAGCACCGACGCGGGCCACGAACCGAGCACGTTCAGCACGAAGGTCGGCGCGTACTTCTGGTCGGTCGTGACGGACACGGTCTGGTCGTCGAGCTTCTTCACGTTCGCGAGCACGTTGGCCTTCGTGAGGCCGATGCCCGTCAGCACCGCGGCCGGGCCCTTGTCGAGCAGCACCGTGCGCTGGATCGACCATGCGACGTCGTCGGCGGTCAGCGGGTTGCCCGAATGGAACTTGAGGCCGGGGCGCAGCTTGAACGTGTAGGTGAGCCCGTCGGGGCTCACGGTCCACGACTGCGCGACGTCGCCGTTGAATGTCGACGGGTCGCGCAGGTCGACGCGCACCAGGCGGTCGTAGGTGTTCGCGACGTATTCCTCCGGCACCAGCTCGTAGATCTCGCCTGGATCGAGCGTCGTGAATTCGTCCAGCAGCGTGGCCATCACGAACATGTCCTTCGGCGTCTCCGCGCGCGCGGCGAGCGGGGCGGCGGCGAGCACGGATGCGGTGAGCGCCGCGACGAGCCGGGGTGTCAGACGTTTCATGTGCGCTCCTTCGGTGGGTCATCGGGAAATGGGTCGAGCCTCACATCAGCCGCCACGGGCCGCTGTCGGCGTTGTCGATCTGCGGCAGCGCGTGCGAGCCGGGCAGTTCGTAGTGCCACCATTCGCTCGCGATGTGCGCGAAGCCGGCCGCGTGCATCACGCCGAGCAGCAGCAGGCGGTTGCGCTGCACGGCGGCCGGCAGGCCCGCGTGGAAGTGGCCGGACGCGGCCACCATCTCGTCGAAGCCGGTGCCCATGTCGAGCACGTCGCCGTTCGCGCCGGCGAGCGTCAGGTCGAGCGCGGTGCCGCGGCTGTGGTTCGAGCCGCGGCCGAGATCGGCGACGAAGTTCGGATCGGGCAGGAAGTCCCACAGCACCTGCTGCGCCTGCGGCGGGCGATACGCGTCGTAGATTCGCAGCCGCAGGCCCGCCTGCGCGGCGACCTCGGCCGCGCGGCGCAGCGCCGCTTCGGCCGGCTCGAGCAGCAGGCAATGCGCGCGGCGGTAAATCGCCTTGCCGGTCAGGTTGCGTTCGGTCGCGTAGACGAGGTCGATCGCGACGTCATGCGTGCGGGCCGTGATTTCGACGAGGCGGGGTGCATTCATCGGCGGATCGGGGCTCAGGGTTCGAATTGGTCGAACGCGCGCTGCAGCTCGCGGTTGCGCGCGACGCGCCGGTCGATCGCGGGGCCGAGGCGGTCGACGACGGCCGTGATCAGCAGGTTGAACAGGCAGGTGAGCGGCGCGAGCGAATCCCAGAACTGCCCGACGTCGGTCTTCACCTGCAGCAGGTCGGCCGGCCATTCGCGCGCCCACGGGCAGTAGAGGTCGGTGACGAGCGCGAATGGCAGGCCGCGCTCGGCGGCCGCCTGGCAATAGCGGCGCGCGACGCGCGAATATGCGCGGGTGTCGGTGACGATGCAATACGGCTGCGCGAATTCCGAGTTCAGCGAATCGACGTACGAGCCCGACTGGCCGTCCGAATAGAACACGCGCGGGCGCAGGTATTCGAGGTAGCTGCTGAATGCGTTGCCGATCCCGCGCGTCGACTGGATGCCGAGGATGAACACGGCGTCGGCTTGCGCGATGCGCTCCGCCACGCGGGCGAACACGGGGCCTTCGGCGAGCCGGTAGACGTGCCGGATCGCATCCAGCTCGCGGTCGAGCGACTGCGCGAGCGCGTCGTGACGCGCGCCGTCCGGCGTGGCGGCGGCGCGGCGGTATTCGTCGAGGCGGTCGGTGATCATCCACGGGCGATCGCCGTCGCCGCGCAGCTCGCGCTTCAGGTCGTCGAGATTGCGGTAGCCGACGCTGCGCAGGAAGCGCCCGACCGAGATTCCGCTGGTGCCGGCCTGCTGCGCGATCTGGTCGGCGGTCTCGAGGCCGAGCCGGTCGAGATTCGCGAGCATGTAGCTCGCGATGCGCTTCGCGGTGGGCGTCAGTTCGGCGAAACGGGCTTCGACGGTATGGGCGAACGCGCAGGTCATCGGCTGTTAGATCGTTGTCGTTTGGCGGCGAATTGTCATTCATCTAACGAAGCCAAAATCATTCGCGCCAGCTTATAAAAACTATGGTGTGACGAATATCGATAGAGGGATGGCCCGAAAAATCGGCGAGACGGCATCCCGCACGTTCGCGTCACCCGAATGCATTTATTACAAACTTAAAGTTGATTATATTAAATCATTAAACCATCTTGATTATTCATTTAATTTTCTCTCGGTTTTGTATTTAACTTGTGTCTCGGGATATCGAGTTAATCGACAAATTGAAAGGTGATCGATTATCCCGTGCCGAGAATTCGATTAATTGCGGAATTGAAGAGGAAATCATGACGAATCTTTCCCGACGCAGGATGCTCGCGAACACGGCCGGCGCGGTTGCCGCGGCCGGCCTTGCCGTGACGGCGAAGGCGGCCACGTTCGGCAACCCGGACCGCCCGCCGGAAGGCGCGGTCAACGCGCGCAACCGCCAGAGCCTGACCGATCCGGGGCCGAAGAATCCGGCTCTCGCCAATCAGTTTCCATCGTTTCAGGATCCGCCCGCGACCGATATCAACGGCATGCCGTTATTCTGGGCGTCTTTCAATAATGCGCATAAACGCATTCAGGACGGCGGATGGGCGCGGGAAGTCACGCAGGACGATTTCGCGATTTCCGAAACCATTTCGGGCGTCAACATGCGCCTCACGCGCGGCGGCATTCGCGAGATGCACTGGCATCAGCAGGCCGAATGGGCGTTCATGCTCGACGGCCGCTGCCGGATCACCGTGCTCGACGAGCAGGGCCGGCCGTCGGTTCAGGACGTGAAGACGGGCGACCTGTGGTATTTCCCGCCCGGCCTTCCGCATTCGCTGCAGGGGCTCGGCACCGACGGCGCGGAATTCCTGCTCGCGTTCGATAACGGCCGCGCGTCCGAATTCAACACGCTGCTGCTGACCGACTGGATCGCCCACACGCCGCCCGACGTGCTCGCGCTGAACTTCGGCGTGCCGGCCGATGCGTTTTCCAGGATCCCGCTCGACAACCTGTGGATTTTCCAGGGCGACGACCCGGGGCCGCTCGCGCAGGCGCAGCGCGCGGCCGCGTCGTCGCGCGGCGCGCCGCCGCAGCCGTTCGTGTTCTCGCTCGGCGACATGAAACCCGTCGTCAGGACGCGCGGCGGCGAGGTGCGGATCGCGGACAGCAGCAACTTCAACGTGTCGAAGACGGTGTCCGCCGCGCTCGTCACCGTGCATCCGGGCGGCATGCGCGAGCTGCACTGGCATCCGAACGCGGACGAATGGCAGTACTACATCCAGGGCGACGCGCGCATGACCGTGTTCGACACGGGGCCGAAGGCGCAGACAGCCGACTTCCGCGCGGGCGACGTCGGCTACGTGAAGAAGAGCCTCGGGCATTACGTGCAGAACACGGGCAACACCGATCTCGTGTTCCTCGAGATCTTCAAGTCGGAGCGCTACGCGGAAGTGTCGCTGTCCGACTGGCTCGCGCATACGCCGCCGCGGCTCGTCGAGGCGCACCTGAACCTCGCGCCCGACGTGATCGCGCAGATTCCGCGCAACCGCCCGGACGTCGTGCCGGCGTGACCTGCGCGCGGCCGGCAGGCGGCGCGCCGGCCGCGACGCTTCCTCACTCGCAGCCTCCTTCATTCGAACGGAACGAGACCATGCTTCCCATGTCGAGCAAACCAGCCGGCGGCGTCGCGCTGCCGGGCCCGTCCTCCGAACTCTCTGAACGCACCGGGCGTGCGGCGCGCGCCGCGCTGGAAGGGCGCCGCACCGGCGCGGCGGCGCTGCTGCCGTTCGTCGGCCCCGCCGTGATCGCGTCGATCGGCTACATGGATCCCGGCAATTTCGCGACCAACATCCAGGCGGGCGCCGCGTACGGCTACCGGCTGCTGTGGGTCGTGCTCGCCGCGAACGCGATCGCGATGCTGTTCCAGGCGATGTCGGCAAAGCTCGGCATCGTGACCGGCCGCAACCTCGCCGAGCTGTGCCGCGCGCATTTCCCGGCGCGGCTCGTCTGGGCGATGTGGATCGCGTCGGAGGTCGCGGCGATGGCGACCGATCTCGCGGAATTCCTCGGCGGCGCGCTCGCGTTCGGGCTGCTGTGCCACCTGTCGCTGCTCGCGGGGATGGTCGCGACGGCGCTTGCGACCTGCGCGATCCTCGGGCTCGAGACGCGCGGCTTCCGGCCGCTCGAGGCCGCGATCGCGGCGCTCGTCGGCGTGATCGGTATCTGCTACGTCGGCGAGCTGCTGATCGCGCCGCAGGACTGGCAGGCGGCGGCGCTGCATCTCGTCGTGCCGCAGCTGCCGGATCACGCCGCGCTGACGATCGCGGTCGGCATCATCGGCGCGACGATCATGCCGCACACGCTGTACCTGCATTCGGGGCTGACGCAGGCCCGCACCACGCTGCGCAACGACGCCGAGCGCCGCCGGCTCGTGCGTTTCTCGAACCGCGAGGTGGTGGCCGCGCTCGGCGTGGCCGGCGCCGTGAATCTCGCGATGGTGATGATGGCGTCGTCGGCGTTCCATCGAGCAGCGCCGGGCACGACCGACATCGGCGACGCGTATCACACGCTGGTGCCGGTGCTCGGGCCGGCGGCCGGCGCGCTGTTCCTGGTCGCGCTGCTGACGTCGGGCGTGTCGAGCTCGGTGGTCGGCACGATGGCGGGGCAGGTCGTGATGCAGGGCTTCATCCGGCGCCGGCTGCCGGTGTGGGTGCGCCGTGCGGTGACGATCGCGCCGGCGTTCGCGGTGGTCGCGCTGGGCTGCGACGTCACGCGTGCGATGGTGCTGAGCCAGGTCGTGCTGAGCTTCGTGCTGCCGATGCCGATGATCGCGCTGCTGGTGCTGTCGGCGCGCGCGGACGTGATGGGCGCGCATGCGATGCGCATGCCGCTGCGGATCGCGGCCGGCGCGGCGACGGCCGTGATCGTCGGGTTGAACGGGTATCTGGTGTGGGCAGCGTTCAATTGAAATCGAATGCGGCGCCCCGCGGCGGCGCGGCGCCGCCGCGTCGTGCCCGCGCGCCGGCGTAGCGGGGCAGCGCGGGCGACGTCGCTTACTTCTTCAGCGTCCGATACGACACGAGATCGTTGATCGGCCCGATTTCCGGCCCGGTGACGCCCGGCCGCGTCGCGACCTGCACGACCTTCTCGAACATGACGATGAACGGCGAGCGCGCGAGCACCGCCTTCTGCAGCGCGTCATAGCGCTGCGCGCGCTTCGCGGGCGACGGCTCGACGAGCGCGGCCTCGGTGTCCTTCGTCAACTGCGGGATATCCCAGCTGTTGCGCCACGCGAGCATCTTGCTGGCCGACTGGTCGGAATTGTCCGGGTTCCATGCGAAGCCGCGCGCGTTGCTGTTCGGGTCCATGTAGTCGGGCGACCATTCGCCGATGAAGATGTCGTGCTGGCGCGCGCGATACTTGCCGATCGCCTGCTTCGCGTCGCCCGGGATCAGCTTCACCTGGATGCCCGCCTGCGCGAAGTTCGCCTGCAGCGCCTGCGCGATCTCCAGGAACGGGTAGTCGTTCGGCATGTCCATCGACACCGAGAAGCCGTTCGGCACACCGGCCTTCGCGAGCAGCGCCTTCGCCTTCGCGACGTCCTGCTTGTACGGGCGCGCGTTCAGCGTGCCGAGGAAGCCCTCCGGCAGGAATGTCTGGTGCACCTTGTAGGTCGTGCTGACGATGTTGCGCTGGATGCCGTCGTAGTCGACGAGCCACTTCATCGCTTCCTGCACCTCGGGCTTCGCGAGGTTCGGGTTCTTCGTGTTCAGGCTCAGGTACAGCAGCGCGGACACCGGCCACGCGGTGACCTTGATCTTGCCCGCCTTGGTGAGCGCGGCGAGGCTGTCGGGGCTCAGGTTGCGCGCCGCGTCGGCGTCGCCGTTCTCGAGCAGCAGGCGCTGCGCGGATGCCTCGGGCACATGGCGCAGCACGACGCGCTGCATCGGATACGGCGTGCGGTACCCGTCGAAGCGCTGCAGCACGATGCTCTCGTTCGGCGTCCACTTGACGAGCTTGTACGGGCCCGAGCCGGCGTCGTTGGTGCGCAGCCAGCCGCTGCCGAGATCGTTGCCCTGCTGGTGCGACAGCAGCAGTTTCTTGTCGAACACCGACGCCGGGCACGCGCTCAGCACGTTGAGCACGAAGCTCGGCGCGTACTTGCGGTCGGTTTCGAGCACGACGGTTTGCGGATCGACCGCGCGCACCTTCTGCGCGACGTTCGCCTTCGTGAGGCCGAGATCGGCGAGCACGCTGGCCGGCCCCTTGTCGAGCAGCACGGTGCGCTGCAGCGACCACGCGACGTCGTCGGCGGTCAGCGGGTTGCCGGAATGGAACGTGAGCCCGGGGCGCAGCTTGAACGTGTAGGTGACGCCGTCCGCGCCGACGCTCCACGATTGCGCGATCTGCCCGTTGAACTGCGTCGGATCCTTCAGGTCGACGCGCACCAGCCGTTCGTAGGTGTTCGCGACGTACTCGGACGGCACGAGCTCGTAGATGCCGCTCGGGTCGAGGGTCGTGAATTCGGCGAGCTGGGTGGCGATGACGAAGATGCCGGGTGGCGTCGCGGCCTGGGCCGGCAGCGCCGGCGTGAGCGCGACGAGCGCGGCACTGACGAACAGCTTGGACAGCAGATGCTTCATGCGGGCTCCATCGGGAAGAGATCGTGATGCGATTCTCTCATCGACGGGCGCCCGGCTGAAAATATTCGCTGCACGCGCAGGGTGCGCGTGCAGCAGGCAGGCGGGCGGCGCTGCGCCTGCCGCGTCAGATCGCGCAGCGCGCGATCGCGAAGCGCATCGCTTCCTCGGCCGGCTCGTTCGCGGAGCCGCGCACGACCTTGATGACCGAGCCGGCGCCGGCCGGCGTGAGCGTGACGAAGTAGGAGCCCGAGCCGACGTCGACGTCGGTCGCGCCGTTGTGATGCGAGCGGCGCGCATCCGACAGGCGGCTCTCGAGGCAGTTGCCGATCGCGTCGGCCGGGCGCTGCGACGAAACGTAGATCATCGCGTTCGTGCCGCCGGAGGCGGCCGTGTCGGACGTCGGCGCGGAACCGCAGGCGGCGAGCACGGCGGCGGCGGGGAGGAGCAGCAGGAATCGTTTCATGATGGGTCGTCGAGTGTCTCGTGTCGAGGCTGGAACGCGGGGCAGGCGAAACGCGAAGCTTCGCAACGAAACCGCGTCGCGTCGCGCGTTTTTGCGCAGCGGATGCGGGGAGCGGATGACGGCGGAGTATACCCGCAGGGGATGACGCGCATCGCGCGCTGAAACGATTCGATACAACCAGCAACAAGCGCCCGCTGCCGGGGTACGGCAGCGGGCGTTCGAAGTTCACCGCGCCGGAGCGCTTATTGACCGATCTTGTGGCTGACCGCGTTCTCCTGCTGGTTCAGCACGCGCTGTTCGGGCTTGGTGAGATGTCCGCCGTTCTGCGCCGCCATGTCCCGCTCTTCCTGGCGGATCTTGCGGTCGTCGCGATGCAGTCGCGCCGCTTGCGCGTGCGACATCTCGCCTTCCTTCACTTCGTTATGGATGCGGCGGTTCTGGTTTGCGAGGCGCTGGTTCACCTCTTCGCGGCGCGGGTGGGCCTTCTGCCACGGCGTGTCGGCGAAGGCGGTGCCGGTCAGCACCGACATCAGCGTGGCGGCGATCGCGAAATTCCGGGTGAGGGCTCGCATGGTGGGTTCTCCTGTCGTTGCGCGGAGGAATTTCCGGCGCTTGCCCCAAGAACGGGTGGCGCACGACAGGTGTTGACGGCCGATCTGTATCGTTTGTGAGCGATTATTACGCGCGCCGCGGGTCAGGTGCGGGTCAGGGCACGGTGCGCCACGACTCGAAGGTTTCCGTCAGGAAATCGACGAACGCGCGCACCTTGCTGTCGAGCGTCGCGCGTCGCGGAAAGAGCGCGTTGAGTTCGACGTCGTCGGTCCGGTGCCAGTCGGGGAGCACGATTTCCAGCTCGCCGCTCTCGAGCCGCCTGGCCGCGAAATGCATCGAGACCAGCGCGATGCCGCCGCCGCTCACGGCCTGGCGCAGCACCGTGACCGATTCGTTCGAGATCAGGATCGGCCGCACCGGCACGTCGGCGACCTCGCCGCTGGTGCTGGCGAGCCGCAGCGTCAGGCCCGGCGCATCGCGGCCCACGTACAGGATGTCGTGCTGCGCGAGATCCTGCGGCGTGTTCGGCCGTCCGGCGCGTTCCAGATACTGCGGGCTCGCGGCGAGCTTCGCGTGCGACCAGCCGAGCGGCCGCGCGACGTAGCCGGAATCGCTCAGCGGCCCCGTGCGCAGTGCGACGTCGAAGCCGTGCTCGACGAGGTCGAGCGGGCTGTTGTCGTAGGTCAGCACGATCTGGATCTTCGGGTAGCGGCGGCGGAACTCGGTGAGCGCCGGCTCCAGCTTGAACAGGCCGATCGCGTACGGCGCGAGCACGCGCAGCGTGCCTTCCGGCTCCGTGCGCAATGCGCGCGCACGGCGGTCCGCCGCCAGCAGGATCTCCTCGGCGCGCAGGCAGTGCTCGTAGTAGTCGCGGCCGGCCTCGGTCACCGACACGCGGCGCGTGGTGCGGTACAGCAGCTGCACGCCGAGATCGGCTTCGAGCTGCTTCACCTTGCGGCTCGTCCGGCTGAGCGGCATGCCGAGCTGCGTGGAGGCCGCGGTGAAGCTGCCGCGCTCCACCACGCGCAGGAAGATCTGGATGCTTTCAAGGTCCATACAGGCGGCTCGTGTGATCGGGTGTGGTCGAATCGCGCCCATCTTAGCGTTCCTTGCAATTTCGTTTCATGTCGCGCGCGCCGGTGCCGATTATCCCGCCGCGCGGAATAACCTATCCCAGCCGGCCTCCGTAGTGGCGGCGCCCGCGCGCACGTATGCTCGCCGCATGAAATCCGCTTTCACCAAGACCGCGCCGCTCGCGGCGCTGCTGGCCGGCCTGCGCACATCGCTGCCGGCGCTGTCGCCCGCCGCCATCGGCTTCGCGCTGCGCACCACGGCCGCGTCGCTGATCGCGCTGTACATCGCATTCCGGATGAACCTCGACGACCCGAAGTGGGCGGCGGCGACCGTGTGGATCGTCGCGCAGGGCAATCGCGGGATGGGGCTGTCGAAGAGCCAGTACCGGATTCTCGGCACCGCCGTGGGCGCGGCGGTCGCGCTCGCGCTCACCGGCGCGTTCGCGCAGGCCCCCGAACTGTTCCTGCTCGCGCTTGCCGCGTGGATCGGGCTGTGCGCGGGCGTCGCGACGTTCCTGCGGAATTTCCGCGCGTACGCGGCGGTGCTGGCCGGCTATACGGCCGCGATCATCGCGATGGATGCGGTGTCCGCGCCGCTGCATGCGTTCGACATCGCGACCGCGCGGTTCATGTACGTCGTGGTCGGGATACTTTGCGCGGCGACGATGGAGACGATCTTCTCGCCGGGCGCGCCGCTGCGGGACGTTCGCGTGCGGCTGGCGCGCTATCTCGAACGGGCGGCCGCCGTCGGCGCCGGCGCGCTGCGCCGCGAGTCGAACGGCGCGGCGATGCACCGGCTGTTCGTCGATGCGCTCGAACTCGATACCGCGGCCGAGTATGCGGCGGCGGGCGCGCCGCCGGTGCGGCGCGCGATCGGGCATCTGCGCGGGGCAGCGCTCGCGGTGCTGACCGCGCATGCGGCCGCGCAGGCCGTGCGCGAGCACGCGCGGTGCAGCGGCGACACGCCGGAGCCGCTGCTCGCCGAGGCCGCGCGGGTGCTCGACGGCATGGCCGCGTCGGGCGAGGCCGGGCCCGGTATGGCGTCGCTGCGGGCGCGCGTCGACGACGCGCTGCGCACGGAAGCCGCGGCGCCCGCCGGCGCGCGCACGTCGCGGCTGCTCACGCTCGACCGCCTCGCGGCACTTCTTGCCGGGTTCGACGGCGCGTTCGCGCGCAAGGCGCTGATCGACCTGCCGAATCCGCCGCCGCTCCGGGTGCGCTACGCGTATCACCGCGACGCGGTGCTCGCGTGGCACAACGGCGTGCGCGCGTTCGTCGCGGTGCTGGCCGCGGCGGCGTTCTGGATCTTCAGCGCGTGGCCGTCGGGCGCCGGGTTCGTCACCATCGTGGGCGTGGTCAGCGCGCTGTTCTCGACCCGCCCGAATTCGATCGGCGCCGCGATCGGCTTCCTGAAGGGCACGGCATGCGCGGCGCTGGCCGGCATCGTGTGCAACTTCGTCCTGTTGCCGGCGGTGTCGGATTTCGTGATGCTCGCCTATATCGTCGGCGTGTTCATGATGGGCGCGGGCATCGCGATGCGCTATCCCCGCACCGCGGCGATCGGCAGCAGCTTCGCGATCTTCTTCTGGAACTTCACGTCGCCGAGCAATACCGCGCGGATCGGCGATGCGGCGTTCCTCAACGGCGCGCTGGCCACGCTGCTCGGGATCGCGTTCGGCGCGCTGGTGTTCGCGCTCGTGTTTCCGCACGACTCCCGCGCACGCCGGCGCCGCCTGCATCGCGCGGTGCGCCGCGACCTCGCCGGGCTTGCCCGCAACCCGCGGAAATGGTCGGCGAGCATGTGGCTGAGCTGCACCGCCGACCGCGTGGGGCACGAAATCACGTTCGCGGGCAGCGTGCCGCCGTCCCTCATCGAGCAGGACACGCGCGACCTGCTCGCTGCATGGACCATCGGCGACAGTGTGCTGGCGCTCGCCGCACTGGCTTCGGCGCAGGCCGCGGCGCGGCGGCCGGTCGCCGTCGTGCTGGCGCGGATCGCGCGGGCGGAGTTCGCGCGGCTCGAGGCGACCTGCGATGCCGTCGAGCGTGCGCTGCGGCGGCGCCTCGGCGATCTCGACGGCGACGACGGGCGTGCACTGCTGCGAGGTATCGTGCTGGTGCGCACGATTGCGGAAACCGCGAGCGCGCATCGCAAATTCCTGCGCGGCCGGACGGACTGAGCGGCGGGAGGGGAAGAAGGGCGACGCGCCCGCCGGGCGTCAGGGCAGCCGGTAGTACTTGCCCGGCGTCACTTCGTCCGGCAGCGGATCGCCGTTCAGCTCGAGCAGCGTGCGCTCGATCTGGCGCGTGATCGCATCGAGCGCGAGATGGTTCGGGCCGGTGCCGAACGGTTCGGCGATCGCATGCGCGATCGCGTCGAGCGCGATCAGCGTGTAGGCGACGAACACGGTGACGAACGGCGTCGCGGCGCCGATCGAATCGACGAGGCCGAACGGCAGCAGCACGCAGTATGCGTAGATGGTCCGGTGCAGCAGCACGTCGTACGAGAACGGGATCGGCGTCGACGCGATGCGTTCGCAGCCGCTGACCATCGCGACCAGTTCGTCGAGCCGCGCATCGAGCATCCACAGGCGCGTGTCGGCAAGGCGGCCGGCATCGGCGCGTGCGGCGAGCGTGGTGCGCAGCCCGTGCAGGATCGCGACCGGGCGGAACTTCAGCGGCGCGATCCGCGCGTACGCCGCATCGTCGAGCAGCGGCCGCAGGTCGGCCGCGGGATCGGTGCCGCGCAGCTGGTGCTTGAGCGCGTACACGAACGCGATCACGGTGCGCACGAACGTGCGGCGCTCGGCGTCGGTGTCGAACGCGCCGTACGCGAGCATCTGCGACACCAGCGTGCGCGCCGCGGTCAGCACGCCGCCCCACAGCACGCGCGCCTCGCGGTAGCGGTCGTAGCTCGCGTTGTTGCGGAACGCCGCGAAGATCGCCAGCGTCAAGCCGATCAGCGTGAACGGCGTCGGGTTCAGCGGCACCTTCTCGCCCATCACGCGGCCGCCGGTCCACAGCGCGACGATGCTGATCGCGAGCGTCAGCGCGAGCTGCGGCAGGATCGACTGCAGCACCGAGCCGTTCCAGACGAACAGCATCCGCAGCCAGTGCTCGCGGGGACGGACGATCATGCCGGTTCTCCTCAGGCGGCCTGCGACGCCGGCGCCGCGGCGCGGTGCAGCAGCACCGGCACCGATTTCGAGGTCGGCGTGTTGCAGACGTCGCCGACGCTGTCGAGCGGCACGAGCGGGTTCGTCTCCGGATAATACGCGCCGATGCAGCCGCGCGGAATGTCGTACTCGACCAGCAGGAAGCCGTCGGCGCGCCGCTCGATGCCGTCGTGCCACACCGTTTCCATGTCGACCCAGTCGCCGGCCTTCAGGCCGAGCATCGCGAGATCGTCCGGATTGGCGAACACGACGCGGCGCTGGCCGAACACGCCGCGATAGCGGTCGTCGAGCCCGTACACGGTCGTGTTGTACTGGTCGTGGGAGCGGGTCGTCATCAGTGTCATCAGGCGCTCGCCGTGCAGCGCGCGGGCGCGCTGGATCGGCGTGTCGGTCGGCAGCGCGTGCGCGATGAAGTTGGCCTTGCCCGTGGGCGTGAGCCATTCGCGGTCGCGCGACGCGACGCGCAGGTGGAAGCCGCCCGGCTTCGCGATGCGCGCGTTGTAGTCGTAGAAGTCGTCGAGGGTGGCCTCGATCGCGTCGCGGACCTTCGCGTAATCGTCCTTGTACGCGAGCCAGTCGATCTTGTCGCTGCCGAACACCGCGTGGCCGATGTGCGCGACGATCGCCGTTTCCGACATCAGGTTCGGCGAAGCGGGTTTGTTCATCCCGTACGACACGTGCACCATGCTCATCGAATCCTCGACGGTCACGCCCTGCGCCACGTTGTCCTGCAGGTCGATCTCGGTGCGGCCGAGCGTCGGCAGGATCAGCGCGTCCTGGCCGTGGACGAGGTGGCTGCGGTTCAGCTTCGTCGTGATGTGCACGGTGAGCGCGCAGCGGCGCAGGCCTTCCCAGGTGCGCGGCGTGTCCGGCGTTGCCATCGCGAAGTTGCCGCCCAGGCCGATGAACACCTTCAGGTGGCCCTCGAGCATTGCCTCGATCGTCTCGACGACGTCGTAGCCGTGCTCGCACGGCGGCGCGAAATCGAACACCTTGCCGAGCCGGTCGAGGAACGCCTGCGACGGCTTTTCCTCGATGCCGACCGTGCGGTTGCCCTGCACGTTCGAATGGCCGCGCACCGGGCACAGGCCCGCGCCGGGGCGGCCGATGTTGCCGCGCATCAGCATCAGGTTGGTCAGCATCTGCACGGTCGCGACCGAATGCTTGTGCTGCGTGAGGCCCATCCCCCACGTCGCGATCACGCGCTCGCTGCGTGCGTAGAGCCGCGCGAGGCCGTCGATCTGCTCGTACGACACGCCGCTTTCGGCGGTGAGCGCCGACCAGCTTTCGTTGCGCAGGTCGTCGGCGAACGCGTCGAAGCCGGTCGTGTGCTCGGCGATGAACGCGGTGTCGAGCACGCGCGCGGCGCCGTTCTTGCGCGCGTCGTCGTCGAATTCCAGCACGCGCTTCGCGATCCCCTTGATCAGCGCGAAATCGCCGCCGAGGGTCGGCTGGATGAACGTCGACGCGATGTTGGTGCCCGACATCGTCAGCATCTCGATCGGGCTTTGCGGATCCGCGAAACGCTCCAGCCCGCGCTCCTTCAGCGGGTTGATCGACACGATCGTCGCGCCGCGCTTCGCGCACTCGCGCAGTTCGCCCATCATCCGCGGATGGTTCGTCGCGGGGTTCTGGCCGAAGATGAACAGCGTGTCCGCGTGCTCGAAATCGTCGAGCGTGACCGTGCCCTTGCCGACGCCGACCGACGGCGGCAGCCCGCGGCTCGTGGCCTCGTGGCACATGTTCGAGCAGTCGGGGAAGTTGTTCGTGCCGAAGCGGCGCACGAACAGCTGGTACAGGAACGCGGCCTCGTTGCTCGCGCGGCCGGACGTGTAGAACGCGGCCTGGTTCGGGTCGGGCAGCGCGTGCAGGTGGCGGGCGATCAGCGCGTACGCGTCGTCCCATGCGATCGGCACGTAGCGGTCGGTGCGCGCGTCGTAGACCATCGGGTCGGTGAGGCGGCCGTGCTGCTCGAGTTCGTAGTCGGTCTGTTCGAGCAGCTCGGTGACCGTGTGCGCGGCGAAGAACGCGGGCGTCACGCGCTTGCTCGTCGCTTCGGCCGCGACGGCCTTCACGCCGTTCTCGCAGAACTCGAAGGTCGACGCATGCTTGCGGTCGGGCCACGCGCAGCCGGGGCAGTCGAAGCCGTCCGGCTGGTTCTGGCGGAACAGCGTGCGGTAATTGCTGCCGGACACCTTCTCCTTGATCAGGTTGACCGTGACGGCCTTGAGCGCCCCCCAGCCCGCGGCGGGATGGGTGTACGGCTCGATGCGTGCGTTGGCGGGTTTCTTTTTCATGATGCGGGTGTCGGGGGGAGCGATGGATGCAGGTTACGCGCGGGCCGTTGCACGCTGCGTGTACACCTGTTCATCCCGAAAAAGAGTACAGTTGCGCGAAACTGATGCATTGCAGAACAGAACTGTACGTGTGAAAGCAAAGTGAAAGAGAGCCGCGCGAAGCGCTACGACAAACTGGCCGACGATCTGCAGGCGCAGATCGAGAACGGCGTCTACCGGCCGGGCGAACGGATCCCGTCGGTACGGCAGGCGAGCCGCCAGCACCGGCTCAGCATCACGACCGTGCTGCGGGCCTACCTGGTGCTCGAAAGCCGCGGGCTGATCGAAAGCCGGCCTCAGTCCGGCTATTTCGTGAAGGCGCGCACCGGGCGCGACGCCGTGCTCGAGCTGCACCTGTCGACGCCGGTGGCGACGTCGTCGGCCGTCGACGTGAGCCGGCTCGTGCTGTCGACGCTGCGCTCGATCGCGCGCGACGACGCGGTGCCGCTCGGCTCGCCGTACCCCGACGCGACGCAGTTTCCGGTGCAGCGGCTCGCGCGGCATGCGCAGGCGATCGCGCGGCGGCGCACCCGCTGGGGCGTGATCGACGACCTTCCGCCGGGCAACCAGGAACTGATCCGGCAGATCGCGCGGCGCTACCTGGAAAGCGGGATTCCGGTGGAGCGCGACGAGATCGTCGTGACGATCGGTGCGACGGAGGCGATCAACCTGTGCCTGCAGGCGGTCGCGCGCCCGGGCGACACGATCGCCGTGGAATCGCCGACGTTCTACGCGATGCTGCACGCGATCGAACGCATGGGCATGCGCGCGATCGAGGTGCCGACGCATCCGGACGACGGCATCGATATCGACGCGCTCGCGCAGATTCTCGAACGCGAGCCGATCGCCGCCTGCATGGTGATGCCGAATTTCCAGAATCCGCTCGGCTTCCAGATGTCCGACGCGCGCAAGCGCGCGCTCGTCGAGCTGCTCGCGAAGCATCGGGTGCCGGCGATCGAAAACGACGTCTACCAGGAGCTGTACTACGGCGACGCGCGGCCCAGCGCGTTGAAGTCGTTCGACCGGGAAGGGCTCGTGCTGCACTGCGCGTCGTTCTCGAAGAGCCTGTCGCCCGGCTACCGGATCGGCTGGGCGATGCCCGGGCGGTATCGCGACCAGGTCGAGAAGCTGAAATTCCTGAACACGCTCGCGACGCCGGTGACCGAGCAGCTCGCGATCGCCGAATACCTGAAGCACGACGGCTACGACTTCCACCTGCGGCGGATTCGCAAGCAGTACGCGCAGCAGGCGAACCTGATGAGCGCGATTGTGCGGCGCTTCTTCCCGGAAGGCACGCGGTTGTCGCACCCGCAGGGCGGCTACGTGCTGTGGGTCGAGCTGCCGCCGCAGGTCGACGCGATGCGGCTGTACCAGCTCGCGCTCGCGCAGCGCATCACCGTCGGGCCCGGCCACATGTTCTCGGCCGGCGGGAGCTACCACCATTTCATCCGGCTGAATTACAGCTATCCGTGGTCCGCGCAGATCGAGCAGGCGCTGAAGACGCTCGGGCGGCTGGCCGGGGAGTGCGCGAGCGGGTGAGGCGCGCGCCGCGGGTTGCGTTCGCGCGCTTCGGCGCGTCGCGTCACCGGTGGGTCGCCGCCGATGCGGCCACGGCTGCGCGGCGCTTATTCCGGATACGCGTCGTGGATCTTGAGGTTCGCGAGCCGGAAGATCGTGCGCAGCGTCTGCGGATGGATTTCCCGGCGCGCCGCGAGCGACGACAGGATGTAGTCGAGCACCTTCGCATACTTGAGCAGCACGAGCCCGGACTCGAGATCGGCATGGCCGGCGCGCATGCGTTCGGCCATCTGCAGCATGTCGGCCGACAGCATGTGCGCCATGTGGATTTCCATCCGTTGTTTTTCGCTCCAGGCCGCTTCCGGTTGCTCGAGCAACCGGTTCATGAACGCCTGGAATTGCGCATCTGACTGATTCGGCAGCGCACCCATAGTGACCCCGTTGTGTTTTTTTGCGAGCGCGTCCGTGGACGGGCCCTGCGGTTTCCCCGTATCCGCGCCGATCGCGGCGCGGTGCTTGTGCCGGACGGGATGCAGAATCCGTACCAGCGTCGCCAGCCACGCGCGGCGCAGGCGGCGCGCGCGGCCCGGCAACGGCCGCCGGCGCTTGCCGGCCGGCGGTTCGGCGCAACGCGCGCGCGGATGCAACGGCCCGTGTGCGGCGTGCGACGGCGGCCGGAATGCGGTCGGATGGGCGAAATCGTTCACGGATGTAACGTAACGGCGGGAACAGCGCGTATGCGCGGCGGCGATGCGCGCGCCGATCGATCGGCATCGACGGCTGCCGGGCAGGGGCGCGTTTTCCCGGATCGAACCGTCGCAGCATTGATGGGCGGCGCATTCCGGCAGCACGATCAGGGGCGGCGAAGCATCCGCCCGGTCAAGCAGGCTTCGTGAAAGCAGCGCGATCGGCGCTGGCGATTCGCGACGGGGTGGGCCGAAGGTTTCAGGCTTGTATCGTCTTCATCGGGCACGAATGCGGCGACGCCGGAACCCCCCGCATACAAGATGGTCCATACATCTATTGCCCTTCTTCAAGGGGACGCAAAATGGCTGCCATGCAACCCGGGGCCACGCCCCTCTCCGACGAGGAGGCCCGGCGCCAGTTGCGCCGCGCCGTCGTCGCCAGCACGGTCGGCACGACGATCGAATGGTATGACTTCTTCCTCTACAGCACGGTCACCGGCCTCGTCTTCGCCAAGCTGTACTTCCCCCAATCCCACCCGCTCGTCGGCACGCTGCAGGCCTTCCTGATCTATGCGGTCGGCTTCGTCGCGCGGCCGGTCGGCGCCGCGATCTTCGGCCATTACGGCGATCGCATCGGGCGCAAGGCCACGCTGATCGTCACGCTGCTGCTGATGGGGCTCGCCACCTTCGCGGTGGCCTTCGTGCCGACCTATGCGGCGATCGGCATCTGGGGCGCGGTCGCGCTCACGGTGCTGCGCTTCATCCAGGGTGTCGGCGTCGGCGGCGAATGGGGCGGCTCGGTGCTGATGTCGATGGAATGGGCGCGCACCAACGCGCACCGCGGTTTCGTGGCCGCCTGGCCGCAGTTCGGCGTGCCGGCCGGGCTGTTCCTCGCGAATCTGGCGGTGCTCGCGATGAGCTGGATCTCCGGCAGCGCATTCCTGACGTGGGGCTGGCGCGTGCCGTTCCTCCTGAGCATCGTGCTGGTCGCGATCGGCCTCTACATCCGCCTGAACATTCTCGAGACGCCGATCTTCGCGCGGCTGCTGGCCGAGCACCGGATCGAGAAGGCGCCGATGCTCGAAGTGATCCGTCGCCAGCCGAAGGACATCGTGCTTTCCGCGTTCGCGCGGATGGCCGAGCAGGCGCCGTTCTACATCTTCACGGCCTTCGTGTTCACCTACGGCGTGTCGACGCTGGGCGCGTCGCGCAACCTGCTGCTGATCGCGGTGCTCGCGGCGTCGGTGGTCGAGTTCGTCACCATTCCGCTGTTCGGCCACGTGTCCGACGTGATCGGGCGGCGGCGGATGTACATGATCGGCGCGGCCGTCGCCGGGCTGTTCGGTTTCCTTTATTTCGCGATGGTCGATACCCGGGACCCGGTGCTGATCTTCGCGGCCATCGTGCTGTCGCTGGTGCCGCACGCGATGATGTACGGGCCGCAGGCCGCGCTGATCGCCGAGTCGTTCACCGGGCGGCTGCGCTACAGCGGCGCGTCGCTCGGCTACCAGCTGGCGTCGGTGATCGCGGGCGGGCCCGCGCCGCTGATCGCGACCGCGCTGTTCGCCTACTACCATTCGGGCTACGCGATTGCGGCGTACGTGCTGGTGTGCGCGGCGATCAGCCTGATCGCGGCGTCGCGGCTCGGGGATTACACCAACAAGGACATTTCGCGGGAATACGACGACGTGCACGGCGGGCATGCGCCGCCGGTCGCGTGACGTCCCCGCGATGCCCGCAGCGGCGCCGATCGTTCGCGCGCGTGGCCGGCGCGCGCGCCGAACGATGCGGCCGACGTGATCACCCGAGGAATTCCAGCGCGCCCGTGCCGAGGTTGTACATCGCGCCGACGATCCTGATCTTGCCGCCGGCTTCCAGCTCGGCGAGCACCGGGCTGTCCCGGCGGATGCCGGCGAGGGTCAGCTCGACGTTCTTGCGCGCGACGGCGTCCACGAACGCGTAGTTCGTCGCGGTCCGCTCGCCGTCGTACCGGGTGGCCTGCACCGCGGGCTTGATCTTCGCCAGCAAGCCGGTGAGATTGCCGAGCTCGGCATCGGCAATCGCGCCCTTGATCGCGCCGCACGCAGTGTGTCCCATCACGACGACGACTTTCGCGCCGGACAGCTTGCACGCGAATTCCATGCTGCCGAGGATGTCGCTGTTCCCGATATTGCCCGCGACGCGGCAGTTGAAGATGTCGCCGATCCCGAGATCCATGATCACTTCCGCGGGCGCACGCGAGTCGATGCAGCTGAGCAGCACGGCCGCGGGATACTGCCCGCTCGCGCTGGCGCGCTGTTCGCGAAGGTAGTTGCGGGCCTTGCGCTCGCCTTTCTGGAAGCGCGCGTTGCCTTGCTTCATCACCTCGATGATCTGTTCCGGCGTCATGCGCTCGCGCTGTGCCTTCGTCAACGCATCGGCGCGCGCCGTCAGCACGGCAAGCGGGCCGGCGGCGAACCCGGCCACCGACGCGGCGCCGGCGAGCCGCAGAAAGTGACGGCGGCCCGAATGGCCGTAATGCTTCGGATATTCGAAGGTGTCGCACATGGGGTTGTTCCTCTTCCTGGGCGACCGGCTCGCGCTGCCCGGCGTCGGATTGAACCACTATAGCCCGCGGCCTGCGGGGTTCAAGCGAATCGCGCGACGCACCTTGCGCGCGTTTCTCGACAGACGAATGCGTCGTGACGCGATTGGGGAAAGCGACGTTTTTCGCCCACCTGCGATTGCCTACACTCAATAGCAGCGGGTGAGGACGAACCCCGCGACGATCAGGGAGCGGAAATGAATGCCACGGAAGCAGCTTCGACCGACGCGATCGCGGTCGGGGAATTGATCATTCGATATCTGGTAGACGGAACGGCGACCGGCGGAATCGGCGTATTCGAGCTGACCGTGCCGCCGGGCGCGCAGGTGCCGCCGCCGCACAGCCACGCGCGGAACGAGGAGTGCGTGTACGCGTTGTCAGGGACGCTGCGCTACTCGGTCGACCGTGTCGTGCGAGAACTCTCGCCCGGCGACTGCATGTTCACGCCGCGCGGCTCGGCCCATTACTTCAGCAATCCCCATGAGGAAACCGCGCGTGCGCTGGTCGTCATGTCGCCCGACATCGGCGCGCGGTATTTCCGCGACATCGCGGCGGTCGTAAAGGCGGGCGGGCCGCACAACCGTGAACGGCTCGTCGAGGTGATGGTGCGCTACGGACTGGCGCCCGCGAAGCCGGCGATGTAGCCGCTTGCGCGGCCGCCGGCACGAATCGTCAGCGCATTTCGCGAGCGCCGGCCGGCGCGACCGAAGCGCGCTCAGGCATCGAGCGTATCGAGCCGCGCGACGATCTCCCGCGCCGACGCCGTCTCGCCGAGCCGCGGGAAAATCCGCGCGATGCTGTTCGCGTGCGCATCCGCGTTCAGGTCGGTCATCGCGTCGACGGCGAGCGTCACGTTGTAGCCGAGTTCGAACGCGTGGCGCGCGGTCGACTCGACGCCGATGCTCGTCGCGATGCCGGCCAGCACGACCTGCGTGACGCCCGCGGCCCGCAGGTGCGCGTCGAGGCCGGTGGCGGTGAATGCGCCCCAGGTGCGCTTGGTCACGACATGGTCGTTCGGTTGCCGGTTCAGTTCGGGCACGAGCTCGGCCCAGTCCGGCGGCAGCGGCCCCTTGAGGCCCGGCTGCATCGTGCGGCCCGGCGCGCCGCCGGCCACGTTCACGAGCACGACCGGCAGGCCCCGGCGGCGGAACGCGCCGGCCAGCTCGGCGGCGTGCTCGATGACGTCGGCGGCCGGATGCGCGGTGGGGAGGGCGGCGATGCCTTTCTGAAGATCGATGACGATCAACGCCGAATTCGAATCGAGGGCGATTGCGCTCATGGACGACTCCTGTAGGGGCGACGGGAGCATGGCGGCACGCGTGCCGCCTTCGGGATTCACGACTCGCCGAGCCGCCTGATCAGCGGGATCGCGGCGGCGAGCGTGTGCATCTCTTCGGGGTCGAGCCTGGCGAGCGCGGCCTGGAGCCATGCGCGCTTCGCGACGGTGCGCTGCTGCCGCTCGTCGATGCCGGCGCGGGTCAGCAGGAACAGGATCTGGCGACCGTCGGTCGGATGCGGCTCGCGCTGCACGAGCCCCTCGTTCTTGAGGCTCGCGAGGATCGTCTTCATCGACTGCGGTTTCATCGACTCGGCGCGGGCGAGCTCGGCGGTCGTCATCGGCCCGTTCTGCTCGAGGCGCGCGAGTGCGCTCAATTGCGACAGCGTCAGCCCGCTCGAATCGACCTCGGAGCGCAGCCGGCGGATGAGCTGCCCGACGGCCAGCGTCAGGTCGTCGACGACGGTTTCGGCGCAAGCGCCGGTTTTGCGTGGGCGTGTCATGGGCGGATCATAGAAGAACGCAGTTTAACTTGCAAGTTAAACTGTCGATTTGCGCGAGACGGGCGATCGCCCGAAAGGGTTGTGTCGGCGCTGCCGATCGATGAAGGGAAAGGGTGGCGCTAGTCGCGTCCGGCCGGCGTGACGAGCGTGACCTGATCGTAGCGCGGCGTCGCGTTCTCGTGCAGCAGGTCGCCGATGTACTGCGCGAGCTCGTCCGCCGGGATCGCATCCGGAATCTGCAGGTTCGCGCGGCGCCGCTTGCCTTCGGTGCCGAGATCGAACACCACCCAGCGATCCCGTTCGCGCACCACCGCAATCAGTCGTCCGAACGCGTTGAAGCGGTATTCGTCCTTCATTGCATCGCTCCCGAGGGTTGATCGATTCTCGTGTGCCGTCCAGGTCACATCAGCGAGCAGGCGAGCCAGCGGCGGATCGTCTGCGCATCGCGCGTCACGCCGGCGCGCGTCGGCGCGCCGAGCAGCACGATGGTTTCCGGGCGGCCATGCACGTGCATGCGCATCACGACGCCATGGCCGGCCTCGTTGATGAAGCCGGTCTTCTGCACCTGGATGGGCCACTGGCCGTAGCGTACCAGCGGATCGGAGTTCACGTAGCGCAGCGTGCCGCGGCCGGGCTGCACGGTGCCCGACCTGGCCGTCGAGAAGCGCCGGATCAGCGGATCGCGCGCGGCGGCGTCGACGAGCCGCGCGAGTTCCTCGGCGGTCGACACGTTGCGCGGCGACAGGCCGGTCGCCTCGTGAAAGCGCGTGCGGCGCATGCCGAGCCGGCGCGCTTCCCGGTTCATCGCGGCGACGAACGCGGGGCGGCCGCCCGGATAGTCGCGGCTCAGCGCCGCCGCCGCGCGGTTCTCCGACGACATCAGTGCGATGCGGTGCATGTCGCGGCGCGACAGCATCGAGCCCACCGACAGCCGCGAATGCGTGAACTTGATCGCGTCGCGATCGTGCGCGGTCACGCGCAGCATGCCGTCCAGCGGGCGGCCCGCATTGCGCGCGACGACCGCCGTCATCAGTTTCGAGATCGACGCAATCGGCCGTACCGTGCGCGCGTTGCGGGCCAGCAGCGGCGTGCCGCTGCGCACGTCGAGCACGTAGACGGCGCGTGAATGCAGCGCATTGACCGCGCGCGGGCTGTAGCCGCAACTCGCAAGCAGGCGGGGCCCGGGCGCCGCGCGATGGCGGGCGGGCAATGCGCGCTTCGTGTGGCGCGGATGCTGCGCGGGTGCGATGTGCGGCTTGGCCGCGTGATGGCGCACACGGGGGCGGCGATGCTTGGCGCGCCTGGCGTGCGCGGCCGGCTTCTTCAGCTTGGCTGCCGTCACATGGCGCTGGGCGGGGCGGTGTTCGACGCGGTGCGCGGACGCGTTCGACATGAGCGCGCACAGCAGGATCGACGCGATGATGAGTAGAAGGGTCCGGGCGCGGGGCGCGCGCGCGTGGGTGCCAGACAAGCGGCAATCTCCTGGTTTCACTCGGGCGAGGGCGCCGCGCCGTGCGCGCGGCGGCGAAAGGGTGCAGGGGATTATAAGGTCGATTGCGCGGGCAACGATCCGGGGCGCTTCATCGCGGCGCGCACGAACGACACGAAGCGCAGCGTCACGGGGTCGTCGCGCATGGACGGCCACGCGAGCCCGACGCGCCATTTCGCGTGCCGGCCGGGCAGCGGCAGCACCGTTGCGTCGCGCAGCAGATGCTGCGCGCGCGAAGGAATGAACGCGACGCCGACGCCCGCGGCGACCGACGTGAGCACCGACTGCACGTCCTCGGCCTGCTGCGTCACGTTCGGCACGAAATGGCGTTCGACGCACCACCGGTCGACCTGCGCGGCGAGCCCGGCGCCGCGCGCACGCTGCAGCGCGATGAAGCCGATTTCGTTGAGTGCCTCGAGATTCGCCGGCAGGCGCGTGTATCGCAGGTGCGGCGGCAACGCGAGCGCGAGCGATTCGTCGACCATCTTGAACGACGACAGGCCTTCGCCCGGCGGCAGGCGCATGAAGCCGGCGTCCAGCTTGCCGGCCAGGATGCGGCGCGTCTGCTCGGCGGAAGACAGGTCGCTCAGCGTGACGGCAACCTCCGGATGCTGGCGCCGGAACTCGGCGATGAGCCGCGGCACGATCGTCAGCACCGACAGGCAGATGCCGATGCGCAGGTGGCCGCGCCGGCCGCTGCTGGCTTCCCGCGCGCGCATCAGGATGTCGTCCGCGTCGCGCACGAGCGCCTGCGCGTCGGACAGGAAGCGCTCGCCGAACGGCGTGAGCTCCGCGCCGTGCCGGCCCCGTTCGAACAGCTTGCCGCCGAGGCTGGATTCCAGCGCGCCGATCTGCTTGCTGAGCGCCGGCTGGCTCATGTGCAGCGCTTCCGCCGCGCGGCTGAAATGGCGCAGCTCGGTCACCGTCAGGAACGTTCTGAGCAGTTTCAATTCCATTCTTGAAAGGAATCGTATCGGTCAAAACATTCATTTTACGGATCGAACGGCCGCGTGTTCAATACGGGCATGTCCTTGCCGAAACTCCTCGCCATGTCGCCTTGTCATTCGATGTCCGGTCCGGCCGATGCGGCCGGCGAACCTGCCGCCGCGGCCGGCGGCGAACCCGGCGCCGCGCCTGCCGCCAATGCCGCGCCGCGCAACGGACGCGGCCGGCGCGTGCGCTTCGGAGATGCAATACCCGACGCGCCGCCGCGCGCGGCGACGGGCTCGATCGCGATCAGCTTCGCCGTCGTATCGCGCCGGCACTGGCCGCGATGAATGCGGGCGCGTGATCGCCATGCAGTCGCGGTGGAAGCGGTATAGTGTGTCCGCCATTGTCGTCCGGCTCACGCCGGCGCAGTGTGATGGCCGGCAGGATGCCGGGCTGTATCTTGTCGAACGCCACGTTCGCGCTCTCTGCCACACGGAACCGATGACCACCGAACAGAACGAAGACGACCTCGACCCCGCGCTCGTCGCGATCCTCGCGTCGCTTTACGAAGCGGCGAACGATCCCGCCGGCAAGCCGTGGTCGCTGCCCAAGCTCGCGAAGCGCGTGCAATTGCCGATGAGCACGCTGCGCCGCGTGCTGACCCAGCTCGACGCCGGCGGCCTCACGGTGACGACCTTGCACGAAGACGGCACGGGCAGCGCCGCGCTGACCGCCGAAGGGCGCGCGCTGTGCGCACAGCTTTTCGACGCGGGATGAAAAATGGCGGGCTGCCGAAGCAGCCCGCCATCGGATCACGCGCAGTGCCGGCGCGTCACCAGCGCGCCGTCAATCCCGCCATCACCGAATGGTCGTAGGTCTGGTCGTTCAGCCCGCGGCGATATCCGACGTCGAGATCGAGCCAGCTGACGGGCGAGTAGATCGCGCCCACGATCGCGAACGCCGGGTTCGCACCGGCGCCGCGCTGCGGATTGCGCGACATGCCGACGTCGACCGCCAGCTGCAGCCGGTCCGTCGCGCGGTAGAGCGCCGCGCCGGACACCTGCCACAGCGATGTCAGTTGATCCTGCCGGTTCGGCTGATACGTGTATCCCGCATTCGCGAGAAACGAAAACCGCGCGACGTCGAACTGCGCGAGCATCGTCGCGCCGGCGCCCACGCGGCCGGTGCCGAGCCCGCGCCGGTCGTCGCCGGTCGGCATCGTCAGCTTCGGCTTGAGCGCCAGGGTGAACGGCCCGTGCTCGACGAAGCGCCATTTCATCCCCACCTCGACGTCGCCGAACCCCGAGCCGTTCTCGTCGGAGCGCGTCTGTACGTGCGTATAGGGCGCGTTGACGTAAATGTCGAGCCGGTCGCCGAACCCGCGCGTCAGCGTCGAATTCCACATTTGCTGGCGGCCGATGTCCGGCTGCTTCGACGTGGCCTCGGTATTCAGTTCGAGCTGCCAGTGCGCATTGCCCTGGGTGCTCGTGTCGTCGCTGACGAGCGGATGGGTCGCATGGGCGCCCACCGGCGCGAACAGCGTGCTCGCGACGGCGAGCGGAAGCATCTTTTTCATTGCATCACCTGGGAAGCATGGTGCGCGGCAGGCCCGCTCGTGTTGCACGGGCCTGCCGGCATTCAGAGGGCGGGAATCAGAACCACTGCTTGTAGCGGCGCACGTAGATCGTCTTGACCGTCTGCGCGAGCAGGATGTAGCCGACCATCGTCGCGACGAGCCACAGCCAGTAGCTGCCCGGCAGGTGCATGAAGCCGAGCGCATTCGCGAACGGCGAGAACGGCAGCCAGCAGCCGATCGCGATCGCCGTGACCGTCGACAGCAGCACCGGCAGCGACGCGGTGCTCTGCAGGAACGGAATCTTCTGCGTGCGCAGCAGGTGCACGACGAGCGTCTGCGACACGAGGCTTTCGATGAACCAGCCGGAATTCATCACGACCTGGCCGCCCGCGCCGCCTTGCAGGTGATACAGCGCGCCCGCGCCGAACACGAACCACATCAGCAGGTACGTCGTGATGTCGAACACCGACGACGTCGGCCCGACCCACAGCATGAAGCGGCTGATGTTGCCCGCTTCCCACTTGCGCGGCTTCTTCAGGAACTCGGGGTCCATCTTGTCCCACGGCAGCAGCATCTGCGACGTGTCGTAGACGAGGTTCAGCACGAGCAGCTGCGTCGCGAGCATCGGCTCCCACGGCAGGAACGCGCTGGCGACGAGCACCGAGAACACGTTGCCGAAGTTCGAGCTGGCCGTCATGTTCAGGTACTTGAGGATGTTGCCGAACGTTTCGCGGCCCTTGATCACGCCTTCCTCGAGCACCATCAGGCTTTTCTCGAGCAGGATGATGTCGGCGGTTTCCTTCGCGATGTCCGCGCCGCTGTCGACCGAGATGCCGACGTCGGCGTCGCGCAGCGCGGGCGCGTCGTTGATGCCGTCGCCGAGGAAGCCGACGGTGTGGCCGTTGGCCTGCAGCGCCTTGACGATGCGCGCCTTCTGCAGCGGCGTGAGCTTCGCGAACACGGTCGTGCGTTCGACCACCTGCGCGAGCGTCGCGTCGTCGAGCGCATCGATCTCGGTGCCGAGCATCGGCTTGCCGGGATTGAGCCCGACCTGGCGGCACACCTTCATCGTGACGGTCGGATTGTCGCCGGTCAGCACCTTCACGGCGACGCCGTTCTCGCGCAGCGCGGCGAGCGCGGGCGCGGCCGATTCCTTCGGCGGATCGAGGAAGGTCAGGAAGCCGCGCACGACGAGGTCGCGCTCGTCGGCGGTGCGGTACTGCTCGCGTTCGTCGCCGCGCGGGATCGCGCGCGTGGCGAGCACCAGCACGCGGAAGCCGTCCTCGTTGTAGGCGTTCGCCTGTTCGAGCAGCCGCTTGCGGGCGACGAAATCGAGCGGGCGCACGCCGTCCTCGTCCTGAACGTGGGTCGACACCGCGAGCATTTCCTCGACCGCGCCCTTGCAGATCAGCGTATGCGTGCCGCGCGCATCCTCGACGACGACCGACAGCCGGCGCCGCACGAAATCGAACGGCAGCTCGTCGATCTTCTTGTAGCCCTGCGGCTTCACGCGCTCGCCGATCTCGTTCGCGCGGGTGACGATCGCGATGTCGATCAGGTTCTTCTGGCCGCTCTGGTGATGACTGTTCAGCCAGCCGAGCCGGAGGATCTCCTCGTTCTTGTGGCCCGACAGGTCGAGATGGTGCTCGAGGATGATCTTGTCCTGCGTGAGCGTGCCGGTCTTGTCGGTGCACAGCACGTCCATCGCGCCGAAATTCTGCACCGAGTTCAGGCGCTTGACGACGACCTTGCGGCGCGCCATCGCGACCGCGCCGCGCGCGAGGTTCGCGCTGACGATCATCGGCAGCATCTCGGGCGTCAGGCCGACGGCCACCGCGAGCGCGAAGGTGAGGGCGCTGAGCCAGTCGCCCTTGGTCAGCCCGTTGATCATGAAGACGACCGGCACCATCACGAACATGAACTTGATCAGCAGCCAGCTCACGCTCGCGACGCCGCGGTCGAAGCTCGTCTCGATGCGCTTGTGGCTGACGACGTTGCGCGCAAGCGAGCCGAAGTAGGTGTCCTCGCCGGTCGCGACGACCACCGCCGTCGCGGTGCCGCTCACGACGTTGGTGCCCATGAAGCAGACGTTCCCGAGATCGAGCAGCGACAGCGACGCATCGTTCGAGGCGGCCGCGGGCGCATTGGCCGACTTGCCGGAGACTGCGCCGAGCGTGTCGTATTTCTCGACCGGCAGCGCTTCGCCGGTCAGCACGGCCTGGCTGATGAACAGGTCGCGCGACGCGATCAGGCGCACGTCGGCGGGAATCATGTCGCCGGCCGACAGGTGCACGATGTCGCCGGTCACCACCTCGCGCATCGGAATGTCGCGCCGCGTCGGCTCGGCGGTGTCGGCCACCGCGCGCTGCACGGTCGCGGTCGTGCGCACCATTGCCTTGAGCTTCTCGGCGGCGCGCAGCGAGCGGAATTCCTGCACGAAGCGCAGCAGCGCGCTGATCGTCACCATCGTCAGCAGGATCGTCATGCCGACGTAGTCGCGATCGTCGGGCGCCGCGAAGTAGACGTCGGTGCAGAAGCTGATCGCGGCGAGCACCAGCAGCACGTAGACGAACGGGTTGTGGAACGACATCAGCAGCTGGCGAGCCCAGTGCGGCGGCTTGTCGTGTGCGATCTCGTTGGGGCCGTAGTATTGCAGGCGGTCGGCGGCCTGCTCGTAGGTGAGGCCGCGGGTGCTGGCGCCCAGCACCTTCAGCGTTTCTTCGAGCGGGCGGGCCGCTTCCTGCGCGGCGCGCATGATGTGCGGTGCGGCTTGCCGGCCGGCGCCGCCGGTCTTGATGAAACCGCGTTGCTTCTTGTGAGAGGGGTTGCGTTGCGTCATGTGTTGCTCCTTGCGCGCGAGGCGGCGGGCGGGGCGCGCACGTTATCGACGAACGAACGCTCCCCGCCGCGTCGCGTCGGGCGCGATCGGCTGTTGATCGATGAATGGGGGAACGCTCGCCGGCGCGGCACGCGCGATCAGGCAGGCCGTGCGCGTGCGCGCACCGGCGAGCGGTAATCGACTACTGTCGTCAGAGTTCATTGGCACTCCTGTCGGTCGTGGGCTGGCGGCACGGGCGATCGGTGGCGGTGCGTGCGCGGCGGCACACACGCCGGACGGCGCGCGAACGGATTGCGCACGCAGCGGTGCTGCGCGCGGCACGAGCGTGCACGGGGCCGCGCGAGCGGTCGCGTGTCGTTCGAAAAAATCGGCGGGAATCTGGCCGGTCAGGCCGGAAGGGCGCCGCATCCTGCTTCCCGGGATGCGGCAGAAGACGAGGCTCTGCGCGTTTTCCTCAGGCAGCAGTCAAGTTGGCCGAGCGCCAACTACAACTCGCATCGGTGTTCACAGAACACTCCAGGTAATTAGACGGGGGCGATGGTAAAGGGTCGCACTGCGAAGCGTCAACCCTTTTTGTCGGACATTTTGCGCGGCAGCCCGACGAAGCGCGACCCGTCCGGCGGCCGGAAACGAAGCGGGCCTTCGGCATGCCGCCGAAGGCCCGTGCGTGGCCGTGTCGCGGGCGGGGCGTTACTGCACCGCGGCCGTCACGGCGGCCGACGCATCGAGGATGCCGGCGCCCGCCGGGAGCGCCGAGCACGCCGTGCCGGCCGCGAGCTTCGTCGCGCGCGCGCCGCCCTGCAGCTTCTGCTGGATCTGCGCGGGCGTGAGGTTGCCGTTCACGGCGAGCATCAGCGCCGCGACGCCCGACACCTGCGGCGTCGCGAGGCTCGTGCCGTTCGCGACGCCGTAGCCGTCCGCGCCGGGCACGGTCGTCCCCGTGTTCGACGTCGACAGGATGTTGACGCCGGGCGCGCTCAGCGAGACATCGGCGCCGAAGTTGCTGAAGATCGCGCGCCGGCCGCTTGCGTCGTTCGCGCCGACGCTGATCACGCCGCGGCAGTTGGCCGGCTGGTCGAGCGCGGTGGCGAGGCCGTCGTTGCCGGCCGCGACGATGACGGTCACGCCGCGCGCGGTCACGTCGTCGATCGCCTGCTGGAACGTCTGGCTGCACGGGCCGGTGCCGCCGAGGCTCAGGTTGATGATCTTGGCCGGCGTCGGGTTCGTCGGCGCGCCGCTGACCGCGATGCCGGCCGCCCAGCGCATCCCGTCGGCGATGTCGCTCGTCACGCCGCCGCACTTGCCGAGCACGCGCACCGGCAGGATCCGGCCGAGCCACGACACGCCGGCGACGCCGATGTTGTTGTTCGCGGTCGCGCCGATGACGCCCGCGACGCGCGTGCCGTGCCAGCTGCTGTTGCTCGGCTCGTTCGCGCAGTGATAGAACGGGCCGCCGACGGTGTCGATTTCCTGTTGCGTGACCCAGTCGCCCGGGTCGGACGCGTCGGCGCCGCGCCCCTGGCCGTTGTTGCTCGTGTGGACGTTGCTGATGAAGCTGTAGCCGGGCAGCAGGTTGCCGGCGAGATCGGGGTGCGAAAGGACGCCGGTGTCGAGCACCGCGGTGACCACGGTCGGCGAGCCTTTGGTGCGGTTCCACGCGGGCGGCACGTTGATGCCGGCCGTCGGGTCGGACAGGTACCACTGCTGGCTGTACGACGGATCGGTCGGAATGTCGCGCACGCGCATCCGGCCGTCCGGTTCCGCATAGTCGACGTCGGCGTCGGCGGCGAACACCTGCGCGAGCGCGGCCGCGTCGGCGGCCGGGATCGACTGGCCGAGCGCGAGCACGGCCGCGCCGCTCGTCATCGTCCGTTCGACCTGGACGTTCAGCTGCGTGCGCCCGGTCGTGCTGGCAAACGCGCGCGCGCTGCCGGCCGGCGCGACCCATTGGCTCATCGCGCGCTGGATCACGGCATCGAAGCGCGACCCGGTGTTGGCGGCCGCCATCGCGTGCGCGGCGCTCGACGTCTTCAGGCGGACGATCAGGTGATCGACCGGCGGCTCGTCGGCCGCGACCGTCATCTGGGCCATTTGCGCAGCGGCTTGCTGCGCCGAGCATGAGTTGCTGTTGTTCGTCGTCGGCGCGGGCGCCGGGGCGGGCGACGGGGCCGGGGCGGGCGCCGGCGCGGCGGCGGACGGCGACGGGCTGCTGTCGCCGCCACCGCCGCCGCATCCGGCGATCGGCAGCAGCGCGGCGGCGGACAGCAGGCCGGCGAGGGCGCGTGCATGGGTCAATCGGGCCACGGCGGGATTGAAACGTTTGGCGTTCATAGTGAACTGGATCCTCGTAGGTAGCCGTTGTGCCGGCGTTGGCGGTCGGGCCGGCGAGGCCCGATGGCCGGCCGCGATGGCGGCGGCTTCGGCGGGCGGTCGGCCTGACTTGTTGTTCTCGGGCGGCCGGGCAACGGGTGCTGCGGCGCGCCATGCACTGGGTAACGGCCGGCGCGGCGGCTTCTTGAGCACGTTTCAAAAGAAAGAATTAGGGTCGCGCAAACGATAGCGTTGCTGCGCACCCGCACGAACACGCGTTTGGAACGAATGATCGGAGGCGGCAGCCGGCGCCCGCGCCACGCACGGCGCGACAAGCCCGGCGGGCGACGGGCGGCGGCGTCGTTGCGGCATTGCGGGAGGACGGCCCGGCGGCCTTTTGGGGGCAGATGTCAGCGGTGCGAGGCCGCCGTCTGCGACGGCGCGCAACGTTGCGCTTTCCCCGATGTGGCGCGATTTTGGCGAGCGTAGGATCGGGGTTCGACCCACTATCCGTCAGGAGACAAGCATGGACCGTCGCTACCGGTGGCTGGCCCTGGCCGTGTCGTTCGCGCTGTCAGGCGCCGCGCACGCGCAGGCACTCACGGGCACGCTGAAGAAGATCAAGGAGACGGGCGTCGTGTCGCTCGGCATCCGCGAATCGTCGGTGCCGTTCTCGTATTCGGACAACCAGCAGAAGAACATCGGCTATTCGCGGGACATCGCGTCGCGCATCGTCGATCAGCTGAAGACGGAGCTGAACCTGCCGGGCCTCGCGGTGAAGGAGATCCCGATCACGTCGCAGAACCGCATTCCGCTGCTGCAGAACGGCACGATCGATTTCGAATGCGGCTCGACGACGAACACGCTCGAGCGGCAGAAGCAGGCCGCGTTCTCGAACAGTATCTTTCTCTACGGCATCCGCTTCAGCACGCGCAAGGATTCCGGCGTGAAGGACTTCGCGGACCTCGCGGGCAAGACGGTCGCGACGACGGCCGGCACGTCGGACGAGCGGCTGCTGCGCAAGCTGAACGAGGAGAAGAACATGAACATGACGATCATCAGCGCGAAGGACCACGCCGAGGCGTTCATGAACGTGACGACCGGGCGCGCGGTCGCGTTCGTGATGGACGAGCCGCTGCTGTACGGCGAACTCGCGAAGGACCGGACGCCGGGCGCCTACACCGTGACGGGCACGCCGCTCGTCCACGAGAACTATGCGTGCATGCTGCGCAAGGACGATCCGGCATTCAAGCACGTCGTCGACGGCGTGATCGCGAAGCTGCAGACCTCCGGCGACGCGGAGAAGCTCTACAACCGCTGGTTCACGCAGCCGATCCCGCCGAAGGGCATGAACCTGAACTATCCGCTGTCCGCGGAGATGCGGCAGCTGTTCAAGAACCCGACGGATCAGGCGCAGTACTGAGCGGGAAGGGCCGGCCGGGCGCGCGCGATCGTTGCGCGCTCAACGGCCGCCCTGAACATCTCCATGGAGTGATACCGACTATTTGCGCGTAGCCATGCCGTTTCGCCGCGGCGTGCCGATAACTCATGCTGGCTACGATCGAGCGACTGTCGGGGATATTCCATGCACTTCTGGCGCAAGCTTTCCATCCAGAGAAAGCTGGTTTTGAGCATGACCAGCTGCCTGCTGGTCTTTGTGGCGATTTCGAGCGGGCTGAGCGTCCGGCTGATCGGCAGCACCGTGCGCGAGCGCGTCGTGCAGGACGAACTGCCGACCGTGCTGAACAGCATCCGCGCGGACGTGCAGCGCCAGCTCGCCGGGCCGGTCGCCGCGTCGCGGCTGCTGGCAGGCGATGCCTTCCTGCTGCAGTGGGAAGCCGACGGCGAACCCGAGGCCGGCACGCGCAACTGGATGCGGCTCGCGGAGAACGTGAAGGCGCAGCAGAAGGCCGCATCCGTGCAATGGGTGTCGACGGCGAGCGGCAACTACTACACCGAGGGCGGCCTGCAGCGCAAGCTCGGCGACCACGACCGCTGGCTGACGGCGTTCCTCGCATCCGGCAAGCCGTTCGAAGTCAACATGGATCGCGACGTGACGGCCGGCGGCTACATGATGTTCATCAATGCGCGCGTGGAAAGCGGCGGCAAGCCGCTGGGCGCGTCCGGCATGAGCCTGTCGGTGGACGCGCTGGCGCGGGGCATCGCCGCCTACCGGCTCGGCGAGAGCGGCTTTGCGTACCTCGTGCGCCCGGACGGCGCGATCATGATGCATCGCGATACGTCGCTGATCGACGGCAAGCACTTCCTGACGGAGCAGGCCGGGCTGCCGCGCGACGCGGCCGGCGTGCTGCTGGCCGGCAAGCCGTACGCGTACCTGAGCCATGCGGCGCCGGGCGGCGAGCGCTTCGTCGCCACGTCGTTCATTCCCGAGGTGAACGCGTACGTGGTCGTCGAGGTGCCGGAGGCGGAGCTGCTCGGCCCCGTCACGCGCGCGATCCGCAACGCCGCCGTGGTGGCCGCCGTCGCCGGCATGGGCGTGGCGCTGGCGGTGATCCTGCTGGTCGGCCGCGCGATCGCCGCGCCGATCCGGCGCGCGGCGGACCTGCTCGACGAAATCGCCAGCGGGCAGGGCGACCTGACCCGCCGCATGACGGTCGAGGGGCAGGACGAGATCGGCCAGCTGTCGGACGCGTTCAACCGCTTCGTGTCGTCGCTGGGGACGCTGGTCCACCGCGTGCGGGCGGCGTCCGCGTCGATCGCGACCGGTTCCGCGCAGATCGCGACGGGCAACGCGGATCTCAGCGAGCGCACCGAAGGACAGTCGAGCAACCTGGAGCGGACCGCGTCGTCGATGGAGCAGATCACCGCCGTCGTGAAGAACAACACGGAAACCGCCCGCACGGCGGCCCGGATGATCAACGGCGCGTCCGACGCCGCGGTGCGGGGCGGCCAGGTGGTGGGCGAGGTCGTGGCCACGATGGCGCAGATCAGCGACGCGTCGCAGCGGATCTCCGAAATCATCGTGCTGATCGACAGCATTTCGTTCCAGACCAACATCCTCGCGCTCAACGCGGCGGTGGAAGCGGCGCGCGCCGGCGAGCAGGGCCGCGGCTTCGCGGTCGTGGCCGCCGAGGTGCGCAGCCTCGCGCAGCGCAGCGCGCAGGCGGCCAAGGAGATCAAGGCGCTGATCGAGCACAGCGCGGGGACGGTCAGCGCCGGCTCGCGGCTCGTGGTCGAGGCGGGCGAGGTGATGCGCGACGTGGTGGCGCAGGTGCAGGGCGTCACCACGCTGATGAGCGAGATCGCCGAGGCGAGCCAGGAGCAGAGCGCGGGGATCGACCAGATCGGCGGCGCGGTGCAGTCGCTCGACGAGATGACGCAGCAGAACGCGGCGCTGGTGGAAGAGAGCGCGGCGGCGGCGGAGAGCCTGCGGCAGCAGGCGGCGGACCTGACCCGATTGGTGGCGGCGTTCAAGGTCGATGCGTGACGGCGCCCGCGCCGCCCGGCGGCGGGCGCAGGCCGCACGCGAGCGGGACGGTATGGGATAATGCGCGTTTTGCCCGGAGCGCAGCTCAAGAGGTTGTTCGCAAGGGCGCGCAGGGGCCTTTATTCCCGTGGCCCGCTTCCTTTCCGCGATAATTCTTCAGCAACCACAATGCCCGCATACCGTTCCAAAACCTCCACCGCCGGCCGCAACATGGCAGGGGCGCGCTCCCTGTGGCGCGCCACCGGCATGAAAGACGAAGATTTCGCGAAGCCGATCATCGCCGTCGTCAACTCGTTCACCCAGTTCGTGCCCGGCCACGTGCACCTGAAGGATCTCGGCCAGCTCGTCGCGCGCGAGATCGAGGCCGCGGGCGGCGTGGCCAAGGAATTCAACACCATCGCGGTCGACGACGGCATCGCGATGGGCCACGACGGCATGCTGTATTCGCTGCCGAGCCGCGACATCATCGCGGATTCCGTGGAATACATGGTGAACGCGCACTGCGCCGACGCGATGGTGTGCATCTCCAACTGCGACAAGATCACCCCCGGCATGCTGATGGCCGCGATGCGGCTCGACATCCCGGTGATCTTCGTGTCCGGCGGCCCGATGGAAGCCGGCAAGACGCGCCTCGCCAACCCCATCACCAAGACGGTCGAGCTGAAGAAGCTCGACCTGGTCGACGCGATGGTGATCGCGGCCGACTCGGCCTATTCCGACGCGGAAGTGGCCGAGGTGGAGCGCTCCGCGTGCCCGACCTGCGGTTCGTGCTCGGGCATGTTCACGGCCAACTCGATGAACTGCCTCACCGAGGCGCTGGGCCTGTCGCTGCCCGGCAACGGCACGGTGGTGGCCACGCATGCGGACCGCGAGCAGCTCTTCAAGCGCGCCGGCCGCCGCATCGTCGAGCTGACCCGCGAATACTACGAGCAGGAGAACGCGCGCGTGCTGCCGCGCGCGGTGGGCTTCAAGGCGTTCGAGAACGCGATGACGCTGGATATCGCGATGGGCGGCTCGACCAACACGATCCTGCACCTGCTGGCGATCGCGCGCGAGGCGGGCATCGATTTCACGATGACCGACATCGACCGCCTGTCGCGCGTCGTGCCGCAGCTGTGCAAGGTCGCGCCGAACACCAACAAGTACCACATCGAGGACGTGCACCGCGCGGGCGGCATCATGGCGATCCTCGGCGAGCTCGACCGCGCCGGCAAGCTGCATACCGACGTGCCGACCGTGCACGCGCCCACGCTCAAGGACGCGCTCGACCAGTGGGACATCGTCCGCACGCAGGACGACGCGGTCCGTAACTTCTACCTGGCCGGCCCGGCCGGCATTCCGACGCAGGTGGCGTTCAGCCAGGACACGCGCTGGCCGAGCCTGGATCTCGACCGCGCCGAAGGCTGCATCCGCTCGTACGAGCACGCGTTCTCGAAGGAAGGCGGCCTGGCCGTGCTGACGGGCAACATCGCGCTCGACGGCTGCGTGGTGAAGACGGCCGGCGTGGACGAGAGCATCCTCGTGTTCGAGGGCTCGGCTCACGTGACCGAATCGCAGGACGAGGCGGTCGAGAACATCCTCAACGACAAGGTCAAGGCCGGCGACGTGGTGATCGTGCGCTACGAAGGCCCGAAGGGCGGCCCCGGCATGCAGGAGATGCTGTACCCGACGAGCTACATCAAGTCGAAGGGCCTCGGCAAGGCATGTGCGCTGCTGACGGACGGCCGTTTCTCGGGCGGCACGTCGGGCCTGTCGATCGGGCATTGCTCGCCCGAAGCGGCGGCGGGCGGCGCGATCGGGCTCGTGCGCGACGGCGACCGGATCCGCATCGACATTCCGAACCGGACGATCGACGTGCTGCTGTCCGACGAGGAACTCGCGCGCCGGCGCGAGGAGCAGAACGCGAAGGGGTGGAAGCCTGCGAAGGCGCGTCCGCGCAAGGTGTCGGCGGCGCTGAAGGCGTACGCGAAGCTGGTGATGTCGGCGGACAAGGGCGCGGTGCGCGATGTGTCGCTGCTGGATGACTGATCTGGCGACGGGCTAGTGCCCGTTCGTCTCGAAACCGCTCGCTTGAACTGCACCCCAAAAGCTGGATGTCAATCCAGCATTTGGGGTGTTTTTCATGGCGAAGCATGACGAGAGCTTCAAGCGACAGCCCTAGCGATTGCGCAGGAATACGACGTACCCGCGAAACCATGGATTCGCCGCGAGATAGGGCGGCGCATCCCACTCGCCGCCTTCGATCACGCCGATGCGAAACGGCAGCTGCAGCCTTGCGACGCGGGGCAGATAGGCCGCGTAAGCGGGAATCGTGCTGCGCCCCTGATAGGTCTGCACGACCACTTCGTCGACGATCCCCCTGAGCTGGTTGACCTGCCCGGTATCGATGCGGCTGCTCCAGTCGAGGAGCCCCGTGATGCTCAACCGGCAATCGTCAGGCAAGGTCTCGCGCAGGCCCCGCAGGAATTCCAGATAGTCCTGCAGATGGCGCGTGCGCGCATCGAAGTCGATCTGGATGCCCGCGATCGTGCGGCCCGACGCACGCCAGCGCGCGAGCTGGGCCAGCATGATCTGCGTGACGCGCGGCGTCCAGCGCAGCGTATGGGCACGATAGACGAGCCAGATGCGCGCGTTCGGCGCGGGCGGCAGCGCGACTCCCTGCGCGATGAAGCGCACCTGCGCATCGTCCTGGGGCGACGCCTCGATCTGGCCTTGCAGCACGTAGACGGTGCGTGCGTCGCGCACGACCGCCTGTGGCTTCACGCCCGCCCACAGCCAGAACGCGTCGTACTGCGCGGGATCGACCGTGCCGGCCGGCGCGATGCGCGCGGACAGCATCAACGCGACGAACAGGAGGCGCTTCACGCCGGGCTCACCAGTAGTACTTGAGCGTCTGCGCCCATTGGCTGCCCGGATAGGCGGCCTTCAGCGTGTTGAACCAGCGCTTGCGGGTGTTCTTCGGAACGTCCTTCCCGCCGCAATCGTTGTAGCCCGACGGCGCATAGCATTTGATCGCCCGGTACAGCGCATAGGCCCGGTCGTTGGGGTTCGCCTGCGCGTCGTCCATCACCGCCACGTAGCCGGGCATCCGCTCGAACGACTTGCCCTTGAACTGTGACGGCGCACTCCCGAGCGTGGGCGGCACGCGCGCGGCGCTGGCAGGCGGGGCGCCGGCAGCGGCCCATGACGGCAGCGAATATTCCCCGAGACCGGACTCGGCCGGATGGCGGCGCACGAAATCGGCGAGGCAGTTCATGCCTTTCGCATCGGCGGGATTCTGCTGCAGGGCCGCCGCGATGTCGCGCGCGGACGGGCATGCATAGCCGTCCTCGTTTTTGGCGCCGGGCTGGGCGAACGGCTTCAACGCATCGGACGGCGCGTCGGACACGAGGGCGACGTCCGTGACGAAGTCGGCGTAGTGCGCGCGCGTGAACTCCTTGTACAGCAGCGTGTACAGCGCGATGTCGCGCAGCGCGCCGCTGGTCGACTTGTTCTGCGCCTGCGCGCGCAGCAGGTCCGCATTGGCCGCGCGCTGGAGCAGGGTCGCGCGAATCGCGGCGTTCTGGATCGGCGAATCGTCGGCGAATGCTTCGTCGACGAGGCCGGCCTGTTCGAGGTTGATCGCGAGCGCCAGCTCCAGCGCCTCGCGCTGGAAGCGGAGTTTCGCGAGCGGGATCAGGTCGCGCCAGAGCTGCCGGGTCTTGTCCGGCTGGCCGCTGTCTTCCAGCGCGAAGGCGCGCAGCGCCTGCTGGCTCAGGCCGAAGTAGTCGAGCGGTGCGCCGCTCGCCTGCGGCAGCAAGTCGAGCGCCGCGGCCGGCTTATGCCCGACGTAGACGTACCAGGTGGCGAGCAGATAGTCGTAGAGAGCGGGCGTGCCGGCGAAGCGCGGCTTCTGCGCCTGCAGCTCGCCCAGCGTAAGCGGCTTGTCGCGGCTCGAGTCGGTGCTGTCCGACGTGCGCATGCGCATCAGGTCGACGGTCGCCAGCACCGCGGGCGACTGGATCTGGCGCGGGTCGAATCCCGGCGCGAACACCAGCTTGCTGTCGAGTTCGTTCGCCAGTTGCATCAGCGGCACGTTCGACACCGTGGGCGACCAGTGCGCGAACGCCTTGTCGTAGAGATCGGCTTGCTGCGCGACGTTCCCGCCGAGCCAAGCGACACGCCGCAACAGCCCCGACGCGGAGCCCGCATAGCGCCCTTGCGGATAAACCTTCAAGTACGTGCGAAAGACCGTGTTCGCGGCGTCGAGCGAGACCTTCGCGACGCTCTCGCGTGACGGCGTGGGGCTGTCGTGGTCGAATGCATTGGCCTGCGCGGCGTTCAACTGCGCGCGCCCGGCCATATAGAGCCCGGTTTCCTTCAGCCACGGGTTCGCGCTGTGCGACGCACCGGCGAAGGCCTTGGTCGCGGCGGGGAAGTCGAAGCGGTAGAACGCGTTCGTGCCGTCGAGGTAGGTCGCGAACTGCTGCCCGATGGGCGATTTGACCGAGGGTTTCGTCCACGCGGCGCTCGCGCCGCCCGACGCGCAGGTCTTTTGCGCGATGTCGGCGCGCGCGGCGCGCAGGCGCGCGGCTTCGTCGCCGGGGAGATCCTTGGCCGCGTTCAGTGCAGCGCCGAACGCGTCGGCGCCGGCAGTCATGCTGCGGCAGATGCTGCCTTCGCCATCGGCGTATTGATTCGACGGGGCGTTGGCATTCGACGCATTGCCGGTCGTGTCGGGTTGCTTCTGGCCGATGTCGATCCATCCGGAGAAGTCGTACGAGAAGGGCACGACGATCCGGTTCACCCGGTCTTTCGGCGGGATGGTCTTCGGGTCCGGGAACAGCTGCGCGAGCTGGCCGCTGTCGACCATCAGCAGCATCGCGTTGATGCGCGTGTCGTTGGCGGGGCTCAGGATCGGCATGCCGCCGCACGAATAGGCGTTCTGCCGGAGCGCGGCGGGTGGATTGCAGCTGTCGTCCGAGCTTGCATGGGCGACGGGGATGCAAAAGAGGCTCGCCGTCAGCGAGGCGATCAGGTTTCGGTGCAGCAACGTGGTTCTCCGCATTGTTCTTGTGCTGGGTGGAGTCGAACCGAATCGAGGATCCCGGCCATGGGCTCGAAGCGGGTCGTAAAGGGCGGCCTTGCTCGGGGGAGCAAGGGCAAGGCGCTTGATTCTATTGAATGTGCAGGGCAGCTAGCAACAGCATTTGCCGAGCGCCATGCGTCCTGCGTTCGACTCGCTTTCGCGCGTGAGAGCCATTGGTTGTTCTGAGGCGCATGAACCGATCGCATGCCCGCTTCATTATTCGCGCCGGCACGGCAATGGCCTGATCGCTCAACGCCGCCTCGCCCCCACCTTCGCAAACGCCCCCCGCACCTCGAACCCGATCGCATCCACCACATTCCCGCGCGCATCGACCAGTTCGAGCCGATGCTTGCCCGGCCACGGCAACCATGCCACGCGATCCGCATGCCCGATCACCTTGTCGTCGAGCCGCCACGCGAACTTCGCCGCGTGCCCGGACGTGCGTTCGAACCAGATCCGCTGGTTCTTCGGCGGAATGTCCGGATCGATCGCGAAGATCGTCCCGTCGGTCGGCGCGCCGATCGTCAGCGGCGCGCGCGGCCCGTCCTTGCCGTCCTTGCCGGCCGCGACCGGCGCCGCGAGCCGGATCGTATCGACCGCGGTGCCCGCCAGAAACCATTCGCCGCGCGCGGGCTCCAGGTCACGTTCGAACGCGATGCGGCGCTGTTCGACGCCCGCCGGCGCGCGCGGCGCGCGGCTCGCGAGATCGCGATGCAGGTAGCCGACGACCGCCGACCAGACGGGCGCCGCGCCGGTCACGCCCGACACGTCCCACATCGGCGAGCCGTCCGCGTTGCCGACCCACACGCCGACCGTATAGCGCGACGTGTATCCGACCGCCCAGTTGTCGCGCATGTCCTTGCTGGTACCGGTCTTCACTGCCGAGAAAAAGCGGGTCGCGAGCGGGTTGTCGAAGCCGAAGGTACGCACCCGGGCGTTGTTGTCGGCGAGGATGTCGGTGACGACGAAGCTCGCCGCCTCGCTGAACACACGCGTGCCGTCGGCTGCGCGCGCAGGCGGCGCGCTCGATGCAGCCGACGCACCCGCCACCGCCAGATCCGCAACCCCACGCGCCACGCCCCCATTCGCCAGCGCCCGATACGCATTGGTCAGCGACAGCAGCGTGACGTCCGCGCTGCCGAGCGCGAGGCTGAAGCCGTAATAGTCGCCTTCCTGCGCGAGCGGCAGCCCGAGCGCGGTCAGCGTGCGCGCGAAGCGATGCGGCGTGACGAGCACGAGCGTGCGCACCGCCGGCACGTTGAGCGAGCCGCCGAGCGCGCTGCGCACGCTCACCCAGCCCTTGAAGTCCTTGTCGTAGTTCTGCGGGATGTACAGGCCGCCGCCGGCGGCGAGGTTGATCGGCGCGTCGTCGAGCAGCGACGCGGCGGTGAGCCGCTTCTCGTCGATCGCCTGCGCATACAGGAACGGCTTGAGCGTCGAGCCGGCCTGGCGCGGCGCGAGCACCGCATCGACGTCGCGCGCGTTCGACAGCGCACCCGACGAGCCGACCCACGCGCGAATCTCGCCGCTCGCGTTGTCGATCACGACCACCGCGCCGTCCTGCACGTTGCGCCGGTGGGCGGGCGCGTTGAGCTCGGTCAGCGCGCGGGTCAGCGTGTCGCGCGCGAAGCGCTGCAGCGGCGCATCGAGCGTCGAACGCACCTGCGCGCCCGCGCCGGGCTTCACCTCGGCCGCGATGCGCCGCGCGAAATGCGGCGCGAGCGCCGCGCCGTCGTCGCGCCACGCGCCGGCGGGGCGGGCCGTCACGAGCTGCACGTAGCCGTCGAGCGCCGCGCACTGCTGCGCGGCGCGCATGTCGCGCAGGATGCGGCACGCGCGTTCGGCGACTTTCTCGGCATTCGCGTTCGGCGCGCGCACGAGCGCGGCGGCCACCGCGGATTCGCGCACGTCGAGCCCGGACGGCGCCTTGCCGAACAGCGCGCGCGACATCGCGTCGAGCCCGATCGTCTCGCCGCGGAACGGCACGAGGTTCAGGTAAGCCTCGAGAATCTGGTCCTTGCGCCAGCCGCGTTCGAGCAGCAGCGCGTTCATTGCCTGCGACGCCTTCTGCGGCAGCGAGCGCTGCCCCGACCGGCGCGGCGAATCGCCGAGCAGGCCGGCGAGCTGCATCGTCACGGTCGACGCGCCGCGCGTGCGCTCGTTCCACAGGTTGCCCCAGGCGGCGCCCGCGATGCCGCGCCAGTCGACGCCGCTGTGTTCGTAGAAGCGCTTGTCCTCGGAGACGACGATCGCCTCGCGGAACGCGGGCGACGTGTCGGCGAGCGCGACCCAGTCGCCGCGCCGCTCCGCGTGATCGACACGGGTGCGCTGCAGCGGCGTGCCGTCGCGCGCGAGCAGCACCCAGTCGGAGCTGCGCCAGCGGTGGCGCACGTCGTCGTAGGACGGCAGCGCGTGCGCGACGAGCGGGGCCGCGCACAGCACGGCGATGAAGAAGCGGCCGGCAGGACGGGCAAAATGCGCCGGCCGCGGTGCAGCGAAACCCATCATTGCGCGCTCACGGCTTGCCTGCTTCGGCCGGCTTGACCGTCACCGGCGGATTCGGCCACAGCCCGTACACGGACGGCGCATACAGCGCCTCGACGCGCGTTGGCGGCAAGCCGAACGTGCCGACGTTGTTCAGCCGCACCGTGTATTCGACCGACAGCTTGCCCTTCGGCAGGTAGTCGTAATACGCGCGATAGCCGTCGAAGTCGCGTTCGACGAAGGCCGGCCATGTGCCGTCGCCGGTTTTCTCGCCCTGCGTCGCCGCCTCGGAATCGCGGCCGAGGCCGGAGCCGAGGATCGTCGCGCCGGCCGGAACCGGATCGTTGACGACCACCCACGTCATGTCGCTCTGCGCGTCGATGTCGAGATGCACGCGCACCACGTCGCCGCGCGTCAGCACGCCCTTGACCGCGGGCGATACCGGCGTGACGGTCTTCGTGATCCGGTAGCCGGCCGCGAACGGCGCGCGCAGCGGCACCGCGGCAAGGCTCTCGATCGTCGCCCACGGGCGGCCGGTGCCGTTCTGCACGACGCTCAGCGTGCCCGGCTGGGCAGCGCGCGGCCACGGCAGCATCACGCTGCGCGCGGCGGCGGCACGCGTCGCCGGAGTCGCCGAGGCCGGTGCGGCCGATGCATCCGGCGCAGCCGGCGCTTGCGACCACGCGATCGACCGTTCGTCGCCGCCGAGCGCGACCTTGGTCGTGCCGCTGACCGGCGTGCTTTCATAGACGCGCGAGAACCGCTCGACCGCGAGCAGGCCGAGCGCGTTCGACGTGGTCGTCTGCCATGCGCCGCGCTGCTGCAGCGCGAGCAGGCCGGCCGTCACGCGCGGCATCTCGTCCTTCCACGCCGGGTCGCCCGCGAATTCCAGCGCGAGCCGCGCGGCGTTGGTCTCGTTGTTCGTCATCAGCCACCACAGATCGTCGTCGCGCGCGGTGGAGAACACGAGCTGCGTGCCCTGGTACGTGAGCCGCGCGCGCAGGATCTGCTCGACCTGCGCACGTTTCTCGTCACGCTGCGGGATGTCCTTCACGCGCGTCAGGATCGCGTGATAGTCGATCACCGCGGACGTCGGCCACTGGTTCGGCGCGATTTCGAGCGAGCCGAGCATCCGGCCCTGCGCCGCGCCGTAGCGCGACAGCGCCTCGATCGCCGCGAGCTTGCGCAGGTCGCGATCCTGGCGCGGCGCCCACGTGTTGCGCTCGGTGCGGCCTTCGACGAAGCGCGCGAGCCCGGCTTCGAGCTGCGTGCGCACGTCTTCCGGCAGCGCGAAGCGCGCGTCGAGGCGGCTTGCCTCGTCGGCGAGCACGAGCAGGTACGCGGACAGCGTCGGGCTGCCGTAGTGGTCGTTGCCGGACGGCGGCGGGAAGTAGCTCGCGAGCCCGTCGCTGTCGAGATAGACCGGCATGCGCGCGGTCAGCGCCTGCCATTGCGCGGGATCGCGCAGCCCGATCGCGCGCGACGCCTGCTGTTCGAGGCAGCGGTACGGATAGCGCTCGAACCAGCGCCGCACGCCCGGCAGGCCGTCGGCGAGCTTCGACTGCAGCGATACGGCGATGCCGCCGCGCGGCGCGCCTTGCGCGTTGGGCGCCGCGCCGGCCGGCGGCGCGACGGGCAGCGTCAGCGTGCCGTCGACCTGCGAGAGCGTCGCCTGCTGCACGGTGACCGGCAGCGCCGGCACGACCTTCTGCGCGACCGCGAGCGCGTCGGCCGCGCGCGCGCCGCCTTGCTCGGCCGCCTCGATGCGCCAGTTCAGCGCGCCGGCCGCGTCGAGCGACTGCTCGGGCACGGTGATCGTCCACGCGACTTCGCCGGCGCTGTTCGGCGCGAGGGAAAGGGTCTGCGGCGCGACGTCGAGGCCCGTCACATGCGGCGTGACGACCACCCGCATCGTGCGCTCGGTCGTGTTGCGCAGCGTGACCTGCGCGCGGAACGCGTCGCCTTCGCGCACGAGCGGCGGCAGGCCGGAGATCAGCTGCAGATCCTGCGTGCTGCGGATCGACGTGCTGCCGGTGCCGAAGCGGTCGGGGCCGACGGCCGCGATCGCGACGATCCGGAAGCGGGTGAGCGCATCGTTGAGCGGCACCTCGACGGTCGCGCTGCCGTTCGCGTCGAGCGTCACGCGCGGGTTCCACAGCAGCAGCGTGTCGAACAGCTCGCGCGTGGGCGCGGAGCCGCCGCCGCCGCCCGCCGGCACGGCCTTGCGGCCGAAGTGGCGGCGGCCGACGATTTCCATCTGCGCGGTGGCGGTTTCGACGCCGTACGCGCGCCGTTGCAGCATCGCGTCGAGCAGGCCCCAGCTCTGGTTCGGCATCAGTTCGAGCAGCGCCTCGTCCACGGCCGCGACGGCGACCTGCGTGCCGGCCGGCGCGGGCTGGCCGCCCGGCAGCGTGACCTTCACGTGCGCCAGCGCCTTGCCGCGCACGGTGTAGCGGGTCGCGTCGGTCGTCACGGTCACGCCGAGCCGGTGCGCGCCGGTGCCGACCTTGATCTCGCCGAGGCCATAGCGGAACGCGGGCTTCGACAGGTCGACGAACGCGGTGGGCGCCTCGTAGTGGCGGCCTTCGCGCCAGAACGCGCGCGCCCAGTCGAGCGGCGCCTTCCAGCCCCACGTGAAGAACGAGTACCACGGCACTTCGCGGATGCGGCCGCGCAGCGCGAGCACCGACACGTAGACGTTCGGCCCCCACGATTCGCCGACCTTCAGGTCGACGGTCGGGTTCTTGCCGTTCAGCTCGACGATGTGCGTTTCCATCACGCCGCCGCGTTCGACCGCGACGAGCGCGGTTGCGTAGCGGAACGGCATGCGCACCTGGAAGCGCGCGGTCTCGCCCGGTTCGTACGACGTTTTCTCGGGAATCACGTCGATCCGGTCGGTGTTCTCGCCGCCGAACCAGAGTTCGTCCTCGCGCGTGACCCACACCGACGTCGACGCATTCGACGTGCGGCCGTCGCCGTCCTTCGCGACGGCAATGAGCTGCACGTTGCCGGCCTGCTCGAGCGTCGCGTCGCACGCCATGCGGCCCTTGTCGTCGGTCTTGCCGGAGCACAGCACGCCGAGGTCGCGCGTGTCGCTCTTGTTGTCGTACGCGTAGAAGCCGCCGACCATGCGCTTGCGCGACGACGTGGTGATGCGCGCGATGCCCTTGATCTCGATCGGCACCGACGCGCGCGGCTTGCCCTGCAGGTCGACCGCGAGCGCCTGCACGGGCACCCGCTGGCCGACCGACACCCAGCGGCCCGCCTTGATGCCGGCGACGACCGCGGCCGGCCACAGGATCGCGTCGCCGCGAATCGTCTGGACTTCGCCGTTCGGATCGGCGAACGTCGCTTCGAGCGCGAGGCGCTTCGGCGCGTCGACGGCCGGCAGCCCCTGCAGCGTGACCGCGCCCGAACCGTTGCGGTCGAGCGTCAGCGGCAGCTTGTCGGCGATCAGCTTGGTCGCGTCGGGATCGTTGCTGCCGTGCGAGGCGCTCCCGCCGTTCTCGCCGTCCTGCTCGTCGTCGTCGGCCATGCCGTCGGCGCGCTCGGGGCGGTACGGCGTGAAGCTGAAATCCTCATAGCGATCGGCGAACGGCGGCGACGCCCATTTCATCAGCGCCGACACCTGCACGGGCAGGTTCGACGCGCCGCCGCCGGACACGTAGTCGATCTGCACCGCGAGCGGCGCCTCCTTCGCCGCGACGAGCGGGCTTTTCTGCGCATCGCGCGCGCCGATCGAGCCCTTGAGGACGGGCAGGCGGAACGCCTCGACGCGGAAGCTGCCGCTGTAGTAGCTGGCGGTCGGCGCATCGTCGGGGCCGTCCTCGAGCGACACGCTGTATTCGCCGAGCTTCGCGGCCGGCGGCAGCGCGAAGCGCGAATCGGCGCTGTGGTCGGCGGCCCAGGTCAGCGGCAGCTTGTACGTCTGCCCGGAGCCGAGATGGCGGATCGTCGCGCGGGTCGGGTATTGCGACGGGAACGCGAGGCTCTGCAGCGTTTCCCGGCGCACGAAATGCTTCATCGACACGGTTTCGCCGGCGCGCAGCAGCGTGCGGTCGAACACGGTGTGCGCGCGCACCGTCGGCGCGCTGTCCATGTCGGTCGGCACGTTGAAGCGCCACGACTCGATGCCGCGGTTCCAGCCGGAGCTGACGAACGCCATGTCGGGGCCGGTCTTCGGATCGTCGACGCGGGCCGACACGAAGTAATCGTCGTAGCGATCCGACTTGCACGCGTGCTTCGGCTCGAACGGCGCGTCGATCTTCAGCAGGCCCTGCGCGTCGGTCTTGCCCGCCGCGATCTGGTCGCCGTTGCAGTCGGACACGCGCACCTGCGCGTTCGGCACCGGCTTGCCCTTGTCGAGCGTGGTGACCCACACGAGGCTGTTCTCGCGGCCCTGTTTCAGGTGCACGCCGAGGTTGGTGACCAGTACGGCCGTGCGCACGTACATGTTCGACGGCTTCGCGAGCAGCGAGCGGCCGAGCGACGGCGACGCGAGTTCGAGCACGTAGAAGCCGGGCTTGTCGATCGGCACGCCGACCACCTCGAACGGCCGCAGCGTCGTCGGATCGGCTTTCGGCAGCGTCAGCGTCTGCGCGCCGGCTTCGCCCTTGAGCAGCGACAGCGAGCGCACGTCGATGCGGCGATCCTTCGGCGCGGGCTGGCGTTCGCCGGCCGCGAGCGGCACGTAGACGGGGCGCTGGCCGTGCGCGAGCAGGCCGGGGCGCAGCGTGTCGATCGTCGCGACGCTCATCGACCAGTTGTCGAAGCGCTCGACGAGCCGCATCCAGTCGCGGATCGCGGTGTCGTTCTCGACCTTCAGGTTCGAGAACTGCGCGCCGCCGGCATTGAGGCCCGCGACGTGCAGGTCGGCCTCGACGTTGCGCAGCGTGACCGGCACGAGCGCCGGCGTGCCGGGCTCGGCGAAGCGTTCGACGATGCCGAAGGTGCCCGACGAGAATTTCGCGAGCGGCGGCATCGGCGCGGTGCGCGTGGACAGCGGGAACAGGTCGGCATTGCTGAGCGAGCGGCCGGTGACGTCGCGCAGGCCGGCCGGCAGCTCGAGCGTCATCGCGGTCTGCTCGGGCAGCGGCGGCTTGAACGACACGGTGCTGACTTCCTCGCTGTGATCGTCCGGATCGAAGGTCGGCGCGAGCGCGTCGTGCGAGCTGCGCAGGCGGATCGCCTCGGCGTTTTTGCGGGAGATCGGCGCGTTGAAGGAGAGGGTCAGCGGGCGCAGCGGCGTGCAGGGCGCCTTCGCGTTTTCGCGCTCGCACGAGAAGCTCGCGGCGAACGGCGCGCGCACGGTGAAGTCGAAGCGGCGCTCGGTGTCGTTCGCGATGCCGCTCGGGCTCGCGACGCCCTTGCCGTATACGAGCTGCATCTTCGCGCCCGACGGCAGCGCCTGCGTGCACGACAGCGTCAGCACGCGCGCGGCGTCCTGCTTCAGGCCGAAGTGGTCGAGCAGCGCCTTGCGCGCGTCGGCATCGGCCGCGACGACGGGGATGCGGTTGCCGATGCCGGCCGCCTCGCACCAGATGTTCGCGAGTGCCGAGCGTTCGTCGGCGGGGCCGTTCAGCTTCAGTACGAATACCTGGCGTTCCTCGATCTCGCGCGAGCCCGGCCGCACCGATACCGGGAACGGGCCGCCCGTCTGGAACGCGAAGCGGCGCGGGCCGCTGGCCGCGGTGCCGGCCACCGAGCGCAGCCCGTCGTTGAGCGCGACCGCGCAGCGCACGCCGGGCGGCAGGTCGTTCTCGAAATCGTAGACCCAGGTCTTGTCGTCGAGCCAATGGCCCTGGCCGCGCCCGGCCGCGGAGTCGGTGCAGGTGACGCGCGCCGGATTCGGCGCGCTCGCCGAGCCGAACGCGACCATCGCTTCGTCGAACTTGACGACGGCCTGCCGGACTTCGGCGACGGTGCCTTGCGGCGACACGCTCACCGTGCGTGCCGCGTCGGCCTGTAGCGACGCCACGGCGGCGGCGCCGAGCGCCGCGACGGCGCCGATGCGCCAGAGCCACCTCGTGACGTTTTGAAAGATTGGTTTGTGCTTGTTGTCGTCGCGCTGCTTCATCGCTCGATTGCCCTCGGGGGAAGCTTTCTGTTTGATTGCACGCGATTCTAACCGACCGGCACTGCAGCCCATCCGGTTGGCGGGGGTGTCGTCGTCGCGCGACATGGGGAGAGGGCGTCTCGGACTTGTCGCACCGAAGACACAAAAATCCGGCGAAATATCGATTGTGTCGGAATGCGGAACATTTAATGGACTATAAAAAGATTGTTCGATCCGAATTGTGCGCGTACATTTCAGGCCCGCGCCAAAGTTTGAGAAATATCAAGCGTGGTTTTCCCGAATCTGGCGTCCGAGAGAAGGAAGCATGCACAACGACAACACTCCCCACTCGCGTCGCACCGGCGACGCGGCCGCCGGCATCACGCGGCGTCAATGGCTGCAGGGCGCGCTCGCGCTGACTGCCGCGGGCCTCACGGGCTCGCTCGCGCTGAAGGCGCTGGCCGACAACCCGGGCGGCGCGCCGCTCGACACGTTCATGACGATCTCCGAAGCATTGACCGGCAAGAAAGGCCTCAGCCGCGTGATCGGCGAGCGCCTGCTGCAGGCGCTGCAGAAGGGTTCGCTCAAGACCGCCGACGCTTTGCCGCAACTGGCCGGCGCGCTGTCCTCGGGCACGCTGAACCCCGATCAGGAAAAGCATGCGCTGGCGATTCTTGAATCCTGGTATCTCGGGATCGTCGACAACGTCGTCATTACTTACGAAGAAGCATTAATGTTCGGCGTCGTTTCGGACACGCTCGTGATCCGCTCGTATTGCCCCAACAAACCCGGCTTCTGGGCCGACAAACCGATCGAGAGGCAAGCCTGATGGCCGATACACAACAAGCCGACGTCGTGGTCGTCGGATCGGGCGTCGCGGGCGCGATCGTCGCGCACCAGCTCGCGATGGCGGGCAAGTCGGTGATCCTGCTCGAAGCCGGCCCGCGCATGCCGCGCTGGGAAATCGTCGAGCGCTTCCGCAACCAGGCGGACAAGATGGACTTCATGGCGCCGTACCCGTCGAGCCCGTGGGCGCCGCATCCGGAATACGGCCCGCCGAACGACTACCTGGTGCTGAAGGGCGAGCACAAGTTCAACTCGCAGTACATCCGCGCGGTGGGCGGCACGACGTGGCACTGGGCCGCGTCCGCGTGGCGCTTCATTCCGAACGACTTCAAGTTGAAGACCGTGTACGGCGTCGGCCGCGACTGGCCGATCCAGTACGACGATCTCGAGCACTACTACCAGCGCGCCGAGGAAGAGCTCGGCGTGTGGGGCCCGGGCCCCGAGGAAGACCTGTACTCGCCGCGCAAGCAGCCGTATCCGATGCCGCCGCTGCCGCTGTCGTACAACGAGCTCACGATCAAGACCGCGCTCAACAACCACGATCCGAAATTCCACGTGGTGACCGAGCCGGTCGCGCGCAACAGCCGCCCGTACGACGGCCGGCCAACCTGTTGCGGCAACAACAACTGCATGCCGATCTGCCCGATCGGCGCGATGTACAACGGCATCGTGCATGTCGAGAAGGCCGAGCAGGCGGGCGCGAAGCTGATCGAGAACGCGGTCGTCTACAAGCTGGAAACCGGTGCGAACAAGCGCATCACGGCCGCGATCTACAAGGACAAGACGGGCGCCGACCACCGCGTCGAAGGGAAGTATTTCGTGATCGCGGCGAACGGCATCGAGACGCCGAAGATCCTGCTGATGTCCGCGAACCGCGATTTCCCGAAAGGCGTCGCGAACAGCTCCGACATGGTCGGCCGCAACCTGATGGACCACCCGGGCACCGGCGTGTCGTTCTACGCGAGCGAGAAGCTGTGGCCGGGCCGCGGCCCGCAGGAAATGACGTCGCTGATCGGCTTCCGCGACGGCCCGTTCCGCGCGACCGAGGCGGGCAAGAAGATCCACCTGTCGAACATCTCGCGGGTCGACCAGGAGACGCAGAAGATCTTCAAGGCCGGCAAGCTGCTGAAGCACGACGAGCTGGACGCGCAGATCCGCGACCGCTCCGCGCGCTACGTGCAGTTCGACTGCTTCCACGAGATCCTGCCGCAGCCGGAGAACCGCATCGTGCCGAGCAAGACGGCCACCGACGCGATCGGCATCCCGCGCCCCGAGATCACCTACGCGATCGACGACTACGTGAAGCGCGGCGCGGTGCATACGCGCGAGGTCTACGCGACCGCCGCGCAGGTGCTGGGCGGCACGGACGTCGTGTTCAACGACGAATTCGCACCGAACAACCACATCACCGGCGCGACGATCATGGGCGCCGATGCGCGCGACTCGGTCGTCGACAAGGACTGCCGCACGTTCGACCATCCGAACCTGTTCATCTCGAGCAGCGCGACGATGCCGACGGTCGGCACGGTGAACGTGACGCTGACGATCGCGGCGCTCGCGCTGCGGATGTCCGACCAGCTGAAGAAGGAAGTCTGACCGTGCTGAAACAATCTCTCACCTTCCTCCTGGCCGGCTGCCTCGCATTGCCCGGCCTGGCCCGCGCGGCCGATCCGGCCGACGCGGCGCTCGTCAAGCGCGGCGAATACCTCGCGGTTGCCGGCGACTGCATGGCCTGCCACACCGTGAAGGGCGGCAAGCCGTTCGCCGGCGGCCTCGGGATGCCCGTGCCGATGCTCGGCAAGATCTACACGAGCAATATCACGCCCGACGCGGACACCGGCATCGGCGGCTGGACCTACGACGACTTCGAGCGCGCGGTGCGCCACGGCGTGTCGAAGAACGGCGACAACCTGTATCCGGCGATGCCGTACGTGTCGTACGCGAAGGTCAGCGACGACGACGTGAAGGCGCTGTACGCATACTTCATGCACGGCGTGGAACCCGTCAAGCAGACGCCGCCGAAGAACGAGATTCCCGCGCTGCTCAGCATGCGCTGGCCGCTGAAGATCTGGAACTGGCTGTTCCTGAAGGACGGCGCGTACCAGCCGAAGCCGGCGCAGAGCGCCGAGTGGAATCGCGGCGCGTATCTGGTGCAGGGCCTCGCGCATTGCAGCACGTGCCACACGCCGCGCGGCATCGCGATGCAGGAGAAGTCGCTCGACGAGACGGGCGGCAGCTTCCTGTCGGGTTCGGTGCTGGCGGGCTGGGACGGCTACAACATCACGTCGGATGCGAACGCGGGGATCGGCGGCTGGTCGCAGCAGCAGCTCGTCCAGTACCTGCGCACCGGCAGCGTGCCGGGCGTCGCGCAGGCGGCCGGCCCGATGGCCGAGGCGGTCGAGCACAGCTTCTCGAAGATGACCGACGCGGACATCGGGGCGATCGCCACGTACATCCGCACCGTGCCGGCCGTCGCCGACAGCAGCGTGAAGCAGCCGCGCACCACGTGGGGCAAGCCGGCCGAGGACGGCCTGCGCCTGCGCGGCGTGGCGCTCGCGTCGTCGGGCATCGACCCGGCGCGCCTGTATCTCGGCAACTGCGCGAGCTGCCACCAGATGCAGGGCAAGGGCACGCCGGACGGCTACTATCCGTCGCTGTTCCACAACTCGACGGTGGGCGCGCCGAACCCGACCAACCTCGTGCAGGTGATCCTGAACGGCGTGCAGCGCAAGGCAGGCAGCGAGGACGTGGGGATGCCGGCGTTCCGCCACGAGCTGTCGGATGCGCAGATCGCCGCGCTCGCGAACTACCTTACCGGGCAGTTCGGCAATCCGGCCGCGAAGGTGACCGAGCAGGACGTCGCGAAGCTGCGCTGAGCGACGGCGGGACGCGAACTTTTCTCGAGAGGAGGGCGCGCAGCGCATCGGGCGGCGCCCCGATGCAAGGTGGCTGCAGAGCGGGACGGGCGGCGTGCGTCGCCGCCCGTCCTGGTTCATTGACCCGCTGATGCGCGCGTGCCGCGCATCGCATTCGTTGAGCGACACCATGACACCGAGACAATCCTTTCTTGCGTCCCAGCGCGATGTGCTGCTGTTGCTTGCCCGCATCCTGATCGTTATCCTGTTCATCCTGTTCGGCTGGCCGAAGCTCGCGCATTTTTCCGGCACGATCGAGTACATGGGCACAGTCGGCGCCCCGGCGCCGATCATCTCGGCGGCGATCGCCGTCGTGATGGAACTGCTCGTCGGCATCGCGCTACTCGTGGGCTTCTATACGCGTCCGCTCGCGCTGCTGCTGGCGCTCTACACGATCGGCACCGCGCTCATCGGTCATCACTACTGGACGATGACGGGTGGCGAACAGATGAACAACATGATTCATTTCTACAAGAACATCGCGATCGCCGGCGGCCTGCTCGCGCTTTGCGCGGCAGGCCCCGGGCGTTTTTCGATCGATCGCGGCTGACCCGGCGCGCGCATGGGGCGCGCGTCGATGGTCGAGATTCCGAGGGGGCAATACCTTGCAATTCAAACATATCGCATGGCTGATGGCGGCGGCCGCGCCCGCGGCCGCGCTCGCGCAGACGAGCGTGACGCTGTACGGGCGGATCGACGCCGGCGTCGAATACCTGAACCACATCGCGACGCCGAACGGCAGTTCGACTCGCTGGAGCGCGGAAGGCGGCGACTGGGGCACCAGCATGTTCGGCCTGAAGGGGGCGGAGGATCTCGGCGGCGGGCTGTCGACGGTGTTCAACCTGGAGACGGCGTTCCAGGTGATGAACGGCACGACGGGCGGCGGCCGGATGTGGTCGCGCCGCGCGTTCGTCGGCCTGAAGAGCAACACGTGGGGCCAGCTGCAGGCCGGCCGCAACCTGTTCATCGACAGCGACGGCGTGTGGGAATTCGATCCGTTCGTGCAGCAGGCGTTTTCGTCGGCTTCGCTGGTGCGCGGCCGCAACTGGCAGCAGACCAGCAACAACATCGAATATCACAGCCCGGTGATCGGCGGCTTCGACGTGCAGGCGCAGTATGCGTTCGGCAACCAGTCGCGCGGTTTCAATTACGGCGCGCCGGACGATTTCGGCCGCTCGGACGGGATCATGATCTCGTACCACTCGCCGGTGCTCGACGTGCGCGGGATCTACGACGAGCTGCGCGACCGCAACGGCAAGTTCAGCAACATCTTCTCGAGCTCGCGCGAGTACTTCGTCGGCGCGAACGTGAAGCTGTCGCAGTTCAAGATCCAGGGTGCATATACGCATTACCAGGCGCCGGACAGCCCGGCCGGCGTGCCCGATCGTGCCGATCACTACTGGCTCGGCGCGACCTGGTTCGCGAATGCGGCCTGGGCGGTGACCGCGGGCGGCTACTACGTGAAGGTCGGCGATGGCGGCGGCGATGCATCGCACGACCCGTCGGGCCACGCGATGATGTACGTGCTCGGCACGACGTACAACCTGTCGAAGCGCACGTTCCTGTACGGCACCGTCGCGTATGTGCGCAACGGCGGCAATTCGAATTTCTCGCTGCTGGCGACGCCGCGCGACGCGACCCCGAACACGAGCCCGATGGCGGGCGAGTCGCAGACGGGCGCGTACGCGGGGATCATGCATACGTTCTGAGTGCGGGGCGGGGCGGGTGCGCCGCGTAGCAAAGCGAGGCCCTGGCAGCGGATGCCAGGGCCTTTTTCATGGGCGGTGGCGGGTAAAGGTCAGAAGGTGCGCATCGACTGCGCACGCATCGCCACGCAGCGCGTCAATCGAGCGCCTTGCCCGCCTTTTCATCCATGCAGCGCAGCGCAAGCAGCGTCAGCACCCCGCAGCCGATCGCATACCACGCAGGCGCATTCGGATTGCCGGTCGCCGCGATCAGCCACGTGACGAAGAACTGCGCGAAGCCGCCGAAGATCGCGACGCCGATGCTGTACACGAGCGCGCCGCCCGTGGCCCGCACCGCGCGCGGGAACAGTTCGCCGAGCATCGCGCCGGTTGCGCCGATGTTGATCGCATGCACGACCGACAGCGCCGCGATGATCGACAGCAGCGACGCGGCGCCCGGCCAGCGGTTCAGCGCGATGAAGGCCGGATAGATCGCGGCCATCAGCACGATGCGCGTCCACCAGACGATCCGGTTGCGCCCATGGACATCCGACAGGTAGCCGCCGAGCGGCGTCACGAGCATCAGGATCGCGCCCGCGACGCAGCCCGCCGTCATCGACAGCCAGCTCGGCAGGTGCAGCACCTGCACGCCGTAGATCGCCATGTAGAACACGATGATGTAGTGGATCGACGTGCCGCCGATCGTCACGCCGAGCCCCGCGAACACGGCCTTGCCGTGATGGCGCAGCACGTCGGCGAGCGGCAGCGACTGCACCTTCTCCCGCGGCGCGGGCGCCGCGGCCGGCACTTCCTCGACGGTGTGGCGCAGCCAGTAGCCGATCGGCACGAACAGCGTGCCGATCACGAACGGCACGCGCCAGCCCCAGCTTTCGAGCTGCGCGGCGCTCAGCGTCGACGTGAGCGCGACGCCGGTGAGCGCGCCCGCGAGCGCCGCGAGCCCCTGGCTCGAGAACTGGAACGATGCGTAGAAGCCGCGGCGGTGCTGCGGCGCCTGCTCCAGCAGCAGCGTGGTCGACGCGCCCACTTCGCCGCCCGACGCGAACCCCTGCAGCAGGCGTGCGAGCACGAGCAGCAGCGGGGCGGCGAGGCCGATCTGCGCGTAGGTCGGCGCGACTGCGATCGTCGCGGTGCCGAGCGCCATGATCAGCAGCGTCGCGATCATCGCGCGCTTGCGGCCGACGCGATCCGCATACATGCCGATAACGAGGCCGCCGAGCGGCCGCGTGACGAAGCCGACGCCGAAACTGGCGACCGCGAGCATCAGCTGGCCGAACGACGAATGCACCGGGAAGAACAGCTTGCCGATCAGGATCGCGAAGAAGCTGTAGACCGTGAAATCGTAGAACTCGAGCGCGTTGCCGACCGCGGCGGCGGCGATCAGGCGGCGCTTCTTCGCGGCGGCGCGCGCGTCGGCCGGCGCGCCGGCAAAAGGAAGGGCGGACGTTTCCATGGGATTCCCCGATGAACGCAAGCGTGGGTGGAGAAGAACCGTCAGGCCGCGAGCCAGGCTTCGGCCAGGCGGACCCAGTAGCTCGCGCCGATCGCGAGGATGTCGTCGTTGAAGTCGTAGCCGGGGTTGTGCACCATGCAGCCGCCCTTGCTGCCGGTGCCGTTGCCGATGAACGCGTAGCAGCCGGGGCGCGCTTCGAGCATGAACGCGAAATCCTCGCTGCCCATCAGCGGCGCGGCGTCGGCCTCGACGCGTGCCGCGCCGAGCATCTGGCGCGCGATGTCGGTGGCGAACGCGGTCGGCTCCGGATGATTGACGAGCACGGGGTAGCCGTAGTCGTACTGCACGTCGGCCGTCACGCCGAAGCTCTCGGCCTGGCCTTTCGCGAGCGCGTCGATGCGGCGCGCGAGCAGCTGGCGCACGTCGGCGCTTAGCGCGCGCACCGACAGCTTCATCACGACCGTCTCGGGGATGATGTTGAACGTCTCGCCGGCCTGCACGCTGCCGACCGTGATCACGGCGGCCTGCTGCGCGTCGACCTCGCGCGCGACGATCGTCTGCAGCGCGACCATGATGCTGCCCGCCGCCGACATCGGGTCGCGCGCGAAATGCGGCATCGCGCCGTGGCCGCCGACGCCGCGCAGCGTGATCGTCACGCGGTCGGCGGAGGCCATCGCCGCGCCGGTGCGGAACGCCATGTCGCCGGCCGCGCGGCCCGGCATGTTATGGATCGCGAAGATCGCATCGCACGGGAAGCGGTCGAACAGGCCATCGTCCATCATCGCCTTCGCGCCGCCGAAGTTCTCCTCGGCCGGCTGGAAGATCAGGTTCAGCGTGCCGGAGAACTTGCGCGTCGCCGCGAGATGGCGCGCCGCGCACAGCAGCATCGCGGTGTGGCCGTCGTGGCCGCATGCATGCATCTTGTTCGCATGGCGGCTCGCATACGGCAGGCCCGTGGCTTCCGCGAGCGGCAGTGCGTCCATGTCGGCGCGCAGGCCGATCGTGCGCGTGCCTTGCCCTTCGCGCAGCACGCCGACCACGCCCGTCTTGCCGAGGCCGCGGTGGACCTCGTAGCCCCAGCCGGCGAGCAGCTCGGCGACGAGATCGCTCGTCAGCGTTTCCTCGAACGCCAGTTCCGGGTGAGCGTGAATCCTGCGCCGCACCTCGATCAGCTCGGGGGCGATCGCGGCGATGCCGGGGATGACGGGATTCGCTGGCTGCATGGTGTCTCCGTGGGGGTGGTTGACGCGCTTATGACGTCGCAGCATATAAATTTCTTTCGCGCACCATAAGCTGATAAATTGCTTTGGTGCTCACCGCCGGTTGCCGCTAGGGAACACCCTGAGATCGTGCATGCGGAAGCGCATCCGGGTTTCCACGTATCACGCGCGTCGTCATGAAATACCATCAGTTGAAAGCGTTCGTCACCGTCGCGGAGGAGGGCAGCATCCGCGCGGCCGCGCGCCGCCTGAACGTGTCGCCGGCGGCGCTGACCAAGGCGGTCAAGGAGCTGGAGATCGCGCTCGGCGTTTCGCTCGTCGTGCGCACCGCGCGCGGCGTGCAGTTGACCGGCTTCGGCCAGCGGCTGCAGGTGCGCGCGCGGCTGATCGTCGCCGAGATGCAGCGTGCGCGCGACGACATCGAGCAGGCGCAGGGCGAGATGACGGGCTCCGTCGCGGCGGCCATCACGCCGGCCGCGGCGGTGACGATCCTGCCCGATGCGTTTCGCGCGTTCCGGCGGCGCTTTCCGGTCGCGCGGGTGAGCCTGATCGAAGGGTTCCCGGGCGTCGCGCTGCCGAGGCTGCACGACGGCTCGCTCGATTTCGCGGTCGCGGTGGTCGTGCCCGAGCTGCTCGCGGCGGAGTTCGATCACGCGGAGCTCTATTCGAGCCGCTCGCTGATCGTTGCGCGCAAAGGGCATCCGCTCGCGGCGGCCACGTCGCTCGCCGATCTCGTCGATGCCGACTGGCTGATGAATCCGTCGCCGGAAAGCTCGACGCAGGTGCTGTTCAACTGCTTCGTCGCGCATGGCCTGCCGGTGCCCGCGCGGATCGTCGAGTGCCCGAGCTTCGGGCTCGCGCACAGCCTGATGACGGGGTCCGACCTGCTCGCGTCGATGCCGGAGCAACTGCTCAACGCCGACTGGGCGCGCGACCGGTTCGCGATACTGCCGATCCGCGAGCGGCTGCCGGCCGTGTCGGTGCAGGTGGTGACGCGCCGCGACAGCCCGCTCACGCCGGCCGCGGCGATGCTGCTCGACTGCCTGCGCGATTCCGCGCGGCGGCAAGGGCTGAGGTGAGCAGGGAACTCCGCTGCCGTGAAGAAATTATCCAGTGATCCTGAGAAAATCGCGCCGGTAGCGCCCGGTTCCGGCGTGCCGGCGGCAAGCCGGTATCATATCGGCCGGCCGGCGATGCCTGCCGGTTTCCAACAACGTCCAATCTTTCGGCATCCAGCAATCAGAGGCAATACATGACCAGTGCAACCCAGTTCGACAACGTGTCGGTCGTCAAGCGCGCCAACGTCTATTTCGACGGCAAGTGCGTCTCGCATACCGTGCTGTTCCCGGACGGCACGCGCAAGACGCTCGGCGTGATCCTGCCGTGCGCGCTCAACTTCGGCACGGACGCGCCCGAATTGATGGAAGTGCAGGCCGGCAAATGCCGCGTGAAGCTCGACGGCAGCACCGAATGGCAGACCTACGGCGCGGGCGAATCGTTCTCGGTGCCGGGCAAGAGCCGCTTCGACATCGAAGTGATCGAGACGCTCGACTACGTCTGCAGCTATCTGTAACGATGTAATGCGCGCGGCGAACGGCTGCGGCCATGCAATGAAAAAACCCCGCAAATGCGGGGTTTTTTCGTTGATGCATCGCGGACGGCGCAAGGCCGTCCACGCGTACACGTTACAGGCAGGCGCTGATCGCGCCCGCGGCGTCGGCGCCCGCGCCGCTGCCGGCACGGAAGCCGACCCAGGTCTTCGCACCTGCGGTGTTGGCCGGACGCACCATGGCGGCTGCGCCGTTCGGCGGTTGCTGGCCCGGCGCGTACACGTCGGTCGCGAGGCCGTTCGCGAGCACGTTCTGCGAGACGACCTGTTGCTGGGATTTGTCTGCCCAGGTCTTCGCGATGCATGCCGACACTTCCTCAGCGGGTTTCTGGCTTTGCCCCACGTTCTGCACGGCGGACGGGTCGGCCGCGTGCGCGGAAATGGCAACGGTCAGTGCGATGAGCGGTAAGTATTTCACGTTATCTCCCTCGGGTCGTGATTGATTGAGCGGGATGCGCAGCAGTACTGCGTAAGGTGAGAGTCCACCGTTCGGAGCGGGTTCCGGCGATTCCGAAACAAGATGTTAAGGCGCTTGCCAAACCGCGGATCTGATGCTGCACAGCCTGCTGCACGGGACGACGCGTGCGTCGTCCGGTCGTCTCGCTGCCCGGGCGTGTGATGGGTGAAGGGTCGCAGCGTGCGGCATCCATGCGGATGCCGCGCCGCGACGCGTTATCGTGGACGAACTGAAGGAAGGCCCCGTCGCATGAGGCTCATGATGACAAACTTTCGCGCGTCGAACTGTCAAGCAACTTCAAATACGCGTCGATGCGCGATTCAGCTGGTCTTGCGTGCGGCGCCGAGGCTGCGACGCGCATTCGCCGGCACGATCGGCCGGAAGCGCTCGCGCTTGTGTTCCTCGTCGAAGTGCTGGAGCGCCGGCTTGATCAGGTCGCTGCGCGACACGAGGCCTGTCATGCGCAGCGACTGCGCATCGTCGACGACGGGCAGCCGCTCGAGGCCGAGCACCGCGAGACGCGTTGCGACGAGGCGGCACGTTTCGTGCGCCAGCGCGATGGCGGGCGCGTGACCGGCCAGCACGCGCGCGACCGGCGTATCGGGTGCGAACGTCGCGCGCTGCGCGTCGAGCAGTGCGCGATCGACGACCCCGAGCAGGCGGCCGTCCTTCACGACCGGATACGCGCGGTGCGTTTGCCGCGCGCCGAAGAACGTCGCGTCGACTTCCGCGAGCGGGGTGTCCGCGTCGATCGTGACGATCGACGCGGCGCGCGTCATCACTTCGGCGACGTCGTGCCGCTCGAGCGGATCGACGCCGTATTCGCGATAGATGTGATAGCCGCGGCGCGCGATCTTCTCGGTCATGATCGAACGCTTCATCACGACGGTCGCGAAGCCGTGCGCGACCAGCGTCGCCGCGAGCAGCGGCAGCAGCGCGTTGGTGTCGTGCGTGAGGCCGAACGCGAACACGATCGCGGTGAGCGGCGCGCCGAGCGTCGCGCCCAGCGTCGCGGCCATGCAGACGAGCGGCCACAGGGCCGGGTCGCCGCCCGGCAGCACCGGCGACAGCACGGCGCCGAGCCCCGCGCCGAGCATCAGCAGCGGCGCGAGCACGCCGCCCGATGTGCCGGAGCCGAGCGCGATCACCCACATCACGGCCTTCACGACCAGCAGCGCGAGCGCGATCCGCAGCGCGATGTGCTGGTGCAGCAGGTCGCCGATCACGTCGTAGCCGACGCCGAGCGCGCGCGGTTCGAGCCAGCCGCCGACGCCGATCGCGACCGCGCCGAGCGCGGGCCACCACATCCAGTGCACGGGCAGCTTCGCGAACGCGTCTTCGACGCGGTACAGCGCGGCCGACAGCCCGCACGCGAGCGCGCCCGACAGCAGGCCCGCGACCACGCACGACACGAGCGCGACCGGCGACGGCGCGGCGGTCGTCAGTGGAAACAACGGCTCGACGCCGAACAACACCGCGCGCGCGAAACCGGCGACCGCGCATGCGAGCGCGACCGGCAGGAAGCTGCGCGGGCGCCATTCGAACAGCAGCAGCTCGACCGCGAGCAGCACCGCGGCGACCGGCGTGCCGAACACGGCGGTCATGCCGGCCGCGGCGCCGGCGACGAGCAGCGTCTTGCGCTCGGCGGCGGTGACCTTCACGCACTGCGCGACCAGCGAGCCGAGCGCGCCGCCTGTCATGATGATCGGCCCCTCGGCGCCGAACGGGCCGCCGCTGCCGATCACGACGCCCGACGACAGCGGTTTCAGGATCGCGACCTTCGGCGACATGCGGCTCTTGCCGAACAGGATCGCCTCGATCGCCTCGGGGATGCCGTGGCCGCGAATCTTCTCCGAGCCGAAGCGCGCCATCATCCCGACGATCAGCCCGCCGATCACCGGCACCGCGATCACCCATGCGCCGAGCGTGTTGCCCGCGGGCGAGCGGTCGGCGAACGAGAACTGCTGGAAGAAGAACAGGTTCGTGAACAGGTGGATCAGGCTCAGCAGGACGAACGCCGCGAGCGTGCTCAGCACGCCGATGCAGGCGGCGAGCAGGGCGATCCTGGGCAGGCGGTCGTTGGTCGCGAAATCGCGTTTGTGCGGGGCGTTCATCGGCGTGGCGGGAGCAAGGGTCAGTAATCGAGTTGAGGCACCTGGAAGGCGCCCTTGAGCGACTTCAGTTCGGCGCGGTGCATCGCCGCGAGGCGCGCGAGCAGTGTTTCGCCGGCTTCTTCCAGATGCACCTCCACCTGGCGGCGGTCCGTTTCGCTCGGCTTGCGCTTCACGAGGCCGAGCGCTTCGCAGCGCGTCACCAGCGCGACCACGCCGTGATGCTGCGCCTGCAGGCGTTCCGCGAGCTCGCCGATGGTCGCCCATTCGCGTTGCGGATAGCCCTTGACGTGCAGCAGCAGCAGGTATTGCAGCGGTGTCACGCCTTCGCTCTGCGCGGCGCGTTCGGAGAAGCGCTCGAAACGGCGCATCTGGTAGCGGAATTCGGACAACTGCTCGAAATCGGATTTGTGCAGCGCGCGTCGGGTTTGGGTCATCGTCGGCGGAAAGCGATTGTGGTAGCCGGGAAATATATCACGATGTGATATAAATGGGCGAGCTGCGGCGATAGGCGAAATACGACATATGAATCGCGTCGCCGCGGTGCCCGGCTACGCAGCCTCGAGCATCTGCGTCTGCTGGTAAAGCCCCGTGACGAGGTCGGTTTGCGTGACGATGCCGACGAGCCGGCGCGATGCGTCAACGACAGGAATGTGGTGGTGACCGGAATGCGCAAACAGCGGCACGAGCGCGGTCAGCGGCAGCGTGTGCGGCACCGACGCGACGTCGCGGCTCATCACGGTGCCGACGCTCGCAGGCTGGCCGCCGAACGATTGCGGCAGGCGCGCGGACAGCCGCTGCCACAGCGGCGCCGGGCGGCGCGACGGGCGCGTCAGGTCGGCGCGGGTGACGATCCCGGCCAGGCGGTGGTCCGCATCGACGACGGGCAGCGCCTTCACGCGATGCCGGTCGAGCAGCGTGAGCGCGGCCGTCACCGATGTCGACGGCGCGACGCTCACCGCGCGCTTGGTCATCAGGTCCGCGCAGGTGAGCTGGCCGAACGTGCGCGCATACGCCTGCAGTTCGGTTTCGCGCAGCAGCGCTTCGAGATCGTCCGGCGCGACATCGAGCCATTCGCTGCGGCGCTTGAGCACCGCGTCGAGATCCTCGCGCGTGAAGCCGCCGTGCGCGGGTGCCGGCTTCGGACCGGCCTTCGGCTTCGCGTCGGGCCGCGCGCCGCCGTGCGGATAGCGGTGGCCGGTGAGCGCGTGGTAGGCGAGCGCCGCCGACAGCAGGATTGCCGATTGCAGCGCGATCGGCTCGAGCACGAAGCGGAAACCGAGCGCGTGGATGGCCGAGCCGCCGAGCACGGCCGTCAGCGCGACCGCACCCGACGGCGGGTGCACGCAGCGCAGCGCGAACATCCCGCCGATCGCGCCCGCGACGGCCAGCGCGGCGGCGGTGATCGGATCGGCGATCCATTGCGCGCACGCGACGCCGACGGTGGCCGCGACCAGGTTGCCGCCGATGATCGACCACGGCTGCGCGAGCGGGCTCGCGGGCACCGCGAACAGCAGCACCGCCGACGCGCCCATCGGCGCCACCAGCAGCGGCACGAGCCCCGGCACGCCGGGCAGCACCCGCATCGTCGCGCCGACCGTCGCGATGCCGACCAGCGCGCCGGCGCACGAGCGCAGGCGCTCGCGCCAGCCAAGAGTCAGCGGAAGCGGGGTGAAGCTGTGCAGCCACTGCCGCAAGGTGCGGCGCGACGGGGAGGAGCCGGACGACATGTAACGTATGAGGAAAAAGCGGTGAGGCGTGCGTCGAGGTGCGCGGAATTGTATCTCATTGTGATATAAATTGTCGCGCCGCAATGGCGCGACGCGCGCACGAAATCGGCATTCTTTCGTATTGCTTTCATCTGGCGGCACGGTGGCGCAACAGCGCAAAGTTGTTCGCGGCGGCGTACAATTCGGGCCACTGATTCCCCCGAACACCTGGACTACGCACGCGATGCCCGCTCTCCCGCCTTCTCTCCGGCATGGTGATCGCGTCAACGGGGTTCCCGGCCGTATCCCGTTGCCCACCTGACGCGAGCGCGGCCGACACTTCCTTATCTACTTTCCCCCAAGCCTATCCAATGGACATGCTCGAAAACATGCGCCTGTTCGTGCGCGTTGTCGAAGCCGGCAGTTTCACCGCGGTCGCCAAAGAAATCGACGCGACCACCGCGCAGGTGTCGCGCGCCGTCTCGAACCTCGAGGCGCACGTGCAGACGCGGCTGCTGCATCGCACGACGCGCCACCTCGGCCTCACCGAAAGCGGCCAGCGTTATTTCGAGCGCGCGAAATCGATCCTCGCGGAAATCGACTATGCGAACGCGGAGGCGCGCAACGCGCTGCTGCGGCCGTCGGGCAAGATGCGCATCCACGCGATGACGGGGCTCGGGCAGAGCCACGTCGTGTCGTCGATCGTCCGCTACCAGGAGGACAACCCGGACGTGTCGGTCGAGCTGACGCTCGCGCAGCGGATGCCGAATCTCGTCGAGGAGGGCTATGACGTGTCGATCGTCACCGCGTCGCAACTGCCGGATTCGGGCTACGTCGCGCAGACGTGCGGCACGAGCTGCAGCGTGCTCGTCGCGTCGCGCGACTACCTTGCGCGGCACGGCACGCCGCAGACGCCGGAAGACCTGCCGAAGCACACCTGCCTGCGGCTCGACACGCCGGCGTCGCCGGCCGGCGAATGGCGGCTCGAACACAAGGACGGCGACGAGCAGGTGCTCGAGCTGCCGCCCACGCCGTTCCAGGTCAACGTGCCGGACGCGCTGTGCGTGGCCGTGCGTGCCGGGCGCGGGATCGCGTGCGTCGCGCTGTATACGGTGCTCGACGATATCCGCGCAGGCCGCCTGATCCGCGTGCTGCCCGAATATCGGCTGCAGACGCTGAGTGTCTACGCGGTGTACGCGACGCGCCGCTATCTCGATGCGAAGATCCGCACTTTCCTCGAGCACTTGCGCACGACGCTTACGCCGGCGCTGGAAAACGACCTGCGCGAGCTGGACCGGCTGACCGTCGCGCACACCGAGTCGGGCCGCCAGCGCGCGTGACAATCTGTCGGCGGGGTCGTGTTCAGGCCGCTGGCGGATGTCGACGTCGCGGCCGAGCTGTATCTCGCGTGGCGCACGGACAACGACAATCCGGCGCTGCCGCGTTTCAATGCGATGGTCGAGCGTTTTCTCGCGGAGCATGCGGCAGGCGGAGTGGTGTGAGGCGGTGCTGTTGCACGATCCGCTCGGCCCGGCCGACTGATCGTTAGCATGACGGTATGCGACAAGACATATAACGAGGGCGCAGATTGATCCGGATGCTTTACCTGATTCCCGCCGCAATCGCGGCGTGGGTGGTTGCGTCGCGCTACGGCGCGCTGGCCGGCGGCGCAGCGGCGGTGGTGGCGCTGATCGCACCGGCCGTCATCCTGTCGAGGCTGGCGAAACGCGACGCGCACGACCAGCCGGTTCCCGCTGGCGACGCGGCGCATGTCAGGAGACTGGCTGTTCCCGGGGCCGCTCGCGCCCTGTTCGACGAGCTCCGGCGTGTAATCGAACGATACGTGGAGGTCGACGCGGGAACTGACGGCTCGACTGTGGCGATGGTGTCTGCCGGTGCGGCGATGACGGGTGACGACGACGCGCTCTTCGTGTTTCGCTCGCACGATCGCGCGTGGTCCGGGTTTCGTTGTGGCGGCGACAGCTTCCGGTTTCGCCACGGCGCGATTCTTACCGTGGGGATCTTCGCGATCGATTCGGTCAGGGCGCCTGGTGCCGGGTCGTGTCAGGGGGTGCTGTGGTTCGATGTGAAGCCGCGGAACATGCCCGCCGAGATCAACGAGCCATACATGAAGCGCGCATTTTTCGCGCTCGGGCCGGATTGCGGCGACAGCCTGGAGCCGATGCGCGAGTGGGCGCGCGTACTCGAGGAGATCGCGACGGCGCTCGATGCGAAGTTCGACGTCGCCGTCTATTCGGATGTGTAGTGGGCGGCGCGTTTCGAAGCGTCGGCCGCGTGCGGAAATGCCGTTTTTTCAATACGACATTCGACGGCGCATGGTCGAGTGGAATAACGTCTTTCCGACCATGCCCAGCCCGTTGCTGCCGTCGTCACCATTCCTGGCGCGGATCCGCGCTGCTCGACGCTGGCGAAGGGCTCGCATGCGACGCCCGTGCCGGCGATCCGGGCGGGCTCACCTGACGGGGCAGGCAGCTTTCAGTCGAACGGCCTGTTCGCGTGCGCCGCGCAGCGGGAGCCGCCTGAGATTGCCTTCGACGTCGATCCGAAGCGCCCCGTCGCCTTCGAACAGGCGATAGAACCGCGCCCGATCCTTGATCTCGCCGACTGCGTACATGTCGAGGTCCGACAGCGCGAGCGTGGCGCGGCCGGTGACGCGCGCGCTGTTCGACGCGAATGTCATGCGCACGCGCTGGCCGTCCTGCAGATCGGCGGCGCTCACCAGTACCGAGGCCCGGAGCCGGCCGGCTTCGCAGACCACGTAGAGCGCATTGCCGTCGGTGTCCCGGTCGCCATAGTCCAGCAGCGAGCCGTCGAAATGCCAGCCCGACGCACCATCGTCGGGCGCGCCGGCCGGCTGCGCGTGGCTCGCGGGCGCCGGCAGCGACAGCAGGATGCCGATCAGCCAGGCCGATGCGGCGTGGCGCGCGGCATGCTTGCGCACACCGCGCCGCGCGCCGGGCATCGCGCCGGCCATCAGTGCGTGACCGACAGGAACAGATATGCGGCGAACAGCGACAGGTGCACGACGCCGTGCAGCACGGTCGTGCGCCCGGCGCTGAGCGTCAGCGTGCTGACGAGCAGCGTCAGCGACAGCAGCACGGTTTCCATCGCGCCGATGCCGAGCGTGAGCGGCTGGCCGATCCAGATGAACACCGCGGCAACTGTCGGAATGGTCAGCCCGATGCTCGCGAGCGCCGAGCCGAGCGCGAGGTTCATGCTGGTCTGCAGGCGGTTCGCGCGTGCCGCGGTGACGGCCGCGAGCCCTTCGGGCAGCAGCACGAGCGCGGCGATCACGATGCCGACCGCAGCCTCGGGCGCGCCGAGCGTCAGCACCGCGTGCTCGACCGCCGGCGACAGCAGCTTCGCGAGCAGCACGACGGCAACGAGGCTTGCGAACAGCAGCAGAAGGCTGATCACCGCGGTGCGGTTGCTCGGCGGCGCCGCGTGCACGGATTCGTTCGCGCTGTCGTGCGCGGCGAGGAAGTAGTCGCGGTGGCGCACGGTCTGCACGAACACGAACACGCCGTACAGCACCAGCGACGACACGCCGGCGAATGCGAGCTGCGAATTCGAGAACTGCGGGCCCGGCGCGGCGCTCAGGTAGTTCGGCATCACGAGCGACAGCACCGACAGCGACGCGAGCACCGCGAGCGCCTTGCTCGCGCCGCGCCCGTGGAAATCCTGCTCGCCGTGCTTCCACGCGCCGACGAGCAGGCAGATGCCGACGATGCCGTTGCAGATGATCATCACCGCGGCGAACACCGTATCGCGCGCGAGGCCGGATTTCTCGGGGCCCGCGCCGAGCATCACCGACACGATCAGCGCGACTTCGATGACGGTCACGGCGACCGCGAGCACGAGCGTGCCGAACGGTTCGCCGACGCGGTGCGCGACGACTTCCGCATGGTGGACGGCGGCGAACACGGCGCCCGCGAGCGCGGCCGCGAACACCGCGATGACGAGACCTTCGGCTGGTACGACGCGCGACAGCGCGAGCACCAGCCAGGCGGCAAGCGGGGCCCAGAGGGTCCAGCGCGGGAGCTGGTTGGACGAGAGCGGCATGGTGGGTTTTCCTTATTCGAGTGGCGGCGCGCGACGCGCCGTCACGGGTTGGACGAAGCCCGGCCGGGAAATCCGCCGAACGATGACGATGGCACTGAAAGACGGCGGCGCCGACAGGCGCTGCCCGGGTTCGCCGCGTCGAGGAGGCGCGTGGCGCGGGCGGGCTGATGCCCGTCGCAGGGCGAACCGGTTCGATGCGGCTGGCTGCTGGAAGCGGGGCCGGATCGCCGCCGGGCATGGCCGGCGGCTCGGGTCCGGCCCCGAAAGGGCGGCCGGCGATGCGCGGCAATGGCGGCGTGGCACGCGGTTTCTCCCTGAAATCCGGCGGTTTGCGGGATTTTATCAGGTGGATGCGGGCCGCTATCCTGAAATCGAACCCTTACGTTGACCTTTCGGTTTGGAAAAAGTGCCCGATATTTTTCATTTTCTACGGTTTCGGTAACGGTCTTTTGCGCGACGAATTCGGGCTCGCCCTGACATAAATCTACCGACCGGTCGGTTTATAATCGCCGACATTCCCACTTCCTTGACGGATCGCAAGCGATGGCTGTTTCCTCTGCACAATCGGTGTACTCGGGCGCGCTGGCGCCGGCGGCGGTCGTCGGCGTGATCGGCGCGGGCGCGATGGGCGCGGGCATCGCGCAGGTGGCGGCGGCGGCCGGCCACACGGTGCTGCTGTACGACCTGAACGAGGCGGCCTGCGACAAGGCGCTCGCCGGCATCCGCGCGCAGTTCGCGCGGCTCGCGGAAAAGGGCCGGCTCGACCCGGCGCAGGCGGATGCCGCGGCGAACCGGCTGAGCGCGGTGCGCGCGCTGGACGCGCTTGCGCCGGCCGCGCTGATCGTCGAGGCGGCGGCCGAGCGGCTCGATGTGAAGCGCGAGATCTTCGCGACGCTCGAACGCCATGTCGACGATGCGTGCCTGCTCGCGACCAACACGTCGTCGATCTCGATCACGTCGATCGCGGCAGGCCTGCGCGTGCCGCAGCGCGTGGCCGGGCTGCATTTCTTCAACCCGGCGCCGCTGATGGCGCTCGTCGAGGTGGTCAGCGGGCTCGCGACCGCGCCCGAGGTCGCGCAGGTGCTGTACGACACCGCCGCCGCGTGGGGCAAGCGGCCGGTGATGGCGAAGTCGACGCCGGGCTTCATCGTCAACCGCGTCGCGCGGCCGTATTACGCCGAAGCGCTGCGCGTGCTGAACGAGCAGGGCGGCGCGCCCGCGTCGATCGACGCGGTGATGCGCGAAGCGGGCGGGTTCCGGATGGGGCCGTTCGAGCTGATGGACCTGATCGGCCACGACGTGAACTTCGCGGTGACCGAGTCGGTGTTCCGCGCGTACTTCAACGACCCGCGCTTCACGCCGTCGCTGATCCAGCAGGAGCTCGTCAATGCGGGCTTCCTCGGCCGCAAGTCCGGCCGCGGTTTCTATTCGTACGCGGACGGCGCGGCGCCGCCGGCGCCGGACGTCGAGCCGCCGCGCGACGCGCCGGGCGCCGTCACGCTGTTCGCGCAGGCCGGCCCGGCCGCCGCGCTGCATGCGCGCTTCGTCGAGCGCATTGCCGGCGCGCGGCAGGCGCTCGCGCATCCCGACGACCTGCTCGCGACAGCCGGCCGCGCATCGATCGCGCTGACCGACGGCCGCACCGCGACTGGGCGCGCCGCGCAAACGGGCACGGCCGATCTCGTGCTGGTCGACCTCGCGCGCGATTACGCGCAGGCCGGGCTCGTCGCGCTCACCCGCGCGCTCCAGTGCAGCGACGCGGCCTATGCGGACGCGGTCGGCCTGTTCCAGCAGGCCGGCTATCGCGTGATCGGCCTCGCGGACGTGCCGGGCATGGTCGTGATGCGCACCGTCGCGATGCTCGCGAACGAAGCGGCCGACACGGTGAACCAGGGTGTGTGCTCGCCCGCCGACCTCGATCTCGCGATGGAAAAGGGCGTCAACTATCCGTGCGGCCCGCTCGCCTGGGCGGACGCGATCGGCGTCGCGCGCGTGCATCGCGTGCTGTCGCACCTGGCCGCGAGCTACGGCGAGGACCGCTACCGCGTGTCGCCGCGCATCGCGGCGCTGCACGCGGCCGGCCGCGGGTTCCACGCGTAGCGGCGCGCCGCCCCGAACACGATAACGACATCACTCTCCATTGGAGGAGCCCCCGATGAACACCCCGACGCACCCGATGGCCGCGCTCGACCCGATCGAGACCGCCAGCCGCGACGAACTCCAGGCGTTGCAGCTCGAGCGGCTCAAGTGGTCGCTGCGCCACGCGTACGACAACGTCCCGCACTACCGCCGCACGTTCGACGCGGCGGGCGTGCATCCGGACGACCTGAAGACGCTCGCCGATCTCGCGAAATTCCCGTTCGCGACGAAGACCGACTTCCGCGACAACTACCCGTTCGGGCTGTTCGCGGTGCCGCGCGAGCAGGTGGTGCGCGTGCACGCGTCGAGCGGCACGACCGGCAAGCCGACCGTGGTCGGCTACACGGCGCGCGACATCGACACCTGGGCGAACCTGATCGCGCGCTCGATCCGCGCGGCGGGCGGGCGCCCGGGCGACACGCTGCACAACGCGTTCGGCTACGGGCTGTTCACGGGCGGGCTCGGCATCCACTACGGCGCGGAGCGGCTCGGCTGCATGGTCGTGCCGATGTCGGGCGGGCAGACCGAGAAGCAGGTGCAGCTGATCCGCGATTTCGAGCCGAAGATCATCCTCGTCACGCCGTCGTACATGCTGAACCTGATCGACGAGATGGTGCGGCAGGGGATGGACCCGGCCGAATCGTCGCTGAAGATCGGCATTTTCGGCGCGGAGCCGTGGACGCAGGCGCTGCGCGAGGAAGTGCAGACGCGCGCCGGCATCGACGCGCTCGACATCTACGGGCTGTCCGAGGTGATGGGCCCGGGCGTCGCGTGCGAGTGCATCGAGACCAAGGACGGCCCGGTGGTGTGGGAAGACCATTTCTACCCGGAGATCATCGACCCCGTGACGGGCGAGGTGCTGCCCGACGGCAGCGAAGGCGAACTGGTGTTCACGTCGCTGACGAAGGAGGCGATGCCGGTGATCCGCTACCGCACGCGCGACCTCACCGCGCTGCTGCCGCCCACGGCGCGCGCGATGCGCCGCCTCGCGAAGATCACCGGCCGCTCCGACGACATGCTGATCATCCGCGGCGTGAACGTGTTCCCGAGCCAGATCGAGGAGCTCGTCGTCGCGCTGCCGGCGCTGTCCGGCCAGTACCAGCTGACGATCTCGCGCGACGGCCACATGGACCGGCTCGACCTCGCGGTCGAGCTGCGCTCGGAGGCCGCGAACGTGGCGGACGGCGATCGCCACGCGATCGCGCGCGAGCTGCAGCACCGGATCAAGACGATGGTCGGCGTGTCCGCGGGCGTGACGGTGCTGCCGGCCGGCGGCATTCCGGCGACCGCGACCGGCAAGGCCCGGCGCGTGATCGACCGGCGCCATGCCGCATGACGCCCGATACCAGCAAAAACGAGGAACCCCGCTTGAAGATCGATGAACTGAAGACCCTGGCCGTGGCCGTCGATGCGCGCGGCATCGCGACCGTCGCGCTGGCGCGCGGCGACGTGCTCAACGCGTTCGACGAAACGATGATCGCCGAACTCACCGACACGTTCACCGTGCTCGGCGCGCGCGACGACGTGCGCGCGATCGTGCTGCGCTCGGACGGCCGCGCGTTCTGCGCGGGCGCCGATCTGCAATGGATGCAGCGCGCGAGCGCGAACGACGCGGCCGCGAACCTGCGCGACGCGGAACGCTTCGCGGCGATGATGCGCGCGATCCGGCAGTGCCCGAAACCGACGGTCGCGCGCGTGCAGGGCCACGCGTTCGGCGGCGGCGTGGGCCTGTGCGCCGCGTGCGACATCGTGATCGCGAGCGAGCATGCGCGCTTCGCCGTCAGCGAGGCGCGCTTCGGCATCCTGCCGGCCGTGATCGGCCCGTATCTGGTCGAGGCGGTGGGCCAGCGCCAGGCGCGCCGGCTCGCGCTGACCGCGACCCAGCTCACCGCGCGCGAGGCGGTCGAGATCGGGCTGATTCACCAGGCGGTGCCGCTCGACGCGCTCGACGAAGCGCTCGGCAAGACGCTCGCGGAGCTGGGCCGCAACGGCCCGAACGCGCTGATGGAGATCAAGCGCTTCTTCGACGCGATCGGCGAGTATCCGCCGTCCGATGCGCGGGCGACGTTCACCGCGCAGACGATCTCGCGCGTGCGCGCGACGGCCGAGGCGAAGGAGGGCTTCGCGGCGTTCTTCGCGAAGCGGCCGCCGGCCTGGGAGGCCGGCGACGCCTAAGCGCGCCCGGCGGCGCGGGCGGGCGTGTCGTCTGTCCCGCCCGTCCCGCAAACGGAAAGGCTTGCTCTACAATGCGTGACCCCCGGCACGCCCGCCGGTTATGCCTTGACCGTTCCCTGCCCGATGATCGTCAACCGCCTTATCTCCGAGATCCTGTTCGGCTTCACCGGCCTGATGGGCATCATCAATCCGATCGGCATCGCGTTCCTGTTCCTCGAACGCACCGAATCGCTGACCGAGCACGAGCGCGACATGCTCGCGAAGAAGGTCGCGTTCAACTCGTTCATCGTGTTGATGGTCGCGTTCTTCGCCGGCACGCCGGTGCTGCATTTCTTCGGGATCTCGATGGAAGCGCTGCGCATCGGCGGCGGCTTCGCGGTGGCCGTGTCGGGCTGGCGGATGCTGAACGAGCCGGACGTGCCGGGCGGCGGCGACACGCCCGTCAAGCCGATCGACGCGAACGCGATCATGACGCGCGCATTCTTCCCGCTCACCATGCCGCTGACGACCGGCCCCGGCTCGATCGCGACCGCGATCGCGCTGAACGCGAACCGCACGCACAAGCTGTCGGAATTCATGCTGTCGAGCATCGTGTCGCTGGCCGTGTCCGCGCTCGTCGCGGTGGTGATCTGGCAGACCTACAGCCGCTCCGCGTTCCTCGCACGCTATCTCGGCACCGAAGGCACCAAGGTCGCGATGCGCGTGTCCGCGTTCCTGCTGCTGTGCATCGGCGTGCAGATCATGCTGACCGGCTTCTCCGAATTCCTGCAGCCGATCGCCGACCAGATCAAGTAAGCCCGCCATCGGCCGCGCATCAGCGCGCGGCAGCCAGCATCGGGTAGGTGAACAGGCCGAAGTGGATTGCGTTCAGCCCGGCGTGCGCGAGCGCGGCCGCGAACAGGTCGCCGCGGCGGAACGCGAGGCCGTAGCCGACGCCGGCCACCGTGCCGAGCACGATCCACGGCCCGCCGCCCGCCGCGTGCGCGGCGCCGAACAGCACCGCGGCCACCGCGAGCGCCGCCCAAGGCCCCCACGCGAACCCCGCCAGCACCCGAGTCAGCCCGCCCTGCACGTAGCCGCGAAACAGCGCCTCCTCGGCGAGCGTCACGAGCAGCAGGTTGTTCGCGAGCCACAGCCAGCCGGCCGCCGGCCACTTCGGCGCCCAGCCGACCATGCCGAACGCGGTGGCGCCGGCGAGGCACGCCGCGGACGTCGCGAGCGCGGCGACGACGCCCGTGCGCCACGCGCGCGACAGCGCGACGCGCGGATGAACCCACGGCAGCACCCACAGCAGCCACAGGCCGACGAGCGGCTTGTCGAGATTCAGGTACATCGTGAACGGCGCGGCGTCGGGCGTGAAGCGGGTCGGGTCGATCACGCGCGGGTTATGGAAGCCGGGGAGCAGGTGCAGGCTCAGCGCGACCGCGACGGCGATGAACACGACATGCGCGGCGACGCGCACCGCGGGCGGGCGCGCCGCGGACACGCCCCACGCGGCCAGCGCGAGCACCGCAAACGGCACCAGCGCGAGCGGCGCGAGCTGGCCGAGCGTGAGCGCGCCGGCATAGCCGACGGCCGCCAGCACCAGGCTGGCCATGCGCAGCGGGCGGCACCAGGCGAGCGCCGCGGCGGCGAACAGGGCGATCCAGGTCGCGATGAACGGGAGGGTCGTAACGGACATGAGCGGCGTATTGATCAGACAAGACGCCGCGCATCATACAGGACCGTCAGGTTCGGCCGCAGAATGGGGCGGGCCGGCGCATGCGCGCCGCGCGGCCGTCAGCGGCCGGCGGTTTCGGTGAAGCCGTCGCGGTTCGGGATGTCGACGCTGCTGCGCTCGCGGATGCGCCGCCGGTACCAGAACGTCCAGACCAGCAGGCCGCCGAACACCGCATAGCCGGTGATCGGCGACACGACCAGCACGCGCTCGACGGGCCAGTTCACCACCATCCAGCAGCGGAACAGCATTTCCAGGCTCATCCCGGCGCCCCAGACGAACGTCATCAGGCGCAGCGTCTGCCGCAGCACGGGCTGCTCGTCCCACGCGGATTCGAAGCGTGCGGCGCCGCCCGCCATGCCGCGGGCCACGGTGGCGCGCGTGAGATAGAAGATCAGCGGACGTTCGCGCACGAGCGACAGCAGGAACACGATGCCGATCGCGCCGGACGCGAGCGATTCGCGCATCAGCAGCGCGCGCGGGCTGCCGCCGAGCGCCATCGCGACGATCGACAGCGCAATGCCGAACAGCACGACGGCGCTCACCGCGTCGACGCGGCGCGTGCGGATGAATTCGACGACGGACCAGACGACCGGCGGAATCGCCGACGCGTACAGCGCGCCGACTTCGCCGACATACGGATGGGCGATCCGGTACGCGACCCACGGCAGCAGCAGGTTGACGACGAGTTCGAGGAGCAGGCCGGCGCGCGGTTTCACGGGAGGTTCCATGAGACGGGTTCGGAAACTCGAATCAGATGCGATCGAGTATATCGGCATTCAATCGCCGCTTGCACGGGGCGGGAACCCGGATACGACCGACCATCCGTGCGCATCGCGCGCGAGCTCGACCGTCGACAGCGGCGCGACGTCCGCGCGCCACGCCGATTCCGGCGCGGCGCACGCCGCGTGCGCGAGCGCCGCGCGGATCACCGCGGCCGATGCGATCGCAACGACGTTGCCGGCCGGCAGCCGGTCGAGCCACGCGGCGACCCGGTGCCGCACCGCGTCGAACGATTCGCCGCCGTGCGGCGACGCGGCCCGATCGGTCAGCCACGCGTGGAGCTGCGCGGGCGCGTCGTGCGCGATGTCGGCGAGACGCCGGCCGCGCCACGCGCCGTAGTCGCAGTCGGCCAGCGCCGGCTCGATGGCCGCCGGCAGCGCCAGCGCGGCGGCGGTTTGCCGTGCGCAGCGTGCCGGGCCGCATAGCACCGTCGCGCCGGGCGGATATTGCAACTGCGGCAACCGCACGCGGGCGTCCGCGACCTGCGCGAGTGCGTGCGCGTCCAGCGCGTCGTCGTCGGGGAACGTGCCCGTGCGCATGGCCTGCGTCGCGGCATGGGCGATCAGCAGCACCTGCGTACGCTGCGGCGACGGCGTGCGGCGCGACGCTTTCTGATCCGGAACGTTCACGCGTACAATCCCCCCGTTGCGAAGTGCGGAAGCCGGTGTGAATCCGGCGCGGTCGCGCCACTGTAATCGGTCGCCAACGTTTCCGAAAGCCAGACCTGCCTTCGTCGCCACTGTCATTCTTCAACCGTTCGTCGGGGCGCGCTTTCCCCCCTGGAGGTTTCATCATGAGCGACGCAGTTCTCAAGCCGGTTGTCGCACCGGCGCCCATTCCCGTCCGGGAACTCCTGCCGTGGGCCGTGTTCGGCGGCCTGCTCCTGTTGCTGGCGCTGTACTTCGTCGGCGCCGAAGAGGGCGCGACGTCGCTGATTCCCGGCATGTTCGTCCACGAGTTCGTTCACGACGGCCGCCATCTGCTCGGCTTTCCTTGCCACTGACAGGGGGCGTTCATGGTCGGAAAGCTGTTGGTACGCGGCATGCTCGCGGGCATTGCCGCGGGTCTGCTCACGTTCGGTTTCGCCAGGGTGGCGGGGGAGCCGCACGTCAGCCAGGCGATCGCGTTCGAAGAGAAGCATGGCGAAGCCCATTCGCACGGCGACGAGCCGGAAGCCGAACTCGTCAGCCGTGACACGCAGGCCGGCGTCGGCCTGCTGACCGCCGTCGTCACGTACGGGGCCGCGTTCGGCGGGCTGTTCGCACTGACGTTCGCGTATGCGTACGGGCGGGTCGGGAAGCTCGGCGCGCGGGCGTTGTCCGCATGGCTCGCGCTGGCCGCGTTCGTCGCGCTGGTCGTCGTGCCGAACCTCAAATACCCGGCCAATCCGCCGGCGGTCGGCGATCCGGAAACGATCGGCGTGCGCACGGGGCTGTTCTTCCTGATGATCGCGATCTCGATTGCCGCGATGGTGTTCTCGCTCGGCGTGCGCCGCCAGCTGGCTGCGCGCGTCGGCGAATGGAACGCGTCGATCGGCGGCGGGCTCGTGTTCGTCGTGCTGATCGCGCTCGTGCAGTTCGCGCTGCCGGACTTCAACGAAGTGCCCGACGGGTTCCCGGCCGCGTTGCTGTGGAAATTCCGCGTGGCCGCGATCGGCATGCAGGCCGTGATGTGGACGACGATCGGCCTGCTGTTCGGCGCGCTCGCCGAGCGCAGCGGGCTGCTCGGCTCGCGCGCGTAACGCGCCGCGCGATTGCGGCGGCGCGCCGGGGCCGGCGATGGGCGGCCGGCCCCGGCGCGCACGTCAGCCGGCCGTCGGCCGGACGATGATCTTCACGTTGCGGTCCTTGTGGTTGACCAGCTCCTCGAAGCCGCGCGACACGATGTCGCCGAGCGCGATCCGTCCGGTGATCAGCGGCTGCACGTCGATGCGGCCGTCCGCGATGAAGCGGATCACGTCCGCGAATTCGCCGTTGTACGCGAGCGAGCCGATCACTTCCTTCTCGGTCGACACGAGGTCGAAGAAGTTGAACGCGCCCGGCTCCTCGAAGATGCCGACCATCACGGCCTTGCCGGCCTTGCGGATCACGTCGATCGCGAGCTTCGCGGTCGCGGTGTGGCCGATGCACTCGAACGACACGTCCGCGCCGTAGCCGCCCGTCAACGCCTTGACCTGCGCGAGCGCATCGGTTTCCTTCGGGTCGATCACCGCGCTCGCGCCTACCTCCAGCGCCTTCTGCTTGCGCGCCGCCGACATTTCCAGCGCGATCACGCGCCCGGCGCCGGCCGCCTTCGCGCACATGATCGTGCACAGGCCGATCGTCCCCGCGCCGACCACGACCACCGTCTGGCCGACGATGCTGCCGGCCTTCTTCACCGCATGCAGCCCGACCGCGAGCGGCTCGATCAGCGCGCCGGCCTCGGTCGGAAAGCCGTCGGGCAGCTTGTACAGCAGCTCGGCGGGCACGTTCACGAATTCGGCGAACGCGCCGTTGTTCATCAGCCCGGTGAACGCGAGGTTCTCGCAGACGTTGTACAGGCCGTGCCGGCAATACCAGCAGGTGCCGCAATGCTGGCACGCGTCGGCCGTCACGCGCTCGCCGAGCGCGAAGCCCGTCACGCCCGCGCCGAGCGCCGCGATCTCGCCGCTGAATTCGTGGCCGAGGATGCACTGGCCTTTCAGGCCCGTCAGCGGGTGCGGCGCGTCGACCGGGATGAAGACCGGGCCCGCGACGTATTCGTGCAGGTCCGAGCCGCAGATGCCGCACCAGTGCACGCGGATCGTGACCCAGCCCGCGGCGGGTTGGTCCGGAACGGGCACCTCCTCGACGCGGATGTCGCGGCGGCCGCGCCAGACCGCGGCCTTCATGCTGGAATGAACTGCCGATGCGGGTGTGCTCACAGGGTGTCTCCGTCAGGTTGGGGGCCGGCGCGAATCGCGGTCGCGGCGGGCGCGCGGTGGCGCGGTCGATTCGTATGCAGGAACGATGCCAGTGGTGCGCACGGTGGTGGCGGTGCGCTGCGTCATCCGTGCGGCGTTGCGCGTGCATGCGGCGGGCGGCCATGGGACTCTGTTGTGCTTCGCAAAGGCGCGCGGCGTGTGAGACGCGCGGGACGTTCGTCTCACCGGGGTGAGACGGAGCGGGGGCGGCCCGTCACCGGACCGACAGCCGCATCGGTATCGGTATCGGCATTGGCATCGGTATCGGCGTGAGCCGTGAAACGCCCCGTTGCGCGCACAGCCCCTTTACTTGAAGTGAACTTCAATTCGTATCATGTGCGCCGGTCGTTCGCGGCCCATCCGTTCACTCCATGGAAATCCGTCGAGCATGCTGAATTTCACCGAAAGCCCGATCGGCGACGCGCGGAGATCGACGCACAAGCGCGCCGACCGCGTGATTTCGCCGCTGCGGCCGCAGCTCTTCGTCACGATCCTGGAGGCCGGTGACGACGCTTTGCTGATCAGATGGGTCGAAAGCGGCCGCTGTCATTACGGCGAGCAGCGCTGGCGGCTGCGCGCAGCCGCCCGGCCGGGCCGCTGCGCGATTTCCGGGCAGCCGATCGCGCCGGGCGAACCGGTATTCCGGCCCGTGCTGCGGCCCGCGCCGGTGAACGGCGACGAGATGATCCGCCCGGCGTCGGTGCCGCGCGCGGGCGTTACCCGAGATCCTTGCGGTACTGGATGAACCCGGCGTTGGTGGCGACGCGGTCGTACAGCGCGCGGGCGGTCGTATTGGTCTCGTGCGTGAGCCAGTACACGCGGCTCGCGCCGGCCTCGCGCGCCCGCGCGTACACGGCGTCGATCAGCGCGCCGCCCGCGCCGCGCCCGCGCGCTTCGGCGGCGGTGTACAGGTCCTGCAGGTAGCAATACGGCCCCTCGGTCCAGCACGAGCGATGGAACAGCGCATGCACGATGCCGATCAGCGTGCCCGCGTCGTCGAACGCGCCGAGCACGAACATCGGTTCCGCCGGGTCCATCAGGCGCGCCCACGTCGTCGCGAACACCGCGTCGCTCAGCGGGGCGTTGTAGAACTGCCGGTACGCGCGCCACAGCGGCCGCCACGCGGCCTCGTCGGCGGCTTCGAGCGGGCGCACCGCGACGCGCGCCGCGCCGTGGCCCGCGCGGTCGCGCGCGGCGGCCCGCTCGTTGGCCTGCGCGTGGCGGATCGCGCCGAGCGACGCGCGCTGCGCGCCCTGTGCGTCGAAGTTGGCGGGCGACAGCCACGCATCGAACGCGGCCGCGAGCGCTGGCCAGTCGCCGTCGACGATCGCGTACCACGCGGTGTCGCGGTTGCGCCCCTTGTAGACCAGCGCCTGGCGGAACGTGCCTTCGTATTGGAAGCCGAGCCGGTCGGCCGCCTTGCGCGACGGCACGTTGAGGCTGTCGCATTTCCATTCGTAGCGCCGGTAGCCGAGCGTGTCGAACACGTGCTTCATCAGCAGGTATTGCGCCTCGGTCGACACCGGCGTGCGCTTCAGGCGCGGCGAGAACGTGACGGAGCCGACCTCGATCACGCCGTTGGCCGGGTCGATGCGCATCAGCGCGAGCGTGCCGACCGCGCGGCCGCTTGCAAGATCGATCACCGCGAAATGCAGCGGGTCGCTGCTCGCGGCGGCGCCGCGCGCGTAGTCGCGGTAGCTCGCCTCGTCCGCATAGGGGCCGTGCGCGAGGTAGGTCCAGTCGCTGCCGTCGGCGGCCTGCGCGTAGGCGGCGTACAGGTCCGCCGCGTGACGCTCGGCGTCGAGCGGCTCGAGGCGGCAATGGCGGCCGCCGAGCGTGACGGGTTGCGGGCGCGGGCGGGCGGACCAGTCGGGCAGCGGCTGCCCGACGGGCTGTTGGTGGGCGTTGAGGGTGATGGGCACGGTGGATCTCGCTTCAGGGTGACGGCCGGCGACGTACCGGCTTGAAGACGATCGTAGTGGGCGCGAGGTACCATGAAAAGTGCCAGCACATCGCAAATTTATGGTGCCACGCGGCACCGACGATCGACGCAACCGATGAACGCCACCTTACCGCCCGCCGACCTTCCCCCACAGCTCGACGCGCCGCTGACGCGCACGCCGGGCGCGCCTTCGTTGCAGCGGCAGTTGCTGCGCCGCCTGCGCGACGCGATCCTCGGCGGTGCGATGCCGGCCGGCAGCCGCCTGCCCGGCACGCGCGCGCTGGCCGACACGCTCGGCATTTCGCGCAACACGGTGACGGCCGTCTACGAGCAGCTCGTCGCCGAAGGCTTCCTGCAATCCGATCGACGCGGCACGCGCGTGGTCGGGCCGACGCGCCGGACCGAACCGCGCCCGCGCGCCGCGCCGCCGGCGGTCGCGCAGCGGCTCGGCCGCATCCGCCCGAGCCGCATCGTCGGCACCGCCGAATTCGAGGGCTTCCGGCCGGGCGTGCCCGCGCTCGCGCATTTCCCGGTCGATGCGTGGCGGCATGCGGTCGACCGCGCGCTGCGCCACACGGGGCGCGCGCTGCTCGGCTACGGCGATCCGCTCGGCGAGCCCGCGCTGCGCGAATCGATCGCGCGGCACCTGGCCGTGACGCGCGGCGTGCGCTGCGACCCGGAGCAGATCGTGATGACCGAGGGCGCGCAAGGCGCGATCGCGCTGTGCCTGCAACTGGTGACGAACCCCGGCGACACCGTGTGGGTCGAGGAGCCCGGCTATCGCGGCGCGCGCACCGCGATGCAGGCCGGCGATCTCGACGTGGTGCCGATGCCGGTGGACGCGGAGGGCCTGCGCGCGGACGCGGACGACTGGCGCGAGCGCACGCCGCGCGTCGTCTATACGACGCCGTCCAATCAGTTCCCGACCGGCGCGGTGCTGTCGATCTCGCGCCGGCTCGCGCTGATCGACGCCGCGCGCCGCCATCGCGCGTGGATCATCGAGGACGACTACGACAGCGAGTTCCGCCACACGGGCGAGCCGATCGGCGCGATGCAGGGGCTCGCGCCGGATTCGCCGGTCGTCTATGTCGGTTCGTTCAGCAAGACGATGTTTCCGGCGCTGCGCATCGGTTTCGTGGTGCTGCCGGAAGCGCTGCTGGCCGCGGTGCGCACCGTGCTGCCGGAGCTGCTGCGCGGCGGCGCGCGCCACGTGCAGCTCGCGCTGGCCGACTTCATCGAGAAGGGGGAGTACGGGCGGCATCTCGGCCGCATGCGGCGGTTGTACCGCGACCGCCGGCTCGCGCTGCTGGCCGCGCTCGACAGCGCGCTGAGCGTGCCGCATCGCGTCGAGGGCGGCCCGTGCGGGCTGCATCTGACCTTGCGCCTGCCGCCGCGCTACGCGGACCGCGCGCTCGTCGACGCCGCGCGCGCGCACGGAATCGGGCCGTTCGCGCTGTCGGGCTTTTCGCTGCATGCGCAGACGCCGCACAACGGGCTCGTGCTCGGCTTCGGCAACACGTCGGCGGACGCGTTCGAGCCGATGCTGCGCACGCTGTCCGCGCTGGCGAACCGGCTCGGCGGACCGTGACCGGGCCGGCGGCGGCGCATCGTCGGACTTGTGCGGATTGACGAAGCGGCCGGTTTGACCGGAACGAAGGCTGCCGCCGTTTTGCGGGCGATGCGAGGCCGGCGGGCGGGGCGGCGATTCGTATGCTCTGGCGCGCGGCGTGGACTATAAATGGATTCGTGTACGGGTGATTGTCGGCGGCGCGCGCGTCTCGCGCCCGCGGCGCGACGACTGCCGGGGGAGGTGCACCGTGGTTCGCCTGACGCTTGTCCGCGCCGTGCTTCGCGCCGCGCTGATCGGGGGAGTGTGTGCCGGCTGTCCGTGCCTGCAGCCGACGGCCATCGCGGCGAGCTCGGCGCCGCCCGTGGCGAAGGAGAAGCGCGCGGCGCCGGTCGATTTTCCGGCGATCGTCGAGCGCTACGGCGCGGCGGTCGTGAACATCAGCGTCGCGCCCCCGGAGGCGCAGGGGCCCGCGCCGGCGGGCGCGTCGTTCGCCGCGCTCGATCCCGACGATCCGCTTGCCGCATTCTTCCGGCGCGGCGCGCCGCAGCCGCCGACGCCCGAGACGGCGCCGCGCGCGATGTCGGGCGGCGGCTCCGGGTTCATCGTCAGCGCCGACGGCATGATCCTGACGTCCGCGCATGTGGTCGACCAGGCCACCGACCTGACGGTGCGGCTCACCGATCGCCGTGAATTCAAGGCGACGGTGCTGACGGTCGATCCGCAGAGCGACGTCGCGGTGCTGAAGATCGACGCGACGAAGCTGCCGGTGGTGCGGCTCGGCGATTCGGCGAAGGTGCGGGTCGGCGAACCGGTGCTGACGATCGGCGTGCCGGAAGGCACCGGGACGACGGTCACCGCCGGCATCGTCAGCGCGACCGCGCGCACGCTGCCGGACGGCGGCGCGTTTCCGTTCTTCCAGACCGACATCGCCGTCAATCCCGACAACTCGGGCGGGCCGGTGTTCAATCGCGCCGGCGAGGTGATCGGCATCGCGGTGCAGGTCTATACGGGCGCGGACCGCTACGCGAGCCTGACCTTCGCGATCCCGATCGGCCTCGCGGCCAAGGTGCGCACGCAACTGCAGACGCAGATGCAGGCGCAGCGCAACGCGTCGGCAAGCGCGTCGGGGAATGCGCTCGGCGTGGACGTGCAGGATGTCGGCGCGGGGCTCGCGGCCGCGTTCGGCCTGCCGCGCCCGGCGGGCGCGCTCGTCAACGCGGTCGACCCCGGGTCGCCGGCCGCCGCGATCGGCGTGAAGCCCGGCGACGTGATCGTGCAGCTCGGCGACAAGCCGATCGGCCGCTCGGCCGAACTGAACGACCATGCGGCCGCGCTGGCGCCGGGCGCGAAAGCGTCGCTCCGGCTGATTCGCAACCGCAAGCCGATGACGTTGACGGTCACGGGTGGCGTGGCCGGGGCGGGCACGCCGGCCGCGGGCACGGACATGGCTGCTACGCAGCCGGCTGGCGGCGGCGATCGTCTCGGGCTGACGATGCATCCGCTGACCGACGACGAACGCCGCTCGACGGGGCTCGCGGTCGGGATGATGGTGGACGACGTGCGCGGGCCGGCCGCGGCGGCCGGCATCCAGCCCGGCGACGTCGTGCTCGCGCTGAACGACACGCTGCTCGAAACGCCGGACGACATCGCGATGCTCGAAGCGAAGGGCGGCAAGGTGATCGCGGTGCTGATCCAGCGCAACAATGCGCGCAAGTTCGTGTCGGTCAGGGCGCGTTAGCAGTAACTCACCGCGCCGTTGGCGGCAGCTCCGCCCACGCATGCAGGGTGGACACGATCGTATCGAAGGACGGCCGGCTGTCGACGTCCTCGCTCAGGCAGGCCGCCGCGAGCGCTTCGAGCGCGCCGACGGCCGACGATGTGCCGCCATCACAGCGCGCCAGCAGTTCCTCGAGCAGACACCCGAACGCGCGCACTTCGAGCCGCTGCAAGGCGGATCCGGATCGCGCATCGTCGGCGTCGTAGAACGACGCCGCGCCGAAATCGCCGAGCAGCGCGCCCCCCGCGCCGCGATGCAGGATGTTGTGCGCATACAGGTCGCCGTGCAGGATGCCGCGCGCGTGCAGGTGACGCGCGGCCGACGCGATGCCGTGCGCGATACGCAGCGCCGACGCGAAATCGAAGCGCGCGTCGTCCGCATAGACATCGCGCGTGCAGGACGCGAGGCTCGGCGGCCCGGCAAGATTCTCGAACGCCGGATCGATCAGCGCCATGACGAGCCCGTGCGCGTCCAGCGGATGGCCTTTCACTTTGCCGATCACCGGGATCAGGTTCGGGTGACGTCCGGCGTGGATGCAGGCGGCCATCTCGCAGTCGGGGAGGCCATCGCTCGTCATCGCGCCCTTGAAGAGCTTGACGGCGACATGCGGCGCGGCGCCGTCCGCTTCCGCCAGCCGCCGCGCCCGATGAATGACGCCCGACGCGCCTTCGCCGAGCGGCTGTTCGAGCGCGAGCGATGCCCATTGAACCTCGGGGATCGCCGAGTCGGCCGCCGCGGCTGCTTCCCGTGCCGCGCTGAACGGGTTGCCGGCATACGCGAGCCACGCCAGTCGCGGCAGGCGCAGCAACCACGCCGGCAATGCGCTCAGCCGGTTCGACGAAAGGCGCACGAGCTCGAGCCGCGAGCATGCCGCCATCGACTCCGGCAACGCATGCAGCCGGTTGCCCGCGAGCATCAGTTTCTGCAACCGTGAACAATTGCCGAGTTCCGCCGGCAGTGTGTCGATCGCGTTGTCGGTCAGGATCAGCCAGCGCAACTGCGGCGGAAGCGATCGGCCGGAAACCGTGCGGATGCGATTCGCCTTGAAACCGATCATGCTCAACTGCGGGCACGCGCCCAGCACGTCCGGCAGTTCGGCGAAGCGGTTGTCGGATGCGAACAGGATGCGCAGCCGGTGCAGCCGCGGCAGATCGTCCGGCAGCGTCGTCAGCGCGTTTCCGCTCAGGTCGAGCGTTTCCAGCGTGTCGGCCAGATCGAAGATCTCGCGCGGAAACTCGGTGAGGCCGCACGCGAGTTTCAGGTGGCGGGCGCCGGCAAGCTGGCCTGCGCGCAGTTGTTCGAGGGTCGTCGTCACGGAAGGAAGGGAGCGTGCAATTCGATTGCCGGGGATTGTACGGGCAACGGTGCAGAAGCCGGCGGCCGGCGCTGGCCGGCGCATGCAGGCCGACGGCGCGCGTCAGCGACGATAGATGAATTCGAAATCCGTCGAGCTCCCGACCTTGAATTCGTAATCGCCGACCCGCCGGAACCCGGCCCGCTCGTAGAACGCGATGGCCCGCGCGTTGCCGGACCAGACGCCGAGCCAGATCGGGCCCGGCCGATGCTCGCCCAGGAACGCGAGCGCAAGATCGAGCAGGCGCTGGCCGGCTCCGGTGCCTTGCGCGCTGCGTCGCAGGTAAAGCTGGCACAGCTCGCCGTCTTCGGGCCTGGCTTCGGGATGCGGCAGTTTGCAGGGGCCGACGTGCACGTAACCGTCCAGCGCGCGCTCGTCCGTTTCCACCACCCAGGTGCGATGCCCGGGATCGGCAAGCTGGCGCGCGACGACTTCGGGTGAGTAGCTCGCGGCTTCGTATGCGGCGAGATCTTCGGCGCCGTAGCCGATGCCGAAACCCACGACGAAGGTTTCGCGGAACGTGTCGCGCTTCAGCTCGGCCAGGCGGCCGGCATCATCGACGGTGGCAATCCGGATCATTCAAACGGTCCTCAAGGAAGGGAAGGGTGACGGCGGCCGATCGGGGGAGAGGCATCGGAACGCGCGCTTCGACGGGAAGCATTCGCAAATCGTCATCCGGGATACACCGGCTTCGTCGATGATCCTGCCGATGTCCACCGCCTGATACCCGCGCTCCGCGCGAAGTATGCAGGCAAATCCGTATACGATAAAGTCCAGCGCCTGTCGGCTCGAAAGGCGCGAAAACCCTTTTGTCGTTCCATCGATTGCTCATTGTGCGGGGAAGACTGTGCAAGATTCCAGGCTGAAGGTTGCGGTGCTGTTCGGCGGCAGCAGCGCGGAGCGCGAAGTGTCGCTGGCGAGCGCCGGCCAGGTGATCACGGCATTGCGAAGCCTGGCGCATGAGGTCGTCGCGGTGGATGCGTCGCGCGGCCGTCTTTCCGCGGAACAGGAAGCACGCGTGCTGGCATCGCGCGTGGACGAAGCGCCGCCGTCGTCCGAGGCGCTCGCCGAATGTCGGGCCGGCATGCCGACGCTGCTTCCGCTCGACGATCTGGCCGGCGTCGACGTGGTGTTTCTCGCGCTTCACGGCGGCACCGGAGAGGACGGCACCTTCCAGGCGATGCTCGAGCAGGCGGGCGTGGCCTATACGGGCAGCGGGCATCTGGGCAGCGCGATCGCGATGGACAAGGACATGGCGAAACGCCTGTTCGTCGCCGCCGGCATTCGCACGCCCCACTGGCTGATGGCGCCGTGCGAAGCCGACAAGGCGCAGCAGCTGATCGGCTATCCGCTCATCGTCAAGCCGAATCGGGAAGGCTCGACCGTCGGCCTGTCGCTCGTGCGGAATCCGGCAGGCTTCGAGGACGCGGTGCGCACGGCCGGGCGCTTCGACGCCGAAGTGATGGTCGAGCAGTTCATTGCCGGCCGCGAGCTGACGGTCGGCGTGCTCGGCGAGCGTGCCCTGACCGTCGGCGAAATCGTCCTCGCGCCGGATGCCGTGTTCGACTACAAGGCGAAATACCAGGCGGGCCAGGTGCGCGAGCAATTTCCCGCCGACCTGCCGAAGGACATCGTCGCGGCCGTGCAGCAGACCGCGCTGCGCGTGCATGCGCTGCTGAAACTCGACGGCTACAGCCGGACCGATTTCCGGCTCGACCCGCATGGCAACCTCTGGTGCCTGGAGGTCAACACGCTGCCGGGCATGACGGCGACGAGCCTGCTGCCGCAGTCCGCCGGGGCGTCCGGCATCGGGTTCGCGCAGTTGTGCGAGCAGATTTGCCGCGCGGGCATCGCGCGGCACCGGGCGCGCCGCTGACGCACGGCGCGGCGCCCGTCGCCCTTACGGCTTCGCCCCCACCACGAATTCGAACTGCGCGACCCCGTCGACGCCCCCCGTCACGCGATCGCCCGGCTGCAGCGCGCCCACGCCGGCCGGCGTGCCGGTGAAGATCAGGTCGCCGGCCTTCAGCTCGACCGAGCGCGACACATAGGCGATGACGTCCGGCACCGCCCAGATCATGTCGGCGAGATCGCCTTGCTGGCGCGGCTCGCCGTTGACCGCGAGCCAGATGCGGCCCGCAGCCGGATGGCCGGTCGCGGCAACCGGGCGCAGCGCGGTCACGGGCCCCGACGCGTCGAAGCCCTTTGCCCAATCCCACGGCCGGCTCAGCTTCTTCGCGTCGGCCTGCAGGTCGCGGCGCGTCAGGTCGACGCCGACGCCATAGCCCCACACGTGCGACAGCGCATCGGCCGGCTCGATCGCGCGGCCGCCGCGGCCGATCGCGACGACGAGCTCGATCTCGTGGTGCAGGTCGTTCGTGAGCGGCGGATACGGGACGGTGCCGTGCGCCGGCACGATCGCATCGGCCGGCTTCATGAAGAAGAACGGCGGCTCGCGGGTCGGATCGGCGCCCATTTCGCGCGCATGCTCGGCGTAGTTGCGGCCGACGCAGAACACGCGGCGCAGCGCAAAGCGCGCGCGCGACTGGTCGACTTCGACGGAAGGACGCTCGGGAGCGTCGATGACATATTCGGACATCGGGTGGCCTCGTTCGGAAGGAAGACGGGGGCCGGCGCGCGCATCGTGGCCCGGCCGGCATGCGTGAACGATACCCGATGCGCACTGCGCCGAATGCGACGCAACTGCGCTTTTCCGGGACAAAACTACGCGTCGCCGTCCGGCAGCGCGGCGTTCGCGTCCCGATACGCCTTCGGCGACATGCCGACCCGCGCGCGGAAGCGCCGCGCGAAATAGCCTTCGTCGCGGAAGCCGACCGCGCGCGCGATCTCGGCGATGCGCCGGCTGGTGTGCGCGAGCAGCGATTGCGCGAGCGCGATGCGGCGCTCGGTCACGAGATCGGTGAAGGTGCTGCCGGTTTCCTTGCGGATCAGGTGCGCGAGATAGTTCGGCGACAGGAACGCGGCCTCGGCGGTGCCCGCGAGCGTCAGATCCTCGCGGGTCAGGTTCGCGCGCACGTGGCGCAGCACGCGCGCGAGCGCGTCGCGCCGCCCCGCGCGCTGCGCGCCGCGTTGCGCGAGCTTGTCGAGCGCGCCCGCATACTGCGTGCAGACGAGCCCGATCAGTTGCAGCAGGTAGCCGCGCAGCAGCGTGGTCGAGCCGAACGTGCGGACGCGGTCGGCGTCGAGCATGCACAGCGCGAGGCGGCGCGCCTCGTCGAACGCGTCGCCGGTCAGGATGAAATCGAGGTGCTCCTGGAAGCGGAACGGCGTCAGCTCGGGAAAACGGTGCGCGGGCACGTCCTCGAGGTCGAGCGGATCGACGTCGAGATCGGCGCGCAGGAATGCCTGGCTGAAGTTGATGACGACAAAGTGCGCGCCTTCCGGATGCGGGATCAGGTGCTCGCGGTGCGGCAGCACGAACGCGAGCGCGCCGCGCGGAAACGGCCGCGTGACGCCGCCGATCCGCTGCTCGGTGTCGCCGCCGAGGTTGAACTGGATCTGGAAATACGCGTGCCGGTGCGGCTCGGTGATCGCCTGGCGCGACGCCTGGTCGCGGATGTAGAAATCGAGCCGGTCGCTGCGTTCGGGCATCCCGTACAGGCGCGGCGGGGCGGAGGAGGACATTGCGGATTCGGCCATTCGTGACGCGGATTGAGCCGCGATGGTACAGCGAATCGCGGCGCCGCAGGAAGCCGCGCGGGCGCAGCCCGCCGCCGCGTCGGGCCGCCGGCTTGCGCAGGCGGCGAGCGGGTGAGCGCGCGCCGGCGCGCCACCGCTGCCGGTCATGCGGCCGGCGCGTCCGCGTCCGGATAGAACCCGAGGTAGCCGAGCGGCCGCGCGTCGGGCGCGCTGGCCGTCAGCGTCGCCGTCGCGCCGGTCGACGCGAGCGCATCCACCGTCGCCGCGCGATTGGACAGCAGCGTCCATTGCGCGGCCGCATCGTTCGCGGCCGTCGCCGCGCGCGCGCCGGCCAGCGCGGCGAGCAGCGCGTCGGCCGGCGGCGCATGGATCACGAAGCCTTCGTTCGCGACCGCCGCCGTTTCGATGCCCAGCGCCGCGCACACCCGCGCGCGCAGCGGCGCCTCGGCCTCGTTCGCCGCGCGCGAGCGGGCGATGTCGCGGCGCGTGGCCTCATCGACGATCATGCCGCCGCGCAGCAGCGGCGTCGTCTGCCATGCGTCGGGCGGACAGTTCTTGCCTTCCGGCGCCAGCTCGACGAACGGATTGATTTCCGCCGGATAGATCCGGCACACGAGCGGCCGTTCGTCGTAGATCCCGCAGCGCATGTCGGCCTGCAGGTTCGGGCACGGCCCGGTGTAGGACGCGGTGAGCACCGTCGTCACGCGCACCGGCAGCGTGCCGCTGAGCGCGGGCGTCGAGCGGGCCCGCTTGTATGCGGCGAACGCGTTGTCCGGCTCGGGTTCGACGGGCCACGGGATCGCGTCGCACAGCAGCTCGACGCGGCCGCCGCGTTGCAGCCACGCGATCGCTTCGTCGATCGTCAGCAGGAGGCGCAGGTCGTGGCAGCACTTGCCGCACGCCGTGCACGCGAAATCGATGTCGTTCACTGAAGGTTCCTGGTTGGGGGCGGCGCGTATCGGAATAGGGCTCAATGCGCCGCGAGCGCGGCGGCGACCCGGCGGCGCAGCTCGGGCACGACGTCGGCGTCGAACCACGGATGGTGCTTGAACCACGCCTGGTTGCGCGGCGACGGGTGCGGCAGCGGCAGCACCGCCGGGCCGTAGTCGCGCCATGCGGCGACGGTGTCGCTCAGCGACGCCTTGCGCGTGTCGCGCAGGAAATGCCGCTGCGCATACTGGCCGACCAGCAGCGTCAGCCGGATCGCCGGCAGCTCGGCGAGCAGCCGCTCGAGCCACAGCCGCGCGCATTCGGGGCGTGGCGGGTTGTCGCCGGTCGCGCCGCGGCCCGGATAGCAGAAGCCCATCGGCACGATCGCGAAGCGCGTCGCGTCGTAGAACGTGTCGGCGTCGACGGCGAGCCAGTCGCGCAGCCGCTTGCCGCTCGCGTCGTCCCACGGGATGCCGCTCGCATGCACGCGCGCGCCGGGCGCCTGGCCGACGATCAGGATGCGCGCGTCGCGGTGCGCGCGCAGCACGGGGCGCGGGCCGAGCGGCAGCACGGCTTCGCAGGCGCGGCACGCGCGGATTTCGGCAAGCAGCGCGTCGAGCGGCGCGTGCGGTTGGTTCGGCATGGGAATCGGGCGGGTTGCGGGCGTCGTCGCTTCATCGAAGCGCGGGGGCCGGGGGCGTCTGCGCCGACCCGATGCTTGTCAGGCGGCGAGTTCGAGACACGATCCTGCAATCGGTTCCTGAACGCGCGGGCTAGCCGGCGTGCGTCGCGCCCCTCTCGGCGACGGCAGCATCATACATGGCGGTGTGCGCGATTGCGTCGACGCTTGCGTCGGCGTCGGGGGCGCCGTCGAGCATGCCCCAGCGCCGGTATTGCGACACGAACCAGCGGCCGTCGTCCGCGCAGGGCCGGTTCACGGTGCCGTGCGCATGAAACGCGATCGGCAGCGGCGGCGCGGCGAACGGCCCGGCGCCGTAGTCGCCGAGCAGGCGCGGCGCGATCAGCGAGGCCGGCACGCCCACCGCGTCCGGCGACGCGAGCCAGCCGGCGGCGTCGCGGCGGTGCGCGGGATCGTCGAGCCACGCGCACGCGTCGACCAGCGTGCGGATCAGCGCGCGCGCGGCATTCGGGTACAGCGCCGCGAACTCGCGCCGGCAGGCGAGCGCCTTTTCCGGATGATCGGGCCAGACCTCGCTCGTCGCGGCGACCGTGCGGCCCGCGCGGCAGGCCTCGGCCACCGCATGCCACGGCTCGCCCGCGCAGAAGCCGTCGAGCTCGCCGTCGGCGAGCGCCGCGACCATCTCGGGCGGCGGAATCACGACGCTGCGGATGTCGCGCAGCGGGTCGACGCCGTGCGACGCGAGCCAGTGATAGAGCCACATCGCATGCGTGCCGGTCGGGAAGGTCTGCGCGAACACGGGCCGGCGGCCGAGCGTCGCGAGCGCCGCCGGCAGGTTGCCCTGCGCGCGGTACGCATCGGCGAGCCGGCCGGAGAACGTGATCGCCTGGCCGTTGCGGTTCAGCACCATCAGCACGGCCATGTCGGCCTGCGGGCTGCCGATGCCGAGCTGCATCCCGCACACGAGACCGTACAGCGCATGCGCGGCGTCGAGCTCGCCGGACAGCAGCTTGTCGCGCACCGCGGCCCACGACGGCTGGCGGTTCAGTTCGAGCGTGAGCCCGTGGCGTTCGCCGAGGCCGAGGCGCTGCGCGACGATCAGCGGGGCGGCGTCGCTCAGCGCGACGAAACCGAGGCGGAGGTGCGCGCGTTCCGGCGCGGCGGGGGGCGAAGTCGTCATGGCATGAGAACTCAAGGTTGCAGGGCGCTCGCAAGCACCTGGCGCGCGGCATCGACGATGCGGATGCCCTGGTCCATCGCGCGCTTGCGCAGCAGCGCGTAGGCGTCGTGTTCGGACAGCTTGCGGCGGTCCATCAGCAGGCGTTTCGCGCGGTCGATCAGCTTGCGGTCCTCGAGCTCGCGCTCGACGTCGGCGAGCCGCCGGCGCAGCGCGTCGTCGTGCGAGAAGCGGGCGAGCGCGACCTCGAGGATCGGTGCGAGCCGCTCGGCCGACAGCCCTTCGACGAGATACGCGCTGACCCCCGCGCCGACCGCCGCGCGGATCAGCGTCTGGTCCGCGTCGTGGCTGAACATCAGCACCGGGCGCGGCGCGGTCGCGTTCATCACGGCGAGCTGCTCGAGCGTGTCGCGCGACGGCGATTCGGTGTCGATGATCACGACGTCCGGCCGCTGCGCCTCGATGGCCGCCGGCAGCCGCGCCGGCGTCGCCACCTCGTTCAGCATCTCGTAGCCGAGGCGCGCAAGCGCGTCGCGCAGGTCGCCGATCGGCTTCTGCGTATCGGTGACGAGCAGCACGCGCAGCCGGAGGGGGGAAGCGGACGCGCTCATGATGCGAATGGAACAAGCGGGGCCGCCGCGGGCCCGGCGCCGCCGCGTGCCTCGCGCGCAGGCGGGCGCCGGTCGCCGCGCGGGCGGCCGGCGCTTTCACTATAGATGGGCGGCCGGCGCCGCGTTGCGCGCCGCATCCTACGCCGCACGCCGAACCGCGGGCGCGACGTTCGGCCCCGTGGTGTCATCCGCCTGCGTGCGTGCCGCGGCCTCGCCGATCGCCGCACCGACCAGGATCACCGCCGGGCTGCCGAGCCCCGCTTCGGCGACGCCTTGCGCGAGCGCGCCGAGCGTGCCGGCCCAGCGCCGCTCGTCGGGCGTGCCGGCCCACTGCACCGCCGCGGCCGGCGTGGACGCGGGCAGTGCGGCGAGCAGGCCGGCCGCGATCCGCTCGACGCGGCTCATGCCCATATAGATCGCGAGCGTCGTGCCGGTGGCCGCGAGGCGCGGCCAGTCGGGCTCGCCGTGGTCCTGCAGGTGCGCGGTGACGAACGTGACGCCCTGGCAATGCTCGCGATGCGTGAGCGACACGCCGAGGCTCGCCGCCGCCGCGAAGCCGGACGAGATGCCGTTGACGATCTCGACCGGAATCGCGGCGTCGCGCAGCATCCTCAGTTCCTCGCCGGCGCGGCCGAACAGCAGCGCCTCGCCGCCCTTCACGCGCACGACGTGCGCGCCGCGCAGCGCGTAGCGGCGCATCAGCCGCTCGATGAAGGCCTGCGGCGTCGAGCGGCAGCCGCCGCGCTTGCCGACGCGCACGACGCGCGCCTGCGGCGCGAGTTCGACGATCGCCGGATTGACCAGATCGTCGAGCAGCAGCACGTCGGCGGCCGCGAGCGCCTTCACGGCCTTCAACGTGAGCAGGTCGAGATCGCCGGGGCCGGCGCCGACCAGGGTGACCTTGCCAGTCGTCATGATGCGTTTCCATTGCCACGCGTGCGTGGCGGTCGAAGGTGAAGCGGGGGCCGCGATGAGGCCGGTGCGGAAGCCCGCGCGCGCCCCGAAACCGTAGCCGAAACCGTAGCCCAAGCCCAAGCCCAAGCCCAAGCCGAAGCCGAAGCCGAAGCCGAAGCCGAAGCCGAAGCCGAAGCCGAAGCCGAAGCCGAAGCCGAAGCCGAAGCCGAAGCCGAAGCCGAAGCCGAAGCCGAAGCCCAAGCCGAAGCCCAAGCCGAAGCCCAAGCCGAAGCCCAAGCCGAAGCCCAAGCCGAAGCCCAAGCCGAAGCCCAAGCCCAAGCCCAAGCCCAAGCCCAAGCCCAAGCCCAAGCCCAAGCCCAAGCCCAAGCCCAAGCCCAAGCCCAAGCCCAAGCCCAAGCCCAAGCCCAAGCCCAAGCCCAAGCCCAAGCC
>NZ_CADESW010000020.1 GCF_902830275.1 Burkholderia stagnalis | reverse complement strand
CAGTTCCGGGTCCAGGTTCAAGCCCTTGCCCGGTTCAATCGTCACTTCTTCCTTGCGTTTGCGTGGCATAACGTGGCTCCTTGGCCATCAGTTTATGCCTCACACACAAACATTCGGATAGGCTCACCGAATTGCTCAAACTGGCCGACTGCAGTCGCACACGGCCGGCCGCAATCGACCCTCAACCGACACTCAGCCCAGTGACGCTTCGACGGCAGCTAGTTGGCTGCAACGGCCACTCGCCCGGGCACATCTGCCGTCGGATCATCGGCCAAAGCTGCCGTTAGTTCGAACTGGGCTGTACGTCACCAGTGTCGCGGATTGCTGACAGTGGCGGCATCGAACCGCCGAACGGCAGCTTCCGACATCGGCGGACTCACACTACCGAACCCATTCAGCTCATATGTGGGTGCGCTAGCAGCATCACCGGTTCCAAATACGAGCGGCCACAGGAACTGTCGGCGCACGGGATGAATGCAGTTTCAGGAGACCCAGGCGGCCTCATCCAAGAGTGCGCTCGTCCGTCTTCCACGAGTCGGCAATCATCTCTGTTATCTCCTGTAGCTAAACTTCGGCTCGTCCCATCCCCGTCCACCATCCTCGTTCTCATTGTCGCCTGGGACTTCAGCGGTAATAACCGTTAGCGTTTTTCCGTACATCCCGAGACCAACCACTTCTTCCCATGCATCAAATTCGCCGTCGCTTCGAAACCACGACTGCAGATCGGTTTCGCCATCGACGCGCCTGGTAGAACCTATGTTGTCCGCCGTTTGATTGAAATCACGAGTCAGCGAATCGCGAGGTAGCACGGCCCCTTTCTTGAGATAGGTAAGCCCCTTGATCTTCAACATCGCCGGGGAAAGAAAGCTGTAATCAACCGACGAGCGCGAACTTACAACAACAGCGATTGCGGCGTCAGTTACTTCCGCATAGCGGATTGCTGACGCGGTGAGAGAGGTCTTACAGACTTCCGCCAGCTTCTCGATCGCGCCCAAGCCGTCCGAGTATTTACCGGCCTCCTTCGCAAAAAGCGACGATGGCATCAGCAGACCTGCGGCAAAGTGATCTGCCTGAAGTTCTATCGGATCGCCGGAGGCGAAACCCGCACGCGATTCGTGCAAGGTCCTGCCTTCACTAAAAATATGCTCGGGGTGACCGGGCAGAAAAAAATGGCCTAGCTCGTGAGCGATGCTGAAACGTTGGAATCCCTCATTGCGCACATGAGTCGCATAGCCGATGGCGAAGTCATTGACGTGCCGGATCAACATGCCCGATACCCCAGCTGCAATCGAAGGCTTTGCCTCCACCAGAATATCGTGATTTCGCGCCAGTTCGACCACGTCGACCGGCAAGGTTAAACCAAAATCGCTGACTACCTTTTCGGCTAACTGCTCTGCGTCGCGCAACGAGGCATCCCCCATCACTCCTCCCGTTTTCGTCGTTCGGCCAATTGCCGGATCATCTGGTTCGCAAATTCTTTATCTGCTTCATTAAGCATCTGGACGTCCCGGTACAGCGAGTCGTTAACGCTCGCCCCGACTGGATCCTCGGTCCTTCCAAGTAGATAGTCAGTAGTGACATCCAGCGCCTTGGAAAGCCGCCGTAGATTGTCGAAGGACGGCTTTCGCGTCCCGTTCGGATTCTCAAAATGCGAGATGGAGGTCGATGGCAAGCCAGCCCGCTCGGCGAGTTCGCTCTGCGTGAGCTGGCGAAGGCTTTCGCGAGCGTGCCGCAGCCGCTCGGCGAAGATGTTTCGTGCAGTATCTTCCATTTGTCGATAAAAGCTACTTGGACTTGACAAAGTCGACAAGTACGGTTAGCCTGAATGTGAAACTTGTCGATTTCGACAAGTTCAGTTTAGCACGGTCCCCATTTCTGGCAAAGGACGGGTATGAACAACGATCGTCAGATTCATGAGCTTTCGCCGTACAAACGTAGTTTGCTCGTTCAGACGCTCGACCGCCTGTGCGATGAACTTGAACTCTCCACGTCCCGGTATCAGCAAGCCCAGGAGCGTTATGAAGCAGTGGGCGACTGGCTTGCCGGTTCTGAGGACAGTTTTCTTTCCAGCGCCCTGATCTACCCGCAAGGATCGATCGCATTGGGCACGACGGTCAAGCCGTTGAACCAGGCCGAGTTCGATGTCGATCTCGTGTGCTTCCTACCGACCATCGCGGAAAAGTCTTCGCCAGCAGCGGTGAAGGCATTGGTCGGAAATCGGCTCAAGGAACATGGGAAGTACGACGGCAAGCTGGAAGAGAAACAACGGTGCTGGCGCATTAACTACGCCAACGAGTTTCACCTCGACATCACGCCTGCGATCACAAACGAGATGTGCGCCCATGGGGGCGAACTTGTTCCTGACAGGAAGCTGGCGACCTGGAAGGCCACCAACCCTCGTGGGTATTGCGCCAACTTCGAACGCCGCGCTGCGATGCGTCCTCGCATGTACGCATTTGACCGCGCAATCGCAAAGGCGGACTCCGTGCAAGGCTTCCCCGAGCAGCAGATGTCGAAGCCGCCGCTCAAACGCATCGTTCAACTCCTGAAGCGCCATCGGGATGAAGCATTCTCCGCGCCGGCTGCGCGTGAGCTCGCACCCATCTCCGTGATTATCACGACGCTGGCTGCGTACTCGTACGAACGCTGCATCACGCACAGCGTATATGCCGACATGTACGAACTGATCGTTGACGTCATCACGCGCATGCCCGATTTTATCCAGCGCATCAATCGCGGCGAACGCATCGAGTATCGGATCGACAACGATGCCACGCTGGGTGAGAACTTCGCCGAAAAATGGAATCACGATCCACGACTGCCCACGGCGTTTTTTTCCTGGCACGCGAAGGCGCTCGAGGATCTGTCGGAGCTGATCAAGCTCGAGGGGCAGGACGTTATCGCCGAGCGTTTGACCAAGGCCTATGGTGCTACACGGGACCAGGCTATTGCAGCACTGGGCGGGCATGTCCGGTCGCTGAACGTCGCGCGTGCGAGTGGCTCCCTCGTCTTCGCCCCCTCGGTTGGCCTGACAACTCAGGCAATCGGAAAGACAACTCCCGTGCGCTCGAACACATTCTTTGGAGATTGACTTGAGACGCGCACCTACCACGAGACTTACCCCCGCGCAGCAGTGGTTCCGCTTGCGCGCTGCCGGTCTCGACGGTGGGAAAGGACAGGTCCGTAACGGGACACTGACCTGGGAGTTCTACATTCGCCCGTCACCGATTTCACGTCGCTACCATATTCGGCTTGTCTACAGAAAGGGGGATGTTCCTCGCGTCGTCGTGCTCAGTCCGGATATCCAGAGCCTCGCCCCGGGGCGACGGCTCCCGCACGTCTATTACGCAAACTCCCCTCTTTCGTTATGCCTTTACCTTCCTGGCTCGGGCGAGTGGTCCGCCGTTCATTCGTTGACGGACACGATCGTCCCGTGGACTGCACTTTGGCTCATGTACTTCGAAGACTGGCTTCTGACCAATGACTGGAAAGGGGGCGGAAAGCACCCTGGCGACCTATGACGAACTCGAAAAAACGCATCCTCTCTATCGACGGTGGTGGTATCAAGGGCGTCCTCGCCGCAGAGTTTCTTGCGACTGTCGAAGAGGCTACCAATCGCCGTATCGCCGATCACTTCGACCTGGTTGCCGGCACGTCAACGGGCGGAATTATCGCGATTGGACTGGGGCTGGGGATGACCGCGCGAGAAATTGTGAATTTCTACGTCGATCATGGGCCATCGATCTTCGAACAGCTCCGCGAAGAGAAAGCTGGAAGCTGGCTGAGCAGGTTCGCCATGCGATCCACTGGCGCAGCACGAAACATGCAGCAAGTGTTCTGGCCCAAGTACGACCCCGCAAAACTGCGCGGCGCCCTCGAGAGCGTGATCGGACAGCGAGTCCTGGGCGACAGCCGTCTACGACTGGTCATCCCCGCCTATCACGCAGACAAGGAAGATCTTTACGTATTCAAAACCCGGCACCATGAACGATTACGTGTCGACTGGAAAGAAACGATGGTGGACGTCGCGCTGGCAACTGCAGCCGCCCCCACCTACTTCCGCGCACACGCGTTACCGAGTGGCTCGCCGATCATTGACGGAGGAATCTGGGCAAACAATCCAACCGGCGTCGCCGCCGTTGAAGCGCGCACAGTCCTCAACTGGCGCGACGACGAGCTTTTTGTCCTAAGCCTCGGATGTACCGAAGAGCTGATCGACATCCCCCTGAACTCGGGATACAAGGATCTCCTTTTCAAGTCAACCGCGCTTTTCATGCAAGGCCAATCACGCGGATCCATGGGCACCGCGTACCTGCTCTCTAACCATTCGGAGGTTTCGCCGCGCGTTTTCCGATATCAGCCGAAGGTTGCCAACGGCAAATTTTCCCTCGACAAGACATCGATGATCGACCGGCTCCGCGGTCTTGGCTCCGCATGCGCGCGCGACGCGCTGCCTATGCTGATGCAGAATTTCCTGAACGCACCCACTGATCCGTTTACTCCATTCCTGCACGGATAGCGCGGACGGCCGTCCGGCTGCTCGATGCCGCCACCGTCAGCAACCTGCCGCATTGCTGACGTAGAACCCGGCCCTCCTCAATGTCGGCAAAAGGCCGTGAAGGAGCGCTCGTCGTTGACAATCGGACGGCCGGTTACGGGACACTGCCGACGCCTGAACGTCCGATCGGCGATACATGTGAACGGCGGGTTGTGGCCGAATGCAGACGACACCTACCCCATTCGGCATCACCCCTCCGCAAACAAAAAAAGGCCCGACACAGTCGGGCCAATCAGTGAGACACAAGGAGAGTGCCGTCCACCACACAGGACGGCCACGCCGCTCGCACTACACGACGTTCTTTTCGACAATAGGCCGGTTCTCCAACACCCGTTCCCAGCCAAGCGACGACAAATCAAGCGTTCCATACCGCCCACCAAGAATCAGCTCACTCACCCCCCGCCCTGTCGCCGGCCCTTGCTGCAGCCCATGCCCGCTATACCCATTCGCGAACACGACGTTATCGAGTTCCGGGTGATACCCGATGATCGCGTTGTGATCGAACACGTTGTACTCGTAGTACCCTGACCAGCAGTTCTCCACCCTTAGCGCTTCGAACTCCGGCACGCGATGCGCGAGCGTCGGCCAGATCACTTCATCGAACAGATCATGATCGACCTCATCGAGCGGCAAGTCATCAGGATCCCTATCCGGACTCGGCGAAGTCCCACAGATATACGTCCGCCCTTCCGGCCGAAAATAAACCCCTGTCGGATCGATCAACAACGGGCAATCCGCAAGCTTCGCCGGCGACGAAACATTGAAAATACTGCGACGCCGCGCATAAACGGGAATATCAATCCCCATCATCGCCGACAGCGTCCGTGCCCAAGCCCCCGCCGCATTGACCATCGAATCGCACGCATAGCGCTCACCATCGCTCGTGACAACATGCGTAACCTTCCGCCCATCACGCACGACATCCGTCACATCCGACGCCACATACCGCACCCCCAGCGCCTGCGCCTTCTTGCGCAGCGCCTGCACGAGCCCATACCCGTCGAACCACCCCTCGCCGCTCACGCCATACGCGCCCGACACGAGATCATCGACATTCAACCAAGGAAACTTCGCCCGCAGCGCACCCGCGTCCATCAACCGGATATCCGCCCCCAGCCTCGTCTGCAGCGCGTGATTCTCACGCAACGTTGCATCGCCGGCCGGCGTCGCAAGAAACAGATACCCGCCTTCATGCAGATCGATCGACGGCCGATTGCCGTCGACTTCGAGCCGCTCCCCGATCGTGCGCAGAAACTCAATACCGAACAGCGACATCTCGATCGACAGCGGCGTCGAGAACTGCTGGCGGATCGACGCGGCCGACAGCGCCGACGACGATTTCGCATAGGTGGGATCGCGTTCGATGACGGTCACGGAAACCGTCGGATCGGTGGCGCGCAGGAAATAGGCGATCGAGCTGCCGATCACACCACCGCCGACGATGACGACTTGAGAACTCACGACTGACTCCAGTTACGCGTAAAGGGCGCGGCCAAACCGGCCACGCCCGAAGGTTGTTCATGCCGCATCGCGCGCGGCACAGCGCCGGCGGAAAACCATCGCGGCCTGCCCGGCGTGCACCGCGATCGCACCCGATCGCTCACGGTATTTCAGCACGTCCGGCCTCACCGCGAAAGTCTCCGCGCACACGCGTTCAGTTCAATTCGACGACTTCGTCGTAACCGGCTGCCACGCGGCGTTCTTCACTTCATACAGCGTCGAGCTCGGGCTCTTCAGGTCGCCCGTCTCCGTGAACGCGATCGTGCCGGTAATGCCGTCGTAGGTCGTCCCCTTCAGCGCGCCGTTGAAATCCGCGGGCCTCGCCGAATTGGACTTCTGCATCGCCTTGATCGCAACCCACGTCGCGTCGTACGCGAACGGCGCATACGCGAGCATGTCGACGCCGTACTTCTGCTTGAACTTCGTCTCGAACAGCTTGCCCTTCTCGAGGCGCGACAGCGGCTGCCCGTACTCCCACACCGACGCGCCTTCCGCCGCGCCGCCGGCAAGCCGGATGAAGTTCGCGTTCATCACGCCGCCGCCCGCGAGGAACTGCGCCTTGATGCCGAGCTGGCGCATCCGCTTCACGAGCATCGCCGCCTGCGCGTCGAGGCCGCCGAAGAACACGAGGTCCGCGTTCACGCTCTTGACCTTCGTGAGCTGCGCGCTGAAATCCACGGCCTTGTCGTTGGTGAACTCGCGCGCGACGATCGTCCCGCCGTTCGCCTTCACGGCCTTCTCGAACTCGTCGGCTTCGCCCTGGCCGAACGCGGTGCGATCGTCGATGATCGCGATCCGCTTCGCCTTCGTCACCGTCGCCGCATACGTGCCCGCGTTGCCGGCGTTCTGCGTGTCGGTCGCGATCACGCGATACACGGTGCCGAGGCCCGCGCGCGTGATCTCCGGATTGGTCGCCGACGGCGTGATCATCGGAATGCCGGCCTTCGCGTAGATCTTCGAAGCCGGCAGCGTCGTGCCCGAGTTGAAGTGGCCGATCACCACCGCCACCTGCGCATCGGCCAGCTGCTGCGCGGCCTGCACGCCGGCGCGCGGGTCGCTCTGATCGTCCTGCGACGCAACGACGAATTTCACCGGCTTGCCGCCGATCGTCGGGCGCGTCGCGTTCGCTTCGTCGACGGCCATGCGCACGCCGTTCTCGATGTCCTTGCCGTATGCGGCGCCGCCGCCGGTCAGCGGGCCGGCCACGCCGACCTTGACGACCGTTTCCTGCGCAAGGGCCGCGCCCGTGGGGAGCGCGAGAATCGCCGCGGCAAGCGCCACGCCGGACAGGGAGCGAATTCGGAACTTCATCGGGGCATTCCTTCGTTCTGGGGGGAAGCGGATGCGCAGCGCGGCGCCGTCTCCGGGCGCCTTTCACCGCGAAAGTGGTGAGCCGATTGTGGGTAGCCAATACCCGCGCAGCAAACGAAATATCGGAACTATGTTGTGAGCAATAGTCATCAAGTCGCGGCGAACGCGCGATCCGGCAGGCGGCAGGCGTCGGCTGTTCAGGCGCTAGAATGGCCGTTTGTTTCATGCGCCGCAGCCACCAAGAGGAACCGTCATGCCCCGCACAAACAGCCGGTCCGTCAGCATCGCGTCGGACTCCGGCAAGACCGTCCTGTCCAAGGGGCAGAAGGCATTCAACGCGCTGATCAAGCAAATCGAGAAGCGCCGCAAGCGCCTGTCGGCATGGGAGCACGTCATGCCCGCGTTCCAGAAGCGATATGTCGACGAGCTGTTGCCGCTCGAACGCGCGTGGACGGAGCTGCGCACCACGATGACTTTCCGGCTCGACGAGGCAAGCGAGCGGAAAGGCTTGACCAAGGCCGAGCAACGCACGATCTCGACGCTGATTGCCAACCTCGCCGGCGACTTGCTCGACGCAAACGCCGATGCGCGGTTGAAGGCCATCTACAACCGGCATGGCGGCACCGACTACGACGTCGAAATGGCCGCCGAATTCGCGACGATGAAAGCCGAGCTGGAAGCGATGCTCGGCATCGAACTCGACGACGACCTCGACATGAGCGCGCATGACGAAGTCCTGCAACACGTTCGGGCGAAGCTGGAACAAGAGCGGGCCCGGGACGAGGCCAACAAGCGGGCGCGGGAAGCGCGGCGGGCCGAACGGCAAAAATCGGCGAAGCAGCTTGCGAAGGAGTCGCAACAGCAAGCCGAACAGGTCGAACTGAGCCAGTCGATCCGTGACGTCTATCGCAAGCTCGCGAGCGCGCTGCATCCCGATCGGGAGCCCGACCCGCTGGAGCGCGAGCGCAAGACTTCGCTGATGCAACGCGTGAACCAGGCCTACGACAGGAACGATCTGCTGAAACTGCTGGAATTGCAGCTCGAACTCGAGCACATCGACCAGCACGCGATCAACCAAATCAGCGAAGATCGCTTGAAGCACTACAACAAGATACTCAAGGAACAAGTCGCCGAACTCGACCAGGAGATCCGGCATGTGGAGTCCCACCTCAGGTTCGCCTACGGCCTTTCTCCGTACGTCGAAGTCTCTCCCGATACGGTGTTGCTCAATCTCGCGCGTGAAATCATCAGGCGCGAGCAGGACATTCGCGGTCTGAAGGAAGAGATGCCGCTGTTCGACGACCTCGGGAGCCTGAAGCGTTGGCTGAAGGAGCTGAAACGTCAGCAGTCGGCCTTCCCGGTCGACGAGATGCCGTTCTGACGAGCGGGCGTCGACGCTTTGCGCGGCGTCGACGCCCTCCGTCACACCCCGAGCGCCCGCTGCGCAAGCTGCGCGATATGCAGCGGCGTGCGCCCCGCGCCCTGCTCGATCTGCTCGCGGCAGCTGAAGCCGTTGGTCACGACGATCGCATCGTCGCTCGCCTGCCGCACGAGCGGCAGCAGCTTGCCTTCGCCGATCTTCATCGACAGGTCGTAATGCGCGTCGTTGAAGCCGAACGATCCGGACATCCCGCAGCAGCCGGTGTCGAGCAACGTCCAGCGCACGCCGAGCTTGTCGAGCAGCGCCGTCTCGCCCTTCATCCCGAACAGCGATTTCTGGTGGCAGTGCCCGTGGACGATCACGTCCGCGTCGAGCTGCGGCCACGCGAACTCCGCCTGCGCGACGAAATCGGAGAACAGGAACGTCTGCGCGGCGAGGCGTTTCGCCAGCGGCTCGTCGGGCAACTGCTTCAGCAGCTCGTCCTTGAACACCGACAGGCAGCCGGGCTCGAGCCCGACGACCGGCACGCCCGCGCCGATCTCGTCGGCGAGCTCGTCGACCGCGGTGCGCAGCAGCGCACGCGCCTCGTCGAGCAGCCCGTAGTCGTACAGCGGCCGGCCGCAGCACAGGCGCTTTCTCGGCAGCGTGACGTCGAAGCCGAGCCGCGTCAGCACGTCGGCCGCCGCCGCGGCGATGTCCGGCGAGAAGTGCTCGTTGAAGGTGTCAACCCACAGAATGACCTTGTTGCGGGCCGGCGTCGCGTCCGTGCGCTGCCCGATCCCCTGCCGCTTCGCGATCGCGCGGAACGGGCGCGGCGCGAATGCCGGCAGCGCCCGCTGCGGCGCGATGCCGGCGATCCACTTGCCGATACGCGCCAAGGGCGGGGTCGAGGTCATAAAATTCATAAGCCGAGGAAAACGGCTCGCCAGCGGCGCCCATTGTCCGATCCTCCCCATGAACATCGCCTGCCGCGGCCGGCGATGGGTTTCGTAGTAGTGCGACAGGAATTCCGCCTTGTACGACGCCATGTCGGTATGCGTCGGGCAATCGGATTTGCAGCCCTTGCAGCCGAGGCACGCGTCGAGCGCTTCCTTCACCTCCAGGCTGTTCCAGCCGTCCTTGATCACGTCGCCCTGCAGCATCTCCCAGAACAGATGCGCGCGGCCGCGCGTCGAGAACTTCTCCTCGCGCGTCGCGCGATAGCTCGGGCACATCGTGCCGCCGTCGAGCGAGCGGCACTTGCCCATGCCGATGCAGCGCTCGATCGCACGCTGCATCCCGTCGCCCTCGGGGCTGGCGAACGTCAGCTTCGTCTGCAGCGTCACGGGCTTGTACGCGGGCCCGAGCCGCAGGTTCTCGTCGGCGCGATACGCGTTGATCACCTTGCCGGGGTTCAGCCGGTTCGCCGGATCCCAGATCGCCTTGAACTCGGCCATCGCCTGCATCAGTTCCGGGCCGTACATGATCGGCAGGAACTCGGCCTTCGCCTGGCCGTCGCCATGCTCGCCGGACAGCGAGCCGCCGAAGTCGACCACGAGCTGCGCCGCTTCGCGCAGGAAGCCGCGCCACACCTGCACGCCTTCCACGCTGCGCAGGTCGAACGTGATTCGCGCATGCACGCAGCCGTCGCCGAAATGGCCGTACAGGCAGGTTTCGTAGCCGTAGCGGTCGACGAGCGCCTGGAACGCGCGCAGGTAATCGCCGAGCCGCAGCGGATCGACGGCCGCGTCCTCCCAGCCGGCGATCGGGTCGGGCTTCGACGGGTCGACCGACAGCGCGACAGCCGACGCGCCGGTTTCGCGGATCGACCAGATCTTCTGCTGCTTCGCCTTCTCCGCGACGACGAAGCCGCTGACGTCCGGCCCCGCGCCGCCGCCGTTGAAATACGCTTCCGCTTCGCGCGCCTGCGCGAGCGCCGCGTCGACGGTATCCGCGCCGAACTCCAGCACGACCCATGCATCGCCCGGCGGCAGCAGCGCGATCTCGTCGGCCTTCAGCCCGCGCGCCTGCAACCCGCGGATGATCGCGCGGTCGAGGCCCTCGATCGCGATCGGCGCGAAGCGGTTGTAGTGCGGCACCGCGTCCGCCGCGGTGAAGATGTCGGTAAAGCCGAGCACGAGCAGCACGCGGCACGACGGGCTGTGCACGAGCCGCACCTTCGCCTGCAGCGTGACCGCGCAGGTGCCTTCGGTGCCGACCAGCGCACGCGCGACGTTGAAGCCGTTCTCCGGCAGCAGCTGGTCGAGGTTGAAGCCCGACACGCGCCGCTTGATCTGCGGAAACTCGTTGCGGATGCGATCCGCATAGCGATCGCGCAAATCGCGCAGCCGGCGATAGATCTCGCCGCGCCGGCCGCCCGCCGCGATGATCGCGTCGAGCTCGGGCTCCGGCGTCGGGCCGACCCAGAAGCGCGCGCCGTCGTACGTGAGAATTTCGAGCGCCTCGACGTTCTCGACCGTCTTGCCGGCCATCACCGAATGCGCGCCGCACGAGTTGTTCGCGATCATCCCGCCGAGCGTGCAGCGGCTGTGCGTGGCCGGGTCCGGCGCGAACGTGAGGCCGTGCGCTTCGGCCGCGTCGCGCAGCACGTCGCAGACGACGCCCGGCTCGACCACGGCCGTCTTCGCGTCCGGATCGACCGACACGACGCGATTGAAATACTTGCTCGTGTCGGCAACCACCGCGACGTTCACGCACTGCCCGTTCTGCGACGTGCCGCCGCCGCGCGTGAGGAACGGCACGTCGAAGCGCCGGCACACGCCGAGCGCCGCGACGAGATCCTCCGCGTCGGCCGGCACGACGACGCCGAGCGGCACCTGCCGGTAGTTCGACGCGTCGGACGCATAGAGCGCCTTCGAGCCGGCATCGAAGCGCACCTCGCCGCGCACCGCGGTGCGCAGGTCGGCCGCCAGCGTGTCGAGCAGTTCCTGCCCGACTTCGATCGGAGTCGCGCGCTTCACGATTACTTCGCGGCGTTCGCGGTCATCTTGAAGATGCCCTGCGCGTTGCCGGCATCGAAGCGCAGGTCGGTCACCCAGCGGCGCTGCGCCTGGTCGAACGTGCGCTTGCGCGTGATGAACTCGTAGAACGAACCGGGCACGTCGCGCTTCACGAGGCCGCCGTCGCGGGTGCGGAATTCGCGCGCGACCACGTCCGCGCGGTATGCGGTCTGGAACACGCGGCCCGAGCGCGAGCGCTCGACGTCCGGCTTCATCGGCCGGCCCTTCGCCTTCTCGTCGTCGGACAGCTTGAACACGTCCTCGACGCGGTCGGTCGCGTGGTTGAACGCGTTGCCTTCGGTCGCGATCCACGCCATCTCGGCGGATTCGAGCAGCAGCGTCTCGTAGTCGAGTTCGTTCGGCACGTCGTGCTGGCGCGCGAACGCGCCGACGATCACCGGCAGCAGTTCATGCGCGGCGTCGAGCGGCAGCCAGCCTTCGCGCTCGACTTCCCACAGCAGCGCGACGGCGGCCGGCGTCAGCGGGTCGCGCGACGTGCCGATCACGTTGGTCACCGCCTGCTGGAATTCCTTCGAGAAGCGTTCCGGATGCAGCTCGCTGACGAAGAATTGCGCGATCTCGTCGGGCGCGTCCTCGTGCGCGTATGCGCGGCCCGTCATGCCGAGCTTGTCGAGCGGATAGCGGCCGTTCAGGCGGAAGCCGAGCGGGCGCAGGATGCGCGTGAACGCCGCCTCGCCGGGCGGCAGCGCGCCGTTGTGCGGCCAGCGCACGGTGCGCAGCGCGCCGTGGTCGAAATACACCGAGCCGCCGTCGCGGATCGCGTCGGCCGTATAGGCGCGGCCGTTCGCCGAACGCTCGAGCAGCCCCTCGAACAGCGCCATGTTCATCGCCTGCGCGATTTCCGCGCGGGTCACGACGCCGTCTTCCCACTCGTCGAGAATGGCCGGCATGTTCAGGGTCGCGAACAGGGCGTCGGTTTTCGCCTGTCCCAGCAGCTTCGTCAGCAAGCTCTCGATATTCGGGTTGCGCATCATGGATTCTCGTCGGGGGACCGGCCGGCAACGGTGCCGGCAAACTCGTCGGCCGGCCGCCCGAAGGGCGCCGGCCTTGCGTGGGATGCATTATTCAAAGGGTTGCAGACCGGCGTAAAGCGAGATTAAATTGACACGTAATGAGTTTTTGGAACTATCGACGGTGATGTGCCGGGCGCCCTGCCCCGTGCGGCGCCGGCCCGTTCGTCAGACGAATCGACCTTCATGCGCAAATTCAAGATCCCGAACATGGGCGCGCTCGTGGCCTTCGAAGCCGCCGCGCGCCACGAGAGCTTCACGCACGCGGCCAAGGAGCTGTTCCTGACCGAAAGCGCGGTGTCGCGGCAGATCGCGACGCTCGAAGCGAGCCTCGGCGTGCGGCTGTTCGCGCGCGTGAAGCAGCGCGTGGTGCTGACGCGCGCCGGCAAGCTGTACGGCACGCAGGTGCGGCGCGCGCTCGAAACGCTCGACCGCGACACGCTGTCGATCATCGCGCACGGCAGCGGCGGCGGTTACCTGGAGCTCGCGGTGCTGCCGACCTTCGCGTCGCACTGGCTGATCCCGCGCATCAAGAGCTTCTACGACCGCACGCCCGACGTGCGCGTCAACATGGGCAGCCGCACCGACCAGTTCTCGTTCGAGGACACCCACTTCGAGGCGGCAATCCACTACGGCAAGCCGACCTGGCCCGGCACGTCGTCCGATTACCTGTTCGGCGAGGAAGTCGTGCCGATCTGCTCGCCGGCGCTGCTCGACGGGCCCGTGAAGCACGTGCAGGATCTGCTCGCGTATCCGCTGCTGCACTCGACGACGCGCCCGGGCGCGTGGGCGCAATGGTTCGAGACGCTCGGCGTGGAGGACACCCGCACGATGCAGGGCGTGCGCTACGAGCTGCATACGATGCTGATCAGCGCCGCCACGGCCGGGCTCGGCATCGCGCTCGTGCCGAAATTCTTCGTCGAGGGGCAGTTGCAGCAGCTCGGCCTGGTGGTGCCGTTCGACGCGGCGACGGCCGAGGATTCCGCGTACTACCTCGTGTATCCGACGGAATTCAGCCACAGCAAGCCGCTGGAGCTGTTCAGGGCGTGGCTGTTGGAGCAGGCGAGCGCGTATGCGGCGCCGGGGCCGGACGGGTTGGAAGACGGGAACGGATACATCGACGACGACGACGTCGAGTGACAGGCGGGCAGGCCGCCGCCACCGCCGCGCGTCCGGCACGCGCCGGACCGGATCGCTCCGGCCCGGCGCACCGGCCCGCCAGACCCGGTACGGGCATCGTGGCGGATGTTTTTATGCTTGATCCTCGTAAGCTCTCAGGTCCGCGTCGTTATTGTTGGCGCTGTCGCGCGTGTCGATTATCTGCCTAATCCGCGCAAAGTAAAACGTTTGCGACAGGCATCGGCGCACCCGACCCGGTCCGATTCCGCCACGTCGTGCGATCCCCCTCGTCAAGACCGCCTTGAGCCGGGCTCCGGCTGCACGATGGATCGAAAGTCCCGGATGGCCGCACGTGCCTTCAGGAGCACAGCTGCGTGACTGCCCGGAGTCGGGCCACCCGTTCCGGCGATTGCATTCGGTCCGGCGTTCCGGTTTAATGGAACTGGTTCCATTCCGGTTTCGCCGGCACTGCGCGTGACGCCTGGTCGCGCGCGCGTCATGATGGCGATTCAGGATCGAGGATCGTCCAGCCTAGGATTCCGCATCGCCCGTCCATCACGGACACCCAGTCAAGCGAGACCGTCATGCCCGATTCCGCCTCCCTGCAGCAGCTGTTTCCCGCCCTCGAAGACATCCCCGCCGACGTTCGGCTGAACGCCCCGATCCACCAGCGCGTGTCGCTCGTGGACGGCGAACTGAAACCGTGGGACGGCGCGAGCAAGACCGTGCTGTCGCCGGTGTGCGTGCGCCGGCCCGACGGCAGCGTCGAGCAGCTCGAGATCGGCAGCTACCCGGTGATGGGCGAGCCGGAGAGCGACGCGGCGCTCGACGCCGCCGTGCGCGCGTACGACGCCGGCCGCGGCGAGTGGCCGACGATGAAGGTCGAGCAGCGCATCGCGTGCATGCAGGATTTCATCAAGCGGATGGTCGCGCAGCGCGAGCTGGTCGTGAACCTGATCATGTGGGAGATCGGCAAGAGCCTCGCCGATTCGCAGAAGGAGTTCGACCGCACCGTCACGTACATGCTGCAGACGATCGACGCGCTGAAGGAGCTCGACAACGCGAACTCGCGCTTCGTGATCGCCGAGGGCACGATCGGGCAGATCCGCCGCACGCCGCTCGGCGTCGTGCTGTGCATGGGGCCGTACAACTACCCGCTGAACGAGACCTTCGCGACGCTGATCCCCGCGCTGCTGATGGGCAACACCGTCGTGTTCAAGCCGCCCCAGTACGGCACGCTGCTGTTCGAGCCGCTGCTCGAGGCGTTCCGCGACGCGTTCCCGAAGGGCGTGATCAACACGATCTACGCGCCGGGCGCGGTGGTCGTGCCGCACATGCTCGCATCGGGCAAGATCAACGTGCTCGCGCTGATCGGGTCGAGCAAGGTGGCCGATCACCTGAAGAAGCAGCACCCGAAGTCGCACCGGCTGCGCGCGATCCTCGGGCTCGACGCGAAGAATGCGGCGATCGTGCTGCCCGACGCGGATCTCGACCTGACCGTCAAGGAATGCCTGCTCGGCGCGCTGTCGTTCAACGGGCAGCGCTGCACCGCGCTGAAGATGCTGCTCGTGCACCGCTCGATCGTCGACGAATTCCTGAAGCGCTTCACGGCCGCGCTCGCGCAGATGAAGATCGGCATGCCGTGGGAGAAGGGCGTCGGCATCACGCCGCTGCCGGGCATGCACCGCACCGCTTACATGACCGACGCGATCGACGATGCGAAGGCGCTGGGCGCACAGGTCGTGAACGACTCCGGCGGCGTGTTCAGCAAGACGCTGTTCTATCCGGCCGTCGTGTATCCGGTGTCGGAGGGGATGAAGCTGTACCGCGAGGAGCAGTTCGGGCCGATCATTCCGGTCGCGCCGTTCGACGACATCGACACCGCGCTCGACTACGTGACGACGTCGGACCACGGCCAGCAGGTCAGCATCTTCGGTTCCGACCCGGCGCAGATCGGCGCGCTCGTCGATCCGCTCGTGAACCAGGTGTGCCGCGTGAACATCAACTGCCAGTGCCAGCGCGGGCCCGACGTGTTCCCGTTCGCGGGCCGCAAGGATTCGGCGGAAGGCACGCTGTCGGTGAGTGATGCGCTGCGCGCGTTCTCGATCCGCTCGATGGTCGCAGCGAAGCAGACCGACGGCAGCAAGCAGCTGCTCGATGCGATCGTGTCGGATCATCATTCGAAGTTCGTGAACACCGGCTTCATTTTCTGAGGCGGGATGGGGCGGCGGGCGCGGCCCGCCGCCGGTACGTCACGGGTAGTACGCGCTGCAATCCTCCCGGCTCGAATTGAGCGCCGGACGCTTCTTGATCGAGCTGAGCCGGTTCGCCTTGGCCACCGGGCACATCTTCGCGAGCGCGAGCTTGTACTCGGCTTCGAACACCGGCTTGTTCAGCGCGAGGAAGTTCGAGAAGAAGCCGCATTCGTTGTACTGGACGCACTGCTCGCTCACCACGAAATCGAACGCGTTGTAGATCTGCGCGTCGTGCGCCTGGTTGATGTCGTTCTTGAGCCCGACCAGCATCCCGCGGCCGTGCACCTGCGCCGCCACCCACAGGTTGAAGTAGATCTGGTCCGCATACGTGAGCGGGAAGCCGGTCGAGCCGTGCGCGGTCGTGTCGTAGCCGTCGATGTTGTCGGGCTCGATCGCGTCGCATCCCATGTTCTTCGCGCGGTCGAAACGGGCGCCGAGGATCGTCGCGAGCGCCGTGCCGGTGGTCGATTTCGCCGGATTGACGCCGCGGACGTCGAGCCACCTTTCGTCATGGAAGCCCGAGTAGGTGTTGCCGAGAATGCTGGTGGGGAACTGCGCGGCATCGTCGCGCCAGTTCTCCCAGGAGCCGACGTCGAGGTAGCAGATCACGTGGTACCCCTTGCCGTGCAGCGTCTGCACAGCGCCGCTGTGCTCGTTCTCGAACATGTCGATGTCGTAGATCCGGATGGTCGTATCGGGATTCACGACGATGGGCACGGCAAGCTGCCAGTCCCATTTCGGCGGCTGCACCGCCGGGTTCGGATCGAGCGTCGGCGGCCAGTCGGCAGCCGATGCCGACTGGGACGCCACAGCCATGCAAGCACCGATCAGCATGGCTGCGGAATAGGCCTTCGCCATTGCCAGTTTCCTGTTCATGGTCCACCTGTTTCTATGCGAGAGATTCGACGCGGATCGCACGCCAGCCCGGCGCTGCCGATTCAGACCGGAAGCCCGTGCGTATCCCTACCAGGATCGTTGGTGACGCCCCCCCGGAGATCGTCCGTACCACAGCGTGCCGCGCGCAAAGCGCACCGGACGGGCACGGCCCGGCGCGAGGCGAAGCGGCATGAAAGGTCCGTCGCACTGGCCCGGCGACGGATCGCACATCAGGAACGTGTGCTCGAAGTCGGTATCGATCGTCGCGAGCAAGGTCTCGTCGTGACGCTTGAGCGGCGATGCGCGAGCGGGTCGCGATGGGCGGCGGCGTCGCGTTTTTGGGGATTTTGTGCGCTGTATCCTAGGCGGCGATTTTCCGATTTACAAGCCGGTTTCGGGTAAATTTGCGCGGCATGCGCGGGCGCGTTTTCAGTGACGTTTCATCGCGGAAACATCGGCATGTCGACAGTGCTTCGTCGTTGAACACGGGCACCGCGATCGGGCACGCCGCGATACGTGTCTGAAGCGCTTAACGGCACGCGCTGCGATATCAGCGGGCCACGCCAAGGTCCGTCGTGGCTCCAACATTCACATGATTCCTGGGTCTACAAATAGTGCCACGACTGCCCTATCGTGTGCCGCTTCACGAACGAGCACACCGGAACCCGCCATGACCACCGTCGACACGCCCCCGCCCTCCGCGCGCACCCGCATCCGCCGCGTCGCGCACCTCGGCCACTACGATCGCGCGACGCTCGATTCGATCGTCGACGCGGCCTACCTGTGCCACATTGCCTTCGCCGACGAGCTCGGCGCGCACTGCATCCCCACCGCGTGCTGGCGCGAAGGCGATCATCTGTACATCCACGGCTCCAACGGCAGCCGCATGCTGAAGCTGGCGGCCACCGGCGCGCAGGTCTGCGTCGCGATCACCCACCTCGACGGGCTCGTGCTCGCGCGCTCGGCGTTCGAACATTCGATGAACTATCGATCGGCGGTGATCTACGGCGCGTTCGAAGCGGTTGAGGGCCCCGCCAAGGCCGCGGCGCTCGACACGTTCATGGAACGCCTCGCGCCGGGGCGCTCGCGCGAAGTGCGCGCCGGCAGCGTCAACGAACTCGCGGCGACCACCGTGCTGCGCATCGCGCTCGCGGAAGCCGCGTGCAAGGTCCGCACCGGCGGCCCGGAGGACGCCGAATCCGACCTGGCGTTGCCCGTCTGGGCCGGCGTGCTGCCGCTGGCGCTGCAACCGCAGGCGCCGATCGCGGACGCCGCGCCGGCCGGCACGCCCGATTACGTGCGGCAGTGGCACGCGCGCGCGGAGGCCGCGACGGCGTCGGCATGACGTCCGCCGCGCCGCGCTGCGTGCGTCGTCGTCAGGCGAAGCGCCCGCCCCCGTCGACGTGCAGGATCTCGGCATTCGTATAGCGGTTGCCGAGCAGGAACGCGATCGCCTCGCCCACTTCGTCCGCGTGCCCGACCCGGCCGCCCGGCAGCGTGGCCGCCGCGTCGGCGAAGAGCGCGGCGCGCGTGTCCGCGCCGAACGCGTCGAACAGCGGCGTATCCACGAGCCCCGGCGACACGACGTTGACGCGGATCGGCCGGAGTTCGAGCGCGAGCGATCGCGCGAATGCCTCGACGCCGCGCACCGCGGCCGCGATGACCGACGTGCCGTGCCCCGACGGACGATCGGCGAGCTGCCCGCTCGTCAGCACGATCGACGCCGTGGGCGGCATCAGCGGCAACGCAGCCTTGATCGCATGGATCGGCCCGGCGATGCGCTCGTGCAGCGCGGCCAGCAATTGATCGGCATCGGTATCCGCCAGCTTGCCGGCAATGAAGCTGCCCGCGGTAATGACCAGATGATCGACGCGGGTCATCCCGGCGAACACTGCGGCGACCGCTTGCCGGTCGACGATGTCGGCCACCGCCGTGCGCGCGCCGCCGATCGCTCGTGCGGCGGCTTCGAGTTTCGCGGGGGTCCGGCCGACGAGCGTGAGGTCGGCGCCGCGCGCTTTTGCCGCCGCCGCTGCCGCCAGGCCGATTCCCGAGCTTCCGCCGAACACGACGACGTGTGCGCCGCCGAGCGGCGATTGCGTGGCTGATTGCATGGTGTTCCCGTCGAAAGAAGTGAAGGTGAGGCAACGTTACGTCATGCCAATCCTGGATGGAATGCGCGAAAATCGCATACAGCCTATTCCACTGGGGAATGACTTGGATTCACTTCAATCGATGTGGCTCTACACGCGCGCCGTCGAGCTGGGCAGCTTCTCGGCGGTTGCCCGAGAAGAAAAGATCGGTCAGCCGACGATGAGCAAGGCCGTCTCCGCGATGGAGAAGCACCTCGGCGTGCGGCTGCTGCAACGGACCACCACGAGCCTGACGCCAACCGACGAGGGCCGGCGCTTTTACGAGCGCTGCAAGCAGATGCTCGAAACCTATGCCGACGCCGTCGCCGACGTGCGCGGCCAGGCGCAGCGGCCGGTCGGCAAGCTGACGGTCAGCGCGCCGACGGGGCTCGGCGAGCTGTGCCTCAATGCGCTCGTGCTCGAATTCCTGGCGCAGTATCCGGAGATCGAGGTCGAGCTGAACCTGACCGATCGCATCATCGACCTCGTCGAGGAAGGCATCGACGCCGCGATCCGCATCGGCAACGCCCTTCCCCCGGATGCCGTGGCCCGCAATGTCGCGTGGTCGCCGCGCGTGCTGGTCGCGACGCCCGGCTACCTGAAGCGCGCGCCGCGCATCCGCAGGCCGGAAGACTTGCCCAGGCATCCGTTCGTCGGCTATGCGCGCGCCGCCGTCGGCGCGCAGCTCGAACTCAGCAAAGGCGCCGAGACCATCGTCGTCCCGACCAACGGGCGCTACCGCGTCAACAACTCGGTCGCGCTGCGCGAATGCTATCTCGCGGGCATCGGCCTGGGCAGTGCGCCGGCGTGGGTCGTGCAGGACCTGATCGATGCGGGGCGGCTGATCAGGGTGCTTCCCAAGTGGACGATCCCGCCGCATTCGGTTCACCTGATCACGCCGTCGCGCCGCTACCCGCCGCTGAGGGCGCGCGTGTTCCTGCAGTTCATGGCCGAGCGCATTCCGAAGCTGCCGGGGTTTCATGCGTCGGGGGTTTGAAGCAAGCGGCCGCCCCGTCGACCGCCCGCGGCTGTGAAACGATGCATGTCGATCATCGAAACCGCGATCGGCGAGTGGGACCGCCAAGCCGTTCCGTTCTCCGAAGCACTTATTCGCGCCGCTCCATCGGCTCGCCGAGCACGAAGCCCCCGCCCTGGTAGCGCTGCGCCGGATCGTCGTAGTCCGCGGTGGGCGCGGTGAGCGGGAAGCGCCCGGCGAACGGCTCGGAGCTGTCGCGCGGGCGGAAGCCGAGGAAGCCCGCCTTGGTGTTGTCCCACCACTTCACCGGGTTGTCCGACATGCCGTAGACGACCACGTGCCCGACACGGTTCGTCAGCAGCGAGCAGCGCACGAGCTCGATCAGGTCGCGATAGCTGAGATAGGTGACGAGCATGCGCGGGTTCTTCGGCGCCTCGAACGACGAGCCGATCCGCACGCACACCGTCTCGATGCCGAAGCGGTCGAAGTAGTAGCGCGACAGCGCCTCGCCGAAGCATTTCGTCACGCCGTACAGGCTGTCCGGACGCTGCGGCGAATCGGCGTCGAGCACCTCCGTCACCGGATGAAACCCGATCGCGTGGTTCGAGCTCGCGAACACGATCCGCTTCACGCCATGCCTGCGCGCCGCTTCGTACAGGTTGTAGGTGCCGCGGATGTTCGCTTCGAGCAGGTCGTCGAACGGCGCGTCGACCGAAATGCCGCCGAAATGCACGATGGCGTCGACGCCGTCGACGAGCGCCATCACCGCTTGCCGGTCCGCGAGGTCGACGCCGCGCACTTCCTCGTGCGCGGCCGCGTCGCCCAGCGGCGCGACGTCGCTGACGCGCACGATGTCGGCCCAGCCGGCGAGCGCGCCGCGCAGCTGGCAGCCGAGGTTGCCGGCCGCGCCCGTCAGCAGCAGGCGGCGGAACGGTTTGCCGGCTTCGGTGGTTGAGGCGTTCATCGAGTCTCCTTGAATCTGGCTGATTTGGAAAACGTTTTCCAACTATAGGTTTGATGCGGGCACGACGTCAATGATCCAGGCCGTCGCCCTGCTTGTGGTTGGCGACGGCGGCTCGAACCAGGCCGCGTGCCGGCTTTTTCTGCCACAATTCCGTGCTCAGCGAAGAAAACGTTACCCTCCGCATGAAAAAAGTTTCCCCGACGATTCGCGACGTGGCCGCCGAAGCGGGCGTGTCGGTCGCGACGGTGTCGAAGTACGTGAACGGCGCGCAGCGCTTCTCGCCGGCGGTCGAGGCGCGGCTCAAGGCCGCGATCGACAGGCTCGGCTATCGCTCGAACCCGCTCGCGCGCTCGATGATCACGGGGCGCACGCGCACCATCGGCCTCGTGATCCTCGACATCAGCAATCCGCACTTCACGAACATCGTGAAAGGCGCGAACCGGGTCGCGCTGCAGCACGACTACACGCTGCTGCTCGTCGACACCGAGGAGAACCAGGCGCGCGAGCGCGCGCTGATCGAGGCGCTCGCGCCGCGCGTCGACGGGCTGATCGTCAGCTCCCGCCTGCCCGATGCGCAGCTGCAGTGGATGCTCGATCTGCACAAGCCGCTCGTGCTGCTGCGGCGCAGCCCGGACCTGCCGATCCCGGGCGTCGGCATCGACAGCCGGCTGTCGACCTACATGCTCGCGCGCCACCTGCTGAACCTCGGCCATCGGCGCATCGCCTATCTCGGCTTCGGGCAGGCGCGCATCAACGACGAGCGCATCCAGGGCGCACGCGACTGCCTCGCGGAAGCAGGCCTCACGCTCGACGTGCACGACGCGCATGCGCCCACCGCCGAAGCCGGCGAACGCGCGTGCTCGCGCGTGATGCTCGGGCCGCAGCGCCCGCAGGCCGTGATCTGCTACAACGACCTGATCGCGCTCGGCTTCATGAAGGAAGCCGCGTCGCTCGGCTTCAAGCTGCCGCAGGACGTGTCCGTCGCGGGCATCGACAACGTGCCGTACGGCGAATACGCGGCGCCCGCGCTGACCACCGTCGACATCCAGAGCGAGAAGATGGGCGAGCTCGCGATGCAGAAGCTGATCGACGCGCTCGCGGGCCACGCGGAGGCCGGCTACTCGATGTTCGAGCCGCGGCTGATCGTGCGCGCATCGACGGCCGAGGCCCGCTGAGCAGCACCGTGCGCCGCCCCCGGCGGCACGGGTCGCAACAGGGTTCACGGCATTACGCATCGAGCTTCGCGGGCGCCATGCGCGGCGTGAGCACGTGCATGACCGCGAGCGCCAGCAGATAGGCGAGCGCGCCGATCGCGAACAGCACCCAGTAGTGGCCCGTGCGCTGCAGCACCTGGCCGATCACCTCGGAGAACAGCACGCCGCCGATCGAGCCGGCCATGCCGCCGATGCCGACCACCGACGCCACCGCGCGGCGCGGGAACATGTCCGACGCGGTCGTGAACAGGTTGGCCGACCAGCCCTGGTGCGCGGCGGCGGCAAGGCCGACGATCAGCACCGCGACCCACAGGCTCTGCACCTGCGACACGAACGCGATCGGCAGCACGCAGCACGCGCAGATCAGCATCGCGGTCTTGCGCGCGGCGTTCACGCTCCAGCCGGAGCGCAGCATCGTCGACGACAGCCAGCCGCCGCCGATGCTGCCGACCGTCGTCAGCGCATAGATGCAGACGAGCGGCAGGCCGATGTGCTGCATGTCCATCCCGCGCGATTCGTTGAGCCATTTCGGCAGCCAGAACAGGTAGAACCACCAGACGGGGTCGGTCAGGAACTTGCCGATCAGGAACGCCCAGGTCTCGCGCTTGCGGATCAGCACGCCCCAGCCGGGCGAGCCCGCGTTCGCATGGGCGGCGTCGAGCGCCTCGACCTCGTCGCGCGGCTCGTCGAATTCCTGGCTCAGCGCGCGCGGGTCGGCATTCCGGTAGAACACGAGCCACACGGCGAGCCAGACGAAGCCGATCGCGCCGATGATCACGAATGCCGCGCGCCAGCCGTACGCGACCGCGATCGCCGGAATGATCGCCGGCGCGAACACCGCGCCGATGTTCGAGCCCGAGTTGAAGATGCCGGTGGCGAGCGCGCGCTCGCGGCGCGGGAACCACTCGGCCGTCGTCTTGATGGCCGCCGGGAAGTTGCCGCCCTCGCCGATGCCGAGCAGCGCGCGCACGACCGCGAAGCCCGTCACCGAGCCGACCACTGCATGCAGCATCGCGGCGATGCTCCAGAACAGCATCGCGATCGCATACGACACGCGCGTGCCGAGCCAGTCCACCACGCGGCCGAAGCACAGCAGGCCGATCGCATAGAACGCGGAAAACGCCATCACGATGCGGCCGTACTGGATCTGGTTCCAGCCGATGTCGTGCTGGAGCATCGGCGCCAGCAGGCCGAGGATCTGCCGGTCCATGTAGTTGATCACGGTCGCGAAGAACAGGAGCCCGCAGACCGCCCAGCGGTAGCGGCTGGCGGCGCGCGCAACGCCGACGACAGCAGATTGCATGAAAGTCTCCGATGCGCGGCATCGCTCGTCGCGCCGCGCACTGTTCGTTGCCGGCGACGAGCGCCGGGGCGGGCCGCGCCGCGGGTTCTCGCCCGCCGCACCAGACCGCGCCAATCGGTTTGGAAAACGTTTTTCAAAGAATAGGGAGAATTCCGACGTCTGACCAGTGCGGGATTTCTATGAGTCATCTCTAAACGCGGCGAGCAAAAGAGACGACTGGGCGGGACGATGGGTTAATCGTTTTTTATCCGGCCCCTGCCCGATTCCGGCCGGAAGCCGGGCGCGATCTGGTTTAATTCGTCACACGACGCCTGCCGCGCCGCCGCGGCGGTGCCTTCATGGAGAACCTCTGCGCAATGACACCCGGCCACCTGATTCCGAGCCCGTTGGGCGACATCGCCGTGCGCGTGGAAGGCGGCTGCCTGACGGGCCTGTTCTTCGTCGGGCAGAAGTATTTCCCGCCGCTGGCGATCGCGACGGGCGAGCCGATGCCGCCGGTCGCGCAACAAGTCAGGGACGAAATCGCCGAGTATTTCGCCGGCGCGCGCACGACGTTCTCGGTGCCGATGCAGCTGCACGGCACCGCGTTCCAGCAGCGCGTGTGGAAGGAACTGCTGTCGATTCCGTTCGGCGTGCTGGTGTCCTACGGCGAGCTGACGCAGCGCGTCGGGCTGCCCGCCGGTTCCGCGCGCGCGGTGGGCGGCGCGGTCGGCCGCAATCCGGTGTCGATCATCGTGCCGTGCCATCGCATCGTCGGCGCGTCGGGGAGCCTCACGGGGTATGCGGGCGGGATCGACCGCAAGCGTGCGCTGCTCGCGCTCGAAGGCGCGGCCCGCCTTTCCGGGCAGGCGCACCCGGCCCAGTTCGCGCTCGCGCTGTAACGCGCGGCGCGCGCAGTCAGCTGGCGATCGCGATCCGCCGCGACGCCTGTTTCGCGAACGCGCCGGGCGTCAGCCGGAACTTCTCCTGGAACAGCCCGATGAACGACGACGTCGAGTCGTAGCCGAGCCGCGCCGCCACCGTGCCGACCGCCTCACCGGCCTCCAGCAGCGGCAATGCCGCCAGCAGGCGAACGGCCTGCCGCCATTCGGTGAACGACAGCCCCGTGTCGTGCCGGAACAGGCGCGACAGCGTGCGACGCGTCGCGCCGACCTGATCGCCCCAGTCTTCGAGGCTGCGCGTATCGCCGGGATCGGCGTGCAGCGCGCGGGCGATTTTCAGCAGGCGCGCATCGCGCGGCAGCGGCACGGTCAGCGGCGCCGGCTGCAGGCGCTTGATGCGGTCCACGATCAGGCACGCGAGCGCGCCGTCCGGGCCGGCTTCGTCGTAGTTCACCGGCAGCTCCGCCGTCGCGACCACCAGCTCCCGCAGCAGCGGCGTCATGCGAAGAATCCGGCACGCATCGCCGAAACCGTCGCCGACGCTCGCATCGTCCAGGTACAGGCTGTGGAACGCGACGCAGTCGCGGGTCGCGACCGCGTGCGGCACATGCGGCGGAATCCACATCGCATAGTGCGGCGGCAGCAGATGCCGCCCGTGAGGCGTGTCGACCTCGAACACGCCGTCCGTCGCATACATCAGCTGCGCCCACGGATGGCTGTGCGCGTCGACGCTGACGTGGCCCGGAATCTCGAACGCGCGGACGAACAGCGGCCTCGGCAGCCGCGCCATCGCCGGCACCGCCGGGACGGCATAGGGTTGGGCCGATTGTCCTGCGAGCAGCATAAGACGTCCTCCTGATGCCATTGCGCGGGCGGGCGCGGTGCTACCTTGACGCTCCTTCATCCGCACAGGGCATGTGTATGAGCGCGCACACTACCACCAATCGCAAGACCGTCACCTCGATCCGCGCCACCAAGGGCGCCGGCAGCCTCGTGTCGCTGACCGCGTATTCGACGCCGATGGCCCGGCTCGTCGACGACGTCGCGGACGTGATCATCGTCGGCGATTCCGTCGGCATGGTGCTGTACGGGATGCCCAGCACGCTCGGCGTCACGCTGGACATGATGATCGCGCACGGCGCCGCCGTCGTGCGCGGCGCGCGGCAGGCGTGTGTGGTCGTCGACCTGCCGTTCGCGACGTATCAGGAATCGCCCGCGCAGGCGTTCCGCTCCGCCGCGCGCCTGCTCGCCGAAACCGGCGCGCAGGGCGTGAAGCTCGAAGGCGGCGCCGAAATGGCCGACACGATCCGCTTCCTGTCCGAACGCGGCGTGCCGGTGATGGCGCATATCGGGCTGATGCCGCAGCAGGCGAACGCGACCGGCGGCTTCAAGGCGCAGGGGATGGACCCGCGCACCGCCGACCGCATCTTCGACGCGGCGTGCGCGGTCGAGCAGGCCGGCGCATTCAGCGTCGTCGTCGAGGGCACCGCCGAAGCGCTCGCGCGCCACATCACGGCCACGCTCGCGATTCCGACGATCGGCATCGGCGCGTCGCCCGCGTGCGACGGCCAGGTGCTCGTGACCGAGGACATGATCGGCGGCTTCGACGCCTATACGCCCCGCTTCGTGAAGCGCTACGCGGACGTCAACGCGGTGATGCGCGAAGCGATCGCGCGCTATGCGCACGACGTCCGCAGCAACGCGTTCCCCGACATGCAGCATTGCTTCGCGGCCGGCAAGCCGCTGCAGGTGTCGTCGGCGGCGATGCAGGATGCGCGCGCGGCGTGATCCCGATCACGCCGGCCGCCGCAACGCATGCGCGACCGGCGCGTTCGCCTCGAACTTCGCGCGATGCGTCGAGAAGAACGTCCGCACGTTGCGGACGTTCGACGCGCCCGTGAAGAGCCGCCGCGCGAACGCGTCGTAGTCGGCGACGTCCGCGAGATCGGCGATCACGACGAAATCCGGCCCCGGCGACACGCGATAGCACTGCGTGACCGCCGGTTCCGCGCACACGTATCGCTCGAACGCGTCGTAGTCTTCCGCGGTCTGCCGGTCGAGGCTGATCTCGATGATCGCGGTGACGGCCGAGCCGATCATCTGCTGGTCGAGGATCGCGATCTGCCGCTGGATGACACCGGCTTCCCGCAGCCGGCGCACCCGGCGCAGGCAGGTCGGCGGCGACGACAGCGCGCGCTCGGCCAGTTCCAGGTTCGACACCGACGCATCGGCCTGCAGGATCGCGAGGATGCGGAGATCGAGATCGTCGAGGGTCACGCTGGCCAATGCAGCCTCCTGCCGGGTTTCGGTGAAATTTAATTTCAACATGATACGCGATGACCTGAGTGTTTCATCATCATGTAATTTTTGAAATTTAATTCCATCTCACCACCCCTACCATCGCTCTCACTGACCGAAACAGCACCTTCTGCGGAGCGCGATATGTGTGGAATTGTCGGGGCGGTTGCCCAGCGGGACATCCTGCCGAACCTCGTCGATGGCCTGAAGCGGCTCGAATACCGAGGCTACGATTCGTGCGGTGTGGTCGTGTACCGCGACCGGGCGCTGGCGCGGGCGCGCAGCGTCGACCGCGTCGCGAACCTGCAGCGCGAGATCGCCGCGCAGGCGCTGTCCGGCTACACCGGCATCGCGCATACGCGCTGGGCGACGCACGGCGCGCCCGTCACGTTGAACGCGCATCCGCACTTCTCGCCGGGCGACGACCGCGCGCGCATCGCGCTGTCGCACAACGGCATCATCGAGAACTGCGACGCGCTGCGCGCGGAGCTCGAGGCGCACGGCTACGTGTTCGCGAGCCAGACCGACAGCGAGGCGATCGCCCACCTGATCGACCATCTGTACGACGGCGACCTGTTCGACGCGGTGCGGCACGCGGTCACGCGGCTGCGCGGCAGCTACGCGATCGCCGTGATGTGCCGCGACGAGCCGCACCGCATCGTCGGCGCGCGCAACGGCATGCCGCTCGTGGTCGGCGCCGGCGAAGGCGAGAACTTCCTCGCGTCCGACGCGATCGCGCTGTCGGGCATCACCGACCGGATCGCGTACCTGGAAAATGGCGACGTCGCCGACGTGCAGCTGCATCGGTACTGGGTCGTCGATGCGGCCGGGCAGCGCGTGGAGCGGCCCGTGCAGCGCGTCGCCGCGCATAGCGGCGCGGCGGATCTCGGGGCCTACCGCTACTACATGCAGAAGGAAATCTTCGAGCAGCCGCAGGCGGTGGCCGATACGCTGCTCGACGTCACGTCGATCATGCCCGAGCTGTTCGGCGACGGCGCGTGGCGTGTGTTCAACGACGTCGATTCGGTGCTGCTGCTCGCGTGCGGCGGCAGCTATCACGCGGCGCTGACTGCGAAGTACTGGATCGAGAGTCTTGCGAAGGTGCCGGCGAACGTCGAGATCGCCAGCGAGTTCCGCTATCGCGACAGCGTGCCGAACCCGCGCACGCTCGTCGTCGCGGTATCGCAAAGCGGCGAGACGGCCGACGTGCTCGGCGCCGTGCATGCGGCCAAGCAGATGGGCATGCTGCACACACTCGCGATCTGCAACGTGGCCACCAGCGCGCTGATGCGCGAATGCACGTTGCAGTTCGTGACGCGCGCGGGCATCGAGATCGGCGTCGCGTCGACCAAGGCGTTCACCACGCAGCTCGTCGCGCTGTTTTTGCTGGCGCTGTCGCTGGCGCAGGTGCGCGGGCGGTTGAGCGATGACGACGAGAAGCAGCATCTTCGCGCGCTGCGTCACCTGCCGGATGCGATGTCGAAGGTGCTCGCGCTCGAGCCGCAAATCATCGGCTGGGCGGAACTGCTCACGCGCCGGGACAACATGCTGTTTCTCGGGCGCGGGATGCATTATCCGATCGCGCTGGAAGGCGCGTTGAAGATGAAGGAGATTTCATACATTCATGCGGAGGCGTATCCGGCGGGGGAGTTGAAGCATGGGCCGCTGGCGCTCGTCAGTAACGAGATGCCGGTGATTGCGGTGGCGCCGAATGATGTGCTGCTGGAGAAGCTGCGGTCGAACATGCATGAGGTCAGTGCGCGCAATGGCAGGCTGTATGTGTTTGCCGATGTGGATTGCGGGTTGTCGCCGAGCGAAGGGATCGAGGTGATTCGGCTCAATGAGTACTACGGACCGTTGTCGCCGATTTTGCATACGGTGCCGATGCAGTTGCTCGCATATCACGCGGCGTTGGCCAGGGGGACGGATATTGATAAGCCGAGGAATCTGGCTAAGTCGGTGACGGTGGAGTGAGGGGGGCTACAACGGGCCTTAGCGACAGAGCTGCCCGCTTCCCTGGCGAAGAGCAGCACGTCGAGGCCGCCATCATCAGCAATGGGTTTTAAAGGCGAAAGGCGTCCATGGCTTTCCCTCACGACCGCAGTCACCAGCAGATCCTCTCAGACGACGCCGACCTGAATGGAGAACAAGGACATTTTCGATTCCTTAAAGAAGAGGCCTCGACTCCTCCGCGCCGTCGCGCGGCAGGTCAGCGGACGGCTTTCAAAGCATTCCTAATTTCGACGCCATCACTACCGCTCGTCGCCGTGAGGTGACATTGAATTTCTTCATGATATTGCGGATGTGATGCACGACACCGTGCTCGGTCAGGGACACGATGCGCGAGATGTCCCAACTGGATTTCCCTTCGGCAACCCATTTCAGAATTTCGAGCTCACGCGCACTGAGAGAGGGCGCCCCCGACGGCACGACGTTCAATCTGCGCGAGGTGTCGAGCGTCAGGTTCGCCACGAGTGCGCCCCACGACGGCACATGCACCGGTTCGACGTCCTCGTCGGCCTCCGCTGCCGAGCGCACGAAGCTCACGCATGCCACGTCGGTATGCCGGAAGTGAGCGGGAAAAGACACGCCCAGCCCCATGCCATGCGCACGGAGATCCTCGCGAAATTCGCGTTCCGCCTCGGTGACGAAGATTTGATCGCCCCAGGTCAACGGTGCAAGCGACGACATCGCATGCTGCACGACCGGATCGATTGCCAGATATTGGCGCTCTCGATAACGGTGCTGCCAGGATTCGGGGTAATTCAACAGCGTGCACCCGACTACCGGTTTTCCGTCGACAATCCGGCAATCCTGGTAACAGAAAAACGCGAATCCCGCGAGGTCGCAAATATCAGCGAGTATTCGGTGAAGATCCTCGACACGCTTGCAGCAGCTCATCTCCAGCACCGCTTTCATTATTTTATTGCCGTGATGAAGATCATAATCTGCACGAAGGCCGTCCGGTTGCATGATCACCTCGCACCACTCCAACAATTGTTATCGATTTTTACCAAATACCAACGTCGGTTGATAGCCGGAATCTAGTTCCAGTGTACTGACACAGGCCCGGCGGGCGTGCCTTCGCGCTTCGTGGGGGTGCGCGAGCACACACGACCTGACATCCAGTTCGCTATCCGGCCCTTCTATTTCGTTCAGCGATATCTGCCATTTGCCCACATGGCGGATAAGCCCATCTCTCAGTTGCCGGCGCTTCTCCGGCATGGGCCGCTTCCCGATCTCTCGACGTCCTTATGGACGCCAACTATACGATCATCACGACGTTATAGCAATAAAAATTACTAATATATTGTAATTTCGAAAATACAAAAATCGTTTTTAAAATTATTAATGCGCATTATTTCAGAAAAAGCGCGGAAATGCTCATGGCGCACGGAACCGGCGGCGCCGCTCGGCAGGGGCAAGCGGCCCGATTACCTCGGTTATGGGATTCGTGAAAAAGGGGCAAGGTCGGTATCTGCGTCATGCTCCCGACAACACCGCGGCCCGTCCGATTCGAACGACATGACGGACGAGTTCCTCGATATCGGCCAGCGTCGTGTTGAAGTTGACGATACAAACGCGCAACGCGAACTTTCCGGCGATCGTCGTATGAGACGGATAGGCGATGCCGTCCGCATGCAGCTCGTGCAGGATATGCCGATTCAGTTTCTCGAGTCGCGCTTCAGCGTCCTTCGTACCGGACGCCATCCCGGCTGGCCGAAAACGGAAGGTCGCGATGCTCAGATGCAGCGTCAGCGCGTCGAGCTCCGCGTGCCCGTCGACCCGCTCGTAAAGGGCGCGAGCAAGCAGGATGTCGTCGGTAATCATCTGCCGATAGCCGCTGCGCCCGACCAGTTGCAGGCCGAGACGGACCTTCAGCGCTCGAAACGCACGCGTCGTCTGCGGGCCGAGATCCCGGAACTGCAGCCGTTCCGGGCCGCCCAGCAAGCGCTGCTCGTCGTTTTCGGCGTAATACGGCGCGCCCTCGCGAAAAGTGTCGTATAGCAATCCGGGATCGCGCGTCAGCACGCAACCGACATCGGCCGGCATGTACATCCACTTGTGCGGATCGATCGTGACCGAGTCGGCCTCGCGCAAACCATGAATATCGTCGGGGGCCTCGGGCGAGACGGCGGCCAATCCGCCATAAGCGCCATCGACGTGGAACCACACGTTTTCGTCGCGACAGATGCGCGCGATATCGATCAGCGGATCGACCGCCCCGAGCGACGTCGTTCCCGCCGTGGCCACAACCATGACGGGCCGCTTGCCGGCGGCCCGGTCGGCGCCGATGCTTTGCTGCAGATGATCGGGCTTCATGCGGCCATGCTCGTCGACATCGATTCGACGAATATGCGACGTGCCGAGCCCGCACATCTGCGCGGCCGCGTCGATGCTGCTGTGTGCATCCGCCGTGGCGTAGAGGCAAATCGATGCCGAATGCTCGCCGCTCAGCCCGTCCGCACGCGCCTTCGGCCCCAACGCCGACTGCAATGCCAGACGCAGGGCAACCAGGTTACCGACTGATCCGCCGCTGACGAACAGCCCGCCGCAATCGGCCGGATACCCGATCAGACGCGCCATCCACTCGATAGTCTGCGCCTCCATCGCAACGGTGAGCCCCGAGGTGCCGAAGCTCGTCATCGGTGCGCTGACGGCCGACGCCAAGAAATCGGCCAGCGCGCCCATCGGGCTCGCGGCACCCATGACATAGGCCCAGAAGCGCGGATGGGACGTCGATACGGCATGCTCGCTCAACATGTCGCACGCCTGCGAAAGCACCTGCGCCGCCGGACTGGCCTGCTCCGGAAACGCTGCGCCGGAAAGCCACTGCCGGATATCGTGCGCCGTCTGCTTCGGCTTGACGGACCGGTCGGGCAAGCCCGCCATGAAGTCGGCCAGACGATCGACGAGGGTGTGGCCCAGTTCGCGGAATGCGTCGGGCTCGATACGCGCAGCAGCGCGACGCAGACCAGGAGATTGCACTCCGTCAACGGGCTGCACCTCGCGCGCATCAGGCAAGGTCTTTCTCCTGCAAGCGCGACAGCTCCGCCGTCACGCGACTGGGACCGATGGGCTGCTCGGACGGCCCATGCCCCTCCAGCCAGGTCTCGTGCATGTGATCCCATGTGACGCCGCCAGGCGCGGCGGGTTCGTTGCGAAACAACACGCTCGACATCCGCCCGGTGGTCTCGCCGAGAAAGCTGCGCCACTCGCGATACTTGACCAGAGCCACATCCTCGGTTTCCCACACGGTCGCGAATTGGTCAGTCCAGACGCGAATGTCGGGAAACGCGCCGCGCGCCCGCGACAAGCGTTCGCTCAGGCTCGCTGCGGTCTCGACCCGGCCGCTCGGGGCAATGAGCACGCTGTCGGCGGCGAATGACGATCGAAACCGCGCCACCGCCGCGGCGGCATCGTCGACGTCCCCGCGCAGCCAGCGCTCGAGGTCGCGATGGAAGCCGACCACCTCGCCCTCGCATCGCGCGACCAGGGGCGAACGCTCCGCCCCGGAGGACTGATCCGGCACGGCGGCATCGTAGTCGGCATCGAGCGGCAGGATCTCTGGAACGAAACGATCCCTGAAGCCGAACGCCACCGGCGTCGGCCCATGACGCTGAATATGCCGCAGGCGGGCCAGCCCGTCCGCGAGCGTCGGAATGTAGCCCTTGGGAACCCACCACAATGCCGTCGTGGGCCCGTCAAGACGATGAAACCATTCGGCGGCGTTCCTGAACGGCACGCCGTGACCGCTTTGGTAAACGAAACGCCGCAGGCTGTCGACCGATTCCCACAACGACATATTCAACAGCATCAACGGATCGTCGAACCCGCGAATTCCGGTGGCATCGCCCTCGGATGTCTGCAACCGCCAGACGAAGCCCGGCGAGCGCTCGGCCAGTGCGTTGATGTCCTTCAATTGCGTGACGAAGCCCTGCATCAGCGGCGTGTCCAGCGGCGCGCGCGCGTGCGAAATACTCAGTTGAGCCAAATGGTAAGCGTTATCTGTCATGGTTGCCTCATCTCGCTTCGAAGTGAGCCTGCTGGCCGGCGGAAATGGCCTGGCCCGATACCTGCAACGCCAGTTCGGCTGCGACGGCATCAGCCCCGGCCTTGATGAAGACGTCGAGGTCGGACGTGGGCAGGAAGCGCTTCATGATGGCCTCCAGCTCGGCCTTCCCTGCATCGTCCAGGCTGCGATTGCCGTTGGCGAGCCGGGCCACCGCCGCGCGATAGCACTCGATATAGGCACGCTGCGCGGCAATCATGTCGAGCGGCCTGCCCGCCTGCCCGTGCCCCGTGTAGAACAGTGCGATGTCGCCGGACAGGCGTTCGAGCGCGTCGAGGCTGCGCAGCCAGTCCGCCGTATGGCCGTCGTTCATGAAGGAATGGACGTCGTTGAAAACCATGTCGCCGACGAAGGCGACACGCGGGTGGCGTCCCACGATCCAGACGAGATCCCAGTTCGATTCGCCCGGGCCGAACTCCCTGGCCTCGAACGGCACGCCATCGAAATGCAGCACGTCGCCGTCGTGCACGAGGCGATTCGGGAACGTGCGTCGTGCCGGCCAATCGTCGCCGAACACCGGCTGCCACTTGACGGCCTTGGCATCGTCGGTACGGCGCATCGCCTCGTCGACGCCCTGCGTGGCGATGATCGGCACGTCGTCGAGACCACGGATCAGCTCGCCGACACCGTTGTAGTGATCGGGATGCCCGTGCGTGATCAGCACCGCGAGCAAGGGTTTGCGCAGCGCATCGAGCCGGTCACGCACCTGGCGCGCATCCGATACGGTCATCATGGCGTCGATGGCCACGACACCGTTCGGCAGTTCGACGAGGAACGCGTTGGTGAGAAAGGTGCGTGCACCGGAGGTGCAGGTCACCACATTGATTTCAGGCTCCTTGAAACCGGTCATTTGAAGGCTCTCTCATTAAGCGAAATCCCGCGAGACGTTCGGGACAGGAGGTTGACATGATTACCGGTCGAGCAGGACATCATCCGGCAGCCGATACGCGGACAGATCGATCGAGCGGCCCGACACGCCCGTGCGCTCGCCGCACAGGTCGACCGCCACGGCATCGCCCGCCCACAGAGCGTACTTGAAGCCGCGCCCGGAGAAACCCGTTGCCACGTAGAAGGTGCGATCGGTGTCAACGAAATCGAGATAGGGCAAGCCCGTCGGCGTGTAGGCGTCGCATCCGGTCATGCCGTGGACGATGCGCGACGCGCCCCCGTCGCCGATCGTGACGCGCGCACGGGCATGAATCTGCTCATAGACGGAACTCGGCACATCGGCCGATGTGCCGTCGATCACCTGCTCGAGCGCGGCGCGTCCGCAATGGATCATCCCGGGGCCGGCCGGACGCAGATACGCACCCGATATCTCGTCGTACATCGGCAAGGCAATCGGGTCCGGCGATTCGACGCACACGAGCGACACGGCCCGCGACACGATCGGCAGCGACGGCAGCCACGTCCTGGTGGACGCGCCGGTCGCGAGCACCAGGCGCTCGACCAGAACGCTTCCTGCGCCGAACCCTAGACGCCATCCGCCCCCCGGGGCCGCCGATATGGCAGAGAGCGCAGCGCGCTCGAGCACGGTAGCGCCGAACCGGCGCAGGCCCTCGCATAGTGCCAGCGTCGTTCCGGTCGGGTCCGCCAGGCCGCCCTTCGTATCGAGCACCGCGAGGCCCGCATGCGCATCGGGTACGAACGGCGCGTACCGGCGCAGCTCGCGCTTCGACAGGAACCGGATGCCCGACGCCACGCCGAGGTTCTCGATCACATGCTGCGCCGAAGACTGCTTGGCTGGATCGAGCAAGTAGAGCAATCCGACGTGATCGCTCGGCCGGCTCCCCGGATAGCCGAGGGCCTCCCAGTTCAGGAAGTGGTCGAGCCCGTCGGTGCACAATTGCGCGGTGAACAAGTCCGTATCGAAACCCCGGAGGATGCCGCCGCGGTACGAAGTCGCGCCGAGACTGCCCGCCAGGCCACGCTCGGCCAGCATCACGCGGCGCCCGCGCCGGGCCAGATGGTAGGCAATCGCCGAGCCGACCACGCCGGCCCCCACCACGCCGTATTCGAAGCGCATCATGCCTGCCGCGCTCCGGCCGCGAGCTTCGTCCCTTTGCCTTGCTCGTCCAGCTCGCCGAGCATGCCGAGAAAACTGGTCGGCGGTTGGTAGAAACGGGCGCTGCCCAGGATCCTGCCGAGTTCGGGCAGATCCGCCGCCACCACGCGCGGGTAGAGGTGGTGTTCGCGGTGCATCCCGCGCGGCAGCATACTGATCCACAGCCTGAGCGCGACACTCGGCATCACCGAACGCGTATTGGCGTTGAGGTCATCGGTCTTCTCGGTCCACCGATGCTCGGTCAGATCCATCAGCGTCAGGATCATCGGATAGACCGTGTACATCGGCAGCAGCCACAACAGGAGAAAGGGCCGCCAGGCATTGAAGTAGGCAATCGATGCCAGCGCCACCGCGAAGAACACCAGCTTGATGCGTCGCTCGGTCTCGGTTTCGGCATCGCCGTGAAAACGGCAGAACAGGGCACGGAGATGATTGAGATGGCCCTTGCGGGTCTCTCGCCCTTTTGACGGCACGTAGTCCTGCTTGCCCACGAACAGTTGAACGATGGAGGTGAGGCCGCTTTTCACGCACGCACGACACAACATCCAGCGCGTATACCTGCGCTCCAGATCGCCGCGCATGCGACGGCCCACATAGTTCGGATCGTCGTCGGTAAAGAGATGGATATGGTGAAACACATGCACGCGCCGCCACTGCACGAACGACCAGGCCTCGGGATGATGAAACATCACGAGATTCGAGAGCAGCGTCGCGACGGCCTTGTTCGTCCTCGGCGACCGGAACAACCCGTAATGGCTCGCGTCGTGATTGAGGATGTAGAGCGAGTGCTGGCGCCCGGCAATGAAAACGATCGCCAGCACGGTGAACGCGACATGATCGACCCAGTGTTCGAGCAGCATCGCACCCAGAATCGCGGCATAGACCTGCAGATACATGCCCACGCTGCGCCAAGGCCGGGGTTGCCCGAGACGCGTGACCCGGTTCCAGTTCGCGTCCGACAGAAATGCGCGCACCGTCTGCGGCGTCAGTGTGCTTTCCCGGAGCGGCACGGCATCGCCCGCCACTTCATTCGCCATGAGCGGCCTCGCGACGCTTGCGTCGAGCCGTAACGGTTTCGCCCACGAAGCCCCAGTTGTCCGGGTGGACTTCGTCGATCAGGACGAACGTGCTGTGCGGATCCTTGCCGAGCACATCCACCATCACGTCGGTAATCCGACGAATCACCTCGGCCTTCTTTTCGGCGGACATGTTTTCGTCGGCCAATCTCACGTTGATATAAGGCATGGTTGCAAACCCCCTCTGGTGGATCGCGGCCGGGCCCGGCGCTCGCGATGCGCGTGGAGCGCCGATCCGGCCGGCTGGGAAGATCAGGCGGGCTGGGCGTCGGCGGCCACGGTCCGGATGTGCGCGTAGAGACGGTCGCTCACGCGTGCGGCCGCGTCGAGGCGACGATTCACGCCGAGCACCATGTCCGCCATCACCGACGCATCCTCGCGCAGGATCGGCATCACGACGTGATGGAGCCATGCATATGCGTGCTCGGCGTCCACCGTGACGTGTTCGAGGTGATAGGCGAGTTGCGTGTCGGACATGCCGAGCCGCTTCCATCCCGCGATCTGATACTCGAAGCGGCCCGGAATCATGAGCTCCGTCGCCAGCATGATGCCGATCAGCTGCGTGAGCGCCGGCCGGTTCATCGCCAGGCTCAGGTACATGTTGACCAGTTCGAGCTCCTCGAGCACCAGGGGGTCGCTGTCGACCACATAGTTGTCCGCGCGCATGCCCAGGGCCTTCATGAGATCGGCGCGCATGTTGCGATGCACGCGCGCGTCCTCCGCGTGGCCCACTTCGTCCCAGTAGTTCTGCACGCACTCCATCTTGATCGAGCCGTACACGCCGGGCAGCATGAAGGCGAGGATGTCGCCGAACAGCATTTCGAGCGGCGTTTCCTGCCTGAAGAATTCCGTCATCTCTGCGAGGGAAGCGTCGTCGCGCAGATACTGGAAGATCGGATGCAGTTCGTTGGAGTGATGCGACGCGACGAGGCGGCTGACCCACTCCGGAAAATCGTCGACCGACGGAAGATCGGCAAGCGTCGACTGGTACGTCGCGCGTTCCGCCGCCTCCCAGCGCTGCTCGATCCGGTACTTGAGCGTCGCGATGAGGGGATGGTGCACGTTGACCGGCGAACCCTGCCAGGGCGTGGCCAGATGCGCCAGATTGATCGCGTAGAGGGTGCGCTGCACCTCGAGGCGCGCCGCCGGGTCGCCGTTGCCGAAGGCCTGCTCGAGCAGCCGGTCCATGCCGTCGATCAGATTGCCTTGCTCGACCGACACATTGCTCACGCCCGGTGCATAAATGAAATCGCGAACTAACTTGTGCATGCTTGATCCGTTTGGAAGATATGGCAGGCGCGCTGGCCCGAACGCCCTCGCGACGCCTGCCGGATGAGAAAGGAGGAACTGGAAATCACGCGGCGACGTGCTGCCCGGCGGATGGCACGGCCGGCTGCATCTCATGATCCGCAAGCCATTTGTCGGAAAGAAACTTGCTCATATAGTTGCGCAGCCCATCGGGCAGCACGACGACGCAATTTTTCCCGGCGCCGAGGGTGCGTGCGGCCTCCAGCGCGGCACAGACGGCGGACCCCGAAGAACCACCGCACATCAGCCCCTCTTCGCGAATCAGGCGCCGCGTCATGTCGAACGCGTCCTGATCGTTAGTCTTGATCCAGCGGTCGACCAGCCCTCGATCCAGGACGTCGGGAATGAAGTCGTAGCCGATGCCTTCGACGAGATAGGGGGCGATATGCGTGCCGCCGGCCAGAATGGATCCGACGGGATCCGCACCGACGATCTGCACGTTCGGACAGGACTCCTTGATGCGCCGCGCGACGCCCGTGATCGTGCCGCCCGTGCCGACGCCCATCACCACCATGTCTATTTGGCCGCCGAGCTCGTCGAGCATCTCCTGGGCCGTGAACCGATAGTGGGCGTCGGGATTGAATCGATTCCGGTATTGATCGAGGATGTGCGCATTGGGAATCTCGCGTTGCAGCTTGCGGGCGACCTCGATATGGCTTTCCGGGTCGTCCCATGCCACCGACGGGGTGCGCACGATTTCGGCGCCGAGCGCGGCCAGGATCGATTCCTTTTCCGCGCTCATCTTGACCGGCATGGTGATGATCACGCGATACCCCTTGACCGCTCCCGCCAGCGCGATACCGATCCCGGCATTTCCGCTGCTCGCCTCGATCAATACGTCGCCCGGCTTGATCCGCCCTTCCCGCTCGGCGGCCTCGACCATGTGCAGACCGATGCGGTCCTTGACCGAGCCGCCGGGATTGAGGAATTCGCACTTTGCATAAATATTCGCGGCAATTCCGTCGGTAATGCGGTTCAGACGAACCAACGGCGTATTGCCGATGCATTGCAGTATCGAATCGAATGGCATCGACATAGTCCCCATTTATCAATGATTTTCACTCCAAAGCGGCACACGCAGCGCGCAATTGACGTGAAGCCGCCGGCCTGCCAATGAATGACAAGCCGAAAAATTCCGCCGTGTTTTTTAATTGTACGCTGACCGTGAAACCGCCTGACTGGGCTGTCGCACTGTGCCATATCCTTGCATTTCTTCACACTACAAACTCATGTAGCGCTATTGATTTGCGCAATGCATCAATCCGACATGAAACGATGACGGGGGACGTCGTACTTTCAGAGGGAGTGGCCTGCCAATGAATGACAAACCGAAATAATCAGCTGTATTTTTACTCTGTATTTTTTATTACAGCAGACCGCGAAACCGCCTTGCCGCGTCACCTAAAAACCGCGCCATATCCCGGCACTTCGCCATACCACAAATCCTTGTAGCGTAATTGATCGGCACGCACCAATTCGACATCAATTTGATCGGGCTCATCCCCGTCCTCACCACCGCTTTCCGGCCGCCTCGCCATTCCTCACCTCCTCTGCTCCGCCGCCGGCCGCTCCCACTCCGGCGGCGCCCACAGATGCTTGACGCGCTGCGACAGCGGCCCGGGCTTCATCACGTCCTTCACCATGTCCACGAACTCGTGGAGGTTCAGCGTGATGATGTTGTTGCTGTGGACCTGGCGGACGATCCCGTAATCCACCGGCTCGACCTCCTGCGCGAACGTTCCGAACAGGCGATCGAAAACGATCAGTACCCCGCCGTAATTCTTGTCGATGTACTGCGGATTCCGGCCGTGATGCACGCGGTGGTGCGACGGCGTCACGAAGATGTACTCATACCAGGCCGGCAGCTTGCGCACGGCCTCGGTGTGCACGAAGAACTGGTAGGCCAGGTTGACGGCGTACATGGCCAGCGTGACCTCGGGGCTGACGCCGATCAGCATCAGCGGCGTGAAGAACAGCCAGTAGCCGGTGAGCGAATACAGCATGCTCTGGCGCATGGCCGTGCTCAGCGTCATGTGCTCGCCGCTGTGATGCAACACGTGCGCGCACCAGAACCAGCGCACGCGGTGGCTGGTGCGATGGAATACGTAGTAGCAGAGCTCGAGCAGAATGAAGAGCGGCACGATGGTCCACCCATTCACCGGCACATTCAGGAAACGGTGGTCATACACCCAGTGCATCGCGTACATGAAAATCAACGCGTGCACGACCAGCTCGAAGGCCTGATAGGTTGCCCCCAGGTTGAGATTGGTCAGGATGGGCATGAGCTGGCCCTTGAAGTACTTGTCCTGCCCGCGCCGCACCATGACCCGCCACTCGATGAAGAACGTACCGAGGAAAATCGGCGTCAGCGCGACCAGGATGACCTGCTTGGAATCGACCGGGAATCCGGTCCACTGCTCCAGCCATGCCAACAGCCGATTCAGGTGCATCACGATGTCTTGCATGGCCCATCCTTCGTTGCGTCGATGGTGGCCAGCTTAGCGCCCGTCCGACCCAATGGCTTGACGGCCGCGGCCAATTTTTTGACACTTGTCGCCATGACCAAGACGACGGAAATGCCGGCCACGACACCGGATGGCGCCATCCAGGGCAGCATCAGCGCCGCCTATCTGGCCGTGCTGGAGGATTACCTGCGGCCGCACGACCTGCGCGTGGCGGATGTCCCGCTCGGTGCCGCGCTACTGCGCCGCCGGGACGACGGCGCCATCGTCGTACCCGCGCAGGACTGGCGGGCCCTGCTGACCCACTTCTCGCGGCAGCTGTCACAACCGGATCTGGGCCTGCGGCTCGGGCGATCCGCGCGCCTGACCCATCTCGGCCTGCTCGGCTATTTTCTGCAATCCTGCGTGACGCTCGGCGCGGCCCTGGAGCGACTGCAGCACTACGAACGCCTCGTCAACGACATCAACCGGCTGCAGTGGCGACAGGCGTCGGGGGCCGACGGCGTCGAGGTGGCGCTGTCCTGGGGCGTGGAGCGCGGCCGGCCCGGCCCGCTGGTGGATGAGTGCGCGGTCGCCACGCTGATGCAGATCACCCGCGAAATCACCGGCCGGACGGACGCGCCCGCCGGCATCGATTTCGTCAACCCGGCGCCGGCCGATCCCGAGCCCTACCGGCGGTTCTTTCAGTGTCCGGTGCGTTTCGACCAGGCGCAGACCTGCGTCCGCTTCCCGCTGGACTGGCTGCAACTGCCGTTGCAGCATCGCGACCCGCAGTTGTTGGCCATCCTCGAGAAACAGGTCGACGAACTGCTGAAGCAACTGCCGGACGAAGATGACTTCGTGCAGCAGGTCCGTCGCCTGATGGCGCAGCGGCTGCGTCAGGGGCGCGTGACGCTGGCGGACATCGCACAGGACATGCACCTGTCCGAACGCACGCTGCACCGGCGCCTGCAGGAGGCGGACACGAACTTCCGGGCGTTGTGGGAAAGCACGCGCCAGCATCTGGCGCAGGAGTATCTACGCGATCGCCAGCTGACCCTGACGGAAATCGCCGGCCTGCTCGGCTTCTCGGAGCAGAGCGCGTTCACGCGCTCGTTCCGGCGCTGGACGGGCCAGGGCCCGAAGGCCTGGCGGTCACGACGGTCGGCTTGAGATCGCGCCGAACTTCCAGGCTGCGATCGCGAATCAGCCGACCAGGATATAGAGCAGGTTCTTCGGCAACGCACCGCCTGGACCGTTGCTGCATTGCAGTAGCAGTTGACCGGATTGGTCCTTGATGCCGGCATTGAATTTCATGATGGCCTTGCGCTCCAGACGGTCGAAGGCGTTCTCGACGAGGTTGCCGGCCTCCTCGTAAATCGGGCACATCCATTTGAAATCGGGCTTGTTGGCCCGGTGAGAGGCCAGCCGGGTGTTCAAATTGCTGGTGATGCCGATATAGAACTTGCTGTATTCCTGTTTTGCGGCAAATGACTTCAGCACCTGATGTAAATGCCCGATGACGGCGTCGTGGCTAATGACGCCCGCCTTCAGCATATATTTGTCTTGAGGCGCGATAAGCTGCAATGCCATGGTTGACCTCCGCGTGTTGTGAGGCTTCTATTGGATGTATCAGCGGTTCATCCGGATGAACACGCATAAGAATGCCCGACTCGCGTTTTCCCGTCGACTGGAAATGGTCGAACACATATGACCGGAAAGTCCCGCATATGAATCGCCGCCCGACTCACCGCTCGTAATAGATCGCCAGCCAGACAGTCGGCTCCTCCGCATGCGTCCACGCCACGCGATGCCGGCAATGCGGCTCGATCAGCACGTAGTCGCCGGGGCGCATGTCGTGCAGCGTCGCATCCTCCTCGAACTCCAGCACGGCAGCCCCCGACAACAGCACGACCCATTCGGCGCGCGAGTCGTCGTACCAGAACCCCTCCGGACTCGCGTGCCCCATCGACACGATCCGCTCCACGTTCAGGCGCTGCCCCGTGACGAGCATGTCGATCCGCTCGTCGCCGCCGCGCTTCGCTTCGACGCTGAACACGTTACCGGTTTGAAGTTCCATGGCTCGACCTCGCGTCAACCTTCGTGTGAACGACGGGAAAATATCCACTGTAGTCCGGGCGCTGCGATCGCAGCGGACTTATTTTCAAGGCCAAAACGGACCGGCTACGGTCTTCAGGCCGGGGCGCCAAGTAAGATTCGATTTGACCGGCATCCACATGTCCAGCGCAGTTTCCTGTCGGATTTCGAATCCTGCTGCGGCCCGGACGAAGTCCGGATTCGTATCGGCGTCGCGTCGTAACGCCGCGAATCGTTTAATGGCTGACAACCCCGGCATTAAGGCACACACCATGCTCGACCTGGAAGACCTTCGCGTGATTCGCGCCATCGGCGCGTCGCGTTCACTGGCATCGGCCGCGCGCCTGCTCGATCTCACGCCCCCTGCCGTCACGATTCGCCTGCAGAAAATGGAGGAGCGACTGGGCGTGCGGCTCGCGGTGCGCAAATCGAAGGGCATTTCCCTGACAGACGAAGGGCAGCGCCTGTACCAGGAAGCCCTCGACATTCTCGAGCGCGTGGAGGCGCTGCCAGTCCACATCTCCGGAGACCACGGCGAAGTACAAGGCACGCTGCGCGTCGTCGCACCGTTTGGCTTCGGTCGGAAATACGTGTCCCGGATCGTGCGCGACGTGCAGCTTGCTCATCCGAAGCTCGAAATATCGCTGCATCTGTCCGAAAGCCCATTGACCAGCGCGCCGGGAGCCGACGTGGTCGTGCACGTCGGCAACCTCAGGTCATCATCCTGGGTCGGCTATCCGCTCGCGCCGAACGAGCGATTCCTGTGCGCAAGCCCCAAGTACGCGCGCCGCATCAAGGATCTGAACCATCCGTCCGACCTCGCGCGCTACAACTGCTTATGCCTGCGGGAGAACGACGAGGACGTGCCGCGATGGCGCTTCTCTCAACCGGGCGACAACGAAAGCGACCCGCGACGCTCCGCCGTCATTCGCGTCGCAGGTGCGCTTTCGTCCAACGACGGCACCGTCATCACGGAATGGGCGCTGGCCGGGCTCGGGATCGTGGAGCGCTCCGAATGGGACGTCGCGCCATTGCTCGCGAACGGCAAGCTCGTCCGGTTGCTGCCCGACTGGCATTTGCCGTCCGCGCCCGTCACCGCGCTCTTGCCGTCGCGAACCGGCCGATCCGTGCGGCAACGGATCTTTCTCGAAGCGGCGAAGCAATTTCTCAGCCCGCCGCCCTGGCGCAACAGGGCGTGAGTCGTGCTTCGTCCCGGGTCGCTCCACGCATTAAAAAGAATTTAATGACGGATTATGCAGGCGTTAAACACAGCGCGGATCACCGAGCCTAAAGTGTTCGCATCGGCAACCTATCGAGGCAACACATCATGCACATTGAAACGCTCGACACACCGGCCGCATTGATCGACGTCGGCCGCATGCGTCACAACATCGACCGCATGCAGGCGCATCTGGACACGCTCGGGGTCAAGTTCCGGCCGCACGTGAAGACCACCAAATGCGCACACGTGGTCGACGCGCAAATCGCAGCGGGCGCGCAGGGCATCACGGTGTCGACGCTCAAGGAAGCCGAGCAGTTCTTCGCGAGCGGTATCCGGGACATCGTCTACGCGGTCGGCATGGTGCCCGCGAAACTTCGCCACGCGCTCGCGCTTCGCCGCCAAGGCTGCGACCTGAAGATCGTCGCCGACAACCTGCAGGCGGCGCAGGCAATCGCCGGCTTCGGGCGCGAGCACGGCGAATGCTTCGAAGTGTGGATCGAAGTCGACGTCGACGGTCATCGCTCGGGCATCCAGCCCGACGACACGTTGTTGATCGACGTGGGACGCGCGCTCGTCGACGGCGGAATGAAACTTGGCGGTGTGCTGGCGCACGCCGGCTCCAGCTACGAATACGACGCCCGGGAAGCCCTGGTGAAGATTGCCGAGCAGGAGCGCAGCCGCACCGTGCATGCCGCGGAGCGCCTCAGGGCTGCCCGGCTGCCCTGCCCGGTCGTGAGCATCGGATCGACGCCCACCGCGCTCTCGGCCGAGAACCTCGACGGCGTCACGGAAGTTCGGGCCGGCGTTTATGCGATGTTCGACCTCGTCATGCACAACGTGGGGGTATGCGCGCTTTCCGATATCGCGCTGTCGGTGCTGACGACCGTCATCGGGCATCAGCAGGAGAAAGGCTGGGCGATCGTCGACGCGGGCTGGATGGCCATGAGCCGCGACCGCGGCACGCAGCGTCAGAACCGGGATTTTGGTTACGGACAGGTCTGCACCGAAAACGGCGAGGTGCTCGGGGAATACGTCGTGAGCGCAGCCAACCAGGAGCACGGCATCGTGTCGCGGCTGGTCACGCCTGACACCGACATCGCGAAGCAGTTTCCCCTCGGCACCCGCCTGCGCATTCTGCCGAACCACGCGTGCGCCACCGGTGCGCAACATCCCGAATATCACGCCGTCGACGAAGACGGCGTGGTGCAGACATGGCCGCGATTCTACGGGTGGTGAGCGACGTGGCGTGATTTGCGCAGCTGCGCCGGACAGGCCCGATCGCGGCGGGCCGAACACGCATCTTCGCCGCGCACCACGCGCGCCTAGATCTTGTTCACCTTCACCTTGGCGCCCTTCGCGGGCCCCAGCTTGTGATCCAGATAGATCTTGTTCGCCGTGATCCGGGCCCGCTCCGGATAGCTGTCGAACGCGCGGACGCGAGCGCTCTCGGAGCCACCGAGCTGCGTGCCGTCCTCGTAGGTCTCGAGCCCGAGCCGCGACGCAATGGCGCCGGCAAGATCGCGCACCGCCGCTCGATCGTTGAACGTCGCCTGCTTCGCCTCATACACGATGGTCGTCTCGCCATGGGAATTGATGGAAATCGACAGATCGCTGTTTTCCTGGCCGATGTTCAGCGTTTCGTTTTTCTGCATGAATCCCTCCATTAGTCAACGATGTGGTCGTAACAGGCTCAAGCGCCATGACGCGCATGACGAACTGACCGTTGAAAAATACGTGCTCGCGTAAAAGCGCGCAAGGCCGGCGCAACGCGTCCGGCCAAGTCGCAAGCACATCGCGTGCGGGCGGCACGCCACCTCGCATGCCACCGCGCACTGGACGACGCGCGCATGCCGCGCGCGCCGCCCTTCGAGAGGCACTCACCCGCCCATCACCGCCCGCCCGGCAACGCGATATCGACCAGCACCGGATCATGATCCGACGAACGATATGCATCCGGCGCGTAATACGTGCGCTGCTGCTCGGCCGTCTTGTACGCGAGCGTGTACTGCAGCGCGACCGGCTCGTCCGCATTGATGTGCCATTCGTGCACGGCCTTCACGTGCGCCGCGAGCGGCAGCGTTGCGAGTGCGTGATCGAGATAGCCCGCTTCGCCGTTGTACACGTAGCTGTAGGCCTTGTCGCCCAGCCAGCGCGACACGAGGTTGCGATAGCCGCGCGACTCGAGCAGGCGGATCGGATCCTCGTGCGTGTAGCTGTTGAAATCGCCGATCAGCAACACGCCCTGGCTCGACGCGCCGGTCGGCGTGCCCGCGAGCCAGTCGGCGAGCTTCGCCGCCGCGCGCGTGCGCGTCGGGTTCCAGCAACCCTGGCCGTCGCCCTGATCGAGATCGTCGTTGGTTGCGTCCGGGCAGTTCTTCGATTTCAGATGGTTCACCGCGACGGTCAGCGCATGCTTGCCGCCGATGCGCCGGAACGTCTGCGCGAGCGGCTGGCGGTTCTTGTCGTCGATCGCGAGCGTGGCCGCGCGGCCGACCGGTTCGACCTTGCGGCTGTCGTAGATCAGCGCGACCGCGATCGCGTCGCCGCCGAGCCGCGACGTGCCCGGGTCGACCACGCGCCAGCCGTCGCCGAGCTTCGCCGCGAGCTGACGCACCGCGCTCAGTTCGCCGTAGCCGTTGTTCTGGATTTCCATCAGGCCGATCACGTCGGCATCGAGCGCCTTCAGCGCGCTGACGATCTTCGCGTCCTGGCGCACGAACTCCTGATAGGTCTTCGCGCCGCGGTTGTTCGGATCGTCGAAGCCGCCGCCGAGGCCGTTGCCGTTGAAATAATTAAGGACATTGAATGAAGCGACGCGCAGGTTCGCGTGCCGATCGCGCGCGGGCGCCGCGGTGCGCGGATTCGCGCGTGCATCGAACGCCGGCGCGGGTGCGCCAGGCACCGGCTGCAGGCGCCACGCGCCATAGCGCATCTCGAGCACGCCTTCGACGTTGCTGACCGCGTAGCCCGCGCGCAGCGTGTTCGCGGCCGACAGCGCGGGCGACGGATACGGCACGGTCGCGGGGTTCTGCTTGTTCGAGCCGTCGTCGAGCACGAGCCGGTTGCGCGCGTTCGCGTCGATTTGCGACTGCGCCTGCGCGGGCGGCACGACGCTCGTCGGCGTGCGCAGGCGGCCGTTGCTGAGCAGCACGCTGCCGTAGCGGCCGAGCTCGTAGTTGTCGGTGACGTTCAGCTTCTGCGGCAGCCGCACGAGCATGCCTTCATACGCGGCGAATGTATTCACGTTGTCGACGGGCAGCGTGAGCGTCGCGGGCGTGACCGACTGGCCGCTCGCGCACACCGCGATGCCGCCCGACAGCGTGAGCTGCGTCTGCCCGTACTTCTCCTCGACCTTGCCCGTCACATGGACGAGATCGCCGGCCTTCGCACGCACTTTCGGCGCATAGACGAACAGCCCCTCGGAGACGCCCGGCTGGTTGCGGCGCTGCGGGTCCGCCTGCTGGACGAAGAAGCCGCTGAAACCGTCCGCGCCGCCGAAATCGGCGGTGACGACGGCTTCGATCGACACGGTCTCACCGGCAAGCGGCGACGGCGCGCCCGGGCCTTGGATCTCGGCGATCGGCGTCGCGCTGCCGCCGCAGGTCGAGCTGACGGGCGCGGCCGTGGCCGCGAACGCCGGCGCGGCAGCGAGAGCGGGCAGGAGCAACAGGGTGGCAAGCGAGGAAATCGGAGGGCGCATGACGGAGAACCCGGGTTGTGAGGGTCGCGAAAGCTTAGCAACACAAAGTGACAGCTTCTAGTAACGGCGAGACAGGGAGATGTAATTCGCCCGGAATGGACTTGTTTCGCATTCCGCAACGCTGCGCGCTTGTGCATGCGTCATCGAAATATTGTCCGTTGCGCTGCGCGAAAGACATGCGTGCATCGACGCCGGGCCCGGCCAGCAAACCGGAAGCAATCGGAACGGTATGCGGCGGAACGCGTGTTCAACCCGCGGCGATTGAATCGTGCGCCGACCTCGTCGCGTCGTTCATTGCGAATTCGATCGAAACGCAATGATCGTGGACACTGGAGCCCATGAAGCCAATCGGGTCTTTATCGTGGAGTCCATACGATCCGGATGCCTTGCCTCTTGACTGCCGGAGGGAAAAACGCAAAAGTAGGCAACGCGCGCGCCGTGGGAACCGGCCGCGCAACGCATCGACCGTTCATGTCCCGCCTGACCACGTAGTTGATGTGCTTCCTGGAATGCCTCGGATATTTCAGGCGGGTTTGCGGCCTTCGACGACGCACATCTCGGCGAAGGCCGCCTTTCTCCTTGTTCGACGCTCGCCGCGATCAGCCTTTCCCCTTCGATTGGTTCAACGCCACGGCCGCCTTCACGAGCGCTTTCAACGCGGCCTCGTCGATCTTCTCGCCTTCGCGGAAATCGATGGCCCGCCGCGTGTTCCCTTCAAGACTGGAATTGAACAGGCCCGCCGGATCCTTCAGCGCCGCCCCCTTGGCGAAGGTCATCTTCACGACGCTCTTGTAGGTCTCGCCGGTGCAGAGGATGCCGCCGTGCGACCACACCGGCACGCCGCGCCATTTCCATTCCTCGACGACGTCAGGGTCCGCATCCTTGACCAGCGCACGAAGCCGCCCGAGCATCTCGCCGCGCCAATCGCCGAGTTCCTCGATTCTCGCGTCGATCAATCGAGCGGCGGACACGCCGCCCACTTCCTGCGATTCGTCTTTCGCCATGCCTCATTCTCCTCAAACGCGGACACCTTCATTCCGGCCGGGCCAACACGCCCTCCAGCGCCGTGAAGAACTTCGGCCATCCGTACTTCGCGCCCTGGAACGCCTGCTCCTGATCGGGCCGGAAGCCGACCTGCTCCATGCGCAGCAGCGTGCCCGCTTGCGTCGGCGTGAGCGTCCACGTGACGACGCTGTCGAGCCCCAGCGCGGCCCATGTGTACGACAGCGAACGGTTCGGCTCGACCGCCAGCACCCGGCACTCGACCGCGCCCCAATCCGCGCTGAGCCTGAAGCGATGATCGACGGCCGGCGCGAAGTCGTTCTTCATCAGCCACGCCTCGAGCAGATGCGGCTGCGTGAGCGCACGCCAGATTTTCTCCGGCGGATACGGCACTTCGCGTTCGACGACGACGGAACGCGTTTCGATCGGGGCGGCATTCACTGATCCATCCTCCTGAGCAGATCTTCGAGCTGGTCGAAGCGGCGTTGCCAGAAGCCTGTCATCTGGCTCGTCCAGTCGATCAGCGGGGCCAGCGCGCCGAGCTGCGCGCTGTAGTGGGTCTGGCGGCCCTCGTGACGGTCGCGCACGAGCCCCGCCTGTTTCAGCACGCCGAGATGCTTCGACACGGCCGGTTGCGAGATTCCCGCCTCGGCCGTCAGCGCGCCGACCGTCTGCTCGCCTTCGCGGCACAGGCGCTCGAAAATGGCGCGCCGCGTCGGGTCGGCAAGCGTTCTGAACAGCACATCGTGAGCATTCGACATTCTCAATCCATAACCAGCCAGCTATGGATTGACTATAGGCGAAGATCGGCGCGAGTCAAGCGTCAGCGCAACAGCCCGTCCGCCGCGAGCACGTACTGCACCGACGGCCGGCTGCGCACGCGCGCGTACCAGGCGGCGAGATGCGCATACGGCCCGAGGTCGATGTCCGCGTTGTACACCGACTGCATCCACGCGGCCTTGCCCCAGCCCGTCAGCGCGAACAGATAAGCATCCGCGACGGTGAACGCGTCGCCGGTCAGGTAGGTCCGGCCGTCGAGCTGGCGGTCGATCCACGCGAAGCGGCTGGCGAGCTTCTGCCGCGCCGGGTCGACGTACTTCCCCGCCTGCACTGCATACAGCAGCGGGATGAAGCCTTTGTGGATCTCGGCCGACAGGAAGTTGAGCCATTCGATCAACCGGTAGCGCGCGAGCGTGCCGAAGGCCGGCGCGAGCCCCGCTTCCGGGCGCTGGTCCGCGAGATATTGCGCAATGGCGGGGCCTTCGCGCAGCGTCGTGCCGTCGGCGAGCGCGAGCAGCGGCACGTAGCCGAGTTCGGTCACGTCGTAGTAGTTGCCACCGTCTTCGACGAGATGCCTGCGTGCGTCGACCTTGACGACCTCCGCGTCGAGGTTCAGTTCGCGCAGCACGATGCAGATGGCCTGCGAGCAGCTGCCGGGGGCGTGGTAGAGCTTCATGGTCTTCCTTGATGTTCCGATGCCGATTTATCGATTCGCCGCGACGCGGGCGCTAATATCTCGCATCGACGCATCGATGAGAAGACGGCAGAAGTTTGTGCCGTGGTCACAAAAAATTTACCTACCGGGCCCGCAGGATGAAAACGAGTGCGACAGGATGTTCCGTTGAAGAAGCCATGCGCCTGCTCGGCGGCCGCTGGCGGCTGCTGCTGGCGTCGTACCTGCTCGACGGGCCGAAACGCTTCAGCGACCTGCGCCGCGACGTGCCGGGCATCTCGCAGCGGATGCTGACGCTCGACCTGCGCGCGCTCGAGGAAGCGGGGCTCGTGCGGCGCACCGTCTATCCGGAAGTGCCGGTGCGGGTCGAATACGACCTGACCGAAGACGGCGAACGGCTGCGGCCGGTCGTCGACGTGATGCGGGATTTCGGTCTGTGGCTGAAGGCGCGCGATGCGGACGCGGCATGCGCACACGTGCCCTGCCCGATGATCGAGGAAATCGATGAAGCGTGACTTCCGTGCCCGGCCGTTGCTGCGCATCGCCGCGGCCTGCTTCGCCTGTTGCGCGCTGCCGCTCGCCGCGCAAGCCGCCAAACCGCTGCCGTCGTTCAAGGTCGACAACGACGTGACCGCCCGCGTCGAACGCGCCGACAGCGCGCATTTCACCGTCCGCTTCCTGCCGGGCGGCAAGACGCAGACGCTCGACGTCGGTACCGCCGACGAGGAGGGCCATTACGGCTTCGAACCCGCCGACTACAACTTCGATGGCCACCAGGATCTCGCGCTCGGCGCGACGCTCGGCCAGGTCAACCGCAACTACGCGATCTACCTGTACGACGCGGCCCGGCAACGCTTCGAGCCGTTGCGCATGCCGGCGAACGACGCACCGCACGGCAACTGCGACGGGCTGATCAATGTCGCCGTCAAGCCGAAGGAACGCATGCTGTACAGCTCATGCCGAGGCGGCCCGATCTGGTACACCGATGCGTATCGCTACGACGGCAGCGGCCGGCTGTATCTCCATCAGTCGACCGAGGCGATTCCCGACGACGTATCGATGCTGCTCGACGGCGCACCCGGCGACGGGCCGCCAACGATGCTGCTGACCTACGACGCGCATGGCCGGCGGATCGCGCGTCGTCCGGAGGCCTACGGCGGCGGCAAGCTCGCACTCAAGGTGCAGGTTGCTCGGCTGCCGCTGCACGACGCGATGACGGACGCGCCGACGAAGCGCTATGTCGTTGCAGGCGACACGCTGGAACTGATCGACGCGAGCCCCGACTTTCGCTGGCTGAGGGTGCTGTATCGCAATCCGCGCGTGGGCGCGGTGTCGGGCTGGGTCAGCGTGGAGGAAGCGACGAAAGGCTGACGCGCGCGCCGCGAGCCGTTCGACTGCGTGCTGTGCTGGTCGACGGCTGAGCGCCGGCCGCGCCACCGCCGCACCTACGCGGCCTGCGCAACCGCCTTGATGTTGAACGCGCGCAGCAAGTCCTCGCAGAACGCGTCGACGATCGGCTTGTCGGCCGCGCTGCGCTTCATCGCGAGATGCAGCGGCACGTCGAAGCCGAAGCTGTCGCGGCCGATCGCGCGCACGAGGCCGCGCTGCTCGAACGGCTCCGCGTGGTGCGCGGGCAGGTAGCCGAGATGCCCGCCCGACAGGATCAGGATCGTCGCGGCCTCGATGCTGTCCGCGCTCGCGGTCACGCGCCGCTCGGGCAGCGGGCAGGTTTCCTCCGGCACCGGATAGGTGCGCCACACCCAGTCGTGCGCCTGCAGGTCGGTGGCCGTCACGGGGCGCGATGCATGGAACAGCGGATGCCCGCGCCCGCAGTAGATCACCTGCCGCTCGGCGAACAGCGGCGTATACAGCAGCCCCGGCACGCGATGCCAGAAATAGCCGATCGCGAGATCGAGCTGGTTGTTGACGAGGCTTTCCTCGAGCTCCTGCGGCGAAGCGACCTTCATCGCGAACGTCACGGCCTGGTCGCGCTTGCGAAACGCGCCGATCGCTTCCGCGACGCGCGCGTTCTCGACGAGCGGCGCCTGCCCGATCAGGCCGATCGACAGCGTGCCGACCAGCTTGCGGTCGATGTCGCGCACCCGCGCGACGAACTCGGACGTCGCGGTGACGAGCGTGCGCGCGGTCGCCGCGAAGCGCTCGCCCTTCGACGTCAGCCGAAAGCCGCCGCGGCCGCGGTCGCACAGCTTGAAGCCGACCCGCGCCTCGAGCGCGGAGAGCTGCGTGCTGATCGTCGACTGCCGCACGCCGAGCGACGCCTCGGCGGCGGTGATGCCGCGCGCGTCGACGACGGCCAGGAACACCCGGATGAGCCGGAGATCGAGATCGGTGGTATTCGAGAACATGCTGAATGCCGCTGCGCGTGCGCGCGTTGCGTCGGCCCGGCATGCGCACTGTGCGCCGCCTGCCGCCATCGCCGATGCATCCGTTCGGCCGCGCGCCGCCATCGGCATCGGCGCGCGCCGCGGACTGTCTCCTTCGTGCACGCGGCAGCCCCGCGCGGGCCGCCGCGCGTCGTTACATCGGGAAGCCCATCGCCTTGATGCCGTTGATCCACGCGCGCTTCCAGCCGCCTTCGGCATCCGCGCCGTCGAACGCATGGAACGTGATCTTCGCGGCCACCCAGCGCATCGGCTCCGGCGGGATGTAGCTCGGGCTCTGGTTCGCGATGTCGAGCTGGCGTTCCGGGCTGTCGCGATCGAACAGGATGTTCAGCCCCATGAACGCGCCGAACCGGCTCGCCGCGACGCCGAAGCCCGTGTAGCCTGCGACGAACACCGCCTTGCCGCCGAGATAGCGCTTCGCGAACACCGAACCGCGCGAGCAGTAGTCGATCGGGCCGCCCCACGCGTGCGAGAAGCGCACGTCGCACAGTTGCGGGAAGGTCCGGTAGAACGCCTGCGCGAGCCGGTGGTAGGTTTCGCGCTCGCCGTCCTGGCGCGGCGCCGGATCGCCGTCGAAGTGATAGCTGACGAGGCCGCCGAAGATGATGTTGTTGTGCTTCGTCAGCCGGAAGTAATTGAGCTGCGTGCGCGTGTCGTACACGCCCTGGCGGTTCTTCCAGCCGATCCGCGCGAGCTGTGCGTCGGTGAGCGGCTCGGTCGCGAGCACGTGGTCGCGCACCTGCATTACGCGGCGGTTGATGTCGGGAATCCCGACTTTCGCGGTGCCGCTGCCGAACACCACGCGCGGCGCGCGCACGCTGCCCTTCGGCGTCGTCACGTACACCGTGCCGCCTTCGTCGGTTACCGTCATGAGCGGCGTGTGCTCGTACAGCTTCACGCCGAGCGACAGCGCCGCGCGCTTCAGGCCCCACGCGAGCTTCGCCGGATGCACGATGCCGCTGCGGTTGCGCGACCACAGCGCGCCCGCGAACAGCGGCGACGCGAGCTGCGCGAGCGTCTCGTCGCGGTCGAGCAGCACCACGTCGTGGCCGTACTCGCGGTGCAGGTCGTAGTCGCCGCGCAGGTGCGCGAGATGGTCGGGATCGACCGCGACGGTCATCTCGCCGTTCCATTCGATATCGGCGTCGATGTCGTAGCGCTTCAGCGTCTCCTCGAAGCCGTCGAGATTGTGGTGGCCGAAGGTTTCGAGCTGCGCGATGTCGTTCGGAAACACGCGCACCGCGTTCGGCAGCCCGTGCATCACCGACGTCGAGATGATCCCGCCCGCGCGGCCCGACGCGCCGTGCGCGACCTTGTCCGCCTCGATCAGCACCACGTTCAGGTGCGGCATCTGTTCCTTCGCCTGCACGGCCGCCCACAGCCCCGTGAAGCCGCCGCCGACGATCAGCAGGTCGGCGCGCGCGTCGCCGACGAGTTCGGGCTCGGGCGCCGGCGCGGCCGGGTTGTCGAGCCAGTACGGGAACAGCTTCGTATGGGCAAGCGCCTCGTCGACGCTCAATGCGGCCGGCGCGCCACGCAGTGCGTGGGGCGTGGCCGGCGCGGTCTGTTTCGCTTCCTTGACTTCCATGTTCCTGGTCTCAGCCATGACGTTGCATCGCGGCACGCGCCGCCGTCGCGCGCGTCGCACGGACGACGCGCGGCAGCGGCCACGGGCATCACGCCTTCTCGAGCAGCACGTAGAACTTCTTCGCGTCCTCGAGCGTTTCCCAGCGGCCCGCGAAGCCGGCCGGCAGCAGGTAGCCCTCGCCCGGCGCGAATTCCCGGCGATTGCCTTCGACGTCGGTCAATGCGATCCGGCCCTCGACGAGCCACACGGCTTCGTCGGCGGCGGTTTCCGGGAAGTCGACCGCGCCGACCTTGCCCTCCCACCAGCCGACGATGTAGTTGCCGCTGTTGCCCTCGGCCGCGCGCCAGTCGCTTTCGTCCATGCCGAAATCGAGCTTCGTGAAGGCGCCGACGTTGGCGCCGAGCGGCAGGATGTCCTTGATCAATTTAGTCATCTGAAATGTTCGCGTCGTGATTGAGAAAGCAGGAGCAACGTTACGCATTCGCGCGGCCCTGGTATGCCCCCCTTCGGGGGGGACAAGCGGCGATTTCCTCGGCCCGTGGCGCATGGCCGTACTTCCCCTTACAGACGCACGCCGTTCCGAACGCTACAATCCGCGGGCTTTCCACCCCGGGGAATCCGCATGCTGCTCAACGTGAACCCCTTCCCTCGCGACGGCGAAACGTGCAACGTGTCGTTCAAGACGTTGGGCGAACTCATCGAGACCGTCGGCACCCCGCATTTCGTGCCGCGGCTGACCCAGCTGCTGAACCAGGTGGTGCCGCTCGACGTCGCGCATGTCGAACGTTCGCGGGTCGACGGCACGATGCCGACCGGCTACCGGTGCGAGTGGATCGGCAGCAGCGGCATCGGCACGGCGTCGTCGGAGATCTCCGACGTGATGACGCTCTACTACGAGCGCTTCCTCGACAGCGACCCGCTGTTCGCGGGCCTGCGCGGCAAGACGGGCACGCTGCTCGTGGTGCGCGACATCGCCGCGATCCCGCCCGGCGAATTCCGCCAGCGCCTGTTCGACGACGTGCGCATCGGGCACGAATGCGTGCTCGCGCGCGGCACCCGCTACTCGCAGCATTCGATCGCGCTGGAGCGCGGGCGCGACCAGCCGCCGTTCACGCTCGCCGAGATGAACCGCTTTCGCAGCGTCAGCGATGTGCTGTTCCCGCTGCTCGAACTGCACGCGTCGACCACCGCCGCGCGGCGCGTCGCGCACCCGACACCCGACCGCCATCCGCTCGCGCAATTCGACGCGCGCCTCGCGGCGGACGGCATTCGCCTGTCGAAGCGCGAATACGAAACCTGCAAGCACCTGCTGTCGGGCAAGACGGTGCCCGAAACCGCCGACATCCTCGGCGTGCGCGTCGCATCGGCGGAGTCGTACGTGAAGCGCGCGTTCGCGAAGCTCGGCGTGCGCACCAAGCGCGAGCTGGCCGCGTGGGGCAGCGCCGTGCCCGATGCGCTCGCGGGCTGACCGGCATTCCGCAGCCTCCCCCCGCTTGCATCGAATCCGCTCGATGTAAACGTTGCGACTTCGAAATCTTCGCGCGGGCGTTCTCCTCTACCATCGGCCGATCGTTGTTCACCAGACAGAGGAGACGGCCCCCATGCATCGCGAACTGAACCAGCCGATGGGCGGCAACGAGATGCCGCGCTTCGGCGGCATCGCCACGATGATGCGTCTGCCGCAGGCCGACACGACCGACGGGCTCGACGCGTGCTTCGTCGGCGTGCCGCTCGATCTCGGCACGTCGAACCGGTCGGGCGCGCGCTTCGGCCCGCGCCAGATCCGCAGCGAATCCGTGCTGCTGCGCCCGTACAACATGGCGACGCGCGCCGCGCCGTTCGATTCGCTGCAGGTGGCCGACCTCGGCGACGTCGCGACCAACCCGTACGACCTGAAGGACTCGGTGCGCCGCATCGAGGCCGCCTACGACGCGATCGTCGCGAACGGCTGCCGGCCGATTACGCTCGGCGGCGACCACACGATCGCGTGGCCGATCCTGCGCGCGCTGCACCGCAAGTACGGCAAGGTCGCGGTGGTGCACGTCGACGCGCACGCGGACGTCAACGACACGATGTTCGGCGAGAAGATCGCGCACGGCACGCCGTTCCGCCGCGCGGTGGAGGACGGCCTCCTGCAGTGCGACAAGGTCACGCAGATCGGCCTGCGCGGCACCGGCTACCACGCCGACGATTTCGACTGGTGCCGCGAGCAGGGCTTCACCGTCGTCCAGGCCGAGGCATGCTGGAACACGTCGCTCGCGCCGCTGATGGCGCAGGTGCGCGAGCGCGTCGGCAGCACGCCGGTCTACCTGAGCTTCGATATCGACGGCCTCGACCCGTCGTTCGCGCCGGGCACCGGCACGCCGGAAGTCGGCGGCCTGACGGTGCAGCAAGGGCTCGAGATCGTGCGCGGGATGAAGGGGCTCAATCTCGTCGGCGCCGATCTCGTCGAAGTGTCGCCGCCTTACGACCCGGTCGGCACGACCGCGCTCGTCGGCGCGAACCTCGCGTTCGAAATGCTCTGCGTGATGCCGGGCGTCGCCTACCGTTGAACCCGACCTTCAGGATCGCCACCATGTCCACCGCACCGCTTTCCCCTGCCGCTACCGCGACGCTCGTGCTGCCCGCCGCGCGCATCGCCGGCGAACATATCCGCGCGCATGCCGACGATGCCGGCGCGCCGCTGTTCAACGCCGCGACCGGCGACACGCTCGGCTGGCAGGAATTCGCTTCAGCCGAGCACGTCGACCGCGCGGTGCGCACCGCGCGCGATGCGTTCGCCGGCTGGCGCGACACGCCGCCCGCCGCGCGCGGCAAGATCCTCGCGAAGATCGCCGAGCTGGTCGAAGCCGACCGCGCGCGCCTCGCGGCGCTGCAGATGCAGGTCAGCGGCAAGCCGCCGCTCGAGGCCGATGCCGACGTCGGCGACGTCGCCGCGACATTCGCGTACTACGCCGCGCTGTGCGCCGATCCGGCGACGTTCGCGGCGGAACCGGTCGCGCTGCCGAGCGAAACCGTGACGGCCGAGCGCTTTTACGATGCGCTCGGCGTGGCCGCGCTGATCGTGCCGTGGAATTTCCCGATGGTGACGACCGCGTGGAAGCTCGCGCCCGCGCTGGCCGCCGGCTGCGCGGCGGTGCTCAAGCCGTCGGAACTGACGTCGCCGGCCGAACACGCGCTGCTCGACATCGTCGCCGAGGCCGGCATGCCGGACGGCGTCGTGAACATCGTGAACGGCGGCGCGAATGTCGGCGCGGCGCTCGCCGCGCATCCGCTGATCGACAAGATCTCGTTCACCGGCAGCACCGCCGCCGGCAGGAAAGTGATGCGCGCCGCCGCCGACGACATGAAGCGCGTGACGCTCGAGCTTGGCGGCAAGTCCGCGCTGATCGTCCGCGACGACGCCGATCTCGATGCTGCGGTGGCACTCGCGGTTGCCGGCGCCTTCACGAACGCGGGCCAGATGTGCTCGGCCACCGCGCGCATTCTCGTGCACGACAGCCTGTATCGCGGCTTCATGGCCGCGTTCGAGACGGCCGTGCGCGCGCTCGTCGTCGCGCCGCCGGAGGCGGCGAACGTCGCGATGGGGCCGCTGATCTCGGCTGCACACCGCGCGCGCGTCGAGGCAATGCTGCGGCAGGGGATCGACAGCGGCGCGCAGGTCGCGTTCAGCGGCCGCGTGGCCGACGCGCGCGGCGACGGCTACTTCATGGCGCCGGTCGTGATCGCGGAACCGGCCGCCGACAACGTGCTGTGGGCCGACGAAGTGTTCGGCCCGGTCGCGTGCGTGAAGTCGTTTCGCACCGACGACGAGGCGATCGCGCTCGCGAACGACACGCGCTACGGGCTCGTCGCGACCGTCGTCACGCGCGACGCGGCGCAGGCGAAGCGTTATCAGGCACGCGTGCGCGCGGGGCTCGTGTGGATCAATACGCCGCAGCTCATTTATCCGCACGTGTGCTGGGGCGGGTTCGGCTTGAGCGGGATCGGCCGTGAACTCGGTGTCGCGGGGCTGCGCAGCTATCAGGAGCTGCGGCACGCGATGCGCGCGGTCGACTGATAGTGCCGGCGCGCGTGTCAGCCGCCTTTACACGTCGATGACGACGAGCGTCCCGTGGCTGCCGGGCAGGACGGCGTGTGCAGTCCCTGCCAACGCGAGATACATCTGCCCGGCTTCCACGGCGACCGTCTCCGCGCCGACCTGAAGCAGAAGCCGTCCATCGACGACCAGCAAACCCTCGTTGTAGTCGTGAATCTCCTCGTCGTAGGGCTGCGCATCCATGCGAAGCACCTTGACGTTGGCCGGGCCTACTTTGCCGACAAGCGAGGATTTCCATGCTTGCGTTTGCTCGGCAGCGACGGATGTGAAATCGACGAGGGGCATCGGACGGTCTCCTGGAAAGACACGAGTATCGTCAGAAAGCTCACACGCCTGGCGGTACAGTACGGCGGAAATTGTCCGGTACGGTGCGCTTCAGGTGCCGGTCGACGTGTACTTGCGCACCCCCAGCCGCCACGCGGCAAAGGCCACCACCAGGAACGCGAACGCCGCCGCCGGCGCGAGTGGCAGGAACCAGTCGGGCGCGCCTAGCGGGTCGGGCTTGCAACCGCTCAAAGCGCCTTGACCATGAACACCCGAGCCGCCCCCGCCGGCTCGCAAGGCACCTCGCCGAACACGCGATACCCGTGCTTCTCGTAGAACGCGGGCGCCTGGAACGTGATCGTATAGAGCACGGCGCGCGCGCAGCCGCGCCGTTTCGCCTCCGCTTCCGCGTCGTTCAGCAGCTTGCTGCCGAGGCCGTCCTCGCGCAGGGATTCGGGCACGAAAAGCAGATCGATGAAAAACAGCCCGAGCGACGTGCGGCCGACCAGCCCGCCGAGCACTTCGCCAGTGTTCGGGTCGGTCACGTAGAGATCGAGCGCGGTGTTGTCCGGCTGCCCTGTGATCGCATCGTTGAATGCGTTGAGCTTGCGGCTGATGGCGTCGCGCGCGGTGGGCTGTCCGACGGCGGCGAGCTGGATGGTGACGTTCGACGGGGCAGTCATGTCGGTGATGGGTCCGTGACGAAATGGCGGGCGGATCATTCTGCCATGCCGGCCGTTGCGCGAATACGTGCTACGCCGCCTACCGTGATCGCAGGCAATGGTTCCGGCGCGCACGTTCCGGATGTTGCGATCACAACCTCCGCCTCGATCATCGCTGCCCGTGCCACCGCAATATGATCGACTGCATCATCCTTGAAACGAATTGGGTGATGTTGCCATTCGGGCGCTACGAGGCGAGGGCAATGGAATCGTTTGCATTCGATAAAAAACAAATGACTGACGGCCGGTTCCGATAGAGAAGTCGCAATTTCGATCCTCGCCCCCTTCGCGCGTATCGCGGGTGATACGTTTTTCGCACGCGCAGCTTCCGCCTGTTCCGCTTCGCGCCTTGCGAAGCCCGTCCTGATCGGGTGGCACGACACTCGCTTGGATTGCGATTGCGGTGTTGGCTTGAAATCCGTAGCCGGCACGGCGTCAATTTCAATTCCTCAATTTTCGTTGTCCACGCAACGCCTCCGGCGTCTCTTCTTGCGCCAGCCCGCATCCGGCACTCCGTCGGCGCTGGTCTGCCCCGCCTTCGCACATCGTCGACGCGACCCCGGCCCACCCGTCACGCTGAAAACCCGTTGGAGGTCGACATGGTTCACCTGTCCCCGCTCGTCAATCGAGCATTGCAAACATCGGCAATCGTCATATCGCTGGCAACGGCATTGGCCGGCTGCGGCGGCGACGGTGATGCGGCGAGCAGTGCGGCGGTGGCCAAAAGCCTGGCCGCCGCCAATCAGAATTTCACGATCAAGGATCTGGGCACGCTTCCCGGCAAGAACGGCAGCAGCGCTTACGCGATCAACGATCACGGCCAGGTGGTCGGCGAGTCGTTCAACTTTTTCGGCAGAGTGAGACATCATCGCGACCTTCGCGCCTTCTTGTATGAAGACGGGGTGATGACCGACCTCGGTACGCTCCCCGGCGACAGCTTCAGCACCGCGGCAGGGATCAACGACCGCGGCCAGGTGGTCGGCGCCTCTTTTTCGTCCATCGCAAGCGGGTTCGTCAGGCGCGCCTTTTTATACGACGGCGGCGTGATGATCGACCTTGGCCTCTACGAAGCCAACGGGATCAACAATCGCGGTCAGGTGGCCGGCGCTACGAACGGCCACGCGTGCATCTATCAAGACGGCGTGACGACCGACCTCGGTACGCTCCCCGGTGGTACCTTCAGCCGCGCGAACGCGATCAATCAGAAGGGCCAGGTGGTCGGCGATTCCGGCATCGCGACCGGAGCGGCCCACGCCTTTTTGTACGACGGTCAACAGATGACGGACCTGGGCACGCTCGGTGGTCAAAGCAGCGGCGCTGCGGCGATCAACGATCGCGGCCAGGTGGTCGGCACTTCCGACACTGCGACCCCGAGGCAGTTTCGTGCCTTCCTGTATCAAGACGGGGTGATGACCGACCTCGGAACGCTCCCCGGTGGCCGGAACAGCCAGGCCTCGGGGATCAACGACCGCGGCCAGATAGTCGGCGCTTCCGACACCCCGGGTGGCGCCGTTCACGCCTTTGTCTATGAGAACGGTGTGATGACCGACCTCGGCGCACTCCCCGACGGTGAAGGCTTTACGTTGGCTTTCGCCATCAACAAACACGGCCAGGTGGTCGGCGAATCGAATGATGCCGTCCTCTGGACGCGACCGTAATCGCATGCGCTCGCGTTGGCCCGGCTCGGCCGCTTTTGGGCAGAAAACCGTGCGTCACTCGCGGACGCTGCGCGAGCGGGCCATGCCGGCTTCAATCAGCCGGATGGCAGCGACGCCATCGCCGCTGCCATCCGGCGCACGTCCGGAACCGCGCGCTCAGTTGTAGCCGAGAATCGCAACCGTCGCGACGTCCGGCCGGTCGCTCGTGCTGCCGACGAGCGACACCATCGGCTCCTGCAACACGGCCTGATACGACGATACGCGTGCGTCGTCCGCCGCGCCTGCGTTGTCCTGCAGCGGCTCCGCGAAATCGTCCATCGCGACGAAAAAACCAGCCTGAATCTGCGAAAAAGTCATCTCCGTTCCTTTGCTTGTCATTGATGTTCAAACCACCTGCTTCAACTTCACCGCCCGCGCCGCCTCGCCATCGTGCGCGCCATCCGCCTTCGCGAGATGCGCACGGGTGCGCCGCGTGATGTGGACTACCCCGAGCACGACCGGCGCGATCAGCAGCCCTTCCGCCAGCTCCGGATCGACCGGCAGGCTCAGCACGTGCAGCGCCTTGAACGCGGCAGCCGCGAGCGACAACACGTAATACGAGATCGCCGCGACGGACAGGCCTTCGACCGCATGCTGCAGATGCAGCTGGTTGCGCGCGGTGCGCTCCATGCCGGCCAGCAGCCGCGTGACGTCCTTTTCCTGCGCGAGATTGACGCGCGTGCGCAGCAGGTCCACCGCACGCGCGATGCGCGCGGCGATCTGCTCGTGGCGCGCCCACACGCTGCGGCACGTCTCCATCGCCGGCGCGAAGCGCCGTTCCATGAATTCCGCGATCGTCGGCATCCCTTCGATGCGCTCCTCGCGCAGCTCCTGGATGCGCGCGAGCACGAGCTTCTCGTACGCGCGCGATGCGCTGAAACGCCCGCCCGAGCCCGACAGCGATTCGACGCGCACCGCCAGGTGCGTGAGCTTGACCAGCAGCGCCGCGTCGTCGCCGTGCGCGCCGCCCGCGTCCATGCTCTGCATCAGCGCCTGCAGCGACGCGTGGATCTCGTCGAGCTCGCGGCTCATCCGCCGCGCGACCGGCAGCGCGAGCAGCGCCATCATCCGGTAGGTTTCGATTTCATAGAGACGCTGCAGCAGGCGGCCGCCCTGCTCTTCGCGGAAATCCTCGTCGACGACGAGAAAGCGCATGAAGCCGTCGGGCCGCACGTGCCAGTCGCAGAACACCTGGCCGCCGCCGAGCACGTTGCTGCCGACGAGAATCGGCCCGTCGATCCAGCGCCGCATGTCCGCGCAGACGAGCCGCGCGGCGTCGCCGGACAGCAGCTCCATGCGCACCGCGACGAAGCGGATGCCGTTCAGGCGTGCGAACCAGTCGGCCGGAATGCCTTCGATCGCGAGATCGTCGAAATAGCCCGTGTCGCGGCGCGGCGCGACGAACGTGAAGGTCGAGAATTCGGTGTGACGCTCCCACTTCAGGTGCCAGCCGCTCGGCGACTGCACCGCGTAGTGCGTCGCGCCGTCATGCGGCGCGGCAATGCCGGCGTCGCGGCACAGCGCGTGCAGCAGTGTTTCGTGGATCGCCGCTTCGCCATCCGAATAGATCGCGTAGTGAGTGAGCGACACGGCTTCGGCCAGCCGCAGGAACGGCCGCGCATGCAGTTCGGCGGCCAGTGCGGCGCGCAACGGATGGTCCATCATCGAGACACCATGCTTTCCTTGTTCAACCCCGCCGGCCCGGCACGCGCGCCTCCGTCGCCGGGAACAGCCCGACGAACCGGCGGCGGCAGCGGTTTCGCCTGCCCGATCGCACTATGGCAGACACATAACGACAATAAAAACGCATAATGCTGATCGTTACGTTCAGTTTTCCTGATACCGATGAAGATGCTCGATCACGACGTGCTGGCCACCGTCGTCGCGGTGGCCGAGACCGGCAACATGACCCGCGCCGCCGAAGCCGTGAACCGCTCGCAATCCGCCGTCAGCATGCAGATCAAGAGCCTCGAGGACGCGCTGGGGCGGCCGCTGTTCGTGCGCCGCCCGCGCAGCATCGTGCTGACGCGCGAGGGCGAGGTGCTGCTGGGTTTCGCGCGGCGCATGCTCGCGCTGCGCGACGAGGCGTGGGCCGCCGTGGTGCGGCCGGAGGTCACGGGCAAGGTGGTGATCGGCGTGCCGGACGACTACGCGTCGTCGCTTCTTCCTTCAGTGCTTAAGAAATTCTCGGCGTCGTATCCGAAGGTCGAGATCCAGGTGATCGGCCTGCCGAGCAGCGCGCTCGCGCCGCTGATCAAGGACGGCACCGTCGACCTCGTGTGCGGTACGCGCGTGAAGGGGCTGTCGGGCGACTTCGTACGCCACGAGCCGATGGCATGGGCCGCGATGACGAACGGGCCGCGCGTGTGGGAGGAGCGGCCGCTGCCGATCGCGGTGTTCATGCCGGGCAGCGTCGCGCGCGAGAACGCGATCCGCAGCCTCGAACGCGCGAAGCTGCCGTATCGCACCTCGTACGAAAGCCCGAGCCTGCTCGGCCTGCTCAGCATGGTGGAAGCGGGGCTCGCGGTCGCGCCGCTCGCGCGCTGCGCGATTCCCCCGCAGTTGTCGGTGCTCGGCCGCTCGCACGGGCTGCCCGACATGCCGCCGCTCGAACTGATCCTCGCGCGCAGCACGAAGTCGAAGCGGCCGCCGTGCGACTTCCTCGCGGAGCAGATCATGGACGATCTGCAGCGGCAGACGGGGCAGACGGCGGAGGCGTAGCGGGCGCGGCGCTCAGGCGATCGCTTCGACCGACGCGCGTCGCCGTTCGTCGACCATCGTCTCGATCAGCGACGCGAGATCGTCGGTCGACGGATCGCAGATGCCCGGCGAGCGATGCAGTTCGAGATCGGCCGGCGGCAGCGGCGGCAGGCCCTCGTCTTCGCCGAGCACGCGCCAGTTCTCCGGCAGCGTGCAGCGGTCGATCATCGTCACGGCGGCGCCGTGGTTCACCGCGACCTTGATCCCGGTCGGGCTCTGGCTCGTGTAGACGACGTGATACGGCCGGTCCATCGACGCCAGCGCCTGCAGCCCGCGCTGCCGGTAGCAGCAGGTCTCGGGAAACAGCGCGAGCGGCACCGACGCATGCGGGTCGAGCGCGAAATCGCGATGCGCGGCCCACACCACCTCCTCGCGGCCGAGATGCCGGCCGCCCGCCTGCGAGCCGTGCCGCACGACCAGCGCGACGTCGAGCTCGCCGGCCTGCAGCCGTTCGAGCAGTTCGAGCGACATCCGGCAGTGCACGTGCAGCCGCGCGCCCGGGCGCAATGCATAGAACGACTTCAGCAGGTCGGGCAGCCACAGTTCCGCATAGTCCTCCGGCAGCCCGAAGCGCAGCGCGCCGCGATGGCTGCTGCTCTGCTGCAACGCGATGATCGCGTCGTTCTGCACCTGGATGATCCGGCGCGCGTAGATCAGGAAATTCTCGCCGTCGCGCGACAGCGCGAGCCGCCGGCTGTTGCGCATGAACAGGTGGGTGCCGAGCCGCTCCTCGAGCGTGCGGATCCGCAGGCTGATCGTCGACTGCGTGCGATGCAGCTGCCGCGACGCCGCGGTGAAGCCGCCGCTTTCGACGACCGCGACGAACGCGCGGATGAGTTCCGGGTCGAGCGAGCTCAGCCTCGACCAATCGGGACTTTGAATGGCAACCATCGGAATTACTCGCTTTCGAAAAGTAATGGGAAGACGAAAGATAGGGCCTCGGGTACGCCGATTGTTGTCCAAACGCGTTCGGCGCTCCAACCCCTGATCGGGTATGACAAACCCGGAGTCGGTACGCGGCCCGGTGCACCGCCGCATGCCTGCGCGAATGCGCCGGAGCCAGGCCAGGCACGGCGCGCGCGGCATGACCGAGGGATTTCCCGGAGATGGGCCGGCGTCATGCGTCGATCAGGAATTTTCGCTTCACGGGCGGCGACGCGGCCGTCCGCCGTCGCCCCACCCACACCCAACTTCAACGACGAGACACCGCAATGACTGCTTCCCCCCGCAAATCGCTGTACATCGGCGAAGGCTTCGAAGGCCCCGGCGTGAACCTCGCGCACATCAACGTGCTGATCGGCCCGCGCGACGGCCCCGCCGGGCAGGCGTTCGCGACCGCGCTCGCGACACCGTCGGCCGGCCATGCGCCGTTCGTCGTGATCGCGCAGCCCGGCGTGCCGACCAAGCCGCTCACGCTGTACGTGAACAAGGCGCAGATCGACGGCGACTTCCACGGCAACGCGACGTGGGGCGCCTCGCAGGCCGGCATCGCGAAGGCCGTGGCCGAGGCGCTCGAGCACGGCACGCTGCCGCCGGAAGCGGAGAACGACTGGGTCGTCGTGTCGGCGAACTGGGTGAACCCGAAGGCCGACGATCTCGACGCGGTGTTCGAGAACAACTACCGCGCGTGCCGCAACGCGATCGTCGCGGCGATGGAGGGGCTGCCGCACCGCGACGCGGTGTTCGCCGCCGCGCGCGACGTGTCGAACCCGTTCTACACCCCGAAAAAGAACTGACGGACAACGAACGGCCGGCAAGGCCGTACCAGGAGGAAGCATGGAATACGTCCGCCTCGGCCAGTCCGGCCTGAAGGTGTCCCGCCTGTGCCTCGGCACGATGAACATGGGCACCCCGCAATGGAAGCCGTGGATCTTCGACGAAGCGCAGAGCGAGCCGATCGTGCGCCGCGCGCTCGACGCCGGCGTCAACTTCATCGATCTCGCCGATTTCTATTCGACGGGCGTCGGCGAGGAAGTGGTCGGGCGCATCCTGAAGCGCGCCGCGCGCCGCGAGGAAATCGTCGTGACGACCAAGGTCGGCTACGACATGGGCGCGTACCCGAACGCGGGCGGCCATTCGCGCAAGCACATCCTCGACGGCATCGACGGGTCGCTCACGCGGCTCGGCATGGATTACGTCGACCTCTACATGCTGCACTTCTTCGACGTGAACACCCCCGTCGAGGAGACGATGGGCGCGCTGCACGACATCGTGCGCGCAGGCAAGGCGCGCTACATCGGCGTGTCGACGATGTACACGTGGCAGTTCGCGAAGATCATGCAGGCCTGCGAACGTAACGGCTGGCACAAGCCGATCAACATGCAGCTGCAGCTCAATCTCGCGTATCGCGAGGAAGAGCGCGAGATGATTCCGTACTGCGTCGACCAGGGCGTCGGCGTGTCGGTGTTCAGCCCGCTCGCGCGCGGCCTGCTGACCTGCGAGCCGCAATCGACGCGCAACCAGACCGACTTCTTCACCTCGCAGATGTACGGCGACCCCGCGTCGCGCGCGATCGCGGAATCGGTCGCGAGAGTCGCAAAGCGGCGCGGCGTGCCGCCCGCGCAGATCGCGCAGGCGTGGGTGCTGAACCGGCCCGGCGTCGCGAGCATGCTGGTCGGCGCGGATTCCGTCGCGCAGTTCGACAGCGCGCTCGGCGCGCTGGAGACGCAGCTCACCGACGACGAGCTGTACGAGCTGGAACGCAACTACACGCCGTGCGACCTGATCAACGACTACACGGCCGGCACGCGCATCGCACGCGAGCCGCGCGCGGCGCAGGGCAGCTTCGCCGCAGACTGAAGGAGCGACTCACGATGAGCGAATTTCTGAGGACCGGCCATTACATCGGCGGCGAATGGCACGAACCGCGCGGCGCGGATGACGCGACCTACCCCGTGCGCAACCCGGCGACCGGCGAGACGATCGCGCAGGTCGCGAAAGGCGGCGCCGACGCCGCGCAGCGCGCGATCGACACGGCCGCGCGCGCGTTTCCCGCGTGGCGCGCGCTGAGTGCGAAGGAGCGCGGCGCACGCGTGAAGCGCTGGGGCGAGCTGATGCTCGAACACCGCGACGCGCTCGCCGAGCTGCTCACGCGCGAGCAGGGCAAGCCGCTGGCCGAGGCGCGCGGCGAAGTCGCCTACGCGGCGAGCTTCCTCGAATGGTTCGCGGAAGAGGCGAAGCGGATGTACGGCGACGTGATCCCAAGCCCGAAGCCCGATGCGCGGATCGTCGTCACGCGCGAGCCGGTGGGCGTCGTCGCGGCGATCACGCCGTGGAACTTCCCGCTCGCGATGATCACGCGCAAGGCCGGCCCCGCGCTGGCGGCCGGCTGCACGATGGTGCTGAAGCCGTCCGAGGAGACGCCGCTGTCCGCGTTCGCGCTCGCGGTGCTCGCCGAACGCGCGGGCGTGCCGGCCGGCGTGTTCAACGTCGTGTCCGGCGACGCGGTCGCGATCGGCACGGCGCTGACCGGCTCGCCGGTCGTGCGCAAGCTGTCGTTCACGGGTTCGACGCGCGTCGGCAAGCTGCTCGCGAAGCAGTCGGCCGACACGCTGAAGAAGCTGTCGCTCGAACTCGGCGGCAACGCGCCGTTCATCGTGTTCGACGATGCCGATCTCGATGCGGCGGTCGTGGGCGCGATCGCGTCGAAGTTCCGCAACACGGGCCAGACCTGCGTATGCGTGAACCGCTTCCTCGTGCAGGACGGCGTGTACGACGCGTTCACGCGCAAGCTCGCCGACGCCGTGCGCACGCTGCGCGTCGGCAACGCGCTCGCGGGCGAGGTCGACCAGGGGCCGCTGATCAACGATGCGGCGCTCGACAAGGTCGAGCGGCACGTCGCCGACGCCACCGCAAAAGGCGCCTCGGTGGTGACGGGCGGCCGGCGTCACGCGCTCGGCGGCACGTTCTACGAGCCGACCGTGCTGACCGGCATGACGCCGGACATGCTGATCGCGGAAGAGGAAACCTTCGGCCCCGTCGCTGCGTGCTTCCGCTTCGCGACCGAGGACGACGCGATCGCCGCGGCCAACGACACGCCGTTCGGGCTGTCGGCGTACCTCTACACGCGCGACCTCGGCCGCGCGTGGCGCGTGTCGGAGGCGCTGGAAAGCGGGATGGTCGGCGTCAACGACGGGATCATCTCGACCGAGGTCGCGCCGTTCGGCGGGGTCAAGCAGTCGGGGCTCGGCCGCGAAGGGTCGAAGTACGGCCTCGACGAGTACGTGGAGCTGAAGTACACGCTGATGGCGGGGCTTGGGCGCTGAAGCCGGTGGCCGGTTCGATCAGTCGGATCGGCCTGTCGAATCTTCTATCGGCACCCAGATTTCCAGCACCCCGGTACCTGCGACGGGATCGAAGTCCGCACTGTAGCGTTCGAACTCGGGCGCGTCCGCCGCCTTGAATCCCGAATTCGGCAGCCACCCGTTCCAGATGCTGTAGACGGTCTGGTGAATCGTGGAGATATGCCCGCGATGTTCAAAGACCGCGTAACGCCGCGGTTCAAGCTCGACGCAACGAAACGACGCGGGCAACCGGTCGCGACGCGTCACCGCGACGCCTGCAACATATTCGAAGCTGCCATCCGCGTCCGGGTTGCAGCACACGCCGTAAGTCACATCGTCGATCTGATCGGGCACGCTGCCGATGTACGGGATGAAGGTTTGCCAGAGCGCCGGAATCCCTTCATTGGTTTCGAAGGTAAACCGGTCGCTCATCCCCGCGATCAACAGCTTGTCGGAGACTTCGAAGCGCGGCGGCACAAGCGCCACGATTTTCATTTCTTTCATGCGTAACGGCTCCACGAGAGACAGGCCATCGAGACTGCGCCGCGCGCGCACCTCATCGGGCGTCACGCCGAAAAGATCGCGGAAGGCACGGGTAAATGCTTCATGAGAACCATATCCGGCATCGAGCGCCACGCGAAAGATATCCGGCGCGCCTTGCGCCAGCGTCCGCGCCGCGCGCGTCAGCCGCCTGGACCGGACGTAGCGCATGACCGGCCAACCGGTATTCATCGAAAAGAGGCGCGAAAAGCCGAAGCGCGACATGCCGCAATCGGCGGAAATCCGGTCGAGCGTCAGTTCGTCGCCCAGTTCGTTTTCGATAAACCACAACGCTTTTCCAACTGGATTCATGGTGGGCCCGAGAAGAAGTCGGAAGGACTATACGACATCGACGGCGCGGCCATTTGATCGTTCTTGCAGTGGGTGAAGGGGCTGAACTACCGATACGGCACGACGCATGCAGCCCCTACAATAGCCATTCCTCCACCCAACGCCCTCCCTGCCCGTGAGACGCAAGATGCCGGCGCTGAACGCGCTGAAAGCCTTCGAGATGGCCGGCCGCACCGGCAGCTTCACGCGCGCGGCGGAACTGCTCAACGTCACGCAGAGCGCGGTGAGCCGCCAGGTCCGGCAGCTCGAAGGCCAGCTCGGCGAGACGCTGCTCGAACGCCGCCACCACCAGCTCGAATTGACCGCCGCCGGCCGCGTGCTGCTGCGTGCGCTGCAGCAGTCGTTCGACAAGATCGAGCTGACCGTGCGCAGCCTGCAGGAGAAGACCCACCTGAACCGGCTGCGCGTGAACGTGCCGCCCACCTTCGCCGCGCGCTGGCTGATGCCGCGCCTCGGCCGGCTGCGCGACGCGCATCCGGAGTTCGAGCTGAGCCTGACCACGCGCATCCACGACAGCCTCGGCGAATCGCGCGTGCTCGACTGCGCGATCCGCTTCGGCGACGGCGAATGGGACGGTTTCGACAACGCGCTGCTGATGCAGGAACAGCACATCGCCGTGTGCGCGCCCGCGCTGTACGCGCGGCTGCGCCAGGACGGCGCGCCGATCGACCTGAACCGCTTCACGCTGCTGCACGTGCTGGCGTCCGACGACCAGCGCTACCTGACCTGGCACCACTGGCTGAAGGCGGCCGGCATCGCGGACGTCGACACGCGCGGCGGCTATGAATTCGACCTGCTCGACCACGCGATCCGCGCGGCGATCGACGGCCTCGGAATCACGATCGCCGACCGCCACATGGTCGCGCGCGAGCTGGCCGCCGGGCAGCTGATGCAGGTGCTCAACGTCCATGTGGACGGCCATCAGTCGTACTGGTTCGTCACCCGCCCCGAGCAGACGAACCTGCCGCACATCGTGCAGTTCCGCGACTGGCTGCAGCAGGAAGTGTGGCTGTCGAAGCGGCACCTGGAGCCGTCGTCGCCGCTGCCGCAGCCGCCGCTGCGCTGACTCCAGGCGCGCGGTGCCAGCCCTGCGTGAGTAACATGAGTTTTTTTCACGCTCGATGCGTAAATAAGTCGTTTGCCGTGCATTAAACGCATGACGAGAATGGCCTCTGTCCCGTGACGCGCGTATCGCCATCCGCAGCGATCCGCCCGCATCCATCGGAGGAGCCCCTGCATGCGCACCGAACGCAATTACGTGAACGGCCGGTTCGTCGCCCCGTCGAGCGACGCCTTCATCACCGTCCGCAATCCCGCCACTGAAGCCGAATTCGCACGCGTGCCGGCCGCCACGCCCGCCGACGCGCGCGCCGCCGTCGACGCCGCGGCCGCCGCGCAGAAAGCATGGCGCAAGCTGCCGAGCGCCGAGCGCGCCGCCTGTCTGCACAAGCTCGCCGACGCGCTCGCCGCGCGCGCCCCCGAGATCGGCGCGGCGCTCGCGCAGGAATCGGGCAAGAGCGCCGACGACGCATCGAACGAAGCCGTCTATGCGGGCCAGATCACCCGCTACCACGCGGAATGGGCGCGCCGGATCGAGGGCGAGATCATCCCGAGCGACACCCCCGACGAAAACCTGTTCCTGCAGCGCGAGCCGATCGGCGTCGTCGCGTGCCTGATCCCGTTCAACTATCCCGTCTACACGCTGCTGCGCAAGGTCGCGCCCGCGCTGATCGCGGGCAACACGGTGGTCGTGCGGCCGAGCAACCACACGCCGGTGTCCGCGTTCGAGATCGCGAAGGCCGTCGACGCGGCGGGGTTCCCGCCTGGCGTCGTCAACATCCTGACGATGGATCACGCGACCGCCGAGGCGATGTGCACGCACCCGGCGGTCGGGATGATCACGCTGACCGGCAGCGTGAACGCAGGCCGCAAGGTGCTCGACTACTGCAAGGAAAACATCGCGAAGCCGTCGCTCGAGCTCGGCGGCAAGACGCCCGCGATCATCGAGCCGGATGCCGATCTCGAACGCGCGGCCGCCGCGCTCGTCGCGTCGAAGACCACACACTGCGGCCAGCTCTGCACGGCGATCGAGCGCGTGTACGTGCACGACAGCGTGCACGACCGCTTCGTCGCGCTGCTGAAGGAGAAGATGGCAGCGGTGCGCATCGGCGACCGCGCGGCCGATCCGTCGCGGATGGGGCCGCTCGTCAGCGCAGCGGCGCGCGCCCACGTCCACGGCATGGTGCAGCGCGCGATCGCGGCGGGCGCCACGCTCGAAACCGGCGGCGTCGTGCCCGACGGCCCGGGTTTCTTCTACCCGGCGACGCTCCTCACCGGCTGCCGGCAGGACATGGAGATCGTGCAGGAGGAAACCTTCGGCCCGATCATGCCGGTGCTGCGCTACACATCGATCGACGAGGCCGTCGCGCTCGCGAACGACCATCAGTTCGGGCTGTCGTCGGTGCTCTACACCGAGCATTACCGCACCGCGATGCAGGTCGCGAACGCGATCGAGGCGGGCGAGCTGTACGTGAACCGTACGCCGGCCGACCCGTACCAGGGCTTCCACGCGGGCTGGAAACGCTCCGGCCTCGGCGGCGACGACGGCAAGCACGGGATGCTCGAATTCACGCAGACGCGCCTCGTCGTCATGAAGTACTGACGTTCCGGCGCGCGGCAACGGGCCGCGCGCCGCCCTGACCCAACCCGACCATAAAAAATCTGCGGACGTCCGCCACGCGGACGCCTGATGGAGGAAGACATCATGCCGACCCAACCGTCGACGCACGCGTCGCCGCATGCCTTGCCCGCCGACGCGCACGCCGTGCGCGATTCACGCGCGCAGCGCTACCTGCAACTGCTGCTGCTCGTGATCGCCGCCGGCGCGATCTACCCGATGCTGTACCTGCGGCAGGTCTACCAGCCGACGATGCTGCAGTTCTTCCGCATCGACGACGTGCAGCTCGGCTACCTGTATTCGTCGCTCGGCACGATCTTTCTCGTCAGCTACCTGCCGAGCGGCTGGCTCGCGGACCGCCTGTCGCCGCGCCGGCTGATCTGCTTCTCGCTGATCGCCACCGGCGTGCTCGGGCTCGTGTACGCGACCGGGCCGTCGTTCCCCACGCTCGTGCTGATCTTCGGCGGCTGGGGGCTCACGACCGGCCTCACGTTCTGGGCGGCCGTGATCAAGCGCGTGAACGCGATCGCCGGCCCGGACGAACAGGGCCGCTTCTTCGGCCTGCTCGACGGCGGCCGCGGCCTCGTCGAGGCGTTGCTCGCGACGGTCGCGATCACGCTGTTCGCGTACGTGACGCAGACGCGCGGCGGCACCGACGCGGCCGGCTTCATACGCGTCGTGCACCTGTATGCGTTCACCTGCATCGCGCTCGGCGTGCTGCTCGCGCTCGTGAAGGACTCTGCGGGCGAAGCCCCGCGCGCGGCAGCGGCGGCACGGCCGCGCGGCAACGTGCTGGCCGACCTGAGGACGCTCGCGGCGATTCCCGAGCTGTGGCTCGTCGCGGCGATCGTGTTCTGCGGCTACCAGGTGTTCTGGGCGACCTACAGCTTCTCGGCCTATCTGCACGAAGGCAACTTCGGGCTCAGCGCGACGGCGGCCGGCTTCATCACGACGCTCAAGCTGTGGATGCGCCCGATCGGCGGGATCGGCGGCGGCTATCTCGGCGACCGCGTGTCGAAGGTCCGCGTGCTGTTCTGGGCACTCGTGCTCGCGGCGTTGTCGCTCGTCGGGCTGATCGCCGCGCCGCCGCACAGCCCGCAGGCGCTGCTCGTCGTGCTCGTGCTGTTCATCGGCATCCTGACTTACGCGGTGCGCGGCCTGTACTGGTCGCTGCTCGACGACTGCAACGTACCGCCGCATTGCGCGGGCCTCGCGATCGGCCTGATCTCGGTGATCGGCTACTCGCCCGACGTGTTCGTGCCGCTGATCAACGGCTACGTGACGCAGGCCTACCCCGGCGCGCACGGCTACCAGCTCTATTTCGGCTATATCGCGGCGATCGCGCTCTGCGGCGCGGGCGCGGCCGCGATTCTCAAACAACGCTTGAACCGCACACAGGAGTCCGCATGAAGATCGTCTCGCTCGAAACCCACATCGTCGCCGTGCCGCCGCCGCACATCGGCGGGATGTACTGGATCTTCGTGAAGCTGAAAACCGACGACGGCATCGAAGGCGTCGGCGAGATCTATTCCGCCACGTTCCACCCGAAGGCGATGGGCCCGATCATCGGCGACGTGTTCGAGCGCTACCTGTTGAACCACGACCCGCACCACGTCGAGCGGCTGTTCCGGCAGGCGTATTCGAGCGGCTTCACGCAGCGCCCCGACCTGACGATGATGGGCGTCGTCAGCGGGCTGGAGATGGCGTGCTGGGACATCGTCGGCAAGGCAGCCGGCAAACCCGTGTACGAACTGCTCGGCGGCCGCGTGCACGAACGCCTGCGCTCGTACACGTACCTGTATCCGAAGAATTCGCAAGGCGAATACGACTACGACGACCCCGATCTCGCCGCCGAATGCGCGGCCGAGAACGTGAAGCTCGGCTTCACGGCCGTCAAGTTCGACCCGGCCGGCCCGTACACGGCCTACTCGGGCCATCAGCTTTCGCTCGAAGTACTGGACCGCTGCGAGACGTTCTGCCGCAAGGTGCGCGAAGCGGTCGGCAGCAAGGCCGACCTGCTGTTCGGCACGCACGGGCAGATGGTGCCGTCGTCGGCGATCCGGCTCGCGAAGCGGCTCGAGAAGTACGACCCGCTGTGGTTCGAGGAGCCCGTGCCGCCCGGGCAGGAAGACGCGATGGCGCAAGTCGCGCAGCACACGTCGATTCCGGTCGCGGCCGGCGAGCGCCTGACGACCAAGTACGAATTCCACAAGCTGCTGCAGGCGGGCGGCGCATCGATCCTGCAACTGAATGTCGCGCGCGTCGGCGGCCTGCTCGAAGCGAAGAAGATCGCGAGCCTCGCCGAAGTGCACTACGCGCAGATCGCGCCGCACCTGTACAACGGGCCGGTGGGCGCGGCCGCGAGCATCCAGCTCGCGACCTGCACGCCGAACTTCCTGATCCAGGAAAGCATCATGACGTGGGGCGGCTTCCACGCGGAAGTCGTGAAGACGCCGATCCGCTGGGAAGACGGCTACATCGTCCCGTCCACCGAGCCGGGGCTCGGCATCGAGCTGGACATGGACGTCGTGAAGCGCCACACGCCGTACACCGGCGAGCGGCTGCACCTGCAGATGGGCGCGCAGCCCGCCGACGTGAAGGATCTCGCGCCCGCGAAGGGCTGACGGCGAAGGACACGACATGACCTACGACTACATCATCGTCGGCGCGGGCTCGGCCGGCTGCATCCTCGCGAACCGCCTGAGCGAGTCGGGCCGGCATTCGGTGCTGCTGCTCGAAGCGGGCGAGCGCGACGCCTCGTTCTGGTTCAAGGTGCCGGTCGGCTTCACGAAGACCTACTACAACCGCCGCTACAACTGGATGTACTACAGCGCGCCCGAAGCGCAGCTCGCCGGCCGCACGCTGTATTGCCCGCGCGGCAAGGTGGTCGGCGGCTCGGGCTCGATCAACGCGATGGTCTACGTGCGCGGCCAGCGCAGCGACTATGACGACTGGGCCGCCGCCGGCAATCCGGGCTGGGCGTACGACGACGTGCTGCCGTATTTCCGCAAGCTCGAGACGCACGCGGCCGGCGCGACCGATCCGCACCATCACGGCACCAGCGGGCCGATCCACATCACGTCGATGAAGGCCGACGTGCATCCGATCGTCCACACGTTCCTGAAGGGCTGCGACGAGCTGAACCTGCCGCGCAGCGACGATTTCAACGGCGCGCAGTTCGAAGGCGCGGGCATCTACGACCTGAACACGAAAAACGGCGAACGCTGTTCGAGCAGCTTCGCGTACCTGCGGCCGGCGCTGGGCCGCAAGAACCTCACGCTGCGCTCGGGCGTGCTCGTGCGGCGCGTGACGTTCGACGGCGCGCGCGCGACGGGCGTCGTCGTCGCGGGCCCGCACGGCGACGAAACGATCGACGCCGCGCGGGAAGTGATCCTCGCGGCCGGCGCGGTCGATACGCCGAAGCTGCTGCAACTGTCGGGCGTCGGCGATCCGGCGCTGCTCGCGCGGCGCCGGGTGCCGCTCGTGCACGCGCTGCCGGCCGTCGGCCGCAACCTGCAGGATCACCTGTGCGTGAGCTTCTACTTCAAGGCGAACCGGCCGACGCTCAACGACGAGATGGGCACGCTGTTCGGCAAGCTGAAGATCGGGCTGCGCTACCTGCTGACGAAGCGCGGCCCGCTCGCGATGAGCGTGAACCAGGCGGGCGGCTTCTTTCGCGGCGCGGCCGACGCGCACGAACCGAACCTCCAGCTCTACTTCAACCCGCTGTCGTACCGGATCCCGAAGAGTGCGCACGCGAGCATCAAGCCCGAACCGTATTCGGGCTTCCTGATCGCGTTCAACCCGTGCCGGCCGACGAGCCGCGGCGCGATCGAGATCGCGTCGAATCGCGCGGAAGATGCCGCGAATATCCATATCAACGCGCTGACGACGCAGAAGGATCTCGACGAGGCCGTGCAAGGCAGCAAGCTGATCCGCGCGCTGATGCGTGCGCCGGCGCTGCGGGCGATGACGGTCGAGGAAATCTCGCCGGGGCCGCAGGTCGCATCCGACGACGCGCTGCTGCAGTATTTCCGCGAGCAGTCGGGTTCGATCTATCACCTGTGCGGCTCGTGCGCGATGGGGCCGGATGCGCGCACGTCGGTGGTCGATGCGGCGCTGCGCGTGCATGGGCTGCAGGGATTGCGGATCGTCGATGCGTCGGTGTTCCCGAACATCACGTCGGGCAACATCAATGCGCCGACGATGATGGTCGCGGAGAAAGGCGCGGATTTGATTCTGGCGGATGCGTCGCGCGGCGAGACCGCTGACCTGAGGGCTGACGTGCGAACGCACGAACGCGCAACCGTCGCGCCGTAATACGGTCGACTCGCGCCGGCGCAAGCCGCGCCGGCGCGACAGCTCGATAAACGGGCGCGAAATTCCGCCGCCCGGCGTGTCAATTTGGATCCTCTTCTGGCCGTCTGGACAGCGGCGTGCAGCTTGCACGCAAATCGAGGGAGGAATCGAATGGCGGCACATCTCGGACAACCCGGGCTGCCGCGCGGCCTCAGCCCGTCGATGGACTGCCGTTTGCGGACGATGCACTCGACAACGCGTTCTCGATCAACTGCATCTACTTCTGGCGCACCCCGTGCGCGGCCTGGGGCAAGCTGCACCGCGTCGTCCAGCGCGGCGGCCGCGTGGCGATCACCGTCCGCGACATCGGGCGCTCGCCCTACGGTGCATTCCGGCCCGAACAACTGGCGCGGGCGATGACCGAAGCGGGTTTCTCGCCGGTTGCCCTGCATCGCAACGGCGTGCCGTCGCATCCGCTTGCCTGCGTGCTCGGCGCGAAGTAACGCGCGGCGGCCCGTTCCAGCAGAAACGCCGTCCGCCCTGCGCTGCTCGATGCAAAACGGCACGCCGCGCATCGCGGCGTGCCGTCGTTCCTGCTTCCGGCTCGGTTCCCCGGCTCAGTTCGCGGCAGTGCGCTTCTCCACGAACCTTCTCACATAATCGTCCGCCGGCCGCGACAGAATATCGTCCGGCGTCCCGACCTGCACGAGCGTACCGTCGCGCAGGATCGCGATCTTGTTGCCGATCCGCAGCGCCTCGTCGAGGTCGTGCGTGATGAACACGATCGTCTTGTTCAGCGTCGCCTGCAACTGCAGCAACTGGTCCTGCATCTCCGTGCGGATCAGCGGATCGAGCGCGGAAAACGCCTCGTCCATCAGCAGCACGTCGGTATCCGCCGCCAGCGCGCGCGCCAGGCCGACGCGCTGCCGCATGCCGCCCGACAGCTCGTCCGGGTAGTGATCGGCATAGCCGTCGAGCCCGACCTTCGACAGCCAGTTGCGCGCGGCATCGAGCGCGTCGTGGCGCTTCTCGCCGCGCGTGCGCAGCGCATACGCGGCGTTGTCGAGCACGGTCTGGTGCGGCAGCAGCCCGAAGTTCTGGAACACCATGCTGACCTTGTAGCGGCGCAGTTCGCGCAGCCCCTGCGGGTCGAGCCCGATCACGTCGCTGCCGTCGATCACGATCTCGCCGGCGGTCGGCTCGATCAGCCGGTTGAAGTGCCGCACGAGCGTCGACTTGCCCGAGCCGGACAGCCCCATGATCACGAAGATCTCGCCCGAGCCGATGCTGAGGCTCACGTCGTTGAGCCCGACGTTGCAGCCCGTTTCGGCCAGCACGTCGGCCTTGCGCCGGCCGCTGCGCAGCAGGTCGAGCACGCGCGCATGCGTGGTGTGCGGGCCGAACAGTTTGTAGACGTGCTTGACGTCGATGGTCGCCATGTCTGCCTCCCGTGTTATGCGCGCGACGATTCCGCCGGCGGGTTGGTGTCGGCGCCGGACGCCGCCGGCCGGTACGGCACGCGCGACGCGCCCTTCTGGCGGCGCTGCTGCGCGAGCCTGCGGCGCGCGCGCCGTTCCTGGCCGAAGCCCTGGCTGATCCGGTCGATGACGATCGCGAGGATCACGATCGCGACGCCGGCCTGCGTGCCCTTGCCGACGTCCATCGTCTGGATGCCCGCGAGCACGTCCTCGCCGAGCCCGCGCGAGCCGATCATCGATGCGATCACGACCATCGACAGCGCCATCATCGTCGTCTGGTTGATGCCCGCCATGATGCTCGGCCGCGCGAGCGGCAGCTGCACGTTGACGAGCAGCTGCCAGCGCGTCGTACCGAACGCGCGCGCGGCTTCCGTCACGTCCGCGTCGACCTGGCGGATCCCGAGATCGGTCAGGCGGATCAGCGGCGGCAGCGCGTAGATGATCGTCGCGAGGATCGCCGGCACCTTGCCGAGGCCGAACAGCATCAGCACCGGGATCAGGTAGACGAAGCTCGGCAGCGTCTGCATCACGTCGAGCACCGGCAGCAGCATGCGGCGCAGCCACGGGCTGCGCGACGCGAGGATGCCGGCCGGCACGCCGAGCGCGACCGACAGCACCGTCGCGACGAGCATCAGCGCGAGCGTCTGCATCAGCTTGTCCCACAGGCCGAAGCAGCCGATCGCGTAGAGCAGCAGCATGAAGAGCGCGCCGAGGCTCGCGCGGCGCGTCGCGTTCCATGCGATCGCGCCCACCGCGAGCAGCATCAGCCACGGCGGCGTCGCGCGCAGCGCGCCCTCGAGCGGCACGAGCAGGTAGCGCAGCATCAGCGCGCTGAAATGATGAAAGCTGTCGCCGTACTGCGTCACGAACGTCTCGAGGACGCCGTTGACCCAGTCGGCGATCGACAGGTGCAGGAAGAAGCCGTTCATTTCCGATCTCCGTTGCGCCGCGAGGGCGCGCGCATCAATGCCTTATGCGCCCTTCAGGCTGCCGGCGATCTTCTGCGCGACGTCGTTCGGCACCCACTGCTTCCACATCTCCGGATGCGTGCGCAGGAACTGCGTCGCCATCGCCGCGCCGTCGGCCTTCTTCGTCGTCATGTCGAGGATCGTCTGGTTCAGGAACGCCATCGGGAAGCGCACCTTCTCGAACACCGCGACGAGGTCGGGGTTCGCGTCGGCGAACGGCTTCGACACGCCGACCGTCAGCCGCGACACGCTGTACGACGACGCGCACTGGCGCGTGCTGCTCTCGTCGCGCAGCGTCTTCCAGCACGCTTCGTCATAGGCCGGCATCTTCAGCGCGACCAGCTTGTACTTCGCCATCAGCGCGGCCGGGCCCCAGTAATAGAACACGATCGGCGCGCCGCGCTGGTACGCGGACGCGATCGCCGCGTCGAGCGCCGCCCCCGTGCCCGGGTGGAAGTTCGTATAGGACTGGTCGAGCTTCAGCACGCGCAGCAGGCGCGTGTTCACGCGCTCGCAGTCCCAGCCCGTCGGGCAGTTCAGGAAGCGGCCCTTGTCGGGCTCCTCCTCGTCCGCGAACACCTGCTTGAACTTCGGCAGGTCGTCGACCGACGCGAGCCCCGGCGCGACCGGCTTGATGTGGCGGGCAGGATCGCCCTTGACCACGTATTCGGGCACGAACCAGCCTTCCGTGGTGCCGCCCGGCAGCGTGTCGCCGATCAGCTTCACCGCGCCCGATGCCACGGCCTTCGCGGTGATCTCGCTGCGGCCCGTCCACTGTTCGGCCCAGATCTGCAGGTCGTTGCGCGCCAGCGCGGTTTCGGTCGCCGCGGTGCTGCCCGGCACGACGTCGGTCTTGCAGCCGTAGCCCTTCTCGATGATCTGGCGCAGCACCTCGGTCGCGAACGCGCCGCTTTCCCACGTGATGCCCGCGAAATGAACCGTCTTGCCGTCCCCGCACGCGCCGGCCGCCGCATGGGCCGCGGGCGCCGACAGGATCGCCGCGGCGGCGAGAAGGACTGTCTTCATTCGTCGAATCTGCATGATGGGTCGTCTCCAGTAATGTCGTTTGTGCGCCGCGCCATCCTGCGCAGCGGCGTGCATCTGCGGCCAGGTTGCATGTTTCGATCGCCAAATTGTTTGGGGAAGCGAGTAATTCCGATCATTGCGATCGGCTGTGCCAATCGATTCCCGCCCTGCGCGCCGCCCTATTGGCGATGCCGATTCCATCCATCGGAATTACTCGCTTTTGGTTCCGTACCCGGTTGGGAAGAATGCGTGCAGTCATCGGAGGAGACGCGATCGCACGCCGCGCGCGGCGGCCCTGCATCGCTCCGGATGATGGGGCGCGCCTCTCGGGGTGCGTTCACGACTACCGACACAAGCTGGAAACCCCGGAGATCTCAGCAAATGAAAACGAAACTGACGGCGCTCGCCGTGATGGCCGCCTTCGCGTCGCCCGTGTTCGCCCAAAGCAGCGTCACGCTGTACGGCGTGATCGACGAAGGCCTCAACTACACGAACAACGTCGGCACCGGCCACGTCTACGAGATGGCGAGCGGCTATGCGCAGGGCAGCCGCTGGGGCCTGAAGGGGAACGAGGATCTGGGCGGCGGCCTGAAGGCGATCTTCCAGCTCGAGAACGGCTTCGACGTCAACACGGGCCGCCTGAACCAGGGCGGCCGGATGTTCGGCCGCCAGGCCTACGTCGGCCTGAGCCAGGCGCAGTACGGCACGCTGACGTTCGGCCGGCAATACGATTCGGTGGTCGACTATCTGGCGCCGACCACCGCGAACGGCAACTGGGGCGGCTACCTGCTCGCGCATCCGTTCGACAACGACAACACCGACAACTCGTTCCGGCTCGACAACACGGTGAAGTACGCGAGCCCGGACATCGCGGGCTTCCGGTTCGGCGGCGCATACAGCTTCAGCAACAGCACGAACTTCGCGGACAACCGCGCGTACAGCGTCGGCGCGCAATACCAGAACGGCGGCCTGCTGGTCGGCGCGGCCTACCTGCAGGCGAACCACCCGGGCAACGGCTCGGCCGGCGCGATCACCGCGAACGACGCGAGCTACATCGCCGAGCGCATGCGCGTGTTCGGCGCGGGCATCAACTATACGTTCGGGCCCGCGACCGTCGGCTTCGCGTACACGAAGTCGGACTACAAGAACCCGACCGGCAACGGCTACCTCGGCACGCCGGGCGCGATCATCGCGCCGGGCACGACGGTCAGCGCGATCAAGTACCAGAACTTCGAGGTGAACGGCGCGTATCAGGTCACGCCGGCGTTCATGGTCGGCGCGCAGTACGTGCTGTCGCTCGAGAAGTATGCGTCGTCAGCCGGCGACGCGAAGCCGAAGATCCACTCGTTCGGCGTGATGGCCGACTACAACCTGTCGAAGCGCACCGACGTCTACGTGCAGGCCGCGTATCAGCACATCGCCGGCGACAAGACGAACTCGATCCTCGACCAGGCGTTCATCCCCGGCACGGACGCGCCGTCGTCGACCGCGAACCAGGTGGCTGTGCGCGTCGCGCTGCGCCACAAGTTCTGACGCGTCTCTCCCAGGTTCCACGCGACACCCGTCTCCCGTCGGTCTGCCCGGGTGTCTTCGCCCGCCCGCATGCGCCAGCATGCGCGGCGGGCTTTTTCATGGGCGGGCGCAGTACGGTTTCGGCAACGACGACATGCCACACCGCCCCTACAATGTCGCGGGCGGCACCCAGCACGGGGCCGCCGCCATGAGCCTGATCCAAAAACGAACAACGAATCCCCTTTCCGAGGACCTCATGCCGAACCCGTTGCAACGCACGCTGTTCGCCCTGGCGGCGGGCGCACTCGCCGTCTCCGCCGCCCACGCCAAACCTCTCTGCACCCTCGTCGCCGATGCCGCCACCGGCCAGGTCCTCGTCGAGCAAGGCGACTGCGCCACCCGCGTGACGTCCGCGTCGACGTTCAAGGTGGCAATCAGCCTGATGGGCTACGACGCGGGGTTCCTGAAGGACGAGCACACGCCGACGCTCGACTATCGCGACGGCTATCCCGACTGGGGCGGCGCCGCGTGGCGCGAGCCGACCGACCCGGCCCGCTGGATGCGGCTCTCGATCTTCTGGTATTCGCAGCAGGTCGCGCAGGCGCTCGGCCAGGCGCGCTTCCAGCAGTACACGACCGCGTTCGGCTACGGCAACGCCGACGTCACGAGCCAGCCGGGCGAACTGAACGGCGTGACGGGCGCGTGGGCCAACGGGTCGCTGCGGATCTCGCCGCGCGAACAGGTCGCGTTCATGCGCCGGATCGTCAACCGGACGCTGCCGGTCAGCGCGCATGCGTACGACATGACGGCGCGCCTCACGCGCATCGACGCGCAGCCGGGCGGCTGGACCGTGCACGGCAAGACGGGCACCGGCTCGCCCGGCGTGCAATACGACGCGGCGCACGCGTACGGCTGGTTCGTCGGCTGGGCGACGAAGGGGCCGCGCACGCTGGTGTTCGCGAACCTGATCCAGGACGAGACGCCGCTGCGCCCGAACGCCGGCATGCGCTCGCGCGACGCGTTCCTCGACGCGCTGCCCGCGCTCGCCGATGCCGCGCAGCCGCGATGAGCGCCGGCCCGCGCAATGTCAGCCTGCCGACCGCATCCGGATATTCGCGAACGGCGCGCCGTCGTCATCCTCCGCGCGCCGCGAGATCTCCTCGAAACCGAGCCGTTCATAGAACGCGCGGGCGGCGCGGTTGTCCGCGTACACCTCCAGTTCGAGCACGCCCTTGAGCGCCAGCGCATGCGCGACCAGCGCGCGGCCGATGCCGCGGCCCTGCATCGCCGGGGCCACGAACAGGCCGCCGATCGATCCGTCGAGCAGGCCGATGAAACCGGCCGGCTCGTCACCCAGGCAGGCGACCCAGGTTTCCGCGCCGGGCAGATAGACGTCCTCGACGAGCGCGCGCTGCCGTCGCAAGCGCGCCTCGCCGAGAAACGGATGCGCGAGCATCGACGCGTCGAACCAGATGGCCGACAGGGTGTGCAGGTCGGTATGCCGATAAGCGCGAATCAACATGTCCATGTTGTGATGCGGGGTGGGTGAGACGGTCGCCACGCTCAGCTCCAGTCCGACGCCGCCTCGTCCGGATCGACGAGCGTCAGCCCCGCCGCCGGCAGCGGCAGCGCCGTCTTGTAGCGCACCTGCTTCAGCGCGAAGCTCGAGCGGATGTTCGACACGCCCGGAATCGTCGTCAGCCGATCGATGATGAAGCGTTCGAGCGTGCGCATGTCGGGCATCACGACGCGCAGCAGGTAGTCGGCGTCGCCCGACATCAAATAGCACTCCATCACCTCGGGCCGCTGCGAGATCGCTTCCTCGAAACGCTGCAGCGCGTCCTCGACCTGCTTCTCGAGGCTCACCTGGATGAACACGTTGATGCGCAAGCCGAGCGGCTCGGGGTCGAGCAGCGTCACCTGCTGCCGGAACAGCCCGAGTTTCTCCAGCGCGCGCACGCGGTTGAAGCACGGCGTGGCCGACAGCTTCACCGCGCGCGCGAGCTCCGCGTTCGTGATCCGCGCGTTCTGCTGAAGCTGGTTCAGGATGCCGATGTCGATGCGGTCGAGCCGCCGGGGATTCGAGCTCATGGTGAAAATTTTCCGGAATCGTGGATACAACCGGAATATTTACACTATCCCGGCGCAAATTCCCAATGAATTCAGACGCATATTTTGCGGACTGGCGCGTAGCATCACTCCGTGGATGCGCGCCCCTCCCGCGGCGCGCCGGAGACCAGCGATGACGGATTTATCGAGCGGTATCGACGCAACGAAGCGCGCCGGCAGCCTGCACGCCGACGCCGACCCCGAGGAAACCGGCGAGTGGCTCGACGCGCTCGATGCGGTCGTCGCGCACGTCGGCCGGGAGCGCGCGCAATACCTGCTCGACCGGCTCGCCGAGCACGCGCGGGCCAACGGGCTCGCGGCCGTGCGCACGCCCGTCACGCGCTACGTGAACACGATCCCGGTCGCCGAGCAGCCGCCCTATCCGGGCGACCTCGAACTCGAGGACCGGCTGTCCGCCGCGCTGCGCTGGAACGCGCTCGCGATGGTCGTGCGCGCGAACCGCGCATACGGCGAGCTCGGCGGCCATATCGCCAGCTATGCGTCGGCGTCCGACCTGTTCGAGGTCGGCTTCAACCATTTCTTCCGCGCGGCCGCGCCGGCGGGCGGAGCAGGCGCGGGCGGCGACCTCGTCTACTTCCAGCCGCATTCGTCGCCGGGCGTCTATGCGCGCGCGTATCTCGAAGGCTTCCTGAGCGAAGACCACCTGAAGCACTACCGCCGCGAAATCGCCGGGCCCGGCCTGTGCTCGTATCCGCACCCGTGGCTGATGCCGGATTTCTGGCAGTTCCCGACCGGCTCGATGGGCATCGGCCCGATCAACGCGATCTACCAGGCGCGCTTCATGCGCTACCTGCAGCATCGCGGCCTCGCGAACACGGCCGGCCGCACGGTGTGGGGCTTCTTCGGCGACGGCGAGATGGACGAGCCCGAATCGCTCGGCGCGCTGTCGCTCGCCGCGCGCGAGGGGCTCGACAACCTGGTGTTCGTGATCAACTGCAACCTGCAGCGGCTCGACGGCCCGGTGCGCGGCAACGGCCGCGTGATCGACGAGCTCGAGGCGCTGTTCGCGGGCGCCGGCTGGAACGTGATCAAGGTGCTGTGGGGCTCCGACTGGGATCCGCTGTTCGCGCGCGATCACGCCGGCGCACTGGCCCGCGCGTTCGCGGATACGGTGGACGGCCAGTTCCAGACCTTCTCCGCGAACGACGGCGCGTACAACCGCGCGCGCTTCTTCAGCCGGGATCCGGCGCTCGAAGCGCTGGCCGCGCAACTCACCGATGCCGAGATCGACCGCCTGCGCCGCGGCGGCCACGACGCGCGCAAGCTGCACGCCGCGTATGCGCGCGCGCTCGCGCACCGCGGCCAGCCGACGGTGATCCTCGCGAAAACGATGAAGGGCTACGGGATGGGCACGGCCGGCCAGGGTCGGATGACGACCCATCAGCAGAAGAAGCTCGACGTGGACGACCTGAAGGGGTTCCGCGACCGTTTCCGGCTGCCGCTGTCGGACGACGACGTCGAGCGGCTCACGTTTTACAAACCAGCGGAAGACAGCCCGGAGATGCGCTACCTGCATGCACGCCGGGCTGCCCTGGGAGGCTGTCTGCCCAGAAGGCGGAGAGCGGCGACGAAGGGGCTGACCGTCCCTTCGTTGCCGGCCTGGGGGGCGTTCGCGCTGGATGCGGCGGGCCGCGAGATGTCGACGACGATGGCGCTCGTGCGCATCCTCGCCGCGCTGCTGAAGGACAAGGCGATCGGCGAGCGGGTCGTGCCGATCGTCGCGGACGAGGCGCGCACGTTCGGCATGGCCAACCTGTTCCGGCAGGTCGGCATCTATTCGCCGCTCGGGCAGCGCTACGAGCCGGAAGACCTCGGCTCGATGCTGTACTACCGCGAGGACACGCGCGGCCAGATTCTCGAGGAAGGGATTTCGGAGGCCGGCGCGATCTCGTCGTGGATCGCCGCGGCGACGGCGTACAGCGTGCACGACCTGCCGATGCTGCCGTTCTACATCTACTACTCGATGTTCGGCTTCCAGCGCATCGGCGACCTGATCTGGGCCGCCGCCGACCAGCGTGCGCGCGGCTTTCTCGTCGGCGCGACGTCGGGCCGCACGACGCTCGGCGGCGAAGGGCTGCAGCACCAGGACGGCAGCAGCCATCTCGCCGCGTCGACGATCCCGAACTGCCGCGCGTACGATCCGGCGTTCGCGTACGAGGTCGCGACGATCGTCGACGCCGGCATGCGCGAGATGGTCGAGCAGCAGCGCGACGTGTTCTATTACGTGACGGTGACGAACGAGAACTATGCGCAGCCGTCAGCGCCCGCAGGCGATCCTCAGGCGTTGCGCGAAGGGATTCTGAAGGGCATCTATCCGCTGGCGCCGGACAGGCTGGCAAGCGCGCGCGTGCAGTTGCTCGGCGCGGGCGCGATTCTCGGCGAGGTGCTCGCCGCGCAGCGGATGCTGCAGGACGACTGGGGAATCGACGCGGCGGTGTGGAGCGTCACGAGCTTCTCCGAACTGCAGCGCGACGGGATGGACGCCGAACGGCAATCGCGGCTCGGCGACGCGGACGTCATGCCCTATGTGACGGAGGCACTCGCCGCGTCGCGCGGCCCGGTGATCGCCGCGACCGACTACGTGCGCGCGGTGCCCGAGCTGATCCGCGCGTACGTGCCGCGCCGCTACGTGACGCTCGGCACCGATGGCTTCGGGCGCAGCGACACGCGGCAGGCGCTGCGGTCGTTCTTCGAGGTGGATCGCGCGAGCATCGTGATCGCCGCGCTGAAGGCGCTTGCGGACGAGCGCGAGATCGACGCCGGCATCGTGCGCGCCGCGCGCGAACGCTACCTGCAGGCCGCGCCGCCGGGCGACGCGCCCTGGCAGCGTTGAGCATCGCGCTGCCGCGTTACAGCGGCAGCGCATGCGTCGACAGGATCTCCTTCAGCACCATGAAACTGCGCACCTGCCGCACGCCCGGCAGGTACAGCAGCTGCTCCGCGTGCAGCCGGTTGAAGCTCTCGCTGTCGCGCGTGCGCACCAGCATGAAGTAGTCGAACTCGCCGGTCACCACATGGCATTCGACGCACCCTGACACCTTCTGCGCGGCCTTCTCGAACGCGGCGAACGCCTCCGGCGTCGACCGGTCGAGCACGAAGCCGATCACGACCAGCATCCCCGCGCCGAGCGCCTTCGGCTCCAGCAGCGCGACGATCCCCCGAATCAGCCCCATCTCCTTGAGCCGCTCGACGCGCCGCAGGCACGCGGGCGCGCTCAGCTTCACCTTCGCGGCGAGCGCGACGTTCGAGATCGACGCATCCTGCTGCAATTGCCGGAGGATGGCGCGATCGATGCGATCGAGCACCGGCGCGGCATCCGGCGCGGCCGCTGATGGCTTGCCTAATTTCATTGCGTCTATCTCCCTCATGACGAACTACAGTTGTCTTGCAGTCGATGATTTGGTCATAAACGTAGGCCTTGCAGATTTATTTCGCAAGCTCATTTCGTGCGTGCTTGCCTATCATTTTTTCATCGCGTCACGCATGCGGCGCCCTTTACGGAGACAGTCGATGAACCTGCAACGCTTCCCCCGCTATCCGCTGACCTTCGGCCCGACGCCGATCCAGCCGCTCAAGCGCCTGAGCGAGCATCTCGGCGGCAAGGTCGAGCTGTACGCGAAGCGCGAGGACTGCAACAGCGGCCTCGCGTTCGGCGGCAACAAGACCCGCAAGCTCGAATACCTGATTCCCGACGCGCTCGCGCAGGGGGCCGACACGCTGGTGTCGATCGGCGGCATCCAGTCGAACCAGACGCGCCAGGTCGCGGCCGTCGCCGCGCATCTCGGCATGAAATGCGTGCTCGTGCAGGAGAACTGGGTCAACTACTACGACGCCGTGTACGACCGCGTCGGCAACATCGAGATGTCGCGCATCATGGGCGCCGACGTGCGGCTCGTGCCGGACGGCTTCGACATCGGCATCCGCCGCAGCTGGGAAGACGCGCTGGAAAGCGTGCGGCAGGCGGGCGGCAAGCCGTATCCGATTCCGGCCGGGTGTTCCGAACATCCGCTCGGCGGCCTCGGCTTCGTCGGCTTCGCCGAGGAAGTGCGCGCGCAGGAAGCCGAACTCGGCTTCAAGTTCGACTACGTCGTCGTGTGCTCGGTGACGGGCAGCACGCAGGCCGGCATGATCGTCGGCTTCGCGGCCGACGGGCGCGCCGATCGCGTGATCGGCATCGATGCATCCGCGAAACCCGAGCAAACCCGCGAGCAGATCACGCGAATCGCGCGGCATACGGCCGAACTCGTCGGGCTCGGGCGTGACATCGGCGCGCAGGACGTCGTGCTCGACACGCGCTACGGCGGCCCCGAGTATGGGCTGCCGAACGACGGCACGCTCGAGGCGATCCGGCTGTGCGCGCGGCTCGAAGGCGTGCTGACCGACCCCGTCTACGAAGGCAAGTCGATGCACGGAATGATCGACAAGGTGCGGCGCGGCGAATTCGAGCCCGGCTCGAAGGTGCTGTATGCGCATCTCGGCGGCGTGCCGGCGTTGAGCGCGTACAGCTTCATTTTCCGGGACGGCTGACGCGGTGCGCTGCGGCGCGCGCCAAGATGCGCGCCGCAGCGGCAATCACGCTTCGGGTTCCGATCCGCCAGCCGATACTGCCCGCCATACCACCCGCCCCGCCCCCGCCTCGTCGAAGATCGCCGCGGCCGTCACGCCGCCCCTCGCGCATCCCCCCGGTATTTGAAATGCCCGTTCGAACGAATTCGTACTCGTACCAACAGACGAGCATTTCATTTAATACACGTCCCATTTAAATCACGCGTCCGGTTATCGACAATCGATGCAAGTCGAATCGATTGCGGCGCGTCGCCTGTTTCCACGCCGGCATCGGACCAGATCTAAGCGTCACGACGCACGCAATCGACCGACGAAGCAGCGCCCCGCCTCGCGTCAACCCTTCCCGTGAAACGGAATTCGCGCCACGCCCGCTTTCATGCGGGCGCGGCAGGTTGCGCCTTGCGCGAGGCAGCGGACGCCACGTCCAACGAAACGGTAACGAAGGGTTATATGCACACGGCAAACGAACATGACCGGGCAGAGATGCGGTCGGCGGCAAAAGGGCGGGGCGCGCGCAAGTTGGATATCGCAGTGATCGCGCTCAGCGCGCTGGCGGCGGCGCCGGTTCTGCCCGAAGGCAACTCATTTCTCGCCCGCTCGGTGGCCATCGTCGCCTGCGCGACGGTTTTCGCGCTGGTCCTGTTTCCGGCATTCGGCCTCTATCGCGCGCCGCCCGAACGGTCGGCGCAACGGATCGCGATCCGCGCCTGTATCGCATGGGCGCTCGCCCAGTCAGGCGCGGCGCTCGCAATGTGCGCGCTCTACGGCCCGTCGTTCGTGCCGGCCGCGTGGTATCTGCTGTGGTCCGTCGCCAGCGGCGCCTCGCTGGCCGCGTCGCGGCTCGTCGCCCGTTCCGCGCTCGGCCGCGCGGCCGGCATCGACGAGCCGGCGCGCCAGTTCGCGCTGTTCGACGGCAAGCCGCATGACGAGCCGCGTGCACAACGGAACGAATGCCGCCATCGCGACGCCACCGTATGACAGCATCTGCTGCTGGCGCCGGGCATCCCGGGCCGAAGGGCGTGCCGCCTGCCGTGGCGCGCCCTACTCCGCCGAATCAGGCAGGACCCCTTCGTCCGCATAGCGGATCAGGTCTGCGTCCCGGACGATGCCAAGCTTCCTCATCGCGCTCGACTTCTGCGAACTGATGGTCTGCTTGCTGCGATGCAGCTGCGCGGCGATTTCGCCGACCGTAAAGCCGGCGCTGAACAGCCGGACGACCTCGATCTCGCGCGTCGTGAGCGCGCGCGCGACCTCGACATCCTGCAGCAACTGCTTGATGAAGGGCGACAGGTAATTCGCCCCGACGAATGCCGCGTGCACGGCGCCGATCAGGTGCGAGATCGCGTCCGACTTGCTCAGGATGCAGCTCACGCCCTGCTTGTGGATCGCGCGCAGCACGCTCGGATTGTCGATCATCGTGATCGTCACGATATGCAGCGCGGGATAGCGGCGCTGGAGAAACGACAGCAGCACGAGACCGTCGCCGTACTTGCCGCCCGGCATCACATAGTCGAGCACGAGCACGTCGCTCTGCTGCGCATCGAGCGCCGCAACCAGATCCGTCGAGTTCGAAACGGTGCCGACCAGCTTGATCGTGCCGTTGCCTTGCAGCGCCTGCGACATGCCGAGCGCGGATGCCGGATGATCATCCGCCACCATCACGCGCACAAAGAATTCGTCCATGTTCCTGTTTCCCCGAGACTTTCTGTCACGCGTCCGGTATCCGTCTGGACGGCGTACAGGTTCGCGCCATTGTGTCGACGGCCGGCCGCATTCGGCACACCGGACAAAACGCGGCTAATTTTAAGATAAATCCGGCTTCGCCCGATATCCGAGCCGCACCGGACATCGAGTCGCCTCACGGCAGAATGCGAAAACACGATGCGCGCCGAGTGCCCGGCACGGCAGCGCGTTATCGGCTGATCGGATCTCCGGACGGCTAGTGCGCATCGCCGGGCGCCCGATCCATCCATTTGCTGATCGCGCGCCTGTTCCGAGTCGGCGACATGAGCAGAAACTCGTTCATCATCGTCAGAAATTCCTTTCTGGATCTCTCCGACAACGTCGAGCAATCGAGCAGCAGTGCAACTATCGTCCCCGGGTGGCGCACGGCCTTTTTCTCCTTCGTTGATTTGAAACTTGCCGCGCGGCTTGCGGCGGCGGCACCCTGCCCTTGTTGTCTCGTACATATGTATCGGCGTCCCGCGTCGACGGCGTCGTCATCCGCGACACACAACGTACGGCCAGCGTGCGCCCATGATCGATCGAACCGGCCGTGCATCGTCGACGACGGGCGCCGGTGCGCTGCCGGCCTCTCGCCAGATCGATTGCGCATTCGCGACGCCATTGCGGAACGAGGTCTCGCTCACCTGGATTTCGTTGAGCGTCTGTTCCAGGCCGTTCAGGCAATTTCGCCGCTCGCCCTTGACATATCCCGGGACGATCGAAACCGTCCCGAGACCGCAGGCGATCAGGGCCAGGACGACGACGACGATGCCGCCCCCCGAGCATCGAAATGCTCCGGTCGCGGCGGAAGGATTGATGCAGGCTCTGCGGCATGACGGACGGCAAGGATTGCGCACGGCGGAAACGTTGCCGCTTCGGCTCGCGGGGCCGCTGCGGAAATCACCGATGGTGGAAATCAATTTCCGACGATGCCAAACGCCCGGGCGCGCGTCCACTTCGTATGAACTATTTCGTACAGGTCAAATTTGTTCGAAATGATATTTAGAACTTGGACGAATTCCGGGGCGAAAAATTGCCGGGACAGGACGCGTTTCGGTCGGCGACTCGGTCGCTCGGCGGAGGGAACTGGGGAAACGGAACGCGCATCCGGACGCCCACGTGGAAGCGAAACGGCGTGTCAGGCGCCGGCATGCGCGGGGCCGCGACGCATACCGGCAAGCGACGAGCGGCTCCATTCTGCGCCTGCGGATCGAGCGTCGTGCACCGGAATCCCGCGCGGTTCGATTACTCGAAATAGAACGATACGGTGCCGCCGAGCGCGAGATCGCCGAGACAGGCCGTCCCCTGCGCACCCGGATCGTTCGACGGCTGAACGAAGCCCGCGCAGGTCGTCCGAGTCGCCGCGGACGGGTGCGCGAAGGTGGGCGCCTGCGTCCGGTCTTTGACATGGACCCACGCCATGTCGCTGCCGAACGTCAATCAGGCGTCGGCCGGCGGTCGCGCCCGCCGGCCCGGGAGGCTTCAGTTGACCTGCAACTGGCCGCCGCGGCCAAGGCCGCCCTTGACGTCCTGCGCCTTGTAGTTGCGCAGCGCGACGACCATCTTGTTGTACGCGTCGATGAACGCGACCACGGTCGCCTTGCCTTCCGGCGTCGTCGAAAAGCCGGCCAGGCCGCCGCCCACGCCGCCACCGAAGCCGGCCAGCGCCGCACCGTAGTTGGTCGCCGTCGAGCTGCCTTCCGACGCGGCGATCTGCACGGCCGAGCGCACGTCGAACAGCGTCAGCGTGACGACCGACGCCTTCGTCTGCAGGTGGCCCGCCACCGCCGCGATCGCGCTGTTGCCGATCAGGCCGCCGACCATGCTGCCGATGCCGCCGATCGGCGAATCGTTGATGACGATCTGCGGTTCCATGTAGTAGTCGGCCGCGACGCGCTGGCCCTTCTGCTGCTTCGAGCCTGCACGGTATTCGCCGGAATTGCGCTGCATCTGCGTGATGCGCGTCAGGCGCGCGTCGGACTTCTGGTTGCCGATCGACGTGATCACGAAGCAGTTCGACTGCTGCACCGCGAGGCGCAGCAGCGGATCGATGGTGGTGATCTTGGTCGCGCTGCCGAACGGGCCCCACCAGTCGGCGTTACGGCCGTCGTCGACCGCGATCGTGCCGAGCGGCGACGGGCAACGCTGCAGCGTCGAATCCGCGCCCGCGCTCGCGCCGCCCGCGGCCGCGCCGGTCACGCCGGCGTTCTGGCCGCCCGGCGAAACGATGCCGCCGCATGCGGCAACGGAAGCGGCCAGTGCCGCGGTCAGTGCACATTGTGTGAGACGGTTGGTGAGGATGGTCTTCATGTCGTTATCGATATATTTGAGTCGATGTCCGGCTTATGCGTCCGTGCGAACCTCGATAAGCCCCCGGCAAGGCGCGCGATGGTGGTCTCCCCGCTGCCGCCCCGATGCTTGTGGCACCGGTCAATAGCCGTAGTACCAGGTCGTCTGTTGCCAGACGCCGTAATACGGATAGCCCGAATACCAGTAGCCGTAATAGACGTCACGCCAGTCACGCCATTGCGTGCGCCATTTGTAGTCTTCTTCGTCGGCCTTTTTGTCCGCTCGCGCCTGCTCGAGCAGTTTTTTCGACTCCTTGTCGCCGCGCGCTACCGCGATCGACAGCCACTTCTCCGCCTCGCGCGCATCCGAGCCCATCTCCTCCAGCCCGAACAGATAGAACGCGCCCAGCGCCTTCTGCGCGCGCAGGTCGCCGCGCTCGGCAGCCTCGCGCATCCACTTGAGCGCCTGGTAGCTGTCCTGGCGCACGCCGTCGCCGCGGAAATAGCGCAGCCCGAGATCGTAGGCGGCCTTCGGCTGGGCCTTCGCGGTCTGCTTCAGCGCGGCGATGCGCGGGTCTTCCCGGTCCCCGTCATCGTCCTTTTTTTGGTAGGAGACCTGATCTTTCGGCCGATCAGAGCAACCTGTTTCGTCGCAGATGCGCACCACGTTGCTGGCTGACGGGTTCTGCGCACAAGCGGCCAGCAGCATCGACAGCAGCCCCGATGCGAGTAGACGGCGATACATTTTTACGGTCCTCAAGTTTTATTGGCGCCGCAATTCGAGCTATCGCGCCCCCGTGAGCGCTAAACCTGGTCGGCGCGGCGCCGCGGACAGACAGCAAAGTCCGACGGCGCCGACGCGCGGCCCAAGGCTCTCTCAGGTTCCCACTTTTTAATCGTTTGTCATCTTTTGTCGCCGCGCTTAAACATGACGCGACAAACAATAGTGACGTGGTGAGCAATAATAATGGAGAAAAATGGCATGTCAAGCCGATTCTTCTATTTAAAGTTTGCATAGCGCGTCAACTTTGCTATGCTTCCACGCGAAAACCACTGGAGACCTCATCGAGATGCCCACCAGCGAGCAGGCCAATGCCGATCTCATCACCGCCACCAAGGTGCGCGACCTCCTGACCCGAAACGGCGTGCCGCCGCGCAGCCACAACACGACGATCGCGAATGTGCTCGGCCTCAGTTTCTCCGTCGTCACCCGCAAGATGAAAGGCCTGATTCCGTGGAACCTGTCTCAGCTCCACGACATTGCGACGCACTTCGGCGTGCCGCCCGCGATCCTGCTCGACGACAAGGGCGCGCACGCCGGCGCGGCCGCGCCCGAGATGCTCGACGCGACGCTCGTGATCGAATCGCGGCGCTTCCGCTGCCGCGCCGCGATCGCGACGAAGGCCAGCAGCCATGGCGAAACGGATTTCGTCGCGATGCAGTCGCAGGGCGAATGGCTCGTCATGGAGCGCCAGCACGCGCGCGAGGGACGCACCTATCCGGTCGACCTGATCGAGCTGCGCTCCACCCCGCAGAACGCGTACGCGGCGCGCATCGCCGTGGTGGACGATTCGCCGGACGTGGCCGAGACGGTATGCGAATACTTCATCGAAAAAGGCGTGAACGCGATCCCGTACTACGATGGCGAATCGTTCCGCAAGGCGCTGGCGGTCGAGGATTTCGACGGCTACATCCTCGACTGGATGCTCGGCGACCAGACCTCCGCGGATCTCGTGCGCAGCATCCGTTCGAGCGAAAATGGCGATGCGCCGATCTTCCTGCTGACGGGCAAGATCTCCACCGGTGAGGCAAGCGAGGACGAAATCGCACGCGTGATGTCGCAGTTCAATGCGCGCTGCGAGGAAAAGCCGGTGCGGCTGCCGATCCTGTTCGCCGAGGTGGCGCGCGAGCTGAAGATTGCCCAACCGTTCAACGCGCACACGGGTTGAACGCCCGACACGCGACACCAAACGAGAAAACATCATGCGAATTCCGACGATCTGGTTGAGAAGCCTGCTGCTGGCCTGCCTGCTGGGCGCCGCCGCATCCTGGGCCGCGCCGTTCAAGTTCACCGTCGACGGCAACATCGGCAAGACGAACCAGCCCGGCAAGACCACCTACGTGTTCTCCGAGCGCGAACTGATGGCGCTGCCCCAGCACTCGATCACGACCTCGACGAGCTGGACGCCGAAGGCGACCTTCACCGGCCCGCGGCTCTCCGACGTGCTGAAGGCCGTCGGCGCGAAGGGCACGCAGATCGAGTTTCACTGTATCGACGATTACACGTTCTCGATTCCGGTGTCCGATGCGGACAAGTACGGCGTGATCCTCGCGCGCACGATGAACGGCAAGGTGCTCGACAACGACAAGTACGGCCCGCTGTGGATCATGTATCCGCGCGACCAGTACGCGGACGAGCTGAAGACGCCGCTCGGCGAAGCGAAGTTCGCATGGCAGATCATTGGCCTGACCGTGAAATGACGGCGAGGCGGTGGAGAAAACGGAAAGTCATCGTCGTCCTCGGCTCCCTGTGGATCCTGGGCTTCACCGCATGGGCCTTCCTGCTGTATGACCTGCTCGCCACGTCGGTCAACGAGGGCGTGCTCGAAGGGCCGCGCGAAGGGGTGTTCTGGACGGCCTCGCAGTTCCGCAACGCGTACAGCCGGCTCGACCGGCAGCTGATCCTCTACGCGACGCACGAGGACGACGACTTCGATCGCGTCGAGATGCAGCTCAACGCGCTGTCGGCCTCGTTCGGCTTCCTGCAGCGGCCGTCCGAGGTGTCGGAGTACTGGCTGCGCATCCCGAAGGCGCGCGACGACATCGCGGTGCTTGCCGATTTCATGACCCTGCTGAAACGCGACGTGCCGCCGCTGCGCCACGCGCGCGGCGACGCGCCGCGCGTGCTGGCGGAGATCGCCGCGTACTGGCAGCGGGTCAACGATCTCGCGAACTACTTCCGCGCGCTCGAGATGGCGCAGCGCGATTTCACGTTCCACCAGCTGAGGGAGAAGCAGCAGGCGATCCTGATCCTCGGCGGCATACTCGGCGTGATGCTGTGCGCGCTGTTCATGCTGCTGTTCTACACGGTGCGCACGCGGGACGATCTGCTCGAACGACAGCATGCGGCGCTCGAGGCCGAGAAGAAGGCGTCGGACCGCGCGTTCGAGATGGTCGAGGCGAAGAACGCGTTCCTCGGCATGGTCAGCCACGAGCTGCGCACGCCGCTGCAGGCGATCTGCGGATCGATCGAGATCCTGCTCGCGCGGCCGCAGTCGGAGCCGAACCTGAAGACGATCCGGCGGCTGCAGAATTCCGCATCGTCGCTCGAAGCGCTGGTGCGGGAGCTCACCGACTACATCAAGCTGCGCGCCACCACGCGCCGCGCGAACCCGGAAGTCGTCAGCCTCGCGCCGCTGCTCGCCGACGTGCTCGAACCGCTGCGCGAGAAGATCGCCGGCAAGCGGATCGCGGTGTCGCAGCGCGTCGAGCCGCCCGGCCTCGCGATCCGCTCGGATCGCAAGCTGCTGCAGCAGGTGCTGTCGAACCTGGTCGAGAACTCGGTCAAGTACACGAACGGCGGCTCGATCGCCGTGGCCGCGACCCTGGTCGACACGGCCGACGGCCCGCAGCTCGAGATCGCCGTGCGCGACACCGGCGCGGGCATCGCGAAGCCGCATCTGCGGAAGATCTTCGAGCCGTTCTACCGCGCGAACGACGCGGCGGGCCTGCACGTGGACGGCATCGGCATGGGCCTCGCCGTGGTGCGCGAGATCGTGACGACGCTGCGCGGGCACGTCGACGTGCGCAGCGTGGTCGGGGAAGGCAGCGAATTCGTCGTGACGCTGCCGGTCGACGTGCCGGACACCGGCGAGCCGTCGGGCGACGCGCCCGCGTGGCCGCACGCCGAGACGCTGCGCGACCGGCGCGCGCTGGTGGTCGACGACAACGACAATGCGCGCGAGACGCTCGGCTCGATGCTGGCCGCGCTGGGGATCTCCGCGGATTTGTGCGGCACCGGCCGCGAAGGCATCGCGCGGTTCGCCGAGCGCCGCTACGACATCGTGCTGCTCGACCTCGAGCTGCCCGACCTGAGCGGGCTGGATGTCGCGAAGCGGCTGCGCGCGGCGTCGCCGGGGAACGGGCTCCGGCGCACGGCGATCCTTGGCGTCAGCGCATACGAATCGGCCGCGCTCGACGCGAACCGCACGGGGTTCGACGCGTTCCTGCCGAAGCCCGTGCATTTGCGCGAGCTCGGCGCGCTCATGGAGCGGCTGCTCGGGTAGCGGGCGCGAACGACGTCGCAAGAATCGGAGCGCCGGCCGGCCTGGGGCGGATCAGCATGAAGCCCGATCCGTCATTCGAAGGACACCGCCATGAGCGCCCCGCATCGCGTCAGCGAACCGAACATCCTCTATTTCGGCACGCCCGTCGTGCCGATCAGCACCGTCAATTTCGCGCCGATATCGTCCGCGTTCTGGCTCGGCTGGCGCTGTGTGCTCGGCCTCGCGGCCAGCTCCCAGACCACGCTGAACTTGATCCGCAATGTGTGCGGCGGCGGCGCTGGCGGGCTGCGGCTCGCGATGGCAGCCGGCTCTATCGGCTCATCCGGCTCGCCGCGCCCGATCGGATAAGATACAGGCCGCCCTGCCTCTTATCGAACCGACGGAGTGTTTTCAGTGATTCAACCGACCGCAGTATTCAAGGACAACCTCGCGCAACTGCCGGCCATCGACGGCATCGCACGCATCGATCTCGTCGGTGCAAACGGCGACGTGGCCGCCAGCATCGAGAACCAACCGGGCAAGCAGGGCTCGCTCGCGGTGTACAACTATCTGAAGCAGGCGTTCGGCACGCTCGATGCGAAGGCCGCCGAGCATGGGCTCGCCGTGTTCGCCGAACATACGGCCGACGCACGCAACCGTCCGGGCGCACATCCGAACGTCGATCGGCTGCTCGCGATCGTCGCCGGTGGCGAAGCGCTGCGGATCGACGTCGTCGCGAAGGGCTGAGCGACTGGCGGGACAGCGGTGCCGCACAAGAAAGTGCGGCACGCTCATCTTTTTCAGTGGGCGCGAAGGCATGCCGAATCATCGTCCGGCACGCCCCGCGTGCAATCCGCCCTGTTGCGCTTAGGGCGAATCAACTTGCGCATCTCCGCTCGCCAGACGCCTGAGCGCGAGCGTGACCGCTGCTTCGATCGAAGACCAGATCCGATTGAGCGCATCGAGGCCGTCGTCGCGCAAAGTCGACTCGGCGCGCGCGCATGCGTCCCGTGCATCGACATCCCGGACCAGCGCGAAGCCGCCTCGCATCGAATGAAGCTCGACCCGGACGATGTCCGTATCGCCGCTCGTCAGCGCTGCCTCGATTGCCGCGAGCGAGTGCCGCGTCGATGCGAGTAGTGTCTGGCGAATCTCGTCGGTTATCTCCAATTCGCGCTCCGGGCTTCCCTGCGATGCGGACGCAACGATGTCATGCCCCGCATGCCGACGCAATACTGCATTGAGTGCGCCGATCGACAGCGGCTTCAGCACGACCTCCACGGCGCCCGCCTTCTCGCAGCGCCGGCGATCTTCGTCGGTCGCATGGGCGGTCATCGCGATCACGGGCACCCGCGCGCCCTGTTCGCGAAGAAAATTCGCGAGCGCGAAGCCGTCGAGTTCCGGCATCCCGAGATCGGTCAACACGATATCGTACGGCTGCTCGAAGTATGCCCGCATCGCCTCGATGCCGTTGGCGACGATCGTCGCATCGTAGCCGAGCGCGTCAAGCTGGTCGCGCAGCAGCGCGCGGCTCGCAGGATGATCCTCGGCGACCAGCACGCGGATCGGCTCGCCGCCAACGCGTCGCTCCCCGCCGGTTTCATCCGCCGTCGGGCCATCGTCGATACCGACACCGTACGCCGGGCCCAGGCACGCGTCGAGATCCGACAGCTCGGCGCGCCAGCCGCGCGGTGCATCCGGCAACGGTAGCGTGACAACGAAATTCGAGCCTTCGCCGAAACGACTGTCGACGGACAATTCGCCGTCCATCAGCCCGACGATACGTTTGCACAGCGGCAAGCCGAGCCCGGTGCCCCCGAAACGTCGATATGTCGACGCATCGGCCTGAATGTAAACGTCAAACAGCGTCGACATGCTCTCCTCGGGAATGCCGACGCCCGTGTCGCTGACGACAAGCTCGACACGCCGAGTACCGGCCTCGATCGGCGAGAGCCGCGCGTCCACCGTCACGGTGCCGTGCTCCGTGAATTTGATCGCATTGCTGACAAGATTCGTGACGACCTGCCTGAGTCGCACCGGGTCCCCAACGTAGCCATCGGCCAACTCCGGAGAAAGACGGCATATGAGCGCCAGATGTTTCGCATCGGCAAGCGGCCGGAAGATCGCGGCGACGTCGCGCAACAACGCGCGCAGGTCGAAGGCGATATGTTCCAGCACCATCTGGTTCGATTCGGCCTTCGACAGGTCGAGCACGTCGTTGATCACGCGCAGCAACGCGTCCGACGACGACATGATCGTCCCGAGCCGGCGCCGCAACGGCGCGGATATCTCGGCGCGTTCCATCAGTTCAAGGTTGCCGACGATCGCGTTGAGCGGCGTGCGGATCTCGTGGCTCATCGTCGCAAGAAACGTCGACTTCGCCTTGTTTGCATACTCGGCGGCCTCGCGTGCCTCGCGCAGTTTTCCTTCCATCTGCTTTCGGGCGGTGATATCGACCAGCGTGCAAAGCAGTACGTCGACGCCACGATATCGCGTTCGCACGATGTTCACGGCAAGATAGACCGCCTCTTGACCGGCCAGGTCGACAGCCAGCTCCCGCATCATGAAGCGCCGTGCATCAGGCGCCCGCATTCCCTCCTGATACGCGTGCCAGATTCGTTTGCCGAGCGGCAAACCCGAACCTGTGTTTTCGTACGGAAGAACAGCATCGTTGCGTACCATCGTCTCGCCGTCTGCCAACGACAGCAAGATGATTCCGGCAGGAGCCGCACGAATCAACTTACGGTTGAGTGCCTCGCTTTCGATCAATCGAATCGCCCGGCGGTTCGCGGGACGCAATGCCCCCAGGTCGAAGCGAACGAGCCCGATCCAGAGAATCGAAATCGCAAACAACGCAATTCCGGCCGTCAGGCTGACGGTCTTGAATACGGCCGCCGCAACGCTCTGCCAAGAAAACGTCGCGATCATCATGAGATCGGAGCCGGGCAAGTAGTCCCCAATGACGAAACGGGTGCCGACGCGGCGTGCGGTCACCTGGTCGCCATACGGGACGCGCGCGTAGTCGATCGCCTTGGCTATCATTTCTCGGCTCGGCGCAGTACCGGCCAGCACGTTGGCTCGTGCATCGACCAGTGCATATTTTTCGTCGACGGATGGCGATGCCAGAATGTCGCCGACACGCGCACGACAGTTTATGACCGCCCAGGCAAACTGGCGCCCCTTGTCGTCGTACATGCGCTGCGCAAAGCTCAGCACGCGGTGCCCCAACAGCGGATCGACGCGGCTCTCGACCACGAGAGCCTTCCTGTCGGCGGTGTCTTGAGATCCGGCATGGAGATTCACGTTCGACGGTGTGACTTGTTGCATCAGCGACTTGAGCGAGAATCCCTCAGGCAGGGCGAGCGCAGGCGCCGCGAGATCGGTACCGAGTACGCCGAGGAATTCGTCGTTCGTCGCGATCACATAACCGGATAGACCTTTGTCGGTCGGAGTCTGAGTTGCAGCGACCTTGAAATGCGGCAAAAACATCGAAAGATAATGCGCATACTGACTCGCGGGATGCTCCGGCGTGATATTGACCATCTCGACGAACCAGGGCTGGCCTTGCCGGTATGCAATGACCCGCCCCCTGCCGTCGGTGAACTTTCGCAATATCTCGTTCGAGACTGGCTCCGCAGCAATCCAGCGCCCCTGCGAAGCATTGATCATTTGGCCGAACAACAATCGAGTCGACATCAACTCGGCGTGCAGTTGAGCCTCTCGCTTCAGAAACTCCCCGCGCACCTGCGTGAAGTAACCCAGCACTTCGAGTCGCGCGACGAGCACCGTGCACGCCAGGATGAACACCGTGATTGCCACGCCGCTGCCATACAACAGGATTTGCTGTTGACGCCGGACGCGGTCCGGTTCGAATGGCTTTCGACCCGCGGCCGCAATTCGCGCGCCGTGTCGTTTCAGTTTTTCTTGCATGCGCTTCATTTGTGGCAATCGTCACGTACTGCAAGCCGACCATTCGCGCGGGATCCTGTTTCATCCGCCATGGCCCGATACGCGATAGGTGAGCGAGTCAGTGGTGTCGCGCGAGCTTCATGCGATCGCGCAGGATCCGCGCCCGTAATTCCTTCGTATGCGACGGGCTCGACGCGGGCGAATCCGCGAATATTACCGCATCGACATAGCGGATCAGGGCGACCTCACGCGTGATTCCGCGCTTCTTCATGGCGCTCGTCTTGTGCGAATTGATGGTCTGCTTGCTACGATGAAGCTGTGCAGCGATCGCGCCCACTGTATTCCCGGCACCGAAAAGGCGGATCACTTCGATCAATGGAATGTGGCAGGCGACGAATGCCAATGTTTGCCGCTTGCGCGCGCGTTCTATCGCTAGCTCACGATTCGCACGCTCGAGGAGACGGCAAGCGACTCCGCCATAAGCGACGATGCCGCCCGATACCCCTGCGCCAAACTGCTTGTAACCCGTCCCGGCCGACGCACCGGTGCAGCAGACGTTTGCGTCGTACTTCAGCAGCGCGGCCGATACCCCTTCGTCCCAATCGCGCGGATTGACATATTCTCGGGCGTTGCGGATCATCGACGCCTGACGCACGCTGACATCGAGTCATTGCTCGCCGCTGTCAAACTGCGCCGTTGCGTCCCCCCCATTCTGACCTCCCTTTACACCGCTCCCGCGCAAGGGCCCGCCATGATCGATCTCTCCACGCTCGCGCTTTTCTCCGGCGCATGTCTCGCGCTGACCGCCACGCCCGGCCCCGACATGCTGCTGATCGCGTCCCGCAGCGTGAGCCAGGGCCGGCGTGCCGGATTCGCGACGCTCGCGGGCATCCAGGCCGGCACCTACTGTCATGCGCTCGCCGCCGCGCTCGGGTTGTCTCAGCTTTTTCTCGTGGTGCCGATCGCGTACGACGTCGTGCGTTTCGCTGGCGCCGCCTATCTGCTGTATCTCGCGTGGAAGACGTTCCGCGCGGATCCGACGGCGCTGTCGCCGGTCGCGTCGCAGCGCCGCCACTCCACCGCGGCGATCTTCCGCCAGGGCCTGACGTCCAACCTGCTCAACCCGAAGATGGCGCTGTTCGTACTCGCGCTGTTCCCGCAGTTCATCCGGCCGGAGCACGGCTCGATCGCCGTGCAGATCCTCGTGCTCGCGACAGTGCTCAACCTGATCGGCCTCGTGGTCAACGGCGCGGTGATCGTGTCCGCAAGCCGGCTGAGCCGGCGGATCGGCGCGCGCCGCCGCCCGTCGAAGCTGCCGCAATACCTGCTCGGCACCGTGTTCGTCGGGCTCGCCGCACGGCTCGCGGCGGCGGGGCGGACCTGAGCGCCGACCTGCGCGCGATGCCGCGCCATCGTCACCGATTCGCGCCCAGCGACACGCGCAGCACCTCCATCAACCGCGTATAGCGGTCGCGCACTTCGGCGCGGTCGACGACGTTCACTGTCGCGAACCGCGCATGCCACGCGGGGTTCCACACATAGGTTGCGTGCCGCGTGCGATCGCCGTCCGCCGTTTCGATCAGCGAACGGATTCGCGCATCCTGCCCGGCACCCGTGTGCATCTCGAACAGCGCGTGGATATACGCGTGATACGCGTCGTACACGTGATCGTCGAACAGGTAGCGGTAGATGTGGAACGTGCGGTCGAGTTCGCGCTTCGCGCGAATCACGTCGTCGGGCGAGATGTCCTTCCAGTAGCCGATCCACGTGTAGAAGCACAGCAGCGCGTTGAGCTGCGGCGCCACCGCGTCGTAGAGCGCGAGGCGCTTCTCGATCAGCTTCTGGTTGGTCCACTGCACGAGTTCGAGCCGTTTCAGCCGGCGCGCGACGAACCAGCCAAGGCCGGCCACCGACAACGGTGTCAGCACGCCCAGCACCAGCTTGACGATTTCCAGCGAATTCCACGGATTGTTGAATGGCTGCATGAGTCGCCCGACAAGAAGAAACGCATCCGTGCCGGCGCAGGACCTAGCGCGCAGCGCCGTCTGGCCGATCACGTCGATATTGACCGTTAGTTGCCTGTGCATCGAACGTCGCACGGCCCCCCATGCGGGACGTGCGAAGCGGCGTATTACCGCGATAGTTTATCGGTCGATTGTCACCCGCCCGTGACCGTTCGTCGATGCACCGCCGCACGCCCGCGCCGCGCTACGTCGGCAGCGCCGACGTCAGCTTGATCTTCTGCATCGGGATGTCGGTCTTCACGCTCTGCACGCCGGGGATGCGCGTCAGGTATTCCATCTGGAAGCGCCGGTATTCGTCGATGTCGGCCGCGACGATGCGCAGCAGGAAATCGCAATCGCCGGCCATCAGGTGACACTCGACCACTTCCGGCATCTGCTGGACGGCGTCGGCGAAGCGGTTCACGGTGTCGGCGTCCTGCCCTTTCAGCCACACGCGCGCGAAGATCGTCAGCGCCTTGCCGACCTTCGCCGGGTTCAGCACCGCCACGTACTTCTCGATCACGCCCGCCTCCTCGAGCAGCCGCACGCGCCGCAGGCACGGCGACGGCGACAGCCCGACCTCGTGGGCAAGTTCGACGTTCTGCATGCGGCCGTCGCGCTGGAGCGCACTGAGGATCCGGCGGTCGATGGCGTCAAGCTTCATTGGCATCCAATTCCAAAAAATCCGCGCAGCGCGCGTTCGATGCCAAATTCTCCAAAATAAGTGGCCACAACGCAACCCGATTCGAGTCAAAAAAGCAGACAATTCCTCCCCCCGAAGGAGGAGTAATGAGCAGTAGCGTTTCAACGTCGTCCGGGCTGCGCGAGCGGCCCGCTTTTGTCATCGAGATGGGCCGCGGGTTGCGTGCGGCGCTGCCCGTCATGCTGGGTTTCATTCCGTTCGCGCTGGTGCTGGGCGCGCAGGCCGCGCAGAAGGGGCTGAGCCTGCTCGAAGTGCCGATGCTGACCGGCCTGAATTTCGGCGGCGGCTCCGAGTTCGCGGCGATCCGCCTGTGGGCGTCGCCGCCGCACATCGCGCTGATCGTCGCGATGTCGTTCCTGGTGAATTCCCGCCACATCCTGATGGGCGCCGCGTTCGCGCCGTACATCCGGCGCCTGCCGCGCCGGCGCGCGTTCGCCGCGCTGTTCTTCATGTGCGACGAGAGCTGGGCGATGTCGCTCGCCGACGCGCGGCGGCGATCGGCCGACCACATCAGCGTCGCGTACTACGCGGGCATCGCCGCCGGCCTCTACCTGACCTGGATCTCGATGACCACGCTCGGCGCCGCGCTCGGGCCGACCATCGGCGACGTCGAGCGCTACGGCTTCGACATGGCGTTCACGGCCGTCTTCCTGGTGCTGCTGAAGGGCATGTGGAAAGGCGTGCGCGCGAGCCGGCCGTGGTTCGTGAGCCTCGTGGTCGCGGCAGCCACGCATCTGGCCGTGCCCGGCGCATGGTACGTGGCCGCCGGCGCCTGCGCGGGGCTCGCCGCCGCGTTGCTGTGGGAGCCGCGCGATGCCTGATTTCCACACCGTCGCCACCATCGTGCTGATGGCGGCGACCACCTACCTGTCGCGCATCCTCGGCTACGTCGCGCTGCGCAACCGCACGCTCAGCCCGCGCATGACGGCCGTGATGGAGAACGTGCCCGGCTGCGTGCTGATCTCGGTGATCGCGCCGGCGTTCGTGTCGGATCGCCCGGCCGACCTGCTCGCGCTGGCGATCACGCTGCTGGCCGCCACCCGCCTGTCGATCCTGCCGACGGTGACGATCGGCGTCGTCGCGGCCGGCGTGCTGCGGCATCTGCTCGGATAAGCCGATCCGCCCCGCCGCAACGCGCCGGTCGCGCCGGCGTGTACGCGGCACATCAACCGGCGAACGGGCGCGCAATGCGCCCGTTTTTTCATCCGGACGTCGGCGCGACACGACAGCCCGCGCATCGGGATGCTAGCCTTGCGGCTGTACGTCACGATGCCTTTCGCCTGTCACGGCCCATCTCCTCGAGGATCGCTCCGATGCAAGAAGCCCGCCCGCTGTTCGACCGCGTCCTGCTCACCAACGACGACGGAATCGACGCCCCCGGCCTTGACGCGCTCGAACAGGTTGCCACGCAGTTGGCGCGCGAAGTGTGGATCGTCGCGCCGGCGGAAGACCAGAGCGGCACGTCGCATTCGCTGAGCCTGCACGAACCGCTGCGCGTGCATCGCAAGGGCGAACGCCGCTTCGCCGTGCGCGGCACGCCCGGCGACTGCGTCGCGATCGCGGTCAGCCACCTGATGAAGGACGCGCGGCCCGACGTCGTGCTGTCCGGCGTGAATCGCGGCGCGAACCTCGGCACCGAAACGGTGTTTTCCGGCACGGTCGGCGCCGCGATGACGAGCATGCTGGTCGGCGTGCCGGCCATCGCGCTGAGCCAGGCGTTCACCGATCGCAACGCGGTGCCGTGGAACACGGCGCTCGCGCACGCGCCGGACGTCATTCGGCGGCTGGTCGCCGCCGGCTGGGACAGCGACGCGTGCCTCAACGTGAACTTCCCCGCCCGCCCCGCAGAGGACGTGCGCGGGTTGAAGGTGACGAACCAGGGCGCCGGCACGCTGCAGGGCGTCGAGATCGTGTCGGATCGCGACCCGCGCGACATCGAATATCACTGGCTGAAGCTCGCGCGCGCACCGCGCGACGACGATGCGGATTCGGAAACGGTCGCACTCCGCGAAGGGTATATCGCCGTGACGCCGCTGAAGTTCGAGCGCACGCATGACGGCGCGCTCGCGCGGCTGCGGTCGAGCCTCGGCTGAGCGCGCATTCCGGTAGGCGGCCTCGGCCGGTGCAGGCGCGATGCGGATGCGTGGCTGGCCGGCGGCGTCTCCGTGTCTCCGTGTCTCCGCGTCTCCGCGTCTCCGCGTCTCCGCGTCTCCGCGTCTCCGCGTCTCCGCGTCTCCGCGTCTCCGTGCCTCCGCGTCTCCGTGCCTCCGCGTCTCCGTGCCTCCGTGCATCCGCGTCTGCGCACAACGCCGCCCCGTCGCGTCACGTCAGGTTCAATCCCCCGTCGAGCATCACGATCTCGCCCGTCATGTAGTCCGACGCGACGAGCATCGCGACCGTCTGCGCGACGTCGTCCGGCATCGCCGCGCGGCGCATCGGCGCGCGGTCGCGCCAGAGTTGCTGCGCGTGCGTCCAGCCGGCGGTGAGCGGCGTATCGACGAGCCCCGGCGCAACCGCATTGACGCGAATCGCCGGCGCCAGCGACAGCGCGAGCAGGCGCGTCATGTGGTTGAGCGCCGCCTTCGTCGCCGCGTACGGAATCGACGCGCCCTTCGGCCGCACGCCCGCATGCGAGCTGACGTTCACCACGCAGCCGGGCCGCCCGCGCGACGCGGCCTCGGCCAGCGCCGGCTGCGCTTCGGCGACCAGCCGGAACGGCGCGATCACGTTGACTTCATGCAGTTCCTGCCAGATCGCGGGCGTGGCGGCCGCGAGATCGTCGTGCGGAATCACGCGGCTGATCCCCGCGTTGTTGACCAGCACGTCGAGCCGCCCCCACAGCGCAACCGCGTCGCGCACCAGCCGCACGCGCGCCGCGTCGTCGGCCAGGTCGGCCTGCAGGTAGGCCGCCGCACCGAGTTCGCGCGCCATCGCCTGCCCCGTGTCGGCCGACTGCCGCGAATGCAGCACCACCGCATAGCCTTGCGCCGACAGCCGCCGCGCGATCGCGGCGCCGATGCCCGACGTGGAGCCGGTGACGAGCGCGACAGGCGCGGTGTCGTGCGCGCTCATTCGGCGTCCGTCGTGGGCAGGTCCACGTAGCTATAGCGCTCGCCCGCCATATACAGCCGTTTGCCGGCGCGCGGATAGTCGCACACGTCGTGCTCGAGCCGCTGCCCGGCGACGAGCAGCACGAGCGGCGCATCGCCCGTGTTCTGCACCGTGTGCGCGTCGCCGCCGCGTGCGAAGCCGAGGAAATCGCCCGGCGCGATGTCGGCCCGCTGCTCGCCGATCGTCACCGTCCCGTTGCCGGACAGCACATACACGCACTCCTCTTCGTACAGGTGCCGGTGGTATTCGGCCGACTCGTGGCCGGGCATCAGCGTGATCAGGTGAACGCCGAGCTGCGTGAGCCCGGTCAGGTCGCCCACCGACTTCTTGAGGCGCACCGCGTTCGGGTTCAGCGGATGAACCGCGCGCGTCGCTTCCATGTTCGCGATATCGGCGGCCTTCAGCAGTTCACGGGGTTGGGTCGACATGGGTGTCCTTGCAGGGAGGTGGGTCAAGGAGACGTGCGAAGCACGTGCGCGCCGCCTTCGGGAGACGTGGAGCGGATCGGGACAGACGGCGAGCCGGTCATTTTGCGATATTTCCGGGCGGGCCGCTCAAGCGCTTGCCGGTGCGCGGAATCGGCCCGCCGCGCCGACTCCGTGCTTTCCCTGACCCGGGCCGCTCGCCGATGCCGCACGCGCGCGCACGCGCCCGCGATGGGAACGCATCTTGCGTTCCCAAAGCATTGTCAAATCGTGCCCCCGCGATCGCCGCGACGTGTCATGATTGCCGCTGTCATCCACGGCAGCCGCCAGCCGATCGCATACGCCTCATCATGCCCATCCGCCCCGATGCCTCCGCCCTTCCCCGAGACCGCGCCACCATCGTGTGCCGCCAAGGCTCGCGCATTCTGCTCGTCGCCCGCACGACCTCCCGCTGGGCCCTGCCGGGCGGCACCGTCAAGCGCCGCGAATCGCCGCTCGACGCCGCGCATCGCGAGTTGTGGGAGGAGACGGGGCTGTCGGACCTGCCGATCGAATACGCGTTCCAGTTTGGCGGCCTCGCGAAGCTGCATCACGTGTTCGTGACCGACGTGCTGATCGATGCCGCGCCCCGGCCGCGCAACGAGATCGTGCATTGCCGCTGGTTCGAGCCGGCCGACGTCGCGTCGCTGCCCACGAGCATATCGACGCAGACCATCGTCAAGCTGCTGAGCAGCCGCAAGTTCGCCCACCTGGCGAGCGTGGCCGCGTTCTGACCGTTCCGACGCAAGCGGCAACACCTGTGGCGGCATGAAGGCGCGTCACGCATTCGTCATCTGTTCGTCACAGTGCGGCGCCCCGCCCGGCCGCCGTCACCGGTTCGCCAGCACCCGCTCGATCATCTCGCCGATGCACCGCGCCAGCCGGTCCATCTGCGCGGCCGGCACGCCGCCATAGCCGAGCACGAGGCCGTTGTAGCCCTGCTCCGTCCCCGGCAGGCAGAACGACGACAACGGCCGCAGGATCAACCCGTGCGCCTGCGCGACGCGGCAGAGCGCCGTATCCGCCACCGGCCCGTCGAGCCGCGCGGACAGGTGCATGCCGCCCGCGCCGCCGGATACCGTCAGCTGCGTGCGCAGGTGCCGCTCGAGCGCGTCCTGCAGCGCGGCGCGCCGCTCCGCGTAGAGCCTGCGCATGCGCCGCAGGTGACGCGTGAAATGCCCCGCGTCGATGAAATCCGCCAGCGCGCGCTGCTCGATCGCACGCCCGTGCAGCATCAGCGCGCCGGCCGTCTCGCGCAACGCGCGCGCGAGCGCCGGCGGCGCGACCAGGAAACCGATCCGCAGCGCCGGAAACATCACCTTGCTGAAGGTGCCGAGATAGATCACCGGCGCATCGTTGGCGAGGCCCTGCACCGCCGCGAGCGGCGCGCCGTGATGACGAAACTCGCTGTCGTAGTCGTCCTCGACGATCCACGCGCCCGCCGCGCGCGCCTGCGCGACCAGCGCGAGCCGCCGCTCGAGGCTCATCACCGCGCCGAGCGGATACTGGTGCGACGGCGTGATGTAGACGAGCTTCGGCGTGCGTGCGCGCCAGTCGTCCGGATGCGGCGCGAGGCCCTCGGCATCGACGCCGATCGGCACGACGCGCAGGTCGGCGGCCAGGAACGCATTGCGCGCGCCGTGGTAGCCGGGATTCTCGATCCAGGCGATGTCGCCGGCGTCGGCCAGCGCACGCGCGCACAGGTCCAGCGCGTTCTGCGTGCCGTCGGTGACGACGATCTGCTCCGCGTCGCAACGCACCCCGCGCGACACGCGCAGGTAGCCGGCGATCGCGTCGCGCAGCGTCGCGTCGCCGGCGGCGGGCTGGTAGCCGAGCTGCGCGGGCACGGCGTCGCGCCACGCGCGCTCGACGCAGCGCCGCCATTGCGCGAGCGGGAATTCGTCCAGCGCGGGCGTGCCCGGCACGAACGGCAGCGATTCGTCGATGCCTTCGGCCGTGCGCTCGACGTGCGCCACGCGTCGCGATAGCCGCGCGACGTCGGCGCTTGCATCAGCGCTCGCGTCGACGGTTGCCGCGGTGGCAGCGGCCGCGGCCGGCGCGTCGCGCAGGCCCACGTGCGCGACCACCGTGCCCTGGCGCGTGCCGATCACGAAGCCTTCCGCCGCGAGCCGCTCATACGCATACAGCACCGAATTGCGCGCGATGCCGAGTTCGTCGGCGAGCGTGCGCGACGGCGCGAGACGCGCACCCTCCGCGATCCGGCCGTCGAGAATCGCGGTGCGCAGGCACGCGTACAGCCGGTGCTGCTGCGACATCCGCGCGGCCGCGCGCCGTCCGGTTTCGCGTTCGAACGTCGACAGCAAGACGCCGTAGTCCATCGTGGCTCCAGGTATGGTGGATGACATGGGTCTACACATGGTGCCACGAATTGTCTATCGTAAGTGTCTGCTCCATGCCATCGCGAGGTCGACACCCATGAACGCTACCGATGCCAGCCTGACCGTACGCCCCGTCAAGCCGGACGACTACCCTGCCTGGCTGCCGCTCTGGGACGGCTACAACCGCTTCTACGGCCGCTTCGACGCGACGGCGCTGCCGCTCGACGTGACGAAGCTCACGTGGTCGCGTTTCTTCGACGGCTACGAGCCCGTGCATGCGCTGGTCGCCGAACGCAACGGCGCGCTCGTCGGGCTCGTGCATTTCCTGTACCACCGCAGCACGACGCTGGCCGGCCCGACCTGCTATCTGCAGGATTTGTTCACGCTCGAAAGCGAACGCGGCAAGGGTGTGGGGCGCGCGCTGATCGAGGCCGTATACGAGGTCGCCGCGCAACATGGGGCCGAGCGCGTGTACTGGCAGACGCACGAAACCAATCGCACGGCGATGCGGCTGTACGACACCGTCGCGGAGAAAAGCGGGTTCGTGGTCTACAGGAAGGTGTTGCCGCGTTAGCCCGGCGGCGTCGTGAAGGGAACCCGTTCGCATGACGTGATGTCGAATCGCCGCATGTCCGCGTCGATCACGTCCTGAGTTTTCCTTCTCATGTTGAGCATCGGTCCCTTCTCGATCCGCGTCGTCGCGGTTGCCGCCGCCGCGCTGCTCGCGTGGCTCGTTGCCCGTTTCATCCAGCGCCGCCCGCCGGACGGCCAGCACAAGACGGCATCGAGCCTGATCGTCGACGCGCTGCTGCTCGGCCTGATCGCCGCGCGCGTCGCTTATGTCGCGCAGTGGTGGTCCGACTACGCGGCCGCGCCCCGCTCGCTCGTCGCGTTCGGCGACGGCGGCTTCGACTGGCGCATCGGCATCGCGGCCGGCCTCGCGTTCGCCGGCTGGCGCTTGCGCCGCCTGCCCGCGCTGCGCCGCCCGGCATGGATCGGCATCGCCGCTGGCCTGGCGGCATGGGGCATCGCGCAGGGCACGCTGGCGACGCTGCAGCACGGCGCGCCGCCGCTCGCCGCGATGCGGCTCGAAGCGCTCGACGCAACGCCCGTTCCGCCGCAACGCTTTGCCGGCCGGCCTGCCGTCGTGAACCTGTGGGCCACCTGGTGCCCGCCGTGCCGCCGCGAAATGCCGATCCTCGCGCAGGCGCAGCAAGATCATCCGGGCGTCGCGGTGCTGATGCTCAACCAGGGCGAAGACGCGCAAGCCGTGCGCGCGTTCCTCGAACAGCAAGGCTTGCGCTTCGATCACGTGCTGCTCGACCGCGCGATGCGCGCGATGCATGCGTACGGGTCGCGCGGACTGCCGACGACGCTCTTCTTCGATGCGAACGGCAACCTCGTCGAATCGCACATGGGCGAGCTGACCGCCGCGCGGCTGAAGGACACGATGATGCAGCACTTCGGCCCCTGAGCGCCGCGTTGACGGATCGCGTTGCACACACCGTTTCCGAGCGTCACGAGTCACAGGCCACGCATCCTCGACGCGTTGAAACGAGCCGCTGACCGACCTTCATTCCCGGGCAAACCGAACGATCAACCCGCATTCACGCCTGCAGCCTCCAACACCGCGAACGACGGCGACCACGACGCCGCGGCCAGACGCATGCGAGCCTGCCCGGCCACGCGATCGAACACCACGCGCTGTTCGCCCTTCAGCGCCGCCTCGCTAGACGCCTGCATCAGCGCGAGCGCATCGACGGGCCGGTTGTGCCGCCGAACCTCGAAATGCAGATGCGGGCCCGTCGCCGTGCCAGTGCTGCCGACCGCGCCGACACGATGACCGCGTGCGACCCGCGCGCCGATGCGCAACGCCGGCTCGAATGCGGACAGATGCGCGTAGTACGACGTATAGCCGGCATCATGACGCACCACCACATACTTGCCGTAGCCACGCGGTTCGGTACCGATGAACGACACCGTGCCGCTCTCCGACGCATGGACGGCCCGGCCCGCCGGCGCGGCCAGATCGACGCCGGAATGCACGTGCGTCGCGCCCGTCACCGGATGCACCCGTGCGCCGAAGCGGGAGCTCACACGCGTCGCGTCGACCGGCATCACGAACCGGGAACCGGCGAACGGCCTGCCGTCGAGATCGTAATAGCCACCGGGCGCTCCCGCCCCGGCAGCAAACCATACAGCCGACAGTTGCTGGCCGCGAAAGCGCAGATCGAGCGCCGTCACGCGCGGGCCGCCCTGAAGGGTCGCGTCGTCGTCCGCATCGAATGCCACGCGGAATGCGTCGCCGGTCCAGCCGCGCTGCGTCACGTCGACTCGACCCGCCAGCATGCGGGAGATCTGCCCGGCCACGCCGGCCGGCAGATCGGCGCTCGCCAGCGATGCCTGCAGGCTGCCGGCGATCGCGCCGATCCGCGTGCCGCTGTTCGGCTCGGCCAGCGTGAACGGCTCGCCGGACGCCAGTTCGCCGGAACGCGGCTTGAACGCTGCCGGTCCATCCGTTGCGGGCAGCGGGGACGCAAGGCCGTAGTCGAACCGGGCCGCATAATTGCGTTCGATCGCATCGCGCGCCGCGTCGCAGAGCACGCTGTAGGGTGCGCATGCGCCGAAACGCGCGACCGGGCCGTGGGGGTCGGCGCTCGCGGCCTGTGCGTCAGCCGCGGCGTCGAACGGCTTGGCCGACATCGCGCGCAAGCCGCCCCACACGGTGCGGGCGGAATGGAAAAAAGGCACGTCGACGAGGTCTGCCGTCACCGCCATGGCGGGCGCGAATGACACGGCATCGTGAGACGCCTGTGCTACCGCGCCTTGCGCGCCGGCAAGCCAGGCTGCCGCGACGATGCCGCACAGCAGCGCGCGGCGAAACGGCAGGCAGGCGGCGCCGCGTTGTGCGGGTTGACCTCGTTCGCGTGCGAGACGGGAACGCAGATCAAACCGCATGGCGTCATCACTCGCTATCAATGAAGAATCGGAAGGCTGCCGGGCAATGCAACGGGACCACCGTCATGCTCCGGCTATTCGAATTCGAGTGTATCGGCCTGACTTAAGCGGCTTAATATGACTCGTACTAATTTGAAATTTAAACCAATAGGACACGAACGAAATGGCATATTTCCAGCGCATCTGAACAGGATGCGACCTTATCCGTACAAGCGAAACCCCATGCTCCGTGTACAGTCGAGGGTCGCCGGCGCGCGAACGGCTGCGTAGCGCCTGCGCAAATGCGGCAAGCCGCCGCGCGCCATTCGATGTCTGAAGTCAAAGGAGTCCGAATCCCCCCATGTTGCTCGATCACTTTCATCCGGAACGCTGGACGTTCCTGTGGAATGCGCTGTCCACCTTCTCCCTCCGGCTCTGCGCCGGCCTTGCGCTGCTCATCGCCGGCTGGTGGCTGTCGAAACGCATCGGCAACTGGCTGAGCCGCCTGCTCGCGAACAAGGAGCGCGTGGACGACACGCTGCGGCCGATTCTGTGCGACGTCGCCGTGTGGGGCATCCGCATCGTCGCGATCGTCGGCGCGCTGTCGCAGCTCGGCATCGAAACCGCCAGCATCGTGGCCGTGCTCGGCGCGGCCGGCCTCGCGATCGGGCTGGCGCTGCAAGGCACGATGCAGAACATCGCGGCCGGCATCATGCTCCTGCTGCTGCGGCCGTTCAAGGTGGGCGACTACATCGACGGCGGCGCGGGGGTCGCGGGCACCATCGACGAGGTCGGCCTGTTCATGACGCGCCTGACGAAACCGGACGGCATCTGCGAGTACGTGCCGAACAGCGCGCTGTGGGGCAGCCCGATTCGCAACTACACGCGCAACCCGACGCGCCGCCTCGATCTCGAAGTCGAAGTCTCCGTGCGCGACGACATCGACCGCGCGCTCGACGCGCTGCGCGCACTGGCCGACGCCGATCCCGACGTGCTTCAGGACCCGGCTCCGGACGTGATGGTGATGCGCTTCGACGACAGCACCGCGGTCGCGAACATGCGCGTCTGGACGCATACGGACACGTTCTGGGCGCTGCGCTGGCGCCTCGCGCGCCAGGTGCGCAAGGCGCTCGCCGATGCCGATTGCGCGACGCCGATCCGCACGCGCGAGCTGCACATCGTGCACGATGCGGGGCGCAGCGCCGACGGCCCGCGCACCCGCGCGCTGTAACCCAACGTCACCGTTAACCGGCGCGTTCGCGACGCAGGCGCGCGAGCGTCACATCCTGACGATGTCGAGCAGCACCTTCTTGCCGTCCTTGTACGAGAACACGGAGATCGCGCCGTGCTTCAAGTCGCCTTGCGGCGTGAAGCTCGTGTCGCCGATCACGCCGCGATAGTCGGTGGCCGGCATCGCGGCGAGCACCTTCGCGGCGGACGTCGAATTCGCGCGCTTCATCGCATCCACGATGATGTAGACGGCGTCGTACGAGAACGGCGCATACACCTGCATCGGCTGATGGAAGCGCGCCTCGTAGCGCTTCGCGAACGCCGCGCCGCCCGGCATCTTCTCGAGCGCGATGCCGGCTTCCGAGCACACGACGTTGTCCGCCGCCGCGCCCGCGAGCTTCGGCAGGTCGGTCGAGCATACGCCGTCGCCGCCGAGGATCTTCGCGCGCAGGCCGAGCTGCCGCGCCTGCTTCGCGAGCGGGCCGCCGGTCGCGTCCATGCCGCCGTACATGATCGCGTCCGGATTCGCGCCCTTGATCTTCGTGAGGATCGCGCGGAAATCGATCGCCTTGTCGTTCGTCGCGTCGCGCGACACGACCTTCACGCCGGCCGCCTGCGCCGCCTTCTCGAATTCGGTCGCGAGCCCCTGCCCGTACGCGGTCGCATCGTCGATCACCGCCACCGTCCGGATGTTCATCCGCTTCGCGGCGAACATGGCCAGCGCCGGCCCCTGCTGCGCGTCGGTCGCGACCACCCGGTACGTCGTCTTGAAGCCCTGCTGCGTGTACACGGGATTGGTGGCCGCCTGCGAGATCTGCACGATGCCGGCGTCGCGGTACACGCGCGACGCCGGGATCGACGTGCCGGAATTGTGATGGCCGACCACGCCCGCCACCTTGTCGTCGACGAGCCGCTGCGCGACCTGCGTCGCGGTGCGCGGGTCGCCGGCGTCGTCCTGCGGATCGAGCTGCAGCATCACTTTCGTGCCGCCGATCACGAGGCCTTTCGCGTTGATCTCCTCGACGGCGAGCCGCGCGCCGTTCTCGCTGTCCTTGCCGAGATGCGCGATCGCGCCGGTCAGCGGCGCGACGTGGCCGATCCTCACGATCTCGTCCGCGTGCGCGGGCAGTGCGCACGCCATCGCGACGGCTGCGGCCGCCGTTGTCTTGTGATGTCGAAGCATGTCTCTCTCCTGATGGGGAAGCGTTGTTGTGTCGGATACGTTCTCAATGCCGCAGCGCCGCGAGCAGCACGCGGTCCGCGACGCTCGACGCCGTGCGCATCTCGCTGCCCGCCGCGACGCCGTACAGGTTCTTCGGATCGCGCGGCGTCGGGATCAGGTCCAGCTCGATGCCGATATCGCGTTCGCGCGCGGCCGCGTTCAGGTAGCGCAGCGCCGAGAAATCCTCTAGCGCGAAGCCGACCGAGTCGAACACCGTCACCTGCGCATCGGTTTCGCGGCCGCGCTGCGCGCCGGACACGATCCGCTGGAACTCCACCACCGGGAAATCCGCCGGCATCTGCTGGATGTCGCCTTCGATGCGCGTCTGCGGCTCGTATTCGACGACCACGCGCGCACGCCGCAGCACGTCCGCATGCAGCTCGGTCTTGCCCGGGCAATCGCCGCCGACCGCATTGACGTGCATGCCGTCCTCGATCATGTCGGGCGTCAGGATCGTCGCGTTGGTCTTGTCGGCGGTCACGGTGGTCACGATATCCGCACCGCGCACCGCGTCGGCCGCCGACGCGCAGCGGATCACGCGCAGGCCCGCGAACGGCGCGAGGTTGCGCGCGAGCTTGTCGGTGGCGGCCGGATCGATGTCGAACACGCGCAGCTCGTCGATGCCGAGCATGTCGTGGAACGCGATCGCCTGGAACTCGCTTTGCGCGCCGTTGCCGATCAGCGCCATCGCGCGCGCATCGGGCCGCGCGAGGAAGCGCGCGACCAGCGCGGACGTCGCCGCGGTGCGGATCGCCGTCGTCAGCGTCATTTCGCTGAGCAGCAGCGGGTAGCCGGTATCGACGTCGGCGAGCACGCCGAACGCCATCACCGTCAGCAGGTCGGCGCGGGTGTTCTTCGGATGCCCGTTCACGTACTTGAACGAATACAGCCGGGCATCGGAGGTCGGCATCAGCTCGATCACGCCATCGGTCGAATGGCTCGCGAGGCGCGCGGTCTTCTCGAACGTCTCCCAGCGGCGATAGTCCTGCTCGATGTAGGAAGCCATCGTCGTCAGGACCTGCGTGATCCCGACTTCGGTCACGAGCGTCGAGACGCTCGTCACATCCAGATATCTCGTCATGCTAACTGCTCCTTTGATTGCGGCGGCCTGCGCAGCCGCCGCCGAACCGGTCACGGCGCGGCGCTCACGCGCGGCCTTCGAATCCCAGCAGCACGTTGACCGCATTGATGCCGATCTCGTCGACCATGTACCCGCCTTCCATCACGAACAGTGTCGGCAGGCTCAGGCGCGCGAGCGCCTCGCCGATCCGCAGGTAGTCCTGCGAGCGCAGGCGGAAGTGGCTGATCGGGTCGTGCTCGAACGTGTCGACGCCGAGCGACACGACGAGCACGTCGGGCGCATGCGCGGCGATCGCGGCCGCCGCGCGGCCGAGCGCTGCGTCGTAGCCGCTCCACGCGGTGCCCTTCGGCAGCGGCAGGTTCAGGTTGAAGCCCTCGCCCGCACCCGTGCCGCGCTCGTCCGCGTAGCCGGAGAAGTACGGATACGACACCGGCGGCTCGCCGTGAATCGACACGAACAGCACGTCCGCGCGGTCGTAGAAGATGTCCTGCGTGCCGTTGCCGTGGTGGAAATCGACGTCGAGCACGGCGACGCGCGCCGCGCCGCGCGCGATCGCGTGCTGGGCCGCGATCGCCGCGTTGTTCAGGTAGCAGTAGCCGCCCATGTACTCGCGGCCGGCGTGGTGGCCGGGCGGGCGGCACAGCGCGAATGCCGCGCGCGTGCCGTTGGACAGTAGTTCGGCGCCGGTCAGCGCCGAATTCGCGCTCGCGCTGGCCGCGGCCCACGTGCCGGCGTTGATCGGCGAACCGGCGTCCATCGCGAAGAAGCCGAGCTTGCCGTCGATGAACGCGGGCGGCGTCGCGCCGGACGGCATCGCGCGCACGGGCCACACGAGCGGCAGCGCCTGGCAGGTGCGGCCGGTCGCGCGCCATTCGTCCCAAGCGCCGGCGAGGAAATCGACATAGCGCCGGCTGTGCGCGCCGGCATAGCACGCGCGGTCGAATGCGCGCGGCGCGACCACGTCGCCGAGGCCGCTCGCGCGGACTTGCGCGAGCACCGTTTCGGCGCGCAGGGGGTTCTCGAACGAATCGGTGATGGCGCCGTCCTTCAGTTCGACGCCGCGGTGCAGTTGATGATCGCTGCTGTAGATCGTGAGCATGGTGGGCTGTTGCGGTAAGGGTAAGCAACAGTTTATTGGCGAGGAGCAGCAATAGCTTTGCTTTTCGCTCTGCCGTTTCGTACACTTTTGTGCAAACCGACTACGGAACGGACGAAATGAGCAAAAATCGCCCAAAGGCAGAAATGGACGGCGTCGACCGCGCCATGCTGCGCCTGCTGCAGGAAGACGGCGCGCTCTCCAACGCGACGCTCGGCGAGAAGCTGTCGTTGAGCGTGACACCCTGCTGGCGCCGCCGCAAGCGCCTCGAGGACGAAGGCGTGATCACCGGCTACCAGGCGAACCTCGACCGGCGCGCGCTCGGCATGAACGTGTTCGCGTTCGTGCTCGTCACGTTCAACATGCATTCCGACAAATCCGCCGACAATTTCGAAACCGTGATCCGCAAGCACGACGAAGTACTTTCGTGTCACAAGATCACCGGCGCCGCCGATTACGTGCTGCAAGTCGTCGCGACGGATCTCGATGCGTATGCCGAGTTCGTCGAACGCGTGCTGCGGCGGCAGGCGGGTATTTCGTCGATTCAATCGAGCCTCGCGTTGCGCGAGGTGAAGTTCTCGTCGCGGCTGCCGGTGCCGGAGGCGTGAGCGGCGGTGGCACGATACCTTTTTCCTATTTCACGGAGCATGACCTCATGAAACGTTTCATCCCGTCGGTTTCTCTTGCCGCTGCAATCGTGTTTGCATTGAGTGCATGTGCGGCACAACCGACTCCGCCTGCGCAGTCCTCCGCACCGATCGTCGGCGGCGATCGCGACGCGCATGGCTGCATCGGCTCGGCCGGCTACGCATGGTGCGAATCGACCGGGCAGTGTGAACGGCCGTGGGAACTCGCGAAACAGAAGGGCTTCGCGAATTCGGCGGAGGCGTTCGCGCAGTTTTGCCGGAGCGGTTCGGGTTCCGTAAAGTGACCCTGCCGCGGTTCGCCGCGGCCATTCTCATCCCCGCCTCACGCTGCCGCTTTCGACGGATTCCGATCGGGCCCCAAGGCATCGATCGGCATGCGCGGCAGCGCTTCGATCAACCCGCCTGCCGCCCCCCATTCCGGAAACCCGGACACAAAAAAACCCCACAAAAACAAGGCTATTTTCCCTCTGCGACACGGCAATCGAGTTCGGTTATATTACGCGCCCCTTGCCACCCCGCCCCCGGCAGAAGCGCCGCGTGCGGCCCTTTCCGACGCAGCCTGAAACCCCAACCGCTCAGGCTTGCCGCAAGGGCCTCGGCGCGTTGCGCGCCCGCGCGATGCAGGCGATTGCCTGCCTGCCGCGAACCGCATCGAAGGTGTCCTTCGCAGCGGCTTCGCGTGCGCAAATGCAACGGCTTCCCGCGTCAATCCGGAATCCCGGATTCGCGATCCGGATATCCGGATGCGCGCACCGGCCCCGGTCGACACGCGCAGGCGCCGGCATTCCGCCCCGGCCGGACGGCGTGGCAAATCGATGCATTCAAGTTGAAAAAGGGATCTGCTGTGATCAAAACGTTACGGGTAATGCTGTCGGGGCTCGCGCTGTGCGTAGCCGCGTCGTCCGCGCATGCGGCCGACACCAAGAAGGTCGACGTCCTGCTGGTGGGCGGCGGCATCATGAGCTCGACGCTGGGCGTCTGGCTGCACGAGCTCGAACCGAGCTGGTCGATGACGATGGTCGAGCGCCTCGACGGCGTCGCGCAGGAAAGCTCGAACGGCTGGAACAACGCGGGCACCGGCCACTCCGCGCTCGCCGAGCTCAACTACACGCCGGAAAAGCCGGACGGCAAGATCGACATCTCGAAGGCCATCCAGATCAACGAGTCGTTCCAGATCTCGCGCCAGTTCTGGGCGTGGCAAGTGAAGCAGGGCGTGCTGAAGAACCCGCGCTCGTTCATCAACTCGACGCCGCACATGAGCTTCGTGTGGGGCGACGACAACGTCCGCTACCTGAAGAAGCGCTACGACGCGCTGCAGGCGAGCCCGCTGTTCCGCGGCATGCAGTACTCGGAAGACTACGACCAGATCAAGCAGTGGGTGCCGCTGATGATGGAAGGCCGCGACCGCAAGCAGAAGGTCGCCGCCACCTGGACACCGATCGGCACCGACGTGAACTTCGGCGAGATCACCCGCCAGTTCGTCGGCTACCTGCAGCGCCAGCCGAACTTCACGCTGTCGCTGTCGAGCGAAGTGCGCGAGATCAAGCGCAACGCCGACGGCACGTGGCACGTGTCGTGGGTGAAGCTGCACTCGAACGAAGCGCCGCAGGACATCGACGCGAAGTTCGTGTTCATCGGCGCGGGCGGCGGCGCGCTGCACCTGCTGCAGGCGTCGGGCATCCCTGAAGCGAAGGACTACGGCGCATTCCCGGTCGGCGGCTCGTTCCTCGTGACGGACAACCCGGAAGTCGTGAAGCAGCACCTCGCGAAGGCGTACGGCAAGGCGTCGGTCGGCTCGCCGCCGATGTCGGTGCCGCACCTCGACACGCGCATCATCGACGGCAAGAAGATCATCCTGTTCGGGCCGTTCGCGACGTTCTCGACCAAGTTCCTGAAGAACGGCTCGTACTTCGACCTGCTGACCAGCACCAACACGCACAACGTGGCGCCGATGATGCGCGTGGGCGTCGACGAGTTCCCGCTCGTCCAGTACCTGGCCGGCCAGCTGATGCTGTCCGACGAGGACCGCTTCAACGCGCTGAAGGAATACTTCCCGAACGCGAAGAAGGAAGACTGGCGCCTGTGGCAGGCCGGCCAGCGCGTGCAGATCATCAAGCGCGACCCGGTGAAGGGCGGCGTGCTGAAGCTCGGCACCGAAATCGTCGCGTCGCAGGACGGCAGCATCGCGGGCCTGCTCGGCGCATCGCCGGGCGCGTCGACCGCCGCGCCGATCATGCTGAGCCTGCTCGAGAAGGTGTTCAAGGACAAGGTCGCGACGCCTGCCTGGCAGCAGAAGATCAAGCAGATCGTGCCGAGCTACGGCACGAAGCTGAACGACAGCCCGGCGAAGGTCCAGGAAGAATGGAACGCGACGAGCGACGTGCTGCAGCTCACGACGCCGCCGACGATCGACCTGAGCGCGCCCGCGCATGCAGGCGCGGCCGCCGCGCCGGCCCAGCCGGCCCGCCCGGCCAAGGCGGCGAACGACATGGCGCTGTGATGCGCTGAAGGCGCGCCGCGCCGCCCGGAACGGCCGTTCCGGCACGGGTTGCCTCCGCGAAGCGGGGCGCAGCCCGGGCCGGGCGGCCGTTTTTCATTGGGCGCGGCGGGCGCGAACCCGCCGGGCCGGCCGCCGTATCCGCTAGAATTGCGCCACGCGCGATCCGCCGATCGCCGGCCGATCCACCTTCCACCCCGACGAACCGTCACGCGAACGGCCGCGCCGCGCCCGCCCCTCAGCGGATGCCGCGCGCCACGGCCGCGCAACGCCGGCGCCCCCGCCCCGACACGCGCAGGGGGCGCGCAACCGAATTCAGCTGGAGATAAACCGTGTTTACTTGCCGAAACCAGAGCTGCGGCACGCAGTGGGAAGAATCCGACGTCGTCATCAAGGACGAAGGCCAGGGGCTGCTGTTCCGCTGCCCGCTGTGCGGCGCGCGCAACTATCTCGAGCGCTTCGAAGCCGAAGACGGCACCGTCGTCTACGAACAGATGGAAGGCCGCCCTTACCTCGGAGACCTGTCCTGACATGAGCCAACCGACCGCCACGCCCTTCAGCGCGCTGCCGCTCACGCCCGCGACGCTCGCCAATCTCGCGCAGCTCGGCTATGCCGAGATGACGCCGATCCAGGCCGCGAGCCTGCCGATCGCGCTCGCGGGCCACGACCTGATCGCGCAGGCGAAGACCGGCAGCGGCAAGACCGCCGCCTTCTCGCTCGCGCTGCTCGCGCGCCTCGACGCGCGCCGCTTCGACGTGCAGGCGATGGTGCTGTGCCCGACGCGCGAGCTCGCCGACCAGGTCACGCAGGAAGTGCGCCGCCTCGCGCGCGCCGAGGAAAACATCAAGGTGCTGACGCTGTGCGGCGGCACGCCGATGCGGCCGCAATCGCAGAGCCTCGAGCACGGCGCGCACATCATCGTCGGCACGCCGGGCCGCATCATGGATCACCTCGACCGCGGCCACCTGTCGCTCGACGCGCTGAACACGCTCGTGCTCGACGAAGCGGACCGGATGCTCGACATGGGCTTCTTCGACGACATCGCGAAGGTCGCGCGCCAATGCCCGACGACGCGTCAGACGCTGCTGTTCTCCGCGACCTATCCGGACGGCATCGCGAAGCTGAGCCAGCAGTTCCTGCGCAACCCGAAGGAAGTGAAGCTCGCGGAGCGCCACGACGACAGCAAGATCCGCCAGCGCTTCTACGAAGTGACCGAGAACGAGCGGCTGCACGCGGTCGGCCTGCTGCTGAACCACTATCGCCCGGTGAGCACGATCGCGTTCTGCAACACGAAGCAGCAATGCCGCGACCTGCTCGACGTGCTGCACGCGCAGGGCTTTCATGCGCTTGCGCTGCACGGCGAGCTCGAACAGCGCGAGCGCGACCAGGTGCTGATCCAGTTCGCGAACCGCAGCTGCTCGGTGCTGGTCGCAACCGACGTCGCCGCGCGCGGCCTCGATATCGCACAGCTCGAAGCGGTGATCAACGTCGACGTGACGCCCGACCCCGAAGTGCACGTGCACCGCATCGGCCGCACGGGCCGCGCGGACCAGGAAGGCTGGGCGCTGAGCCTCGCGAGCATGGACGAGATGGGGCGCGTCGGCGGGATCGAGCAGGCGCAGAAGCGCGACGTCGAATGGCATCCGCTCGCCGAGCTGAAGGCCGACGGCAACGAACCGCTGCTGCCGCCGATGGAAACGCTGCAGATCCTCGGCGGGCGCAAGGACAAGATCCGCCCCGGCGACGTGCTCGGCGCGCTCACCGGCGATGCGGGCTTCAGCGGCGCGCAGATCGGCAAGATCAACGTGACCGAGTTCTCGACCTACGTCGCGGTCGAGCGCGGCATCGCGCGCGATGCGCTGCGCAAGCTCAATGCCGGCAAGATCAAGGGCAAGCGGGTGAAGGTTCGTCTGATGGACGACGACGAATAAAGGTGTCATGCATCGGCGGGCGGGGCTCGCCTGTCGATGCCCGCTCCGGCGGCGCGACGCAATTCAACGCGTCAAGCCAGCTCCGGATAGCCATATCCAGCAGCCTCGGCCGCGAACCGTTCGATGACCGCGTAGTCATCCGGCGTGAGCCGCTCGAACCCGCGCAACCTGAGCGCTTGTGCGCGAGCGGCATCCGCTTCGACTGCCGTATCGAGCGCATCGCGCAGCAGCGCTGCCTGCGCGTCGCCGAGCGCGCGCGACGCGATCAGCGGCAGGCCCGGCGCAGGCGCGGTCGTGCCGATCGCGCGCACGTCGCGCAGCACATCGGGCAGCGCATCGCGCACATAGGCAAACGTCACGCAGTCGATCGCCGCGCAGTCGGCCTCCCCCGCGCCGAGCGCGCGCAACACGTTCAGATGCGAGCCGAATCGCGCCACCGACGCGAAGAAGCGTCCGTCGCGCGCATGCGGCGCCACCGCATGCCGGAACGCGTTCATCCCGCTGTGAGAATCGTCCCCGTTAAAGGCCGCGCGCAGGCCGCGGCATGCGGCAAGCGTCGTCGCGCCGGCCGCATGCGCGCGCGCCGACACGACGAGCATGCTGCAATAGCGCGCGCCGTCGCAGCCTTGCGCATCGAACCGGGGCGTCGCGATCAGGTGCACGACCTCGCCGAGCCCGAGCATGCGGAACGGAAAGCCGCAGGTCTGCGACAGCAGCAGATCCTCCCGCCGCCAGAACGGCCCCAGCTCGCCGAACGGCTCGTCGAGCAGCGTGACGCCGGACGGGCCGCCCGCCCGCGCGAACGCGTCGAGCGCGTCGCGCAGCAGCGCGCGCCACAGCGCGGCGTGGCGCGGCGTCACGTTGTACATCGGCAGTCCGGCGATCCAGCGGTTCATGCAGGCATTCTACGCACGTCGGAGCGCGCGTTGGATACCGGCATGCAAGGCCCGCCGCCCCTCCGATCGCGCACCCATTTCCGTCGAACCCGCGGCGGGCATCGTTCTGACCGATCGCGATAAGCACATGCCAATCCATTGATTTGCCGCCGCGCGCCGATTGGTTAAAGTTCGGTTTCCTTTCCAATCCTCGCCGATCACGCTGCTCGCCGGTCCCGTACATGGCTGAATACTTCGACGTCGACCACGCACGCGCGATCGCGGCGCTCGGCGCCCGCTTCACCGCCCGCACCGAGTGGCCGACCTGGCTGCTGATCGTCGCGATCTACGGCGGCTGGCTCGGCGTGCTGCTGCTCGTGCGGGCGGGCCATCTGCCGCTGGCCGCCGCGACGCCGCCGCTGGTCCTGCTCTGCGCGTGGCACTTGTCGCTGCAGCACGAACTGCTGCACGGCCACCCAACGCGCTCCGCGCGCGTGAACCGGCTGCTCGGCTATCCGCCGCTGTCGGTCTGGTATCCGTACACGCTGTATCGCGACACGCATCTCGACCATCACCGCGACGACGATCTCACCGTGCCCGGCGTCGATCCGGAAACCAACTACGTGTCGCCGCAGCGCTGGGCGGCGCTGCCGCGCTGGCGGCGTGCGCTGCACGTCGCGCGCAAGACCTTCGTCGGGCGGCTCGTCGTCGGCCCGCCGGCCGGCGTCGCCGCGATGCTGGCCGCGTCGTTCGCCGCACTGCGGCGCGGCGACCTGCGTCAGCTGCCGATGTGGATCACGCACGTCGCGTGCGTCGTCGCGCTGCTCGCGTGGCTGCAGCACGCGATCGGCGTGCCGTGGTGGTATTACCTGCTGGCGATCACGTGGCCCGCGCAGTCGCTCGCGATGATCCGCTCGCTCTACGAGCATCGCGCGGCCCGTCATCCGAAGGCGCGCATCGCGATCAACGAGGCCGGCTTCGCGATGCGGCTGCTGTACCTGAACAACAACTTTCATCTCGTGCATCACGACCTGCCCGCGCTGCCGTGGTACGACCTGCCGCGCGCATACCGGATGCGCCGCGACGCGTATGCGCGCAAGTGCGGCGGCTTCGTGATCCGCGGCGGCTACCGGGAGCTATTGCAACGCCATGCATGGCGGCCCACCGATGCGCCCGTTCATCCGTTTCCGGAGGGATCGGCATCGTTGTCGACGGGTAGCGGCGTGCGCGTCGCGGTGGTCGACGGCTATCTGCGGATCAGTTCCTGAACGCGGCGCATCCCCGCGTTGCCGAGCGTCGGAGAATCTATTCGATCCGGTACGTCAGCACGTAGTGATGCTGGTCGCCTTCGTTGCGAATCTGCAGCTCGCCGCGGATGCCGACCAGCGCCCCCGTGCCTGAGCCCGGCACGATCACGATGCGCAGCTCCTTCACGCCGGCATCGAGTTGCCCGAAGTGGGCCAGCGCGAAACCGCCGCTGCGGCCGTCCAGCGTGCCGCTGAACGATTCGAGCGCGGTGTACACGGCCTCGCCGGCCTGCGGCTCGCCGGCGCTGAGCATCGTGCCGCGCGCATGGCCCTGCAGCGCGCCGCGATACGTCTTGTCGAGACCATGGCGGGCGATCGCGGGGGCGCCGGCCGGTGCGGGCGTCGGCTCGGCGGGTTCGAACCGGACGTCGAACGTGCCGACGGCGGTGACGGGTGTGGTATTCGAAGCGGCTGCGTTCACGGGCGCTCCTGGCAGGAATGAGATGACGGCGGAAATGCGACCGCCCTGATATCGCAGTCAGGACGATCGTCTCGTCGCGGCATCATGGCACAAAACGCCGGCACGCAGATGATGCCGTTCACCGCACGCGCCACCGCATTCACTGCATCGCGCGCCGCACGAGCGCCGCCAGCGCCGCCGCCGGCTCGGTGTTGCCGAAACGCCGCTCGGTCGCACCGGCCTCGACGTCGATATGCCCCGCGTTGTGCACGTCGTACAGATCGGTGATCAGGCGCGCGTGACGCTCGGAGAGGCCCGCGCGCAGCAGCGTGCCGGCCCATGCGTCACGCGGCAGCTCGCGCGCGACGATCGTGCGCCCGGCGGCCACGCCGAGTGCGTCGGCGATCTCGCGCACGCTGACGCGCCGCGGCCCTTCGACGCTGACCACGCGCGGCCCGTCGGCACGCCCGCCGTCGAGCAGCAGCGCGGCCGCGACGACGCCGACATCCGGCGCCGACACCGCGGGAAAGCGCTTGTCGACCGGATGATGCAGGCTCGGCAGCACGCCTGTCGCAAGCGCGACCGGCAGCATCCGCGCCCAGTTCTGCAGGTGCTCGGCGGAACGCAGCAATGTCACGCGCGTCGCGAGCGGCTTCAGCCGTGCCTCGAGATCATGAAACAGGCGCGTGATGCCCGTGTCGAAATCGAGCTCCGCGCCGTAGTCCGACAACGCCACCAACGCCGGCGGCGGATGCGCGGCGAGCGCGTCGGCCGCGACGTCGATCATCCGGCGCATCGTCGCGGCGGGATCGCTGTCCGCGACGGGCACCGGGCACAGCATCTGCACGCCCTGCGCGCCATCGAGCGCCGCCGCAACCGTGCGCGCGTCGGTCAGGTCGGCCAGCACCACTTCGCAGCCCAGGCGCGCGAGCCGTTCGCGATGACGCGCGTCGCGCACGACCGCGCGCACGGGATGGCCCGCGTCGCGCAGTGCCGTTGCGCTCGCATAGCCGACATTGCCTGATGCGCCGAAGATCACGAACACGATGTGCTCCCGATAAATGAACATGCGGCCATTGTCGATACCACCGGCCGCGCCGGCGCGCAGGTCCGGATGAAACGAGCAGGCAAGGATGATTGCATCGGCATCGAGCCGGCCGCGGTGCCTTCCGCGCGCGTGCCGAACAATTCTGATTAAATGACACGCTTTCGCCCCACCGAACCCGAACAACGATGAGCGACCTGAAAGGCGACCTCTCCTTCGCCGCGCCGCCCGTATCTGCATCGTCCGCGCGCCGCCGCTCGCTCATCGCCGCCTGCGGCGCGCACGCGGTGCACGACGGCCTGACGGACGTCATCTACGTGCTGCTGCCGATCTGGCAGGCGCAATTCGGCATCAACTACGCGCAGATCGGGATGTTGCGCGGCGCGTATTCGGGCACGATGGCCGGCTTCCAGCTGCTGGCGAGCCGCGCCGCCAGGCGCTGGGGGCGCAAGCGCCTGCTGGTGGGCGGCACCGCGCTCGCGGGCCTCGCCTATCTCGTCGCGGGCCAGGCCGGCGGGCTCGCGGTGCTGCTGATCGCGCTGCTGCTCGGCGGGCTCGGCGCGAGCACGCAGCATCCGCTGGCATCGTCGATGGTCACCGATGCGTACGAAGCCGGCGGCGGCGTGAAGGAAGCGCTGTCGCAATACAACTTCTCCGGCGACATCGGCAAGACGCTGATTCCGGGGCTGATCGGCCTGCTGCTGACGGTCGTCACGTGGCGCACGAGCGCCACGCTGATCGGCGTGCTCGGCGTGGTGTCGGCGGTGCTGCTGGGGTGGCTGATTCCGTCGAACGGCACCGCCCACGCAGCGCGCGAGAAGGCCGCCAACGCAGCGGCCGGCAACGGTTCGGCCGCCGGCCTGCGCGCGCTGCTCGCGACCGGCACGCTGGACAGCGCGGTGCGGATGGGCTTCCTCACGTTCCTGCCGTTCCTGCTGAAAAGCAAGGGCGCCGGCACGGCCGGCATCGGGCTCGCGCTGACGCTGCTGTTCGTCGGCGGCGCGTTCGGCAAGCTGTTGTGCGGCTATCTCGGCGCGCGCGTCGGCATGATGAAGACGGTGTGGCTGACCGAATCCGCGACGTCGCTGCTGATCGTGCTGGCGGTGTTCGCGCCGCTCGTCGCGATGATGGCGATGCTGCCGCTGCTCGGGCTCGCGCTGAACGGCACGTCGTCGGTGCTGTACGGCGTGGTGCCGGAACTGGCCGGCCCCGGCCGGCGCGACCAGGCGTTCGCGCTGTTCTACACGGGCACCATCGGCGGCGGCGCGCTCGCGCCGGTGGTGTTCGGCCGGCTCGGCGACCTCGCGGGCGTGCCCGTCGCGTTGATCGCGCTCGCGGCGTTCCTGCTGCTGACGCTGCCGCTGTCGTGGTACGTGCAGAAGGGGCTGCAGCGCTGATGCCCGACGCGGGCTGCGCGAGCACTAACCCGGCGCCTGCGCCAGCCCGACGAACCGCTCGATGCACGCCGACGCAAACGGCTCGCGCCACATCACGATCTGGTCGACCACGTAGCGCGCGGCGAGCGGCACGTACGCGACGCCCGGGCGTTGCAGCGTCGCGGTGAAGCCGGGCACGATCGCGACGCCGCGCTCGGCGGCGACCAGCGACACCAGCGTCGTGATCTGCGCGGCGGTCGCGCCCACGCGCGGCACGACGCCCGCCTGCGCGCACAGATCCTCCAGCGCGACGTTCAGCGCCGAACCGAGCGCCGGCGGGAACGTCACGAACGTCTCCGCGGCGAGCTCGGCGAATGCGACATCCACCCGCTTCGCATAAGGGCTGTGCGCCGGCACCGCGGCAACGAGCGGCTCCTGTGCAACGACGAGCGAGCGGATGCGCGCGTGCGCGTCGTTCGCGAGGTCACGCGCATTCGCCGCGGCCCAGCCGAAGCCGACGTCCATCGTGCCGTCGGCGATCTGCTGCCGCTGGCCGGTGGTCGGCACTTCGCGAAACGCGAGTTCCACGTCCGGCATGCTGCGGCTCGCGCGGCGCACCCAATCCGGAAACGCGTCGGACATCGGAATCGAACTCGCATAGCCGATCACGATGCGACCGGCGAGCCCGTGCGCCATCTTGCGCGCGGTCGCCTCCGCCTCGCCGACCGCGTCGATCACGCTGCACGCCTGTTCGAGGAACAGCGCGCCTTCCGGCGTGAGGCGCACCGCGCGCGTCGAGCGCTCGAACAGCCGGACGCCGAGCTCGGCCTCGAGCGCGGCGATATGGCGGGTCAGCGGCGGCTGCGCGATGCGCAGGCGCAGCGCCGCGCGCCCGAAGTGCAGTTCGTCCGCGACGGTCACGAAATAGCGCAGGCGGCGCAGGTCGAGCATTCTTGTCTTTCCGGTATCAATGGCGACGAAATCGGTATTGGCGCGCGGGCCGCGCGATCGTCAGACTGTCCGGGGAACCAGACAGGGCATCATCCGTGAACCACCGAACGATCCGAACCGCCTTCTTCCTGTGCGGATTCGCCGCCTTTCTCAATCTCTATTCGACCCAGGGCATCCTGCGCGAACTCGCCGCGGCGTTCGGCGTGAGCGCGGAGCGCGCGGGCCAGGGCGTCAGCGCCACCACGCTGGCCGTCGCCATTATCGCTCCGTTCGTCGGCACGCTCGCCGCGCGCTTCGCGCGCCGCACCGTGATCGTGTGCGCCGCGATGGCGGTCGCGCTGCCGGTCGCGTGGTCCGCGCACGCGACGAGCTTTCCGTCGTTCCTCGCGGCCCGGTTCGCCGCGGGCGTGCTGGTGCCGTTCATCTTCGCGATCGCGATCGCCTATATCGGCGAGCTGTTCAGCCGCGAGGCGGCGACGGAAGTGAGCGCGCTGTTCGTCGCCGGCACGACGCTCGGCGGTTTCGCGGGCCGCTTCGTCACCAATGCGCTCACGTCGGTCGCGGGCTGGCGCCATGCGCTCGACGTCGTCGCGGCGCTGTGTGTCGCGGCCGGCCTCGCGATCCATGCGTGCCTGCCGGCGCCGCATGCCTCGCCTGCCCTGCATTCGCGCGCGACGGCCGCCCGCGCGTCCGGCTGGGCGAGCCTGACGCGCGGCCCGCTGCTCGCGTCGTTCGCGATCGGCGCGTGCGTGCTCGCGTCGCAGGTCGCCACCTTCACGTTCGTCGGCCTGCGGCTCGCGCAAGCGCCGTTCGGCTTCGGCACGGCCGCGATCGGCGCGATCTATGCGGTGTTTCTGGTTGCCGTCGTCGTCACGCCGCTCGCGGGCCGGGTCGCCGCGCAACGTGGGCCGCGGCATCTGGCGCTGGCCGCCGCGCTGCTCGCAATCGGCGGCGCGCTGCTGACGCTGTCGAACAGCGTCGCCGTGATCCTGGCCGGTCTCGCGCTCAGCTCCACCGCGGTGTTCGTCGAGCAGGCGTCGGCGAACGCGTTCATCTCGCAGCAGGCGGCCGGCGCGCGCTCGACGGCGATCGGCATCTATTTGTCCTGCTATTACTTCGGGGGCAGCCTCGGTTCGATCCTGCCCGTTCCTGCGTGGCATCGCTGGGGCTGGGCCGGCTGCGTCGCGTTCATCGCGGCCGCGCAGGCGCTCGCCGGCCTGCTCGTGTGGTTCGGCTGGCGCGCGAACATGCCCGGCGACGATGGCCCGGCGGCACTCGCCGGCCGGGCCGGCGCGCAACGGCAGCCCGGATAGCGATCCGGTCGCGGCGCCGATACGGCGTTAGCTCGGCACTCGCTAACCGGCCGACTTCCTGCGCCGCGCCTGTTCGAGCGCGGGCGCCGCGCGCCCGGCCCGGCGGCGGCCCGGCTTGGCCGCCTGCGCGTCGGCCGGCGGGTCGAGGCGATCGACGCTGACGCACTGCCCTGCCTCCCATTCGGCCTCGAGCGTCGCGCGAATCGCGTGCAGTTCCGCCCGTTGCCCGTCCAGTTGCGCGCGCATCGCGTCGATCTCGCGCATGCGCGCGTCGAGGCGGGCGAGCAGGCCCGCCTTCGAGAACGCGTCCATGTCGTCGGCCGCCGCGCGCATGTCCACCAGCGAGAACCCGAGCCGCTGCGCGAGCTGGATCATCCGCAGCCGCTCGGCCGCGGCCTCGTCGTAGATCCGGTAGCCGTTCTGGCCCCGTCCCGCCGGCGGCAGCAGCCCGCTCTGTTCGTAGAAGCGGATCGCGGACGTCGTCATGCCGGTCCGGGCGGCCAGTTCTCCGATCTTCATCGTGCTTGACCTTCAAGTTGACTTGAAACTTAGTATAGGCACATCGCATTCGCCAGACAGGTCATCCGATGACGACTTCCCTCTTTACCCCGCTGACGCTGCCCAATGGCAGCACCCTGCCCAACCGCATCGCGAAGGCCGCGATGGAGGAGAATCTCGCCGATGCCGGCCAGCTGCCCGGCGACGCGCTGCGGCGCCTCTATGCCGCATGGGGCGCGGGCGGGACGGGGCTGCTGATCACCGGCAACGTGATGGTCGACGCCCGCGCGCTGACGGGCCCGGGCGGCGTCGTGCTGGAGCGGAACACGCCGCTCGAGCCGTTCCGCGCGTGGGCGGCCGCCGCGCGGGCGCACGGTGCGCGCGTGTGGATGCAGATCAACCACCCGGGGCGGCAGGTGATGGCGGCGATGGGCCGGGAGGCGTGGGCGCCGTCCGCCGTGGCGCTCGATCTCGGCAAGCACAGCAAGCTGTTCGCGACGCCGCGCGAAATGACCGCGGCCGAGATCCACGAGGTGATCCAGCGCTTCGCCGATACCGCCGTGGCGGCCGAAGCGGCCGGCTTCGACGGCGTGCAGATCCATGCCGCGCACGGTTACCTGCTGTCGCAATTCCTGTCGCCGCTGACCAACCGCCGCCGCGACGACTGGGGCGGCTCGCTGGAACATCGCGCGCGACTGCTGTTGGCCATCGTGCGCGCGGTGCGCGCGCGTGTCGGCAGGACCTTCGGCGTCGCGGTCAAGCTCAATTCCGCGGATTTCCAGCGCGGCGGCTTCTCCGAGGACGATGCGAAGCAGATCGTGCGCTGGCTCAACGACGAGGCCGTCGATCTCGTCGAGCTGTCCGGCGGCAGCTACGAAAGCCCGGCGATGCAAGGCCGCACCGCGGACGGCCGCACGCTCGCCCGCGAAGCGTATTTCCTGACGTTCGCGCGCGACATCGCCGCCGTCGCGACGATGCCGGTGATGACGACGGGCGGCATACGCCGGCAGGCGGTCGCCGAATCGGTGCTCGCCGAAGGGGTCGCGGTGGTCGGCATGGCCACCGCGCTCGCGTGCGTGCCCGACCTGCCGACTCGCTGGCGCAGCGGCCAGGCGATCGACGCGCCGGGCGTGCATGTCCGGTGGCGCGACAAGGCCGCCGCGGGGCTCGCCACGATGGCGCTCGTCAAGCGCCGCCTGCGCGCGATCGCGGCCGGACGCCGGCCGCGTCGCCGATATTCGGCGGTGTTGACGCTCGTGCTCGACCAGCTGCGCATGCGCAAGCTGACGCAGCGGTATCGACAGTGGAGCCCGGCGCGCGCGTGATGCGCGGCCGGATGCGTCGCGCGGAAGGCAACGCTCACGCGTCCGCGTGCTGCGCGCCCGACCGGGCAATCTCGCGCGGCGTCACGCCGAGCAGCCGGTTCATCCAGCTAGCCAGATGGCTCTGGTGCGCGAACCCGGCCTCGAGCGCGACCTGGCCGACGCTGAGCCGGCCTTCGAGCAGCAGCGCCTTCGCGCGCTCGACGCGCCGCTGCACGACGTAGCGGTGCACGGGCATGCCGAGCGTTTCGCGAAACAGCACCTTGAAATGCGGGACGCTGATGGCCGCCAGCGCGGCAAGTTCGGACAGCGTCAGACGCTGGTCGAGATGATCCTCGATGTAGTCGATCACGCGCGCGGCGGCCTTCGGCGCGAGCGCGTGCCGCCGGCCGCGAAACGACGGCGCGGCGTCGGCAAGCCGCGCGACCAGCGCCGTGCACAGGCTTTCCGCATAGAGCGGATCCGACGCATCGTCCGCCTCCAGCTCGGCGGACAGCGCCCATGCGATGTGCTGCAGCCGCGGATCGCGCACCTGCATGCGGCAGCGGATCTGCGCCTGTGACGGCTTGAGTTCCAGCTGGTCGAAGGTCGCGCGCGCGAACGCGTCGCTGATCGAAATGCGCAGGATCCGGCAGTCGCCGTCGTCGGTCCAGCGGCCGGGGAGCCCGGCGGGAATCACGTCGGCGTCGCCGTGCGCCTGGATGCGCGCCTGCCGGCTGCCGTCGCAAGAACAATTCGCGCGGACCGGCGCGCCGACGTGCACGCCGACGCGGTGGTCGTCGGCCGCCGGAACCCGGTACGTGCCCGCGCGAATGCCGAGCAGCGCCGCGCCGAAGCCTTGCCACCCGCGTTCGGCGCTGGAACGCAGGATCACCGGCACGCCGGCGGCCGGGTGCGCGGCCAGGGTCGCATCGCTCATCGCATCCCCTCTCAAGTCGCGAATCGAATGCGCATTGTGCCGCCGTTTCAGTGCGCGCGCTTGCCGTCGGCGCGTCATGCCCGGCGCCGCCGAAAAGGATCATCCGTTCCTGTTCTCGGCGATCCGGACATGCGCGTCGATGCGCGTGCCGCGCGCTACGATCGGCGCATTCCGACTCTTCCGGAGCTCGCCATGCACGCTTGCTGCTCCCGGCAAACGGCGGCCGCCGCGCTGCGCACGCCTGCCTCACGAACCGGTGCCGGCACCACCATCAGCACCGTGTGCGCAGCAGTCGCCGCGCGCATGCCCGGCATCGCCGCGTGGCGCCGCTTCACGCAGTTGCTGGCCTCGATTCCCGACAGCAACGACGATTTCGGGCTCGTCTGAGCGGCGGGCGCGCTTCAGGCATTCGCTGCGGCGGGCGACCGCGATTCCGTCAGCGCCTGCTGCAGATGCGCTTCGAGGATCGCCATCACGGCCCGCGTCCTCGACGGCACCGGCCGCGCGACCGGATACAGCGCGTGCAGGTCGAACCCGGGCACCGCATGGCCCGGCAGCAGCTCGACGAGCCGCCCGTCCGCCAGCGCGTCGCGGCACACCGGCTCCTGAAGCACGCCGATGCCCGCGCCGCCGAGCAGCATCTCGTACGCCGGGCGCCAATGGCTCGCGCTGAAGACGATATCGATCGGCGCGGGCCGCACCGCGTCCGCCGCCTGCGCGAAATGCAGCAGGCCGTCGGCGAACAGCCCCGCCACGCGTATGAACGGATGCGCGGCGAGATCGGCGGGGCTGTCCGGCGCGCCGTGCGTGTCGACGTAAGAACGCGCGGCAACCAGCACGCGGCGCACATGGCCGAGCCGGCGCGCGACGAAGCCGCCGTCGCGCAACGCGCCGAGCCGCAGCGAAATATCGACGCCTTCGGTCACCGGGTCGATGACGTCGTCGTTCAACACGAGGTCGACGCGCAGGTCGGGGTAGCGTGCGCGCAGCGCGGTCATCGGGGCGGGCAGCACGACCTCGCCGATCCCGTGCGGCGCGGCGATCCGGATGCGCCCGCGCACGGCGTCGCCGCCATGCGTCACCGCGGCCTGCGCTTCGTCCGCCGCGTCGAGCACGACCTTGCTCTTCTGATAGAACCGCGCGCCGTCGTCCGTGCACGACACCGCGCGCGTGCTGCGCAGGAGCAGCCGCACGCCGAGATGGCGCTCGAGCCGCTCGATGCGCTCGCTGACGGCCGGCTGGCCGAGGCCGAGATCCTTCGCGGCTCTCGACAGGTTTCCGCGCTCGACGACCCGCACGAAGATGCGCATCGCAGCTAGCAAGTCCATAGGTTCCCCGGTGATGAAACGGCGCAGGCCGCGCGCGCCCTGCCCGCGCACTATACGCGCTGAGCGCGCCGGCGCTAGTCGTACGCGCGCGCGCCGATGCGCACGGCCGGCGCGCGCCATCGGCGGCCATACAAGGTCATCACGACATAGCTCGCGATGAAGCTCAGGCCGCCCGTCGCCAGCAGGCCGAGCTCGCCCAGCACCGGCAGCAGGTTCGTGAGCACGCCCGTGACGACCCACGCGATCGCCATCACCGAGCCGGCGACACCGAGCGCCCAGCCCTGCCGCCCCTCGTCGACGGCGTCCGAATAGGCCGTGTACATCGTCGTGTACGCGACCATGTCGAAGCAGCCGACCAGCATGCCGAGCCCCCACAGCACGCCTTCGTGCGGGAACAGCGCCGACGCGAGCTGGCCGAGGCCGGCGACGAGCAGCCCCGTCTTCGCGATCTCGACGACGCCCGACGTCCTCAGCATCCGCCGCACGACCACCACGAGCCCGAACACGAAGCACACGCCGATCAGGCCGCTGAACAGGCCGAGCTGCGCGCTCGTGTACTGGAAGCGCGTCTGCAGCACCAGCATGATCGTCTGCAGGTACAGGCCGTAGCCGACCTGCATCAGGAAGAACACGGCCGACAGGCACGCGATGCGGCCGTGCAGCGCGGCCTCGCAGACGATCCGCACCGGCAGCAGCAGGTCGACCCGCGCGCCGCCGGCCGGCGCGAGCGCATCGCGATGACAGCGCAGCACCCACAGCCCGCACGCAACGGACAGCGCGGCGACCAGCAGGAACGGCGTGCCGTAGTTGAAGAACGGCGCGATCGTGCGATCCGAGGTGACGCCGCCGAGCACGGGGCCGACGATCACGCCCGCGCTGAACGCGACCGACATGATGCTCATGTTGACCGCCTTGTTCTCCGGCGTGCTCAAGTCGGCGATCGCGGCCTGCGCGATGCCCTGGCAGCCGGCCATCAGGCCGCTGAGCGCGCGCCCCGCGAGCAGCAGCGCGATGCTCGGCAGCAGCGCGCCGAGCGCCATCAGCAGGTAGCCGAGCGCGAGGCCGAACACGCACAGCAGCAGGATTCTGCGGCGGCCGTAGCCGTCGGACAGCTCGCCCATCAGCGACGAGCCGAAGAACATGAAGAACGGATAGATCCCGTATCCGAGCCCCAGGTAGAAGTTGCGCAGATGCGCGGGCGTATCGGCGCCGATCACGCCCGCGTGCGGGTCGGCGAAGATCGCCGCCATGATCGGATACGCGAGCCCGAAGCCCATCGCGTCGATCGCGATCGCGAGCAGGCAGGGGCCCAGCAGTTTCAGGTTCAGCTTGGACATGAGTGGCCTCGGCAGTGACGTTGCCGTCACCGTAGCCGCCGGCCGTGCGCGCGAGTAGGGGCGGCGAGGCGATCTCAGTCATCGGCGAAACCGATGACCGGCGCCGCGCGCGTCATTTGCGCCGCCGCTCGTGCAACGCGACGGTCGCGCCGTCGATGACGGGCGCGCCCTGCTTGATCAGGAAGTCGCGGAACAGCCCCGTCACCTGCGAGATGCGCCGGTCGGCGAGCGTCACCACCACCCATTCGCGCTCGATCGGGTTGCCGGGATACGGCAGCTGGCCCAGCAGCCCGGTGCGCAGCTCGAGCGCGCAGGCGTGCAGCGACAGGAACGCGACGCCGAGCCCGGCCTCGGCCATCTGCTTGATCGCCTCGTTGCTCGACAGTTCGGAGCCCACATGAAACTTGTGGCCCGACGACTTGAACAGGCTTTCCACGGTGGTGCGCGTGCCGGCGCCGCGCTCGCGCACCAGCAGGTGCGCCGATTCGAGATCCTTCAGCGACACGCGCTTGCGCTGCATCAACGGATGCGCGGGCGACGCGACGAACACCATCGGATGCTTCGCGAACTCGACCGCATGCGTGCGCAGCTCCTTCGGCGGGCTGCCCATCACCGCGAGATCGATTTCATGCGTGGCGAGCATGCGGATGATGTCCTCGCGGTTGCCGACCTTGAAGTACGTCTTCACGTGCGGGCGCGTCGCGGTGAACTTCACCAGCAGCGGCGGGATCAGGTATTCCGCCGTGGTGATCGCGCCGATCCGCAGCGTGCCGCCGAGCTCGCCCGTGAGCGCCGCCACCTCGTCGCCCGCCTCGCTCCACAGATGCAGGATCTCGCGCGCATAGCGGGCGACGATCTCGCCGGCCGCGGTCAGCTCGACGCCGCGCCCCACCCGCTGCAGCAGCGCCGCGCCCACCGCCTGCTCCAGCAGCCGGATCTGCAGCGACACGGCCGGCTGCGTGAGGTTCAGCTCCTCCGCCGCGCGCGACACGCTGCCCAGCCGCGCGACCATGTCCAGCGCCTTCAACTGCCGGAAGGTGGCGGTCTTTCCGATAAGTGAATACATATGAGTCGCTTATAAACATTAAATTGTCTTAGCCGATTCGAAACTATATCGTCGTATCTCGAAATCTGTCATCCGAAACGAAACCCGCGTGGAGCATCCCATGGCCAACACTCTCTCACCCCCCGCAGCGGCGCACGCCACGCGTGCGCCGCGCATCGTGATCGTCGGCGGCGGCGCCGGCGGCCTGCAACTGGCGACGCGCCTCGGCGACACCGTGGGCCGGCGCGGCCTGGCGGAAGTCGTGCTCGTCGACCGGTTTCCGACGCATTTCTGGAAGCCGCTGCTGCACGAAGCGGCGTCCGGCCATCGCGACCCGGCGAGCCACACGATCGAGTATGCGGCGCAGGCGAAGCGCCATGGTTTCCAGTTCGTCCAGGGCGACCTGCAATACGTGGATCGCGCGCAACGCGTCGCGACGATCGGCGCCGTGCTCGACGCCGACGGCTCGGAAATCCTGCCGCAGCGCGACGTGCATTACGACGACCTGGTGCTCGCGGTGGGCAGCGTGACGAATTTCTTCAACGTGCCGGGCGCGGCCCGCCATGCGCTGCCGCTCGAGAACGTCGAGCAGGCCGAGGATTTCCGCAGGAAGTTTCTCGCCGCGTGCGCGAAGGCCGATCATCTCGCGCAACGGCAGCCCGAGCAGCCCGCGCCGCCGGTGTGGATCAACGTGATCGGCGCGGGCGCGACCGGCGTGGAGCTGGCCGCCGCGCTCCGGCACGCGAGCAACCAGCTCGCCGCGTACCGCTTCAAGGCGCTGACGCCCGATCGCGACGTCCGCATTCGCCTGATCGAAGGCGCGCCGCGCGTGCTGCCGGTGCTGGACGAACGGATCTCCGCGCGCACGCAAGCCCAACTGGCGCAGTTGCACGTCGACGTGCTGACCGACACCCGCGTGGCGGAAGTCGGGCCGGACGCGGTCACGACCGCGACGGGCGAGCGGCTCGCGAGCGACATCACGCTGTGGGCCGCGGGCGTGGCCGGCCCGGCGATGCTGCGGCTGATCGGCGGCGTCGCGCTCAACCGCGCGAACCAGGTGATCGTGACCGACACGTTGCAGACGCCGGACGATCCGCACGTGTATGCATTCGGTGACTGCGCGGCGTGCCCGACGGCCGGCGCGCACGGCTTCCTGCCGCCGCGCGCGCAGGTCGCGCACCAGCAGGCCGTGTATCTGAGCCAGGCGTTCGCGCGCCGCCTGGCCGGCAAGCCGGTCGCAGGCTTCACGTTCCACGACGCGGGCACCGTCGTGTCGCTCGGGCAGGCCGGCGCGATGTTCCAGACGGAATTCGGCGTGCGCTCGCGTTCGCTGATCGTCGACGGTCCCGCCGCGAGCGGCTTGTACAAGTTCCTCTATCGCAAGCACCTGTTCAGCGTGCACGGCGTGACGCGCGCACTGCTGCAGGCACTCGGCCACTGGCTGCAAAGCCGCAACCAGCCGTCGATCAAGCTGCATTGAGCCACACGCATGCGACGCATGCGCGGCGCGCATGCGTCGCATATCGCGCCCGCGCGGCCCGATATGCGCACCGATCCTGTGCGGGATGCCGATGTCCGTGCACCATGATCGACGCTCGAACGAACGTATTAGCGGAATCCTATGAATCGGCTAAAAAGATTAATTGGTTCTGTATTCCGTTTCGAAGCTAAGGTGTGGCTTTCCCGTCAGCGGGCGGATCGTCACTTCCTTGGAGAGGACATTCCCGTGGTCATCGAAGCCATCGTCACCAGACTCGACGCAGCGTTTGAACAGATCGAAGCAACGCCGGACTCGCGGGAATCACAGCAGCAGCGCGAGACGATCAAGCAGTGGCTCGACCACGCTTCGGCGCAGGGCTACCGCCTCGGCCTCGTCACGACGTTGCCCGCGTCGCGGCTCAGCGCGATGTTCGAGGGGCAGTTCGGCTCGGCGAGCCTCGACCGCTTCTCGGTGGTCGTCGCGGATGCGCGCCAGGCGCCCGTCGGCGCAAGCCAGCATCCGTTCGACGTCGCGCTGCAGGCGCTCGGCGTGCCGCGCGAATGCGCGGCGGTGGTGGCCAGCAGCGAGCCGGAACGCCGGGAGGCCGAGGTTTACGGTATGTCCCGCAGCGTGCGGATCGCCGACGTCGCGCGCACGGCCGCGCCGCTGGGTCATTGCTGAACGGAAGGAAACAGGCCGCCCGCCGCACCGGCGCGTGCGCACCGCGCGCTTGACACGCGCAGAACGGCCGGCCGTATGATGCGAATTTGCATCATGCCGGGGGCCACATGAATTGGGACGACGCACGCGTTTTCGTCGCGCTGCATCGGGAACGCACGTTACGCGCCGCCGCGCGCGCACTCGACATCGACCAGGCCACCGTGGGCCGCAGGCTCGCCGCGCTCGAGCACGCGCTCGGCGCGACGCTGTTCCTGCGCACGTCGAACGGCTATGCGCTGACGCCCGTCGGCAAGATCGCGATTCGCGCGGCCGAGGCCATGGAGCAATCCGCGCACGATCTCGTGCGTCATGCGCAAGGCGTGGACAAGCGGCTCGCCGGTGAGGTGAAGCTGTCGACCACCGACGCGCTCGCGCAGGAATTCGTGATGCCCGCGATCGAGCGCCTGCATGCGAAGCATCCGGACGTGTCGGTGATGCTCGACACGACCACGCAAGTCCTCAACCTCGCGAAGCGCGAAGCCGACATCGCGATCCGCACCGTAAAGCCGCGCAATCCGGACCTGCTCGCCCGCCGTCTCGCGAGCTGGGAAACGGGGCTGTTCGCGTCGCGCGACTACGTGCGGCGCCACGGCGAACCGGTGCCGGGCGAGCGGTTCGCCGGGCACGATCTCGTCGTGTACCAGCCGCACCTCGCGAAGATGGCCGTGCCCGCCTTCGTCGGCGAGCCGCTGGCGGGCGGCCGCATCGTCGCGCGGCTGAACACCAACCTGACGCTGCGTGCGGCGATGAAGGCCGGGCTCGGCATCTGCGAGATACCGGTGCCGATGGGCGAACGCGACGGCCTCGTGCGGATCTGGCCCGACCGTTCGGGCGATGCGCGATACGAGATCTGGCTCGTCACGCATCAGGACCTGCGGCACACCGCGCGGATTCGCGTGACGATCGACGAGATCGTCGCCGCGTTCGGCGGATAGCGGCCGGCCCCTGCGCGTCACTCGCTCGCCGGCACGCGCGACACGACGCGCTTCAGCACCCAGCGAATCGACGAGCCGTCGGCCGGCGGCTGCGCAACCTTGTATTCGTCGATCTGTAGTTCGTAGCGGAAGCCCGGCTTGAAGTCGAAGCCTTCGATGCCCGCGTACCACAGGCTCCATGCGCCGTCCGGGTGGTCGCGCACCTGCAGGCACTCCATCGGCGCGACGCCGACGCAGCGCGCCGTCTTCGGCGCGACGTAGACGGTTTTCGTGACCGGTTGGCCGTCCGCCGGACCGGTGGTGGATGCCTGCACGTTGCCTCCGCGGGTTTCACAAGCGGCGAGTGCGGCGGCACCGGCCAGCGTAGCCGTCAGCGTGATCGCGCGAATAATTCGATTCATTCGACTCTCTACCTTGCGGTTTGAAAAGGCATCTGACTGCGCGCCTGCGCGCAGGTTCCGGTACGGAGGCAGCCGAACTTCAGCTCGAGCCATCGACGACTATTGCTGCGAGAGCATCAGGTTCAGGTTCTGAACCGCGGCACCGGATGCGCCTTTGCCAAGATTGTCGAAAACCGCGGACAGCAGGACGTGCCCGTGCTCCATGTTGGGAAATACGCTCAAGCGCATGTCGTTCGTACCATTCAGCGCTTGCGGATCAAGGTGCTTCAAGGCGCACGATTCGTCCAGCGGCAAGACATGGACGTGGGCCGCCTCGGCATAGTGGCGTGCAAGGCATGCGTGTAACGTGGCGCCGTCCACATCGGGCGCCAGCAGCCGCAACGCCAGAGGCACCGTCAGCACGATGCCCTGGCAGAACGCGCCATACGCGGGGACGAAGACGGGACGCTGCGCGAGGCACGCGTGCTGCTGGATTTCCGGGGGGTGCTTGTGCGCGAGTTCCAGACCATAAACCTGGTATGCAGGCGCGTTGACGGCACCCTGCCGCTCATGTTCCTCCACGCCGGCACGCCCGCGTCCGGAGTAGCCGGATACCGCATGAATGCTCACCGGGTAGTTGTCCGGTATAAGCCCGGCTTGCAACAGAGGGCGCAGCAAGCCGATTGCACCGGTCGGATAGCAACCGGGATTGGTAACCCGTCGTGCGTTCGCAATGCGTTCGGCCTGTCCCGCCGTCATTTCCGGAAAGCCGTATGTCCAGTCCGCATGCGTGCGGTGGGCGGAGCTTGCGTCGATGACTCTGACGGCAGGATTGACGATGAAGTCCACGGCCTCGCGCGCGGCGGCATCGGGCAAACAGAGGATGGCAATGTCGCAGGCGTTGATGGCTTCTGCGCGACGCCGCGGATCTTTGCGTTCTGCAGCGGCAAGCGTGACCAGTCTGAGGTCGGTCCGGTTGCGCAGCCGTTCGTGTATCTGCAACCCGGTGGTGCCCTGGTCGCCATCGATGAAAACAACGGGAGAGCTCATACGTGGAATACTCCGCTGACTTCAGGTTGTAATGGATAGAACGAGCCCCTATGTTCAACGGGCCGCCAGAATAGAGAAAGTTGAATTTCATAACGGATATATTCAGTTTTTCTGAATCGGGACGCCGACATGCGAGAGATCAGCCTGGACCGCTTGCGCACTCTGGTCGCCATTGCCGACCGTGGCTCGTTTGCCGATGCAGCGCGTGCATTGCACCTCGCGCCGCCAACGGTCAGCCTCCACATCGCTGAACTCGAAGGCCGCATTGGGGCGCCACTCCTGTCACGCAAGCGAGGACATGTCAGGCCGTCGGCGATAGGCGAGGTGCTGGTGGAGCGCGCGCGTCGACTGCTGGCCGATGCGGAGCGGGCGTTGGACGACGTCGAACGCCAGGTGCAGGGGCTCGGAGGGCGCGTGCGGCTCGGTGCATCTACCGGCGCTATCGCACACCTGTTGCCGCAAGCGCTCGAGGTGCTGCGCCAGCACCATCCCGGTATCGACGTTCAGGTGGCAGTCCTCACTTCACATGAAACGCTGTCCCGACTGGCGGATGGAACGCTGGATGTCGGGCTGGTCGCACTGCCTCAGCCTCCGGTGGCCGGACTCGCGATAAAGCCTTGGCGCCGCGACCCCGTGATGGCCTTCGTGCCGGCGCATTGGCGGTGTCCGGCCCGCGTCACGCCTGAATGGCTCGCCGCCCAACCGCTCATTCTCAACGACACGACCACGCGTCTCTCGCGTCTGACTACGGAGTGGTTCGCGGCCGGTGGGCACCATCCTGCGCCGCGCATTCAGCTCAACTACAACGACGCAATCAAGAGCCTGGTAGCGGCAGGTTACGGCGCCGCGCTGTTGCCTCATGAGGCCGCTACGCCATTACCCGACGAGCGCATCGTCATGCGTCCGCTGCGCCCGGCGTTGTGGCGTCGGCTCGGCATCGCCCATCGCGCGGGGCACATCGAGCGTTCCACAAAACACGTACTCGATGTGTTGTGGGATCTGCGATTGGCGTAGGCGCCGCCATTTTCCGCTTTGGTTCATGCTCGCCGGGACCCGCCTTTTTGCACGCCACGACGAACGAATGGCCGGTTTGTTGATATTGACTGACCAGGCCGGGTCGAACGGCAGCATCCACGAAAATCCGCGAAGAGTCCAAAAAAAGCCCGGAAACCGAAGCTCCCGGGCCAGGAGACCACCAACGATGATGATGGCGGAGGAAACAACGCCGTTGTCGATGCCGCTCAGATCGCCCAGCCGCCCAGATAGAACACGACGAGCACGACCGCGATCGCGACGGTGCCGACGTTGAGCTTGCGCACCTCGCCGCTCGCGATGCGCCCGATCACGAGCGTCGAGAAGCCGAGCATGATGCCCGTCACGATGTTGGCGGTCAGCACGATGAACACCGCGCACACCAGGCCGGACATCGCGTCGACCATGTCGTCCATGTGCAGCTTGCTCACGCTGCCCAGCATCAGCAGCCCGACGTACATCAGCGCCGGCGCGGTCGCATACGACGGCACGAGCCCCGCGAGCGGCGAGAAGAACATCACGACCAGGAACAGCAGGCCGACCACCGCGGCCGCGAGGCCCGACTTCGCGCCGGCCGCGACGCCGACGCTCGACTCGATGTAGGCCGCCGCCGGCGCGCCGCCGAGAAAGCCGGAGAAGATCGAGCTCACCGAATCCGCAGTGAGCGCGCGGCCGCCGTTGATGATGCGGCCGTTCTCGTCGAGCAGGCCCGCCTGCCCCGCGACCGCGCGGATCGTGCCGGTCGCGTCGAACACGGCGGTCATCACGAGCGCCAGCACGCTCGGCAGCACCGCGAGCGACAGCGCGCCCCTGATGTCCATCGCGCCGATCAGCGACGCGTGGCCCGGCGCGCTCAGCGAAGGCAGCGCGAACACGCCGCGGAACTTCACGCCCGGATCGAACGCGAGGCCGAACACCGAGATCGCGATCACGACCAGCAGGATGCCGCCCGGCACGCGGCGCTTTTCCAGCCCGAAGATCGCGGCGAGGCCGATCACCGACATGATCACCGGCAGCGCGGTGATCTGGCCGAGCGACACCGGCAGGCCGGCGCCCGGGTTCTTGACGACGAGGCCGACGTCGTTCGACGCGATCAGCAGCAGGAACAGGCCGATGCCGATCCCCGTGCCGTGCGCGACGCCCGCGGGCAGGTTGCGCAGGATCCACGAGCGCACGCCGGTCACCGAAATGCCGGTGAACACGAGCCCCATCAGGAACACCGCGCCGAGCGCGACCGTGGGCGGCAGGCCCTTGCCGAGCACGAGGCCGAACGCGGTGAACGCGGTCAGCGAGATCGCGCAGCCGATCGCGATCGGCAGCCTGGCCCACAGGCCCATCAGCAGCGAGCCGAACGCGGTCGTCAGGCAGACGGCGACGAACACGGCGCTCGTGTCGAAGCCGGCCTTGCCGAACATGCCGGGCACGACGAACACCGAATAGACCATCGCCAGGAACGTGGTGATACCCGCGACGATTTCGCGGCGCTGCGTGCTGCCCCGCGCGGAAATGCCGAAGTATCGATCGACGACGCCCTTGGCGCCGAACTCTGCTTCCGCGCCGACGCCGGCGACCGGCTGCACCGGGGTATCACTCATGAGCTTGCTCCTTTATCAGCATGCTGAAACGGCCGCCGTGGGCCGTCGTCAGGTTTGTCTCGTATCTAATCTAATGGTGGGTTCGGCAACGTCGTGGGGACGGGCGAGCCGTTGTGCGTCTCGGCGCTTCGGGGGCGTCGGCGGAAGGGGTACGCGCCGTGCGGCGCGCTTGCCTGCGAGCCCCGTCATCTGCATTTGCCGTAGCGAAGGGTAGGCGAACAGAACATCGCGTCCCATTGGGCGACGAGCATGCAGCGCATGTCGGCGCGCTTATATCGGCGTGAAACGGGGCTTCGTCGCCGCGGAACGCGTGTATACGCCTAGTGCGATTCCGTTAAGGCGACTATTCGAGTGCGGGATCGGTCGGACGAAATCCGGCGCGCGGGCGATCGAAGCTTACGATTGCCGTACGCACGCGCCCGCCTGGCGGCGCTCGTCGATGCGCGGTTTCCCCCGCCCCCGCTTGCTAGAATTCGCCGCCTGGGCATCGACGGCGAGCGTACGTTTTGACGGATTTCGAGCAGGGTTTCATCCTCACCCGCCACTGGCGGGACACCGCAAGCGGCGTCGACATCGAGTTCTGGCTGGCAACCGAACGCGGTCCGCGCCTGGTGCGGCTGCGCCCGCAGGAATCGGTCGCGTTCATCCCCGCCGCGCAGCGCGACGCCGCCGAGCGCGCGCTGGCCGGCGAAAGCGACGCCGAGCTGCGTCCGCTCGCACTGCGCGACTTCCGGCAGCGCCCGGTGGTGGGCCTCTATTGCCGGCGCTATCGCCATCTGGCCGCGCTGCAGAAGCGCCTCGCCCGGGCCGGCGTCGACGTGTACGAAGCCGACGTGCTGCCGCCCGAGCGCTACATGATGGAGCGCTTCATCACCGCGCCGGTGCGGTTCCGCGGCGTGCCGGCCGGCGACGGCGCGCTCGCCGACGGCGAACTGAAGGCCGAAGCCGGCTACCGGCCCGCGCTGCGCTGCGTGTCGCTCGACATCGAGACCAGTGCGCATAGCGAGCTGTATTCGATCGCGCTCGAAGGCTGCGGGCAGCGCCAGGTGTTCATGCTCGGCCCGGCCACCGGCAACGCGAACGGCCCCGACCCCGATTTCGACCTCGCCTACTGCGACAGCCGGCCCGCGCTGCTCGCGCGGCTGAACGACTGGTTCGAGCAGCACGACCCCGACGTGATCATCGGCTGGAACCTGATCCAGTTCGACCTGCGCGTGCTGCTCGCGCACGCGGAGCAATATCGCGTGCCGCTGCGGCTCGGGCGCGGCGGCAGCGAACTCGAAGGGCGCGCGCACAGCCAGCACCCCGACCATTTCTTCGCCGCAGCGCCCGGCCGGCTGCTGATCGACGGCATCGACGCGCTGAAATCCGCGACCTGGACCTTCCCGTCGTTCAGCCTCGAAGCCGTCGCGCAGGCGCTGCTCGGCGAGGGCAAGTCGATCGACAACCCGTACCAGCGGATGGACGAGATCCAGCGCCGCTTCGAGCACGACAAGCCCGCGCTCGCGCGCTACAACCTGAAGGACTGCGAGCTCGTCACGCGCATCTTCGCCAAGGCGGACCTGCTGTCGTTCATGCTCGAACGCGCGAGCGTCACGGGCCTCGCCGCCGATCGCACGGGCGGCTCGGTCGCGGCCTTCACGCACCTGTACCTGCCGCGCATGCACCGGCTCGGCTACGTCGCGCCGAACCTCGGCGACGTGACCGGGCAGACGAGCCCCGGCGGCTTCGTGATGGATTCGCGGCCCGGCCTCTACGATTCGGTGCTCGTGTTCGACTACAAGAGCCTGTACCCGTCGATCATCCGCACGTTCCTGATCGACCCGGTCGGGCTGATCGAAGGCCTCGCCGATCCCGGCGACGACGCGTCCGTGCCGGGTTTTCTCGGCGCGCGCTTCTCGCGCACGCGCCATTGCCTGCCGGACATCGTGCGGCGCGTATGGGACGGCCGCGAGCTCGCGAAGCGCCAGCGCAACGCGCCGCTGTCGCAGGCGCTGAAGATCATCATGAACGCGTTCTACGGCGTGCTCGGCTCCACCGGCTGCCGCTTCTTCGATCCGCGGCTCGCGTCGTCGATCACGATGCGCGGCCACGAGATCATGCACCGCACGCGCGAGCTGATCGAGGCGCAGGGCTACGAGGTGATCTACGGCGACACCGATTCGACCTTCGTCTGGCTGAAGGGCCCGCACGACGACGAAGCGGCCGCGCGCATCGGGCGCGCGCTCGTCGAGCACGTGAACCGCTGGTGGCAGACGCAGCTGCGCGAGCGCTTCGGGCTCGACAGCGCGCTCGAGCTGCAGTACGAGCGGCACTATCGCCGCTTCCTGATGCCGACCGTGCGCGGCGCGGACGAAGGCAGCAAGAAGCGCTACGCGGGCCTCGCGCAAGCCGCGGACGGCGGCGAAGACGTCGTGTTCAAGGGCCTCGAGACGGTCCGCACCGACTGGACCCCGCTCGCGCAGCAATTCCAGCGCGAACTGTACCGGCGCGTGTTCAAGCGGGAGCCGTACCAGGATTTCATCCGCGACTATGTGCGCCGCACGCTCGCCGGCGAACTCGACGAACTGCTGATCTATCGCAAGCGCGTGCGCCGGCCGCTCAGCGAGTACCAGCGCAACGTGCCGCCGCACGTGCGCGCGGCGCGCCTCGCCGATGCGTTCAACGACGCGCACGGGCGGCCGCTGCAATACCAGCGCGGCGGCTGGATCAGCTACATGATGACGACGGCCGGCCCGGAGCCGCTCGAGGCGCTGCGCGCGCCGATCGACTATGCGTTCTACGTGAGCCGCCAGCTGCAGCCCGTCGCCGACGCGATCCTGCCGTTCCTGCGCGACGATTTCGAATCGGTCGTATCGGGGCAGGGGCGGCTGTTTCAGGGATAGCGTGCCGCGCCGCGCGTCACTGCTTCCACGGCGGCGGCGCGGCGGACAGCGTCGCGTTGCGCTCGGCCAGCGTGCGGATCAGCCCGTCGACGCCTTTCTGCTGGATCTCCTCGCGGAACTGGTGCCGGTAGATCTGCACGAGCCACACGCCCATCACGTTCAGGTCGTACACCCGCCAGCCGGCCGGCGAACGATACAGGCGGTAGTCGATCGCGACGGGCTCGCCGTTGTACATCGCGAGCGTCTTCACGACGATGTCGGTCTGGTCGGCCGTCTCGCGCAGCGGCGGATAGCGGAATTCCTGGTTGGGCGTCACGAGCCCGAGCGCGCCCGAATAGGTGTGGATCAGCAATTGCTCGAATTGTTTCGCGAGCGCGTCCTGTTGCTCGGGCGTCGCCTTCTGCCAGAACGGGCCCATCGCGAGCCGCGTGGTGCGCCGCAGATCCGTATAGGGCAGGATGTCGCGGTTGACGATTTCCCGGATGCGGGCCGTATCGCCCGGCTCTATCGCGCGCGAGCGGATTTCTTCCTGGATCTCCCGCGTGACGGAGCGGATCAGCGTCTGCGCGCTGGACTTGTCGTCGATTTCGGCGCGCGCCGTGTCGCAGCGGGCGGGCGTCGGCAGGGCGATGAGCGGCACGGCCAGAACCAGGGCCATGGCAACGGCGGCGATTCGCGTACGTTTGATCATTTCGATTCCGACGGAGTGCAGGCCTCAACGAGGATACTCAAAATGAGGTCCCAATGTAAGCGCATCGCCGTCAACAATGCTGCGCATGGTTCGGCGCGGGCCAGTTCAAGTCCCACGGCGGAACCGGGCGGAACGCGTCGACGAGTGCGTCGACCACCACCCGCACCTTCGGCGCGAGATTGCGCGAGCGCGGCCACAGCGCGGTGATCGGCACGTCCTCGACGGGCGCGCCGAGCGGCACCACGTCGAGCGTGCCGTCGCGCACGTCGTCGATCGCGAGCCACGTCGCCAGGCACGCGAGCCCCATGCCGCTGCGCGCCGCATCGCGCAATGCCTCGCCGTGCCCGATCGTGTAGCGCGGGCGCACCGGCCGCTCGCCTGCGCCCGACGCGGCGTCCGCATGCGGCCACGGCAGCGGCTGCCCGTCCTTCCCGAATGCGAGGCAGTCGTGGTCGCGCAGCGCGTCGAACGACGCGGGCACGCCGCGCCGCCGCAGGTAGTCCGGCGACGCGCAGATCACCAGCCGCTGCATGCACAGCTGCCGCCCGACGAGGCTCGCGTGATCGCCCGGATCGCCGATGCGTATCGCGAGATCGACGCCCTCCTCGACGAGGTCGACGCGGCGGTCCGTGAACGAAATGTTCATGTCGAGATCGGCTTGCGCACGCGCAATCTCCGCCAGCACCGGCACGACGCACAAGCGCCCGAACGAGATCGGCAGGTTGATCCGCACCGTGCCCGACACGCGGCGCATGCTCGACGCCAGCAGCGTCTCCGCCGCGCTCAGCTCCTCGAGCACCTTGCGGCAACTGTCGTAGTACGCGAGCCCTTCGGCCGTCATGCCGAGGCTGCGGGTCGTGCGATTGAGCAGCCGCACGCCGAGCCGGGCCTCGAGCCGCGCGACGCTCTTGCCGGTCACCGACTTCGACACGCCCATGCGCGCGGCGGCCGCGGTGAAGCTGCCGGTTTCGACGGAATGCACGAAGGCGGCGATGCCTTGCAGATGCGAATGGAGGTTCGAAGTCACGGGATTGGCGACGAATCGGCGGAAGTCATGCGCAAAGATATCGCAACACGCGCGAACGCGTCGTCCATAAGATCGGTCGCTCCCTTCCGCAACGAGAACCTTCATGAACACGACGATGAAACAATGGCAGTTGCCGGCGTTCGGCTTGCCGCACCTCGAACTCGCCGACGTGCCGGTGCCCCGGCCGGGGCCGCGCGAGCTGCTGGTGCGCGTCGGCGCCGTGTCGCTCAACTATCGCGACGCGCTCGTGGTCAACGGCGCATTGCTGCCCGACCTGCCGGCCATGCCGTTCGTGCCGTGCTCGGATATGGCCGGCGAAGTCGTGGCCGTCGGCGCGGACGTCACGCGCTTTGCCGTCGGCGATCGCGTGCTCGGCCATTTCTGGACGCAATGGATCGACAGCGACCCGCCGCCCGAGATGACGCGGCACGGCCTGTCGCTGGGCGGCCCGCTGCCCGGCGTGCTCGCCGAATACGTGACGCTCGGCGAGCAGGCCGCCGTGCGCGCGCCCGCGTCGCTCGACGATGCCGCGGCGTCGACGCTGCCGATCGCGGCGCTGACCGCCTGGTTCGCGCTCGTCGAGACGGGCGGCGTGCAATCGGGCCAGACCGTGCTGGTGCAGGGCACCGGCGGCGTCGCGCTGTTCGGGCTGCAGATCGCGCGGGCGTTCGGCGCGCGCGTGATCGTCACGTCGCGCGATGCCGGGAAAGCGGCGCGCGCGATGGCGCTGGGCGCCGATGCGTCGATCGACACATCGGACACGCGCGACTGGGCGGAGGCGGCCCTCCGGCTGACCGGCGGGCGCGGCGTCGATCACGTGCTGGAACTCGTCGGCGGCGCGAACCTGCGCCAGTCCGCGACGGCCGTCGCGCCGGGCGGGCGCATCGCGCAGATCGGCTTTCTCGACAGCGACGATCTCGTGCTGCCCGCGCTTCCGCTGATGCTGAAGCGGGCGGTCGTCCAGGGCATTTCGGTCGGGCACCGCCGTGCGTTCGAACAGATGAACCGCGCATTCGACGAACACGGCATCCGGCCCGTCGTCGAGCACGTCCATGCGTTCGACGATGCGCCGGCCGCGTTCGCGCATCTCGAACGCGGCCCGTTCGGCAAGGTCGTGATCACAGTGGCGTGAGCGATGCTCGTCGGCGGCGTTCAAGAACGCCGCGTCGGCAACGCGTCGAGCCCCGCCGCACCCGCCGCATCGCCCGTCGCGGCGGCCGCGTCGCCGTCCGCGATCTCGTCGAGCGCGCGGTTGTTGGTGCGCGGCCCGAACACGCCGATCGACAGCATCACGATCAGCATGCTGCCGCCGATCAGCGCGAACACCGCCGACACGCCCGCGCGCTCGAGCAGCAGCGCGACGATGAAACTGCTCGCGATGCCCGTCAGGCGGCCGATCGAATGCACGAAGCCGAGCGCGCGCCCGCGAATCTCGGTCGGGAACACTTCCGACTGGTAGGCCGTCCCGTTGCTCGCGAGCACCGTGTTCGACAGCGTGACCAGCACGCCGAACGCGATCACGAACGCCGCCTGCGACGCCATCGCGAACGCGGTGCCGAACAGCGCGACGCCGAACGCGGCGGCGACGATCAGCCACTTGCGCTCGATGCGGTCCGCGAACAGGCCGGCGACGAACGGCGACACCGGATACGCGAACGCGATCACGAACGCATACCAGAGGCTCTTCGTGACGGTCGCGCCCTGCGCGGCGAGCAGCGTCGGCAGCCACTGGCTGAAGCCGAAGAAGCCGATGCTCAGGAACGCGTTGAACGCGATCAGCATCGCCGTGCGGCCGCGATGCCGCGCATCCCACATCGACGGCGCGCGCTGCGCGCGCGGCGGCGCGGCGGCCGGCGCCCGCACGGCCGGCAGCGGCCGGCCCGATTCGCGCGCCACCGCCTGCTCGAGCCGATGCAGCACGGCCTCGGCCTCGGCTTCGCGGCCGGCGAGCACGAGCCAGCGCGGCGATTCCGGCAGCCGCGACTGCAGCCACCACACCACCACCGCGCCGCTGCCGCCGAGCAGCACGACCCAGCGCCAGCCGGACAGCCCGAGCGGATCGCGCGGCACCCACAGCCACGACACCAGCGCGAGCACCGGCATCGCCAGGTAGCCGACCGCGAAGCACACCGCGAACGCGCGGCCGCGCACCGCCTTCGGCACCAGCTCGGTCAGGAACGCGCCGATCGTGATCAGCTCCGCGCCCACGCCGCAGCCGGCGATGAACCGGCACACGAGAATGCCGAGCGCGCTCGACTGCACGCACATCGCGAGGCTCGCGGCCGTATAGAGCAGCAGCGCGCCGGTGAACACCGCGCGCCGCCCGTAGCGATCGGCGAGGCGCGACACGAACATCTCGCCGATGAACAGCCCGGCGAACGTCGCCGCGCCGAGCGCGCCCTGGTCCGACATGCCGAGCACGCCGTGCGCGCCGGTGTGAAAGATGCCGTCTCGGATCAGCCCGGGCGGCAGGTAGGTCATCTGGAACAGGTCGTAGACCTCGAAGAACCCGCCGACGCTCAGGAACAGCACGAGCTTCCAGATGCTGGCCGTCGCGGGCAGCCGGTCGATGCGCGCGGCGATCGACGCCGCAGGGGTATGGGACATGACGTTTCCTCGATGAGCCGCCGGCGCGTCGCATGTATCGCGTGCATCGCGCGCGGCGGCGACGTTCACACGGTGGCGACCGGGTTGACGGGCGAGCCGACCAGCCCGCGCAGGTGCAGCGGCGGCGCGGTCAGCAGGAAGCGGTTGCGCCGGTGCGCGCGCAGCCAGTCGGCGAGCGGCGTCAGGTGCCACAGCTCGCCGAGATGGATGCCGAGCTTGAACAGGCACAGCTCGTGCAGCGGCATCAGCGCGCCGGGCTGCGCGAGCGGCGGCGCATTGTGCGGGCGCTCCTCGACCGCGTGGTTGTCGGCCGCGAGCGCGGCCAGGCCCGATTCGGCGATCCACTCCAGCAGCTGCGCATCGTCGCCGTCGAGCACGCAGCACGCGTGCGGCGCGCCCTGCTCGCCCGATTCGCCGCGCGCGGCAGCCTCGAGCAGCCGGTCGGCGAACCCCGTGTGCACGCACACGATGTCGCCGCGCTCGACCGTCACGTCGTCCGCGCGCAGCACGGCCACCCACTCGGCATAGCCGATCTTGCGCCGTTCGTCGCCGAAGTGGCGGCGCAGGTCGACCAGCACGCCGCGCCCCTGCACGCCCGTGCGCGCCATCACCTCGATGCCGAGCGCGTGCGCGCCGCCCTGCGGCGCACCGGCTTCGGGCACGCGGATGTGCTCGCCCATCCGGTAGCCGTTGTAGAACACGCGCTGCGGGTCGCCGCCGCCGTCCGCGTCGAACAGCGCGCCGACGTGCGACAGCGCATCCCACTGCGTCGAGAACTGCGAATGCATGCAGAACGCGTCGTCGCATACCACATCGGTTGCGTTCGCAACCTGTTCGTCCGCGCGGTAGCCGAAGTACGGCTTGTCGCCCAGCAGTGCCGGCATGATCGCCGGCGGCCGGCGCCGCGCGTTCAGCCCGCCGCCGCGCGGCACGTCGAGCGGCAGGCTCAGCGAGAACACGCGGCCTTCGCGCACTTCCGCGACGCCGCGCAGCACGGCGTCGGGCGTCAGCCAGTTCAACCGCCCCTTCTGGTCGTCCGGGCCGAAATCCCCCCAGTTCGAGCCGGGCGGCCGATGGGTCCAGCGTGGCTTCATGGGTGTCTCCTCCATGCGATGTCCAATGCGTGCGGGCCGGCGCGCGCAGCCGTCTGTCGCGGCCGCGTCGCGCGACGCCGCGCCTATTGCGAACGAATCACGCCGAGCCCGGCGAGCCGCTCGTATTCGTGTTCGCCGAGCAGCGGCAGCAGGATCTCGCGGTTGTGCTCGCCGAGCGCGGGCGCGGGCCGGCGGAACGTGCCGGGCGTGGCCGACAGGCGCGGCGTGATGTTGTGCATCGGCAGGCTGCCGACGTCGTCGTCGGGCAGCTCGACCAGCGCCTCGCGCTCGATCACGTAATGGTCCGCGACGATCTGCGCGATGTCGTGGATCGGCCCGGCCGTCACGCCCGCTTCCTCGAAGAACGCGAGGTTGGCATCGAGATCGCGCGCGCCGATGAACGCGCCGACGATCGCGTCGAGCGCCTCCGCGTGCTGCACGCGCTGCACGTTGGTCGCGTAGCGCGGATCGTCGATCAGGTCCGCGCGGCCGATCGCGTGGAACAGCCGCTCGGCCATCGCCTGCGTCGAGCTCGACAGGCACAGCCACTTGCCGTCGCGGGTGCGATACGCGTTGCGCGGCGCGGTGTTCGACGAGCGGCTGCCGGTGCGCGCCTTCACCTGGCCGGTCAGCGCGTAGTTCGCCGCGGCCGGCCCGAGGATCGACAGCAGCGGCTCGAACAGCGACACGTCGATCACCTGCCCGGCCACGCCTTGCGCGTCGCGCGCATGCAGCGCGACCAGCACCGCGATCGCGCCGGACAGCCCGGCCGTCATGTCGCCGAGGAACATCGGCGGCAGCACCGGCTCGCGGTCGGCGAAGCCGTTGATCGCCGCGAAGCCCGCATACCCTTCCGCGAGCGTGCCGAAGCCCGGCTTGTGGCGAAACGGCCCGGTCTGCCCCCAGCCGGAGATGCGCGCGATCACGAGCTGCGGACGGATCGCGAGCAGCGCGTCCGGGCCGAGCCCCATCTTCTCGGCGACGCCCGGCTTGAAGCTTTCGACGAACACGTCCGCATCGCGCACCAGCCCCCGCACGATGTCGAGGCCTTCCGGCGCGCGCAGGTCGACGCACACGCTGCGCTTGTTGCGCCCGTACACCTTCCAGTTGGTGCTGACCCCGCCCGCGCCGACCGCGCGCAGCGTGTCGCCGCGCTCGCTCTCGACCTTCACGACGTCCGCGCCGAAATCGGCGAGCTGCACGCTCAGCATGTTGCCCGCCATCAGGCGCGACAGGTCGACCACGCGCACGCCCGCCAGCGGCCCGCGCGCGCCGGCGTCGAACGACTTCGGATGGATCGGGCCGGTAGGCGCGCGACGGCGCGCGCCGGCCGCGTCGGCGGCCTGCGTATCGGGAACGAACATGCGTGTCTCCTGGTGGGTGTGGGTGTCGTTCGGGGCGGAGTGCGCGCGCCGCGCGCCGGCGCTATTCGAGCAGCGCGCCGAGCTGGTCGGCCGCGCGGAACGCGCCGCCGGTTGCGGGCAGGTCGCCGCCCAGCGCGTGCGTCAGCTCGGCGGCGGCCGCCTGCACGCGCGGCAGGTAGTCGGCGAGCACCTTCTTGTTGAAGCGGTAGCGCGGCACGCCGAGCGAGATCGCGCCGCTCAGCACGCGGCCGACGCCGAACGCCGGACACGCGATCGCCGCGCTCTCCGGGTCGCGCTCGGCGATCGACACCGCATAGCCCTGCTCGGCCGTCTTTTCGTAATCGCCGCCGCGCGTGCCGGAGAACGCGAGCAGCACGCGCCCGGCCGCGCCGACGTCGAGCGGAAAGCGGTCGCCCTCGCGCAAATGCGTGCGCACCGAACGCTGCGCCTGGATGCGGAACAGGCACACGCGCTGGTCGCCTTCGCGCACGTAGAACGCGGCCGTCTCGCCGGTGTCCGCCGACAGCGTCGACAGGATCGGCATCACGTACTCGCGCAGCTGGAACGACTCGCGGTACATCATGCCGAGCTGGAACACGGCCGGCCCCAGCACGTAGCGCCCGTCGGGCAGCCGCTTGATGAAGCGGAACTGCTCGAGCGATTCGAACATCCGCAGCAGCGTGCTCATGTTCAGGCCCGTCTCCTCGCTCACCTGCGCGAGCATCAGCCCGCCCGGCGCGCTGCCGAACGCGAGCAGCGCCGTGAGTGCGCGATTGACCGCGGCCACGCCGCCTTCCGCCGGATTGCCTGTCTCCACCTTGCTCATATGCACCTCTGGCGATGCCGTGCCGCCCCTCCCGCGAGGCGCCGGCCGGCATCTTGAAAAATGAAAGTCACTTTCATTATACGCAGAACGTCGATGACATCAACATGAATTCGATCGGCTTCGGCGCTTCATCTTCTTTCAAAGTCCCTTGAATCTAGGCGTTAACGATAATCTTGACGAATGGGGGCATCCATCACAAAAATGAAAGTGACTTTCATTTTTACGAGAACAACGATGAATTCGTCGCCGCAACCTGTCTGGCGCTCGCTGCTCTACGTGCCCGCCCACGTCCCCCGTTTCGTCGCGAAGGCGGCCGCCAGCGACGCCGATGCGCTGATCCTCGATCTCGAGGACAGCGTGCCGCCCGAGCACAAGCAGGCGGCCCGCGACGCGCTCGCCGACGCGGTGCCGATGCTGCGCGCCGCCGGCCGCGACGTGCTGGTGCGCGCGAACGGCCCGCTCGACCTGCTCGTGCCGGACCTGCGCGCGGCCGTGCGGGCCGGCGCGCACGGCGTCGTGCTGCCGAAGGTGCGCGGCGGCTCGCACGTCGAGGCGATCGACGAGCTGCTGGGCACGCTCGAGGAAGGCGCTGGCGCGACTCCCGGCGGCACGCGGATCGTCGCGATCGTCGAGACGCCGCAGGCGTTCCAGGCGATGGACCGGATCGCGCGCGCGTCGCCGCGGGTCGTCGCGATGATGCTCGGCGGCGGCGACTTCGCGCTGCACTGCGAGAGCGACGCCGGCGCCGACGTGCTGCGCGTGCCGAAGCAATTGCTGATCATCGCCGCGCGGGCCGCCGGCATCCTGCCGCTCGGCCTGATCGGTGGCCTCGACGAGCTGCGCGACCTCGACGCGTTCGAGCGCATCGCGCGCGCGTCCGCGGCGCTCGGCTATGCGGGCGCGACCTGCATTCACCCGCTGCAGGTCGATGCGCTGAACCGCGCGTTCCGGCCCGACGACGACGTGGTACGCGACGCGCGCGCGGTGCTGGCCGCATACGAGGACGCCCGCGACAGCGGGCGCGGCGCGCTGCGCGTCGACGGCCGGATGGTCGACGCGCCGGGCGTCGCGCGCGCAAAGCGCGTGCTCGCGCGCCACGCGGCCGTGCAGGCGCGCGCGCGCTGAGCGTGCACGGTTACGCCGCGATGCACCCGTCCGCCCGCGCCGCCCCGCTCCGTTCGCGCCACCGCGCGCCGGGCCGCTCGTTCGCCACCCGGCCCGGATAGCGGCGACCCCGCAGCACCGCCGTGCCGCCCGACCCGCACGGCGCATCAATCAAAAAAACCACCCCAAAGGAGAATTGAAATGAACGCGTCCCACCCGTGAATGTGAGTGCGGAGGAAGAGGTGGATCCTCACGGGCCAACGGCATCGATGTGCCCAGGTGGAAAATGCACGCATTTCCCGGCAACCGGAGGAT
>NZ_CADESW010000019.1 GCF_902830275.1 Burkholderia stagnalis | reverse complement strand
CTCAACCGCGGCTTCGAGCTGTTGCCGCGCGTGCATGCGAGCGTGTATGCGGTCGCGTTCGAGTCGCTCTATCGCGGCTGGAACCAGGCGCAGCAGCGCTACACCGAAGTGACGCCGGCCGATCGTGTCGATCGACTACTGCCCGCCGGCCGACGACGTGTGCGCGCGCGATACCGCCGCGCGAATCCGCGCGGCCGGCGTGATTCCGTACGTGACGGGCCCGGCGCTCGACGTCGTCGGCGTCGGCGCGCTCGCCGAGCGCGTGCGCGAGCCGGCGCGCGCGGAACGCCGCGACGGTTCGCGCTCGGCGCAGGGCGCGCAGGTGCCGCGCGACGCGCAAGGGTGGTCGGGCGCGCACGCGGCCGGTCCTGTGCAATTCGTCCACGTGGAAGCCGACCGTGCAATCTGACCGCAAACGACTCGTTTCGCCTCTCGGCATCGCCGGCTTCGGCGCGGCCGTCGCGCTGTCGCTCGCCGCCGTGTTTCCGCGCGGCACGCTCGAACGCGCGCTGCTCGACAGCCATGAGACCGATTCCCTCACCGTCGCCTATCTGCGCGCATGGCTGCGCGCCGACCCGAACAACGCAGGCGCCGTCGAGCATCTCGCGCGCGAATACGTCGGCGAAGGCCGCTATGACGACGCGGAACGGCTCATCGCGCAACTGCGCACGTCGCCCGACGCCGATGTCAGGCTGCGCGCGCTGCTGTCCGACATCGGCCTGGCCGAACAGCGGCTGTATGCGTTGCCGGAAGGCGCGCCGGAGCGCATCGCGCGCATCGCGCGGCTCGATACGCTGCTGAACAACGCGCTCGACGCGCCGCTGTCGCCGGCGCAGATGCAGGTGCTCGCGGTCAAGGCGATCGCGCTGAACGACGGCGGGCTCGCCGCGCGCTACTACCATCGCCTCGCGGCGCGCGAGCCGGTGCGCGCGACGTACTGGCTCGGCAAGGAATCGGCCACGCAGCTCGCGAGCGGGCATTACCGCGAGGCGGCGAGCGCGTCGTTCGCGGCGCTCGCGCACGCGGCGTCGAAGACGGAGCGGCGCACGTTCTTCTTCGCGGGGCTGCGTGCGCTGCAGGGCGGCAACCTGCTCGGCGAGGCGATGCTCGCCGCGCGCGAGCACGTGGGCGACCTCGCGACCGACGCGCGCACGCTGCGCTTCCTGATCTCGCTGTCGATGTCGGCGGGCCGCCCCGATCTCGCGTCCGATTACACGAACCAGTTGATGAACCTGCGCAGCGGGTCGAAGCATGCGGACGCGAAGCCGGCGGCGGCGCCGCGCGACGCGGCCGATGCGCCGCGCATCATGCTCGCGGTATGGCGCTGGAGCGACCGGCCGCATGTCGTGCGGGTTGCGCAGGCGGCACCGGCGGCGAAAGCGCCGAAGGAGCCGGACGACGCAGCCGACGATGCCGCGCTGCCGGCGGCCGGCAATGCGCCCGGCGCGGCGGCCGCGCCGTCCGACGAGGAACTCGCGTTCAAGGTCTACCTGCAGAACAGCAAGCTGCGCGAGGCGGAGGACGTCGCGCGCCGTGCGCTCGCGCGCGATCCGGAGTCGGTCGCGTGGCACGAGCGGCTCGCGCAGGTCGCGACCTGGAACAACCGGCCGCGCGTCGCGCTCGACGCGTACCTGTGGCTCGCGAAGACGCGCAACGACGAAGCGTCGTGGCAGCAGGTGCTGCGGCTCGCGCCCGCGCTGCGCGACGATCGCGCGCTGCTCGACGCGATGCAGCACGAACTCGCGCGGGGCGGCGGGCAGGTCGATCGCCGCAAGCAGCTCGAATGGATCGACGCGTATGTCGCGATCCAGGAAGGGCGCGCTGCGCCGGGCGCGGCGCTCCGCTTCCTCGCGATGCAGGCGCACGGCGCGCTGCGCCAGCCGGTGCTGGAGCGCACCGCGGCGCTCGCGGAGCGCACCGGCGACGACGCGCTGGCGCTGCGCACGTGGCAGACGCTCGAGCACGACTACGGCCCGAACCAGGCGTATGCGACGAAGATCGCGGTCGCGCTCTACGGCCAGCACCGCTACGCGGAAGGGCTGGCCGCGCTGGAGAAGGCGAAGCCGGCGGCGCAGGCGGCGCAGAACGCCGACGCATACTGGCGGCTGTATGCGACGCTCGGCAAGCTTGCCGGCAGGCCCGACGTCGTCGTCGAAGGCTCGCGGCACCTGCTGAAGAGCGGCCACGAGACGCCGAGCGACCTCGAGCAGATGATCGATGCGCTCGACGCGCAGCCGCTCGACGCGGGCCGCGTCGCCGAATACGCGTACCGCCGCACGGGCGAGCTGCGCGACCTGCGGCGCGCGGTGTACTACTACTCGCGCGCCCGCGCGTACGAGCGCATCGCGACGCTGCTGAATGCGCTGACGCCCGCGCAGGCGGCCGCTGCCGAGCGCGACCCCGAATACCTGATGGCGCGCTCGCAATACTGGCGGCTCGTCGGCGAGCCCGCGCGGGCGGTCGACGACGTGCGTGCGGTGCTGCGCATCGAGCCCGACAACGCGAAGGCGCAGGTCGCGCTGATCTGGCTGCTGAACGATTCGGGCACCGATGCGGCGCTGCGCACCGCGCTGCGCACGTACCGCTCGCGCGCGACCGGCGACACGCCGCTCACGGCCGCGTATGCGGCCGCCTACCTGCGGCTCGGCGACGCGCGCGCCGCGTTGCACTTCCTGCGCCTGAACCTGCCTTCGCATCGGGACGACGTGCTGTGGAGGCTGACGGTGGCCGACGCGCTCGAACTCGACGGCCAGACTGAAGAGGCGTGGCAGATCCGCCGCACCGCATGGAAGAAGCTGCACCGCGAACGCATCGACCAGCGCCGGCCGCAGCAGATGACGCCCGACGAATACGACATGGCGCGCGTGCGCTTCATCGCGCTCACCGACCGCTTCGCGGGCGGCGACGCGTCGAAGCGGCTGCTGATCGAGCTGCTGCGCCGGGACGCGCAGGCGAACGCCGCGCCGGCGTCGAAGGCGGCGACCGATCTCGGCGACCTGTCGATGCTGCCGCCGGCCGCCGCGCAAGGGCTGACGCGCCGCAACGAGCACACGTCGGCGGTCGCGCGCGAGGCGATGCTCGCGTGGAGCCAGTCGCACGACGCGTACGACTTCGAGCGCGACTGGCTCGCATGGCACTACACCGAGCGCCTGTCGCAGCCGTCGTATGCGAATGCGGCGCTCGCGCTCGCGGACGACAACCCGGCGAAGCTGACGCAGATGCTCGACGATCCGGCCGACCCGATGCCGAGCGCGACGAAGATCGCCGCCGAGCAGCGCGCGGGCCGCATCGAAGCCGCGCAGCAGGACGTCGCGCAGGCGCAGAACCTGCTGCCCGACAGCGACGCGATGCACGCGACCTACGTCGACGCGGTGATGCCGACCGCGCAGGCGGTCGCGCCGGGCTTCCGCTACGTGCACACGGGGCCGCTGCTGTTCTACGAGACCAGCATCGGCGCGGGCGTGCGCATCACGCCGACCATCGCGTTCGCGTTCCGCTACGTCGACCGCGCGCAGCACGGCAACGATTCGCTGCCCGGCGTGCCCGGCAAGGATCGCAACTTCGAGGCGGTGCTGCGCCATTACGGCGCCTTCAGCCGCGAGGCGCTGGTGCTCGGCCGCCGCGACGCATTGCGCGCGTTCACGACGGTGCGCGCCGAAGGCGCGCTGTTCGAGGGGCGGCCGCTGAGCTTCACGTGGTCGGTCGGGCGCAACCAGGAAGCGACGGAATCCGCGCAGCTGCAGGTGGGCGGCATGAAGGACAACGTGGCCGCCGCGGTGTCGTTCCAGCCGGACCTGCACATCTTCACGCGGGCGCGCGTCGAATATGCGCGCTTCTACGGGCAGGACCGCTCGTACCTCGGGCACGGCACGCTGATCACCGCGGACGGCGGCTACAAGCTGCGCATCACGTATCCGGATTTCACGGTGCGGGTTGCCGTCACGCACGGCGAGTACACCGCGAACGGCACGCCGGGCTCGCTGCTGCAGCAGATGACGCCGAACGGCACGCCGCTGACCGCGCCGCTGTTCGTGCCGCGCACGTTCACGCAGATCGCGCTGCTCGGCGGTTTCGGCAACGGGCTGCTCGACGGCTATTCGCGTCGCTGGCGGCCGTTCCTGGAGGTCGGCCCGTTGTACGACTCGCACGCGAAGTGGGGCGAGCGCGTGACGGCGGGCGTCGTCGGCAGCGTGTTCGGCGGCGACCAGCTCGGCCTCTACATCACCCATGCCAGCGCGTCGTCGAACCATTCGACGCCCGTGACCGAAGTCGGGATTCGCTATCGCTGGATGTATTGACCCGGTAATCAAGGAGAGCGAAATGAAACAGAGCGCATCGCCGCAGGTGGCTGGCAAGCCGGCGCGGCACGGATGGACCGCCCGCCGCTGGTGCGTGGCGCTGGCCGCGGCGAGCGCGCTGCTCGCCGGCTGCGCGCAGGTCGACAGCGGGCCCGTTTCGCCGTTCGAGGCGAGCGGCGGCTACAGCGACCTGCGGATGGCGAACACCGGCTGGGCCGTGCTGCCGATCGAGAACAACACCGAGACCGCGAACGCCGGGCAGCGCGCCGCGTCGATCGTCGCGGGCTTCCTGCGCGCGCAGGGCTACACGGACGTGCGCGAGTACCGGACGCCGGGCGACGACGGGATGTTCGTCGACTGGACCGGAACGGACATGGGCAAGGCGAAGAAGTGGGCGGCCGACAACCATCTGCGCTACGGGCTGACGGGCGCGGTGAACGAGTGGCGCTACAAGGTCGGGGTCGACGGCGAGCCGGCGATCGGCATCGCGCTGCAGATCATCGACCTGCGCACCGGCGCGGTGGTGTGGAGCGGCACCGCGAGCCGCACGGGCTGGAGCCGCGATGCGGCGACGAGCGTCGCGCAGGGGCTGGTGCGCCAGCTGCTGGCGCCGGTCGTCGGGAGCGGCGACAAGCGCGCGCGTTCGTAACGTGCGCGCGGCGCCCGGAGGGGCGCCGCGTCGCGTTGCGTGGCCTCACGGCGGCGGCGGGCAGGATGCCCGGCCGCCGGCCGTCACGTGCGTCGCGCCGCTCGCGCGCGACGCATGACGGGGGGATCAGAGCCCCCAGTAGCAGACCGTGCCCTGGCCGGCGCTCGCGTCCGACACGTACGGCGAGAAGCCGTGCGAGCGGGCCGAGCTGTACGCGCTCGATGCGTCGGCGGTGTTCGTGCACGAGCCGACGTAGTCGACCGTCGCGATCCAGAACGGGCGGCCGCCCGGCGCAAGGTTCATGCCCTTCCAGTTCAGCAGTTCCTGCTCGACGCCCTGGTCGTAGCTCGGCTTGTACACCTCTTCGTGCGCGACGCCGTCGAGCAGGCTCGCGTATTTCACGCCGCCGGTCGTGCCGAGGCGCGTCACGTCGCTCGTTGCGTTCTGCATTACGATCAGCAGGTTCGGGTACTTCTCGCGGATCTTGCGCACGAGGTCGAGGCCGCCCTGGCTGCATGCGGCGTCGCACGGGCCGTTGGTGGTCGACGTGCCGTGCTCGACGATCTCGAGGTTGTCGAGATAGAAGCCGTCGGCGCCCTGCGCGACGAGGCGCGGCACGACGTAGTTCAGGATCAGGTTCTGGTAGTCGGCGTTGCCGACGTTCATCCACGTCTCGTCCGAGTAGCCCTGGTACGCACCGGCCTGCGCGGCGGTGTTCGCGCTGCAGGACACGAAGCCGCTCGGCACGCTGCTCCAGTAGCTGCGCCAGTGTTCGCACGAACCGAGGTTCAGGTAGCTCAGCACCTTGTTCTGGCCGTTGTTCTTCAGCGTCGCGACGTTCGCGGCCGTGAAGTTGCCGGTGCCCGGATCGAGGTCGATATCCATCACGCGATAGGTGGTCGCGGCGCGGTTCAGGTCGAGGCTCGACGCGGGGCCGTAGTACGTCATCCACGGGGCGGCCACCGGGAAGCCGGGGCCGCTCGTCGCGGTCGTGTTCGTGTTCGTGGTGGGGTTGGCCGGCGATGTGGCCGGCGTGGTCGACGTCGGGGTGGACGTCGTGCCCGCGGGCGTGGCGGCCGTGCCGGTGGTCGAGGTCGTCGTACCGGTCTTGCTGTTCAGCGTCGTCGCGGACTGGCCGCCGCCGCCGTCGCCGCCACAGGCGGCGAGCATCACGGGGACGAGCAGGGAAAGGGCCAACGGGGCAATGTTGCGCATCGGGGTATTCCTGGTCAGGTTCTTCGGGTTGCGTGGCAACCGGGATGGCACCGACGGCGATGGCGCGGCCGCGACACGACACGTGTCGCATCACGGCGCGCAGGGTCAGGCGTCGGGGCCGGGCGGCAGGGGGTGCCCGGCGGACGAGCGGCGCCCGGGCGGGCGCCGCGTGAAGGCCTGGCACGGGAGGCGGGCGATGCGCCCGGCCTCCGGCGCGTCACGCGCACGGGGCGCGCGACGCGCGGCGGGGGATCAGAGGCCCCAGTAGCAGACCGTGCCCTGGCCGGCGCTCGCGTCCGACACGTACGGCGAGAAGCCGTGCGAGCGGGCCGAGTTGTACGCGCTCGATGCGTCGGCGGTGTTCGTGCACGAGCCGACGTAGTCGACCGTCGCGATCCAGAACGGCTTGCCGCCCGGCGCGAGGTTCATGCCCTTCCAGTTCAGCAGTTCCTGCTCCGCGCCCTGGTCGTAGCTCGGCTTGTACACCTCTTCATGCGCGATACCGTCGAGCAGGCTCGCGTACTTGACGCCGCCGGTCGTGCCGTTGCGCGTCACGTTGCTGGTCGCGTTCTGCATCACGATCAGCAGGTTCGGGTACTTCTCGCGCAGCTTGCGCACGAGGTCGAGGCCGCCCTGGCTGCATGCGGCATCGCACGGGCCGTTCGACGTCGACGTGCCGTGCTCGACCATCTCGAGGTTGTCGAGGTAGAAGCCGTCGGCGCCCTGCGCGACGAGGCGCGGCGCGACGTAGTTGACGATCAGGTTCTGGTAGTCGGCGTTGCCGAGGTTCATCCACGTCTCGTCCGAGTAGCCCTGGTACGAACCGGCCTGCGCGGCCTTGTTCGCGCCGCACGACACGAAGCCGCTCGGGGCGGTGTTCCAGTAGTCGCGCCAGTGTTCGCACGAACCGAGGTTCAGGTAGCTCAGCACCTTGTTCTGGCCGTTGTTCTTCAGCGTCTTGACCTGGGCGGCCGTGAAGTTGCCGGTGCCCGGATCGAGGTCGATGTCCATGATGCGGTAGGTCGTCGCGGCGCGGTTCAGGTCGAGGCCCGACGCTTCGCCGTAGTACGTCATCCACGGGCCAGCCACCGGGAAGCCGGGGCCGTTCGTCGCGGTCGTGCCGGTGGTGGTGCCGGTGGTCGTACCCGAGGTCGTGCCGGTGGTCGTGCCGGAGGTCGTACCCGACGTCGTGCCCGAGGTGGTACCCGAGGTCGTGCCGGACGTGGAGCCGGAGGTCGTGCCCGAGCCGTTACGGCTCCAGCCGCCGCTGTTCCACTTCAAGGCGCTTGCGGATTGGCTGCCGCCGTCGTCGCCGCCACAGGCGGCAAGCATCGCGGGGAGGATCAGGGAAAGGGCTAGCGGGGCGATTCTTCGCATCGGATTGGTTCCTGTTCAGAGATTCGATTGGCGGTTGCGCGGCAACCGGCGGCACCCCCCCGACACAACGCCGCAACGAACCGATGCGCGCGTCGAGGCCGCGCCCTGGGGTGTCCGGAGCTGCAATCAAGGGATTCAACAAGCGACGTTCGACGGGCCTGCCGGAGCACCGGCAGAGCCGAACGCGTGGCGGCTTTGGACGCCGCCAACTCTCCGCCGTCGCACACATTCGCCGCGCGCCGGGCTGTCGGAGAGAGCAATGTTGTTATTAATAAGACCAATCAACACTTAAATCTGATGATTTAAATCAATTGGAGCCCGACTTTAACCGAGCGGGGTTTTTGCACAGGTAACGAGATGTGTATCGCGTAACTGCACGTAAGCGCAGACGAATGGGCGGGGAAATGCGCGATGCCGCGCGGTGCCGGTGCATCGCGCGGCATGCTTCAGGTATTGCGTGAACAGGAAAGGATTACCGCTCGTTACGGTTTCTGTTACAAGTCGGCTTGCGTGCCGGGTCGCGCGCGATACGGCCCCCAGCGATTCGCGCGCGCGAACGTGCCGATGTCGTTGAAGCGCACGCCGGCTTCGCGCAGCGCCGCATGCGCGGTTTTCGCGGTGAGCTGGCGGATGTAGAAAGGGTCGCGCACCACGAAATGGTGAATCGCGTGCGTGCTGCCGAAGTTGAAGCAGAACAACTGGAACGGCAGCATCCACCACGCGTTGAGCACCTGCGTCTGCTGAATCACGTTGCGCGAGTCGATGTCGCCGAAGTAGTGCATGTTCGAGCTGACGAAATTGATGCAGAAGCTGCGCACGAAGTTCGGCCCGAGCCACACCACCGCAAGGAAATCGACGGCCTGCATCGCGCGTTCGACGGCAGTCGGCACGGCGACCGCGTAGCCGAACGCATGCAGCGCGAACAGGCCCGCGTGGTAGACGAGGAACGCATGCCACAGCGCGTAGTACAGGTGCCCGACCGGCATGTACGACGACACCTGCTCGACACGCAGCTGCGCGCGCTCGGCCGCGTCCTGCACGGGCTGCGCGGCGACGTACTGCTTCACCTTGCGGCGCATCGCGGCCGGGCGCAGCACGACCGCGAGCATCCCGTCGGCGAGCATCAGCAGGCGCTTCACGCCCCAGCGCTCGCCGTTGGTGATGCCGAATTCCTCGAGATCCGATTCGCCGCCCGACACCTTGTGATGATGCAGATGCATGCGCCGCCGCGTCCACGGGTTGATCGTGCCGGGCCGCGTGAGCCAGCACAGCGCCATCATCAGGTGGTAAGCCCACGGCGTCTTCTTGAAATACATCAGGTGGATCAGGTCGTGCTCGAGCTCGTGGATCAACGACGTGGCGAACGCGGCGAGCGGCAGCGCGACGTACCACGCGAGCGTGCCGCGCGCGTACAGCCACGCGATCGCGAGCATCGCGGCCACGCTGGCGGCCATCACGCTCGCGCCGACGAGGTTCTGGCGGTCGAGCAGCGGAAAGCGCGCGCGGATCGCGTCGCTCGCCGCGTTGACCTCGCGGCGCACGTAGGCGACTTTCTCCGCGTCGTTGCGGAAGGTGACACGGGCTGGCTGGCTCATCGACCGGTTTTCCTGCGAAAGAGTGGGGCGCTATGCCGATGCGTCAAGCATAGGTGCGCGCCGTGCCGCGTGCGAGGGCCGCCGGTGCCAATGGCGGTGTCATTTCGGGCCATCGTGTAGAGGCCCGCCCATGTGTCATCCCGGGCCAGCGGCCGCTACAATCCGCGAAACCCGTTCCGGAGTCGCCGCATGGCCCTGCCTGCCCCGGATGCCGCGCGCCAGCTGAACAAGGCGACGGTGTCGTCCGCGTATGCGTTGTTCATGTTGATGCTGGCCGAGGAGCGCGGGATCGACGCGGGCCGCATCCTCGCCGGCTCGGGCGTCGCGCGCGAGCGGCTCGCGCAGCCGCACGCGCGGATCACGCCGCTGCAGCAGGCGGCGATCGTATTCAACCTGCTCGACGCGACCGATGACCCATCGATCGCAATCGAGATCGGCCTGCGCAGCAGCCTGACGAAATCGGGGCTGATTGGTTTCGGGCTGATGAGCTGCGCGACGCTCGGCGAGGCGATCCAGCTCGGCATCCGCTACCTGCCCACCCGCGTGCCGTTCTTCTCGGTGCGCCTCACGCAGTTCGACGGCACCGCGCAGATCGACGTGCGCGAAGCGTTTCCGCTCGGCCGGCTGCGCCGGTTCGCGGTGGAGAATTTCCTGGTGGAGACGGCGATCCTGTTCAACTCGCTGCTCGAGCCGGCGCCCGGGCGCACGCTGAAGTCGCGCGCCGAGTTGCATTTCGAATGGCCCGAGCCGCCGTGGTTCGACGCGTATCGCGCGCGGCTGCCGCGCTGCCACTTCGGCGCGAGCGCGAACCGGATCCGCTGCGACGCCGCGCTGCTCGACGAGCCGATCGGCACCGCCAACGCGCAGACCGCGCAGATGATCGTCCAGCAGTGCGAGGCCGAGCTCGCGCGGCTCGGCTACACGGAAAGCGTCGTCGAGCGGGTGCGCAACCTGCTGATCTGCGGCGCGCACGGCTATCCGTCGGTCGACGACGTCGCGCGCGAGCTGCATGTGTCGGCGCGCACGCTGAAGCGCAAGCTGGCGGAATACGGCGCGACCTACTCGGCGCTGCTCGACGAGATCCGCCTGCGCGACGCGTTGCGATTGCTCGAAGGCACGCGCCTGCCGGTCGACGAGATCGCGGCGCGGGTCGGCTACACGGATCGCGCGAATTTCACGCGCGCGTTCAAGCGCTGGACCGGCGTGGCGCCGAGCGAGCGGCGCTGAGCGGGGAGGGCGGCGCGAACGCACGCCGCCTCGCTGGCCGCGTTCCCTTACACGATTTCGATCCAGTTCGCGCCGCGCCCGCCGCTCTCGCGCGCGCGCGGCGTCAGCGCGCCGTCGTCCGGCGCGATCGCATACACCGACACGGTTTCCGACTGCTCGCCGCACGCGACGAGAAACCGTCCCGACGGATCGATCGCGAAGCCGCGCGGCTGCGCCTCGGTCGCTGTCGCATGCACGGCGGCGAACGTGCCGTCCGCGTGACGGCGGTAGCAGACGAGCTGGCTCGTGGTGCGCTCCGACACGTATGCGAAGCGCTCGTCCGGCGTGAGCTGCAGGTCGGCCGCCCACACGGCCGGCTGCGCCGGCGCGGGCGGCCGCGCATGGCCCGCCGCGAGCGACGCGAGCGCGGCCGGGCGCGGCGTGATGTGCGCGTCGCCGAGCCGGCCGCTGTCGGGGTCGCGCGCGAACACCGCGAGCCGCGCCTCGAATTCGCCGACCGCGACGAGCGTGCGGCCGTCGCGCGTCAACCGCAGGTGGCGCGGCCCGAAGCCGCGTTCGACGCGCGCCTCGCCATGCTCGACCGCGCGGATCCCGCGCATGTCGTGCACGAGTTCGAAGCAGAAAATCCGGTCGGAGCCGAGCGAGCTCACGTACGCGTAGCGGTCGTCCGGCGACACGATCACCGCATGCGCGTTCGGGATTCCGCCGATCACCTGCAGCGGCACGCCGTCGCCGGCGCGCACGCGCGCGGCGTCGTACACGCTCATCGAATGGCCGCCGTACGACGCGCCGAGCAGCCAGCGCCCGCTGCCGTCGAGCGTCAGGTACGCGAGGCTCGCGTCGATCGCGGCCGACGCGACGCGGGCGAGCGCGCCGGTGCGCGGCGCGACGTCGAACGCGACGATCGCCGGCCGCGCGCCGCGCGTCGCCGCATACAGCCGCGTGCCGTCGGCCGGGCGCGCGAGCGGCATCACGGCGTCGCCGGCCGGATGCAGGCCGAGCGGCGCGAGGTTGCCGTCGGCGTCGAGCGAGTACGTGGCGAGGGTGCCGTCGGCGGCGTTCGAGACGATGACGGTCAGGCGGCGATCAGTGTTCGGCATGGCGCAGCAGCGGGGAAGGCGTGAAGGGCTCGTCGGCCGGCGTGCCGCGCGGCGGATCGCTGCGCCGGTGCGTGTGGGCGAACAGCGCGGCGGCCGCGGCGACGAGGGATGCGATCGCGAGCGCGTACAGGCCGCCCGTGATCGAACCCGTATGTTGCTTCAGATAGCCGAAGGCCGTCGGCGCGACGAAGCCGCCGAGGTTGCCGACCGAGTTGATCAGCGCGATCACGGCCGCGGCGACGCGCGTGTCGAGGTAGCCCTGCGGAATCGGCCAGAACAGCGACGACGCAGCCTTGAAGCCGAGCGCGGCGAAGCAGATCGACGCGAACGACCAGACCGGATCGCGCGACGTCGACGCGAACAGCCCGCATGCGGCGAGCACGAGCGCGCATGCGAGCCAGCGCTGCGGATGCTTCCATTTCGACGACAGCACCGCGAAGCCGTACATCGCGCCGATCGCGATCATCCACGGAATCGTGTTGTAGAGCCCGACCTGGAAATCGGTGAGGCCGCCCATCCTGCGGATGATCGTGGGCAGCCAGAAGGTCGCCGCGTAGATCGTCAGCTGGATCGAGAAATACAGGAAGCAGAACAGCGCGATCTGCGGATCCTTGAGCAGCGCGAAGCGCGGCGCGTGCGCGTGCGAATGCACGTCGCGCTTCGCCCGCTCGTCGTCGAGCGCGCGTTCGAGCGCCGCGCGCTCGTCGGCGGTGAGCCACGTCGCGTCGCGGATGTGCGATTTCAGCAGCAGCCAGCTCGCGCCGCACAGCGCGACCGAGAACAGGCCTTCGATCAGGAACATCCATTGCCAGCCCTGCAGCCCGAAGCCGTGGATCGACAGCAGCGCGCCCGTCACCGGGCCCGACAGCACCGACGCGAACGCGGAGCCGCCGAGGAAGATCGCCATCGCCTTGCCGCGCGCCTGCGGCGGCAGCCATTGCGACAGGTACAGCACGACGCCGGGGAAGAAGCCGGCCTCGGCCGCGCCGAGCAGGAAGCGCAGCACGTAGAACGACGTGTCGTTCCACACGAACGCCATCGCGGCCGCGACGAGGCCCCAGGTCGCCATGATGCGCGCGAGCCACACGCGCGCGCCGTAGCGCTGCATCAGCAGGTTGGACGGCACCTCGAACAGCGCGTAGCCGACGAAGAACAGCCCCGCGCCGAGCCCGTAGGCGGCGGCGCCGATGCCGATCGACGCTTCGAGGTGGCGGTCGACGAAGCCGACGTTCACGCGGTCGATGTAGTTGGCGATGAACATGATCAGCACGAGCGGCAGCACGTGCCATTTCACTTTCGAGACGGCGGACGCGAGCGGGTCGCGGCCGGCCGGGGCAGGCGAGGGCGTGGTCAAGGGTGTCTCCGGTCGGGATGCGGCAGGCGGTTCGGGCGCCGATGCGTTCTAAGTAGTATGTCGTCGTATGACATATTACGCTGGGATGCGTTAGGCTGGCTCGCGGGTATACCCGAAAATAGGCGGTTTTTCCGATGCTTGCACTGGCAGAAGGGCAGCGATGAACGGATTTAATGTCTGATGACGTATGACATCTTGAAGACGACGCATCAGCCGGCAGCCCGCCGACGCGTCGATCGCGCGCTTCGGCCGGATCGACGCGCTCGTGAACAGCGCGTTCGCGCACGGCGCGTTCCCGGAGCCGGTCGATACGGCGGACCTCGACGGCGGGCGCGCGGTGTTCGACACCAACGTGTTCGGCACGATGACGCTCACGCAGGAAATCGTGCCGCACATGAAGCGGCAGCGGCGCGATCGTGATGATCAACACGCAGGCGACCCGCAAGCCGTTTGCAGGGGAAGCCGGCTACGCTGTATCGAAGGGGGCGCTCGCGGTTGCGGCAAAATACCTGGCGCGCGAGCTCGGCGTGCACGGCATCCGCGCGAACAGCATCCACATGGGGTTGAGGTGGGGCGTGCCGATGCAGGGGTATTTCCGGCAGGCCGCGACCGAACACGGCGTGCCGGAGGCGCAGATCATCGCGCCGATCGCGTCGAACCTCGCGCTCGCGCGGCTGCCGACCGACGACGACTGTGCACGCCGCGCTGTTTCTCGCGTCCGATTACGTGAACGCGGTGGCGGGCGCGACGCTCGACGCGAACGGCGGCGATTTCACGCCTTGAAGATGGAGCAACGGAACATGCGGGACAACGACAGCGGGCAGCACGTGTTCGCGTTCAACGGCGACGCGGACGGCCTGTGCGCGCTTCAGCAATTGCGGCTCGCGGAGGGCGCGCGCGGCACGCTCGTGACGGGCGTGAAGCGCGACATCCGGCTGCTCGAGCGGATCGACGCGCGCGCGGGCGACCGCGTCACCGTGCTCGACGTATCGCACGACCAGAACCGCGACGCGTGCGCGCGGCTGCTGCGCGACGGTGCGGCGGTCCGCTATTTCGACCACCACTTCGCGGGCGCGCTGCCCGACGATGCGCGTTTCGACGCGCATATCGACACGGCGGCGGACGTGTGCACGAGCGCGCTCGTGAACCGCTATCTCGGCGGGCTGCACGTGCGCTGGGCGATCGCCGCGGCGTTCGGCGACGAGCTGCCGGCGCTCGGCGATGCGCTCGCGCGCGAACATGGAATCGACGCGGCCGAGCGCGGGATGCTCGCGGAACTCGGGCTCTACCTGAACTACAACGCGTACGGCGATTGCGTCGACGATCTGCATTTCGATCCGGCCGCGCTCGCCGACGCGATGCTGCCGTGCGTCGACCCGCGCGATTTCGTGCGCGGCACGCCGGTGTTCGCGGCGCTGCGCGACGGCTATCGCGACGACATGGCGCGCGCGCGCTCGCTCGCGCCGCTGCGCGAAGTGCCGGGCGCGACGCTGGTCCGGATGCCCGACCACGCATGGGCGCGGCGCGCGACCGGCATGCTCGCCAACGAGCGGATGCGCAACGCGCCCGGCGCCGCGCTCGCGGTGCTGTCGCCGCGCACGGGCGGCGGGCTCGTCGTCAGCGTGCGCGTGCCCGACGGCCGGCCGCTCGGCGCGGACGATTTCTGCCGCGGCTTTGCGACGGGCGGCGGGCGCAAACGCGCGGGCGGCATCAATCACCTGCCGGAAGCGGAATTCGACGCGTTCGCCGCACGCTTCGAGGCGGCGTTCCGGCTCGATTGACGCGCTTCACGTCGCGCGCGCACTGGTTGGAGCCGCGCGGTGCCCACGCACCGGACGACCGACGCGGGCGCGTCGATGTCGACGGTGATCGAGGTGACGAGGTTGGCGGCTTTGGTCATGGGCGTGATGGAAGCGGCGGGGACCGTATGCGCCGACATGGACGCGCACCACCCGACGTCGAGCGCAGGCGTTCGCGCGCGCCGACAAATCGTCGGAACGGACTAAGGCGTTTCACCGGGGACCTCCATCGACACCGCGCGCCGCACCCGCGACAATACGCGTCACGTTCCGGTTTCCGAGTCGAGGTGTGCGTGTCCGCCGTGCCGTCCGTTGCGCCCGCGATCGTCTGGTTTCGCGACGATCTGCGTCTCACCGATCATCCCGCGCTGACGCGCGCGGTGCAGTCGGGCCGCCCGCTCGTATGCGTGTACGTGCACGACACGGGCGCCGATGCGGGCAGGCCGCCCGGCGGCGCGGCGAACTGGTGGCTGCACGGGTCGCTGCGCGCGCTCGACGCCGCGCTCGCGCGGCACGGCGGCCGCCTGCTGCTGCTGAGCGGCGATGCGCAACGCGAAATCGAGCGCGTCGTGCACGACACGGGCGCGGCGGCCGTCTACTGGAACCGTCGTTACGCGCAGCCGCAGCGCGATGCCGATGCTGCGCTCAAGGCGGCGCTGAAGGCGCGCGGGCTCACGGTCGACAGCAGCAACGGCAGCCTGCTGAACGAACCGTGGGACGTGCTGACTGCATCAGGCACGCCGTTCCAGGTGTACACGGCCTACTGGCGCGCGGCGCGCCGCGATCGCGAGGTGGCCGTGCCGTTGCCCGAGCCGGAGCGGATCGCGTTCCAGCCGTGGCCGGCCGCGGTGCGCGAGCGCGCGCTCGCGCTCGATGCGCTGGCGCTGCTGCCGCACGCACCGGACTGGGCCGGCGGCCTGCGCGCCGCATGGCCCGCGCCGGACGAAGCGGGCGCGCACCGGCAGCTCGACGCCTTCGTGTCGTCGTCGCTGGCCGCGTATGCGGACGCGCGCGATCGTCCCGACCTGCCCGCGACGAGCCGCCTGTCGCCGTACCTGCGCTTCGGCAATGTGTCGCCGCGACAGGTCTGGCATGCGGCCCGGCTGCACGCGCAGGCGGGCGGCGCCGCATGTGCGGCCGGCGCCGACAAGTTCCTCGGCGAACTCGGCTGGCGCGAATTCAATCATCAGTTGCTGTATCACTTTCCGGCGCTCGCGAGCGCGAACCACCGCGCGCAGTTCGACGCGATGCCGTGGCGCAGCGATCCCGATGCGCTGCGCGCGTGGCAGCGCGGCCTGACCGGCTATCCGCTCGTCGATGCCGGGATGCGCGAGCTGTGGGCGACCGGCTGGATGCACAACCGCGTGCGGATGGTCGTCGCGTCGTTCCTCGTCAAGCACCTGCTGATCGACTGGCGCGCGGGCGAGGCGTGGTTCTGGGACACGCTCGTCGATGCCGATCCGGCGAACAACGCCGCGAACTGGCAGTGGGTGGCCGGCTGCGGCGCGGACGCCGCGCCGTATTTCCGCATCTTCAATCCGGTGCTGCAGGGCCGCAAGTTCGATCCGCGCGGTGCGTACGTGCGGCGCTGGGTGCCGGAACTCGCGGGGCTCGACGACGCGGCGATCCATGCGCCGTGGGCCGCGTCGCCGGTGCAGCTCGCGGCGGCCGGGGTGCGGCTCGGCACCGACTATCCGGCGCCGCTCGTCGATCACGACGCGGCGCGGCGTCGCGCGCTCGATGCGCTGGGGACGTTGCCGAAGGGCAGGTGATCTAGCCGCGCACGGCAGCGAGCGCGCGCATTTCGGCCGCACATGCGTCGGCTTCCGCGCGGATCCAGTCGCGCACCTCGGCGACTTCGCGCCGCGGCGCCGGGTCGCGCTGGAACAGCCAGTAGCCGTAGCCGTTCTGCGGCGCGCGCCCGTGCGGCCCGAGCACCATCAGCCGGCCGTCCGCGAGCATCGGCGCGACGAGCGCGAGACGGCCGAGCGCGATGCCCTGGCCCGCGAGCGCGGCCTGGATCACCTGGTCGTACTGGTTGAAGCGCAGCACGCCTTTCGGGCGCGCGTCGCCGAGGCCGGCCGCGTGCAGGTGCTCGCGCCATTGCAGCTGCGTCTGCGGCGGCCCGTCGAATTCGAGCAGCACATGGCCCGCGAGCGCGTCGGCGTCCGCGATCGGCCGCGCGGCAAGCGCCGGGTGCGCGACCGGCACCACCGTCTCGTCGAACAGGTGCAGCGCGCCGGCCGGCGCGCGGTCGCGGGGGCTGTAGCGGATTCCGAGGTCGATGCCTTCCGCGCGCAAATCGAGTACCTTGTCGTTCGCGGCGACGCGCAGGTCGATCTCCGGATGCCGCGCCTGCAGCTGGCCGAGCCGCGGCAGCAGCCACAGCGCGGTCACGCCGATGCTCGCAGTGATCGTGACCGGCTGCCGCTCGCGCACGGCGGTGAGCGTGCCGATGGTGTCCTGCAGGCTGCGCAGCGCGGCGTCGGCAACGTGGAACAGGCGTTCCCCTTCCGGCGTGAACGCGATCCTGCGGTAGCCGCGCTGCAGCAGCGCGACGCCGAGATGCGCCTCGAGCGCGTGCACCTGGCGGCTGACCGCCGATTGGGTGACGTACAGATCCTGCGCGGCGAGCGTGATGCTCATGCGGCGGCCGACGGCGACGAAGCCGCGCACGAGGTCCAGCGACGGGAGACGGGCGAGAGGCGTTGACATGCGTTGAGCTCATGCGAACGAAGCCGCCAGCGTGGTCGAGTTTGTGCGATGCGTCAAGTTCGAGGGTGGCCGGCCCGAGCGCGGCCGATGCGAGGAGACACGATGACGAATGCGAACGCGGCGCCCGATGCGCTGCCGCCGGAACCGGTGACGCTGCGCGCGGCGGACGGCTACGTGCTGCACGGCCAGGTGTGGCGGCACCGCGGCGGCGCGCCCGGCCGGCCGGTCACGGTGGTGAACTGCGCGACGTCGGTGCGCTGCGACTATTACTTCCGCTTTGCCGCATGGCTGTTCGCGCACGGGCGCGACGTGCTGGTCTACGACTATCGCGGCATCGGCGGCTCGCGCCCGGCGCGACTCGCGAGCCTGCGCGCGAACTGGCTCGACTGGGGGCGGCTCGACTACGAGGCCGCGCTGCGCCACGCGCTCGACGCGTTCCCCGGCCAGCCGCTCGACGTCGTCGCGCACAGCATCGGCGGTTTCGTGCTCGGGCTCGCGCCGTCGAACGCGCAGGTGCGGCGCGTGCTGACGGTCGGTGCGCAGTATGCGTACTGGCGCGACTACCTGCCGGCCGAGCGGCGGCGCATGTGGTGGAAGTGGCACGTCGCGATGCCGGCGCTCGCGGCGCTGTGCGGCTACGTGCCGGCCAGGCGCCTCGGCTGGATGGAGGATACGCCGCGCGGCGTCGCGCTGTCGTGGGCGCGCTCGCGGCCGCGCTTCGAGGACGTCTACACGCGCGGCCGGCATGCGCAAAGCGTCGCGTGCCGCGCCGCGCTGCCCGCGCGCTTCGCGGCGCTCACCGCGCCGATGCTCGCGATCGGGCTCGACGACGACGCGTTCGGCACCGTCGCCGCGATCGAGCGGCTGCTCGGCTACTACACGGGCAGCGACGTCACGCACCTGCGGATCGCGCCGCGCGACGTCGGCGTCGACGCGATCGGGCACTTCGCGTTCTTCCACAGCCGGTTCGCCGATACGCTGTGGCCGCTCGCGCTGCACTGGCTGCGGCACGGCGCACTGCCGGCCGATGCGCCGGGCACGGTCCATGCGCGCCACGCGGCCGCGCGTGCGCGGCATGCGCCGGCCGGCGTCGCGGCGAACTGTTGAACGGGCTGAACGACTGAACGACTGAACGACTGAACGACTGAACGACTGAACGACTGAACTGCTGAACTGCTGAACTGCTGAACTGCTGAACTGCTGAACTGCTGAACTGCTGAACTGCTGAACTGCTGAACTGCTGAACTGCTGAACTGCTGAACGGCCGGGCGGCCCGCCCGAACGCGCGACGATCGATTAACATCGGACGTTTCGCCCCGCAGGCCACGCATCGATGTCCAGCTCTCCCGTTACCGGCTCGTCCACCGACGCACCTCGCGCCTATCGCGCGCATCCGATCGACGTGCCGCCGGCCGCGCGCCGCGCGGGCGTGCAGGTCGTGCGCGTCGATTTCGACTGGCATGTGCCGCTCGCGTCGCCCGCCTATGCGGGGCTGAGCGACGCCGAACAGGCGCGCGCGGCGCGCTTCCTGCGCCGGGAAGACGCGGTGCGCAGCGCCGGCACGCGCATCGCGCTGCGCGACGTGCTCGGCGCGCGGCTCGGCATCGCGCCGCGGGACGTCGTGATCGCGGTCGGCGAGGCCGGCCGTCCCGCGCTCGATCCCGTGCACCGCGCATCGCTCGACTTCAACGTGTCGCATGCCGGCGACCATGCGCTGATCGCATGGTCGGCCGCCTGCCGGGTCGGCATCGACATCGAGCGCGCCGACCGTGCGATCGACTGGCGCGGGCTGTCGCGCGAGGTCTGCGCGCCCGGCGAGGCTGCCTATCTGGACGATCAGCCGGACGCGGCGCGCGCGGACGCGTTTATGCGCGTCTGGGCCGCGAAGGAGGCGCTGCTGAAGGCGCTCGGCACCGGCATCGCCGGCGGGCTGAAGGCGTTCGCGGTGGTGCCGCCGCGCGACGCGGCGACGCCCGCGGTGGAGATCGTCGCGCCTGCCGCGCCCGCGGCCGGCGTGGCCGCGTTCGACGCCGCGTGGCTCGACGCGGCGCCCGGCTACGCGGCGTGCGTCGCGTGGACGCGCGCGTAGTCTCCGTTCATGCGGGCGCCGGCCCGCTCATTCGAGCGGCGCATCGTTCGGCACCGCTTAGCGCGCCTTGACCGCAGCGATCAAGCAGGCACACCAGTCCTGCCAAAAACCCATCACTTCCGGATCTTCGCGAGCGTGCCGCGGGCAAGCAGGGCGGGGAATCATGACGGGGCAGACACGACGGCCGGCGCGTGGCGACTGCAATGATCCGTATGTTGCAAAAGTCATAATAACGACAACATACGATAACTCGCGGCCCCCACCGGACAGGCCAGCGGGGTGCGCCGGGCATCAGGGAAACTCCCGAGTCGAAATCGGCGAAAAACCACTTGTCTATACAAGTTTGGATCACTACACTGCAATCCATCCCGAACTTGTCTAGACAGGATTGCTCACATGATTACGCTCACCCCCGGCCACCTGACTCTCCCGCAACTGCGCCAGATCGCGCGCGAATCCGTGCCGCTCGCGCTGGACCCGGCCAGCTTCGCGAAGATCGACGCGGGCGCGAAGGCCGTCGCCGACATCGCCGCGAAGGGCGAGCCGGCCTACGGCATCAACACGGGCTTCGGCCGCCTGGCCAGCACGCACATCCCGCACGACCAGCTCGAACTGCTGCAGAAGAACCTGGTGCTGTCGCACGCGGTCGGCGTCGGCGAGCCGATGGCGCGCTCGTCGGTGCGCCTGCTGATGGCGCTGAAGCTGTCGAGCCTCGGCCGCGGCCACTCGGGCATCCGCCGCGAAGTGATGGACGCGCTGATCAAGCTGTACAACGCCGACGTTCTGCCGCTGATCCCGGTGAAGGGCTCGGTCGGCGCATCGGGCGACCTCGCGCCGCTCGCGCACATGTCGGCGGTGCTGCTCGGCGTCGGCGAAGTGTTCATCCGCGGCGAGCGCGCGAGCGCGCTCGACGGCCTGCGCGTCGCGGGCCTCGCGCCGCTGACGCTGCAGGCGAAGGAAGGCCTCGCGCTGCTGAACGGCACGCAGGCGTCGACCGCGCTGGCGCTCGACAACATGTTCGCGATCGAAGACCTGTACCGCACCGCGCTCGTCGCGGGCGCGCTGTCGGTGGACGCGGCGGCCGGCTCGGTGAAGCCGTTCGACGCGCGCATCCATGAGCTGCGCGGCCATCAAGGCCAGATCGACGCGGCCGCGGCTTACCGCGACCTGCTCGAAGGCTCGCCGATCAACCAGTCGCACCGCGACTGCGACAAGGTGCAGGATCCGTACAGCCTGCGCTGCCAGCCGCAGGTGATGGGCGCGTGTCTCGACCAGATGCGCCACGCGGCCGACGTGCTGCTCGTCGAAGCGAACGCCGTGTCGGACAACCCGCTGATCTTCCCGGATACCGGCGAAGTGCTGTCGGGCGGCAACTTCCACGCCGAGCCGGTCGCGTTCGCAGCCGACAACCTCGCGCTCGCCGCATCGGAAATCGGCGCACTCGCCGAGCGCCGCATCGCGCTGCTGATCGACGCGACGCTGTCGGGCCTGCCCCCGTTCCTCGTGCGGGACGGCGGCGTGAATTCGGGCTTCATGATCGCGCACGTGACGGCTGCCGCACTGGCATCGGAAAACAAGACGCTCGCGCACCCGGCGTCGGTCGACTCGCTGCCGACCTCGGCGAACCAGGAAGACCACGTGTCGATGGCGACGTTCGCCGCGCGCAAGCTCGCCGACATCGCCGACAACACGAAGCACATCCTCGCGATCGAACTGCTGGCCGCCGCCCAGGGCGTCGACCTGCGCGCGCCGTATCACACGAGCCCGAAGCTCGCGCCCGTGATGGAAACGATCCGCGGCAAGGTCGCGCACTACGAGCTCGACCACTACTTCGCGCCGGACATCGCGGTGATCGCGAAGCTGGTCGGCGAGCGTGCGTTCGCGAAGGTCAGCCCGTTCTCGTTCGCCTCGGAACAGTAACGCGATGAGCGCACCGGTCTACCAGGAGATCAAGGATTTCATCCTGGCTCGCATTCATGCCGGCGAGTGGGCGGAGGGCCATCAGGTGCCGTCCGAGAACGAGCTGGCCCGCGACTTCAAGGTCGCGCGCATGACCGTCAACCGCGCGCTGCGCGAGTTGACGGCCGAGCAGGTGATCACGCGCGTGCAGGGCGCGGGCACCTTCGTCGCGCGGCCGAAGTACGAGTCGACCCTGGTGGCGATCCGCAGCATCTCGGAGGAAGTCGCGGCGCGCGGGCATGCGTATCACGCGAGCGTGCTCGGCCTCGCGACGGTCAAGGCCGACGACGCGCTGGCGGACGAGATGCAGGTGGCGGTGCGCGCAAAGCTGTTCCACTCGCTGGTGCTGCATTTCGAGAACGACGAGCCGGTGCAGCTCGAGGAACGATGGGTGAATCCGGCGGTCGCGCCGGATTACGCCGGGCAGGATTTCACGAACACGACGCCGAACCAGTACCTGATGCGCGCGGCCCCGCTGCAGCGCGTCGAGTACCGGATCGAAGCGGCCGCACCCGCGCCGGAAAGGCGCGCGCAGCTTCGGATGGACGACGTCGAACCGTGTCTGGTTTTACATCGGCGCACCTGGTCGCAGGGCGTCGTCGCCTCGGTGGCGAATCTTTGGCATCCCGGCAGCCGTTATCGCTTCACCGGGCATTTCTGAATCTGTTGATTTTTCATTTCCTTCGGGAGCAGTCGTCATGAACCATCCGAATCACATCGATCCCCGCCTCGACCCGACGCGCACGATCCGCGCACCGCGCGGCAGCGAAAAGACCTGCAAGACCTGGCTCGCGGAAGCGGCCTACCGGATGATCCAGAACAACCTGGATCCGGAAGTCGCCGAGCACCCGCATGCGCTCGTCGTGTACGGCGGCATCGGCCGCGCGGCGCGCAACTGGGCGTGCTACGACCAGATCCTCGCGTCGCTGAAGGATCTGAACGAGGATGAGACGCTGCTCGTGCAGTCGGGCAAGCCGGTCGGCGTGTTCCGCACGCACAAGGACGCGCCGCGCGTGCTGCTCGCGAACTCGAACCTGGTGCCGCACTGGGCAACCTGGGACCACTTCAACGAGCTCGACCGCAAGGGCCTGATGATGTACGGCCAGATGACGGCCGGCAGCTGGATCTACATCGGCAGCCAGGGCATCGTTCAGGGTACCTACGAAACCTTCTTCGCGGTCGCGAACCAGCACTTCAACGGCGACCCGTCGGGCCGCTGGATCCTGACCGGCGGCCTCGGCGGGATGGGCGGCGCGCAGCCGCTCGCGGCGACGATGGCCGGCTTCTCGATGATCGCGGTCGAATGCGACGAGACGCGCATCGACTTCCGCCTGAAGACGCGCTACGTCGACAAGAAGGCGACGACGCTCGACGAAGCGCTCGGCATGATCGAGGAAGCGAAGCGCGCGGGCAAGCCGGTGTCGATCGGCCTGCTCGGCAACGCGGCGGACGTGTTCACGGAACTCGTCGAGCGCGGCATCACGCCGGACTGCGTGACCGACCAGACGAGCGCGCACGACCCGATCAACGGCTACCTGCCGCAGGGCTGGACCGTCGCGCAATGGCGCGAGGCGCAGAAGGTCGATCCGCAGAGCATCGTGAAGGTCGCGAAGCAGTCGATGGCGGTGCAGGTGCGCGCGATGCTGGCGCTGCAGCAGCGCGGCGCGGCGACGCTCGACTACGGCAACAACATCCGCCAGATGGCGCTGGAAATGGGCGTCGAGAACGCGTTCGACTTCCCGGGCTTCGTGCCGGCGTACATCCGCCCGCTGTTCTGCGAAGGCAAGGGCCCGTTCCGCTGGGTCGCGCTGTCCGGCGATCCTGAGGATATCTACAAGACCGACCAGAAGGTGAAGGAGCTGATCCCCGACGATCCGCACCTGCACAACTGGCTCGACATGGCGCGCGAACGCATCGCGTTCCAGGGCCTGCCGGCGCGGATCTGCTGGGTGGGCGTGAAGGATCGCTATCGCCTCGGCCAGGCGTTCAACGAGATGGTCAAGAACGGCGAGCTGAAGGCGCCGATCGTGATCGGCCGCGATCACCTCGACACGGGTTCGGTCGCGAGCCCGAACCGCGAGACGGAATCGATGAAGGACGGTTCGGACGCCGTGAGCGACTGGCCGCTGCTGAACGCACTGCTGAACACGGCAGGCGGCGCATCGTGGGTGTCGCTGCACCACGGCGGCGGCGTGGGCATGGGCTTCTCGCAGCACTCGGGCGTCGTGATCGTCGCCGACGGCACCGCTGAAGCGCACGAGCGCCTCGGCCGCGTGCTGCTGAACGACCCGGCGACGGGCGTGATGCGCCATGCGGATGCCGGCTACGAACTCGCGCAGCAGACGGCCCGCGAAGCCGGCCTGAAGCTGCCGATGCTCGGCCGCTGAGCGATGACGGCACGACATGACGTGCTGGCCGCCGCGCTGATCCGCGCGGCGGATCTCGTCGCGTCGCCGTGGAAGAACGGCGGCGGCGTGACGCGCGAGATCGCCGCGTTCCCGCCCGGCGCCGCGCTCGACACGTTTGCGTGGCGCGTGAGCGTCGCGGACGTCGGCGCGGCCGGGCCGTTCTCGCGCTTCGAAGGAATCGACCGCACGCTGGTGCTGCTGTCCGGCGCGGGCATGACGCTCGCGGCCGATGACGGCGCGTGCCACGTGCTCGATGCGCCGCTCGCGCGCGCGGATTTCGCGGGCGAGACGGCGATCGACGCGACGCTGCACGAAGGCCCGACGCGCGACTTCAACCTGATGACGCGCCGCGCGACCACGCGCGGGACGGTCGCCGCCTGGCGCGCCGGCACGCATCGCGTCGCGCGCGCGGATACCGTGCTGCTGTTCTGCGCGGCGGGCCCGGTGCACGTCGAGCTCGACGGCACGGCCTGCACGCTGGAAGAACTGGACACGCTGCGGCTCGATGGGCCGCAGCGTGCGTTTGACGTCGCGGTGAGCGGCGACGGCGCGCTGCTCGCCGTGTCGCTCGACGCCACCGATACGAACTGAACGCATGAAACCGACTGTCTGGCATCACCTGAGGCTGTGTCCGCACGGCCACCCCGACGAGACGATCGACGATGCGGCGATCGCCGTCGACGAAACCGGCGCGATCGTCTGGCTCGGCGCGTGCTCCACGCTGCCGCACGACTACGCGCACTGGGCGCGTGAAGACCTGCACGGCGCGTGGGTGACGCCGGGCCTCGTCGACTGCCACACGCACCTCGTGTACGGCGGCACGCGCGCGGACGAATTCGCGCAGCGCCTGGCCGGCGTCAGCTACGAGGAAATCGCGCGGCGGGGCGGCGGGATCGTGTCGACGGTGCGCGCGACGCGCGACGCCGACGAGGCGACGCTGTTCGTGCAGGCCGCAGCACGCCTGCAGCCGCTGCTCGCCGAAGGCGTGACCGCGATCGAGATCAAGTCGGGCTACGGGCTCGACCTCGCGAGCGAGCGCAAGATGCTGCGCGTCGCGCGGCAGCTCGGCGAGCGCTTCCCGGTGTCGGTCTATACGACCTTCCTCGGCGCGCACGCGCTGCCGCCCGAATACGCGGGCCGCGCGGATGCGTACATCGACGAGGTGTGCGAACGGATGCTGCCGGCGCTCGCCGACGAAGGGCTCGTCGACGCGGTCGACGTGTTCTGCGAGCGGATCGGCTTCTCGCTCGCGCAGACCGAGCGCGTGTTCGAGGCCGCGACGCGGCGCGGGCTGCCGGTCAAGCTGCACGCGGAACAGCTGTCGAACGCGGGCGGCACCGCGCTCGCCGCGCGCTATCGCGCGCTGTCCGCCGATCACCTCGAGTTTCTCGACGAAGCCGGCATCGAGGCGATGAAGGCGGCCGGCACGGTCGCCGTGCTGCTGCCCGGCGCGTACTACTTCATTCGCGAGACGCAATTGCCGCCGCTCGACCTGCTGCGCAAGCACCAGGTGCCGATCGCGCTCGCGACCGATCACAACCCGGGCACGTCGCCGCTCGAATCGCTGCTGCTGACGCTGAACCTCGGCTGCACGCTGTTCCGCATGACGGTGCCCGAAGTGCTGCAGGGCGTCACGCGCCACGCGGCCGCGGCGCTCGGCCGCGCGGATCGCCACGGCGCGCTCGAGGTCGGCCGCCAGGCCGATTTCGCGGTATGGTCGGTCGGCTCGCTCGCGGAACTCGCTTACTGGATCGGCCGCCCGCTGTGCGAGCAGGTCGTGCGCGGCGGAACGACCGTGTTTCGCCGCACGAACGGATGATGGGACTCACGATGACCGACACGACGTTGTTCGCCGCACACGCGTACCTGCCTGACGGCTGGCGCCGCAACGTGCTGCTGCGCTGGGACGCGGCCGGCACGCTGACCGAGGTGACGCCCGACACCGATGCGCCGGCGGGCGTCGCGCGCGCGGCGGGCCCGGTGGTGCCCGGCATGCCGAACCTGCATTCGCACGCGTTCCAGCGCGCGATGGCGGGGCTCACCGAATACCGCGCGAACCCGTCCGACAGCTTCTGGAGCTGGCGCGACCTGATGTACCGCTTCGCGCTGAAGATCACGCCCGATGCGCTCGCGGCGATCGCGCGCTGGCTGTACGTCGAGATGCTGAAGTGCGGCTATACGTCGGTGTGCGAATTCCACTACGTGCATCACGCGCAGGACGGCACGCGCTATCCGCAGCTCGCCGAGCTCGGCGCACGCGTGATCGGCGCGGCGCGCGCGGCCGGCATCGGCATCACGATGCTGCCCGTGTCGTACCAGTTCGCAGGCTTCGGCGACAAGCCGCCGCGCGACGACCAGCGCCGCTTCATCAATACCCCGGACGGCCTGCTCGAACTGCTCGACGCGATGCGCGGCGTCGCGCCGGAGGACGGCACGCTGCGCTACGGCGTCGCGCCGCACTCGCTGCGCGCGGTGTCCGAAGCCGGGCTGCGCACGCTGCTCGACGGTCTGCCCGGCGATGCGCCCGTGCACATCCACATCGCCGAACAGACGGCCGAGGTCGACGACTGCGTGCGCACCTACGGCGCGCGGCCCGTGCAGTGGCTGCTCGACCGCTTCGACGTGGGCCCGCGCTGGTGCCTCGTGCACGCGACGCATCTCGACGCGGCCGAGACCGAGGCGCTCGCGAAGCGCCGCGCGGTGGCCGGCCTGTGCCTGACGACGGAAGCGAACCTCGGCGACGGCGTGTTCCCTGCCGTCGACTATCTCGCGCACGGCGGCGTGATCGGCATCGGTTCGGACAGCCATGCGTCGGTCGACTGGCGCGCCGAGCTGCGCCTGCTCGAATACGGGCAGCGGCTCGTGCATCGCGCGCGCAACGTGCTGGCGAGCGATACGCAGCCGGTGGTCGCGGATCGCCTGTTCGACGCATCGCTTGCGGGCGGCGCGCAGGCGAGCGGGCGGCCGATCGGCGCGCTGCGCGCAGGCTGCCGCGCCGACTGGCTGGTGCTCGACCCCGACCATCCGGCGATCGCCGAGCACGACAGCGCGGCGTGGCTGTCCGGCGCGGTGTTCGCCGAGCACGGCGACACGCCGGTGCGCGACGTCTACACGGGCGGCGCATGCGTCGTGCGCGCGCGCCGCCATCGCGACGAAGACGCCGCGTATGCCGATTACCGCGCCGCGCTGGCGCAACTGCTGCGCTGATCGCTGCAGCGCTTCGGCGCGTGCGGCAACGCACGCGCCGTCCGACCGACCACGGTGAGACCGACATGAGCCAACAACCGGCTGTATTCACGCTGAAGCAGGGCACGCTGCCGCTGCTGATCTCGATTCCGCACGCGGGCACCTACATTCCCGACGACCTGGCAGCGACGATGACGCCCGACGCGCGCTTCGTCGACGATTGCGACTGGCATCTCGAACGCCTGTACGGCTTCGCCGTCGCGCTCGGCGCATCGGTGCTGGTGCCGTCGCATGCGCGCTACGTCGTCGACCTGAACCGGCCGCCCGACAACGAGAACCTGTATCCGGGGCAGGACACGACCGGCCTCGTGCCGGTCGATACCTTCGACAAGGCGCCGCTGTATCCGGCGGGCGCATTGCCGGACAACGACGAGATCCTGCGTCGCCGCGACCGCTACTGGCGGCCGTATCACGACGCGCTGCAGGGCGAGATCGCGCGCCTGAAGCGCGAGCACGGCCGCGCGCTGGTGTGGGAAGCGCATTCGATCCGCTCGCACGTGCCGCGCTTTTTCGACGGGCGGCTGCCGGATTTCAACTTCGGCACCGCGAACGGCGCGAGCGCCGCACCGGGCCTCGCGGAAGCGCTGGCCGCCTGCGTGACCGCGCACGGCGGCTTCACGGCGGTTGCGAACGGCCGCTTCAAGGGCGGCTACATCACGCGTCAGTACGGCGTGCCCGATACGGGCGTGCAGGCCGTGCAGCTCGAACTCGCGCAGATCACCTACATGGATGAAACGCGCCCGTATGCCTACGACGAGACGCGCGCCGCGCGGGTTTCGCCGCTGCTGCAGACGCTCGTCGAGACGGCGCTCGCGTATCGCTGAATGCGATGGCGGGGAAACCGACGCCGCGGCGGAGAAGGGCGCGGCGTCGCAACGGGCGGCATCGATTCCGGCAATCGATGCCGCCCGTGTTTTTGTCAGGGTTAATACCGACCGTAGCGGCTGAAATTTGACGCAATTTTTCGGTGATATAAGCTGAATGACAGGGAGCCATCACGCGCCCTACGTCAAACCGTCAGTCGAGTACGATCGTGAAAGCTGCAAGCCCTTCGATCCGCCGGACGCGAAGTCCGTCGGCGGGCGCGCCGCAACGTGCCGGTCCGCACCGGCATGCTGATCGCGGCAAGCGTTCCGCCTCATCCCGCGAACCTCGCCTCATCGCCTTGTCCCATCGCGGCCTGCGCCGCTTCAATCTCGTGACCGCGCGCATCTTCAGCGCGGTGCAGTGCGACGGCAGCGCGTCGCTGTTGCCCTAGCGTCGATTGCGTCATCCGCCCCGGGGCGTGCCGTGTTCCGCGGTGTGTTGCCTGCGGCGGGCCGCTGCGTGTTCGCGCATTGCGAGCCGGCCACGTCGTGCGTGCCGCGCCGCATGGACACACGAGCGCGCGCACCCATGCATGCCGCGCGCGAGCGCGACGATGCGCATGCCTGTCCGCCCGAATTTCATCGGAGGTGCCGCCATGCGACCGCGCCCGCTCGTAGTCGTGACCGCCGATCGCACGATGCGCGGCGCGCATCCGTCGCACGCGGCGGGCGAGAAGTACCTCGCCGCGCTGGTCGACGGCGCGGGCGTGCTCGCGCTCGTGCTGCCCGCGCTCGGCGTGCGCCAGCCGGTCGACGCGCTGCTTGCCGCGATCGACGGCCTGCTGTTTACCGGCAGCTATTCGAACGTCGAGCCGCACCATTACGGCGGACCCGCGAGCGCGCCCGGCACGCTGCACGATCCCGCGCGCGACGCGACCGCGCTGCCGCTGATGCGCGCGGCGATCGACGCGGGTGTGCCGGTGCTCGCGATCTGCCGCGGCATGCAGGAAATGAACGTCGTGTACGGCGGCACGCTGCACCAGCGGCTGCATGCGACTGCTGGCTTCGCGGACCATCGCGAGACGCCGTCCGAGCCGCTCGAATCGCAATACGGGCCCGCGCACGTCGTGCGCTTCGCGCCGGGCGGCCTGCTGCAGCGGATCGCGCGCGGCGCGTGCGAAGCGACGGTCAATTCGCTGCACGACCAGGGCATCGCGCGGCTCGGCGCGGGCCTGGCCGTCGAGGCGAGCGCGCCCGACGGGCTGGTCGAGGCCGTCAGCGTGCGCGGCGCGCGCGCGTTCGCGCTCGGCGTGCAGTGGCATCCCGAATGGCGCTTCGCGGAGCAGCCGCTGTCGCGCGACATCTTCGCGGCATTCGGCGCGGCGTGCCGCGCGCGCATGACGCATCGCATCCGTGCGGCCGCCGACGGCGAAGTGGCGCCGCCGGCCGCACATGACGTCGACTGAACGAGGCCGATCATGCAACCCGCACTGGACGAATTCCTCAGGCAGCATCGCATCACCGAAGTCGAGGCGATCATTCCCGACATGGCCGGCATCGCGCGCGGCAAGATCATTCCGCGCAACAAGTTCGAGTCCGGCGAATCGATGCGCCTGCCGCAGGCCGTGATGGTGCAGACCGTCACCGGCGACTATCCGGAAGACGGCTCGCTGACCGGCGTCACCGACCCCGACATGGTGTGCGTGCCCGATCCGTCGACGATCTGCCTGATCCCGTGGGCGGTCGACCCGACCGCGCAGGTGATCCACGACTGCGTGCACTTCGACGGCTCGCCGGTCGAGATCTCGCCGCGCTACGTGCTGCGGCGCGTGCTCGAGCTGTATCGCGAGAAGGGCTGGAAGCCGGTGGTCGCGCCCGAGCTCGAGTTCTACCTGGTCGACATGAACAAGGACCCGGACCTGCCGCTGCGTCCGCCGGTCGGCCGCACCGGGCGCGCGGAAACGGGGCGGCAGTCGTATTCGATCGAGGCCGTCAACGAGTTCGATCCGCTGTTCGAGGACATCTACGAGTACTGCGACATGCAGGGGCTCGACATCGAGACGCTGATCCACGAGGTCGGCGCCGCGCAGATGGAGATCAACTTCATGCACGGCGATGCGCTGTCGCTCGCCGACCAGGTGTTCCTGTTCAAGCGCACGGTGCGCGAAGCCGCGCTGCGCCACAACATGTACGCGACCTTCATGGCCAAGCCGATGGAAAACGAACCGGGCTCGGCGATGCATATCCACCAGAGCCTCGCCGATCCGCAGACCGGCCGCAACCTGTTCACCGACGCGAACGGCGACGTGACGCCGCTGTTCCGCGGCTATCTTGCCGGGCTGCAGAAATACACGCCCGCGCTGATGCCGATCTTCGCGCCGTACATCAACTCGTATCGGCGGCTGTCGCGCTTCATGGCCGCGCCGATCAACGTGCAGTGGGGCTACGACAACCGCACGGTCGGCTTCCGCATTCCGCAGTCGAGCCCGGTCGCGCGGCGCATCGAGAACCGCATCCCGGGCGTCGACTGCAACCCGTACCTCGTGATCGCGGCGACGCTTGCGGCCGGCTATCTCGGCATCACGCAGCGCCTCGAGCCGAGCGAGCCGCTCGCGTCCGACGGCTACGACCTGCCGTACCAGCTGCCGCGCAATCTCGAAGAGGGCATTACGCTGATGGCGGCGTGCGCGCCGCTCGCCGGCATCCTCGGCGAGAAGTTCGTGAAGGCGTATCTCGCGCTGAAGGAAACCGAGTACGAGGCGTACTTCCGCGTGATCAGCTCGTGGGAACGCCGGCACCTGCTGCTGCACGTGTGACCCGCCGCGCGTCCGGCATCGTTCAGGAGGGCAGCATGACCGACCGTTCCGACCGTGGTGCAGCGGCGCCCGCCATGCCGCGCACGACCGCGCAGTATCGTGCGCTCGACGCCGCGCATCACATCCACCCGTTCTCCGACATGGGTGCGCTCAATCGCGCGGGCAGCCGCGTGATCGTGAAGGCCGACGGCGTCTATCTGTGGGATTCCGACGGCAACCGGATCATCGACGGGATGGCCGGGCTGTGGTGCGTGAACGTCGGCTACGGGCGCGCGGAACTGATCGACGCCGCGCAGCGGCAGATGCGCGAACTGCCGTTCTACAACACGTTCTTCAAGACCACGCATCCGCCGGTGATCGAACTGTCGGCACTCCTCGCCGAAGTCACGCCGCCGGGTTTCAACCACTTTTTCTATTGCAACAGCGGCTCGGAAGGCAACGACACCGTGCTGCGCGTCGTGCATCAATACTGGCGCGTGCAGGGCCAGCCGCGCAGGAAATACGTGATCTCGCGCTGGAACGGCTATCACGGCTCGACGATCGCGGGCGCGACGCTCGGCGGGATGGGCTACATGCACGAGCAGATGGCGTCGAAGGTCGAGCATGTCGTGCATATCGACCAGCCGTATTTCTTCGGCGAAGCGGCCGCCGGCGAGACGCCCGAGGCATTCGGCCTCGCGCGCGCGCAGCAGCTCGAAGCGAAGATCCTCGAGCTCGGCGCGGAGAACGTCGCCGCGTTCATCGGCGAGCCGTTCCAGGGCGCGGGCGGTGTGATCTTCCCGCCGTCGACGTACTGGCCGGAAATCCAGCGGATCTGCCGCAAGTACGACATCCTGCTCGTCGCGGACGAAGTGATCGGCGGCTTCGGCCGTACCGGCGAGTGGTTCGCGCACCAGCACTTCGGCTTCGAACCCGACCTGATGACGCTCGCGAAGGGCCTGACGAGCGGTTATGTGCCGATGGGCGCGGTGGCGCTGCACGACCGCGTCGCGCAGGCGCTGATCGAACACGGTGAATTCAACCACGGGATGACGTATTCGGGGCATCCGGTTGCGGCGGCGGTCGCGATCGCGAACCTGACGCTGCTGCGCGATGGCGGCATCGTCGCGCGCGTGAAGCGCGACATCGGGCCGTATTTCCAGCGCCGGTTGCGCGACGCGCTCGGCGGCCATCCGCTCGTCGGCGAGATTGCCGGCGCGGGGCTCGTCGCGGGCGTGCAGCTCGCGCGCGATCCGGCGCGGCGCGTGCGCTTCGACAATGGCGGGGAGGTCGGCACGATCTGCCGCGACTTCTGCTTCGGCGGCAACCTGATCATGCGCGCGACCGGCGACCGGATGCTGCTGTCGCCGCCGCTCGTGATCGGCGAGGCCGAGGTCGACGAGATCGTCGACAAGGCGAAGCGGGCGTTCGATGCGACAGCGGAGCGGGTGAGGGGATGACGCGCGCGGCGACGTGCCGCGCGCGCCGGGGTCATGCCGGCGCGAAGCGCTGCCGATCGAATGCCATGATGCGTTCGACCGAGGTCGCGATGTCCATCTGTCCGGTTTCGATGACGAGGTCGGGATGCTCGGGCGGCTCGTATGGGTCGGAGATGCCGGTGAATTGGCGCGTCTGCCCGGTGATTGCTTTTGCGTAGAGGCGTTTGGGGTCGCGCGCCGAGCAGGTCGCGATGTCGGTCTTCAGGTAGATCTCGACGAAGCGTTCGTCTCCGATGATCTGCCGTGCGCGTTGCCGGTCGGCTTCGTAAGGCGAGATCAGCGCGACGACGACCGAGATGCCCTGGCTGTTGAGCAGCTTCGCGATTTCGGCCGTGCGGCGGCAGTTTTCGGCACGGTCTTCACGCTTGAAGCCGAGATCCGGCGACACGCCGGCGCGCAGTTCGTCGCCGTCGAGGATGCAGACCGGGAGGCCTCGTGCGCGCAGGCGTGAAGCGATTTCCTGTGCCAGCGTGGACTTGCCGGCGCCGCTCAGGCCGGTGAGCCACAACGTATGGGTAGAGGACAATGTCATGAGTGCGTCTGACCGGACTCGGGCAGGTCACGGCGGATCGTGACCCGGCTTCGTCCAAGTATATTGATTGGGAACTCGGCGCAGTTAATCGCCGTTATTGTCGGCCGATTCTAGTCAGCCGCTTTCGACGAAATGTTACATAACAGTTACCTAACGTTACAAAACAAGCCGGCATTTCGTGTTGGTGAAATGTGACGCCGTGTGCAATGAATGCTTGCATGTCGGCGTCATGTTCAGATAGCGCCAGCCGCGCGCCCCGCTCGAGGAACCGATGATCACGATAGGCATGAAAAACGTCGCGCCCAGCGCGGAGCATCCGACTCACCACGTCTACGTGTTTGCCGTCGACGCATCCAGCGTCCGGCCGTTCATCTTCGAGGAATCGATCGGCGGCGGGCACGCGGAGCTGGGCGGCTCGATCGCATTGCGCATGTGCGACCTCGACGGCTGGCCGGGAGACTGGCGGGCGCATCTCCGGCAGGCGGGATGCGAGGACGCGATCGCCGTCATCGAGGCCGTGGCCGACGAGCGGCAGGCCGTCGATGCGGTGCTCGCGCTGTGGACGGCGGGCGGATAGCGGGGCGGTGGCGATCGTCGACAGACGGTCGGATCGCGAATTTGCGCGGGAAAAACGAAAAGGCCCTGCGTCGTGAGACGCAGGGCCTTGAATTCTTTGGTGGGCGGTACTGGAGTGAACCAGTGCCTTTGTGACAGAGCGGTATCCGTACGGGGCGTGTGGCGTCGCAGACTCTGGGTGCTTGGGCACGAGACGCTGGCAACTGGAGGGGTTTTACGTCAAATAAAGGGGGCGGAATGCTATTGCCTGTGGCACGATGTATTATAGATCGTGCCGTTATCTACTGAAGGTTGTGCCATGAAAACGTTAGATGTGTCTCAGGCTGCTGCCGCCGCGCATGCAGGCGGTGTCCTGTCGGCTGTTCTCAAAGCTGAGGGCAGTTCATTTTATGTCGAGCTGGAGACGCGGACGGCTGGAACGGCCGTGCTGGTCACGTCGAACAATCGTCGGCCGCGTGCGTTTCGGAACCCGGTCAAGGCGCTTGAGGTGATCCGCGAACTTGGGTTGCAGTCGGGGCGTTTCTCGCTCGAAGCATGGCGACCCGATGAAGTTGAGATCGAGCGCTCAAGCCGTCCGGATCGTGCGGCGGCGATGAAGCAGACCCACGCGAATGCGGCGGCCTACGACAAATGGTTGCGTGAGCAGGTGCAGGCGTCGATAGACGACCCGCGCCCGAGCGTAGAGCATGAGGACGTGATGAAAAAGGCTCTGGCCCGCGTCGAAGCGATGAGAAAGGGGAAGCGTGCTAAGACTTAAGTGGCGGCCGATGGCCGAGGCAGATCTGTTGGGTATCTTGGAGTTTATCGGGGAGGATGATCCAGATGCGGCATTAGCCCTGGTGCATATGATTCGCGAAAAGGCAGAGGGGTTGCGGCTACGCCCGAGGCTGTATCGAGCGGGGCGTTTATCCGGAACGAGAGAAATGGTTGTGCATCGCAACTACGTTGTCGTGTACTGCATCGATGCAGACGTGGTGGAGATTCTGAGCGTGAAGTATGCCCGGCAACGGTGGCCGGACTGAGTTGAACTTACCTATAGCCATGCGAAGAATCGGTCGCGTCTGCAGTTTGGCTGATTAAGCTGGTTGAATAAAATTGATGCGATTTTGATGGATTAAATTGCGAAGTAGATTCGGCGGTGTTGGGGGAGTTTTTACTTAAAATGACTGAATATTAGGTGCTGCGGGGGAATGATGCTAAAACTGCCGGTTACGTTTTGGTCGGGTATTGTTACATTTATTGTGACGCTTTTCATAAATACATGTATTGGCTATTACTCGGGCGATCAGGGGCTTGCAACGATTGGGCGCCCGATCATGGTGGATGGAAAGGTGGTTTTGCCAATAGATTTGGAGAATTTTTCCAGCAAATCGATTGACGGGCTTTTGTTACAGGTTCCGACGGAGGTGGAGGCGGCAAGCATTGCTCGAGATACGCCAGTGCAGATTACGAACGGTAGCGACCAAGCAGGCGGTTTGGCGCGGTCTGTTCGCGTAGATCGCATAGAACCGCAGACGAGGACGAGTCTGCTTGTCGTGCTGCGCGACGCGGCGAAAGCTCCGTTGGTTCGAGTAATTAACGCGGAAGAGCTTGGTTTTACGTTTTCGGATGGGGTGCCTGAGTCAAAACTGCATCGGGCCGTAAAGATTGGGTTGATAGTCGCTGGAATTTACACGCTCATTTCTATCGCGCTGGGATTTTATGCAAACAAGATAACCACATCGCTTCACGAAAGAGTGACTAAGGCGGAGGAGGTGTCTGAAGAATTACATGAAAAATCAGAAAAACTTCGAGGCGAATTGAGTGGTCTTAGGGAAAGGCAATCGAAATTTAAGGTGCTATTGTTGTCGAGAATATCTGATTATTCAAAGGAGCTCGATTTTTGGAGAAATGCGATCAAGGAGCTTCTTATTCGACAAGGGGCATCGGCGAGTACTTCTGATGAGCTAATAAAATGCGTTACTCGTAGCCTTAATACTTACGGCACAAGGCGAGGAGCAGACGACTTCGATGCGATCATTTTCGCGGCCGGTGCTTTAAATGAAGCGGAAAATAGGGGCTATTCGGACAGGCGGGCTGATCTACGCCAAAATGAACTCGGTCGCGAGGTTCGCGGTTAGCCGCAATGAAGTGTACTTTGCGGTTTGTCCGTCACTCGATGGTGGGGTAATAGAGTGTTGTCGCCGCCGGAAGGTCCAACCGATGCGATGGCGAGCGGCGGCACATAGTCAAACACAACGGTCTGCCCGTTTTCGGGTAATCCTCGATGAACCAAAGAAAAAGCCCTGCAAGTGCAGGGCTTTTTCTTTGCCTAGTGGCTTTGCGCTGGCGCCGGAGAGAACTGCTCGATCCAGCGTTTGACGCGTCGCCACAAGCGGCGAATTCTTTGGTGGGCGGTACTGGGATCGAACCAGTGACCCCTGCCGTGTGAAGGCAGTGCTCTACCGCTGAGCTAACCGCCCAAAGAAGATGAAATTATGTCAGAGCTTTTCGACTTCGTAAAGCACTTTCTGCAAATTTTTTCGCGGACTCTCGCACAAGTCGGTTAGCCGGCCGCCGACGGCTCGACCAGATCGAGGATCGAGCCGTCGCGCTTGAGCGTCGCGAGCACGATGCTCGAGTTGATCGACATCACGCCCGTCGCGCGGTACAGCGTGTTGATCACGAAGTCGGAGTAGTGGTCGAGGTCGCGCGCGCGCACCGTCAGCACGTAATTTGCCCCACCGGTAACGATCTGCGCCGACACGACTTCCGGCCACTGCCGGAGCGCTTCGACGAAGCGGTCGTGCCACTCGGGCTCGTCGGGCCGCATCGTCACGTGCACGAGGGCCTCGAACGCGACGCCGACCTGCTTCGGCTCGATCGCGCAGCGATAGCCGGCAATCACGCCGCGCTCCTCGAGCAGCTTCACGCGCCGCAGACACGCGGACGGCGACAGCGCGACCGCGTTCGCGAGGTCCTGGTTGCTGATCCGGCCGTCGCGCTCGAGGTGCCGGAGGATCCGCATGTCGGTTCGGTCGAGGTTCATTTCGCAGGTTCCACTGAATCTTGGGGAAGATGTCGCAGACTCTACTGCAAATCATGCGAATCGTCAGCGAAGTTTGAAGCTCATTCTATTTCGTCCTCGATAACATGCGAGCCATACGTTGACCGGGCCGGCGGGCGCCACCGCACCGCCGCCCGCACCGGCCGCACGCGTCGATCCGTGCGGCGACGCCGTTCAATCCCAACCGTCACTTCGTCATGTTCGATCACATTCCCGCCTATCCAGGCGACCCGATCCTGTCGCTGTTCCAGGCATTCCAGCAGGATGCGCATCCGCGCAAGGCCAATCTCAGCATCGGTCTCTATTACGACGACGCGGGCCGGATTCCCGTGCTCGAGAGCACGCGGATCGCGGCCGAGCGGCTGCGCGAAGCGCACGCACCGCATACGTATCTGCCGATGGAAGGGCTGGCCGGCTACCGGCAGGCCGTGCAGCGGCTCGTGTTCGGCGCCGAGTGCGCGGCGATCGCGGAAGGGCGCGTCGCGACGTTGCAGACGCTCGGCGGCTCGGGCGCGATCCGGCTCGGTGCGGAGTTCATCAAGCGCTACTTCCCGGACAGCGCGATCTGGATCAGCGATCCGACCTGGGACAACCACCGCGTGATCTTCGCGGCAGCGGGCCTCGACGTGCAGACTTATCCGTACTACGACGCGCAGCGCAACGGCTTGCGCATCGACGCGATGCTCGCGGCGCTCGACGCGCTGCCGCCGCGCAGCGTCGTGCTGCTGCAGCCGTGCTGCCACAATCCGACGGGCCTCGATCCGAGCCGCGACGCGTGGCGCGCGGTGATCGACGTGCTCGCGCGGCGCGGGCTGGTTCCGTTCCTCGACATGGCATACCAGGGCTTCGGCGACGGCCTCGCGGACGACGCGTGGGCCGTGCGCGCGATGACCGATGCCGGCCTGCCGGTGATCGTCGGCAATTCGTTCTCGAAGAACTTCTCGCTGTACGGCGAGCGCGTCGGCGGCCTGTCGATCGTCTGCGCGAACGCGGGCGAGGCAGCGACCGTGCTGAGCCAGCTGCAGGCCGGCGTGCGCCGCACCTATTCGAGCCCGCCGCTGTTCGGCGCGCGGCTCGTCGCGACGGTGCTGAACGACGACCTGCTGCGCGCGCGCTGGGAAGACGAGGTCGCGGGCGTGCGCACGCGCATCAAGCGCATGCGCGGCGCGCTGAAGGAACGGCTCGATGCACGGCTGCCGGAGCGGTCGTTCGATGCGCTCGTCGCGCAGCGCGGGATGTTCGGCTACACGGGCATCGGCGCGGCCGACGTCGATCGCCTGCGCGCATTGCACGGTGTCTATCTGCTGCGCTCGGGCCGCATGTGCATCGCGGGCCTGAACGATGCGAACGTCGATCACGTCGCGGCCGCGATCGCCGACGTGCTCGGCGCCGCGCGCCAAGCGGCCTGACGGCCCGCACCCAACCGGCAAAGGAGCAGACGATGCCAGAACAGATCCCGGTCGACCTGCCGCAACTCGGCCAGCCGTTCTCGTGGGCGACCCGCGCGGGCGGGCTGATGTTTACCGGGCACGGGCCGGTCGACGCGGCCGGCGCGATCGCCGGCGACACGATGACCGAACAGGCGTGCCTCACGCTGTCGAATCTCGCGAAGGCCGTGGCCGCCGCGGGGGCCACGCTCGACGACGTTGCGCAGGTGCTCGTCTACCTGTCCGACGTGAAGGACATGCCCGAATTCGACGCCGAGTACCGGCGGCACTTCCGCGCACCGTATCCGAACCGGACCTGCGTCGGCGTGCAGGGCTTCGCGCATGCGGCGATGCGCGTCGAACTCGTCGCGTACGTCGCATTGCCGCCGGTTTCCGGCGCATAGCGCGCACCTCAACACAGCAACACAGCAACACACACCACCACAACGAGGTTTGGAGGAGAAGATGGAGAAGCATCATCGATTGGCACTGCGAATGATGGCGGGGCTGCTCGTATCGGGCGGCGCGATGGCGCAAAGCAGCGTCACGCTGTACGGCATCGTCGACCAGAGCATCCGCTACACGACGCACGCGGACGCGGCGAACGGCGCGAGCGTGCAACTGACCAACGGCGCGATCACGAACAGCCGCTGGGGGATGAAGGGCGACGAAGCGCTCGGCGGCGGGCTGAAGGCGATCTTCCGGCTCGAAAGCGGGTTCGAGCCGCAGAACGGCCAGCTCGACGGCGCGCTGTTCGGCCGCTATGCGTACGTCGGCCTGGCGGGCGACTGGGGCACGGTCAGGCTCGGCCGGCAGGCGACCGAGGCGTTCAACCTGTTCGGCGATCTCGATCCGCTGACCGTCGGCAACTACACGGCGAACATGTGGCCGTATTTCCTCACGCAGGGCCGCGCGAGCAACGCCGTCAGCTACGACGGCACGTTCGGCGGGCTGAACGTCGGCGCGAGCTACGGCTTCGGCGGCGTGGCCGGCAGCATGAGCGCGAACGCCTATTGGGGCGTGCGCGCCGCATATACGCAAGGCGGGCTGATGGCCGGCGCGACCTACCAGCAGGTGCGCGACCTGAACGGCCGCGCGCAGCAGGCGTGGGGCGCGGGGGCGCGCTACGCGTTCGGCGCGGCGACGCTGTACGCGGGCTATCTCGGCGGCATCGACCGCTCGGGCGTGCTCGATCAGGCGCTGCTGAACGCGTCGGGCCGCACGGTGACCTATGGCGCGTTCGCCGACAATCCGCGCCGGGATGCGATCTTCTACGCGGGCGCGAGCTACCGCTTCACGCCGGCCGTGTCGGTGACGGGCGTGGCCTACTACGACGACATCCGGAACGTGAACGGCGTGGCCGGCAATCGCGGCAAGCGCTACACGGGCGTGCTGGAAGCCGAGTATGCGCTGTCGAAGGCGACGCAGCTCTACGCGACGGTCGACTACAACAAGGTATCGGGCGGCGCGTTCACCGAACTGCCGGGCCGCGGCAACCAGACGGGCGTCGCGGCGGGGCTGCGCCACATGTTCTGAGCCTGGTGAACGGCGCGCGGCGGTCGCAACGCCGCCGCGCGCCGTTCGCGGTTTCGCCACGACAATCGATATCGAACGAGGTCACTCGATGCAATCAGAATCCCAAGGGCAATTCCAGCACATCGCGGCGCGCGAGCAGGGCCTGCGCCGCACCCTTTCCGCGCGGCAGATGGCGATGATCGCGATCGGCGGCGCGATCGGCACCGGGCTCTTTCTCGGCAGCGGTTTCGCGATCGGCTTCGCCGGCCCGAGCGTGCTCGTCAGCTACGCGATCGGCGCATTCATCTCGCTGCTGCTGATGGGCTGTCTCGCGGAAATGACGGTCGCGCACCCGACGTCCGGTTCGTTCGGCGCGTACGCCGAGCATTACGTGAGCCCGTGGGCCGGCTTTCTCGTGCGCTACGCGTACTGGGCGTGCATCGTGCTCGCGGTCGGCACCGAAGTCACCGCGATCGCACTGTACATGAAGTACTGGTTCCCGGGCGTGCCGGGATGGCTGTGGATCGTCGGCTTCTCCGCGCTGCTGGTGTTCGTCAACGCGCGCAGCGTCGACGTGTTCGGCTCGGTCGAATACGCATTCTCGGTCGTGAAGATCGCGGCGATCGTCGGCTTCATCGTGCTCGGCGCGTACGTCGTGTTCGGCGATCCGGCGCTGGTCGGCGGCGGCGCGGCGCGCGCGGGCTTCCATCATTACGTCGCGCACGGCGGCTTCTTCCCGAAAGGCGCGTGGGGGACCTGGGTGGCCGTGATCGTGTCGATCTTCAGCTACCTGAGCATCGAGATGATCGCGGTGGCCGCCGGCGAGGCGCAGGACCCCGAGCGCGCGGTGACGCGCGCGTTCCGCTCGACGATCGTGCGGCTCGTGCTGTTCTATCTCGTCACGCTCGCACTGATGCTCGCGATCGTGCCGTGGACGGCCGCCGGCCGCGACGAAAGCCCGTTCGTCAAGGTGATGGAGGCGATCCGCCTGCCGGGCGCGGCGGGGCTGATCAACTTCGTCGTGCTGGTCGCCGCGTTGTCCGCGATGAACAGCCAGCTCTACATCACGACGCGGATGCTGTTCAGCCTGTCGCGTGCGGGGCATGCGCCGAAGGCGCTCGGCGAAGTGAACGCGCGCGGCGTGCCGCTCGGCGCGCTGCTGCTGTCGACGCTCGGCATCGCGCTCGCGACGGTGCTGAGCGTGCTGTATCCGGACGCGTCGTTCACGATCATGATGTCGGTGTCGATGTTCGGCGCGCTGTTCACGTGGATGATGATCTTCGTCACGCACTACTGCTTCCGGCGCCGCCGCGCGGCAAGCGGGCTGCCGCCGGCCGCGTTCCGGATGCGCGGCTTTCCGCTGCTGACGCTGCTCGGCGCCGGGCTGATGCTCGCGGTGATGGCGACCACGTACTTCACGCCGGAATTCCACATGACGCTGATCTTCGGCATCCCGTTCCTCGCCGTGCTGTCCGTCGTGTACGGCGTGTGGTACCGGCGCGCGCAGCCGGCGCTGCAGCCGGGCGCCGAGTAACCGGCGCGGCGCCCGCGCGCGCTCAGCCCGCGAGCGCGGGCAGCGCGTCGAGCGACGCGCGCAGATACTCGGCGAAGCGCAGCGCGACCGGCTCGGCCGTGCCGCTGCGCTTCAGCTCGAGCGTGCGCGATTCGAGCGACGCATCCTTCAGCGGCCGGAACGCGAGCCGGTCGCTCTTCGCCTGCTGCAGCACGCGCGGCACGAGCGCGACGCCCATCCCGAACTCGATCATCGACAGGATGGTCTGCCACAGCCGCGCTTCGTGGCGGATCAGCGGGCTGAAGCCCGCGTTCACGCACTGCGCGATGATCAGGTCGTGATAGTGCGGGGCCGCGTCGCGCGGAAACAGGATGAACGGTTCGTCGGCCAGCGCGGCGAGCGCGATCTGCTTGCGCCGCGCGAGCGGGTGCGCGGCCGGCATGCAGCAGACGAACGGCTCCGCGTAGATCGGCGCCGAGTCGACTTCGGGCGGGAAGCGGCCCCAGTGCGCGTAGCCGAGGTCGATCTGGCCGCGCTGCACCGCCTGCACCTGCGCCTGCGTGTTCATCTCCGACAGCACGATCTCCACGCCCGGATAGTCGGCCTCGAAGCGCCGCACCGCATCGGGCAGCCCGCGATACAGCATCGAATGGACGAAGCCGATCCGCAGCCGGCCCGCGAAGCCGGACGCCGAGCGGATCGTCAGGCGCTCGGCCTCGGCCGCCTGCAGCAGCAGACGGCGCGCCTCGCCGAGCAGCACCTCGCCCGCGTTGGTCAGCGCGACCGACTTGCTGGTGCGGGCGAACAGCTGCACGCCGAGCGCCTCTTCGAACTTGCGGATGTCGAAGCTCAGCGCCGGCTGCGAGATGAACAGCCGCTTGGCCGCGCGCCCGAAGTGCAGCTCCTCGGCAACCGCGACGAAATAGCGAAGCTGCTTCAGTTCCATCGGGTCTCCTCCCGGCTTCGGCATCGATAAGTGCCGTCTATCGTACCGAATAAATCCTGTATTGGACGCTTATCGATCCCACGCCTACGCTGATCGGACCGGTCAAGGAGACGCACACATGAACGACACCGATCGCGCGCCGGATGCCGGCGCGTCCAACCCGATCCCCGACACCCGCGGCATCAATTTCTTCACCGCCGATCCGGACCTGGGCGTGCTGCTGCGGCTGCACCTCGGGGAGGCGAGCTACGCCGAGCTCGAACCGCGGCTGCACGCACTCGGCGCGCGCGTCAGCGGCGAGCTCGACGAATGGGCGTCGTGCGCGGACAAGCATCCGCCCGAGCTCCAGCACCGCAACCGGCGCGGCGAGCCGCTGCAGCACATCGACAAACATCCCGCGTATGTCGCGCTCGAGCGCGTCGCATATGCCGAACTCGGGCTCGCGTCGCTCAGCCACCAGCGCGTGCCGGAGGTGCCGCTCGTCAAGTACGCGCTGACCTTCCTGTTCGTGCAGGCGGAATTCGGGCTGTGCTGCCCGGTCAGCATGACCGACTCGCTGACGCGCACGCTGCGCCGCTTCGGCGATCCGGACCTCGTCGCGCATTACCTGCCGATGCTTGCGTCGCGCGATTTCGACACGCTGTACCAGGGCGCGATGTTCATGACCGAGCAGGCCGCGGGTTCCGACGTCGGCCGCATCGCGACGCGCGCGGCGCGCGAGACGGACGCGCAGGGCAAGACCCGGTGGCGCCTGCACGGCGACAAGTGGTTCTGCTCGAACGCCGACGCCGATCTCGCGATGGTGCTCGCGCGGCCCGACGGCGCGCCGGACGGCATCAAGGGGCTCGCGCTGTTCCTGCTGCCGAAGACGCTGCCGGACGGCACGCGCAACCGCTACCGGATCGTGCGGCTGAAGGACAAGCTCGGCAGCCGCTCGATGGCGAGCGGCGAGATCACGCTCGACGGCGCGCGGGCTTACCTGATCGGCGAGCTCGGCCGCGGTTTCCACCAGATGGCGGACATGATCAACATGTCGCGGCTGTCGAACGGCGTGCGCGCGGCCGGGCTGATGCGGCGCGCGATGAACGAGGCGCTGCATGTCGCCGCGCATCGCGAGGCGTTCGGCCGCAAGCTGATCGACATGCCGCTGATGCAACGCCAGTTGATGAAGATGCTGCTGCCGACCGAGGCGGCGCGCACGATGTTCATTCGGATCGCGCTGTTGCTGCAACAGGCCGACGCGGGCGACGATGCGGCCGCGCGCTGCGTGCGCATCCTGACGCCGCTGATCAAGTTCCGCGCGTGCCGCGACGCGCGGCGCGTGACGGGCGACGCGATGGAAGTGCGCGGCGGCGTCGGCTACATCGAGGAATGGAGCGACGCGCGGCTCGTGCGCGACGCGCATCTCGGCTCGATCTGGGAAGGCACGAGCAACATCGTCGCGCTCGACGTCGCGCGCGCCGCGCAGCGCGAGCAGGCGCTCGACGCGCTGCGCACGTTCCTGTCCGACCGGCTCGGCCAGGCGCCGCTGCCGGACGCGAGCCGCACCGCGTTGCGGCGCGTGCTTGCGCGCGCATGCGACGCGCTCGCGCAGGTCGCCGCGAGCGGCGACGACGCGAACGTGCGCCAGGCGGCGTCGACGCTGTACTACGCGACTGCAGCGATCCTGATGGCGTGCGAGGGCGTGCGCACCGCGCCGGACCATCGCCGCCTCGCGCTCGCGCACCTGATCGTGCGCTACAAACTGATGCCGGCCGATCCGCTCGCGCTGCCGTCGCCGCACGGCGACGATGCGGCGATCTGCGATGCGCTGCTGCGCGGCGCGCCGGTGTCGCTCGATGCCGCGCTCGACCTGCTGCCGGAGGTCGCACGATGAACGCACCGCGTGGCGCCCTCGATGGCGTGAAGGTCGTCGACCTGAGCCGCGTGCTCGGCGGCCCGTATTGCACGCAGGCGCTGGCCGACCACGGCGCGCAGGTGATCAAGGTCGAGCCGCCGGCGGGCGACGAGACGCGCGGCTGGGGGCCGCCGTTCGTCGACGACACCGCGTGGTATTTCCTCGGCGTGAACCGCAACAAGGAAGGGCTCGCGCTCGACCTGTCGCGCGACGAAGGGCGCGCGATCCTGTGGCGCCTGCTCGACGACGCGGACGTGCTGGTCGAGAACTTCAAGCCGGGCACGCTCGCGCGCTGGGGCATGGATTACGAACGCGACCTGCGGCCGCGTTTCCCGTGGCTGATCCACTGCGCGGTGACGGGCTTCGGCGCCGACGGCCCGCTCGGCGGCCTGCCGGGCTACGACGCGGTGATCCAGGCGATGGCCGGGCTGATGAGCGTCAACGGCGAGCGCGACGGCGACGCGACCCGCATCGGCCTGCCGGTCGTCGACATGGTGACGGGGCTCAACGCGCTCGCGGGGATCCTGCTCGCGCTGGCCGAGCGGGAAAAGAGCGGGCTCGGCCAGTCGATCGACATCGCGCTGTTCGACTGCGGCGTGTCGCTGCTGCATCCGCACCTGCCGAACTTCTTCGGCTCGGGCCGCGTACCGGAGCGCAGCGGCAACGCGCACCCGAACATCGCGCCGTACGACAGCTACCGCACGGCCACCGCGCCGATCTTTCTCGCGGTCGGCAACGACCGGCAGTTCGCCCGGCTCACCGCGCATCTCGGCGCGCCGGAGCTGGCGAGCGACCCGCGCTTCGTCGACAACCGCAGCCGCTGCGCGCACCGCGCGGAACTGAAGGCCGCGCTGGAGGCACGGCTCGCGCAGCATGCGTGCGAACCGCTCGCGCGCGACCTGATGGCGGCCGGCGTGCCGTGCGGCCCGGTGCAGACGGTCGCCGACGTCGCGCGCGACCCGCATACGCTGCACCGGAACCTGCTCGTCGAGCTCGGCCGGTATCGCGGCACCGCGTCGCCGATCAGGCTGTCGCGCACGCCGGCGACCTACCGCACGCCGCCGCCCGCGCTGGGCGGCGACACGCGCGCGGTGCTCGACCGCCTCGGCGTCGATCCGGCGCTGCAGCAGCAACTGCTCGACGCGGGCGTGCTGAAGGCGCCCGGCTGACGCGACGCCGCCGGCCGGCGGCGCGAGGCCGGCCAACCGGACAAGGCGCGCGCAGTCGCGCCACCGACCACCGACATGGAGACATCGATGACCCGTCCGCATTCCCAACCCGCCGCGAACCCGCGGCCGGGCCGCGCCGCGCTTGCCGCGTTCGTCGGCACGACGATCGAGTGGTACGACTTCTACCTCTACGGCACGGCCGCCGCGCTCGTGTTCGGCAAGGTGTTCTTTTCCGCGCAGATGGATCCCGGCGTCGCGACGCTGCTCGCGTTCGTCACGTTCTGGGCCGGCTTCGCCGCGCGGCCGCTCGGCGGCATCGTGTTCGGCCATCTCGGCGACCGCGTCGGCCGCAAGACCGCGCTCGTGATCACGCTCGTGATGATGGGGCTCGCGACGACCGGCATCGGCCTGCTGCCGACCTACGCGCAGATCGGCGTCTGGGCGCCGGCCGGGCTCGTCGTGCTGCGCGTGCTGCAGGGCATCGCGGTGGGCGGCGAGTGGGGCGGCGCGGTGCTGATCGCGAGCGAGAACGCGCCGAAGCACAAGAGCATCCTGTACGCGGCGTTCGCGCAGCAGGGCTCGCCCACCGGCAACCTGCTCGCCACCGGCGCGTTCTTCGCGTTGAGCGCGCTGCCGACGCCCGACTTCCTGATGTGGGGCTGGCGCATCCCGTTCCTGCTGTCGGCGGTGCTGGTGGTCGTCGGGATGGTGATCCGCCTGAAGCTCGAGGAATCCGCCGACATGCAGCGCGTGCTGCAGCGCAAGCGCACGGTGAAGCTGCCGCTGCGCGACGTCGTGCGCGACCACTGGCTGATCGTGCTGCTCGCGGCCGGCACGCTGCCGGTGATCAACGTCACGTATTTCCGCAGCACGTTCGCGCTGTCGTGGGCGACCAAGGAACTCGGCTATGCGCAGGGCACCTTCCTCGGAATCCTGTCGATCTCGCTCGTCGTGCAGTTCATCATGCAGCCGGTCGGCGCATGGTTCGTGTCGAAGATCGACATGCGGCGCGCGATGTGCTGGATCCTGATTCCGGAGATCGTGCTGATGCCGGTGATGTTCCATGCGCTCGCGACCCGCTCGTACTGGATCGCCGTCGCCGGCATGTGCGTGTCGACGATTCCGTCGGCGATGTTCTACGGCGCGGTGGGCGGCATGCTCGCGCGCGTGTTTCCGGCGAACGTCCGCTATACGGGGCTGTCGCTCGCGTACCAGCTGAGCGCGCTCGTCGTCGGCGGCGGCACGCCGGTGCTTGCGCAGGCGATCCTCAATGCGACCGGCAGCATCGTCGGCGTCGCGATCGCGTCGGGGCTCTATGCGTGCGTGTCGCTCGTCTGCATGCTGGCGCTGCTGACGCGAACCGGCAGCCGCGCGGACGAGCTGTCGACGGCCGAGCGCAGCGACGCGGCACAGTGGAGCGCCGACGATGCGGCGCGCGAACCGAAGCAGGAGAGCGATGAGGGCGAGGGCGGCACGCTGAAACCGGTGTGAGCGGCCGGCTGCCCGGGGCCGCACAAACGAAAACGGCATCGTGCGCCGCACGATGCCGTTTCTTCCTTGCTGCGATTTTCCGGCCAGCCGGCCGGCGGCGGAAACCGCGTCAGCCTTGCGTCGGCGGCACGTAGCCGGACGCCTGGTCCGCGCCTTCGCCGAAGAAGTACTTTTCGGTCTGCTTCATCAGGTACTGGCGCGCACGCGGGTCGGCCATGTTCAGGCGGTTTTCGTTGATCAGCATCGTCTGCTGCTTGAGCCAGCCTTGCCACGCCTCTTTCGAGACGCTTTCGTAGATGCGCTTGCCGAGCTCGCCCGGCAGCGGCGGGAAATCGAGCCCTTCGGCTTCCTTGCCGAGCTTCGCGCATTGAACCATTCGAGCCATCGTGTACTTCTCCTTCCTGTAAGCGGACTGGGGGAGGGCGGCGCTCGCTCAGAGCTGCTTCATCAGCACGAGCGACTTGCGCTGCCAGTTATAGAGTTTGCGGCGGTCTTCCGGCAGGTCGTCGACGCTCACCTTCACGAAGCCGCGCTTGAGGAACCAGTGCTCGGTGCGCGTCGTCAGCACGAAGATGTGCGTGAGGCCGCGCGCCCGCGCGCGCTGCTCGATGCGCTTGAGCAGGCGTTCGCCGTCGCCGGAGCCTTGCGCCTCGGGCGCGACGGTGAGGCAAGCCATCTCGCCGATCTTTTCCTGCTGGTACGGATACAGCGCCGCGCAGCCGAACAGCACGCCATCGTGCTCGATCACCGAGAAGTGGTCGATGTCGCGTTCGATCTGGTGGCGGCCGCGCCGCACCAGCGTGCCGTCCGTTTCGAGCGGCTCGATCAGCGACAGGATGCCGCCGACGTCGTCCGGCGTCGCCTCGCGCAGGCTCTCGAGGTTCTCGTACGAGATCATCGTGCCGACGCCGTCGTGCAGGAACAGCTCGAGCAGCACGCTGCCGTCGAGCGTCTGCGGGATCAGGTGCGCACGGGTCACGCCGCCGCGGCACGCGCGGATCGAGTGCTTCAGGAAGAACGCGTCGTCGCCCTGGACGTTGCCCGAATCGAGCAGCTCGGCGGCCGCGTCGAGCGACATTTCGCGGATCAGCTCGCCTTCGTCGTCGACGATGCCGGGCGCTTCGGTCAGGAAGATGATCTTGTCGGCGCGCAGCGCGATCGCGGCCGCGGACGCGACATCCTCCATCGACAGGTTGAACGCCTCGCCGGTGGGCGAGAAGCCGAGCGGCGACAGCAGCACGAGCTTGCGGCTCGCGAGCGAATGGCGGATCGACTCGGCGTCGATCTTGCGCACGACGCCCGTGTGCGCGAAATCGACCCCGTCGAGAATCCCGACCGGCCGCGCCGTCACGAAGTTGCCCGACACCACGCTGATGTGCGCGTGCGCCATCGGCGAGTTCGGCAGGCCCTGGCTGATCGCGGCCTCGATGTCGAGGCGCACTTCGCCGGCCGCTTCCTTCGCGGATTCGAGCGCGCGCGCATCGGTGATGCGCAGCCCGTGAGAAAACTCGGATTCGACACCATGCAGGCTCAGCTGCTCCTCGACCTGCGGCCGCGAGCCGTGGACCAGCACGATCTGGATGCCCATCGCCTGCAGCAGTGCGATGTCTGACACGAGCGCGCTGAGGAGCCCCTGATGCACGACCTCGCCGCCGAAACCGACGACGAACGTGCTGTTGCGGAACTTGTGAATATAGGGCGCGACGGACCGCATCCAGTCGACGAACTGGGCGTGGCTGGCGGCCGTATCGTCGGATGCCGCGGGGGCCACGGCGCCGGACTGGGCGGGGGGGAGGTCGGTTTGGGAATTCATGGGCGGGATTATAATGCGCCCCCATGTCGAATGTACCTAAAAGTCCCGCGCCGACGCGGGCCAACGCGCCGTCGGGCCCGCACCCGGATGGGGCGGCCGGCGCGCGCCAGCAAGCGGGCCGGCAGCCCGGCCAGCAAGCGGGCGAGCGACCGGGCCAGCAAGCGGACCAACCGCCGCGCCAGCAGCAGGGCAAGCCGCCGCGCGCGCCGCGCGGCGACGAACGGCGCAACGAGCCGCGCCAGCACGCCGCGCAGAATGCCGCGCCGGACGCGCGCGCACCGCGCCGCGAGCGCGGGCCGCGCGCGGCCGTCCCGCCGAATCCCGTCCCGCCGATCACGTTCCCGGAAAGCCTGCCGGTGTCGGGCAAGCGCGACGAAATCGCGCGCGCGATCGCCGGTCACCAGGTTGTGATCGTCTGCGGCGAGACGGGCTCGGGCAAGACCACCCAGCTGCCGAAAATCTGCCTCGAACTCGGCCGCGGCCTCGGCGCGGGCGGCACGGGCCTGATCGGCCACACGCAGCCGCGCCGGCTCGCCGCGTCGTCCACCGGCCGCCGCATCGCCGAGGAGCTCGGCACGCCGTTCGGCGAGGTGGTCGGCTACAAGGTGCGCTTCACCGACAATCTCGCGCCGGGCGCATCCGTCAAGCTGATGACGGACGGCATCCTGCTCGCCGAGACGCAGACCGACCCGCTGCTGAAGGCGTACGACACGCTGATCATCGACGAGGCGCACGAGCGCAGCCTGAACATCGACTTCCTGCTCGGCTACCTGAAGCAGATCCTGCCGAAGCGGCCGGACCTGAAGCTGATCGTCACGTCCGCGACGATCGACGCCGACCGCTTCGCGCGCCATTTCGGCAGCGACGAACGGCCCGCGCCGGTGATCGAGGTGAGCGGCCGCCTGTATCCGGTCGAGATGCGCTACCGCCCGGTGGCCGAGGACCGCCCGGCCGTGAAGAACGCCGAGGGCACGGCGAGCCGCGACCGCGTGAAGACCGCGCGCGAGGCCGAGCGCGACCTGATGGACGCGATCGTCGACGCGGTCGACGAGCTGTGCCGCGAAGGCCCCGGCGACGTGCTGGTGTTCCTGCCCGGCGAGCGCGAGATTCGCGACGCGGCCGAGGCGCTGCGCAAGCATCACCCGCCGCACACGGAGATCCTGCCGCTGTTCGCGCGCTTGTCCGCGGCCGAGCAGGACAAGGTGTTCAAGGCGTCGAACGCGCGCCGCATCGTGCTCGCGACGAACGTCGCCGAAACCTCGCTGACGGTGCCCGGCATCCGCTACGTGGTCGACACGGGCCTCGCGCGCGTGAAGCGCTATTCGTACCGGAACAAGGTCGAGCAGCTGCAGGTCGAGTCGATCTCGCAGGCCGCCGCGAACCAGCGCGCGGGCCGCTGCGGCCGGGTCGCGGACGGCATCTGCATTCGCCTGTACGAGGAAACCGACTACCAGGCGCGGGCGCGCTTCACCGATCCGGAGATCCTGCGCGCGTCGCTCGCGTCGGTGATCCTGCGGATGAAGTCGCTGCACCTGACGGCGATCGAATCGTTTCCGTTCCTCGAGCCGCCGCCGGGCCGCGCGATCGCGGACGGCTATCAACTGCTGAACGAGCTCGGCGCGGTCGACGACGACAACGCGCTGACGCCGCTCGGCCGCGAGCTCGCGCGCCTGCCGCTCGATCCGCGGGTCGGCCGGATGATCCTCGGCGCGCGCGACCAGCAGTCGCTGCGCGAGGTGCTGATCATCGCGAGCGCGCTGTCCGTGCAGGACCCGCGCGACCGGCCGAGCGAAGCGCAGGAGCAGGCCGACCAGGCGCATCGCCGGTTCGCCGACGAGCGCTCGGAATTCCTGCAGTGGCTGAAGATCTGGGCGTGGTTCGAGGAAGCGGTCGCGCACAAGAAGTCGAACCGCCAACTCATCGACGCATGCCGGCAGAACTTCCTGTCGCACCTGCGCCTGCGCGAATGGCGCGACGTCCATTCGCAGCTGCTGACCGTCGTGCGCGAGCACGGCTGGCGGCTGAACGAGGTCGAGGCGACCTACGAACAGGTGCATCTGGCCCTGATGACGGGCCTGCTCGGCAACCTCGGGCTGAAGGCCGACGACGAGCCGCATTACCTCGGCGCGCGCGGCATCAAGTTCTTCCTGTGGCCGGGCTCGGTGCTCGCGAAGAAGGCGGGGCGCTGGGTGATGGCGGCCGAGCTGGTCGAGACGAGCCGGCTGTACGCGCGCTGCCTCGCGAAGATCGAACCCGAGTGGATCGAGAAGGTCGGCGCGCACCTGCTGAAGAAATCGCTGTCCGAGCCGCACTGGGAGAAGCGCCCGGCGCAGGTGAGCGCGTTCGAGCGCGCGACGCTGTACGGGCTGCCGGTGTACCACCGGCGGCGCGTCGCGTTCGGCAAACAGGATCCGGCGCGCGCGCGCGAGCTGTTCATCCGCGGCGCGCTGGTGGACGGCGAGTTCGACACGAAGCTCGCGTTCTTCGCGCACAACCGCAAGCTGCTCGCCGACATCGAGCAGCTCGAGCACAAGTCGCGCCGGCAGGACGTGCTGGTCGACGACGAGCTGATCCACGCGTTCTACGACCAGGCGATTCCGGACGGGATCCACACGGGCGCCGCGTTCGAGCGCTGGTATCGCGACGAGGTGAAAAAGAGCGGCCAGCCGGAGGACAAGCTGCGCCTGCTGTACCTGTCGCGCGACGACCTGATGCGCCACGAGGCGGCGGGCGTGACGACCGAGCTGTTCCCGAAGCGCGCGACGATGGCGGGCGTCGAGATGGCGCTCACGTACCACTTCGAGCCCGGCGCGCCGCGCGACGGCGTGACGCTCGCGGTGCCGCTCTATGCGCTGAACCAGGTCGACGCGCGCCGCTGCGAGTGGCTCATGCCGGGGATGCTGAAGGAGAAGGTGCAGCTGCTGCTGAAATCGCTGCCGCAGAAGCTGCGCCGCCATTGCGTGCCGCTGCCCGAGTATGCGGCGGGCTTCGTCGAACGCATGGGGCGCGAACGCTTCGGTGCGGGCGGGCTCGTCGAGGCGCTGATCGCCGACGTGCGCGCGCAGACGCAGGTGATGATGAAGACGAGCGACTTCAAGCTCGAGACGCTGGCTGCACACCTGTTCATGAACTTCAAGGTGATCGACGAGCACGGCCGCCAGCTCGCGATGGGGCGCAATCTCGCCCAGCTTCGCCAGGAGCTCGGCGCGCAGGCGCAGCAGCAGTTCCAGAAGATCGCCGCGGCGTCGACGATCGCGGCCGGCGGCGACGCCGAGGCGGCCACGTCCGGCGCACTTTCCGTTGCGCAGGCGCAGGGCGCCGGCAAGGGCGCGAAGGGCGCGCCGCCGCATACCGCCACGCCGGCGGATACGGGCGCGACCGCGCTGTACGAGAACCTGACGACGTGGAACTTCGGCAAGCTGCCCGAGCTGCTGGAGATCCGCCGGCGCGGGCAGACGCTGTACGGCTACCCGGCGCTCGTCGACCGCGCCACGCATTGCGACGTCGAGGTGTTCGATTCGCCGGAGGAGGCCGCGCGCATCCATCGCGCGGGGCTGCGCCGTCTGTTCGCGCTGCAGCTGAAGGAACCGATCAAGTTCCTGGAGAAGAACCTGCCGGGCCTGCGCGAGATGGCGATGCAATACATGTCGCTCGGCACGCAGGACGAGCTGCGCGACCAGCTGATCGACACGGCGCTCGACCGCGCGTGCCTGCAGGAGCCGCTGCCCGACGACGACGCGAGCTTCCACGCGCGCCGCGACGAGGGCAGGAGCCGCCTGAACCTGCTCGCGCAGGAGATCGCGCGGCTCGTCGGGCAGATCCTCGCCGAATACGCGGGGCTCGCGAAGAAGCTCGCGCAGGCGAAGCCGTTCGCGGCCGTGCACGCCGACCTGCAGCAGCAGCTGTCGGCGCTGGTGGGCAAGCGCTTCGTGATCGACACGCCTTACGTTCAGCTTGCGCATTTCCCGCGCTACCTGAAGGGCATCGCGCTGCGCATCGACAAGCTCAAGGCCGACCCGGCCCGCGATGCGAAGCAGCAGGCCGAGCTGCTGCCGCTCGTGCAGCAGTACCAGCGTGCGGTGTCGCAGCGCGGCGGCGTCGCCGACGCGCGCCTCGCCGAATTCCGCTGGCTGCTCGAGGAGTTGCGGATCTCGCTGTTCGCGCAGGAGCTGCGCACGCCGATGCCGGTGTCGGTCAAGCGGCTGTATAAGGTCTGGGAGTCGATGCAGCGCTAGGCGGTGCGCAAATTTTGAGACAAACGCCGGGAACGGATCGTGCCGGCCATGCGTCGAAGTGGCGCAATCCTCGTTCCCGTCAACCGGCGGGGCGGTTCGTCCGTTCTACAATGACGGTTGTTCTACGACGTGAGTCTTCATGCGCACTTTCCTTTCCCTCGGCCGCACGCTCGCGCTGGCCGCAGCCGTGCTGGCGCCCGCCGCCCACGCGAATAACGTCATCGTTCTCAATTCCGCGGAAGCCACCCTGTCCCTGATCGACCAGCAGAGCCGCCAGGTCGTCGGCACGATGCCGACGGGCAAGGAGCCGCATCACCTGATGGCGACGCCCGACAACGGGTCGCTGATCGTCGCGAATTCGGTCTCGAACAGCCTGATGTTCGTCGATCCCAAGACGGGCAAGCTGCAACGCACGGTCGAAGGAATCGAGGATCCTTACCAGCTCGGCTTCTCGCCCGATCACAAGTGGTTCGTGTCGACCGGGCTGCGCCTCGATCGCCTCGACATCTACAGCTACGACGGCCGCGACGTGAAGATCGCGAAGCGCGTGCCGCTCGCGGTGATGCCGAGCCACCTCGCGTTCACCAAGGACAGCAAGACGGTGCTCGTGTCGCTGCAGGTGTCCGGCGAAATCGCGGCGATCGACCTCGCGACGCAGACGGTCAAGTGGAAGATGCCGGTCGGCAAGGTGCCGGCGGGCCTGTGGCTCACGCCGGACGACAAGTACCTGCTCGTCGGCATGACGGGCGCCGACTACGTCGCGGTCGTCGACTGGCGCAACCAGAAGGTCGTGAAGACGATCCAGACCGGCAAGGGCGCGCACAACTTCCGCTCGCTCGCCGACGGCACGCACGTCGCGATCACGAACCGGGTCGCGAACACGATCAGCATCATCGACGAGAACACGCTCACCAACGTCGGCGACATCACGGGCCTGCTGCCGGGCCCGGACGACATGGAGCTGTCGGCCGACAAGAAGACGCTGTGGGTGACGTTCCGCTTCGCGAAGAAGGTCGGGATCATCGATCTTGCATCGCGCAAGCTGGTGCAGACGATCGCCGTCGGCCGCTCGCCGCACGGGATCTATTTCTACGACCGTGCGCCGTGGAAGGCGGCGAACGGCGCGTGACGGGCGGGGGCGAACGATGCTGCACCTGATCGACGCGTTCGTGTCGGACATCCAGACCTGGCTGTACGTCGACGTCGTGCAGCCGCTCCTCTTCAAGTTCAACATGATGGACTATGACGAGGACACCTACGACGCGCTCTACTGGGTGATCGTCGGCGCGCTGCAGATGGTGTTGATGTTCGCGCTGCTGCGCCCGCTCGAGGCGCTTGCGCCCGTCGAGCGCTGGAAGAACCGCCGCGCGGTGCGGGTCGACGTGATCTATACGGCGATCTCGAAGCTCGGCATCTACACGCTGTTCTTCTTCTTCGCGCTGCAGCCGGTGTTCGACAACTTCCAGGCGTGGCTGCGCCTGCACGGCGTTGCGAACGTCAACCTCGACTATCTGTGGCCGGGCGTGAGCTCGCAGCCGATCGTCGCGTTCGCGATCTACCTCGTCGTGCTCGACTTCGCCGGCTACTGGTATCACCGCTGGCAGCACAAGTTCGGCATCTGGTGGGAGCTGCACGCGGTGCATCACAGCCAGCGGCAGATGTCGCTGTGGTGCGACGACCGCAACCACCTGCTCGACGACGTGATCCAGTCGTGCTTCTTCGCGGCGATCGCGCTCGTGATCGGCGTGACGCCGTCGCAGTTCGTCGTGCTGACCGCGGTCACGAACTTCCTGCAGAGCATCCAGCATACGAATGCGCGGCTGTCGTACGGCTGGCTCGGCGAGCGCCTGCTCGTCAGCCCGATCTTCCACCGGCGCCACCACGCGGTCGGCTACGGCCACGAAGGCACGAAGTACGGCTGCAACTTCGGCGTGCTGTTCCCCTGGTGGGACATGATGTTCGGCACCGCGTCGTGGAACCGCACGGTCGAGCCGACCGGCATCCGCGAGCAGGTGGAGGGCGTGAACTACGGCGAAGGCTTCTGGGCGCAGCACGGCCTCGCGTTCGTGCGGATCTTCCGCCGCCTGTTCCCGGCCAAGCGCGGCACGGCGGCGTCCGCCTGACCGACCCCGGCTTGAACCGATCCGATCCGCGGCCCGCATGCGCTTTGGCGCATGCGGGCCGCGTGGTTTATCCTTTCCCCGTTTTTCTCCGTCGACACAGGCCCGCATGAACGACTTGCTGCGTTCCTTCGTCCGGGCATTCGCGGGCGCGCTGCACCCGCGCATGCTCTGGCTCACCCTGATGCCGTTCGTCGTCTCCGCCGCGTTCTGGGGCATCCTGCTGTGGTTCTCGTGGCAGACGCTGATCGACGCCGCGCGCGGCGCGCTCGACGGCTTCGCGCTGACGTCGGCGCTGTACCGGGTGTTCGACGTGATCGGCATGTCGCAGCTGCACGCGGTCGTCGCGCCGTTCGTCGTCGTGGCGCTGGCGATTCCGCTGATCGTGCTGACCGTGCTGCTGCTGATCGCGACGATTTCGATGCCGGTCGTGGTCAAGCACCTGTCGAACCGCCAGTTCGCCGCGCTCGAGATGAAGCGGGGCGGCACGTTCGTCGGCAGCATGCTCAATTCGCTGTGGGCGTCGTTCGCCAGTATCGTGGTGCTCGTCGTCACGCTGCCGCTGTGGCTGATCCCGCCGTTCTTCGGGCTGCTGCCGCCGGTGATCTTCGGCTGGCTCACGTACCGGATGATGACCTACGACGCGCTCGCGCTGCATGCGAGCCGCGACGAACGCCGGGCGCTCGTGCGGCAGCATCGCTGGCCGCTGATCGGCATCGGCATCGTCACCGGGCTGCTCGGCACGGTGCCCACCTTCATCTGGGTGTCGTCGGTCTGGATGATGGTGCTGTTTCCGTTCGTCGCGGCGGCGATGATCTGGGTTTATGCATTCATTCTGGTGTTTTCGGCGCTGTGGTTCGGCCATTACTGCCTGCGCGCGCTCGAAACCCTGCGCGCGACGCCGCGCGCCACCACAATCGACATGGGGCAGGCATGAGTATCGGCATCATCATCATCGGCGACGAAATCCTTTCGGGCCGCCGGCAGGACAAGCATCTGGCGAAGGTCATCGCGCTGCTCGGCGCGCGCGGCCTCGCGCTCGACTGGGCCGAGTACGTCGGCGACGATCCCGCGCGGATCACCGCGACGCTCGCGCGCGCGCACGCGTCGGGCGACATCGTGTTCTCGACGGGCGGCATCGGCGCGACGCCTGACGACCATACGCGGCAATGCGCGGCCGCGGCGCTCGGCGTGCCGCTCGAGCTGCATCCGGACGCGAAGCTGCTGATCCAGGAGCGGATCCGCGAGACGCACACCGACCCCGACCGGCCGGTCGACTTCGATTCGCCCGAGAACCAGCACCGGCTCAACATGGGCGTGTTCCCGCGCGGCGCGACGATCATTCCGAACGGCTACAACCGGATTCCGGGCTTCTCCGTCGGCGACCTCCACTTCGTGCCGGGCTTTCCGGTGATGGCGTGGCCGATGATCGAATGGGTGCTCGACACGCGCTACGCGCACCTGCACCACGCGACGCCGCACGCGGAGCGCTCGCTGTACGTGTTCGAGCTGCCGGAATCGACGCTCACGCCGCTGATGGAGAAGATCGAGCGCGACTTCCCGGGCGTGCGGGTGTTCAGCCTGCCGAGCGTCGGCGATGCGGAGCGGGGCGGGATCTACGCGCGCCGCCACATCGACCTCGGCGTGAAGGGCGAGCCGGAGGCGGTCGCGGCCGCGTTCGTGAAGCTGCGCGAAGGCGTGCATCTGCTCGGCGGCGACATCGTCGAGCCCGACGCGTCGCGCGCCTGAGCGCCGGCCGCCGGAAAAGCAACGGGCCGCGCAAGGCGGCCCGTCATCGGGGTGTCATCGCCCGGCTCGACGATGACGCAGGCGGGGCGGGCGGCGGCGCATGGGCGCCGTTACGCGCCGATCCACGGCAGCTTGCGGAAGCACCAGCCGTCGACCGTCTTGCGGTGGCCCTCGGCGTCCTTGGCGCCCTCGAAGCCTTCGAGCAGGTCGAACGCCTTCGTGAAACCGGCCTGCGCGGCGGCGACCGCGGCGAGCTTCGAGCGCGCAGCGCTGCGGCACAGGAACAGCACCGGCGCGCCGGGTTCGATCGCCGCTTTCAGCTCGCTGACGAATTCGGCGTTCGGCACGCCGCCGGGGTAGCGGGTCCATTCGAGATGCAGGTACTGGCCGTCGCCGACCAGCGGGCGGCCGACCCAGTCCAGTTCGGCGCGGGTGCGCACGTCCACGAGACGCGCCGACGGGTCGAGCTGCAGCAGTTCGAATGCTTCGGCCGGCAGCAGCGCGCCGGCGTAGGTCAGCGAGCCTTGCGCGCGGCGTTCGTCGGCCTTCGCGTGAAGCTGTTCGAGCGTACTCATGGCAGGAGGTCTCCGTATCGATCAAACGAACATTCTAGCGCGCCGTGTGCCGCGCGACGGCCGGGCGCCGTGCCGTGCATGCACCGCGCACGCGCTCACCAAAAAGGTGCAGAATGACGCAGATGCACCAGCGTGGTTCATTCCAAATGCCTGACGACTGGAATTGCACCATCGAGGTGCTTTCGGCGAATCGGCCGCGCCGCGCGAAGCCCCGAAATCGCGCGGCGAAGCCCCGTCGTGGCGAGCCCGGCGCGAATTGCGCCCGTCTTGCGCGTACATGGCACGGAAGCTGCTATATAGAATTCGGTCGAATCGGGGCGCGCTGCGCCAAAGCCTGACCCCGAGCAGCTCGATAAACGAGGCGGTTCCCAGTCCGCCGGAATTGTTCAATCAGGAGAAGAGGTTATGAGTAAAACCGTCGCCGACGTCATGCAGCTCGTGAAGGACGAGGACGTCAAGTTTGTCGATTTCCGCTTCACGGATACGCGCGGCAAGGAACAGCACGTGTCGGTGCCGGTTTCGGCGTTTGACGAAGACAAGTTCGAAAGCGGCCATGCATTCGACGGTTCGTCGATCGCGGGCTGGAAGGGCATCGAGGCGTCGGACATGCTGCTCATGCCGGATCCGAGCGCTGCGTTCGTCGACCCGTTCTACGAAGAATCGACGCTGGTGCTGACCTGCGACGTGGTCGAGCCGGCCGACGGCAAGGGCTACGAGCGCGATCCGCGTTCGCTCGCGAAGCGCGGCGAAGCGTACCTGAAGAGCACGGGCATCGGCGACACCGCGTACTTCGGTCCGGAGCCGGAATTCTTCATTTTCGACTCGGTCCAGTGGAACACGGACATGTCGGGCTGCTTCGTGAAGATCAACTCGGAAGAAGCGCCGTGGTCGGCCGGCAAGGAATTCGAAGGCGGCAACACGGGCCACCGTCCGGGCACGAAGGGCGGCTACTTCCCGGTCGCGCCGGTCGACACGTTCCAGGACATGCGTTCGGAAATGTGCCTGCTGCTCGAACAGCTCGGCATCCCGGTCGAAGTGCACCACCACGAAGTGGCGGGCCAGGGCCAGAACGAAATCGGCACGAAGTTCTCGACGCTCGTGCAGCGCGCCGACTGGACGCAGTGGTCGAAGTACATCATCCACAACGTCGCGCACTCGTACGGCAAGACGGCGACGTTCATGCCGAAGCCGGTCGTCGGCGACAACGGTTCGGGCATGCACGTTCACCAGTCGATCTGGAAGGACGGCCAGAACCTGTTCGCGGGCAACGGCTATGCCGGCCTGTCGGAACTGGCGCTGTTCTACATCGGCGGCATCATCAAGCACGCTCGCGCGCTGAACGCGATCACGAACCCCACGACGAACTCGTACAAGCGCCTGGTTCCGCACTTCGAGGCACCGGTCAAGCTCGCCTACTCGGCGCGCAACCGTTCGGCATCGATCCGCATTCCGCACGTGTCGAACCCGAAGGGCCGCCGCATCGAAACGCGCTTCCCGGACCCGATGGCGAACCCGTACCTGTGCTTCACGGCGCTGATGATGGCCGGCCTCGACGGGATCCAGAACAAGATCCATCCGGGCGAAGCCGCCGACAAGAACCTGTACGACCTGCCGCCGGAAGAGGATGCAAAGATCCCGACCGTCTGCGCGGGCCTCGACCAGGCGCTCGAAGCGCTCGACAAGGATCGCGAGTTCCTGACGCGCGGCGGCGTGTTCACGGACGGCATGATCGATGCGTACCTCGCGCTGAAGGAACAGGAACTGGCGAAGTTCCGCATGACGACGCATCCGATCGAGTTCGAGATGTACTACTCGCTGTAAGCGGCGATGGCGCTTCGACGCTTCAGCGGGCGAAGCGCCGCACACCGGTTTGCCTGCGCCGCGCAACTCCCGGCGCAGGCAGCGGATTCTGAAAAGGGGACGGCGCCCAGCCGTCCCCTTTTTGTTCCGCGCATTTCACACTTTCTGCACGACACCCACGCACGATGGTTCTGAAGAATCTGATCAAGGCGAAGACGGGGCAGCCTGAGCGTCTGACGGATGACGAGCGGCTCGCGCGCTCGGGGCTGCTCGCCGGCCTCGAGGCGTTGCCGACGGTCGTGCTGGTGCTCGACCGCAAGACGCTGAAGATCGCGTTCGCGAATCCGTCCGCGGAGGCGATGCTCGACATCTCGCGCCGGCAGCTCGCGCAGCGGCCGTGGGGCGAGATCTTCCCGAACGCGAACGAGCTCGCGTCGACGATCACCGCGATCGGCGAGGAGCGCTTTCACGCGACGCACCTCGACACCGTGCTCGACCGGCCCGGCCGCGAGCCGCTGCACGTGCACGCGATCGTCGGCTTTCTCGAGAGCGCGCAGGATTTCGTGCTCGTCGAGCTGTTCGAGAACGAGCGCCAGTCGCGCACCGACCGCGAGGAGCGCATCCACGACCTCACCGCGGTCAACAAGCAGCTGATCCGCAACCTCGCGCACGAGATCAAGAACCCGCTCGGCGGGATCCGCGGCGCCGCGCAACTGCTCGAATTCGAGCTGGGCGAGCGCGAGCGCGGCGAGCTGCGCGAATACACGCAGGTGATCATCAAGGAATCCGACCGCCTGCAGACGCTCGTCGATCGATTGCTCGAGCCGCACCGGCATCCGCACATCGTCGGCGACGTGAACATCCACGAAGTGTGCGAGCGCGTGCGCGCCGTGATGCTGGCCGAATTCCCGCGCGGGCTGTCGATCGAGCGCGACTACGACGTCAGCGTGCCGGACCTGCGCGGCGACAAGGAGCAGCTGATCCAGGCGCTGCTGAACATCGTGCGCAATGCGGCGCAGGCGCTGCGCGAGCGGATCGCGCAGGGCGACGCGCGCATCGAATTGCGCACGCGGGTCGCGCGCAAGATCACGATCGCGAAGCGCCTGTGCAAGCTGGCACTGGACTTGCATGTGATCGACAACGGGCCCGGCATTCCGGACGAGATCCGCGACCGGATCTTCTATCCGCTCGTATCGGGGCGCGAGGACGGCAGCGGCCTCGGCCTCACGCTCGCGCAGACGTTCGTGCAGCAGCACGACGGGATGATCGAGGTCGAAAGCCGGCCCGGTCGTACCGAATTTCAGATTTTGCTGCCGCTCGATCATTGAGCGGCGACACCGCGATTCACCGAGATATCTGACCGACCTATGAAGCCGATCTGGATAGTAGACGACGACCAATCGATCCGCTGGGTGCTCGAAAAGGCGCTCGCCCGCGACAGCTTCGCGACGAAGAGTTTCGCCAACGTGCGCGACGCGCTCGGCGCGCTCGATCACGAGACGCCGCAGGTGCTGGTGTCCGACATCCGGATGCCGGGCGGCTCGGGCCTCGAGCTGCTGCAGGCGATGCACGACCGGATGCCGGGCCTGCCCGTGATCATCATGACCGCGTTCTCGGATCTGGACAGCGCCGTCGCGGCGTTCCAGGGCGGCGCGTTCGAATATCTCGCGAAGCCGTTCGACGTCGACAAGGCCGTCGAGCTGATCCGCCGCGCGGTGGAGGAGAGCCTGCGCGGCGGCGTGCCCGAGGACGACCGCGTGGCCGAGGCGCCCGAGATGCTCGGCCAGGCGCCGGCGATGCAGGACATGTTCCGCGCGATCGGCCGCCTGTCGCATTCGGCCGCGACCGTGCTGATCACCGGCGAGTCGGGCACCGGCAAGGAGCTCGTCGCCCGTGCGCTGCACCGTCACAGCCCGCGCGCGAACGGGCCGTTCATCGCGCTGAACACCGCGGCGATTCCGAAGGACCTGCTCGAATCCGAGCTGTTCGGCCACGAGCGCGGCGCGTTCACCGGCGCGCAGACCACGCGCCAGGGCCGCTTCGAGCAGGCCGAGAACGGCACGCTGTTCCTCGACGAAATCGGCGACATGCCGTTCGACCTGCAGACGCGCCTGCTGCGCGTGCTGTCGGATGGCCAGTTCTACCGCGTCGGCGGCCACAGCCCGCTGCGCGCGAACGTGCGCGTGATCGCGGCGACGCACCAGAACCTCGAGTCGCGCGTGCGCCAGGGGCTGTTCCGCGAGGACTTGTATCACCGCCTCAACGTGATCCGGCTGCGCCTGCCGCCGCTGCGCGAACGCAGCGAAGACATCCCGCTGCTCACGCGCCACTTCCTGCAGAAGAGCGCGCGCGATCTCGGCGTCGAGCCGAAGCGCGTGTCCGACGAGGCGCTTGCGTACCTGACGTCGCTGCCGTTCCCCGGCAACGTGCGGCAGCTCGAGAACCTCGCGAACTGGCTGACCGTGATGGCGCCCGCGCAGACGGTCGAGATCAAGGATCTGCCGCCCGATCTCGTGCCGTCCGGCGCGGCCGTCGCCGTGGCGGCCGACGGCGCCGAGGCGCACGCGGCGGGCGGCGACGCCCCCGCGTTGTCGCCCGCCGCCGGCCTGACGGGCGCGCCTGTCGTCGCTGCGCCGAACAGCGCGCCGGCCGGCTATCCGATGTGGGAGCACGGGCTGCGCACCGAAGTCGCGCGCCTGCTGCGCGAGAACTCGGCCGACGTGATGGACGAGCTCGCGCGCCGCTTCGAGGCCGCGGTGATCCGCGAGGCGCTCGACTTCACGCGCGGCCGCAAGGTCGAGGCGGCCGAGCGGCTCGGCATCGGCCGCAACACGATCACGCGCAAGATCCAGGAACTGCATCTGGAGCCGTAAGCGCGCAGCGCGGCATGCGCGGGCCCCCGCGCATGCCGCCGCGATCGGACATAATCGCGGTTTGCCGTCACGCCGTTCCGCCATGTCCGATTCCTTCCGCTGGCCCGCCGGGGCCGACCCGTTCCGTTTTCTCGAAGCGCTCGACAGCGCGCGCGCCCGCGCGTGGGTCGACGAGCAGAACGCGCGCACGCGCGCCGCGCTGCGCGACGACGCCGCCTATCGCGCGCTCGTCGCGCGTCTCGCGCAAGCCTATCTGCCGCGCGAGCGCCCGGTGATCCCGACCCGCTGGCGCGACTGGGCCTACGACCTGTGGCAGGACGACCTGCATCCGAAGGGGCTGTGGCGCCGCGCGCGCTGGGACGACTGGCGCGCGGGCCGGCCGGCGTGGGACACGCTGCTCGACGTCGACGCGCTCGGCGCGCAGGAGGGCGAGTCGTGGGTGTTCGAGTCGGACGCGATCCTGTATCCGGACGGCGATCGCGCGCTGCTGTCGCTGTCGCCGGGCGGCGCCGACGCGGTGGTCGTGCGCGAGTTCGATCTCGTCGAGCGCCGTTTCGTCGACGCGGGTTTCACGATCGACGAGCCGGGCCATCATACGATCGGCTGGATCGATCGCGATACCGTCTACGTGAGCTGGGATCGCGGCGAAACGCACGCAACCGAGGCCGGCTATCCGTATGAAGTGCGCCGCTGGACGCGCGGCACGCCGCTCGCCGACGCGCCGGTCGTGTTTCGCGGCGAGCCCGACGACATCAGCGCGGGCGCGTGGTTCGATCCGGTCGACGGCCGCCACGGCGCATGGCGCAGCGTCGATTTCTTCGATATGCATTCGTACCGGCTGACGGCCGACGGCGAGTGGGCGCGCTACGACGTGCCGACGCATGTCGAGGTCGGGTTCTGGCAGGGCTGGCTCGTGATGGAGCCGCGGCTCGACTGGGAATGCGGCGGCGTGCGCCACGCGGGCGGCTCGCTGCTCGCGATTCGCGAGGACGCGTTTCTTGCCGGTTCGCGTGCGTTCGACACGCTGTTCGAACCGGGGCCGACGACGTCCGCGTGCACGTGGACGAACACGCGTCATACGCTGATCGCGAGCTGGCTGGACGACGTGAACAACCGCACGCTGCTGTGGCAGCCGCGGCAGGCGGACGACGGCGCGTGGACGTGGGATGCGCGGCCGTTCGACTGGCCGGGCGACGCGCAGATCGACGTCGAGCCCGTCGAGTCGACGCTGAACGACGACGTGTACGTGGACGTCGACACCTATCTCGATCCGCCCGAATGCTGGCTGGCCGATCTTGCCGATCGCGCGGCCGATGCGCCGTCGCGCCGCGTGCTGCTCGACCGGCCGCCGGTGCAGTTCGACGCGGCCGGGCTCGTCGTGCGCCGCGCGAGCGTGCGCTCGCGCGACGGCACCGTGGTGCCGTACACGCTGATCGGGCCGCGCGATGCGCTGGATGCGCGTGACGGCGACGCGCGCGTCGCGCGGCCGTGCCTGCTGTCCGGCTACGGCGGCTTCGCGCTGCCGAACCTGCCGGGCTACAGCGACGCGCTCGGCATCGCGTGGCTCGAGCGCGGCGGCGTCGCGGCGTTCGCGCATATCCGCGGCGGCGGCGAGTTCGGGCCGCAATGGCATGTCGACGCGCAGCGCGAGCACCGGCAGCGTTCGTTCGACGACTTCATCGCGGTTGCCGAGGATCTGATCGGCACGGGCGTGACGACGGCTGCGCAACTCGGCATCGAGGGCGGCAGCAATGGTGGCCTGCTGGTGGCCGCGTGCATGGTGCAGCGGCCGGAGTTGTTCGGCGCGGTGCTGTGCCGGGTGCCGCTGCTCGACATGCGACGCTATCCGAAGCTGCATGCGGGCGCGGCGTGGCTGGACGAGTACGGCGACCCGGACGACCCGCTGGAGGGCGCGGCGCTGGCCGCATACTCGCCGTATCACCGCGTGCGCGAGGGCGTCGCGTATCCGCCGCTGCTGCTGACGACGTCGACGCGCGACGATCGCGTGCATCCCGCGCACGCGCGCAAGATGGCCGCGCGCATGCACGCGCTCGGTCACGGCCAGGTGTGGTACTGGGAGAACACCGACGGCGGCCACGGCAGCGCCGACGATCTGGAGCGCGCCGAATCCGACGCGGCCGAATTCGGTTTCCTGTGGGCCCATCTCGGGCCCGCGCCCGCGCGCGGCTGAGCGCGCGCGGAAGGGCGTGCTCAGCCGACGACCGCGACCACCGGCGTATGGTCGGACGGCTGCTCCCACGTGCGCGGCGTGCGATCGACTACGCACGACGCGCAGGTTTCGGCCAGCGCCGGCGACAGCAGGATGTGATCGATGCGCAGCCCCGCGTTGCGGCGGAACGCCATCATCCGGTAGTCCCACCACGTGAAGGTCTTTTCGGGCTGCTCGAAGCGGCGGAACGCATCGACGAGCCCGAGTTCGACGAGGCCCGCGAAGTGCGCGCGCTCCTGCGGCGACACGAGGTTCTGGCCTTCCCATTTGGCCGGATCGTGCACGTCGCGGTCTTCGGGCGCGATGTTGTAGTCGCCGAGCAGCGCGAGCTTCGGATAGCGCTGCAGTTCGCTGCGCAGCCACGCGTTCAGCGCGTCGAGCCACTGCATCTTGTAGACGAACTTGTCGGAGTCGGGCGCCTGGCCGTTCGGGAAGTACGCGGAGATGATGCGCACGCCGTCGATCGTCACCGCCACCACGCGCTGCTGCGGATCGTCGAAGCCGGGGATGTTGCGCGTGACGTCGGATTCGTCGAACGGCAGTGTGTCGCGCGCGAGGATCGCGACGCCGTTGTACGTCTTCTGGCCCGAGAACCAGGCGCGATAGCCGGCCGCCTCGAGATCGGCGCGGGGGAACTTGTCGTCGGGCAGCTTCAGTTCCTGCAGGCACAGCACGTCGGTGCCGCTTTGCGCGAGCCAGTCGAGCACATGCTGCTTGCGGACGTTGAGCGAATTGACGTTCCAGGTGGCGATCTTCATGGACGAGTGCGAGAGCGGGGTGAATGCGAAGGCCGCCATCTTACCGCGATGCGCATCGCGTGGGTCCAGCGCAGAATCGTGACAAAAGTATTGACGTGAGTGCTTAACAACCCTATAATTTATTTCTCTGACGCGGGGTGGAGCAGTCTGGCAGCTCGTCGGGCTCATAACCCGAAGGTCGTAGGTTCAAATCCTACCCCCGCAACCAAGCACACCAGACGATGTGCAGCGCAAGTGACCGATGCGCGCTTCGTCGACAGGAACCCGGCTCAATGCCGGGTTTTTTGTTTTCTGCGCGCATTCGCCGCGCGCGCACGCCCAGAAGCGTGCGCCTCTGATCCCGTCACCAGGACGGGGCTTCATTCGCCATCGTCAGCCCGCCGCCCACTCGACCGCCGCCTTCGCATGCAGCGCGGTCGTATCGAACACCGGCAGCGGCGAATCTTCCGCGCCGATCAGCAGCGTGATTTCCGTGCAGCCGAGGATCACGCCCTGCGCGCCGCGTTTCGCAAGCGCTTCGATGATCCGCACGTACGTCGCGCGCGATGCCGGCAGCACGGCGCCGTGACACAGCTCGTCGTAGATGATCCGGTGCACGTCGGCGCGCTCGCGCTCGTCCGGCACGAGCACGTCGAGCCCGAACTTCTCGCGCAGCCGCTGCGCGTAGAACGGCAATTCCATCGTATATCGCGTGCCGAGCAGCCCGACGCGCGCGATGCCGGCCGCGCGCAGCGCCTCGCCGGTCGGATCGGCGATATGCAGGAAGGGCAGCGCGACCGCCGCCTCGATCGCGTCGTGCACGCGATGCATCGTGTTGGTCGTGAGCACGATCAGTTCCGCGCCCGCCGCCTCGAGCTGCCGCGCGGCCGCGGCCATCCGTTCGCCGAGCGCCGGCCAGTCGTGCGCGCGCTGCAGCGCTTCGATCTCCGCGAAGTCGACGGTCACCATCACGCTCTTCGCGTTGTGGTGCCCGCCGTGCAGCGCCTTCGAATGCTGGTTCAGCATCCGGTAGTATTCCGCCGACGATTCCCAGCTCATCCCGCCGATCAGTCCGATCGTCTTCATCCGCCACGCTCCCGTTTCCATTGCCAGCATCGCCGCGAGTATAGGCGGCGCCGCGCGCGCACGGCGGTACGATCCTCGCAAAGCGGGCCAGTACGGCGCGGCCGCGCGCGGCAGCACGCGGCAGTTGAAACGGCCACTGTGTTTTTGTACAGTATCGGCACCGTGAACCCGACCGTCATTTCGCCCGCCGATCCGAACCCGCCGCCGTTGCCGAGCGACGCGCCGCCGCGCGCGCGCAAGATCATCCACTGCGATTGCGACTGCTTCTATGCGTCGGTGGAGATGCGCGACGACCCGTCGCTGCGCGGCCGGCCGCTCGCGGTCGGCGGCCGCCCCGACCAGCGCGGCGTGATCGCGACCTGCAACTACGAGGCGCGGCGCTATGGCGTGCATTCGGCGATGTCGTCGGCGCTCGCGATGCGCAAGTGCCCCGACCTGCTGATCCTGCCGTCGGCGATGGACAAGTATCGCGCCGCATCGCGCCAGATCATGGCGATCTATCGCGACTACACGGCCGACGTCGAGCCGCTGTCGCTCGACGAGGCGTACCTCGACGTCAGCCACGCCGAGCGCTGCCAGGGCAGCGCGACGCTGATCGCCCGCGAGATCCGCGAGCGGGTGTTCGACACGGTCGGCGTGACGGTGTCGGCCGGCGTCGCGCCGAACAAGTTCATCGCGAAGATCGCGTCGGACTGGAACAAGCCCGACGGCCTGTTCGTCGTGCGGCCGCATGAAGTCGACGCGTTCGTCGCGGCGCTGCCGGTGCGCAAGCTGCACGGCGTCGGCAAGGTGACGGCCGCGCGTCTCGACCGGCTCGGCATTCAGACCTGCGCGCAACTGCGCGACTGGTCGCTGATCGACCTGCATCGCGAATTCGGCGCGTTCGGGCGACGCCTTTTCCAGTTGTCGCGTGGCATCGACGAACGGTCGGTGCAGGCGGACCAGGAACGCAAATCGGTCAGCGTCGAGACGACCTACGTGACCGACCTGACGACGCTCGAGCAATGCGCGGACGAGATCCGCAGGCTGACGGTCCAGCTCGACGCGCGGATCGCGCGCGCGGGCGCCGTGCGGTCGATCCGCAAGCTGTACGTGAAGATCCGCTTCGCCGACTTCCAGCGCACGACGGTCGAATGCGTGGCCGACGCGACGAACGCGGACACGGCCGTCACGCTGCTCGCGAAGGGCCTGCTGCGGCGCGCGCAGCCGGTGCGGCTGCTCGGCGTCGGCGTGCGCATCGACGAAGACACGCCCGAGCGTCACGGCCAGATCGCGCTGTTCGACGACGAATCGCCCGCGCCATGAAAAACGGCACCGCGAAACGCGGTGCCGTCTTCATCGTGGCGGAGCAACGGGGCGGGGTGCTCAGTGCGCGGGCGCGGCCATCCCGTTGTGGCGCAGCAGCGCGTCGATCTGCGGTTCGCGGCCGCGGAACGCCTTGAACGAATCCATCGCCGGGCGGCTGCCGCCGACCTCGAGGATTTCGCGGCGATAGCGCGTGCCGGTGGCCGCGTCGAGCACGCTGCCGCTGGCCGCGGCGGCTTCCTCGAAGGCCGCGTACGCATCCGCCGACAGCACTTCCGCCCACTTGTAGCTGTAGTAGCCGGCCGCGTAGCCGCCCGCGAAGATGTGGCTGAACGTGTTCGACCAGCGCGAGAACGGCGCCTGCGGGATCACGTGGTAGCGCTCGTTGATCTCGCGTGCGAAGTCGTTCACGCCGACCGCGCCTGCCGGATCGAAATCGACGTGCAGCAGCATGTCGAACATCGAGAACACGATCTGCCGCAGCGTGCCGAGGCCGCTCTGGAAGTTCTTCGCGGCGATCATCTTGTCGAACAGCGCGCGGGGCAGCGTCGCGCCGGTGTCGACGTGCGACGACATCGACGACAGCACGTCCCATTCCCAGCAGAAGTTCTCCATGAACTGCGACGGCAGCTCGACCGCATCCCATTCGACGCCGTTGATGCCCGACACGCCGAGTTCGTCGACGCGCGTGAGCATGTGATGCAGGCCGTGGCCGAACTCGTGGAACAGCGTGATCACCTCGTCGTGCGTGAAGCACGCGGGCTTGCCGCCGATCGGCGCGGAGAAGTTGCAGGTCAGGTACGCAACCGGGGTCTGCACGCCGGCGCCGCGCTTCGCGCGCGAGCGCGCGTCGTCCATCCACGCGCCGCCGCGCTTGCCTTCGCGCGCGTACAGGTCGAGATAGAACTGCGCGACCAGCGAACCGTCACGGTTCTCGACGCGGAAGAAGCGCACGTCCTTGTGCCAGACCGGCGCGTCGTCGGGCTTGATCCGCACGCCGAACAGCGTCTCGGTGACGGTGAACAGGCCCTTCAGCACGGCCGGTTCCGGGAAGTACTGCTTGACCTCGTTTTCCGAGAACGCATAGCGCTGCTGGCGCAGCTTTTCGGCTGCGTACGCGACGTCCCACGGCGCGAGCTCGGCGAGGCCGAGCGTCTTCGCGAACGCGCGCAGCTCGTCCCAGTCCTTGTCTGCATGCGGGCGCGCGCGCTTGGCCAGATCCTCGAGGAAGGCGACGACCTGCTGCGGCGATTCGGCCATCTTCGGCGCGAGCGACACCTCGGCGAAATTGCGGTAGCCGAGCATCTGCGCTTCCTCGCGGCGCAGCTTCAGCTCGTCGGCGACGATCGCGGTGTTGTCCCATTCGGCCTTGCCGCCGCCGTACTGCGGGCCGAGCTCGGACGCGCGCGTCACGTAGGCGCGATACAGCGTCTCGCGCAGCGCGCGGTTGTCCGCGTACTGCAGCACCGGGAAGTACGACGGGAAGTGCAGCGTGAATTTCCAGCCGTCCTTGCCGTCCTTCTGCGCGGCTTCGCGGGCGGCTTCGATCGCGTCGTCGGGCAGGCCGGCCAGTTCAGCCGCGTCCTGCGCGATATACGCATAGGCGTTGGTCGCGTCGAGCACGTGGTCGGAGAACGACTTCGACAGCGCGGCCTGCTGCTCCTGCAGCTCGGCGAAGCGCGGCTTCCGGTCTTCCGGCAGCTCCGCGCCCGACAGGCGGAAATCGCGCAGCGCGTTGTCGAGGATCTTCTTGCGCTCGACGGACAGCGTCGCGTATTCGGCGCTCGCGGCGATCGCCTTGTATTTCTCGTACAGCGCGAGGTTCTGGCCGACGCTCGACCAGAACTCGGTCACGCGCGGCAGGTTCTCGCCGTACGCGGCGCGCAGCTCGGGCGTGTCGGCGACGGCATTCAGGTGGCCGACGACGCCCCACGCGCGGCCGAGCGGCTCCGTCGCGCGCTCGACCGTCTCGACCACATCGGCCCAGGTCGCCGGCGTCGCGCTCGCGCTCGCGGCATCGACCGCGCGGTTGGCGTCGTCGAGCAGCGTATCGAGCGCGGGGGTCACGTGTTCGGGGCGGATTTCGCCGAAGCGGGGCAGGCCGGAGAAGTCGAGGAGCGGGTTGGTGTTGGCGCTTGCGGACATAAGACTCCCTGTCTGTTGCCGGATGTACCGGGATGATGGGGGCAGGGCGCGGCAGCGCCCGATATCGACATTATTGGGGCGCAACGCGCGCTTTCCAATCGATAGTTTCTAACGGCTTGATTGACGCGGGGTCGGGCGCGCGCCGGGCGGGCGGCTTGGGAGAGCGCCGGCGCGGCTGGGCGCGCCGGCGGGAGACAGCGGAATGCGTGGGGTCAGGCGGCCGCGGCGGCGCGCTCGGCGGCTTCGATCGTGTTGATCAGCAGCATCGTGATGGTCATCGGGCCGACGCCGCCCGGCACCGGCGTGATGTGGCCGGCGACTTCCTTCACGCCCGCGAAATCGACGTCGCCGCACAGCTTGCCGGCGTCGTCGCGGTTCATGCCGACGTCGATCACGGTCGCGCCGGGCTTCACCATGTCGGCGGTGAGGATGTTGCGCTTGCCGACCGCGGCGACGACGATGTCGGCCTGCCGCGTGTGCGCGGCGAGGTCGCGCGTCTTGCTGTGGCAGATCGTGACGGTCGCGCCCGCTTCGAGCAGCAGCATGGCCATCGGCTTGCCGACGATGTTCGAGCGGCCGATCACGACCGCGTTCGCGCCCTGCAGCGGGATGTCGTGGGCGTCGAACATCTTCATCACGCCATACGGCGTGCACGGGCGGAACAGCGGCTTGCCGGTCATCAGCGCGCCCGCGTTCGCGACGTGGAAGCCGTCGACGTCCTTCTCCGGGGCGATCGCCTCGAGCACCTTGTGGCTGTCGATGTGCTTCGGCAGCGGCAGCTGCACGAGAATCCCGTGGATCTTCGGGTCGCGATTCAGTTCGTCGATGCGCGCGAGCAGGTCGGCCTCCGACAGCGATGCCGGATACGCGTCCTTCAGCGAGAAGAAGCCGTTGTCCTCGCACGCCTTGATCTTGTTGCGCACGTAGACTTCGCTCGCCGGGTTGTCGCCGACGAGGATCACCGCGAGGCCGGGCTGGTGGCCGCGGGCGGTCAGCGCGGCGGCGCGCTCGGCGGCCTGGGCGCGCAGGGTCTTCGAAAGGGCGTTGCCGTCGATGAGGAGGGCTGTCATGGTGGTGGGTTTTGCCGGGAAGTTGGAATGCGGGCGTGCGGCGCGTGGGGTGCGCCGCAGCAAAGCACGGAATTATACCGTCCGCCTGCCGTCGTCCGACAGCGAATGCGCGGGAAGCGTCATCGGCGCGGCCGGCGGCGTGCCGGCCACGACCGAGACGGGCCGCCCCGCGCCCGCGTCGCGCGGGGTGGGGCGGGGCACGGGCCCGGCAGGTTTACCGGGCCGCGCGGGCGCTTACGCCTGCTTCTTCGACAGCGCGAGGCGCAGCAGGTCGGCCACCGTGTTGACGTTGAGCTTTTCCATGATGTTCGCGCGGTGCGCCTCGACCGTCTTGATGCTGATGCCGAGATCGTCGGCGATCTGCTTGTTCAGGCGGCCGGCGATGATGCGCTCGAGCACCTGCTGCTCGCGCGCGGTCAGCTTCGACAGGCGCTCGCTCGCGGCGCGCTGTTCGAGGACGCTCTTGCTCTCGCTTCGGGCCTTGTCGAGCATCCGCTCGACGAGCTTGCGCAACTCCGCCTCGTCGAACGGCTTCTCGATAAAGTCCATCGCACCCTTTTTCATCGTCGACACGGCCATCGGCACGTCGCCGTGACCGGTGACGAAGATGATCGGCAGCGCGGCGTTGTCGGCGATCAGGCGTTCCTGCAGTTCGAGGCCGCTCATCCCGGACATCCGGACGTCGAGGATCAGGCACGCGATCTGGCCGGCCTGCTGCGCCGGCTGGTACGCATCGAGGAACTGCTCGGCGCTCGAGAAGCATTGCACGCGATAGCCGTTCGCCTCCAGCAGCCAGCGCAGCGAGTCGCGCACGGCCTCGTCATCGTCAACGACAAAGACGGTTTCCTGAGTGGTGGTGACAGGGCTATTCATAGTTCTCCCGTAACGGTGTGTGATGCCGATGCCTCTGCCCCCCCTCGGGCGAGATCAGCGGGTTCCCCAATGGGCAGGCTGCAGTGGAACGTCGCGCCGGAGATGCGGCCATCCGCCTCGACGTTGTTGACCACCCACAGACGCCCGCGATGCGATTCGATGATCGAGCGGCAAATGTTCAACCCCATGCCCATTCCGTCGGACTTGGTGCTGTAGAACGGCTCGAACAGGCGTTCGGCGGTCGCTTCGTCGACGCCCGGACCCTGGTCGATCACGCGGATGTCGACGAAGCCCGCCTCCAGATCGGCGATGACGCGGATCACGCCGTCGGCCGATGCCGGCTTCACGTCGGCCATCGCTTCGGCCGCGTTCTTCATCAGGTTCACGAGCACCTGCTCGATCAGCACGGGGTCGACATAAATAATAGGCATTCTTGCGAGGATTTCCGTGACGATCCGGATCCTGCGCTTCCTGGCCTCGATTTCGGCGAGCCCGACCGCGTCCGCGACGATGTCCGCGACCCGCGCCGGCTGGCGCTTCGGTTCGCTGCGCTTCACGAATTCGCGGATCCGCTTGACGATCATCCCGGCGCGCAGCGCCTGCTGCGCGGTTTTCTCCAGCGCGGGCGCCAGCATTTCGTTGGTCGCGCGGCCGCTCTTGACCATTGCAAGCGTGCCCGAGCAGTAGTTGTTGATCGCGGCGAGCGGCTGGTTCAATTCGTGAGCAATCGACGACGCCATTTCGCCCATCGTCATCAATCGGCTCGTGAACTGCAGCTTCTCTTCCTGCTGGTGTGCGAGTTCCTGCGCCTTCTTGCGGGTCGTGATGTCGGTCGCGATCTGCATCTGCGCAAGGTGGCCGTCGACCCACTGGATGTACTGGCGGCGCACCTCGAACCACTTCTGGATGCTCTCGACGTAGACTTCCTGCGCGTCCGCGGTGCTGCCCGTCAGCGCGGCGGCGGGCAGGCCCGCGAACGTGTCGACCATGTCGATCGAGTCGGACGACGCCTGCGCGCGGTCGAAGCCGCCGCCCGACAGCTCGAGGTGGCCGTCCGGGCGGATGCCGAACAGATGGCGGTAGTAGCGGTTCGCGAACAGCAGCTCGGCTTCGTCGGCGGCGAGCACCGATACCGCGGCGTCGAGGCTCTCGAGCACCGTGGTGAAGCGCTCGTGCGCGGCGGCGAGCTCCTCGCGCGCGCGCTTCGGCTCGGTGATGTCGGTCATCGACGACATCCAGCCGGTCTGGCGGCCGGCGCTGTCGATCAGCGGCGACACGTACAGCCGCGCATGGAACAGCGTGCCGTTCTTGCGCCGCACGCGCAGCTCGAAGCCCGAGCTCGGCGCCTTGCCGCGCAGCGTCATGTCGAGCTGGCGCTGCATCTCGGGGTAGGAGTCGCGCGGCCAGTACGGGAACGGCGCGACCTTGCCGACGAGGTCGCTCTCGTCCCAGCCGGTCATCCGGCAGAACGCCGGGTTCACGTGCGTGATGCGGCCGTGCATGTCGAGCACGCGCATGCCGATCAGCACCGAATTCTCCATCGCGCGGCGGAAGAACGCCTCCGCGTACAGCGCCTGCTGCGCCTCGAAGCGCTGGCGCGTGTGCTTCCACAGGCTCCAGAGGCTCCACAGCACGAAGCACGACAGCCCCGCGACGAGCCAGACGAGCGTATTGTTGGTGAGGTTGGTGAGCTGCGGGAACGCGTAGACGCGCACGGTCAGGCCCTGGCCGGGCGGGTCGAGCGGCAGGTCGTAGTGCGAGTCGCGCGGCAGGCGCGGGCGCGACGACGTCGACGACAGCTCGCGGTTGTTCGCGTCGGTGATCGAGATCTTGTATTTCGACGACAGTTCCTGCGGGATGTCGTGCTTCAGGATCCCTTCGACCGAGAACACGGCGGCGAGCGAGCCGAGGTATTCGCGGTCGCCGCGCATCACGGGCGTCTGCAGCGTGATGTAGCCGTTGCCGAAGTCGTCGTAGACGATCGGGGCGTACGCCTGGCGGCGCGAGTTGCGCGCCTCGTCGTACGCGCCACGCACCGCGTCCTGCATCTGCGCGTCGCCGGGCCGCGCGAGCCGCTGGCCGAGCAGCGGCGGATGCACGGCCGGCCAGCGCTGCGTGCCGGGCGACGTGTACCAGTTGAGATAGAGGATCTCGGGATGCGTCTGCATCACATCCGCGACCGCCATCTGGAAGCCGTTCTGGTCGAGACGGCCGGACGCGAGATCGCGCGACAGTGCCTGGAGCTGTTCCTGCGCGCCGGTCATCGACAGGCGGATCTGCTGCTGCGCCCACGCGACGTTGCGGAACAGCGTGTCTTCCTGCTGCTGCTGCTCGCGGCGGTTGAGGCTCCACAGGATCAGGCTCATCACCACGAGGAAGACGAGGATCGACAGGAGCGGCGTGAGCAAATAGGAATTGGACCACCACGGTCCGTGGTGCCAACGGGACGGCTGCGATTCCGCCGGCGGGCCCGACGGTCGCGCCGAGCGTGCGAAAAGCCGGTCGGTCAACATGCGAGGATTGTAGCGCAGCACTATTGATGGAAAACCTATACCGGATATGTTGAACCGAAACGGATTTACCGCGCGGTGACGCGCCCGGGAGCCCCGCAGCAAGGGTGCAGCGCAGCAATATTCCGTATTACGAGAAAAGATCTCACAATTCGAAAATTTTGTTGCGCGCCGCCGCGAGGCCTCATTACAATCCGCTGGAGCTTGCCCGCAGCCGGTCGCGTCGCGTCGTCTGCACGAAGAGCGATCCTCACATTTCCGGACCAGGAGACGAGAATGTCCGCTGTACCTAACGAAGTGATGAAGTATGTCGCCGCCGAGCGTGACGACGATCCGCAGGAAACCGTCGAATGGCTCGAGGCGCTCGACGGCGTGATCTCCTCCGTCGGCACCGGTCGTGCGCACTACCTGATCGAGAAGCAGATCGAATTCGCGCGCGTGCGCGGCGAGCACCTGCCGTTCTCGGCCACCACCCCGTACATCAACACGATTCCGGTCGGCGCGCAGGCGAAGATCCCCGGCGACCAGGAAATCGAGCACAAGATCCGTTCGTACACCCGCTGGAACGCGCTCGCGATGGTGCTGCGCGCGGGCAAGGACACCAACGTCGGCGGCCACATCGCGTCGTTCGCGTCGGCCGCGACGCTCTATGACGTCGGCTACAACCATTTCTGGCACGCGCCGTCCGAGAACCACGGCGGCGATCTCGTGTTCGTGCAGGGCCACTCGTCGCCGGGCGTGTACTCGCGCGCGTTCCTGCTCGGCCGCCTGAAGGAAGAGCAGCTCGACAACTTCCGCCAGGAAGTCGGCGGCAACGGCATCTCGTCGTATCCGCACCCGTGGCTGATGCCGGACTTCTGGCAGTTCCCGACCGTGTCGATGGGCCTCGGCCCGATCATGGCGATCTACCAGGCGCGCTTCATGAAGTACCTGCAGGCGCGCGGCATCGCGAAGACGGACGGCCGCAAGGTGTGGGCGTTCCTCGGCGACGGCGAGACGGACGAGCCGGAATCGCTCGGCGCGATCGGCATGGCGAGCCGCGAGAAGCTCGACAACCTCGTGTTCGTGATCAACTGCAACCTGCAGCGTCTGGACGGCCCGGTGCGCGGCAACGGCAAGATCATCCAGGAACTGGAATCGGAATTCCGCGGCGCCGGCTGGAACGTGATCAAGGTGATCTGGGGCAGCCGCTGGGATGCGCTGTTCGCGCGCGACAAGACGGGCGTGCTGATGCGCCGCATGATGGAAGTCGTCGACGGCGAGTACCAGACCTACAAGTCGGAATCGGGCGCGTTCGTCCGTGAGCACTTCTTCAACACGCCGGAACTGAAGGCGCTGGTCGCCGACTGGTCCGACGACGACATCTGGGCGCTGAACCGCGGCGGCCACGATCCGCACAAGATCTACGCGGCATTCCACGAAGCCAGCAACTCGCAGGGCGCGCCGACCGTCATTCTCGCGAAGACCATCAAGGGCTACGGGATGGGCGAGTCGGGCCAGGCGATGAACATCACGCACCAGCAGAAGAAGCTGCCGGTCGAGCAACTGAAGAAGTTCCGCGACCAGTTCCGCCTGCCGATCACCGACGAGCAGATCGCCGACGTGCCGTACATCAAGTTCGAGGAAGGCTCGAAGGAGCTCGAATACATGCGCAAGCAGCGCATGGACCTCGGCGGCTACCTGCCGCAGCGCCGCGAGAAGGCGACGTCGCTGCCGGTGCCGGCGCTCGACGCGTTCGAGCCGCTCCTGAAGGGCACGGGCGAAGGCCGCGAGATCTCGACGACGATGGCGTTCGTGCGAATCCTGAACATCCTGCTGAAGGACAAGGCGCTCGGCAAGCGCGTCGTGCCGATCGTCCCGGACGAGTCGCGCACGTTCGGCATGGAAGGCCTGTTCCGCCAGATCGGCATCTGGAACCAGCAGGGCCAGAAGTACGTGCCGGAAGATTCCGACCAGCTGATGTTCTACAAGGAATCGGAAACCGGCCAGATCCTGCAGGAAGGCATCAACGAAGCGGGCGGCATGTGCGACTGGATCGCGGCGGCGACGTCGTACTCGACGCACGGCGAGATCATGGTGCCGTTCTACATCTTCTACTCGATGTTCGGCTTCCAGCGCATCGGCGATCTGGCATGGGCCGCGGGCGACATGCGCTCGCGCGGCTTCCTGCTGGGCGGCACCGCGGGCCGCACGACGCTGAACGGCGAAGGCCTGCAGCACGAAGACGGCCACTCGCTCCTGTGGGCGGCATCGGTGCCGAACTGCGTGAGCTACGACCCGACCTTCGGCTACGAACTCGCGGTCATCATCCAGGACGGCCTGCGCCGCATGGTGCAGGACCAGGAAGACGTGTACTACTACATCACGGTGATGAACGAGAACTACGAGCACCCGGCGATTCCGCAGGGCGAGCACGTGGCGGCCGACATCATCAAGGGCATGTACGCGTTCAAGAAGGCCGACGCCGACAAGAAGGCGCCGCGCGTGCAGCTGCTGGGCGCGGGCACGATCTTCAACGAAGTGATCGCCGCCGCCGACCTGCTGAAGAACGACTGGGGCGTCGCCGCCGACCTGTGGAGCGTGCCGAGCTTCACCGAGCTCGCGCGCGAAGGCCATCAGGTCGAGCGCTGGAACCTGCTCCATCCGACCGAGGAGCGCCGCCTGTCGCACGTGCAGAAGTGCCTGAAGGACACGCAGGGCCCGGTCATCGCATCGACCGACTACGTGCGCGCGCTGGTCGACCAGATCCGCGGCCAGATCGATCGCCGCTTCGTCGTGCTGGGCACCGACGGCTACGGCCGCTCGGACACCCGCGAGAACCTGCGTCACTTCTTCGAGGTCGACCGCTATTGGGTCACGGTCGCGGCGCTCAACGCGCTCGCGGACGAAGGCACGATCGAGCGCAAGGTCGTCGCCGACGCGATCGCCAAGTACAACCTCGATCCGTCCAAGCCCAACCCGATGACGGTTTAACGCACACGCGCCGTGTGATGCCGCGCGCCGCCTCCGGGAGGGGCGCGCGCGGCTTTGGAGACACAAAAAGATGAGTCAAGCGATCGAAGTGAAGGTGCCGGATATCGGCGATTACAAGGACGTGCCCGTCATCGAAGTGCTCGTGAAGGCGGGCGACACGGTCGAGCCCGAGCAGTCGCTCGTCACGCTCGAATCGGACAAGGCGACGATGGACGTGCCGAGCCCGTCGGGCGGCACGGTCAAGGAAGTGAAGGTCAAGGTCGGCGACTCGGTGTCGGAAGGCACGCTGATCATCCTGCTCGAAGGCGGCGCCGCGGCGCAGCCGAACGGCGCGGCCGCGCCTGCCGCCGCACCGGCGGCGGCTGCGCCCGCAGCGGCGCCGGCTCCGGCCGCGGCGCCCGCGGCAGCCGGCGGCGGCACGCTCGAGGTGAAGGTGCCTGACATCGGCGACTACAAGGACGTGCCGGTGATCGAGATCGGCGTGAAGGTCGGCGACACGGTCGAGAAGGAACAGTCGCTTGTCACGCTCGAGTCGGACAAGGCGACGATGGACGTGCCGAGCCCGGCCGCCGGCGTCGTGAAGGACATCAAGGTGAAGGTCGGTGATGCCGTGTCCGAAGGGACGCTGATCGTGCTGCTCGAAGCTGCTGGTGCACCTGCAGCCGCCGCGCCGCAGGCCAGCGCACCGGCGCCCGCTGCCGCTCCGGCCCCGGCCGCCGCGGCGCCCGCGCCGCAGGCAGCGCCGGCTCCGGTCGCAGCACCTGCTGCCGCGCCGTCCGGCGAATACCGCGCGAGCCACGCATCGCCGTCCGTGCGCAAGTTCGCGCGCGAGCTCGGCGTCGACGTGTCGCGCGTCGGCGGCAGCGGCCCGAAGGGCCGCATCACGAAGGAAGACGTCACGAGCTTCGTGAAGGGCGTGATGACGGGCCAGCGTGCGGCGCCGGCTGCAGCAGCCGCGCCGGCCGGCGGCGGCGAGCTGAACCTGCTGCCGTGGCCGAAGGTCGATTTCGCGAAGTTCGGCCCGTTCGAGGCGAAGCCGCTGTCGCGGATCAAGAAGATCTCGGGCGCGAACCTGCATCGCAACTGGGTGATGATCCCGCACGTCACGAACAACGACGAAGCGGACATCACCGAGCTCGAAGCGCTGCGCGTGCAACTGAACAAGGAGCACGAGAAGGCGGGCGTGAAGTTCACGATGCTCGCGTTCGTGATCAAGGCGGTCGTGTCGGCGCTGAAGAAGTTCCCGACCTTCAACGCGAGCCTCGACGGCGATAACCTGGTGTTCAAGCAGTACTACCACATCGGTTTCGCCGCGGACACGCCGAACGGCCTCGTCGTGCCGGTGATCCGCGATGCGGACAAGAAGGGCCTCGTCGACATCGCGAAGGAAATGAGCGACCTGTCGAAGGCCGCGCGCGAAGGCAAGCTGAAGCCGGACCAGATGCAGGGCGGCTGCTTCTCGATCTCGTCGCTCGGCGGGATCGGCGGCACCAACTTCACGCCGATCATCAACGCGCCGGAAGTGGCGATCCTCGGCCTGTCGCGCGGCCAGATGAAGCCGGTGTGGGACGGCAAGCAGTTCGTGCCGCGCCTCACGCTGCCGCTGTCGCTGTCGTATGACCATCGCGTGATCGATGGCGCGGAAGCCGCGCGGTTCAATGCGTATCTCGCCGCGATTCTGGGCGACTTCCGTCGCGTGATTCTTTGACGAGCGGTGGGGCTCGCGGGGGTGTGGGTCTTGTGTCGGTTGGCCACGCCTCGTCGTTGAACCTGTTTTGCTAACGGTCTATTGGCGTCGCCCCTGCGCGGGGCGGCGGTCACTTTTCTTTGTCTTCCAAAGAAAAGTAACCAAAAGAAAGGCGCGTCCTTGGGCGGACGGCAAAGGTGGTCCTGCCCATGTCCCCGTTCTCCAGTCAAGCCGTAGTCAGGTTCATCTCGCGGGTTTCCCTCCGTCTGTCAGCAGCTAAACAAGAAGGGGACGTACATGAGTCTCATCGAAGTCAAGGTTCCGGATATCGGCGATTTCAGCGGCGTCGAAGTCATCGAAATCAACGTCCAGCCGGGCGACGCGATCGAAAAAGAGCAGACGCTCATCACGCTCGAATCGGACAAGGCATCCATGGAAGTGCCGAGCGACATCGCCGGCACCGTGAAGGAAATCAAGGTCAAGGCCGGCGACAAGGTCTCGCAGGGCACGGTGATCGCGCTCGTCGAAGCAGCAGGCGCCGCCGCACCCGCGAAGCCCGCCGAACCGGCGAAGCCGGCCGCGGCTGCGCCCGCCGCCGCGCCGGCCCCGGCGCCGCAAGCAGGCAGCTTCGGCGGCACGGCCGACATCGAGTGCGACATGCTCGTGCTCGGCGCCGGCCCCGGCGGTTACTCGGCCGCGTTCCGCGCAGCCGACCTCGGCATGAAGACGGTGCTCGTCGAACGCTATTCGACGCTCGGCGGCGTGTGCCTGAACGTCGGCTGCATCCCGTCGAAGGCGCTCCTGCATACCGCGCTCGTCGTCGAAGAGGCGGAAGCGCTCGCCGCGCACGGCATCACGTTCGGCAAGCCCGAAGTCAACCTCGACAAGCTGCGCGACTTCAAGTCCGGCGTCGTCAAGAAGCTGACGACGGGCCTCGCCGGCATGGCGAAGGCGCGCAAGGTCGAAGTCGTGACGGGCGTCGGCACGTTCGTCGATCCGCATCACATGGAAGTGCAGGGCGAGGGCGGCAAGAAGGTCGTCAGGTTCAAGCAGGCAATCATCGCGGCCGGCTCGCAATCGGTGAAGCTGCCGTTCCTGCCGGACGACCCGCGCATCGTCGATTCGACCGGCGCGCTCGAGCTGCGCCAGCAGCCGAAGCGGATGCTCGTGATCGGCGGCGGCATCATCGGCCTCGAAATGGCGACGGTCTACTCGACGCTCGGCGCCGAGATCGACGTCGTCGAAATGCTCGACGTCCTGATGAACGGCGCGGACCGCGATCTCGTCAAGGTCTGGGAGAAGTACAACGCGAAGCGCTTCGGCAACGTGATGCTGAAGACCAAGACGGTCGGCGCGGAAGCGAAGGAAGACGGCATCTACGTGAAGTTCGAGGGCGAGAAGGCGCCGGCGGAACCGCAGCGCTACGACCTCGTGCTGGTCGCGGTCGGCCGCAGCCCGAACGGCAAGAAGATCGGCGCCGACAAGGCCGGCGTCGCCGTCACGGACCGCGGCTTCATCGAAGTCGACAAGCAGATGCGCACGAACGTCCCGCACATCTTCGCGATCGGCGACATCGTCGGCCAGCCGATGCTCGCGCACAAGGCCGTGCACGAAGGCCACGTCGCGGCGGAAGCGGCGCACGGCGAGAAGGCGTACTTCGACGCGCTGCAGATCCCGTCGGTGGCCTACACCGATCCGGAAGTGGCGTGGGCCGGCAAGACGGAAGAGCAGTGCAAGGCCGAAGGCATCAAGTACGGCAAGGCCGTGTTCCCGTGGGCCGCGTCGGGCCGCGCGATCGCGAACGGCCGCGACGAAGGCTTCACGAAGCTGATCTTCGACGAGGAAACCCATCGCGTGATCGGCGGCGGCATCGTCGGCCTGAACGCGGGCGACCTGATCAGCGAAGTGTGCCTGGCCGTCGAGATGGGCGCGGACGCCGAGGACATCGGCAAGACGATCCATCCGCACCCGACGCTCGGCGAATCGGTCGGCATGGCGGCCGAACTGTACGAAGGCGTCTGCACGGACCTGCCGCCGCAGCGCAAGAAGTAACGCGCCGCAGCAGCCATGGCCGGCGGTCCGCGCCGGCCATGAACAACGCCGCTTTCCGGGGCACCGGGAAGCGGCGTTGCTTTTTGTGCGCGACGGCGTGGAAGCAGGGCCGTGCGCCACGGCCGGCTATCGGTTATCGCACCCCAAAAAGAAAAAGCCGCGCTGGGCGCGGCTTTTCGGGAGCGACGGACGCTTACGCGGCCGGCTTGCTCGAACGGCGCGAAGCCGCTGCGCTGGCAGCCTTCGTCGCGACGGCGGCGGCGGCGTTGAAGTTCGTTTCGGCGATCTCGACTGCTTGCTTGGCAGCCTTCTGCACCGTTTCGTACGTCGTGTTCGCGGCGTTCAGCGCCGACTTCAGCGCGGCGACAGCCGTTTCCGAACCGGCCGGCGCGTTCTTCGCGACGTTGTCGACGAGGGCCTGGACCTTCTTGTTCTGCTCTTCGAACTGCGCTTCCGCGACCTTCGCGAACTCGGCTTGCGTCGCCGATGCGATTTCGTACACGTGACGGCCGTACGACAGCACCTTTTCCGCGACCGGCTGCGCGAGGCTCGTCTGCAGCGCGATCAGTTCCTGCGCATCCTTCACCGACAGCAGGCGCTGGGCGTTTTCTTGCGATTCCGCGAGCGTCGACTTCACGACTTGCAGGTTGAGTTCGATCAGCTTTTCGACGCCTTCGAATGCCTTGGTCGTCAGACCGAACAGGCTCTCGAGGTTGGCTTTCTGTGCGGCGGCGATTTGCTCCGGGGTCAGCAAGGACATGTCATGCTCCTGAAAAGCGATCGCGTCGATCGCAAGGATAAAGGGCACTACGCAGGGGAACTTCGGATGCGCGTGCTTTGTGCAACGCAGCAATGGAACCTATTTTAGGGCAGAACAAGCCGATGTCAAGCATTTTTTGTGCGATGCACAATGCCGACAATTTATCGACAAAACAACGGGTTAGTTGAGCTTTTCGGAAACGGTTTCAGTGGCTGTCCCACATGTTGCGCAGGGCCGCCCGGCGCATGCGGCGCACCAACATCGCGCACAAGTAAACCTGACAGGGGGGTGGAACGTTGTGATCATGTTCTTGTCGAAAAGCGCGCCGTTCCGACGCGACTGCGGCGATGTGCCTTCGCCGTGACGCGGAACGCGCGCCGCAGCCGCTCCGAGCGCCGGATACGTAGTTTCCCCGCTTTAAATCGCCCTGAAAGTGACGTTATCTCAATTAACCGCGTGGTAATCGGGAGACGAGCACTGTGGGGCTGTGCCTCCGTCATGATTTTTTTCGATGGGGGCAGGGGAGTCGATCGAGCTAATGTTCGGCGACGCTTACAATCCGGTTTAAAGACGATCGGTAAGTGCCTAATATTGCTTATTTTTTCAGCCTTAACTACACTTGCGGAAACCTCCCCCGCTTTGTCCAGACCCCAATGAAAGCCGAATCGTTTTCACCGCGCAGAATGTTGCAGAGCATGGCGCTCGGCACAGCGGTGTCGGTTGCCGTCGCCTTGTTCGCGGCCACCGCCACCGTTGCGCCCGCTGACGCCTTTGCCGCCACTGCGAAGTCCCAACAAGCCGCCAAGAAGAAAGCGACTGCTTCGTCGTCCGCGAAGAAGTCGGTGAAATCGGCGTCCGCCAACGCCGAGGCGCCGCGTGCCAAGTCCGCGCGCAAGCGCGCGACGCTCGCCGCGAACGTGCGCGGCCACCATGGCGCCGTGCGCCGGGTCGCGTTCCAGCCGCGCCAGCCGTCTGTCGGCCAGGCATTCGGCCTGCACGACACGCCCGATGCGCTCGCGCTGCGTTCGAGCGTCGCATATGTCGTCGACCAGAACACCGGCGAGCCGCTGTTCGACAAGAATTCGCATGCCGTCGTGCCGATCGCGTCGATCACCAAGCTGATGACGGCGATGGTCGTGCTCGACTCGAAGCTGCCGCTGACCGACCAGATCGAAGTCACCGACGAAGACCGCGACTACGAGAAGGGCACGGGCTCGCGCCTGTCGGTCGGCTCGGTGCTGTCGCGCGAGGACATGCTGCACATCGCGCTGATGGCGTCGGAGAACCGCGCGGCGGCGTCGATGTCGCGCTACTACCCGGGCGGCCGTCCGGCGTTCATCGCGGCGATGAACGCGAAGGCGAAGACGCTCGGCATGACCGACACGCACTTCGAGAATTCGACCGGGCTGTCGAGCCAGAACGTGTCGAGCGCGCGCGACCTCGTGAAGATGGTCAACGCGGCGTACCAGTATCCGATGATCCGCAAGTTCTCGACGGACCGCAGCTACGAGGTGTACACGGGCAAGCGGAACCTGGCCTACAACAGCACGAACGCGCTGATCCGCGGCAACAACACGTGGGACATCGGCCTGCAGAAGACCGGCTTCATCAACGAGGCGGGCGAATGCCTCGTGATGCAGGCGACGATCCACAACCGTCCGATGGTCATCGTGCTGCTCGATTCGTACGGCAAGTACTCGCGTTTCGCGGATGCCGCGCGGCTGCGCAACTGGCTCGACAACGGCGGCGGCGAGCGCCTGACGGCGGCCAACGCGCCGAACGGCGGCACCTGATCCGGTTCAGCGGCGGTGCGCCGTCGCCGGGCCGAAGTCAGCGCCCATGCCAACAAAAAGCCCCGCAATCGCGGGGCTTTTTTTCGTCCGGCGGATCGTGCCGCGGCGGCTCAGGCCTGGCGCTGCAGGCCGTCCAGTTCCTTCGTGTTCTCCGGCCGGTAGCCGAGCGATTCCGAAATCGTCAGCGCGGTGCGGCTCAGCTGGCCGAGCCACGCGTCCTGCAGCCGGTCGGCCGGCGCCGACAGCGACAGGCCCGCGACGAGCTTGCCCGAGTCGTCGTAGATGCCGGCCGCGATGCAGCGCACGCCGAGCTCAAGTTCCTCGTTGTCGCGCGCGCACGACTGCTGGCGCACGATCGTCAGCTCGCGCTCGAGTTTCGCGATGTCGGTGATGCTGTTCTGCGTGTGGCCCGCGAGCCCCGTGCGCGTCGCATACGCGCGCACCCGCGACGTCTCGTCGGCCGCGAGGAACAGCTTGCCGACCGACGTCAGGTGCAGCGGCGCGCGGCCGCCGATCGCGCGCACGACCTGCATCCCGGAGCGCTCCGAATACGCGCGCTCGATATAGACGATCTCGTCGCCCTGTCGCACCGACAGGTTCACGGTCTGCCCGGTGAGGCGATGCAGCTCGCGCATCGGCATCAGCGCCGCGTCGCGCACCGACAGGCGCGCCTTCACGAGGTTGCCGAGCTCGAGCAGCCGCATGCCGAGCCGGTACGTGCCCGGATCGGAGCGGTCGACGAGGCGGCAGGTCACCATGTCGTTGAGGATGCGGTGCGCGGTAGACGGGTGCAGCTCGGTGCGCTGCGCCAGCTCCTTCAGGCTCACGGGGTCGCTGTGCTCGGCGAGTGCATCCAGCAGCCTCATCATGCGTTCGATCACCTGGATCGACGTTTTGGAGTCCGGGGTCGGGTTGGTCATGTCGGGGGGAATCGGTTGATGCGGCAAGCGCTATTGCGACGATTGTATCTCGTATCGTGAAAAAAGCGAACGGCGTTCGAGGAAGTCCTCGCATCCGTTTCCGGTGGGTTGCCCGCGTGCGCCGGCGTTGGTCTTGCCGGGCAAACGGCGGATAATGAGAGCCGTTTTCTCGAAGGAGCGCCTATGCGAGTCGGTTTGTTCGTGACCTGTCTGGTCGATCTGATGCGTCCCGAGATCGGTTTTTCCGCGCTCAAGCTGATCCGCGACGCGGGTTTCGAGGTGATCGTGCCGCCCGCGCAAACCTGCTGCGGCCAGCCGGCCTACAACTCGGGCGATCGCGCGCTCGCACGCGACCTCGCCGAAAAGACGCTGCGCGAGTTCGAGCAGTTCGACTACGTCGTCGCGCCGTCGGGGTCGTGCGGCGGCATGATCCGCGCGCACTACGGCGACCTGTTCCGCGACGATCCTGAAATGATGGGGCGTTTCTCGCGGTTCCAGCAGAAGGTCTACGAGCTGACCGACTTCCTCGCGACCGTCGCGAAGGTCACGCTCGAGCGGGGCGAATTCGCGGGCCCGGTCACGTACCACGATTCGTGCTCGGGGCTGCGCGAGCTCGGCGTGAAGGCGCAGCCGCGCGCGCTGCTCGCGCAGCGCGGCGTCGCGGTGGCCGAGATGAAGGATTGCGAGCACTGCTGCGGCTTCGGCGGCACGTTCGCGGTCAAGTACGGCGACATCTCCGCAGCGATCGCCGACGAGAAATGCGCGAACGTGCGCGCGTCGTGCGCGGGCGCCGTCGTGCTCGGCGATCTCGGCTGCATGCTGAACATCGAAGGGCGGTTGCGCCGCACCGGCGACCGCGACACGCGCGTGCTGCACATCGCGCAGGTGCTGGCGGGCGACGTCTGACGCCCGGTTCCGCTCACATTTCCCCCGATACCGCGATGCAAGTCCAATCGATGCATTTCAAGGCGCGCGCCGGCCAGAAGCTCGCCGACCAGCGCCTGCAGCAGAACCTGAAGAAGCTGTCGGCGAAGTTCGTATCCGCGCGCGCCGACGCGATCACGCAGATCGACTTCCCGGCGACGCGCGCCGCGCTCAAGGCGCGCCGCAACCGCGCGCTCGAGAACCTCGACGTGTGGCTCGAGGCGTTCGAGCGCGAGGCGGCGCGGCGCGGCACGACCGTGCTGTTCGCGGAATCGACGGCCGACGCCGCGCGGCTCGTCGCCGACATCGCGCGCCGCCACGACGTGAAGAAGGTCATCAAGACCAAGTCGATGGTGTCCGAGGAAATGCGCCTGAACGCGGTGCTCGGCGAGATGGGCGTGCAGTCGATCGAGACGGATCTCGGCGAGTACATCCTGCAGATCAACGACAACGAGCCGCCGAGCCACATCATTGCGCCCGTCGTGCACAAGGACAAGGACGAGATCGCCGACCTGTTCGCGCGCACCCACCATCGCGAGCGGCTGACCGAGATCCCGGAGATGACGCGCGAGGCCCGCGAGGTGCTGCGCCCGCATTTCCTGTCGGCGGACATGGGCGTGACGGGCGGCAACTTCGTGATCGCCGAGACGGGCTCGGTCGTGCTCGTGACGAACGAGGGCAACGAGGGGATGTGCACGGTGATGCCGCGCGTGCACGTCGCGGTGACCGGCATCGAGAAGGTGCTGCCGACGCTCGAGGATCTCTCGACCGCGATGCGCCTGCTGCCGCGCTCGGCGACCGGCCAGAAGACGTCGAACTATTTCTCGCTGCTGACCGGCCCGCGCGGGCCGGGCGACGAGGACGGCCCGGAGCACATGTACGTGGTGCTCGTCGACGGCGGCCGCACGGGCCTGATCGGCGGCGAGTTCCAGGAGATGCTGCGCTGCATCCGCTGCGGCGCGTGCATGAACCATTGCCCGGTCTACCAGAAGGTCGGCGGCCACACGTATGGCTGGGTCTATCCGGGGCCGATGGGCTCGGTGCTGACGCCGAGCTACGTCGGCCTCGAGCGCACGCTCGACCTGCCGCAGGCGGCGACGCTGTGCGGCGAGTGCGACAGCGTGTGTCCGGTCGGCATCCCGCTGTCGCACCTGCTGCGCACGCTGCGCGAGAAGCAGGTCGAACGGCACCTGCGGCCGTGGCGCGAACGCGCGGCGCTCGCCGCGTGGGGCTTCGTCGCGCGCCGCCCGACGCTCTATGCGCTGACGACGAAGCTGATGGTGCGCATCCTCGAGCGGCTCGGCGGCGGCGGGGGGATGCTGCGGCGCCTGCCGATGATGGGCGGCTGGATGGATACGCGCGACCTGCCGGTGCCGACGGGCCGCACGTTCCGCGAGCTCTACGCGGCGTCGCGCAGCCATCTCGGCTGAACGTCGCGCGACTGTTCATCCGGCCGCAACACTGAGTTCGCTATTTGCGTATTTATCCTGATAGATGCGATCTATAGAATCTGCCCTGTAGTCCCCGGGAGTGGGTTTCCGGGGCATCAGGTCAAGGAGGTCGCATCATGAAAAAGAGAATATCGATGTACTGGCCGTTGGCGATCGTGGTGCCGCTTGCGGCTGCCGCGTATCTGCATGCCGTCGGCGCCGCGCCGTCGCGGGGGCCGCTCGAGGTCGACCAGGCATCGGCCGAACTGGCGCGCACCGTGTCGTTCGGGCTCGTCGGCGACGCGGCGCGGCCGCTGCCTGCCGCAGCCGGCGACGTCGTGCTCGCCGCGCCGAAGGCGCTGTAGCGCAGTTCGCCGTCGCGTTGCGCGGCGGCGAGATTCCGGGCGCCTTTGTATAATGGCGCCTTCCCCCGATTGCGCGGCTCGCCGCGGTTTTCCGGTAGTGCGATGACCCGCGTTGCGATCTGTTTCGTCTGTCTCGGCAACATCTGCCGTTCTCCCACCGCCGAGGGCGTGATGCGCCATCAGGTGGAGGCCGCCGGGCTGGCCGACCGGATCGACGTCGATTCGGCCGGCACCGGCGACTGGCATGTCGGCGAGGCACCCGACAGCCGGGCGCAGGCAGCCGCGCGCACGCGCGGCTACGACCTGTCGGCGCTGCGGGCACGGCAGGTGAGCGGGGCGGATTTCGAGCGCTTCGACCTGCTGCTCGCGATGGATGGCGCGAATTTCGCGGAACTGCACCGCCGTTGCCCCGCCGAGCATCGCGACAAGGTGCGGCTGCTGATGGAGTTCGCGCCCGGGGCGGCGGAATCCGAAGTCGCCGACCCTTATTTCGGCGGCGCGCAGGGCTTCGAGCAGGTGCTCGACCAATGCGAGGCCGCGTGCCGCGGCCTGCTCGATACGCTGCGCCAGCGCGTGCCGCGCTGACGTTCCGAGGTTTTCGTTAGCCGCTTCGCGAATACCCTGTCAGAGACATGGATACTTGACTAAAATCGTCAAATATTTATACTTGACCAAAATCGTCAAGATTGCGGTCCCCTTACACCATGAGACTCACCACCAAAGGTCGTTTCGCCGTTACAGCGATGATTGACTTGGCACTGCGCCAGGAGCAGGGCCCGGTGACGCTTGCAGGCATCAGCCAGCGCCAGCGGATTTCGCTCTCGTACCTCGAACAGCTGTTCGGCAAGCTGCGCAGGCATGAAATCGTCGAGTCCGTGCGCGGGCCGGGCGGCGGCTACAACCTCGCGCGCCGCGCGCAGGACGTCACCGTTGCCGACATCATCATTGCCGTCGACGAACCGCTCGACGCGACGCAGTGCGGCGGCAAGGGCACGTGCGACGGCTCGAAGCAGCCCGACGGCCACTGCATGACGCACGAGCTGTGGGCGACCCTCAATCAGAAAATGGTCGAATACCTCGATTCGGTGTCGCTGCAGGATCTCGTCGATCAGCAGCGCACGCGCGAAGGCGCGCCCGCGGTGCTGCGCGACCGGCGCGCGCCGGAGCCCGTCGCCGCGCCCGCCGAGCCGGTGCGCACGATGCCGCTCGGCCCGAATTCGGTGTTCAACATCGCGAGCTCGTGACCGCGAACGCGGCCCGCCGATACCCTACAACGCACAACGTCCCTGCACAGAATACCCGGAGCGACAGATGACCCAAGAGACTCTCCACCTGCCCATCTACATGGATTACAGCGCGACGACGCCGGTTGACCCGCGCGTGGTCGACAAGATGGTGCCGTATCTGCGCGAGCAGTTCGGCAACCCGGCGTCGCGCAGTCACGCGTACGGCTGGGATGCGGAGCGTGCCGTCGAAGAGGCGCGCGAACAGGTGGCCGCACTCGTGAACGCCGATCCGCGCGAGATCATCTGGACTTCCGGCGCGACCGAATCGGACAACCTCGCGATCAAGGGCGCCGCGAACTTCTACAAGGGCAAGGGCAAGCACATCATCACGGTGAAGACCGAGCACAAGGCCGTGCTCGACACTTGCCGCGAGCTCGAGCGCGACGGCTTCGAAGTCACGTACCTGGACGTGAAGGACAACGGCCTGGTCGATCTCGACGCGTTCAAGGCGGCGCTTCGCCCGGACACGATCCTCGTGTCGGTGATGCACGTCAACAACGAGATCGGCGTGATCCAGGACATCGAGTCGATCGGCGAGATCTGCCGTGAGAAGGGCATCGTGTTCCACGTCGATGCGGCGCAATCGACCGGCAAGGTCGAGATCGACCTCGCAAAGCTGAAGGTCGACCTGATGTCGTTCTCGGCGCACAAGACCTACGGCCCGAAGGGCATCGGCGCGCTGTACGTGCGCCGCAAGCCGCGCGTGCGCATCGAGGCGCAGATGCACGGCGGCGGCCACGAGCGCGGCATGCGCTCGGGCACGCTGCCGACGCACCAGATCGTCGGCATGGGCGAAGCGTTCCGCATCGCCAAGGCGGAAATGGCGACCGAGAACGAGCGCATCCGCATGCTGCGCGACAAGCTGCTGCGCGGCCTGTCGCAGATCGAGGAAACGTACGTGAACGGTGACATGGAGCACCGCATTCCGCACAACCTGAACATCAGCTTCAACTTCGTCGAAGGCGAGTCGCTGATCATGGCGATCAAGGACGTCGCGGTGTCGTCGGGCTCCGCGTGCACGTCGGCGTCGCTGGAGCCGTCGTACGTGCTGCGTGCGCTCGGCCGCAACGACGAACTCGCGCACAGCTCGATCCGCTTCACGGTCGGCCGCTTCACGACGGAGCAGGAGGTGGACTACGTGGTCAATCTGCTGAACAGCAAGATCGCGAAGCTGCGCGAACTGTCGCCGCTTTGGGAAATGCACCAGGAAGGCATCGATCTGTCGACGATCGAATGGGCCGCGCACTAAACACATTCGCGGGCGGATTGGCGCACGCAGACGCAACGAGTCAAGGAGTCTGAGTCATGTCTTACAGCAACAAGGTTCTGGATCACTACGAAAACCCGCGCAACGTCGGCTCGTTCGCGAAGGACGACGACGCAGTCGGCACCGGCATGGTCGGCGCGCCGGCCTGCGGCGACGTGATGAAGCTGCAGATCCGCGTGGGCGCGGACGGCGTGATCGAAGACGCAAAGTTCAAGACCTACGGTTGCGGCTCGGCGATCGCGTCGAGCTCGCTCGTGACCGAGTGGGTGAAGGGCAAGACGCTCGACGAGGCGCTCGCCATCAAGAACACGCAGATCGCCGAAGAGCTGGCGCTGCCGCCGGTGAAGATCCACTGCTCGATCCTCGCGGAAGATGCGATCAAGGCGGCGGTGGCCGACTACAAGAAGCGCCACGACGGCGCGGAAGGCGATCAGGCAGCGGCCTGAGCGGGCATCGAGCGACTTAGCTGGAGCGCGGCGCATCGCGATCGATGCGCCGCGGCAAGGACATCATGGCAATTACACTGACCGAAAAAGCAGCACAGCACGTCCAGAAGTACCTGGTCCGGCGCGGCAAGGGGGTGGGCCTGCGGCTCGGCGTTCGCACGACCGGGTGCTCCGGCCTTGCGTACAAGCTCGAGTATGTCGATGACCTCGCGCCCGAGGATCAGGTGTTCGAAAGCCATGGCGTGAAGGTCGTCGTCGATCCGAAGAGCCTCGCGTACATCGACGGCACCGAACTGGATTTCGCGCGCGAAGGCCTGAACGAGGGGTTCAAGTTCAACAACCCCAACGTGAAGGACGAATGCGGCTGCGGCGAATCGTTCCGCGTGTGACGGGTTCCGCGCGATGCGGGCAAGAGGCGGCACAGGCCGCCTTTTTAATGCGCGGCGTTCGCCGCGCGACGAATTGGGATTGAACGCGACGATGGTCTCGCTGAAAGACAGCCACTTCGACCTGTTCCACCTGCCGGCGCAATTCGCGCTCGACGACGCGGCGCTCGACACCGCGTACCGAGCCGTGCAGACGCAGGTGCATCCGGACCGCTTCGCGGCGGCCGGCGACGCGCAGAAGCGCATCGCGATGCAATGGGCGACCCGTGCGAACGAGGCATACCGGACGCTGCGCGATCCGCTGAAGCGGGCGACCTACCTGTTGTCGCTGCGCGGCGTGGACATCGGCGCGGAGAACAACACCGCGATGGAGCCGGCGTTCCTGATGCAGCAGATGGAGTGGCGCGAAGGCATCGAGGATGCCGCCGCGGCGCGCAACGTCGATGCGCTCGACGCGCTGCTGGCCGAACTGCGCGACGAGAAGCGCGCACGGCTCGCGCGCCTCGGCACGCTGCTCGACAGCGGCGCCGACCAGGCCGCCGCCGAGGCGGTGCGCCAGCTGATGTTCATCGAGCGGGTCGCGTCGGAAGTGAGCGCGCAGATCGAGCGTCTCGAACATTAACCGCGTGCCTCGCGGCATGCGCAGCAAACGGGCGTGAGCGCCCGAACGAACCAAGATGGCTTTACTGCAAATTTCCGAACCGGGCATGGCGCCGGCGCCGCACCAGCGGCGGCTTGCCGTCGGGATCGACCTCGGCACGACGAACTCGCTCGTCGCGGCCGTGCGCAACAGCGTGCCGGAAGTGCTGCCGGACGACGCAGGCCGCGTGCTGCTGCCGTCGGTGGTGCGTTACCTGGAGAAGGGCGGCCGCCGCATCGGCCACGAAGCGAAGGAACAGGCCGCAACCGATCCGCTCAACACGATCGTGTCGGTCAAGCGCTTCATGGGCCGCGGCAAGGCCGAGGTCGAAGGCGCGGCGAATGCACCGTACGAATTCGTCGACGCGCCGGGCATGGTGCAGATCCGCACCGTCGACGGCGTGAAGAGCCCGGTCGAGGTGTCGGCCGAGATCCTCGCGACGCTGCGCCAGCGCGCCGAAGATACGCTCGGCGACGACCTGGTCGGCGCGGTGATCACGGTGCCGGCCTATTTCGACGACGCGCAGCGCCAGGCGACCAAGGACGCCGCGCGGCTCGCCGGCCTGAATGTGCTGCGTCTCCTGAACGAGCCGACCGCGGCGGCGATCGCCTACGGTCTCGACAATGCGGCGGAAGGCCTGTACGCCGTCTATGACCTCGGTGGCGGCACGTTCGACCTGTCGATCCTGAAACTGACGAAGGGCGTGTTCGAAGTGCTCGCCGCAGGCGGCGATTCGGCGCTCGGCGGCGACGATTTCGATCACGCGCTGTTCGGCCATGTGCTCGCGCAGGCCGGTATCGACGCGAATACGCTCGCGCCCGAAGACGTGCGCCTGCTGCTCGACCGCGTGCGTGTGCTGAAGGAAGCGCTGTCGGCGGCGCCGCAGGCGTCGCTCGACGTCACGCTGTCGACCGGCGCGACGCTTGCGCAGACGGTCACGCACGACACCTTCGCCGCGCTGGTCGAGCCGCTCGTGCAGCGCACGCTGACGCCGACCCGCAAGGCGCTGCGCGACGCGCAGGTGGCGCCGGCCGACATCAAGGGCGTGGTGCTGGTCGGTGGCGCGACGCGCATGCCGGTGATCCGCGACGCCGTCGCGAAGCATTTCGGCCAGCCGCCGCTCGTCAATCTGGATCCGGACCAGGTGGTCGCGCTGGGCGCGGCGATCCAGGCCGACCTGCTGGCCGGCAACCGCGGCGGCGGCGACGACTGGCTGCTGCTCGACGTGATCCCGCTATCGCTCGGCGTCGAGACGATGGGCGGCCTCGTCGAGAAGATCATCCCGCGCAATTCGACGATTCCAATCGCGCGCGCGCAGGAATTCACGACCTTCAAGGACGGCCAGACCGCGATGGCGATTCACGTCGTGCAGGGCGAGCGCGAGCTCGTCGCCGACTGCCGGTCGCTCGCGCGCTTCGAGCTGCGCGGCATCCCGCCGATGGTGGCGGGCGCGGCGCGCATCCGCGTGACCTATCAGGTCGATGCGGACGGCCTGCTGTCCGTGTTCGCGCGCGAGCAGCACTCGGGCGTCGAGGCGTCGGTCGTCGTGAAGCCGTCGTACGGCCTCGCCGACGACGACATCGCGAAGATGCTCGAGGACAGCTTCAAGACTGCCGAGGTCGACATGCGCGCGCGTGCACTGCGCGAGGCGCAGGTCGAGGCCGAGCGGATGCTCGAGGCGACGGACGCGGCGCTCGCCGCCGACGGCGAACTGCTCGATGCGGCGGAGCGCGCACAGGTCGATGCGAGCGTCGCGGCGCTGCGCACGGTCGCGCAGGGCGACGACACGGACGCGATCGAGGCGGCGACCAAGGCGCTGGCCGAAGGCACCGACGAATTCGCCGCGCGCCGGATGGACAAGAGCATCAAGCGCGCGCTGGCAGGCCGCCGGCTCGACGAGATCTGAGCGAACGACTTGCATGCCGGCCGATTGCGGCCGGCGTTATGATGAATCGTGCGGTGCAGCCTGCCGCACCTGACTGACGGAACGGACATGCCTCAACTGGTAGTGCTGCCTCACGTCGAACTGTGCCCGGAAGGCGCGGTGATCGACGCGACGCCCGGCAAGAGTATTTGCGACAACCTGCTCGACCACGGCATCGAGATCGAGCACGCATGCGAGAAGTCGTGCGCCTGCACGACGTGCCACGTAGTGATCCGCGAGGGCTTCAACGACCTGACGCCGTCCGAGGAGGACGAGGACGATCTGCTGGACAAGGCGTGGGGCCTCGAGCCGACGTCGCGCCTGTCGTGCCAGGCGATCGTGAAGGAAGATTCGGACCTGGTGGTCGAGATTCCGAAGTACTCGATCAACCATGCGAAGGAAAATCACTGACCGAGGAGGGCAGGCGATGAAATGGACCGATTCGCGCGAGATCGCGATCGCGCTGGCGGAAAAGCATCCCGACATCGATCCGCAGCGGATCAACTTCGTCGATCTGCGTCAGTGGGTGCTCGAACTCGACGGGTTCAGCGACGACCCGAAGCATTCCGGCGAGAAGATCCTCGAAGCGATCCAGGCGCACTGGATCGACGAATCCGACTTCGACGACGAAGACTGAACGGCGCGCGCCGCATCGTGCGCGCGGCCCCGGCAAGAAAAAACGGCTCGTGAGCGATCACGAGCCGTTTTTCGTTGCTTCGTCACGCTGCCCGCGCATCACGCGCGCGCAGCGGATCGGTTACGCGCCGACCAGCGTCCCGTTCTCGATCCGCACGCGCTGGCCCTGACCGAACGGCGGCGGGTTGTGATACGTGAACGTGCGCGTCGTGCCGTTTTCCATCTGCACTTGCACCTGGTAGTCGGTTTCCGCGCGCACCTGCTTCTCGACCTGGTTGCCGGCGAGGCCGCCGCCCAGCGCGCCGAGCACCGTCATCGCGGTACGGCCGTTGCCGTGACCGAACTGGTTGCCGAGCAGGCCGCCTGCCGCCGCGCCGCCGACTGCGCCGATACCCGTGCTCTGGCCGGGCGTGCGCGTCTGATTGATCGCAACGACCGTGCCGCAGGTCTGGCAGTAGGACGGGGACGGTTGTTGAGCGTAACCGCCACCTTGCTGCGCATACTGAGGCGGCTGCGGTGCGGTCGACGCGTGGCGGCGATGGTGCGTCGGCGCCGGACGCGGTGCGGGTTGCGGCTGGGCCTGGGCGACCGGCTGCTGCTGTTGCTGCTGCAGGGCTTGCTGGGCCGCGATCTGCTGTGCTTGCGCGGCGCGAGCGGCGCTGGCTGCCGCCGCCGTGTCGATGGCCGGTTGCGACGCGATCAGCGCGGCCTGGGTCTGGCCGTTCTGCTCGTTGTTGCCGGTAGCCTTCGGGAACACGCCCGTGATGGCGGCGGTCGCCGCGAGGCTCGCGACGATGACGGCACCCGCCGCGGTGGCGATGAGCGGGTGGAGGCGTTGCTTTTGCGGCGTGGTCTGGTTCGGGTTGTCCATTTTTTGCTCTCCTATGTCGACCGGAGTGGGCGCCTCGGCGCTTGTGTCGGTCCCATGCAAAGCTCGCACGCGATCGTGCGTTTATTTTGCAAAGGCAGTGTCGTCCAGGCGCGAGCGAGCCGCCGTATCAAGTTGTAACGATTCGCAGCGGGAAAACGTCCGTCGGCACCGGGAAAACCCAGGAGAGGCCGAATCGGCGAGGAGATAAAACGGGGGAGGATCGGCTGCCGGCGAGTGCCGGCAGGCAGGATTTACGCGCGGTTACAAAGCTGTCGCCTGCGCGCCGCAGGGCGCGCAGGCGAAGCGGGTCAGTCTTCGCGGCGAAGGTGGGGGAACAGCAGCACGTCGCGGATCGTCGGGCTGTCGGTCAGCAGCATCACGAGACGGTCGATGCCGATCCCGCAGCCGCCTGTCGGAGGCATCCCGTATTCGAGCGCGCGGATGTAGTCGGCGTCGAAGAACATCGCTTCCTCGTCGCCCGCATCCTTTTGCTCGACCTGCTTCTTGAAGCGCGCGGCCTGGTCTTCCGGATCGTTCAGCTCGGAGAAGCCGTTCGCGATTTCGCGGCCGGTCATGAACAGCTCGAAGCGCTCGGTGATGCCCGGCACCGTGTCCGAGGCGCGTGCAAGCGGCGACACCTCGACCGGGTAGTCGATGATGTAGGTCGGCTCCCACAGCTGCGCTTCGGCGGTTTCCTCGAACAGCGCGAGCTGCAGTGCGCCGATGCCCGCGTTCAGGAACGCCGGCTGCGTGACGTCGACGCCGAGGCGCTTTAGTTCGCTGCGCAGGTACGCGTCGTCCGACAGCTGGCCGTCGGTGTACTGCGGGGCGTACTTCTGGATCGCCTGCGTGATCGTCAGGCGGTGGAACGGCTTCGCGAGGTCGAGCTCGCGCCCCTGGTACTGGATCGTCGCGGTGCCGAGCGCGTCGATCGCCGCCTGGCGGATCAGCTGCTCGGTGAAGTCCATCAGCCAGCGGTAATCGGTGTACGCGGCGTAGAACTCCATCATCGTGAATTCCGGATTGTGGCGCGGCGACACGCCCTCGTTACGGAAATTCCGGTTGATTTCGAACACGCGCTCGAAGCCGCCGACGATCAGCCGCTTCAGGTACAGCTCCGGCGCGATGCGCAGGAACATCTGCATGTCGAGCGCGTTGTGATGCGTGACGAACGGCTTCGCGGCCGCGCCGCCCGGGATCGGGTGCAGCATCGGCGTCTCGACTTCCATGAAGTCGGCGTTGCTCATGAAATTGCGGATCGACGTGATCGTCTTGGTGCGCGCGCGGAACGTGTCGCGCGTTTCCGGCGTGACGATCAGGTCGACGTAGCGCTGGCGGTAGCGCATTTCCTGGTCGGCGAGGCCGTGGAACTTGTCCGGCAGCGGGCGCAGCGCCTTCGACAGCAGGCGCAGCTCCTTGCACTGGACCGACAGCTCGCCCTTGTTGGTGCGGAACAGCACGCCGCGCGCCGCGACGATGTCGCCGAGATCCCACTTCTTGAACGCGTCGTAGGTTTCCGCGCCGACGTCGTTCGGCGTCACGAAGAACTGGATCTGGCCCGAACCGTCCTGCACCGTCGCGAAGCTCGCCTTGCCCATCACGCGCTTGAGCATCATGCGGCCGGCGACCGCTACCTCGACCGGGTTCGCTTCGAGCGCGGCCTTGTCCGAGTCGGCGAATTTAGCCTGCAGCTCGGCTGCGTGATGCGTCGGCTGGAAGTCGTTCGGATAGGCGACGCCTTGCTCGCGCAATGCGCGCAGCTTCTCGCGGCGCTCGGCGATGATCTGGTTTTCGTCCGCCGCGACGGCGGGCTGCGTTTGGGTCGATTCGGTCATGATGGTCGGAATTCGGGGTGGGTGCGGCAACGCAAACGGGGAGGGCAAGGGCGGCGCGACCCGGGCAGGCCGCGCCGCGGCGCTTACACGCCCTGTTTGAGGCTCGCGCTGATGAAGTCGTCGAGATCGCCGTCGAGCACCGCTTTCGTGTTGCTCATTTCGACGTTCGTGCGCAGGTCCTTCACGCGGCTCTGGTCGAGCACATACGAGCGGATCTGGTGGCCCCAGCCCACGTCGGTCTTGCTCGATTCGAGCTTGTCCTGCTCGGCCTGGCGCTTGCGCATCTCGGCTTCGTACAGGCGCGACTTCAGCATCGCCATGGCTTCCGCGCGGTTGCGGTGCTGCGAGCGGTCGTTCTGGCACTGCACGACGATGCCGGTCGGCATGTGCGTGATCCGCACCGCCGAGTCGGTCTTGTTGATGTGCTGGCCGCCCGCGCCCGATGCGCGGTACGTGTCGATGCGCAGGTCGGCCGGGTTGACCTCGACTTCGATCGAGTCGTCGATTTCCGGATACACGAACACCGACGAGAACGACGTGTGGCGGCCGCCCGACGAGTCGAACGGCGACTTGCGCACGAGGCGGTGGATGCCCGTTTCGGTGCGCAGGAAGCCGTATGCGTATTCGCCCGACACCTTGACCGTCGCGTTCTTGATGCCGGCGACGTCGCCGTCGGATTCTTCGAGCACCTCGGCCTTGAAGCCCTTGCGCTCGCAGTAGCGCAGGTACTGGCGCAGCAGCATCGACGCCCAGTCGCACGCCTCGGTGCCGCCGGCGCCGGCCTGGATGTCGATGAAGCAGTTGTTCGGGTCGGCCGGGTTCGAGAACATCCGGCGGAACTCGATGTCGCCCACGCGCGCCTCGAGCTTCGCGGCGTCTTCTTCCGATGCGACGAGGGTGTCTTCGTCGTTTTCCTCGCGGGCCATCTCGAACAGGTCGAGCGCATCGCGCAGGTCGCTATCGAGCGCCGTCAGCGTCGTGACGACGCCTTCGAGCAGCTTCTTTTCGCGGCCGAGCGCCTGGGCGTTCTTCGAATCGTTCCAGACGTTCGGGTCTTCGAGTTCCTTGTTGACTTCGGTCAGACGCGCAGCTTTGGCGTCGTAGTCAAAGATACCCCCGAAGCTCGCCTGCGCGGTTGCGCAGGTCGAGCAGGGAGCTTTCGATCGCGTTGAGACGTTCCGCTTCCATGATCGTTTCGCTTTTCGTGCTTCGTAAAAAAGCGGAATTATAGCCGATCGGGAGGGTCGGCCGGACGGCGGCTCAGGGTGCCGGCGGGGGGCGTTTGCGTGTTCGCGCCTTCCCCGCCCGTCTTCCTTTATGCCGCTGCGTGCTCGACGATCAATTGCACGCGCGTGACGCCGTTCCACGTGTCGGCAACGAGGCGGTACGCGATGAGCGCGCTCGCCGGCAGCGGCTCGGTGTGGTTGAACCAGATCGCGTTGAAGCGCTGGCGGCCGCGCGCGAGCTGCAGCTTCAGGTGCTTTTCCTTCACGAGGCTCTGCGACACGACGTCGAATTCGCCGGAGAAAAGCGGGGCCGGAAAGCCCTGGCCCCAGACGGCCTCGTCGAGCAGCCCGACGAACTGCGGCGTGAAGTACGCATCCTCGAGCTCGCCGTCGGTCTCGATCACGCGGGCGAGCGCGTCGTCGGACAGCCATTCGCGCGCGACGGCCTCGAACGCGGCCGCGAAGCGCGGCACGTTCTCGGTGTCGAGCGTCAGGCCGGCCGCCATCGCATGGCCGCCGAACGCGACGATCAGGTCCGGCTCGCGCTTCGACACGAGGTCGAGCGCGTCGCGCAGGTGGAAACCGGGGATCGATCGGCCGGAGCCCTTGACACGCGTGCCTTGCTCGTCCGCGTGCGCGAACGTGAACGACGGGCGGTGGAATTTCTCCTTCAGGCGCCCGGCGACGATGCCGATCACGCCCTGGTGCCATTCGGGGTTGAACAGGGTGATCGTGCACGCGTCGGCCGGATCGACGTCGGCGAGATCGGCGAGCGCCTGCTGCTGCATGCCGGCCTCGATTTCGCGGCGCTCGCGGTTCATCGTGTCGAGCTGCTGCGCGAGCTCCCACGCGCGGCCGACGTCGTCGGTGGTCAGGCACTCGATGCCGAGCGACATGTCCGACAGCCGGCCGGCCGCGTTCAGCCGCGGCCCGAGGCCGAAGCCGAGATCGAAGCCCGACGCGGTGCGCGCGTCGCGGGCGGCCGCGCGGAACAGCGCGGCGATGCCCGGCTGCATCCGGCCGTTGCGGATCCGCTGCAGCCCCTGCGCGACCAGCACGCGGTTGTTGCCGTCGAGCCGCACGACGTCGGCGACGGTACCGAGCGCGACGAGGTCGAGCAGGCCGTCGAGGCGCGGCTCGGCTTCCTTGCTCGGGAACGCGCCGCGGCGGCGCAGCTCGGCGCGCAGCGCGAGCAGCACGTAGAACATCACGCCGACGCCGGCGATGTGCTTGCTCGGGAACGCGCAGCCCGGCTGGTTCGGGTTGACGATCGCGCGTGCGGCCGGCAGCGCGTCGCCGGGCAGGTGGTGGTCGGTCACGAGCACGTCGATGCCGCGCGCGTTTGCGGCTTCGACGCCCGCGACGCTGGCGATGCCGTTGTCGACCGTGATCAGCAGGTCGGGCTTGCGCGCGGCCGCCAGTTCGACGATCTCGGGCGTGAGGCCATAGCCGTACTCGAAGCGGTTCGGCACCAGGTAGTCGATCTGCGCGCCGAACATCCGCAGCCCGCGCACCGCGACCGCGCAGGCGGTCGCGCCGTCGCAGTCGTAGTCGGCGACGACGAGCAGGCGCCGCTTGTCGGCGATCGCGTCGGCGAGCAGCGCGGCCGCGTCGGCGCAGCCTTTCAGTTCGGTGGGCGGGACGAGCCGCGCGAGCGCGGTCTCGATGTCGGTCGGGGATTGCACGCCGCGCGCGGCATACAGGCGCGCGAGCACCGGGTGCAGGCCGTGGCGGGCAAGCGCCTCGGCGTCGGCGGGCGCGACGGAACGGGTAACGATGCGGGTCATGCTGGGTCGCTTCTTTATTCGAACAGGGACGCGATCGCGCGGCGGCGCCAGAACTTGCGCAGGTCGCCGCGCGTCGCGCGCAGGGTCGCGGAGCTGGTGTCGCCGCACAGCGTGAGCTCGACGCTCGCCAGCTCGCCGCGTTGCAGCGCGGCGAGGGCCGGCGCGAACCAGTCGCGTTCCAGCGCGGCCAGCGCGTCGTGCCAGCGTGCCCAGTCCTGTTCGATGAATGGGGTGGTGAGCGTCGACAGCTCGACAAGGGTTGTGCCGTCGGCGGGTGCGAGCGCGTCGAGCGCGGCGGGGGGCGCGCCGGTGTCGGCACGGGCCGCGCGGGCGAGGCCGAGCGCCGCCGGCGCCGCGGACAGCACGCGCGCGAACGGCTTGGCGACGGGCTTCAGCGTGCCCTGCGCGTGAAACCAGATCGAGTTGACGGCCGGCAGCCCGCGCGCCTCGCGGGCTTCGTTGACGGGATGCTGGAACCACGCCATCTGCACCTCGTTCTGCAGCTTCATCCACATCCGCGAGCGTTCGCCGGTGTGCGCCTCGTGCGGCAGCCAGATTTCGATGTTGCGGCCGCTCGCGCGCAGCGGCGCGGCGCCGGCCAGATGGCGCAGCTGCTCGCTCGACAGGTACCAGCGGGTCGGCCGGGGCGCTTCGAGCCGGACCCCGAGTTCCTCGATCAGCGGGCGGGCGACCGCGAGCAGCGCGGCTGCGTCGCCGTCGTCCAGCGCGAGCGCGGCCGGATCGACGAGCACGAGGTGGTCGTGCGCGATTTCGACGTGCACGGGCTCGACGCAGGCCCATGCGTGCTCGCCGGGCTCGCCGCCGTCGGCGAGCAGCATGTACGGGGCAAGCGGCGCCTCGTCGGCGGCGCTGCCCTGGGCCGCGCCGAACTGGCGGGCGAGCCAGCGCTCGTGCGGCAGCGTGCGCTGGAAGTCCTCGCCGGCCACGCGTTCGACGAGGCTCGCGCGCGACAGCAACTTTTCGAGCGCGGGGCTGTCCAGCGTGTGCAGGGACGAGGCCGCATCGGCCGCCGACGGCAGCGCGAACGGAACGAGAAAATGGAGGCGTCGGTCGTGCATGATGGTGCGCATTGTATGGCAAACTGCGCGCGTGATCGGGCGGGCCGACGGCCCGCTTGCGTCCGGCGGCGGTTTTCGTCCCCGCCCGGGCCGGGCGGCGACCGCCATCGCGGGCCGCTCCCCACGCCGCAACCAGCAGAAAGGATTCGCTTGAAACTTCCGTACGAATGGCAGATCGGCTGGCGCTATACGCGCGCCGGCAAACGCACGACCGGCAACGGCTTCATTTCCTTCATCGCCCTCGTCTCGATGCTCGGCATCGCGCTCGGCGTCGCGGCGCTGATCGTCGTGCTGTCGGTGATGAACGGCTTCCAGAAAGAGGTACGCGACCGGATGCTGTCGGTGCTCGCGCACGTCGAGGTGTTCTCGCCGACCGGCTCGATGCCGAACTGGCAGCTGACCGCGCAGGAGGCGCGCCGCAACCCGTCGGTGATCGGCGCGGCGCCGTACGTCGAGGCGCAGGCGCTGCTGACGCGCCAGGACGCGGTGAGCGGCGTGATGCTGCGCGGCATCGAGCCGACGCTCGAGCCGCAGGTGTCGGACATCGGCAAGGACATGAAGGCCGGCCGGCTCACCGCGCTCGCGCCCGGCCAGTTCGGCATCGTGCTCGGCGACGCGCTCGCCGGCAATCTCGGCGTGACGGTGGGCGACAAGATCACGCTCGTCGCGCCCGAAGGCACGATCACGCCGGCCGGCATGATGCCGCGGCTCAAGCAGTTCACGGTGGTCGGCATCTTCGAGTCCGGCCATTATGAATACGACAGCACGCTCGCGATGATCGATATCCGCGACGCGCAGGCGCTGTTCCGCCTGAGCGCGCCGACCGGCGTGCGGCTGCGGGTGACGGACATGCAGAAGGCGCCCGAGGTGGCGCTCGAGCTGTCGCGTTCGCTGTCGGGCAGCCTGTACATCCGCGACTGGACGCAGCAGAACAAGACCTGGTTCTCGGCCGTGCAGATCGAGAAGCGGATGATGTTCATCATCCTCACGCTGATCATCGCGGTGGCCGCGTTCAACCTCGTGTCGTCGCTCGTGATGACGGTGACCAACAAGCAGGCCGACATCGCGATCCTGCGCACCCTCGGCGCGCAGCCCGGCTCGATCATGAAGATCTTCGTCGTGCAGGGCGTGACGATCGGCTTCGTCGGCACCGCGACCGGCGTCGCGCTCGGCTGCCTGATCGCGTGGAGCATCCCGTGGCTGATCCCGATGATCGAGCATGCGTTCGGCGTGCAGTTCCTGCCGCCGTCGGTGTACTTCATCAGCGAACTGCCGTCCGAACTCGTCGCGAGCGACGTGATCAGGATCGGCCTGATCGCGTTCGCGCTGTCGGCCGTCGCGACGCTGTACCCGAGCTGGCGCGGCGCGAAGGTGAAGCCGGCGGAGGCGCTGCGCTATGAATGACCGCGCCGCCGCGTTCGCGGGTTCCACTCAACCACTCAACCAGGATTCGGCAGGTATGCAGGAATACGTGCTTCAGGCGCGCGGCATCACGAAGGCATTCGTGCAGGGCGGCTTCAACGTGCAGGTGCTCAACAACACCGAGCTGTCGGTGCGGCGCGGCGAGAAGCTCGCGGTCGTCGGCGCGTCGGGTTCCGGCAAGAGCACGCTGCTGCACGTGCTCGGCGGGCTCGACGAACCGAGCGCGGGGGAGGTGTCGCTGCTCGGCAAGCCGTTCACGCAGCTCGGCGAGCGCGAGCGCAACGACCTGCGCAATCGCGCGCTGGGCTTCGTCTATCAGTTCCATCACCTGCTGCCGGAATTCACCGCGCTCGACAACGTCGCGATGCCGCTGCGCATCCGCCGGATGACGACCGAGGCCGCGCGCGCCGAAGCGCAGGCGATGCTCGAGCGGGTCGGGCTCGGCGCGCGCGCGAAGCATCGTCCGGGCGAGCTGTCGGGCGGCGAGCGGCAGCGCGTCGCGATCGCGCGCGCGCTCGTGACGAAGCCCGCGTGCGTGCTCGCCGACGAGCCGACCGGCAACCTCGACGGCGGCACCGCCGATACGGTGTTCAACCTGATGCTCGAGCTGTCCGAGACGCTCGAAACGAGCTTCGTGATCGTCACGCACGATCCCGATCTCGCCGCGCGGTGCGACCGCACCATGCGGCTGCGCGACGGCGTGCTGCACGAAGAGCCGGCCGTGCCGGTCTGACGATAACCCTTGCCCCGGCGCAATCCGCGACGGGGCGCTCCGGTGAATGCCGACATGTGGATCGATACGCACTGCCATCTCGATGCCGCCGAATTCGACGCCGACCGTGACGCGGTCGCGCAGGCGGCGCGCGAAGCGGGCGTGTCGCGCATCGTGATCCCGAGCGTCGGACGCGACAACTTCGCGACGGTGCGCGAACTCGCGCAGCGTACGCCGGGGGCCGTCTATGCGCTCGGCATCCATCCGATGTACACGCCGCATGCGCGCGACGGCGACCTCGACCTGCTGCGCATGGAAATCGAGGCGAGCATCGACGATCCGCGCTTCGTCGCGATCGGCGAAATCGGGCTCGACTATTTCGTGCCGGGGCTCGACGAGGCGCTGCAGCAATTCTTCTACCAGGGCCAATTGAAGCTCGCGCGCGAGTTCGACCTGCCGGTGCTGTGCCACGTCCGCAAGTCGCAGGACCGCGTGCTCGCGGGGCTGCGCCGTTTCGGCGTGCGGCGCGGCATCGCCCATGCATTCAACGGCAGTTTCCAGCAGGCCGAAGCCTATCTCGCGCAGGGCCTGCATCTCGGCTTCGGCGGCAACGTCACGTTCGGGCGTGCGCTGCAGATCCGCCGGCTGGCGGCGCAGCTGCCCGTCGACGCGCTCGTCGTCGAGACGGATGCGCCCGACATCGCGCCCGAGTGGGCGTACAAATCCCGCAATACGCCGGACCAGGTGCCGCGCATCGGCGACGTGCTCGCCGAACTGCGCGGCATCGACGCGTCCGCGCTGGCCCTATCCACTTCGGCTAACGCGCGCGCCGCGCTGCCCCGTCTCGCGCTTTCGTCCGCATAATCGTTTCCCGCAGGCGCCGGTTTCGCGATGGCGCCGCCGGGTTGGCGAGGAGGCGGAATGCGCGTGTGGTGGGTGGCGTTCGCGCTCGGTGTCGTCGTGCTGCAGCGGCAGCCGGCGCTGCCGGGCGTCGCGGGATGGCTGGTGGGCACAGCCGCGCTGGCGGCGTTTGCGGTGGCGGGCATCGCGTGCGCGCGTCGCGCTCGGCGGACCCGCGCGACCGTGGCGGCCGGCTGGGCGCTGTGCGTGGCCGCCGCCTGCGTCGCGGGCTTCGGCTATGCGGCAGCGCGGGCCGAATGGCGGCTGCGCGACGGCCTGCCGGTCGAATGGGAAGGGCGCGACATCACGGTGACGGGCGTGGTCAAGGGGCTGCCGGCCGTCGGTGACGACGGCGCGCGGTTTCTGTTCGCGGTCGAATCGAACGACGCGGGGCTCGCCCGTTTCCCGCCGCTGATCCGGCTGTCGTGGCGCACATACGGCGCGCGCACGGCGCCGGCGGCCGTCCCGGACGTGCGTGCCGCGCAGCGCTGGCGGCTGACGGTGCGGCTGAAGCGGCCGCATGGCGAGGCGAATCCCGGCGTGCGCGACGTCGAGGCGGCATGGCTCGGCGCGGGAATCCGCGCGCTCGGCTACGTGGCCGACTCGCGACGGGCGGCGTTGCTCGACGCGCGAGCGCGCGGCCTCCAGGCATCGATCGACCGGCTGCGCGACGGGTTGCGGGCGCGCATCGTCGCGACGCTCGGCGCGAATGCGCCGCACCGCGGCATCGTCGCCGCGCTCGCGATCGGCGATCAATCCGGCATCGGCGGCGACGACTGGCGCGTGCTGCGCGACACCGGCACCAGCCATCTCGTCGCCATCTCGGGCCTGCACGTCGGCATGGTCGGCGGCCTTGCGGGCGGGCTCGCGTCGGCGGTCTGGCGGCGTATCCGCTGGCGGCGGCACGCGGCCGCGCTCGTCGTGCCCGCGCCTTACGTCGCCGCGCTCGCGGCATTGGCGGGGTCGCTCGGGTACGCCGCGCTTGCCGGCTTCAACGTGCCGGCGCAGCGCGCGTGGTGGATGATCGCGGCCGGTGGCGCCGCGTATCTGGCGGGGCGCAGCGTGCCGGCGTCGTCGGTGCTGTGCGCGGCGCTCGGCGGCATGCTGCTGGCCGATCCCTGGGCGGTGCTGTCGGCCGGCTTCTGGCTGTCGTTCGGCGCGGTCGCCGTCATCCTGTTGGCCGTTGCGGGCTGGCGCGCGGTGCACGCGAGCGGCGCCGCGCCGGCCGACGGCGGGCTCCGCGAGCGCCTGCGCGCCGTGTGCCTGCGCGGCGCCCGGCGCGTGATGGAAGCATCGCGCGTGCAGTATGCGGTGACGATCGGGCTCGCGCCGTTGACGGTTGCATGGTTCGCGCAGGTTTCCGTGTCGGGGCCGCTCGCCAACGCGTTCGCGATTCCGTGGGTCGGCAGCGTCGTGACGCCGGTCGTGCTGGCCGGCATCGCGCTGCCGGCGCCGCTCGACGCGTACGCTTTCCGGCTCGCGCATGCGGCGCTCGAACCGATGATGGCGGCGCTCGCCTGGCTGGCCGGCTGGCCGCGAAGCGTGCTCTGGCTGCCGGTGCCGGATTGGCCGGTGCTGCTGCTCGCATGCGCGGGCGTCGCATGGGCGCTGCTGCCGCGCGGCTTTCCGCTGCGCTGGGCGGCGCCGCTCACGTGGCTGCCGCTCGTCGCGCCGGCGCCGGACCGGCCGCCGGAAGGCGGCTTCCGGCTGACCGTGCTCGATGTCGGGCAGGGTGAGTCGGTGCTGGTCGAGACCGCGCGCCGAACCCTGCTGTTCGACGCGGGACCGGGGCCGGAATCGACCCATGCCGGCGAGCGGATCGTCGTACCGTTCCTGCGCGCCCGCGGTCTCCATACGCTCGATACGCTGATGTTGAGCCATGCGGATGCCGATCATGCCGGCGGCGCCGCCGCGGTCCAGGCGGCCATCGACGTGCGCCAGCTGCTGGGCGGCATGCCGGCCGGCAACCGGCTGTGGCGCGACGCGCGGGCGGCCGGCGTCGCGAGCCTCGTGCCGTGCGCGGCGGGGCAGCGCTGGCACTGGGACGGCGTGACGTTTACGGTGCTCTGGCCGGAAGGCGGCCCCAACGGCGGCGCGACGAACGCGCAGTCGTGCGTGCTGCGCGTCGACGCGGGCGGCACGTCCGCGCTGCTGACGGGCGACATCGACGCGCGCGTCGAGCGCCGGCTGATCGCCGCGGATCGCGACGCGCTCGCCGCGCAGATCCTGATCGTCCCGCACCACGGCAGCCGCTCGTCGTCGACCGAGCCTTTCCTCGACTCGGTCGGGCCGCTCGCCGCGGCTTTTCCTGTAGGCTATCGCAATCGTTTCGGGCATCCGCACCCGACCGTCCTCGCACGCTACGCGGGGCGCGGAATTCCGTTGCCGCGCACCGATCGCGACGGCGCGGTGCGGTTCGACGTCGCGCCGGCGGAAGGTGGCTTCGGGCTCGAACGTCACCGCGATGCGCAGCGCCGCTACTGGATGGACCGGTGACGCGCGCCGCGGGACGATAGCCATACGGAAGGGCCCGGAGCCCGCGCTGCGGCGCTGGCGCCGGCCGATAAAGGAGACACGGGCGCTTGAAGGACATCCTCCATTTTTCGCACGCGAACGGCTTTCCGGCGTCGACGTACCGGACGATCTTCGCCGAGCTGGCCGACGACTACGAGCTGCGCTTCATCGAGCGGATCGGTCACGACCGGCGCTACCCGGTCACCCGCGACTGGCCGCACCTCGTCGAGCAGCTGCTCGACGACATCGGCGGCCGCTACGAGCGGCCGGTGTGGCTCGTCGGCCATTCGCTCGGCGGCTACCTGTCGCTGATGGCCGCGCTGAAGAAGCCGCAATGGGTGCGCGGCGTGGTGATGCTCGATTCGCCGATCATCGCCGGCTGGCGCAGCGGTGCATTGCGCGCCAGCCAGTGGGCGGGGCTCGACGAGCGGCTGTCGCCGGCCGCGGCGACGCGCAACCGGCGCACGCACTGGGCGAGCCGCGACGAAGCGTGGCGGCACTTCCGCGAAAAGCCGGCGTTCGCGCGCTGGGACGAGCGGATGCTGGCCGACTACATCGACTACGGCATTCCGCAGGCGGACGTCGCTGGCGAGCGCACGCTCGCGTTCGACCGCCAGGTCGAATACCTGATCTACCGGACGCTGCCGCATACGCTCGGCCCGCGGCTGGCGCACGGCGTGCCGGTGCCGCTCGGCTTCCTCGCCGGCACCCGCTCGCGCGAAGTGCGCCAGGTCGGGCTCGATGCGACGCGCCGGGCGACGCGCGGGCGCATCGAATGGCTCGAGGGCAGCCACCTGTTTCCGATGGAGCGGCCGCTCGAGACGGCGCGCGCATTGCAGCGGATGCTGAACATGCTGCGCGCGGAAGAGGGGAGCGTCGCGTACGCGCAGAGCGCCTGACGCGCGCGGCCCGGCAGGCCGGCCGGTTACGGCGCGCCGGACGCTTGCGGTGCGGCATATCGGGATAGGGTACGATCATCACGTCAATTGCTGAGAGAAGCGCGGGCTTTACGGTATAATCCGTTTTTCCCGCGAGCATCCAGCGATGACCAAATATGTTTTCGTCACCGGCGGCGTAGTTTCTTCCCTCGGCAAGGGTATTGCCGCCGCTTCCCTCGCCGCGATCCTCGAATCGCGCGGTCTGAAAGTCACCCTCCTCAAACTCGATCCCTACATCAACGTCGACCCCGGCACGATGAGTCCGTTTCAGCACGGCGAAGTGTTCGTGACGGAGGACGGAGCGGAGACTGACCTCGACCTCGGCCACTATGAGCGCTTCATCAGCACGAAGATGCGCAAGGCCAACAACTTCACGACCGGCCAGATCTACGAATCGGTGATCCGCAAGGAACGCCGCGGCGACTATCTCGGCAAGACCGTGCAGGTGATTCCGCACATCACGAACGAGATTCAGGCGTTCGTCGAGCGCGGCGCCGCGTCGGCCACCTGCGGTGAGCCGGACGTCGCGATCGTCGAGATCGGCGGCACGGTCGGCGACATCGAGTCGCTGCCGTTCCTCGAGGCCGCGCGCCAGATGAGCCTGCGCCTCGGCCGCAACAGCGCATGTTTCGTGCACCTCACGCTCGTGCCGTACGTCGCGACGGCCGGCGAGCTGAAGACGAAGCCGACCCAGCACAGCGTTCAGAAGCTGCGCGAGATCGGCATCCTGCCGCACGTGCTGCTGTGCCGTGCGGATCGCCCCATTCCGGACGACGAATCGAAGAAGATCTCGATGTTCTCGAACGTGCCCGAAGACGCCGTGATCTCGGTGTGGGACGCCGACAGCATCTACAAGATTCCGCAGATGCTGCACGACCAGGGCCTCGACCGGATCATCTGCGAAGAGCTGAAGCTGTCGCCGAAGGATGCCGACCTGAGCATGTGGTCGGAGCTCGTCGAGAAGCTGCAGAACCCGAAGCACGAAGTGACGATCGGCATGGTCGGCAAGTACGTCGAACTGACCGAGTCGTACAAGTCGCTGATCGAGGCGCTGCGCCATGCGTCGATCCACACGTCGACCAAGGTCAACATCGAGTACATCGACTCGGAAGAGATCGAGACGAACGGTGTCGACAGCCTGAAGCATCTCGACGCCGTGCTGGTGCCGGGCGGTTTCGGCCGTCGCGGCACGGAAGGCAAGATCGCGGCGATCCGCTATGCGCGCGAGTCCAAGGTGCCGTACCTCGGCATCTGCCTCGGCATGCAGCTCGCGGTGATCGAATTCGCGCGCGACGTCGTCGGCCTGAAGCAGGCGAACAGCACGGAATTCGATCCGGACACGCCGGAACGCGTGGTCGCGCTGATCACCGAATGGTACGACCGCGAAGGCAAGGTCGAGACGCGCACCGAGGAATCCGATCTCGGCGGCACGATGCGCCTGGGTTCGCAACGCTGCCCGATCAAGCCGGGCACGATGGCGGAAGAAATCTATGGCAAGGACGTGAACGAACGCCATCGCCACCGTTATGAAGTCAATAACCGCTTCGTGCCCCAGCTCGAAGCCGGCGGCCTTATCATCAGCGCCCGTACCCCGAGCGAGGACCTGCCGGAAATGATGGAGCTGCCGCACTCGATGCACCCGTGGTTCGTCGGCGTCCAGTTCCACCCGGAATTCACGTCCACGCCGCGTGACGGTCACCCCCTGTTCAAGTCGTTCGTCGAAGCCGCGCTCGCCAACAAGCAAGCGCGCGGAGTGCAAGCATGAAGCTGTGCGATTTCGAGGTCGGTCTCGACAAGCCTTTCTTCCTGATCGCGGGTACCTGCGTCGTCGAATCGGAGCAAATGACGATCGACACGGCGGGCCGCCTGAAGGAGATCTGCGCGAAGCTGAACGTTCCGTTCATCTACAAGTCGTCCTACGACAAGGCGAACCGCAGCTCGGGCAAGTCGTTTCGCGGCCTCGGAATGGACGAGGGGCTGCGCATCCTGTCCGAGGTGAAGCGCCAGCTCGGCCTGCCGGTGCTGACCGACGTGCATTCGATCGAGGAGATCGAAACGGTCGCGTCGGTCGTCGACGTGCTGCAGACGCCCGCGTTCCTGTGCCGCCAGACGGATTTCATCCACGCGTGCGCGCGCTCGGGCAAGCCCGTCAACATCAAGAAGGGCCAGTTCCTCGCGCCGCACGACATGAAGAACGTGATCGACAAGGCGCGCGACGCGGCACGTGAAGCGGGGCTGTCGGAAGACCGCTTCATGGCGTGCGAGCGCGGCGTGTCGTTCGGCTACAACAACCTCGTGTCCGACATGCGCTCGCTCGCGATCATGCGCGAGACGGCCGCGCCCGTCGTGTTCGACGCGACCCACTCGGTGCAGCTGCCGGGCGGGCAGGGCACGAGCTCGGGCGGCCAGCGCGAATTCGTGCCGGTGCTCGCGCGCGCGGCGGTCGCCACGGGCGTCGCGGGCCTGTTCATGGAAACGCACCCGAATCCGGCCGAAGCAAAGTCGGACGGCCCGAACGCGGTGCCGTTGAACCGGATGGGCGCGCTGCTCGAGACGCTCGTCACGCTCGACCAGGCGGTGAAGCGCAATCCGTTCCTGGAAAACGATTTCAATTAAAGACCGAATGAACCTTGCGGCGGCTTCGCGCGTCAGTAGCGAAAGCGGCTTTCGCGCGAGCGCCGTCGCAGTTTGAAGAATCCATCGTCATTCTCAGAGGAAACCCATGAGTGCCATCGTAGATATCATCGGCCGCGAGATTCTGGATTCGCGCGGCAACCCCACCGTCGAATGCGACGTGTTGCTCGAATCGGGCACGATGGGCCGCGCGGCCGTGCCGTCGGGCGCATCCACCGGCTCGCGTGAAGCGATCGAACTGCGCGACGGCGAAGCCGGCCGCTACAACGGCAAGGGCGTGCTGAAGGCGGTCGAGCACATCAACACCGAAATCTCCGAAGCCATCATGGGCCTCGACGCGTCGGAACAGGCGTTCCTCGACAAGACGCTGCTCGAGCTCGACGGCACCGACAACAAGTCGCGCCTCGGCGCGAACGCGATGCTGGCCGTGTCGATGGCCGTCGCGAAGGCTGCGGCCGAGGAAGCCGGCCTGCCGCTGTACCGCTACTTCGGCGGCTCGGGCGCGATGCAGCTGCCGGTCCCGATGATGAACATCGTCAACGGCGGCGCGCATGCGAACAACAGCCTCGACATCCAGGAATTCATGATCGTCCCGGTGAGCCAGCCGACGTTCCGTGAAGCCCTGCGTTGCGGCGCGGAAGTGTTCCACGCGCTGAAGAAGATTCTCAGCGACCGCGGCATGAGCACGGCGGTGGGCGACGAAGGCGGCTTCGCACCGAACTTCGGCAGCAACGACGAGTGCCTGTCGACGATCCTGCAGGCGATCGAGAAGGCCGGCTACCGTGCGGGCGAAGACGTGCTGCTCGCGCTCGACTGCGCGGCATCCGAGTTCTACCACGACGGCAAGTACCAGCTCGCGGGCGAAGGCCTGCAGCTGTCGTCGGCCGAGTTCACCGACTACCTCGCGACGCTCGCGGACAAGTTCCCGATCGTGTCGATCGAGGACGGCATGCACGAAGGCGACTGGGCCGGCTGGAAGCTGCTGACCGAGCGTCTCGGCAAGAAGGTGCAGCTCGTCGGCGACGACCTGTTCGTCACCAACACGCGCATCCTGAAGGAAGGCATCGAGAAGGGCATCGCGAACTCGATCCTCATCAAGATCAACCAGATCGGTACGCTGACCGAAACGTTCGCGGCGATCGAGATGGCGAAGCGCGCGGGCTACACGGCCGTGATCTCGCACCGCTCGGGCGAAACGGAAGACTCGACGATCGCGGACATCGCGGTCGGCCTGAACGCCGGCCAGATCAAGACGGGTTCGCTGTCGCGCAGCGACCGCATCTCGAAGTACAACCAGCTGCTGCGCATCGAGGAAGATCTCGGTGATATCGCCAGCTACCCGGGCAAATCGGCTTTCTATAACCTGCGCTAACACGCTACTATCGCGTTAGTTGCTTCGACGCCGCTCTGCGTAATGCGTGGAGCGGCGCTTCTTATATCTGCGTCTCGTACATGCGGCTTGTCACTGTCGTCCTGATTGCCTTGCTGGCGCTCATTCAGTACCCCCTATGGTGGGGACATGGGGGCTGGTTGCGGGTGCACGAGCTGCGTCAGCAGCTGGACGGCCAGTTGCGGAAGAACGCGGACGAGAAGCTGCGCAACGAGCGGATCGCAGGCGAAGTGCAGGACCTGCAGGGCGGCACGGCAGCCATCGAGGAGCGCGCGCGCTACGAGATGGGGATGGTGAAGGACGGCGAGGTGTTCGTGCAGTTCGTATCGCCGAACGCGCAGCCCGCGCCGGTCGCCAACACGCTGTCCAACACGTCGACGCGCGGCGAAGTCTCCGCGGCACCGGTGCGTGTCGTGCCGAATCCGCAGTCGATCGCGAAGCCGTCGCGGCATCGCGGCGGCGAGAAGGGCAAGCCGGCCCACCACTGAAGACGCTGAAGCAGGTTCAGCAATGCCATTGAAAAAGCACGGTAAATGCCGTGCTTTTTTATTTCCTGACGGTCGATAATCGGGCCGATGCGGCGGCTACCACCACCAGCCCGGATAGCCATAGCTGACGCCGGTGCCCCAGCCGCGCCCCCAGCCGCCGCCGTAGTAGCTGCCGTAGAACGTGACGGGCGGCGGCGTGTAGTACGACCATGCGCGTATCGCGGCTTCCGCCGCCATCGCATCGTTCTGTTCGCGCAGCGCCTGCCTGTCGATCTCGTCGTAGCGCTTGCGTTCGGCGGGTGTCAGCGTCGGCGGCTGGCCGGCCGCGCGTTGCTCCGGCAGGCGGCTCAGGATCGTGGAGGGCGGCTGCACCGCACAGCCGGCGAGGACGAGCAGGCCGGCTGCGGCGCTCGTCGACAAGAGGGGGCGAAACAGGCGATTCATGACCTTCTCCAGCGGCGCGCCGGGTTCGGGGCGGCCCGACGCTTCGGGCCGCGAGGCGGCGCGCTCGATACGCGTGCGTCATTATGCGCCCGCGCACCGGCCGGTGCGCGGGCGCGCGGCTCAGTGACGCTGCCCGGCGGCAGGCGTCACGCCGCTCGCGAGTTCGGGCGACGCGAACAGCTGCGCGACATCGACGGGATCGAACTCGTAGCGCTGGTTGCAGAACTCGCAATGAATCTCGACGTGGCCGCGCTCGACGATCACGCCGTCGACTTCGTCCTGGCCGAGCATGCGCAGCATCGCGCCCACCTTTTCGCGCGAGCACGTGCACTGGAAGCGCGTGACGGCGGGCTCGAAGTGCTGCACGTTTTCCTGCCAGAACAGCCGGCGGAACACGACTTCCGGCTCCACTTCGAGCAGTTCCTGCGCGGACAGCGTGCCGCCGAGCGTGCACACGCGTTCCCACGTGTCGGCGTCGGTTTCCGCGGTGCGCGGCACGATGCCGCCGTCGCCGGGCAGCTTCTGCAGCAGCATGCCGACCGCGCGATCGCGATCGGCGGCGAGCCACAGGCGCGTGTCGAGCTGTTCCGAGTGATGCATGTACTGCTCGAGCACCTGCGCGATCGATTCCAGCGAGCCGTGTTCGCCGTTGAGCGGCACGATGCCCTGGTACGGCTGCTGGCCCGGCAGCTTGTCGGCCGGATCGAGCGTGATCACGCAGCGGCCGTGGCCGCTCGCGTTGACGAGATCGGCGAAGCGCGTGTCGTCGCCGATCGTCTGCGCGACGTCGCCGGAGAACTTCGCGGTCGCGCGCATCGACAGATCCGAGCTGCATTGCACGACCAGCATCTTCACCGGCCCGTCGCCGAAGATCTGCATGACGAGGGTGCCGTGAAATTTCAGGTTCGCCGACAGCAGCGCGCAGGCGGCCATCATCTCGCCGAGCACCGTGCGCACGGGCGCGGGGTAGTCGCGGCGGGTCAGCACTTCCTGCCACGTGTTGCGCAGCGAAACGATTTCACCGCGCACGGGCGCCGCATTGAACATGAATTTCTGTAACTGGTCGCTCACTCTTCTTCCTTGAAAATCGCGCGGTGTCAGCCGATCCGCACGAGTTGCTCCTTGAAATGCGCACGCCGGTCGACGTACGTTTTCGCATTTGCGCGCAGGCGCGCGATGTCCTCGGCCGACAGTTCGCGCACCACCTTCGCCGGGGCGCCGAGTATCAGCGAATTGTCCGGAAACGTCTTGCCCTCCGTCACGATCGAGCCGGCGCCGACCAGACAGTTGCGGCCGATGACCGCGCCATTCAAGATCACCGCCTGAATTCCGATCAGCGAGTTTTCGCCGACCGTGCAGCCGTGCAGCATCGCCTGGTGCCCGATCGTCACGTTCCCGGCAATCGTCAGCGGATAGCCGGGGTCGGTGTGCAACACCGCGCCTTCCTGCACGTTGCTGCCCGCGCCGACCGTGATCGGCTCGTTGTCGCCGCGCAGCGTCGCGCCGAACCATACGCTCGAATTTTCCTCGAGCACGACTTTGCCGATGATGGCCGCCGTATCGGCGACGAACACGCTTTCGTGGATCGTCGGGGCGGTGTCGCCCAGCTTGTAGATCGTCACGGAGTCTCCTTGGTCTCGTTCGTTGGGCGCGCCGGTAAAATGGCGCGTTTCGCGCGGCGTGCGTCGCCGCGGCACAGCTGCGTATTGTAAACCGTTGTGTCCGGCGGCTCTCGCCGCGCTTTTCACGGTGTCCCCGTTTATGAGCATGGAGTTTTCCTCGTTCTCCGACGCGCCGGCCTGCGTGCGCCGCGCAGCGCTTGCCGCACTCGCCGTGCCCGAGCCGGCGGAAAAAGCCGTCCGGGTGCGCGCGCTCCACGACGCGTTGCTGGCCGGGCAGGCGGCGATCGATCCGTCGCTCGTGCTGCCCGAGCCCGCCGGGCTGCCGGGGCGACCGGCGCGGCCCGTGCTGGTCGAGCCGCGCCAGCTCGAGCGGCGCAGCATGCGCTCGCCGGAAGGGCGGGCGGTGCTGCTGCACGCGCTCGCGCATATCGAATTCAATGCGATCAATCTGGCCCTCGACGCGGTGTGGCGCTTTGCCGGCCAGCCGGACGCGTTTTACGCGGACTGGCTGAAGGTCGCGGCCGAGGAGGCGTATCACTTTTCGCTGCTCGCCGGCCGGCTCGCCGAGTTCGGTCACGCATACGGCGATTTTCCCGCGCACAACGGGCTGTGGGAGATGTGCGAGCGCACCGCGGGCGACGTGCTCGCGCGCATGGCGCTCGTGCCGCGCACGCTCGAAGCGCGTGGGCTCGACGCATCGCCGCCGATCCGCGCGCGGCTCGCGCAGGCGGGCGACCATGCATCGGCGGCGATCCTCGACGTGATCCTGCGCGACGAAATCGGCCACGTCGCGATCGGCAACCGCTGGTTTCGCCATCTGTGCGACGAGGCCGGTCGCGATCCGGTGCCGACCTACCGGCAGCTCGCCGAGCAATACCACGCGCCGCGGCTGCGCGGGCCGTTCAATTTCGACGCGCGCCGCAGCGCGGGATTCGACGCGGCCGAATTGGAAGAACTTGCCGCCCAGGACCGGGCGGGCGCGGCATGAGGCCCGGAAATCGGCTGATCGGGCCGGCATAGAGGAGTGCCTCGACACGCGCCATGATCGTCGGCAGGGGTAACGGCGGTGCAGGCGACGCCGCTATAATCGAACGATCATTCTTTTTTTGGCGGCTGCGATGAATGCCACGAGTTCTGTTTCCGATTTCGTTACGGTGCGAGGCGTCAGGCTGCACGTCCGGCGCTGGGGCCGGCCGGATGCGCCGACGCTGTTCATGTTGCACGGCTGGATGGACGTCGCGGCGTCGTTCCAGTTCGTCGTCGACGCGCTCGCGGGCGACTGGCAGGTGATCGCGCCGGACGCGCGCGGCTTCGGGCTGTCCGACTGGCCGGTTGCACAGCAGGGCGGCGGCCATTACTGGTTCCATGAATACCTCGGCGACCTCGACGCACTGGTCGACCACTATGCGCCGGCCGGCGAGGTCAATCTGGTCGGGCACAGCATGGGCGCGAACGTCGTGTGCCTGTATGCGGGCGCACGGCCGGAGCGCGTGCGGCGTGTCGTCGACCTGGAAGGCTTCGGCCTGGCGCCGGCCCGCGCCGAGCAGTCGCCGCGCCGCTTGCGCGGCTGGCTCGACGCGCTGCGCGAGCCGCCCGCCCTGAAATCCTATGCGTCGCTCGACGACGTCGCGGCCCGCCTGGTCAAGACCAATCCACGGCTCGATCCGCGCCGCGCCGCGTTCCTGGCCGGGCATTGGTCGAAGCGGGGCGACGACGGGCGCTTCCATCTGCTGGCCGATCCCGCGCACAAGATGATGGGCCCGCTGCTGTACCGTCTCGACGAAGTGATGGCGACCTGGGCGCAGGTGCGCGCGAAGGTGCTGCATGTCGAGGCGGTCAATTCGCCGACGCTCGCGCATCTGGCCGGCGACATCCCGCTGGCGGAATTCAAGGCGCGCTTCTCTGCGTTCCCGGACTGGCGCGAAAAGCTCGTCGAGGATGCCGGCCACATGGTCCACCACGACCAGCCCGAGCAGATCGCCGCGCTGATCGAGGCGTTCTGCGCGTAACCGGCGCGGCGGCAGGGGAGCGGCGGCGGAATGCCGCATTGCAGTAGAATGAAGCGTGATTTCCCTTGCCAAAAATGAACGCCGATCTCCACTGTCATTCGAATGTCTCCGACGGCCTGCTGTCGCCCGTTGATGTCGCGCGCCGCGCCCACGCCGGCGGCGTGACGCTTTGGGCGCTCACCGATCACGACGAGGTCGGCGGCCAGGCGGCGGCGCGCAGCGAGGCCGAGGCGCTCGGCATGCGCTACCTGAGCGGCGTCGAAATCTCGGTGACCTGGGCATCGCGCACGGTGCACATCGTCGGCCTGAACATCGACCCCACGAACCCGGCGCTCGTCGACGGCCTGTACCGCACGCGCCACGGCCGGGCAGCCCGCGCGCGGGCGATCGCCGCGCAGCTCGAGACACTCGGCATTCCCGGTGCATACGACGGCGCGCTGAAATACGTGTCGAATCCCGACCTGATCTCGCGCACGCATTTCGCACGCTTTCTCGTCGAGAGCGGCCATGCCGCCTCGACGGCCGACGTGTTCGACCGCCTGCTCGGCGACGGCAAGCCCGGTTTCGTGCCGCACCGCTGGGCGACGCTGTCCGACGCCGTGCAATGGATTCGCGGCGCCGGCGGCGAAGCCGTGGTCGCGCATCCGGGCCGCTACCGCTACACGCCGGTCGAATTCGACGCGTTCTTCGGCGAGTTCATCGATCTCGGCGGGCGCGCGATCGAGGTCGTGACCGGCAGCCATACGCCTGACCAGTACCGCGAATATGCGGACGTCGCGCGCCGTTTCGGCTTCGAGGCGTCGTGCGGCTCGGATTTCCACGCGCCGGGCGAGGGCCGCATCGAGCTGGGCAGCCTGCCGCCGCTGCCGTCCGACCTGAAACCGGTCTGGGAACGCTGGCTCTGACCCGCCGCGGCCGCTGGCCGTGCGTGCCGCAGGCGCGGCGCGCACCCGATCATTCCCTCTTCACCTTCCCCCAATGTCCCAGTTCTTCAGGATTCATCCGGATAATCCGCAGCCGCGCCTGATCAAGCAGGCGGTGGAAATCGTCAACAAGGGCGGGGTGGTCGCGATGCCGACCGATTCGAGCTACGCGCTCGCATGCCATCTCGACGACAAGGACGCGGTCGAGCGGGTGCGCCGCATCCGCGGCCTCGACGACAAGCAGCACCTGTCGCTGCTGGTGCGCGACCTGTCCGAACTCGCGAACTTCGCGATGGTGGACAACCGGCAGTACCGGCTGATCAAGTCGGTGACGCCCGGCCCGTACGTGTTCATCCTGCAGGCCACGAAGGAGGTGCCGCGGCGGCTGTCGCATCCGTCGCGCAAGACGATCGGGCTGCGGGTGCCGGAGCACGCGATCACGCTCGCGTTGCTCGAGTCGCTCGGCCAGCCGCTGCTCGGCACGACGCTGATCCTGCCGCCCGATACGGACCCGCTCAACGATCCGGACGAGATCCGCGAGCGGCTCGAGAAACAGGTCGATCTCGTGATCGACGGCGGCGCCTGCCCGCGCGAACCGTCGACGGTGATCGACCTGACGGACGCGGAGCCGCAGCTCGTGCGCGCCGGGCGCGGGCCGCTCGAGCCGTTCGGCCTGTCGGCGTGAGCCCGCGCCAATCCGTTTCCGCACGATTGCGCTTGTTACAATAACGCGATATGGACGCTTCCCTGATACAGACCATCGCCGTCTACGCGCTGCCGGTGATCTTCGCGATCACGCTGCACGAGGCCGCGCACGGCTACGCCGCCCGCCTGCTTGGCGACAACACCGCCTACATGATGGGGCGCGTGTCGTTCAACCCGATGCGCCACATCGATCCGATCGGCACGATCGCGATTCCGCTCGCGATGTATTTCCTGACCGGCGGCGCATTCCTGTTCGGCTATGCGAAGCCGGTGCCGGTCGCGTTCAGCAACCTGCGCAACCCGCGCTGGGGCAGCCTGTGGGTGTCGCTCGCGGGCCCCGGCTGCAACTTCGTGCAGGCGCTGCTGTGGGGCGTGCTGAGCGTCGTGCTCGCCGCCGCGAGCGTGGACGAGCCGTTCTTCACGCGCATGGCGCTCGCCGGCGTCAGCGTGAACCTCGTGCTCGGCGTGCTGAACCTGTTCCCGTTGCCGCCGCTCGATGGCGGCCGCATCCTGGCGGCGCTGCTGCCGCCGAAGCAATCGATCGCGCTGTCGCGCATCGAGCCGTACGGCTTCATCATCGTCCTCTTGCTGGTCACGACGGGCGTGCTGACGAAATTCTGGCTGCGTCCGCTCGTCAACGTGGGCTACGACGTCGTGTCCGCCATCCTGACTCCTTTCGCCTCGCTTTTCTAACGACAACCATGTTCCCAGATCGTATTTTCTCCGGCATGCGGCCCACCGGATCCCTGCACCTCGGCCACTACCACGGCGTGCTGAAAAACTGGGTGAAGCTGCAGTCCGAGTACCCGTGCTTCTTCTGCGTCGTCGACTGGCATGCGCTCACGACGCACTACGAGACGCCCGAGGTCATCGAGAAGAACGTGTGGGACGTGCTGATCGACTGGCTCGCCTCGGGCATCGATCCGGCGCAGGCGACGCTGTTCATCCAGAGCAAGGTGCCCGAGCATGCGGAACTCGCGCTGCTGCTCGGCATGAGCACGCCGCTCGGCTGGCTCGAGCGCGTGCCGACCTACAAGGAGCAGATCGAGAAGCTGAAGGACAAGGACCTGTCGACCTACGGCTTCCTCGGCTATCCGGTGCTGATGGCGGCGGACATCCTGCTGTACCGCGGCTCGCTCGTGCCGGTCGGCGAGGATCAGGTGCCGCACGTCGAGATGACGCGCGAGATCGCGCGCCGCTTCAACTACCTGTACGGCCGTGAGCCCGGGTTCGAGGAGAAGGCGCTCGAAGCCGCGAAGAAGCTGGGCGGCAAGCGCGCGAAGCTGTACCGCGAGCTGCGCAACGCGTACCAGCAGGAAGGCGACGACGAGGCGCTCGAGCAGGCGCGCGCGATGCTGCAGGAGTCGCAGAGCCTGTCGATGAGCGACCGCGAGCGCCTGTTCGGCTATCTCGAAGGCGCGCGCAAGATCATCCTGGTCGAGCCGCAGGCGCTGCTGACGGAAGCGTCGCGCATGCCGGGCCTCGACGGCCAGAAGATGTCGAAGTCGTACGGCAATACGATCGGCCTGCGCGAGGATGCGGAGACGATCACGAAGAAGGTCCGCACGATGCCGACCGACCCGGCGCGCGTGCGCCGCACCGATCCGGGCGATCCGGACAAGTGCCCGGTGTGGCAGCTGCACCAGGTCTACACGGACGAAGCGACGCACGAGTGGGTGCAGAAGGGCTGCCGTTCGGCGGGCATCGGCTGCCTCGATTGCAAGCAGCCGGTGGTCGAAGGGATCCTGCGCGAGCAGCAGCCGATGCTCGAGCGCGCGCAGAAGTACATGGACGACCCGTCGCTGTTGCGCGCGATCGTCGCCGACGGCTGCGACAAGGCACGCAAGTACGCGACCGAGACGATGCGCGACGTGCGCGACGCGATGGGCCTGTCGTACACGTGAGCAGCGCGCATGAACCCGTGATGCCGGCCGCCGGCGCGCACGTCGGGCTCGCCGAGCCGTCGCGCTGGGTCGCCGGCTGGGCCCGGCTCGTCCCGGCCGGCGGCGCGGTGCTGGACGTCGCCGCGGGCGGCGGGCGGCATGCGCGCTGGTTCGCATCGCGCGGGCATCCGGTCGTCGCGCTCGAACGCGATCCGGCCGCGCTTGCGGCGTTGCGGGCGATTCCCGGCGTGGACGCGCGCGACGCCGATCTCGAAGGCGCACCCTGGCCATTGCCGGCCGGCGCGCAGTTCGCGGCCGTGGTCGTCACGAATTACCTGCATCGTCCGCTCTGGCCCCATCTGCTCGACACGCTGGCGCCGGGCGGGGTGCTGATCTACGAAACCTTCGCGCAAGGAAACGAAACGGTCGGCAAGCCGTCCAATCCCGCGTTCCTGCTCGCGCCGGGCGAACTGCTGGAAGCGGTGCGCGGGCGGCTGCGGGTGGTGGCGTACGAAGACGGTTTCATCGCCGCGCCGCGCGCGGCATTCATCCAGCGCATCTGCGCAGTGCGCGACGCGGCGGCTCCGGGGTCGGAGGCGGGTATTCCGCGTTTCGAACTGCCCGGCTAATCCGCTACAATCTCAACGTTTACCGGTTCTAAATCAATCGCGTTTCATGGCTAACGGCACTCAAGACGGCATTCAAATCCGCGGCAGCATCCCCGCGATCGTCACCCCGATGCTCGAAGACGGCAGTCTCGACCTGCCGGCGTTTCGCAAACTGATCGACTGGCACATCGACGAAGGCACCGATGCGCTGGTCGTGGTCGGCACGAGCGGCGAATCGGCGACGCTCAACGTCGAGGAACACATCCTGATGATCCGCACCGCGGTCGAGCATGCGGCGAAACGCATTCCGATCATCGCGGGCGCCGGCGGCAATTCGACCGCCGAGGCGATCGAGCTGACGAAGCACGCGAAGGCGGTTGGCGCGGATGCGACGCTGCAGGTCGTGCCGTACTACAACAAGCCGACGCAGGAAGGCATGTATCGCCATTTCAAGGCGATCGCCGAGGCGATCGACCTGCCGGTGATCCTGTACAACGTGCCGGGCCGCACGGTGGCGGACATGTCGAACGAGACGATGCTGCGCCTCGCGCAGGTGCCGGGCATCGTCGGCGTGAAGGAAGCGACCGGCAACATCGATCGCGCCGCGCAGCTGATCAAGGCCGCGCCGAAGCACTTCGCGATCTACAGCGGCGACGATCCGACCGCGATCGCGCTGATGCTGCTGGGCGGCCACGGCAACATCTCGGTGACCGCGAACGTTGCGCCGCGCGCGATGAGCGCGCTGTGCCGCGCGGCGCTGGCGGGCGACGTGAAGACGGCGCGCGAGCTGCACATGCAGCTGCTGTCGCTGCACAAGAACCTGTTCATCGAGGCGAATCCGATCCCGGTGAAGTGGGCGCTGCAGGCGATGGGCAAGATGCAGGGCGGTATCCGCCTGCCGCTCACGCCGCTCGACGAACGTTGCCACGACGCGGTGCGCTCGGCGCTCGTCGAGGGCGGCGTCCTCGCGTGAGATGCGGCGGCCGCGCACCGGCCGCCGATTCCAACCCCGATCAACCCGCACCGGCCGGCTCCGTCCGGCGCCGCTCCTGACGAGCGTTCTAGCAAGACGAAGGATTTCATGAAACGTTTCGCCTTTTCCTCTCGCGCCATCCAGGTTTCGGTGGTGGCGCTTGCGCTGGGCGCGCTCGCCGGCTGCGATACGCTGAACGACTATCTGGCCCCCGACAAGGTCAACTACAAGAACACCGGCTCGGCGCCGCCGCTCGCGGTGCCGAGCGACCTGAACCCGGTGCCGACGGGCCAGCAGTTCGTCGCGCCGCCGGTCAATGCGGGCCTCGGCTCGCTGCCGCCGCGCGTGACGACGGCCGCCGGCACCGCGACGGACGGCGTGCCGACCGCGCAGGATCCGCTCGGCATGCACATCGAGCGCGACGGCGATCGCCGCTGGCTCGTCGTCGACGGCCGCACGCCGGAGCAGCTGTGGCCGCTCCTGAAGGACTTCTGGCAGGACAACGGCTTCTCGCTGAAGACCGACGCGCCGTCCACCGGCATCATGGTCACCGACTGGGCGGAGAACCGCGCGAGCATCCCTGACGACTGGTTCCGCCGCACGATCGGCAAGGTCGTCGACTTCGTGTACTCGTCCGGCACCCGCGATCGCTTCCGCACGCTCGTGAACCGCACCGCGGACGGCAATACCGACATCTCGATCACGCACAGCGCGATGGAGGAGATGATGGTCGGCCCGCAGGGCGGCACGTCGTCGCGCTGGGAGGAGCGTCCGCGCAACCCGGTGCTGGAGGCGGTGTTCCTGACCAAGCTGATGCAGAAATTCGGCCTGACCGAAGCGCAGGCGAAGCAGATGCTGACCGACGCGAAGCCGGCGACGGCGCCCGCGCAGGTTCTCGACTCGAGCGCCGGCGCGGCGACGCTGCAACTGGCCGAATCGTTCGATCGCGCGTGGCTGCGCGTCGGCCTCGCGCTCGACCGCACCAACTTCACGGTCGACAGCCGCGACCGCGAGAAGGGCGTGTATCGCGTGCGCTACGCGAATTCGATGGAAGAGCTCAAGCGCGACGGCCTGTTCGGCAAGCTGTTCTACGGCGGCCCGTCGGCTGCGAAGCCGGGCAAGGAATACGTCGTCAACGTGCGTGCGCAGGGCAACGGCGGCACGCAGGTCGCGGTCGTCGACGCGAACGGGCAGGTCGACAACTCGTCGGATGCCAAGCGGATCATCTCGCTGCTCCACGCGCAGCTGAACTAAGCGCGTGCGATTCGCCAGCCTCGGGAGCGGCAGCGAAGGCAATGCACTGGTGGTCGAAGCCGCGAGCGGCACGACCACCACCCGCGTGCTGCTCGACTGCGGCTTTTCGGCCAAGGAGGTCGAGCGCCGGCTCGGCCGCCTCAATCTCGGCATCGACGATCTCGATGCGATCCTCATCACCCACGAACACAGCGACCATGTCGGCAGCGCACTGACGCTTGCCCGGCGCGCGTCGCTGCCGCTCTACATGAGCTGGGGCACCGCGCGCGCGGTCGGCGCGGACGAAGCGGACGTCGACCTGCACGTGCTGTGGGGCGACGAGACGGCCCAGATACGCGATCTGGCCGTGCAGCCCTATACGGTGCCGCACGACGCCCGGGAACCGCTCCAGTTCGTGTTCATGGATGGCTGCAGCCGCCTCGGCGTGCTGACCGACGTGGGCACCTCCACGCCGCACATTACGGCCGTCCTGAGCGGCTGTGACGCGCTGGTGCTCGAATCGAACCACGATACCGCGATGCTGGCCGCGAGCCGCTATCCGAAGTCGCTGAAAGCGCGGATCGGCGGCAGTCATGGCCACCTGAGCAACGATGCGGCGGCGGGGATCCTTGCGTCGCTCGAGCGCAACCGCCTGCGCCATCTCGTCGCGGCCCACCTGAGCCAGCAGAACAACCTGCCGGAACTGGCCCGCCAGGCGTTCGGAAGCGTGCTCGGCACCGACGGGCGCGACGTGGTCGTCGCTTCGCAGGAAGCGGGCTTCGACTGGCTCGGGCTGGGGTAGGCGGGGCTGACGCTTGCGCGGCGGCCTGTATCGGGCGCTTACCGCACAAAACCTGCAGACGTAAAAAAACCGGCCCGAGGGCCGGTTTTTTTTCAGCTGATGCTGAGGCTTACTGGCTTGCGCCCGAAGCCGGAGCAGCCGTCGCTGCCGAAGCGGCCGACGCCACTGCAGCAGCAGCGTCGCTCGCAGCAGCCGTAGCCGACGAAGCAGCAGCCGTCGCTTCGCTCGCAGCACCAGCAACTGCCGAAGCAGCCGACGAAGCGGCAGCAGCAGCGTCGCTAGCAGCCGACGAAGCAGCTTGGTCAGCGCTCTTGTTGCAAGCAGCCAGTGCAACAGCAGCCAACAGGGAAGCTACGAGGAGGGATTTCTTCATGATCACGTCCTTTTATGGTTAAAGGGTAAGCAACAGCGCGAAACAATACCGGTAATGTGCTCCAACACCGACCTGGGCCGCTGGTGGAGACGCACTTCTAGAGCGTGAATCTTCCCTACGGCTTGGGCGGAAATTATATGCACTTTCCTATCGACCGTCGACAAATGCGGGGTCAATACGTTGTCTTTCCCATACAAATTTTGATTTGCATGGGCTACGGGTCAACTCACACTAATCCCGGTTTCCGACCCGTATCCAGCCCGCACAATACCACTCGTGCAGTAATGCTGTCATGGAGGGATCCCGGGATAGTGTTACAAACCGTTTCGCCTCCATACGGCGCTGATCGGCCAGTTCGGGCAGCCATTTGGCGGACCGTTCGAGCGGCCATTCCTCGCCGTTGATGAAGTACGAGCGCGCGTTATACAACAATGCGGCGCGTCTGTCGAGACATACGCCGCGCCGTGTTGCCTGCGCGATGAACGCAGCCTCGGAAAGCGCGCGTGCGGGCGGGTCGAAAACGACGTTCGATTTGGGTTCGCTCAGGTAGCAGCCGAGGAATTCCGCGACGTCCTGCTCGCGCCACCGGATGCCGTTGACGATCGCGGCGACCCGTTCGACCATCGCGGGCGGCAGTTGCGCCGGCGTATCGACCGCGGGCTGCTTCGGGTCGCGGTAGAGGTCGTCGCTGCGCGCGCCGTTGCGCAGGCCGCCGCGCTCCGCGAGGTAGTAGAGGAACTGCGCGCCCAATTCGCCGGCGGACGGGGCGCGGAAGCCGACGGAGCAGGTCATGCATTCGCCTTCGGCCACGCCGTCGTGCGCGATGTGCGGCGGCAGGTAGAGCATGTCGCCCGGCTCGAGCACCCATTCTTCGCTCGGTTCGAAATGCTCGAGGATCTTCAGCGGCACGCCCGGCTGCAGCGACAGATCCTTCTGCGCGCCGATGCGCCAGCGGCGCTTGCCCTCGACCTGCAGCAGGAACACGTCGTACGAGTCGAAGTGCGGGCCGACGCCGCCGCCGTCCGTCGCGTACGAGATCATCAGGTCGTCGAGGCGCGCATCCGGGATGAAGCGGAAGCGTTCGAGCAGCGTGCGCGCCGCGTCGACATGCAGGTCGAGGCCCTGGATCATCAGCGTCCAGGCCTTGCGGGTGACGGGCGGCAGCGCGTCGGCGTCGAACGGGCCATGAGCCAGTTGCCACTTGTTACGAAAATGCGTGATCAGCCGTGCTTCGGCGTCGTAGTCGCCGGCCAGCTCGAACAGTGCGTCGCGCGACAGCGGGGGCTTCACGCCGGGGATCGCCTGGCGGACCAGCAGCGGCTTTTTTTGCCAGTAGCGGCGCATGAACTGCGCCGGGGTGAGGCCGCCGAGCAGCGGCGTGGGAAGATCGGTGGGCGGCGCGCCGATTGAGGCGGCGGCGCCGTCCCGCGGTTCGGCTTGAGACCGGTTGCGCATCGTATAATGGGACTTGTATTTGGGAGAATTGGATGAAAATCGCAAAAAACACCGTCGTGTCGGTCGCTTACAAGCTGTCGGATGCGCAAGGCAATCTGATCGAGGAAAGCGACGAGCCGATGGTCTATCTGCACGGCGGCTATGATGGCACGTTCCCCAAGATCGAGGAACAGCTCGATGGCCAGGAACCGGGATACCAGGCGCAGATCCAGCTGGAACCGCAGGATGCGTTCGGCGATTACGACCCGGAGCTCGTGAAGATCGAGCCGCGCGATCGTTTTCCCGAGCCGCTGGAAGTGGGCATGCAGTTCGAAGGCACGCCGGAAGACGGCGACGAAGAGGTCGATTCGCTGATCTACACGGTGACGGACATCGCCGAGGACAAGGTCGTGCTCGACGGCAACCATCCGCTCGCCGGCATGGCGCTGCGTTTCTCGCTGACCGTGAAGGACGTGCGCGTTGCTACCGAAGACGAAATCGAGCATGAGCACGCGCACGGCGCGGACGGGCTGGAAATCGTCGACGAGGATGAGGACGATGAGGACGGCGAACCGTCAGGGCGCACGCTGCACTGAGCGGGCGGGCGCGCCTTGCGTCGGGGCCGGCTAGGGGGCCGGCGCAGGGCCTGAAGCGCCCGAAGCACCATACGGCGCCGTGCTGTCGCCCGGCAGCGGCGGCGCCGACGAGGCATCCGGCAGCGCCGGCAATGCCGGGATTTCCGGCATCTGCGGCAGCGGCACGTCGTCGTGCGGTGAGGCCGGCAGGGCCGGCGGCACCGGCAGGTTTTTCGGCACGTCCTGCACGCTGACGTTGAAATGCGTTTGCCGTGCGGGCGACACGCCCACCCTTACCCACTGACTCGCCGGCTGGCGCGGCCCGATCGCGACGCGCGTTACGTTGCCGACGAGTTCTCCGCCATCGGCACGCAGTGGCCGGTCAATCACGAAACCGTTCGCAAGCGGCGTGCTGCTCGCATGCATCACGAGTATCGGGCCGCGAAAGGTCGCCGCTGCCTTCACCAGCGTGCGTTTCAATTCACGAAAGCCATCGCGTGTGCGCGGGCGGTTGAACCGCAGCCACGCGAAGCGCTCCGCGCGTTCATAGCGATCGAATTGCGGGTCGCCTTCGAATATCAGCACCAGCGCGCGCGCATCGCGCCGCTTCGCGTATTCGGCCGCATGGTCGATCCAGAAGCCGTTTGCGATGATCCGGTCCTCGAACTCGCCGTTGCGGCCGCCCGCCGTTGAAAAGTGATTGTTCGGCGCGGGTGCGTTGAGCGCGACGTACACGATGTCGTCGCGCACCCAGCGCGCGTTCTCGCGATACGGCCGGAAGCGCGCGACTTCGCTCTCGCGCGTGATCTGCAGTGCGCCCGGGTCGGGCAGCGCTGCGTCGGCGAGCAGGGTCTGGCGCAGGTAATCGAGCCGCTCGACCGGATCGTAGCCGCCGCCCGCCGCGGTGTTGCACGTGACCCAGTCGTCATGGCCGGGAATGAATACGAGCGGCACGCGCGCCGAGTCGAGCAGGGCGCCGCGCTGCATGTATACAGCGTCTCGGCAGGCTTCTTTCGTCCCCTTCAGGTTGCCGGCGTACACGACGAATGCAAGGTTGCGCTCACGCGCCATCGCCTCGAACATTCGCTGGGCGGCGGGTTCGTCCGCGGGCGAGCCGAGCACGCCGGAGACGACGGCGAACGAATAGGGCGCCGGCGCACTGGCCCGCTTCGCGGGTGCCGCGTGGGCGAGCGCGGGCGGCAGCAGCGCCAGCGCCGTCGCCGCGAGCGCGGCCGCGATGCGCGTGCGCAGGCCGGACGCGGTGCGCTTACGCAAGCCCGTCGACATCGTGCGACTGCGCGAGGGCGCGCAGTTCGTACAGCAGGTCGAGCGCTTCACGCGGTTTCAGGTCGTCGGGGTCGATGTCGCGCAGTTTTTCGAGCGCCGGGTGCGGGGCGGCCGGTTGCGCCGGCGCCTCCGCGCATTCGAGCGTGTCGGCTGCCGGCTGCATGCTGAACAGGTCCAGCTGCGGGGTGTGCTGCGCGGCGGACTGCTGCTCCAGATAGGCAAGATGCTTGCGCGCCGCGCGGATTACCGGCGCCGGAACGCCCGCGAGCTGGGCAACCTGCAGGCCGTAGCTCTGGTTCGCGGGGCCTTCGTCGACCGCATGCAGGAACACGATGCCGTGGCCGTGCTCGACCGCCGACAGATGCACGTTGGCCGCATGCGGGAACTCGGCAGGCAGTTGCGTCAGTTCGAAGTAGTGCGTCGCGAACAGCGTATAGCAGCCGTTGTGCGCGAGCAGGTGCCGCGCGATCGCCCAGGCGAGCGCGAGGCCGTCGAACGTCGACGTGCCGCGGCCGATTTCGTCCATCAGCACGAGGCTCTGCGGCGTCGCGTCGTTGAGGATCGCCGCCGCCTCGGTCATCTCGACCATGAACGTCGAGCGGCCGCCGGCGAGGTCGTCCGCCGCGCCGATGCGGGTGAAGATCCGGTCGATCGGGCCGAAGCAGGCCGCCTTGGCCGGCACATAGCTGCCGACGTAGGCCATCAGCGCGATCAGCGCGGTCTGCCGCATGAACGTCGACTTACCGCCCATGTTCGGGCCGGTGATCAGCAGCAGCTTGCGCTCGGCGCCGAGCTTGCAGTCGTTCGCGATGAACTGCTCGACCTGCGCCTCGACGACCGGATGCCGGCCTTGCTCGATCTCGATGCCGATCTCGTCGGTGAACGTCGGCGCGACCCAGTCGAGCGCGCGCGCACGCTCGGCGAACGCGGCGAGCAGGTCGAGCTCCGCGAGCGCGGACGCGACGCGCTGGCATTCGGGGATGAACGGCAGCAGCGCCTGCAGCACCGCGTCGTACAGCGCGCGCTCGCGTGCCAGCGCACGTTCCTGCGCGGACAGCGCCTTGTCCTCGAAGGTCTTCAGCTCGGGCGTGATGTAGCGCTCGGCGTTCTTCAGCGTCTGGCGGCGGCGGTAGTCGTCCGGCACCTTGTCCGTCTGCCCGCGCGTGACCTCGATGTAGAAGCCGTGCACCTTGTTGTATTCGACGCGCAGGTTTGCGATGCCGGTGCGGGCGCGCTCGCGCGCCTCGAGGTCGATCAGGAACTGCCCGCAGTTTTCCGAGATGTCACGCAGCTCGTCGAGCTCCGCGTCGTAGCCGCGCGCGATTACGCCGCCGTCGCGCACCATCGCGGCCGGCTCGGTGGCGATCGCGCTCGTCAGCAGGTCCAGGCATTCGGCCGGCGGCACGAGCGCCGCGTCGAGGCGCGCGAGCGAATCCGCATTGCCGACGATCGGCCCGATGCGCTCGCGCAGCGCCGGCAGCGCGGCGAACGTGTCGCGCAGGCTCGACAGGTCGCGTGGACGCGCGGACAGCAGCGCGAGGCGCCCGGTGATCCGCTCGACGTCGGCGATCTGGCGCAGCGCGCTGCGCAGCGCGTCGAGGCTTGCGTCCGCGGGGGCGTCGAGCAGCGCGCCGATCGCCTGCTGGCGCGACTGCGCGGCGACGGATGCGCGCGGCGGATGGTGCAGCCAATGGCGCAGCAGCCGGCTGCCCATCGTCGTGCAGCAGGTATCGAGCAGCGAATAGAGCGTCGGCGATTCGGTGCCGCGCAGCGTCTCGGTCAGTTCGAGGTTGCGGCGCGTGGACGGATCGAGCCCGATGTACTCGGTTTCGTTCTCGACCTTCAGGCTGCGCACGTGCCGCAGCTGCTGGCCCTGGGTGGCCGCCGCGTACAGCAGCAGCGCGCCCGCGGCGCCGCAGGCGCTCGTCAGCGAGTGTGCGCCGAAGCCGTCGAGGCTCGCGACGTCGAGCTGGTCGCACAGGCGCTGCGTGCCGGACGCGATGTCGAAATGCCATGCCGGCACGCGCCTGAGCGCGCCGGCGGCGGCCGGAATCGCGTCGGTCTGCCCGTCGGCGGTCAGGATCTCGGCGGGGCGGATGCGTTCCAGTGCGGCGCCGAGCTGGTCGGGCTCGATCTCGGCGAGGCGCAGCGCGCCGCTCGCGAGGTTGAGCCATGCGAGGCCGACATTGGTCGTCACGCCACGCTTGTTGTGGCCGACGCACATTGCGAGCAGGTAGACGTCGTTCTTGTCGGACAGCAGCGCGGCGTCGGTCAGCGTACCCGGTGTGACGACGCGCACGACCTTGCGCTCGACCGGGCCCTTCGACGTGGCCGGGTCGCCGATCTGCTCGCAGAGCGCGACCGATTCGCCCATCTTCACGAGCTTTGCGAGGTATTGCTCGACCGCGTGGTGCGGCACCCCGGCCATCCTGATCGGATTGCCGGCGGACGCGCCGCGCTGCGTGAGGGTCAGGTCGAGCAGGCGTGCGGCCTTTTCCGCATCCTCGAAGAACAGCTCGTAGAAGTCGCCCATCCGGTAGAAGACAAGCGTGTCGGGGTGGTCGGCCTTGATGCGCAGGTACTGCTGCATCATCGGCGTATGGCCGGCGAGGGCATCGGTCGGCATGGTGCTCATAGGTCTGGCGTGAAGTTTCTTTGGTGCCCGAGTTTACCAGTGGGCTCGACTTGGCAGCGCGATATTCGCCTTTTGGCCGGCGGGTGGGGGGGGGGGCGGCTGCGAGAAAGTATCGGATTGTCGATGCCGAGCGTTCGGCGTGTTTCACGTCGGTGGACGTGCCGATCGAAGCGATTAGTTGTCCGCGATGGCGAGAGGCCGCTAGAGGCCGCGAATGGACGTACGCTGCGGGGAGCGAATGGCCGAACTCCGCCCTGATCCAGTCGCCTCCTGCGCGATGTGGCCGCCGGGAATCAGCTGTCTCGCAATATCTTGCGTGGCGACAGCCGGTGCGTGGTAGTCGGCATGCCGCATTCACGGGCTGGGGCATGCATCGTGACGAGGCCTGCGCGCGCCCATTCCATTAGAATCTCCGAATGAACGCTTCACGTCTCCGACTCCCTTCTCTCGATGGCCTGCTAGCCTTCGAGGCGGCTGCGCGCCACGGCGCTTTCGAACGGGCGGCGGATGAACTTTGCGTGACCGGTAGCGCCATAGCCAAGCGCGTAGCGGCCGTGGAGCAATTGCTGGGCGTGCAATTGCTCGTGCGCAACGGAAAGTCGTTGACATTGACATCCGCCGGCATCGAGTACCTGGATCAGGTGCGAGGTCCGCTGCGCTTGCTCGCCGCAGTGCCGCTGCACCAGAAACATGGCAAGCGAAAGGAACGACTGCGCGTTTGCTCGCCCCCAACATTCGCGCGGCAGATCATCATGCCTCGCCTTGAAGCGTTCACGGCCGTGCATCCCGAGCTGGAATTCGAGATTGTGCTCGCTGCACCCAACGCGGATAGCCCGGCGCCTGATTCCGATATCTGGATTCGCGGGGGCGACCCGGTCATCATCGGTGGAACGGTGCTGATGCTCGATTGCATCACGCCGTTGGCTGCACCCTCGTTGCTGCGACGACACGGGCCTATGCGCGAACCCTCCGACCTTGCTTCCATGCCCTTGCTGCGTACCCCGCTGGAACATTGGATGCCGTGGTTCCACGTCGCGAATCTCGATTGGCCGGAGCCGCCCCACGGCCCGAAATTGATGGACCTTGGACTTCTTCTGGAGGCTGCGGCGAGCGGCCAGGGCGTCGCGCTCGGTAGCCCCGCGCTGGCGCGCCACTGGCTCACGACCGGCACACTCGTTCCTGTGTTTCCTCTGATAGTGTGCCCCGGCACGCCTTATTGCCTGATGTCGCATTCGCCAGAAGGGGCAACCGGGGCGTTTGCGCGATGGCTCGTCGAAATCTGTCAGCAAGCGGTGCAGCAGGCATCGGAATTTCTTTCGCGACAGGCATGACGATATTTCCGCCAGCGAAACAGTTGAGATCGGTAGCATCGGTTGCACCTTTTGGAGCGACCCATGCCCGTCCCGATTACCTGCATTGAAGATCTTCGCTTGCTGGCGAAACAACGCGTTCCGCGTATGTTCTATGACTATGTTGACGTAGGGTCTTACACGGAGTCGACATATCGGGCCAACGAAGCTGATTTCCAGGCTATCAAGCTACGGCAGCGTGTGGGCATCGATATTGAAACCCGGTCACTGAGCACGACGATGGCGGGTCACAGTGTCGCGATGCCGATTGCGCTGGCACCCACCGGCCTGACCGGGATGCTGCGAGCCGACGGAGAGATCCTGGCGGCACGGGCGGCACAGCGATTCGGTGTGCCATTCACGTTGTCGACGATGAGCATCTGTTCGATCGAGGACGTGGCAGAAAACGCACCGGGACCATTCTGGTTCCAGCTCTATATGATGCGTGACCGCATCTTTATGGAGCATCTGATCGAGCGCGCGAGGAGCGCGGGTTGCTCCGCGCTCGTGCTGACGCTGGATCTCCAGATCGGCGGCCAGCGCCACAAAGACATCAAGAACGGCTTGTCCACACCGCCGCGCATTACGCTGCCGAACTTGCTGAATATGGCTAGCAAGCCGCAGTGGTGTTTTCAGATGGCGCGCACCCGGCGCCGCCATTTTGGCAATATCGTCGGACACGTCGAGGGCGTGAGTGATATGTCTTCTCTCGATTCGTGGACGCAAGATCAGTTCGATCCGACTCTCAGCTGGGCGGACGTCGCGTGGGTGCGAAAGCGCTGGGATAAGACACTGATCCTCAAGGGCGTACTGGATCCAGTCGATGCGCGGCTTGCGGCCGATGCAGGTGCGGATGCCATTGTGGTATCGAATCACGGGGGCCGTCAGCTTGATGGCGCGCTATCGTCGATCAAAGCGTTGCCTGCCGTCGTCGATGCCGCTGGAAACCACGTTGAAGTGTGGCTCGACGGAGGCATTCGGAGCGGGCAGGATGTGTTAAAGGCGTTGGCACTCGGGGCGCGCGGCACGATGATCGGACGTGCTTTTCTCTATGGTCTCGCAGCGATGGGCGAAGAAGGTGTAGGGAAGTGTCTCGACATCATTGCGCGCGAACTCGATACCTCGATGGCACTGTGCGGGTATACGGATATCAAGGCCGTGGATGCAGACATTCTGGCAACACGATACTAGCGCGTACGCGGGATGCTGGCCGTCAACGCGTCTAGGCGCGCGGACATGCTTCGCGGACTGTGTCGCCGCCAGCGACCGGAACCGATTGCACTCTGGACATTCAAGTTTCTCGTGGCGATGACTGGGTTCGGGCGGTAACGGTCATACCCCAAGAGGGCGAGCGTAGGTTTTGGCGCGGGTTTGTGTGCTAGGCCTTGTCAGATAAGGCGCAGGTACTGCTGCATCATCGGGGTATGGCCGGCGAGGGCATCGGTCGGCATGGTGCTCATCGGTCTGGCGTGAAGTTTCTTTGGTGCCCGAGCTTACCAGCGGGCTCGACCTGGCAGCGCGATATTCGCCTTTTGGCCGGTGGGCGCGGCGCTGGCGCGTGACTCCACAGGCGGGGCGGCACGGCCATCGGCGATGCTCACGCACCCGACAGCACTCGCCGCCGAACGATCATCAGCATGCACACGCCGACCGATGCGGCGATGTTGACGATCGGATAAAACGCGACCGCCACGCTCCACGTTCGCAGGGCCAGCACGGCCAGTGCATATTTGACGACGCACAGTGCGAAATACACGAGGCTTTCGCTCCACGGATCGCGGAACGTCTTGCGGACGGTCGGGCCGAGTCCGGCCAGTTCGATCAGCGTGACGAGGCAGATCGAGGCGGTCGGATCCTGGGTCAGGACCCAGACGGGGATGGCCGAAAAGGCGGCGCCGAGAAACACCCAATCGGATAGGGTCCAGCCGCGCTCGCCTCGAAAGATGCTGGCGACGAAGGTCAGAAAGCACGTCGCGGCGATTGCCGCCGTGCACCACGCGGAGGGGCCCGCACCGGCGGCCCATTGGCCGGCCGCGGCGATCGCCGTGACGACGGACCAGATCAGCCACGTGAACAGATGGGGACGCACGGCGCGCCTGAAAATCGCCAGTCCGTACGGAATGGCCGCCAAAAGAGACACAGCCGAGCCGACGACGCCAAAGATCGAAGCTGCACCTTGATCGATGTTCATCATTAGGGTGTCCTCTTTTACGGCGACGGGTATGGGGCCTGCGGTTCGAACCCTCTCGCACGTCATCGCGCGATTCGACGAGCCGGAAAAAACAACGGCCCGAGCCGCGCGGAGCGGACTCGGGCCGTCGGTGCGTCCCACGCGCGGCGGCGTTATTCCGCTGCCGGATGCACGCGGCTGTAGCGGTTCAGGATCGGGATCATCTGCGCGTAGACCTTCGGGTTCGCCGCGACGATCTCGTGACGATGCAGGAAGTCGGCGTCGCCCATGTAGTTGCCGACGAGGCCGCCGGCCTCGGTGATCAGCAGGCTGCCCGCAGCCATGTCCCACACGTTGATGCCCTGCTCGAAGAAGCCGTCGAGGCGGCCTGCCGCGACGTTCGCGAGGTCGAGCGCGGCGGCGCCCGGACGGCGCAGGCCCGTGCACGCCTGGGTCATTTCGGTGAAGAGGCGCGCGTATGCGTCAAGGCCGTCCTTCTCGCGGAACGGGAAGCCCGTGCCGATCAGCGATTCCGACAGGCGGTCGCGGCGGCCGACGCGGATGCGGCGGTCGTTCAGGTACGCGCCGCGGCCGCGCGTGGCGGTGAACAGGTCGTTCTTGTTCGGATCGTAGACGACGGCCTGCGTGACGACGCCCTTGTGCGCGAGCGCGATCGACACGCAGTAGTACGGGAAGCCGTGGATGAAGTTGGTCGTGCCGTCGAGCGGATCGATGATCCACTGGAATTCGGATTCGTTCTCGGATTCGCCCGATTCTTCCGCGAGGATCGCGTGATCGGGGTAGGCGGTCTTCAGCGTCTCGATGATCGCGTCTTCGGCGGCCTTGTCCACTTCGGTGACGAAGTCGTTTTGCTGCTTCTTGCGGATCTCGATCATGTCGAGATCGAGGGACGCGCGGTTGATGATCTGTCCGGCGCGGCGCGCAGCCTTGACAGCGATGTTGAGCATGGGATGCATGAGCCTGGATCCTGTAGCCGGCGGCAACAAGCCGCCACGAAAGTGGAACAACCCGCCCGGCGCGCAGGGTGCCGGAACGAGATGAGACGCGAATTGACAAAGAGCGGGGACAACCCGCGCCGCTGCAGGTGCGGCGCGTATAAAGGCATGATTTTACCCGACTTTCGCCCCGATTAGGCAGCCTGCATGCGGGGAAACCCCACTGGCCGTCCGGACGGGTGGGCTTGCCGGGGCGTTGGCGATACCATACGGCCATTCTGGTGAAACGAGTCGTATGGTGTTGGAAACCTTGCAGAACCTTGCCGCGTCGGACGCGGCACAGCCAACCGGGCCGCTCAGCGGCGGCTTTACGTCAACCCGCTTCGTGCTCGTCGAGCCGAGCCATCCCGGCAACGTCGGGGCGGCCGCGCGTGCGCTGAAGACGATGGGCTTTTCGCGGCTCGTGCTGGTCGCGCCGCGCGTGCCGCACGTGCAGAGCGACCCCGACGCGATCGCGATGGCGAGCGGGGCGGACGACGTGCTGGCGTCCGCTCACGTCGTGCCGACGCTGGGCGACGCGCTGTCGGGCGTGCACTGGTCGATCGCGCTGACCGCGCGATCGCGCGAATACGGCCCGCCGCGCCTTGCGCCGCGCGCAGCGGCCGAGCAGGCGCGCCGGCAGGTCGGCACGGGCGATATCGCGCTCGTGTTCGGCAACGAGCGCACCGGCCTGTCGAACGAGCACGTCGAGCAGTGCCGCGCGCTCGCGCATATCCCGGCGAACCCGGCCTACAGTTCGCTGAATCTCGCCCAGGCGGTGCAGGTGCTGGCCTATGAGCTGCGCATCGCATTTCTCGAGCAGGCCAGCGCGCCGGCGCAACTGCCGGAAGCCGGCACGCTCGCGCAGAGCGACGAGATCGAGCGGATGTACGTGCACCTCGAGAACGCGCTGATCGCGCTCGATTTTCTCGACCCGCGCAATCCGAAGAAGCTGATGCCGCGGCTGCGGCGCCTGTTTGCGCGCACGGGGCTGGAGCGGGAGGAAGTGAACATCCTGCGCGGCATCGCGAAGCACATCCTGCTGAAGTCGCGCACGCCGGAAGGCGACGCCTGACACGCCGCGGCGCGAATACCCGCGCCGTCGGCGGGGTGAACACGCGACGCCGTGCGGGCGGGCGCGACTCGCCCTACAATCGCCGAGCGTCATATACAAATCAGCCGGCGTAATAAGCGCCGGCCATCGCCGGCGGTGCGCGCCGGCCCTTTTCCCAGATCAGATCATGTTCACGAGACTTCGCGAAGACGTTGCGACGATACGCGAGCGGGATCCCGCCGCTCGCAGTGCCTGGGAAGTGCTGACCTGTTATCCGGGGCTGCATGCGCTCGTGCTGCACCGTTTCGCGCATGCATGCTGGCGCGCGAAGCGGTACTGGGTCGCGCGCTTCGCGTCGCAGGTCGGCCGGTTCCTGACCGGCATCGAGATCCACCCGGGCGCGACGATCGGCCGGCGCGTATTCATCGACCACGGGATGGGCGTCGTGATCGGCGAGACGGCGATCGTCGGCGACGATTGCACGATCTACCAGGGCGTGACGCTCGGCGGCACGTCGCTCACGCGCGGCGCGAAGCGTCACCCGACGCTCGAGGCCGGCGTGATCGTCGGCGCGGGCGCGAAGGTGCTCGGCGGGTTCACGGTGGGCGCGGGCGCGAAGATCGGCTCGAACGCGGTGGTCGTGAAGCCGGTGCCGGCAGGCGGCACGGCCGTCGGCAACCCGGCGCGCGTGGTGATGCCGGCGCAGCCGAAGCCGCAGCCCGAGCGTGCGGCGTTCTGCGCATACGGCATCACGCCGAACGCGGACGATCCGATGTCGCTCGCGATCCACGGGCTGATCGATCATGCGGCGAAGGAAACCCGGCGCGTCGACGAAATCGTCGCGGCGCTCGAGCAACTGGGCACCCATCTCGAATCGCTGCAGGGCGCCGACGCGGCGCGGCTCGACTTGCGCCGCCTGTCGGCGGTGCTGGAAGGCAAGGTGGTCGAGCGCCAGTCGTAGGAAGATCGGGGCGGCCGCCGTTCTGGCGGCGGCCCGCCCGCGGTCGCGGGGCCAGCCGACGGCCGGTCGGCCGTCAGTCGAGCGGCAGCGCGCGGATGCCGTCCGCGTCGACGCGCAGATAGCCGCCGCGCGGCGGCGTGCCGTGATCGAGATCCCAGTCCGGCAGCACCCAGCGCACGCCGCCCGGTTCGAGGTGGCGCGCGGGGCGATGCGTATGGCCGTGGATCATCACGCTCGCACGGCTTTTCCTGAACAGCGCGGCGACGCCTTCACGCGTGACGTCGTAGATCGGCGAAGCGGGGCGCATGCGGCCGGCTTCGCTGTTTGCGCGCATGCGCTGCGCGAGCGTGCGGCGCCAGCGAAACGGCCACGCGAGAAACAGCCACTGCACGAAGTGGTTGCGCGCGAAGCGCCGGAACATCTGATAGCCGCGATCGGCCGTGCATTGCGCGTCGCCGTGCGCGAGCACGATGCGCTGGCCGAATGCCATGATCAGCGCCGGATCGGGCAGCAGCATCGCGCCGGCCGCCTTCATGAAGCGCCTGCCGAGCAGGAAGTCGCGGTTGCCGTGCATTACGTACAGCGCGATGCCGCGCTCCGAGAACGTGTGCAGCAATGCGGCCATGCGCGCGGCGAACGGATCGTCGTCGAGCACGTCGTCGCCGATCCAGTATTCGAACAGGTCGCCGAGGATGAACACCGAATCGGCGCTGTCCGCCGTGTATCGCACGAAATGCTCGAACGCGGCGACCGTCTTCGGAATCGCCTCGCTCAGGTGCAGGTCGGACAGGAACAGGAACGGGCGTGCGGCCTGCGCGTATTCGCGCTCGCCCGGCACGCCCGCGGAGACGCTTCGCGGCGGAGTCTCCTGCAGCATCGAAGTGCCTCCGTCGCCGGCCGTCAGACGACGACTGCCTTCTCGATCACGACGTCGTCGGTCGGGACGTCCTGATGGAAGCCGGCATTGCCCGTCTTCACGGCCTTGATCTTGTCGACCACGTCCTGGCCTTCGACGACCTTGCCGAACACCGCGTAGCCCCAGCCCTGCGGCGTCGGCGACGAGTGGTTCAGGAAGTCGTTGTCGTTCACGTTGATGAAGAACTGGGCGGTCGCCGAGTGCGGATCGTTGGTGCGCGCCATCGCGATCGTGTACGTGTCGTTCTTCAGGCCGTTGTTCGCCTCGTTGTCGATCGGCGCGTCCGTCGGCTTTTGCTTCAGGCCCGGCTCGAAGCCGCCGCCCTGGATCATGAAGCCGTTGATCACGCGGTGGAACACCGTGCCGTCGTAGTGGCCCTTCTTCACGTAGTTCAGGAAGTTCTCGACCGTCTTCGGTGCTTTCGCGGCGTCGAGTTCGAGCTTGATCACGCCGTGGTTCGTGTGCAGTTCAACCATGATGAATTCCTTCGATAGGGCGGTTTAAATGGCACGCGGCCGGTCGTGCGACGCGGCCGCGTGAGGTGCCGGAACGGGTCCGGCCGGGTTATTTCGAAACGATGCTCGCCGATTCGATCAGGATGGCCTGCTCCGGCACGTCGCGCATCGGGCCGCGCACGGTCGTCGGCGCCGCTTCGATCTTCTTCACGACGTCGAGGCCCGACACGACCTTGCCGAACACCGCGTAGCCGTTGCCGTCCGGGTTCGGGTAATCGAGGCCGGTGTTGTCCACGGTATTGATGAAGAACTGCGCGGTGGCCGAATTCGGGTCGCTCGTGCGCGCCATCGCGATCGTGCCCGTCGCGTTCTTCAGACCATTGCGGCTCTCGAGCGGGATCGGCGCGCGCGTCGGCTTCTCGTCGAAGTTCGCCTTGTAGCCGCCGCCCTGGATCATGAAGCCCTTGATCACGCGATGGAAGATCGTGCCGTTGTACTGGCCCGCCTTCACGTAGTCGAGGAAGTTGGCGACCGTCTTCGGCGCCTTCTCCGGATACAGCTCGACGCGGATGTCGCCCTGCGAGGTCTTCAGTTGCACGACAGGGTGTGCGGTGGCCGTTTGCGCGAACGCGGGCGCGGTCGCGAGCAGGGCGGCGCCGCCAAGCGCCAGCAACAGACGTTTCATTGCGATCCTCTGGTTGGGTGGGTGAAGTGCTGCGCGCCGCTTACTGCGCCGGCGCGACGTAGGGGGCGGCCATCGCGCCGGACGGGCCGCCGAACTGGAACGTCGGCGACAGCGGCAGCGTGGTGGTGGTCACGTTCGCGGCCGCGCGCTCGGAATACGCGCGCGTCGACGGCGCGGCGGCGCGGCTGCCGGGCGCGGGTTTCGGCGGCGTGATGATCTTCTGCAGATCGGCGAGGCGCTGCGCGGTCGGGCCGCTCGTGCGGCCGAGCGATTGCGCGCGCTTGTACGATTCGGCCGCGAGGCGCAGGTACAGGTCGCCGAGGTTCTCGTACGCGAGCGTGTAGCTCGGGTTCGACTGCGTGGCGGTGACGAGCGCGGCGCGCGCCTCGTCGTAGCGGCCGTGCTTCGCGTAGAGTGCCGCGAGGTTGTTGTACGGCTCGGGCAGTTCGGGGTAGGCCTGGGTGATCGCGACGAACTGCTGGATCGCGTCGTCGTCGCGGTTCAGGCGGGCGAGCACGGTGCCGCGCTTGAATTGCGCCTGCACGTCGTGCGGGCTCGCGGCGATGCGCGCGTCGAGCTGCGCGAGCGCCTGTTTCCACTGCTTGCCGGCGATCGACGAGTCGATCTCGGGCGTGCCGTCGGCGGTGGACGGGGCCTTCTGCGCGAAGGCCGCGGCGGCCGGCAGAAGCGTCAGCGCGGCGCCCATGACGGCGGTCGCAACGAGGGTCGCAGCGCTCTGCGCACGGCCGCGAGGAGATTTCATAGGCGTAAATCGGAATGTTATACTCCGAGCCATTCTAACAAAACGTCTGCGCGTTCCGGCGAGCCGCAGGCAGTCTTTCTTTTTGCCTCTCGTGGCCGTCACCGCTGTGCTTGCAGCCTGACCGCCCCATGTGATACGAGGACGCGCGGCACGACGCCGCGGCGGCGGTTCGATCGTGTCGCATGCTGGGCGAGCATCGCCAGGGCGGTTTCCTTCGGCTCACGGTTCATCTCTATGGAATCACTGCGCATCTACAACACGCTCGCGCGTGACAAGCAAGTCTTCGTGCCGCGCCAGCCCGGCGAGGTGCGGATGTACGTATGCGGGATCACCGTCTACGACTATTGTCACGTGGGCCATGCGCGCATGATGGTCGTGTTCGACCTGGTGCAGCGCTGGCTGCGCGCGATCGGCTACCGGGTCACGTATGTGCGCAACATCACCGACATCGACGACAAGATCATCCGCCGCGCGGTCGAGAACGGCGAGACGATCCGCTCGCTGACCGACCGTTTCATCGCCGCGATGCACGAGGATGTCGATGCGCTCGGCGTCGAGCGTCCGGACATCGAGCCGCGTGCGACGCAGTTCATTCCGCAGATGCTCGGGATGATCGAGACGCTCGAGGCAAACGGTTACGCGTATCAGGCGGCCGACGGCGACGTCAATTATTCGGTGCGCAAGTTCGCGAACTACGGGAAGCTGTCCGGCAAGTCGCTCGACGACCTGCGCGCCGGCGAGCGCGTCGCCGCGAACGACGCGAAGGAAGATCCGCTCGACTTCGTGCTGTGGAAGCGCGCGAAGCCGGAGGAGCCGGCCGACACGTCGTGGGAATCGAAGTACGGCGCGGGCCGGCCCGGCTGGCACATCGAATGTTCGGCGATGGGCTGCACGCTGCTCGGCGATCATTTCGACATTCACGGCGGCGGCCAGGATTTACAGTTCCCGCACCACGAGAACGAGATCGCGCAGAGCGAAGGCGCGACCGGCGTGACATTCGTCAATTACTGGATGCACAACGGCTTCGTGCAGGTCGACAGCGAGAAGATGTCGAAATCGCTCGGCAACTTCTTTACGATCCGCGAGGTGCTCGAGAAGTACGATGCCGAAGTGATGCGCTTCTTCATCACGCGCACGCATTACCGGTCGCCGCTCAACTACAGCGACGTGCATCTCGACGATGCGCGCGCGTCGCTGACGCGGCTCTATACCGCACTGAAGGACGTGACGCCCGACGCGGCCGCGCTCGACTGGAACGAGCCGCACGCACAGCGCTTCGCGGCTGCGATGAACGACGACTTCAACTCGTCGCTCGCCGTGTCGGTGCTGTTCGAGCTGGCGGGCGAGGTGAACCGCACGCGCGACGCGGCGCTGGCGCGCCAGCTGAAGCATCTGGGTGGATTGTTGGGATTGCTCGGCCGCGAGCCGCGCGCATTCCTGCAGCAGGCGGCGGGTGCCGCGCAGGAGGGCGGGCTGTCGGCCGACGAGATCGAAGCGAGGATCGCCGCGCGCGGCGCGGCGAAACAAGCAAAGGACTATGCCGAAGCGGACCGGATCCGGGCGGAACTGCTCGATGCGGGTATCGCGCTTGAAGACAAACCGGGCGGATCGACCGAATGGCGTCGCGTATGAGCGCGGTGCGTTCCACTGACCGATTCGTCAGGTAGGAGGCAAGATGGCAACGGCCAGAAAAGCGCCGGTCAAGCGCGCGACGCCTGTCGCTACGCGTCCGGCAGCCAAGCGCGCGCTTGCGGCAAAGGCGGACGCGAAACGCGCCGCGCCGAACGGCGCGCTCAACGGTCAGGCGCAGCCGGCGCGGGTGAAGGTCGTCGACGCGGTGCAGGTCGACGGCGCCGTGCCGGCAGTCGATGTCGCGGGCCGCAAGGCGCGCGCGTCCGACACGATCGCGCCAGCGGAGATCGACGGCGTCGACGTCGTCGTGCGCCCCGCATACTGGGACAAGGCGTGCGCCGATCTCGTCAAGCGCGACCGCATCCTGAAGAAGCTGATCCCGAAGTTCGGCCCCGCGCATCTCGTCAAGCGCGGCGATCCGTTCGTCACGCTCGCGCGCTCGGTGGTGGGCCAGCAGATCTCGGTGGCGTCCGCGCAATCGGTGTGGGCGCGCATCGAGGCGGCCTGCCCGAAGCTCGCGCCGCAGCAGGTGATCAAGCTCGGCGCGGACAAGCTGATCGCGTGCGGGTTGTCGAAGCGCAAGACCGAATACATCCTCGATCTCGCGCAGCACTTCGTGTCGGGTGCGCTGCACGTCGACAAGTGGACGTCGATGGACGACGAGGACGTGATCGCGGAACTGACGCAGATCCGCGGCATCAGCCGCTGGACCGCCGAAATGTTCCTGATCTTCAACTTGTCGCGGCCGGACGTGCTGCCGCTCGACGATCCGGGCCTGATCCGCGCGATCAGCGTCAATTATTTCAGCGGGGAGCCGGTCACGCGCAGCGAGGCGCGGGAAGTGGCGGCCAACTGGGAGCCGTGGCGCACCGTCGCAACCTGGTATATGTGGCGCAGCCTGGATTCGCAGGACGCCGAGGGCTGACCTGGGCTATCGAGTTTTAAACATCAATAGTTGAGAGCCGGTTTTGAGCGCCGCCCGCGCGGGTAGAATACGCGCTGCCGCAAGACCCAAGGATTCAAACACATGAAGACCACGTTTCTGGATTTCGAACAGCCGATCGCCGAACTCGAGGCCAAGATCGAAGAGCTGCGCTTCGTGCAGGACGACTCGGCTGTCGATATTTCGGAAGAAATCGAGCGGTTGTCGAAGAAGAGCCAGCAACTGACGAAGGACCTGTACGCGAACCTGTCGCCGTGGCAGGTCTCGCAGATCGCGCGGCATCCGCAGCGTCCGTACACGCTCGACTACATCTCGGAACTGTTTACCGACTTCCACGAGCTGCACGGCGACCGCGCGTTCGCGGACGACCTGTCGATCGTCGGCGGCCTCGCGCGCTTCGGCGGCCATCCGTGCATGGTGATCGGCCACCAGAAGGGCCGCGACACGAAGGAGCGCGCGGCGCGCAACTTCGGGATGCCGCGCCCGGAAGGCTATCGCAAGGCCGAGCGCCTGATGCGCCTCGCCGAGAAGTTCGGTTTGCCGATCTTCACGTTCGTCGATACGCCGGGCGCGTATCCGGGCATCGGCGCGGAAGAGCGCGGCCAGTCCGAGGCGATCGGCCGCAACCTGTATGTGATGGCCGAGCTGAAGACGCCGATCATCACGACGGTGATCGGCGAGGGCGGCTCGGGCGGCGCGCTCGCGATCGCGGTGGCCGATACCGTGATGATGCTGCAGTTCTCGACCTATTCGGTGATCTCGCCGGAAGGCTGCGCGTCGATCCTGTGGAAGAGCGCCGCGAAGGCGCCCGAGGCGGCCGAGGCGCTGGGCCTGACCGCGCATCGCCTGAAGGCGCTCGGCCTGATCGACAAGATCATCAACGAGCCGCTCGGCGGCGCGCACCGCGATCCGAAGGGCATGGCCGCGCTGCTGCGCCGTGCGCTCGCCGATTCGCTGCGCCAGTTCCAGGGCATGAGCATCGATGCGCTGCGCGAGCGCCGCTTCGAACGCCTGATGGCCTACGGCAAGTTCAAGGAAACCACGCCGGGCGCATGACCCGCCGCGTGCATTCATCCCGGCGCGCGCGCCCGCGCGCGTTCACATCGTGATCCCTCCGAGCGAATTCTCCGCCGACCGCGTCGTCCTCGATGCGGTCGGCGTTGCACTTTCCGCGCTGCCGTCCGGCGCGCGCATCGCGGTCGCGTACAGCGGCGGGCTCGACTCGTCGGTGCTGCTCGACGCGGCCGTGCGCGTCGCGGGCGCGTCGCGCTGCATCGCGCTGCATGTGCATCACGGATTGAGCGCGAACGCCGATGCGTGGGCTGCCCATGCGGAGGCGACCGCGGCGTCGCTGGGCGTCGCGTTCGACGCGCTGCGCGTCGACGTGCCGCGCGACAGCGGCGCAGGGATCGAGGCGAGCGCGCGCGAAAGCCGTTACGCGGCGCTCGACGCGATGTGCGAACGGCACGGCGCGGACGTGCTGTGGCTCGCGCAGCACGCCGACGATCAGGCCGAAACGGTGCTGCTGCAGCTGCTGCGCGGCGCGGGCATTGCCGGCATCGCGGCGATGGCGCCACGCTACCGGCCTGCGGCGGTGCGCGTCGAGCGCGTGCGGCCGCTGCTGCGCCTGCTGCGCGCACAGCTCGAGCGCTACGCGGCGCAGCGCGAACTCGCGTGGATCGACGACGAATCGAACCTCGACACGCGCTATGCGCGCAATGCGCTGCGCATCGACGTGCTGCCGGCGCTTGCCGTGCACTTTCCCGGCTTTCGCGATGCGCTCGGCCGTGCCGCGCAGCATGCGGCATCGGCGCAGCGCCTGCTCGACGACCTGGCCGAGCTCGATTTTGCCGGTGCGGCTCGCGACGACGGTCGCGCGCTGTCGCGCGACGCGCTGGTCGCGCTCGACGATACGCGCGGCGCGAACCTGCTGCGCTTCTGGATGCGCACGCTCGGCCTGCCGGGCGCATCGGCCGCACGGCTCGCGAACATGATGCGGCAGCTCCGCGATGCGCACGACGCGCACGCGCTGCGCGTCGATCACGCGGGGCAATGCCTGCGGCTGTACCGCGGCGCCGTGTACTGGGAAGCGGGCGACAGCAGCGAGCCGGCGGACGACGGCCGCGGCACGCCGCGCCCCGACAGCGCGTGTGCGTGGAGCGGGCAGGAGGTCTGGCATCTGCCCGCGTGGCGCGGCACCTACGTGTTCGCGCCGGCCGGCTCGGGCGACGCGGATGCGGTGCCCGAGACGCTGCTGCGCGCCGCGCCGCTCGTGGCGCGTGCCCGCGCGGGCGGCGAACGGATGCGCGTGGCCCCCGGCGCACCGGGCCGCACGTTGAAGAACCTGTTCCAGGAGCGCGGCGTGCCGGCATGGCAGCGCGACGTGCCGCTGCTGTTCGCGGGCGACCGGCTGCTCTATGTGCCGCGGCTCGGCGTGAACCGCGACGGCAGCGCGGCCGGCGACGGCGCGTGGCGCCGGATCGAATGGCGCCCGGACTTGCTGATCGCGTGAGCGGGCCTTGCGTGGCGGGCGATGCCGCGCCAATTTTCACTATTCGGTAAACAGCGGCGGAACGCGCACCAGCGCGGCCTTCGGCTTGTCAAGCGGGCGTCGATCGGGTACGCTCAGTTGTTTGCTCGGCTCGATTTTTGAGCATTTTGTGCAGGTTTTCCGCGTGACGTACCCGGTTTGCGCGGCCTGATCGGCCTTCCGGGCAAAATCCGTCACGCTTGCGTGTTGCGTCCCAGCCGTCCCTCTCGTCGTCCGTCCACAGCCACAAGCCGCGTGACCGAACGGCACCGCGGCCTGTCCAGCGCGCCCGTGCGGTTTCTCCTCCAGTTCAGAACGACAATGGCACTCATCGTACATAAATACGGCGGCACTTCGATGGGCTCGGTCGAGCGCATCAAGAACGTCGCGAAACGCGTCGCAAAATGGCATCAGGCCGGGCACCAGATGGTGGTCGTGCCTTCGGCGATGTCCGGCGAAACCAACCGTCTGCTCGGTCTTGCGAAAGAGATTTCGAGCCAGCCGAGCCCGCGTGAGCTCGACATGATCGCGTCGACCGGCGAGCAGGTCAGCGTCGGCCTGCTGTCGATCGCGCTGCAGGAGATCGGCGTCGAGGCCGTGAGCTATGCCGGCTGGCAAGTGCCGATCAAGACCGACAGCGCATTCACGAAAGCGCGCATCCACTCGATCGACGACGAGCGCGTGAAGGCGGATCTCGACGCAGGCAAGGTCGTGATCATCACGGGCTTCCAGGGCGTCGACCCGGACGGCCACATCACGACGCTCGGCCGCGGCGGCTCGGACACGTCGGCCGTGGCGGTCGCGGCCGCGCTGAGCGCCGAGGAGTGCCTGATCTACACGGACGTCGACGGCGTCTACACGACCGACCCGCGCGTCGTCGAGGAGGCGCGCCGCCTCGATCGCGTGACGTTCGAGGAGATGCTGGAAATGGCGAGCCTCGGCTCGAAGGTCCTGCAGATCCGCTCGGTCGAATTCGCCGGCAAATACCAGGTGAAGACGCGCGTGCTGTCGAGCCTGACCGATCCGATGATTGCGCTCGACGAGGAAATGCGCTCGGGCACCCTGATTACTTTTGAAGAAGACGAGACCATGGAAAAGGCAGTCATTTCCGGCATCGCGTTCCAGCGCGACGAAGCACGCATTGCGGTGATGGGCGTGCCCGACAAGCCGGGCATCGCGTATCAGATCCTCGGCCCGGTCGCCGACGCGAACGTCGACGTCGACATGATCATCCAGAACCAGAGCGTCGAGGGCAAGACGGACTTCACGTTCACGGTCGGCCGCGGCGACTACCAGAAGGCGATGGACATCCTCACCAACCAGGTGAAGGGCCACGTGAACGCCGAGCAGGTGCAGGGCGACCCGAAGGTGTCGAAGGTGTCGGTCGTCGGCGTCGGCATGCGTTCGCACGTCGGTGTCGCGAGCAAGATGTTCCGCACGCTGTCGGAAGAGGGCATCAACATCCAGATGATCTCGACGTCCGAAATCAAGATTTCGGTGCTGATCGACGAAAAATACATGGAGCTGGCCGTCCGCGCGCTGCACAAGGCATTCGAACTCGACCAGGCATGATGAAATTTTCGTGATGCGTTGAAGAAAATGCATCACGGAAATTGACGCGCAGTTCGAAACCCTATATTATTTCGTTCTCGTCGCACTGCCTCCCTGGTGCGAGCGAAAGTTTGGGAGACGTGGCCGAGAGGTCGAAGGCACTCCCCTGCTAAGGGAGCATCTGGGCCAAAACCTGGATCGAGGGTTCGAATCCCTCCGTCTCCGCCAGCTTATGGCGGTGGAACCCCGGAAGATTACGGTCTTCCGGGGTTTTGTTTTTGGTGGTTCGCCCAGGTAACTATCAAGGCGACTATCAAAACAGTCGGTGCCACATGGGCTTGTCGCAGGGTGTGAAATCCTGTTGTCCAGCGAGTTCCAAGGCTGAAGCATACGCCGGGTCGAAGAAATCGGGGGCCGTGCGTGCCGTATTGCTTCATGACGCCGCTCCGCTAATCGGATGCCATACGAACCCATCTGGCGATGTGCCAGGGTTCTGTGGAGTTCGATCATGTCCCAGCAAGCTTCCCCAATTCACCATGCTCACCCGAGCGACGCGGCGACGCAGGATGGCGCTCGATCCGTGCCTACTGTCGGTGTGCCGCTCGCGCTGTTGCGCGACAAACGCCTGACGCCGATGGAGCGCAATCTGTACTTGGTGTTCCTGGCAGCGGCCCGGGAGGGGAGCCTGCCGCCCAATCTGGAATGGCAGCGCCGGCTGCTGGCCTGCGCCGAGACTCAATCGCTGGTGTCGCCGTCCACCGCCAAGCGCTGCGTGTTCTTGCTGCGCCTGACGCGCTGGATTCACCAGGAGCCGCAGCGGCATGATCCCATCACGGGGCAGCCGCTCCCGCCCGCTTATGTGGTTCACGACACGCCCGCGAGCTGCGCGACCGTGTGCGCAGCAGACCCCGGCTATGCCGATCTGCTGCGTGATGCGCTTTGCGATACGTACCCGGCGACGCAGGCCGTGGCCACGAGCGTGCTAGTCGAACTGGCGGCCGATCCGACGGTGCCGGCGGTCTTGCGGCCGCTCGTTGTGCAGGTGCGTCTGCCCTCGCAGGGTAGCTCTCGGGACGATGAGCGTGATCCTCCGGCGCCACCATCTTCGTCAGTGCCTACAGCATCCGACGAGACGCCACCTCGTTCGCAGGATGTGGACCCTACGTTCCCGAGTGCCTCCCTGCGCGCCGCGCCCTTACGTACGTATAAAGAAACTTCTAAAGAAGTACGTACGCACCGCGCAGGCGCGCGCGAGGGAACGGCCGATGCAGTTGCGTCAGCCTGGCCATCCTGCCTGCAACGCATCACGCAAGACCAGCATCGCGATCTGCGCCTGGCCCTGCATCGGTTGCCGGATGAGCAACGGCAGGAGGTTCTGGCAGAACTGGAAGCACGCAGTCGGCTCGGCACCGTGCGCAATGCGGTGGCTTACCTGCTTAGCTTGATTGCGCGCGCATTGAGGGGCGAGTTCCGTTTGTGGGCTGGCCGCCGGCCTGGGGCGACAACACCGGTGCTGGCTCAAGCTTCGCCGGCAGCTTCCTGCGTTGCGATGCCGCCCGAGCTGTCACGGGCACACGAGCGGCGGACGACGTCTGCTGATCCCGAGTCGGTACGTGTCCATCTCGCTCGCATTCGCGACTTGCTGAACCTGCCAGCGAAGTCAGGCCATTGGTCGCACATGTCCAACAGTTAGCTGCATGTCCTATCGTCAGCTTCGTGTCGTGGTTCTGGTGGTGAGGTGGGGCCGTCAGGACCGCCTCTCGATCCTCCCATGAAGACGAAGCACTGCATTATGGCAAATGGGTGGCTGTTGGCCCTGATCGCCATCGAGCACTTTGACGTTTCCCGGCGTCGGCTGTGGCAATTCGCTGCCGTCTTGGATCGGTCAGCATTGAATTGACCTGTTGTTTAGTGCTTGCCGGGTTGGGCTGGGCTCGGCAATATCTTGCTGAACGTACCGCACACGGTGTCGGGCGGGCAGAGAATGCGTCTGCGTGCATTAATGGGCACCTAGTGCGGCGGGGAACATTGGGGGAAATCAGCCAGTTTGGCTGGCTTACTCCGGTCGGCGTTCGGCATGTCCTTATTCTTGGGCGCGCAAGGGACGCGCGAATGCTGGTCGTCAAAAATGAGCATTCCGTGAGGGGGAGAGTCCATGGCATTGCCGAAAGCGTTTGAGCGCGGTTCGGAGTGGCGGCAGTGGGATCTGCACGTTCACACACCGGCATCGTTTCACTGGAACGGTGCCAAGTTCGACGCTGACCTGAACTCGGCCCACAATCGCGCGTTAGTGGACGAGATGGTTGCAGCCATGAATGCGGCGGAGCCAGCGGTCTTCGCTCTGATGGATTACTGGACTTTCGACGGCTGGTTTGCGTTGAAGCGCAGGCTCAAAGAAGTCGGCGCGCCGCAACTGCACAAGACGGTGTTGCCGGGCATTGAGCTGCGTCTCATGGCACCGATGAAGACCCCAAATGGGCGCCTCAATGCGCATGTCTTGTTCTCGGATCAAATCCCGGATCAGGCACTTCACGACTTCAAGGCCGCCTTGCAGGTAGCCGTCATTAATCGGCCTCTCTCGGACGCTGCCCTTGTCACGCTCGCTCAAACCTTGTCGGAAGACATTCTAAAAGTCCATTCCTTCAAGAAGGCCGACATGACTGACGAGGCTAAGGCGCTCTATGCCGGAGCGTCGATGGCAGAGATCACCGTCGAGAGCTATCGCAAGGCGATTGAGCAAGTCGAAGATGGACTGGCGATCGGCTTCATGCCCTACGACACCAGTGATGGCCTTGCCGAAGTGAAGTGGCAGGATCACTACGCTTTCTTCATTGGTCTCTTCAAGTCGTCACCGATCTTCGAATCGCGAGACCTCGAACTTCGCCATTGCTTTGTTGGAGAGGAAACGCCGAAGAACAAGCCGTTTCTGAAGAAGTTTCAGGAGGGGCTTGGCGGTGTTCCACGCCTCGTCGTGTCGGGGAGCGATGCGCATTGCTTCGTTGGCGCAAAAGGCGATAACGATAAGCGTGGCTATGGTGATTTCCCCTCACGCAAGATCACCTGGATCAAGGCCGATCCGACCTTTCACGGGCTACAGCAGGCCATTCTCGAGCCCGCCAAGCGTTCCTACATTGGCGCTCGCCCGCCGAAGCAGCTTGAGATCGAGGCGAACAAAACCTTCTTCATTGATCGAGTATCGGTGAGCAAGCAGGTGCCGACGGCTCCGGGCAAGTGGCTTGATGGTGTCGACTTGCCCCTCAACCCAGATCTGGTTGCGATCATCGGCAACAAGGGCAGTGGCAAAAGCGCACTTGCTGACATCATTGCGCTGCTCGGAAACTCTCGCCAGAGGGAACATTTCTCGTTTTTGCAGAAGAATCGATTCCGCGGCAAATCAGGCGAGCCTGCGAAGAACTTTGTCGGTGGTTTGAGGTGGCTCGACGAGACAGAGGAAACCCGCAACCTAAACGAGGATCCGCCAGCCGACAGGGTGGAAATGGTTCGCTACATCCCGCAGGGGCACTTTGAGGCTCTTTGTAACGCTCACGTGACGGGCCGCTCCGACGCTTTCGAGAGAGAGCTGCGCGCTGTCATCTTCTCGCACGCTGGTGAGGCTATTCGACTCGGCGCACTCGATTTCGATCAGTTGATCGATCAACAGGAGAGCGGGTTTCGCATTCAACTGAATGATTTTCGCAAAGATTTGCATCGAATCAACCAGGAAATCACCGCTTTCGAGGAGCAGCTTCAGCCAAATGTGAGAAGTACGCTGCAAGAACTCCTACAAGTCAAAAATCGCCAAATTGAAGAACACAACAAGATCAAGCCGGAGACCCTGGCAAAGCCAGCGACGTCGTTGACGCCCGAACAACAGGATGCTTCGACACGCCTTGAGTCCATCGCCGGGAATTTGAAGGCGATCGATGAGGCTGGCGTGGTGCACAACACGAGTGAACTGACTTTGGCAGGAAAGCTCAAGGCCGTTCAGAGTGTTCGTGAAAGGCTCCGTGTTCTGGAGCGTGCATTCAAGCAATTTGTCGACGATACCGCCAAGGATTTCGACATTCTTGGCTTAAAGCCTGGGCAGCTGGCCACCCTCACCGTAGATACGCAGGCGCTGGATGATATCGCTCTGGCAATTCCTGACGCACAAGCACAACTGAAGACGGATGCCGCAACCGCTGCGGAACAGCGGTCCAAGCTTCTGGAAGAGCAAGCGGCCCTCAATGCGAAGCTGAACGCGCCTCAATTGGCCTACCAACAGAGTCTCAAGGCTCTCGAAACCTGGAATGCAAAGCTCACGGAACTAACCGGAACCTCTGATACACCGGATGCTATGCTCGGCTTGCAAGCACGCATCACGCAACTTGATGGGTTGCCGGCGCGACTTGAGGCCCACCGCGAACTGCGAGCCAAGCTGACCGGGGAGATCTTCGACGTGCTCGATGCGCAACGCAAGGCGCGCGCAGATCTCTTCAAGCCCGTCCAGGACCTAATCCAGAGCAACAGTCTGATTCGAGAGGATTACAAACTTCAATTTCAGGCCACGCTAGGTGGTTCGGCCGATACGATCGCGGCTTCTTTGTTCGAGCTTATCAAGCAAAATACGGGAGAGTTTCGAGGAACGGATGAAGGCTATATGGTCGTTCGAGGTCTGGCCGACAAATACGACTTCAACCACCGCGCCGATGTCATGGGATTCGTTTCCGAGCTGCATGCGAAGATCGAGGCGGCCGCTTCCGGAGGGAAGCAGGCTATTGGCATTGCGCCGCTGTTGCGAAAAGACAAGACGGCAGCCGACGTCTACGATCTGCTTTTCGGTCTTTCGTTTCTGGAGCCGCGCTACTCGCTGCTTTTTCAGGACACGCAGATAGAGCAGCTCTCGCCTGGGCAGCGCGGCGCTCTGCTGTTGATCTTCTACCTGTTGGTGGACAAGGGGCGCAACCCAATCATCCTTGATCAGCCCGAGGAAAACCTCGACAACGAAACGGTCGTGAGCTTGCTCGTTCCCGTAGTTACGGAGGCGAAGAAGCGGCGGCAAATCGTCATGGTCACGCACAATCCCAATCTCGCCGTCGTTTGCGATGCGGAGCAGGTTGTTTGGTCCACCTTTGATCGAAAGGCGGGCTCAAAAATTTCTTACGTTGCCGGAGCAATTGAGAACCCAGCGATCAACGGGCATGTGGTGAATGTGCTTGAAGGAACCATGCCGGCTTTCAACAATCGTCGGATCAAGTACCATCCCGCAGCTTCTTAGGGCAGGACAGAGGCCGGGACTAATGGGACCTAATAGTTCTTCTGGCTCTCGAATGCAGTGCGTGCTCAGCCCTATACGGCGCAGTAGACGCGTCACTGGCCGCGAGTGAGCGCATGAGCGCACTCAATCGATAAACCGGCGCACAAGGGAAGGGCGGGCTGCCCGGAAGCGAAATCGATTGGGCGGGAGCGGGGGCTAGCACCAAGCGACAACAATCAATCAAGGAAGCGTGATGACCACTAGAACACCCAGGTTCCTCATCGAAAATGTAGGCCCGGATAAGGCCAAGGTTGGCTTTGCTTTGAGCGAGGCCGCCACGTATTGCAATGAACATCACATCGAACACCTAGTTCTCGCCGTATCGTCCAAAGGGACGTTCCCGCAGGGCATTGTGGCCGAAACGCTCGGTTCCACTGCCGTTAAAGCACTCCAAGCCGGCAATAGCGTGACGCTTGGTAACACAGGAGTGAAGATGACGCTGGTCTACCCAGCAGTCTTCTCGGGGGCACCCTCCGATGCGCTGTTTCTGGCCATGCATCTCACGCTGCCGGACATCGAAAAGATCGATGACCTCCCGTCGACTGCCGCCATTGTGTTCGTCCCCTGGCTTGAGGGGCACGGTAAGGAGTGGTTGTCGACCTGGCAGCCCACAACTTGGGGTACCAGCACATGGCATGCGACGCCATCGACCATGGCCCCTGAGGTTACGGCAGCGCTAAGCCGGCTCCAGTCATCCATCAACGTGGCGACCGGTCTCCTCCATTCGGCCGACAAGAAGGCTGCCACCGCAACCTTCAAGGCGTTAAGGAGTGGCGGCCATACCATCGACCCTGACGAAATCAAGCGTTGGGCTTGGCGCAGTGGCTGGGGGCAGCGCGGCGTCAATGACCTGGTCGCGGTCGCGCACAAATACCAAGGCTAACTGATTCAGGCGATTGATGTGGCTCGGAGGTCGTGTTCCGATCGGGGCGGGAATCGACGAAGAAGCGTGGCGATTACACCCGCTAAAGCGCTCGACCACGAGCAGCGGCGAAAGCAGATTAAGGCAAGAAGCCATCAACGATGCGTGGCCGAAAAGCGGTCCACTGCCATCTGACCATTGGGTTGCTCCGAGGCGGGTTAGAATCAATCTAAAGATCGGGCCATATCGTCCAATCTCAAAAGGCATCGGGAGGGGTCCGGTCGAACCCACCTGTGTCCTTTTGTAGGTAAGCTGCGCTATAAACAATGGATTGGGAAATCGGGGGAATAGGGATATGCGGCAGCCGTCGTCGCCTAGCGCGTTTCAACGAGCCTTCATAAGGCATCACGCATGCGGGCTGTACCAAATACCTGCACAACGTGTGATTGATGTCGGGGCGGTCGCATGATCCGTTCACCGCATCGTGATGCCTTGCGCCTGCTCTATGTGTTGAAGGCCGGGGGCGAGCCACTGGAAAACCCGGATGCATCGGAAGAGGTGATGATATTCAAAGGCGAAGCCCGTTTATTGGCCTTCGACTTCTGGATGCGTAATCCCGATTATCTGGCTGCGGAACTTCTTGATCTTTTCGACGAAACAGGCGATCCCGCTTGGATGAGCGAAGCCGAGGCCATCATCGACAACGGCGAGCCCGACTTACGTCGCGTTCCGATGATTAGGTATTTTTTTGGGGCGTATGAGCGACTGGACGATGCGCTGTCCTTGCTTCGATCACGCGATCTTGTTCGCATCACGGGAATCAAGGGTAGCGGCGACAAGGTACGCGAAACCCATTTCATCCTCACGAAGCCGGGTTACGAACTCTGCGCGGATGCGATTGCCCAGGAGCCTGTTCTCCAGTGGTACGCCGATCGTTCTTTGCTGGTGGCCCGCGTCGCGGGCGATAAAGGTGGGGCTGCACTCAAGCAGCAGCAATACAAGCGTGCGAGTTATGCTGAGACCAAACTGGGTGGTGTCATTCCTTCCATCGCAGAGGAAGTTCGACAACGAGTCACCGCGATACGCGCGGCATAAAGCATAACTACGGGGGGAAGACATGGCTAATGCGAACAAGGAATGGCTGCAGGCGATTGCAGGGAAAGCGGGGACCAAAGCGTCTGAAGTCGAGGCCGTACTGGCCGCCCACCGCATTCAACCGACCCCTGTCCTGGGGACGCCGCGACGCCTGTATCTGCGGGAAATCGAATTCTCCGGGATCAAAAGTGGCATCGCTAACGGCGGGCCGTTCTGTTTTTCATGGAAGGATCTTCAGCATGGCCTATGGGCGATGCTCTCGGAGCAGAACTTTCGAGGGAAGTCGACGATTATCGAGGTCGCGCGCTGGATGCTGCGTGGTCATGAATCCAGCACCTTGCAAGAAGATGTACGGAGCTGGATCCATAAGGCTCGTCTACGATTCGTCTTGGACGCCGACACCTTCGAGATTGACGCGAAAACCCAAGGGCAGGTCATCGGCTCCCTTAGCCGCGTGCGCTCCACCGGCGAAGATTGCTCCGAGGAGTCGACCGAGCTTGCAGCATTCGAGAGCGCCGCTCAGTTCGAGTCGGTGATGGCCAATTTCTTCATGCAAGCGTTTTCGATGGATGCCATCGCCACATGGAGAAAGAACGGCAGCGAGGATGGCACTCCCGTCGCGCATGGGTGGGCTGCCCTTTCCGGCGCTATGTTTATCGGCACTAACTATGAGGTTCTCCTCGGCGACCTTCCAACACAATCAGGGGTTCCTGCGCGGCTCATGCAAATGTACCTGGGCGTGCCCTGGGTCTCTACATTGGCAGCCGCCCGAACGGCTCTCCAGGTTGTCGAGCAGGCGGCGAGGTCATCGTTACGCCGCAACGCGCAATCTCAGAACAAAGCGAAGCAGCGTGCCGAGAGTATTGAGTCCGAGCTTGGTATCAAGCGAGCAGAGCTACAGGCGATGCCGAGCGACGACGCCATTCGCAAAGCCATCGAGACCGACTCAGAACTCCTTGCATCAATCCAGCGCAAGGTACATGCATTGACCGAGCGTCTGGAGAGAGAAGCCACCGCGTTGCGCTTAGCAGAAGCGGCAAGCATGGAAGACAAATGCGACCTGCAGACGCACAGCGATGCCATGTCGGCCAGTGCGGTGTTCCGCCGGCTGGAGCCTAAGTGCTGCCCACGATGCGACCACACCATCTCAAAGGCGAGGATGGAGCGGGAACATACCGCATTCGCCTGCTCGGTATGCGGCGAATCCATTTCCAACTCCGAAGATGCCGAAGCACTCAAGTTGCAACTTGAAGAACAGGCCGCAGCCTCACAGGTAGCAGCGAAGCAAGCAAAGAAGCGGCACGAGGAAACCAGCACGACGTTGCAGAACCAGAGAGAGCAAATACGAGAGCTTCAACAGCGCATCGAAGCTGCCACCTTGCATCTTGCGTCCCACGTCAAACGCCAGGAGCTGGTCACTGCGGTAGCCGTTCTTGAAGGGAGGCTTGAGGAAGCGTCGCTCATTCAGAACCCGCCAGACGACGACCGTTCCAGTGAAATCAAGATACTCACTGCCGTCGCAGCCGAAACCGAAGCGCGCGTGAAGGAGGTTCGTGATGGACTGCTCGCCGACGTCTCCGCACGACTGGTTCAGTATGCGAAGGCTTTTGGGATGGAAAACCTTTCGGACGCCACGCTCAAAGGAAACGGCAACCTCAGTCTAACCAAAGCCGGAGCACCTACGAGCTATAGCCGCGTCACCGAAGGCGAGAAGCTGCGCTTGAAGGTGGCCACCGTGCTCGCCATGATCGAAATTGCCGAGGATCGGGGTATAGGCCGTCACCCTGGTTTGCTGATGATCGATTCGCCTGCCGCACAAGAGGTCTCGCCTGACGACGTCGACCACCTTGTGACTGGCCTTCAAGAGGTGTCCGGCAAACTACCTCACATGCAGGTTTTCGTCGCCGGCATTACCTCGAAGGCCATTACCGATCACATACCAACGTCCCATCGCCAACAGGCATCCGGTACTGCATTTTTGTGGTGACCATCATGCATCCGATCGAGACAGCCGTGATCGACATGGCGCAACGTGGCGCTCCCTGGAGTCTGGAGGACATCGGTGGTATCGATGCGCTGGCTCCGGCCGTTCACGACATCGGTGCCTCGCCGGTCATGCCTGAAATCCTTGGGCCATTTCTAGACAGTTGGAAAACTGCCCAGGCTGGAAGGAGGTCCGCCTACTTAGCCATCCTTCAGGATTTGTTGAGTGCGGCGACGATCGATTTCGTGTTGACCGAATCCACGGACATTCTCGATCAGCATCGCCCGCTGCCTGAAAATGGAGACGAACTATGCTTCAACATCTTTCTCTCCAAGGCGGTGGCCGACAAGGGCGAACTACCTGGACAAGCGCGAGGAGCGGCGCTTGATGGCGCCTTTCGTTGGGCCGTATCCAACCGGCGCTGGCAGTACCGCTTGCTGGATGCTCTCTTGGGGGTATCCGCCGCCGACGATCCCAGCTTTCTGAAATATGCCGCCAAAGTCATTGGCGTCGCCTTTTCTCATTGGCGAGAAAATGACCTGGTGAGCGTATTGCTCAATCTTGCCGAGCAAGATGACGTTCGCGGCGAAGCCACTTTTGAGCTCGGTATGGCGACCCTTGTCGTGGCCTTGGAGAATGCAGGGTGCGATACGAACACCGAGGTACTGCAACAAGCGAAATCGTGGTTTGAAGCGTCGGCAAACGCAACGGAATACAACCCTGCCGCATCTCTTTACGGCGAGTGCCTGACCCTTGTACTCGCCTTTTATGCGGGAGCGCCATCGGGCGAACTGCAAGAGATCGGCAACCGGGTCAAGCAAGACGCTTTTGGACTCAACGCGTGGGTCGGAGGGCGGGATTCGCCGTCATGGCTGGGTAGCCGCTACGCGGAGTCGGTTTGCTGGAGCGTACTTGCCAGCAAAGTGACCGGACTCGCCCATCATCTCGACGAGCCAAGCTGGTGGCAGCCCGCGGTCGTGATTGAAGAGGCACTGCTCACAGTTTACAGCGCGGGCAGATCTATTCTTCGCCGATCGCATCAGGGAGCGATCGAAGAACTGCTCCGTCCGCGAATACAGCATGCTGTCGCCACCCAAGCTGGGCAGCTTCATGTGCTGCAAGCGTGGCTTCGGCAGAATGCGGATAGTGCGTGGGCGTCCGACGCGACCGCCTTGGTCGATGAAGTCAAAGCCATTCTTGGCCACGGGAAACCTCGACAGAACCCTTCTGAGGCGGCGAGTGAAACAGAGGATGCTCTCGCCGCCGCCATCTCCCGATCCTCCATTCCCGGCGAGCAGAAACGATTTCTCTCTATAGCGCTATCAGACGTCGTGACGTTGCTCTTCAGGAACCTGACGGCGGCCGAAGTTCAGATCATCGAGCAGTGTTGCCAAGCCGTTTCGGAGCATCCAGACTATGGGAATAATGAAAATGGACGAGTGCTTTTCAATGCAGCCATCGCATGGCTTGTCCGTTTCGTTTATCACCGCATGGAGGTCACTCGCCGCGATGATCCGGGTGGCTCTTATCTATTCGAGCGGGACGATGGATCGTTACCTCACGAAGATGAGCTTCAGGAAGATTTCTTTCGGTGGCTAACCACAAACGCTGCAGGCAGCGATCTTGAGCCGACCAACCTCGGTAGCGGCCGCGCAGATATTCGCATGAAGTCTGGACCAGAGCGTTTGGTCATCGAGGTAAAGCGCGAAGAGAAGGACGCCTCCTTCGACGCGTTGGCGACTTCTTATGCAGCGCAAACGACGGACTATCAAAACGTGAGCATTCGCCTTGGTGTGTTGCTCGTACTTGATCTGGCGACACCCAACCGACAAGGCACGCCGCACTTGACGAGTCTTTTTTCCGTGACGAAGATCCAGCGCCCCAACGAGAATGAACCGCGACTTGTGCTTATCGTCAAGGTTCCCGGGCGTCGTCGAGCTCCAAGCGACCTCACCAAGCTAGCCAAGTCGACCATCCGCGATAAGGGAAAGATACGAGCAAAGCGATCTTCAGGCGAGAGGAAAGGCGTCCAGGCAGGAGATGCCTAGAGTGCTGGGGCCCGTCGAGATATCTCCCGCATGTATGGTATGCCGAGGTGCCCTTTGCCGTTTCAGGTAGGCCCGTTGACTTTTATACCCCTTCCTTTCCTTTTCAGCGCTTAGCCTGTCCGCTAGTACGACTCGGCCTCCCTTTGGAGTAGCCTGAGCCGCCACCAGCGTCAATGCTGGCTGCAGTGGAAAATCGGTTTGGCAACGAACTGCATACACCGTCCGAAATCGAGTGGCTGAGCGACAACGGTTCGGGCTACACGGCCGACGACACGCGCCGATTCGCAGTGGCCATCGGCCTGAAGCCATTGACCACACCGGTGTGCAGCCCACAAAGTAATGGGATGGCCGAGAGCTTCGTGAAGACGATGAAACGCGACTACGTCTGACCTGCTCCCCGCGTTTAGTACGGTGACGGTGTAGAGTCCGTTCCAGAGAGGAACGGCAATGAAAAAGCGATTCACCGAAGAACAGATCATCGGCATCTTGAAGGAAGCCGAGGCTGGCTTGA
>NZ_CADESW010000018.1 GCF_902830275.1 Burkholderia stagnalis | reverse complement strand
AATGGACCGGCTCCCGGCACGATTGGAAGAGTGCGATGACGCAGTTCGCACTGCTTTACCCGGAACGATTCAACATCGGAGTCTGAATCTCAACCCGCCTCACACACGAAATTCCGGATACCTCCGGTGGGTGTCCACCGCGCCCGGCCCGCGCGATCGCCACGCCCAGCGCGGCATCACGGCATCACGGCGTCACCGCGTCACGGCGTCACGGCGTCACGCCACCACGGCACCACGGCACCACGGCACCACCGCACCACCGCACCACCGCACCACCGCACCACGGCACCACGGCACCACGGCACCACGGCACCACGGCACCACGGCACCACGGCGTCACGCCACCACGGCACCACGGCACCACGGCACCACGGCACCACGGCACCACGGCACCACGGCACCACGGCACCACGGCACCACGGCACCACGGCACCACCGCACCACGCCATCACGCCATCACGCCATCACGACGCCGGCATCAGCACCGGCTGCTCGTCGAGCGCCGGCGCGTCGTCCGTCGCGCGCGCAGGCACGCCGAGCTTCGCGCTGAAATACTCGATCGTGCGGCGCAGCCCGTCGTCGAGCGCGACGGCCGGCTCCCAGCCGAGCCATTCGCGCGCGCGGCCGATGTCGGGGCAGCGCTGCGTCGGATCGTCGACCGGCAGCGGATGCGCGACGATCCGCGAGCGCGAGCCCGTCAGCGCGACGATGCGCTCGGCGAGCGCGCGCACCCGGATCTCGACCGGGTTGCCGAGGTTGACGGGCCCGGTCACGTCGGCGGGCGTCTGCATCATCCGGATCAGCCCGCCGACGAGATCGTCGACGTAGCAGAATGCGCGCGTCTGGCTGCCGTCGCCGTACAGCGTGAGGTCGTCGCCGCGCAGCGCCTGCACGATGAAGTTCGACACGACGCGGCCGTCGTCGTGCTGCATCCGCGGCCCGTACGTGTTGAAGATCCGCACGACCTTGATGTCGACCCCGTCCCGCCGGTGATATTCGAAGAACAGCGTCTCCGCGCAGCGCTTGCCTTCGTCGTAGCACGCGCGCGGGCCGTGCAGGCTGACGTTGCCGCGATAGCTCTCCGGCTGCGGATGGACGACGGGGTCGCCATACACCTCGCTCGTCGACGCCTGCAGCACGCGCGCGCCCGTGCGTTTCGCGAGCCCGAGCACGTTGATCGCGCCGACCACGCTCGTCTTGATCGTCTGCACGGGATCGCGCTGGTAGTGCTGCGGCGACGCCGGACACGCGAGGTTGTAGATCTCGTCGACCTCGACGCGCAGCGGCAGCGTCACGTCGTGCCGCAGCAGCTCGAAGCGCGGATGGCCGAGCAGCGCCGCGACGTTGTCCTTCGCGCCCGTCAGATAGTTGTCGATGCACAGCACGTCGTGTCCGAGCCGCACGAGGCGCTCGCACAGGTGCGACCCCAGGAAGCCGGCGCCTCCCGTGACCAGAATGCGTTTGCGGGTGAACTTCACGATGTCGCTCCTGATTCGAAGACGTCGGTGACGCGGCCAGCCGGCCGCGTTCGCGGTTGGGTGCGGCGCTCAGGCGCCGTGATACGACGGCCGGCCGATGCCCTCGGCGACGAGCAGGCGCTCGACCATCTCGTCGATGAGGGCGTCGAGCGGCGTCGTGATGCGCCAGTCGGGGTAATGCGACCGGATTTTCGTCAGGTCGCTGACGTAGCAGATGTGATCGCCGATGCGCGCCTCGTCGACGTACGCGGTGACCGGCTTGCGCCCGCTCGCGCGGCCGACGGCGTCGAGCGCCTCGATCACCGAGATGCTGTTGTCCGCGCCGCCGCCGAGGTTGTAGACCTCGGCCACGCGCGGCGCGTCGTAGAACGCGCGGATGAAGCCGCAGACGTCGCGCGAATGGATGTTGTCGCGCACCTGCTTGCCCCGGTAGCCGAAGATCCGGTATTCGTTGCCGAGCACGACGGTGCGCGTCAGGTGGTTGAGGAAGCCGTGCAGCTGCACGCCCGACTGGTTCGGCCCGGTCAGGCAGCCGCCGCGCAGGCAGCAGGTGCGCAGCCCGAAGTAGCGGCCGTACTCCTGCACCATCACGTCGGCCGCGACCTTCGATGCGCCGAACACCGAATGGCACGACTGGTCGATCGGAAAATCCTCGCCGATGCCGAGCGCGTCGGCCGGGTCCGCGTAGACCCAGCGCGTGTCCGTCTCGGCCAGCTTCAGGCGGTTCGGGCCGTCGCCATACACCTTGTTCGTCGACAGATGGACGAACACGGCCTCGGGGTTCGCGCGGCGCGTCGCCTCGAGCAGGTTCAGCGTGCCGCCCGCGTTGACGTCGAAGTCGTCGAACGGCATGCGCGCGGCGAGATCGTGGCTCGGCTGCGCGGCCGCGTGCACGACGAGGTCGGGCGGATTGTCGGCGAGCAGCTTCAGCACGCCCGCGCGATCGCGCACGTCGAGCGCGTAATGGACGTAGTTGGGCACCGCGCGCTCGAGGTGGGCGCGGCGGCGCGTCGTGTCGCCCGCGTCGCCGAAGAAGCTGGCGCGCAGGTTGTTGTCGATGCCGATCGCGCGTTCGAAGCCGGGCGCGAGCGTTTCGACGACTTCGGAGCCGATCAGGCCGGCCGAGCCGGTGACGAGTAACGTGGACATGGCGGCGTGCTCAGTAGGTGTGGAACTCGGCGGGGAACGTGACGGTGCGCGACGGGTCGCGCTTGAAGTCGAACAGCAGCACGACGCGCGTCTTCGTGCCGCGATTCCACGCTTCGTGCTCGGTGGTGTCGTCGAACACGAGGCACGAGCCGGCGCTCCAGCTGCGCACGTCCGGGCCGACGCGGATCGCGCAGTTCTCCGACGGCTTGAGGCCGATGTGGCAGCGCAGCACTTCGTTCGTGTAGCCGTAATGCGGGCCGATGTAGGTGCCCGGCGCGAGCGACGAGAAGCCGGCGTTCACGAGGCCCGGCACCGTTTCGAGCAGGCGCGTCGTCTCCGGGCACAGCAGGCAGTTCTGCTCGACGCGCTGCTCGGCCTTGAAGAGCGGGAAGACGGTCCAGTTGCCGTCGTAGATGTTCGTCTCGGGCCACTTGATGAAGGCGGCCTGCGCGAGTTCGTCGAGCTCGCGCAGGATGGTTTCCCAGCCGTGCGCGACGGCGGGGATCATGGGGAACAGCTCGGGCTGGTAGAACATGGTCGTGTTTCCTCGACTTCGGTGAATGCGGCGGGTGCTTCGGGTGGGTCAATTCGCGTCGGCGAGCGGCGAAGGCCGCGCCGCGTGTGAGGGCGGCCGGGCGCGCATCGCGCCGACGATCGCATCGAGCGCCTGCTGCTGCGCGTTCGATGCGCGTTCCGACATGGCAAGGCGCGCGGCGCGCGCGCGCAGCGCCGGGTCGGCGAGCATCGCGCGCACGGCGGCGGCGATCTCGCCGGCGTCGGGTGCCGGCGACAGGCGTCGCGCCACGCCGTGTTCGGTCAGGCGCTGCAGCAGCAGGTCCTGCTCGAAGGTCTGCGGCAGGCCGAGCATGGGCGTTCCGGTCCATGCGGCCTCGCGCACCGCGCCGCCGCCGACGTGGCTCACGAACAGCGCCGCGCGCTCGAGCAGCGCGAGCTGCGGCGCGGCGCCGTTCGCGCAGACGATCGTGCCGTCCGGCCAGGCGATCGGCCCGGGCTGCGTCATCGACGGGCTCTCGACCGCCACGAGCGTCGCGTCGACGTCGTGCATCGCGCGCGCGAGCGCCGCGTAGAACGCATGGCCCGGATCGTGCGCGGTGCCGAAGCTCGCATAGACCACCGGCCGCGCGCCGACGCGCGACCAGTCGAAATCCTGCGCGACGAGCCGCCGGGGCTCGCCGGAGCCGCAGAACAGATAGTCGGCGCCGAACGCATCCGCGTTCGGCTGCAGCGTGCGCGACAGGTGGACGAGGTTGGTCGGCGCGGTGTTGAGCGCGGTCGAGACGCCGTCCTCGGGCGGGCAGCCGTAGCGCCGGCCGATGGCGTCCCAGCAGCGCGCGACGAACGCGTCGAAGGCGCCCGGGTCGCCCGCCGCCGCGCGCCACGCGCGCGCGATCGGTTCGCGGGTCAGCATGTCGCGCGTGAGCGCCGCCGACGCGACCGACGCGATTCTCGGCACGCCCGCGAGATCGGCGGCGAGGCGGCCCCACGTGCACAGCAGGTCGTGGACGACGATGTCGGGGCGCTCGGCGTCGATCGCCTCGAGCACGGTTTGCGTCGCGTCGACCGCGCAGTGCGCGAGCACCGCGGGCAGCGCCAGCACCTGCGCGCCCTGCGGCCCCTGATACGGCGAGAACGGCGCGAACGGCACGAAGCGCGCGCCGTTCGCCTCGAGTTCCGCGCGGTGCGCGTCGATCTCGAGATACGCGACCTCGATGCCGCGTTGCACGAGCGCGCGCACGAGCCCGAGCGTCGGCACGACGTGGCCGACCGACGAGACGTTGACGAACAGGGCTTTCATGACGTGTGACCCTCCTGGAATCCGGTATCGCGGGATGCAGTGCACGCGCCGGCCCCGTCGAGCGCCGCGTCGATGCGCGCGGCGATCGCGTTGGCGAGCGCGCCCAGATGCGGGGCGCGCACCATGCTCAGGTGGTCGCCCGCCGCGCGATGGAGCGAGACGCCCGCCGACGTGCGCGCCGACCAGCCGAGATCCGCACCGCGTCCGGCAGGATGCGCGCCGCCGTCGCTCACCCAGACGGCGACGGGCGCGCCGATCGGCGCGGGCGCCGGGCGGCCGGCGAGCGCCTTGTCGGCCGCGAGATTCGCGCGGTACACGTCGACCATCCGCGCGATGCGGCTCGCGGGCACGTCGGGCGGCACGACGCCGCTGGCCCTGAGCCGTTCGGCGAACGCGTCGATCCGCTGCGCGTGCGACAGCGGCGCGAGCGTCGCCGCGTCGATCCGCAGGTCGCGGCCGAGCGACTGCGTGAGCGCGGTCGTCATGTATTCGAGCAGGCCCGGTTCGTCGGCGGGCAATTGCGCGGCAAAATCGGCGTCGCTCGCGGGCGGCGCGTCGAGCGCGACGACGAGGCATGGCGCCGCGCCGTCGCGTTCGAGCGCGCGCGCGACCCACGCGGCGACGCTCGCGCCCCACGAATACCCGACGAGCACGAGCGGCGCGTTCGCCGCGCCTGCTCCGCCCGCCGCCCCGGTCGCGTCGACGAGCGCGCGTGCATGCGCGTCGGCGATCGCCTCGACGTCGGCGAGCGGCGCCGCGCGTTCGTCGAGCCCGGCCGCCTGCAGCCCGAGCACGCGATAGCGCGCGCCGAGCGCCGCCGCGAGCGGCACGAGCGACACGACGAGCCCCGAGATGTCGGGCAGCAGCGCGATCGTCGCGCGGGGCGCGTGCACGCCGCCGCCCAGCGGGATCACGGCGGCGCCCGACGCGACATCCGCGCGCACGGGTGTCGCGTGCGGCGTGCGAGCCCTGGCCGCGGCGCGATCGACGGCCGCGCTCAGCGCCTCGATGCCGGCGTGCGAGAACAGGTCGGCAAGCGGCAGCGCGACGCCGAAGCGTTGCTCGATCCGCGCGATCAGCTTGACGGCGAGCAGCGAATCGCCGCCGAGCGTGAAGAAGTCCGCCTGCAGCGCGTCGACCGGATGGCCGAGCAGCTCCTCCCACAGCGCGCGCATCGCGGCTTCGGTCGGGCTGCCGGCCTCGCCGCGCACGGCCGCGCGCACCGGCCCGGGCGCGGGCAGCCGGTCGCGGTCGAGCTTGCCGTTCGCATTGACGGGCAACGCGTCGATCGCGAGCACGCGCGCCGGCACGGCGGCGGCGGGCAGGTGTGCGGCGAGATGGGTGCGCAGCGCGTCGGCCACGTCGTCGATGCCGTGCATGCCGTCGGCGCTGCCTGCATCGACGCCGTCGCCGAGCACCGCGTAGGCGATCAGTTCCTGCCGGCCGTCCGCATGCGACAGCACGCGCGACGCCGCTTGCCGGACCCGCGGATGCGACGCGAGGCACGCGTCGATCTCGTCCAGCTCGATGCGGATGCCGCGCAGCTTGACCTGCGCGTCGCGCCGGCCGATGAAGTCGAGCGTGCCGTCGCGCCGCCAGCGGACCCGGTCGCCGGTGCGGTACAGCCGCTCGCCGTGTGCGAACGGGTCCGGCACGAAGCGCGCGGCGGTGAGCCCGGGGCGATGCAGGTAGCCGCGCGCGACGCCGGCGCCGCCGATGGCCAGCTCGCCTTCGACGCCGACCGGCGCGAGCGCGCCGTGGCGATCGAGCACGACGAGGCGGCTGCCCGCGATCGGCGTGCCGATCGGCGCGGCGCCGGCCGCCGCGCGCTCGACGAAATGCACGCTCGCCCAGACGGTCGCCTCGGTCGGGCCGTATTCGTTCGCGAGCGTGCAGGCCGGGCCATGCCGATAGTGCGCGTCGACGACGTTCGCGCCCAGCGTCTCGCCCGCCAGCACGACGACGTCGAGCGACGCGAGCGACGGCGCGCACAGGTCCACCGCGAGCGCGTACAGCGACGGCACGCCGAGCCAGCCCGCGATGCGGCCGTGCTCGACCGCCGCGGCCAGCGCACGCGGGTCGCGCGCGTGGGCGGCGTCCGGGATATGCAGCGTGCCGCCGCTCGCGAGCATCCAGAAGAGGGTCGCGATCGAGCTGTCGAACGCGAGCGACGGCACGAGCAGCATGCTCGCCACGGGCGGATACGCATGCAGGCGCGCCGCCGTCGACGCGGCCAGGCTGCGATGGCTGATCGCGACGCCCTTCGGCACGCCGGTCGAGCCCGACGTGAAGATCGCGTACGCCAGCGCGTCCGGATGCACGGGCGCATCGAGCGGCGACGCGTCGCGCGCATCGATCGCGCCGGCGTCGCGATCGACGAGCAGCATCGCGCGGGCCGCATCGGCGAAGCGCGGCGCAAGCGCCGCGCGCGTGATCACGAGCGCCGGCCTTGCCTCGCCGACGATCGTCGTCACGCGCGCGGGCGGCTGCTCCGGATCGACCGGCACGTAGACGCCGCCCGCCCGCAGGATCGCCACGAGCGCGACGACGGCGTCGATCGAGCGCTCGAGCGCGACGGCGACGATGCTTTCGGCGGTTGCGCCGGTTTCGCCGGTTCCAGCGCCGATGCCCATTGCGCGCAGCTGGCGCGCGAGCCGGTTCGCGGCGGCATCGAGCCCGCCGTAGTCGAGCGTGCGATCGGATGCGACCAGCGCCGGATGGCCGGGCGCGGCGCGCGCGTGCCGTGCAATCGCATCGTGCACGAGCGGTGCGTCGAGCCGCGCCGCGCGACGGTCGCCGAAGGCGAGCAATTGCGCGCGCGCCGCGTCGTCGAGGCCGTCGAGCCGCGCGAGCGGCGTGTCGGGCCGGCGCGCGAGATCCGCATACAGGCGGCGCAGCCGCGCGCTCAGCGCGTCGATCGTCGCGCGGTCGAACAGCTCGGCGTCGTATTGCCAGTCGAGCCGCAGTTGCCCGGACGCCGTGTCCTCGTGGGCGAACAGCGTGAGTTCGAACTGCGCGGCCGTTTCGTCGTCGTCGAACGCGTCGATCTCGAGCCCCGGCAGGCGCATCGCATGCCGGGGCGCGCTCTGCAGCACGAGCATCGCCTGGAACAGCGGCGTGCGGTCGGGCGTGCGCGGTTGGCCCGACGCGGCGACGATCGTCTCGAACGGCACGTCCTGCCATTCGAACGCGTCGAGCACGACGTCGCGCAGCCGGCCGAGCGCGTCGCGCGCGCTCGGTTCGCCGCGGAAGTCGCAGCGCAGCGGCAGCGTGTTCAGGAAGCAGCCGATCATCTGCTCGGCGTCGCGCGACGGCCGCTGGGCGATCGGGCTGCCGATCACGACCTCGTCCTGGTCGGCGTCGCGCGCGAGCAGCCACGCGTAGCCCGCGAGCAGCACGACGAACAGCGTCGTGCCCGTCTGCCGCGCGAGCGCGCGCAACGCGGCGGTTTCGTCGGCGTCCAGCGTGAACGACACCTTGCCGCCCGCGTGGCTGCGCTGCGCGCGCCGCGGCCGGTCGGTCGCGAGCGCGAGTGCCTCGGGCGCGCCCGCGAGCCGCTGCCGCCAGCGGGCCAGCGCCGTGTCGAGGCGTGCGCCGGCCGCCGCTTCGCGCTGGCGCGCCGCGTAGTCGGCATAGCCGAACGGCAGCGGCGCCAGCGGCGCGCCGTGCGCGTAGCCATGCGCGAACTCGCGCGCGAACAGGCCGAGCGACCAGCCGTCGCAGACGATGTGATGCATCGCGACGACGAGCAGCGCATCGTGCGCGCCGAGCGTCAGCAGGCCGACGCGCAGCGGCGGCTCGGCGGCGAGGTCGAAGCGCTCGCGGGCGAAGCGGCGGGCCGCGTCGCGCACGGCGGCGTCGTCCGCGCCGGTGAGGTCGACGATGCGCAGGGCCGGGCGCCACGCGGCGTGCACGCGCTGGCGCGGTGCGTCGCCGACGAGCGCGAACGTCGTGCGCAGGCTGTCGTGCCGCGCGACGATCGCGTCGATCGCGCGCTTTGCGGCGGCGACGTCGAGCGGCCCGCGCAGGCGCAGCGCGGACGCGATGTGATAGAGCGCGCTGTCGTCGCCCGCGAGGCGATCGAGGAACCAGAAGCGCTGCTGCGCGAATGACAGCGGGGCGGTGTGGATCGGGGCGGCTTCGGTTTCCGATTCGGGGTGGGGGATGGGGTTGTGCGCCGGCGCCTCTGCCTCTGCCTCCGACTCCGACTCCGACTCCGACTCCGACTCCGACTCCGACTCCGACTCCGACTCCGACTCCGACTCCGACTCCGACTCCGACTCCGACTCCGACTCCGACTCCGACTCCGACTCCGACTCCGACCCCGACCCCGACTTCGCATCCGCATCCGCAGACGCATCCGCAGACGCAGACGCAGACGCAGACGCAGACGCGGACGCCTCCACCGACACCGACGTACGCGACTGCGCTTCAGCGCGATCGCTGTCGCGCCGCATCGGTTGCGCGGTCGGCGATGCTTCCGCCGGTTCGCCGATCGCATCCGCGTTCGCCGCCGCATCGATCGCGGCGGCGAGATCCTGCACGGTCGGATGGTCGAAGATCGTCCGCAGCCGCAGGTCGATCCCGTGATCGTCACGCAGCCGCGCGACCACTTGCGTCGCGAGCAGCGAATGGCCGCCGAGTTCGAAGAAGTGGCCGGCACGGCCCACGCGCGCGACGCCGAGCACCTCGACGAAGACGGCCGCGACGAGCCGCTCGGTGGCGGTCGCCGCATCGCGCGTGTCGCGCTCCGTCGTATCGGCGACGGCCGCTGCCTGATGGATGGACGGCAGCGCCGCGCGGTCGAGCTTGCCGTTCGGCGTGAGCGGCAGGCGGTCGAGCAGCAGCACGGCGGACGGCACCATGTGCGCGGGCAGGCGCTTGTGCAGATGCGCGCGCAAGGTGCGCGGCAGGTCGTCGGGCTGGCGGAACGGTACGTTGAAGAAACGCAGCAGGTCGGCGTCGGCGGAAAGCGAGGCCGTGCTCGGCGCAAGCGCGTTCGAAGCACCGGATGCACCGGATGCATCGGATACGCCCCCCGTCGCCGCGCGGGGCATCCCGGACGCGGCGTCGAGCGGCGCGACGAACGCGTCGAACGCGCCATCTGCGCGACCGTCCGACCAGCGCAGCCGGCAAGCCGCACCGGCCGCCGACGTCGCTATGTCGACGGCGGCCGGATCGACCGCCGCGTCCGGCGCCGTCGTTGCGAAGCCGTCGGGCAGTGTCGCGCCGTCGTCGGCGGCATCGAGCCACGCGACGAACGCGTTCGCGTGCGCGAGCCGGGCGTTCGGAATCCGCCGGACGACGACGCCGGCATCGGCGCGCAGCGCGTCGTCGCACAGCACGCGGAGGTCCGCCGCGGCGGCCGCGTCGATGTCGCGCGGCGCGGCAGCCGGCACGGCGCGAGCCGCCGCCGCGCCGCCCGTCTTCGTGATGATCGCGTCATAGCGATACGACGCGAGCTCGTTGCCACTCGCGAAGTGCTTCAGCCGCACGTCGACGTCGGCGACGTCGCCGCGCCGCGCCGCGAGCGCGTCGAACAAGGCCGGATCGAACAGCAGCTCGGGTTCCTGCGCGACGAGCCGATCCAGCTGCGCGCGCAGCGTCGCGCGCTCGCGCGCGCCGTCGCGCCGGCGCAGCAGCTTCGTCGCCTGGAACTGCCGCAGCAGCGGCAGGCTGCGCAGGTCGCCGACGATCAGCCGGCCGCCCGGCGCGAGATGGTCGAGCGCGCGCTCGATCACGCGCAGCGCATAGGCGGCATCGGGAAAGTATTGCGCGACCGAGTTGACGACGATCGTGTCGAAATCGTGCGCGAGGCCGTCGAGCGCGTCGGCGGCGCGTTCGATCAGCGTCACCGTGCGCAGCCCGCGCCGCTCGACGACGCGGCCGAGCCGCGCGATCGCCTGCGCGGAGAAATCGAGCCCGACGAAGCGCTCGCACGACGCGGCGAGCGGCAGCAGCAGCATGCCGCTGCCGCAGCCGATCTCGAGCACGCGGCGCGGCGCCCGCTCGCGGATCCGCGCGAGCGTTTCGTCGCGCCACATCCGCATCTCGTCACGCGGGATCGGTTCGCCGTCGTAGCTGTCGGTCCAGCCGACGATGTCGAGCAGCTCGTCGTCGGCCGCGTCGCCGCTGTAGATCATGTCGAAGCTGTCGCGCCAGCCGGGCGCGGCGCCGGTTCCGGCCTCCGCTGCATCGGCGCCGCCATCGCCACCGCGCGGCACCGCGTACGCGACGAGCTGCGCGGCGTCGCCCGCGCCCGTCACGACGATCGCGCAGTCGGCGACGGCCGGATGCGCGCGCAGCGCCGCGTCGATGTCGCCGAGCTCGATCCGGAAGCCGCGCAGCTTGACCTGCTGATCGGCGCGGCCGCGATATTCGAGCCGGCCGTGCGCGTCGATGCGCCCGAGATCGCCGCTGCGATAGAGGCGGGCGCCGGCCGCATCGACGACGAAACGCTCGGCCGTCAGCGCATCGCGGCCGAGATAGCCGCGCGACACGCCTGCGCCGCCGACGAGAATCTCGCCGACCATGCCGGGCGGCACGGGCTGCAGATGCGGGTCGACGAGGCGGATCGTCATGTCGGGCAGCGGCTCGCCGATCAGGCTGCCGTTGCGGCCGCGCGCGTCGGCGAGCGTGATGCGCCGATAGGTGACGTGCACGGTCGTCTCGGTGATGCCGTACATGTTGACGAGGGCCGGCGTGTCGTCGCCGTGGCGGTCGATCCAGCCGCGCAGGCTCGCCAGTTCGAGCGCCTCGCCGCCGAAGATCACGTGGCGCAGCGCAAGCTCCGCCTCGCGGCCGTTGCGCTCCTCTTCGGCGATCAGCTGGCGGAACGCCGACGGTGTCTGGTTCAGCACGGTCACGCGCGCGTCGCACAGCAGGTCGTAGAACGCGTCGGCCGTGCGGCGCACGGCCTCCGGCACGATGACGAGTTCGCCGCCGTGCGCGAGCGCGCCCCAGATTTCCCATACCGAGAAGTCGAACGCGGTCGAATGGAACAGCGTCCACACGTCGGTCTCGTCGAAGCCGAACAGCGTTTCCGTCGACGTGAACAGCCGCGCGAGATTGCGGGCCGTCACGCACACGCCTTTCGGGCGGCCCGTCGAGCCCGACGTGAAGATCACGTACGCGAGCGCGTCGGGGTCGGGCGCGGGCAATGGCGGCGGCGATGCGACAGGCGGCGCGTCGTCGTCGATCGACCAGATCGCCGCGCTCGCGTGCGCGGCGGCGGGCAGCGTGGCCTCGAGCGCGCGCTCGGTGAGCACGACGGCAGGTTGCGCGTCCTCGAGCACCGTCAGCACGCGTGCTTCCGGATAGCCGGGGTCGAGCGGGATGTACGCGGCGCCCGCGCGCAGCACGGCAAGCATCGCGACGATCGTGTCGAAGCCGGGCCGGAACCACAGGCCCACGCGCGTGCCTGCGCCGAAGCCGGCGTCGACGAGCCGATGCGCGAGCGCGTCGGCGCGCGCATCGAGCGCGCGGTAGCTGAGCGTCGCGTCGCCGCAGCGCAGCGCGATCGCGTCGGGCCGCGCCCGCGCGTGCTCGCGCACGCGCTCGCAAACCGGCGCGAAGCGCGCGGCGGGCGGTGCGGCGTGCGCCGGTGCGGCATCGACTGCCGCGACTGCGCCCGCGAGCCCGCTCGACAGCGCGAGCCGAGAAAACGGCAGGTCCGGCTCGCGCCCCGCGTGTTCGAGCAGCGCGACGTACTGCGCGGCGAGCCGCTCGATCGACGTGCGCTCGAACAGGTCCGCGTCGAACGACAGCGCGAGCGCGAGGCCGTCGCCGTCGCGCGCGAAGAACAGTTCGAGATCGAAGCGCGACGCCTCCTGCGCGACGATCGGCTCGACCGTCAGGCCGCCGAGCGCGAAGGTCGCGTCGGGCCGCTGGTCGAGCATCGTGACGGCGATCTGGAACAGCGGATTGCGGCCCGCCTCGCGCGGCACGCGCAAGTCGTCGACCAGCTTGTCGTACGGCAGCGCCGCGTGGCTCATCGCATCGCGGATCACGGCCGTCTGCCGGCGCGTCAGCTCGCGCAGGCCCGGGTCGCCGGACAGGTCGCCGCGCAGCACGACCATGTTCGCGAAGAAGCCGACCATCGCCTGCGTCTCGACCCGCTCGCGCCCGGACACCGACGTGCCGATCACGATGTCGTCCTGTCGCGCATGTCGCGCGACCAGCGCCATGAAGCCCGCGACGAGCACGGCGAACGGCGTCGTGCGCTCGTCGCGCGCGAGGCGGTCGAGTGCCGTCACGATGGGGCCGGGGATCGTGCACGACAGCAGGCGATCGGCGTGCGCCGCGTGAGCCCGCCGCACGCCGCGCACGCCGTCGAGCGGCAGCTCGAGCGGCGTCGCGCCGGCGAGCTGCGTGCGCCAGTACGCGCGCTCGCGCGCCCAGTCCTCGCCGCCCGCGCGCTGCCATGCCGCGAAATCGCCATACGTGATGCCGAGCGGCGGCAGCGCGTGCGCGCGGCCCGCGCGCCGCGCGTCGTACAGCGCGATCAGCTCGCGCAGCAGGATGCTCATCGACGTGGCGTCGCCGAACAGGTGATCGAGATGCATCAGCACCGCGTGCTCGTGCGCGGACAGCCGCACGACACGCAGGCGGAACGGGCGGCCCGCCGCGAGATCGAACGGCGTCGCGAACAGCGCGCGCGCGGCCTCGACGAGCGTCGCGTGCTGCGCGGCGCCGGGGCGGCCGGTCCAGTCCTCGACCGCGATGTCGGCGTGGCCGGGCGCGCACACGTGCTGCCCGGGCACGCCGTCGCGCACGCGGATCGCGGTGCGCAACGCGTCGTGGCGACGCACGAGCGCGTCGACGCATTCGACGAACAGCGCCTCGTCGAGCGCGCCGCGCAGCCGGAACGCGCTGCCGATCGTGTAGCCGTTGCCGCTTTCGTTCAGTTCGTGCAGGAACCACAGGCGCTGCTGCGCGAACGACAGCGGCGCGTCCGTGCCGGGCGGCCGGCGCGGAATCGCGCGGTCGGGGGCGCTCGCGGCGACGTCGTCGCCCGCCAGCGATTTCAGCAACGCGAGATCGAGATCGAAATCGAGATCAAGACCGTTATCGTGAATCATGTACGCTCCGTCGGTTCGGCATCGGGATCGGCAGGGTGACGCTCAGGACTGCGGCTGGGACTGTTCGAGGAAGCGCCGCAGGCTGAGCGGGCGCATGTCGGTCCATACCTGGTCGACGTACGCGATGCATTCGTCCTCGGTGCCGGTCTTGCCGACTTCGCGCCAGCCGGCCGGCACGGGCCGGTAGGTCGGCCAGATCGAATACTGTTCTTCGTCGTTGATGACGACCGTGTAAACGGTGTCGTGATCGAGGTCTGCCATCTGCGTTCTCCTTGTGAAATCGAAAGATCGGTAATCCGAAGTGAAAGGCGCGGCGACGCTCATCCGAACGCGGCGCCGCCGTCGATCGCGAGCGTGCGGCCGACGTAGGCGTCGCATTCGATGATGAAGCGCAGCCCGAGCCAGATTTCGTCGGTCGACACCATCCGCTTGAGCGGCATCTCGTCGATCAGCCGCGCGCGGGTCGCGGCATCGAGCGTGGCCGCCATCGGCGTGTCGGTGAGGCCGGGCGCGAGGCCCGCGACGCGCACGCGGTGCTCGGCGAGCTCGAGCGCCCAGGTGCGGGTCAGCGCGTCGAGGCCCGCTTTCGCGGCCGCGTAGTTCGACTGCCCCGCGTTGCCGGCGCTGCTGACCGACGAGATGTTGACGATCAGGCCGTCGCGCGTCGCGTCGGCTTCGAGCCGCGCCGCGACGAACTCGCGCGCGAGCAGGAAGGGCCCCGTCAGGTTGATGCCGAGCACGCTGCCCCATTGCGCGGTGGGCAGCTTGCGCGCGTAGCGGTGCGCATCGAGCGTCGCGAGCCGGCCGTCGCGCAGCACGCCTGCGTTGTTGACGAGCACGTCGGGCACCTGGCCGTCGTCGACGAGCGTGGCCATCGCGGCCGCGACCGCGCGTTCCTGGCTCACGTCGACCGCCATCGTGCGCAGCCGCGCGGGCGCGCCGAGCGTATCGGCGAGCGCGCGCAGGCCCGGTGCGTGATGGTCGAGCGCGATCACGCGCGCCGCGCCCGCCGCGAGCAGCGCCTCGCAGAAGCGCTTGCCGATGCCGCTTGCCGCGCCCGTCACGAGCGCGGTCGTTCCTTCAATTCGCATTGTCGATCTCCTCGTTGACGGCGTCGGTCGCCGGTTGCGCGGCCGTGCGCGCCGCATGCTGCTGCCGCAGCGCATCGCGTTCGGCCGGCGACATGTCGCGCAGCCGAAGCCACGCGGCCGCGACCTTCGATGCCGCGCCGGGCGCGCTTTCGTGGCGTTCGATCAGCGCGGCCATGTCGGCCGGCGTGCGGCTCGCGAGCATGTCGCCGAGCGGCGGCTCGACGCCGAACACCTGGATCACCCGCGCGTGGATGCGCGTGAGCAGCAGCGAATTGCCGCCCAGGTCGAAGAAGTCGCTGTCGGGCGCGACCGGCGCGTTGTCGAACGCGCGGCGCCACAGCGCGCATACCATCTCCTCGAGCGCGTTCGCGGCCGCGCGCTCGGGGGCGGCCGCGCGCGGCCGTGCGGGCGGCGTCGCCAGCGTGCGGCGGTCGAGCTTGCCGTTCGCGGTGCGCGGCAGCGCGCCGTGCAGCGCGAAGACCTGCGGCACCATGTACGCGGGCAGGCGGCGTGCGAGCGCGTCGCGCAGCGGCGCGTCGTCGAACGGCCTGGCCGGGTCGCGCAGCACGAGATGCGCTTCGAGCCCCCACGCGCGGCCGTCGAGGCCGCGCCGGACCGTCGCGGCCGCGTCGGCGACGTTGTCGAGCGCACGCAGGTGCGCTTCGACGTCGCCGAGCTCGATCCGGTAGCCGTTGATCTTCACCTGGTCGTCCGCGCGGCCGAGCAGCGTCAGCGTGCCGTCGCCGTTGCGCACCGCGAGGTCGCCCGTCGCATACAGCCGCGCGCCGGGCTCGGCCGCGAACGGATCGGGGCGGAAGCTGCGCGCGGTGCGGCCCGGTGCGCGCGTATAGCCCTGCGCGAGGCCCGCGCCCGCGATCGTCAGCTCGCCGACCACGCCGGGCGGCGTCTCGTGGCCGTCGGCATCGACGACGCGCAGGCGCGTCGCGTCGAGCGCGCCGCCGATGCGCGCGGCTGCGGCCGCATCGGCAACGGGCAGCGCGGCCGACCAGATCGTCGTCTCGGTCGGCCCGTAGACGTTCAGCAGCGCGACGCCGCGCGCGAGCAGCGCCGCGGCGAGATCGGCGGGCAGCGCTTCGCCGCCGCACCACGCTTGAAAGCCCGGCTGCGGACGCCAGTCGGCCGACAGCAGCAGGCGCCACGTGAGCGGCGTCGCCTGCATCACGGTGGTCCTGCGCCCGGCGAGCTCGCGTGCGAGCGCGACGCCGTTCGCGGCCGTCTCGGCGGCCGCGATCGCGAGGTGCGCGCGGGTCACGAGCGGCAGGAAGAGCTCGAGCGCCGCGATGTCGAACGACACGGTCGTCACGCTCGTCAGCACGTCGTCCGGGCCGAGCGGGAAGCGCGCGGCGAAGCTGCGCAGCAGATTGACGAGCGCGCCGCGGCGCACGTCGACGCCCTTCGGGCGGCCCGTGCTGCCCGACGTGAAGATCGTGTAGGCGAGCGCGGCCGGATGCGCGCGGCGGGCGCGGGCGAGCGCGGTGCGCGCGGCGGCGAGGCCATCGGCGGCGGCGGGTGCGCGTGACGGCGCGACCACCGGCACGGCCACATCGCCGATGTTGCCGTCCGGATTCGCGACGATCGCGACGGGTGTCGAGTCGGCGAGCATCATCGCGCGGCGCTCGGCGGGCAGCAGCGGATCGATCGGCACATAGGCGGCACCCGCGAGCAGCGTGCCGACGAGCGCCGCGAGCAAGTCGACGCCGCGCGGCAGGCAGACGGCGACCGTCGTGCCGGGGCCGGCGCCGGCCGCGACGAGCCGTTCGGCGAGCTCGCCCGCTTCGGCAAACAGCTCGGCGCGCGTGACGGTGCGGTCCGGGCCGTGGATCGCGCTCGCCGGCGCGGCGTCGAGGGCGCGGGCGAACAGGTCGATCAGCGTGTCGGCGTTGGCGTTGGCGTGGGCGTCGTGCAGCACGGACACCGGCGCGATCGCGGCTTCGGCATCGGCCGACCCTGCGGAAGCGACCGCCACCGCGCCATCCGCAGCACACGAAGCAAGCGCGCCGATCGCATCGCCGCGCCCGTACGCGATACCCGCCGCAAGCTCGACGAGCGCATCGACGAGCGCGCCCGCCCGCGCGGCAGGCAGGCGCGCCGCGTCGTGCACCGCGTCGATGACGAGCCCGTCCGCATTCGGCTTCACGTACAGCATCAGCGGATAGTTCGACGCCTCGTTCGCCTCGATTGCACCGATGCGCAGCCCACCGGCATGCGCGCCCGCGTCGCGGTCGACCGGGTAGTTTTCATAGACGAACACGCTGTCGAACAGCGGCTGCTGTGCGCTCGCGCCGCTCCAGCGCTGGACGTCGACGAGGCTGCAATGCGCATGCCTGCCGACCTCCGACTGCGCGGCGAACAGCTGGCGCAGGAACGTGCCGACCGGCAGCGCGGGCCGGCAGTCGACGCGCACGGGCAGCGTCGAGATCAGCGCGCCGACCATGCGCTCGACGTCTGCGACCTCGGCGTCGCGCCCGGAGAACGTGACGCCGAACGTGACGTCGCGGCTGCGCGCGACGCGCGACAGCAGCAATGCATACGCGCCTTCGACGACGGTGTTGAGCGTCACCCGCTCGCGCGCGGCGACGGCGTTCAACGCGGCCGTCAGTTCGGGCGGCAGCACGCGGCGTACCGTGCCCGTTTGTGCCGCGTGCGGGGCGCTGCCGGCCACGGCCGTCAAGCCGAGATCGAGCGGCGCGTGGCGCGGGCCGAGCGTGGCACGCCAGAACGCTTCGGCGTCGCGCAGGTCATGCTGCACGCGCAGCCGCGCGGCGACGAAGCGGGCATACGACGGCGCGGCGGGCAGCGACGGCGCGCGGCCCGCGGCGTCCGCCGCATAGCAGTGCGCGACTTCGCCGAGCAGGATCGCCATCGACCAGCCGTCGAGCAGCGCGTGATGATGGGTCCACACGAGCCGCCACGGCGCGCCGTCGCGGCGCAGCAGCGTCACGCGCATCAGCGGCGGCCGCGCGAGATCGACGCCGCGCGCGCGATCCTCGGCGAGGAATGCGGCGAGCGCCTGCTCGGGATCGGCGTGCGCGGCGATCTCGCGGATCTCGAGCGCAAGCGGCTGCGGCGCGTGCACGCGCTGCACCGGATCGTCGAGATCGCGCCACGCGAAGCTCACGCGCAGCGCGTCGTGCCGCGCATAGACGTGCGACCACGCGCGCTCGAGGCGCGCCGCGTCGCATTCGCCTTCGATCGCCGCGACGATCTGTTCGAGATAGATGCCCGCCGACGCATCGGCGGCGCGCGCGTGGAACAGCATCCCTTGCTGGGTCGACGTGAGGCTCCACAGGTCGACGACGGGCGGCTCGGCGTCGAGCAGCGCCGGCAGCGCGTCCGCGGGCACGCGCGCGAGCGGGAAATCGCTCGGCGCCACGGCGGGCCGCGCGTCGCCGGCCGCCAGCAGCGCCTGCAGCTCGGCCTGCGCGCGGGCAGCCATCGCGCGGGCCTGCGTGTCGTCGAAGCGCCGCGCGTCGTAGTTCCAGCGCACGACCAGCCGGCCGTTCGCGACGAACGACACGATGTCGAGCGCGAAGCCGCGATCGTTGTCGTCGTCGGCGATCGGGCCGCAGTCCTCGCCGGCGAGCCGGATGCGCGACGCGGCGGGCAGCGCGCCGTCGATCTGGCCGAGATAGTTGAAGCAGACGTCGGGCAGCGCGCTCGTCGCGAGCGGATCGTCCGCCGGCGCCGCGTCGCGCAGCCGTCCGTAGCCGCGGCCATGCGCGGGCACCGCGCGCAGCGCGTCCTTTGCCGCGCGCAGGCGCGCGAGCGGCGACGGCGCGTCGAGCCGCTCGACGGCGAGCGGGTAGAGCGTCGTGAACCAGCCGAGCGCGCGCACGAGCGCCGCGTCGGCGCCGTCGCCCCGGCCGTGGTGCTCGATCGTCACGCCGACGCTGCTCGCGTGCGCCGCGTCGGCGAGCGCCGTCGCGAGCGCGGCGAGCAGGATTTCCTGCGCGCTCGCATGCAGCCGTGTCGCGCCGTCGCGCAGGAGGCGCGTCGTCAGGTCGGCATCGAGCGCGTGCTCGACGGTGCGCTGGTCCGCGTAGCGTGCCGCGCCCGCCGGCGCGAGCCGGCCCGCGCGCGCGGCGCGCGGTGCGGCCTCGCGCCAGTAGCGCTGCTCCGCTTCGTCGATCGCGGCGCACGCCTGCGCGCGCGCCCAATCGACGAAGCCGGACGGCGGCGCGGCGACCGGCCGCGCGTGCAGCGCGTCGTGCAGGTCGCTCGTCAGCACGCGCCACGACACGCCGTCGACGATCAGGTGGTGCATCACCAGCAGCAGCCGTGCGGACCCGTCCGCGAAGCCGCGCACGTGGAGCGCGCGCAGCAGCGGCGGCGCGCCGAGCTCGAGGCTGCGCTGCACGTCGCGCGCGAGCGAGGCGAGTGCGTCGGCGGCATGGTCCGCCGGCACGCGCGCCGTACGGAACCACGCTTGCGGCGGGCTCGTGTCGGCGAGCAGTTCCTGCGCGACGCCGTCGCCGCCGACCGTGAAGCGCACGCGAAATACGTCGTGCGCGGCGACGACGGCGGCGAGCGCGTCGCGCACCGCATCGTCGTCGAGCTCGCCCGGCAGGTCGAGCATCAGCGCCTGGTTCCAGTGCGCGGGCGCGGGCTGGTTCAGCGCGAAGAAGCGCGCCTGCGCGGGCGTGAGCGGCACCGGGCCGGGCAGCGCCGCGCCCCGGGCGCCGGCGTCGGCATCGACCCGCACCGCGACGCGCGCGAGCGCGGCGATCGTCGGATGCTCGAACAGGTCGCGCGGCGAGATCTGCCAGCCGCGCTGGCGGGCGCGCGCGCTCACCTGCAGGCTGACGATCGAATCGCCGCCGAGCGCGAGGAAATCGTCGTCGACGCCGATCGCCGTGCGGCCGGGCAGCAGTTCGTGCCAGATCGTCGCGAGCATCTGTTCGACGGGCGTGGCCGGCGCGCGCGCCGGCGCGGCGTCGCGCGCCGGTTCGACGGACGGAAAGCCGTTGCGATCGGTCTTGCCGTTCGGCAGCAGCGGCCAGTCGGCGGTTTCGGCGAACGCGCCCGGCACGAGCGACGCGGGCAGCCGCTCGGCCAGGAAGCGCCGATAGTCGGGCGGCGCGGCGTCGCCGGCGGCGGCCGCGTGCCGTTCGATCCACGCGACGAGGCGCACGCTGCCGTCCGGCATCGCGCGCGGCAGCACCGCGCAGCGCCGCACGGCCGGGTGCGTCGCGAGCAGGCTTTCGATCTCGCCGGGTTCGACCCGCCAGCCGCGCAGCTTCAGCTGGTGATCGCGGCGGCCGAGGTAGTCGAGCCGGCCGTCGGGCAGGCGGCGCGCGAGATCGCCGGTGCGGTACAGGCGGCCACCGTTCGCGCCCGGCAGCGGGTCCGGCCGGAAGCGCCGCGCGGTTTCGCCGGGGCGGCCGTGATAGCCGCGCGCGAGCCCCGCGCCGCCGATCCAGATTTCGCCGGCGACGCCGGGCGGCACGGGCGCCATCCGCTCGTCGAGAATGAACACGCCGACGTTGTCGATCGGCGTGCCGAGCGACGGCGGCGCGATGGCCGCATCCGCCTGCGCGGCGTCGCCATCGACGACGACGCAGCTCGTCGCATCGATGGTCGTCTCGGCCGGGCCGTAAAGGTTGATCAACTGCGCGCGCCACGCTTGCCGGAAACGCTCGGCCGTCGTACCGCGCAGCGCCTCGCCGCCGACGAACACGCGCGTCACGCGCCGCATCCGGGCGAGCGCGGCCGGGTCGTCGAGGATCACGTCGAGCAGGCTCGGCACGAGCTGCACGACGGTCGCGCCGCTTTGCTCGACCGCGTCGGCGAGCGCGTTCACGTCGCGCGATGCGTCGGCGGGCGCGAGCGCGAGCGTTGCGCCGCTCGCGAGCGGCGCCCAGAATTCCCACACCGACGCGTCGAAGCTGACCGGCGTCTTCTGCAGCACGACATCGGCTGCGTCGAGCGGGAAGCGGCCCGCCATCCAGCGCATGTGGTTCGCGAGCGCGCCGCGCGAGACGGCGATCGGCTTCGGCCGCCCCGTCGAGCCCGACGTGAAGATCAGGTAGGCGAGCGCATCGTCGGGCACGTCGCGCGCGATCGGCGCGGCGTCGCCGGAGGTCGCGCGGAAGTCGTCGAGCAGCAGCACGTCGGCGTGCGGCGCGGGCAGTTGCGCGGCCGTCGCCGTGGTCGCGACGACGAGCGCCGGCCGGGCTTCGTCGAGCGTCATTTGCAGCCGTGCGGCGGGCAGGCGCTCGATGTCGAGCAGGCAGTACGCGCCGCCGGCCTTCAGCACGCCGACGAGCGCGACCGCGACACGCACGTCGCCCGGCGCGAGCGCGATCGCGACGACCGTGTCCGCGCCGACGCCGCGCTGGACGAGGCGCGCGGCGAGCGCATCGGACGCGGCATCGAGCGACGCGAAATCGAGTTGCGCATCGACGCCGCGCACTGCGCGGCGCTGCGGATGCGCGCGGGCCACGGCGCGCACGCGGGCGAGCAGGTCGCCCGCCGGCAGGTCGGCCGGCGCGCCCTGCGACGCACGCAGCGCGGCGGCGTCGGCCGCGGCGAAGCGCGCGCCGGCATCGTCCGGCCGCGCCGCGAAATGGTCGGCCGCCTGCACGTAGCGATCCGCGAGCCACGCGATCTGCGCGTCGGAGAACGCGTCGCGATCGTACGACAGCGAGACCGTGATGCCGCGCGCGCCGTCGTTCGCGCGCGTGACGGCGAACGTCGTCGCGCACGGAATCTCGACCGCCTCGTGGCTGCGGGCCTCGACGACCGTCAGCGCGCCGTCGCGCCGCAGCGCGTCGTACGCATGAAAGTCGACGAAATTGAACGACGTGTCGAAGCGCGCCGCGCCGTTGCCCGGCGCGAGCAGGCCCGCGATCGCGGCCATCGGGTAGCGGCGATGCGCGAACAGGTCGGCTTCGGCGGCGCCGGCCGTGCGCGCCAGGCTCGTCCAGTCGTGCGCGTCGACGTCCAGCCGGAACGGCAGCGTGTTGAGGAACAGGCCGACCATCGCGGCGCCGTCCGTTTCGGCCGGGCGGCCGTTCGAGACCAGGCCGGTCACGACGTCGCGCGCGCCGCTCGCGAGCGACAGCACCTGCAGGTGGATCGCGAGCAGCAGCGACTTGAGCGGCAGGCCGTTGCGTTCCGCGTGCGCGCGCAGCGCGGCGGCGGTGGCGGCGGGCAGCGCGCGCTCGTGCCGGCCCGCGCGCGGCGTGTGCGGATCGCGGGGGGCGCGCGGCCAGCGCGGCAACGCGGCCGACGGCGCGCCGGCAAGCCGTTCCGCCCAGAAGCGCCGCGTGTCGGCGTTGTCGAGCGCGGCCTGCTCGAGCCGCACGAATTCGCGGTACGGCGTGGCCGGCGCGGCGATCTCGCCGCCGCCGACGAGCGTCGCGAAATCGGCGAGCAGCCGCGCGACGCTCCAGCCGTCGAGAATGGCGTGATGGAACGCGATGCCGATCTGCCATTCGTCGCGACCGAGCGCCTGGAGCACGAAGCGCAGCAGCGGCGGCCGGCGCGGGTCGCAGCGCTCGGCGCGCAGCCGCGCGAGCAGCGCCGTGAAGCGGCGCTCGCGTTCGAGCGGGTCGAGCGCGCTCAGGTCCTCGATCTCGGCCTGCGGCGTCGCATGCGCATGGACGAGCTGCAGCGGGCGCTCGACGCCGTCGAGCAGGAAGCGCGTGCGCAGCGCCGGATGCGCGGCCGCGAGCGCGTCGAGCGCGGCGGGCACGCGGGCGGCGTCGACGCGTGCCCGCACGTGGAAGCACATCGCGTCGTAATACAGGTCCCGCTCGTCGCCCGATTCGGCGTGGTGCAGCATGCCCGCCTGCAGGCGCGCGAGCGGGTACGCATCCTCGACGTCCGCCGGCAGGCGGCGGCGCTCGTCGTCGCTGATCAGCGAGAACGGCGGGGCGGGCAGCGGGGCGGGCTGAGCGGCGCCCGGCGCGGCATCGCGCGGTGCCGGCGCGCCCTCGCCCTGGCGCGCGCGCGGCTTCGCGGCGAGCAGCGCCTCGATCGTGCGATGCCGGAACAGGTCCGCGATGTCGATCTCGAAGCCGCGCTCGCGTGCGAGGCCAGCCACGCGGATGCTGCGGATCGAATCGCCGCCGAGCGCGAAATAGTCGTCCCGCACGCCGACGGCGTCGACGCCGAGCGCTTCGCGCCAGACGGCCGCGAGCGCTTCCTCGTCGGCGTTGCGCGGCGCGACGCGGGTGCTCGCCGCCTGCGCCGGCGCGGGCAGCGCGCGTCGGTCGAGCTTGCCGTTCGGCGTCAGCGCGAATGCGGGCGTCGCGATCAGGAACGACGGCACTTCGTGCGCGGGCAGCCGCGCGTCGAGATGGCGGCGCAGTGCGTCGACGTCGACTGCCGCACCGGGCTGCGCGACGAACCACGCGCACAGGCGCGCGTCCCGCGCGTGTGTCCCGCCCGGCTCGGCCGCGACGAATGCGTCGGCGATGCCCGGGTGCGCGAGCAGCGCCGCGCGCACTTCGTTCGGCTCGATCCGGTGGCCGCGGATCTTGAGCGCGTCGTCGCCGCGGCCGACGTACACCAGCTCGCCGTTCGCGTCGCGCCGCGCGAGGTCGCCCGAATGGTAGACGCGTGCCGCGCCGTCGCCCGTGAAGCGCTGCGCGGTGAGCTCGGGCCGGTTCAGGTAGCCGAGCGCGACGCCCGCGCCGCCGATCAGGATCTCGCCGGTCGCGCCGTCGGGCACGTCGTGCCCGCACGCGTCGACGATGCGGATCGTCAGATCCGCGAGCGGCTCGCCGATCGGCGACGCGTCGGTCTCGACGTCGCGCGCGCGCATCGGGCGCAGCGTCGCGTGCACGGTGATCTCGGTGATGCCGTACATGTTGTCGAGGCACGGCGCCGCGTCGCCGCGCCGCGCGATCCAGCCGGCGAGATCGCGCGGATGGAGCGCCTCGCCGCCGAATACGACGTGGCGCAGCGCGAGCGCGGGCCGCAGCCGCGCGTCGGCGTCGTCGAGCATCCGGAACGACGACGGCGTCTGGCTCAGCATCGTCACGCGCTCGGCGCCGAGCAGCGCGAGCAGCGCGTGCGGATCGCGCGCGGTTTCCCGCGACGCGATCACGACGCGTCCGCCGTGCAGCAGCGCGCCCCACAGCTCCCACACCGAGAAATCGAAGGCGAACGAATGCGTGCAGCTCCACGTGTCGTCCGGACCGAAGCCGAAGTGGGCGCGGGTCGCGTCGAACAGGCGGCCGACGTTGTCGTGGCTCACGAGCACGCCTTTCGGCTGGCCGGTCGAGCCCGACGTATAGATCACGTAGGCCGGCTGGTCGCGCCCGACGGGCGCGAACGCCGCGTCGGCCGGCGCCGGCCACGCGCCGACGTCGTCGAGCAGCAGCATGTCGCAGCCCTGCGGCGCGCGCGCCGCGGTCGCGCGCACGGCGAGCAGGTGACGCGCGCCGCTGTCGGCGACGAGGTACGCGAGCCGTTCGTCCGGATGCGTGCTGTCGAGCGGCACGTAGCAGCCGCCCGCGAGCAGCACGCCGAGCATCGCGGCGACGGCCGATGCGTCGCGCTCGAGCAGCAGCGCGACGCGATCGCCGCGCGCGAGCCCCGCGTCGCGCAGCCGCACGGCGATCGCGCGCGCCTGCGCGGCGAGTTGCGCGTAGGACGCCTGGCCGCCCGGATGCGTGACGGCGATGCGCTCGCCGGCGTCGGCGGCGACGGCGAGGAAGCGGTGCGCGAGGCCCGGGTCGGATGCCGGCTGAGCGGCAGCGGCTGGCAGCGCCGGCGTGACCGGCTCCGGCCGCAATCCCACTTCGCGCAGCGACGCCGACGCATCGCCCGCGAACGTCCGCACGACATGCAGCAGCGCGTCCAGCACGCCCTGCGCGGCGGGCGCGTCGATGCGCGCCGCGTCGAAGCCGAGCTTCACGCCGATCCGCTCCGGGCCGGGCGCGAAGCTCAGCGTGAGCGGCAGATGCGTGTGCTCTTCCTGCCGGACGTCCGAGATCCGGAAGCCGGCGTCGGCCGCGCCGAGCGCGTCCTGCAGCGGGAAATTGTCGACGGCGACGAGGCATTCGAAGAGCGGCCGGTCCGACGCGACGCCGGCCGCGTCGCGCACGTCGGGCAGCGCGCAGTGCGCGAGCCGCTGCAGCCCGTGCTGGCCGCGCTGCACTTCGCCGAGCCATTCGACGATGCCGGCCGCATCCGGCACGGCGATCCGGAACGGCACGGTGTTCGCGAGCAGCCCGACCATCTGCTCGATGCCGTCGACGGGCGCGGCGCGGCCCGACAGCACGAGCCCGAACACGGCTTCGTCGGCGCGCGCGAGTCGGCTCAGCACGAGCGCGCACGCGCCGATCAGCACGGTGCCGACCGTCACGCGCGCCGCCGCCGCGAGCCGCGCGACGTCCGTCGCGCCCAGTTCGGCGCGCAGCACGCGCATGTCCTTGCCGTCCTCGCCGGGCCGCGCCGGGCGATCGACGCCGAGCGGCATCGGCAGGCTCGCGCCGTCGAGCAGCGCGCGCCACGCGCCGGCGTCGCGCGCGGGATCCTGCGCGCCGAGCCAGTCGACGTAGTCGGCGAAGCGCGCGGCGGCGGGCGGCGCCGCGTGCGCTGCATCCGCGTAGAGCGCGAGGAAATCCTTCAGCACGAGCGGCAGCGACCAGCCGTCGATGATCACGTGATGGTGGGTCCACACGAGCGTCCAGCGGGCGTCCTCTTCGCGGATCAACGCGATGCGCATCAGCGGCGGACGGTTCAGCCGGAAGCCCTGCCGGCGCTGTTCGGCGGCGAAGTGCTCGAGCGCTTCGGCGCGCGCGGCGGCGGGCCGGGCGCGCCAGTCCTCGACGATGAGCGGCACCGTCGCGTCGGCGAACACGACTTGCCGCGGCTCCGACTGCCCGCGCGTGACGAACGCGCTGCGCAGCGCTTCGTGGCGGCGCACGAGCGCCGCGAGCGCGGCCCGGAAGCGTTCCGGGTCGACGTCGCCGTCGAGCCGGCAGACGATCTGCTCGAGATAGGCCGGGCTGTCGGGGGCCGCGAGCGCATGGAACAGCATGCCGCGTTGCAGCGGCGACAGTCCGATGATGCGCTCCACGGCAGGCGTGGAGCGCGGGTCGGAAACGGCGGGGCGGATCTGCGCTTGGCTCATTCGGTATCCGTAAGGTCGAGAAGCAGGGCGTCGAGTTCGGCGGGCCGCAGTTGCTCGCCGCCCGGAAGCGGTGGAGCAGACGGTTGCGGCGCCGCGGGCAGCGCGTCGAGTCGCGCGACGAGGTGGTGGCACAGGGAGCGGATCGCGTCGTCCGTCAGCGCGGCGAGCCGGCCGATGTCGGGCGGCGCGGCGGCGTCGCGCCGCGCGCCGCTGTACGCGAAGCGGATCGACAGCGCGCCGGCCGCGATCGCCGCGTCGATCGCGAGCGGATGCAGCACCGGGTCGCCCGGTGCGCGGCCGTCGGGCAGGCCGCCCGCGACGCGCGCGCCGAGTTCGGGCAGCGCGCCGGCATCGCCGTCGGCGGCCGTGCCGAGATAGTTCCAGCTGACGGCGCGCGGATGCGCATCGACGAGCGCGCCGTGCCGGGCCAGCACGCCGAAGCCGACGCCGCCGTCGGGCACCGCGCGCAGCAGCGTCTTGACGCGGCTGATCGATGCATCCCAGTCGCCGCCGGATTCGATGCGCAGCGGATAGACGCAGGTGAACCAGCCGACCGTCTGCGACAGGTCGGCGTCGACGCCCGCCGGCACCTGCCGGCCGTGGCCTTCGACGTCGAGCCGCAGCGCGGCGCCGCTCGTCCAGCGTCCCCACGCGTGCGCGAGCGCGGCGAGCAGCAATTCCTGCGTGCGGGTGTCGTGCACGCGATTGAGCGCACCGGTCAGTTGGCCGGTGAGCGCGGCGTCGAACACGAGCCGCACGCTGTCGAGCGCGTCGACGCGGCCGGGCACGCCGAGGGTGTCGTCCGCATCGCGGGGTGTCGCGGCCAGCATCGTTTCCCAGAAGCCGCGCTCGGTGTCGCGCGCGCCCGCCGTCGCGGCGAGCATGTCGTTCCAGCGGCGGTAGCTCGTCGTGCGCGGCGCGGCGGGCGGCGCTTCGCCACGCCGCGCGGCGCCGTAGCAGGCGTCGAGATCGGCGAGCAGGATGCGCCACGATGCGACGTCCACCACCAGGTGATGGGCGACGACGATCAGCTCCGGCGCGCCGGCCGGGCCGTGCGGCACGTAGCCGGCCCGCGCGGCGGGGCCGTGCACCGGATCGAGCCCGGCTTGCAGCGTGGCCGCGTACGCGGCCAGCGCCGCGTCGTCGGCGAGCGGGGCGGGCGCGATCGCGAGCGGCAGCAGCGCCGCGCCGTCGCGCGCCGCGTAGTGTTGCCGCCAGCCGTCCTCGCGGTGCGCGACGCGCAGCCGCAGCGCGTCGTGACGCAGCGCGAGCGCCGCGAGCGCGCGGGCGAGCGCGTCGGGATCGGGCGGCGCCGCGAAGGCGAGCCGCACGTCGAGCGTGAAGCGCCGCGGCGTGTCGCCGCCGCGTTCGAGGAACCAGCGCTGGATCGGCGCGAGCGGCACGTCGGCCGCTTCCGGTTCCGGCTCGGGCGCAAGCGCGCGCGCGTCGGCCGCAGCGCGCGTCCGGCAGACGTCGGCGATGGCGCGCGGCGTGCGCAGTTCGAGCACCTCGCCCGCGCCGATCTTGATCCCGTGCCGCAGCATCGTCGCGGCGACCTGCAACGCGAGGATCGAGTCGCCGCCGAGCGCGAAGTAGTCGTCGTCGATGCGCGCGTCGGGCACGCCGAGCACCTGGCGGAACGCGTCGCGCACCCAGCGCTCGACGTCGTCGCGCGGCGCGTCGGCCACGGCGTCCACTGCCGCATCCGTGCGCGGGGCAGGCGCGTGCGCGTCGCGCAGCGTCGCGCGATCGATCTTGCCCGACGACGTGAGCGGCCAGTCCGGCACGACCACGAAGCGCGCGGGCACCTCGTGCGGCGCGAGCGCGCGCGCCGCGTGAGCGCGCAGCGCGTCGACGTCGAGCGTGGCGTCGCGCGGAATCACGAACGCGGTCAGTTCCGGGCGGCGGCCGTATTCGGTCACGTCGACAAGCGCCTCGCGCACGGACGCGTCGCGCAGCAGCACGCCGGCGATGCCGTCCGGATCGATCCGGTAGCCGCGCAGCTTCACATGGCCGCCGGCGCGGCCGAGATAGCGGATCGTGCCGTCGGCGAGCAGCATGCCGCGGTCGCCGGTGCGATACAGGCGTGCGCCCGGCTCGGCCGCTGCCGGGTCCGGTATGAAGCTCGCGGCGGTGAGGCCGGGGCGGCCGAGATAGCCGCGTGCGAGCGCGGGGCCGCCCACGCAGATCTCGCCCGCGACGCCGACCGGCGCCACGCCGAGCCAATCGTCGAGCACGACGGTGCGCACGCCTTCGATGGCGGCGCCGATCGGCGGCAGCGGCTCGTGCGCGTCGCACACGTGCAGGCTCGCGCACACGGTGGCTTCGCTCGGGCCGTATGCGTTGACGACGCGCCGGCCGCGCGCCCAGCGCGCGAGCAGGCCGGCGGGCGCGGCTTCGCCCGCGGCGACGATGGTCCTGACGCCGGCGAGGTCGGCATCGTCGAGCGCCGCGAGCAGCGACGGCGGCAGCGTCACGTGCGTGACGCGGCCCGCGCGCGCGGCGTCGATCAGCGCGCTCGACGTGTCGCTTTGCTTCGCGCCTTCGGGCGGCAGCACGAGCGCGGCACCGGTCGACAGCGCCGTGAAGATTTCCGCGACCGACGCGTCGAACGTGAGCGGCGGGAACAGGAAGATGCGGCTCTGCGCGTCGACCGCGAAGCCGGCGTGCATCGCGCGGCACATGTTCGCGATGCCCGCGTGCGTGACGCCGACGCCTTTCGGCTCGCCGGTCGAGCCGGACGTGTAGATCACGTAGGCGAGGCTCGACGAAGGCGGCGCGGGGAGCGGTGCCGCATCGTCGCCGGATTCGTCGCGGGATTCGTCGCCGGATTCGAGCAGGTCGGCGATATGCAGCGTGACGATGCCGTCCAGGTCGAGCGCCGTCGCTCCGGATTCGGCCGCACCGATCACGACGCGCGCGCCGGCGTCGCGCAGCATGTAGCCCAGGCGCGCTGCCGGATAGTGCGGATCGAGCGGCAGATAGGCGGCGCCCGCCTTCAGGATGCCGAGCAGCGACGCGATCGCGTTCACGCCGCGCGGCAGCATCATCCCGACGACCGTTCCCGGTCCGGCGCCGAGCCGTCGCAACCGCGCGGCGATCGCGCCGGCGCGGCGCGCGAGCGCGGCGTAGGTCAACGTGTCGGTTGGCGTGATCAGCGCGGGGGCGTCGGGCCGGCGCGCCGCCGCGCGCTCGAACAGCGCGTGCGCGAGCGGCGGCGCGCCGTCGTATCCGTCATGCGGGGCGGGCAAGGCGGGCACGTCGCGTGCGCCGTCTGCGTGCCGTGCGGCCGGTTCGTCGCCGATTTCGGCCAGCGTCGCGCCGGGCGTCGCGGCGAACCGTTCGACGAGCCGCGCGAGCCGCTCGACGAGCGCAGCCGCCTGCGCGTCCGGGTAGCGGTTCGCGTCGTATTCGAGCCGCAGTTCGAAGCACTCGCCGGGGATGATCGCGAGCGTCACCGGGTAGTTCGTGTGCTCGTGATAATCGGGCCGCGCGAACACGAGCCCGCCGGGCGCGGCGAAATTGCCTTCGACCGGATAGTTCTCGAACACGACGAGCGTGTCGAACAGGTCGTTGGTATCCGCGCCGGCCGCGCGCAGGATGTCGGACAGGCGCTCGTGCTCGCTCGCGTGCAGTTCGGCGAGCGCCTGCTGCACGCGGGCGAGCAGGCCGCGGACGGTCTGCACCGGCGCGAGCGTCACGCGCAGCGGCAGCGTGTTGATGAACAGGCCGATCATCGCGTCGGCGCCCGGCGCGCCGCTCGAGCGGCCCGACAGCGTGACGCCGAACGCGACGTCCGCGCCGACGCCGCTGCGCGCGAGCAACAGCGCCCACGCGGCGTTGAACACGGTGCCGGGCGTGACGCCCGCGCCCCGTGCGAGCTGCTCGATCGCGCCGCTCGCCGCGCGCGTGAGCGTGACGTCGCGGCGCGCGTGGCGAGCCGGGCCTCGCGCGGGCGCGGCGAGACGCGCGGGCGCCAGCCCCGCGAGCCGGGCGCGCCATGCCTCGTGTGCGGTGCCCGGTGCGCGCAGCGCGAGCCACGCGAGATGATCGGCGAACCGGCGCGGCGCCGGCAATGCTGCGTCGCGCCCCGCGTAGATTGCGATCAGCTCGCGAAAGAACACCGGAATCGACCACCCGTCGAGCAGGATGTGATGGAAGCTCCACAGCCAGCGATGGCGCTGCGGGCCGAGCGTGGCGATCGCGAGCCGCATCAGCGGCGGGTGCGACAGGTCGAACGGTTGCGCGGCGTCGTCGCGCAGCCATTGCGCGAGCCGCGCGTCCTGTTCGGCGGGCGTGCTTGCATCGGACCAGTCGAGCCGCGTGACGGGCAGCGCCGCCTGCGCGCCGACGAACTGGATCGGCCGGCCGCCCGCGCGCGCGACGAAGCCCGCGCGCAGCGCGTCGTGCCGCTCGAGCATCGTCTGCCACGCGGCCACGAAACGCGGCAGGTCGAGCGGGCCGTCGACCGCCGCCGTGATCTGCTCGTGAAACGCGGTCGACGCGTGGTGCGCGCTCGCCTCGAACAGCATGCCTTCCTGCAGCGGCGTGAGGCTGGCGACGATCGCCGCGTCGGCGATCGCCGGGGCGAGTTCGTCCATCTCGTGCTGCGCGAGGCGCGCGAGCGGATGGTCGGCCGCCAGCCGCGGCGCGGCGGCGATCGCGTCGAGCAGCGCGTCGAGCCGCGCGATCCAGCGCTGCGCCGCGTCGCGCATGTGCTGCGGATCGAGCACCTTCGGCGAATAGCGCCAGTCCATCCGCAGCTCGCCGTCGATCACGCTGGCGACGACGTCGAGCGTGAAGCTGCGGCGGTTCGCGCCGTCGCGCTCGCCGGCGATCAGGTCCGGGCGCAGCGCGAACGTGCCGTTCGCCGGGCGGCCGATCACGCCGAGGAAGTTGAAGCTGATCTCCGGCAGCCCCGCGGCGTCGAGCCGTTGCCGGGCGTCCTGCGACGCGCCGAGCCAGCGCACGAGGCCGTATTCGTGGCGGCGCGGCGCGAGCGAGGCGAGCGCATGGGCGGCGCGCGCGAGCAGGTCGAGCGGCGCGTCGCGCAGGCAGTCGTCGAGCACGATCGGGCTGAGCGCGGTGAACCAGCCGACGAGCGCCGACACGTCCACGCCGTGTTCGCCGTCGCGGCCGTGATGTTCGAGCGTGAGCGCGACGCGCTCGCTGTCGAGCGCGGGCGCGAGCGCCGCGCACAGCGACGCGATCAGGATCGCCTGCGTGCGCGAGCGGCCGCCGGCCGGGCCGCTGTCCAGCAGGCGCGTGGTCTGCGCGGGCGACAGGCGCCATGTGTCGACGCGCGTGTCCGCCTCGGACCCTGGGGCGACCGCGTCCGAGCGGGTCGGCAGCGCCGCGAAGCCGCGCGCGGCGAGCGCGAGCCACGGTGCGGGGTCGGCCGCCAGCGCGGCGGCGCTCGCGGCGCGATGCCAGTGCGCGAGCGACGCGGCCGGGGCGGGCGGCGGCGCATCGCCGCCGAGCGACGCGGCGAGCTGGTGCAGCAGCACCGACCACGAGAGCGCGTCGACGGCGACGTGGTGGACGGCGAGCGCGACCAGCGGCGGCGCGCCGTCCCGGCCGATCAGCGCGGCGCGTGCGAGCGGGCCGTGCCGCAGGTCGAGGCGCGCGGCCAGCGAGGCGATCACGTCGCGTGCTTCGTCATCGCTCGCGACCGTGCAGACGTCGAGCGGGAAGCGTTCCGGCGTGCGCTGTTCGCCGCCGTCGCCGCCGTTGCCGCCGTCGTCCGGCTCGAACGCGACGCTGGCGCGGCCCGCGTCGAGCGTGACGCGCTGGCGCAGCGCCGGGTGCTGCGCGGCGAGTTGCCGCAACGCATCGCGCAGCGGCTCGGGCGCGATCGCGTGCGCCGTTTCGACGACGATCGTCTGTGCCCAATGATTCGGGGCGGCGAGCCCGAGCTGCGCGAACCACGCGATGATCGGCGTCGGCGGCAGCGCGTCGTCGGCGCACGGCTCGCCTGCAGCGTCGCGGGTTGCGACAAGCGGCGCATGCGTGAGCGGTTCGTGATCGAGCGCGTCGGCGAGCGCGCGCAGGCTGACGCCGCCGAGCATCTGGGCGGGCGTCAGGTGCAGGCCCTTGCCGCGCGCTTCGACGATCGCGCGCAGCGCGCTCAGGCTGTCGCCGCCGAGCGAGAAGAAGCTGTCGTCGCGGCCCGGTTCGCGGCCGAGAATACGGGCCCAGACGTCGGCGAGCGCGCGCTCGGTGGGGGTGGCGGGCGGGGTGCGGCGGGGTGCGGCATCGGCGTCGGCATCGGGGTTGCCGCTGCGGCCGCCGTCGTCGCCGGCGCGCGTTGCTGCCGACACGACTGGCCCGGCGGGCGACGGCACGGCCGGCGGCGGCGGCGCGAGTTCAGGCAGCGGCAGCCGTGCGATCGGCTCGTGCGGTGCGCGCAGCACGGCGTCGACCAGGTCGGCGAAACTCGCCAGCCAGGTATCGGCAGTCTGCGCATCGAGCACGTCGCAGCGATGTTCGAGCGCGGCATGCAACGCGTCCGCGCGCGGTTCGAGCATCAGCGTCAGGTCGAATTTCGCGGCGGCCGGATACACGGGCACGACGTCGATCGACAGCGTGCCGAGCCGCGGCATGCGCAGCGGCGCGCTTTGCAACGCGAACAACGCGTGGAAGAGCGGCGTGTCGACCGCATCGCGCGCATGCCGCCGCGCGACTTCGTCGAACGGCGCGTTCGTATGCGCGAATGCCTCGAGCACGACGCCGCGGCAGCGCGCGACCAGGGTCGCGAAATCGGGCTCGCCCGACACGTCGATGTCGAGCACGAGGGTGTTCGCGAAAAAGCCGATCATCGGCTCGAATTCGGGACGCAGCCGGTTCGCGACCGGCGTGCCGACCGCGAGCCGCGTCGCGCCGCTCGCGCGATGCAGCAATGCCGCGAAGGCGGCGAGCAGCACGACGAACGGCGTCGTGTCGGCGTCGCGCGCGCATTGCTCGACGCGCCCGGCCAGCGCGGCGGCAAGCGCGCGCTGCGTCGTGCGTCCCGGCGTGTCGCGGCGGGGCGGCGCGGCGGGCTCGCGCGGCGGCGCGGCGTCGGCCGCACGCGGAAACGGGAACGGCGCGAGCGGCGCGAGCCGTTCCGCCCAGAAGCCGACGTCGGCCGTCAACGCGTCGCCGGCCTCGATCTCCCATGTTGCATAGTCGCCGTACTGGAGCGCCGGTTCGTCGGGCGCGCCGGCCGCGGCGCCGGTTTCGTACGCGTATTGCGCGTCGAGCTCGCCGACGATCCGGTCGAGCGACCAGCCGTCGCATGCGATGTGATGGATCACCAGCGACAGCACGTGCTCGTCCGGCGCGAGTTCGAAGAGCGCCGCGCGCAGCATCTGCGGGCGGCGCAGGTCGAACGGCGTGGCTGCCTCGGCCGCGAGCCGCGCGGGCAGCGCGTCGCGTGCGAGCGGCTCGCGCGCCAGTTCGAAGGCGGCAGACTCGTGGACGAACTGCATCGGCTGGCCGTCCACCGCGCCGTAGCTCGTGCGCAGGATTTCGTGCCGGCGCACGAGCGCGTCGAGGCTGCGCGCGAGGGCGTCGGCGTCGAGCGCGCCGACGATGCGCAGCGCGAGCGGGATTGCGTAGGCGGTCGAATCCGGGTCGAGTTCGGCCAGCATCCACAGGCGCCGTTGCGCGCGCGATTGCGGGAAGACGAAGACGTCGTGCGTGTCGAGCGGAGCGCGGTTCGTGTGCGTCATCTCAGAGGATCTTGTCGAGAGTCGTGTGGTGCGAGCCGTCCGGCCCGGCGGAAACCCGCGCGCGCACGCGCGGTGCGCGGCGCACGGGCGACGGCGTCGGCGCGCCCGTTTCGCGCGCGTCGGCCGCGAGCGCATCGATCCACGCGGCGAGCGCGTGCAGCGTCGGCTGCGTGAACATGCCCTGCAGCGGCAGGTCGAGGCCGGTCGCCTGACGCGCCGCGTTCAGCGCCTTGAGCGATGCGATGCTGTCGCCGCCGAGCGCGAAGAAGCTGTCGTGGCGGGCGGGCGCGCGGCCGAGGACGCGCGCCCAGATATCGGCGAGCAGGCGCTCGGTGGGCGTGGCGGGCGGCTCGCGGTCGGCGTTGGCGTCGGCGGAGACGGCTTCGGGTTTGGGCAGCGCGCGGCGGTCGAGCTTGCCGTTGACGGTGAGCGGCAGCGCATCGAGCACGACGAAGTGCGCGGGGATCATGTGGGCCGGCACGCGCGCGGCGAGGTGGGTGCGGAGGGCGGCGGCGAGTGCGACATCGCCGGCATCGCCGACATCGCCGACATCGCCGACATCGCCGACATCGCCGACATCGCCGACATCGCCGACATCGCTGACATCGCTGACACCGCTGACATCGCTGACATCGCCAACATCGCCAACATCGCCAACATCGCCAACATCGCCGTTGCTGCCGGCATCGAAGTTATCCGGACCATCCCCGCGCCGCCGCGTGACATACGCAACGAGCCGTGCATTGCCCTGCGCATCGTCATCGGCGACGACCGCAGCATCACGCACCGCAGGATGCGCACGCAGCGCGGCCTCGATCTCGCCGGGCTCGATACGGAAGCCCCGAATCTTGATCTGCTGGTCGGCGCGGCCGAGATAGTGGATTTCGCCGTCGGCCTGGCGTTGCGCGAGGTCGCCGGCGCGATAGCGCCGCGCGCCCGGCGCGCCGTGCGGATCGGGAACGAAGCGCGCAGCGGTCAGGCCGGGCCGGTTCAGGTAGCCGCGCGCGACGCCCGCGCCGCCGACGTGAATCTCGCCGGGGACGCCGTCGAGCACGGGCTCGCCATGACGATCGAGCAACTGCAGCGAGAGATCGGCGAGCGGTTCGCCGATCGGGCTGAGCGGGGCGTCGGCGTCGGCGCTGCGCAGCGTGCGCGCGGTGACGTGCACGGTGGTCTCGGTGATGCCGTACATGTTGACGAGACGGGGCCGCGCGTCGCCGTAGCGATCGAACCAGCCGCGCAGGCTGGCGGGGGCGAGCGCCTCGCCGCCGAACACGACGAGGCGCAGCGCGGGCAGGGTGCCGGGCTGACGATCGAGCAGGCGGAACGCGGAAGGGGTCTGGCTGAGGACGGACACGCGATGCTCGCGCAGGAAACCGGCGAACGCGAGCGGATCGCGGCTGGTCTCGAAGGGCACGAAGACGGCCTGCGCGCCGTGCAGCAGCGCGCCCCAAAGCTCCCAGACGGAGAAGTCGAAGGCGGTGGAATGGAACACGCTCCAGACGTCCTGGCTGGAGAGGGCGAACGATTCTCGGGTGACGTCGAACAGGCGCAGCACGTTCGCGTGGGTGACGACGCAGCCCTTGGGGGTGCCGGTGGAGCCGGACGTGTAGATCACATAGGCGGCCTGGGCGGCGCAGATGGCGCGCGGCGGGGCGGGGCGGGCGCGGTCGTCGCGGTCATCGCGGTCATCGCGGTGGTCGCGGTGGTCGTGGTCGTCGTCGCCGTCGAGATCGATCTCGCAGCGCGGCAGATCAGGGCAAGGCAGGCGTTCCAGCTCGGCAGCGGTGCCGACGATGGCAATCATCGCGCTGTCGTCGATGAGAAAGCGCAGCCGTTCGTCCGGATAGGCGGAATCGAGCGGCACATAGGCTGCGCCGGTCTTGAGGATGGCGAGCATGCCGACCGCGAACGGGATGTCGCGCGCGCAGGCGAGGCCGATGCGCTGCTCGGGGGCCGCGCCGAGTTCGCGCAACGTCCAGGCGAGCGCATTGGCACGCGCGTCGAGCTGCGCATAGGTGAGCGAACCGGCATCACCGGAAACGGCGACCGCATCCGGATAGCGCGCGGCGATCTCCTCGAATGCATCGCAGAGATTCGCGTACCGCAACGCCGGCACATCGGCCGGTGCACGCGTTGCCGCCGGCACGTCGCGCAAGCCGGAAACCGGCATCGCGAGCCACGGCGCGTCGATGTCGGACGCCATGTCGCGCAGCGCCGCGTCGAGCACCGCGAGATGCCGCTCGATGTGCGACGTGCGGAACTGCGCGACATCGTAGTGCAACGACACGTCGATGCCGTCGCCAGCCGGATCGCGCGTGAACTGCACGAGCAGCGGGAAGTCGGTTTCCTCGTGCGCGTCGAAGTCGACGACCGTGACGCCGGGCAACGCGAGCGCATCGCGATAGACGCGGAAATGGATGTAGTTGAACGCGACGTCGAACAGGCGGCCCGCGCCGGCCTCGTCGGCGATTGCGGCGAGCGGCAGGCGCTTGAGCGCATCGATTTCGCGCTCGACGGCGGCGACATGCCGCGCCAGCCCGGCCCACGAGCCGGGCGCGAGGCGCGTGCCGAACGGCACGGTGTTGAGAAAGAGACCGGCGGCGCGCGCGCTTTGCGCGTGATCGGGGCGATTGTGGACGACGTAGCCTGTCACCGGACGATCCGATCCCGTCAGCAGCGACAGCGCGCGCAGATGCGCGGCGAGCAGCAGCGTGCGCAACTCGATGCCGAGCGTGCGGGCGTGCGCGACGAGCGACGCCGCCAGCGGTTGCGGCACGCGTCGGACGACGCGCGCGACCGTGCGCTGGCCGGCGGCCCCGCTCGCGTCGCGTGCGTGGCCGTCGCCGTTCGCGACGTCGCCGCCGGCGAGCGGCGTCGCGGGCGAGCGCGCGACGCGCTCGCGCCACGCGCGACGCAGCGCGTCGTCCGCGCGTGCGTCGCGCTCGTGTGCCGCGTGCAGCGCAAGCACGGGCGCGTCGCTTTCGGGGGCGGCGAGCGGGCCGCCGCACGCGCCGCCGATGATCTCCGTCATCAGCGTCGCGACGCTCCAGCCATCGACGATCGCATGATGAAAGCTCAGCGTGACGTGGATCGTGTCGTCGGCGACGCGGTGGATGAACAGCCGCAGCATCGGGCCGTTCGCGACGTCGAAGTCGCGCTGCTGCTCGGCGTCGGCGAATGCGTCGAGCTCGGCTTGCTGCGCCGCCTCGTCCAGCGCACGGCAATCGAATACCTGCAGCGCGGGGGCGGCTTCACGCCGGATCAATTGCAGCGGCGCCGAAAAACCGTCGAGCGCGAACACGGTGCGCAGCGCCGCGTGCGCGCGCGTCGTGGCCGCGAGCGCGCGTCGCCACGCAGCCTCGTCCCACGCGGCGACGCGCAGGCGATAGCGGAACACGTCATGGAATACCGCGCCGCCGTCGCGCTCCCGATGAAACAGCATGCCAAGCTGCAGGCGGGACATCGGCAATGCATCCTCGAGCCCGTCGGGCAGCAATGCGCGGTCGGTGTCCGGCAGCAGCGCGAACGGCGCGGGCGCGGTGGAAGCCGACACCGGCTGCTGCGGATCGCGATCGACGGTTTCGGCGAGCGCGGCGAGCGTCGGGCATTCGCGCAACTGGCGGGGCGACACGTACACGCCGCGCGCGCGTGCGGCGGTGACGACTTCCAGCGAATTGAGGCTGTCGCCGCCGAGTGCGAAGAAGCTGTCGTGGCGGGCGGGCGTGCGGCCGAGGACGCGCGCCCAGATATCGGCGAGCAGGCGCTCGGTGGGCGTGGCGGGCGGCTCGCGGTCGGCGTTGGCGTTGGCGGAGACGGCTTCGGGTTTGGGCAGCGCGCGGCGGTCGAGCTTGCCGTTGACGGTGAGCGGCAGCGCATCGAGCACGATGAAATGCGCGGGGATCATGTGGGCCGGCACGTGCGCGGCGAGGTGGGTGCGGAGCGCGGCGGCGGCGAGTGCGACATCGCCGGCATCGCCGACATCGCTGACATCGCTGACATCGCTGACATCGCTGACATCGCTGACATCGCTGACATCGCTGACATCGCTGACATCGCCGACATCGCCGACATCGCCGACATCGCCGACATCGCCGACATCGCCGACATCGCCGACATCGCCGACATCGCCGACATCGCCAACACCGCCAACACCGCCAACACCGCCAACACCGCCAACACCGCCAACACCGCCAACACCGCCAACACCGCCGTTGCCACCGGCATCGAAGTTATCCAGACCATCCCCGCGCCGCCGCGTGACATACGCAACGAGCCGCGCATTGCCCTGCGCATCGTCATCGGCAACCACAGCCGCATCACGCACCGCAGGATGCGCACGCAGCGCGGCCTCGATCTCGCCGGGCTCGATGCGGAAGCCCCGAATCTTGATCTGCTGGTCGGCGCGGCCGAGATAGTGGATTTCGCCGTCGTCCTGGCGTTGCGCGAGATCGCCGGCGCGATAGCGCCGCGCGCCCGGCGCGCCGTGCGGATCGGGAACGAAGCGCGCGGCGGTCAGGCCGGGCCGGTTCAGGTAGCCGCGCGCGACGCCCGCGCCGCCGACGTGGATCTCGCCGGGGACGCCATCGAGTACGGGCTCGCCATGACGATCGAGCAACTGCAGCGAGAGATCGGCGAGCGGTTCGCCGATCGGGCTGAGCGGGGCATCGGCGTCGGCGCTGCGCAGCGTGCGCGCGGTGACGTGCACGGTGGTCTCGGTGATGCCGTACATGTTGACGAGACGGGGCCGCGCGTCGCCGTAGCGATCGAACCAGCCGCGCAGGCTGGCGGGGGCGAGCGCCTCGCCGCCGAACACGACGAGGCGCAGCGCGGGCAGCGTGCCGGGCTGGCGATCGAGCAGGCGGAACGCGGAAGGGGTCTGGCTGAGGACGGACACGCGATGCTCGCGCAGGAAACCGGCGAACGCGAGCGGATCGCGGCTGGTCTCGAAGGGCACGAAGACGGCCTGCGCGCCGTGCAGCAGCGCACCCCAAAGCTCCCAGACGGAGAAGTCGAAGGCGGTGGAATGGAACACGCTCCAGACGTCATGGCTGGAGAGGGCGAACGATTCTCGGGTGACGTCGAACAGGCGCAGCACGTTCGCGTGGGTGACGACGCAGCCCTTGGGGGTGCCGGTGGAGCCGGACGTGTAGATCACATAGGCGGCCTGGGCGGCGCAGATGGCGCGCGGCGGGGCGGGGCGGGCGCGGTCGTCGCGGTCATCGCGGTCATCGCGGTGGTCGCGGTGGTCGTGGTCGTCGTCGCCGTCGAGATCGATCTCGCAGCGCGGCAGATCAGGGCAAGGCAGGCGTTCCAGCTCGGCAGCGGTGCCGACGATGGCAATCATCGCGCTGTCGTCGATGAGAAAGCGCAGCCGTTCGTCCGGATAGGCGGAATCGAGCGGCACATAGGCTGCGCCGGTCTTGAGGATGGCGAGCATGCCGACCGCGAACGGGATGTCGCGCGCGCAGGCGAGGCCGATGCGCTGCTCGGGGGCCGCGCCGAGTTCGCGCAACGTCCAGGCGAGCGCATTGGCACGCGCGTCGAGCTGCGCATAGGTGAGCGAACCGGCATCACCGGAAACGGCGACCGCATCCGGATAGCGCCCGGCGATCTCCTCGAATGCATCGCAGAGATTCGCGTGCCGCATCGCCGGCACGTCGGCCGGCGCGCGCATCGCCGCCCCCGCATCGCCGGCCGCCGACCTCGCCGAAACGAGACGCGCATCCGCATCGTCGAGCGCGTCGCGCATCACGGCGTGAAACGTCTCCACGAATGCCTGCGGCGCGAGCGCGCCGAAGCACGAATCGTTCGTGTCGAAGTCGATGTAGATCGGCCGCTGCGCGCTGAAATCGCGGACGTACACGCGCAGCGGGTAGCTCTGCGCGGGCGTGCGCAGCGGCGTCACCGTCGTGGACGTGCCGTCGAACGTCGCATCGTAGTCGTGCCGTTCGTACGACAGGCTCACTTCGAACGGCAGGCGGCCCTGGTCGCCCGACACCGCGTCGAGCGGGTAGCGCTGATGCCGGAAATCGGCCTTCAGTTGCGCGCCGATCCGCGCGGCGAGTGCCGCGAACGTGTCGGCAGGCGCCGCCGACGCGCGCAGCACGCAAAAGCCGAGAAAGAGCCCGATCGTCTGCTTGTCGGTCGCGGTGCGCCGGTTGAGGATCGGCAGGCCGATCGCGAGATCGCGCGCGCCGACCACGCGAAACAGCGTCGCGTGCAACACAGCCGTGAAAAAGTGGAATGCGCTCACGCGGTGCGTGTCGCACCATGCGCGCACCGCGGCGGTGTCGGCCTCGCCCAGTTCGAGCACCGTGCGCCGGTTCGACAGCGACGTCGCGCGCGGGAAGTATTCGCTGTCGTACGACGCGAGCCGCTCGGCCCAGTATCGGCGCGACGCGTCGCACCGGTCGGACGACAGATACGCGCGCTCGTCCGCCAGCGCCGCGTCGACGCTCGTCTCCTCCCACGCCACCGGTTCGCCGCCCGCACGCAGCCGGTTGTACGCGTCGCACAGGCGCGCGTAGAACAGCGATGTGCCCCAGCCGTCGAACAGCGCGTGATGGAAGGCTGCATATGCGATGTGCTCCGCGTCGCCTGTCCTGAGCAATATCATCCGGTTCGCGACGTCGTGTCCGTCGGCGGCGAAACGGCGGTTCGCGAAATCGTCGTCGATGAAGCGCCGCGCGGCCGCCTGCGGATCGGCGTGCGAACGCAGGTCGAGTGTCTCGTGCGCGAAGCCCGCAACGTCGTGCACGACCTGGAACAGGCCGTCGGCGCCGTCATGCAGCGCCGAGCGCAGCGCAGGACTGTGCGCCGCGACGAAGTCCGCCGCGCGCCAGAACAGGTCGGGCTCGAGCGTGCCGACGATGTTCGCCGCCGCGCCGATTTGCGCGAGCCGGTGGTCTTCATGGAAGTTTTGCGCCGCGTGGATATTGCGCTGTGCCGCCCGGAAGGGGTATTTCATCTGACAGCCCGACGTAGATGGATTCGCTTGCGAAGGTTCTTCGGATACCGATACGTTGTGCGCTTGCCGCGAGATGCGCGGCATCGGGAAACCGCCCCACGCGCTGACATGCATGCGCGCCAGGAATGCGGGCGGCCGATGCGGCAATGCGCGAGTGACGGCGATTAGAGCACCGCGCCGGTCGAACGTCTGTCCCCGGAACGCCGGACAATGCGCGCGCGCCGTCATGCATTCCCATGACAGACGTGGTCCGGCGCCGGTGATCTAATCCGGCAGGCCTGCCCACGCGCCCGCCGCGCGGGTGCCGGGCGCGACGCGACGCGCGCGCCGTCCCTGCGCCGTCGCGCTCAACCCGATAAGGAATGCATGTCGCTAGGTCGTCGTTTCTATTTCTTCTGGCTGGGCGAATCGACGATGCAGTTCGCCGCGGCGTTGATGTCGTTCGCGCTCGGCGTCTGGGTCTATCGACAATCCGGCTCGGTGACGGCCTTCTCGAATACGGTGATCGCCGCGACGCTGCCGTCGGTGCTGATCCTGCCGTTCGCGGGCGGCCTCGCCGATCGGCTCGACCGCAAGCGCATCATCGTCGCGGCCGACGCGGCGCTCGCGCTGCTGACGCTGCTGCTGCTCGCGCTGCTGCTGGCCGGCCGGCTGCAGCCGCTGCATCTGTACGTGTTCAACGGCTGCGCGTCGGCGGTCGGCGCGTTTCGGGGGCCCGCCTATCAGGCCTCGGTAGGTTCGCTCGTGACGAAGGACGGGCTGACGCGCGCGAACGGCCTGATCGGCATCGGCAAGAACGTCTCGACGCTCGCCGCGCCGTTGCTCGGCGGCATCATCATGGGCGGCGCGGGCCTGCAGGCGGTGTTCGCCATTCATTTCGTCGCGAGCGTCGCGGCGATGCTATGCGTGCTCGCGGCGCTCGGCCGTCTCGGCGCGGCATCCGTCGAGCCGGCGTGCGCGAACCGGCCGTTGCTCCATGACGTGCTGACGAGCCTCGCGAGCGCGCGGCGCTTCTTCGAGGCGGAGCCGCTGCTGCTCGGGCTGCTCGTCTACGTGATGCTCCAGAGCGCGCTGATCTCGCTCGCGACGATGATGATCGCGCCGCTCGTGCTCGCGCAGCATTCGAGCGCGGAGCTCGGGTTCGTCTATACGTGGGCCGCGCTCGGCGGGCTCGCCGGCATGTCGCTCCTCGTCGCGGCGACCAACCCGCAGCGCCTGATGCTGATCGTCGTGTGCGCGGATACGGTGCTGTCGCTCTGCATGCTGTCGATCGGCCTTGCGTCGTCGACGTCGACGTACTGCGCGATCGCGTTCGTCGCGCTGGCGGCGGGCAGCGTCGCCGAAGGGTGTTGCAACGCGTTGTGGATGCGCAAGATTCAGGCGCGCAACCGGGCCAGCGTGCTGTCGTGCGTCAGCATGCTGATGATCGCGACGATGACGATCGTCGTTGCGGCGGGCGGATTCGTCGTCGACCGCGTGCTGGAGCCCGCGCTGGCGGCAGGCGGCGCGTTCGCGCAGGCGGCGCATGCGTGGTTCGGGATCGGCGCGGGCGGCGGCGTCGCGCTGCTGTTCGTCGTCGCCGGCGCGGCGAGCGTGCTGCTGTGCGCGTGCATGTTCGCGCATCCGCGCATGCGCCGGATCGATCTGCTCGTGCCCGACGAGGCATGCTGAAGCACGGCGCCGGAAAACCTGGCGCGCCGCTTGCGGCGATGCGTGGCGCCGCGCCGCGCGGAATGCGGCGCAGCCGACGAAGGGGGGCGTATCAGCCCGCCGCGCCCGGCATCACTCACCGTCGCGGCGGAACGCGCCCGGCGAATGCCCGGTCCATTTGCGGAACGCGCGATGGAACGCGCTCGGCTCGGAGAAGCCCAGTTCGGACGCGATGTCGGCCACGCTGCGCTCGCCGTCGCGCAGCAGCGCCTGGGCCATCACGCTGCGCATCTCGTCCTTGATCGCCGCGAAGCTCTGCCCTTCGCTGCGCAGGCGCCGCCGCAGCGTCGCCGGCGGCACGCCGAGCTGCGCGGCGAGCGCGTCGAAGGTCGGCCATTCCGCGGCCGCGACGGCTTTCAGGTGCGTGCGGATCTTCGCGACCCATCCCGAGTCGTGCCGGTAGCGCACCAGGATGTTGGCCGGCGCGCCGCGCAGGAAGGCTTTCAGCGCCTGTTCGGAGCGGATCGTCGGCAGCCGCAGGTAGGCCGCGTCGAACGCGAGCCGGCAGTCGGGCTGGTCGAAATGCACGGGCGCGCCGAAGAACTGGCTGTAGTCGGCGCGATGTTCGGGGCTCGGGCACGAGAAGTCGATGCGCCGCAGCGGAATGCGCCGCCCGATCAGCCAGCACGCGAGCCCGAGCAGGACCAGCCAGAACGTGCGGTATGCGAACGCGGGGCGCGGCGCGCCCACGTCCGCGAGCACGATGCGCGCCTCGCCGCCGCTCGCCTGCAGCGTGCCGTGCGGATGGTCGAGCACCACGCGCAGGAAGCGCAGCGAGCGCCGCAGCGCCTGTTCGAGCGTGCGCGTGTGCAGCACCGCATGCCCGAGCAGCGCGAAGCTGCCGACCCGCATCGGGCGCGCGGCGAGGCCGAAGAACTCGTCGTCGAGCGCTTCGGCCATCGCGAGCCACAGCCGCCCGTACTGCTGGACCGTGACCGGCGCGTCCACCTCGCCGGGCAGGCCCGCCGCGCGCAGCAGCGGCGCGACGTCGACGCCCTGCACGCGCAGGCACGCAAGTGCATCCTCGACGAAACCCGACGCGATCATCTGCCGTTCCACCGCAAGCCTCCTCCATCCGACATGGCAAATCCGATCAAGATCGTAGACCCGATTTGTCATTGTTTGCAATGTCGGCGATGACTACCATCGGGAACGAATCTGCGGCTCCGGTCGCCCGGCCGGCAGCGATACAACGGGAGGAGACACCCATGTCGGATCAGATCGTCGTCGACGCCACGCCCGCCTATGCGGACGCGCTGGCCGGCTTCAGCGTCGAAGCGGCCGCCGCGCGCCTGCACGGCGACCTCGCGCGCGGGCTGAACGCGTGCGTCGAATGCTGCGACCGGCACGTAGCCGACGGCGGCACGGCGCTCGACTGGATCGATGCGGGCGGGCATCACCACAGCTTCAGCTTCGCGCAGATGCAGGCGCTGTCGGCGCGGGTCGCGAACCTGCTCGTCGCGCAGGGCATCCGGCCCGGCGACGTGGTGGCCGGGCTGCTGCCGCGCACGCCGGAGCTCGTCGCGACGGTGCTCGGCGCGTGGCGCGCGGGCGCCGTCTACCAGCCGCTGTTCACGGCGTTCGGGCCGAAGGCGATCGAACACCGGCTGCGCATGAGCGACGCGAAGCTGGTCGTGACCAACACCGCGAACCGGGCCAAGCTCGACGACGTGGCGGCGTGCCCGCCGGTCGCGACCGTGCGCGCGCCCGACGCGCCGCTGGCCGGCGGCGATCTCGATTTCCGCGCCGCGCTCGACGCGCAGCCCGATGCGTTCGAGCCGGTGCCGCGCACCGGCGCGGACCTGTTCCTGATGATGTCGACGTCGGGCACGACCGGGCTGCCGAAGGGCGTGCCGGTGCCGCTGCACGCGCTGCTCGCGTTCGGCGCGTACATGCGCGACGCGGTGGACCTGCGCCCCGGCGACCGGTTCTGGAACATCGCCGATCCGGGCTGGGCGTACGGCCTCTACTACGCGATCACCGGGCCGCTGCTGCTCGGCCACGCGACGACGCTCTACGAAGGCGGATTCACGGTCGAGGGCACCTACGACGTGATCGAGCGGCTCGGCATCACCAGCCTCGCCGGCTCGCCCACCGCGTACCGGCTGCTGATGGCGGCCGGCGCCGGGCCGGCCGCGCGCATCAAGGGACGGCTGCGGGTGGTCAGCAGCGCGGGCGAGCCGCTGAACCCGGAAGTGATCCGCTGGTTCGACGCCGAACTCGCCGCGCCGATCCGCGACCACTACGGCCAGACCGAGCTCGGCATGGTGGTGAACAACCACCACGGGCTTGCGCACCCCGTGCATCCCGGCTCGGCCGGCCTCGCGATGCCCGGCTACCGCGTCGCGGTGCTCGACGACGCCGGCCGCGAGCTCGGGCCGAACCAGCCCGGCATCCTCGCCGTCGACATCGCGCAATCGCCGCTGCTGTGGTTCTCGGGCTACTGGCGCCAGGCGACGCCGGCCATCGCCGGCGGCTACTACCGCACCGGCGACAGCGTCGAGCTCGAGCCGGACGGCAGCATCAGCTTCATCGGCCGCGCCGACGACGTGATCACGTCGGCCGGCTACCGCATCGGCCCGTTCGACGTCGAAAGCGCGCTGATCGAGCATCCGGCGGTGATGGAGGCGGCCGTGATCGGCGTGCCCGACCCCGAGCGCACCGAGATCGTCAAGGCGTACGTCGTGCTGTCGGCCGGCTACGCGGGTTCGCCGGAACTGGCCGACGAACTGAGCCTGCATGTGAAGAAACGGCTGTCCGCGCATGCGTACCCGCGCGCGGTCGAATTCGTCGACGCGCTGCCGAAGACGCCGAGCGGCAAGGTGCAGCGCTTCGTGCTGCGCAAGATGGCCGTCGAACAGAACGTGAATTCCTGAATTCCTGAATTCCTGAATGGAGTGGCATCAATGAACATCGATAACCGGGTATTTGTCGTCACGGGCGCGGGCTCCGGCCTCGGCGCCGCGGTCGCGCGGATGGTCGTCGCGCAGGGTGGCCGCGTGCTGTTGGCCGACGTCAATGCGGACGCCGTCGCCGGCGTCGCGCGCGAGCTCGGCGCGGCGGCGCGCGCCGTGGCCGCCGACGTGACGAGCGAAGCCGACGGGCAGGCCGCGATCGCCGCGGCGCTCGACGCGTTCGGGCGCATCGACGGGCTCGTCAACTGCGCGGGCGTCGCGCCGGGCGAGAAGGTGGTCGGGCGCGACGGGCCGCACCGGCTCGACAGCTTCGCGCGCGCGGTGTCGATCAACCTGGTCGGCACCTTCAACATGATGCGGCTCGCGGCCGACGCGATGTCGAAGCAGGACGCCGATGCGAACGGCGAGCGCGGCGTGATCGTCAACACCGCGTCGGTGGCGGCGTTCGACGGGCAGATCGGGCAGGCGGCCTATGCGGCGTCGAAAGCCGGGGTGGCCGGGATGACGCTGCCGGTGGCGCGCGAGCTCGCGCGCTTCGGCATCCGCGTCGTGACGATCGCGCCGGGCATCTTCGAGACGCCGATGCTGACCGGGATGCCGCAGGAAGTGCAGGACTCGCTCGGCAAGAGCGTGCCGTTCCCGTCGCGGCTCGGGCGGCCCGACGAATTCGCGGCGCTGGTGCGCCATATCGCCGAAAACCCGATGCTAAACGGCGAAGTCATTCGACTCGACGGCGCGCTGCGCATGGCGCCGCGCTGATCCACAAGGAGAGGGAATCATGACGACACACGATCCGATTGTCATCGTTGGCGCGGCGCGCACGCCGATGGGCGGCTTCCAGGGCGACCTGGCCGCGGCATCCGCGAGCGAGCTGGGCGCCGTGGCGATTCGCGCCGCGCTCGAACGCGCGGGGCTGCCGGCCGAACAGGTCGACGAAATCGTCTTCGGCTGCGTGCTGCCGGCCGGGCAGGGCCAGGCGCCGGCGCGCCAGGCGGCGCTGAAGGCGGGGCTGCCGCTGGCGACGGGCGCGACCACGGTCAACAAGATGTGCGGCTCCGGCATGAAGGCCGCGATGCTCGCGCACGACCTGCTGGTCGCGGGCTCCGCCGACGTGGCGGTGGCCGGCGGCATGGAGAGCATGAGCAACGCGCCGTACCTGTTGCCGAAGGCGCGCGGCGGCTACCGGATGGGCCACGGGCAGGTGCTCGACCACATGTTCGTCGACGGCCTCGAGGATGCGTACGACAAGGGCCGCCTGATGGGCACGTTCGCCGAGGATTGCGCGACGGCCTACGGCTTCACGCGCGACGCGCAGGATGCGTTCGCGATCGCGTCGCTCACGCGCGCCCAGAAGGCGATCGCGGAAGGCCGCTTCGCGGCCGAAGTGGCGCCGGTGCGCGTGAGCGCGGGCAAGACCGAGGCGCTCGTGAGCATCGACGAGCAGCCGGGCAAGGCCAGGCTCGACAAGATCCCGACGCTGCGGCCGGCGTTCCGCGAAGGCGGCACGGTGACGGCGGCGAATGCGTCGTCGATCTCCGACGGCGCCGCGTCGCTGGTGCTGATGCGCCGCTCGGAAGCGGAGAAGCGCGGCCTTGTGCCGAAGGCGGTGATCGTCGGCCACTCGACCTATGCGGACAAGCCGGGGCTGTTCACGACCGCGCCGATCGGCGCGCTGCGCAAGCTGTCGGAGAAGACCGGCTGGCGGCTGGGCGACGTCGACCTGTTCGAGATCAACGAGGCGTTCGCGGTGGTCGTGATGGCGGCGATGCGCGATCTCGACCTGCCGCACGACAAGGTCAACGTGCATGGCGGCGCGTGCGCGCTCGGGCACCCGATCGGCGCGTCGGGCGCGCGCGTGATGGTCACGCTGCTCGCGGCGCTCGAGACGCACGGCCTCAAGCGCGGCGTGGCGTCGCTGTGCATCGGCGGCGGCGAGGCGACGGCGATCGCGATCGAACGGCTGTCCTGACGCGGCCACGCGAATCCGCCCCCGGATTCGCGACGACGTCGAATGCGCAGGCGAATCGGGCGCGGCCGGCAGCGGCTGGCTGCACCGATTCGCCGGCCGGCCACTTGCGCTGCATGGACGCCGCGCCACGCGGATCACGCGTCCAACCCGGGCGACACCTCCGAAAAACGGCCGCTGGCCGTTCGGGACAGGTGACGCCCGCGCGCCGGCTGCTACAATCGCGAATTGTTCCAGTGTGCTTGACGTGACGGGCCCCGAACGGTTCGCAGGCGGCCGGCAAATTTGTCGGCGGCGCGAGTGGCCGGACCGGTAACTTTGTCGAGTCCGACACCTTCGGTCGTGCTGACGAGCGCGACACGTCCCCGGCGTTTTCCCCGATTTTTCCGGCAATCCGGCATCGGCGCCCGCTCGGGCCGATTCGACGGACACCGAAGCAGCGCGCGTGCCGCGCGATGCGGTGCGGGAGGGGGCCATCCCGTAGCGGCCAGGCAGACTGTGAACGAGTGACGGACATCCATGTATCTGGGTGCCGCCAGGCACCGCATCGACGAAGACTACGCCACGTGACATCCAGCAAAATCCAAACGCTGCAACAGCAGCTCGGCCATCTCAACCTGCTCGTTGAAGAGGCCCGCAAGAAAGAAAAGGCAGAAGCATTGGCCGCGATCCGCGAGCATGTGAAGGAGTTCGGCATCACCGAGGTGGAGCTCCTGCGTGCGGCCGGCTTCGTGAAGGACAAGCCGAAGAAGCTGCCGGCCAAGTATTACGATCCGTCGTCCGGCAATTCGTGGACAGGGCGCGGCGCCCGCCCGAAATGGCTGGTCGACAAGAACCTCGACGACTACCTGATCCAGCCCGCTTCCACCGCCAAGCCCTGGTGGCCGGGCGAAGAGTAATTCTCGCAATTCTCGTACCTGCATCGCGCGTGATCGCGCAGTCGGCCGGCGGGCGTTTGCCTGTGCCGGCCGTCGTGCGTGATGGGGTCGGGGCGCGGGGTCGTATTGATGGGTGGCGACCCCGGGCCGCGCGGTGCCGCGCATCGGATGCCCGGCCGACGGGCATCCCGCGATGACCTACACTAGAAGCCCGCCCGTCGCGGGCCGGCGTGCCGCTCCGGAGCCAAGGCGGCCGCGGCGATGGCCCGCGCATGACGATCGAACGGGAAACGCGGCTTGATCGGCCGCCCGGCCCCGCCGGGCGCCGACGTTCGTGAAGGAGGTCATCATGTTGCAAGCCAGCGAGATGCAGCAACGCTTCAGCCATCTACAGCAAACGATCAGCGACGCATCGCGAACCTGCCACTCGGACAAGACGGCGCCCAGGGCGCTGCTCGACTGGGTGGACGAGCTGGATCGGGAATGCAAGTCGGCCAGGAAGATCATGGCGTCACGCGACGAGGATCGCATCCGCCAATGGATCGACGATCTCGAACGGATCGGCGATCGCGCCGAACGCGCGTGCACGCAGGCCGGCGGCGTCGATGCCGGCGTGATGAGCGCGGTGAGTTCGATGCACTCCGAACTGTCTGACCTGAAGCAGAAAATGCACTGAGGTATTCGACTGCCCCGGCCGGGATGGCCGGGGCGGCCGGGGCTGCGGGCGGGTAAACCGTGAGCGGGTTTACCTGTCTCGAATGGCGGTTTTTCAAGTAGTACGATCAGCCGTCCAGTTTGTTGTTAGAGGTTTCTCACAGCGAAGCTCGCCCGCGTTTTGCGGGCTTTTTTTTGTTTTCGCGGGGTGGCGGGGGGCTGTTTGGCCCGTTCCGGCTGCTCGTCCCGCTGATGCGACGACGGCAGCGTTCCGGATGCGACAGACACTGCTGTCCGGGAACGGCGGGAGCGGGCGAAGGGCACCTCCGTGCAAAACAGCGCTGCGGGACCACGCGCGATGGCTGGCCCCGAGTTCGAATGCGCGTTGTGTACAGCCGGTTATCGGCCGTTCTATCGCGTCCAGAGGACGGCGCGCTGCCCGGACCACGTTCCAGACCATCCGGCCACTTCGCCGCGCTCATTGATGCCGACGGCGAAGCTCTCGTTGTGACCGGCGAGCGTACCGAGGTCGGTCATCACCCCGTCTCTGTAAAAAAAGGCGTGCCTGTCCCCGGTCGCGGTGGTCGAGGTGCCGACCACTTCGCCGCGATCGTTGATGCCCGTCGCTTCACTCATGCTGCCGCCGAGGGTGCCCAGGTCCGTCATCACGCCATCCTTATAAAGAAATGCGTGAGCACCGGTCGCGGTGGACGATGTTCCTACCACGTCGCCGCGATTGTTGATCGCACTGGCATCGCTGGCGTGGCCGCCGGGGAGCGTGCCAAGGTCGGTCATCACGCCCTTGTCGAACAGAAAGGCGTGCTCAAGCCCGAGCGCGCTGTTGCCCAATGAGCCAACCACCTGGCCACGATTGTTGATTGCAGTTGCGAAGCTGTTTTGGTCAGGATTGAGAAGCGCGCCGAGGTTCGTCATTACCCCATGTTGATACAGGAAAGCGTTTCTGAACTGGTGCCTTCCCCGTCCGCGGCTCACGAGGCCGACCACCTGGCCGTTCGCATTGATTCCATAAGCTTCGCTATCGGTAAAACCCGGAAGCGTTCCGAGGTTGGTCACGGCCCCGTCCTGATACAGGTAAGCGAACCGACCCGGATGTGTCGCGGGGTTCGCGGAGCCGACCACTTGACCCCGTGCGTTGATCCCGTTCGCGTCGCCGCCCCGGAGCGTGATGAAGTCGGTCATCACGCCATGTTCGAAAAGAAATATGTGCGTGTCCGGCCCGCCGGCCGTAGCGATGGACGACTGCCCCACCACTTGGCCACGATCATTGATCGCGGAAGCGTAACTGTCATTTCCGCCGGGCAGCGTGCCGAGGTCATGGATGGCGAACGTTTGGCCAGTGGCGGGCTGGAGCGCGGCGATGCCTATCAGGGCCGACGCGATCAGCGCATGGTGGCCGAAGCGACCTTGCTTGCAGGGGAATGTCGCCGTGCATCCCTTTCCGCGCTGTGTGGCTTTGGCGCCGAAGGCTTTGGCCAGCGTCTTATGTGCGACCACACGCGCCGCCGAAAAGAGGGATGTCGCCAGCTCGGGAATACCTGGGGTTCCGGACATGTCAGTCACTCCTTCTGGATGGACTTCCCCCCGGCATCTCGTGGACAGCCGCCTGCGCAGGCAGGTCGGCGATATGTCTCATGAGCTAAAGCAAGCGGCGCCGGACTGCTCGAAACGCAGGCGGATCGAGCCTCCGCGCCGGGAAATCGATGATCTGGAATGACTGCGCCGGGCGCATCGATCGCCACGCCTTTTTGGGCTATCACGCGATCACGCAAGATTTGCGCCGATGCCGACACGACAAGCGCTCCGGTGTCCGTGTTGGTCGCGGGCAGAGGGATTCGAGCGAAAACCGTTTCGTGGCTGAAACGAGGCCACCGCACGGCACATGAACCCGGTGGCGACGCGCCGTTGCATGGCCGCGCCCGCCCGTCGTTCACACGGGCCGACGCGCGCTGCCTCTCTTGCCGCCGCGCGTGCAATGTCGTCTCGATCGTGCTGTCACAAGCGGCCGTTGATGGAGCGAAGCCGACACTTGAACGATCGCGTGGTGCGAGATCGAACGGCCGCAGCTGGCTGATCGCCGACCGTCCACCCCGCGTTTCCCGAAATCCGCGAAGCCCCTTTTTCGTTCATCGCGGACTGACGTGATCGGCCTCACGCTGCGCATGCTTCAGCATCGATTTGAGCCGCTCCAGCAGGCCGTTCGCATGCACCATGAATTTCGCATCGGCGGTATCGGCGTCATTGGCGGGGGAAAGCTTGCCGGCCATCGCAAGATAGGCGTTTGCGGGACTATCCTGGCGGCCAGCACCTGATTGCGAAAGGATGTCCGACGGCGAGATCGCATCACGCGCGGTCGATGGATCCCCGGCCGCAACACTCGCCACTGCCGTCGCAGCATCCGTCGACGCAGCGGCCTCCGATGCACCACCACCCGCCGCCATGCCGTTCGCGTTTCCGCCGTCCCCCGACACGGCCGGGGAAGCACCGGACACGTCGCCACCCAGCGCTTTTCCTGCATCCCGGTATTGCGCGACGAGGCCTTTCACTTCCTTGATGATCGCCGCGAGTTGCCTGGGCGACAGCCCGAGCATGGCCAGTTGTCGCAGCATCTCCTCGATCTCCTCCAGACGCCTGCGCGCATACTCCTTCGCGCTTTGCGCCGATGACCGCCCAAGGTCGCTCAATGCCACACGGGCCTCCTCGTTCCGTTTGAGCACGTCGCCCAGCGAAAGCCCGGTGCTCGCCGAGCCGTCTGCTTTCCTGGAACCGTCGCGCTCGCGAACGGGGTAGGGGTACGTGCCGCCGGAATAGCTGGTGGCCTTGATCGCCATGGTGCCCTCTCGTTGTCTGGCGGTGGCACCGGAAGGACAACGCGAAGCCTGCCGCCGTTATTGTGAATGCATTCTGTAATGTTCATTAACGGCAGTAATCTGCCTGGGTTTAGGATCTGCTTCACCCCTGCCGGAAAAACCGCAGGATGGCCTCGGCGACGGCCTGCGGCGCCTCGCGCTGCGGGAAATGCCCCACGCCATCGAGCATCTGCCGCTCGTAGCGGCCCTGGAAAAACGCCTCCCGTCCCTTGGAACTGTCGGGATGGTTGCAAGTATCCGCCCCGCCGTGCAGGACCAGCGTCGGCACGGACAGCACAGGCGCCGGGCTCAGGCGCGCGTCGTCCTCGACATAGGCCGGGTCGCCTTCGGCAAAGCCCCAGCGGTGGCGATAGGCGTGCAGCACGATCTCGGCCCAGTCGTCGCCCTGAAACGCCTGCGCCGCTTCGTCGAAGTCGGCCTCGCTGTACCAGCCGGCCGGGGCCCAGGTGTCCCACATCTGCCGGGCGAAAGCCTCGCGCTCTTCCCGAACCACGCGCGCGCCGCGCGGCGTGGCCATGAACCAGTGATACCAGTAGTTGCGCGCCTGTTGCAGCGACAGCGGCTGGTTCGGGTCGTTGGTGCCGTAGCCCACCGACAGCATCACCAGATGAGAGGCCGCGCCGTCTCGCAAACCGCATGCGTTGGCGGCGGCTCGGGCGCCCCAGTCATGGCCGATCAGCGCCGGCCGCTCCAGCCCCAGCACGTCCATGAATTCCAGCAGATCGCGGCCCAGCGCGGACAACTGCCCGCTTCGGGGCGTGGCCGCATCGGTGAAGCGGGTGGGCGCGAAGCCACGCAGCGCCGGCGCCAGCACGCGGTAGCCGGCGCCGGCCAGGATTGCAGCGACAGTCTTCCAGCAGGCCGGGCTATCCGGCCAGCCATGCAGAAGCACGGCCGTGCGCGGCCCCTGCGGATTCCATTCGAGATAGGCGATGTCGAGCCGCCCGGTTGCGGCGCTGCGGTAAGTGCTCATGGCGTTGTTCTCGCGCAAATGGGATGGCTTCAGCGTAGCTGGACGAATCTGCTTGATTGGCGAATAATCGGCGACCATTCACGACGTTTTGCGTTGAATCTCTGATGGACACCTTGCCTGCCGCCGACGGCACACCGCTCGATACCGTATTGCTGCGCACCTTCCTCGAAGTCGTGGATGGCGGCAGCTTCGCCACGGCGGCTGAACGCCTGGCGCTGACGCCTTCGGCCGTGAGCGGACACATCAAGCGTCTGGAGCAGATCGCCGGCGCGAGCCTGCTTGCGCGCACGACGCGCCGCCTGGAGCTGACCCAGGCCGGGGATACGCTGTACGCCTACGGCCGCAGCATCCTGGACCTGGAGCGCGAGGCCCGCGCGAAACTGCGCGGTACGCCACTGCGCGGCAGGCTGCGGGTCGGCGCATCGGAAGACTTCGCCGGCACCTGGCTGCCCGAGGTGCTGCAGCGTTTTCGCCAGCGGCACCCCGACGCGACGATCGAGCTGAAAGTCGGCATCACCGCCGATCTGCTGCGCCAGCAGGAACGTGGCCGCCTGGACCTCGTATTCGGCAAGCAATGCAGCCGGGTCGACGACGAAACCGGCGACCTGTTGTGGGAAGAGCCGCTGGTCTGGGCGTTCGCGGCGGATCAGCCCCTGGACCTTGGCCAGCCGCTGCCGCTGGCCGTCTTTCCCGAGCCGTGCATCTACCGGGAGTCGGCCATCACGGCGCTGGGCAAGACCGCCCAGGCCTGGCGCGTGGTGTTCGAAAGCAGCAGCATGGCGGGCTGCCTGTCGGCTGCGCGCGCGGGCTTTGCGGTCACGGTCATCGCCGACAGCCAGCGGGGCGAAGGCTTGCGCGTGCTGGGCACCGACGACGGTTTGCCCGAGTTGCCGGCTGCACGCTTCTACGCCTTTGCCCGAACCGGCACGCCCGTCGGCGCGGCCCTGATCGATGCGGCGCGGCGCGCGGGTCGGCAAGGCCGTTTCAGCCCGCGTGTGATGCGCGGGTAATCGACCCGGTGCCTGCAGGCACCGCCTGCGCTATCTTCTCGGCTCCGGTGTTTCGCCATTCCACCAGTCTGCCGATGAAATCCACCCCTTCGCCCGCGCCGGCGCCGCTCGACACGGGCCGCCTGCTGCTTCGCCCGGCCCGTCGCGCGCATGCGCCGGCGCTGCACGCATACGTCGTCGCCAACCGCGCGCATCTGGCGCCCTGGGAGCCGTCGCGGCCCGAGTCGTTCTACACGCTGGCGTCGATCGAGACGCGCCTGGATGCGATGGAGGACAGCATCGCATCCGGTCGCGCGCTGCATCTGCTCGCCTTCGATAAGGATGACGATCGATTGGTCGGCGAGTGCCATTTCACCCAGATCGCGCCGGAGCCGTTTCTCGCATGCTATCTCGGGTTTTCGATCGCACACGACCGCGAAGGGCAGGGCCTGATGCGCGAATGCCTCGAGGCTGCGATTCGCCACGTGTTCGACGAACTCGGCCTGCATCGCGTGATGGCGAATCATCGCCCCGAAAACACGCGCAGCGCGCGGCTTCTGAAGCGGCTCGGTTTCGAGCAGGAGGGTTTTGCGCGCGCGTATCTGAGGATCAACGGCGTGTGGGCCGACCACGTGCTGACTGCGCTGACGAATCCCGTGCCGGTTTGAAGGCGGTGCACCTGCCCGTCATTCAGGAAATCTATTCATTCACGCTGCTGAATGATCGGACTGCACAGGAATTGAGAGGCCGATTCAATTCGAATCGATCATGTTTGATGTGATCAAACTTTAAATGGCATGCATTTAAGAGAGATATTGAAATTTGTTTGATTCCATCAAACTTTCGATATTTACTTGAAATTTTCCTGTGAAGTTTGATGCAATCAAACTTTGAGTATTTCATCAAAAAAAGTTTGACGCTCGTTTTTTTTCCTTGATATCTTTCACAATCAAGAAACGACGGTTTGATTTGAAATATTTAACCCGCCCGGGCATATCGCCCTGGAGCGGCCTGCGTGGCCGTGTTCTGGCTTTCATTTGCCATTCGCGTCCCAAGCCGGTAAATATCCCGCTCTTATTCGATAAGAGAATAATGATTGGCAAATAGTCGATTTGCCCGCCCAGCAAGGCCGGCGGGCGCGGATTGCATTTTCAATAAATAAGCAATTCGCATTTTCGGGAAAATGAAACCGGACCTGTCGTTATTCGAGGCCGTGGTTGAAACGGGTGGGCGAAATTCGCTTCGGGGGATTGAAGGTGAGCATCAAGATCGAGGATGGAGTGCTCGCGGGCAGCAGCGGGCTGGCGAAGCTCGGGCGTCCGCGGCAATTCGGCGCCAGGCAGCAGCACCCGGTGCGCCGGTTCGGCGGGATCGCGGTCGTGCTGCTGCTGCACGCGGTGCTGATCTATGCGCTGGTCAACGGCCTCGCGACCAAGGTCGTGCAGGTGATCCAGCATCCGATCGAAACCCGCATCATCGAGCCGGTGAAACCGCCGCCGCCCCCGCCGCCGATGCCGGTGGTCAAGCTGCCGCCGCCGAAGGTCGCGCTGCCCCCGCCGCCGTTCGTGCCGCCGCCGGAGGTGCCGGTGCAGGCGCCGTCGCAATCGACCATCACGCATCAGGCGGCGCCGGTGCCGTCCGCGCCGGCGGTGCAGGCGCCGGTGGTGGCGCCGGCCGTGCCCGCCGCGAAACCGGTCAGCCATGAAGTCGGGGTGGTCTGCCCGAACTCCGACCAGATGCGCGCGGCGATGCAGTATCCGAAGGAAGCGCAGGAAAACAACATCACCGGCGACGTCACGATCGAATTCGTCGTCGATGCGGAAGGCAACATCACCGGCGAGCGGGTCGCGCAGTCGGCCGATCCGATCCTCGATCGCGCCGCGTACAACACGGTCAAGCGATTCAAGTGCATGGCCCAGGGGCAGGCGGTGAGGGTGCAGGTGCCGTTCTCGTTCAACCTGAACTGAGCGGGCTCGCGGGCAGAAGAACCGGACGATCAAGCGTCCTATTTAGTAAGTTTAACGAAAGAATTGGAGTAGGTATGGCAAAGCGTTCACTGGCCGCGCTGGCGGCCTGCATGTTGATCTCCGGCGCAGCGCTCGATGCGCTCGTCGCGCCGCAGGCGGCGTTTGCGCAGGCCAGCGGGCCCGTGGCCGCCGCATCGCTCGCGGCGGCGCCGCAAGCCGCCGCGCCGCAGGCCGGCGCGGCCGAGCCCGCACCGCCGCCCGCGCCGGCGGCGGCCAGGGCGGTCGAGAACCCGTACGGCCTCGGCGCGCTGTGGAAGAACGGCGACTTCGTCGCGCGCTTCGTGCTGATCCTGCTCGTGATCATGTCGATGGGCAGCTGGTACATCATGATCGCCAAGTTCGTCGAGCAGTTCCGCGCGAACCGGCGCGCGACGCTCGCGGACGAACAGCTCTGGTCGGCCCCGTCGCTGTCGGACGGCGCGAAGCTGCTCGACGAGGCGTCGCCGTTCCGCTTCATCGCCGAAACCGCGATCGAGGCCGGCGAGCATCACGACGAGGCGCTGCTCGAAGCGGTCGATCGCAATACCTGGATCGACGTGTCGGTCGAGCGCGCGATCACCAACGTGTCGAACCGGCTGCAGGACGGCCTCGCGTTCCTCGCGACGGTCGGCTCGACCGCGCCGTTCGTCGGCCTGTTCGGCACCGTGTGGGGCATCTATCACGCGCTGACCGCGATCGGCATCGCGGGCCAGGCGTCGATCGACAAGGTCGCGGGCCCGGTGGGCGAGGCGCTGATCATGACGGCGATCGGCCTGGCCGTCGCGGTGCCGGCGGTGCTCGGCTACAACTTCCTGGTTCGCCGCAACAAATCGGTGATGGAGCGCGTGCGCGGCTTCGGCGCGCAGCTGCACACGGTGCTGCTGGCCGGCGGCAGGCGCCCGGTGCGCGCCGTGGGCGCGCCGGCCGCGGCGCTGGTCCGCTGACGCGAGCGAGGTGCGCGATGGCCATGAGCGTCGGGCAGGACGACAACGACGAGGTGATCGCCAACATCAACACGACGCCGCTCGTCGACGTGATGCTGGTGCTGCTGATCATCTTCCTGATCACGATTCCGGTCGTGACGCATACGATCCCGCTGGAGCTGCCGAAGGAGACGGTGCAGCCGCTGCAGACCGCGCCGAAGAGCGTCGAGATCGCGGTGAACCGGGACGGGAAGTTCTTCTGGGGCGAAGCGCTGGTGGACGGCCCGACGCTGCTCGCGAAGCTGAAGGCCGTGTCGCAGATGTCGCCGCAGCCCGACGTGCACGTGCGCGGCGACGAGAACACGCGCTACGAATTCATCGGCCGGGTGGTCACGGCCTGCGAGCGGGCGGGCATCGTCAAGGTGTCGTTCATCACTGAGCCGCCGGCGCGCGGCGGATAGGAGTCGACGATGGGCATGAACGTAACTTCGGGTGGCGGCGAGCCGGACGTGATGGTGGACATCAACACGACGCCGCTGATCGACGTGATGCTGGTGTTGTTGATCATGCTGATCATCACCATTCCGATCCAGATGCATTCGGTCAGGATGGACCTGCCGGTCGGCAATCCGCCGCCGCCGGCGAAGCCGCCTCAGGCCGTGCAGATCGATATCGACGCCGCCGGCGCGACGACCTGGAACGGCACGCGGGTGCCGGACCGCGCGGCGCTCGAGCAGAAGCTCGCGCAGGTGGCCGCCGAGCCGGAGCAGGCCGAGATTCGCCTGCGGCCGGACCGGCAGGCGCCGTACAAGGCCGTCGCGGGCGTGCTGGCAAGCGCGCAGCGTGTCGGGGCGACCCGCATCGGGTTGATCGGCAACGAGCAATACATGCCGTGACGGCGGCCGGCGCGCCGTGTCGCGGTTGGGTCGGGTTGGGTTGGGGGAACGGGCGGGCGAGGACGTGAAATGGCCATGTTGATACGCAGTGCAAAATTCATGCGGGGCAAGGTGAAAGGCAACCCTTCCGCGACCGCGGCTTCCATCGGTGTGCCGTCACGCTGAACGCCGGCGGCATGCCCGCCGCACGGGATGCACATTCATCCAACAGATTTCGACTACGAGGCCCGTCCCACCATGGTTTCGCCTTCCGACGAATCGGTGCTTGTCGCCGCGTCCTCAATAGGAAACAAGATCCGCGTGCTGCGGCGGCAGCTCAAGCTCACCCTCGACGTCACCGCAGCCGCGGCGGGGATCTCGAAGCCGTTCCTGTCGCAGGTCGAGCGCGGCCGCGCGACGCCGTCCATCGCGTCGCTCGTCGGCATCGCGAAGGCGCTGGGCGTCACGATCGACCATTTCGTCGGCCCGCCCGCCGACACGCCGCCCGCACGCCCGTGCGAGCCGCCGCCGCGCGTGGGCGCCGACATGCTGGCGGGTGCATTCGCGCAACTGTCGCATCTGACGAACGGCACGAAGCTCGACGCGATGCTGTTCCGGATTCCGGTCGGCGAGGCGGCGGCGGAGGTTGCGTCGTACACGGGCGAAGAATTCCTGTACGTGATGAACGGCCAGGTCGAGCTGACGCTGGACGACCGCACCGTCGTACTGAAGGCGGGCGAGACCGCGCATTACGAATCGACGGTCTCGCATGCGTGGAGCAACGCCGCGCATGAAGAAGCCGTGGTCGTTTGGGTGGGGGCGCCGCGGCACTGAAGAATGACAGGGACGACGCATTCATCCGTCCATGAAAGTCGATCAGGATGACTGATGGTGTGGCGGATAGAAGGAAAAACGCAGCAGCGCAGGTAGCAGGTCGGCAATAACGGGACCGGTATGCAAACGCCCTCGATCGGGCGGGGATTCACGAGATCCCGACGCAAAACCGGCGGATTCCAATCGATGAACGAGTGGGGCAAGATGAAGCAGAGAGCTTTGGCGTTGGCGGTCAAGAGGATGATCTGGGCGGAGGTGGCGCTGACGGCCACGCTGGCTGCGCCGGCATTTGCGCAGAGCCAGCCGTCGCCCGGCGGCGCATCGGTCGCGCAGGCGACCGCGCAGGATGCGCCCGCGGCGGCCGAGCCGGACGCGGCGGCGCCCGGAAAGAACAAGGTCGCGCAGATCAAGCGGTTCGAAGTCACGGGTTCGCTGATCCGCAGCGCGGACAAGGTCGGCTTCAACCAGGTGCAGACCGTGACGGCCAAGGATATCGAGAGCAGCGGCTACACCAGCGTGTCGGATTACCTGCGCGGCGTGTCGGCGAACTCGTCGAGCAGCTGGGGTGAAGGCTCCGGCGCGCAGGGCAGCTTCGCGCCGGGCGGCGCGGGCATCGCGCTGCGCGGCCTGAGCGAGAAATACACGCTGGTGCTGGTGGACGGGCAGCGCGTGGCGCCGTATGCGTTCGCGGTGAACGGCACCGACCAGTTCTTCGACCTGAACACGCTGCCGATCAACATCATCGACCGCATCGAGATCGTGAAGACCGGCGCGGTGTCGCAGTACGGCTCCGACGCGATCGCGGGCGTCGTGAACATCATCACGAAGAAGAACTTCCAGGGCCTCGAGCTCGGCGGCAGCTACGGCGGCGCGACGCAGGACGGCGGCGGTGCGGGCACCAGCCAGTTCAGCCTGCTCGGCGGCTTCGGCGACTTGAACGCCGACCGCTTCAACGTGACGGCGGCGCTCAGCTACTACAAGTCGAACGGCGTGCTGGCGTCCGATCGCGACATGTCGCAGAACCAGGATTTCTCGAACTTTCCCGGCGGCCTGAACAACGAATCGCTGTCGTACTGGCGCCGCAACGGCACCAACATCCCGCTGTCGCCGTGCCCGAACGGCGGCCGGCCGATCGCGTCGAATTCGACCGCGCAGGCGTTCGGCGCGGGCGGCACGGTATGCGGCAACAACACGGCGTATGCATCGTCGATCTCGCCGTGGACCGAGCGCCTGAGCGCGAAGGTGCACGCCGACTTCAAGATCAGCGACGCGATGCAGGCGTTCGCCGACCTGTGGGAAAGCAACAATACGACGGTCACGAACACCGGCGTCGGCCGGCTCGGTTCGAGCACGCAGACCTTCGATCCGGCCACGGGCGGCGTCAAGCTGGTGTCGAACGTCGTGCCCGGCAGCAATCCGTATAACCCGTTCGGCGCGCCGACGCAGTTGCGCTACGCGTTCGGCGATACGCAGTCGGTGCACACGAGCGCGAATTTCTGGCGGGCGGCGACGGGCGTGAAGGGCAACTTCTCGACGCCGAAGGTGGGCGACTGGGATTGGTCGGTCGCGTACTCGCATTCGCAGAGCACGGTGTCGAACAACTTCTCGAACCGGATCCGCGCGTCCGCGCTGGAGAATCTCATCCAGAACGGCGGGTTCGACTTCGCGAACCCGTCCGCGACGCCGAACGGCCTGGACGGTTTGTACGGCAACACGGAAACGCAGGCGATCACGAAGCTCGACTCGGTCGACGCGACGATCGCGACGCCGAACCTGTTCACGCTGCCCACCGGCAATGTCGGCCTCGGCCTCGGCACGCAGTTCCTGCATGAAACCCAGTACATCGGCACGGGCCTCGGCTGGGCGAACGGCACGTTCATCCAGCCGGCGATGCAGTCGGTGAACGGCCAGCGCAACGTCGCGGCGATCTACTACCAGCTCGACGTGCCGATCCTGAAAAACCTCACCTTCAGCCAGTCGGGCCGCTACGATCACTACAGCGATTTCGGCGGCGCGTTCTCGCCGCGTTTCGCGCTGCGCTTCCAGCCGGTGCGCGAGTTCACGACCTACGCATCGTACACGCGCGGCTTCCGCGCGCCGACGCTGATCGAGAACACGTCGTCGCGCACCTTCGCGACGCAGGGCGTGATCGACCGGAACGACCCGAACAACCCGGGCGCATACGGCCTGACGGAGGAAATCCAGGCGGGCAACCAGAACCTGCAACCCGAGCGCACGAAGAACTACAACATCGGCTTCCAGCTGTCGCCGACGCGCACGACCGATATCGGCTTCGACTGGTACAAGATCCACGTCGACAACGTGATCGGCACCGACGACGTGCAGGGCGTGGTCGACGCGAACGATCCGTCCCGCGTGGTGCGCAACCCGAACGGCTCGATCGCATACGTGGTGATGCCGTACAAGAACCTGTCGCATCTCGACACGGACGGCTTCGAGACGACGTTCCGCCAGTCGGTGAAGACGGGCATCGGCACGTTCACGCTGTCGGGCGACTGGGCCTACGTGTGGCACTTCAAGATGCCGGTGGGCGGCGTCGAGACGGATTTCGCCGGCAACAACGGCTCGGTGAACCAGCCGTTCGGCGGCAGCTTCCCGCGCTGGAAGGGCAACACGAACCTGAACTGGAACTACCGGAAGTGGAGCTCCACGCTGACCTGGATCTACGTCGGGCCATACAGTCAGGCGATCCTGCCGGCCGGGAACTACCCGAACATGCAGGACAGCGTCGCGTCGTACAGCCAGTTCAACCTGACCGTCAGCTATACGGGGTTCAAGCACTGGACGCTGTATGCGGGCATCAACAACATCTTCAACCGCAAGCCGCCGTTCGATCCGGTGTACATGAACGCGGCCTACCAGACCGGCTACGACACGTCGCTGTATACGTACGTCGGCCGCTTCGCGCAGGCCGGCGCGACGTACCGGTTCTGACCTGACGGCGTGCACGCACGCCATTCGACCCGACCTCGCACCGGCCGCGCGCCGGTGCGGCCACACGAAACCCGACGATGACAGTGTTGATGGTGCAGATGCGGCGCGCCGCGTGCGCGGCGCTGCTCGCGTATGTCGCGACCGCCGCCACCGCGACGGCGGCGCCCGCGATCGCGCAGTTCGGCCAGCCGAAGTATCCGGCCGGTTTCACGCATTTCGATTACGCGGACCCTGCCGCGCCCGACGACGGCACGCTCAATTTCCAGAACTACGACGAGGCGCAAAGCTACGACTCGCTGAACCCGTTCCTGCTGCGCGGCGCGGCGGCGCCGGACATCCGCAACCTGATGTTCGATACGCTGATGCAGCGCAGCTGGGACGAGCTGGCGTCGTCGTATGCGCTGATCGCCGACGATGTGCAGGTCGCCCCCGACGGGATGTCGGCGACGTTCCACATCAACCCGGCCGCGCGCTTCTCGAACGGCGACCCGATCACGGCCGCGGACGTCAAGTATTCGTTCGACATGCTGACGAGCCCGCAGGCATCGCCGCTGTTCAACGCACAGTTCTCGGTGATCCGGCGCGCGGTGGCGGTCGACCGGCTGTCGATCCGCTTCGACTTCGCGCGCGCCGAGCGCGCCGCGCCGCTGATCGCCGGGGATCTGCCGGTGTTCTCGCCGAAATGGGGCCAACGGCCCGACGGCACGCGGCCGCCGTTCGACCAGATCGCGACCGAGCCGCCGATCGCGAGCGGCGCGTACCTGATCGAGCAGCGCAGGAACGACAAGCAGATCGTCTACGTGCGCAACCCGCGCTACTGGGCGGCGAACCTGCCGTCGCGGCGCGGCATGTATCGCTTCGCGCGCGTGTCGTTCAAGCTGTATCTCGACCAGTACACGATGCTCGAGGCGTTCAAGGCCGGCGACATCGACGCGCGGATGGAATTCAGCGCGACCCAGTGGGCGCGCCGCTACGTCGGCAAGAATTTCCGCAACGGCCTGCTCGCGCGCGGGACCTTCCCCGACGGCCCCGCGCAGATGCAGGGCTTCCTGATCAACCAGCGCAAGCCGCAGTTCGGCGACGTGCGCGTGCGCCACGCGCTGGCGCTCGCGTTCGACTACGACTGGATGAACCGGATGATGTTCTACGGGCAGTACCGCCGCACGAACAGCTACTGGGAAGCGAGCCCGTTCGGCGCGCAGGGCATGCCGAGCGCCGGCGAGCTCGCGCTGCTCGCGCCGTATCGCGCGGAACTGCCGCCCGAGGTATTCGGCCCGATGGTGAAGCAGCCGTCGACGCTGCCGCCCGGCTCGCTGCGCGACAACCTGAAGCAGGCGCGCGACCTGCTCGCGCAGGCCGGCTGGAACTATCGCGACGGCGCGCTGCGCGACGCGAGCGGCACGCCGATGACGATCGAGATCATCGACGACCAGCCGGGGATGGACCGGCTGATCCTGCCGTACATCCAGGCATTGGGAAGGCTCGGCATCCGCGCGACGCTGCACGAGCTCGACAGCGCGCTGTACCAGCGGCGCATGGACAACTTCCAGTTCGACATGACGACCTTCATCTATCCGGTCGTCACGATTCCCGGCGCGGAGCTCGTGCGCCGCTTCGGCAGCGCGGCGGCGTCCGAGCCCGGTTCGGAGAACTATCCGGGCGTGCGCTCGAAGGCGGTCGATGCGCTGATCCGCGCGGCGCTGGCGGCCAACACGCTGGAGGACCTGCAGACCGCGACCCGCGCGCTCGATCGCGTGCTGATCAACCTGTACCTGCTGGTGCCGCAGTACTACCTGCCGAACGCGCGGATCGCCTACAAGACCACGTACGGGCATCCGCCCGTCATTCCGGCCTCCTATCAGTACGAGGACTGGATCATCGACTACTGGTACCGGAAGCGGCCGGCGGAGGCCGCGCCGCACGCCGGCACATAACGGAGCAAGGAACACGACGATGCTTGCCTATGTTCTCAGACGCCTGCTGCTGATGATCCCGACGCTGATCGGCGTCGTCACGATCACGTTCGTCGTCACGCAGTTCGTGCCCGGCGGCCCGGTCGAGCAGGTGCTCACGCAATTGCGCCACGGCGGCACGCGCGGCGGCGAAGCGGGCGGCGGTGGCGGCGGCTACCACGGCAGCCAGGGCATCGACCCGCAGCAGATCGCGCAGATCCGCCGGCAGTTCGGCTTCGACCAGCCGCCGCTCGTGCGCTATGCGGCGATGCTGAAGCGCTACGCGCGCTTCGATCTCGGCGAGTCCTACTACGTGCATGCGCGCGTGTGGGACGTGATCCGCTCGAAGCTGCCCGTCTCGATCACGCTCGGCCTGTGGACGGTGCTCCTCACGTACCTCGTGTCGGTGCCGCTCGGCATCGCGAAGGCGGTGCGCAACGGCTCGCGCTTCGACACCGCGACGAGCGTGCTCGTGCTCGCCGGCTACGCGATTCCGGGCTTCGTGCTCGGCGTGCTGCTGCTGATGCTGTTCGGCGGCGGCACGTTCTGGCAGCTGTTCCCGATGCGCGGCCTCACGTCCGACGGCTTCGACGACATGACGCTGGCCGGCCAGGCGCTCGACTATCTGTGGCATATCGCGCTGCCCGTCACGGCCGCGGTGATCGGCAACTTCGCGATCGTCACGATCCTGACGAAGAACACGTTCCTCGACGAGATCGGCCGGCAGTACGTGCTGACCGCGCGCGCGAAGGGCGTGCCCGAGCGCGACGTGCTGTGGAAGCACGTGCTGCGCAACGCGGCGATTCCGCTGCTGACCGGGCTGCCGGCCGCGTTCGTCGGCGCGTTCCTGAACGGCAACCTGCTGATCGAGACGCTGTTCTCGCTCGACGGCATGGGCCAGCTTTCATACGACTCGGTGATCCGCCGCGACTATCCGGTCGTGCTCGGTTCGCTGTTCCTGTTCACGCTCATCGGCCTCCTGACCAAACTCATCGCTGACGTCTGCTATGTCCTCGTCGACCCCCGCATCCAATTCGACCGCGTGGCGCGCTGACGCCGCGCACCCCGGCCGCACGGCGTCGCCGTGGCGGCGCACGTGGCAGCGCTTCCGCAGCCAGCCGCTCGGCTACTGGAGCTTCGTGATCTTCGTCGCGCTGTTCGCGATCAGCCTGTTCGCCGACGTGCTGTCGAACGACCGGCCGCTCGCGCTGCGCTACGACGGCCACTATTACTTCCCGATCCTGAAGGACTATCCGGAAACGCAGTTCGGCGGCGATTTCCCGGCCGGGACCAACTATCTCGATCCGTACATCCGCGCGAAGCTCGACGCGCCCGGCAACGTCGCGATCTATCCGCCGAACCGCTACCGCTACGACACGATCGACTACTTCGCATCGCGCCCGTATCCGGCGCCGCCGTCGGCGAGCAACTGGCTCGGCACCGACCAGTTCGGCCGCGACGTGCTGGCGCGGCTGCTCTACGGCTTCCGGCTGTCGGTGCTGATGGCGCTCGCGCTGACCGCGTCGGGCACGCTGCTCGGCATGCTGGCGGGCGCCGTGCAGGGCTTCTACGGCGGCCGCACGGACCTGGTCGGCCAGCGGCTGGTCGAGATCTGGAGCGCGCTGCCGGACCTGTACCTGCTGATCATCTTCGCGTCGATCTTCGAGCCGTCGCTGTGGCTGCTGTTCGTGCTGCTGTCGATGTTCGGCTGGCTGCTGCTGTCCGACTACGTGCGCGCGGAATTCCTGCGCAACCGCGGGCTCGACTACGTGAAGGCCGCGCGCACGATGGGGCTGACCAATCGCCAGATCATCTGGCGGCACGTGCTGCCGAACAGCCTGACGCCGGTGATCACGTTCCTGCCGTTCCGGATGAGCGCGGCGATCCTGTCGCTGACGAGCCTCGACTTCCTCGGGCTCGGCGTGCCGCCGCCGGCGCCGAGCCTCGGCGAGCTGCTGAAGCAGGGCAAGAACAATCTCGACGCATGGTGGATCTCGCTGGCCGCGTTCGCGGCGCTCGTCGTCACGCTGCTGCTGCTGACGTTCATGGGCGACGCGCTGCGCAACGCGCTCGACACGCGCACGCGCGGCTCCGCATTCGGCGGAGGCCCGCGATGACGCAGCCGTTGCTGGAGATCGAGCGCTTTTCCGCGCAATTCGGCGCGCGCACCGTCGTGCACGAGCTGAGCCTGTCGGTCGCGCGCGGCGAGCGCGTCGCGCTGGTCGGCGAGTCGGGCTCGGGCAAGAGCGTGACCGCGCTGTCGATCCTGCGGCTCGTGCGCGGCGCGACGCTGTCGGGGCGGATCGTGTTCGACGGCGAGGATGTGCTGACGAAGACCGAGCGGCAGATGCGCGGCCTGCGCGGCGCGGACATCGCGATGGTGTTCCAGGAGCCGATGACCGCGCTCAATCCGCTCTACACGATCGGCCGGCAGATCGCGGAAAGCCTGCGGCTGCACGAAGGGCTGCGGCCCGGCGAAGCGCGCGAGCGCGGCATCGCGCTGCTGCGCCGCACCGGGATTCCGGAGCCCGAGCGGCGCATCGACAGCTTTCCGCACCAGCTTTCCGGCGGCCAGCGGCAGCGCGCGATGATCGCGATGGCGCTCGCGTGCCGGCCGCGCCTGCTGCTCGCCGACGAGCCGACCACCGCGCTCGACGTGACGGTGCGCGAACAGATCGTCGACCTGCTGCTCGAGCTGCAGGAACAGGAGGCGGCCGCGCGCGGGATGGCCGTGCTGCTGATCACGCACGACCTGAACCTCGTGCGCCGCTTCGCGCAGCGCGTCGCGGTGATGGAGCGCGGCGCGCTCGTCGAGACCAACGCGACCGGCGCGCTGTTCGACGCGCCGCGGCACCCGTACACGCGGCGCCTGCTCGACAGCGCGCCGCGCCGCGCGATCGGGCCCGTGGCGGACGACGCGCCGGCGATCCTCGACGTGCGCGCGCTCGCGGTCGACTACCGCACGGCCGCGCAAGGCTGGCGCGCGGTGTTCGGGCGAACGGCGTTCCGCGCGGTGCACGACGTGGCGCTGCGCTTGCGTCGCGGCGAGACCATCGGTATCGTCGGCGAATCGGGGTCGGGCAAGTCGACGCTCGCGGCCGCGGTGCTCGGGCTGCAGGCGCCGGCGGCCGGCACGATCGAGATCGGCGGGCGGCCGCTCGCGGCGCTGCATACGCAGGCCGGGCGCCGCGCGCTGTACGGACGGATGCAGGTCGTGTTCCAGGATCCTTTCGGTTCGCTGTCGCCGCGCATGACGATCGAGCAGATCGTCGGCGAGGGGCTCGCGCTGCATCGGCCGGAACTGTCGGCCGGCGCGCGCCGTGAGCGGATCGCGGCGCTGCTGGACGAAGTCGGGCTGCCGGCCGACGCGATGCCGCGCTATCCGCACGAGTTTTCCGGCGGGCAGCGGCAGCGGATCGCGATCGCGCGCGCGCTGGCGGTGGAACCCGAATTGCTCGTGCTCGACGAGCCGACCAGCGCGCTCGACGTGTCGATCCAGAAGCAGGTGCTGACGCTGCTGACGAACCTGCAGGCCCGCTATCGGCTCAGCTACCTGTTCATCACGCACGACCTGGCCGTGATGCGCGCGATGGCGCACCGGGTGATCGTGATGCAGGCCGGGCGCGTGGTCGAGGCGGGCGATACGCTGCAGGTGTTGCATGCGCCGTCGCATCCTTATACCCGGGCGCTGATGGCGTCGTCGATGCTGGCGCCGTCGCACGAACCGTACGAGAGGGAACATGATTGACGAAAGCTGGGCGGACGCCGCGCGCGGGTTGCGCAGCACGGCCGATTTCTGGGCGCTGCGCGTCGTCGACGAGACGACCGACGGCCACCAGGTGCGCAACGACGTCGCGTTGCCGGCGTCGCGCGTGCGCGACCGCGGCGCGATGCTGATCGCGTGGGCGGGGGCCGGCGCGGGCTACGCGGCGAGCGCGGACCTGTCGCCGCGCGGGCTGCAGGCCGCGCTCGACGTGGCCACCGCGCGCGCGAAGGCGAGCGCCGCATGGTCGCTGATCGACCACCGGCAGGCGGCGCGCCCGCAGGCGGGCGGCGCGTACGCGTCGCCGGGCGTCGACGCGCCGCTGCCGTCGCGCGCCGAATGGATCGAACGCCTCGCGCACGAATGCGCGGCGGCGCGCATCGACGCGCGGATCGTCGAGCGCACCGCCGCCGTGACGATCACGCAGACCGACCAGCTGTTCGTAACGAGCGACGGCGTGCGGATCGACCAGCGGTTCCGCTTCCTGATGCCGGAGCTGAGCGCCGTCGCGCACGCGAACGGCGACACGCAGGTGCGCTCGCTCGGCCATTCGGGCACGCTTGCGCAGGGCGGCCTCGACGTGCTCGCGCGCTACGGCTTCGACGGCGCGGGCGCGCGCGTCGCCGACGAGGCGCTGCAGCTGCTCGCCGCGCCGAACTGCCCGTCGGGCCGCCGCGACCTGCTGCTGATGCCCGACCAGATGATGCTGCAGATCCACGAATCGATCGGCCATCCGCTCGAGCTCGACCGCATTCTCGGCGACGAGCGCAATTTCGCGGGCTGGAGCTTCGTGAAGCCGGAGATGTTCGGCAGCTACCAGTACGGCTCGCCGCTGCTGAACGTCACGTTCGATCCGGGGCTCGCGTCGGAGGCGGCCTCGTATGCGTTCGACGACGACGGCAGCGCCGCGCACAAGCAGCACCTGATCCGCAACGGCGTGCTCGAGCGGCCGCTCGGCGGCGCGCTGTCGCAGCAGCGCGCGGGGCTGCCGGGCGTCGCGAACGCGCGGGCGTCGAGCTGGAACCGGGCGCCGATCGACCGGATGGCGAACCTGAACGTCGAGCCCGGCGACCAGACGCTCGACCAGCTGATCGCCGGCATCGAGCACGGCATCCTGATGCGCACCAACACGTCGTGGTCGATCGACGATCATCGCAACAAATTCCAGTTCGGCTGCGAGTTCGGCCAGCTGATCGAGCACGGCAAGCTGACGCAGGTCGTCAAGCAGCCGAACTACCGCGGCATTTCCGCGAGTTTCTGGCGCAGCCTGCGCGCGGTGGGCGATGCGAGCACCTTCGGCGTGTACGGCACGCCGTTCTGCGGCAAGGGCGAACCGATGCAGGTGATCCGGGTCGGCCACGCGTCGCCCGCGTGCGTGTTCGCCGACGTCGACGTTTTCGGAGGAGCGTGATGACGGGATTCGACACGGTAACGACCAGCACCACGACGGCGCTCGACTGGCGCACGCATTTCCTGCGCATCGCGGACGAAGCCGAGCGGCTGAAGGCGTCCGGCGAAATGGTGCTGCTGTGGTTCGCCGGCGAGACGTCCGATTTCGTCCGCTTCAACGAAGGCCGGATCCGCCAGACCGGGCGCGTGGTGCAGGGCAAGCTTGCCGTGCGGCTGATCGACGGCGCGCGGCAGGCGAGCGCCACGTCGACGCTGGCGGGCGACCCCGCCGCCGACCTGCCGGCGCTCGCGGCGACGCTGCGTGCGCTGCGCGACGAGCTGCGCGATGCGTCAGACGATCCGCACCTGCTGGTCGACACGTCTACGTGGACGCAGGACACGCGCCGCCCGGGCCGCCTGCCGGACGCGGACGCGCTCGCGCGGGTGGTGGCCGAATGCGCGCGCGGGCTCGATTTCGTCGGTTTTTATGCGGGCGGCTCGGTGGCGCGCGGGTTCGCGTCGTCGACGGGCAGCCGCGGCTGGCACGAAGTCGAGAACTTCGATTTCAACTGGTCGCTGTACGCGCCGGGCGGCCGCGCGATCAAGACGGCCTATGTCGGCGACGACTGGGACGACGCGGTGTTCGCGCGCAAGGTCGAGGCGGCCGCCGCGCGGTTGCCGGTGCTCGGCCGTGCGCCGAAGGCGCTCGCGCCCGGCCGCTATCGCACGTATTTCGCGCCGGCCGCGATCTACGAGATGACCTACCTGATCGGCTGGGACGGCTTCTCGGCGCGCGCGCACCAGAGCGCGCGCAGCGCGCTGCACAAGCTGCACGCGGGCGAGGTCGCGCTCGATCCGCGCGTGTCGATCGCCGAGAACCTGGCGCTCGACATCGTGCCGGCATTCAACGCGGACGGCTATCGCCGCGACAGCGTGCCGCTCGTCGTCGCGGGGCGCAGCGCCGAGCGGCTCGTCAGCGCGCGCAGCGCGCGCGAATACGCGCTGGCGCCGAACGGCGCGAACGATGACGAATCGCCGCAGTCGCTGACGATCGCGGGCGGCACGCTCGCGGACGACGACGCGCTCGCGGCGCTCGATACGGGGCTGTACGTCGGCAATCTCTGGTACCTGAACTTCTCCGACCGGATGAACTGCCGGATGACCGGGATGACGCGCTTCGCGACGTTCTGGGTCGAGGGCGGCAAGATCGTCGCGCCGGTCGACGCGATGCGCTTCGACGACAGCTTCTACCGGCTGTTCGGCCCGGGGCTCGAGCAGCTCGGCGCGACGCCCGCGCTGCAGCTGAACGACGCCGGCTGGGGCGAGCGCGCGACGGGCGGCGCGCAGGTGCCGGGCGCGCTCGTGCGCGGGTTCGAACTGACGCTGTGACAGGCGAGGGCGCGGCCGCCCTGCGATGCAAGGCAACCGCGCGAGCGGCCGGCGTCGGTCGACTAATCGCCGCCGCGACGCGGCGTGCCGTGTCGCGCGAGAAACCGATCGAGCTGGCCGGCAAACGCCTTGCTGTCGCGCGCGCTGAACGGCGCCGGGCCACCCGTGTCGATGCCTGCATTGCGGAGCTGGTCCATCACGTCGCGCATCGTCAGGCGCTCCTTGATGTTTTCACGCGTGAACCAGTTGCCGCGCGGGTCGAGCGCATGCGCGCCGCGCTCGATGACGGCGGCGGCGAGCGGAATGTCCGCGGTAATCACGAGGTCGCCGGCCGCGACGAGTTCGACGACGCGGGCATCGGCCGCGTCGAAACCCGCCGGCACCTGGATCGACTTGATGAACGGCGACGGCGGCGTGCGCAAATATTGGTTGGCCACCAGCGTCACCTGCACTTCGGCGCGCCGCGCGGCCCGAAACAGCATGTCCTTGATGACGGCGGGGCAGGCGTCAGCGTCGACGAGCACTTGCATGAGGACAACTCCAGTACGTTGGAACGCCATCGTATCTCAAGGTCGCGGCGGGCCCGCCGGCAATCGCTGCCCCTGGTCGAGCATCGGGTCGATGCTGCACACCCTGCCCGCCGTCAGTCGGCAATCGAACGAATGACCTTCGCCGGATTGCCGCCGACGAGCGTATTCGGGGGAACGTCCCGGGTGACGACGGCGCCCGCGCCGACCACTGCGTTTTCGCCCACCGTCACGCCGCCGATGACGGTCGCGCCGGCGCCGATCCAGACGTTGCGTTCGATCCTGATCGGCCTGGCGACGACGAACGCGCGCCGCCGGGACGGTTCGAGCGGGTGGCCGCTCGTGATGAGGCTCACGTTCGGCCCGATCATCACGTCGTCGCCGATGTCGAGCCCGCCGAGATCGTAGAACGTGCAGTTCTGGTTGATGAACACGTTGCGGCCGACGCGGATATCCGGCCCGCCGGTCGTATAGAACGGTGGAATCAACAGAACGCTGTCGTCGACCGGCTTGCCGATCAGCTCGCCGAACAACGCGCGCACCTCGTCCGCATCGTTGTACGTCAGACGGTTGAGGCGGGCGGTGAGCGCCATCGCGCGCTTGATGTCGGCCTGCATGGCGGCCGATTCGGGCGTCCTTCCCGGAATGATCCTGGTTCGATCGTCATTCGCCATGCGTCGTTTTCCTCCGTGCGCGTTGGATCGGGCATTGTAGGACGGCATCCGGCATCCGGCATCCGCGACATCCGGTTCGCGCCCGTTGTAATAGAATTGCCGGCGCCCGTCCCGCCGCCCCGACAAGGCGGCCGACGAATCCGAGAGAGCGCCCCCTGAGCCGGTCGAATGAGCCACGACACCACAACCATAACGAGCTGCCCTGTCCGCAAGCGGCTGGCCTTGCGCCGTCAAGCCAGGCGCTTCCCGGATGCCGGCCTGAATCATTGGCTGGAAATCCAGCGCGACCCGTTGAAGTGGCTGGCCGACATGCATCGCGCGTCGCCCGATCTCGCGAGCCTGCGGATGGGCGTGAAGCGGCTCTGGTGCGTGTTTCATCCCGAGGCGGTCCATGACCTGATGGTCTCCCATCGCGCCGACCTGCGGCGCTGGGAGCCGAGCCTGTGCATCATGCGGCAGTGGAACGGGCCGAGTTTCATGATGAAGGAGGGCGACGCGGCACGTCGCCAGCGCCAGGTGGTGCGCCCGCATATTCAGCCGCCCGCCGCGCAGGAGATCCAGCGTATCGCGCGACACTGGTCGGCGCGCCTCGTGCCGGGCCAGGTGGTCGACCTGGATCTGGAAATGGCCGCCTACAGCGTCACGCTGGCCGGCCATGCGTTGTTCGGCGTCGATCTCGGCCCGAACGCGGAAACCATTGCCAAGGCCGTGCGCATCCTGTCGCGCGTTGCGTTGCTCGAAACCAGCACGGGGCTGCCCCTCGGTCACTGGTTCCCGAGCAAGATGTGCCCGCGCAAGCGTTGGGCCCTGCGCGTGATGCGTTCGCAGATCGAGCGGGTCGTCAAGGAATCGGCGCGCCCGGTGGTCATGCATCGCGACGACCTCGCCACGCTGCTGATGGCCTCGCACCAGGCCACCGGCGCAACGCTGTCCTGGGCGCAACTGCTGCTGGCCCGGCATCCCGAGGTGCTGGCCGCGCTGCGCAAGGAGCTCGCCACGATCGACTGGTCCGGCGTGACGCAGTTGCAGGACCTGCGTCGCGCGCCGCTGCTGCGCGCCGTGATCCAGGAAACCCTGCGCCTGTACCCGCCGGCTTATGCGCTGGTGCCGCGCCAGCTGTCGCGCGCGATGACCGTGGCGGGCACGTCGTTCGCGCGCGGCGATATCGTGATGATCTCCAGCTGGATCACGCATCGCGACGCGCGCTGGTTTCCGGAGCCCGATGCGTTCCGGCCCGAGCGCTTCATGCAAGCCGCGACCTGGCCGCAGGGCGCGTATTTTCCGTTCGGCGTCGGCGATCGCGCCTGCCCGGGCACCGGCATGGCGATGATGGACCTGGCCGTCTCGCTGGCCTACTGGGTCGAGCACTGGGACATGACGATCCTCGGGCCGGTGACCCCGCAAGGCTGGTTCTCCCTTCGCCCCAGGAATGCCCGCGTGCGCTTCGAACCGCGCATGCGTGCCGATTGCGAGCCGAACGAGACGCCGCGTCAGTAGAGGGTCGGCCCGATGCGCATCACCGGGCCGGAAGGCGCGGCGATTCGCCACGGACTCCGAAGCTTCCTCGTGTCACGGCCCACATATGATCCACCCCGCTCGACGAGCGGGATGTGAAACGGCGCGCGATTCGATCATCGGCAACCGGCTTTGCCGGATCGAACGGTTCTTGCTATCCTCGCCGCCGAATCCCGCTCTCCGAACCCATACCAGGAATTTCCCATGACGATCGACGCGCAGCCGGCTTCGCCACGCCCGGCGCATCACGACCGCAAGATGCTGGTGCTGTCGATGCTCGGAGGCGCGCTCGAGGTCTACGACTTCATCATCTTTTTCTTCTTCGCGGTGACGCTGAGCCGCGTGTTCTTTCCCCCCGACATGCCGCAATGGCTGAAGCTGCTGCAAAGCTTCGGCATTTTCGCCACCGGCTACCTCGCGCGCCCGCTCGGCGGCATCTGGATGGCGCATTTCGCCGATCGCAGCGGCCGCAAGCGCGTGTTCAGCCTGACCGTGCTGCTGATGGCGTTGCCGTGCTTCGCGATCGGCATCATGCCGACGTACGCGCAGATCGGTTATCTCGCGCCGCTCGTATTGCTGGCGATGCGGATCCTGCAGGGCGCAGCCGTCGGCGGCGAGGTGCCGAGCGCGTGGGCGTTCGTGGCCGAGCATGCGCGCAGCGGGCGCCGCGGCTACGTGCTCGGCATGCTGCAGGCCGGCCTCACGCTCGGCTATCTGCTCGGCGCGCTGACGGGCGCGGTGCTCGAACGATGCTTCAGCCCTGCCCAGATGCTCGATTACGGCTGGCGCATTCCGTTCATTCTCGGCGGGCTGTTCGGGCTCGTCGGGGTCTGGATGCGCCGCCGGCTCAGCGAGACGCCGCGCTTTCTCGAGATGCAGGGCCGCCGCACGGCAGCCGTCGCGTTCCCGCTGCGCGAGGTGATCCGCGCGCAGCGCAGCGCGTTCATGCCGGCCGTCGCGCTCACCGCCGTGCTGACGTCGGCCGTCGTCGTGCTCGTGATCGTGACGCCGACCTTCATGCAGCAGCGCTTCGGCCTGTCGGCCCGCGAGACGTTCGCGATCAGCAGCGTCGGCATCGTGTTTCTGAACATCGGCTGCGTGATCGCGGGCCTCGTCGTCGATCGCATCGGCGCGTGGAAGGCCGTGGCGCTCTACAGCGCGCTGCTGCCGGTCGGCACGGCGGCGCTCTATGCGAGCCTCGCCGGCGGCGGCCACGGCGTCGCCATCGCGCTGGCCTATGCGTTTGCCGGACTGCTGTCGGGCGTGGTCGGGGCCGTGCCGTCCGTCATGGTTGCGCTGTTCTCGACCGCCATGCGCGTGTCGGGCATTTCGTTCACGTACAACCTGACCTACGCGATCTGGGCCAGCGCCGCGTCGCTGGCGCTCGTCGCGCTGATGCCGGCGAGCGCGTGGGTGTGCGTGCAGTTCACGTTCGGCGCCGGCGTGCTCGGTGTCGTCACGGCCCTGCGCTATGGCCGCAAGGTCTACTTCGGCGACTGGCACGGGCATCTCGACTTCCCGGCCACCGCGCGCACCGCCGAGGCGGCGCCCGGTCGAAGCGCCTGATTCTGCCTATGACGCGACGGCAAATGGACGCTCCCGGCGGGAATCCGAAAGGCAGGGCGCGCGTGTTATTTCGGGCGATTTAAAGCAGGGTCGAGGAATGAACGCCCCGTCGAATGCGGATTTAGAGTATTTGCACGAATTGGCGTAAAACGTCGTCGGCAATTGGCGAACGCGGCAACGATTTCATCAATCGTTTTATAAAGCTCAACAATTTAGCCAGCCAATCAGCGCATTGCGATGCCGCGCTGCATTGATTCAAATGCGGGTCCGGCGCGGAATCGGTTCCATTCGAATTTATTTACCTAAATCAAATCGTGCGTCGCTAAATGAATTTTTTCGCACGCATGGCTTTATTTTCGATGCAGATCGGATAGCATGTCCCCCCAGGTCGGCCTCTCCGCGAATTGCCGAAGATGAATGAATCGGCATGAACGCGATTGGCGCGCCTGCGCGCAGTCGCAGGCGGCAATGAGGAAGCGGCCGAGCGCATTACCGCATCAGGCATTAAAAGAGCAAGAAGACTGTTGCATGCCCCGGGCCCCCTGTCAGGCGAAACAACGAGAAAGCGCCAAGGCGTCGAGTTTCCCGATCGCGTCTTGACGCCGTCGATTGCGACGCGTGTCCGCCGACCGAAGGCCATTCGGGATTCCCACTTACTCGACAGGAGACCGCCATGGCTCGTGTTCGTGTTGCCGCGTGTCCCGAATCGTCAGCGCGCCTCTCCTCATGCAAAACGTGCTGAGCCTCGACGCGAAGCGCCATCCCGTCGTCCCGCAGGGCCGGGGCGTGCGCTCGGTCGTCAACGGCGTGTCGTTGATCTGGGAAGCGGCGCCGGGCCTGCATGCGATCTCGATGGGCGTGGGCATCGGCCGGGGCGCTTATGACGATCCGCACGGCGAAGCGGGCCTCGCCCATTTCTGCGAGCACGCGCGGGTGGCCCAGGTCAACCGGATGATCGGGCCCGCCAAGGCGAGGGTGCTGTCGGTCGAGGCCTTCACCGAGCGAAACGAAACCTACTTCGTCGTGTGCGCGCTGAAACAGGACGCCGCGGTGCTCGGCGAATGGCTCGACGCATTCCTGAATCCGCGCCCCCTCGACGACGCGGCGATCGAGCAGGAGCGCGCCGTGCTCGTCGAGGAGGTCGCGACGCTCGAGAGCAGCGAGATCAGCCGGATCGACGACGAGTTCCTGAAGGCTGCCTACGGCGACGAGCGGATGTGGCGCCCCATCGGCGGGCGCGTGGCCGACGTCGCGGCGCTGGCCGGCGCGAACGTGCATCGCGCGATCGCCGACGACAACCGGCGCGGCAAGATCGCGGTGGCGCTGGTCGGCGACCTGCAGCCGACCGGGCTGCTGGCCTCGGTCGAGCGCACGCTCGGGGTGCTGCCGCGCGCGCGTGAGACGGCGGCCGCGGCGGCGGCCGACCCTATGCCGACGCACGGCCTGGCGGCGGGCCGCGCGCCGATTCCGACGTCGTTGGGCGTCGGCTATTTCATGCTCGGCTACCCGGCGTTCCCGCGTTTCGACGAGCGCCGCGTGTCGCTCTATGCGATGAGCCTGATCTTCGGCGAGGACGAGCATTCGGTGCTCTACAACGCGCTGCGCGTCGACAAGGCGCTGCTGTATGCGGTCAATTCCGAGTGCCATCTGTTCAAGGATCACGGCCATCTCATCATCCGCGGGATGGTGGCGTACGACAAGCTCGAGCGGGTGATGGACCATGTGTTCGAGCTCGCGGCGGCCATGCCGGCGATCGTGCAGGACCGTGTCGTGCAGGACGAAGCCCGGCAGGCGCTGATGCGCACGCTGCTGATGCGGCTCGACGATCCGCGCAACCGGCTGATGCGGCTGCTCAAGCACGAGATGTGGTTCGACGCGTACTTCGACTACGAGGACGACCTGGACTTCATCCGGGGCGTGACGCCGCAGAGCCTGCACGAGGTGACCGAAGCGGTGCTCCGGTCGCCGCCGCTCATCTGCCATGGGGTAGCGAATGGCTAAGGTACTTCTCATCAACCCCAACATCAAGATCGTCGATCGGGAGAAGGATCATTACTCGATCATGGAGCATCTTGGGCTGGGCCTGCTGTCCGCCGCGCTCAAGAAGGACGGGCACGTCGTGCGGATTCTCGACTGCTACGCGCACAACCTGTCCAACGACGCGGCGGTGGGCGCGTTTCTCGCGTTCGAGCCGGACTTCGTCGGGCTGACCGCGAACTACCTGAACTTCGACTCGGCGGTGGAAGTGGCCGAGCTGGCGCGCCAGGTGCTCGACGACGTCTATGTTTTCGTCGGCGGCGAGCACTGCACGTATGCGGCCGAGGAAATTCTCGCCCGGCATCCGGCCATCCAGGCGGTGGTGCGCGGCGAGGGCGAAGAGGCCGTCGTGGAGCTGGTGGCGAAGGCGCCCAAGCTGCTGGGCGTCGCGGGCGTCTATTTCCGCGACGTGCGCACCAACATTCTCTTCAAGAATCCTGACCGTCCCGGCATCGAAGACCTGGACCGGCTGCCGCTGGCCGACCGCGCGACGCTCGACTACTGCCGCAGGCGCGATCTCAAGACCGCCATCGGCGTGATCGCGCAGCGCGGCTGCAACTTCAAGTGCACGTTCTGCAATGCGAACAAGTACCTGCGGCTGGGCGGCGGCGCGGCCATCCGGCGGCGCACGGTCAAGAACGTGGTCGACGAGCTCGAGTATCTCTACGAGCACTACTTCCTCAAGGGCAACGTCGAGAAGCTCTATTTCTACGATGCCAACTTCATCGACGGCAGCAATCGCTCGAAGGCATGGGCGCGCGACCTCGCGCACGAAATCGTCCGCCGCGGCGTGGCCATGCCGTTCGAGGTTTACCTGCGCGGCGATTCGCTCAAGGGCGACGACGACGAGGTCGTGACGGACCTGAAGCGCGCCGGGCTGGAGGCGGCCTTCATCGGCATCGAATCGTTCGACCAGCAGGATCTCGGTTTCTACGGGAAGGACATCACCACCGAACGGCTCACCGAGGGCCTCGACCTGCTGCGGCGCCATCGCGTGCTCGGGCCGACCGCGGGCGTGATCATGTTCAACCCGTACAGCACGGTGCAGGGCATCCGCACCACGGCCCGGCTGCTCGCGCGCTTCGGCTATGCGTCGTTCTGGAACCTGTCGCAGCGGCTGCAGCTCTTTCCCGGCGTGAAGCTGGTGGACGAGCTGCGCGACAAAGGCCTGCTGGACGGCTACGACAAGTCCAACAAGGTGTATTCGTACCGCTTCCAGGAACCGATGATGGGGCGCCTGTCCGACCACCTGCTGCAGCTCAACGACGAAGTGGAAATCGTGCGGGACAACGCGCTGCCGCGCCATGTGTCCACCGAGCTGAACCGCATTCTCAACGCGGTCGAACTGCACGGGCTGGACGAGGCGAAGGCCAACCGCATCGCGGCGCCGGCGATGGCGCGGCTGCAATCGATCAACGGCCTGAACGTCGAGTATTTCCTGCAGACCATCGCGCACTTCGAGGGCGGCAGCGACGCCGGGGCGATCGCCGGCGACCGGCAATCCTACCTGGGCGAACTGGGCGCTTCCCTGGACAGTCTCGAGACCGAATTCAGCACGGCGCTGCATGGCTTACATGATTGGTTGATCAGCGAACGCTCCGCTGACGACCTTGCTGTTGCTTCGCCAGCCGGACAAGGGCGGTGAACCTGTCCGGCCGAAGCCGGCTGGCGAGCAATTCCGTGTGGCTCGCGCCACTTCATCAACGCGTCAACCAAGGAGAAGTCATGGCAATCAATCTCATGGCCCCCAAAGGCAATGACCAGAACGTGAAGCTGTCGACCGAAATCTGGAAGAAGCTGAACGAGGTCAAGACCGCCAAGCTGCAGGAAACCGCGCAACACGCGCAAGCCGACCAGGCAGGCGACGTCGAAGTCCGCAAGGACGGCGAGTAAGCGCGTTGCCTGAGGTTACGTCGCGGTGCACCGCGACGTAACCTCTTTTTCGCCCTTGCGCGGCCGCGCTCGGGCGTCCCTTTCCCATGAGCAGGATGCGCCATATGGACCTGTCGAACGACTTCGATGTGCTGTTGGTGAATCCCCGCAATCCACCGAGCGGCAGCGCCGAATCGGCGGAGTTCACCTGCGAGAATCTCGCGCTGGCGTACCTGTCGAGCGCGCTCGCGACGGCCGGCGCACGTACGCTGATCGTCGATTGCGACCTCGACAAGGTCGGCGCGAGCGAGATCGCCGCGCTGTGCGAACGGGAGCATCCGGTGCTCGTGGGCATCACGGCGCTGTCGCGCAACGCGGGCGACGCGATCGAGATCGCGCGCGAGGTCAAGCGCCGCTGCCCCGGCACGCGCACCGTGCTCGGCGGGCTTCACTTCACCTACTGCGGCGAAAAGGTGCTCGCGAAAGTCCCCGAGATCGATTTCGTGATTCGCGGCGAGGGCGAATTCTCGATGATCGCCCTCTACCGCTACCTGAAGGATGGCGTCGGCACGCGGCTGCAGATCGGCGGGCTGCTCTACCGCTCGCAGGACGGCTCCGTCGTCAGGATTCCGGCGACCGGCGCGATCGAGAACCTCGACGCGCTGCCGTTCCCGGACCGGCAGGTGCTGGCGCGCGCCGTTCGCAAGGGCATCCAGCCGGCCATCCCCGTGCTGAGCAGCCGCGGCTGCTACGCGCGCTGCCTGTTCTGCAATGCGTCCCACGTATACAACGAAGGGGGCGGCCGCCCGTGGCGCCACCGCTCCGCGTCGAACGTGGTCGACGAGATCGAGGGGCTGGTCGACCGCTATGCGGCCGACGCCGACCCGGTGATCCTGTTCTACGACGACACGTTCATCGGCCCGGGCAACAAGGCGCGGCGCCATGCGTACGAGCTCGCCGACGAGATCATCCGGCGCGACGTCCGCATCATGTTCGAAACCTTCCTGCGCGCGGACACGTTCCACGACGACTACGAACTCGTGCGCCGCCTGCGCGAGGCCGGCATGGTGCGCGTGTTCATGGGCATCGAGGCGTCCGACGACCAGGAGCTCAAGCTGTTCCGCAAGGCCGTCACCGTCCACCAGATCGACCAGGCGCTGGACAACCTGAAGACCAACAACGTGACGACGCCCTCCAGCGGCTTCATCATGTTCCTGCCGTACAGCTCGTTCACGTCGCTGCGCCGCAATGCGCTCTACCTGCGCAAGATCCACCATGCGTCGGTGTGGAACCTGTCGACGCGGCTGGACGTGTATGGCGGCAACGAGTTCGTCCCGTACCTGCGCGAGCAGGGGCTGCTGACCGGCGCGGACGAATACGACGGCGTGTACGAATACAAGTTCCGCGATGCGCGGGTGGCCCGCTTCGCGGCCTACATGGACATCTCGCAGAACGACGTCGTGCAGCGGCTCGACACCGTCGGCCGGTTCGTGGAATTCAACTTCGCGAACATGTCGTACGAGCTGTCGCGCATCGGCATCGCCTGCGACTGGGACGAGTCCGCGCTGATCGACCGCGCGCAGAAGGACATCCAGACCCTCGCTTTCGACTTCTTCATGAACGCGATGGAGCGCTTCGAGCGCAACGATCCCGATATCGAACGCGGGCCGGAGAAGGACCGGTTCTTCGACACGCTGTCCGAGCGGATCGACGCGCTCGAATCGTCCTATGCGCGCTTCCTGGCGCGCGCGAACGCGGCGCTGGAAGGCCGTGCCGCGCCGGCCGGGCAAGCGCCCGCCGAATCGGCACATGCCGCTTGAACCGGCCAGACGGAGACCCCATGCCTGCCAACAAGATCATCCTGGTCAACGCCCACAAGAAGTCGGCGGAGTATCTGCACAACAACCCGACGGAGCACCTCGGCCTTGGCTATCTCGCGGCGTACCTGCGCAAGTTCGGCTACTCGAACGTCGAGATCATCGACGGCTATGCGCTGGCGCTGTCCACCGAGCAGATCTTCGACGAGGTGCGCGCGGCCGCGCCCGACCTGATCGGCATCACGCTCGAATACAACACCTTCGAGGAGGCGATCAAGCTCGCCCGGCTCGTGAAGGGCGTGCACCCCCACGCACGGGTCGTGCTGGGCGGCGAGCATGCGACCTATGCGACCGTCGAGATCCTCGAGACCCACCCCGAGATCGACTTCATCGTGCGCGGCGAAGGCGAAGTCACGTTCCTGGAACTCTGCGAGCTGACCTTCAACGGCTCGGGCCAGCCGCTGGCCGACGTGCTGGGCGTCGCGTATCGCGATGCGTCGGGCAAGGCCGTGCAGAACAAGGACCGCCCGGCGATCGAGGATCTCGACACGCTGCCGTTCCCGGCGCGCGACACGCTCGAACGCGCGCTGAAGGCGGGGCTGCGGCCCGCGATCGCGATGCTCGGCAGCCGCGGCTGCCCGGCCAAGTGTTCGTTCTGCAATGCGTACAAATTCTTCAACATCGGCGGCGGCGCGCGCTGGCGGCCGCGCTCGGCGGAGAACATCGTCGACGAGCTGGAGATGCTGCTGAACAAGTACCAGGGGCTCGACATCTACCCCGTGGTGTACTTCGGCGACGAGAACTTCCCGGGCCCCAAGCGCGGGCTGCCGCGCGTGCGCGAATTCGCGGAGCGGATCATCCGCAAGGGGCTGAGCGTCGAGTACGAGATCTTTTGCCGCACCGATTCGTTCAACGGGCAGGACGAACTGGTGGACCTGCTCCGGCAGTCGGGCCTCATCTCCGTGCTGATGGGCATCGAGGCCGGCTCGGACGACCAGCTCAAGCTGCTCAACAAAGGGTCGAGCGCCAGCAAGAACCTGTCGTCGGTCGAGATCTTCCAGAAATACAACGTCGTGACGAGTTCGAGCGGGTTCCTGATGTTCAATCCGTATACGACGTTCCGCGACCTGCGCCGCAACGTCAGCTTCCTGCTGCGCATCCAGCACGCGACGCTCTACAACATGAGTTGCCGCGTGCATGCGTATCCGGGGCTGGAGATGAACAAGGATCTTGCCGACAGCGGCATGCTGACGCCCGAATATACGCACTACAAGGTCGACAGCATCGCGTTCGTCAACAAGCATGTGCAGGGCATCGCCGACCTGCTCACGGACCTGGCCGACGTCGACCTGCTGCGCAGGGAAGATTCGACGATGCGGGACATCGACATCAACATGGCCCGCACGCTGTCGGTGATCGGCGGCAACCTGCTCGAGGGGGACATGGTCCAGCAGTGCGAGGTCGCCGCGCTGTTTGCCGCGAAGGCCGCGGTGCAGCGGCGCTCCGCCGATTTCTTCCTGGCGCTGGTGGAGCAGGCGGAGGCGCATGACCTGACGCGGGACGGCTTCATCACGCAGTACGCAACCTATGCCGAAGCCATCCGGCAGGGCCTCGATCATCTCGACAACGTATTCCATGAAACGATGCTGAACATCAAGCATTACCTCGACGAAACCTTCCTGACGGACCTCGTCGGCGAGCCGCTCTCGGCCCGGAACCTGTGCCGTCCGGAGCAAGGGCACAACGGCGCGCTGTCCGCCGCGTCGATGCATTCCGTCGGGGAGGTGTCGTGAAGCACGTCGTGACCTCCGCGCTGTGGCGCATCATTCCGGTCGGGCTGGCCCTCACGCCGATCGGCGTGCTGTTCGGCGTGCTCGCCGCGCAGTTGAACTGGACGCCGTTCGAAGTGTTCCTGATGAGCCTCATCGGCTTCACCGGCAGCGGCCAGTTCGCGTATCTCGGGTTCGCGTCCCGCGGCATCGACATCTCGTCGCTGGGGCTGGCCTTTCTCGTGATCCTGAGCATGAACCTGCGTTACGTGCCGATGTCGCTGACGGCCACCGCGCCGCTGAAGATCAACCTGCTCGGGAAGGTGCCGCTGGCCCACTGGCTGGCGGACGAATCCTATGCCACCGAGAAGCAGTCGGACGGGGTGGCCAGCCGCTTCGTGATCCGCGGGACGATCACGGCGTTCTGGTGCCTGTCGACGGCGGCCGGCGTCGCGCTGGCGGCGTTCCTGCCGCCGGTGGTCAAGTCGACGCTGGCCGGCGTGACCTATCCCGTCAGCGCGATCCTGCTGGCGCTGGGGCTGCTGAACATCTACGCGTTCGTGCGCGCGCGCCGGGCGGAACGCGCGCGGCAGCCGGCCGCGCTGTCGGCGCGCAAGGCCATCGCGATCGGCTTCGTGGCCGTCTTCGTGCTGCAGTATCTGCTCGGGCCCGTGTATTTCTGGATTCCGGGGATCGCGGTCGTCTATTGGCTGCTGGTGAAAACGGACGGGATGATCGGCCATGAATAACGCGATGCTGGGAACACTCCTGCTGCTCGGCGTCAGCGTGCTGGTGCGCGTCATTCCGAGCATCGTGCGGCTGCCGTTCGACAACCGGCGCCAGCAGACGCTGCGCCAGCTTCTGCCGATCGCCGTCTTCGTCAACCTGGTGGCGTACTGCTTCCTCAGCGAGGTGAAGACCCACCCGGCCGAGGCCGTGGCCGCGTTCGCGCTGCTGCTCGGCATGATTACGTTTCTGCCGCGCGTGGGCGTGCTGCTGTCGGTCGTGCTGTCGTCGACGGTCTACTTCCTGATGCTGCACTTCGGGGCCGGCGGGCACCTGATCGCGTCGATCTGAAGGCGAGCACCTTCGCCGACGGGGCGCCGGCCCGTGCCGCGGGGGCCGGCGCCGTCGCGTCTTCGTCATTCCCGATCGTTAGTTTCGCGGCCTGCCGTGGCGTCGGCATATTCAAATGCGGATTTGCGAATAGCGAATGCCGCGCCTGAAAAAATGGAACCGGTACTGCGATCTTTACGCGCTGCGTCAGTTTATGCGGTGCGATTCTTGAATTGACGGATTACTCTAAGTAAAAACAGGTCGACTGACACATTAGTGAAGTCCATACGAAATGTGCGGGATTATCCGGATGCTTGCTTTTTTCGCAGACTTGTACGCTACCTTACTGATAAAGATATTTACTTGGCCGATATGATTCCGGGCTAAATTCGCCTCCGTTTGAAACTGGATACCAAGAAAACCATCTTGACGGCCGCTGGCAAGCTGGTGTAAGCAACCGGTAATATTTTTAATCCGTGCAATAATCCCGGCGATTATTAGGCCATCCTCGGCGATATTTTCGTTTCTGTCCCCTAAAAAGCGATTCATATGCGCCTGACACATGCGAAATCTGCAAAAATGTCATTTGAATCGACCAAGCGATTCGCTTTCAATACGAAAGCCCTTTTTTGCTGGCAAAAACCAAAACAGTAATCAGGTTTTTTTAAATATAAATCGCAAAGCGTGCCGGAACGTCCCTGCGTCGCCGCTCGTTGCTTGAACGAGCGACCTGTCCGTTTCCGCCAGGCCGAAGCGAAATACGTGTCGTCGTAGTTGAGCGAGCATTACCACCATCGAATCAGAGTCCCCGGCGTGCTTTTCTCGATCGTGGCCGGACGGCGATCCCGTCCGGGAGAGCGCGCGTCGGTGGGGCGGGTGCGTCTGCCCGACGCATCCGCCCACGCTTGCCGCGCCGGCACGACCGGAGACGCGACCAGGAGCCAAGATGACAAACTGGGTTGAAGAACTATTGGCCGGGCTGGAACGAGCCAGTTCGGAGCGGGAGATCTATGGCCGTATCGAGGAGGCGGCGCGCAGTCTCGGCTACGAATACTGTGCATACGGATTGCGCATGCCGTGGCCGGTATCGCGGCCGAGGATCTATTTGCTCAACAACTACCCGCCGGCGTGGCAGGCGCGCTACCAGGAGGCGCGCTATGTCGACATCGACCCCACCGTGAAGCATGCGCGCCGTTCGCAGGCGCCCGTGGTGTGGAGCGACGCATTCTTCGCCGATACGCCCGACCTGTGGTTCGAGGCACAGGAGCACGGGCTGCGCCACGGCTGGACGCAGTCGGCGTTCGACAGTTGCGGCGTGGCCGGCATGCTGACGCTCGCGCGCTCGCACGGCCCGATCACGCCGGCCGAGCTCGAGCAGAACGAGTTCAAGATGCGCTGGCTCGTCAGCACGACGCACCTGGCAATGACCGGCACGCTGATGCCGAAGCTCGCGCCCGACACCGAGCGCGGGCTGACCGACCGCGAGGTCGAGGTGCTCAAGTGGGCCGCGGACGGCAAGACGTCGAGCGAGATCTCGACGATCCTGGTGATCTCCGTCGACACCGTGAACTTCCACGTCAAGAACGCGGTGACGAAGCTCAAGGCCGCCAACAAGACCTCCGCCGTCGTGCGCGCGACGATGCTCGGGCTGCTGAGCTGAAGCGTCGCGCGCGCCGTCGCGCATTCATTTCGTTATCCGATCTTCCGACGCCGCGCATGCGCGGCGCGTCGGCGCGCGCCTGTGTGTCATGCGTGTGTCGCGCATTGCGTCGCGCGTGTCGCCGTTCGAGCGTCGCGCGCGATGCGCGAGCGGAGTCAGCTCCAAACTTTGGTAGTTGTCGCAATCAACGCCGCACGCTGAAATCTCGATCCAGCGAATGGTCGGGTGCGCCGGGCAGCGATGCCGGTGCGAATCGGTCGTTCGCCTCGCTTCATCCCGTCGAAACGACACACCCCACAGCAGGCGCGTTGCTCGGTCGAACCGATGCAGGTGCGCTTTTTGATCGAGTTTCCTTGCTTGAAGAGAGGTTGACGATGGACCCCAGAGCACATACGCCGACGCAAGACCGCGAATCGCACAGCCTGTACGGCTTCGACATGACGGAGTACCTGCGCGGCGACGCGCACGCCGGCCAGCCGGCCTGCGACGTCGCGTTGCACGCGGTCACGCACGGCGGCATCTATCCGCTCGGGCAGGCGCGCCTTGCACTCGGCGCCTATGAACGCGCGGCGCTCGACGTGCTGCAGCGCCATCGCGAACTGCGCATCGACGGCGACACGCCGGCCGACGTCGCGGGCGGCACGACGCTCGCGCTGTACGTGAACTCGCTCGGCCGCCTGCACATCCGCCCGGCGTCGGAACCGAAGGTCGCCTACGAGGAGCGCGACAGCTGGGTCGACCTCGGCACCGTGACGGTGGGCGACGACGTGCTCGCCGAGATCGACACGGCGCTCGCCGCATGGCGCGCGATCGAACGCCGCAGCTTCGCCGAGGTGCGTGCCGCGATGGACCGCGCGCAGGCCGAAGGGAACCTGTCGCGCATCCTCGAGGAAGTCATCGATCACGTCGAGCACGTGGAATCGGTGTGCTTCTACGTCGGCGACCGCTTCTTCGCGCTGATCGACCGCTTCACGAACCTGATCGACAGCAAGACCGGCAAGGGTCATCTGCCGCGCCTGCGCGAGCTGCCGTATGCGGAATGGAGCGAGGAGGACGTGCTGATCGTCGCCGCGCTGAACGCGCTGTTCCTGTCGGGCCGCTCGGTGCGCTTCGAGGAATTCAACGGCGCGCTGCTGACCGCGCAGGACGTCGTCGGCCGCCTCAACCAGCTCGCGGCGAGCTACACGGACGCCGGCTGCGAGGTGGCGGTGCCGCTCGATCTCGACCTGTTCGAGCGCGCGCAGAAGATCCGCGAGCAAACGCTGTGCGCGATCGGCAAGCCGTGGCTGCGCTACCGCTGGATCTACGGCCTGAATTTCCAGAAGACCGAACGGATCCTGCACTCGGCCGTGTCGACCGAGGCGCACGACCAGTGGTATCGCGAATTCGGCGACGACTTCCGCCAGTTCGTGTCGCCGCACGGCGAGTTCGCGCCGCCCGAGTATGTCGCGATGGCGCTGCTCGCGAACGCGGCGATCGCGCGCGACGTCGCGGGCGTGCCGTGCGAGGCCGGCAGCGCGGCCGTCACGAGCTGGATCGAATACCTGATCGAGAAGACCGTCGCGTCCGCCGTGCTCGCCACCGGTTCGGACTACGGGATGTCGAGCTCGCTGCGCGACATCGGCCAGCTCGTCACCTATGACGAGCCGACGCTGATCGACACGGTGCACGCGCTCACGCCGGCGAGCTTCTTCACCGCGTACGTGTCGCACAAGACGATCGCGCGCTACGGCGACGCGGAAAGCAAGATGATCGCGAGCTCGGTGCAGAAGCGGATGCAGTTCAACCGCTGGCACTTCATCCCCGGCAACTTCGAGCGGCCGCTGATCCGCTCGTCGCGCCACTGGTACTACCCGCCGCTCGTGCCGGACATCTCGTCGCATTCGGACATGCACCGCGCCGCGCACAACCGCGCGCGCGTGAAGTACTCGATCCGCGTGCCGGGCCCCGACATGTCGCGTCCGCCGCTGAACATCGCGGGCCAGCGCTATCGCGGCTTCTACGACGTGCGCATCGTGCGCGCCGAAGGCGACGAGTATTCGACCGAGGACATGCTGCGCGTGCGCCGCCGCACGCTGTGGCTCGAGGCGCTGTATACCGCGCTCGTCAACTACCTGATGACGCCGGACGCCAAGCGGCTCGTCGTGAAGGGCTTCGAGGCGGGCACCTACCTCGACCTCGCGGGCGACGTGCTGCCGAACGCGGCGGACACGCTGCGCGCCACGGCCACGGAGGGCGCACTGTGACGGCAGCGCCGATCAGCGTCGTCAACACGGTTGCCGCCAACGGCGGCAAGCGCGACACGCACCGCATCACGTTCTTCCAGCAGGGCGGCCGCGTCGTGCTCACCCACGCGCAGCTCGATGCGCAGGCCACGCGGCTGGCGCACGACCTGCGCGAGGCTGGCCTGGCGCGCGGCGCGCGCATCGGCATCGTCGCGCGCAACGGGCTCGCGTGGGTGCTGCTCGATCTCGCCGCGCTGAAGGCGGGCATCGTCACGGCCGGCTTCGAGTTCGGCAAGTTCCAGCCGAACCAGGCGCTCGTCGACAAGTACGCGCTCGACGCCGTCTACGCGGACGGCGCGACGTCGTTCGACCCGGCGCGCGACCTGCGCACACTGCTCGACGCGCACGTGCGGGCCTGCGGCGACGGCAGCGGCGTCGACCCGGTCGCGCCGCCGTTCGAATCGGCCGTGTACGCGCGCGACGACGTCACGACGATCAAGTTCACGTCCGGCAGCTCCGGCGAGCCGAAGGGTCTCGCCGCGCGCGCCGGCAGCATCGACGCGTCGCTCGCGGCGGTCCAGCAGCTCTACGCGCACGGCGACGGCGACGACGTGCTGGTGTTCCTGCCGCTGTCGCTGCTGCAGCAGCGCTACTGGATCTATTCGGCGCTGACGTTTGGCCACGACGTGACGGTCGCGCCGTTCGAGTTCGCATTGGAGGCGACCCGCCAGCAGCCGCCGACGGTCGTGATGGGCGTGCCGGGTTTCTACGACGGCGTGAAGAAGCGCATCGAGCGCCTGACGCCGCCCGGCGAAACCGGCATCGACGCGCGCCGGCAGCGGATCGACGCGCTGCTCGGCCCGCGCATCCGCTACATGTGGACGGGCTCCGCGCCGGCGAACCCCGACACGCTGCGCTTCTTCGAGGAAGCGGGCGTGCCGATCTTCGAAGGCTACGGGATGAACGAGACGTGCATCGTGACCAAGAACTATCCGGGTCACGCGCGCACGGGCAGCGTCGGCCGGCTGATTCCCGGCAAGCGCGCGCGGATCGACGACGAAGGCGTGCTGATCGTCGGCGCGGACGAGCCGGTCAACACGCAGTACCTGTACAGCGAGCCGGGCGCGAGCGAGCGGATCTTCCTGCCGAGCGGCGAGGTGCGCACCGGCGACCTCGCGCGCTTCGACGACGACGGCTTCCTGTACATCCTCGGCCGCGCCGACGACCTGATCGTGCTCGCGAACGGCAAGAACGTGCATACGCGCAAGCTCGAGGAGCAGGTGAAGACGCACGTCGGCGTCGAGGAGTGCGTGCTGTACGGCGCGGGCCAGCAGTACCTCGTCGCGGTGATCTCGCCGCAGGACGCGGGCGCCGACCACGCGGCGATCCACGCGCACGTTGCCGAGCTCAACGAGACGCTGGCCGTGCACGAGCGGATCGTGAAGGCATTCATCGCGCCGCAGCCGTTCGGCACCGAGACGCGCTTCGTCACGTCGCAGTTCAAGCCGAAGCGCAAGGAAATCTTCAACGCATTCAAGATCGAAATCGATCGACTTTATGGAGGACGAGCGTGAGCGACATCGAAGCCATTGTGCGGCACCACCTGTGCGAAGTGGTCGGACGCCCCGAATCGGAGGCGGCCAGCCTGCCGCTCGACGACGACCTGACGTACGACTTCGGCCTCGCCTCGCTCGAGCTGATCGTGCTGATGAGCAGCGTGTGCGAAGCCGCGCGCGTGCCGTTGACGGAGTTCGGTGAGGACGACCTCGCGAAGCTGCGCACCGGCCGCGACATTGTCAACCTGCTGGCCACCAAAGTACCTGCATAAGGAATCACGATGACCTGGAACATCCCGAACATCCTGAACGCGACGCTGGAGAACGACGTCGTGAAGCTGCGCCGCATCGGCATCGACGACAAGGAAGGCTTCGCGCAGATCGCGTATGACCCGGACAGCTGGACCTACATGGTGTCGGTCGTGCACGACGAGCCGAGCCTGGTCACGTTCCTCGAGCGCGCGATCGCCGATTCGCTGGCGGGCACGCGCGTCGTGTTCGCGATCATCGACAAGGCGAGCGGCCGCTTCGCGGGCACGACGGCGTTCGGCAATCTCGCGCCGGCCGACCGCCGGCTGGAGATCGGCTGGTCGTGGCTCGGCGCGCCGTATCGCGGCACCGCCGTGAACCGCGCGACCAAGGGGCTGCTGCTCGAATACGCGTTCAGCGAGCTCGGCTGCGAGCGCGTCGAATTCAAGACCGACGTGCTGAATTCGCGCGCGCGCGCGGGCCTGAAGTCGATCGGCGCGACCGAGGAAGGCGTGATGCGCAGCTTCAACTTCATGCCGAGCGGCCGCCGCCGCGACGCGATCTACTACAGCATCCTGAAAGCGGAGTGGCCCGATGTCCGTGCAACCCGCTTTCGCTGATCCGGCGCCGGGCGTGCCCGCCGACGCGTCGCGCGACGCGCGGTTCGCGATCGACGCCGACGTCGATCCGGCCCGCCGCGTGCGGCTGGCCGGCAGCCGTCGCGAGATCGGCCGCCAGCATGGCGCGGCGCTGCGCGATGCGATCCAGGGCTTCCTGACCGATCGCATCGCGCGGCTCGCGCCGCTCGTCACGGCCGCGCGGCTGCGCGAGCTGGCGCCGCTCGTCGAGCGGCACGCGCGGGTGATCGAGCGCGAGCTGCCCGATCTCGCGGAAGAAGTGCACGGGCTCGCGGAAGGCGCCGGCATCACGGTCGAGGACGCGTACCTGCTGCAACTGCGCCGCGAGCTGACGGGCTTCCAGCGGATTCCGGCGGCCGCGCGCGGCGACTGCACGACGTTCGCGCGGCATGCGAACGGGCAGGCGGTGATCGCGCAGACCATCGACCTGAACGGCGACATGGCGAGCGAGCTGAGCGTGCTGGAGATCGCGCACGAAGGCAGCGGCGCCGCGGACGTCGCGCTCGTCAGCTTCACCGGGCTGCTCGGCTATCTCGGGATCAACAGCCACGGCGTCGCGATCGGCCTGAACCTCGTGCTCGGCGGCCAATGGCGGCCGGGCATTCCGGGCTACCTCGCGATCCGCCATCTGCTCGATACCTGCGCGAGCGTCGACGAATGCGTCGACACGCTGCGCCGGCTGCCGCTCGCGAGTTCGCGCTCGCTGACGATCGCCGATGCGCAGCGCGTCGTCACCGTCGAATACGTGCCCGACTCGCTGATCGTGATCGAAGGCGCCGAGCACGCGCATACGAACCACTTCCTGCACCCGGCGTTCGCGGCCGACGACGCGCTGAACCCGTTCGCGCGCACGTCGTCGCAGCGGCGGCTCGACGCATGCATTGGCGGGCTCGCAAGCCTGCCGGCCGATGCGGACGCCGCGGCCTGCCTCGCGCTGCTCGGCGAGCCGCCGATCGAAGTCGTGCCGACCGGCGACATCCGCCGCGAATGCACGGTTGCGTCGGTCGCGATGTTTCCCGCGCGGCGTGCGCTGCACGTCCGCGGCCGGGCGGGCGCGCCGCCCGCGACGCAGCACTGAGTGTCACGAACCTAAAACCGATTCCCGTCCCCACCGGAGAACCCCGATGACCTACGTCGTCACCGAGAACTGCATCAACTGCAAGCACACCGACTGCGTCGAAGTGTGTCCCGTCGACTGTTTCCACGAGGGCGAGAATTTTCTCGTCATCGATCCGGACGAATGCATCGATTGCGGCGTGTGCGAGCCGGAATGCCCGGTCGGCGCGATTCTGCAGGACGTCGCGCTCGACCCGAGCCAGTCGCTGTACGCGAGCCTGAACCGCGAGCTCGCGCAGAGCTGGCCGACCATCACGATCCGCAAGCCGGCGATGCCCGACGCGGCCGCGTGGAAGGACGTCGAAGGCAAGCTCGAGCAACTGAAGCGCGACGCGATCGCGTAAGCCACGAAAGGATCGTTATGTCGAATGTTGGAATCGACCGGGCCGGCGCCGTGAACGCGGCGCCCGCGCACGCCGCGCCGCACCGCCGCATGCTGCCGCTGCTGCTGATCGGGCAGGGGATGGCCGCGATGGACACGTCGATCGTGAACGTCGCCGCTCCCGCGCTGCGCGCGGACCTCGGCATCTCGGGCGCGCTGCTGCAGCTCGTCGTGGCGGGCTACATCCTCGCGTACGCGGTGTTCCTGATCACCGGCGCGCGGCTCGGCGACGACTACGGCTACCGCCGCCTGTTCGTGATCGGGCTGGCGATCTTCACCGTGTCGTCGCTCGCGTGCGGCGTCGCGCCGAGCACGTGGCTGCTGATCGTCGGGCGCATCGCGCAGGGCGTCGGCGCGGCCATGCTGGTGCCGCAGGTGATGTCGCTGATCCAGCGCAGCTACGAGGGCAGCGCGCGGGCCCGCGCGATCGGCTTCTACTCGATGATCCTCGGCCTCGGCTCGACCGCGGGCCAGGCGCTCGGCGGCGTGATCATCACCGCCGACTTCGCCGGGCTGTCGTGGCGGCCCGCCTTCCTGATCAACGTGCCGATCGGCATCGTGCTGCTCGCGAGCGCGCGCTCGGTGCTGCCGTCGCTCGCCGGGCCCGAGCGGCGCAAGCTCGACCTGATCGGCGTGGCGCTGCTGACGGGCGCGATGCTGCTGATCGTCGTGCCGCTCACGTTCGGCCACGACGTCGGCTGGGCCGCGTGGGTCTGGGCCTCGCTCGCAGCGGGCGTGATCGGCGTCGCGACCTTCCTGCGCTTCGAGCGCGCGCTCGCGAACCGCGGCGGCAGCCCGCTGCTGAACCTCGACGCGGTGCTCGCGACGGGCATCCGGCCGGGGCTCGCGGTGGTGTCGATCGGCTTCGTCGGCTACGGCGGCTGGCTGTTCGCGTGCGCGCTGTACCTGCAGACCGGCCTCGGCTACTCGCCGATGATTTCCGGCTTCGTGTTCGCCGCGTATGCGTTCGGCTTCGGCATCTCGAACGTGAGCTGGTCGAAGCTGCCCGCGCGCCTGCTGCGCTTCACGCCGGCCGTCGCGCTGGTGGCGATGGTGGCCGCGAACCTCGCGTTCGGCGCGACCGCGCGCCATGCCGGCTGGATCGCCGCGGTGATGGTGCCGCTGCTGTTCTGCGCGGGCGCCAGCCACGGGCTCACGTTCGGCACCACGGTCAACCAGATGACGCAGCGCACGTCGCCGCAGCACGCGCCCGCGCTGAGCGGCCTCGTCACGACGTCGGTGCAGCTGTCGATCGTGATCGGCGTGGCCGCGCTCGGCGCGATCTATCTCGCGGTCGCGGCGCCGGGCGAGAAGGTGGCGTCCGCGCATGCGATCGCCGACGTGACGTTCGCGATCGGCGCGCTCGCGCTCGTGGCGATCGCGTGCTCGCTGCGCCTGGCCACCGTGCGCAGCCCGGCCGCGGCCGCGCAGCCCGCGTGATGTTTCCGATATCGACGAACCCGACGACCAACAAGGATTGCTCCGTGGACGCCCAATCGCTCATCCCCGAACCCGCCGTCGCGTCGCAGCCGCTGCGCGCGCAGCTGCTCGCCGAATGGCGCGCGACGCTCGCGGCGACGCTGCACGTCGCGCCGGACGCGCTCGACGCCGGCCTGCCGCTCGTCGACGCGGGTTTCACGTCGGTCGAGCTGATCGACCTGGTCGTGCGCTGCCAGCTGCAGCACGCGATCGCGTTTCCGCCCGAGCGGCTGGTCGGGCTGTCGCTCGCGTCGCTGGTCGACGGCATCGTCGAGGCGCTTGCCGCCGGCGAGGCCGGGAAGGACGCGTCATGACGACCCCGATCGCCATCACCGGCTTCGGCGTGCTGTCGCCGGCCGGCGCGACCCCCGACGCGCTGTGGCGCGCGCTGGAATCGCGCGCGGTGCTGAACGGGCCGTGGCCGAAGCGGCCGCTCGCCGGCTATCCGGCCGACAACGTGATCGCGGTGCCCGAGGCGGCATGGCGCGGGCTCGAACCGGCCTGGTCCGGCGTCGAGAACCGCGCGGCCGCGCTGGCGCGCCACGCGGTCGGCCACGCGCTCGCCGATGCGGGCCTGGCCGACGCGCTCGGCGACCTGCGGATCGGCTGCATGCTCGGCACGACCACGGCCGGCGTCGAAGTGGCGGAGAACCGCCTGGTCGGCGCGCACGGCGGCGACGCCGCGCGCACGGCCGACCTCGACGCGAGCGCGGTGCTGCCGGGCCGCGACGGGCGCTGGCGCGGCCCGCTCGCGGTGCTGTCCACCGCCTGTTCGTCGGGCCTGCTCGCGCCGGCGCTCGCGATCGACGCGCTGCTGGCCGGCGAGGCCGACGTGATGATCGCGGGCGGCGTCGACGTGCTGCTCGAATACACGATCTGCGGCTTCAACGGGCTGCGCGTCGCGACCGGCGACCGCTGCCGGCCGTTCAGCGGCAACCGGCAGGGCGTGGTGCTGTCCGAAGGCGCCGCGTGCGTGTGCCTCGAACCGCTCGACGCGGCGCTCGCGCGCCGCGCGCCGATCCGCGCGGTCGTGACCGGCTACGCGTCGGGCTGCGACGCGGCCCACGCGACCGCGCCCGACGTCGACGGCGTCGCGCGCACGATCGCCGCCGCGCTCGCGGCGAGCGGCGTGTGCGCCGATGCGCTCGGCGGCGTGTTTGCGCACGGCACTGGCACGCCGACCAACGACGGCGCCGAAATCGCCGCGCTGCGCCGCGCGTTTGCCGACACCTTCGGCCACGACGCGCTGCCGCCCGTCACGTCGATCAAGTCGACGCTCGGCCATCCGCAGGCGGCGGCCGGCACGTTCTCGCTCGTCGCGGCGGCGCTCGCGCTCGCGCGGCGGCGGCTGCCGCCCACCGCGAACCTCGACGTGCGCGACGACGCGCTCGGCGACGTGCGGATCGCGGACGGCGACGGCCTGCCGCTGGTGGGCGACAGCGTGCTGGTCGACGCATTCGGCTTCGGCGGCAACAACTGCGTGATGGTCGTCGCCGACGCCACACGCGCCTACGAGGAGGCGAGCGCATGAGCGCCGTGACGCCCCGCGCGCCCCGCCGCGCGTTCCGGATCGCGGCGGCCGCCGCGATCGTGCCCGCCGACGACGGCGTGCTGACCGATGCGCACCTGCACGCCGAGCGCCGCTCGCGCAAGGTCGGCCCGCTGCCGGTGAAGGCGCGGATGACGCTGGCCGCCGCCGAGCGGCTGCGCGCCGCGCTCGGCGAAACCGACCGCGCCACGCCGGCCGGCCGGATCGGCGTGAGCTTCGGCACGCTGTTCGGTGCGATCGACGTTGCCGAGCAATGCCTCGGCACCGTGCGCGCGGAAGGTTTCGCGCAGGTCACGCCGTCGTGGTACGCGACCGGCCTGCCGAACGCGACCGCCGCGATCGTCGCGTCGCTGTTCGACTGGCGCGGCCCGAACCTGACCTTCCTCGGCTACCAGGCCGGGCTCGACGCGATCGTCGGCGCGTGCCGGCAGATCGCGGCCGGCCACGCGGACGCGGTGTGCGCGGGCGGCTTCGACCTGCCGAGCGCCCGCTACGTCGCGCGCGCCGACGCGCCGCTCGCCGACGCCCGCGCGCTGCATCCCGGCGCGGGCCTGCTGTGGCTCGCGGGGGGCGAGCCACAGCAGGGCGACCTCGGCCGGATCGTCGGCTGGTCGCAGCAGGCGTTCGACGACGACGCGTTCGACGCGGCGCAGGCGCGCGGCTTTCCGGCGCTGATCGCGGCCGCGCTGCACGGCGTGGCGGGCGACGGAGCCGATGCCGCGCCGGCCGTGCACGTCGTGCGCCCCGGCGCGCCGGGCGCGATCGACCGGCTCGCCGCCAGCGCGCCCGTCGCGCTCGCGGCCGGCCTGGCCGGCGCGTGGGCCCCTGGCCGGCATGCGCTGGTCGTAAAAGGCCTCGGCACGCTCGCCACGTGCGTGGTCGTCGACAACCAACCGATCCCGGAGTGAAGCGATGGCCGATCTGATCGAAGCGCGCCCGCGTGCGGCGCTGCCTTACCTCGATGCGCGGCAGCGCGCATTCGATGCGCTGCGTCCGCTCGACGCGCTCGCGGCGCACACCGTGACCGCAAGCGACGGCGTGCCGCTCGCCGCGTTCGAAGCGGGCGACCCCGACGCGCCGACGGTGCTCGTCGTCAACGCGCTCGGCGTGTCCGCCGCATTCGTCGCGCCGCTGGCCGCGCGCCTCGCCGAGCGGCACCGCGTGATCCTGTGGGAATCGCGCGGGCTGCCCGATGGCGTCGGCGAGGCGGCCGACCTGTCGCTCGCCCGGCATGCGCAGGACGCGGCCGACGTGCTCGCCGCGCTCGGCGGCGCGAATGGGCATGCGAACGGGCGCGCGAACGGGCACGTCGCGGCAATCGTCGCGTACTGCTCCGGCGCGAACATCGCCGCGTATGCGCTCGACGAGCGCCTGCTGGCCGCCGGGCGGCTCGTGATCGTGAGCCCGTCGATGGAAGTCGCGGGCGTCACCGAGCGCACGCTGTACCAGAAATCCGTGCTGCCGCTGTGGCAGCGCATCGCCGACGGCGGCGCGGCGTACGCGGGGCTCGTGCGGGTGCTGCTGAACCAGGCGCGGCGCGTCGACGACGGCTCGCTCGACTACCAGCTCGCGACGCTGAACGGGCTGCCGTTCGGCGACGACGCATCGATCTGCCGCTACGCCGCCATGCAGGCCGCGTGCCTGCGCGAGGACTGGGCCGCGCGCCTGGCCCGCCTCGCGCTGCCCGCGCTCGTGCTGCACGGCGCGCGCGACGACGTGATTCACGCCGCGACGTCGCGCGGCGTGGCGGACGCGCTTGCCGGCGCGACGCTCGAGACGATCGACGACGCCGGCCATTTCGGCGTGTACACCAGCCGCGCGCTGCAGGACCGGGTCGCGGCCTTCCTGAACGACGGCGGTAGCGGCCGGGCCGCGCCGCAAGCGAACGATCAATCTGACAAGGAGCAATGACCGATGAAGATGCATCTGACCGTGCTGGAAGAAGCGAAGGCCGAGCTGGTCGAACGGATTCGCGATCATTCCTTTCTCGCGCGCTGCCGCGAAGGCGACGTGCCGCTCGACGAGCTGAAGCTGTTTCTCGTCCAGCAGGGGCTCTACAGCAGCTACTTCACGCGCTACCTGTGCGCGCTGATGGCGAACCTGCCGAACAACGCGGACGTGTTGAAGCTCGCCGGCAACCTGTGCGAGGAACTCGGCCTGACCGACGACAGCGAGACGCCGCACAGCCTCGTATACCGCGCGATGCTCGAGCACTTCGGGCTGACGACGGAAGGCGCGCAGCCGCTGATCGGCACGCGCCGCCTGATCGACGCGATGTTCGACCACTGCCGCCACCCGGACGCGTCGCGCGGCCTCGCCGCGCTGTGCCTCGGCGCGGAGGCGCTGGTGCCGACCGTCTACGCGGACATCATCAAGGGCTTCGAGCGGCACGGCGTCGCCGCGCCGGCGCTGTCGTTCTTCCACATCCACGTCGAGTGCGACGACGGCCACGCGGAGACGATGCGCGACATCATGGTCGACATCGCGCAGCGCGACCCCGAGCAGATCCCCGCGATGCTGAGCGCCGGCTACGCGCTCGTCGACGCGCGCCTGGCGTTCTTCGATTCAATCGAGGCCGGTTTCGCGCAGCGCGAGGCTGCGCAGGCCGCGCAGCTCGAGACGATCCAGTAACGCGAGGACGTAATGGCCGACACGCTGACGATGGACAAGGCGACGCTCGTGGCCCGCGCGCAGGGCGAGATGCGCACGCATCTCGCCTCGCTCGACGCCACGGTGCGCCAGAAGGTGGCGCTCACCTGCGGGATCCTGTTTTCGCACGGGCACGATTCCGGGCTCGCGGGGCAGATCACCGCGCGCGCGGAGGCGCCCGGCACGTTTTACACGCAGCGCCTCGGGCTCGGCTTCGACGAGGTGACCGATGCGAACGTGCTGACCGTCGACGAGGATCTGAACGTGCTCGACGGCGACGGGATGGCGAACCCCGCGAACCGCTTCCACACGTGGATCTACCGCGCGCGGCCCGACGCGCAGTGCATCGTGCACACGCACCCGCCGCACCTGTGCGCGCTCGGGATGATCGGGCGCTCGCTGAAGGTGTCGCAGATGGACGCGTGCATGCTGTACGACGACGTCGCGCATCTTCCCGAATGGCCGGGGCTGCCGGTCGGCAACAGCGAGGGCGAGCTGATCGCCGGCGCGCTCGGCCAGCGGCGCGCGGTGCTGCTCGCGCACCACGGCATCGTCGTGGTCGGCCGCTCGGTCGAGGAGGCCTGCGTGGTCGCCGTGCAGTGCGAGCGCGCGGCGCGGCTGCAATTGCTGGCCGAGGCGGCCGGCGAGATCGTCGACATCGATCCGGCGCTCGCGCGCGAAGCGCACGACTGGATCCTGCAGGACACGCGCTCGCGCGCGTCGTTCTTCTATTTCGCGCGCCGCCTGCTGCGCTCGCTCGACGCCGAGCAGCGCCGCGCGTTCGGCCCGCTCGCGTTCGCGTGAGCGCCGCCATTCACGGACAACCGATACACACATGTACACGACGCTCAATCACGATGCGAGCTTCACGCAGAAGGTCGTCGAACGCCTCGGCGCGAGCTGGAACCACCGCGTCGCGGTGCGCCAGGAACGGCTCGACCTCACGCAGTACTGCGACGACACGATTCCCGAATTCCCGGTGTCGATGGTGCCGTTCTGGGACGACGAGGATTTCGTCAAGCTGACCGACGCGCAGAAGCTGCGCTTTCTCGGCGCCGCCTGGGTCGCCTACAACGAGAAGGCGATGTACCTCGAGGACGAGATCGTCCAGCCGCTGTGCAGCCTGCTGCTGAAGGGCCGCCTGCCGGGCGCGGGCGATGCGCAGCTCAAGCAGGTGCTCGCGCAGGTGCAGGTCGACGAGCAGTTCCACATCCTGATGTGCCTCGACGTGTGCCACTGCGCGCGCGAGCGGCATGCGCTCGACGGCTACACGATGCCCGAGCCGCGCGTCGGCGCGGGGCAGCGCGAACGCCTCGCGCAGGCGCGCGATGCGCACCATGCGGCGATCGTGCGGCTCGCGTATGCGTCGGTGGCCGAGATGTCGATCAACGCGTACCTGAACCAGGTGTCGAACGATACGACGATCCAGCCGCTGAACCGCATCAACACCGACATGCACCGCCGCGACGAAGCCGCGCACAGCACCGCGTTCCACGAGATCGTCGCGTCGGTTTACCGCGCGCTCGACGCCGACGGGCAGCAGACGTTCCGCGACGAGATCGCCGCCGCGCTCGACGTCTACACGACGCCCGACGCGAGCGCGTGGGAATCGATCCTCGAATTCCTCGACGTGCCGGGGCGCGAGCGCATTCTCGCGCGCCTGGAAGCGCGCACGCGCGGCGTGCGGCTGAACCGCGACTACGCGACGCTCGGCAGCCTGTTCGACGAGCTCGGCATCGCCGCGCCGTTCTCGTTCGCCTGATGCGCGCCTTCGACCAACACGCCCTGCCTGGAGCCGTATGAAGATTTTCGATGCCTCGATCCTGAACCTGCCGTTCTACGACGCGGCCCACCGCACGCTCGCCGCCGACCTCGAAGCATGGGTCGACGCGCATGCGTACCTGCCGCGCGAGTACGCGCACCTGAACCCGTCCGAGCGCGGCCGCAAGTACACGCGCCTGCTCGGCGAACACGGCTGGCTGCGCTACGCGGTCGATCCGGCGCCGGGCCGCACGCGGCCCGACGTGCGCAGCCTGTGCCTGATCCGCGAGGCGCTGTCGTATCTCGACGATCTCGTCGACTTCGCATTCACGATCCAGGGGCTCGCGGCCGCGCCGATCGCGTGGTATGGCGCGCCCGCGCAGCAGGCCGCGTGGCTCGGCGCGCTGCGCGACGGCACCGCGGTCGGCTCGCTCGCGTTGTCGGAGCCCGAGACGGGCTCGAACCTCGCGGCGATGACGGTCGCGGCCGAGCGCACGGCGGACGGCTATGCGATCAACGGCCGCAAGACCTGGGTGTCGAACGGCACGATCGCGGATCATCATTCGGTGCTGCTGCGCACCGGCGACGGGCCCGGCGGGCTCGGCCTCAGCTTCCTGTCGGTGCCCGCCACGTCGCCCGGGCTCGCGGCGAGCGAGATCGAGCTGGTCGCGCCGCGCGCGTTCGCGAGCCTGACGTTCGATCGCGTCGCGCTGCCGGCCGACGCGCTGATCGGCACGTCCGGCGCGGGCTTCCGCTACGCGATGGAGATCCTGAACCTGTACCGCGTGACGGTCGGCGCGGCCGCGCTCGGCTTCGCGCGGCGTGCGCTCGCCGCGTCGCTCGACTGGACGCGCCAGCGCCAGGTCGCGGGCGGCAAGCTGATCCAGCAGCAGTTCACCATCGACAAGCTCGCCGACATGGCGACCTTCGCCGATGCGGCCGCGCTGCTCGTCGCGCGCGCCGCGTGGGAATTCGACACCGGCGTGACCGACGTCGCCGCGCACGCGAGCATGGCGAAGCTGTACGCGACCGACGGCGTCGCGAAGGTGGTCGACGACACCGTGCAGCTGTTCGGCTCGGCCGGCCTCGTCGCCGGCTCGGTGCCCGAGCAGCTGTACCGGCAGGTGCGCGCGCTGCGCATCTACGAAGGCACGTCGGAAATCCAGAAGATCGTGATCGCGGGCAGCGTCTCGCGCCCGCGCGCATGAACGCGCCGGCGGGGCGCGTGGTGCTCGTGACGGGCGGCACGCGCGGCATCGGCCTCGCGATCGTGCGGCGCCTCGCGGCGGCCGGCTGGCGGGTGGCCGCGTCGTATCGCGGCGATGCCGCGGCCGGCGCGCGGCTCGCCGACACGCTCGCGAGCGCGGGCGTCGAGCACGCGGTGCTGCAGGCGGACATCACCGCGCCGCACGCGTGCCGCGCGCTCGTCGCCGACGTGGCCGCGCGCTTCGGCGGGCTCGATGCGCTCGTGAACAACGCGGGCATCGTCGACGACGCGCCGTTCGTCACGCTCGCGCGCGAACGCACCGCGAACGTGCTGCGCACCAACCTGCTCGGCGCGATCCGCGTGACGGGCGCGGCGCTGCCGCATCTGCTGAAGGCGCAGCGGCCGGCGGTCGTCAACGTCGCGTCGCTCGGCGGCGTGGTCGGCAAGGAAGGGCAGGTCGCCTACGCGGCGAGCAAGGGCGGGCTGATCGGCTTCACGCAATGGCTCGCGCGCCGCTACGGCGACGCCGGGCTCGCGGCCAACGCGGTCGCGCCGGGCTTCATCGAGACCGACATGATCGCGGCGCTCACGCCCGCGATGACCGCGCACATCGTCGGCGGCAGCGCGGCGAAGCGGGTCGGGCGCGCGGACGAGGTCGCGCAGGCCGTGCAGTTCCTGCTCGAACCCGGCTACGTGCACGGCACGACGCTGCGCGTCGACGGCGGCTTCAATCGATGACCCGGACATCGGGCCCTGTATTCAGCAAGACAGCAACGGAATCGCACCATGCGGATTGACGAAGACGACACGACGCTCCATTACGAAGTGGGATACGCCGACACCGACGCGGGCGGCATTGTCTATCACGCGCGCTACATCGAGATGGCCGAGCGCGCGCGCAACCGGCTGATGCGCGCGGCCGGCTATTCGTTCGCGCGGCTCGCGGAGGACGGCGCGCTGTTCATCGTGCGCCGCGTCGAGGCCGTGTACCACGCGAGCGCGTGGCTCGAGGACACGCTGACGCTGCGCGCGCGGATCGCGAGCGTGACGGTGTCGCGCTCGGTGTGGGTGACCGACGTCACGCGCGACGGCGCGCCGGTCGCGCAGATCACGATCGAGATGGTCGCCGTCGATCGCGCGACGCGGCGCGCGGTGCCGCATCCCGCCGCGCTGATCGACTGCCTCGCGCCGTATGTCGCGCAGCCTGCCGGAGCAAGCGCATGACGGCCGCCATCGATACCGGCACGCGGCTCGACGCCGCCGACGTGCTGCGCTGCCTGCCGCACCGCGCGCCGTTCCTGTTCGTCGATCACGCGCAGGTGGACGCCGCCGGCGCCGCGATCGTCGGCCATCGCACGTTCCAGCCCGACGAGCCGTGGTTCGCCGGGCACTTTCCCGGCGATCCGCTGGTGCCGGGCGTCGTGCTGATCGAATTCGTCGCGCAGACGGCCAACCTGCTGGTCGGCCACCTCGCGGGCGGCGAGGCGCGCTGCCATCTGGTGGGCGTGCGCAACGCGCGCTTCCTGCAGCCGGTGCGGCCGGCCCAGGCGATCGAGGCGCACGTGCGCGCGGGCGCCGACGGCGCGCTGCCGCGCGCGGGCGGCATCGCGACGTTCGACGCCACCGTGCTGCGCGACGGCGCGCGCTGCATGAGCGCCACCGTGACCATTTATTTGACGCAGTAACCCGCCCGGCGCGCGCCGGGCATTCAACGCAAACGGAGATGCAAATGAGCCAGCCATGGACGAAGGACCAGGTGATCGACGTGATCAGGACGGAACTGCTGCCCGCGCTCGAATCGGTGGCCGGCGTAGCGCCGGGCTCGATCGGTGCGGACACCGCGCTGCTCGACAACGGGCTCGCGCTCGACTCGCTCGACGTGCTCGACCTGCAGGTCGCGCTCGAACGCCGCTTCAGCGTGAAGCTGCCGGTGCTGAACCGGCAGTTGATCGAAGGCGCGCGCAACAGCGTCGACGGCCTGGCGGAGCTCGTCATCGACCATCTGCCGCAGGTCACCACTTGAGTGCGCGCGTGCTGGTGATCGACGCGCACGGCCCGGTCGAGCATGCGCTGTGCGCGTCGCTCGCCGACGCCGGGCTGCAGGTCGTCGCGCACGTCGCCGGCGACGGCGACGCAGCGCCGCCGGCCGCGCGCGTCGTCCGCGCGGCAGACCCGGCCGGCGCGCTCGACGACTGGAACGACACGTACGGGCCGTTCGACCGGATCGTGTTCGGCCAGCCGCGCGACACGCGCGAGCCCGCACCGGACGACGATCCGTTCGACGCGCTCGCGGAAGGCGTCGACGCACGGCTCGGCGCGTTCCTCGCGACGCTGCAGGCGGCGGCCGCCGTCGCCATGCGGCGCGGTGACGGCGCACAGATCTGGGCGCTCACGCAGGACGACAGCGTCGGCTACTACCTCGACACCGCGCCCGGCGCGCTGCCGATCGACGTGCGTGCGCGGCACGCCGCGCTGAAGAGCCTCGGCAAGGAAATGCTGCGCTTCGGCGTGCGCGTGAACGCCGCGCACCTGCAGCCGGTGGCCGAGGCCGCCGAGCCTGAAGCGTGGCACGCCGCGCGCGATGGCCTGAAAGCATTCGCGCTGCGGTTCCGGCCGTCGTCCGCGGAGGCCGTCGCGGACGCGCTGACCGCGTGGATCGCGCGCGACGATTTGCCGCTCGCCGGCATGGTGGTGCCGATCGGCATCGGTTTTGCGGAGAACAACTTGTGAAGACCAGCGAATCCCTGATCGACGTCGGCGCGCCGGACGCGGGCCGATCCTCCCCGGACGGCGCCGAGGCCGCGCGCCTGCTCGCGCGGCTGCGCGACCCCGCGCCGGCGGCCGCCGCCAACCGCGAGTACGTGCTGCGGCTGTCGTGCCGCGACAGCCGGGGCGTCGTCTACGCGGTGTCGCGCGCGCTGTTCGAGGCCGGCTGCAACATCGTCGACGCGCAGCAGTTCGGCGACGTGGGCAGCGAGCGCGTGCACGGCCGCTTCTTCATGCGCGTGCACGTGGACGCGCCCGCCGCCGTCGCCGACGCGACCACGCTCGTGCGGCTGCTCGATGGCCTGCGCATCGCGTACGGGATGGACGTCGAGGTGCACGACGCGCAATGGCGGCCGCGCGTCGCGATCCTCGCGAGCCGCGAGGGCCACTGCCTGAACGACCTGATCTTCCGGCAGATGTCGGGGCAGCTGCCGATCGACATCGTCGCGATCGTGTCGAACCACGCGGAGCTCGGCGCGCTCGCCGCGCGTTTCGCGCTGCCGTTCCATCACCTGCCGATGTCCGACGCCGACGGCGGAAAGCCCGCGCAGGAGGCGCGCATCGCCGCGCTGTTGGAGCGCGAGCGGGTCGAGCTGGTCGTGCTCGCGCGCTACATGCAGATCCTGTCGCCCGAGATGTGCGCGCTGCTGCACGGCCGCGCGATCAACATCCATCACAGCTTCCTGCCGAGCTTCAAGGGCGCGCAGCCGTATTACCAGGCGTTCGACCGCGGCGTGAAGCTGATCGGCGCGACCGCGCACTACGTGACGACCGATCTCGACGAAGGCCCGATCATCGAGCAGGACGTCGAGCGGGTCGACCATGCGGCCGGCCCGCGCGAGCTGGCCGCGATCGGCCGCGACATCGAATCCGTCGTGCTTGCGCGTGCGGTCAAGTGGCACTGCGAACATCGCGTGCTGATGAACGGCGGCAAGACCGTCGTGTTCCGTTAATCCTTTTCTTAGTCGCCGAGGCCGACATGTCCGCTTTTTCAGAACAAACAGTGCTGCACGTGCATCACTGGAACGACACGCTGTTCAGCCTGCGCACCGAACGCCCGCCGAGCCTGCGATTCTCGAGCGGCCACTTCGTGATGATCGGCCTCGAAGTCGACGGCCGGCCGCTCACGCGCGCGTACAGCATCGCGAGCGCCGCGCACGCCGACCATCTCGAGTTCTTCAGCATCAAGGTGCAGGACGGGCCGCTCACGTCGCGCCTGCAGCACCTGCAGCCCGGCGACAAGCTGCTGGTGTCGCGCAAGCCGGTCGGCACGCTCGTGCTCGATGATCTGAAGCCCGGCCGCCGGCTCTACCTGTTCGGCTCCGGCACCGGGCTCGCGCCGTTTCTCAGCGTGATCCAGGATCCCGAGGTGTACGAGCGGTTCGAGCAGGTCGTGCTCGTGCATGGCGTGCGTCTCGTCAGCGAGCTCGCGTATTCGGATTTCATCCGCGACGAGCTGCCGCGCACGGAATTCCTCGGCGATTTGCTGCGCGAGAAGCTGATCTATTACCCGACGGTCACCCGCGAGCCGTATCACAACCGCGGGCGCATCACGGACCTGATCGAGAGCGGCAAGCTGTTCGAGGATATCGGGGTGCCGCCGCTGTCGCCGCAGGACGATCGCGCGATGCTGTGCGGCAGCCCGTCGCTGCTCGCGGATCTCGGCAAGCTGCTGGACGCGCGCGGGTTGCAGGTGTCGCCGCATCAGGGCGAGCCGGGGGATTATGTGATCGAGCGGGCGTTCGTCGAGAAGTAAGCGGTGGGCGGGCGAGCGAGGGTGGGTTGCCTGCGCGGCTGACAGGGGCGGCTTACGTGCGCCCTGGCTGGCCGCGCACGATCAGCCGCCGCATCAGCGTGCGCCAATGCGCGGCGCGCGCCGGTACGCAGGCTTTTTCGAGCGTCGCGATGCGGATCGCGGGTGGTACGCGCATTCCGTCAGGCGGCGGGCTGTCCGGCGCGCACACATTGAAACCATGGCGGGCGAACGTCGCGGCACGCGGGTCGAGATCGGCAAAGATCGCGCAGCGCACGGCCGAGCAGCCGTCCAGCTCGGCCAGCGCCGCGACGCGGGCCAGCAGCGCGCCGAGCACGTCGGACGCGTGCGCACCGTCGCGTACGTACAGCCGGCGGATTTCGCGCCGGCCGGGCGGCCCGTCGCACGCGGCCACGGCCGCGCAGCCCACCGGCACGCCGTCGAGCCGCGCGATGTACACGGCGCCATGCGGCGGCGCGTACGGGCCCGGCAGCGCGGTCAGCTCCGTGCCGAGGCGCGGCATCGTCACGCCATGCCGCAGCCATGTCATTTCGTATTCGAGCAGCAGATCCTGCACGAGCTCCTCGTCGTCCGGAAACGCCGCCGCACGCACGTCGACGGGGCGCGTGCGCGCTGCGACATCGAGCCTGGCCGGACGCGTCGAGGAGGGCGTCATCGCGTTACCCGCAGAGCGAGAAGCCGGTCAGCAGCGACAGCAGCGCGTCGGGCGTCAGGTAGCCGGCGAAGCTCCACGCGATGAGCGCGGCGAGCGCGAGCGACACCGATCCCACGCGCGCGATGCGGACCAGGCGGGCGCGACGGTCGCTGTGAGCCGTGCGGCCAACAGCGCGCGTGGCGTGCAGGGCGGTCGTCATGCGGGCTGCGCGATCGGCACGGCGAGCCGCGCGACGCGCTGGTCGTTGATCGGCAGGTGCAGCAGCCCGGCGACCACGCCGAGCGCGATCGAGCCGTACCACAGCAGGTCGTACGAGTGGGTCGTGTCGAACACGATGCCGCCGAGCCACACGCCGAAGAAGCTGCCGAGCTGATGGCCGAAGAACACGAGGCCGAACAGCGTCGTGATGTAGCGCACGCCGAATACCTGCGATACCACGCCGTTCGTCAGCGGCACCGTGCCGAGCCAGATCAGCCCCATCACGAACGAGAAGATGTACAGGCTCGCCTGCGTGAGCGGCAGCAGCACGAACAGCGCCATCGCGGCCGAGCGGACGAAGTAGATGCCCGCCAGCAGGTACTTGCGCCGCATGAAGCCGCCCGCGTAGCCGCACAGGAACGTGCCGATGGTGTTCGCGAGCGCGATCGTCGCGAGCGCGATGCTCGCTTCGCGCGCGGTCATTCCCTTGTCGAGCAGGTAGGCCGGCATGTGCGCGGCGATGAACGCGAGCTGGAAGCCGCAGGCGAGGAAGCCGAGGTTCAGCAGCCAGAAGCCGCGGTGCGACAGCGCTTCCGCGATCGCCGCGCGGATCGTCTGGTCGTGGCCGCCTTCGGCGCTGTGGCCGACCGGGCGATCGCGCAGCCAGCCCGCCAGCGGCGCGGTGGCGAGCATCACGACGGCCAGCACGACGATCGCCGACACCCAGCCGAACGCGCCGATCATGCCTTGCGCGAGCGGCACCATGCAGAACTGGCCGAGCCCACCGATCGTGCCGGCGATGCCGAGCGCCCAGCCGCGCTTGTCGGCCGCGAAGAGGCGCGACAGCGCGCCGTAGACAGCGCCGAACGCGGTGCCCGACAGCGCGACGCCGACCATCACGCCGGTGCCGAGCGTGTAGACGCCGGTCGACGCCGCGTGCGCCATCACGACGAGGCCGAGCGCGTAGAGCACCGCGCCCGCGAAGATCACGCGCGCCGAGCCGAAGCGGTCGGCGATCATCCCGGTGAATGGCTGCGCGACGCCCCATAGGAGGTTCTGCAGCGCGAGCGCGAAGCCGAACGCTTCGCGCGACCAGCCGCGATCGAGCGTGACGGGCAGCAGGAACAGGCCCTGCACGTTGCGTACGCCGAGCGCCGCGCCCATTACGATGCCGCCTGCTATTACGAGCAGCCAGCGACGCTTCCATGCCTCTTCTGGTCCGATCACCGTCGTCTCCTTCCCCTGTTGGATTCGTTCGCCCGCCGCATGGGTGCGGTGGTCGTGCGCCTATTAGAGACCCGGCCGGGGTGGGGGCTCAAGTGAGTCTTTGGGTGGGGTCGCATGCGTGGGGGGTATGTGAGGGTGGGGGTGGGGCTTGGTCGCGCTGATGACGGGCTTGGGAACGCACCTTGCCGGCTTGTCCCTCAAGGGGAATTCCTTTCGGTATGTGCAAGAAGCAAGCAGCGCTGTTTGCCCCGAGCCAAATAAGCGATGCGCGATGCCGCAATGTGACCGGCAAGACGCATTCCCATGACAAAAACGTCGATTCTTCGTGGATTTCTGGGGATATCGCTGGTTGATCCATACGTGATGTTTACGGCATTGCCGCGTCAATGCCGGTTACAAACGCACAGCGGCCATGTCGCTGATCAGTGTTTGTCGGCGTTGCCGACCATGGCTACGCAGTACGCTGACTCCCTCTGCGCTTTGAGGCACGGGGCAAGTGTCATCGGTGTGTCCTCATGCATAATCGACGGCATTCATCGTCTTGTCCATTTCGACAATTCTAAAATGCTGTCCATGACTAAACGCTACCTTGTTCTTGATCAAAACATTCTGCGGAAAGCCGAACTGTCGGATATGCTCGCAAACCAGCAAGAAGCGCATTTCGTGCTTCCGGATTTGGCTTTTCTCGAGCTAACCAAAAACGATAAGTGGAAGGAAACGCTTCGCGGTTCACTCGCAATTTTAGCTGAGGCTCCCGTCCGGGTGCATATCGCTTATTCAGTGAACGAATCGTTGAAAAAGGAGCTTGAGACACTTCAACCACAAACTGGACACTTGATGTATCACGAAGCGACGGAATTCGTTCGCGACCTCCTGTGTTGGGTGCGCACAGGTGTTGAAACCGTTGCATTTCGTCGCATTAAGGAGGGCGCGGACCACCGACTTGCTGTCGCCTCCGATCACTTAAGTCACGACGCAAATAGAGGTCAATTAGCGGGGCTGATTGAGGTTACAAAAAATATGGTGACTAGAGAGCAGCAAAAATTGCTTCGCTCAAAGCAATTAAGTGAAGGGGAGCGGCTGAGTATCATACTCGACCACGCGAAAATTCTGTCTGTTGGGATCCTGCAAGGAAGAGGTGTCGACAAGAGAAGAGCGATCTCCTTTATCAAGCGACGCCCGCTGGTTTTTAGGTATATTCTTTTAAATGTTTGGCACTGTATGCGCTGGATAGCGGAAGGCGGATTTGAAGGATTTCCGGCCGAAAAAGTTTCGAACGATGTTCTAGATCAACAATATGTTTTGACCGCCACGAGCTTTCATGGATTGGTAAGCAATGACACGCGCGTCAAGCACGCATACAGCGATCTTACTAAGCTGCTGGGTATGAAGATTTGAAGTGATAGAACGCAAAGCGGCCGTGTCTGTCAGCCTTCATTGTCCAGCCCTAAACCAAGCGCTTCGCTGGACTAGTCAGGATCAGTCCGCATAGCCATAGATGTAGATCTTGTGCGGCCCTGCAGGGGATGATAAGGCGGCCGGCCCGTGGTCGCAGACGTGGCGCCCAATGATGCATAGGTTTTTGCGCCTTATCTGATAAGGCGCTTTCCGGAAAGCTACGCCAAGACCTATACTCACACCCTTCGGGACCTGCCGTCGTCGACTCGGAGCGGTCTATCGCCATACTGAAACATCCGGGACGCTTTACAAAATGAAGAGGACATTCGCAGCGTAACGTCCTCAGACGGACCATCGGCGCGTCAAACCGAAGTACTCACTGCGGCACATTCATGGCCATACAAGGTAGCCTGTCGAAAGTGTCTTGAACTTCGTGTCCAACGCTGCTCGACCCGAATTAGGAATGTTAGCGATAAGATAGTCGATACACTCCAGGAGTCGCTCGCTAACCACGCCTCGCTTAATAACATTCAGCGCGGCACACGCCTGAGTTCTGCAAACGGTTTGCTCAAGTTGCGCTTGAATCTCATAGTTCGTTAGGGCTGCTAGCGCGGTCCAGCCGTGCTGATCGCCAAGCAGTGCCAAGATGCGATCATAGTAGCCACGTCCACGTGGTGAGACACCGTCGCAGTAAGTCACACCGCGACCAATACGGCATATCAGAACTACTCTAACCAGTTTTGCTGCGAAATTTGGGAGTATGTCCAGCTGATTATTGATATAAGACGCTATGGAGTCCGCTACGGGCCCTTCATGGTGAAAATTGTCCCAGCCGTTGTGCTTCTCAAGCAATTCGTCTAAAAGTGAATCGATCTGTATTGATTTCTCTGCGTTGGAGCGAAAAGCATTTCCCCCTACAGCTGCAAAGAATTGCTCACCCAAAACGTGCTTGTCAGAATACAAATTATTGTTATAGCCTTCGAGGGTTAGTCCCAGCTTATACTTTGTTTCATCGTTGCTCGAGCCCCATACAGTCACAGCCAGCAATGCAATGTTCTTTCGAACCTGAGGGTCAGTGTCCCCCGCGACATAAATTCCGAACATTGTTCGGAGAATATGACCGCAATGATGAGAGGCAAGTGCTTTGATCTTTTGTTCAATACCGGCCTTATTAACCGGATCAAGCGGTTGCGTGTACGTCCTTAAGTTTTGAATAAAAGCTTGGACCTGCAACGCGGCTTCGGTTGGGCTGTCATTCAATACGTCTTGGATGCACGTGGTCAACCACCCAAGCAGTTCATATGCGTTGATGACATAGTTCGTCGGATGCGATATTCCAATATCATTTCTCATATCGAGAATGTGCTTGAGTTTTTTATGCGTCGTGTCCGCAATCAACTCTAGCTTTCGGCATGTATCAAGCAACACCGCATCCTTCAATGAGCGTAGATCGTCTTCCGACTGATAAAATTCACGAGCCTTACCCCCAACCGCAGCGTCATAAAAAATATCCAAACCATAGGCAGTTGCCTTTTTGTGCAGATTGAGAACAACCTCATTCCAAATTGAATTAAGAGAATAGTCAAACAATCCAAAGCCTGCACCAACTACAAACTTGGACAAGTAGCGGGCATCTTGTTTAACTTCTGGCGGTAATGAAGCGATGACGTTCGGCAGGTTTTGACCAATGATCGCACGCTGGTCCTGGGCGGCGATGATATTGTCATGAGGAAGTCCGATGTTTTTTAAGAAATCCACAACTCTCTGCGCTTGTGGATCAATGAGGTCCATCGGCTGCTTGGAGATCAGTTCGTTCATATGGTCTTCCTCGCCCATCGTGTGGGCAGTAATTAGAATGAGGCTTATTATAGGGGGAACGGTGATATGGCCGGTGGGCAAGATCGGTCAATAGCACAGTCAGCGGCGTAAGACTGATCGATATATTCGTGATCGATATTCACTGTGTCCCATTCATTGGGCTCGCCCCTTCTTCCTGCCAGCACAAGCCCCTTATTAGTGTGAACAGTCCCTATCCAGCACTACCCTGGAACCGCACCCGCCTTACTACCCGATCTCGCACCGGCACACTGAACGTCAGCTTGACGAGCCACACACCATCCATCTCCAGCGCGAGCCGCGCGCGATAGCGCCCCGGCTGGCTGTCGGGTGTCGCATCGACCGGCGTGATGTTGTGCGCCATCGGCATCGACGGCATGTCGGCCGTCACCGTGAAGCGCGCGCCGTCGACGGGCGCACGCGTGTGCGGATCGGCGAGGTCGATCGCGCAGTCGTATGCGTATGCGGTGCCGGCCGGCTTGCATGCGATCCGTGCGTCGGGGGCGGCGGCGTGCGCGGCGGGCAGGGCGGTTGCCAGCACGACGAGCGTCGCCAGCGTACATGCACGGCGCAGCGACCGCCGGGCGGCGGTGGAATACGAAAGAATCATATTTGCTCCGATTGTCGCCGCGCTGCTCGACGGCGCAAGCGACGCGACAGCAGCTGCGGCGAAAGAGAGAAGGCGCGCAACACGCGCCGAATACGCGTCGCATACCACCCTCGCAGTTTCGCCACGAGCGCTTCGTCAACCATCCCGCGCGGCCGCACGACGAGAATCGCCGCAACAAGGCCACCGAACGCGATCATCCGATAGCCGTGGAACAGCCGGCTACCCTCGATCAATCCGAGATCCACGGCGACCCCCGCAAACGGCCCAATCGGCGCACCAAGCCCGCCGATCAACGCATACGACAGTCCGTGAATACCGAGCATCAGATCGAAGTTGTCCGGTTCGATATACGTATTGCAATGTGCATAAAGCGCGCCACCGACCGCCGCGATACCCCCCGCGATTGCCGCCGCGACGAGCTTCGCGCGTCGCACGTCGATGCCGAGCGCGGCGGCGAGCGCGGGATCCTCGCCGGTCATCCGCAGCGCGCGGCCGAAGCGCGTGCGCTCGAGCACGACGAGCCCGACAAGCACCAGCCCGAGCACACTCCACACGACGAGCGCGACATCGCCGGGCGTCATCCCGTGCTCGAACACATAGCGAATCCCGGCAAAACCCTCCGCGCCGTTGGGCCCAACCAACTCGCCATCCGCGCCGACCCGCTGCACACGCACGACCGCCAGCGCTTGGCGCACCGTCTCGGCGGCCGCGAGCGTCGCGAGCGAGAAACCGAGCGCACGCAGCCGCAGCGTAAGCGCGCGCAATACAAACCCCGCCGCGATGCCGACCAAGGCGGCAAGCACAAGTGCTGCCGCGAGCGACCACCCACCAAGCACCGTCGCCGACGCCCCCGCATACGCACCGATCCCGAACAACGCCTGCTGCCCGAACGACAAATCGCCGCCGATCGCGAGCACATACGCAGACAGCGCAAGAAACGCCAGCAACCCAAAATTCGCAATCAGCGTCACCGGCCACCCTCCGCGCGATCGAGCAACGCGGCACGCCCACGACGCCCCGGCACGAGCGACGCGAGCCCACCAGGCCGCACACACAGCACCGCAAACAGCAGCAAATTCGCGGCGAGATCACGGTATTCGACACCAACCCGCGCCTGCAGCACGGTCTCCACCGCACCAAGCGCAAGCCCACCCGCAATCGCCCCCGGCAACGACCCAAAGCCGCCAAGCACCGCAGCCGCGAGCCCCTTCAGCGTTGCCCACATCGCGAACATTGCGCTCACCTGGCCCTGCATCCCGGCGATCAGACACCCGCCGAGCGCACCAAGCGCGGCCGCCAGCGCGAACACGCGCGTCGACATGCGGCGCACGTCGATGCCCATGAGCGCAGCGGCCGCACCATCGTCGACGATCGCGCGCACCGCGAGCCCGAACCGGGTGCGGTGCAACAGCATCCAGCAGCCGAGCGTCGCGAGCGCCGCGCAGCCGAGCGCGATCGCATGATCGGCACGAAACGCGCCGGCCTGCCACGCGGCCGGCAACTGCGCGAACGGCGACGGGAACGGATTCGCGTGCGCGGGCAGCAGGTGCACGCCCGCGTCCTCGATCTGCATCCACACCGCGAAACTCGCCGCCATCGCAGTGACGCTCACGCCACCGCGATGCGGCGTGAAGCACAGGCGCTCGACGTACAAATTGACGACGAGCGTGGCCGTGACCGCGATCACCGGCGCGGCGAGGTACGCGGCGACGGGCGGCAGCGATTCGGTCAGCCGGATCGCGACATACAGCCCGAACATCACGGTCGCGCCATACGCGAGGTTCACGCGCCGCAGCACGCCGAACACGAGCGTGAAGCCCGTCGCGAGCAGCGCGTACGACGCACCGAGCGCGAGGGCGTCGAACGGCAGCGGGCTCACGTCAGCCCGCCGCGAGATCCGGTTCCGGCGACGCCGCGTCACCGAGATCATCACCCAGATACGCGCGGCCAACAGCCGGATCCGCAAGCACGCGCGCGGGCGTGCCATCCGCCAGCACGCGGCCGCGTTCAAGCACGACGATGCGTTCGGCAAGACGCGCAACGAAGCCGATCCGATGCTCGACGAGCACGATCGCGACACCCAACGCGCGCAGCGCGGCGAGCCGTTCCTGCAGCACCGCGAGTTCATCCGCGTCGAGCCCCGACGCCGGTTCGTCGACGAGCAAGAGCCGCGGGCGCTGCGCCAGCGCACGCGCCAGCTCGAGCCGACGGCGTTCCGCGAAGGTCAGCGTAGCCGCCAGCACATGCCGCTTGTGCGCAAGCCCCGCGGACGCGAGCGCCGCATCGGCGGCGTCGCGCCCGGCCGCCGCGAGGTTGTCGCCGACCGACAGCCGCTCGAACACGCGCGGCTGCTGCGACGTCCACGCGATGCCGAGCGCGACGCGCCGCCACGCGGGCATGCGCGTCACGTCGGCGCCCGCGAAGCGGACCGTGCCGGCCGTCGGGCGCAGCGTGCCGGCGACGAGGCCGAGCGTCGTGCTCTTGCCGGAACCGTTCGGCCCGATCAGGCCGACCGTCTCGCCGGGCGCGATGTCGAGGTCGAGGCCGTCCACCGCGCGCACGTCGCCGAAACGGCACGCGACGCCGCGCAGCGCGACGAGCGGCTGCGTCACGGCAGGCGGGCCGGTTGTTCGACGTGTACGAGTTCGGTGCGCGGCGCGGGCCGCTCGATGACGTCCCACGCGTTGCGGCGCGCTTCGACGAGCACGAACGGCTTGACCGACTCGCGCTCCGGCGTGCGTTGCACGGTGCCGAGCAGGCCGTCGGCCGTCTTCATCGCGGCGAGCCCCGCGCGGATCTTCTCGCGGTCGGCCTGCACGGTGTCGGGCTTCGCGAGCACGCCGCGCGTCTCGATCGCGGTGCGGATCATGTAGAGGATTTCCCACGCGGCCATGCTGTGCAGGTCCGCGTAGCCGCCGAAGCGGGCGGTCTCGGCCGCGGCCTTCTGCGCGACCGGGTTGATCGTCGCGAAGCTGGTCGGGATCACGAGCCCTTCGGCCGCGGGCCCGCACACCTTCAGCAGCTCCGGCGTCGAGCTGCTCGTCAGGCCGACCAGCACCTTCGGCCGCACGCCCTGGCGCTGCATTTCCTTCAGCACGCCGCACGCCGAATACGGATGCGCGGAGATCGCGACCACGTCGGCGTTCGCGGCCTTGATCGCGCGCACCTGCTCGGCGAAGTTCGTGTCGTCGAGCAGCCAGCGCGTCTCGCCGAGCATCTCGAAGCCGGCCTCCTGCGCGCGCGGCTTCATCACCTGGTACCAGGTCTGGTTCGAGTGGACGAAGTTCTGCTCGACGCCGCCGTACACCGTGCGCGCATCCGGGTGCTCGCGCCGCACCCATGCGAACACGTCGTCGTACATCGCGTTCTCGTCGGGAATGTTGCGGAACGACCAGTCGGAGGTCTTGGCGAGACCGATCTTCATCGCGACGTCGGTGAATACGGGCAACTGCAGGCCGGAATCGGTCGCGTCGCCGGCCTTTTTCTGCAGCGAGCCGAACACGGCCTGCACGACCGGCGAGCAGGTCGTGCCGACCGCGGCGAGCGTGTCGGTCCTGGCGAGGCGCCGCACGATGTCCACGCCTTCGGTCGGCTTGCAGTTGTCGTCGAGGTAGCTGATCTCGAGCCGGCCGCGGGTGCCGTCGCCGAGCTTCACGCCGCCGTCGCGGTTGATCTCGTCGGCCGCCGCGCGCAGCGCGGCCTCGCTGTTGACGCCGAACGGGCGCAGCACGCCCGAGGTTGCGCCAAAGCCGGTGATCCGGATCACGCGATCCGCGGCGGTGGCTGTTGCGGTGGCATTGCCGGCGAGCATCGCAAGCGCGATGGCGGCGGCAAACACTGGCTTGCGGGGTTTCATCGGGCATTCCTCCTGAGGCGCGGCGTACGGATGCACGGCTCAGGAGGCCAGGCACGCCGCGTTGCGGTCGTTGGAACGCCGTCGATTTCACCCGCCGCTTTTGCCGGGGGCAACTACCATCTTTGGTAGTTGCGGGCGGCGGCGCGCGTCGCTCAGGCAGCAGGCGCGGGCGATGCAGCCGCGTCGTCGGACGCGGACGCGCGGGCCTCGCCGACGATCCAGTCGACCACCGCGCGCACGTCGTCGCGCAGCGTCTCGTCGGCATGGCATAGCCAGTACGCGTGGCCCGTCGCGCGGCCCGCGCCGGCTTCGCCGATCGCGGCCAGGCGGCCGTCCGCGAGCAGCGGCTCGACCAGCGCACGGCGGCCGAGCGCGATCCCGCGGCCCGCGAGCGCCGCCTGGATCACCTGGTCGTACTGGTTGAAGCGCAGGATGCCGCGCGGGCGCAGCGCGTCGAGGCCGAGCGCGCTCAGGTGATCGGACCACTGCAGCAGCGGGCGGCGCGCGCCGTCGAATTCGAGCAGCACGTGGCGCGCGACGGTATCCGCGTCGAGCTTCGCGATGCCGAGCGACGGATGCGCGACCGGCACGATCACCTCGTCGAACAGGCGGATCGCGGCCGACGGCACGCCGCTCGTCGGCGCATAGCGGATCGACAGGTCGATGCCCTCGGTGCGCGCGTCGAGCACACGGTCGGTCGCGGCAACCCGCAGGTCGATGTCGGGATGCAGGCGCTGCAGGTTGCCGAGGCGCGGCAGCAGCCACAGCGCCGACACGCCGATGCTCGCGGTGACCGTGACCGGCTGGCGCGACTTCGGATGGGTGAGCAGGTCGACGACTTCCTGCAACTGCTGGACCGCGCCGTCCGCCGCGCGAAACAGCCGCTCGCCTTCGGCGGTGAACGAGATCGCGCGGTAGCCGCGGTTCAGCAGCTTGACGCCGAGCGCTTCCTCGAGCGCGTTGACCTGGCGGCTGACCGCCGACTGGGTGAGGCACAGGTCCTGCGCCGCGAGCGTGATGCTCATGCGCCGGCCGACCGCGACGAAACCGCGGACCAGGTCGAGCGACGGAAGCCTGACGAGAGGGACTGCCATGCGCGCTCCTCATGCGAGTGATGCAAGAAGATTGATTGAGGGAATTCCCGCAGTCAAGTGAAATAGGCAGTGTGGCGCGTCCGCAAGGGACATCCGAGGCTTTACGGACGCGTCATGCATGACACTCGAGCATGTGGAGAACAAACAATGAGTGAGAAGGACGCACGCATGCCGGAGCCGGAACCGTTTGCCGTGACCGCGGCAGACGGTTATCCGATCAAGGGTTTCGTCTGGCGGCACCGCGCGGGGGCAGCGGACGACGAGCCGCGGCCCGTCGTGATCGTGAACGCGGCGACGTCCGTGCGCTGCCGCTACTACTTCCGGTTTGCGGGCTACCTGCACCGGCACGGCTACGACGCGATCGTGTACGACTACCGCGGCATCGGCGAATCGCGGCCCGCGCGGCTCGACCGGCTCGACGCGACCTGGCTCGACTGGGGCGAGCGCGATTTCGAGGCGGTGCTGCGCTACGCGCTGGCCGAATTCCCCGGCCAGCCGATCGACGTGGTCGCGCACAGCATCGGCGGCTTCGTCGCCGGCCTCGCGCCGTCGAACCACCTCGTGCGCCGCGTGTTCACGATGGGCGCGCAGTATGCGCACTGGCGCGACTACGCGCCGCGCAGCCGGCTCGCGATGCTGTGGAAATGGCACATCGTGATGCCGGCGCTGTCGGCGCTGTTCGGCTATTTCCCGGCCAAGCGCCTCGGCTGGATGGAGGACACGCCGAAAGGCGTCGCGCTGTCGTGGAGCCGCAGCCGGCCGGATTTCGAGGACACCTACCGGCGCGCGCCGATCGAACGCGACGATGCGCAGCGCCGCTCGCTGGTCCGGCGCTTCACCGCGATGCGCGCGCCGGTGCTCGCCGCGAGCGTCACCGACGATCCGTTCGGCACGATTCCGGCGATCGAGCGGCTGCTGCGGTATTTCACGCGCAGCCGGGTCGTGCATCTGCGAATCGGCCCCGATGCGATCGGCGTCGACAGCATCGGCCATTTCGCGTTCTTCCACAGCCGCTTCGAGTCGACGCTGTGGCCGATTCCGCTCGGCTGGCTGAAGACCGGCCAGCTCGCGCCGAAGACGCCCGGCTGGATCGTGTCCGAGCGCGACGCGCGCGGGCATGCCGACACGGAGCCGGTGGTCGAGCATCAGATCGTGCTGCTGTAAAGGGCGATCTGCCGTGGTTCCGTGCGTCGGCATGTGCGTCGCCCGGCGGCGGTATCGAATGAGGAGCCGAAGCGATGCTGAGTCCGCATGAAATCGCCACGTTGATGGTGCTGGCCAGCACACCGGGCGGGCTTGAGCGGGAGCTGGCGGAGATCCGTTCGCTGCTCAGCCGAGGGCTGGTGCAGCTCGACGCGACCGCGAGCGAAGCCACGCGCGTGCTGCTGTCGGTGCGCGGGCGGGAGGTCGTGGCCCGGCTGGCGGCGGTATTTCCCGCGCCGGGCTTCGGGATCTGAGGCGGGAGATAAAGCGGCAGGGGCGAGCGCGTCGCCCCCGCCACACGGATGGACTGCCGCTCAGTGGCTTGCCGCTTCCGACGCGCCGATGCCGGTTTCCGAACGGACCGTCTGCGCGTCGAAACCTGCCTGGTCGATGCGTGCGCGGGCCGACTGGTCGGTCACCGAGAACAGCCAGATGCAGGCGAAGCCGATCGCCATCGAGAACAGCGCGGGCGACGCATACGGGAACGGTGCGCGCGCGTAGTGGAACACGTCGACCCACACCGCCTTCGACAGGATCGTCAGCACCACTGCCGACAGCAGCCCGAGGAAGCCGCCGATGGTCGCGCCGCGCGTCGTGCAGCCGCGCCAGAGCACGGACATGAACAGTACCGGGAAGTTGGCGGAGGCCGCCACCGCGAACGCGAGCGACACCATGAACGCGATGTTCTGCTTCTCGAACACGATGCCGAGCACGACCGCGACGATGCCGAGCACGACCGTCGTGATGCGCGACACGCGCAGCTCGCTCGCGCTCGATGCCTGGCCGCGCTTGAACACGGTGGCATAAAGGTCGTGCGACACCGCCGACGCGCCGGCGAGCGTGAGCCCCGCGACCACGGCGAGGATGGTCGCGAACGCGACGGCCGAGATGAAGCCGAGGAACACATTGCCGCCGACCGCGCTCGCGAGGTGCACCGCGGCCATGTTGGCGCCGCCGAGCAGCTTGCCGCCCGCGTCCTTGAACACCGGGTTGGTGCTCACCAGCACGATCGCGCCGAAGCCGATGATGAAGGTGAGGATATAGAAGTAACCGATCCAGGTGGTCGCCCAGAACACCGACTTGCGTGCTTCCTTCGCATTCGGCACCGTGAAGAAGCGCATCAGGATGTGCGGCAGGCCGGCCGTGCCGAACATCAGCGCGATGCCGAACGAGATCGCCGAGATCGGGTCCTTGATGAAGTTGCCGGGGCCCATGATCGACGTCTTCTTCTCGTGCACCTCGACCGCTTTCGCGAACAGCGCCTCGGGGCTGAAGTTGAATTGCCAGAGCACCATGAAGGCCATGAAAGACGCGCCCGCGAGCAGCAGGCAGGCCTTGATGATCTGCACCCAGGTGGTGGCGGTCATGCCGCCGAACAGCACGTACACCATCATCAGCGCGCCGACGATCACCACCGCGATCCAGTATTCGAGGCCGAACAGCAGCTTGATGAGCTGACCCGCGCCGACCATCTGCGCGATCAGGTAGAACGCCACCACGACGAGCGTGCCCGACGCGGCGAACGCGCGCAGCGGGGTCTGCTTGAAGCGGTAGGCGGCCACGTCGGCGAACGTGAAGCGGCCGAGGTTGCGCAGCCGCTCGGCCATCAGGAACGTGATGATCGGCCAGCCGACCAGGAAGCCGATCGAGTAGATCAGGCCGTCATAGCCGTTCGCATAGACGGCGGCCGAGATGCCGAGGAACGACGCGGCGGACATGAAGTCGCCCGCGATCGCCAGGCCGTTCTGGAAGCCGGTGATGCCGCCGCCCGCCGTGTAGAACTCGGCGGCCGAGCGGGTCTTGCGCGCGGCCCATTTGGTGATGAAGAGCGTGGCGACCACGAACACGACGAACATGCAGATCGCGGTCCAGTTGGTCGCCTGCTTGACGGCCTGGCCGAGATCGCCGCCGGCGGCGAAGCTGCTGGCGGAGGCGACTGAAAGCGCGGCCGTTGCGGGAAGGTGCAGGCGTTTCATGCGGCCTCCCGCTTGATTCGGTCGGTCAGGTCGTCGTAGGTGCTGTTGGCGTGGCGCACGTAGAGGCCGGTGACCGCCACGGTGAAGACGATCACGAACAGGCCGATCGGCATGCCCCAGGTCGTCACGCCCGCACCGAGCTTCGCGGCGAGCAAGTCCTTGTCGAACGCGATCAGCAGCACGTAGCCGTAGTAGATGACCAGCACGAGCGCCGTCAGCGTCCAGCCGAGCGTCGAGCGCTTGCGCACCAGTTCGCGGTAGGCCGTGCTCGACCTGATTTTCTCGACACGTTCGAGGTCCATTTTCGTCTCCTGCATAGATGTCTTCCTTTGCTTGCCTGGTGGAGCGCCGTCGTGCGGGCTGTGCCTGAACGGCTGGCGATCCACGTGGGTGTGGGCCCCCGGACAGGGATGGGGGCGAGGGCGCAAACAGGCAATCTTCGTGTGTTGTTGTTTCGATGCGCCCGTGAGTAAGGTAAAAGCGTCCGCTTACCGGGTTCTTACGCGCGGGGAAATCTTTGGGTGGGGTTTACGTGGGGGAATCGAGGGGGAGGGTGGTTGTTTTTGTGAATGATGTTGTCGATTGTGTCTAATGCGCGTGGGCGGTACAGGCGGACATATATAGCGACGCCGTGTGTGGTTGTTGATACGCGGGGTGCGTGGTTCAATGAGGCACTTTTTTGTGATTGCCTGCCTTCATGTCTCTGTTTGAACCTGCCACGCTGACTACGGCCCGCCTCACGTTGCGACCGCTCAAGGAAGAAGATGCGCACGCACTGTTCGAGATCTGGTCGGACGCGGAGGCGATGCGCTATTTCTCAATTCCGGCGATGACTGGTCTGGATGAGGCGAGGGAACGGGTCGCGCGGAAGTTGACTACGGCTGTGGACGGGATGGATCTCAACTGTGTAGTCGAATCGCGCGCGACCGGCGAAGTGATCGGGGAGTGCGCGCTCTTTCACGTGAACGCGCAATGCCGGCGGGCGGAGATCGGATTCAGCCTGAAGCGCCGGCATTGGGGAAGCGGGTATATGGGTGAGGCGGCTGGTGCGCTGGTCGAGCATGCGTTTGGTGCGCTGAAGCTGAATCGGCTTGAGGCGGATATCGATCCGCGCAACGCGGCGTCGGCGCGGGTGCTTGAACGGCTGGGGTTCGTGCGGGAAGGGTTGCTGCGGGAACGGTGGATTGTGGGGGATGAGGTTTCGGATAGTGCGCTTTATGGGTTGCTGGGGAGGGAGTGGAGAATCTAGGTGGTCGGGCAGGCGGAAGCAAGGCTGCTGGGTTCGACTTGTTGAATGCGTAACCGTATTGACGTGATTTTTCAATCTTCGTTTGGAAAATGCGTTTTCAGTTTTCGACACGCGACTGAAGCCGATCGATCCGTGGTGGTTCCTGCCGGGACTCGTATGTAGCGCGACGCTATGTCATGTATATAGCGCCTCGTTCGATAGTGAGATTTCGCGCGCTTACGGTGTCGTTGATGGGCATTCAGTGGCTGCTGCCAATCCGTTGCGCCGGCCGAGCGCTTTCATCAATTCGTTGCATCGACGGGTTGAATCCGCAGAGCTAAACAGTCACTCCGCGCCGTCACGCGAGGACACCTTACAGAAGCGATGGCAGACTTGTACGCCAGTTCCAGCGGGCTGAACCGACGAAGGATAAGATCAGTGATGGATGATACCTCGCAAGTACTCGTACTTAGGAAACGTGTGATGGGCACCCTCGGCGTCGAGGAATAGGACGCATCTCGTGAGAAACTGCAAGCGAACACAACTCGCAACGCGCAGTTGTCGTTGCGGACTTCAACCGCAAGGGATCCGGCCATTCTGTAATTGGCCCCCGGATACGCGAGTACCATTACCGCTCAATTTCGGCAGGTAATCGCGGCGCCACGGCCGCAATCGAATCAATGACTTCGGCAGCTAACCGCGCTATCTTTATCTTGTCTTAATATTAAAAGTGACGTCCACTGGCAGCCGTTCGTAGTGCGCGAAAACTGCATACTCCAATGTATCGAGAGAACCTGTCGGAATTAATTCGACGGAAGTGTAACCGTGGCGATCATCGCGAGACACTCTGACATCGCCAACACATGATGTTAGCCTATCTGCAAGCCTGCGATAAAACGCACCCATCGCGCTTCGGTTGCTTCCGAAATCCCATGTGCAGGAATACCTTATTTCACTGTATGACTCACGTCTGATAATGCAGCGATCTGATGATGGTATTGAAACTGTCGACCTCCAATATTCAATTCTTCCGGAGGATATTAGCGGTCCTGTTCTTATTGCTAAAAACTGATCTTTCGCATTTGCGAGCAGTTGACTTAACTGTGCGCATGTCGGTGGTTCAGCCGACGCAATCTTCTCGCCACCGGTATCACAACTAGAAATAAGTGGTACCAAGGCGCAACATAGTACGACTGCAATAGCTCTCATTAATGAGGCTCCCAGTTCAATGGAACACGTGAGCATGCGTCTTGATCTGCGGTGTTGTGGCATTTGGCATAGTCGTCGTAGATTCGTGCGTATGCGGCTGCCTTGTCTGCTGCTAGCTTGTCTGCTGCCGGCTTGTCTGCTGCCGGCTTGTCTGCTGCCGGCTTGTCTGCTGCTAGCTTGTCTGCTGCCGGCTTGTCTGCTGCCGGCTTGTCTGCTGCTAGCTTGTCTGCTACTGCCTTGTCTGCTGCGCCAGCAGTATTTGGTAAGGATGCGCTTGATGTGCCGGCCGCCCCTTCGGCGCCTGTGCCGGAGGGGTACGCAGGTACGATGTCGGTGTGTTCCCCGAACGAGCCATCAATCCACGCAGCGATCTTCACCACCAGTACAAGAACTATAGTGGTTAAAACGGTGATAAGAATTGAGATTTTTCTTGTTTTTTTGACTATTGGGGGGCGCGAAGTCTCTATCGGCGGATTAGTGTAGTGAATTTTTACGGTTGCGGCCTGGTTGGGAAACATGTCTAGATCCGCTAGATCACCCTCTGTTTGATCAGGAGACAGCAGCACGGGCATCGGCACATCTTCCATCTCTTTAATTCTCGTGCAAGCGATATTCACGATATCTCTCAGAGAAAACAATGATGGTCCATTGATTTTCCCATTCAGCAACACGTCAATTAAGATTCCGGAAAATGCAGTGAACACTTGCGTCCTGGGTGCCTTGGCCTGCGAATCCTTATCGGCTGCACACAAAACTGTTGTACCTCTGATCGGATGCATGCGTTTTTTCTGCTGGCGATGAGATTCGAATGCGCGGCTCGCAGTGGCCTCCAATCCACCATCAGCCGACAAAAATTCTCCTATCCCTGCGCCAGCATAACAGCAGTCAAAAATAACAAATCGGCGAGACCATGCGGCTAGTTTTTTTTATCTCGTCGGCAAAATCCGAAACCTTCAATGAGGTAATGTGTGGTTGATTTTTTGATGTTGATGCGATCGCGAGTGAAATTGATTTGCTGTGTGGAATTCCGTGCCCGATATAGATGAAAAACACATTTTGCAGGAAATTGGATTTTTCACATTTCTCATTAAATCTCTCGATGTGCCTGCTCATTTTAAGCAGCTGGTCGGTGTTATTGAGTTGAGATCCAAACAAATCAAGAAAGTCTTCAGGTGCTACCTGAAGACCTCTTGCGGATATGAAATAATCTTTTAGAGCCGTAGCTGATGAGCGTGCGGACGCGACGTTCAACGCCGGATAAAGGGGATATTCGCTTGCGCCCAATAAAACGACGCATGACTTCACTGACATCGGTGTCATGACTTGTCCGAGTTCCCCCGCCTCGTATCAAGTTGCATCTGAATGATATCTTTAACGTCCTCAGGAGAAACACCTGACACATGAAATCCATTAACGGTCACATCGGCACTATTATTGCGCAACAACCACGCATGCAACGTTTTAGCCATCTCGACAGCAAACTGCGTGCCGATTATTGCGACTATCGTCGTGCCCAAGTCGAGAGAATCACCATCATCTTTCCTCCGCGAAAGCTCAATTCCACGAACGTTGTGATTTAACTGATCCTCGAGATTCGAACACAGGAGATTCGCCTCGCGTGATGTCGCACCCTTTACGGAGATCACCAATGTCGACTTATCCATACCGAACGCTCCTATGACGTGCGGCCTCGGAGACCGCAAGCAAGATCGACCATGCGATTGCGGACAACGTTTAATCGTACCTATCCTAATGGTGCGAGCGCAGCAATATGTGTGTCGGGGCCCATTTGCCCTCCCATATCCGCTCGCGCATCCCACGAGGCGAGGTGCGAACGGATGGATTTGCTGAGTAATCAGGTGAGCATTGAGCAGTATAACCGACTGGCGGATGCGATACAGGGATGTCGAGTATGGTCCATTTACTCTTATCGGTTAGCGGGCGGGTTCCGGAGTGAACTAGATATTGGAGTGACCATTTTCAATGTTGCGCGATCGGCAACTATTGGCCGATTTCCCCAACCGGTCCGGCCATTCGTCAAGCCACATGCTTACCCGTCACGATCCTATACGACCCGCGCTGCCCCCTGACTCACCACCCTCATTTCCCACCCCCACGCCCCGCCATATACCCCAAATACCCCACAATCAAATCAATCTCCCGATCGCTCAACTGATCCTGCGAAAACGCCGGCATGATCCTCCCGGGCCAATCCCGAACCGCCGCCGGATTACGGATATACCGATGCAGCGCCGCAGGCTGAAAATACTCGACCGGATTCATCGGCGAGTTGAGATCCGGTCCGCTATCCGAGCTACCGGCCCCATTGAGCCGATGACAAGCCAGACACTGCGTAATGAACAGCCGCTGCCCCGCCCGAACCGGATCCGTCGCCGACAATTCCGAACCTACAGCAAGCGCCGGCCACCGTGCCACAGGCGACTTCTGCGTCGCGAACTGCACGATCTGGAAAGGCCACTGCTCATTACGCACCGATGACACCTCCTTCCCGACCCACACCAAATAGAACGCCCCCGCGCTGACCGCCTTCCCCGGCAGTTTCGGCCAAGGCTTCGCGGGATCCTCGATCGCGAGCCACGCAACGGCGCCATCAGGATTGCGATTGCGCACGAGGTCCATCGGCAGCTGCGCGGCGAAGCCGTCGGCCGCGCGCGTTTCGAGCACATCGTCCACGGGCAGCGACGCGATGTCGAGCAGGTCGGCCAGCGGCACGGCGCTGAAGGTCATCGGCCTGCCGTATGCGACGTCGCGCGGCAAGTGAACCTCCGCCAGATCCGATCGCGCGAGCAGCGCCTGCCGGGTATACGTCCAAATCTCTCCGCCCGTCCTGAATTCAATCGTGGGCTCGGCGAACGCATGTTGCCCAATCAGACTGACCGTCAACAGCAAAAGCAAAGAAAACGCGCGTTTCAGCATTCATTCTCCATTCATTGTCGTTATCTGCGGCGGCGGCGACATGACTACCGCCGCCTCTGCCGCGCATGAGCAGGCGCCAGTGTATCCGGCTGGCGGATACCCTGGAGCCGACGATGTCCCGGATTTCGCGAAGGGCAGTGCGGTCGCAGGGCGACGGCCGGCGCGTATCTGGCGGTGGTAGGATGCCCGCGCATGGCATGACCCCGCAGCACTGACAGGTAAAACTTCATCAGAAATGCTGCATAATAAATAAGCGTTGCGCCGGAAATAATATGTCTGAATTGATAATTGAATAATGTAATTTGGCCAGCGGATATTGTTTATGTTGGTTGGGTTGCTTGAATAATTTTACGTTGCGCGATTAAGTGTAAATCACGGCATTCCGGTAAATCGTTTATTCCAGAGTGTCGACTGCCGCAGTGAATTTCGGTGGGGCCCCAGCGAGAGTCTGCGATCACAGAATTCTGGCGCGGACGCGGGTCATCCGTCAAACAACCAAAACAACCTAAAACGACCTAAAAGAAATCAGGGAGACATGATGCAACCCAGCATGATGAACGTCGGCCCGACCCGAACGATGGCCGAAACAGTACAAATACTCGAGAAGACAACCTGCGCCGTACCGCCCACCGGCACAATAATGTCCGGACGCGTCATCCTGCTAACCGATCGCGCCCACGACGCCCTGCCTCCCGCCATGCCCCCGGCATGACGCAGCGGAACCCCCTTCGAAACGGAACCGAGCCGCATGTATTCGATCCTGCCCGCGTTTGTGTCCGCGCTCTTTCTCGGCTTCGGCGTCTACGTCTGGCTGACCGAAGGCGTGACGCGCCGCTCGACGCCGTTCGTGATGATGTGCGTCGCCACCTTCTTCTGGCAGGCGACCTGGGCCTTCCTGTTCCAGACCACCCGCCCGGACATCGCCAACGTGCTCGCCAAGGTCGGCTACCTGTCGATCGTGTTCCTGCCGACCACGTTCTATCACTTCGTCACGGAAGTCGCCGGCCGGCCCGATGAGCGCCCGCTGCTGCTCGCGTCATACGGGATGAGCCTCGTGCTGGCGGTGTTGCTGCTGGCCGGCAAGGAAGTCGTCGACGGCGTCGGGCATTTCTATTTCGGCGACTATCCGCGGGCAGGGCGCCTGCACCCGGTGCACGTGGCGCAGACGATCGTCGTCGCCGCGCGCAGCGCGTGGCTGCTGTTCGTCGCGCAGCGCCGCACGCGCACCCCGGACCAGCGCAAGCTGCTGGATTTCTGCCTGCTCAGCCTCGGGCTGTATTCGCTCGCCGCGGTCGATTACGCGGCGAACTACGGCTACCGGTTCTATCCGCCGGGCGCGATCTTCATCGCGATCAGCCTCGGCATTCTCGCGATGACGATCGTGCGCTATCGGCTGATGCGGCCGTTCCTGGCCGCCGCGACGGTCGCGCACGAGGTGGCGACGCCGCTCGCGGCAATCGGCATGTATGTCGGCGAACTCGGCAGCGCGATGCCGGCATTGCTGCGCAGCTACCAGCTCGCCGTGAAGCACCGGCTGATGGACGACACCCTCGATCCCGAGCAGCTCGAACGCCTGCCGTCGCTGGTGTCCGCGATCCATCGCCAGGTGAGCAGCACGCATGCGGTGGTCGACATGTCGCTGGCGATGTTCACGCTTGACCGCGTGGATCGCCAGAGCTTCGCGCCGCATTCGATCCGGCGCTGCATCGACGTCGCGCTCGATTGCTATCCGTTCGCGATCGGCGAGCGCGAGCGCATCGACGTCATGCCGATCGACCCGCGCCTGCAGTTCTACGGGTCCGATTCGCTGATGCTGTTCGTGGTGTTCAACCTGCTGAAGAACGCGCTGCAGGCGACGATGGGCGGCGCGACGAGCCGCGTCGAGATCGTCGCCGATCGCGACGGCGGATGCTGCGTGCTGCGTATTCGCGACACGGGGCCCGGGATTGCCGCCGACGTGCTGCCGTATATCTTCGATCCGTTTTATTCGACCAAATCGCACGGGCGCGGCGCGGGCCTCGGGCTGGTGTTCTGCCGCCGGGTGTGCGAGGTGTTCGGCGGCCATATCGACTGCGAATCGGTGCCCGGCGTGCTGACGACCTTCACGCTCCGGCTGCCAGAGCCGGGCGCGCCGGCGTAGCGCGCCGGGCGGTTTGCCTGCGACGCCCGACACGGGCGTGTCGGGCGAGGCGGTTGCTTAGTTGTCGGACGACGGCAGGTTCAGTTCATATTCCTTGACCCGCTCGACGATGCCGGCCGGGAAACGCCGGATCCGCTTGTCGGTGCCCGCGAAGATGATCTGCTGGTAGCCGAGCGACACCGGCCGCCCGTCGATGCAGAAGCGGAACAGCAGATAGGCCGAGCACTGGCGCACCTGCCACGTATTGAGGTAGCAATCGACGCGCTGGAACGGGAAGGTTTCCTGGATGTATTCCTGGTGCGCGCGCTTCGTGACGAACGAGCCGCCCGCGGCCAGCAGGTTGTCATGAATGCACTCGTGGAACCACCGTTCGCGGGTCACGCCCTGCCATTCGAAATAACGTGCAAAGTAGGTGTTCATGAAAGCATTCGAATCCTTGAGATAAATGTCGATGACGTGGTGAAACGTCTTTTTCGATGTCGCCGCATCGATATCGGACGACAGCAGCAGCGGGTTGCGGGACAGAATTTGCGGAATGGTTTCTCGCGTCAACATGGACGACTCCAGAAAAAACAGCTGCATGCGGCAGCCACGCACGCCCTTTTCATAAGGGCGCGCCTTATTTTGAGATGTCGCTGTTTTTTGCAGGCATCGAGTAAATCCGCACTTGTTTGCGCGAGCGGATTTTTCGTTGGCGCGAAATACCCGGGCAGTTGCCGGCGGTTGCCGGGATGCCCGATAATCGTGCGCTCGTATGCGGGCCACTGCCGGAATGCGGAATGGCCCGAATTTCCGATTCACGTCATTCGGGGCCGCTATGCGCCGTTTTGTCAGCCAGCCGGTGTTTTATCCAGCGCCGATCGTATTCGTCGACGATCACCCGGGGTTTCTCGACGCATTGCGCGGGACCTTTCGGGACGGGCGACTGAACCGCTTTTTCAACACGCCGCATGAAGCATTGCGCTTCGTCAAATCGCACGGCCGGCGCGCAACCCCGGAGCGGCTGGCGGGGGCCGGCTATTCCGATTTCGAAAAGAAGGGCTCCAATGCGCTCGGCCGCGACCCGCTGACCGACGCCGCGCGTTTCGAGGAAGTGGCGGCGGTCGTCGTCGACTACGAGATGGCGCAGATGAACGGCGTCGAATTGCTGACCGCCCTCGACGACATCGCGTGCACGAAAATCCTGCTCACCGGCGTCGCGACCGAGCGGGAGGCCGTCGACGCGTTCAATGCGTCCCTGATCGACCTGTACCTGCGCAAGTCCGCGCCGGACATGACGGCGAAGCTGGGCGCCGCGCTCGCGGAAGCGAAGGCGCGGCACTGCGCGCACCGGGGGCAGGTGAGCGTGCACGGCATCGGCGCGACGTACAGCGACCCGCGCATCCTCGAGGTGATGCAGGCCGTCGTCGAGCGCGAGCGGATCGTCGAGTACTACTGGCGCCCGGAGCAGAACGCGGTGCTGATGTTCGACGCGGCGGGGCAGCCGAGCGTGTTTCTCGCATGGGACGAGGAAGAGTGGACGTTCCAGTGCGACGTGGTGGCGGACGAAGGCGGCGCGGACGAAATACGGCACGCCATGGCGTCGCGCCGCGCGATGCCGCTGTTCTGGCCGTTCCAGGCCTATCGCCCCGGCATGACCGACATCCGCTCGACCGAGCCGCTGCCCGTGCCGGGATGGGACGGCGCGTTCTACGGCTGGAGCCGGCTGGACACCGCGGTGCTCGAGCCCGACATGTGGACCTTCGCGCGCTGGCGCAAGGCGAACGGCGGCGACGCGCGCCAGGCCGGGGCCTGACGCGCGCCCGGCGCGTTCCGCGCAGTCCTGTTAGGATTTCCCGCGTATTCGACATGTGGCGCACGCGGCCGCCACGTCTTGCCTGGCCCAATCCAACAGGAAGGAACCCGACATGAGCTCGACCCTCTACGACATCCCCGTGAACGCCATCGACGGCTCGCCGACGTCGCTGCGCGCGTTCAAGGGCAAAGTGCTGCTGGTGGTGAACGTCGCATCGAAGTGCGGGCTGACGCCGCAATACGAAGGCCTCGAGGCGCTCTATGAAGACAAGCGCGAGCGCGGGCTCGAAGTGCTCGGGTTTCCGGCGAACAACTTCAAGGGCCAGGAGCCGGGCACCGATGCCGAAATCCAGGCGTTCTGCACCGGCACGTTCGGCGTGAAGTTTCCGCTGTTCTCGAAGATCTCGGTGGTCGGCGGCGATCAGCATCCGCTCTATCGCGCGCTCACGCAGGCGCAGCCGGTGACCACGGGCGACGGCCCGTTCCGCGAGCGTCTGAAGGGGTATGGCATCGAACCGAATCCGGCGCCCGACGTGCTGTGGAACTTCGAAAAATTCCTGGTGAGCCGTGACGGCGAGGTGGTGGCCCGCTTCGCGCCGAACACCGGCTCGGACGATCCCGCGCTCGTCGCCGCGATCGACGCGGAACTCGCGAAGGGCGCGTAAGCGTATCGCCGAAGCAGGCCGGCGCGTCGGTGCGGGGCATTGCCCGCCGCCGCCCGGCCTGCGGTCACACCAGCGCGTCAGCGCTTCGACGTGAGCCGGTTGATCATCGCGTTCACGGCCACCATCTGCGAGCCGGATTTCATTGCGTAGTTCTGGCCCGTGTAGCCGAACCAGTCCCAGCACCCCTGCGGGTTGTACGGCACGCTGGACGCATTGACCTGCGGGTACAGCACCACGATGTTGTTCGCATCGGCCCAGCTGTTGTAGCTGGTCTTCTCGTAGAAATCATCCCCGACGACATTGGCCGATTGCTTGCAGCCATGGAACGCGACGTGCACCCGGCACGCGGTGCCCTGCGCGCACGACTGCGGCACGTACGCATAGGCGTCGTCGGCCATCCCGGTCGAGGCGGCGGCGAATTCGCGCTGATTGAACGTGATGATCTTGCCGCCGAGCTGGCTGGCCGGCGGATTCAGCGAACCGTAGATGAACGACAGCAAGGCGCCCGGCTGGTCGTAGCTCTGGTTCGACACCGTGCAATGGCTGATGTACGGGGCGGCATTGGCCGGGCAGTCGTTGCCGAACGACGGCGTGATCAGCGCATGGCCGGCCGGCACCGTGTTCACGTACGAGATGTTGCCGCCCGGCACGCCGGCCTGCTTGAAGAACGACACGGTCGCGTCGACGGCCTGCTGGTACACGATCGTATCCTTGGTGCCGCTGAACACGTAGATGCGGCCGCGCTGCATGCCGTCCAGCGGATCGATCTGGCCGTTCGACGCGAAGCGCTTGGCGGCGCTCACCATCAATGCGGGGTTGGGCGGCACGAACGGCACCTGCCCCATGCAGATGCCGGTGTTGTACAGGCTGCCGGCCGCGCAGTAGTACGGGCCGCCTGCCACGACGCCGGCGCCGACCACGGAGCCCGAATAGGCGACTTGGTACTGGACGGCCATGAAGGCGCCGGACGAAAGGCCCGACACCGACGTCTGGGCCGGATCGGCCCCGAGGGCGGGCAGCGGATCGGCGGCCCAGGCGAGCGGGGAACACAGTGCGGCGCCGAGCACGGCGGCAGCCAGGGTGCGGTGGAATGGCATGGCAAGACTCCTGTTTCGTCGAGGGTTCGAATGCACGAAGCGTCTGTGGACAGGGACAGCGAATGCCTGACTGCGGCGTGTTGCATGGTGCACGTTGCATGCTGCGTATGACGGGCGCACGACGGCCGCGCGCGGACGTCCGCAACATCGCAGCGCGAATGGTCGCGGACGTCCGCAACTGTGCCCGAAGAACGTCCTGAAATGCACCTGCGTCATTTGCTAGGTGCGCGGGCGGCGCGCAGCCCGCGCGCACCGCTTGCGCCGGATCAGTGCGCGCCCGACGCGGCGTCCGGGCTTTCGCCCTTCGCGGGCCGCATCGATCTCCCGCAGCATGCGGCCCATGAACGGCGACAGCGGCACCGTAAAGATGCCGACCGGCGCGGTGACGAGCCCCGCGTCGAGCGCGCGACAGGGAAAAGACCATGACCTGTTCGGCATGCTCCCGGTCAGCGCGGCCCGCGCAGCGTGGGCTGCCGCACGCTTTCGCTCGCGGCGGCGACGCTCGAACGCCCGTCGGTCGCGCCCGTCGGCGCTTCGGCGAGCGACCGGTAACGTTCTGGCCGCCCGCCCGATGCATCGGCCTGCGGCGCGTCGGCCAGCGCGTGGAAGCCGGTGCTGCGCGCGAGCGCGGCTTCGCGCGCCAGCCCGCCCCAGCCGGCCGCCGTCAGTGCGAGCGACACGCCCATCATCGTATGCGATGCCCACGCGGGCACGTCGTCGGCGAAGGTCGACACGAACTGGCCCGCCACGCCCTGCGCGCGGGCGGTCACGTCGATCGCGGTGCGCGCGACGGCGAGGTTGCGGGCCGTCGTCGACACGACGCCTTTCGATGTGCCGGCCACCTTCGATGCCGCGCCCGCCACGCCGTTCGCGGCCGACGCGACGCCGAGCCCGAGCGACACCCAGCCAAGGATGCCCGATGCCTGCTCGTCGCGCTCGGACAGCGCCGCCGCCGCGATCGTCGTCGCGCCTTCCGCGAGCCCCGCCACGCCGGTCGCGACCGACACGACGCCCGACACCGTCATCGACGGCACGGTCGCGATCGCGCCGAGCATGCCCGTCGCAGGCACGACGCCCGCCGCGATCGCCGCGCCCGCGCCCAGCGACACGACGGTGAGCGCGATCGCGACCGCGCCGAGCACGATGCCGAGGATCGCCTGCCAGCTCAGCTGGCCGGTCGGATCGACGCGGTTGATCGGGTCGCCGAGGCAATAGGCGTACGCATTGAGGCCGCCGCCGTCGAACGGGCTCAGCATGTCAGGCCGGTGAAAGCGCATCAGCATCGGGTCGTACAGGCGATGGCCATTGCCGAGCAGATAGCTGCCGGTGAGCGGTTCGAGCGGCTCGCCGTTGAAGCCCGGCAGGCCGGGCCAGTCGGTGCCGGTCGCGCGATACCCGTAGGGCGTATATGCGAGATCGCGGCGTTCGCCGCCGGACGCCGCGAGCAGCACGCTCTGCTGCTGATCGGCGCCGTACAGCACCGTTTGCGCCTGCGTGCCGTCGCGGCGGTGCGCGAGCAGCCGCTCGTCCGCGCGCAGGTAGCCGATGCGGTCGCCGTCGCGCAGCTCGCTCACGATGCGCGCGTCGCGATAGGTGCGCCGCACCGCGACGCCGTCGGCGCCGCGAATCGCGACGAGGCGGTCGAGCGCGTCATACCCGTATTGCGCGCTCACGCTGCGCACGGCATCGGCGATCCGGGTCAGGCGGCCGAGCGGGTCGTACTGGTAGGTCCGGCTGCCGTCGTCCACCAGATTGCCGTCCGCGTCGTAGCGCAGTTCGAGCGTGGGCGGGTAGTCGGCGTGGCTGTGGGTCATGCGCGTGAGCTGGGTCGGATCGGCGGCGTTGTCGTAGGAGAAGCGGGCGACGTTCCGCGAGCCGTCGCCGAATTCGGTCGTCAGTGAAACGATGTTGTCGACGCAGTCGAACGCGTAGTACTGCGACGCGATCGCGCGGCCGTACGGATCGTGCGGCGGCCGCGTGCCGGCGCACTGGTACGCGACGAGCCGGCCGCGGGCGTCGTATTCGCAGGTCTCGTCGCGGACAACCGCGCCGCCGGCCGACAGCGTGCGCCGCGCGAGCTTGTCGGCCGGCGTATGGGTTTGCGCGAGCACGACGGGCGGCGCGCCGTCCTGCTCGATCCGGCGCTCGGTTTCGCGGCCGAAATCGTCGTACGCGAGCGTGACGGTCAGCGCGCGGCCCGCGTTCGTGTCGCGTGTCGTGCATTGCCGCAGCCGGCCGAACGCGTCGTATTGCAGGCTGGCGTCGAGTGCGCCGCCTTGCACGCGCTCAAGGCGGCCGGCCGCATCGTAGCTGTTCGTCTGCGTGTCGCCGAAGCGGTCCGTGTAACGGAGCAGGCGGCCCTCGAGCGACGCGGCGTGCGACGCCTGATGCGCTGCGCCGTCCTCGCGCCATTGCTCGTGTCGCAGCTGGCCGGACGGCAGGTAGTCGAGCGCGTATTCGTCGTCCGTTGCGGCGCTGCGCGCGCGCACGAGCTGCGCGTGCACGGGGTGATACGTGTAGTCGTCGTCGAGGTCCGCCACGCTGCGGCGGATCGGCTGGCGCGTCAGGCTGGGCGCATACGCGTACCGGATCGATGCGCCGGACGGCGTGGTTTCGTGGTCCGGCTGCGGATGGCCGCCCGCATAGGCGAACGTGCGCACGCGCCCGCCGGCCGCGCGGCGCGCGAGCCGGCCCAGGCCATCGAAGCTTTGCTCGCCGGCCACGATCGTCCGGCTACCGCTACCGCTACCGCTGCCGTCGGCCACGCCGATCCGGATCGGCAATGCCTCGCTGTCATGCGCCGCATACGCATGTTCGATTGCGGCGCCGTCCGCCAGCACGTTGCGCGTGAGGCGGCCGAACGCGTCGTAGGCGAACGTCGACACGTTGCCGGCCGCATCCGTGCGGCGCACGCAGCGGCCGAGCCCGTCGTATTCGTTGACGGTCTTGCCGGCCGGCGCGTCGCGGGTATCGAATCGTTCGATCGACACGGGCTTGTCGAACGCGTTGCGCGTCGTCACCGTGCGGCCGGTGCGTGCGCCGGCGCCATCGGCGAGCCACTCGGTTTCGGTGCGCCGGATCGGATCCTGCACGCGATACGCATCGACGCCGTCCGGCCGCGTCGTGCCGTCCCGCTCGCCCCAGTCGTCGTGGCGATGGCGGCTGACGAGCGCGAGCGGTTCGCCGTCGAGCCAATCCGTCTGCGTTTCCTCGACAAGCTGCCCGAGCGCGTCGTAACGCGCACGGTAGGTCGTTCGCATCGGCTCGCCCGCGTGATCGACGTCCGCGGTTTCGGTGCGGACGACGCGATTCAGGCCGTCGTAGGTGGTTCGGGTCGTGACGCCGAGCGCGTCCGTCACGCTCGCGTAGACGGGATCGTCGGCCGTCGCCGCGAGCCCGTACGCATGCCGCCGCGTCGCTTCGTATTCGGTGCCGGGCGCCGTCGTCTCGGCCAGCACGCGGCCCAACGCGTCGTAGGCGTAGCGTAGGGTCACGCCGGATTCATCTTCGACGCGCACGTCCTGGCCGGTCGCGAGCGCGCGCCATGCGTTCGATGTGCGCGACGTGCCGTCGAAGCCGGTCACGGTCGTAGTGGTGCGCAGCGTGTCGTTCTGCAACGCATACGCATACGACGTGGCGGTCGCGCGTCCGTCTAGCGTTTTTGTTTCCGTTGCGATGCGACCGTGCAGCATGGCGTCGGCCGGCGTGTCGAACCATGTGCGGGCGATGCGTTGCAGTTCACGCGATTCGTCTTCCCTGTGTTCCGACAGCACCTCGTCCGCAACGACCACATGCGGCGGGCCGTTCGGCCGCAACGACGGCAGGGCGACGTACGTATGGCGTATCTCGCGCGTCGGCGCCGCGACAGGTGAGGGCGCGGGCGTTACGCGCTTCGTCCTGACGAAGCGGCGAAAGCCGAGCGGGTCCGCCGGGCAGCCCGTGTCGCCTTCGGCCGGATAGTAGTCGTATTGCTCGTCCGTGCCGGTCGCGTCCACTCGTTCGAGCAGGTTGCCCCAGTCGTCGAACCGCGTCGTGACGACTTCCTCGCGCGTCGTGCCGGGCGCGGCGCTCAGGTACCACGATTTCGTCGTGCGCAGCGGCAACTGGCATTGCGGCGATTGCTCGCTGAACGGGCGGCCCGGTTTCTCGTCGTATTCGGTGCGCTGCAGCGCGACGTGTCCGCGCTGGTTCGTTTCCTCGGACACGAGCAGGTGAAAGCGGTTGAAGGTGCGGCGGATCACGCGCACGGCCTCGGTCGCGTCGCCTTCGCCCGTCACGTGCGTTTCGTCGGAGCCGTAGCGATAGTCGTCGAGCACCTTGTACAGGTTGTCCTCGCCGTCCTTCCATACGAGGCCCGTCGCGCCGCGCCCCATGAAATTGTTCGGCGTGTAGCGGTAGAGGCTGCGCAGCGGCGGCTGCTCCGCGCGCGGCATCCGGACGTGCTCGATCGCATACGGCAGGTAACGCAGCGGCGCACCGGCCGGCAATTCGTGCCCTTGCGCCTGATAGCGGACGGTCTCGACGCCCCCCGTCGGCGATTCGACCTGGCTGATCAGCGTCAGGTCGCCCGCGGTCTCGTACTGCAGGCGCCACGACGCGCGATTGTCGACCGGCAGGCGGATTTCCGCGACGCGGTCGTTGCGCAGCACGAGCGTGAAGGTCGCGGCGTCCGGCGCGTCGGGCCGCAGCGTGATCGCGGCCTGCGTGGCCGTGCGTTCGAGCGCGAGCAGGCGCCGGCTGTCGTCGCTGACCTCGCTCAGCAGCCGGTGCCCGCGGAACATCGTATAGCGCAGCGACAGCGCGCGGCCCTCCGGCGAATGGATGGCCGACGGCAGGTACACGTCGTGCGTGCCCGCATTCGACAGCCGCTCGGCGACGCCGCTCTTGTAGACGACGAGCAGGTCGCCGTCGATCTTGTCGACGCGGAAGTTCCGCAGCTTCTGATCCTCGACGACGATGCGCGGCCCCGTGTCGACCGCGCGATACGTCTCGCCGGTCGACAGCCGGAGCTGCTTCGCGACGCGATCGTATTGCGACACGCGCAGCGACCAGCCGATGCCGACGCCGCGATCGTCGGTCTGCAGCGGGTTGAACGCGAGCGACATCGGCAGCGCCGGGCCGGTCAGCGCGTTGGCCATCACGTTCGGCAGCGCGATGCTGAACGTATAGAAACCGGTGCGGGGATCGACGCCCGCATCGACGAAACTGAGGAAGTTGAACGCGTTCGAATGGACGGCAGCGGACGGCGACGCGGCGAGCGAATCGGGCGTACTCATGGACGGACTCCAGCGGGTAGAGGGGCGTGACGGCGAAGCGCGCACACTGCGCGCTTCGGCCGTAAGTGGGAGTGGGGCGACCGACGCCCGCTCAGCGCTCGGTCAGCACGAGCTCGTTTCGGTTCGCGGACGACTTGAAGCTGACGCGCAGCAGGTGATCGGTGCCGAATTCGTCGCGAGCGACGACGTTGATCGGCGGCGGTTTCGTGTCGTTGCCGCTGTCCTGGCGGATGCCTTCGTGACGGACCAGCACGACGACGCCCTGGCCGCGCCTCGGCTCCAGAATCCGCCGATGCGTGCGGCTGGTGAAGCGCGACGGCACGACGTACGTGGCGGCGTCGCTGCCGGGCGCGCCCACGCCGGTGAAGCTGAACAGGTCGCTCGCGGGGTTGCTGCTCTCCCACTGGAAGATGCTCGGCGGCGACGCGTCGAACGTGAGCAGCGCGATGCGGCTGCCGTTGATCGACAGGCCGCAATAGTAGTAGTCGACGGTGGTCAGGTCCCATTCGTTCGAGCCGCCTTCGATGCGGCGCGAATCCCATGGGTAGGTGACCGAGCGCGTGCCGTCGGCGCTCGGCAGCCGCTCCGGAAACAGTTCGACGGACTCCTTGTATGCGTCGTCGTTGGACTTGAACACGACGCCGCCGTCGCGCGTCACCTGGCAGCCGAACCGCTTCGGCGATGCGTCGACGGTCTGTGCATACCGGACGAAGAATTCGTAGCCCGACGCCGCCGTTTGCGACGCCGCGGCGGCGCGATCGCCCGGATAGAACGCGAATTCGTTGCGCTCCGCCGTGGTGCCCCACCCGGTCGTGACCGTGCCCGACGCGGGCACCGGCGCAATTTCGACGCCGCTGTTGTAGTCGATCAGGCGCACGCTCGCGCGTTCGGTCTCGCTCAGCGGCACCGGCCGGTTGTCGACGTCGGTCGCGCGCAGCTTGATCGTGACTTCCGCTTGCTGTCGGCCGTTCCGATAAAGCCGGTTGCTTGGCGATGTCACCTCCATGTCGAACACGAGGGCGGTCCAATGCAGCGGCGTGTCTTTACGTGAATCGTTCATCGCCAAGCTCCTCCGTCACGGAAAATATGTCGATGCAATCGCGAATCGGCGCTTATTTCGGCAATATCTGCATCGCTTCGCTGCTGCGCATGCCCGTGACCTTCAGGCATGACACCTTGCCGTGCAATTGCCCGCCGCCGGAAGCGCCGCCCGAGCGCAGCGAATCGTGGATCAGCGTGCCGCTCGACAGCCCGCGGCTTGCGTCGACGGCCGTGATGCGGATGTTGCCGCTCGCGTCGCCGTTGCCCATCTTGTAGGTCGCGTAGCTCTCGTTGGTGCGGCAATCGGGGTTGTTGTAGATGCCGAATTGAACGCCGTCCTGCGCGCCGGAGACCGAGAAATAGTAGTCGTCGTCATTCGTGCACGCGTTGCTCGAGCTCTTGAAGTTGACGGTGCCGTTGCCCATCGTGATCCGGCAGTCCACGTTCGATTCGCCTTGCTTCTTGTAGAACGTGATGACGGGCGCGGCGAATGCGTGGCCGGCCATCGCGACGCAGACGAACAGTGCAAATACGATTTTTCGCATGATCTCGATCCTTGAAAAAAAGGTTTTTTTGAACAACGAACGAGAAAAACGGAAGCGTTGATCGAATCAAATCGGCATCAATTCACGTAAGCATTGCAAATGAAATGGATATTCCGGAATCTCATTTGCATTGCGGATTATAGGAATCGTATTTCGCAAATTGAATAAATTTCGTTAATCGAAATGCCGGAGAAAATCATTGCGATCACACAATGGGCGCCCGGTGCGGACCGCATCGCGGGCGCGCGTCGTGGCGCCCGGCGGGAGGGGGGGCGATCCGGCCTGTCGTCGCTGCGGATCGCCGTGCCCGGCAGCAGGCTCGCGGCCGGCCCGGGCGTCAGGAAAGCGTGGTCTGTTGCATTCGCCGCGCGCTCGCGTGCGAAACCCGTTTAGTGGTTATGGCCGCTCGGGCCTTGTCGTAGCCGCTTGTCGCGCGGCGCATGCCATCAGTAAATGACGCCGAGCAGCACCGCCTTGACGATGGCCTGCGTCTTGTTGACCGAGTTCAGCTTTTCCATGATGTTCTGCATGTGGAAGGTGATCGTGCGCTCCGAGATCGACAGGATCGACGCGATCTCCAGCGCCGTCTTCCCGTCGGCGGCCCACTGCAGCACCTCCTTCTCGCGCGCGGTGAACTGGCTCATCTGCATGCCGGGCGGCGGCACCGCGGCGAGCCGCGAGCTCGCGGCATGCGCGGCGTGCGCCAGGTAGATCAGCCGGCTCTCCGTCGCGGACAGCTCGAGATCGGAAATCGGCTCGGCGCTGCGCGCGAAGCTCCACATCGCGATGCGCCCGTGCTTGTCGCGAATCGGCTGCGACCAGCCGGTCGCGAGCCCGTGCGCCTTCGCTTCCTCCCAGAACGCCTCGTCGGCGCGCGCATCCACCGGCCACACCAGCGGCGACGTATAGACGAGCCCGTAGCGCACGACGGGGTCGCGGGCGAAATAATTGCCCTCCAGATAACGCCGCTGCCAGGCTTCGGGGTAGGTGTTCCGCGTACTGAACGTGGGCCGGGTGACCGGCAGCGGATCGCGCGCCCCGAACGCGCTCATTTCGAAATTGAGGGATTGTGCGCAGGTGGCGACGATGTTGAAAATCTCGTCGAAATTCCTTGCGCGTGACAACGTCGTCATGACGTCTTCTCTCCATGCGTCCACAACATTCTCCAAGTAGCCCGTAATGTCAAACGCATGCGTGTCATGCCCATGAGGCGGTGCATGCGTCCGCGACATGTTCGCCGCCATGCCGAACGAACGACACACCGGAGTCGAATTCCCGCACGCTCGCGCGTGCGGCCCCTTGTCCGATCGTTCCGCGCGGTGCCCGTGTCGAGACGGGCATGCGCGGTGGACTGTGCCTGCGGCTGAAATGTTGTCGACGACGGCCTTGCGCCCGTGTCGTGCCCGCCGCCCGGGCGTTTGTTGTGTTGGAATTTCGCCTGCAACCCGCGGAAGTCGGGCCACCACCGTTCGGCGGCGCCGCGGGGCGCGCGCCCGGCGCGCGGCATCGCCGCGGCGGGAAGCGGGCTCGCGGCTGCCGTACCCTGCCGTCGGCCTCCCGTTCGGAGGCCGGTCGCGTCGCTACACGTTCGCCGGGCGAAGCGCTTCGTTCGGAGGCTGCCGATGGAGGGGCATTTCAAGCCCTGAGTGGAAGTTGTTCCTCATCGGTCCAGCCGTCGTCACGACCGGCGGCAATGCACGAGGCGATGCCGCTTGTCCGCCCGCTGCGCCAGCCTGCCACGACGACGTGGCCCCGTCGTCGCGTCTCACTTGCAGGCTGGCGCCGGCGCGAACTCAATCCATCCAGATCGGCACGATCGATAACGCGAGCAGGAGCCCGAGCGCGCCGTTCGCGACGCGCCAGTGGAACTCCGTGCGCAACGCGCGGCCGAGCAGCACGCCGGCCGTGCACCACAGCGCCAGCGAGACGATCGCAGCGATGCCGAATGCGCTGCCGAGAATCGCAGCGAGATGCAAGGGGTCGGGCGTCAGCGCGGCGAACGACGCGGCTGCGCCGAGCGCCATGGTCCAGCCCTTCGGATTGAGCCACAGCAGCAGGGCGCCGCCGAAGAAGCTGGTGGGCGACTGCGCGGCGTTCGCGCTGGATTTCGGCGCGCCGCTCGCCGCGATCTTCCACGCGAGCCAGAGCAGGTAGGCCGAGCCGACGAGCTTCATGATCAGCTGCAGCGCGGGAACGGCATGCAGCAGCCCGGCCAGCCCGGCCGCCGCGATCGCGGCGAGCGATGCGAGCCCGAGCGCGATGCCGCCCAGCAGCGGGACGCTGCGCCGGAACCCGAACTGGGTACCCGACGCCGTCGCGAGCGTGGTGGCGCCGCCGGGCGTGATGGTGGCGACGATCACGAACACGATCAGGGAGAGCAGCGTCTGTGACATGACTCGACAACCTCCGGTAGGGCGCCGACATCTGGCGCGTACGTGTCCCGACGGGAATCGGGCCGACATGTGTCAAAACTCTAAAAGTCTTTCGCATGCCAGGGTATGGAATGTTTATAATGGGCGCCATTAGCGACGCTAATGATCTCCATCCCCATGCCCCGTAATCTCGACACGAGCCTGTTGCGTACGTTCGTCACCGTTGCGCGCCGTTCGAGCATGACGGCGGCCGCGCATGCGCTGCATCTCACGCAGGGCGCGATCAGCCAGCAGATCAAGCGCCTCGAGGAGTGTTTCGGCCAGAAGATGTTCGACCGCGCCCAGGGCCGCCTGAAGCTGACCGGCGCGGGCGAGCGCCTGCTCGAACAGGCCGAGCAGCTCGTGCGGCTGAACGACCGGATCTGGACCGACATGAACGGCGCGGCGTTTTCCGGCGTCATTCGCGTCGGCGCGCCGTCCGATCTGGTCGGCACCTACCTGGCCGGCATCTTCAAATCGTTTGCGCAGCGTTTTCCGCACGTCGAGATCGCGCTCGTCAGCCTTCCGTCGATCGAGCTGGCCGCCGCGCTCGCCGACGGCCGGCTCGATCTCGCGGTGATCGAGCAGCCCGCGAGCGAGCCGGGCGGCGAATGCCTGCGCACCGAACGGCTCGTCTGGGTCGGCGCGAGCGGCGGCAGCGCGTACATGAAGCGGCCGCTGGCGGTGTCGATCGTCAGCGACGCATGCGTGTTCCGGCCGGCGCTGTTCGATGCGCTGACGAAGCGCGACATCGCATGGCGCACCGTGTTCGAGAACGGCGATATCGAAGCGACGAAGGCGACGGTGCGCATGGACATGGCCGTGACCGCGTGGCTCGCGTCGACGGTGCCCGCCGATCTGCAGATCGTGCCGTCGCCGATGGGGCTGCCCGGGCTGCCGGATTTCGCGATCACCCTGCACGTTTCGCCGTCCGGCGCCACGCCGCTGGCCGAGGAGATGGCGAACCTCATCCGCCAGGGTTTCCTGGCCGCCACGCCGATCTATGCCGGCGCGCGCGGTGGCCGCGGCGATCGCGCCGCGTGAGTCGCGCGAGTCGCGCGGCCCACGCACGCGCCGCTGCGTTTTTCCAGTGATTTTTGCCTGTAGGTCCTTCCAGTATCGCCGCCTGTGGCCGGGCGATAGGATCGGTGACGACATCCGGTGGGCGAGCGCGTGCCGCGACGGCTGCCCCCACGAACCGGTCCGACTTTTCCGAGGCATTTCATGACTATCTGGTTGCTGCAACTCGTGCTCGTCATCGCGCTATGCAACGTCTGCGGCAGGGTCGCGGAGCGGCTCGGCCAGTGCGCGGTGGTCGGCGAAATCGCGGCCGGCCTGCTGCTCGGGCCGTCGCTGTTCGGTGCGATCGCGCCTGGGTTCTACGACATGCTGTTCGGCCCGCGCGCGCCGGCCGGGATGGGGCAGGTGGGCGAAGTGGGGCTCGTGCTGCTGATGTTCCAGGTCGGCCTGCACCTGGAGTTCGGCGCGACGTTTCGCGACAAGCGGTGGCGCACGCCCGTCGCGGTCGCGGCGTTCGGCCTGTGCCTGCCGGGCGCGCTCGGCATGATCGTCGCGATCGTGTCGAAGAACACGCTCGCGAGCGAAGCGCCGACGCTCGCGTACGTGCTGTTCTGCGGGGTCGCGCTGTCGGTGTCGGCGGTGCCCGTGATGGCGCGCATCGTCGACGATCTGCGCCTCGGCGCGATGGCCGGGGCGCGGCACGCGATGTCGGCCGCGATGCTGACCGACGCGCTCGGCTGGCTGCTGCTCGCGACGATCGCGTCGCTGTCGAGCGGGCCGGGCTGGGCGTTCGTGCGCATGCTCGGCAGCCTGCTTCTCTACCTCGCCGCTACCGCGCTGCTCGCGCGTTTCGTGATCCGCCCGCTGCTCGCGCGGCTGGCGCGATCGGCCCACGCCGCGCGCGACCGGCTGGCCGTGCTGTTCTGCTTCGTGATCGCGTCGGCGCTGGCGACGTCGCTGATCGGGTTCCACAGCGCGTTCGGCGCGCTCGCCGCGGCGCTGTTCGTGCGCAACGTGCCGGGGCTCGCGAAGGAGTGGCACGACAACGTCGAGGGCTTCGTGCGGCTCGTGCTGATGCCGGTGTTCTTCGCGTACGCGGGGCTGCACGCGTCGCTCGGCTCGATCGACGATGCGACCGGCTGGCTGTGGTTCGGCGTGTTCCTCGCCGGCGGCTTCATCGGCAAGTTCGGCGGCAGCTATCTCGGCGCGCGCGCGACCGGCCTCGCGCCGCACGATGCGATGCTCGTCGGCTCGCTGATGAATACGCGCGGGCTGATGGAACTGATCGTGCTGTCGATCGGGCTGCAGATGCAGATCCTGCCGACGCGCGTCTATACGATTCTCGTCGTGTTCGCGCTCGTGACGACGGCGCTGACCGCGCCGCTGGTGCGGTTCACGCTGCGCGTGCAGTCGCGCGCGACGCCGGCGATCTCGGTCGCGAGCAAATAGGCGGCGCCGGCCGGAAGCGGCCGGCGTTGCGTCAGGTCAGTTCCCCGCGATCGCATCCCACGCGCGCTTCAACCGCCGCGCCGCTTCGCCGGCATTCTCGTCGCTGAGCATCGAATACGACACGCGCAGCGTGTCCGGTTCCGGATCGCTCGCATAGAACGCCTTGCCTGGCACGAACACCACCTTCTCGCGAATCGCCGCCTCGAGCACGCGCTCGGCCGGCACCTGCCGGGCGAAGCGGCACCACAGGAACATGCCGCCGTCCGGCTCGTTGAACTGCAGGTCGTCGCCGAACGCATCGCGCAGCGCGTGCGTCAGCGCATCGCGGCGCTTGCGATACGCGGCGCGCAGCACGTCGAGCCGGCCGGCGAGGCGGCCGGACGCGAGATAGCGCGCGACGATGTTCTGCGTGAGCGTCGACGTGTGCAGGTCGAACGCCTGCTTGGCGACGGCGGTCGGCGGCCGCAGCGCCGGCGGCAGCACGATCCAGCCCACGCGCACGCCCGGCGAGAACACTTTCGAAAACGTCGACAGGTAGCAGACGGTGCGATTGCCGCCCGGCTGCGCCGACGCGATTTCGAGCAGGCTCGGGATCGGTTCGCCGCTGAAGCGCAGTTGTCCGTAAGGATCGTCTTCGATGATCGCGCACCCGTGGCGCAGCGACAGCTCGACGAGCGCGATGCGCTGCGCGAGCGGGATCGTGTAGCCGGTCGGGTTCGCGAAGTTCGGGTTGATGTAGATCGCCTTGACGCCGCCGCGCCGCAGTTCGCGCTCGACCTGGTCGAGATCGAGCCCGTCGGGGCCGCCGCGAATGCCGTCGACCTGCGCGCCGACGAACTGGAACACCTGCAGCGCCGCCACGTAGGCCGGCCGTTCGACGAGCACGCGGTCGCCCTGGTCGAACAGCACGCGCGCGACGAGGTCGAGCCCTTGCTGCGACCCGGACGTGATCAGCATCGATTCGGCCGGCGCCGGGATGCCGAGCGTGCCGGCCCACCGGGCGATCTGCTCGCGCAGGTTCACTTCGCCCTCGGTGAGGCCGTACTGGAACAGGTCCCGATGTTCGTCGCGCAGGATCGCTGCCAGCGCTTCGTCGATTCCCTCCATGTCGAACAGGTCGGACGCGGGAATGCCGCCGGCCAGCGAGATCACGCCGGGCATCTTGCTGTATTCCAGCAATTCGCGCACTGCGGAAGACTTGATGCCACGCGCGCGCATGGCGAGCACGATATCGTTCATGTGATTGCCTGTGACTGTGATGGTTGAAGCCGGCGCACGACGGGCCGCCGGATGCGAAAAAGGCCGGCAGGCTCGTGGTGCCTGCCGACCGAAAAAATGGCCGAAAGCGTCGCGCGCCGTGCGCGCGCGCGGTCGTTCAATCGAACAGGCGCCAGCCGTCCTCCTGATGGATCAGGAACAGGCCCATGGTGCGCCGGGTCGACGTGCAGCGCTCGATCGCATGCAGGTTCTTGCTCTGGAACAGCGTGAGCTGGCCGGGCTGCGGCTTCAGCAGGATCTTGCGGGCCTGTTCCAGCTCGGCGATCGCGCCGGTCTCGCGATACTCGGCATGCATCCGGTCGAGCGCGTCGCGCGAGTCGGGCCGGTTGTCCCACATCACCATGCCCGCGTCGTTCGCGGCGCCCTGGATCGTCAGGAAGCCGCCGAGCTGCCGCGAATACGAGCGCTTGAGCGGCCAGTTCACGGTGTCGCGCCCGTAGCTCACGTCGTCGCAGTGCGGCGCGAAGTTGAACGGCGCCTCGAACGGCTCGTACACGCGCCGCGTCGCGAGCAGGAACTCGACCTCGTAGTCATGGCCGATCGTCAGCGGCTTCGCGTCGAGCGCGTCGACGAACAGGCGCACGAAGCGCGTCTGCCGCAGCCCTTCGTTGACCCGGCACGCGACGCCGAAATATTCCGCCGCCTTCGACACGAGCTTCTCGCCCTGTTCGCGCTGCAGCTGCCCGAGCGTCACCGACGTCGCGACGATGCCGGCGTGATGCGCGTTCTTCGTGAACGGCGAGCTCGAGAAGCCCGCATCGTCCCACCACGCTTCGCGTTCGCCTTCGGGCACGATATCCATGACGATCGCGTCGGCATCGTCCGCTTCGAGCGCGCCGATCGCCGCGGCGAGCGTCAGGCGCTCGCCGCGCGGAGCCGCGCCGAAGCGCATCACATGAGCTGAGTAGGTATCCTGCATGATGCCTCCACGAATTCGGGGAAATCAGGGTTGCGGCACAAGGCAGTCGCCTTTGCCGAGCTCCGACAGCGCCGGCTGCCGCAACAGGCGGTAGAGCTCGCCCGGCTTCGGCTCCGCGTCGGAACGTCGATACTTCGGAAACAGCAGCAGGCCGCCCGAGCCGGCCACGATCGGCGCGCCGTCGTGCACGCCGAGGCGCTCGCCGGCCCGGATCGGCTGGAAATTCCGCAGGCCCGCGTCGAGCCTCACGTCGCCGTCGGGGTAGGGCACGATGTGCGCCCACGTGTAGATCGGGTTCGCGCACGCGTGCACCGGCGGCAGCGGCGCGCCGCGCAGCACGCCGTCGATCGCGGCGATGGTCTCCAGGCACACGCGCACGCCCGCGGCGATCTGGTAGAGGCCGAAGCCCTTCTGCCCGAGCTCGATGCTCAGCGCGACGCCGCCGGCCTGCTGGATGAACTCGTCTGACGTGCAGCCGCCCGCCGCCGCGGCCGAGAACGGCCGGCCCCAGTGCGTGACGACGGGCGTGTCCGACGCGATCACGTGGGCGAGCTGCAGGCTCGACGCCATGTAGTTGAAGACGAAGAACGGCGCTTCGGACGGCTCGATCGTCTGGTGCAGGTCGAGGCTGTAGCGGGCGCGCGCCATCACGGGCTCCATGTCGCGCGCGCGCCGGTCGTCGAGCGTATCGCGCTGGCTGCGGCCGAACGTGCGGTTCAGGTCGCGCTCGACGAAGCGCGTGCCTTGCCGCGCGGCGTCGACATTGCCGAGCAGGAAGCCGATCGACGCGGCCGGCGCGAGCACGCCGGCCGCGAAGTAGCGGCACAGCGCGTTGAGCACCGGCAGGCCCGCGTATTCGTTGCCGTGCGTGAGCGCGATGAACAGCAGGTCGATCGGCTGCCCGGCGGCCGGCCGCGCGCCGCGCGGATGCACGACGAAGCCGAAGCGCTCGACGCGTTCGACGCGCGCGCCGCCGATCGCGCTCGACGCAGCGAAGCGTTCGAACGCGGCGAGTTCGGCGTCGAGCCGGCTGCGCGCCGGGTCGGCGCCGTGGGGGGCAACGGGGGTCGTCATCAGTGAAACATCCGCCATTGGCCGTCGTGCCACACGAGGAACGAGCCGAGCGTCCGGCGCACCGTCCTGCATTGCTCGACCGCATGCATCACGCGCGTGTTGAGGATGTTCAGCTGCCCGGGCCGCCCCTTGATGGTGACGCTGCGCACCTGCTCGAGCCGCTCGATGCGGCGGGTGCGGGTGAATTCGCTCATCAGCTCGTCCAGCTCCACGCGTGTCGCGGGCCGGTAGTCCCACATCACGAGGCCCGCGCTGTTTTCCGCGTCCTTCACCGACAGGAAGATCGAGATCTGGTCGTAGCCCTCGTCGTAGCCTTCCTTGATCGGCCAGTTGTGCGGCTCGCGGCCGAAGTGGATCGCATCGCAGTGCGGCGGCACGCTGTACAGCCCGTTCTCGACCGGCTGGTATTCGCGCTTCGACACGAGCGGCAGCTCGCCCCATGCGCCTACCTGAACGGCGCCCGCGCCGAGCTCCCGCGCGCACAGCCTGACGAACTCGGTACGGCGCAGCGCCGCGTTCGCGCGGCCCGCATACGAGAAGTAATCGATCAGGCCGGGAATCAGCTGCTCGTTCACGAGCCGCTGCGTCGGCCCGATCGCCAGCCCGGATTTGCCGGCGCCCGCAAAGCTCTGGTGCTGCGTGATCGGCGGAAACGCGTCGTCGTTCCACCATGTGTCGAGGTCGCGCGGTTCGACGAGATCGACCAGAACGGCGGCCGCCTGGCGATCGCGAATCAGCAGCGTGGCGTCGGCAAGCGTGAGATCGGCGCGTTCGACCTGCTTGTCGAAATCGTAGATTTCGGCGCGATAGTGCTTGTTCAAGGCGATTTCCTCCTGCATGGCATGGCAATGCCGGACCCGCCGCACGGCCTTACTGCGCGGCGACGTTCATCGATTCGGCGAGCTTTTCGCTGAAGATCCGGAGACACGGGTTGTCGAACAGCAGGCGCAGCGGCACTTCGTGTCCGAGCCGCGCTTCCAGCTGCGTGCTGACCAGCGCCGCCGAAATCGACGAGCCGCCGAGCACGAAGAAATCGTCGTCGGGCCCGACGTCGTCCCGGCCGAGCACGGCGGCCACGACGGACGCGACGACGTGGTCGATGCGCTGCACATGAGGTATCTCGAGGGGAGGGTTCATGATGTTCGGATCGCTCGAATGGCGAACGGCGCAGCAGCGCCGTTCGCCGATTGCAGGGGCCGCGGGTGCGGACGGTCAGGGTCAGGCAAACGACGGCTGCTGCGCGAAGCTGAAGCCGCGCGCGTTCTGCTCGACGCGACGGTTGTGCCCGTATTTGTCCTCGCCGGACACGAGCACGACGCCGAACTTCTCGAGCGAGATCTTGCTGCCGTATTCGTCGACCGTATCGGTGCCCGGGTAGACCTGCACGGCGGCCGGCACGTAGCGGCTCGCATAGCCGAGGCGGGTCTTGTCGGTCGTCGAGTTCGGGAACGACGAGTGCATCAGCGTCGACCAGAAGATCACGAACTCGCCGGGCTTCATCACGAGCGACACGGCCTTGCTCTCGTCGGGCTTCCAGTTCGCGTCCTTCTGCAGGCTGCGGTAGTCGTAGCCGAAGAAGCCGCGCTTGATGCCGTCCTTCTCGAGCGCGTTGATGTTGGTCGGGTCGAACGCCATCTTCTTCGACTCGTCGTAGAACATCTCCTCATGCGTGCCGGGCACGAAGCGCAGGCAGCCGTTCTCCTCGGTGGCGTCGGTCAGCGCCGTCCATACCGTGATCGCGCCGCCGAAGCGCTGGTCGCCGGGCCAGATGATCTGCGGCTGGCCGGACGCATGCGCGAACGTGTCCGCCTGGTGCCAGTCGGTGCCTTCGTCGCCCGGATACTTCGGGAACATCTCCGAGCGCCAGCAGATCACGTCGGGCCCGAGGATCGAGTTCACCCGCTGGACGATCTCCGGGCGGCCGATGTGCTCGCTCAGCAGGTTCACGTCGAGATGGCGGTCGTAGTTGGCGATCGGGCTCGTCGGCGGCAGGTCGTACACCGCGAACTCGCGGTCGAACAGCTGCGCGCGGATCGCCTTGTAGCGCTCGCGCGCCTCTTCCGGCGAATAGAGCGTGAACGGGCCGATATAGCCCTGGGCGCGGAAGGTCGCGATCTGCTCGGGCGTCAGTCGAAAGTTCTGCATCGAAATACTCCTGGTCGAATCGACAAGATGGTCCGCTCCGAAGGGACGGAGCGGCGTTCGGTGAATGCCCGCGCGCTCAGACGAGCTCGGCGGCCGCTGCCTCGTAGATGCCGGTCCAGCCGCCGATCGACGGCGCCGCCATCAGCTTGCTGGTCGGCACCCGGATCTGCAGCTTCGTCTCCACCTGGATCTGCAGCTCCACGATCGTCAGCGAGCTCGCGCCGCGGTCGAAGAAATCCTCGTCGGGCGCGAGGTCGGCGAAGCCGAGCGTGTCCCGGCAAGTCGACGCGATCGTGTCGGGGATGGCGATCTTTTCAGTCATGACGTTCTCCACGTGTCAAAGTTGGGCCTGCGAGTCGATTCCGGTCGACCTTGCCGTTCGCGTTCAGCGGCAGCTGCGCGCAGACGGCGATGGTGTCGGGGATCATGAAAGGCGGCGCGAGCTTGCGCAGTTCGCCGCGAATGAAGGCGGGCAGGTCGTCGCGCGGCTCGCGCGCCTGCACCGTGGCCGTGAGGAGCTTGTCGCCGTTCGCATCCTCGCGAACCTGCACGATGCACTCGTCGACGCACGGGATGCGCGACACGAGCAGCTGCACTTCGTCGAGGCTGACGCGGTAGCCGCGGATCTTCGTCAGCCGGTCGCGCCGGCCGACGAATTCGAGCGCGCCGTCCGGGCGGCGGCGCACGACGTCGCCGGTGCGATAGAGCAGGCCGCGCCCGGACGGATCGGGCACGAACGCCGCGCGCGTCGCGTCGGGCCGGTTCAGGTAGCCGAGCGCGACGCCGTCGCCGCCCGCATACAGTTCGCCCTCCTGCCCATCCGCGACGGGCGTCGGATCGTCGGCGGCGCCGTCGAGGATATGGATCGACGTACCGGTGATCGCGACGCCGATCGGCACCGAGCCGGCCGGCCGGTTCGCGCGCGTCATCGCGTGGCAGCAGGTGAACGTGGTGTTCTCGGTCGGGCCGTAGCCGTTCACCACCGTGATGCCGTCGAACGCGTCGAGCACCGTGTTGACCGCCTCCGGCTTCAGCACGTCGCCGCCCGCGAGCAGCACGCGCACGCCGTCGAGCATGCCGAGGTTGCGGCGCACGACGAGGTGGAACAGCGCGGCCGTCAGCCACAGCACGGTGACATGACGTTCGCGGATCAGCGCCGCCACGGCGTTCGGATCGAAGATCGCGTCCTCATACACGACGAGCCGCGCGCCGTTCAGCAGTGCGCCCCAGATCTCGAACGTCGACGCGTCGAAGGTGATCGGCGACAGCAGCAGGAACGCGTCGTCCTCGCGGATCGTGATGTAGTTCGGGCGATCGACGAGCCGCACGACGCCGCGATGCGGCACCACGACGCCCTTCGGCTTGCCGGTGCTGCCCGACGTGAACATGATGTAGGCAGGCGTGTCGCCGTCGTGCGAGGCGGGCGGGGGCGCTGCGTCGTCGGCGCGATCCGCCGCGAGATCGGCGACCTCGACGATTTCCAGACCCGTATCGCGCAGCGACGCGTCGCCGGCCGCGACGAGCGCATGCCGCGCGCCGCTGTCGTCCGCGTACGTGCGTTTGATCGCGTCGGGGTAGTGCGGATCGATCGGCACGAAGGTTGCGCCGAGCTTCACGACGGCGAGCATCGCGATCACGGCGTCGACGCTGCGCGGCAGGCTCAGCAGCACCGCGGCGCGCGGCGCGACGCCTGCGCCGGCGAGCCGCGCGGCCAGCCGGTTCGCGCAGCGGTCGAGCTCGCGATAGGTGAGCGACGCGCCCGCGCCCGCCAGCGCCACATGTTCGGGCGTGCGGCGCACCTGTTCGGCGAAACGGCCATCGATGGTCATCAGGGTCATGACGAAACTCCCGATCGGGCGGACTCTGTCCGGAAGAACTGCAGCAGCGCGTGCGTCATGTCCGGATGCGCGCGGCACAGTTCGTAATGGTCGCCGTCGAATTCGTGCACGCCCGTCGCGTCCGTCAGGTGCGACAGGATGATGTGCGCGCTGTCCGGCGTGACCTGGCGGTCGCTGCGCGTTGCGATCACGAGCGTGGGCTGCGTGACCGCGCGCGCCTCGTTCAGGAAGTCGACCTGCCGGTACGCGACGTAATTCAGCCCGTAGCGATGCAGATGGGCCGCGCTCGAGAACGGCACGGAAATGAAGTCGTGGAACTCGGATTGCGGTGCGCTGCGCCCCGACGAAATCTTGTCGAACAGCACGCTCGCCATATCCTTGCTTGCGGCGGCGGCGGGCAGCAGCACGTCGACTTCGCGCTGGAAGCTGCTCGGCCGGCATACCGACGGCTTCAGCATGAACTCGCCGGACACCAGCGCGAGCCGGCGCACGGTGCCCGGATGGCGCGCGGCGGCCAGCAGGCTGATGCCCGCGCCCGAGCAATAGCCGATCACGTCGGTCGCGCCCGCATGGCCGGCGCGCGCATTCGCGTGCGCGGCGACCTGCACGAGATCGCGCACGTGGTAGTCGACGTCGAAATCGTCTTCGCGCGCATCGTCCTGCAGGTCGAGCACGAAGCGGGATTCCCACGTGACGAGATTGACATGCGGCGCGAGCGCCTCGCACAGGCGTGCGGCCATTGCATGGCGCACGCCGAACGGCAGCACCAGCATCAGGTTGCGCCGCTCGGGCGAGAACCCGGAATGGAAGACATTCAGCGGCCGACCGTCAAAGCCGGGAATGATCTCTCTGTGCATGTGAATGGCCCGGATCGTGTGGGGGGAGAGGGCGCAAACGCAACCTGCGCCGCGATGTGCCGCGATGCGTGCGCGATCAGCTCGGCGTCGGGCCGCACGGCTGCTCGACGTCGAGCGCGGCGCAGGTGATTTCATCGATTTCGATCCAGCACGCGAACACGGGCTTGCCGTCGATGAACTGCGGCGGCGCGGCGCGGTGCGCGTGCACCTTCAGGCGCTTCAGCAGGCGTTCGACGCCGAGCGGCGACACCGTGATCAGGCGGCGGACGCCGCGCTCCACCGCGAAGCGGACGATATCGGCCAGCAGCGTGCGCGTGTTGCCGTGCGCGCGTTCCAGCGCCGCGGAATCGGCGCCGAGGATGTAGGACGAAAACCGGGAGAGTTCCCAAATATCGGGTGCGTTCGGGATCGGCGCGGCGCCCATCAGCGACGGAAAGACCTCGCTCAGCAGGTAGGGCTGCGTCGTCGGCAGCAGGCGCGCGCACGAGCAGATCGCGTCGTCGTCGTCGCGGCCGAAAACGTAGACGGTGTCCGGCCGATCGAACTGATCGAACTCCTGATTATCGACCACCGGCAATTGCCAGCCGAGCTTTTCGATAAAGATTGCGTGTCGGTACGATGCGAGCGCGGCGAGGCTTGAAACGGATAACTGCGACGCATTTCCGATAGTGGTCTTTTGCATGTGCGAGCTCCAATAGACCTACGCATTTAATGCGAAATGGAGGACGCGTCGAAACTGCAACTTATTACAGGTCTGTTAATGGAACATATGCATGGATACTGGCGCTCCACGGCAACGTGATAATCCACTCTTCGAGAAGCCGCATCGTGTGTTCGGGGCCGAGGTCATACCCTTTCGCGCACACGATCATCACGTTGGCCGTCACGCTGTTCGGCAGCATCCGATACACGTGGTGGCGATCGGCGAGCCAGCACCAGCCGAACGTGATCGGCGGGCGCCAGTCGGTATCGATCCATTCGCAATAGCCTGCGTGGCACGCGGGCATGCCGTGGTCCCACGCGTCGTTGAGCACCTGCGCGTCGCAGCCGGCGTAGAGCAGGCCGGGGTTGACGGCCGCGAGCTGGCTGACGGACAGGCGAACGTATCCGTCGTGAGGCGCAGACGCGCCGAGGCGGGCCGGCGTCGCGCTGGCGTCCGATTTCAGATCCAAGATCAACCTCCTTGTTTGTGTGGCCCGGGCAGCATGCGGTTACGACGCGCGCATGACGACCGTTACTTTCAAACATGGGCGGATGGCTGTCCGGGCAGCCGCGCGATGGCGGACCGGAACCGGGATGACGTCGATGCGGAACGAATCGAATCGCGCGACGGCACGTGGCCGTGGGCGGTGCGATGCGCGGTGTGATGCCGGGCGGATGAGCCGGCTGCCGCGCGGCCAACCGGACGGATCGGACCGGATGGCAAAAGGGGCCACGGAAGCGCGGATCATGTCGCCGTGACACGATGCCGGTCAAACCGTCTTCGATGGCCGAATTGGACAGTATTCCGGGGAGATATTGCCTGACACGCAAACAAATTCAACCTGCAAGAAATTGCAGCTTCGCATCCGGAATGATTATCTGCATCATGGCATCCGATAAAACATTAACCGGCTCGAATTCGGCGCGATGCACGAAGCGCCTGATTTTTCCATCGCCGGAAACAATGCGGCGACGGAGCGGAGAGAGGCGTGATCGAGATAGCGGATATCGGCATACGGGATTTCAGTCACGCTGACATCGACGGATTCATCGCGTACTGGTACGACGGCGGCGACAGCCACCTGGCGGCGATGGGCGTCGATCCGGCCCGGCTGCCGGGCCGCCGGCAGATGCGCGACATGCTCGCGCTGAATCTCGAGCGCGAAGCGCGCGCGGGCACGCCGCAGAACGCGATCTTCAGCATCACGCTGCACGGGCAGACCGTCGGCGTGCACGAACTCACGCACCTCGAGCAGCGCGCCGGCGGGCCGCCGGGGCGCTACGCGAGCGGCGTCATGCATGCGCATATCTGGCAACCCGCGCATCGCCGGCTCGGCATCGGCGTGGTGTCGTACGTGAAGGCGATGGCCGCGTTCTTCGAGCGTTTCTCGCTCGACGCGATCCGCTTCGAATCCCCGGCCGACAACGTCGGCGCGAACCGCGTGAAGGCGCACCTCGGCATCGCGCCGCAAGGCGAAGGGCTGTTCGAGCTGCCGATCCTGCGCGCGCCGCTGCGCACCGTCCGCTACCGGGTGACCCCCGACCAGATGCCGGCGATCACCGCACGCATGGAAGCGGTGTGGGACACGCGCCGGCACGCCGACGCGCCGTACTGATCCGACCGTCAAGCCAGCGAGATTTCCCCACCGATGAATTCGAGTTCAGCCGGGATGGCCACGAAGGCGCCGTCGAGGGCGCAGTCCTCCGCGCAGTTGAAGATCTTCGCGCCGGTGCCGGCACCGCGCCTGCGGATGATCTGCTGCGCCTACGCGGGCGGCAGCGCCGCGGTGTTCCGCGGCTGGCACGAACGCCTGCCGCGCGACGTCGAGGTGTGCGCGGTCGAGCTGCCGGGGCGCGGCGCGCGCTTCCGCGAGCCGCCGCTGCGCACGATGCGCGCGCTCGCCGACGACACGATGGTCGGCCTGCTCGACTGCGCCGACGCCGACATCGTGCTGTTCGGCCACAGCATGGGCGGGGTGCTGGCGCTCGAGCTGGCGAAGCGGCTCGTCGATGCGGGGCGCCCTCCGCTCGCGCTCTTCGCCTCCGGCTGCGCGGCGCCGCACCTGCCGTCGCGGCGGCACCGCCGCCTGCACGACCTGCCGCGCGACGAGCTCGTGCAGGAGCTCGACCTGCTCCAGGGATTGCCCGCGGGGATGCTCGACGCGCAGGCGTTCATCGACATGTTCCTGCCGACGATCCGCGCGGACCTCGAAAGCCGCGAGACGTGGCGCACCGAGATTCGCGCGCTGCCGGTGCCGATTCACGTGCTGAGCGCCCGCCACGACGCGCTGGTGTGGACGCCGGACCTTGGCGAATGGCAGCGGTATTCGGAATTGCCGTTGAACGTGCGCCTGTTCGACGGCGAGCATTTCTTCATCGACACCCACCGGCCCGACGTGCTGGCGCACCTGAGCGGCGTGCTCGATGCGCTGCCGGCCGTTGCGGGGGCAGCGGCGGATCGCGCGGCTGCGCCCATCGGCCAGTAAATCATTCCCGTCGACCCGCGACGAAACACAACGAACTACAACGAAGGAGATCACCCGTGGAAACCTCACAAGCAGCGCAGTCCCCCTTGCTCCACAAGAACCAGGTCAGGACGCCTGAAGACTTCCGCAACATGCCGGAGGAATACCGGTCGCTCGCGACGCACCTGATGATGGTCCATACCGAAGGCGAGCTGACCGGCGCGGACGACTACACGCAGGTGTTCTACAACCTCGCGCCGAACGCATACGAGAAGTTCGTCTGCTGCGAGCGCGCGGCCGAGGAGGTGCAGCATTACGAGCTCAGCGCGGAAGTGCTGGCCGGCCTCGACGTCGATACGAGCGGCATGCTCGCGCAGCATTTCCAGCAGCGCCCGTACTACGCGAACGAACTGGTGCGCGGCGTGCGCAACTGGATGGAGCGCGGCATCTTTTCGTTTCTCGGCGAAGCGGTCGTGCTCGAGCACCTGCTCGAGTTCCAGGAGTCGAGCTACGAGCCGTTCAGCGAGATCTTCGTGAAGCAGATCATCAAGGACGAGCACGTGCACGTCGCGCACGGGTTCCGCATCATCCGCGACGCGTGCGGCACGGACGCCGGCCGGCAGGACGCGCAGCAGGCGCTGGACCGCCTGTGGCCGCACATTCTCGGCCTGTTCGGCCGCGACGAGTCGAAGCGCTCGGCGCTGTACGTGAAGTGGGGGCTGCGCAAGACGACCAACGGCGAACTGCGCCGTCACTTCGTGCGCAAGATCCTGCCGAAGCTGAGCGCGCTCGGGCTCGTCGTGCCGGAAATGGCTGTGCTTGCCGCGGAGCAATCATGATCGAGACCCGCGAAATCAAGACCCGCCGCAAGGCGCTCATCGCCGAACGGCTGCCCGACCTGCTCGCGCTGGATCCGGCGCTGGCGCAGCGCTTCAACGAAGTGCGGCGCTTCTCGTCGCTCGTGCGCGCGTCCGAGTACCACCTGACCAATGCCTGCAATATCCGCTGCAAAGGCTGCTGGTTCTTCGAGTTCGGCCATGACAAGCACGCGCAGGAGGCCAAGTCGATCGATGCGTGGCGCGCATTCATCGCGGCCGAGCGCAAGCGGCGCGTGAACTGCGCGCTGTTGATCGGCGGGGAGCCGACGCTGTTCCGCGACCGGATCGAGGCGTTCGTCGACGGGATGCGCTACGTGTCGATCTCGACGAACGGGCTGAAGCCGCTGCCGAACGTGGCGCCGTTCGAGAACGTGACCGTGTTCATCTCGCTGTTCGGCGGCGGCCCGCTCGACGACGAGCTGCGCGCGATCCGGCCGGGCGGCGGGCGCTTCGAAGGGCTGTTCGACACCGCGCTCGACAACTACCGGAACGACCCGCGCGCGACCTTCGTGTTCGCGGCCACCGAGGACGGGCTCTCGTATATCGAGCCGACGGTGCGGCGCATCCGCGACAACGGCAACGTCGTCACGTTCAACTTCTACAGCAAGTACGACACCGGGCACCCGCTGCGGATGGAAAACCAGCGGCGGCTGCTGGCCGAGATGCTGCGCGTCGCGCAGGCGTACCCCGACACTGTGCTGAACCACCCGGCGCATATCGAGGCGATCGTCACCGGGCGCGCGTGGTGCGGCGAGTTCGGCTACGACGTGTGCCCGAGCGTGAGCCAGGATCATCCGGGCAACGCCGAACGGCTGACCAACGGCAACGCGGCATTGCCGATGTTCAACACGTGGAAGCCGGACCTGCAGACCGTCGAGCTGTGCTGCACGTCCGGGCACTGCAACGATTGCCGCGACAGCCAGGCGGTATACAGCTGGCTGATGGTGAGCCTCGACAAGTCGCTCGACAGCCTCGACGCGCTGCGCACGTGGGTCGGCGTCGCGGAAAGCTACTGGAAGCAGTTCATCTGGTCGCCTTACCGGCAGACGATCGGCGCCCGCGCGCCGGAGGCCGGCGTGCTGCCGGTGGCCGACGAGCCGCAGGTGGAAGAGGTGCGCGCATGACGGCCATCCCGGCCTGGGCGTCCGACGCGCTCGACCTGCCGGGCGACGAGGCAGACCGCATTCGCTGGGAGGCCTGCCTCGGCGCGATGCCGATTCTCGCGCATCTCGGCGCGTCGCTCGACCTGTCGCACCGGCGGATCGTGCGGCTCGCGCTCGTGCAGCGCACGCAGGCGCATGCGGGCGGGCTCGGCACGGACGCGCTCAACGGCGCGATCATCGCGGGCCTGATCGATTGCGCGATGTCGGTGACGGGCGTGCTGCACTTGCGGGGCCGCACCTGCGGCACCGTGCAGTTGTCGATCCAGTTCATGAAGCCGGTGAAGGCGGCCCGGCCGGTGGTCGAATGCGTGGCGGTGCGGCGCTCGTCGGGCGTCGTGTTCGTCGAGGCCCGGCTGACGGAAGGCCGCGGCCGCTGCAGCGTGCTCGCGACGGGCGTGGTCGGCGCGGCCACGCTCGCCGCGCGCGATTCGGGCGGCGACGGCCGCAGCAACTGGCTGGACAAGGTCGTGGCCGAGCCGTCGGTGCCGTCCGTGCCGGAGGCCGCGTGAAGCGCCGCCGCAATGGAGAATCCGCATGAGCGAGACCGCGTTTCCTGAGTCGTTCCATCTGCCCACTGCGTTCGATGCGGTGGATGACTGGTGGTCGCCCAAGATCGTCGCGCAGGTCAACGACCAGTACGTCAAGGTCGCGAAGATCAAGGGCGAACTGGTCTGGCACAAGCACGACGGCGAAGACGAACTGTTCTACGTGGTGCGCGGGCATCTGCACATGCAGTACGAAGGCGGGCGCGTCGTCGAGTTGCCGGAAGGCAGCATGCACGTGGTGCCGAGGAATACGCTGCACAGCCCGCGCGCCGACGACGAATGCTGGATCGTGCTGATCGAGACGGTGACGACCAGGCATACGGGCGACGTCGAATCACCGCGCACGAAGTCGATTGCGGATCAATTGGCGTGACGGCGCGCGAATTGAAGAATTAGCGATCGATATCGGTATTTTGCCGGCAATTATGTCGATTTTTAATCATGGAGGACACCATTGCCGGCCTATGCGCGATTGCACGGCGCGTGCTGCCGCGCAAGCATTCGTGACAATAGAGCGTCAATTAAATTTGTTCACTTGACATCAGTCCCGGCCGCGTGAGATTTGTGATTATGCCGGCGCCGTTCCTAAAACTATATTCGGCGTGAATCGGCAATCATCGAGACGACAATCAAACCGTCTCCCACTTGATTAGGGAACCTCTGATGAAGCAAAAGAATGCACCCATGCTGCGCAAGCATGTGCTGATTGGTGCCGCGACGATTCTTTCGGCCGTCGCCGCGACTGATGCGATGTCCGATCAGACTGTCAGGATTGGCAGCGTCGAGCCGCTGACGGGCGGTATCGCCCACCTCGGCAAGGACAACGAGAACGGTGCGCGTCTCGCCGTGGAGGAGATCAACGCGAAGGGCCTGACGATCGGCGGCCAGAAGGTCACGCTGGTGCTCGACGGCCAGGACGATGCAGCCGACCCGCGCCAGGCCACGCAGGTCGCGCAGAAGCTCGTCGACAACAAGGTCGTCGCGGTGATCGGCCACCTGAACTCGGGCACGTCGATCCCGGCCTCGAAGATCTACAGCGATGCGGGCATCGTGCAGATCTCGCCGTCGGCGACCAACCCCGTCTATACGCAACAGGGCTTCAAGACGACGTTCCGCGTCGTCGCGACCGATGCGCAGCAGGGCCCGGCACTCGCGTCCTATGCGCAGTCGAAGGGCATCAAGACCGTTGCGGTGGTCGACGATTCGACCGCGTACGGCCAGGGCCTCGCGAACGAGTTCGAGAAGAAGGCGAAGGCGCTCGGCCTGAAGGTCACGTCGCACGATGCGACCAACGACAAGGCCGTCGACTTCCGCGCGATTTTGACCAAGATCAAGGGCGAGAACCCGGACGCGATCATGTACGGCGGCATGGACGCCACCGGCGGCCCGTTCGCGAAGCAGGCGAAGCAGCTCGGCCTGCGCGCGAAGATCTTCTCGGGCGACGGCGTGTGCACGGAGCAACTGTCGAGCCTCGCGGGCGATGCGTCCGTCAACGTGATCTGCTCGCAGGCCGGTGCGGCGCTCGAGAAGATGCCGGGCGGCACCGCGTTCGTCGCGAAGTACCAGAAGCGCTTCAACCAGGGCATCAAGTTCGATGCGCCGTTCGCGTATGACGCGGTGTACATCGTCGTCGACGCGATGAAGCGCGCGAACTCGACCGATCCGGCGAAGATCCTGGCCGCGATCCCGGCGACGAACTACTCGGGCGTGATCGGCACGACGTCGTTCGACGCGAAGGGCGACCTGAAGCACGGCGTCATTTCGCTGTACGGCTACAAGGAAGGCAAGAAGACGTTCATCGACGAAGTGAAGATGTAATGGCGTGAGCCGCGCGATTCGCTGTGCGTGGCGCGGCGAATCGCGCTCGGCTCGCCGTCGTTTGACGGGCGGCCGATATGGTCGCCGCGACAGAATCGATCCCCATGACGATCATCGTCCGTGACGCCGTGGCCGCGGATGCGCCGGCCTTGCGCGAACTGTTCCTGCGTTCGAGACGCGCGACCTTTGTCTGGCAGCCGGACGACGCGTTCGCGCTGACGGACTTCGACACGCAGACGCAAGGCGAACGGCTGCGCGTGGCCGAGGATGAAGCCGCACGACTCGTCGGCTTTGTCGCGGTGTGGGAGCCGGACCATTTCATCCATCACCTGTATGTGGACACGCCGCAGCTGCGGCGCGGCATCGGCCGCGCGCTGCTGCATGCGTTGCCGGGCTGGCCGGCAACGCGCTACCGGCTCAAGTGCCTGCGCGCGAACGAAGCGGCGCTGGCGTTCTATCGCGCGTGCCGCTTCGTCGAGGTCGGCGCCGGCTGCGCGGACGACGGAGAATATCTGTTGCTGGAGTCGGGCGGCGAGGGGGGGGGGAACGCGCCAGGCGGGCTGCGCAAAGGGGTAGCCGACGACCAACAGCGTCGACGTGCACGCGAATGGTTTGAAATACTTCAAAAGTCCTCGTAGGTTGGTTCATGCGCGTATCCGTGTTTTCCCTTATGCAGGAAAGCCGCCGCAAGCCGATGTTGCAGACAAGGCGTGAAAAACCAATACGAGGGCCATCATGACGACGCCGGAAACCAGCGGCAGCAGTCTCACCCCCGATGCAACAGCCGACGCGACGCAGCCGGCCGACGGCGTGCCCGCCGCGCCCGTGATCCTGCTCGTCGACGACGAGCCTGCCGTGCTGTCGGCGCTCAGGCGGCTGCTGAGGCCCGCGCGCTACGAGGTGCTGACCGCCGACGGCGGCGAGGCGGCGCTCGAGATCCTGGCGTCGACCGAAGTCGACCTGATCGTGTCGGACATGCGCATGCCGCACATGAGCGGCGCGGCGTTCCTCGCCCGCACGCGAGAGCTGTATCCCGACACGATGCGCATCCTGCTGACCGGCTATTCGGAAATCGACTCGGTGGTGCAGGCGATCAACGAGGGCGGCATCTATCGCTACCTGAACAAGCCGTGGGACGACCACGACCTGCTGCTGACGATCGAGCAGGCGCTCGAGCAGCGGCGCCTGCGGCACGAGGCCGCGCGGCTCGCGGCGCTCACGCAGGCGCAGAACGAAACGCTGCGCCAGTTCAACGCGGAACTCGAAACCCAGGTGCGTGCGCGCACCGAGGAACTGGGGCAGACCGTGATGTTCCTCGAGGCGGCGCAGCGCGACCTGAAAAGCAATTTCACGGCGATGGTGCAGGTGTGCGCGAGCATGATCGAGATGCGTTGCGGGGCCGCCAGCGGGCAGTCGATGCGCATCGGCGAAATCGCGCGGCATCTCGCGCTCGCGTCCGACATGTCGAGTCTTCATGCGCAGGACGTCTACTACGCCGGGCTGCTGCACGGGATCGGCAAGCTGTCGCTGCCCGATGAATTGCTGCACAAGCCGCTGACCCGCATGACGACGGACGAGCTGCGGCTGTTCCTGCAGCATCCGCTGCGCGGGCAGATGGTGCTGACGCCGGTCGCGCAGCTTCATCAGGTCGCGTTGATCGTGCTGCACCAGTACGAACGGTTCAACGGGCGAGGCACGCCGAACGGCCTCGTGGGCATCGATATTCCGCTCGGCGCGCGGATCGTCGCGGTCGCGCGCGATTTCGAGGCGCTGCGCCTCGGCGAGATCGGCCCGCCGCATTCGGTCGAGCAGGCGCTCGACGCCATCACGTCGCAGGCCGGCGTGCGCTACGACCCGCAGATCGTCGAACGCTTCGTGACGCTGATGCGGGAGCCCGCGACACTGGGCATCGCGTCGTCCGTGTCGGAAGTGAAATCCGGCCAGCTGCGCGAAGGGATGCAGCTCGCGGACGATCTGCGCACGCATCGCGGCGTGCTGCTGATGACGAAGGGCAGCGTGATCTCGGCGCATCAGATCGACCTCGTGCGCCGCTTCGAAGCGCGGGAGGGCACGCCGTTCGACATCCTGGTGCTTGCCGCGAGCGCGCCGAAGCCCGCGCCGCCGGCGGGCGACGTGGCCGGTTAACGGCGGCGCGGCACGGTCGCCGCGACGCGCGACTGGCCGCGCGGCTTGGCACAACCGCACTTTCACCTGACCGGGTGCGACCATGCACGGCACTTACCAACTGTCGCTCGTCCTGCTGTCGCTCGCGATCGCGACGCTGGCTTCGTATACGGCGCTCGATCTGGCCAGGTTCATTTCGCTGCTCGACAAGCCGAGGCTCAAGCGCGCATGGCTGGGCGGCGGCGCGGCCGCGATGGGCACCGGCATCTGGTCGATGCACTTCGTCGGGATGCTGGCGTTTTCACTGCCGATTCCGCTCGGCTACGACCTCGTCGACACGGGGATCTCGCTGGCGATCGCCGTGCTCGTGTCGTACTTCGCGCTGAGCGTGGTGACGCGCGCGACGCTGCCGCGGCTCCGGCTGCTTGCCGGCGGCGTGCTGATGGGCGGCGGGATCGCCGGCATGCATTACATGGGTATGGCCGCGATGCACATGCAGCCGGGCATTCGCTACGATGCCGCGCTGTTTGCCGCGTCGATCGGCATTGCGGTGCTGGCGTCGACCGTCGCGCTGTGGCTCGCCCAGACGCTGCGCACGCGGAACACGGGGTTCGCGAGCGCGCGACGCGCGGGCGCGGCCACGCTGATGGGCGTCGCGATCAGCGGCATGCACTACACGGCGATGGCGGCCGCGCACTTCGCGCCGGACGCGCGCTGCGGCGCCGCGAAAGGCATCGATGCGCCGTGGCTGGCGACGACGGTCGCGCTGTTCACGCTGGCGATCCTGGTCGTGACGCTGATGCTGTCGCGCTTCGACGCGCGCACGATGTTCCTGAGCGGCATCGCCGACATGCTCGACGACCTGGTGCAGCGGCGCACGGCGGAGCTCAAGCACGCGCTGCGCCGCTACGAGCTGACGACCGAGCTGCTGCAGCGCACCCGCGCGCACATGGCGCGCGAGATCGAGGAACGCAAGGCGGCGCAGGCGCGCCTCGAACAGGAGAAGGACGAGCAGCGGCGCCTGCTGCATGCGCTCGAGGAAACCCACGTGCAGCTGCTGCAGTCGGAAAAGCTGGCGTCGATCGGCCAGCTCGCGGCCGGCGTCGCACACGAGATCAACAATCCGATCGGCTTCGTCAGTGCGAACCTCAATACGCTGAAGACCTGGGTGCGCGGCCTGCTCGACGTGGTCGCCGCGCACGAGGCCGCGATGGCGAGGCTCGATGCCGATACGCGCGACGCGCTGGCGGCCGCGGGGCGCGCGGCGGATATCGATTACATCCGCGACGAGATCGCAACGCTGATCGAGGAATCGATCGACGGGACGATGCGGGTGCGGCGCATCGTGCAGGACCTGCGCGATTTCTCGCGGCCGGGCAGCGACGAGTGGAGTGTCGTCGATATTCACGCGGGGCTCGAGAGCACGCTGAACGTGGTTCACAACGAACTCAAGTACAAGGCCGATATCGTGCGCGAGTATGGGGACGTGCCGCAGGTCGAGTGCTTGCCTTCGCAGTTGAACCAGGTGTTCATGAACCTGCTCGTCAATGCGGCGCAGGCGATTTCCGGGCGAGGGGTCATCACGATTCGCACGACGAGTGATGGCGACCACGTGACGATCGCGATCAGCGATACGGGAAAGGGCATGTCGCCCGACGTCGTGCGCCGGATCTTCGATCCGTTCTTCACGACCAAGCCGGTCGGGCAGGGGACCGGGCTCGGGCTGTCGGTGTCGCACGGCATCGTCGAGCGTCATCGCGGAGTGATCGAGGTGACGAGTGAACCGGGGTGGGGGTCGACGTTTTCGGTTCGGTTGCCGGTGCGGCGGGTGAGGGATGAGGTGGGGGTGGAGGCGTTGCGGGATGAGGCGTGAATGCGTCGGTAGTACCGCTTTCGATCGCAACTAACGGTCTAGCCCGCGTGGATCCGCCGAGCGCGCCCCGGTATCCCGGGGCGCGGCAAGGGCTTACAGGCCCGCGACGCGGATTGTCGCCGGAAAAGGCTAGGCCGGCAGCGGCCGAAAATAAGGGCCGGTATTCCAGCCCTTATGGCAGGCTCGCATGCTCGCCTTCTACCGGCGCGCCGTGTGTCAACGTTCGAAAATTACAACTTCATCGACACGTGGATTGGAGGGTCAGGTGTATCCACTCCCATCCCCTGGATGACACGGTAGAGTTCCACGAGGGCTTTTTCCTTTTCTACGTCGTGTCCACCGACGACATGGGTCATCTGGGAAGCAGACAACTCGTCCTCCTGATGCAGGTCAACAATAGTCAGCGAGTTCATTTTGAATCTCCATTCAAAAGAAGCTTGGTAGCAAGGTTCGAGCAGTTGTCATTTACTGCTCGCTCACTACCGTGCACGATCTGCGCCAACTCGCCGTTGCGGCGTAACGTACTGTTTAATATAGAAATTTCAAACCTCTCGCTTCTATATCGGCGATTCGGGGTATGCGACATGTTGGCTATATTCCAACACGCGACAATCTTCTGTTGGTTATTCAAAAACAGTGCTTACCGACCGATACTGTCCGATCGATCGCCGACAGCCTGCCCCGCGTTCCCCGAAAATCCCCGAAGAGCCAAAAAGATTGCCGGGGAACGCGGCGCGGATCTTGAGGAGGATGCATTCGTCGTCGCGATACCTGTAAGCACGGCAACAGTCGAAGTATGCTGTGACCCGATTAGCTGGAGAAAGAGGAAGCAACAACCATGATCGCTCTGCGTTCGCTGACTGCGATGCTTTCGCTGCTGGCGCTGGTCGCGTGCGCCAGTCTTCCGCCGCAGGGCGACCGCGCACCGGCGCATGCGCTGACCGACACTGCGGACACGCGCCTCGGCATCGCATTCGCGCCGCTGGCGAAAGCGCATCCCGGGCAGGACGCGTTTCATCTGCTGCGCAACCCGGTCGACGCGCTGGACGCGCGCGTGCTGCTCGCCGATCGCGCTGACCGCTCGCTCGACCTCCAGTACTACATCTGGCACGACGACCTGACCGGCCACACGCTGGCGGACGCGGTCATGCGCGCCGCGGACCGGGGCGTGCGGGTGCGCGTGCTGCTCGACGATCTCGGCACGAACGCGGACGACCGCAAGCTGCTCGAGATCAGCGCGCATCCGCACATCGAGATCCGGCTCTTCAACCCGGTTGCCGCGCGCACGTTCAAGAAGATCGGCGCGGCGCTCGAGTTCTCGCGCGTGAACCGGCGCATGCACAACAAGGCGATGATCGCGGACAACCAGGCCGCGATCGTCGGCGGCCGCAACATCGGCGACGAATATTTCGGCGCATCGTCGATGCTGGAGTTCGGCGATCTCGACGTCGTCGTGCATGGCCCCGTCGTGACCGACATCTCGACCGAATTCGATGCGTTCTGGAATTCCCCGTATGCGTATCCGATCGACGCGCTCGTCGGGCACGAAGCGGCGCCGGGCGGCCTGGACCGGGAGCGCGAGCGGCTGCGCGACTACATGCGGGCGATGGAAGACAACCCCTACGTGCTCGAGGCCAGGCAACGGCTCGACCAGATCGTTCATGGTCAGGGCACCGAATGGTCGTGGGGGCGCGCGACCGTCCTGTACGACGATCCTGCGAAGATCGCGCATGCACCGAACGACAGCGAAGGGCACCTGATGCCGAAGCTGCGGGCACTCGCGCTGCAGCCCGAGCACGAACTGCTGATCGTGTCGCCGTATTTCGTCCCCGGCAAGGACATGATCGAGCGGCTGCGCGCGCTCATCGCGCGCGGCGTGCGCGTGACGGTGCTGACCAACTCGCTCGCTTCCACCGACGTGGCGGCCGTTCATGCCGGCTACCGGCGCTATCGCCGCGATCTCGTCGAGGCCGGCGTGCGGCTGTACGAGCGGCGGCCCTCCGGCGACAAGAGCATCTCGAAGCAGGTCGTGTTCGGGTCGTCGCGTGCGTCGCTGCACGCGAAGACGTATGTGTTCGACCGCAAGGGCATCTTCATCGGCTCGATGAACCTCGACCCGCGCTCGCTGAAGCTCAATACGGAAATCGGCGTGTATTGCGAGAACCCCGAGATCGCGTCCGATGTCGCGACGGATCTGGAATCGAGGCTCGACGCGATCGCGTGGCGCGTGGTGGCAACCACCGATCCGGCCGGGCACGGGCAGCTCGAATGGATTCAGACCCATGCGGACGGCACGACGACCCGACTCGACACGGAACCGGAAGTCTCGGCGGCGCGCCGGATGCAGATCTGGCTGCTCGGGCTGCTGCCGATCGAGTCGCAGCTCTGATCGCACAGGCATCAGAAAATCTGATTGAAGCATTCAAAACAACGCGTTGGCCCGATCGTCGAACGGCTTGCATACTGGCTGCATTCATTCATGCGGCCGCACGCGCGGCGGGGACGACATCATGCCGACCACCTACGATGCATTCCGACAACTGGGCATGCGGCTCGACATGTCGCGCGGCAAGCCCGCGCCCGAGCAGCTCGACCTGGCGAGCGCGCTGTTCGCGGCGGCCGGCGACGCGGGGCATTTGTCGCGAGACGGCTTCGATTGCCGCAACTATGGGCATGTGCTCGGGTTGCCGGAAGCGCGTGAGTTCGGCGCGGCGCTGCTCGACGTCGATGCGGCGCAGGTCGTCGCGGCCGGCAATTCGAGCCTCGCGCTGATGCACGACGCGCTCGCGTTCGCCGTGTTGTTCGGGGTGCCCGATGCACCGGCGTGGCGTACGCAGCGCGATGTCGCGTTCCTGTGTCCCGTGCCCGGCTACGACCGGCATTTCTCGATCTGCGAGGCGCTCGGCATCCGCATGATCCCGGTGCCGATGCGCGACGACGGCCCCGACATGGCCATCGTCGAGGCGCTCGTGCGCGACGATCCGTCGATCAAGGGCATCTGGTGCATGCCGTTGTACAGCAATCCGAGCGGTGCGATCTATTCGGCCGACACCGTCCGGCGGCTCGCGTCGATGCCGGCCGCGGCGGCCGATTTCCGGCTGCTCTGGGACGACGCCTATCGATTCCATCACCTGACCGACGTGCCGCATGCGACGCCGAACGTGATCGACGCGTGCGCGGCATCCGGATATCCGGATCGCGCGCTGGTGTTCGCGTCGCTGTCGAAAGTGACGTTCGGCGGCGCCGGCGTGGCGTTTCTCGCGTCGTCGCGACGCAACGTCGACTGGTGGCAGCGGCATCAGTCGATCCGCACGATCGGCCCGGACAAGCTGAACCAGCTGCGCCACGTTCATGCATTGCGCGATCGCGCGGGGCTCGACACGTTGATGGCGCGCCATCGCGCGCTGCTGAAGCCGAAGTTCGACGCGGTATATCACGCGTTCGGCGCGCATTTTGCGGATCTGCCCGACGTGTCGTGGACGCGGCCGGAAGGCGGCTATTTCATCAGCCTGTTCGTGCCGCCGGGGCATGCGAAGCGCACGGTCGCGCTCGCAGCCGCAGCCGGGCTCGTGCTGACGCCTGCCGGCGCCGCCTTCCCGTACGGCGACGATCCGGACGACCGGCATCTGCGGATCGCGCCGTCGTTTCCGTCGCTCGACGAGGTGCGGCGCGCGGCGGACGGCATTGCGCTGTCGGCGCGGCGGGCGATGGAAGCGGGTTGAGTCCTCAACCCGTCCCGGTCGGTCGGGCCGTCAGCGCCGGAAGCATTGCGCGATCCGTGCGCCCGCGACGTCGAACAGGCGCCGGGCGCCGGGCGTCAGCCCGCACATGTGGATGCACGCGTGAAGCATGCCCGGCAGCCATTCCATCTGTACCGGCACGCCGGATTGCCGCAGTTTCTCCGCATAGGCTTCGGCCTCGTCGCGCAGCGGATCGTATTCGCAAACCAGCAGTGTCGCCGGCGGCAGGCCTGCGTGTGTCGCCGCGCGCAACGGCGACACGTAGGGCGAGCGGCCGTCGGCCGGATCGGCAAGGTACGTGTCGAAGCAATAGCGCATGACATCCGACGTGAGGTAATGGCCTTGCCCGTATGTCCGGTAGGACGCCGTGTCCATCGACGCATCCAGCGGTGGGTACAGCAGCAATTGATGCGCGATCGGCGGGCCGCCCTCGTCACGCGCGACCAGGCATGCCGCCGCCGCCAGATTGCCGCCGGCACTGTCGCCGCCGACGGCGATCCGCGCCGGGTCGATGCCGAGGCCGGCCGCATGCGCAAACACCCAGGCCAGCGCGTCGCAGACATCCTCCAGCGGCACGGGGAATGGATGTTCGGGCGCGAGCCGGTAGTCCACCGACAGCACGACGCATTGCGTCGCGTTCGCCAGCGCATGGCACGGGTTGTCGTAGAGCGCGAGCGTTCCCAGGCACCATCCGCCGCCATGGGCATACACGATCGCCGGAACCGGCAATGCGCTGTTGTCGATGGCCGCCGGCCAGTAGCCGCGCACGCGTATCGATTGCCCGTCGCGCACGGGCACTGCGTACGTTTCGGTGCGAGCCACGGTTTCCAGCGGGCCATGCAAGGCCCGTAACGACGCATCCGTTGCCGCGCGCAATTCGGCGAGCGACGCGGGCGAACCGGCGGCGGGCAATTGATCGAGCCATGCGGCAAGTCGCGGGTCGAGCGGCATGTTCAACGGCTCCGTTCGAGGAAGGGCAGCAGGTGGCCGATGAACGCATCGGCCGCTTCTTCCATGATGAAATGCCCGCAATCCGGCACGACGATACCCTGCAGGTCGACGGCGTGATCGCGCAACGTGATCAGCGGCGCATCGTGCGTCGCGTGCTCGGCGCCGATGGCGAGCACGGGCATGCCGAGCTTGCGCTCCGCGCGCGCGAGGTTCTGGCGGATCGTTTCGGGAATGGCCCGGTAATAGGCGAAGCCGCCGCGCAGGCCGCCGGGCGCCGCATACGCTTGCGCGTAAACATCGACGGCCACGCAGTCGCGCCGGAACGACCAGCGATCGAACATGAAATCGAGGTACGCGCGCTCGCGCCCGGCGATCAGCGTCTCGGGCAGGTCGGCGAGCTGATTGAACATGAAGTGCCAGAGGAAGATGTTGTCCTCCGGCGGCACGAAGATCGGCGGCGCGGGAGCCAGGCCCGGAATCACCGCCTCGGTGAGCGCCAGCGCGCGCACCGCGTCGGGCCGGTCGCTGGCCAGCGCATACGCGACCCACATGCCGACGTCGTGACCGGCCACCAGGTAGGTGTCGAAGCCGAGCTGCACCATCGTGCGATGCAGCGTGGCGGCGGTATGGCCCGTGTCGTAGCCGGCATCGGGGCGGTCGGAATAGCCCGTGCCGGGCAGGTCGACGGCGATCGCCATGAAGCCCTGTTCGGCCAGCGCATGCATCACGTGACGCCATGCATACCAGGTCTGCGGCCAGCCGGGAATCAGCAGCACCGGGGTGCCGCTGCCCGCGGTGACGCAATGGATGCGATGGCCGTCGATGCGTACGTATTGATGAGCGAAGGCGGCGGATTGCGATGAGTTCTGGTTCGACATGGATAGTTATCCGTATGAATGAGGTCTGTCAGGCGATGCCCAGCATCGCGTCGATCTGCTGGCGGTTCACCGACGCGCCGGCGAAGTCGTCGAAGATGCGCTCGGTCACGCGGATGATGTGGCGGTTGATGAATTCGACGCCTTCGCGCGCGCCGTCCTCCTGGTTCTTCAGGCAGCACTCCCACTCGAGCGTGGCCCAGCCCGCATAGTCGTATTGCGCAAGCTTCGAGAAGATCGCCTTGAAATCGACCTGGCCATCGCCGAGCGAGCGGAAGCGCCCGGCGCGCTCGACCCACGACGCATAGCCGCCGTAGATGCCCTGTCGGCCGCTCGGCACGAACTCGGCATCCTTGACGTGGAACATGCGGATGTGTTCGCGGTAGATGTCGATGTAGTCGAGGTAATCGAGCTGCTGCAGCACGAAGTGGCTCGGGTCGAACAGGATCTTGCAGCGCGCGTGCTGGCCGACGCGTGCATGGAAGCGCTCGAAAGACACGCCGTCGTGCAGGTCTTCGGCCGGATGGATTTCGTAGCAGAGGTTGACGCCGTTTTCGTCGCACGCATCCAGAATGGGCCGCCAGCGGCGGGCCAGTTCGTCGAAGGCGGCGTCGATCAGGCCTTCGGGCCGCTGCGGGAACGGGAACAGGTACGGCCAGGCGAACGAGCCCGAGAACGTGCCCATCTCCGTCAGCCCCAGCCGGCGCGACGCGCGCGCCGCGCGTTCGAGACGATCCAGCGCCCACGCCGTGCGCGCGGCCGGGTTGCCGCGCAGCGCCGCCGGCGCGAAGTTGTCGCACATCGCGTCGTATGCGGGATGCACCGCGACCAGCTGGCCGAAGATGTGCGTGGTCAGCTCGCTGATCACGAGGCCATGCTCGGCCAGCATGCCCGTCACGTCATCGCAATAGGCCTGGCTGTCCGCGGCGGTGGCCACGTCGAACAACCGCGTCTCCCACGCGGGAACCTGCAATGCCTTGAAACCTTTGTCCGCGGCCCATTGCGCCACGCCGGCCAGGCTGTCGAACGGCGCGACGTCGTCGGCGAACTGCGCGAGATGGAGACTCGGGCCCTTGATGGTACGCATGTTCAACTCCTATTATTTGTCGAGCGACAAAGAATAGGGCGAGTGAATATCGCGTGTCAACCGCGTCGCGCGATAAAATCCGGGCGAGTCGAAATCAGCGAACAGGAGAGGTGATGGCAGGACGGCCGAGAGAATTTGATCGCGATCTTGCGCTGAAACGGGCGATGATCGCGTTCTGGCGGCGCGGCTACGAAGGCACGTCGATGTCCGATCTGGTCGATGCGATGGGGATCGCATCGGCGCGCATCTACGCGGCCTTCGGCAGCAAGGAAGCGCTGTTCCACGAGGCGGTGGCGCTCTATGAGAAAGGCGACGGAGGTTTCGCCGATCGTGCGCTCGCCGAGGAGGCCGGCATTCGCGCCGCGATCGAACGGATGCTGCGCGATGCCGTTGCCGCCTATACGAAGCGCGGCCAGCCGCATGGCTGCATGGTGGTGTCAGCCGCCACCAACTGCACGGCCGAGAACGACGGCGTGATGGAGTGGCTCGCGGCGCTTCGACGCGCCCGCACGCAATCGATCGTCGCGCGCCTGCAACAGGCGATGGAGCAGGGGCAGCTCAAGCCCGCGACCGACGTGAAGGCGCTGGCCGACTTCTATGCGACGCAGTTGCACGGCATCTCCGTGCAGTCCCGCGACGGGGTGTCGAAGGATCGTCTGCTGGCGTCGATCGGCCCGGCGATGATGCCGCTGGAGATGGCCGTGCGCGAGAAGGCCTGAGTCGCATCGAACGCCCCGGCCCGATGTGATCGGCCAGGGCGCATTCCGGTTGAAGGGGGGCGATTCGTTCAGGCATGGGTCATGCGCGCATACGACACGATCATCGTCGCCAGTTCCTGCGCAACCGGCGTCAGCGGGACGCTGGCGCGTTGCAGGACGCTGACGCTGGATTCCGCCGCCCGCTCGGCGATTGCAATCGACTCGAGTTCTCCCCCGAACAACCGATATCGTGTGACGATTGACGGCTCCAGCGACAGCCAGTCCGTTTCGCTCACGAGATGCAGCGTATCGAATAGCGCCTCGGTCGTTACGACGATATTGGGCGGTGCAAGTCCGTGTTCGGCAAACAACGTTGTCAGCCGGTTCACGGGTGGCGCTGTCGACGAGCCCGGCTGGCGGGTGGCGATCCACTTGCAGTCGGCGAGCTCGGCGAGCGTTGTCGCATGCTGAAGCGGATGCCCGCGTCGGCATACGACGACAGGATCGGATCGGTACAGTGGCGTCACCGCCAAGTCATGCGTATCGGTTGCGGGGCCGACCAGTGCGACCGCAAAGTCCAGTGCCCCATCGCGCAGCCACGAGATCATTTTGCGCGACGTCCCGTTGAGCAGGTGCACCGACACCTGCGGAAAGCGCGTGCAATACTGTTCGAGCACGGGGGCGAGTGTCTGGATCATCGGTTCGGTGGTCATGCCCAGGACCACGCTTCCGCCAAAGTCGCCTCGCAGCTGCCGCATTTCGCTATCGGCGCGATCGCACTCGCCGAGAATCGCGCTGGCGCGCGCCAGAAGCCGCTCCCCATACTTGGTCAACACGATGCCACGATTCGTGCGCTCGACAAGCGGTACCCCCAGTGCAAGTTCGAGATTCTGCAGCTGCTGCGTGACGTTGCTTTGAGTCACTTTGAGTGCGCGCGCCGCGCCACGCAGGCTGCCATGCTCGATGATCGCGGCGAACACGCGCAACTGAGTGAGGGTCATGATCGTGTGGCCCGATCAGTAAAAGCGATCATGATAATCGAAATGATGCTTCGCAGTGCTTCTCTTGCACACTAGGATAGCGAGGAATTTTTCAAGAGAAACGCGATCGTGAAGAAATTCCTGCATGTCATGATGATCGGAATGACGGTCATGAGCCTGCTCTGCACCGCGCCCGGCGCGCGTGCGAACGATAAGGGCATGGTCCGGTTCGGCATCGATCCCAACTACCCGCCGATGGAGGCGAAAGCCCCTGACGGCAGCATCCGGGGCTTCGACGTCGATCTCGGCGACGAAATCTGCAGGCGCATCCGCGCCCATTGCAAATGGGTGGAGCTGGAGTTTTCCGGGATGATCCCGGCGCTTCAGGCGCGGAAGATCGACGCGATCCTCTCTTCAATGGCGATCACCGAGAAACGCGCCCAACAGATTGCGTTCTCGTCGAAGCTCTATCAATTCAGGTCGCGCATCGTCGCGCGCAATGGGGCGGGGCTTGGCAGCGACACGAGGTCGCTCTCCGGCAAACGTATCGGGGTGCAATCCGGAACGCAGTTCGAGAGTTATGCGCTGGCACAATGGGTTCCGCACGGCGTGATCGTCGTGGCATATAAAGGCCAGGACGAAGTGTTCGCGGATCTCGTCAACGGCCGTATCGACGGCGCATTGCTCGGCACGGTCGAAGCCGATCAGGGATTCCTGAGCACGCCGAGAGGAAAGGGCTTCGGGTTTGCCGGCCCGGCACTGTCGATGGGCGACAAGGGCGTCGGGATCGGCATGCGCAAGAGTGATCTCGCGCTCAGGGAATCGATCGATGCCGCGATCGCGTCGATGCTCGCGGATGGAACATATACGCGCATCGCTCGTCGCTATTTCTCGTTCGATACCTACGGCGACTGACCTGGCACGATGATTCGACAGCGTCCCCCTTACCGTCTTTCTCCCCATGCATGCGCAATCGACTTTTCTGATCTCACCCGCGATCGGCACGCGCCGTGAACTCGTCAGCTTTCATTTCGGCCCCCGAGAGGCGGAGGGTACGCGACAAAAGATCTATATCCAGGCGGCCCTGCACGCCGATGAAACGCCTGCAATGCTGGTTGGCGTGATGCTCAGGCGTCGTCTCGAGGAGATGGAGGCTGCCGGCGAGCTCGACGCGCAGATAGTCGTCGTGCCGGTGGCGAACCCGGTGGGACTGAACCAGCACGTGCTCGGCCAGTTCATCGGTCGATACGATCTCGCCAGCGGTCGGAATTTCAACCGCAACTTCCCGGCATTCGACAAGCTGGCAGACCAACTTGACGGCAGACTCGGTGCGGATGCGAAGCAAAACGTCGCCATCGTGCGAACCTGGATGCGCGAAGCGCTCGCGCGACACGATCCACGTACCGAGTTTGAATCGCTGCAGCATGTGCTGCTGTCGTTGTCATTGGACGCCGACGTCGTGATCGATCTGCACTGTTCGCTCGAAGCGACGCTGCATCTGTATACAAGCGATGCGGCATGGCCGCAGTTCGAGCCGCTCGCCCGCTACCTGGGGGCGCGGGCTTCGTTGATCGCGACGGAGTCGGGCGGCCAGTCCTTTGACGAGGCGCACAGCCTCCCCTGGTGGAGGCTGCAAAAGCGGGCTGGATGCGCGGCCTCGCTACTGCCGGGAACGATCGCCGCAACGATCGAATGCCGCGGGCAGCGTGACGTGACCTACGAAACCGCCGCGCGTGACGCGGAAGCGATCATCGAATTCTTGCGGTCGCGGGGGGCATTGAGAGGCAACGCAAGGCCGCTTCCTCCGCTCGTGCACGAACCCACCCCGCTGGCCGGCAGCGAAGAATTCCATGCACCCGCGAGCGGCATTCTGATCCACCACGCGGCACCGGGCGACCACATTCGCGCCGGCGCGCCGCTCTTCGACATTGTCGATCCGCTGACGAACAAGACGATTACGGTGCGCAGCAATACTTCCGGAATCTTCTACATGCGCCGCGGGATTCGATTCGTAACGGCGGGCGCGCCACTCGGGCGCGTGACCGGCACGCGCGCTTTCCGCACCGGCATGCTGCTCAATGCCTGACCCAGTGCGTCGTTCCATACTGCGGTTGCTCAAGCATTCCGACTCCCGCCCGGCCAAGCGCGGGCGGTGTCGATTGCCCTGGCGGCGGGCGTCGATTGTCTGAGGATATCGCCCGATAGGCAACAATGAAACCGCTTCCGCAGTTCGTCGGAATGGGCGAACACCGTCGAAGCGCACAAGCGTGCATGCGCGATCAGGATGGTCAGAAGCACCGGCGGTTCGACCGCAAGCCGGCTCGGCACGACCGTGCGCGCGCCCGATGCGAATCAGGTGAGGGCGCGCGTCGGCGTCATGCTCCGGTTCCGACATGCCAAGCTATTCGTCAAGCAATCCTGATCTGAATTCGCGCACGACAAGGCACGCGGGAGCCGAGGGGGCCGGATGCCATGGCTCATGGGCCAAGCGAGCAGACCTGTTTCGGACGACACGGCGCGGTCCCGCCACCTGATCATGGTTTTCTAGGATTGCGTCTTTCGCCCATCTAGTTAATATATTAATTATTAGATGGACGAACCGGCCCGGAGACTGGCTGGCCACATTATTCGTAAGAATCACAGGAGGTTGTTGCACAATGCGAACCCCGTCGACGCTCGAGCCCGTCAAACCCGCCGTCGGAGCGATCCACGCCGAGAACGACCAGTCCCTGGAGGTATTCGAACAGCACGTCGTCAGAAAGGTGTCGAGGCGACTGATCGGCTTCCTGTTCATTCTGTTCGCGTTCTCCTTCCTTGATCGAATCAACATCGGCTTCGCCGGCTTGACGATGGCAGCGGACCTCAAGCTGACGGGCACCATGTTCGGGATGGCGGGGGCCGTGTTTTATGTGACATACGTGATGTTCGGCATACCGAGCAATCTGGCGCTCGGCAAGATCGGAGCACGGCGCTGGATTGCCACGATCATGGTTGCGTGGGGACTCGCGTCCGCCTGCACTGCGTTCGCGCACGACGCGTCAAGCCTGTATCTGCTGCGCGCGCTGGTCGGGATGTGTGAAGCCGGCTTTCTCCCCGGGATGCTGGTCTACCTGACGTATTGGTTTCCGCGCGCCTACCGAGCCCGAGCGAACGCATTGTTCATGATCGCGATGCCGGTGACGACCGCCCTTGGCGCCGCGGCCTCCGGCTATCTGTTGCGTCTGGACGGTGTACTGGGCCTGGCCGGCTGGCATTGGCTGTTCGTCGTCGAAGGATTGCCGGCCTCGCTGCTCGGCGTCGCCGTCTGGTTCTATCTGGACGACAAACCGGCAGATGCGCGCTGGTTGACGGAAAAGGAAAAGCGCACGCTGCAGGCTCTCTTGAGCGCGGAAGCGTCGCCTGTTGCGGCGGACGGCGGCGCTGCGCAATCGCGGGAATCAGGCGGGGTGATGCAACTCGCGACGCTCAAATTCGCCGTCGCCTACTTCTGCCTGGTCAATTCTCTGAGCCTCGTTTCGATGTGGGTGCCTCAGATCGTCAAGAGCTTCGATGTCTCGAACAGTAACCTCAAGGTCGGGCTGCTGAGCGCGCTCCCGCAAATCTGTACGATTGTCGGCATGTTGGCTTGGGGCGCACACTCGGATCGTCGCCAGGAACGACGATGGCATCTTGTGTTGCCCATGCTTTTCGCCGCTGCAGGCTGGACGCTCGCAGTTGTCGGTGAAGTCCCCCAGATGAGGTTGACCGGCATCGCGATGGCTTCCACGGGGGCCTATACGGCAATGGCCATTTTCTGGACCATGCCCGACACCGTGCTCTCGCAACATGCCAAGGCGATCGGCATCGCGGTGATCAACGCAACCGGCAACATCGGTTCGGCGTTGAGTCCGCTGATCGTCGGAATGTTGAAGGACGTCACGCATAGCTTCGCGGCCGGGCTGCTTTATGCGGTGGCCACGCTTCTGATTGGAAGCGTGATCGCATTGTCGTTGCCAGTCATCAAACTCGCCAAGGGGGGCACTTGAGATTTGTGTCGGCGTGCGGCTAACGGGAACAACCGATTTCCGATTCGCACGACACGGTTCAAGGCAACGACGAGGCAATGGATATTGGTTACGCTCGAGTATCAACGGATGAGCAGCATCTGGATTTGCAACTGGCCGCGCTGGAAGGTTACCGATGCGACGCGATCTATTCCGACCAAGGCGTGTCGGGCGCGAGCATCGACCGCCCCGGGTTATCGTCCGCCATGACGGCGCTCACGCGCGGCGGTACATTGGTCGTATGGCGGCTGGACCGGCTCAGTCGGTCGATTCGCCATCTCATCGACGTCATTGCATGGCTCAATGACAACGGCGTCCGGCTCGTTTCGCTCACGGAATGCATCGATACGCAATCGCCGACCGGGCGCTTCACGTTTCATATGATCGCGGCCCTCGCGGAGTTCGAGCGCTCGCTGATCAGTGAGCGAACCCGTGCGGGTCTGCAAGGCGCCCGTCTGCGCGGCAGCAGGCTGGGACGGCCCCCGGCGCTGGATGCGACGCAATGCGCTCGCGCACAGGAGTTGTTGCGGACACAATCCGAAGCGGAGGTCGCCAAAATGTTCGACATTCATATTCGGACGCTGAGGCGTCATTTGACCCGACACGCGCAGCGGCACCAATAACGAGAAGTCGCCTCGGCCCGCGATACAGCCGGGATTGACAGGGCTGCGCGATGTGACTTCGTGATCGCAATGAGATCACTCCAATGGAGTTTCGCGCGCTTGCTCCACCATCAGCAACCGCTTCAGGGTGCGCGGGTGCACCTTGAAATACCGCGCGACCTCGGCGACCGGTTGACGTTTCACCATATCCAGCGCCTGCTTTCTCTGCGTTTCGTCGAGCGCCGGCTTGCGTCCGAGCGGGCGGCCTCGCGCGCGCGCGGCGGCCAGGCCGGCGCGCGTGCGCTCGCTGATCAAGCTTCGTTCGAACTGGGCCAGCGCGGCCATCATATGAAAAATCAATACGCCGCCTGACGAGTTGGTGTTGATGGACTCCATGACAGAAACAAATTGAATGCCGCGTTTCTCGAGATGCGTCACCAGGTCAATCAACTTGCTCAACGAGCGGCCTAATCGGTCGAGACGCCACACGATCAACGTGTCACCCGTTTTCGCCTGCTTCAACGCGGCATCCAGCCCCGGGCGCGAAAATTCGCTTCCGGAAATACCGTGGTCCGTAAATATTCGATCGCAACCGGTTCGTTTGAGTGCGTCCAGTTGCAACTCGAGACTCTGCTCGTCCGTGGAAACGCGCGCATATCCGATGTTCACGATCGCCTCCGCGTCTCGCACGGGAAGTGGGACGGATATCGATAAAACTCGGTTATGTCTTCAAGAAGCGGAGAGGCGGGATCCCTTTTTTGCGGGTCATCACCGTGTCGCTGGTTAAGCGTGATCATATTTTGCCTCGACTAAATGTCTGAATCGTCAATCTGTGGCGTGACGATGCGCAGTTATCGGGAATCTCCTTTTGAGTGATTCCGTCGTGTGAATCAAATTTCCCGTGCCGCGAATCCTTTGTATTTCCAAATCATGCGAAACATCTATTTCCGGATGTTTTGATTGGCGAAGATCGGAAATTCCAGTTGATCGCCCTCGAGCAGCCGGGAAGCTGTCAAGCCAGCGATTGGAAATCGCTTTCGTCCTACAAAATGGATGCGTGCTGCGCGTTGGGTAGACGCTCGTTGCGCTGTTGTTACATTGTAAAGAATGGTCAAAAGTGGAAAATGCGGCTCGATTGTACTGGACAAAAACGTTCGTTTTTGTCGGGTAAATCTGCACTCCACTAAGCCCTTGTCGCAAAAGGAAATGTCGCTCAAGAGCCCGCTTGAGATCGAATTTTATAGAAATGAACGTTTTTGTTCAGGCCCTTAATGCGCGGGGCGACTAGTGGCGAGAAGGGAGGTTTCCGTGTCAACGGGATAGCCGGCGTAGACCGATCATTGCAGGCCACATTGTCCTGGCGGTGCGATGAAGGGAAAAGGGATCTTGTGGGAGTCATATGTGGTGACACCGCGGCTCACCTGCAACAAACGGACATGACGAGCTTCGCTTGCCGACGGGTGTCGTCAGATTGAATTGAGTGATGACGATAACTGAACGCGATGTGATAGCGATGGCAATGAATCCGAGAGCTGAAATTCGATGGATCCGAGAGGATTTTATTGGGGCGAGTATGTTGAAATTGATGCATGCAGAGTGAGGCGAAATGAGGAGCTCGATGAAGTGCCTCTCGATCCAGGATTATGAGTCTGATACCGATGATTCGTCCGATCGATTGGTGGCCTTGTTTCCCGAGATAACCAATTCCACGCGTGTGAATGATGTCGATATCGACGCTAGAGCCATCGAATCAATTGCTTGTCAATTGATCGATCCGAATATTGGTAAGAGCTTGAAGGATGCTGCGCGGCTTGCTTATCGAATCGGCATGACGTCCGGCATCCGAGGAGAGACCCAATTCGCCGTGAGCTTTGACGATTAGGTTTGTGCCCGCGATGTGCTTCCGATTATCGAGAGGATTCGGCTGGCCGGATTCAGTCACGGGAGATTCATCTGGCAGTGTGCCAGCGACAATCCTGTATTGAGGCGTGAATTGGATGAACGATCGGCGATCAAGAATAAAAATAGTCCGTCGCGGGCGTGGAAGTCGCCGGAAAAATACGCTTAAAGATAACCGTCGTGGCAGCTGTAATTCGCACTGCCACAAAATAAGGCCGATACGAGCAGCGCAGTAATACGCGTGAGACGTGACGCGCGCCGATGAGGTAGATCAGATGAACAAGTCATACCGAACCATTTGGAATGAGGCGCTTGGCGCGTGGGTTGCGGCTTCGGAACTGGATTCGGCGCGGGGCAAGCCGAACAAGTCGGCGGTTGCTGCGGTTGCTGCGGTTGCTGCGGCGATGCTTGTGGTTTCGCCTTATGTGTCGGCGCAGTATTCGGCGGGTGCGGGGACTACGCCCGGGAACCAGGCTGGTTCGATATCAATCGGTGGCAATGGATCGAGTCCACCGGTTGCAAGTACGCAATTGAGCATCGCGATCGGCAATGCTGCAGTCGCTAATGGTGGAAATGCGGCGACTGCAATCGGGAATCAGGCTACAGCCACCGGGGGGAACGCGACTGCCATTGGCGGTGGGGCGCAAGCGTTGAATCTCCAAGCAACTGCGTTGGGGGCGCAGTCAATAGCAAGTGGTGTTGCAGCAATAGCAGTTGGCAACCAGACGACAGCATCTGGGGTCCACGCAATGGCATTGGGATACGTGACGACTGCATCGGGCCAAAGCAGTGTTGCCCTCGGTGATACGGCTTCCGCGATTGCAACGAACGGCGTCGCGTTGGGCGCGAGTGCGAAAGCGAACAACGCGAACGATGTCGCACTGGGTTCCGGCGCGGTGACGGCTGCCGCCAATCCGACAGCGACGGGTACTGTCGGCGGCGTGACGTACAGCTTTGCGGGGACAACACCGTCGAGCGTGGTGAGTGTTGGTGCGGCAGGTGCGGAGCGCCAGATTACGAATGTCGCTGCCGGCCGTGTAACAGCAGCTAGCACGGATGCGATCAACGGCTCGCAGTTGTTCGCGACGAACACCGCGATCAACAGCCTGTCGACTTCCACGTCCACTGGCATCAGCACGGCGCAAAGCGGCGTGAACTCGCTGTCGACCGGGCTTTCGACGACCAACAGCACCGTCACGTCGCTGTCGACGTCCGCGTCGACCGGCATCAGCACGGCGCAAAGCGGCGTGAACTCGCTGTCGACCGGGCTTTCGACGACCAACAGCACCGTCACGTCGCTGTCGACGTCCGCGTCGACCGGCATCAGCACGGCGCAAAGCGGCGTGAACTCGCTGTCGACCGGGCTTTCGACGACCAACAGCACCGTCACGTCGCTGTCGACGTCCGCGTCGACCGGCATCAGCACGGCGCAAAGCGGCGTGAACTCGCTGTCGACCGGGCTTTCGACGACCAACAGCACCGTCACGTCGCTGTCGACGTCCGCGTCGACCGGCATCAGCACGGCGCAAAGCGGCGTGAACTCGCTGTCGACCGGGCTTTCGACGACCAACAGCACCGTCACGTCGCTGTCGACGTCCGCGTCGACCGGCATCAGCACGGCGCAAAGCGGCGTGAACTCGCTGTCGACCGGGCTTTCGACGACGAACAGCACCGTCACGTCGCTGTCGACATCCACGTCCACTGGCATCAGCACGGCACAAAGCGGCGTGAACTCGCTGTCGACCGGGCTTTCGACGACCAACAGCACCGTCACGTCGCTGTCGACGTCCGCGTCGACCGGCATCAGCACGGCGCAAAGCGGTGTCATTTCGTTGTCGACGGGGCTGTCGAGCACCAACAGCACGGTGGCGTCGCTGTCCACGTCGGCCTCGACCGGCATCGGCTCGTTGTCAACCGGCCTTAGCACAACCAACAGCAGCGTCGCTTCTCTGTCGACCTCCACGTCGACGGGCTTGTCGTCGGCGAACAGCTCGATCGCATCGTTGTCGACGTCCGCTTCGACGGGCATCAGCACGGCGCAGAGTGGAGTCAATTCGTTGTCCACGGGGCTGAGCACGACGAATAGCACGGTGGCGTCGTTGTCGACGTCTACGTCGACCGGCATCAGCACGGCGCAGAGTGGAGTCAATTCGTTGTCCACGGGGTTGAGCACGACGAATAGCACGGTCGCCTCGCTGTCCACGTCGACGTCGACCGGTATCAGCTCGCTGTCGACCGGCTTGAGCACGGTTGTCTCCACCACCAACAACCTCGGCAACAGCACCGCTGCTGCACTTGGTGGCGGCGCGACCTACAATTCGGCCACCGGCTCCGTCTCCGCGCCGTCGTACACGATGTACAACGCGAACGGTACGACGAGCACCGTCAACAACGTCGGTGCCGCGATCGACAGCATCAACAGCCAGGGCATCAAGTACTTCCATGCGAACTCGACTGCACCGGACAGCCAGGCGCTCGGCGCCAACTCGGTCGCGATCGGTCCGAATGCCGTTGCGAACAACGCCGGCGATGTCGCCCTCGGCTCCGGTTCAGTCACCGCTGCAGCCAACCCGACTTCAAGTGCGACCATTGGCGGCGCGACTTATTCGTTCGCCGGCACGCTGCCGGGCAGCGTCGTCAGCATAGGCGCACCGGGCGCCGAGCGGCAGATCACCAATGTGGCAGCAGGTCGTGTAACGGCAAGCAGCACGGATGCGATCAACGGCTCGCAGCTCTATGCGGCCAACACGGCGATCAATACGTTGTCGACGTCGGCCTCGACGGGCTTGTCGTCGGCGAACAGTTCGATTGCGTCGCTGTCGACGTCCGCTTCGACGGGTATCAGCACGGCCACCAGCTCGATCGTTTCGCTGTCCACGTCGACCTCGACCGGCATCAGCTCGCTGTCGACGGGCCTGAGCACGACCAACAGCACGGTGACGTCGTTGTCGACCTCGGCTTCGACCGGCATCAGCACGGCGCAAAGTGGCGTCAATTCGCTGTCCACCGGGCTGTCGACCACCAGCAGCACGGTTACTTCGCTGTCGACCTCGGCTTCGACCGGTATTTCCTCGGCCAATAGCGCGATCGCATCCTTGTCCACGTCGACCTCGACCGGTATCGGCTCGCTTTCGACCGCGCTGAACGCATCGAAAACACACTACTACAGCGTGAACGACAACGGCACGCAGCAGGGCAACTACAACAACGACGGCGCGACCGGCATCAACGCACTGGCCGCAGGCACGAACGCAACGGCGGCAGGCGCGAGCAGCGTGGCGGTCGGCGACGGCGCGAATGCGAACTCGGGCGGCGCGGTCGCGATCGGCCAGAGCGCGATGGCGACGGGCGGCAAGGCGGTATCGATCGGGGTCGGCAACACGGCGTCGGGCGACGGCGCGGTCGCGATCGGCGATCCGAACGTGGCATCCGGCACGGGCGCAGTGGCGATGGGGGCGAACAACACGTCGAACGGCCAGGGCGCGGTCGCGCTGGGCAACGCCAACGTCGCGACGGGGACGGGCTCGGTCGCGCTCGGCAATACGTCGACGGCAGCGGGCGCGGGTTCGATCGCACTGGGCTCGAGCGCCGTGGCCAACAACGCGAACGACGTGGCGCTGGGCTCGGGCTCGGTGACGGCGGCGGCGAACCCGATGGCGTCGGGCACGGTCGGTGGCGTGACGTACAACTACGCGGGCACCAACCCGACGAGCGTCGTGAGTGTGGGCGCGCCCGGTGCCGAACGCCAGATCGCGAACGTTGCAGCGGGCCAGGTGACGGCGACGAGCACCGACGCGATCAACGGCTCGCAACTGTTCGCGACGAACACGGCAATCAACAGCCTGTCGACGTCCACGTCGACGGGGTTGAGCACAGCCAACAGCACGGTGACGTCGTTGTCGACGTCCGCTTCGACAGGAATTTCGTCGGCCAACAGTTCGATC
>NZ_CADESW010000017.1 GCF_902830275.1 Burkholderia stagnalis | reverse complement strand
CTCTTTGCCTGATGACCATAGCGAGTCGGTCCCACCCCTTCCCATCCCGAACAGGACCGTGAAACGACTCTACGCCGATGATAGTGCGGATTCCCGTGTGAAAGTAGGTAATCGTCAGGCTCCCTAAGCCAAGAACCCCCGCCTAACCGGCGGGGGTTTTTGCATTTACGGCGCGGAAATGCGCGTGGCACTTCGATGCGCGTCGTGCTGTCGAGATTCACTTACTTTTGACGTCGAATCGATGATGTGGCGACGCTCTGCTGAAGGGTTGCTCGTGAGACGTTGAACTCATAGTGCATTTAACGTTGAACTAACACGAAAACGATTTGTTTAAGCTTGAATTTTTGCGAGTAGCGGGTATTTTTTGTGAAAGTGCCCAAGCAACGCTGAATTTACAAGAACCATAAGCTCGAAGAACTTCGTGCGTTGTTTCCACAGACAATTGAGGTCGGAGCTATGGTTGCGACCTGGGACAATGACCGTCGGCCTACCTTGCTTGGCAGGTGTTTGTGCATTGTCTTGGATGGTGAGGTGGCGGATCTAGGTGTCGAGGCTAGTCGACCCCAGCAGATCCGCCAATGAATCCGTCGGGGATGCACCGCACGCGCGACACCAGTCAATATAGCCAAAGACGTCGAGGGACCGGGAGCCGCGCTCAATCTTAGACAAATTCGATTGATCAATGTGTAGGAGTTCGGCCAGTTCTGTCTGAGTCAAACCGGCTTGCTTACGCAAGGTGTAAAGTTGATCACGAAGGCGTGTTGGATTCATTCGGACTGAACTGGTTGATTTGATGGATACGGAGCGTCAGTGACGTGTTCCGATAACACGAAGTTCCCGATGGCGGCCGGCTTCTGGTTACTGATATTCGGAATATTCTCATGCCGGTAGTCCGTAGAATAGCTTCCATAGCAGTTCTTCGACACGGCGCGCCCCCAATTCCGTTAGACCCACGTTAAGAGGTTTTTGTCCTTCGAGCAGCGGGTGAGGCGTTCCGAGAAACAGACGCGCATCCTCCCGGTTTCCCCACACGTGAGAGGCGGTCGCGACGACACGCGCGAGCCGCTCGGTCTTTTCAGATTCGTCGTGTGTGAGCCGAGCACGACGTCGCTTGTAGGTCGCTGCGGGGACGATTTGCGTGAGCAATGCGTGTTGTGCTTCAGCGCCGCTGGTTGCGTACTCAACGCAAGTACGCAGTGCAGACTTGGGGAGCCCTTCTTGGACTCGTGCTTCCAGTTCAGCCAAAGTATGTGGGACAGGGATCAACGCCATTACTTCCGCGATCGCTTCAGGCGATACCAGCTGCATAGTGGCCGCTCCTAGTCAGACTAACGGCTCGAAAGAGGGGCAAGTACAAGCTTGTTCGAACCATCTCGATGGTAGCAACTTTGCATCGTATAGCGTTGCTTCGAACCACGAACCTCGCCGACGTAGTGCCTGACTGTTATCCATGCCAGAACGGCTGACGTAACGAAAAGTTTGGCAAGCTCTCGTGTTCGTTTCGCATGCGAAGCTTGTGATCGGTCTGAGGACGATCCGCGCAATCCAAACGGGCTGGGTTGCGAGCAGGGATCGACAACATATGGGGGTAGGTGCAGATTTTTGACCCACATCGTCTGTCAATGAACTCTACAACGAACCCTACAGGAAATTTCAATAATTCAAATATATCAACGACTTGCGACAATAAAAACCATACTTGGAACCCTACATTCACCATGGCGGTATGACCCGCTTACGGGGGACGGCTGGTGGCTCGGTCGGGGCTCTGCTTTGTCGCAAGGTGGATCCCCAGCGGCGACGCTTGTACATCGCGAGAATATTGGGAAGATCATCACCTATGTCCAGAAAAGACGCACGCGGGCGTTGGGCCCCGACCGTGGTGCCAAATTCAGGACGGTATTGGCGAACGTACCAAAGGAGATACCAGCGTAGAACACAGCGATTGACTGGGCCGTCGATCTCTTCCATGTCGATTAGTGATGCGGTGACGACATGTCGTTGAAGCGTTATGATTGTGTCGGTAGCCCGCGCATCGGCTGCTGATCGCCTGAGCGCTGCGAGCGAGTGCCGGCAGCGGTGACAGGTCCGGATGCCGCGTGCTTTGTCGTTCGATATCCGTCCCAGGGACATTCCCGACCTCGAACATCCACATTGCCCGCAGTGGTCAGAAAGTTCGATTCGATGGATAGGGCAGTACTTCCAATCGAGAAATCGCCATTGGATACGGAAATACGGGATCGGGTCTGTCCGCAAACATTCACGGCAAAATCGATACTTCACACTAGACGACTTGTCGGTTACCAAGAGCCTTGTGAGGAATCGATCCTGTCGAATTGCAGAAAACGTGTCACCAAGGGTACGTAAGCGATGCTCCGGGACGCCGGTTCCTCTCCCGATACGCAGCATGTCCTCGGGACGCAGCGATATATCGGGGTCGTTGGACATCTTTATACCGAAAGCTTGCAGAAGCGTCTCGCACGAAACATGATGCTTCTCTGAAATACGCAATAGCCAAGAGGCTGGAGATTCGTCGTCAATAGGAGGCGGTACTACGAGCAAACTGGGATGATCGTTAATCATCTACCTCTCCGAATATTGTCGGGTGAGATCGTGAGTGGTGGTACAGGTCGTGGCCGCCATTTTAAAAACTAATCGCGCACTGCCTTCATCGGCATGGACCTCATCCTGTCTGGACCGGTGCACAGCTGAGAAGGGGGTATCACGCAAATGGATTCGGTAAGCTCGAGTCGTCACCGTAGACTCGATTGAACGCGAGTTGCAGATGCTTTCTTGTGATCTGACCTTTGCCATCGTCGATCGCAATCATGGAGACCTCGATGATCAGCGCTTTCAGCATACGCATCATTCCGCGTGTAGCTCGGAACATCGTCGTTGCGTGGTCAGTGCACAGGGGCGATAAATTGACTTCCGAGACTGCTGACGAGAATGCAGTGAGTATTCCACGCCATTCTTCATCGTTCTCGAACGCCGGCAGCGCGAGAACAGTTGGGATCCGCGAAGAGAGCTGTGGGTCACCCTTCTCAATGCTTCGCAGCGTCTCTGTCCCAGCGAGCAGAACCGGGCACTTGGTCTTCGTCATCAGTCTTTTCGTCCAGTCAATCATGTCTGCGCGAGCATCAGTCTTTCTTGCAAGAAAGACATGTTGATACTCGTCAATCGCGATCAGTCGTATGCCGTGGTGATTAACTGACTCAACAAGCAGATCGAACGATGCGGTGTTGTTCCTCCGGAGTGATCGGGTCGGGATAGCATAGTTGAGCCCCGCGAGAAGTTCGTCCTGGACTTGACTCACGCTCGGAGATTCCTTCAGCGAAGCACAAAGTACCCCGTTTGGCGGCAGGAACGGCCATTTGCATACGTTTTGCTTTACCGAGTCGATAAGAAGAGTTTTACCGGAACCGGCGGGAGCGATGATGCTCACGCCGGTTATCGTCGAAACAGAGTTTCCTATCTGGATGACTCTAGCAATTGCGTCAAGTGCGCGTTTGAATTTCGTGTGGTGAACCCGGATGCCTTCGATGCGGATTCCAGCTTGTATGGCTTGGTCGCTATAGCTCATAGGATGTCACCGACGAAGGTATCAAACGATGGAATCGGTTTTGTCATCGCGACCTCATCTTCATCGGTGGCGAACTGCTCGAATGCCCGGATCGGAGTCGTCGGGGCAGCGGAGGGAGCGACGAAAACAGAGCTGACTTGCTGAAGCAGCGCTAAATCTCGAGGAGCTCGTCTGATACGTTTCCCCGTTGAAACTGCGGTTGCCCAGTGGTCGAGCAACGCGAGCCGTGCCTTTCTTAGTACCTCTCCGGCATTTGCAAGTGTCAATCGTTGTGCGGCCGCCGCGCGGATGATTCGATGTTGAGTCTCCGACAGACCAGTCGCATATTCCGCGTCCTTAGCAGACACACTCACCCATTCGGCAGTGCGTGGGTGCTGTACGAACACACTCCCAAGTTCGTACGGGTTATAGACGATATTGGCGCGGAAATTTGCTCCAACCTCTTTCCGCATATCGCCTAGCTCATCAGACGCGTAGGTGATCCATTTCCGAGTCAACCCATCATGACGAACGGTCGTGGTCGTGCGAATTCCGGCTAAGACATCAAGATTCCTTGTTGACTCGAGAAATGATGGGGCGGGGCAGTTATCCAGGCCATCGAGGAATAAATCGATTGGACGACTCATTTTCCTGGAGTGAATCTGGAATGGATGTACATCAACCACCCACTGCAGTACGCCGTGACAGAGATCGGAGAATGTGACGCAAGCCGTTATCCGTGGATCGATCGGATCGGGTTGGCGACCTGGCTTCTGGGGGCGACCTTGTGCAGGGAGGTCGCGGGTAAGTTCACCAAGATGACGTTCGACGACGGCCTTGAACCACGGCATGCGGACCGGGCAGTATTCCAGGTCTGAGCACAACTCGTTCACGATGAGCTTGAGGCGATTCGAGTGCACCGACAGGGCGTTGTCAACGACGAGAGTCTCCCATAGGCCCATCGCATGCCATGGATTAGACAGGTTTGCGGTTTTCGTGATCTCATCTTTCGGCTGTATCGCTAGCTTGATACATTGGAGGACGCGTGCGAGCGACTCGCCTTCGAACGATATGTAGAAGCCGAGAATGTAGCCGCTATAGCTGCACACCAGGAAGGTAATCGTTGGCCTCCCGAGTGGAATACCCCAGCGATCGTCAATTACCCAGATGTCGAGCAACGTGTGATCCATCTCGACTCGCTCGAGTGGCCGAGACGCGTAGCGGCCCGGTTTCGAAAATCGCCATTTGTGATTCGCTTCCGCTGTGCCCAGACGAAGTCTGTCACGGTCGTAAGGTGTGGTCTCGTACGCGATTCGGCGAACCGTCGACGAACTCACGACTGCTTTTGCGGCTGGTATTCGGCCGGCTGCAACCTCATCGGCAAGTGCTTCAACGATACGGTCATGTACTTCGACAAGGGTGGCTCCTCGTTTCTTGAAGTAATGCCGTTGCAAGACACCGTCGATAATTGCCCGGACCTGACGAGGGATGCGAGTCTGGCGTTTGCGGTGAGCATTTCCGGAGATGAGGGCGCTTGGGTTGCCGTCGCTTGTGTCGAAGAGTCGCATCCACCGCATGACGGTTGAGGCACTCGGAGGATGCTTGTCTCCCATGGATGCGGCGCACGACGATATGGCGTCCGATATTCTGCGACGTTGCCCTTTCGATATTCCTTGTCGTCGTAGGTATCTCACGTAGTCGTTCGCGCGGACATATGCTTGTTGGTAGCGCTCTGAAATGGAAGCGACAGATATCGCCGTGGGTGCTTCCGGACGCATCCCAGCTCCAGGGGTTGCATCTCGAACGACATGTACTCGGCCGGACGTGATATCAGCTGCGAGCTTTGAGAGCTTCTCGCGACGAATCCTGCCTGACTGTGCATGCTCAAGTTGAACGTACTTGTGATCAAGGATGCGGTGAACTTGCCATTGGGCATCACCACAGCGCACGATGAGACCGCGATCTAGCGTATAGATTGTCACCGGATCACCTCTACGGGGAAGACGAGCTGGTGTTCATCGATGTGCAGAGATTCACCGATGCGCAGTTGCCGGCGGCCGACGAGATGGAGAACAGTAGATTGGGGGACGCGGACTTTGTCTGCCAAATGCCGTATGGTGATGCCGTCCGGCCTTCGTGATGCGATTGCTAGTACTTTCGACGTAACGTTAAATTGCAGATGACTTCTGGCTTGCCGAAGGATAAGGGCCGCGCGGTCGTGGCGTTTGTCAGCTCGAATAAAATCTTCTGTAGCGACCAGGAATCGATGGTTCCTGCCAGCTAGCATCTTGGCGGCCGAAGCGAGGTGCGATTGGGTTTCTGCTTCGGACGCGCGGGCACTTGGTTTCACTTCGACGACGATCGGCCCCTGCTCGTGCATCAGAAGAAAATCAGGTGTGTAGAGGCCTGCGCCTCCAAGGTCCAACGTGAATGGTTGCTCGAAGATTGCAGAGACTTTCAGACTGAGAAGCGCAAGCCGGATGAAGTCACGCTCCAGTAGGCTTTCGTATTCGATAGGAGCGTGACGGAACCATGGGCACGCAACGGTGCCCACTCGCCTAAATGGGGAGCGAGTGACGACCTTTCTGACGCCGGGCATGAATTTTCTCCAAGCAATATCGATCCAGCTCCCGTTGGGGAAGTGCTTGAAGAGGACTTGACACGTCTGAACATGCCGCCGATACTGAACTTGCCCAAGTCGTGTATCGAGAGATGCACGCGACGCCGCCTAGTCCTCCGGGGTTAGGTGGCGTTTTTATTTCTACATGGGAACCTCCGCTTGGGATTCAGGCGTCGATTCCGATGTTCCGACCTTGCTCATTGCATCGTCGTCGCCGACTGAATCGAGGAAGGTGGATAGAACGTTGAAGTCGGCGGACGACAGTCTTGGGAGTGCGTCCGAGAGTTTCGCAAAATACCTGTAGGCGGCCGCGGGCGCGTCCGAGGGAGGGAAGTCGAACTTGCGAGACGCTTGGAATGCCTGCCACAGTGAGGCTTCTTCTTGGGGGTGAAGGTGTAGGGCCTGAACGATTTTTCTGACTAGGCCCTTGTCCTTGGGTAGTTTTGCCCCACGCTCTAGTTGGGAGATGTAGGATTGGCGCAGGCCGAGGCGATTGGCCAGCTCGCCCTGAGCAACGTCATACTCTGCGCGCAACTGCCGCAATGCAACAGAGAACGGACTCATTGCAACCTCGGGTAAATTTCCTTTGAGTAGGGTAGAAAATATTTTTCGAAGTTCAAGAAAAAATATTCAAAGAACCGAATTTGAGTCGACGTTTTGAAATTTAAATCAGTGATTTTAGGTGATTTAAATTTAATTCTTATCCGTTGCGTGGATGTGAGTGGGCGCGCGAGTCAACACCGCGCAACGCGGGCGCCAATTATTTCCGTCTACGCTAGCGGATGTGGTCTGGAATGTGCCTTCAAAGGAGGCGGTGTCTGGACATCGCCCCAATCCTTACGGCGAACTTAAATTCATCGCGGTTGATGGCGTTTGAGCCTGTACCGTATCAGTAGCCGTCGAAGGGGGAGAAATCTGAGGTTCTATAAGCCTCGGGCGGTTGCATCTCGAATTCCATGAGGCCTTGCCCGGCTGTTCCCGCTCTAGTTGTCTATGCGTAGCCCAGTCAGTCAACGCGGAAAGGGGCGAGCCGATCACGTCCACCAACGGGAGGTCGCCGCGGGTCTCCGCGCTCCATTGCTCGAGCGACTGCCTTGCTGATCGTGGAATTGCGCCAGCAGCGCTTGCTGCAGCGACAGATCGCCCGACAGGCAGGCGTATCGGCTCGACCGTCAGCCGTGTGCTGGCACGTGCCGGACTGTCCCGGTTGGGCGATCTGCAACCGAGTGAACCGGTGCAGCGCTGCGAACACGAGGCACCGTGCGACTTGCTGCACATCGACATCAAGAAGCTTGGCCGTATCGCGCGCCCTAGCCATCGTGTCACCGGCAATCGGCGCGATACGGTGGATGGCGTGGGCCTTGGAGGTAGCTTCACAGAAATGCTTTGGGACACGCGGCTTTTTTAATGGCTCGGGAAAATCCTGACCGCAGCTACGAGTAACGGGGCTAGGACACGCGCAGGTGTGCCTGGAACAGAACCAGTAGAAGAGTGGTCAGGCCGAGCACAGCCATTGCCAGCGTCCAGGCGCCGTTGTGGTGAAGCAGCACCGAGACCGTGGCGGCGATGCCGGCCAAACCTTGCTGCAGGAAGCCGCACAACGCCATCGCGTGCGCACCGTGGTTCTTGGCGTCGCTGACTGCGGCGGCCATGCTATTAGGGAACAGCACCGCTTGGCCGAAAATGGTGAGGCAATACAGACACACGAACAGCAATAGACCAGGTTTGGCCTCCAATGCGCCCAGATGCCAACACAGCAGCGTGGCGACGGTGGCTGCGGCCATCAGCAGCGCGCCAGCGCGCATCAGTTTCTTGCCGCCCAGTTTGGCGACGGTGCGATTGACCGTCCACGCGCCACAGAAATAAGCTAAGCCAATCAGCAGTCCGACATTGCCAAAGCTTGATACTGCCAACCCGAAGTGCTCCTGGAACACGAAGGGGCTGGCTTCCTGCAATGTGATGGTTGTGGCAAAGCCCAGCCCCCCGGCGCACGCCGGCAGCGTAAAGCCTAGCCGGCGCAAGATCTGCCAGTAGGGACTTCCGCTCTGGCGCGAGGCTGCCGGCTGGCCGCCCTGCAACGGCACAGTCATGCTCAGCAATGCGGCTAGGGTGCCGGTGACGGCCATCAACACAAAACCGACTTGCCAATGGCTGTACTCGCCGATCAGCCCCCCGATGAACTGGCCGGCACTCAGCGCGGTGATGAAGGCGATGGACAGTACCGATAGCCGGCGTGCCAGCTCGTCACCGCTCCAGTTATCGCGGACAATGATTCGAGCGATGATGGCAGCGCCGCCGGCCGCGCTGCCCTGCAGCGCTCGAAGAACCAGCAGTTCGACTGCGCTGCCTGCGGCGGCCAACAACGCGCTGCACAGGACGAACAACGCCAGCGAAACCAGCAACGGGCCGCGACGCCCCCAGCGGTCGGCGGCCGATCCCCAGAACAACACGGGCAACGCCGCGCCGACAACAAAGCCGGAGATAGACATTTCCACCAGGCTCTGACTCATAGCCAGTTCGCGCATCACTACCGGCAGCGATGGCAAATAGACGGTGGTGGCCATCTGCATCATGAACACGATCAAGCAACACAACACCATCACCCATGAGGGCCGAAGCGCGGCATCGCGCGGGATGTGGGTCGTTTGAATAGAATCCTTATTCATGACCGCCTCGCAGGCGCAGAAGCGCTCGATTTGAACTGAACCCCGAACGTTGGACTCCCACCTGAAGAGACTACGGGAAAATTGAAATGCTTGGGCACCTCTTCGCTTCGGCGAAAAAGTGTCAACCTATTTCCGGACGGGACAAACACATCAAAGAAGCGCCCGAAGGCGCTTTTCCTAACCAACTAACCAGTCACAGGCTTAGAAGCGGTGACGCAGGCCCACCGTTGCCGCGGTCTGGCTGACCTTCGAGCTCGGATATGCATTGACGTCGCCGTTGTAGATGGAAGCGCCCAAACCGGCACCCTTCGTGCCGCGTTGGTACACTGCCTGAGCGTAGACGTCCGTACGCTTCGACAGCGAGTAATCAGCCTGCACGCCGAACTGATTCCAGTGCGTGCTTTGGCCGTTTTGCTTTGCGCTCGTGTACGTATAAGCAGCACCCAGGCCGAGGGCCGGCGTCAGGTTGTACTTCCCGTTGATTTCATAGTTGTCAGCGCGCAGCGTACCGGCTCCGCTCGTTTGATTGTCGAGGCGCGATTGTGTCCACGCTGCGCCGACTTGCGCCGGGCCAAACGCGTACCCTGCTGCAATACCGTAGGTGCGCGTGCGGCCTTGGACTCCGAACGCCGTACCAGTCGTCGAATCAATGCTCGGGTTTACCGCGCCCGTCGTGGACAGACCAGCGTTGTTTGCTTGCGAGTATGCCGCACCCAGCTTCAGGCCTTCGAACTGATACGACAAGCCAGCGCTATATGCACGATTGTTGGCAAAGTTCGTGCTGTTCGAGAACGAGTATGTACCGCCGAATTGCAGGCCGGCGTAGTTCACGCTCGTGTACTTGATGGTGTTATTCAGCGCGACGTCGCCGTTCGTGCTCAGGCGGTCGTTGTTCAGCGGGTGAGCGAAGTAGGTGCCGCCCCACGAGCCCGTTGCCGTCAGCGGCGCCAGGTAGTCTTGCGTCGCGTCATACTGCTTACCCAGCGTGACCGTGCCGTACTGGCTCGACAGGCCGACGAATGCCTGGCGGTTGAACATACCGCCGTTGCCATTCGCGAACTTGCCGTTACCGATGTTGAAACCACTTTCCAACGTGAAGATTGCCTTCAGGCCGCCACCGAGGTCTTCCGAACCACGCAGCCCGAAACGGCTCTGGTCAATGCCTGAACCCAGCGACCAACGCGACTTCCCTTGGCCGGATGCGGTCTGGACGTTGCTTTGGTAGGTGATGCCTGCGTCCAGCACGCCGTACAGCGTGACGCTGCTTTGCGCGTGAGCGGCGGTAGCGAACGATGCTGCAACTGCTGCAACGATCAGAGTCTTGTTCATTCGTGGAGCTCCTTCTAAAAAGAGGCAGGTCTTGCGACCTTGTTGATAAAGCGGGTCTGTAACCGCCAAAGCGGCCTTGTTTGTTGGTCAGCCCCGATAGATCGCTCCCGGGGCCGGGTGAATTAGGAATCGGCCGGACAGGCCGGGCGCCCGCTTTCCAAGCTGCGCACCGCGCTCGCGATCCGTGCGGCGAACTGCTCGACCATGCGTTGTTGCACTTGAACCATGTCGGCGTAGTTGTCTGGGGCGACCTCGTTGAGCCGCGTGCTGCATGAAATGCGCGTGCCAGGCGTGTCCTGTTGCACACCGACGGCCCAATCCGCTTCGAACCGGGCCATGCGCCCCGGCCACGCATCGAAGCGACGCACTTGCGTGCGGATGCTCATGACGGTCTGGTTCGACGGACGTGGAAGGCCGGTGACGTTGCGCGCGCCCAGTTGCACGACGAGTGACGACGACAGCGCCGCGCGCAGCTCGTCGCCGAGCGGCGCGACCCAGCGTTCGTTGTCCAGGATCACCGCGGTGCCTGTCCCGTTGCGAACGACCATCTGCTGCTGGTCGAGCTGGGCCGGGATGCCGACGGGGAACACGTTGATCGCCAGCGGCGTGGTGCCGCGTGCGGTCGTCGCCGTCGCCGACGTGGCCGGCGAAACGAGCGTGTAGTAATGCACCGGGTTCGACGCGCAGGCGGTCAGCGCGATGACGGCGCCGGTACTCAGGGCAATCGTTCTTGCGCGAATCGGGAGGCTCATGGCTGTCGTGGCTCCTGCGCGGCAGGCGGGGTTGAACTGTCGGCCGGCGCGATCGGTGCATGATCGGCCCCGGTTCCCCGGAGCAGCGATTCGGGCCGGCGGCCCAGCATGTCGGTCAGCGTGCGCAGCGATCGCGCGGTACGCTGGACTTCGGTCAACGTGTTAGTCAGGTTTTCCTGAAGTGGGCCATCCTCTGCGATGCCCTGGCGCAACGTGCCGAACGTTTGGTTCGCCTGGTCGAGCACGCGTGTCGTCGATGGCAGCAGTTGGCCGTTGACCTGCCTGAGCGTTGCGTCCAGAGTCGTCAGGCTCGAATCGACATGCTTGCCGATCGACTCCAGCGGCATCTTGTTGATCTTGTCGACGATGTCGGCGATCTGTTCGGGCAGTTTGTCAAACGTGCTCGTGACGGTAGGCAGGGTCAGCGGCGTGGCATTGGCGTCGAACGGTACCTTCGGCGCGTTTTTCACGAAATCGAACGAAATGTAGAGTTGCTCCGTCAGCAGGTTGCCGGTGCGCGTCTCCGCCCGGAGCCCGTGCTTGACCAGCCCCGCCAGGAACTGGGCCACGCGCGGATTGCCGTTGCCTTCAGTCTTCTGCAGTTTCTCGACGACGGGGCCGAGCCGATAGGGATAGACCTTGACCATGACGATCGACTGGAAGCGCCGTGCGGCGTTGTCGAAGTCGAGTTGGGTCGAGACGACCTTGCCGATGTCGACGCCGGAGAATTCCACTGGCGCCCCGACCGCAAGCCCGCGCAATGGCCGCTCGAACTTCAATCGAATGAGCTGCGAAGGCCCGTCCGGAACGGCCATCGCCGACGCTTCGTTGGCGGTGAGCCTGAACACGGTATCGGGGGGCGCGGCCGGTGCGCTGCTGTCGTCCGGCGTCGCGAACGCGATGCCGCCGCCCACGATCGTCGCGACCGACTGGGTCTTCAGCTTCAGGCCATTCGCGTCGAGCGAAAGGTCCATGCCGCTCGCGTTCCAGAAGCGCGTATCGGTCGTCACCAGGCGATCGTACGGCGCATCGATGAACACCTGCAGGTTCATGTCGCGAGTTTGCATGTTCAGCTTGTACGACGCGACGTGGCCTACCAACAGATGGTGGTAATAGACCGGCGAGCCGATATCAAGCGAGCCGAGATCTGTGGCCAGCAATGTGAAGCTTGTCCCCGGCATGCCGTTGATGACAGTAGGTGGCGTTTCTAGCCCGGTGTAGGCTTTCCGCGATTTGTCCGAGCGGCCCGTGTCCATGCCGATGTATGCGCCGGAAAACAGCGTATCGATGCCCGATACGCCGCTCATGCCGACGCGAGGCCGCACGACCCAGAACCGCGTATCGTCGCGAATGAGGTTACGTGCATTCTTCACGAACGAAACGGTCGCGACCACGTGTGAACTGTCGTCGCTCAGCGAAATGGCGGTCACGGTGCCGATCACGACGTCCTTGTACTTGACCGGTGTCTTGCCGGCTTCGAGGCCTTGCGCAGTGTTGAATGTGATCGTGATTTCCGGTCCGACGGACAACCATGCGTGTATCACCATCGACAGGCCAATCAACGCCGCGACGACCGGCACGAGCCAGACGAGCGAGAGCCGCATCCGGTTGCGTGTCACGGGCGGGTCGTGGGGTTCGAGGCCTTGCGGGCCGGATGCGGGATTCATGCTCTCTCGGCGTCCCAAATGAGGCGTGGGTCAAAACTCATTGCAGACAGCATCGTGAGAATGACGACCATGCCGAAAAACAAAATGCCGGCGCGCGGCTCGATCTCGGAAAGCGGACCGAACCTCACCAGCGCGCAGATGATCGCGACGACCAGCACGTCGAGCATCGACCAGTAGCCAATCAGTTCGACCGCGCGGTACAGCACGGTCCGCTCGCGCATGGCCGACACGCTGTGCCGACCCGTCGTGACGAGCAACATTCCGATAGCGAGGAACTTCGTGCACGGCACGACGACGCTCGCAATGAAGATGACCGACGCGATGCCGTACGAACCCGCATTCCAGAACATCACGACGCCGCTGAGAATCGTCGATTCGCTTTGGCTGCCGAGCAGCGTGGTGCGCATCACCGGCAACAGGTTGGCCGGGATGTAGAAAATCAGACTGGCGATCAGGAGCGCCCAGGCGCGCACCATGCTGTTCGGACGACGAGCGTGCAGCGCGGACTCGCAGCGCGGGCAGTGCTTCGTTTCGGCGGCTTGCGGACCCGCATCCTGCTCGGCGGGTGAAGATGGACGGCAGACAAGGCCGCACGCATGGCACCCGATCATGCCCAGTCGACTGGCGCGCACAGGCAGGCTCACGGGTGTCCTCCGGCGGGCTCCACCGGCACAACCCAGTCCCATAACTGGCGCAGATCGTGGCCGGCGATCACCGGAATCAGCACCATCAGCACCGCCGTGGCCCACAAGCCAGCGCCGGGAATGATCTGCATGATGCTGGACAGCTTGATGATGGCGATGAGGATGCCGAGCAATCCGACCTCGATCATGCTCCATGGGCGCAGCGCGACAAGTAACCGCATCAGCGGGCCGAACGCGGGCGCGCGATGTCCCGCGCGGGCAAAGGCCAGTAACCAGATCAACGTCGCAACCTGTAGAAACGGCGCCACCACGATGGCAAGGGCCGTTGGAATCGCGATCGGCGCGGCGAATCCCTGCGCAAGCGCAAGCGCGGATTGCCACAGCGTGGCTTCGCTATGCCGCCCCTGCACGCTGATTCGCATGATCGGGCAAAGGTTGGCGATGGCGAAGACGACGCCTGAAGCAATGGACAGCGCGAGCCACCGGTCGATATCGAGCCAGCTCGATCGAAACAACACGGCTGAACACCGTTCGCAACGCGCGATCTCGTGAGGCGCCAGTGCGCGGCGTCGGTAGACGCTGTCGCAATGCTCGCAGACGATCAGGGTCGGAAACGTGTCCATGTGTTCGTGTTGCCCGTGCACGTGTATTCGATGAGTTGCGTCGCAGTATGCTTCGACTCGATGGACGTTTTTGTGAGGTTTGATGGAGAAATGATTGAATCGATGTAAAAAATTGCAGGCCGCCTGACAGCCATGCTGGTTCGGCTCTGCAGGCCCACACAATCTGTTACGACAATGGCGAACTGGGGTTGTATGGGAGTGCTATCTTTCGCCACCCGTTCGTCGAAGAGAATGGGCAGCAACGCAAGAAACCTGGACTTGAGATTGAGCACAAGGAAGAGCATTCGCATGTTGAAGAAGATCGCCCCCGCATTCATCATTACCGCGGTCGCGCTGATTTCACTGCCGGCCGCGGCGGACAGTTGGGACAACGCGCTTGGCGGTGCACTCGGCGGTATTGCCGGTGCCACCGTCGGCGATGCACTGGGTGGCCGCACTGGCGCGGTAGTGGGCGGTGCGATTGGCGGCGGTGCCGGTGGCGCGATCGCGGCGGACCGCAACGAGCGCGACGGGGCAATCATTGGCGGTGCACTCGGCGGCGGTGCGGGCACTGCGGCCGGTCATGCGATGAGCGGCCGCAACGGCGGAATCCTCGGTGCGGCGCTCGGCGGTGGCGGAGGCGCGGCGCTGGGTGGCAATCTCGGACGTAACGCACGGGACCGCGACGATGCGCGAGACCGCGACAGTATGCGCAGGATGCGCCGCAACAAGCATCGCTACGACGAGGCTTACTACGATTATTGAGCGGATTGATGGCGTCCGGCGAACGCACATGCGATGAGGCGAGATGAGCGTTTTGCCCGTCGCACGGTGCAGCTTGGCCGACTGCGCGCGAAGATTGCGCAGTCGGCTGCGTCATTCATAACGTCGTGCTTCCGCCAGATTCACGCTTGCACCGCGCCAATTCGGCTGGTTCGTTCAAGGCCGAGCACAAGTGTCAACTGGAACTGTACTGACGTCGGCTTGCGAAGCACGAGCAAGAGCCGGATGAGAGCACTGCCGATTGGCATCATCCTGTGTGCGGAAAGGGCGAGAGCAGATCGAATTTCTTGAGCTCGGCGAGTGCGGTATGCCGAATACGGTTGGTATACTTCCGGCTTCCTTTCCTTGATGTCGTTCCGACATGCCGTGCTCTGATACTTCGACCCAGCATTTGCCAACGGTAAAACGTGCCAGGGGACGTCCGTCCGGCGATACGCATGTGGGATTTGATTCACTTCTGCGATGTGCGCGACAGATGTTTGCCAAACAGGGCTATGCCGCCACAAGTGTGCGGAAGATCGCTGGCCTTGCCGGGGTCGATCCGGCGTTGATGTCACATCATTTTGGGTCGAAAGAAGGGCTCTGGACGGCGGTAGTCGAACAACTGGCCGTACAGCTGGGGCCCGTGATCGAAACGACGAAGCAATTGCGCAATAGCCGCATGTCCCTGATCGAGCGTGTCCGGCAGGCCATGATACTTTTTATCGACAGCCTGTTCGAAACGCCTGACGTCGGAATGTTTTTTGCGACCGCGACGACAGAACATGGCGCGCGATTGGATCTGCTGGTCGACAGGTTGATCGGCCCTTATCGCGACGCAGTCGTCCCGCTTCTCCAGGACGCCATAGAGGCTCGCAAGGTAAAGCCATGCGACCCTGAGCTTATGCATGCGATGATCGTCAATGCAATAAGCAACACGGTCTCTTATGGTCACGTGCTGGCCAAATTCTCGGATCTTACCGAGCATCCCGAGCAGTTCAAGAGCGGCATGCTGAACATCGCCATGGGGTTGCTGCGTTAACGTGGCAGCTACGCCGGATGCATGCGGTCTAATTGGGTCGTCGAGCGGCTTTTCCCGAGGCATCGGTTCACCATGCCGATTGAGATAGACCGACGATACACATGCCATGAGCGTCGAGTTGACGACGGTTCTCGCAGAACGCCGTGGAAAAAAGCAGGGACTACCGAGGAACGTCTTTGCGCGACCACGGACGATATCCACTAAACTCTGCGGACTCTTGCGTTGACGGTCGCGGGGCGGGGCGGATGTCACGTGCGTCCGGCGCGCGGCTCCGCCGAATTCTCGTACCCATGACCACCGATACCCATTCCGCCGATCTGCTCGGCAATCTCCTCAAGAATGTTTCGCGCTCCTTTTACCTGTCGCTGTGCGTGCTGCCTGACGGCATGCGCGAACCGGTCGGGCTCGCATACCTGATTGCGCGTGCGGCCGATACCATCGCGGACACCGCACTTGTCGCGCCGGACCGCCGCGTGGCGCTGCTGACGCAATTGCGCGAGAACGTCGAGCAGCTTGACGACGGTGTCTCACTGTCCCATGCACTCGAGGACGTGACGCGGATGCAGACGGATTCCCACGAACACGTGCTACTCGGCTCGATACCGCCGATGCTTGCGCTGCTGCGCGCGCAGACGGATGCCGACAGCGCAGCGATCCGCAAGGTCGTCGCAACACTCACTTCCGGCATGGAATTCGACCTGCGCACGTTTCCGGACGAACAGTCGGGGCAGGTCGCTTCACTGCCGACGTACGACATGCTCGATCGCTACACCTACCTGGTCGCGGGTTGCGTCGGGGAGTTCTGGACGGATATGACGGGCGCGCACACATGTGCGGCACGCAGCTGGGACTTCCAGGACATGTTCGATAAAGGGATCCAGTTCGGCAAGGCGCTGCAGATGACCAATATTCTGCGCGACTGCGGGAAGGATCTCCCTATTGGCCGTTGCTACCTGCCGGACGACGTGCTGGCTGCGCACGGGCTTGGCGTGCCCGATCTGATGCAGCCGGGCGCGTCGACGCGTGCGCGCGGCGTGCTGATCGACCTGTTGCGCGTAGCGCTCGACCAGTATCGCGATGCGTGTCTGTATACACTCGCGATCCCGCGTCGCTTCGTGCGGTTGCGGCTCGCGTGCCTGTGGCCGATTCTTATCGGCCTCGAGACGCTCGAGCTATTGGCCGGCCACGACGCGTGGCTCGACCCGACGGCGCCGGCCAAGGTACCGAGAAAGCGCGTCTACCGGATCATGGCGTCGTCGCTGTTGACCATCGGTTCGAACGTGGCGATTGAGAAGCGGATTGCACGGCTCATTGCGTCCGTCGATACGTTGGCTCAGATCAAGGCACCGGCTGCCTGCTAACGGCGGCGTCACCGCATGCGGAGCAAATCGAATTACGAACCTGCTTTGTGCCTCAGTTTGATAAGTTCAATCACAGTCGAGACGAGGCCGACCAGAAGCAGAATAGCAAGGACCAGATAGTCCGGCGTTTCCCGGATCACGACCGCGATCGTGTTATCGATTACTGAAGGCGCGGTCAAGACGATCAAACCATAGACGACGAACCACCCGGTCAAGATTCCCAGTGCGATTGCAGCGATCAGTAGCGCGAATATACATGCAACGCAACCACGACCGGCGACACGCATTTATTGGACACCTAGCAGTCGATAGCCCACGCCGCGCATCACGTCCGGCATCCCGGGCGCACCAGCGCATTCGAGTTTCTTGCGCAGCCGACTGATATGGCTATCGACGGTACGCTCCAGTGCATCGCCGTCGGGCAGGCAGGCGCTGACCAGTTCGCTGCGTGTGAACACGCGATTCGGCGAACTTGCCAGATGGGCGAGCAGCCGAAACTCGGTCAACGTCAGCGAGACGCTGGTCCCTCCGGTGCCGGTGCGGATCGTGGTCAGATAGCTTTGTGTGTCGATCTCAAGCTTGCCGACCTTGATGACGCGTCCCGACTTGGCCGTTTCGAAACGGCGCAGGATCGCACGAATGCGCGCGACTACCTCGGCGGGATTGAATGGCTTGGTGATGTAGTCGTCCGCGCCGAAACGCAGTCCTTGCAATCGATCGATCTCGCGGTCCAGCGCCGTGAGGATGACGATAGGCGTGTCGCTGCGGCGTCGCACTTCGAGGAGGACTTCCCAGCCATCCTTCTGCGGCATCCTCACGTCGAGCAGGATCAGGTCGGGCTTCAGCATCGGCAGCACGTCGAGCACGGCCTGCCCGTGACTGACACGATAGGTACGGAAGCGGTCGTAAGCGAGGTAGGCGTCGAGTATTTCCGCGATCTCCGGATCGTCTTCAGCAATGAGTATCAGAGGGTTCATCGGGTTCACTGGAAGTGGGCGTGATCGGGAGGCGGCCGGCGACGCAGCACGTGCGCCGCCGGACTTCGCGATGCTTTCAGTCCTCGCGAACGGATCGCCGACCGCCCGTGGCTCAGGAGTTCGCCGTACTGTCGGCGGGAGGGACTTCGGTATCGATCAAACCGCCACCGAGCGCCTTGTAGAGCGCGACCGCGTTGTCCAGTTCGGCGTTGCGCAGATCCAGCAAGGCCTGACGCGCGGCATACAGCTGTCGCTGCGAGTCGAGCAGTTCCAGCCGATCCTCGATGCCCGCGCGATAGCGCAGATTGACGAGATCGGTACGGCGCTCGGCGCTCTTGACAACCCGCGCCTGCGCGTCGATCTGACGGCTGAAGGTCTCGCGTCCGGCGAGACCGTCGGCCACTTCCCGGAATGCAGTCTGGATCGCGCGTTCGTACTCGACGACCGCGCTGGACTTGCGCACTTCCGCTAGATTCAGCTCGGAACGCAGCCGGCCACCCTGGAAGATCGGCAGCGTGACCTGCGGCGCGAAGCTCCATACGCGCTGGCCGCCGTCGAACAGGCTGCCCAGCCCCGGGCTGAGGAACCCGATCGACGAGGTCAGCGACAGGCGCGGGAAGAACGCCGCGCGCGCCGCGCCGATGTCGGCGTTGGCGGCCACGAGATTCTGCTCGGCCTGTTGGATGTCCGGCCGGCGGTACAGCAATTCCGACGGCAGTCCGGCCGGCAGTTGCGTCATCACCGGCTGGCGTTCCAGCGACAGCGGGTCGGGCAGGTTCTTCGGCAGCTCGGTGCCGACCAGCAGCCGCAGCGCATTGTTGGCCTGCTCGACGGCGCGCGAACGCGCCTCGAGATCGGCGCTGGCGCTCGCGACCTGGCCTTCGGCCTGCGCGATGTCGACGCCGCTGGCCTGATCCGCGAGCTTGAGCCGGCGCGCGAGGTCAAGCGACTGGCGCCAGTCGTTCAGCGTGCGTTCGGACAGCGCGCGCTGCTCCTGCGCGAGGCGCTCGGCGAAATACGCGTTGGCCACGGAGCCGACGAGTGCAATCTGCACGGCGCGACGGCCGTGATCGGTCGCGAGGTAGCGCGCGAACGCCGCATCGGACAGCGACTTCACACGGCCGAACAGGTCGATCTCGAAGGCGCTGACGCCGACGTTCACGCCATACTGGTTCTGCGTGTTTTCGAGCAGCGGCGGGTTCGATTGCGAGTCGGCCGCCGTGCGCTGGCGCGTGAAGCTCGCGCCGGCACTGATCGACGGCAGGCGCGCGGAGCGCTGGATGCCATATTGCGCTTCGGCGGCCTGGACGTTCAGCGCGGCCAGGCGCAGGTCGCGGTTGTTCTCGAGCGCGAGCTCGATCAGGCGCTGCAGGCGACGATCGCCAAACATCGTGCGCCAGCCGAGATCGGCTGCGTTCGCATGCTGGTCAGCCGCGGCAGTGGTCGTATAGGCGGTCGGCACCGGCATCTCGGGCCTGACCAGCTTCGGCGCCATCGAGCACGCCGACAACGCGAGAGCGGCGGAAACCGCAGCGGAAAGAATGAGTAGTCGCATGGCATCAACCTTCTTGTTCGGGGGTCACGTTGGCGCGCTTCTTGCCGGACGCGAGCCATGCCGAGATGCGTTCCTGGATGCTCATCACGAACACAAAGAAAACCGGCACGAAGAAAATGGCCAGCACGGTGGCGGCGACCATGCCGCCGAACACACCGGTACCGATCGCGTGCTGCGTTTCGGCGCTGGCGCCGGTTGCGATCATCAAAGGCACGACGCCGAGGCCGAATGCGAGCGAGGTCATCAGGATCGGGCGCAGGCGCAGCTTCGACGACTGTACGGCCGCCTCGATCAGCCCCTTGCCTTCCTCGCGCAACTGCTTCGCGAACTCGACGATCAGGATTGCGTTCTTCGCGGACAAGCCGATCACCGTAATCATCCCGACCTTGAAGAACACGTCGTTCGGCAGCCCGCGGAGCAGGACCGCGGCGAGTGCGCCGATCAGGCCGAGCGGCACCACCAGCATCACCGACAGCGGAATCGCCCAGCTCTCGTAGAGCGCCGCGAGCACCAGAAACACGACGACCATCGACAGCGCCATCAGCATCGGCGCCTGAGAGGCCGACTCGCGCTCCTGCAGTGACTGGCCCGTCCACGCCACCGTGAAGCCCGGCGGCAACTGCGCGGCCAGACGCTCCATCTCGGCCATCGCCGCGCCGCTGGAGTAGCCGGGTGCCGCACCGCCGGAGATGCGTGCGGACGGATAACCCTGGAAGCGCACCAACTGGAGCGGGGTCTCTGACCAGACCGGACGCACCACTTCGGACAACGGCACCATGCCGCCGGCCGCGTTGCGCACGTAGAGCTTCATCACGTTGTCGATCTGCATGCGTGCCGGGGCATCGGCCTGGATGATCACCTGCTGCATGCGGCCCGCGTTCGGGAAGTCGTTCACATAGGTCGAGCCCATCGCGGCCGACAACGTATCGCTGATGGTCGTGAACGACACCCCTAGCGCTTCGGCCTTGTCGCGGTCGATATCCAGCTTCACGCTTGTGCCGGCCGGCAGGCTGTCCGGATAGACGCCAGTCACGATCTTGCTTTGGGCGGCCAGCTCGAGCAGTTTCATCTCTGCCGCCTTGAGCGCGGCATAGCCCTGGTTGGCACGATCCTGCAGGCGCATCGTGAATCCCGAGCTGGTTCCCAGCCCGTCAATGGCCGGCGGCAACAGGCTCATGACGGTACCTTCTGTCACGCCACCCATCGCAGCCTGCGCGTGCATCGCTTCTTCCATCGTGGACGAACCCTCGCGCTTGCCCCAGTCCTTGAGGACCGCGTAGTTCAGTGCCGCGTTGGAACCGAGACCGGAGAAGCCGTAGCCGATGATGGAGATGCTCGACTGGATCGCCGGACGTGAGGCGAGGTGCTTCTCGAGCGTCTTGACCACGTCGCCCGTGCGCTCGACGGTCGAATCCGCCGGGAGCAGGAAGCCGGTCATGAAGTAACCCTGGTCTTCTTCGGGCAGGAACGACGACGGAAGCATGCGGAAGCCGAATACCAGTGCCGCGGAAATCGCGACGAACAACAGCATGACGCGGCCCGTGCGGCCGACCAGGCGGCCGACGCGCGTCTCGTACCAGCCCGTTAGGCGATCGAAGCGTCGATTGAACCAGCCGAAGAAGCCGCGTTTCTCGTGGTGCCCATGCTCGATCGGCTTGAGCATCGTCGCGCACAGGGCCGGCGTGAGCGTCAGCGCGAGCAGCGCGGAGAACAGGATCGACACGGCCATCGACAACGTGAACTGCTGATAGATCACACCGACCGAGCCGCTCGACATCGCCATCGGCAGGAACACGGCCGTCAGCACCAGCGTGATGCCGATGATCGCGCCGGTAATTTCCTTCATGGCCTTGATCGTTGCATCCTTCGGCGACAGCCCTTCTTCGACCATCAGGCGCTCGACGTTCTCGACGACGACGATTGCATCGTCGACGATGATGCCGATCGCGAGCACCATGCCGAACATCGTCAGCACGTTGATCGAGAAACCGGTCATCAGCATCACCGCGAACGTGCCGAGCATCGCGACCGGCGCGACGATGGCCGGGATCAGCGTATAGCGCACGTTCTGCAGGAACAGGTACATCACCAGGAACACGAGCACCATCGCTTCGAGCAGCGTGTGAATCACCTTCTCGATCGAGATCTTCACGAACGGTGCGGTATCGAACGGGATCGAGTAGGTCATGCCGGCCGGCATGGTTTTGGCGATCATGTCCAGTTGCTCGCGCACGGCTTCCGCCGTCTTCACCGCATTGGCGCCTGGCGCCAGTTGCACGCCGGCGAAAGTGGCCGGCTTGCCGTTCTCGCTGTTCACGAAGGTGAACGCCTGCGGGCCGAGTTCGACCCGTGCGACATCGCCGAGCACGACCTTCGAGCCGTTCGCATTCGCGCGCAGCACGATCTTGGCGAACTGCTCCGGCGTCGTGAGCTGGCCTTGTGCCGTGAGCGGCACCGTTACGCGCTGGCCCCGCATCGCAGGCGCAGCCCCAAGGCTGCCCGGCGCGATCTGGACGTTCTGCTGGCTGACGGCAGTGGTCAGGTCGTTCATCGACAGACCGTAGGTAATCAGCTTCTGCGGATCGACCCAGATGCGCATGGCCTGTTCCGAACCGAACAGTTGCACCTTGCCGACGCCTTCGACACGTCGCAGATCCTCGACGACGTTGCGCGCCATGTAGTCGGCCAGCGCGTTTTCGTCATAGCGGCCGCTGTCCGACTTGAGGCCGACGAACAGCAGGAAGCCGGTGGCGGCAGACTGCACGATCACGCCGTTCTGCCGCACGACCGGCGGCAGGCGCGGTTCGACCGACTTGAGCTTGTTCTGTACGTCCACCTGGGCCATTGCTGAATCAGTACCGGGCTTGAAGGTCGCGGTGATCTGCGCCTGGCCCGAAGTATCGGCCGACGATTCGAAGTACAGAAGGTTCCGCACGCCAGACAGCTCGCGCTCGATGAGGCTCAGCACGCTGTCGCTCATCGTCTGCGGCGTCGCGCCCGGGTAGGTGGCGGTAATGGTGACGGTCGGCGGTGCGACCGACGGATAGCGCGCAACCGGCAGTTCGGGAATGGCGATCAGGCCCAGCAGGATGATGAAGAGGGCGATCACCCACGCGAAGACCGGGCGGCGGATGAAGAATTGGGACATGACTGGGTGCTCCCGTGACTCAGTGCGACGAAGCGGTCTCGACCGCTTCAGGCGCCTTCCATGCAGTCGCCGTTACCACCGCACCGTCGGTCAGGCGCTCCATGCCCTCGACGACGATCTTCTGGCCCGCCTGCAGCCCCGACTTGATGCGATAGCTGCGATGCGTCAGTTCGCCGATCTCGACGGCCTTCAGGTGAGCGGTGCCCTTCGCGTCGAGCACCCATACCTGCGGCTTGCCGCCCGCGCGCACGATGGCCTGCTGCGGCACGATCAACGCGTTGTCGTAATGCCCACGCGGGATGCGGGCACGTACGTACATGCCCGGCAGCAGCTGGCGCTTCGGGTTGTCGACCAGCACGCGCACCAGCACGTCGCCGGTGCCAGGATCGACGTTGACGCCCGAGAACAGCATGCGGCCGCGCGCGTCGTAGCGCGTGTCGTCGTCGCGCAGCACGTCGACCGGCACGCCGTTGCTGTCCGACGCTTGCGGCTGCGACGCGAGCGCGCCGCGCAGCGCTTCGAGCGAGGCGGCCGGCTGGCGCACGTCCACGTAGACCTGGTCGATCTGCTGGATGCGCGCCATCGGCTGGCTGTCGGTGCTTGCCACCAGTGCGCCTTCGGTCACGAGGGCCTGGTCGATGCGGCCGGCGATCGGAGCCTCGACGGTCGCGAACTTCAGGTCGAGTTGGCGACGTGCGAGTGTCGCGCGAGCCTGTGCGACGTCGGCGGCAGCCTGGTCGCGTTGGGACACCGAGTCGTCATAGACCTGACGGCTGATTGCGTCGGCTTCGACGAGCGGCTTGAGTCGTGTGGTCTGGACCTTGGCCCGTTCGAGCGCGGCTTGCGCGCGTTGCAGAGACGCCGCGGCCGTGTCCATGTCGGCCTTGAATGGTGCCGGATTGATCTGGAACAGCGGCTGGCCGGCGCGCACCTCCGTGCCCTGTTCGAACAACCGTCGTTGGACGATGCCGCTCACCTGCGGCCGGATCTCGGCGATCCGGACGGCTGCGACACGGCCGGGCAGGTCTTCGGTCAGGTCGAGACGCGAGGTCGCCAGGGTCATTGCCGCAACCGGAGTAGCGGGTGCAGCGGCTTGCTGTTCGGATTGCCCGCAACCCGCCAGTATCGCCGCCGTCACTAGCACGCCGACGGCGCTGTAGCAGCATCGTTTGTGATTTTTCATGTGGACTCCTTGAGACGCAGGACCCATGGCCCGCATTCTGTGTTCGAGGATGGCATAAACGGTTCCGGTGCCGCAGCCCCGTGCAACTACTAAGTTGCTGCAAATTTCCCAATATGGTCAAATGACCATGTCAATTGACCAAGGGCGCGTAGTCTATCCCAAAACAGGAGGTCGCGTTTTCAGGCATGGGCCTTCGCTTGCGGCGCGGTGTTCGACGGAGGCCGGGAAAGGCTGGACAGAAGGAAGTCGTTTTTGCATGTGACGACAGAACGATGCTTCGTCGACAAGGAAGCCGGGCGTGGTCGGGCAAGGCCGAGTATTGGGGGCGGATGTCGCTGCATGCAGGACAGATCGCCCATGCGGACCAGGAAGCGGGCGTCTAGCGCCATCAGGACTTCGGACTGTTAATCCATTCAATTTTCACCAAACTGAGCACGAAAGGATGAACCAATCGACTGTATCTTCGGCGCTGAGCGCCCGACTGCGAGATGCCTCCTTACTGGAGACGCGGGTCTGGCTTGCATCGGGATGGGAAAAAGGCGAGGAGGGTCGTTCGTTTCCGGTCACGAATCCGGCTACGGGTGAAGTCCTGGCGCGCGTGACGAGTCTCGGTGCTGCAGAGGTGGATAAGGCCATTGCGGCGTCGGCTGCGGCACAAGAAGCATGGCGCACACGAACCAGCCACGAGCGCGCAAGGATACTGCGCGCATGGTATGACCTGATCGTCGAGCATGCGGACGACCTTGCCTTCATCATGACGTCGGAGCAGGGCAAGCCGCTCGCCGAGGCGCGCGGCGAAATCATGTATGCCGCTTCTTTCGTGGAGTGGTTTGCCGAAGAAGCGAAGCGGGTATATGGCGACGTCATTCCCCACCCGCAATCCGACAAGCGCATCTGCGTCATTCGCCAGCCGATCGGTGTCTGCGCCGCGATCACGCCTTGGAATTTTCCCGCCGCGATGATTACACGCAAGGTGGCGCCGGCGCTGGCTGCAGGCTGTTCCATCATCGTGCGCCCGGCGGACCTCACGCCATTGACGGCGCTTGCGCTTGCCGTGCTCGCCGAGCGAGCGGGTATTCCCGCCGGTGTCCTTCAAGTGGTGTGTGGCCCGTCGCGCGAGATCGGCGCGGTCCTCACGGCCAGCCCCATTGTGCGCAAGCTTTCGTTTACCGGTTCGACCGAAGTGGGTCGCGTGCTCATGAGCCAGTCGTCGGCGACGATCAAGCGGCTTTCTCTCGAACTCGGCGGCAATGCACCTTTCATCGTGTTCGACGATGCGGACCTCGACGCAGCGATTGAAGGCGCGATGGCATCGAAGTACCGAAATAGCGGCCAGACTTGTGTGTGCGCCAATCGCTTTCTCGTGCAGGCTGGCATTCACGACCGTTTCGTCGATGCACTCGCTCGGCGAGTCCAGGCGCTCAAGGTAGGAAACGGAACGGAGCCAGGCGTGCAGCAGGGGCCGCTGATCCAGCAGTCCGCCTGCGATCACCTGAACGAACTGGTCGACGATGCGGTAAGCAAGGGCGCACGAATCGTCACTGGCGGGAAACGCCATCCGCTCGGTGGGACGTTTTTCGAGCCGACCGTCATCACGGATGCGACGCCGGCCATGCGTTTGGCGCGCGAGGAACTCTTCGGGCCCGTCGGTCCGGTGTTCCGCTTCGAGGATGAGGCGGAGGCGATTGCGATGGCCAACGACACCGAGTATGGCCTGGCAGCCTATCTCTATACACGCGACCACGGTCGCATCTGGCGGGTAGGCGAGGCGCTCGAGTACGGCATGGTTGGCCTGAATACCGGGGTGATTTCCAACGAGGTCGCGCCGTTCGGTGGGGTGAAGCAGTCCGGCCTCGGCCGTGAGGGCTCCCGTTACGGGATCGAGGAATATCTGGAAATCAAGTACATGTGTACCCAGATCTAACTGCAAATGTCGGCATGAAGGAAACGTCAATGGAAATGCCCCCGAAGTCGCTGCTCTTCGAAACCGTTCCGTCGATCCTCCAGGAATGGGGCTGCGTGCGCCGCCTGGGCGAAGTGATGGCGCGATGGACGGATCGTCGGAATGTGCTGATCGTTACTGACGCAGGGCTGCACAAGGCCGGCGTACTGGAGCCGGCGAAAGCATCGTTGGCAGCCTCGGGATTTCGTGCGGCGGTTTTCGACGAGGTCGTGGCCGATCCGCCAGAGAGCGTGGTATCGCGTTGCGTAGCGTTCGCCCGCAGTGCCGACGCAGACGTCGTCATCGGCCTGGGCGGCGGCTCGTCGATGGACATTGCGAAACTGGCCGCCATTCTGACCGTGTCGCAGCAGTCGCTCGCGGACATGTACGGCATTGGCAACGTTCAGGGCGAGCGCCTGCCATTGGTGCAGATCCCGACGACTGCCGGCACTGGATCGGAAGTCACGAATATTTCCATCGTTTCTGTGGGCGAAACGAACAAAATGGGAATCGTCTCCCGTCAGCTGTACGCCGACAAAGTGATCCTGGACGCCGAACTGACCGTCGGCCTGCCACGCAGTCATACGGCTGCAACCGGCATCGACGCGATGGTTCATGCCATCGAGGCTTATACCAGCAAGCACAAGAAGAATGCCATTTCCGATGCGCTTGCACGTGAAGCACTGCGTCTGCTGGCAAGCAACCTGATCCCGGCTTGCGAGAATGGGAAAGATCAGCGCGCGCGGGAGGCCATGCTCCTGGGCGCAACCCTGGCGGGCCAAGCGTTCGCCAATGCTCCGGTGGCCGCGGTCCATGCACTGGCTTATCCGTTGGGCGGCCATTTTCACATCCCGCACGGTTTGTCCAACGCATTGATGCTCGCCCCCGTACTGCGTTTCAACGCCGAAGCGGCTGCTCAGCAATATTCGGAATTGGCAGACCTCGTAGGAACGGGAGGAGAGGGCGACGTCCACGCGCGCACCGCCGCATTCATCGGATTCCTGGATGACCTGATGGAACGATCCGGCGCACCGCGACGCCTGCGCGACGTAGGCGTCACGCGTTCGAGTCTGGCGACACTGGCGGCAGATGCCATGAAGCAGCAGCGCCTGCTGCAGAACAATCCGGTCGTTGTCACGGATGCCGATGCCTTGCGCCTGTATGAACAGGCCTATTGAACCGACGCAGGCCAATCCGTTGTCGCCGTAACGTTAATAGAGAGAGTGCACCGTGAATACTGTAGAAAGGATTGAGCATCACGAGGTCGTCATTCTGGGTGCCGGCTTCGGCGGCCTCGGAATGGCGGCCCGCATGAAAATCGCGGGTATCGACGACTTCGTTGTGCTCGAGAAGCGTCCGGAGCTTGGCGGCGTCTGGCTCGACAATTCGTATCCCGGCGCGGCATGCGATACCGAGTCGCACCTGTATTGCTACAGCTTCCATCCGCACTTGCGCGTCAGCGCGATGTATGCAGGAAGAAATGAACTGCTCAATTACCTGAAATCGCTTGCCACGCGGTTCGGCCTGGCAGAACACCTTCGGTTCAATCGCGAGATTCGCAGCGCGGAATGGGATGCGGTTGCACGCCTCTGGCGGTTCGAGCTGAACGACGGTTCGCGGCTGACCGCCCGCTTCTTCGTGCCGGCGTGGGGACAATTGAACCGGCCGATGATTCCCGCGGTTCGCGGCCTGGAAAGCTTCAAGGGGGATTACTTCCACTCCGCGGAGTGGCGGCACGATGTCGATCTGAGCGCCAAGCGTGTGGCGAGCATCGGCAATGCCGCAAGCGCCGTGCAGTACGTGCCGGCCATCGCGCCCAAGGTCGCGCAGCTCACGGTGTTCCAGCGAAGCGCAAACTGGATCATGCCGCGCAACCAGATCATCTTTCCGAAGGAGCAGCTCGATCTGTACGAGGAAGAACCTCATCTCTTCGAGGAAAGCCGTAAATCGCTACACGCCTTCCGCGAGTCGGGGTTCGAGCGCACGCGGATCGGCTCCAATGCGCAAATGGAAGGCAAGAGCCTGGCGTTGGCCCACCTTCATCGGCAGGTGTCCGACCCGGTGCTGCGCGAGAAGCTGACGCCGGACTACGAATACGCGTGCAAGCGGATTCTGCGTTCGGACGACTACTATCCGGCGCTCACGCGTGACAACGTCTCGCTGGAAACGGCGGGCGTAGAGGCGTTCGTCGAAGACGGCATCGAGACCCGTGACGGCCGTATTCTGCCGTTCGACGTGGTCGTGTTCGGAACCGGATTCGAAAGCCAGGCATTCCAGGGCAGTCTGCAGGTCCGCGGGACGAACGGTACGCTGGCGCAAGCGTGGGAACACGGCCCGGAAGCCTATCTGGGCATCACGGTGCCGGGCTTTCCCAACATGTTCATGCTGTACGGGCCGAACACGAACCTGAACCACAACTCGATCGTGTCGATGCTCGAGATCCAGCAGAACTACATCATCGATGCGATCGGAAGCATGGCGGCCGCGGGTGTCGACGCAGTGGACGTTGACAGGGCGGTGTTCGACGAATACAACAGCAAGCTGCAGGCAGCGATGGCCGGCTCGGCGTTTTCCGCCGGCTGCTCGAGCTGGTACAAGAACGCGCAGGGGAAAGTGATTAACAACTGGCCGGGAACGGTCGATGAATATCGTGCCGTCACGCGATGGGATCAAAGCGTATTCGGTACGCGCTGAGCGGAGATGCGCATGACATCGGAGCTCTGGTTACCGCTGACGGAAGTGGCTGACGATGCCCGGGACGCCGTACGGGCGTTCCGCGAACTGGGCGGACTGCACTACGGCAGTCTTTCCGTGGATCAGTCCCGCGCGAACTTCGCGCGTGCGTGCGAACTGAACGGCATCGCTGCTGACGACGCTGTTGTCCACGACGACCTAGCGGTTCCCGTAACAGGCGGCAGCATTCGGGTACGGCTCTATCGCACACGCAATGTGGAAGCTGTCGTCGGCAATCCGCTGGTTGTCTTCATTCACGGGGGCGGCTGGGTGATCGGGAGTGTGGACACGCATGACGGCATTTGCCGTCATCTCGCACGTCATAGCGGGTGTCCGGTCGCTTCGGTGGAGTACCGGCGATCGCCGGAGCATCGGTGGCCGGTCCCGCTCGAGGACTGTGAGCGGGCATTGGACTATCTGGTTGCCCATGCATCAGCGCTCTCCATCGACGCATCTCGCGTGGTGCTGGCAGGCGACAGCGCTGGTGGCAACATGGCGACGATCATCGCGAATGCGGCATTGGCGTCAGCATCCTCGATCGTCGGACAAATCCTGTTTTATCCGGTGACGGACCTGACGGCGTCGCTGCCTTCGTATCGACGTATTGAAGGCGGATTTCCGCTTGTGGCCGAATCGATGCACTGGTTCCGCGATCACTACGTGCCGGCCGGCACGCCGCTCGACCTTCCGCGCCTGTCTCCGCTGCTGCATGCGGAGGGCCGGCGGCAGCCGCCGATGTTCATCTCAACGGTCGGACTTGACCCGCTATGTGACGAGGGCGTTGCCTACACGTCGTGCGCGGCACGCGCCGGCAGCGAAGTCGAGCATCACCATCTGCCCGGACATCATCACGGCATCGTTACCGCAGCCCGCAATATCGCGACAGCGAGATATCTGCTGGAGCGCGCCGCTTCCTTCGTTCGGCGGCTTGCCGAAAAACATGGCGTCAATATCTGACGCTTCGACCTTCGCGCGACCTGGCGCCTCGCCGTCCGTGCGACACCGTTTGCGGCGAGTAGGCGGGACAGCGTTCTCGCGTCGGGCGAGGTCATCGAGCTTGCCGCGATCGTGATGAGACGACGGGCGTTGCGCGATTATTCCAACAGGACAGAGGAGATTGGGTATGGAAAAGATCTGGCTTGCTTCCTATCCGCCAGAGGTGCCGGCAGAGATCGACTGGAGCGCGTATCGATCCGTCAGCGAGTTAATCGAGGCAAGCTTCGGCCAGTTTAAGGAACGTCCCGCGTTTGCGTGTAACGGCACGCTGATGACGTATGGTGAACTCGACGTGATGTCGCGCTCGCTGGCCGTGTGGCTGCAATCGCGGGGGCTCGAGCGCGGTGCGCGCGTCGCGATCATGATGCCGAATGTGTTGCCGTACCCGATCTCGATCTGTGCAGTCCTGCGCGCCGGCTACGTTGTCGTCAACGTCAACCCGCTTTATACCCCGCGTGAGCTGGAACATCAGTTGAAAGACAGCGGTGCCGAGGCGATCGTCATACTCGACAGTTGTGCTGCAACGCTGGACGCCATCATTGCGCACACGCAGGTGAAGCATGTTCTGATTGCCACGCAGGACGGCGCGTCCATCGCGGCGATCCCGAGCGCGCACACGGCGTTTGACGACGCGATTGCAGAGGGCGGCCGGAGCACATTCGCGCCGGTCTGCCCGTCACCGGATGACATTGCGTTTCTCCAATATACGGGGGGGACGACCGGCGTGTCCAAAGGGGCGACACTGTTGCATCGGAACATCGTCGCGAATGTATTGCAGACGGACGTCTGGCTCAAGCCCGCTCGAAGTTGGCGTCCCGACGTGAAGCAGTTCATCACGGTGGCAGCCCTTCCGATCTATCACATCTTTGCGCTCAACGTTTGCTGCCTGCTGACGATGCATACGGGCGGGATGTGCGTACTGGTTCCGAATCCGCGTGACATCGGCGGGATGATCGCGTCGCTCGCCGGATACAAGATCACGAGCTTCCCGGGCGTGAACACACTGTATAACGCGATGCTTCATCATCCCGATTTCCTGCGCCTCGACTTCTCCAATCTGCTGCTGGCCAACGGCGGCGGGATGGCTACTCAGGAAGCTGTCGCAAAGCGCTGGAAGGAGATGACCGGTGCACCGATCATCGAGGGATATGGACTGTCCGAGACATCGCCGTGCGTGACGGTCAACCCCGTTGACCGTCACGAGTTCAATGGCACGATCGGCCTGCCATTGCCTTCCACCGAAGTGTCGATCCGGGACGAAGATGGCAAGGAACTGCCGCCGGGACAAGCCGGCGAGCTGTGCATCCGCGGTCCCCAGGTGATGGCGGGTTACTGGCAGCGACCGGACGAGACCTCGAAAGTGATGACCGCGGACGGCTTCTTCCGATCGGGCGACATTGCATCGATCTCCGCGGATGGCTTCGTACGAATCGTCGACCGCAAGAAGGACATGATCCTGGTGTCCGGCTTCAACGTCTACCCGAACGAGATCGAAGAGGTCGTGGCCAAACACCCCGGTGTATACGAGGTCGCGGCGATCGGCGTACCCGATGAGCACTCTGGAGAGGCGGTCAAGCTGTTCGTGGTCAGGAAAGCGCCGGAGCTGACGGTCGAAGACCTGATGGCCTTCTGCAAAGATCAACTGACGGGCTACAAGCGTCCGAAAAGCATCGAGTTTCGCGACAGCCTGCCAAAGAGCAACGTAGGGAAGATCCTTCGGCGAGAGCTGCGGGCGGAAAGGGCTTGACATCGCCGGCGGAGGGCGCTTCGCGAAGACCCCTTCTCACCCGACCGTGTAATGGAAAGCCCTGATTCAAATTGTCCTTCGGCTGCATAAGACTGGGAGTCATTGGACTTGGTCATTTGATCATGTTCGGGATGACCACTTATGTAGGGGTCGTATTGCAATGACCTGCTTGCATGTCGGGCGGGATGTAGACGATCTTCCTCGAGTCTCACGGGTTATCGCTACCAGCACGGTTGAGCGCCTCAAATCTAGATAGTCAAATGACTGAGTCGGGCGATATGGTTGTGCGGCCTGACAAAAATCTTCAATAACTGGTCATCGGAGGGATCTCATGACTGAGAAACAAACAGCTTCGCGCTCGCCGGAGCACGTAGAAGTACTAATTGTCGGAGCCGGGATCTCGGGGATTGACGCCGCGTGCCATCTCCGCATGAATCTGCCAGGTCGCTCGTTGGCCATTCTGGAGGCCATGGACGGATTCGGCGGTACCTGGTGGACCCACCGTTACCCCGGCGCACGTTCCGACAGCGATCTGTACACGTATGCGTTCGGATTCCGTCCGTGGCAGGGGCGCTCGATCGCCACGGCGGAGGAGATTCACAGCTATCTGGGCGAGGTCATCAAGGAATACGGGCTCGATTCGAAGATCCGCTACGGGCATCGTGTTCAAACGGTGAACTGGTCGAACGAACACAAGCGCTGGACGGTCGAGGTATCGCGCGGCGATACGGGCGAACGCTTTTTGATGACCACCGACTTCCTGTGGTTGGGGGCGGGGTACTACGACCATCGTCAGGGTTTCACCCCGAAGTGGAACGGGTTCGATCGCTACAAGGGAACGGTGGTTCATCCGCAGCACTGGCCGAAAGATCTGGACTATGCCGGAAAGCGGGTGATCGTGATCGGCTCGGGCGCGACGGCCGCGACGCTGATCCCGGCGCTCGCCGGAACCGCGGCGCATGTGACGATGCTTCAACGGTCGCCGACGTTCTTCACGTCGGTTCCGTGGACGCATCAACTGGACACCACCCTTCGCGAACTGAACCTTCCCGAAGAATGGCGCGCTGAGATTCTGCGGCGGGCACACCTGAAGCAGACGTTCGACCTGATCAATCTGTCCTCGGCGAATCCGGATGCGGTTCGCGACTGGCTGATCAACGAGATCCGGCAACAGCTGCCGGAAGGCTTCGACGTCGACAAGCACTTCAATCCCAGCTATCGCCCTTGGCAGCAGCGCGTGGCTGCGGTCCCGGAGGGCGATCTCTTCGCGGCTATCCGGGACGGGAAGGCGTCCGTCGTGACGGACACCATCGAATCGTTCGACGAAACCGGTATCACGCTGGCGTCGGGCGAGCACCTGCAGGCGGATATCGTCGTGACGGCGACCGGCTTCGACATGAGTGCGTTTGGCCAGATCGCCTTTCAGATCGATGGAGATCCGGTCGACATGACCAAGCGGGTCTCGTATCGAGGGCTGATGATCGAGGGTATCCCGAACATGGCGTTCATCTACGGCTACTACCGTTCGAGCTGGACGCTCCGCGCCGATCTCGTGTGCGAATTCACCTGTCGGGTCCTTGCGCATATGGAAAAGGTCGGTGCGAAGACGGTGGAACCGCGCCTGAGAGCCGAGGACGCCGACATGCAGCGGCTGCCCTGGACGGACCCGAACAATTTCAATGCGGGATACGTCATGCGGTCGCAACACCAGATGCACATGCGGGGCGATCGCATGCCGTGGCAGCACCACTTCGAGTACGAGGAGGAGCGCAAGACCATTCCGGAGTTGAGCCCCGATGCCGAAGTCCTGGTGTACCGCTGATCCCATGCAACGTTCGATTACAAGGTGATGTTATGGCACTCGATTTGCATCTCGCTGGTTTTCTCGAATCCTTGGCCGGGTCCGGCGCGAAACCGTTGCCGCAGTCAACGCCGGAAGAAGCGCGTGGACTGATGCTGCATCTGGCTCAGGCCGTTCGTGCGCCGGAGACCATTGTCGATCTCCACAGCGTGGAAGACCTGACCATCCCCGGCGCGTCTGTATCGCTGCGGGCGCGGAGCTATCGTCCGAGCGCGGACACGCGTCTGGCGACGGTCGTTTTTCTCCACGGCGGCGGGTTCGTCATTGGCGATCTGGACACTCACGACAACATTTGCCGGGAACTGGCGCGCGGCGCGAATGCGGTGGTGGTCTCGGTGGACTACCGATTGGCGCCCGAACACCGGTTTCCGGCCGCGGCGGACGACGCGGTCGCCGCGACCAAATGGGTGATCGCCAACGCAGGCGAATTGGGCGGAAACGACGTCGTGGCGGTGGCCGGGGATAGCGCGGGCGGCAATCTTGCGGCCGTCGTGACCCAGCAATTGCATGCCGAGGGAATTTCGCTTGCGGCGCAGCTCCTGATCTATCCCGCGGTGGCACAGGACCGTTCAGGCTTTCCGTCCTTCAAGGAAAACGGTGAAGGCTATCTGCTCGACCTCGAGTCGATTGCATGGTTTGAAGGGCATTACGTTCCCGACGGCACGAACCCGGAGGATGTGCGACTGGCGCCGATCCATGCGAAGGACTTCGCAGGGTTGCCGCCGGCCGTCATCGTGACCGCGGAATACGATCCCCTGCGCGACGAGGGCGAGGCATACGGTCGCCTGCTTCACGCAAGCGGAGTCAAGGTCGAGACGATCCGGTGCGATGGCATGCTGCACGGCTTCTACGACATGGGCGCGATCTCGCCTGGCGCTCGGGCATGGATCGAGAAGGGCGTCGCAAGCTTTCGCAGGATCCTCGAGAGCGCGCAGCACCATTGACACGTCGGCGATTGCGACTTGATCGTGCGTTGCGCCATTGAGTGGCTGCATGCGGCTCGATGGACGATCTCCAGCGTTGCCGATGCGGCCACAGTGCTGATGCATGACGGAATGAAGCCGGTTGCGCAGCGGCTCGGTGGCGCTACGTGAGCGGTGGAATCGATACATCAGGAAGTTGCTTGTGAAGCGCTCAAGCACTATCCAGGACACAGACCCGTGAACAATTCATTCGATTATCTTGTTGTAGGCGGTGGCTCGGCAGGCAGTGTGCTGGCTTCACGTTTGACCGAAGACCCCGACGCGACGCTGTGCCTGTTCGAGGCGGGCGGTACCGGCGACGGATGGCCAATCAACGTTCCGGCTGCCTTGGTGCTGATGATTCCGTCCCGGCTGAACAATTGGGCGTTCGAGACCGTGCCGCAGAAAGGGCTGCTGGGCCGGCGCGGCTATCAGCCGCGCGGCAAGGCATTGGGTGGATCGTCCGCGATCAATGCGATGGTGTATACGCGCGGCCATCATGCCGACTACGATGACTGGGCCGCGCTCGGCAACGAAGGCTGGGCCTGGAACGACGTCTTTCCCTATTTCAAGCGAAGCGAGCATAACGAGCGTCTGAGCAATGACTGGCACGGGCGCGATGGCCCCCTTTGGGTCAGCGATCTGAAGACGGACAATCCGTTTCAGGGGCGTTGGCTGGAGGCCGGACGGCAGTGCGGCCTGCCCGTCACGGACGATTTCAACGGTGCGGAGCAGGAAGGCGTCGGTATCTACCAGGTGACGCAGAAGGATGGCGAGCGCTGGAGTGCCGCACGTGCTTATCTTTTTCCGCATATGAAGACGCGCGGGAATCTGACCGTCGAAACCAGTGCGCAGGTCAGGCGCATTGTGTTCGACGGCAACAAGGCCGTTGGTGTCGAAGTCACGCGTGCGGGGAATGTCGAGACGGTTTGGGCGAAGAGAGAGGTGATCCTTTGCGCCGGCGCGTTTCAGTCGCCGCAGTTGCTCATGTTGTCCGGTATCGGTCCGAAGGACGAGCTTCAGCGTCACGGGATCGATGTCGTAGTCGATCTCCCGGGCGTCGGTCAGAACTTGCAGGACCACCCGGACTTCGTCGTCAGCTACAAGACGAATAGCCTTGATGCGCTCGGCGTATCGATACGCGGAGGGATCAAGACACTGGCCGACATCAGGCAATACCGGAAGTCGCGCAGCGGTACGCTGACAACCAATTTTGCCGAAGGCGGCGCCTTCCTGAAGACGCGTCCCGATCTGGATCGGCCGGACGTCCAGATGCACTTTGTCGTGGGACCGGTCAGCGATCATGGCCGGAAGGTGCAGCTCGGACATGGTATTTCGTGTCACGTATGCGTGTTGAGGCCGAAAAGCCGGGGATCGGTGAAACTGCGAAGCGCGGATCCGCTGGATGCGCCGCTGATCGACCCGGCCTTCCTCGAGCACGCGGACGATCTGGATGTCCTCGTCGAGGGATACAAGCTCACGCGACGGTTGATGGCGACGCCGGCGATGTCGGCGTTCGTGACGAAGGATCTGTACGCATCCCGATCGCGTACGGACGAAGACATACGTGCGCTGCTGCGCGAGCGGACCGACACTGTTTACCATCCGGTGGGAACGTGTCGGATGGGGAACGACGAACTCGCGGTCGTCGACGCTCAATTGCGCGTACGGGGAGCGGAAGGCCTGCGTGTCGTCGACGCGTCGATCATGCCGACGTTGGTGGGCGCAAATACCAACGCGCCGACGATCATGATTGGAGAAAAAGCCTCGGATCTGATTCGCGGGATCTCGAGATTCCCGGCTGGTGCCGATGTGAAAGCCGGGTTCGCGGCTTGACGTATGTCTTCTCGCGCCGGCGTTCGCCGGCGCGAATGCCGCGATCGTACACGGACGTTGAGGAAGCATCGTATGCGCTGCAACGTCCGCTGCAGGAAGGCCAATCAACGGGCCGCTTAGCTGATTGCCCCCGGGTTCCGTATCCGACCCCGCGTGCATACCGGAATGGGTCAGTCATCAGTCTCTCTCCCCGAAGACCGTCGGTACGCGCCGTGATGAGCATCGTCACCAATGGGTCACGTCATGTCCGTGAACCTGGAATGCGATCCGAACATGTTCATACGTCGGCAAGACGGCGACTCTGAACTTCGCTCATGCACTCCCTGATACTCATCGTAGATGACACGCCGGACATGTCGTCTACGCTCGACACTTGCCTGATCCGCAACGGGTTCCGAACATTTCAGACCACGACGGCTCAACCGGTGCTCGCCGCACGACTGAACCTGAAGCCCGACCTGGTCATTCTCGACGTTCGTCAACTACATGCGGATACCCTCGAAATACTCGCCAACCTTCGAAGACAGTGCGATACGCCGGTCGTGGTCGTGTCGGAGTGTGATCTGGACAAGGAGCGGGTGCGAGCACTGCATGCTGGGGCTGATGACTACATTGTCAGACCCTTCAACCCGGAAGTGGTCGTCGCGCGATTGCTCGCGATTCTTCGGCGATCATGCGCGTTCGCCCCGGCGCGCCGCCTGCGGGTTGGAATGCTCGAGATCGACATGGAACACCATGTCGCGTACGTTCGGACATCCTTCGGTGTTGAGCCCATATCGATGACACTCGCCGAATTCCGCCTGCTCGCTTACATGGCCAAGGTGCCGAACCATGCGTTTACGCGTATCGAATTACTCAACGCGTGCATGACGGACGCGAGCGCGTCTACGCGCACTGTGGACGGCCACATGAGCCGCCTGCGGAGAAAGCTGATGGACGCGGGGGTATCGGGCGTATTGGAGAGTGTGCACGGCGTCGGCTATCGCCTTCGAAAACCCGGCTGCCACGGGAGGTGACGGCCAATGGTATCGACTGCGGTATCGACTGCGACGCAGCGGGCCGTGTTTCTCGATCACGGCCTGCCGCGCCACACGAACATTGAATCGTTACCGCGAGACGACCCCGTCGCGGGAGAAAATCAGCCATTTGTCGCCAGACGAGGGTAGCGCGGCCGTATAAGTCGTCCCGGTCTCGGTATGCAGGCGCTTGAATGTCTTTCCGTCATCGGTGCTTTGAGCCTGCAACCCGTCGATACCTACCGCCAATACCGTGGAGCCTCGGGACGCAAGCGCGGTAATGGAGTTCCTGGTGTCGAGCGTTGCGCGTGTCCAGGTATGGCCGTTGTCCTCGCTTCGCATCAACGTGCCACGCAGCCCGCCGACCAGCAGCACACCGTTAGGCAGCGCCACGCCGCACCAGAACGAGCCCTTGTATCCGGTCTCCACGCTTTCCCACGTGTTGCCCTTGTCCCTGGAAATCAGGAGCTGCCCCTTCTCGGCCGTGGCAAAGATCTCGCCATTGCCGTTCGAGAAGAGGCCGAACAGATTCAGGTCCGACTTCTTGCCGTTCGGGAGAGTGGCTTCCCTTTTGGTCCAGGTCTTGCCGCCGTCATCGGTGACGAGGATGAGCGACCAGAGTCCGACGGCCACGCCGTGGTTGGCATCGATGAAGTGCACCCCGAACAGCGGGCGATCTTCGCCGGTCGCGAGGCGTTGAACCTCCCACGTCTCGCCGCCGTCGGTCGTCTTCAGGATCGCGCCCCAGTGGCCTACTGCCCACCCTGTCCTGGCGTCGATGAAACTGACGGACGTCAGCGTCGAGCTCACGGGCACGGACTTAGCCTGACGGTACGTCGCACCGCGGTTGTCGGACAGCAGGACGATGCCGTTCGCGCCGACACTCACGACCCGCTGGCCGGCCCAGGTGGCATCCAGCACGGCGGACTGGGTCGCGATGCTCGACTGGACGGCCGGAACGGGCCGGAGTTCCGATGCGGATACCGCGCTTGGCGTACTGCCCAGCAGCGCGCCAAAGACGACGGCACCGGCCGACAGGGAGAGAACCTTGCGATACAGGGTCATGGAATCCTCTTTTTCTTCAATGGGCGAGCAGGCCGGGGGCACGGGCGGGCTTGCGCCGCGGGAAGATGCGCTCGAGCCAGACGGCGAAGGCGGGCAGAACCGTCATGGCCATGACCATGTTGACGATGAACATGAACGCCAGCAGCTTGCCCATGTCGGCCTGGAACTTGAGCTCGGAGAACGACCAGGTGGCGACGCCGATCGCGAGCGTGATCGCCGTAAAGATGGTGGCCGTCCCGATCTCGAGGATCGATTGTTCGAGCGCCTTGACGATGTCGACGCCGTTGGCGAGATGCAGCTGCAGCCGGTTGTAGATATAGAACGCATAGTCCACGCCGATGCCCACCGCCAGCACCATCACGGGCAACGTGGCGACGGTCAGGCCGATCTGCAGTTCCTTCATGAACCAATACCCGATGAACGTGCCGATCGTCAGGGGCAAGCAGCAGGCGAGGACCGCGCGCAGGTCGCGGTACGTGACGAGGACGAGCAGGACGATGGTCGTATAGACGTAAAGCATCATCGGCAATTCGCTGCGCTCGATTTCGTCGTTGACCGCAGCCAGCACGCCGGCGTTGCCGGAGGCGAGCCGGATCTTCACGCCCGGCAGCTTGTTCGTATCGCGGAAATGCTTCGCGGCGTTGATCACCTGGGTGATCGTGGTCGCCTTGTGGTCGGCCAGATAGATGTTCACCGCGGTCATGCTGCAGTCCTTGCGCATGACGCCGGGCGTGCGGGCCACCTCGCCGGCCAGCGATGAATAGTTGTCGGGATCGATGGGGATCGCGGACATCTTCGGATTGCCTTCGTTGTATCCCTCGTTGTACTGCCGCAGCAACGACGAGAACGAAACGACCGACAGCACGCCGGGGACGGCACGCATCGACCAGACGAAACGATCCTGGTAGGCGCCGACCTCCACGTTGTTGCAGGACTGGGGCGGCGCTTCGAAGACGATGGAAATCCAGTCCAGGCCGACGTCGTAGCTCGACGCAATCGAAAACGAATCCTTGTTGAACCGGGCATCGGCACGAAGCTCGGGCGCGCCGGCCTGCAGGGTGCCCACCACGCGGTCCCGACTTTCCCAGGCCGCCACGCAGAACACCACGACGGCAGCCAGCAGGACGATCGCTGCATTGCGCGGAATGGCGACTTTTGCGAGCACGCGGAGCACGCGGCCACGACGAACGGCATGCCGTTCCGCATTCTTTGCGTAATTGCCGTCGACTTTGAGCAACGACGCTGCCAGCGGAAGCATCACCAGATTCGTGACGATCTTGTACGCCACGCCGAGCGAAGCGGTGATCGCAAGCTCGCGAACCATCGGGATCGGAATCAGTATCAGCGTGACGAAGGACACGAAAGCGGTCACCAGGGCGAGCGTGCCGGGAATCAGCAGCCCGCTGAAGCTGGATCGAGCGGCTTGTTCCACCGACTTCCCGTGGGAGATCTCGCGCACGATGAAATTGATCTGCTGGACGCCGTGCGAAACACCGATCGCGAACACCAGGAACGGAACCAGCACGCCCAACGGGTCGAGCCCGTAGCCGAGGAGATGCAGCGTGCCGAACTGCCAGACGAGCGAAACCAGCGAGCAGGTCAGCGGCAGGATCGTCAGGCGAACGGATCGACAGTACCAGTAGACGGCCAACGCGGTCAGGAGCAGGGCGATCGCGCAGAACTTCAGGACGGACGACGCGCCGTTTGCAATATCACCAATCTGCTTCGCGAAACCGATGATCTGGATTTCATAGTTCGAATCCTCGAACTTGGCGCGCAATTGCGATTCGAGAGCCTGATCGAATGCCACATAGTCGACCCGCTCGCCTTTGGCATCCAGCTCGTTGAGATCGGCGGTGACCATTGCGCTGCTCTGGTCGCGCGACACGAGGCTGCCGACGAAGCCGCCCTGGGCAGTCGAGCGCGAAATGGCGCCTACCGTGTTGCTGTCGAGCTGATCGGGCGTCACGGTGCCGGGAATGAGCGGGTCTGCGCGGAACCCGTCTTCGGTGATCTCGTTGACGAATGAATTCGGAGTCCAGAGGGATTGAACGCTGCTGCGAGACACGTTCGGCAGGAAGGTGACCGCCTGGGTGACTTCGTACAGGCGCTTCAACGCAGCCGGCGTCCAGATGCTGCCCTTGCGGGCTTTGACGACGACGATCAGGCGGTTGGCGCCGAGCAGGTCACCGCGATACTCGTTGAACGTCTGGGTATATTCGTGGCCCAGCGGAAGCTGCTTCTCGAACCCGGCATCCATGCGCAGCTTGACGGCGAAGCAGGCCATGACGACGGTGAAGAGAACCAGGAGCCCCAGCACGAGACGCCTGTGACCGAACAGCGCATTTTCCAGCGAATGAAGAATTCTTAGCAGCTTGCTGGGTCGGGCTGCGTCGGAAACAGGCGTTTGATTCATATTGACCTCAGAAATTTCGAGAAGCGACGATTGCCACGAAGTCCCTGTCACGTAGCGGGTTGGCCAGCGGGTTGGTCGGACCCATGAAACGGGTGTAGTTCAATCCGACCTGCCAGTTCGCCGGGTTCTGTATGAAGTTCACATACAGGTTCATGGCCGTCACGCCGCGCATGAACTGGGCATTCACGTTCGGCGTATTGCCGAAGAGGCCGTATCGGACGAATATCCCCGGATTGACCTGCCACCCGGGAATGACGGTGCCGTCGTAAACCCAGTTGAAATCGACGTCGATCCCGCCGGAGTATTTCGTTCCCTGGGCACTACCCGGCGTGTTGAGTGCGCCGGTCGCGAACAAGTCGTTGAATTCGTTCCCCCACAGAAGCGCGCCAGGCGAAATCGGCGACCCGCCGTAGCTCTTGTGAAGTCCCGGATACGCAATGATCACCGTCTCTGTCGTCAGCGTGGCGGTCTGGGCGCCGAGCAGCTTCAGGAACGCTGCGGAATTGCCGGGCTGGAGCGAGTAGAGGGTCGTCAGGTGCCACTGGAATCGCTTCTCGTCGACCCAGCAGTTTCCTCCTTGCGCGACGCATCCACTGGCCGGATTCAGCGGAACGGCGTCTCGCGGACGGTACGAGAGTTCGGTGCCGATCGCCCAGTCGCCCACCGGGAAGTTGGCACTGACACCGATCATGTGACGGTCTTCCGGAAACCGGAAAACCGTGCCGCCCGTCGAGCTCAGCGAGACTTGCGGGAACTTGTCGTGGTACGCGATCGTGTAGAAACCGAGATTCAGGTCCGTTCCCGCCGGCTGGTAGCGAAGGGAAAAACCATACTGCCCGCCGTTCTTCGGGTGGATGGTCGAGACGCCATACGTGTTGTTGCCGGGCCCGACGATCTGATTCGACCAATAGCTGCCAACCGGCGGAAGGTAATTCTGGTTCCAGTTGCTCTGGAAGTACCCTTCGACGTTCACGCCGTGACCCACGCCGGATGCGACACTCACGATCGGCGCGGGCAGGATGATCTCCTTGACCTGCGCCCCGGGCTGGGACGCGCGATTCACGTCGATCGCATTCGTCGCATTGACCCCGCCGATTTCCCAGATGCTTTCGCCCCAGCTGATGACCTGGTTACCCACACGGACGCGCGCAATCTGGTCGCCTACGTTGAACTGCTTGCTGACCCACAGGTCGAGCAGGCGCGGCTTGAAGCGGATGTTCTTCTCGGCATCGGACGGGAGCCCGCCGCTCAGGTTGGGCGAAGGGTTGTAGAACAGGTCCTGTCCGCTGGTTGCGCCTGTCGTGCGGGTACCGGAGTAGTCGTATTGCCAGGTGCCCCGTGCCATGAACGTGAGCCCTTGCGACGGCATCTTCAGGACCAGCTCGTGGTTGCCCTTGAGATAGCTCGTGAACGGATCTCCCTTGCCGTAGTTGATGTCGCCCTGATCGGAGAGGCCGCTCAACTGACCGAGTCGGCCGCCACCTGTCTGCGCACCGGTGGTCACGTTGTAGGTCGGCGAGACGAGATTGCTGCTCGGCGACGCGGTTCGGATGCCGACGCCCGCCGATATCGTCGAATCGAAACTACCTTCGACGTTTCCGATCGTGAACGTGAAGGCGTGCGCGCTGCCGCAACCGACGGCGACAAGCGCCGCGATCGCCGTGCGCACGAACACCACGCTGGAGCGGGGCTGTAATGAGGAGGTGGTAGCCATTTTGTTTCGGCCCTTGTCAACGCTCGCTCAACGCGCGGAGATTATCGGCGTTGTAGAAGCTCGGCTTGTAGTGTTGGTCCGCCGACGAGTCGACCGACCACTTCGCGTCCCGTCCGGCCGCAAGCATCGAACCGTCCACGAGGTACCGGCCGTCGACGAGGTTGTATTGAGCGAATGCGAGCGTGTCGCAGCTCCCCGTCTCGTACACCGGAATGATGTAACCCTCGCGAACCTTCGAGATGTTGCCCTGCGCGTCGTAGTCCACCGCGCCGAGGTAGCTCCAGCTGTCTTCGTCGACATAGAAGAGGCGCTTCGGAGCGGTATGGCGCATCCCCTGCTTGACCGTGGCTTCCACGACCCATACGCGGTGGAGTTCGTAGCGACGCTTCGCCGGGTTCACGAAGTCGGGGCCGTAGGCATCTTCAAATTTGTCCGAGAAGTCGTACATGCCCAGGTCGTTATAGGTAACGATCATTTCCTTCTTGCCGAGCAGCTTCCAGGAGAATCGGTCCGTCTGTCCGGAGAAGACCAGCGCTTCGTCCATGTTGTACTGGTTGTCGAAGCCGATCTGGGGCGCATCGTAGGCATACGACGGCATGCGACGGGTGCGGCGCTGCCCCGGGAAGTAGTAGAAGACTTCGGTAGGCTTGCCGGCATAGGTGGTAAAGATCGCGGCCTGGCCGGCAATGGCCGCCGGCGACTTGTACGCGTAGTAGGCGTTGCCTTCGACCTGATTGACCTTCGCGAACGTCGTGCCGGCCTTGTCACCCCAGGGCTGGTAGATCCACGCGTCGGACACGTTCTTGATCCAGTCGGACGCGCCCTTGCGCGGGGAGACGACGGTGATGATGTCGCGCATCTCGACGCCGGCGCCGCGGTAGTGCACCTTCGCGTTCCACATCACTTCCGCGCCGGTCTTGGGCGCAGGGAACGGGTAGCCGGGCAGGTGAGCATCGGCGAGCTCCGATCCGTCCGCGGTCATCTTGGCGAAACCCACGTTGTTCTTCGTGTTCTCTGCGACGAAATCGGGGACGCCGCACGTGCGCCGGGACGGATAGACCGGCATCGTGAAGCCCTTCAGGTTCTTCAACAGCGCAATCTGGCCAGGGTTGAGCTTGTCCGCGTACTTGTCGACATTACTCGCATCGATCGTGTACAGCGGCTTGTCGGACTTGTACTTGAAGAAATCCGCGCGGCGCTTGCCGTAAGTCCAGCCCGAACCTACGTTTCCAACAGGTGCCCATGCGGGAATCCCGTTTGCGGTGCCGGCGACCTCCGCCCCGGACGGTGTATGAGACGAGTCCAGGCCTTCGGCAAACGTGCTGGTCAAAGTCATCGCGACCGCGGAAGCGAGAAGTGACGATTTCGCTGCCGATCGAACGAGGGAAGGGTATTTCTTGAAAGAAGGCATCTTGACCACATCAATCTCCTTGACCTTGACCAGGTAACGTGAATCCGCCCAAAAGGGTTGGGTATAAGCGAACGCATGCGAACGAATGATCGTCACTGCAATTAATTCGTAATGCGAAGTTTATAAATCTGCGTTTTGCTGTAATTTGCGTGAATCAACTGCCCCATTCATCATTGTTGCGTTGATGATCGGGTCGTCCGGCACACCTGATGGTGTGCCGGACTGTGCGTACTACATGCAGCCGATCTTCACTCACCGAAGCCGGATGCGCTCTGTTCGGCAGAAGCGGCTCCTTACGCGTGCCGCCTCCGCATGGCTTGGCTTATGCCGGGATCGACGAGAAGTACTCGGCGGGCTGCGCGTGCCATCCTGCCCAACGCTTTTCCCAATACAGGTTGTGAATCTTCTCGGAGATCGGGCCGGGGCCGTTGCGATTGCCGAGCGGCTGATCGTCGACGGAGCTGATGGGCATGATCCCGCCTGCCGACGACGACGTGAATGCTTCATCGGCTTCGCGCAACTGGGTCGCGGTGTATTTGCCGATGTTCACCTTGAGGCCGAGCTCGGCGGCGATGTCGAACACACTTTGGCGCGTAATACCCAACAGGCAGCCTTCAGCGGGCGTGTAGAGCTCGCCGTTCTTGATGAAAAAGACGTTCGCGCCGGCTGCTTCGGTGAGGTTGTCTTCCTCGTCGACGAGAATCGCCCAGTCCTTTTTCCGCTCGGCGGCTTCGAACAGCGCGAGCTTCATGTCCATCCAGTGGAAGTTCTTGGCCGTGGGATCGACCGCTTTCGCGGAGATGCGGTTGTACCGCTTGCTGATCAGCAGGTTCGAGCCTCGCGTGCGAACCTCATCGTCGGCCTGGAAGAAGAACGGCACGGCAAATGCAAACATGGCGTTCTTCATCGCGCTGCGGTCGCGGCGGTCGACGCTCAGCGGGCCGCGGGTGACGCACCACCAGACATACGCGTCCTTCAAGCCTGCGTTTCGCACGAGGTTGTGGAGAATCTCCTTGACCTGGTCGCGATTGAACGGATTCTCGAGGAAGAACTTCGCCGACGACTCCTCCATGCGGGTGAGGTGATCATCGAGCCGGAAGAAATTGCCGCGCGAGACGGTGACGACATCGTAGGCCGCGTCGGCGTGCAGGAACCCCGCGTCGACGAGCGGGACGGTCGCTTCGGTGATGGGGACATAGTTGCCGTCGCAGAAAGCACTGCCATCTTCGTAGCGGGGTTCATGCGGAGCACGAGCATGCAACGGGTTCTCATGCATGATCTGCTGTACTTGGATGATTGCCATGGTAATTACCTTTCGCTCCCAGGGGAGAGTTGCCGTTTGGTGTTGATGTCAGAAAGCGACCGGATCGCGGTGCGCTACTTTGCGGATTGCTTACTTCCTGGCTATCCGGCAGAAAGTCTGCCACATGACTTGATCAATTGACCGTGTAGTAGAAAGTATTGCTCGAAAAAGTCTATGTCGATGAAGGTTAACCCTCTGTGAGGTTCGCCAGAGATTCGATCGCCGAGCAGATCTGAACTCACCGTTCGGCCAGCAAGCCGCGCCGGTCCGCCCGGAAAAGGTGACTTTGGTGCGTTGCCCATTTCGCCGGAACGCCCCGTGGCGTCTCGCAATCATTGCCGTCATGCCGCAGTTTCCGTAGACCTTGACGGGGCCGAACTGTGGTCCGTTGCTTCGAGCGTCGTACTTTGTCTCGCTCATGGCAATGCTGATTATTACGTAGTCGTGTGACTTGGACAAATGATCAAAAAAGACGCTAGTATGGATCGTCCAGGGCGATTTCGATGACTGATGACGTGCCCCGAGACCAACTGACATGGAGCGAGCTGATGCCGATTTTTGAAGCAGATCATCTCCGCCGGGTGTTCATCGGCGGGCGATGGGTGGAGCCGGTGAACGGTGGCATTGAACAGGAAATTGTCGATCCGGCGACGGGGGAGGGCTCCGGAGTCTTGCTGTTCTCCGACGAGGCGGATGTGGACCTGGCGGCGAAGGCGGCGAGCGATGCCTTCGCAACGTTCTCGAACACGCCGCTGGTCGAGCGGCTCAAAATACTCGAGGCCGTGATCGCCGTATACACCGAGCGGTTGCAGGATATGGCGGACGCCATCACGCTCGAGATGGGTGCTCCGATGGAAGCCATTTCCCGTCCGCTCCAGGCGGCGCTGGGACTCTGGCACCTTCACACGACGCTGGAAGTCGCCAAGCAATACTCGTTCGAGCGAATCCAGGGCACATCGCGGATCGTGAAGGAGCCGGTGGGGGTGTGCGGGTTGATTACCCCGTGGAACTGGCCGATGAACCAGGTCATGTGCAAGGTCGCACCGGCGTTGGTGACGGGTTGCACGATTGTGTTGAAGCCCAGTCAGAATGCACCCTATTCGGCCATCGTTCTCGCCGAGATCCTCGAACAGGCAGGCGTGCCGCCGGGTGTATTCAATCTCGTGCAAGGCTCGGGGCAACGCCTGGGACGGGCGATTGCTTCCAGTCCGCTCTTCGACATGGTGTCGCTGACGGGGTCTACGAGCGCTGGCGTGGAGGTTGCCCAGGCCGCGGCGACGACGATCAAGCGGGTGACGCTGGAGCTCGGGGGGAAATCGGCGAACATCATTCTGGACAGCGAAAACTTTCAACAGGCCGTGACGCACGGCGTGCTGCAGATGATGGTCAATTCCGGTCAGACGTGTACCGCGCCGTCGCGAATGCTGGTTCCGGCGCATCGCCTCGACGAGGCGGAAAAAATTGCCGCGGCTGCGTGCGCGCAGGTCGTCGTCGGCGATCCGCGTGATCCGAGCACGACGATGGGCCCGATGGCGAACAAGCGCCAGCATCGGAAGGTGCAGGAGATGATCCAGGCGGGAATCGACGAGGGCGCGCTGCTCCTGTCGGGCGGACTTGGCAGTCCTCCTGGGCTCGAAAGAGGTTACTACGTCAAGCCGACCGTCTTCAGCCGCGTGAACAATCAGATGACGATTGCGACAGAGGAGATTTTCGGTCCGGTACTGGTGATCATTCCCTATCGGGATGAATCCGACGCCGTTGCCATTGCCAACGACTCGCCGTACGGTTTGTCGGGATACGTCTATGGAGAATCGATCGAGCAGGCGGAGCGGGTTGCAAGAAAACTGCGGACCGGGATGGTGCATTTGAACGGTGCCGCAGCTGATATCGCAGCGCCGTTCGGCGGTTACAAGCAGTCAGGAAATGGGCGCGAATGGGGCTACGCCGGCATCGAGGAGTTCCTCGAGACGAAGTCCATGTTCGGTGCGACCCCGGGTGCGGTCAGCTGAGTGGAATCGACGACGGGCGCTCATCTCGGGTGGGCGCCCCGCTGTCAGCCGTCGTCCGTCGACGGAGCGGCGACGATATCGCGACGCGCGTTCAAGCGCGATGTGGCGCAGATCGGCATCGCATCGGCCCTGTCAGGTCGTTGGCCTTCGGCACAACGTAGCACTGCGTCGATTCTCAAGCGTGTGTGGTCGAGTTCGAGATCGAATCGGCAAACGCCTCCAACGCCGAGCTCGCACTATCCAGATTGGCCTCGAGCCCGTCGAGGTCGGTTTCGTTTTGCCAACTATTCAGCAAACCATCGATCAGGATAATGCTCATTCGTGCGACAGGCTCGAGCATGTCGTAGCTCACTTTGGGCACATGCTTGCCGAAGTAAGCGATCGTTCGCTCGACAGTCTGAATGTAGGTTTTCAACGCGAAATCCGGACGATGACGCTCCGCCCACTGGATCAGCTCGGACTGCGCGCGGGCGTACGACGGATTCCGTACGAGCCATTCGACGGTCTCGCGTAACTGCCATCCGGCGAGTTCGCCCAGCGAGTGAAATTCACCATGAGCTGGAATGTCCGTTGCGAGAAGATCGAACAGGGATTCGTAAACTGCGTCGAACAGATCGTCCTTGGTCCGAAATACATAATGGAGCGACGCGAGAGGGCAGCATGCGGCTTGCGCGATGCGTCTCGTCGTGGCGCCAGCGACGCCATGCGCGGCGATGACTTCCACGGCAGCGTCAACAAAATCCTGTCGCCGCATCGCAGCGCGAACTCGTGTCATTGATAAACTCCGGTACCCGAAAATCCTCGTTCGTTCACGTCTTGTGGGTGTGTAGTGTTCGTTCGCATTACATGGTCAATTGACCACAACGGTCGTGAATTATGTCGGCTTCTTGAAAGTTTGTCCATGGAAGCGCTGGCTAATGGTTTCCCGGATGCCTCGCTTGCCAGGTCGAGTCATGGACGAGAAAGGCGTTCGGTTGACTTGGTCATTTGACCTTTCTGAAAATTAAGCAGCCGAAGATTTGATGTCGATGGAGGTAAACCCGTGGGGACAAGGGGCGTGACGTCGGCCCAGAAGCCGTCTGGTGAGTCGTGTTTGCACGGGAATTGAACTGGAATGCCGGAAGTGGCGCCAGTGGATTCTCTGAGGTGCTGATTGCCGCGTCGCGCTTGTTGCGGTAGGGGCGAGCGTCACGTTTCCGTAACGGGCGTTCGAACAGGGTGTGCGCACCGAGTAGCGCCGCACACGACGAAGCCATCAACGTGATGCGTTACGAGCCGAGCAGGCATTCGCAAAGAGGTGATGCGAACCTCGCCGCGGCGAGGCCTATGCAACCGGTGTCTAGGGGGCAGAAACTGCTTACGGCTTCCGTGCTGACTTGCGAGCGGTCTTCGCGGGCGGACCAGCGTCCGAGAGCGTTGCCGCATAGGCGGCCAGCATCTTGCTCGCATGGTCGACGTCAGCCGCCAGGCGTTTCGAGTCTTCTTGAGCAAACCAGGAAAAAAGTAGCCCGTCCACCAGGACAACGGTCAGCCGCGCGACGGCATCCAGCGCTTTTGCACTGGGACGCGGCTCGGCGGCGGAAAGATAGCCACGCGCGCCTTCCAGCGAGATACGAAGGGCGCCCACAGCCACTTCGGGCTGATGTCGCAGTGCCCATGTATAGAGTTCCGACTGGGTTTTTGCGTATGCCGGGTTTGCTTCGAACCAGGCCATCACCGAGCGCAAATTGAATTCCGCGAGGTCAGACAGTGTGCCATGCTCGGGCGCTTCCGGGCTATCTGTGCGGATCAAGTCGATCAAGGACTCATAGACCGCGAACAACAGTTCGTCCTTCGAGTGAAAGACGTAGTGCAGCGAAGCAAGCGGGCAACCCGCAGCTTCGGCGATGCGACGGGTCGTGGCGCCCTTTACACCGTGCTCTGCAATAACCGCGACAGTTGCCGCTACGAGGTCCTGGCGGCGGACTTCAGCCCGTACTCTCTGCATAGGCCAGTGCTCCGTTTGATGTCTTCGTCCTAAGGTGCTACCCGCGCCGGGTAGTCGAATCGCTGGATATTAGCATGACGATGAACGCTATTTCCGCGAGCCTCGGAAGGCGTTGCTGCGCACGGATGTGATGTGCGGGGCGCTGCGTGGGAAACGTGACGCCCCGACGCATGCCTGGTGTGACCCTGGTGCCGCATGCCGAGGAGCGGGGCGGTGCGCCACGCTGTAATCGGTCGGCACGCGATTCCGGCCCGCAGATGCTCGGCTGCGAGCCGGCGTCGAGGCAGATGCAGGCCACGCGTTGGGGGGGGGCAAGCGTGATCGTGTGAGTTCGGGCGGCGCTTTCATATCCGGCTAGTGGAAACCCCGTATTCCAAATGTCAATTCGGCGCATAAGACTCGTGCCTGTAGATACATGGTCATTTGATCAAGTCAGTCACTCTGCACCGCTAGCGTGGCTTGAGTCGTTACGTGGTGCGGCGAGTTCCCTGTTCCGGGGCGTGTCTGCCGCTGCAGGTCGCGCAAACGCAACGCAGGGACCGCGGCCACGTGAATACTTGGTATGCGCCTCGCCGTACAGTCATATGACCAAGTCGTGTGACTTTATTGATCGATGTGAATGATGATTGTCTTGCTGCAACGTGGTAGACGACACGATAGGGTGTACGAATGAGCAACTTGATTGCTGTCTTGGGTCTGGGCGCGATGGGATCCGCGATCGCCATCTCTCTGATTGAGCATGGCGAGAAAGTCGTCGTCTGGAACAGGAACTCGGGAAAGGCTCAACGTGTGTCCGAGCTCGGCGCCCGAGCGGCCGACAGTGTGATGGATGCCTGTGCGCAGGCGGATGTCATCGTCGTCGTGACCGCAACACCGATCGACGTCGCGAGCGACTTCGAGGAACTGGGCGAGGGCTTGCAAGGAAAAACGATCGTCAATCTGGCAACGGGGCGTCCATCCGAGGTCCAGGCGCTGGATCGGCTCGTGAGCCGCGTCGGCGCGAAATTCATCAGCGGGACCATCCAGTGCTTTCCGCCCGATATCGGCAGAGAAAGCGCAACCATCCTTTTTGGCGCCGAGGTGAATGTCTGGAACGAAGTCGAGCCGTTCGTGAGAAAGATCGCGCCACGATCCGTCTACGTCGGTGCACGCCCCGATGTACCGAACGTGCTCGATGCCGGGTTGACTGGAACCTTCGTGTTTGGTGCTGGCGCAGCGTTCCTGGAAGGTCTTCGGTTCGTCGTGAATTCGGGCATGTCGATCGACGAGATTCGTGACTTGATTCCCACTTACATCGCCGGTCAGGCGCGCTTTATCGAGGGCCTGTTCGAATCCGTGGCGGCTTCCGACTATCAACCTCGGGGCGCGAACCTGGACGTGTACGCGCGAGCAGTCGCGCTGTTCCAGCAGGCGCAGGAGGACGCGGGGCTGCCGCCGCGAATCCTGAAGGCGTTACGCGAGCGAATCCTGTCATCCATTGCAGAAGGCGATGGTGACCGCGGATACGCTGCTCTTTTCAATCATTGACAACTTGTTGGAGGAAACACCATGTCGTTGCAACGCCTTTCAAGTGATAGCAGTCCTGATGACCTGGCGAATGCGGTTCGCCAGGATGGCGGTGCGATCGTCAAGAACTTTGTCGGTTCCGACCTGCTCGCACGTATCCAGCGGACGCTTTTCGACACGCTCGAATCTGCTCCGAACGGCGTAGACGAGTACTTCGCGGGTACACAGACGCGGCGAGTTTCGCGGCTCTTCGCACGCACCGACTGGATGGCCGAGGTCGCTTTGCATCCGCTCTACCTGGGCGCCGCGCGCAGCATTCTGCAGACGCCGATCAAGATCTGGAGCGGCGAAAACCAGGTCGATATTGCCCCGGATATTCAGGTGGGCGTGACGCAGGCCATTCAGATTCGACCGGGTCAAGGCCTGCAGCCCTTGCATCGCGATGATTCTGTCTGGCTCTGGCGACATCCGAACTACGGTCGCGAAGCTCGGTTCCAGGTCATGGTGGCGGTATCGGACTTCACCGAGGAAAACGGCGCCACACTCGTCATTCCCGGCAGTCACAAGTGGGACGACGAGCGCATGCCCAAGCAGGAGGAAGCGGTTTCCGCGGTGATGTCCGCCGGCGATGCCCTTTTCTTCATCGGCTCGACCTATCACGGCGGCGGGAAGAACGTCAGCGATGCGCCGAGAACCGGCCTGACGATGTCGTATGACCTGGCGATCCTTCGTCAAGAAGAAAACCAATACCTCACGTTGCCGATCGAACGTGTGAAGCGCTTTCCGGAGGAACTGCAGCGATTGCTCGGCTGGACCTATGGCACCACGTTTGCAGGCTTCGTCGAGCGTAACGGGCAAATGTCGGACCCGAACGATCTGCTGAAAATGAAGGATTTCCTCGAGGTCGGGCATTTCGATTGACGGACGTGATGAGCGTTGGAATTACCGCGCTTTTTCCCGTAGAAATTGGACGGTCCCCCATCGCAGAAGGCATCGTAGTCAGCCGACATCAAGTGCGAGGAGGCCGACGCGATGCGCGTATGTGGAGCGGAATCGGGGCTTCAGCGCAGGCGGGTCGTGGCTTAAAACCTGCTGAAGCTCCCGCCTATGCGCAGTCAAGATGCGGCATAGCGGCACGTCCTGCTACCTGTTGCCCCGTAGATATCGAGTTCGACCCGTTTCGAGAATCACCCCGGCCGTCGATATGAGGGCCGGCGAAGCGCGAACGAGCTCGATATCGCGATTTATCGGTCGGTTGAAGCCATCTTCGAAACAGTCCACGTGTGGGTGTGAGCAGCAGGGCGATCGAGATCCTTCGACGCGCTCTCGCATTCGTGCAAACGACAAGGAGCGCATCGTGAGTTACGAAATCAAGGGGATCCGTAAAATCGCCCTGCTTTACACGGGGGCCGTGGTATGGACCCCAACCTATCTGCTTCCGTTCAACATCGAGGAATCGATGGCCCGGTTCGGACTGTCCGAAAGCAGCGCTGGATGGCTCGCGTCCGCGGTGCTTCTCTGCCTTTCGCTTTCCATCGTAATTTTCGGACGGCGCATGGCGACGTTGAACAAGAGAGCGGGCGCACTGATTGCGGCGGCGCTTGCCGTTCTGTCGACTTGCGCGATGTTTACGAACAATTTTCATGTTTTTGTCGCCGCCAGGCTGATTCTCGGCGTCGCCTTGGGTGTGAGTTGCGTGTGTGCGTACGGTGTGATTGCGCACGTCAAGCACCCGGAGAAGGTCGCGGCTCAAGTCGCTGTGGCGATGGCCGTCATATTTTCCGTCGCGATGTATGTCGTGCCGGTCGTGAATGCGAAGGTGGGGAGCATCGGCGTGGATGCCGTCCAGCTAGCCATTGTCGTGGCAGCCCTGTTTTTCGGCGCATTCATGCACCCCGCCATCAACGCAAGCGAGGAAGGTGCCGCGAAGGATGCGATCAGATCCAGCGATGTCCGCGGGATTCTGATCAGTGCATTCTTCATCTACGTTTCGCAGACGGCCCTCATGGGGTTCGCCGCGGAGGTCGCGGCAACTCGTGGCGTCGAGGCGCAGCAACTGGGCATTCTGTTCATGATCAATGCTGCCGCTCAATTGCCGGTGGGCGTAGCGGTTTCCTGGTTGGGTGATCGTTGCGGACTGTTCAAGCCGATCGCCTTCGGGCTCATCGTGTTGATCGCATGCAGCCTGGGCATGTATTGCGTGGGCGGTAAATGGGCGTTTCTCGTGTCGACGGCCCTGATCAGCGCCGGTGCGACGCTGGTTGCGCCGTATATGGTGGCGGCGCTCTCAAAAATGGATTCCAGCGGCAGAAGCACTGCGACCTGTGCGTCGGCGATCAATTTGGGCTTGGCAATCGGCCCCGCGATTGCCGGAACGGTGTTCAGTGTGGCCGGTTTGCGCGCGGTTGGCTGGCTTTCCGTCGGGTTGCTGGTGGTGCCGATTCTGCTGACCAGCGTTGCGATCCGACAGTTCAAGTCGAGACATTCCGAAGCTGCTGTCGCGTGACGCGTGAGGCGGAGCCAACGACAGACGCTGCGACCGCACCACGCGGCGGGGCTGCTGCCTGACACGGCAGTGTGGAACCGGCCGGTATCGGTCGGACCATTTCGCGCCGGGAGGCGATGCAGGGAATGGCGCGAACGCGGTTGAGCTCGAGCACTAATGAAATTCTCGACTATCACTGGATCTCTTCATGGAAATCAAATTTTATCTTTATTGTCTTGCCGATCTCACCTTGATAGTGACTTCGCTGATATGTGGTGTGAAGTATCTCGTTAAGCGAAATGGTCTGCTCGGGTTCGAGTCGCTGGTCGTGACGTTCTCCGCAACGAATTTGATGATCAATGCTTTGACGGGAAATCCCGCCTTTTTTGAAGTTTCTATTTTTTGCGACGCGTTTTCCAGAGGATTCGGTGTGCCGGTCATCACCATTGCCGCGATGATGGCCGTCACGCACCGATACAAGCCGTCGATATTAGGTGACGTGATGTATGTGGTAGGCGCACTGGCGGGAACCGTTGTTTTGTGGGCAGCGGATTTCATGATCGGACCCAAGCCGTATTTCTATCTGGTGATGTGGTCCTTGTTCTCGCTCTACCTGGTCTACGTCATCAAGAAGTTGATAGACGCGGGAGAGAACCGGAACGCTGCGAGCGTGACACTGGCACTGGTATCCACGCAGATCATCGCGAGTATCTACGACTTCTACCACATACCCGGAGATAGCGACCACATGATTTTCTACACACTCGCCATGTTCTCCTGGTCGTACATGTCCGTCTCACTGTATTTCGCCTATTGTGCTTTGGAGCGCGCCCAGGAGGATGAAATAAAGATCAATCGACGCTATGCCGTTGGTACCATGCATCGACATCAAAACTAGTTGTCGTGCCCGACGAAACGCCTTGCTTCACTTATGCAATGGAAAGGGAGAGGCGAAGGTCCGTCGCGAGCCGAGTTCGATCTACGTGACGCCGGGCGACGTTGCCCGGCGTCACGGCGATGGTGGGACAGTGAGCGGGCCTCCGGCTGTTTGCCGGCCGGGGCGTCCCGGAGTCGAAGGGCTTCGGGTTCGAAACACACGAGGCGGAAGGAGTATGTCCGGCGGGCCAACCTTATTGGGTCGAGTCGTAATGCTCGATATGGTACAGAACCATGAATCCCGGGCTCAATACGAAAAATATCCCGGCGATAAGCGAGATTGCGATGAATAAGCGCTTCACCATGCCCAGCCTCCGTGTTTGATGAGCTGAATTTGAAAATCATTTCTTGCGAACATCCCGGGAACGCAACGCCATGTTCGAGTTCCCGGGATGAGACGCATTGATTCAAGCGACTTCGAACAAGCCGGCCGCGCCCATTCCGCCGCCTACACACATCGAAACAACGACGTAGCGTGCACCACGTCTTTTGCCTTCGATCAGGGCATGACCGACCATGCGCGCGCCGGTCATCCCGTACGGATGGCCGATAGAAATGCTGCCGCCGTTGACGTTGTATCGCGCGGGATCGATTCCCAGCTTCTCACGGCAGTACAGCGCCTGGCAGGCGAACGCCTCATTGAGCTCCCACAAACCGATGTCGTCGGTTTTGAGGCCATGAAGCTCCAGAAGCTTCGGGATCGCATAGATGGGACCGATGCCCATCTCCTCCGGTGCATTGCCGACGACGGTCATGCCCCGATAGATACCGAGAGGGGTGGCCCCGATCTGCTCGGCGGTTTTTCCGTTCATCAGGACGCAGGCGCTTGCACCGTCCGAAAGCTGGCTCGCGTTACCCGCCGTCACAACACCGCCGTCGATTACCGGTGCGAGCGTGGCCAGCGATTCGAGCGTCGTGCCGGGACGATTTCCCTCGTCCTGCGTGAGCGTGACCTCATGCCTCGACGTCGTGCCGGTCGCTTTGTCGACGACCAGCTTCTGTGTCGTGATCGGAACGATTTCGCTCGAGAAGCGGCCGGCGGCTTGTGCGGCGGCGGTGCGGAGCTGGGAATCGAGTGCGTACTGATCCTGGACGTCCCGCGAGATCCCGTACTTGCGGGAAACGAACTCGGCGGTCTCGAGCATCGGCATGTAGGCCGCGGGTTGCGCGGCCAGCACATTGGGGTCCTCGTCGGCGCGGGTCCACTCGAAGTAGCGCGTTTGTACCGCCGAGATGTTTTCCTGGCCGCCCGCAACGACGACCTGCATCCCGTCGCACATGATCTGCTTGGCGGCCGTCGCGATCGCCATCAGGCCGGACGCACATTGCCGGTCGAGTGTTTGCGCAGCGACGCTGGCAGGCAATCCGGCTGCCAGCACGCCGTGTCGGGCGATATTGCCGCCAGCGGTCCCGGCGTTGAGTACCGAACCGATCACGGCGTCTTCGATACGATCCGGCTCGATGCCGGCACGCAGTACCGCGTGCCGGATTGCGTGCCCGAGAAGGGTAGGCGAGTGCGTGAGGTTGAATGCACCGCGATATGCCTTTCCGATGGGCGTACGTGCGGTGGAAACGATGACGGCATCAATCATACGGTATCCTTATTGATGAGGCGATGGAGGTGAAATGGAGACATTGAGTCCAGGTTAGAACCAGTGTTCGGGCATGGTGAGCGGGGTCGTCTCCACCGGATCGAGAACGGCGAGCCACGCAGCCACCTTGGGCATTTCCCATCCGAAGAAGTAGTCGCACGCGGCGAGTTTGCCGCGATGAAAGTCGGTTCCCGTCGGGCTGTCCTGGAGCGTGGCGGCCACAATTGCTTGATCGAGCCAAAGCCAGCCGACGACTACATGCCCGAATGCTTCGAGATAGGCAGCCGCATTCGCCAACTGGACATCGGGGTCATCGTGCTTGTGCAACGTGTCGGTGACGACGCGGATGTGCTCCCACGCGCTTTCGAGCGTGCTGGCGTGACGCTGAAGCGACGGAGTCGACCGCGCCCTGGATACCGTTGCAGCGATTCTCCTGTCGAGAGCCGCCATGGCGACACCGCCGTTTGCACGTGTTTTTCGACCCAGCAGGTCGAGCGCCTGAATGCCGAACGTGCCTTCGTGTATCGGATTGAGTCGGTTGTCGCGATAGAACTGCTCGACGTTGTATTCGCGCGTGTACCCATACCCGCCGTGAACCTGAATGGCGAGATCGTTGGCGACGAGGCCCCATTGCGATGGCCAGCTCTTGACAACGGGCGTGAGCAGATCAAGCAGATGATGTGCTTCATCCCGGCCGTCGGCGTCTTCCAGAGAATGGATATCGTCGCTCAGACGGGCCGCGTACAGACACAACGCCAGCGCGCCGGACACATAGGCCTTCTGCGCCAGCAACATGCGCCGGACGTCAGCATGGCCGATGATGGGAATCTGCCCGGATGTTGGCGACCGGTCGCCGCGTGGCCGGCCCTGCGTGCGGGTCTTTGCGTAATCGAGCGCGTGCAGGTAGCCCGTGTATCCAATCGAGGCCGCGCTGAGGCCGACAGAGATACGCGCCTCGTTCATCATGTGGAACATGTAGGCCAGCCCTTTGCCGGGCTCACCGACAATCTCACCGATTGCGCCGGCCTCGCCCTCCGGGCGGTAGCGCCCCTCGCCGAAATTGAGCAGGCAGTTCACGGTGCCGCGATACCCCATCTTGTGATTGATGCCCGCCAGCGCGACATCGTTTCTCGGGCCTGGCAGGCCGTCGGGGCCGATCAACTTGCGCGGAACCGTGAAGAGCGAGATGCCCTGGATTCCCGGCGGAAGCTGGCCGTTCTCGTCGGGAATCTTCGCCAGCACCAGATGGACGATATTCTCGGCAATCTCGTGATCGCCGCCCGAAATCCACATCTTGTTGCCGAACAGGCGGTAGCGGCCGTCCTTGCTCGGGACCGCACGCGTGCGGATATCAGCCAGGCTCGACCCGGCTTGCGGCTCGGACAGGCACATCGTTCCGAAGCATCGGCCTTCCGACATCGCCTTGACATAATGCTCCACGCGCTCCCGTTCGCCGTGGGCCATGAGCAGATTGGCATTGGCGATCGTGAGAAACGCATAGCCCGCGGTGCCGGGATTGGCTGCAAGCAAATAAGCCATGCCGGCTCGCTCCACGGTGCTCGGCAGACACATGCCGTTCCATTCGGCGGGGAACGACGCGCTGATCAGGCCGGCGTCCGAAAATGCGCGCAAGGCGGTACCGACTTCCGGATTGATGGTGACGCGTTCTCCGTCGAATGCGGGTTCGTTGCTGTCGTTTTTCTTGTTATGCGGCTTGAAGAGATCCGTGGCGAGCGATTCGTAGACATCGAGCACGGATGTGTAGTCGATTCGGTCTTGCCCGGCATATCGTTGCCGGCGAGCGAGAGACTCGACCTGCAGCCAGTCGAAAAGAATGAACTCCACGTCGCGACGGGAGAGGGTGAGTTCGCTAGTCATGGAATAGAGTAAGTTGGCTTCTGCTGCTTTCGTAATCGTCCGGATCTCTTCAATAAACTGGGGGATCCGCTGCGGAGCGCTGTCCGGGATTTGTCATGCAGCCGAATGCTCCTGCGCATTCGCCGAGGTGACACGGGCCTTGGTGAGTTCGAGATCGCCCTGGGCCGCCCCGGATGAAGGAACGGTCTCGCCGTTCCGGCTCGTGACCTCGTCAAGGCGCTGGGCGAGCTGGTGAACGATCTGGTCGCCAGTTCCGAGATGGATGCCGGGTGTCAGCGTGATATGTGCGGCCTCGAAGCTGCCTGCGCCCGCGCACAAGATCATCCGACTCGGTGCGTCTTCGGCGGCAAGAACCGCTACCGCGGGGCTGACCGACGCAGGCGACAGCGTGTCGAGAGTGTCCGCCGACATCAGGCCTTCGAGCATGCGTGTCCCGGCCGTTGGCGCAAGGCAGTTCACGCGAATGTCGTATCGCTCGCCTTCGATGGCCAGTGTCTGCATCAGACCTACGAGCGCCATCTTTGCGGCGCCGTAGTTCGATTGCCCGAAATTGCCGTACAAGCCGGACGACGACGTCGTCATCACGATGCGGCCATACCGTTGCTGCCGCATGGTTTCCCACACGGCCTTTGAACAATTGACCGCTCCCATCAGGTGCACTTCGATCACCGCACGAAAGTCGTCGAGCGTCATCTTGCTGAAGCTCTTGTCGCGCAGGATGCCGGCATTGTTAACCAGGATGTCGACCCGGCCCCATTGCGAAAGTGCTTGGTCGACCATGCACTGGACCTGTTCGTAATCGGTTACCGATGCGCTGTTCGCGACGGCCTCGCCGCCGGCTGCGACGATTTCGTCGACGACCCGCTGTGCGGCTGTGGCAGAGCCGCCGTTGCCGTTCACGTCGCTGCCCAGGTCGTTGACCACGACCTTTGCCCCCAGTCGGGCAAGCAGCAGTGCATGCTCGCGGCCGAGGCCTGCACCGGCGCCGGTCACGATCGCAACACGGTTCGTCAGATCAATCTTCATGGGTTGTCTCGTTGGTAGTGTTTATGTAGCGGCCTTGGAGTGAATAGTGAAATCCGGAGGGGAATCGCCCGCTCCGGATCGGTTCAGGCCTCTGTTCGTGGCTCAAAGACCCAGGTGCGTTGCAATATCGTCGTAGTCGACTTGCCACAGGCCTGGCGTTCCAGCCGGATATTGAGAACGGAAGCCGATGATTCGCTGGACGCGTTTCGACAGGCTTCTCACGATGTCCATATCCACGATGAACGGATACGCTTCCTCCGGGGTCAGGTAGGACGGCTGCATCGGCAGCGTGAGCCCGCGTCGGCGCTCGTTTTTCGTCACGTTCGCACCGCCGCCATGGATCACCTTCCCGCTAAACAACAAAGCGTCGCCGGCATCCATCTCGGCGGCGATGGTCATTTCGGGGGTGCCCTTGCTGTTGAAGTAGTCCTCGTCCCAGTTTTGGCTCCCCGGAATAATTCGGGTGGCGCCGTTTTCCTCGGTGAAGCGCGTAAGGGCGATCATCAGGTTGGTAAACACGGTGGGACCGTTGATTCCGAGCGCGCACAGAGGCGGGAAGTTACCGACATCGCGATGCAGCATTTGCGCGGTGTTCCCGGGGCCGATGTCGATCACCTGGGCGGTCGACAACCACCAGTCGCCGGACTCTTCTCGGTATAGCACTTCACCGAGCGCATGAAAGAGATCGTCGTCGAGCACGCTGCCAAAAGTCTTGCTGTGCGTGATCATGTTCGTCAGGCGCTTTGTATGCGCGCCGTGGAATTCCTTGATCAACTCATTTTCGTGTGACGATCCTTCGCGAAGCCTCTCGAGCGGACCATCCACCTCGCGATTGACGTTCGCGACCTGTTCTTGCGACAGGTAAGCCTTGATTCGAACTCCGCCGTACTGATTCATCAGCGATACGATCTCTTGGGCGCTAGTCGTCTTTGAGACGATGGGGAGAGAGTTCAAATTGTTCAGAATATTTTTGGTCATTCGTTCCTCGAAGTGTACGCGGTAGGTAACGGAGTGCGTGCTCGTCACACCCATGTTTCGAGAACCCGAAGGCTACGGCTCGATGCCGGACATGACACACGTGGAATCTGGTCGGGGGAGTATCCGGTGATGCGGTGTGTTCCCGGAAATATGATCAAATGATCAAGTCACGTGACATGAAAATTATCACTGTGCGCATCCAGGGTCGATCATGGTTAACCCGTTCGCTTTCCGAATGATTTTCCAATGAGTGATATCGGGCAGCGCCAGCGTGTACGTGGGAAATGAGTTGTTCGCTGAACGTGAGGCGGCGTGCGGATCCGGTCGACGGATGTTCGGGCGTGTGGCGGTGTCGTTTCGAATGGAAAGACAAAATTTCTCATCCGGCCCCGGTCGAAGATCGACCGGAGCCGGATGGGAGGAGGCGATGGCAAACGGTGCTGGCCGGAATCGAGAAGCTAGTTGCTCGAGTGAGGGAGAGCGGTGGAGAGGTTGTTCAAGTGCGCGATTGCTCTTCTCAACAAATTGCAATCTGCATGACCGTCGTCACCGTCATGCGAACACGTCGGCAACATACCTGCCATGCTCGCGCTCCATCGTGTCGATCCACGCGTGAGCGCTTTCGTCATTCGCGCCGGTTGAGTCCTGGTAAATCCGACCGAGCGTGGCACGTACGGCTGGCGCCATGTTCTTGCCATCCCCGCATACATAAACAGTGGCGCCTTGCGCAAACAGCGCGGCGATTTTTTCCCGCTCGAGCCATACTTTGTCTTGGACGAAGCGAGCGCCTTCCTCCGGGCGGTTGGAATAGGCCGGCATCACTTCGACCACCCCCAAGTTAGCCCACTCTTCAAGCTCATCCCGATAGAGAAAGTCGACGTCGGGGTCATCGATTCCGAAGAAAAGCAACGACGGGCCGACGTTTTCTCCCCGCTGTTTCTGTATTGCACGCTCTTGCAGAAAGCCGCGGAACGGGGCAATACCGGAACCCGCGCAAATCAAGATCATCGGAAGGTTCGATTCGGCTGGCGGACGAAAGCGTGCATTCGACGGTCTGACCGAAACGGACACACTGTCACCCGCGTCGAGTCGCGCGAGATACGACGACGCCACCCCTTCGTGACGGCCGTTGCCGGAGAGTGCTGGTGCATCGACTACGGCAACCGTCAGCGTCACGTGATCTGCTTTCCAGAGGGGGGACGACGAAATCGAGTACTGGCGCGCTTTCAACGCGGGGAGCATGTCGAGGAACTTGTCGAACGACAAATCGACGGAGCCGAAGCGTTCGAGCAGATCCATGACGGTGGTTCGTTTTTCCAGAATCTCGCATTCGAAGTCGCCCGTGCTCAGGCGCTCGAGATCGACCTTCTCGGGCGGACAGCGAGTGGCCGTGGCAAGGATGGAGACTTGCGATCGAGTGGCCGGAACGGCAAGTTCAACGTAGCTCGAAAGCAGCTCGCCGCAACTGATTGCCTGGCCGAGCGGAAGGCGCGGATTGCTCGATGTCCCGTCGATGACCACCTGCGTGTCCCAGCTCAGGCGAAACCGGCGCAAGACGCGATCGACGTTCCGTTTGGAATTGCGAGGCAGAACGGCCAGGTAGTCGCCGGAGCGATAGGTCATCGTCTCCGGCAACTTCAGTTCCATGTGCTTCTTCGACCGGCTTCCCGGCGCACTAATATCGACGAGCTCTCTATTGTCGATCACCGTCGCGTGCGTCATATCGTCAACGCTGAGCAATTTCTCGCGAACGTTATTCAGGAAGCTGACGTTGAGTGCGGTGTTGTTGTTTTGCGCAACCGACGTATCTTTCCCGAAGCTGATCGCAAAACGATTCCAGAGCTCGGCATACCATCGATCGAACTCGCCAAAGAAGTCACCACCCGAATCCAGCTCGCCTCTGGCGTGAACGCGCGTGGCGCCGGCTTTTTCGAAGGCTGCGTCGACGCGCTTGGGGATCGCCTGATACGTTCTTGCCCACTGCTTGTTGCCGCATCCAAGAACAGAAAATTTGACTCCGCCCAGCGCCCCTTCGCTCATCGCCTCGATATAGGGAAGAAACGAGATTGCATTGTCGGGCGGCTGGCCTTCGTAGGAAGCAGTAACGACTACGATCGCAGGAAATCCATCGATCTTTCCTGCGAACGCGTCCAGAGGAGCGCAGGTGGCATGAAATCCATGGCGACCGGCGTCGCCTGCAATGCGACGAGCGAACGATTCCGACGAACCCGTGTTCCCGCCAAACAGGACCAGCATCTTCGACGCGTCCTTGTCGGAGACCGCCGGAGCCTGATCGACGTTCGGTGTTTCGATGCTCGCACGCACGCGAAGGTTGTCGTTCGATACCTTGCGCACACCTCGCGCCCGTGGCCGCACGTTGATACGCAGGCCGGTAGGCTTGAGCGTAAGGGTTTCGGCGACTTGCAGCTCGTAGTTCGGATCGGCGAAGGAAAAATCGAATCGCTGAAGCAGCATGATCAGGACGAGGTGCGCTTCCTGCATTGCGAACGGCCGGCCGATACATGCGCGTGCGCCATTGCCGAAGGGTTTCCACGAATTCGGCGGAAGTTTTTCCGCATTCTCCGGTTCGAATCGCTCGGGACGAAATGCCTCGACGTCCTCGCCCCAGACACTTACGTCGCGATGCAACATGGGCGTCAGGATCATGATGATGTCGTTGGGAGACACCGGATATTTCCCGCCGAACGTGGTGTCGGCGAGCGGGGTGACGGCGAAGGCCGGGGCCGTCGGCCAGATCCGCAACGTTTCCATCAGGATTTGTTCGATGTAGCGCAGTCGCGCCAGATGCTCGATCCGTGGCGTGTCGTTGCCGACGACCTCGTCGACCATGTCCCGTGCTCGTTGCAGAACGTCCGGGTTCTTGAGCAGGAAATAGGTGGCAAAGGACAGGAGCCCGCTCGTCGTTTCATGCCCGGCGATGAGAAACGTGATCATCTGGAAAACGATATTCTCGTCATCGAGCTTCTCGCCCGTCACCGGATCCACACCGTTCAGCATCCGGTCCAGCAGGTCCATCGCTTCTTCGTTGTCGTGCGGGTTCTTCCGCCGGTCTTCGATCATTTTGGTCGCGAGCGATCGCATGAGCTCGATATCCGCGTCGAACTTGCGACTCCGGTTGAGCATCAGCTTCGACACCAGTTTCGGCCGCAACTCGCGCTTTCCCGCCTCGCTGAGGGTATTGACCATCGCATCCACAAACGGATGCTGGTCTTCACGGTAGAAGCTATTGAAGCGACAATCGAACGCACATAAGGCGATCGTGTCGAGCGTCAGGCGAGTCATGTGGTCGGAGACATCGACAGCCGTCTCGGGGCCGAATCGTTCCCAATAGAGAAACATCTGGTCGGCGATGTCGACCATCTTGTCGAACATGGACCAGATGCTGAGTGGACCGAAAGACTGCATCAATACGCGATGCGCCTTCGCCCAGTTCGGCTCGTTGCTGAATGCGGTAAATAGCCCATCTCCGATAGCCGGCCGCAGTTCAAGCAGAGATTGGTGTACGGATTTCTGAAACCTGCTTTCGTCGCACACCTCGTCGACGAGTGCTTGTCCGCTGACAACGTAGTAACCTTGCCCGAACACCTCGAACCAGTAGACCGGCCCGTAGGTTCGTGCGAGATCCATCATCTTTGCGAGCGGCGATGGCCCGAGGACTTCCATCAGGTGACCGATGATGGGCTTCAGAGGCGGCTGCGGAACGAGGGCGGAGGATTTCATTTCAATAACCTTTCACAAGGACATGTCGAAGCGTCGCATCTCAATCTATTGAACGAATGTAAAATAGACAAAAAGACGTGTCCAGAGCTTTTTATGCCACCTGATGTAAGCCCTAATCCCGCCGATCCACGCTTTCAGAGAAGTTACGATTCCCTCGTCCGTGCCGTGACGGAACTGCTCGACGAGGCGCCCCTGAGCAAGCTCAGCATTGCTCAACTGGTGCAGCGTGCAGGTATCGCTCGTCCCACTTTCTATCAGCACTTTCCCGACCTTCAGGTTGCTGCTCAGCGGGCGGCGTTGGCTAGGCTCGAGAATGCATTCACGTTCGTCGAGGAGCAGGGCAAGCTGCTGAACCCGTCGAACGTCGCGTTTGTCAAGTCGATGGAAGTGGAAACGGCGCTGATCCTTCAGCATTTGCTGGCCCATGAGTCTTTCTATCTGACCGTATTCAACGACGCAGCGACATCGACTTTTTTCGATGACCTCATTACGTTCGTCGCAGGTCGCATCCTCCCGCCCTATGAAGGAATCCGAACGGAAGCGGAAGAGGATTGCCTGACCGTGTTGGGTGGTGGTTTGGTCTGGACGGCGGTGCACTGGCTTCGCCAAGGTCCCGCGCGGCAGAATCCAGAGGCGATGGCGAAGCGCATGGCTAAGACATCAGTGACAATCCTCGACGCTTTCGGTCTTACTACCGGGTTCGCTCAGGGCGACTCAAATTAGTCGAAGGTGGGGGTAGTGCGGACGTAATCGCACCCTTCGCTCGTGCGGCCGCAATCATCAAGCGAGCGTAGTCGATCTCAGGACACACCGGAATTTCCCAACCAATATCGCGACGGAAATTGGGCTGGCCTCAGTCGGATTGCAGGTTTCAACTTGGACGAAAAAGATTCCAAGTTGGATGCATCTCGACACGTGCACCGCACATTCCAGCACCATCTCGCTCCACTTGTCCGCGTGAAATTGACGTGCTAGTTTTTCATGAAATTTCCCGTTGTAAATTTCATGGGAGCGCGCATGTTCCTGCAGTCGGACCGCCACGTCGCCAGTTACTACGCCGGCACCCATCCGGAGCCGATTCTGCATCGCCTGCAGCTGGACGCGCGCGTCGACGCCGACGTGCTGGTAGTCGGCGCGGGCTTCAGCGGGCTGCACACGGCATTGCGCCTCGCGCTCACGGGCAAGCGCGTTGTCGTGCTCGAAGCGAGCCGGGTCGCGTGGGCCGGGTCGGGGCGCAACGGTGGCCAGGCACTGCTCGGCTGGTCGTGCGACATGCCGCCGATCGAGGCTGCGCTCGGCCGCGACGGCGCGCGTGAGCTGTGGGACAGCATGCGCTGGGCCGCGGCCGAGGTGCGCGAACTGCCGACGCGGCACGGCTTCGACATCGACTATCGGCCAGGCAGCCTGTGGGCAGCCGTGCGGCCGCGCCGCGTCGCGATGCTCACGCAGGCGCGCGACGAAGCGGCCGAGCGCTGGGGCTATGAGCGGCTGCGCGTGATACCGCGCACCGAGATGCCCGAATGGATTGGCAGCGCGCGCTACGTGGCTGCGCTCTACGATCCGGAAGCCGGCCACCTGAACCCGCTGAAGCTCGCGCTTGGTCTCGCGCAGACGATCGAGCGCGCCGGCGGTCGCATCTTCGAACAGAGCCGAGTGCTCGACTACCGCGAGACGAACGGCGGCTACGTCGCACGCACCGCTGGAGGCGAGGTGCGCGCGAACGTGCTGGTGCTCGCGTGCAACGCTTACGTCGACCGGCTCGATGCCGAACTCGCGCGCCGGCTGCTGCCGGTCGGCACCTACCAGGTCGCGACCGCGCCGCTAGATCCCGACGTCGCACGCGCACTGCTGCCGCATGACAACTGCGTGATCGACAACCAGTTCGTGCCCGATTATTTCCGCCTGAGCCCGGACGGACGGTTGTTGTTCGGTGGCGGCTGTACGTATCTTGGCGGCATCCCCGCGGACATCGCGGCCGCGACGCGTCCGCACCTCGAACGCGTATTTCCGCAGCTGCGCGACGTGCCGCTCGATTTCGCGTGGGGTGGGCATATCGACATCAGCATGCGCCGCACGCCCGACGTCGGCCGCCATGGGCAACGCTACTGGCTGCAGGGCTTCTCCGGCCACGGCGTGCTGCCGACGCTTGCGGGTGCGCGCGCCGTTGCGGACGCCGTGCTCGGCGACGATCGCCTGCTGGCGCTCTACCAGCGCATCCGCAACCCGCGTTTTCCGGGCGGTGACCGGCTCGCCGCGCCGCTCGAGGCGATCGGCAAGGCCTGGTACCGTCTGCGCGACACCGTCTGATTGTCTATGGAACCCACGATGAACGAACAGGAAGAGATCGAAAGCCTCGCGATCCTGATCCGCGATCTTCGCAAGCACCGCAAGGTCACGCTGAATGAGCTGGCTGACAAGATCGGCCGCTCGGTCGGCTTCCTGTCGCAGGTGGAGCGCGGGCTGTCGCGGCCGACGGTGGCGGACCTGACCGCGATCGGCGAGGCGCTCGGCGTGCCGACCACGTATTTCTACAGCCTGAGCAAGCCGCGCGCCGTGCCGTGGGTCACGCGGCCCGATGAACGGCGCACCGTGTATTACGCGGCGGGCATCACGGATATCCTCGTGTCGCCGAGCATGCGCGCGCGCTTCTCGATCCTCGAAAGCCATCTCGCGCCGGGTGCGAGCAGTGGCGAGCGCCCCGTCGACGACAGCGACGAGCAGGGCGGCTTCGTCCTCGAAGGCGAGCTGACGATCTGGCTCGACGGCGATGATACGCCCGTCACGCTCGGCCCGAACGACGCGTTCCAGTTGCCCGCGCACCGGCGGTTTCGCTACGCGAACCTGACGGACGAGCAGACACGGGTCATCTGGGTGTTCACCTGAGAATGGCCGGGGCGGGCGGCTGTAGCGGGCCGCCGTCCGGCGTGCGTTGTCTGGAGTACTGAACGACCGGGGCATGCGGTACCGTAAGTACCGCCCGGTTCCGGCTCGCCGCGATGCGGCATCGTCACACTCGAACGGAAGGATGAATCATGGCTGACGTCGTTTCCGCGCTGGTCGATGAAGTCCGGGCATTTCGTGCCACGCATCCCGAGATCCGCTATGTCGACCTGATCTGCCTCGACCTGCCCGGTCATTTTTACGGCAAGCGTTACCCGATCGATGCGCTCGAGAAAGTCGCGTCCGGCTCGATGCTGAAGTTGCCCCAGAATTGTGTGCTGCTCGGCACGCAGGGCGGCCTGTACAAGATCGGCGACTACTGCTTCAACGACGGCGACCCGGATGCGCCGCGCCGGCTGATTCCCGGCACGCTGAAGCCGGTGCGCTGGGAGAGCCAGCCGCTTGCGCAGATGCTGATCAGCTCCGACGGCACCGATGCGCCGATCGAGTTCGAACCGCGTGAAGTGCTCGCGCGTGTGCTGCGGCGTTTCGTGAAGCGGGGGATTCGCCCGGTCGTCGCGTTCGAGCTCGAGTTTTACCTGTTCGCCGCGCAGCTTGCCGAAGGCCTGCCGCAATACCCGCGCGACCGCCTGAGCGACGATCGCGACGATCAGCCGAACATGCATATCGAGCGTCTGTCGCGCTTCTCCGACGTGTTGCACGAGATGGTCGAGGCAGCGTGCGAGCAGGGCGTCGACGCGACGGTGATCACTGCCGAACTCGGGCCCGGCCAGTTCGAAATCAATTTCGGGCATACCGACGACGGGCTGCGCGCGGCCGACTGGTCGGCGCTGTTCTGCCGCAGCACACGCGGTGTTGCGCTGCGGCATGGTTACCGCGCGAGCTTCATGGGCAAGCCGTACCTGCACGCGCCGGGCAGCGGCATGCACGTGCATGTGAGCCTGTACGACGAAGCGGGGCGCAACCTGTTGGCCTCGGACGGGCAGCGGCCATTGCGTCATGCGGTGGCGGGCTGTCTCGCGCTGTTGCCGCATTGCATGCCGGTGTTTGCGCCGAATCACAATGCGTTTCGGCGCTATGGGTCGATGGTGAATGCGGCAAGCCGAGCAAGCTGGGGATTCGAGGATCGGGATGCGTGCATCCGGATTCCCGAATCGGACGCACGAAATCTGCGGATCGAGCATCGCCTCGCGAGTGCGGATGCGAATCCGTATCTCGTGCTCGCGGCCATTCTGACCGGGATGGAATACGGGCTCGATGCGGGCCGGGAGCCGATCGCGCCGCTCAACGACGATCGCGGAAGCGGGATCGATTTCCCGAAGGACATGCTGTCGGCGGTCGCCGCGATGCAGGATCATGCTGCGGTGCGCGAAGGGCTCGGCGGGGAGTTCGTGATGGTCTACTGCGAGAACAAGCGGCAGGAGCAGCTCGACTTCATGAACGAGATCGGGGCGCGCGAGTATCGATGGTTTCTTTGACGCACTCGGCGGGATGAGCGTCGGTGGAGGCGGGCACGCAGGGCCGACGCTCACGCGCGCATCCGTTAATCCGTCGTTCCCGCATAAGCCGCTTTCAGCGCGGCGCAGTCGAACTTCGTCATTTGCATCATCGCGCCCGCAACGCGCGCGGCCTTGACCGGGTCGGGGTCGGCCATCATCGCAATGAGATCGTCGGGGACGATCTGCCACGACACGCCGAAGCGATCCCGCAGCCAGCCGCAGCCGTCGGTCGAGCCGCCGCCTTCGAGCAGCGCGCTCCAGTAGCGGTCGAGCTCCGCCTGGTCGCCGCAGTTGACCATCAGGGAGATCGCATGATTGAACGACTCGGTGCGTTCGTGGCTCATCGCGATGAATGGCTGCCCGAACAGAACGAACTCGACCACCTTCGTGCCGCCGGCGCCCTGCACCGACGTGACACGCGTCACGCGCGAGTCGGGAAAGATGCCTGCGTAGAAAGCCGCGGCTTCTTCGGCTTCCGCTGAGTACCAGAGGAACGGCGTGATCTTCTGAATCGTCATGGCAAATCTCCTGTCAGTGTGGGCCAAAGGCGGGAGCAAGCTGCGTGCCGCCACTGAGGCAGCGGCGGACGGCCATTGAAATTAACACGTCGGGACGAGAAGAATCATGCTTTCTTGCGAGATTCGGCGATGCGAATGCGGCCCTGGTTGACCGGCTAGTCCGGCTTGCGATCAGGGGTCCGAAAAGCTGACTGGCGTGATTTTGCTGCGATGCGGATTATGCAGCTGGCGAGCCAGTGATCACCGCGACGCGTTCGAGAATGCGCTGAACACGCTCGTCATAATCGGAGACCTCCATGTCGTCGCTGCGCTTCGCGAGGTAATGCGCCAATCCGAAACGCGCCGATCGCCGCGTGAACAATTGATAGTAGTCGCCTGCATCATGCAGGCGCACGATGTCGGGCCATCGAACGAGGCTGCTTGCCCCGGACGGGATCGTCACGGATAGGCCGTCAGGCAGGATCAGCCATCGATGCGTGCCCTCGAGCCGGGCGATACTGCGGCGTGCGCGCTGCTCGACAAGCCTCGAAACGACAGGGGCGCCAAGGGCGATCATGCTCGAACGCCGTGCGCGACGCACTGAAAGTATCAGATCGGTCAGCCGGCTGCCGAAGCGTCGCCAAACCAGAACATAGGCCAGCGCGACGATGATCGATCCGATCACTCGCTCGGCAGGATGCCCGGTTTCCTGCGTCAGGTGCCAAAGTGCCAGCCCTATCAATGGCGCAATCAGTAGCGCCGGTTTCAATACGTACTGCATGACACGCTCGATACGCTGCAGCATGGCTTCGCGTTTCGTCGCGTCCCGCGCGAGATGCGCGTCGACGGCACGTCGCATCAGTGCCTGGCTCTGTTCCGGACCGATGGTGAAGCGCAACTCGTTCGGCCCCGGAAGCGCGTCTTGCGAGGCGGTGTCCTGCAATTGATTTTCCGTTTTCGACACGCTCGATTTCCATTGAAGACTTGCAGCCTGATCAAAGGGCCATCGCGATCCCGCGGCATTTTACGGCATGCATCGGAGCGCGTCGGCAACGTCGCGACTCGCCATTGTTGATAGACTTTTCGCGTTTGTGGCCGCTGGCTACATCAACGACGTGTTTGCAATGCGAGGGTGCGACGGTTTTCTGCAGCACGATCGGCATGCAACCGCCTCACGCTGAACGTGATCGACAACCGGAAGAACATGCACCGCGACAAGCCCGCCAGAAAGAGCATCGATCCGCGTGATTACCAGGATGCGCCCGGCATCGCTGCCGTGATGCCGAAAACATTTCCGGATGGCTTCGTCGTCGCCGAGCATCGACATGCGCGGGCGCAACTCGTCTACGCCACGGCGGGTATCGCCGACGTCATCGCAAATCAGTCGCTCTGGCGGGTTCCGCCTCACCGCGCCCTGTGGATACCGCCTGAACTGGCGCATGCCATGCGCGCACGCGGACACCTCGAATTGCGAACCGCGTATGTCCACCCGCGGGCCTATCCGTCGGGATACCCGAATCAACCGAGACTGGTGGACGTCTCGCCGTTGCTGCGCGAATTGATCGTCCGCGCATCGTCTTTTGCGCTCGACGGCACGCCAGGCGGACGCGACGCTTTGGTGATCCGGCTCATGCTCGCCGAAATCGAATGGGCTCCGGAGCAACCGCTGCGGCTGCCGTCCGGACAGGACCGGCGTCTTGCCCGCGTGTGCGATGCGATTCTTGCCGATCCGGCCGATGGGCGCACGCTGGTCGAATGGGCGCACGAAGTCGGCGCATCGAGCAGAACGCTATCCCGGCTGTTCAACGCCGAAACCGGCTTGTCTTTCAGCCAATGGCGGCAGCAAGCCAGGATTTCAGCCGCGCGCCCGTTGCTGGCGTCGGGGCGTTCCGTCATCGCGGTCGCGGCGGAGCTCGGGTATGAAACGACGAGTGCCTTCTCGACCGTGTTCCGCCGCTTGACCGGCATGACGCCAAGCGCCTACGCGAGGTTGTCCGATTCCGCGTAGGGAATGTCTCGCCGGAAGATGCGGGACGCGACGCACTCGCTTATCGTGACGCTCATCGAGACAACTGACCGATCAAGGTAGGGCGACATGGCACGTTACGACATCGAATTCCTGTCCGAAGGCACGATACTGCGCGGCTGGTTCTACGAGCCGGATCCACAAGGCACCGGCACGGCAACACACCCCGCCATCGTGATGGCTCACGGGTTCTCGGCCGTAAAGGAACAATATCTGGACCGCTACGCCGAAGTGTTTGCCGCGAGCGGCTTTGCGGTGCTCGTGTACGACCACCGGGGGTTCGGCGCAAGCGATGGACATCCCCGTCAGGAAGTCGACCCGGTGCTGCAGAGGCGCGGCTATCGCGATGCGATCAGCTACCTGCTGACACGTCCGGATGTCGATGCGGCACGCATCGGCATCTGGGGCACCAGCTACAGCGGCGGCCACGTGCTCGAAGTCGCCGCGATCGACCGGCGGGTCAAATGCGTCGTGTCGCAGGTGCCGACGATCAGCGGCTATCAGTCGGCCTTGCGCCGCACGCGCTCCGACCTCGTGCCGGCGTTGCTGGCGCGCTTCGATGAAGACCGCGCGCACCGATTTGCCGGCGGCACGTCGGCCATGCTGCCCGCGGTCAGTGACGACCCGCAGGTTGCCTGCGCGATGGCCGGCGCGGACGCCTTTCGATTCTTCACGGAATCCGCGGCCCGGTTCGCGCCGAACTGGAAAAACGAAGTCACGCTGCGCAGTGCGGAAATGGCGCGTGAGAATGAACCAGGCCAATACGTCGCCCGCATCTCGCCGGCCCCGCTGCTGATGATCGTGGCCGACCAGGATTGGCTGACGCCAACCGATCTTTGTCTGCAAGCGTGGCAAGCCGCCCTCGAGCCGAAGCAACTGCTGATGATTAACGGCGGGCACTTCACGCCGTATGTCGAGCACTTCGAAGCAACCAGCCGGGCGGCAGCGCAATGGTTCGAGCGGCATCTGTCAGGCGCGCGCCGGCCTGACCATGCGAGGGTTCGCTGAACACGAGCGCCGGGAGGGAGCCCCCGGCGCCGGGAATCCGTTGCAATGAGACCGGCCGGGCCTGAATTGCGTTGCCCTCGATGCAGGCCGCACGCCGACCGTCATCGCAACGGAAAGGTGACACATTACTGCCCGAGCTTCGACGACACGCACCCCGTGCTCGAACACTCGCGATCGCGCTCGCGCAGGAACGACAGGCGCGACTGCGTCATGTCGATCGCGCATTCGAGGTTCACGTAGTAGCCGTCGTCGCGCGTATAGCTGCACTTGTCGTCGCGCTGCTTCAGCCACGCGAGCTGCCCGGTCTTCAGCGTGCCTTGCTGGTCGCCGCTCAACTGCTTGCGCAGGCGGCCGTACTGGTCGTTCAGCTCGCGGTCGAGCTGCGAGAACTGCGTGCTGCTGCAGTACACCTGGTCGAAGGCGCTGCGCGGCTTCGAGCAGCCCGCGGCGTGCGCGGCAAATGGAACGGCGAGCGCCGCGAACAGCGCGCACGATGCGACGAGCGTTTTCTTTTTCATGTGGAAGCTCCTGGCTGGGTGAAAACCTTGGACGACGAAACGGTGCGCGCTCACGCGGGCGCGGTGCACGCATCGATCCCGCCCGCGATCGCGGCGGACAGGCGCCGGATCGTGTCGGGCCGCGCGAGCCGCTTCTCTTCGTCGGGATTGACGATCACGCCCGCTTCGACGAGCACGGCCGGAACCGGCGCGGTGCGCAGCACGACGAGATCGTCGAAACGATGGATGCCGAGGCGCGGATCGATCAGCGGGCGGTTCTCGCCGCGGATCGGCTGCGCGTGATACAGCGACGGCGTCTCGCCGGACGCGATCAGCCGCTCGGCGATCGCCTTCGCGCAGCGCAGGCTCTCCGCGTAATGCGGGTTGCGCTCCGACACGAACACCGCGAAGCCGTGGAATTCGCGCTGCCGGCCGGCGTCGATGAACTGCTGCTGCATCGAGTCGTGATGGATCGACACGAACAGGCTGGCATCCGTTGCCTGCGTCGCGCGCTGGTCGAGCGCGATCTCGCGGCCGTCCGCCGACGTGCGCAGCACGCGGTCGCCGTGCGCGCCGAGCCGTTCGGCGACGGCGCCCGACAGGTCGAGGTTGTACAGGTATTCGACGCGGCCGCTGGCGCCGGTCGCGCCCGGGCGCGCGGGCGTGTGGCCGGTATCGACCACGATGTAGCGCGCGGGCGCGCTGGCGGGCGTGGCTTTCGTGCCGTCGGCGGCGCGCAGCACGAGCGGGGCGCCGAGCAGCGCCGCACAGGCGAGCACGCGGACGATGGCGCTCGCGTGCGGGCGAAGGCGTCGGATGGTTCGGTTCATTGTTGTTGTCGCAGTGGTGCGGGCCCGCGCGATGATGCGGCGCGGCCGGCCTGCATGATGCAGTCGGAATGTGGCGCGATTATAGCGGCTGCCGGCCGTGCGGCAACGACGAAACAGCGGGCGGCGCATCACGTGAAAGCAACGCGTAAGCCATCGCGATTCCGAACGTCACGCGAGCACGCGCTGCGCGGCGCGCACGCCCCAGTACGATGCTTCCTCGAACAGCGACAACCCGGACAGGTCCGCATGCGCGAACACGACCGGGCCGTCGGCATCGCGCAGCGCGAGCAGCCCCGGCCGGCTCAGGAAGCCGACGTCGGGCGTCGCCATCGCGTGGCCGCGCACGGTGATCTCGAGCGCGCGTGCATGCTTCCACAGCTCGCGCCCGTACACGGCGCGCAGGTCGGTCGCCGCCTGTTCGCGCAGTTCGTCGGGTTTTGCGGCGGCCAGCCAGCGGCGCGTGTCGTCGGGCGTGCGCGTGTCCAGCGACTGGTATGCGGAAAACACCGAGCGCGTCGGCGGCGACATCCGGATCAGTTGATGCGTCGACACGACGTAGCCGAGCCCCGCGCCGCCGTAGACGACGTTGTCCCACGCGAGCGGCACGCCGGCCGCTTCGTCCGGCATGCCGTCGAGCAGGAAGTTCGACACGAGCCACGGCGCGCGCGGCGGCAGGTCGCGCGCGGGCTCGAAGCCGTACGCATGCAGTTGCGGAAACACGCGTGCGGCGACGAACAGCGGCATCGCGCTGACGACGCGCCGCGCCCGCACCGTGAAGGTGGCGAGCGTGCCGTTGTCGACGCGCGCACACAGCACGTCGACGCCGCCCGCGCGTTCGGTCGCGCGCACCGCGAAGCCGGCTTGCGACCAGCCGTTCGAGCCGGTGCGCGCGGAGATCGACGCTGACAGCTTCGTCACCATCGTATGCAGCCCATCGGGCCAGGTCAGCACCGCGCCGTCGCCGGCGTCGCTCGCATGGCCGGCGCGCGACGAGAAGTAGTGCAGCCCGGCCCATGCGGACACATGCTCATAACCTGCACCGTAATCGTCGCGGCAGCAGTAGTTCAGATACCAGTGCAGCGACGGCGCCGTATAGCCGTTGTCGAGCAGCCAGTGCCGGAACGTGTGCGTGTCGAGCGCGCGCCAGCGTGGATCTCGCGACGATTCCGCGAGCGGGATGCAGAACGCCTTGCGGCCGTCGGCGCCGCGCGCGGTGCGCAGCGTGTCCATGTATGCGAAGAAGCGCGCGTGCTGCGCGAGTTCGTCCGCGCCGATGCCGGCCGCCGGCACGAGGCCGTCCTGCCACTGGCCCGCGATGAAGAGCCGCTCGTCGGGCGCGTGCACGAGCGCGCGCTCGTCGTAGACGGGCCGCGCGGCATATGGCGCGGATTCGATCACGCCGAGATCGGCGAGCATGTCGCGCAGGTGCGCGGATTCGCGCGACGGCAGCGGCAGGTAGTGCGCGCCCTTCGGATAGCCGAGCTCGCCGAAGCGGCCGCCCGCCGCGTTGCCGCCGAATTCCGGGCCGGCGAGCACGACGAACTTGCGGTGGCCGGCGCGCGCGAGCTGCCACGCGCACGACAGGCCGGCCGCGCCCGCGCCGAGAATCGCGACGTCGGTGTCGAGCGTGCCGGACGGCGGCGGCAGCGCCGCATGATCGCGCAGCGCATGGCCTTCGCGCATGCCCGGATAGTCGATGCGCGGCGTGGTCTCGGTCCAGCCGAGACGGCCGCACGCGGCGAGCGAGGCGGCGGCCGACGCGACGATGAAGGTGCGGCGGTCCATCAACGCAGCACGTGTTTCCAGTCGTCGTCGAAGCGGCGCACGAGCGGCTGGTCGTTGAGTTCGTTCGGCGACATCGGCAGCGCGGGCATGTCGGCCGGGAAGTGGAACATCCCGGCGGCGGTGTGCGCATCGAGCCAGCGCGTCGGCACCGAGTAGCGTGCGGGCACCGTGAAGTCGCGGCGCTTGCCGGCGATCACGAAGCCCCAGTCGCCGAACGACGGCACGTAGCAGTGGTACGGCCAGGTGTTGAGGCCCGCCTCGCGCAGCGTCGCGACGATCGTCCAGTATGCGTGCGGCGCGAAGTACGGCGACGTCGACTGGATCACCGTATAGCCGTTCTCCGACAGGTGCCGCGCGAGCAGCCGGAACACCGGCACCGAATAGAGGCGGCCGAGGCCGAAGTTGGTCGGATCGGGGAAGTCGACGACGATCGCGTCGTACACGTCGGCGTTCGATTCGAGCCAGCGCACCGCGTCGTCGTTGATCACGCGCACGCGCGGGTCCTTCAGCGCGTTCTGGTTCAGCTTCACGAGCGGCGCGGAGGTCGAGAACAGCTTCGTCATCGCCGGATCGAGATCGACGAGCGTGATCTGCTCGATGTTCCGGTGCTTCAGCAGCTCGCGCACCGCGAGGCCGTCGCCGCCGCCGAGCACGAGCACGCGCTTCGCCCACGGCAGCGCCTCGAGCGCCGGATGGATCAGCGCCTCGTGATAGCGGTGCTCGTCGCGCGACGAGAACTGCAGGTTGCCGTTCAGGTAGAGCCGCATGTCGTCGTGCCATTGCGTCAGCACGATCCGCTGGTACGGGGTGGTCTCCGAGTAGATCGTCTCGTCGCCGTACACGCCGTGCTCGGCCCAGTGCGTGATGCGGCCCGACAACGCGAAGCCGGCGACGAGCAGCCCGAGCACGAGCGACGCGCGCATCAGCTTCGCGCGCACGTGGCGGATCTCGTCGCGGAACAGGTGGGTGGTCCACAGTGCGACCAGCGCGTTCAGGATGCCGAACAGGAAGCTCGTGCGCAGCAGGCCCAGGCGCGGCGCGAGCACGAGCGGGAAGATCAGCGACACGGCGAGCGAGCCGAGGTAGTCGAAGCTGAGCACTTCGCTGACGGTGTGGCGAAACGCCTGGCGCCGCTGCTGGAACGCGCGCATCACGAGCGGGATCTCCATCCCGATCAGCACGCCGAGCGCGAACACGAGCGCGTAGAGCGCCGCGCGGAACGGTGCCGCGAGCCAGGCGAACACCGCGAACAGCAGCGCGGCCGATACGCCGCCGAGCAGGCCGACGAGCAACTCGATGTCGACGAAGCGGTCGAGCACGTCGTCGTCGTCGACGAACTTTGCGAGCCACGAGCCGACGCCCATCGCGAACAGGTAGCAGCCGATCACCGACGAGAACTGCAGGATCGAATCGCCGAGCAGGTAGCTCGACAGCGCGCTGCTGATCAGTTCGTAGCCGAGCCCGCACGACGCGAGCACGAGAATCGACAGGACGAGCGCGCGCCTATGCAGCATGGGGCGTCCGTTGTGTCGGCGTCGGCAATGTGGATATACTGGCGCGGATTTCCGAGGGGCGGCCAACCGCGGGGCGGCGAACCGAGCACACAATCCGGGGAAAAGAATGAATAGTGCCTTTTCTTATGCGGTTCATTTACTGTCGGCGTTCGTGCTGCTGCTGGCGTTCGCGGCAGTGTACCTGAAGGTCACCCCGTTCGACGAGCTGGCGCTGATCCGCGACGGCAACGTCGCCGCGATGCTGTCGTTCGGCGGCGCGCTGGTCGGTTTCTGCCTCACGCTCGCGTCGAGCATCGCGCACAACTCGACGCTCGGCGCGGTCGTGATGTGGGCGGTGGGCGCGATGCTCGTGCAGGTGCTGACTTATGCAGGGCTGACCCGCATGATGCCCGGCATGAATCACGCGATCGAGGATCGCAACGCCGCGATGGGCGGCCTGATGGGCACGGCATCGCTCGTCGTCGGCATCATCAATGCCGCGTGCCTGACCTGACGCCGCGCGCGTCCGAGGAGACTGTGATGGGTATCGGTTCGTTCATCCGCAAGCAATTCATCGACGTCCTGCAATGGACGGAAGACACCGACGGCGTGCTCGCGTGGCGCTATCCGATGGAAGACCAGGAGATCCAGTACGGCGGCAAGCTGACCGTGCGCGAGTCGCAGGTCGCGGTGTTCGTCAACGAAGGCAAGATCGCCGACGTGTTCCAGCCTGGCCTCTACACGCTGACGACCCAGACGCTGCCGGTCCTCACGTACCTGCGCAACTGGGACAAACTCTTTCAGTCGCCTTTCAAGTCGGATGTCTATTTCTTCAGCACGCGGCTGCAGCTCGGCCGGCGCTGGGGCACCGCGCAGCCGGTGACGATCCGCGATCGCGAGTTCGGCTTCGTGCAGCTGCGCGCGTTCGGCATCTACTCGTACCGGATCGTCGACGCAACCGCGTTTCATCGAGAGATCAGCGGCACGCGCGCGCAATACACGGTCGACGACGTCGAGCAGCAATTGCGCAACCTCGTGGTGACCGCGATGAGCACCGTGTTCGGCGGCGCCGACGTCGCGTTCGTCGACATGGCCGCGAACCAGTCGCTGCTGTCGCAGCGGGTGGCCGAGGCGCTCGTGCCGATCTTCACGCGCTACGGCCTCGCGCTCGATGCGTTCGCGGTCGAGAGCGTGTCGTTGCCGGCCGAACTGCAGAAGGCGCTCGACCTGCGGATCGGCGCCGGCATGGCGGGCGATCTCGGCCGCGTCACGCAATACCAGACTGCGCAAGCGATTCCGCTCGCCGCGCAGAACCCCGGCGGCCTCGCCGGCGTCGGCGCGGGCCTCGCGGCCGGCGCGGCGATCGGACAGGCGATGGCCGGCCAGCTCGCGGGCAGCGCGCAGCCCGCCGCCGCGCAGCCGACGGCCGCCGCTGCGCAGCCGACCCCACCAGCGGCCGCGCCCGATTACGTGCAGCGCCTCGAACAATTGAAGGCACTGCACGACAAGGGGCTCGTGACCGACGACGAATACGCGCGCGCGAAAGCGGAGATTCTCGCGAAACTTACCCAATAAGCGTTGCGCATGTTCAGTACTTCGTGCCCCCAGTGCGGCGCGCCGGTCATGTTCCGCTCGGCGGCGGCGGTGATGGCCGTCTGCGCGTTCTGCCGCAGCACGCTGCTCAAGCGCGGCGAGGACGTCGAACGGATCGGCGAGCTGGCCGCGGTGCTCGACGATGCGTCGCCGCTCCAGATCGGCACCGCGGGCCGCTACGGCAAGCTGGCGTTCACCGTGCTCGGCCGGCTGCAGATGAGCTACGACGCGGGCGGGTGGAGCGAGTGGTACGTCGTGTTCGACGACGGCACGTTCGGCTGGCTGTCGGACGCGTCCGGCCAGTATGCGGTCACGGTGCGCCAGCCCGACGACGCGCTCGGCTCCTGGCCCGCGTTCCAGGCGTTGCAGCCGGGCGTGCAGGTCGCTTTCGGCGGCCAGGACTACCTCGTGTCGGACCTGCGCACCGCGCGCTGCACGGGCGGCGACGGGGAACTGCCGTTTCGTGTCGGCGAAGGCTGGCAGGCGCGCGTCGCGGACTTGCGCACCGGCAATGCGTTCGCGACGTTCGATTATTCCGATGCGGGGGCGGGCGGCAAGCCGGTGGTGTATGCGGGCGAAGCGATGACGTTCGACGCGCTCGCGTTCACCGGGCTGCGCGACATCGAGACCGAGTCGCGCGAGCCGCGCGGCGCGGAGATGAAGCCGTTCGCGTGCCCGAGCTGCGGCGCGCCGCTGTCGTATGCGCCGAACGTCGCCGATTACGTCGTGTGCGGCAGCTGTCATGCGGGCGTGCAGTGCACGGCCGACCAGCAGACGGTGTTCGCGAAGCAGCGCGAGCTCGACGCGGTGAAGGGCGCGCTTGAACTCGGCGCGGCCGGCACGTTCGACGGCGCGAAGTACACGGTGATCGGCATGATGCGCTGCAAGGTGCCGGGCGACAACGAGACGTGGGACGAATACCTGCTGCTGCATCCGAAGCGCGGCCTGCTGTGGCTCGTGCAGAGCGAAGGGCGCTGGGAGCGCGTGGGCGTGCTCGATCACTGGCCGACGATTCATGGGGATGCCGAAGTGATCGACGACGGCAAGACCTACCGCAAGCGCGACGCGTACGGCTCGGAGGTCGTGTACGTGGTCGGCGCGTTCAACTGGCGCGTGCAGGTGGGCGATCGCACGTCGATCGTCGACTACGGCTGGCAGAACGACAAGCTGACGATGGAGCGCAGCGCGAACGAGATCGTCTGGTCGCGCGCGCAGCGGATCTCGGCCGGCAAGCTCGCCGAGCGCTTCGGCGTGCCGGCGCTGGCGGCGGGCGGCGCGGCGGCGACCGCGGCAGCGACCCTTGCCGGCGTCGAAGCGAAAGACAAGCGTCCGCACAGCTTCGCGCCGCTGCCGGTGCTGTTCAGCGCGCTGCTCGTGTTCCTCAACTTCGAGGCGCTGTTCGCGTTCAACAGCCGCACGGTGTACGTGCTGATCGGCTTGCTCGTGCTGTGGTTGCCCGAATGGGTGTGGAAGGGTTTCGCGCAGGATGGAGGCGAATCGTGAAGCACATCCTGTACGGGATCTACGCGCTGATCGTCGTGACGCTGTTCAGCTGCTCGCCGTCGGGCGGCGGCGGTGGCGGCGGCACGAGCGGGTGGGGCAGTTCGTCGGCCCGCAGCGGCTACTCGTCGTACGGGTCGCACAAATGAGCGCGCATGACGGTATCGCACCGCCGCACGCGACACTCGGCTCGCACGTGCTGGCCGACCTCGGCGGCGTCGATGCGGCGCTGCTGCGCGACGTCGCGCGGCTCGAAGCGGTGCTGACGAACGCGGCGCGGCGCGCGGGCGCGCGCGTGATCGGCGCGCACTTCCATCATTTCGGCGGCGAGCATGGCGTGACGGGCGTCGTGCTGCTCGCCGAATCGCACATCACGATCCATACGTGGCCCGAGCACGGTTTCGCGGCGGTCGATGCGTTCATGTGCGGCGCGGCACGCGCGGCCGATGCGGTCGATGCGATCGCGGCCGCGCTCGGCGCGCGGGCGGAAGTCAGGCAGCAGGTGGCGCGCGGCGGCGCGTGAGCCGCGCGTCAACGCGGCGCGGCCTCCGCTTCGGCCCAGCGCTTGAACGAATCGAGGCGCCGGCGCGTCTGCACGAGATAGAACGCGGCGAACAGCGGCTCGACGAGCCAGCGCAGCCATGACGGCCGCGCGCGGAAGTGGTACGTGAACTTCACCTCGGTGGAGGACGGCGCGCGTGCGGTGAAATTCCAGCTCCCGCTGAATCGCGCGAGCACCCGCGGGCCGTCGACCATCTCGATTGCCGCGACCTGCGGCGGCTGGTACGAGACGTAGCGCGACACCATCGTCGCGCCCGTGCGGCTGCGGCAGAACGCATCGATGCCGACGTCCGCCGTCATGCCGTCGAGCAGGTACGCGTCGGTCAGGAAGCTGTCCCACACGAGCCGCCGCGCGTAATCCTGCGACCACGTGAAGAGGCGCCTGCGATCGACGCCGATGATTCGGCTGACTGAGATCCTCATGATAGGGGCGCGTGCGCGCAGGTCCGGATGAAGTCGAGTGTAGCGCGCCAGTCTCGCGATTTCCGTCAGACAACGTCAAGTCGAGCACGCGCTCGATTGACCCATCTCAAAAAAACGCCTACGATTCGTTCCATGCCTTCGGGACAGACCCGAAGCGTATCCATCTCTTGAGGGAGCCTCATGAGTACGCAGCACTCAAAGCGTTTCGACGCACTTGTTTTCATTGGTCGTTTCCAGCCCCCGCACCGTGGCCACCTGAACGTGCTGAAGTCGGCATTGAGCCAGGCCGAGCGCGTTTGCGTGCTGATCGGGTCGACCGACAAGCCCCGCACCATCAAGGATCCGTTTTCGTTCGACGAGCGCAGCCAGATGCTGGCCTCGCTGCTCGACGCGTCGGAGCGCGACCGCGTGACGATCGCGCCGGTGCAGGATTCGACCTACAACGACGGCGACTGGGTGCGCTGGGTGCAGGACGCGGTTGCATCCGCGCTCGGCGACGTGTCGCAGCGCAAGGTCGGGCTGATCGGCCACGAGAAGGACGCGTCGTCGTATTACCTGCGGATGTTCCCGCAGTGGACGCTGCTCGACGTCGACGCGACGGAAGACATCTCCGCCACCGAAATCCGCGACCAGTATTTCGCGGAACGCACCAACAGCTTCGTGCAGTGGGCCGTGCCCGAACCCGTGTTCGGCTGGCTCGAGCGCTTTCGCACGCAGCCCGAATTCGCGCAGCTGAAGGCGGAAGCCGAGTTCATCGCCGCGTACCGCAAGGCGTGGGCGGCGGCGCCGTATCCGGTCACGTTCGTGACCGTCGATGCGGTGGTCGTGCACTCGGGCCACATCCTGCTGGTGCGCCGGCGCAGCGAGCCGGGCCGCGGGCTGTGGGCGCTGCCGGGCGGTTTCGTGAACCAGGACGAGCGCCTCGATACCGCGTGCATTCGCGAACTGCGCGAGGAAACCGGCCTGAAGCTGCCGGAACCCGTGCTGCGCGGCTCGCTGAAGGATCGCCAGGTGTTCGACCATCCGACCCGCTCGCTGCGCGGCCGCACGATCACGCACGCGTGCCTGTTCAATTTCCCGACCGGCGAACTGCCGCGCGTGAAGGGTAGCGACGACGCCGACAAGGCGCGCTGGGTGCCGCTCAACGAATTCGCGCAGATGCGCGGCGTGATGTTCGAGGATCACTTCGACATCGCGTATCACTTCCTGGGGAAGCTGTGATCCGCTGATTCCCCGCATTCCACCGTCGCGACAGACGCGACGGTTTCCCAACGGCCTAGAGGAGCTCTAGCCATGCAAAACGATCTCGGCGGCTTTGCCGCGGTTCTCGCCAACCCGATCCTCAACACGGATTCGTACAAGGCGTCCCATTTCCTGCAATATCCGGCCGACGCGACTGCGATGTTCTCGTACGTCGAATCGCGCGGCGGCCGCTACGACCGCACGCTGTTCTTCGGCCTGCAGATGCTGCTGAAGGAGTACCTCTGCAAGCCGGTCACGCACGCGATGATCGACGACGCGCGCGATTTCTTCGCGGTGCACGGCGAGCCGTTCAACGAAGCGGGGTGGCGCCATATCGTCGAGCGCTACGACGGCTACCTGCCGGTGAAGATCCGCGCGGTGCCGGAAGGCGCGGTGGTGCCGACACACAACGTGCTGATGACCGTCGAATGCGACGACCCGCAGGTGTTCTGGCTCGCGTCGTACCTCGAGACGATGCTGCTGCGCGTGTGGTATCCGGTGACGGTCGCGACGCAGAGCTGGCACCTGCGGCAGACGATTCGCGGCTTCCTCGAGAAGACCGACGACGACATGACGCAGCTGCCGTTCAAGCTGCACGACTTCGGCGCGCGCGGCGTGTCGAGCGCGGAATCGGCGGCGATCGGCGGCGCCGCACACCTCGTGAGCTTCATGGGATCGGATACGGTGCTCGGCGTGCTCGCCGCCAACCGCTTCTACCGGGAGCCGATGGCCGCGTATTCGGTGCCGGCGGCCGAGCACAGCACGATCACGTCGTGGGGCCGCGAAGGCGAGGCCGACGCGTATCGCAACATGCTGCGCCGCTTCGGGCTGCCGGGCGCGATCGTATCGGTCGTGTCGGACTCCTACGATCTGTTCGCCGCGCTCGAAATATGGGGCGGCGAGCTGAAGCAGGCGGTGATCGACTCGGGCGCGACGCTCGTCGTGCGCCCGGACTCCGGCGACCCGGTGACGATCGTGCTGCAGACGGTGCGTGCGCTCGACGCGTCGTTCGGCGCGACGCTCAACGGCAAGGGCCGGCGCGTGCTGAATCATGTGCGCGTGATCCAGGGCGACGGCGTGGACGCCACGTCGATCGCGGCGATCCTGTCCGCGCTCGACGATGCGGGCTATGCGGCCGGCAACGTCGTGTTCGGGATGGGCGGCGCGCTGCTGCAGCAGGTGAACCGCGACACGCAGCGTTTCGCGATGAAGTGCTCGGCGATCCGGCGCGGCGGCGTGTGGCACGACGTCTGCAAGGATCCCGTCACCGATGCGGGCAAGCGCTCGAAGAAGGGCCGCCTGACGCTGCTGCGCAACCGCCGCACCGGTGAATGGCGCACCGCGACGCTGCCGCTCGCGTGGGACGATCGCGCGATCGAGGGCGACTGGGAGGAGGCGCTCGAGACGGTGTTCGATACCGGGCGCCTGCTGGTGGACGTGTCGCTCGCGGACGTGCGGGCGCGCGCGCACGCGCACGAAGCGTGACGTGAAGCGCGGCGCGGTATGATGGCACGCGCGCCGCGGCCGCCGACCCGGCCGCGGCCCATCCCACCGCGAGGCCCCGAACGATGCCGCTGATCAACGCCATTCCCATCCTGCGCATTTTCTCGATCGAGAAGGCGTACTGCTTCTATCTCGACTATCTCGGCTTCACGCTCGACTGGGAGCATCGCTTCGAACCGGGGCTGCCGCTCTATGCGCAGGTCAGGCGCGATGCGGTGGTGCTGCACCTGAGCGAGCATCACGGCGACAGCACGCCCGGCGCGGTGACCTTCATCCCGGTCGAGGACATCGATGTGCTGCATCACGAGCTGATCGAGAAGAACTATGCGTACGCGCGGCCCGGCGTCGACGCGCTCGACTGGGGCCGGCAGATGCAGATCACCGATCCGTTCGGCAACCGGCTGCGTTTCTGCGAGATGTCCTAGCGCGCTGGCGCGCGTTCGTTCGCTTCCAGCGCCGCCCCCGCGCGTTCGTCGCGCCGCGCCGCATCCATCGCCCGCGTCAGCGCGTCGAACACCGCCGGCCCCTTGCAGCGCGAGACGTTGAAACGCAGGAACGACGTCGCGCCGTGCGATGCGCTGAACACGTTGCCCGGTGCGAACACGACGCCGTCGGCGAGCGCGTGGCGCGCGACGCGCGCGGCGTCGAGCCCGTCGGGCAGTTCCGCCCAGACGAACAGGCCGCCGCGCGGCTCGGTCCAGATGCCGAGCCCGGTGCGCGTGAGCCGCCGGACCGTCTCGCCCATCGCATCGGCGAGCCGCGTGCGCAGGCTGTCCAGATGCCGCCGGTAGGTGCCGTCGACGAGCAGCCGGTGCACGACGTTCGCCCCGAGCGGCGCGTTGCCGAACGACGTCGCGAGCTTCAGGTCGACGATCGGCTCGATCCATTCCGCGCGCGCGGCGATGTAGCCGCAGCGTATCGCGGCCGACAGCGTCTTCGAGAAGCTGCCGATCGACACCACGCGCGACAGCCCGTCGAACGCTGCGAGACGCGGCGCGGGCACGCGCTCGAAATCCGCGAAGATGTCGTCCTCGACGATCAGCAGCCCGTGCTCGGCGGCCAGCGTCAGCAGCCGGTGCGCGACGGGCGGCGTGAGCGTCGCGCCGGTCGGGTTGTGCAGCGCCGCGTTGGTGATGTACAGGCGCGGCCGGTGCTCGGCCAGCGTCTGCTCGAAGCGTGCAAGATCGGGGCCGGCCGGCGTGTACGGCACGCTGACGATGCGCGCGCGGTGCGCGCGCAGCAGCGCCTGGAAGTTGAAGTAGCACGGATCGTCGAGCATCACCGTGTCGCCCGGTTCGAGCAGCATGCGGCACACGAGATCGAGCGCATGCGTGCCGCTGTCGGTCAGCACGATCTGCGCGGGCTCCGCATGAATGCCGTGCTGCGCGAGCCGCCACGCGAGCTGCTGGCGCAGCGCGGGCAGGCCGAGCGGCGTCGAGTAGTCGGTGAGCGCATCCGCTTCGTCGCGCGATGCCGCGCGCAGCGCGCGCCGCAGGCTGTCGTCGGGCAGCCACGACGGCGGCAGCCAGCCGCAGCCGGGTTTCGCCGCGGCCGCGCCGGATTCGAGCGACTGGCGCGTGAGCCACAGCGGGTCGAGCTCGCGGTCGAGGCGCGGCGCGAGATCGGCGAGCGCGAGCGGCGGCGCGTGGCCCGATACGTAGAAGCCCGAGCCGCGCCGCGCGACGAGCACGCCTTCGCCGGCGAGCCGCTCGTATGCGTCGACGACGGTCGATTTCGACACGTGCAGCGCATCGGCCATCATCCGGATCGACGGCACGCGCGCGCCGGGCATCAGCGCGCGGCTCGCGATCCGCGCGCGCAGCGTGTCCATCACGGTTTCCACGCGCGTGCGCGGCGGGGGAGGCGAAGCGGGTTCCTGGGCGAGGCGGGTCATGGCGCGGTTCGTAAACTGTACGGAAATTTGTCCAGTACAGTTTGGTGCAATTGTATTGTGCTGTAGCTTACGCGCTTTTTCCGCGCGGCGGATCATCGGGGATTCATCCTCGATCAGGAATTCCCGTGCAAAAGTCCACCGACGGCTGGCTCAGCGGCATGCTGGGCGTGATCATCTTCAGCGGCTCGCTGCCGGCGACGCGCGTCGCCGTGCAGGGGCTCGACCCGATGTTCCTGACCTTCGCGCGCGCGTCGATCGCCGGCGCGCTCGGCCTGCTGCTGCTCGTCGCGTTGAAGCAGCCGCGGCCGACGCGCGGCGAAACCGTATCGCTGGCGATCGTCGCGCTCGGCGTCGTGGTCGGTTTTCCGCTGTTGACGGCGCTTGCGCTGCGGCACGTGACGTCGGCCCATGCGATCGTGTTCGTCGGGCTGCTGCCGCTCGCGACCGCGCTGTTCGGCGTGTGGCGCGGCGGCGAGCGGCCGCGGCTGCCGTTCTGGATCTTCTCGCTGGTCGGCAGCGCCGCGGTGGCGGCGTTCGCGCTGCGCAACGGCGGCGAGGCGTCGCCGGTCGGCGATGCGCTGATGTTCGCGTCGATCGTCGCGTGCGGGCTCGGCTATGCGGAAGGCGCGCGCCTGTCGCGGCAGCTCGGCGGCTGGCAGGTGATCTCGTGGGCGCTCGTGCTGTCGCTGCCGGTGATGCTGCCGCTCGCGTGGGTCACGCGGCCCGCGACGTTCGACGGCATCGACGCCGGCGCGCTGTGGGGGCTCGCGTACGTGTCGCTGTTCAGCATGCTGATCGGCTTCGTGTTCTGGTATCGCGGGCTCGCGCTCGGCGGCATCGCGGGCGTCGGCCAGCTGCAGCTGCTGCAGCCGTTCTTCGGGCTCGTGCTGGCCGCCGGGCTGCTGCACGAGCCGGTGCCGGCGTCGATGATCGCGGTGACGGCGATCGTCGTCGGGTGCGTGGCGGGCGCGAAGTATTTCTCGCGAGGGGTGCCCGTGCGCAGGGCGGGGTGACGCAGTCGGGCGACGGCGCACGGCACCGCCGCCCGAGCCGCACCGTCAGCCCATCACGATGTTCGCAAGCTTGAACTGGTACGGCGTCGCGCTCGTGCCGCCGCCGCCGCCCGTCATCACGATGTCGGCGCTCGCGATGCCGAGCAGGGACAGCTCGGTGTTGATGTCGGAGATCACCGCCGAGTTCATCACCGCGCCCTGTTCGATCTGCGACGCGGTGCCGATCCACAGCGTCGGCTTGAACTCGAACACGGCCTTCTGGCCCGGCACGATGCCGGTCTTGCGCGCGAGCAGGCGGCTGTCCTTGAACACCGACGCGGTGATCGCGCCCTGGCGCAGGTCGTTGCGCAGCTGGATCTCGCGCGACGTCGACGCCGCGCCGGACAGCGCGAGCACGTTGCCGGACGTCGTGCGCGACACGCTGAACAACTGGCCGTTGTCGGCGCGCTTCTGCGGCATGTAGTTGCCGTCGGCGTCGCTCGCGGAGACGGTCGTCTTCAGCGGGAACACGAACGGATGGTTGTCGCCGCGACCGCAGTTGGTGATGACCTTCCACGCGATCGACAGCTCGTCGAAATCGGTCGATACGTTTTTCTGGAAGATCACCACCTGGCTGTTGTTGACGTCGTTCGACAGGTTGATGAAGTTGAGCTTGATGTCCATGATTCGCCTTGTTTCGTAGGACTGATTGAAGGGCGGCGGGCGAAGCCCGCCGGCACGCATCGGGCGTTACGCCATCACGACGTTTTCGAGGCGGAACGTGAACGGCAGCGAGCGCGGGCCCGGGCCGCCGCCCGTCATCACGATGTCGGCGCTCGCGATGCCGAGCAGCGACAGTTCCGCGTTGATGTCGGAGATCACCGCCGAGTTCAGCAGCGCACCCTGTTCGATCTGCGACGCGACGCCGATCCACAGCGTCGGCTTGAACTGGAACACGGCCTTCTGGCCCGGCGCGATCGACGTCTTGCGCGCAAGCGCGCTGCCGTCCTTGTAGATCGTCGCATTCACGGCGCCGGCCGGCAGGTCGTTGCGCACCTGCACCTCGCTGCTCGCGCCCGGGTCGCCGCCGAGCTGCAGCACGTCGCCCGAGCTGGAGCGCACGACCTGGAACACCTGGCCGTTGGTCGCGTTCTGCTGCGGCATATAGTTGCCGTAGCTGTCGCTCGCGCTCACGCTCATCGTCATCGGGAACTTGAACGGATGGTTGTCGCCTTGTCCGCAGTTGCGGATCACCTTCCATGCGATCGCGAGTTCGTCGAAATCGGTCGCGACGTTCTTCTGGAAGATCACGATGCTCGAGTTGTTGGCATCGTTGGAACGGTTGATCAGGTTCAGCTGGATATCCACGTCGTTGCTCCTTGAGTTGAAGAAAGCGGCAATCGGTTTGCCGCGCACCTGCCTGCCGGTCCACGGGCCTGGCGCTGGCGCCAGCCCGTCGAACCGGAAAAATCGAACATGAAGCCGTTTCGGGCGCTACAGCCGCACGACCTGCTCGAGCGCGAAGCCGAACGGCTGCGCGTCGGCGCCGGTGCCGCCGCCCGTCATCACGATGTCCGCGGCGGCGAGGCCCGCGAGCGGCAGCAGCGTGCTGGCGCTCGACAGCACCGCGGCGTTCAGCGCATGGCCTTCCTGCACCTGCGACGCGACGCCGATCCACAGCGTCGGCGTGAACCGGAACACCGCCTTCTGCCCCGGCGCGACCGCGTGCTTCGCGGCGAGCAGCCGGCCTTCGCTGAACGCGTTGACGTTCACCGCGCCGCGCGCGAGCCGGTTCACGACCTCGATGTCGCCGCCTTCGCTGCCGGCCGGGTCCGGCTCGAGCCGGCCGCGCCCGTTCGGCAGCGCGTCGATCATGAAGCGCGCGCCCGGCGGCGCGGCGACGCGCGGCGAGAAGTTGCCGTGCTCGTCGCCGAGCGCGATGTCGATGTCGGTCGAGTAGGCGAACGGATGAAAGCAGTCGCGGCCGCAGAAACGGATGACCTTCCACGCGATCGCAAAGGCGTCGAGATCGGGCACCACGTCGCGCTGGAACAGCACCACCTCGCTGTTGCCGCAATCGTTCGAGCGGTTCACGAACCGCAGCCGGATGTTCATGACGGCTGCTCCGTCGCGTCGCCGCCGGCGTCGTCGCGCAGGTTGCGGTCGGCCCATTGCGCGAGCGCCGGCGCGACGCCCGTTGCCAGCGACGACACGTGCAGCGCGTGTGCGCGGGCCTGCGCGTGCAGGTCGCCCGCGAAGCGGCCGAACGCCATCGCGGCGTCGCCGGGGCCGCGCGTGCGGCCCAGATCGTCGAGGCACTGCGCGGCGGCGTCGGCCAGCGCGCCCGCGTGCTGCAGATGGCTCTGCGTGAAGCGCGTCGCGAGATCGGCGTTCAGCGCGGCGAGTTCCTTGACGGCCGCAGCCGAGCCGCGCAGCCCGAGCTGCGCGATCTGGTCGCGCCACAGCGTGTCGGCGGCGGCCTGGCACGCGTCGAGATAGCGGTGCCCGGTCAGCAGCGCGGTGTGCGCGAATGCGCGCCACGCGGGGCCGTGCGGCGTGCCGCCGGCGCCGGTCGTCTGCGCGACGACCTTGCCGTAAAGCTGGAGCGCGTTGAGGTTCGCGCTTTCCCATTGGGCGATGAGGGTGGAGAGCATGGCGTGTCCTTGTCGTGTGAGAGTCGTCGAAGCGGCGGCGCGCCGCTCATTGGCGCGGCGCGCCGAGGCGCTGCACCATCTGCATCACGGCGGCCATCTGCGGCGCGTCGCGGCGATAGAAGCCGGGCTGCGTCGGCTCGGCGTTCGTATAGCCCCAGAAATCCCAGCAGCCGAGCGGGTTCACGCCCGACTTCGCGACCTGCGGATAGAGCACGATCAGCCGGTTCGTGTCGGCGATCTCGTTGTAGCCGACGCCGCGGATCATCCGTTCGCCGACCGTCGCGACGTTCTGCACGCAGCCGTGGAATACGACATGCACCGCGCACGACGCGCGCTCGCATTCGGCGGGCACGTACACGTAGCCCGTATCGCCGAGCGACGCGCGCTGCTGCGGATCGAACGCGCGCTGGTCGAACGCGAGCAGCGTGCCGCCGGCCTGCGCGGCGGGCGGGTTGAGCGGCCGGTCGGGCGTCGCGTAGATCCAGCGCACGATGTCGTGCGCCTGCTCGAAGCCGCAGTTGTCGATGTACGGGCTCGCGTTCGCGCTGCACGCGGCGTCGCCGGGGCGATCCGTGACGAACGCGTGGCCGGCGTCCGGATGGCGCCGGTACTTGAGGTTCGCGGGCGGCACCTGCGCGAGTTCGTAGAAGCGTGCGGTCTGGTCGACGACGCGCGTCGACACGACCGTATCCTTCGCGCCGCTGAACACGTAGACGCGCTGGCGGCGCAGGTTCGCCGGATCGTCGATCTCGTCGCGCTGCGCGAACGTGCGCGCGGCGCGCAGCGCGTCGGCGGCGGACGGCGCCGGGCCGACCGGCTGCATGCACAGCGTGGTCGCGGCGACGGCCGGCGCGATCAGCTCGCTCGCGCCCGCACAGTAGAACGGGCCGCCGGCGATGATGCCCGCGCCGATCAGCCGGCTCGAATACGCGACGTCGAACTGCGCGGCCATGAAGCCGCCGGACGACAGGCCCGACACCGACGTGCGCTGCAGGTCGGCCGCATACGCGGGCAGCGGCGCGGCGCCGGCGGCGAGCGCGGGTTGCGGCGTGGCGGCCGCGGCGACGGCAAGCGCGGCTGCAACTGCGGCTGCAACTGCGGCAAGTGACGCGCGGGCCGCGCGCGGCACGGTGAAACGGCGCGGCTTCGCGTGATCGAACGGCGGAAAGACATTCATGTTGGACTCCTGTCGTGAGATTCGTCGGGGTGGCGCGTGTTGCCCTTGAGTGAGGCGACGGCTTCAGCTTAGGCGCGGCGCGCGGCGCGGTGAATGGCGCGAACGGCAGGGTCGGCGGCCCGTGACGTTCGTCCTGCGCCGCGCGCGGCGCTCACGAAAGAAACAGCGCGCGCTCGGCCTGGCGCCGCTTCGTGAGGCCCGCCAGCGGCCGGCCGCCGGCCTTGTTCCACACCAGGAACTGGTCGGCCGCGCGGGCGCTCGCGCCGGCGTTCAGGTAACGCAGCAGCGTCGACGATCGCAGCCGGCCCGCGCCGAGATTGAAGACGAACGACATCAGCGCGTCGAACTGCTGCTGGGTGATCGGCACGCGCACGAGCTTGCGCAGGTTCAGCTCGGCGCCGCGCAGGTCGTGTCTCAGCAGCGCGTCGGCTTCGGCCTGCGTGAGCGGGCGGGTGAACTGCTCGTGCGGCAGGATCAGGTGGCCGTAGCCGATCGTCGGCTTGCCGACCGCATCGAGATACCGGGCGAGCCGCAGGCCCTCGAAATGCTTGATCAGCTCGATGCCTTGCGTGCCGGTGCGTTCAGGCTGGTTCGCCATCGTGGTGCTCCTCGTTGCCGTGCCGTGCGCGCGGCACCAGGCGGTGCGTGTATTCGTCGATCACGCGCATGATCGCTTCGGGCGGCGCGAGCGCCGCGAACTGCATTTCGATATCGATGTGCTCGGTGTCGCGCTGCCCCGGGTTGCCTTGCGCGTCCTTTCTCGACGAGCGCGGCGCGAGCGTCACGTAGAAGCGCCCGCGCTGGTCGTCGCCGGCGAGGCCGCCGGCCGGCAGCGCCTCGGTGAAATCGCCGCGCACCGTCAGGTGCACGACCATCCGCTCGAGCGCGAGGCCGCGCGGCGTCGCGAGCGCGACGAGCGGCACCGGCATCGTGTGTTCGGCGTCGAGCGCGACCTGCACTTCGCGCGGCGCGAGCAGGCCGTCGTCGCGCTCGTCGAAGAACTGGTCGAGCATCGCCGTGTACTGGTGCGCGAGCAGCTGGTTCGCGGCCGCCGCGGCGTGCTGCATGCCGCGTGCGATCTCGTCGAGCGCGATACCGCGCGGCGGCGGGCGGTCGGCGTCCGCCGGCGCGCCGGGCGGCGTGCCGGCAGGGGGCGCGGGGGGCGGCGCATCGGACGGCGGCGCGGCGGCGGGGCCGGGCGCGGCGCCGGCCGGACCGCCCGGTGATGCATCGGCGGCGCTCGGCGCGGGCGGCGGGGCCGACGCATCGGCCGTCCCGCCCGCCGGCTCGCCCGGCGCGGCGCTGGTATGCGGTGGCGCGGGCGGCGCGGGCTGAACCGGTCGCTCCGCCGGCCCGCCCGCATCCCCCGGCGCACCGGTGCTCCCGTGCGGCGTGCCGGCGGCGGCCGGCGGGTCGTCGGGCGCGGCCGGGCCGCGTCGCCGTTTGAATAGCCTGATCATGGCCGGCCCCGGGCGCTTACGGGTGCGTGCCGGCTTGCGCAGGCGTGCCGCCCGCCGCGCCGGCGGCGCCCGCGCCCGCGCCGCTGCCCGACGTCTCGCCGACCAGCGTGCCGTCGGTCGGCGTCGCGGGCAGCGGCTTCACTTCCTTCGCCTTGTCCGCGGTGACGGCCGGCTTGGTCGCCGCGTCGGTCAGGAAGTCGATCACGCGCATCAGCGCTTCGGGCGGCTGCTGGCGCTTGATCTGCGTGTGGATCGAATACTTCGCGCGCGTGTCGGTGCTGCGCGTCTGCTCCGACTTGTGCGACACGCGGCCGGACAGGCTGACGCTGACGGGCCCCCAGCCGATCTTGGCCTTGAACTCCCCGCTGCCCTCGGTCGACGACGACGCCTTTTCCGACTGCGTGATCTCCATCTCGAAGTCGATCGTGCCTTCCTCGATCGCGATGATCGGGTGGACGACCGCGGCGAGCAGCGGGATCCGCATGGTCTTCTGCACGACCCCCTTCGAGACGCCGCTCTCGTCCACCAGCGTTTCGTCGTAGTCGAACTGCACGGCCACCGCCTTGCCGCCCTGGATGCAGACCTGCATCAGAAAATCCGTATAACTCTTCGCGGCCTGCGTTTGCGCGTTGATCATCGCGTTTAATGGGCCGGCGATCATTTGATCCATCGGTAAAGCGTTAATCACCGAACCAATGAAATTAGCGTCCATGAATAAACTCCTCCGCCTGTTGATGGCAGCGGAAATTCGCTGCCGTTATTCAAGTTAGGGAATCGAAGGGAATCATGGAAGATGACGTCGGTCACGTCCGGCGGCCTGGGCCGGCTGCTTGGGGCCGGAAGAAATGGCTGAACGGGGCGGTATTAGGACATTCTTCCCGGATCGACGAGCCTAGTGCGCGGCGAAAGAAACAGCGGTAAAAAAGCCAGCGGAAGTGGAGAAAAAAAACCTAATCCGAGCATTCCGCTATCGAGGAAACCGCCGAAATGAACGTCTTGATGATCGATAGCCCGCCGTTATTCGTGGCAGGCGTGGCTGGCGTATTGTATAAACGCGACATGAGCTGGCATGTGTGGGCTGCCCAGCGCCCGGAGGACGTTCATCGGCTGCGCGACGCGCTGCTGCCGGACACGGTCGGCGCCATCACGATCGAGTGCGACGACCATGCCGCGTCGACGAGCTGGCCGAACGTGCTGCACGAGGCGTTCGGCGCGACGCCGTGGCTGTGCGTGGTCGCCGGGGTGTGCCGGCGCTCGATCGCCGACGCGCTGCTGGCCGGCGCGGCGGGCATCATCGACCGCCATGCGAGCGCGGACGACTTCGCGGATGCGCTCGACCGGATCGCGTCCGGCGCAATTTACGTGCCGGCGGGCGACGGCGGGGCGGGGCCCGCACGACCGTTCGGCCTGCCGGCCGGCGACGACCGCGCGTTCGAGCGGCTGACGCCGCGCCAGCGCGACGTGCTGCGGCTGCTGGCGGAAGGCAAGTCGAACAAGCAGATCTGCCGCGTGCTGAACGTCGCGGAGGGGACGATCAAGAATCACCTGTATGCGCTGTTCCGGCAGATCGGCGTGAGCAACCGGACGGAGGCCGCGTTATGGCTGGCGCGCCATGTGCCGGCCGAGCCGTCCGGCTGCACCTTCACGTCCGCCTGCAATCCGCCGGGGTGACGCGCGGGGCGGGGCCCGGCGCGGCGGACGCGGCAGCGGACGGCGCGTTCCCCGGGGCGGCCAGCTCGGCCCGCAGCGCAACGAGCGCGTGCCGGATCGGTTCGGCGCTCACGCTCACTTCGCCGGCGAACGGGCGGTCGACCGCCATCACGAAGAAGAACGCGAGCCCGAGCGTCACGGCCCAGATCGACACGAGCCCGATGTTGAAGCGCGTGCCGGGCAGCGCATACAGCAACACCAGCGACAGGCTGCTCGACAGCAGCATCACGGCCCACAGCGTCGTCGGCATCGCGGAATCGAGGCTTTGCAGGCGGCTTTGCCGGTACTTGACCATCTCGTTGGCGCGCGCCATCACTTCCGACAGCAGCACGCGTTCGCGCTCGTCCGCGGGCGCGACGTGGTTGATTGCCGCGAACATCCGGTCGAACGCGGCTTCCGCGCTCGGCGCGGCGCGGGCGTGCTGCTGCATCTGGGGCCACTCGTCGTCGGCAACGCGTGCGAGATAGGTGGCGAGCGCCTGGCGCGCGGCATCGGCGCCGGTGCCGGCGCCGCGGAACGCCGCGAGGTCGTGCGCCAGCTCGGTCGCGCAAGCGGCTTCGGACGCGACGGTATCGGCCGCGGCCTGGTACGACGTCCAGACGGATACCGCCGAGAACGCGACGAGCAGCGAGTTGATGGTCGTGACGGCCGACATCATCGCGATGATCATGCCGCGCTGCTCGGCGTCGAGGCGGCCGGGCATGATGCGCCGGAACACGGCATAGCCGAGCAGCGCGGCCGCGAGCGTCGCGGCCACGATCAGTGCGCCCATCGCGGCGGCGGGGATGTTGTACAGGAACAGCATGGCGTTACTCCTGGTGGTCGTTGGGGGGAGAGGGGGGAAGCGGGGCGCCGTGCCGCGCGAGCGACGGGTCGGCCGCGAGCATCGCGCGCGTGAACTGGGTGAGGCGGGCGCGGATCGCGTCGGCGGAGGCGGACGTATCGAGCGATTGCTGCAGGTCGAGCAGGCTGGCCGCGAGCTCGCCCTGCCACTGCACGCGCTCGCTGGCGGTGCGCGCGCGGGTCGCGGCGAGCGTCGCGTCGACGTCGCCCGAGCGATCGCCTTGCACGAGGGTCTCGAGCGTGTCGACGAGACGCTGCAGCACGCGGTGCACGGCCGTCGCCGAGAAGCCGCCGAGCATCGCGAGCGCCGGGCGGCCGAAGCTGTGCATGCTGCCTTGCGCGAACAGCTGGGCCGGCAGCATCTCGACGAGGATCAGCCCGGCGATCACGCCGAGAATCAGCCGCGCGCCGTACGACGCGTCGTATTTCGGGTCGTACGTCGACGCGGCGATGTAGCGGTGCGCCTGGAACAGCGTCGCGAACGATGCGCCGAGCCCCGCGCAGCACAGCAGGAACAGCGTGTTCCACAGCAGCTGCGCGCCGTCGGATTGCAGGAAGCCGCGATCGATGTTCTCGCTCGACACGTGCGGCGACAGGCTCGTCGCGATCACGGCGAGCAGGAAGCCGATGGCCGACACGGTCAGCAGCCGGACCAGCGGCACCGGGCCGAGCCACGCGAGCGGATGCGCGCTGCGGCGGTGCAGGTCGAGCAGCGTGACCGCCTGCGGCGTGGCCGGCGCGACGAGCGCGGCCAGCTTGCGGTGGAGCGTCGCGAGCAGGTGCTGCTGGGCCGGCATGAGCGGCGTGGCGGCCGGCGCACCGCTGCCGGCCGTCAGCGCCGCGAGTTGCGCGACGGTGTCCGGCTCGACGGGCAGCCCGTGATGCAGCGCGTAGCGGGCCATGGCTTCGCATTCTTCGCAGAGCTGAGTTGCGAGCCCGTCCGCCGCGCGCGGCGCGGGGGCCGGCGCCGGCGTCGCGCGATGCCGGTTGTCGCGCCAGCGCGTGAAGCGTGTCGTGTCCATTTCATTGCGCTCCGCCCTGGCCCGGCACGTCGACCGTGAATTCGTGGATCGCGACCTGCTCGCCGGCCGCCGCGCCCAGATGCCGCATGCAGCGCGCCGGCGCGACGCGGTTCCACCTCGGCCGCGTGCGATCGACCTCGAACACCACGACCTGCCGGGCGGCGCGCCCGTCGTTGTGCACGATGTATTGCAGCGAAGGCGGCACGGGGAACGCGGCGTCGGTGATGTTCACGCCGTACGACGGCACGAAGTCGATCACGTAGCGGGGCTCGGCGAGATGCGGCGCTTTCGCGTCGCGCGGCGACGGCGCGTTGCGCCACAGCAGGTAGTCGCGGCAGATGTCGATGCCGAACGGCGGCACGCCGTCGTGGCGGTTGTCGAACCCTTCGGCCATGCGCGCGCCGTAGCGGCCGGCGCCGGGCGCATGCGGGGCGGTCGTGCCGTGCGGCGCGACGGCGCTTTCCTGCAGCACCTCGACGGGGCTGCCGTCCGCGAGCTGGAAGGTCCGCGAACCGGCGTCCGCGCGCTCGCTCGTCTGCAGGCCGTAGTCGATGCGCGACGTGTGGTGCTTCGGCCATACGGCCGCGCGCCGCAGCCCCGCGTCGTCGCCCGCGTCGAACGGCGGCAGGAAGTTGGTCGTGGCGTATACGTAGTTCAGCGATTCGAACAGCGCGCCGTGCTGCGCGGCCTGCGCCGTGCCGGGCGGGCGCGGCACCTCGAACAGCATCGCCGCGGTGCCGGGCAGGAACACGATGTGCCCGAAGTGCCAGGCCGGGAATTGCTCGGCGACTTCCGCGATCGCGTCGCACACGGGGCCGATCTGCAGTGCGGGGAGTTCATGGACGTCGCGCAGGTCGCGCAGCGCGTGCCACGGCACGTTCCAGTAGAACTCCGGCGCGGTGACGAACGTGACGGGCAGGCGGCGCGCGTCCGCCTCGTCGTGTTCGGCCTGGACGGCGTACAGCGCGAGCGAAACGGCTTCGTGCAGATGCTCGAGCAGATGGTTCTGCAAGCGCGTGACGTAGGTCTCGAGCGGTTCGTGCGGATGACGCGCGGGCTTGGCCGCGCAGTCGTAGCGCACGGAGATGACGCGGACGAACTGTTTCATGACGACGGTTCCTTCGATGGGGGCGCGCATCGCGCGGAAAGGGCGGATTCCGGATGCGGCGCGGCCGCCGATGCGGGGCGCGCCAGCCGGCGCGACGGGTGGCGCGCGGACATCCGGGGCGCGCGGTGCGCGCGAATCCGTGGCGCCACTTTGCGTGGCGCGCATCGCGCGGACAATGCGGCAGTCGTCATGGAACCGGGCGTGACGAAACGCCCGTGACGGGGGGCGTGAACGGGATGTCGCAGCGGGGGCGACGCACGATGGAGCACGATGGCGCGCCACGTTCACGGGCCGTTCGGCCCGGTGCGCGGCGGGACGGATGCCCTATCGCGCGGCGCCGGATGCGCCGCTATCGTGGAAGGCAGTTGCGCGCGGCAAGCGCGTCGAACGAAACGAACCGAACGGAGAGGAGTGCGATCGATGAGACTGATCGGCTATCACGCGACGCGATCGGGGCATCGCGCGTCGTTGTCGGCGGGGCTGCGGCAGACGACGGCCGGCTGGGATCCGGCGGCGGGCGGCGAACTCGGCTACGGCTTCTACGTGATCGCCGACCTGGCGAAACCGCAGGCGCTGTATCGCGACGGCTACGGCGCGGCGACGGCCGTACAGCCGCAGGAAGGCGTCGACATCTGGGAGGTATGGTGCGACAGCGATCTCGACACGCTGGCCGCGCGCGCGGTGCCGGCCGCGCGGCAGGGGAGCCGGATCACGTCGGACCTGTGCGAGGACTACGACTGGCTCAGCCACGCGAACGAGCGGCCGCCGGTGCGGATCAAGTTCAACCCGCGCGCGTATTCGCACCTGACGGTGAAGCTGAGCGAAACGCTGAGCCGGCCGGAAGCCGAGCGGCGCGCGTTCGGCTAACGGGCGGTACGGCGCGGCGTCGTGCCGCGTCGCACCCCGTATGCGACGGCCTTACGCCTGCAATTCCAGCGCGAGCAGCTCGGCGACCGTTTGCCGGCGGCGGATCAGGCGCGGCGTGCCGCGATCGACGAGCACCTCCGGCGCGAGCGGCCGGCTGTTGTAGTTCGAGGACATCGACGAACCGTACGCGCCCGCGTCGTGCACGAACAGCAGGTCGCCGATCTGCGGCTGCGGCAGGTGGCGGTGCGTGACCACGCCGCCCGCGTCCTGCGTGAACACGTCGCCGGATTCGCACAGCGGGCCCGCGATCGCGACGTGCGCGAGCGGCCGGCCGTCGGGCGTCGCGCCGTCGGGCGTGTGCACGCTGACGCCGTGATAGCTGCCGTACATCGCCGGGCGCATCAGGTCGTTGAAGCCCGCGTCGATCAGCACGAAGTCGTGTTTCGGCCGGCGGTTGATCGCCTGCACCTCGGCGACGAGCGTGCCCGATTCGGCGACGAGGAAGCGGCCCGGTTCGATCTCGATGCGCACCGCATGGCCGAGATGCTGCTCGATCCGCTTGCGCGCGGCGTCCCACTGGCTGAAGTAGTGATCGACGTCGACGCGCGGCTCGCCGTCGCGGTACGGGATCGACAGGCCGCCGCCCGCCGAGATCGCCTCGATGTCGTGGCCGAGCGACGTGACGAGGTCGACCATCGCGTCGCACACCTGCGACAGGTGGCCGTAGTCGACCCCCGAGCCGATATGCATGTGGATGCCGACCAGCCGGAGCCCGTGGCGCCGCACGATCTCGATCGCCTGCGGCACGTCGTCGATCCAGATGCCGTGCTTGCTCTGCGGGCCGCCGGTGTTGGTCTTGTTGCTGTGCCCGTGGCCGAAGCCGGGGTTGATGCGCAGCCACACGCGGTGGCCGGGCGCTGCTTCGCCCACCCGCGCGAGCATGTCGAGCGAGCCCGCGTTGACGGTCACGCCATGCTTGAGCACGGCCGCGAGCGTCGGCCGGTCGACGAGGTCCGCGGTGAACACGACGCCTTCCGGGTCGCCGTCCGGCCGGAACCCGGCCGCGAGGCTGCGCTCGATCTCGCCGAGCGACACGGCATCGACGAGCACGCCCTCGTCGCGCATCAGCTTCAGGATATGGACGTTCGAGCACGCCTTCTGCGCGTAGCGGATCACGTCGAACTGGCGCAACTGCGCGATGCGGTTGCGAATGACGTCGGCGTCGTACACCCACAGCGGGGTGCCGTGTTGCTGCGCGAGCGTCGCGAGCTGGCGGGAATCGAGAGACATGGTGAGCGGGTCGAATCGAATGAACGGATAGTGCGGATGATGCGCGCAAACGGCCATCCAGTAAAATGCCGGTTTATCGACATTCAATTCATTCCTGATATATATGGCTGCGCTCACGCATCGCCACATCGAGGTCTTCCGCGCGCTGATGGTCACCGGCAGCGCGACCCGCGCGGCCGAGATGCTCTACACGTCGCAGCCGACGATCAGCCGCGAGCTGGCGCGGATGGAGCAGGTCGTCGGCTTCGCGCTGTTCGAGCGTGCGCACGGCCGGCTGCGGCCGACGATGGCCGCGCTGACGCTGTTCGACGACGTGCGGCTCGCGTATGTGGGGCTGGAGCGTGTCGCGGCGACCGCCGCGCGGCTGCGCGAATTCCGCGACGGGCAGTTGTCGGTGATCGCGCTGCCGGCGTTCTCGCACGCGATCCTGCCCGGCGCGTGCCGGCGCTTCCATGCGGCGCATGCGGGCGTCAGCGTGTCGGTCGCGACGCAGGAATCGCCGGTGCTCGAGGAATGGCTGACCGCGCAGCGCTACGACCTCGGCCTGACCGAGCACGACGTCGCACCGGCCGGCACCGTGCTCACGCCGCTGCTCGAGGCCGACGAGGTGTGCGTGCTGCCGGACGGCCATCCGCTGCTCGCGAAGGCCGCGCTCGATCTCGAGGATCTCGCCGACCGCCCGTTCGTCAGCCTGTCGCTGAACGACCCGTACCGGATCCTGATCGACGAGGCGTTCGCGCAGCTTGGCGTCGCGCCGCGCTCGGTCGTCGAGACGCCGTCGGCGGTGTCGGTGTGCGCGTTCGTGCGGCAGGGACTCGGCGCGGCGATCGTCAATCCGCTGACCGCGCTCGATTTCGTCGGGCGCGACTTGCATATCCGGCCGCTCACACGCTCGTTCCCGTACCGGGTCAGCATCATCGTGCCTGAGCACCGGCCGAAGAACCTGCTGGTCGACGCGTTTGCCGGCGCGCTGCGCGGCGAGGCGAAGGCGATCCGCCGCCGGCTCGCCGCGCATCTCGGCTGACGCGCGGGGCGGATTGCGGGCCGTATGATGGAGGCTTCGTTCCGCTGCCGCCCGCCGCCATCATGACCGCTTCGCCCGTCCTGCCCGAACAGCCGACGCTCGTCGGCGACCACGTCGAACTGCGGCCGCTGCAGGCATCGCATGCGCCCGCGCTGCTGGCGGCCGCCGCCGACGGCGAGCTGTGGAACCTGAAGGTCACGGTCGTGCCGGGCCCCGCGACGATCGACGCGTATCTCGCAACCGCGTTGCAGGGCCGCGCGGCCGGCACCGTGATGCCGTTCGCGATCGTCGAGCGTGCAACGGGGCGCATCGTCGGCAGCACGCGCTTCTGGAAGATCGACCTGACGAACCGCAAGCTCGAAATCGGCCATACGTGGTTGAGCGCATCGGTGCAGCGTTCGCGCGTGAACACCGACGCGAAGCTTCTGCTGCTCGCGTATGCGTTCGATACGCTGCGCTGCGTGCGCGTGCAGTTCACGACGGACGAACTCAACGAGACGTCGCGCGCGGCGATCCTGCGGCTCGGCGCGAAGCAGGAGGGCATCGTGCGTCACGAGCGGATCATGCCGGATGGCCGCAAGCGCAATTCGGTGCGCTTCAGCATCATCGACGACGAGTGGCCCGAGGTGCGGGCGAGGCTCGCGGAAAAGCTCGCGCGATAGCGGTTCGCCGAAGGGGAAGGCCGCCGCCGGGAGAGAGGGCCGGCGGCGGGAGCGGGACAACGGCCGCGCGACGCGCGGCACGCGATGACGGCGTTACTGCGCCGATGCGAGGTGATGACGCTGCGCGAGCTTCTGCGCATCCGCATAGTGCGCCTGCAGGATCGGCAGCGCCTGGCGCGCGACCTCCTTCAGCTTCGTGTCGCGGCCCGACGCGATCTCGGCCTGGAACACCGACAGCGTCTTCTGCTGGCCCGCGAGCGCGACCTGCTCGATGTACGCCTTGTCGAACTCCGCGCCGCGCAGCGTCTTGATGCTGTCGAGCACGGCGGTGTCCGGGTTGTTGTGCGGCACGTCGATGCCGCGCGGGCCCGCGGCGCGCATCGCCTGGATGATCTTCTCGTTGTCGGCGATCACGCGTTGCGCGAACGCCTTGACCTGGCTGTCCGACGTGCGCGAGTCGGCAATTCTTGCCGCGTCCTTTTGTGTCGACACGGTTTTCGTGCCGTCCGTGATGAAGCTCTGGTCGGCTTCATGCAGACGCGGCGCGGCGGCCGACGGTGCGGCCTGGGTCGGCTGTGCCGGTTGGGACGGTTGGGCCGGTTGCGCGGTTTGTGCGGTCGCCGTCACGGCGACCAGGAGAAGACCGGCGGCAGACAGGGCAAGGCGCGAAGCAGTAGGAAAACGGTTCATGGGACCTCCTTTCAATCGGGGCTCGAGTTGAGGGACGGATAGCGTGATCCGTTGCTGTGCGAGAGTCCGGGCGCGTGCCCGGGCCGGTGTCGACCGCCGCTCTGCCGCGGCGTCGGTCGCAGGGGTAACCGGCCCGATTGATTCTAGGGAAGGGGTTTGCCCGCAGGTGAAACCGTGCTGTCGCTTCTGTAACGGTTGGTAAGACGAATGGACGCGCGCGGCACACGAGATCGAGCAGCGCGTCGAGCCGGGTCAGCAGCGGCGTCGCGCAATGCATCTGCAGCGTGCCGGGCGCGGTGTAGCCCCACGCGACGCCCTGGAATGCGACGTGCGCGCGGCGCGCAGCTTCCGCGTCGCGGATCTCGTCGCCGACGTACAGCATGTCCGTCGCGCGCAGGCCTGCGTCGCGCGCGAGCGTGCGCAGGCGGCGCGACTTGCCGAACAGCGGGATGCCGCATGCGAAGTGCGCGACGTGGCGGCCGGCCTGCGCGCCGAGCCGGTCGCGCACGACCGCTTCGGTGTTCGACGTCGCGATCGCAATGCGCACGTCGCGCGCCGCGAGCGCGGCGAACGTGTCGGCGACGCCCGGGAACAGCGTCACCTGCGCGATGCGCTGCTGCATCAGGCGGCGCATGTCGCGCGTGACGCGCGGCACTTTCCACGCGGGCACCTCGAGCGCACGGATGATGTCGCGCGCGGACAGGCCGCGCAGTTCGGCGAGCAGTGCGTCGTCGACGCGGCGGAAGCCATGCAAGCGCGACGCTTCCGATAGCGCCGCGACGAAACAGTCGAGCGAATCGGCCAGCGTGCCGTCGAAATCGAATGCGATGAGTCGGTAGGTCATGGGCGTCGGGCGAGTGTGGCGCGATTGTAAGCGCTGCGCGGGGCGCGCCGCTCGCGTGCGCCGCGCTATGCACGAATCGTGAATACGTTATGGCGGCAAATCGCTTGGCGTGCGCGCCGCGCGTCAACTAGCATGACCGCTCGGCGCGCGGCGCGCCGTTTCACGACACGTTCCCAAGGAGGCTCACCATGTCTTTGCGTTCGCTCGGCACCTCGTCCATCCAGGTCTCGCCGATCGTGTTCGGCGGCAACGTGTTCGGCTGGACGGCCGACGAGGCGACCTCGTTCTCGCTGCTCGACGCGCTCGCCGACCACGGCATCAACTTCATCGACACGGCCGACGTCTATTCGGCATGGGCGCCCGGCAATCGCGGCGGCGAGTCGGAAACCATCATCGGCAAATGGCTGAAGCGCCGCGGGCGGCGCGACGACGTCGTGATCGCGACCAAGGTCGGCCTGCTCGAGGCGCGCGCGGGCCTGTCGCGCGACACGATCCTGAAGGCGGCCGACGAATCGCTGCGCCGCCTGCAGACCGATTACATCGACCTGTATTTCTCGCACAGCGACCTGCCCGACAGCGCGCCGCTCGAGGAAACGCTCGGCGCGTACCAGGCGCTGATCGATGCGGGCAAGGTGCGCATCGTCGGCGCATCGAACTACAGCGGCGCGCGCCTGCGCGAGGCGGCCGGGATCAGCCGCCGCGACGGCCTGCCCGCGTACCAGGTCGTGCAGCCCGAATACAACCTGTACGATCGCGCCGAGTACGAACGCGACATCGAGCCGGTCGCCACCGAGCTGAAGCTCGGCGTCGTCACTTACTATTCGCTGGCGAGCGGTTTCCTGTCCGGCAAGTACCGGTCGAACGCGGACCTCGGCAAGAGCACGCGCGGCGAGCGCGTCGCGCGCTATCTCGACGCGCGCGGGCTGCGCATCCTCGACGCGCTCGACGCGGTCGCCGACAAGCACCGCGCGACGCCGACGGCCGTGGCGCTCGCGTGGCAGATCGCGCGCCCGAGCGTCACCGCGCCGATCGCGAGCGCGACGTCGCTCGCGCAGCTGCACGACCTCGGCGCGGCGATCCGGCTCGCGCTCGATGCCGACGACGTGAAGCGCCTCGACGAGGCCAGCGCGTACTGACTGATGACTTCGCTGTAATAAGTTTGTAAGTTTTCGCGGCGGCGGATCGCGACGAACGCGCGTGATCCACCGCCGGCAATTGCAGCGCCCGCGCACAGGCCCCAGAATAGCCGCACCGATCGTCGCAATCGGCACGATCGGCATTCACACCAGCATACGGGCAGCGCGTGGGCATCAACTTCGATCTCACCGACTTGCAGGCTTTCCGGGCCGTGGTGCAGCTCGGCAGCTTCCGCAAGGCGGCGGACGCCATCAACATTTCGCAGCCGGCGTTGAGCCGGCGCATCGAGAAGCTCGAGGAAGCGCTGGGCGTGCGGCTGTTCGAGCGCACGACGCGCCGCGTCACGCTGACGACGGTCGGGCGCACGTTCGCGCCGAGCGCCGAGCAGCTGCTCGACGATCTCGACGCCGCGCTGCTCGGCATCCGCGACGTGTCGTCGAGCCGGCTCGGCCACGTGACGATCGCGTGCGTGCCGTCGGTCGCGTATTACTTCCTGCCGAACGTGATCGCGCGCTACCGCGCGCGTTACCCGAAGATCCGCATCAAGCTGATCGACGCGAGCGCGAACGAGGTGCTCGACGCGGTGATGAGCGGCGAGGCGGATTTCGGCGTGAGCTTCATGGGCAGCCAGGAGCCCGGCGTCGAGTTCCGGACGTTGCTGCAGGAGCGCTTCGTCGCCGCGTGCCGGCGCGACCATCCGCTCGCCGCGAAGAAGCGCGTGACGTGGCGCGAGCTGTATGAATACGAGCACGTGTCGGTCGACAAGACGTCCGGCAACCGGCTGCTGCTCGACCAGGCGCTGGCGGGCGTCGCGCCGCACACGCCGAGCGTGTGCGAGACGCGCCACGTGACGACGATGCTCGGCCTCGTCGAGGCGGGGCTCGGCGTCGCGGCGGTGCCGTCGATGGCGATGCCGCTGCCGACGCATCCGATCCTGACGAGCGTGCCGCTCGTCGAGCCGGTGGTCACGCGGCGCGTCGGCATCGTGCGGCGGCGCGGCCGCACGCTGACGCCGGCAGCGCAGGAATTTCTCCAGTACGTGCTCGAGTGCCGCAAGCCCGCCGCGCCGCGCACGCGCGCGGCAGGGGTGCGCGCGTGACGCTGCTGCGGCCGCTCAGGCTGCTGTACGTGCAGGTGCTGATCGCGATGGCGCTCGGCGTCGCGCTCGGGCATGCGTATCCGCAGGCGGGGGTGGCGCTGAAGCCGCTCGGCGACGCGTTCATCGCGCTCGTGCGGATGATGGTCGCGCCGATCGTGTTCTGCACGATCGTGACGGGCATCAACGCGGCGAGCGACGGCGCGCGCATCGGCCGCACGATCGTCAAGGCGCTTGCGCTGTTCTACGCGCTGACCGCGGCCGCGCTCGCGGCGGGGCTCGCGATCGCGTATGCCGCGCGGCCCGGCGACGGCCTGCATGTCGTGGCCCGGCAGCTCGATGCATCGGCGCTCGCGTCGCTCACGGCGCGTGCGCCGGCTACGGGCGTTGCATCGTTCCTGCTGCAGATCATTCCCGATACGCTCGTCGGCGCGTTCGCCGGCGGCGACGTGCTGCCGGTGCTGCTGGTCGGGCTGCTGTTCGGTTTCGCGCTGGCCGCGACCGAGCGGCGCGACGGCGTCGTGCATGCGTTCGTCGAAGGCATCGCACGCGTGCTGTTCCGCGTGCTCGCGCTCGTGATGCGGCTCGCGCCGCTCGGCGCGTTCGGCGCGATCGCGTTCGCGGTCGGGCGCTTCGGCATCGATTCGCTCGGCTCGCTCGGCCGGCTGATCGTCGCGATGTATCTGGCGTGCGCGCTGTTCGTGATGCTGGTGCTCGCGCCGCTCGCGCGCCTGCACGGCTTCTCGCTGTGGCGGCTGCTGCGCTACCTGCGCGAGGAGCTGCTGATCGTGCTCGCGACGTCGTCGACGGAACCGGTGCTGCCGCGCCTGCTCGTCAAGCTCGAGGCGCTCGGCTGCGACAAGGGTGTGGTCGGGCTCGTGCTGCCGGCCGGGTATTCGTTCAACCTCGACGGCACCGCGATCTACCTGACGCTCGCCGCGACGTTCATCGCGCAGGCGTGCGACGTGCCGCTGTCGGCCGCGCAGGTCGCGACCCTGCTCGCGGTGATGCTGATCACGTCGAAGGGCGCGGCCGGCGTGTCGGGCAGCGGGCTCGTCGCGTTGATCGCGACGCTGACGGTGGTGCCCGACCTGCCGGTCGCGGGCGTCGCGCTGCTGGTCGGCATCGACCGCTTCATGTCGGAGGCGCGGGCGCTGACGAGCGTGATCAGCAACGCGTGCGCAGTGGTCGTCGTGTCGATCTGGCAGCGGGGCTGCGATCGCGCGCGGCTGCGCGCGATGCTCGATCCTCGGCGGCAGGCGTCGGTCGGTTCCGACTAAGAAGCGCCGGCGCACGCCGATTCATCAGGATGACTGCGGAAAACCCGGGCGGGTCCCGTCGGCCTGCATGCGTCGTCGCGCTCTCACTTAGGCGAGGCAGACGCGACGCAATGCCACCGTTCGCTGGTACACGGATCGATCGAGCCACGGCACGAACACATACTCGTCGTAGGCGTCGCAGCCGATCAGGATCCAGCGGGATAGAACATTGGACATGGCGGTCTCCTTTTTGCCGTTGGCCCCGATGTGCGGGAAGCGAAGCGCTTTCGTCGCCATTCGGCGTGCTCACACGACGGTATACCCGGAACGCGCGCCGCTTATTCCTGCGCGGGAGATACCGCATCGCCGGAATAAATCGGCCCGCCCGCCGGTATGGCGTTCATGCGTGGCACACGCGGGGAGAGGCAGATGGACGACGAGCAGAGGCAGGCAGGGGTGCCTTCGACCCGGCGCGGCGCCGGCACACAGGAACCGGAGCATGGCGGGCACCGACAGGCCGCGCGAATGCTGCAGCTCGGTTCCGGCATCGTGCTGTGGCTATATGTGTCGATTCATCTGGTCAACCACGCGCTCGGCATCTGGTCCATCGACATCGCGGAGCGCGGCCTGACCCTCGCGATCGCGCTCTGGCGCAGCGCGCCGGGAACCGTGCTGCTGTACGGCGCGGCCGGCCTGCATTTTGCGCTGGCGATCCGCACCATCTACAGCCGGCGGCATTGGGCGCTGCCTCGCGCCGAATGGCTTCGCCTGTGGGCCGGGCTCAGCCTGCCGCTGCTGCTGATACGTCATGTGGTGGGCACGCGCGTCGCCACCACGCTGTTCGGCTTCGAGCCGACTTACGAACGCGTGATCGTTTCACTGCTCACGAGCGGCACGCAAGGGTTGCAGATCGCATTGCTCGCGCCGGGATGGGTGCACGGCTGCCTTGGCCTGTGGTTCCATCTGCGCCGCCATGCGCCGCTGCGGCGCGCGAAGCGGGCGCTGGTGGCCGTGGTCGTGCTGTTGCCGATATTGTCGGCGGCCGGTTTCGTGCAGATGGCGCGCGGGATCGCGCCGGCGCACCGCGCGGTTCGGGCGCCCGACGCGGTGCTGGTTGCGCACCGCGCCGCGCTGGACGGCTGGCGCCACTATCTCGTCATCGGCTATCTGTCGCTGATCGCGACGGCGTTCGCCGGCGGCCAGTTGCGAAACCGGATCGCCGGCGGCAATGCGCATCAAGCATCCGCCGAGCAGCGGCGCGCGAACTGACGAGGGGAGCCGCGCCGCTGCCGATGCGTCAGTTCGCCGTTACGGAATCGAGCCCCGTGGCCCGCACGACCGGCTGCGCCTGCGGCGACGCGAGATAGTCGAGCAGTTTCTTCGCGTCGTCCGGATGCTCCGCGCCGACCGGGATGCCGCCCGCGAAGCGCGTGACCGACTGCACCGACTCGGGCACCTTGCCGACGTACGTGACGCCCGGCACCGGCAGCAGCTCGGCGACCTGCTGGAAGCCGATCTCGTAGTCGCCGTTCGCGACCACCGACGCAACCGGAATTCGCGGCACCATCGACGCCTTCGGCTTCACCTGGGCTTCGACGCCGAGCTTGCGGAACATCTCCTTCTCGATGTACACGCCGCTCGCGCTGTCGGAGTAAGCGACCGACTTCGCGCGCAGCAGCGCGTCCTTCAGCCCGTCGACCGTGCCGATGTCCGGTTTCGGCGCGCCCGCGCGCACGACCATGCCGATCCGCGAATCGGCGAGCTCGACGCGCGATGCGGGGATCACCTTGCCTTCCCGGATCAGCTGGTCGAGCGCGTAGCCGACCATGATCACCGCGTCGGCCTTCTCGCCGCGCGCGAGGCGGTTCGGAATCGCTTCCTTCGACTGGCCCATCGACGGGCCGCGAATCGTGTCGAGCGTGTCGCCGGTCGCGGCGGTGAAGCCGGGGCCGAGCTGCTGGTAGGCGGCGGTGAAGCCGCCGGAGATCATCACGCGCAGTTCGTCTGCGTGGGCGGGGAGGGCGGCAGCGAGCGTCGCGGCGGCGAGCCAGCGTGCCGCTTGGCTAACGAGCGGTCGTACATGCATCGTGCGGGAATCCGTGAACAGTGGCAGGCGCGGCGCGCGCGGTGCGCGCCGCGGGGAACGAACGTCAGGCGGTGCGCAGCGTGTCGCGGCGGCGGCTGTACAGCAGCACCGTCGCGCCGAACGCGCACGCGGCGGCGAAGCCCATCCAGTAGCCGGGCGCGGCCTTGTCGCCGGTCGAGTGGATCAGCGCGGTCGAGATTGCGGGCGTGAAGCCGCCGAACACCGCGGTCGCGAGGCTGTACGCGAGCGAGAATCCGGCGACGCGCACCTCGACGGGCATCACCTCGGTCAGCGCGGCCACCATTGCGCCGTTGTAGAGGCCGTACATGAACGACAGCCACAGCAGCACGAGCAGCATGTTGGCGAAGCTCGGCGCGTGCGCCAGCAGCGACAGCGCGGGGTAGGCGGTCAGCACGTTCAGCGCGGTCATCGCGAGCAGCACCGGGCGGCGGCCGAAGCGGTCGGACAGCGTGCCGCCGATCGGCAGCCAGATGAAGTTCGACACGGCCACGCACAGCGTGACGAGCAGGCTGTCCGCGGTGCTCAGGTGCAGCACGGTCTTGCCGAAGGTCGGCGCATAGACGGTGATCAGGTAGAAGCTCGTGGTCGTCATCGCGACGAGCAGCATCCCGCCGAGCACGACGCTCCAGTTGCGCGCGAGCGTCGCGAACACCTCGCGCGTCGACGGGCGATGCCGGCGCTGCGTATATTCTTCGGTTTCCTGCAGACTGCGGCGCAGCATGAAGATCGCCGGCACGATCATGCAGCCGACGAAGAACGGCACGCGCCAGCCCCACGCGGCGATCTGCGCGGCGCTCAGCCACGCGTTCAGCGCGAAGCCGAGCGCGGCCGCGACGATGATCGACACCTGCTGGCTGGCCGACTGCCAGCTCGTGTAGAAGCCCTTTTTGCCGGGCGTCGCCATTTCCGCGAGATAGACGGACACGCCGCCCAGCTCCGCGCCGGCCGAGAAGCCCTGCAGCAGGCGGCCGACGAGCACGGCGGCCGGCGCGAGCAGGCCGATCGATGCGTAGCCGGGCACGAACGCGATCAGGATCGTGCCGCTCGCCATGATCGACAGCGTGACGATCAGGCCCTTGCGGCGGCCGACCTCGTCGATGTACGCGCCGAGCACGATCGCGCCGAGCGGGCGCATCAGGAAGCCCGCGCCGAACACCGCGAAGGTCATCATCAGCGACGCGAACTCGCTCGTCGACGGAAAGAACACCGACGCGATCTGCGTCGCATAGAAGCCGAACAGGAAGAAGTCGAACTGCTCGAGGAAGTTGCCGGCGGTGACGCGGAATACGGCCGCGGCCTTGGAAGGGGCTGGGGGGGCCACGGGATGTGACATCTGGGTTGTCTCCGGAATTTCATTGGGCGCCGTCCGGACGGGCCGGAGCGGAGCACACATGGTCGTCCGGAATGGCGCTCGCGATAAGTGCTTTTTTTCGAAGGATTGATGCGCGTACGTTATCAATCACGCGCGCCGGATGCGCGGGGAACGCCGCTCGGCCGCGATGCGTCCCGGATCTATCTATACTGGGCCTCATCCCGTGCGGTTCCGGAAAGCCCGATGTCCCGCTTGCCCGCCACGCTCCTCGCGTCGATCGATGCCGACAAGGCGGCGCTCGATGCCGCGCGCCCGCTGTCGCGAGAGGTGTGCCTGTCGTTGCGCGCGAAGCTGATGCCGGCACGGGCCAGCCGCGCGAATGCGAGCGCAGACGCTGCGCCAAGCGAGACCCGGATCGTGCTCGAAAGCCTCCTGACGGCCGCGATGTCCGCGCGCGCGCCGGCGGATGCGGCGCGTCTTGGCGATGCGATCCGCTATGCCGAGGACATCGTCGCGCAGCGCGAGCCGCTTTGCGAGCGGCAGATCCGCAACCTTCACCGGCTGGTGCTGAAGGGCCACGGCGAAGTGCGGCCGTACCGCCAGGAGAACGTCGCGATCGCGGGCACGGCCACGCACCCGCCCGACTTCCTGGACGTGCCGGCCGCCATGTCGGCGCTGATCGACTGGTACGGCGGCGCCGCCGCGCTGCACCCGATCGCGCGGGCGGCGCAGCTGCACACGCGCTTCGTCGGAATCCATCCGTTCGTCGACGGCAACGGCCGCACCGCGCGGCTGCTGCTCGGCCTCGAGCTGATGAAGGCCGGCTACCCGCCCGCGGCCATTCGTACGAAGGATCGCCGCGCGTACTATGATGCGCTGGACGGCGCGTGCATGCGCGGCGACTTCGGCGACATCACGCGCGTGGTCGCACAAGCCGTGCAGCGCGCGCTGCGCCTGACTCTCGACCTGCTCGGGCCGCGCCGGGCCGATCCCTTTCCCAACCTCCCCGACGGAGAACCGACGTGCCCGCTGCCGCTCCCGCCACGCTGAGATTTTCGACCGACCCGCGCGAACTCGACGTCGACGCGATCTACGACTTCCTGCATCTCGACGCGTATTGGTCCAAGGGCATTCCGCGCGACGTGTTCGACCGCTCGCTCGCCGGCTCGCTGTGCTTCGGCGCGTACCTGGGCGACCGGCAGGTGGGGTTCGCGCGGCTCGTGACCGATCACGCGACGTTCGCGTACCTGTGCGACGTGTTCGTGTTCCCGGCCGAGCGCGGCCACGGCTACGGCCGTGCACTGATCGACCACGTGTTCGCGCAGGAGATGGTGCAGGGGCTGCGCCGCATCATGCTGGTGACCGCCGACGCGCACGCGCTGTACCGGCCGGTCGGTTTCGGCCTGTCGGACAACCCGGAACGGATCATGGAAATCCGCCGCCCGGACATCTACACGAAGCGCTGATACACGAAGCGCCGACGCCGTGCGCATACAATACGCGCTTCCCGAATCACCGAATCACCGAAGGAAGCACGTCATGACCGAACAGGAAGCCGAACAGCTCGCGACCCACCGCCATTACAAGGGCGGCCTGTACCGCTTCGTCGGCGTCGCCCGGCACTCCGAAACCGAGGAATCGCTCGTCGTGTACGAGCACCTGTGGCCGCATGCGCGCGGGCTGTGGGTGCGGCCGGAAGCGATGTTCAACGAGAACCTCGCGGACGGCACGCCGCGCTTCCGCAAGCTGCGCGACTGAGCGGCCGTCACGGCGTCAGGATCCCGCGCCTCCCGTCTGGCCGGCCGCTGCCTGCTGCCGCATCGCCAGCGCGAAGAAGCGCCGGATCTCGTCCATCAGTTCCGCGCGCGCCGACGCGAAATCGAACGCGCGCCGGTGTTCCGGCGTGTAGCGGCGGCGCCAGTCGTCCGCCGCGTGCCGCGCCTCGCGCGCGCGCAGCACGTCGAGTTCCGGCGTGCGCAGCGCGTGATCCGCGATCAGCGTCACGCCTTCTCGGCTCACTTCCAGCACGCCGCCCGCCACCAGGATCCTGCGATGTGCGCCGCCCGGCGCGTCGACGAGCGTCACCACGCCGGGCCGCAGCCGCGTGAGCAGCGGCGCGTGCCGCGGATAGATGCCGAGTTCGCCGCTTTCGCCGGGCGCGCTGACGAAATGCGCGTCGCCGGAATACAGCACCTGTTCGACGCTCAGGATGTCGAGCTTCATCGTGGATTCCACGTGCGCCTCCGTCAGACAGCCGCCGCGCCGGCGACGATCTCGCACAGCTCGGTGGTGATCTGCGCCTGCCGCGTCTTCTGATACAAGTGCCGCAGGCCGTGCAGCACGCGATCGGCGTTCTCGGTCGCGGTCTGCATGCTGAACATCCGCGCGCATTGCTCGCAAGCGTAGTTCTCGACGACGGCCTGGTAGAGCATCGCCTCGACGTAGCGCAGCAGCAGCGTATCCACCGCCGGCTTCGGCGCCGGCTCGTACAGGTAGTCCGACGTCGCGGCGGCGCCCGCGGGCGCGGCACCGTCGAGGCCCGTGACGGGCAGCACCGGGTCGATGCGCGGCTCGTAGGCGAGCGGGCTCGTCAGCCGGTTGTACGCGACGTGCACCTCGTCGAGCTCGCCGGCAACGAACGCCGACAGCGGCACGAGCAGCGCGCCGAGCATCGTGTCGAAGTGCGGCGCGGCGGCGAGGCTGGCGGCGCGTGCGGTGATGTTCGCGCCATAGCGCGCGAGCGGCGCGACGCCGCGTGCGCCGATCACGCTCAGCTCGCACGCGACGCCGGCCTGGTCCCAGCGTTCGAGCGCATCGACGCACTGCACGAGGAGCCGCGCATTGAGCGGCCCGCACAGCCCGCGATCCGTGCTGACGACGATCAGGCCGACCCGCCGCACCGGCGTGCGTTGCGCCATCAGCGCCGACGCGTGATCGGGCCGGTCGCGCAGCACGCGCTCGGCCATCGCCTTGACCTTCTCCGCATACGGCCGGAAATCGCGGGCGCGCTTCTGCGCGTTCGCCATCTTGGTGCGCGCCATCATTTCCATGGCCCGCGTGATCTTGCGTGTCGACGACGTGCTGGCGATCTTCGAGCGGATTTCGCGAATGTGCATGACTTCTCGCGGAGAGCGCGCCGGCGCGGGCCGACGCGCGATTGTGAGGCGGCGCGCGATGCGCCGCGGCGGCGGCCCGTGATGCCGCTGTGTCGAAACCATGCTATCGGGACTTCACCTGATCCGATTGATGCGCGTCAAACATCCGTCCGACGAATCGCACCAGAATCCGTTCACGTGACCACGGAGGTGTGCCCGATGACCGATTCGACCGATTCCACCGATTCAACCCGTTCGACTGATACCCGCCCGCATCGGAAATACGACGCGCTGATCGCGCGCTGTCGCTCGCTCAGCCCGGTGACCGTCGCGGTCGCGCACCCGTGCGACGAGGTGTCGTTGCGCGCGGCCGTCGACGCGGCGCACGCCGGCCTCATCGTGCCGGTGCTGGTCGGCCCGGTCGCGCGGATGACGGCGCTCGCCGCGATGGTCGGCCTCGACCTGTCCGCGTACCGGCTCGTCGATGCGCCGCACAGCCATGCGGCCGCGGCGCAGGCCGTCGCACTGGTGTGTGCGGGCGAGGCCGACGCGCTGATGAAGGGCAGCCTGCATACCGACGAACTGCTCGCGGAAGTCGTGCGCGCCGATTCGGGCATCCGCACCGAGCGGCGCCTGAGCCACGTGTTCATCATGGACGTGCCGACCTACCGCAAGCCGCTGTTCATCACCGACGCGGCCGTCAACATCCGGCCCACGCTCGAGCAGAAGGTCGACATCGTGCAGAACGCGATCGATCTCGCCCACGCGCTCGGCGTCGAGCGGCCGAAGGTCGCGATCCTGTCGGCGGTCGAGACAGTCAGCTCGAAGCTGCCGTCGACGCTCGACGCGGCGGCGCTGTGCAAGATGGCCGAACGCGGCCAGATCACGGGCGGCGTGCTCGACGGCCCGCTCGCGCTGGACAACGCGATCAGCCCGGAAGCCGCGCGGCTCAAGCACCTCGGCTCCGACGTCGCGGGCGATGCCGACATCCTGCTCGCGCCCGACCTGGAGGCCGGCAACATGCTCGCGAAGGAGCTGACCTTCCTCGCCAACGCGGACGCGGCCGGCATCGTGCTCGGCGCGCGCGTGCCGATCATCCTGACGAGCCGCGCCGACAGCGAACGCACGCGGATGGCGAGCTGCGCCGTCGCGGCGCTCCATGCGCATGCGGTGCGCGCGTCCGGCGCACCCGCGCCGGCGATGTCCTGAGCGGGAGGGCGCGATGCAACATCCGGTTCTCGTCCTGAATGCGGGCTCGTCGAGCCTCAAGTTTTCCGTCTACGACACGCGCGACGACGGTTCGCTCGTCGCGGGCGTGCACGGCCAGGTGGACGGCCTGCACACGGCGCCGCGCCTCGTCGTCGAGGATGCGCACGGCGCGCCGCTGGCCGACCGGCCGGTCGCGCAGCCCGGCCATCACGGCGCGATCGACGCGCTGCACGCGTGGTTCGCGGCGCATGTCGGCCGCGACGCGGCGTTCGACGGCGTCGGCCATCGGGTCGTGCACGGCGGGCCGCATTTCGCGGCGCCGGTGCGGATCGACGCGCAGGTGCTCGATGCGATCGCCGCGCTGTCGCCGCTCGCGCCGCTGCATCAGCCGCACCACGTCGACGCGATCCGCGCGGTCAGCGCGGTCGCGCCGGATCTGCCGCAGGTCGCATGCTTCGATACCGCGTTTCATGCGACGCTGCCGGCGCTCGAGCGCGAGTTCGCGCTGCCGCGCGCGCTGACCGCGCAGGGCATCGTGCGCTACGGGTTTCACGGGCTGTCGTACGAATACATCACGACGGCGCTCGCCGCGCTCGACCGCGACTGGACGCGGCGCCGCACGATCGTCGCGCATCTCGGCAACGGCGCGAGCCTGTGCGCGCTCGAGCAGGGCCGCAGCGTCGCGACGACGATGGGCTTCACGGCCGTCGACGGCCTGCCGATGGGCACGCGCACGGGCGCGCTGGACCCCGGTGCGATCCTGTACCTGATGCGTCACGAAGGGCTGAGCGTCGACGAGATCGAGCATCTGATCTACGCGGAATCGGGGCTGCTCGGCGTGTCGGGCATCTCGAGCGACATGCGCACGCTGCTCGCGAGCGACGCGCCCGCGGCCGCGCACGCGATCGACCTGTTCGCATACCGCGCCGCGCGCGAGCTGGGCGCGCTGGCCGGCGTGCTGGGCGGCCTCGATATGCTGGTGTTCACCGCCGGGATCGGCGAGCACGCGCCGCGCGTGCGCGAGCGCATCTGCCGCGGCGCGGCGTGGCTCGGCGTCGAACTCGACGACGCGGCGAACGCGGCCAGCCGGCCGGTGATCTCGAGCGCGGCGTCGCGCGTCACGGTGCGCGTGATCCCGACCGACGAGAACCTGATGATCGCGCGGCATACGCGCCGCGTGCTGGATGCCTGCGCCGTGCCCACCCCGCATCCCGTCGAGTGAGAAGCCGGTGAGCGCCGCCGCGACGATGTTGCGCGGCGGCCGCTGGCCTTATGCTTCGGCGATCGCCTGCGCGAGCGCGGGCGGCGCATCCCCGACCGTGACCGTCGGCGTGCCGTGCCACGCCGCGAGCTTCTTCACCGCCTTCGCGACGTCGCTCGCGAGCCCCGCGCCGATCCGCACGCCCGGCTCGACGTGCACGGCCTTCAGCTCGAAGGTGCCGAGCACGCGATGCGCCTTCGCGTCGACCCGGCCGACCAGCCGCCCGCGATGCAGCACCGGCAGGCAGAAATAGCCGTAGCGCCGCTTGTGCGCGGGCGTGTAGCACTCGATCGTGTAGTCGAAGCCGAACAGCGTGGACGCGCGCCGCCGGTCCCACACCACCGGATCGAACGGCGACAGCAGCGTCGTGACCGTCGAGCGCAGCGTGTCGGCCGCGGCGGCCGGCAGCAATGCTTCGAGCGAGCGATGCACGTAGGCCGGCTCGTCCCAGCCGTCGACCGCGACCGGCATCAGCTCGCCCGCATCGGCGAGCGCATCGAGTTCCGCGCGGTATGAGCGGCGCGGCAGCCGGTAATAGTCCGCGACCCAGTCGGCGCGCACGATCCCGAGCGCGCGGCACGTATGGTCGAGCAGCGCGGGCAGCACCGCTTCGCGCGGCGGCAGGTCGCGCGCGTCGTCCCAGCCGGGCAGCACGCGCTCGCGCACGTCGTACACGCGCTGGAAGTTGCGGCGCTCGGCCACCATCAGGTCGCCGGTCGTGAACAGCACTTCGAGGTGGCGCTTCTCCGGCTTGCGGTCCCACCAGCCGTTGCCTTTCACGCCGTCCTCGCGCGCGAAATCCGCCGAGCGCACCGGGCCGTCCGCGCGGATGCGCGCGAGCAGCCGTTCGATGTCGGCGCGATGGTGCCGGTGCCAGTCGGCCGCGTATTTCCAGCCCATGCCGGACGGATCGAGCATCTTGTAGCGCATCAGGCCGAACTGCTCGATCGGCAGGAAGCACGCCTCGTGCGACCAGTATTCGAACAGCCGCGCTTCGGCGAGATGCTCGTCGAGCCATTGCGGCGCGAACGCGCCGAGCCGGCTGTACAGCACGAGGTACGGGCTGCGCGCGACGACGTGGATCGTATCGATCTGCAACTGCGCCATGCGGCGGATCGTGTCGAGCACGTCGGCCTTGGTCGCCTTGCGGCGCGGCGGCGCGAGCAGGCCCTGCGCGGCGAGATGCAGGGCGCGGGCGGCGGCGGGCGAGAGCGTGAGCATCGGGAGGGCGGTGGAGGATGGCGGTCGGGCACCACTTTAGCGCGAATCCGGCGCGTGCGCCCGATACGTTCCCGCAACGCATCTGACAATCGTTGACAGACGCGTCGTTCGAGATTCCCTATAGTGCATTCCAGAGCGCGCTGCAGTGCGCGCGCCGATTCCGCTTCCGACGCACGATATGTCCATGGCACGCACGAAGCGAATCCGGGTATCTCAACCCCCAACGCGAGACCCGGAGCCCTGAGCGGACATCCACGCGGTTGTGCACCGGCCCCGTGTGGATGTCCGCTGATTTTTTTGTGGCGGCGTTCCCGCCGCTTTCCCGCCGCTTTCCCGCCGTTTTCCCGCTTTCCCCGATTCGTTTCCTACTGGCGCCTGCCTCGCGCGATATCGTCGCCTGCGCCCGGCGGCAGCCTGCGCGTGATCGGAATCGAGGCGAACGAGCACAGCCCGACCACCAGGAACGCGGGCCAGAAATCCGACCAGACCATCTGCGGGTGCCCTTGCGCCCAGTGCGACACATGCAGCACGAGGCCCGCGACGGTGACGCCGAGCCCGAGCGACATCTGCTGGACCACGCTGCCGAGGCTCGTCGCGCGGCCCGCGTCGCGCGGCGAGATATCCGCGTAGATGATCGAATTCAGGCTCGTGAACTGCAGCGCGGGGAAGATCCCGCCGACCAGCACGATCAGCCAGATCGCCCAGGTCGCCATGCCCGGATGGAACACGCCGTACGCGGCGATCGCGAGCCCCGCGAAGGCCGCGTTGTAGATCAGCACCGTGCGAAAGCCGAAGCGGCGCAGCGTATGGGTGGCCGTCGAGCGGCTCATTGCGCCGCCGAGCGCGGACGCGCAGGTGATCAGCCCCGAATGGAACGCGGACATGCCGAGCCCTTCCTGCAGCGCGAGCGGCAGCAGGAACGGCACCGCGCCGAGGCCGATGCGGAACAGCGAGCCGCCGACGACGCTCGCATGAAAGGTCGGGATGCGCAGGAACGTGAGGTCGAGCACCGGCCGCTCCTTGCGGCGCGCGTACGGCACGTAGAGCGCGAGCAGCGCGCCGCCGGCCGCGCACATGGTGAGCGCGTTGCCGCGCGTGGTCAGTGCGCCGTCGATCAGCGTGAGGCCCATCAGCAGCAGCGCGGCGCCGCTCGCCGACAGCAGGAAGCCGAACCAGTCGAGCGGGCCCGGGTCGGGCTCGCGCGTGTTCGCGATGTGCTTGCTGGCGAGGTAGATGCCGTACAGGCCGATCGGCACGTTGATGAAGAAGATCATCCGCCAGTGCAGGTACGTCGTGATGAAGCCGCCCACCAGCGGGCCGACCGTCGGGCCGAACAGCGCGGGGATCGCGAGGTAGTTCATCGCGCGCACGAGATCGGCGCGCGGCACCGCGCGGAAGATGATGATGCGCCCGACCGGCACCATCATCGCGCCGCCGACGCCCTGCACGAAGCGCGCGAACGTCAGCAGGCCGAGGGAGTTGGACGCGGCGCACATCAGCGAGCCGACGACGAAGATGCCGATCGCGGTGCGGAACACGCTGCGGGCGCTGAAGCGATCGGCGAGCCAGCCGCAGATCGGGATGAACACGCCGAGCCCGACTACATACGCGGTGATCGCGATGTTCAGCGTGACGGGGCTGTGCCCGAAATCGCGCGCCATCGCGGGCAGGGCAGTGACGATGATGTTCGCGTCGACGCTCTCCATGAACAACGCACAGGCAACGATGAGCGGTGCTAGGAAGACGGGCGACATGGGCTGGGCGCGCGGTAAAGACGCCATTATGCATCGTTTGCTGCCGATGCGTCACGTATGACAACGGTTGTTCCGCATGTTGCAACAGTTGTTCCTTCGGCGCGGCGGCGCAAGGAGACGACTTCGGCCCGCATGAAGAACGGCGCGCGGCGCCGATGGTTGCGCGGCCATCGATTGCCCCGTTTGACGAAGGGGAAAGCGCGTTCCTAGAATACGAGCGCCGACTCGCTTTCGAAACCCGCCACCGCACCATGCCCCGCACGCCTGCCAGCACACCGATCGCACCGCGCAAGTCGCCGCGCCAGCGGCGCTCGACGGCCACCGTCGATGCGATCGTCGAAGCCGCCGCGCAAATTCTCGAACGCGACGGCTTCGAAGGCTATACGACGAATGCCGTCGCCGCGCAGGCCGGCGTCAGCATCGGCTCGCTCTACCAGTACTTCCCGAATCGCGATGCGCTGACCGCCATGCTGTCCGCGCGCGAAAGCGCGGTGCTGCTCGATGACGTCGCGCGCGCCGCGGCGCTGCCGACGTGCGACGCGATCCTGCATGCGCTGGTGCGCGCGGCGGTCGCGCATCAGCTGCGCCGCCCGGCGCTCGCGCGGCTGATCGATTTCGAGGAGGCGCGGCTGCCGCTCGGCGAGCAGGCGCAGCGCGTCACGAGCCGCATTCACGCCGTGGTGATGATCGCGTTCGGCCAGGACGACGCGCCGCGGCTCGCGGCGCCGGCGCTCGTCGCGCACGACCTGCTCGCGATGATCAAGGGCCTCGTCGATGCGGCGGGCGCGCGTGGCGAGACCGATGCGGATGCGCTCGACGCGCGCGTGTGGCGCGCGGTGCGCGGCTATCTGCGCGAATCGCACGACGCCGCGCTTGCCTGACGCGCGCGTTTCGTGCGACAGTCGGGCCACTTGCGGACATAACGACGCGCATCGATCGACGGCCATCGAGACGAGCGCACCGCGCGAACGAGACCTCGTGCCGACCCACTCACCATCGACAGGAGGGGACACGTCATGACGTCACGTCGTGCCGCATCAACTGCATTCGCTGCTTCGGTCGCATCGTTCCCGTCGCCGCCCGCGCGGCGCGTGCGCTGGGCCGCCGCGCTGGCCGTTGCCTATCTCGCCGTCGCTGGCTGCGCCGCGCAGGCGGACAGCGCGAACCAGGCCGCAAGCCGGGCCGCCGTTCAATCCACCGCGCCCGCTACATCCGCCTCGAGCACGATCCTGCCGCCGCCGAGCCAGCTATACGGCGACCTGTTCGTCGCGGTGCAGACCGCGCAGCTCTATCCCGATCAGAAGACCTTCGTCGATGCGACGCCGGACACCGATCCGGCCGCGCTCGTCCAGCTGTATCAACAGCAGCGATCGCAGCCGGGCTTCTCGCTGAATGCGTTCGCGGGCCAGCACTTCACGCCGCCCGTCGACCAGGGCGTCACGCCGCCGCCGAACCAGACGCTGCGCGAGCACATCGACTGGCTGTGGCCGAAGCTCACGCGCGCGAGCGCGACGGTGCCGCCGTACAGCTCGCTGATCCCGCTGCCGAAGCCGTACGTGGTGCCGGGCGGGCGCTTCCGCGAAGGCTATTACTGGGACACCTATTTCACGATGCTCGGCCTGCAGGTGTCGGGCCGCGAGGATCTCGTCGACGACATGCTCGACAACTTCGCGCACCTGATCGGCACGCTCGGCCACGTGCCGAACGGCAACCGCACGTACTATGCGAGCCGCTCGCAGCCGCCGTTCTTCGCGTACATGGTGACGCTCGCCGCGCAGGCCGAAGGCGACACGGTGGTCCAGAAGTACCTGCCCGCGCTGCGCCGCGAGCATGCGTACTGGATGCAGGGCGAGCGCACGACGCCGCGCGGCGGCGCGGCCCGCCACGTGGTCGCGCTGCCCGACGGCGCGATCCTGAACCGCTACTGGGATGCGAGCGACACGCCGCGCGACGAGTCGTATCTGGAGGACGTGAAGACCGCGCAGGCGGCGCCCGGCCGTCCCGCGAGCGAGGTGTGGCGCGACTTGCGCGCGGGCGCGGAAAGCGGCTGGGACTACAGCTCGCGCTGGCTCGGCGACGGCAAGACGCTCGCGACCATCCGCACGACGTCGATCGTGCCGGTCGACCTGAACAGCCTGATGTTCCATCTCGAGAAGACGATCGTGAAGGGCTGCGCGATCGCGCGCGACGTCGCGTGCGTCGCCGATTTTTCCGCGCGCGCGGCGCAGCGCGCGAAGGCGATCAACCATTACCTGTGGAATCGCCGCGGCTACTACGGCGACTACGACTGGCAGTTGCGCCAGCCGCGCGACGCGATCACCGCGGCCGCGCTGTACCCGCTGTTCGCGGGCGTCGCGTGGCCGGAGCGCGCGACGGCGACCGCACGCGAGGTGCGCACGGCGCTGCTGCAGCCGGGCGGCCTTGCGACCACCACCGCGACCACCGGCCAGCAATGGGACGCGCCGAACGGCTGGGCGCCGCTGCAGTGGATCGCGGTGGACGGGCTGCGCCGCTACGGCGAGCCCGCGCTCGCGAAGGACATCGGCACGCGCTTCCTTGCGAGCGTGAAGCATGTGTATGCGACCGAGGGCAAGCTCGTCGAGAAATACGTGGTCGAGGGCGCCGGTGCAGGCGGCGGGGGTGGGGGAGAGTACCCGTTGCAGGACGGCTTCGGCTGGACCAATGGCGTGACGTTGAAGCTGCTCGGGTTGTACGGCGAGTGATGAACGCGGCGGCCGACCGGCCCGTCTGCTTCCCCGGACCGTTGCGTCGATGCACCGGCCGGGGCAGGCACGCCTTCCCGCTGAAAGGTTCGGGCGCCTATTTCCGGGCGCGAATCTTTCAACGCCCGAAACCCGGAAATATTTTTCCGATAACGGGGATTCCAAGGGTTGACTTCGGTTTCGGGCGATCCATAGAATCGGCCATCTTCACTCTTTGGGCGAACGCCTTGGACGCTTGCAGTAGTCGACCTTCGAACGAGTTTTCCGCCTGAGCGACCGACGTCCGCGCCTTTTCAACGCCGCCGTTTGTCACTGAGGCAAACGGTGCGCGCAGCAGTGCTTCGCAGCAACTCCCTACGTGCACCCTGATTCGCGCCAGACCCGCGTGATGCCATCGCGCATGCGTCGTCTGGTTTCGCCGCCGCCCGGCATGCGGCGCGCGTTCGCGCACGCCTTTCGCAGGCACTGCGCACGCGACGCCCCGCATGCCGGCCGGTGGTCAACCGTGTTCGTCCGGAACACTGAACAGGAGCCGCCGTGAACGACAGTGACAGTTGTCCCTCAAGTTGCCCCTTATGCCGCCAGACCCTTTTCAACCCGGGTCGCAGGGACACTCCGGCCGACTAGCCTGACCTCGCCCAGGCACCGGACTGGCCCCGCGCCCACGACGCGGCGAGCGCCTTTGCTGCCGCCGCACGGAGCCAGACCATAAACTTCGGCCTTCTGCTGTCGCAATTCCCGCGCGTGACGGAATCGCGCGCGAACTACGACGCGATGCTGTCGCTGGATACCCATCGGCCGTCCTTCGGCCGCCTGCTGAACCAGCTGAAATCGTTGTTTCACTGAACACGCCGCGCGCGCCTCGGCATGCGCAGGCGCGGCCGCATCGCGGCCGCGCGTGTCCATCCCAAGGTCACACGCCTGACCGATAACCATTCGCCGTACGGAACACACCATGTCCACGCCATCCAATGTTTCTCCACCGATCGCCGTCGAACGCGGCGCCGTGCTCGACGAAGCCCACCAGGGCGACATCCGCGGCGCGTTCGGCACGATCGCGCATCACGACACCGCGGCGCGCGGCACGTGGTGGGCGCGCGTGCGCACGCTGCTCGCGATCATCGGCCCGGGCCTGATCGTGATGGTCGGCGACAACGACGCGGGCGCGTTCGGCACCTACACGCAAGCGGGCCAGAACTACGGCACGACGCTGCTGTGGACGCTGCTGCTGCTCGTGCCGGTGCTGTACGTGAACCAGGAAATGGTGCTGCGCCTCGGCGCGGTGACGGGCGTCGGCCACGCGCGGCTGATCTTCGAGCGCTTCGGCAAGTTCTGGGGCGCGTTCAGCGTGATCGACCTGTTCCTGCTCAACGCGCTGACGATCGTCACCGAGTTCATCGGCATCACGTTCGTGCTCGACTTCTTCGGGCTGCCGAAGGTCGCGGGCGTGTGCGTGGCCGCCGCGCTGACGATGGCGGCGGTCAGCACCGGCGATTTCCGGCGCTTCGAGCGCTTCGCGATCGTGCTGTGCGTGATGAGCCTGCTGCTCGTGCCGGTGCTCGTGACGATCCATCCGCCGGTCGCGCAGATGTCGCGCGATTTCTTCGTGCCGAACTGGCCCGCGCACGCGAAGCTCTCCGACGTGATGCTGCTCGTGATCGGCGTGGTCGGCACGACGGTCGCGCCGTGGCAATTGTTCTTCCAGCAGAGCTACGTGATCGACAAGCGCATCACGCCGCGCTTCATGAAGTACGAGAAGGCCGACCTGTGGATCGGAATCGTGTTCGTGCTGATCGGCGCGGTGGCGATGATCGGCTTCAGCTCGGCGCTGTTCGGCGGCCGTCCCGAGTTCGGCAACTTCACGGACGCGGGCGGCGTGATCGGCGGCCTGGAAAAATATGCGGGCCGCACGAGCGCGACGCTGTTCGCGGTCGCGCTGCTCGACGCGTGCATCATCGGCGCGGCGGCCGTGTCGCTGTCGACCGCGTATGCGATCGGCGATGTGTTCAAGATCCGCCATTCGCTGCACCGCAACGTGTCGGACGCGAAGGGCTTCTATCTCGTCTACTTCGGCATCGTGGCCGCCGCCGCCGCGATCGTGCTGATTCCGGGCAGCCCGCTCGGCCTGCTGACGGAAGCGGTGCAGACGCTCGCGGGCGTGCTGCTGCCGAGCGCGACCGTGTTCCTGCTGCTGCTCTGCAACGACCGGCAGGTGCTCGGGCCGTGGGTCAACTCGACGAGGCTCAACGTGTTTACCGGCGCGGTGATCTGGGTGCTGGTGCTGCTGTCGATCATCCTGACCGCGTCGGTGCTGTATCCGGACATCAGCGGCACGGCGATCGTCGACGTGCTGGTCGGCGGCACCGTGTTCGCGATCGCGGGCTATCTCGCCACCGTGCTGCTGCGGCGCAACGGGAAAGTGATCGACCCCGGCATCGACCGCGCGCTGCGCGACACGTGGCGCATGCCGTCGCTCGACACGCTCGAACCGCAGAAGATGACGCTCGCGACGCGGATCTGGATGGGCGTGATGCGCGGCTACCTCGTGATCGCGGTCGGCCTCGTGATCGTGAAGGTCGTGCAGATGATGCTGGTCAGGTAGACGGTTCCTCAGCGCGGCGCCGCTGACGGCGCCGCTTTCGTGCGCGCATGCGGGCCTGTCGAGGTTGGCATGCGCGCTTGTTTTTGGCGTCGACCGATTTCCGCTTGCGCAATGCCGGAAGGATGCGGGCGCAACCATCGGCGCGCGCCCGGCACACCGGCCGTTCAGATCAGCTCGAGCTTCGACGTCAGGTAGGTGAGCTGGATCCGGTTCGCGACGCCGAAGCGTTTGCGCAGCTTGCGCAGGTGATAGTCGACGTTGTGCGCGCTGGTGTCGAGGCGCCGCCCGATTTCCTTGTCCGACGCGCCTTCGGCGATGCCGCGCAGCAGTTCCTGCTCGAACGGCGTGAGGCCGTTCACCGAGCGCTCGCGCGACGTCGAGATCAGTTGCGGCGACGCGAACTTGTGCACCGACAGCCCGATCGACAGCGCCTGCTCGACGGTGGCCGGCGTGATCCATTCGCGCGTGCGGCGCGGCGCGGTGAAGCTCATGAACGCATGCAGCCGCGTGCCGGGCACGGCCATCGAATACATGACCCCGCTGCACATCCCGTCGTCCTGCATCGTCTGCAGGAAACCGTCGAGCGCGGCGGCCGGCACGCTCGCGCCGTCGTCGCGCTGCTGGTGCTGCCGGCGCAACTGCTGCAGGTCCCACACGATCGGCATGTTGCACACGCGCGCGCCGAGCGTGCGCGGATCGACGTCGTGATGGCTGTGCCGCACGTAGTCGCCACGGTAGGTCGCGGGCGTGAACGCTTCGTGCAGATAGAGGCTCTCGACGCGGTCGTGCGCGAATTCGAGCGCAAAGTATGCGAACGTGGAGAAGCCGGTGAGGTGCAGCAGGCTCGTGACGATCCGATTGCGCTCGGCGGTGCTCTGCGCCTGCCCGAGCGTGTCCGCGACGCCGAGCCGCGGCGCGTGCGGCTGTGCGGGCTCGCCGCGGTTCACGTCATCGCACCAGACGACCTGCACCGGGCGCGCGCGCAGCGCGTCGGCGCGGCTCGCCGGATCGCAGGAAGGAAATTGAAAGCCTGGGGCGACTGCTTCTTCGTGCAATGCAATTTCGGACATGAGACATCCCTCGGAACCGACGCGCAACGCCGCGACGCCGTTTCGTCAACGGCGGCCCGCAGCGCAGCGATCGAAACATCGTGTGTTATGTACGCCGATCGTCATCCTGACGAAGTGCGGGGGCATTGTACAAAAATGCCTGTGTGCGCGTAATATGCCGTAATACTAATCGCGCTGAAAGTTTCATGCAGAGGCGTGAATCGGATCGTAACCAGATCACAAAAAAAAGACCAAGTCGTGTCGGGGCTGCTGGATAGACCTAATTGGGAAAAGGGGCGGGCTCCTCATGACACATGCTGACGGTACGCCACTCGTCGAGTGGTTCTCGCAGGCCGACCTGGCGGTCGCCGCCGCGTATTCGAGCAGTTTCCAGGCGGCGAACCGGGAGGTTCTTACCGCCATTCAATATGCATCCGGTAAATCCGACCCGGGCGCATTCGACTTTGCGCAATGCCATGCACGTCTGCGACAAATCGGTTTCAGCACGCTCGGTTATGGCGCATATGAAATGATCGGGCGGCGCATTCTCTGCGCGCACCTGTTGCGCGATCTCGCGCCGCCGACGTTCATGCAGCCGTATATCGAGCAGATGCTCTACGAAACCGATCCGCGTTTCGCGCAGGTGCGGCAAAGCGGCTTTCCGGTTGCATGGCGGCTCGACGAGATCGAGGCGGCCGCGCAGCGCGGCGGCGACCGCAAGGTGCTCGCGCTCGCGGGCCACCTGCGCGCGCATGCGATGAACAGCGGCGTGATCTTCAGCCTGTCCGCGCCGCGGCTCGACCTGCGGGTGGCGGTGAACCTGACCGCCGAGGCGCACGACACCGACTGGATCGACGATCGCGTGATCGGCGGTGCGCTGTCGGTCAGCCTCGCGGTGCACCGCGTCGCGCTGCCGTTCCTCGAGGCGCGCATCGCGCGCACGCGCGGCTTCGCGCTCGGCCAGGAGCAGCAGGCGGTGCTCGATCGTCTCGTGCACGGGCTGTCCGACCAGGAGATCGCGAGCGCGCTGCGCACGTCGCTGCACAAGGTCGGCCATCACATCCGCTCGCTCGAAAAACTCTTCAACGTGCAGAACCGCGCGCAGCTCGCGTATCTCGCCGGGCGGCGCCTGCGCGCGTGACGGGAACGGTTCCGGCGGCGCGTCGTGCGGCCTGCCGCCGGGGTTTCGTAGTCCGATTCGTCCGCCCCTGACAAACCGCCCGCCGTGCTACGAGGCGGGTGCCTTTTTCCCCCGTATCCCGTCGCTACACTCGTCGCATTCAAAAGCACCGCGCGCGGCGGGGGCGCGGTCGCCCATGCCCGTTCGCGATTCCGAGAGGGCGACGACACGATGGCAGAACCGAAGGCGCTTCCCCGCGACTGGCAGCGGATGTTTTCCGCCGGCCGCGGCGTGTCCGCGCGCCGCCTCGGCGCGTCGCCGCGCGCCGATCTGTTCCTCGCCGCGTTCATCGTCGCGGTGGTCGCGCTGTTCATCCTGCCGCTGCCGCAGGTCGCGCTCGACGGGATGATCTCGCTGAACCTCGCGGCGAGCGTCGTGCTGCTGACGGTGTCGACCTACGTGCCGTCGGCGGTCAGCTTCTCGTCGTTTCCCGCGCTGCTGCTGTTCACCACGCTGTTCCGGCTCGCGCTGAACATCGCGTCGTGCAAGCTGATCCTGCTGCACGCGAACGCGGGCCACGTGATCGACGCGTTCGGCCGCCTCGTGGTGGGCAACAACGTGGTGGTGGGCGGCGTGGTGTTCCTGGTGATCGCGGTCGTGCAGTTCATCGTGATCGCAAAAGGATCGGAGCGGGTGGCCGAAGTCGGCGCGCGCTTCTCGCTCGACGCGATGCCCGGCAAGCAGATGAGCATCGACGCCGACCTGCGCGCGGGCATCATCAGCGCCGACGACGCGCGCGAGCGCCGCGAGAAGCTCGAGCAGGAATCGCAGATGCACGGCGCGATGGACGGCGCGATGAAGTTCGTGAAGGGCGACGCGATCGCGGGGCTCGTGATCGCGTTCATCAACATCGTCGCGGGGATCGCGGTCGGCACGCTGATGCACGGGATGGGCATCGGCGACGCGCTGCAACGCTACGCGATCCTGACGGTCGGCGACGGGATGGCTTCGCAGATTCCGTCGCTGCTCGTGTCGATCGCCGCGGGCATCGTGACGACGCGGGTCGCGACGCGCGATGCGCGCCAGCGCCAGCTCGGCGAGCAGCTGGGCGAACAGCTCGGCGCGCACCCGCGCGCGCTGATGATCGCCGCGCTCGTGCTGGCCGGTTTCCTGGTGGTGCCCGGTTTCCCGAAGTGGTCGTTCGCGCTGATCGCGGGCGGCCTCGGCGCGTTCGCGTTCACGCAGCTCAAGCGCAAGACGATCGCGCCGAGCTTCAACCTGATCCACCTCGCGGGGCGCATCGGCGCGGCCGACGACGGGCAGCCCGCGAAGGCCGCGCACGCGGCGGGCGTCACGTCGCTGATCGCGGTGTCGCTCGCCGACGACCTGCGCACGAGCCTGAACCTCGCGCAGCTGCAGTCGGCGCTGTCGAGCGCGAAGGCGCGCGTCGATGCCGACATCGGCACGGTGTTCCCGCGTATCACGCTGAACGACGACGAAGGCGCGGCGGCCGGCACCTACCGGATCTATTTGCAGGACGTGCTCGCCGCGCACGGCGCGCTGAAGCCGGGCTGGCTGCTGTGGGACGGCGCGTCGCCGCTGCCGGAGCGCGCGGAGCGCCAGCCGGCCGAGGCGTTCGGGCCGTTCGCGACCGCGCTGTGGATCAAGCCCGACGGCGCGGCGCCGGACGGCAAGTGGCTCGCGAGCGAAGCCGCGCTCGCCGCGCACGTCGAGCAGGTCGTGCGCCGGCATGCGGACGAATTGCTCGGCATCCAGGAAACCCAGGCGCTCGTGCATCTGGTGCGGCGCGACCACCCCGAGCTCGTCGGCGAGCTGACGCGGCTCGTGCCGCTGCAGCGCGTGACCGAGGTGCTGCGCCGGCTGCTCGCCGAGCAGGTGCCGATCCGCAACCTGCGCGTGATCTTCGAGAGCCTCATCACGTGGGCGCCGAACGAGCCCGACGACGTGATCGCGCTGGTCGAGCTCGTGCGCGTCGACCTGCGCCGGATGATCACCGATCGCCACGCGGGCGAGACGCGCCAGCTGCGCGTCGTGCTGTTCGAGCAGAACCTGCAGGAGCGCATCGAAAGCGCGGTGATGCGCACCAAGCAGGGCAATTTCCTCGCGCTGTCGAGCGCGGTGAAGCAGGACATCGGCGAGCAGGTGCGCGCGGTCGTGCAAGCGGCGCAGGCGGCAGGCGCCGGCGGCCCGCACGGCGCGGCGCAGCTCGCGGTGATGGTCGCGCTCGGCGCGCGCCGCTACGCGAAGACGATCCTGCAGCCGGTGCTGCCCGATCTCGCGGTGCTGTCGTACCAGGAAATCGAGGAAGACGTGCAGCTGCACACGGTCGGCTGGGTCAAGAACCCGCCGGACGACGGCACGCTCGGCGCGGGCGCCGACGTGCGTGCACCGGGGGGCGCGCGATGAGCCCCTCGACGATTCTCGATCTCACCCGCCAGGCGCTGATGCTGGTGCTGCTGCTGTCGCTGCCGATCGTCGCGATCGCGACGGTCACGGGCCTCGTCGTCGCGATCCTGCAGGCGGTCACGCAGGTGCAGGACGCCAACATCGGCATCGCGGTGCGGCTGATCGCCGTGATGGTCGCGCTCGTGCTGTTGTCCGGCTGGCTCGGCGGCGAAGTGCTGCGCTTCGCGCAGCAGGCGCTCGAACGCATGTTCGTTTCTTCCACAGGAGTCATTTGATGCGCCGACGCGTTGCCTCGGTCTGGTTCCAACCCCGCGGCCTGCAACGGGCCGCGCTTGCGCTGTGCGCGACGGCGCTGCTGTCGGCGTCGCTGGGCATGACGCTCGCGCAGCCCGCGCGCGCCGCGGATCTGCGCTGGCGCAACAAGCCGTTCACGATCGTCGCGAACGGCAAGAAGATCGCCGATTTCATCCGCGAGCTGGCCGCGTCGCAGGACGTGACGGCGGTCGTCGACCCGAAGGTCGACGGCGTGATCAGCGGCCGCTTCTCGGGCACGCCGCAGCAGACGCTCGACACGATCTGCTCGACCTACGGGCTCACCTGGTATTACGACGGCTCGTTCCTGTACGTCGATCCGGCCGACCAGTCGCAGACGCAGATGATCCCGATCCCGCCGAACGCGGCCGGCGAGGTCGGCCGCGCGCTGCAGGCGATGCAGATCGCCGACAAGCGCTTCACGCTCGTGATCAACGACCGCGCGAACAGCGTGTACGTGTCGGGGCCGCGCCGCTATGTCGAGCTCGTGCGGCAGGCGATCGGCACCGTCGGCGATCCGGCCGCGAACGGCCAGCATGCGGACATCCGCGCGTTCCGCCTCAAGTACGGCTGGGCGTCGGACTTCACGATCAACCGGTCGGGCAAGGAAGTCACGGTGCCGGGCGTCGCGACGATCCTGAACCGCTTGTTCGGCAGGGGCGGCGGCGGCGCGGGCCTGACGCCCGCGAGCGCGCCGCTCGGCCAGGCCGCGCGCCAGGTGAAGCTCGGCTCGGGGCTGACGATCGCGGTGCCGCGCCTCGATTTCCCGGACATCTCCGGCGGCCCGCGCTCGGGCGCGTACGGCGGCGGCAGCAGCGACGCGGCGGGCGCGTTCTCGCCGTTCTCGAGCGCGGGCGGCGGCGACACGCTGCCGCAGATCGTTGCCGACCCGGCGATCAACGCGGTGATCGTGCGCGACCTGCCTGAGAACATGTACCGCTACCAGTCGCTGATCAGCCAGCTCGACGAGCGCCCGCGCATCGTCGAGATCAACGTGACGATCATCGACATCAACGAGGATTCGCTCGACAGCCTCGGCATCGACTGGCGGCTGCACACGAAGCATGGCGACGTGCAGATCGGCAACGGCGCGAGCCCGCTCTCCGGCAACTCGCAATTCAACGGCGCGGGCAACCCGCCGCTCACGTTCGGCGTCGGCACGAGCGAGACCGGCCAGACCGGCGCGTTCATGCCGACCGGCATCGCGCTCACGGCGTCGATCGGCGGCTCGCTGCGCAACTACCTGCTGACGCGCGTGAACGCGCTCGCGCAGAAAGGGCAGGCGCAGCTGCATTCGAAGCCGAAGGTGCTCGCGCTCGACAACACCGAGGCCATCCTCGAGAACCTCACGCAGTTCTACGTGCAGGTGCAGGGCTACCAGGATTCGTCGCTGTACAGCGTGACGACCGGCACCAGCATCAAGGTCACGCCGATGATCGTCGACGAGGCCGCGCGGGCCGCCGCCGCGGCGGCCGGCAACCCGCAGAGCGTGATGATGTCGATCGACATCCAGGACGGCAACATCGTGCCGGGGGCGTCGGTGTCGAACGTGCCGGTGATCCAGCAGCGCAACATCGTCACGAAGACGATGATCGACGAAGGCAAGAGCCTGCTGATCGCGGGCTTCAACGACGACGAGGTGCGGCTGAACAAGAGCGGCGTGCCGTGGCTGTCGGATATTCCGCTGATCGGCAACCTGTTCAAGTACACCGACAAGTCGGGCAACCACATGGAGCGCTTCTACCTGCTGACGCCGCGCGTGGTGACGGCCGCGTCGATGTACGCGCCGGACGGCGCGCCGGTGAACCCGGGCGCCGGCGCGGCGGCGGGCCCCGAAGGGCTGTCGATGTACCGGCCGCCCGACAACGACGTCGCGGTGCCGCTGACGCCGAAGCCGCTGCCCGGCACGAAGTTCGGCCCGCCCGCGCTGCCGCTGCCGCCGCCGCCGAAGGACGCGGCCGCGCAGCCCGCGACGGCGACGACCGCAGGAGCATCCACCCATGTCGACGAGCATCACTGAACCGCACGGCGGCGACGGCATGGCGCCCGGCGGCGCGGGCAGCGGCGCGGCCGCGCCCGCGCTCGTCTCGCCGTGGAACCTGTGCTTCCTGAGCGGGCCGATGTACGGCCGCACGATGTCGCTCGCGCGCGGCGCGAACTGGATCGGCACGTCGGCCGATTGCGAGGTGATCCTGCCCGATCGCGAGATCGGCGCGAAGCAGGTGTGCCTGCAGGTCGGCGCGCTCGCGGTGACGGTGCAGGACCACGGCGGCGACGCCGGCGCGCCGGTGCTGTTCAACGATGCGCCGCTCGGCGCGGGGCGCCGCTCGCTGACGCCGCAGGACGTCGTGACGGTCGGCTCGATCCGGCTCGGCATCGCGCGGCACGCGCAGGCGAGCGTCGCGGTGCCGGACGAGCGCGACGCGCCCGAGGCCGCGCGCGAGGCGGCCTGGCTCGGCTGGCTCACGGGCGGGCTGCGCCGGCTCGGCAGCCGGCGGCTCGTGCTCGCGGTCGTTGCGCTGTGGGTCGGCGTGCTGCTCGGCGCGCTCGGCTACGGGCTCGTCGCGTGGTCGGGCCGGCTGCCGTGGCAGCACGAATCGGTGCTCGCGCGCACGCACCGGCTGCAGCAGCTGCTGCATGCGTACCCGGAACTGGCGGTGACGCCGCGCGACGACGGCGTGATCGTGTCCGGCTACGTGAGCGACGCGGCCGCGCGCGAGCGCGTCGCGCAGATCGTCGCGGGCGTCGACAACGCGGCGCTCGGCAACCTCTACGTGGTGAGCGATCTCGTCGCGACCGCGCAGACCTATTTCAGCGACACGGCGCTGACGGTGTCGTATCTCGGCCGCGGCCGCATCGAGCTGACCGGCACGGCCGCGCGCGCGCAGATCGAGCCGCGCATCCGCAACTACATGAAGGACGCGCGCCCGGCGCTGGAAGTCGTCGATCACGTGGGCGATGCGCAAGCCGCCGCGCCGCGCGTGACGGCCACGCTCGGCGGCACCGCCGGGATTCCGGAGATTACGACCGTGTTCGCGGGCGACGGCGACCAGCGCTACATCGAGACGGTCGACGGCAACCGCTATTTCGAGGGCGCGAAGCTGAAGGACGGGCCGACGGTCGTGTCGATCGGCGCGGACGAAGTGGTGTTCGAGCGCAACGGCCAGCGGATCACGATGCCGCTCGGCGGCGTGCCGGCAGCCGCGCCCGAGCGCGCGCCGGCGCCGCCGGTGGCACCGCTTGCGAGCGGCGCGGCGGCGGGTGTCGCGCAGCCGGTGCCGGGGCCCGTGCTGCCGGGCGCGCATGCAGTGGCAAGCGGGGCGGCGCGATAGCGCCGCGACGAATCAGGCGCCGCGCGCGATGCGCGGGGCGCGACGGACGCGAGGCGCCGCCTGCGGGCGGCGGCTCACGTGGCCGGCGCAGCATGGGGCTGCCGCCGGCGTGGACTGGAACCTTACGTAAAGGAGCGAAACATGGGTGGCTCGACAGGCGGTGTGACGAATACGGGCGATGTCCAGAAGCAGGCGGACGACCTGACCAAGACGCAGCTGGAGCTGACGAAGATCAACTTCCAGGTGCAGCAGTCGACGGCGACGTTCGAAACCAGCAACGCGGTGACCGCGCAGGAGGGGACGGCGAACGCCCAGGTTGCGCAACACCTGAGTTCCGCCGGCCGCGCATGACGCCGGCCGCCGGCCGTGCCGCGCAGGCGGCGCGGCCGGTTGCGGACCGGTCGGCACGGATGGACACGACCCGCAGCAAGGAGGACAGATCATGTCAGTGACAGGCGTAGGCGCGCCGGGCGCGGCCGCGCTCGCGAGCGGCGCGCAGCAGCAGGCGGGCGCGGCGTCCGACCCGGCGCAGGTCCGGCAGTTCGACGCGCTGATGCAGCCGGGCGCGCCGGCGGCGGATGCATCGGCCGCCCATGCGTCGGGCGCGTCGGCGCGCGCCGCGCAGGTGCGGCCCGATGCGGCGCCGGCGGTGCGGATGACGCCGGCCCAGGCGAACGCGTCGTCGCTCGTCGAGCGTTTGCGCACGTACGGCAACGACCTCGACGCGCGGTACGCGAACATCGACAGGCATCGCACCGAGATGCTGACGTCGATGGCGGACAACCGCAGCGACCCGCTGATGACGATGGTGAAGGCGATGGATTTCCAGTGGACGGCGACCACCACGATTTCGGAATACCAGTTGAGCCTGTCGGTCGCGCAGGCGGCGAACGGCTTCACGCACACCGTGCTGAAGACGCAGGAGTGACGCACAGGGGCGCGCGTGGCCGCGAGGCGGCGCGCGCCGGGAACGCGGACAAACGATGACGACGATCGATTCGACGCCGCGCGCTGCCGCGTGGCGCAGCCGGGCGGCGCGCGCGCTGCTCGCGGGCATGCTCGTGCTGCTCGCCGGCTGCCAGAAGGAGCTGTACTCCGGCCTCACCGAGGTCGATGCGAACCAGATGATCGCGGTGCTCGGCGATGCGGGCATCAGCGCGGCGAAGGACAACGACGCGCGCGATGCGTCGGACCGCAGCGCGTGGCAGGTGAGCGTGGCGGACGGCGACCTGCACGCGGCGCTCGGCGTGCTGCGCGCGAACGGGCTGCCGAAGCCGAGCTACGCGAGCCTCGGCGAGCTGTTCCAGAAGCAGGGGCTCGTCTCGACGCCGGCCGAGGAGCGCGTGCGCTACCTGTACGGCGTGTCGCAGGACCTGTCGCGCACGCTGCAGGACATCGAGGGCGTGGTGGTCGCGCGCGTGCAGGTCGTGATCCCCGAGAACGACCCGCTCGCGGACAAGATCCGGCCGTCGTCGGCCGCGGTCTACATCCGCTACCGGCCCGGCATCGACCTGCGCGCGATGGCGCCGATGGTCAAGGATCTCGTGGCGCACAGCATCGAGGGGCTGCAGTACGACAACGTGTCGCTGTTCCTGCAGCCGGCCGCCGAGCGCGCGGCGCGGGTCGACGGGATCGCCGGCGCGCTGACCGACATCGTGCGGCTGCGCTCGCCGCTCGGCTGGCTCGTGTTCGCGCTGATCCTGCTGACCTGCGCGGTGATCGCGCTGTCGGCCGCGCGGCGCGGGATGTTCGGCGCGCGGCTCGCGGGCCTCGTCGGCGCGGCGCGCGGCGCCAACCCGCCGGCCGGCGGCGGCACGCTGCGCACGCCGGACGGCGCGCGCGACGGCGCATGAGCGATCCGCACGCGCCGCACGCGGCGGGCGATGCCGCGCCGCTGCCCTGGCTGCAGCCGCTCGCGCCGCCGCCCGCCGCGCGGCGCGGCGCGTTCTACGGGCTCGTCTGCGACTTCAACCTGCGGCCCGACCGCTACCTGCACGTGACGCGCGTGCCGGCCGACTGGCCCGCGCGCTACCGCTCGCCGGACGCGTTCGGCGCGGCCGGGCGGAAGCTCGTCGCGCGCCACCTGCTCGACGCGCACGGCGTCGCGCAGCGGCACGACTTCGACGCCGCGAACCCGTGCGCGCGGCTCGCGCTGCTGCCCGGCGCGGCGCTCGAACAGCTCGCGTCGTATGCGGGCCTGCTGCTGCATCGCGCGTGGCTGCGCGACGCGCTGCCGGTGCGGCGGATCCGCGCGGAAATCGCCGCGAAGTTCGGCGGCGATGCGCTCGACCTCGCGCTCGAACGCGCGCCGGCCTTCGACGCGCTCGCGGAGACGCTCGAGCCGTGGCGCGGCGAGCCGGCGGCGCTGCCCGCGGCGATCCGCGCGCGCGGCGGCCGGCTGCTCGCGGATTTCATCGGCGCGTCGGGCGATGCGGTCGCGCGGCGCGTGCGATTGAAGTTCAACCGCGCGATCGACGACGAGGCGCCATACTGGCTGAACCGCGCGCAGCGCGACCAGTTCGGCGAACTGCTGTTCCTGTTTCTGATTCCCGAGAGGCTCGCGTCATGGGACTGGCTTTTCTGATCACGAGCGACAACCTGCAGCTGTTGTCGGAGCGCAAGGTGCTCAAGGAGCGCGAATACGCGGCGCTGCTCGATGCGTCCGCGGTGATCGCGACCGCGCACGAGGAGGCGGCGCGCATCGTCGCCGATGCGCAGCGCGAGTTCGACAAGCGGCAAGCGGCCGGCTACGACGAAGGGATGCGGCGCGCGCAGCGCGAGGCGGCCGCGCACGCGTATGCGCAGTCGCTCGCCGCCGCGCGTACGATGGAATCGATGAAGGATGCGATGGCCGACATCGTCGTGAAGGCGGTGCGCGTGATCGTCGGCGAGACGAGCACGCAGAAGCTGTACGAGGCCGCGCTCGCGCGGATCGTGCCGCTCGTGCGCGACGAGCCGTTCCTGACGGTGCGCGTCGCGCCGGGCCGCGAGGCCGAGATGCGGGATGCGCTCGCGGGCGCGTTCGCGGCGCAGTCGGCGCGGCAGAAGATCCGTATCGTCGAGGATGCGCAGCTCGAGCGCCATGCGTGCACGGTCGAGACGCCGTCGGGGCGCATCGATGCGAGCCTCGACCTGCAGATCGACGCGCTGCGGCAGGCGATCCGCCGCGACGCGCTGAAGGGCGCCGCGCGATGAGCGCGCCGTTCGACGCGGCCGGCGTGCCGATCGGCCAGGACCACGACGACGCCGACGTCGACGCCGCGCCGTTCGACCGCGGCCGCCTCGTCGACGAGCTCGACGCGGGGCTCGCGTTCTTCTCGCCGGTGTCGGTGCAGGGCCGCGTGAACCATGCGGTCGGGCAGATCCTCAACGCGACCGGCATCCGCGCACGGCTCGGCGAGATCTGCGAGCTGCGCACGCCGAACCAGCCGACGCTGCTCGCGGAAGTGGTCGGCTTCTCGCGGCAGACGACGCTGCTCACGCCGCTCGGCGACGTCGCCGGGCTGTCGCCGGAAACCACCGTCGTGCCGTCGGGCCGCGAGCACGTGTTCGCGGTCGGCGACGGCCTGTTCGGCCGCGTGCTCGACGGGCTCGGCCGGCCGCTCGATGGCCGCGGGCCGGTGGCGGGCGCCGCGTGGGCGTCGACGCAGCAGGATCCGCCGAACCCGCTCGCGCGGCAGATGATCGACACGCCGTTCGCAACCGGCGTGCGCGTGATCGACGGGCTGATGACGCTCGGCGTCGGGCAACGGGTGGGCATCTTCGCGCCGTCGGGCGTCGGCAAGAGCACGCTGCTCGGGATGATCGCGCGCGGCGCGCAGGTGGACGTCAACGTGATCGCGCTGGTGGGCGAGCGCGGCCGCGAGGTGCGCGAATTCATCGAGCACAGCCTGTCGCCGGAGGTGCGCGCGCGTTCGATCGTCGTGGTGTCGACGTCGGACCGCCCCGCGATGGAGCGCGTGAAATCCGCGCTCGTCGCGACCGCGATCGCCGAGCATTTCCGCGACGCGGGCCAGCGCGTGCTGCTGCTCGTCGATTCGCTGACGCGCTTCGCGCGCGCGCAGCGCGAGGTCGGGCTCGCGAGCGGCGAGCCGCCGACGCGGCGCAGCTTCCCGCCGTCGACGTTCGCGGTGCTGCCGCGCCTGCTCGAACGCGCGGGGCAGGGCGCGCGCGGGTCGATCACCGCGCTGTACACGGTGCTCGTCGAAGGCGACGAGGAATCCGACCCGATCGCCGAGGAAGTGCGCTCGATCCTCGACGGCCATATCGTGCTGTCGCGCAAGATCGCGCTCGCGAACCGCTATCCGGCGATCGACGTGCTCGCGAGCCTGTCGCGCGTGATGCCGCTCGTCGCGAGCCGCGCGCACCAGCAGGCGGCCGCGCGCGTGCGCGAGCTGATCGCGAAGTACCAGGAGATCGAGCTGCTGGTGCAGATCGGCGAATATCGCGAGGGCAGCGACCGGCTCGGCGATCTCGCGCTGCGCGCGCGCGACGCGATCGCCGCGTTCTGCGCGCAGGCGTCGCACGAGGACGTGCGCTTCGACGCGTTGCTCGCACGCCTGACGAAGCTGGCGAACGACCATGTCTGAAGCCGACGACCGCGCGGTGCTTGCGACGCTTGCGCGCCTGAAGCGCGTGCGGGAGATGCGCAGCCAGCTCGCGCGCGTGGCGGCCGCGCGCCAGCAGGGCGTCGCCGCGCAGAGCCGCCGCACGCTCGATGCGGCGCATGCGCGGCTCGCGCAGCACGTCGCCGCGAAAGCGGCGGTGCAGACCCGGCTCGCGGATGATGCGCGCGAAGCGCGGGCGCTGCAGAACGCGGCGGCCGACACGCGTACGTTCGATTGGCATATCGGCACCGCGAACCATTCGGTGCGCGAGGCGGCCAGCGTGCATCGCGGCCACGAAGCGGAACTCGCCGACCTGCAGCGCGCCGCGCGCAAGGCGAAGGCCGCCGAGGACAAGCTCGACAAGGCCGGCGAGAAGGCGCTGCAGGCGCGCGCCGCGCGCGTCGAGCGCGAAGCCGACGACGTCGCCGACGACGTCGCGATGCGGCGCTTCGCGACGGCGGGTGCGTGGGCGAAAGGGATGGGCGGCGATGCCGATGCGGCGCTCGCCGCCGTGTTCGATGCGGAGATGGCGGGCGAGGCCGCCGCTGGCGATTCGTCGGATGGGGCGGGACACGCAAACGTACCCGTCACCGTAACCGCACAGGGCCGCGGTGACGACGTCGACACCGATGGCGCCGGCCAGCATGCCGCGGGCGTCGCGTGGTCCGGCGGGGAGCGCATCGCCGCCGGCGAACCCGGCCGCCGCGATCACGCCGAGGGCCGCCGCGCCCGCGCCGTCGCATCGGACGAGCTCCCGCCCGCCCCCGCCGCGGAGCGCCGATGCTAGACCACGCGACGGGTTTCAACGACATCGCCGGCACGCTGCGGCCGCTGCTGTACGTGATGCCGCGCCTGCTGCCGATCATGTTCGTCGTGCCGGTGTTCAACGAGCAGATCATCACGGGGCTCGTGCGCAACGGGATCGCGGTCGTGATCGCCGCATTCGTCGCGCCGGTGATCGACCCCGCGCAGGTCGCCGCGCTGCCGTTCCTGATGTGGTGCCTGCTGGTCGCGAAGGAGGCGGTGGTCGGCATGCTGCTCGCGGGCGCGTTCAGCGCGGTGCTGTTCGCGATCCAGGGCGTCGGCTACCTGATCGATTTCCAGACCGGCAGCGGCAGCGCCGCGTTCTTCGACCCGATGGGCGGGCACGAGGGCGGCCCGACGTCAGGCTTCCTGAATTTCGTCGCGATCGCGCTGTTCGTCACCGCGGGCGGGCTGCAGGTGCTCGTGCAACTGTTCGCGCAGTCGTACGCGTGGTGGCCGATCGGCTCGCTCGGCCCGGATTTCTCGTCGATGCTGCAGACCTTCGTGGTGCGTCAGACCGACACGATCTTCGACTGGATGGTGAAGCTGTCGGCGCCGGTCGTGATCGTGCTGGTGCTCGTCGAGCTCGGCATCGGCCTCGTCGGGCGCGCGGTGCCGCAGCTGAACATCTTCGTGTTCGCGCAGCCGGTGAAGAGCGCGCTCGCGATGCTGATGATGGTGCTGTTCCTGCCGGTCGTCTACGCGTCGCTGCATGCGCTGCTGAGCCCCGACAGCGGATTGATGGCGCTGCTGCGCGCGCTGTTCGCGCCGCCCGGCGTGACCTGACGGCGCGCGCATGGCCGAAAAGAACCAGCAGCCCACCGAGAAGCGCCTGCGCGAGGCGCGCGAGAAAGGCGATGTTCCCAAGAGCGCGGAGACGGTGTCGACCGCGTTCTTCGTCGGCGCGTGCGCGGCGCTCGCGGTCGGGCTCGGCGCGCTGTTCGCGCGGCTGCAGGCGCTGTTTCGCAGCGTGTTCGACGCGATCGGCGCGGCCGACCCCGGCGCGCGGCTCGCGGCGCTCGTCGCGGGCGCCGCGCGGGACTGGATGACGCTGTCGGCGCAGATCGCCGGCGCGGGCCTCGTGCTCGCGCTGCTCGCGGGCTTCGTGCAGGTGGGCGGCGTGATGGCGTGGAGCCGCCTCGTGCCGCAGCTGTCGCGGCTGAACCCTGCCGAGGGGCTGAAGAACATGGTGTCGCTGCGCAACCTCGTCAATCTCGCGAAGATGCTGCTGAAGACGACGCTGCTCGTCGCGACGCTCGGCTGGCTGATCGTCGAGTCGCTCGATCCGTCGGTGCAGTCCGGCTTCACGCGGCCGATGTCGATCCTCGCGCTGATCGTGAAGCTGCTGATGCTGCTGTTCGGCTGGGCTGCGCTGATCTACATCGTGATGGCGATCATCGACATCGTCCACCAGCGCCACGAATTCAACCGGAAGATGAAGATGTCGATCGACGAGGTGCGCCGCGAGCACAAGGAAGACCAGGGCGATCCGCACATCCAGGCGAAGCGCCGGCAGCTCGCGCGCGAGCTGCAGTACGCGTCGCTGCAGGACCGCATCGACTTCGCGTCGGTCGTCGTGTATTCGCCGCGCGTCGCGGTCGCGCTGTACTACGGCGGGCTCGGCTCGCTGCCGTGGGTGCTCGCGCGCGGCGAGGGCGAGGCGGCCGAGCGGATCGTGAAGCTCGCGCGCGACGCGCTGCGCCCGACGCTCGCGAACGTCGGCCTCGCGCAGGCGCTGTACGACACCACCCCGGAAAACGGCACGATTCCCGCGCAGCATTTTCGCGAGGTGGCGGCGCTGCTGAAGTGGGCGACCGGCACGAACTGATCGTTGCCGGTGGCGCCGCAATCGTCATATCTATTGCCGAAACTGGTTTCGGATTGCTACCAATGTTTCCCTTTGCGCAGCGGTATTCCGCTTCGTTTCGGCGTCCGTATGCGTTGCGGCCCGTGCGCCGCGTCATTCGATGCGACCCTTTTCAGCGCCGATTTTCTGCCGGCGCTTGACACCAATTTTTTTAGAGGGTCACTCCGTAGGGCCGCGAATTATTGACGATTTATTTCTTCGTAACATGGCCCGACCGTCGCGCCCGATGGCGTGCGGCAAGGCGCCGGGCGCCGTGCGCGACGGGATCGGACAACAGACAGGCAAGAACATGTGCGGAATCGACGGCTTTCTGACTAGCGTCGCCTTCGAAGAGGAGACTGCGCGCGCGACCCTCGCGCGGATGACGGCAAGCCTCGCGCATCGCGGGCCCGACGGCCAGGGGATCTGGCTCGACGCGCAAGCCGGCATCGCGCTCGGCCACCGGCGGCTCGCGATCGTCGACCTGTCGGTGCATGGCCGGCAGCCGATGGCGTCCGCATGCGGGCGCTACGTCCTCGTCTTCAACGGCGAAATCTACAACCACCGCGCGCTGCGCGACGAGCTCGAGCGCGCCGGCCGCGCGCCCACCTGGCGCGGCCACTCCGACAGCGAAGTGCTGCTCGCGGCGATCGCCGCCTGGGGCATCGAGGCCACGCTGAAGCGCGCGACCGGGATGTTCGCGATCGCGCTGTGGAATCGCGAATCGCGCGTGCTGACGCTCGCGCGCGACCGGATCGGCGAGAAGCCGCTCTATTACGGCCGGATCGGCGACGCGCTGGTGTTCGCGTCCGAGCTGAAGGCGCTGCGCCGCTACCCGGGCTTCGACGGCGAGATCGACCGCGACGCGCTGTGCCTGTACCTGCGGCAGTCGAGCGTGCCCGCGCCGTACACGATCTATCGCGGCATCCGCAAGCTGCCGCCCGGCACGTTCATGCAGTTCGAGCATGCGCGCGACACGCCGCGCGCGCGGGCGTACTGGACGCTCGAGCACGCAATCGAGGCGGGGCGCGACGAGCCGTTCGACGGCAATGCGCGGGAGGCGGTCGACCAGCTCGACGCGGTGCTGCGCCGGGCCGTCGCGCGGCAGATGGAGGCGGACGTGCCGCTCGGCGCGTTCCTGTCGGGCGGCATCGATTCGTCGGCGATCGTCGCGCTGATGCAGGCGCAGTCGGCGACGCCGGTCGACACGTTCACGATCGGCTTCCACGAGGCCGGCTACGACGAGGCCGGCTATGCGAAGGCGGTCGCGCGCCATCTCGGCACGCGGCACACCGAGCTGTACGTGACCGCGGACCACGCGCTCGCGGCCGTGCCGAAGCTGCCGTCGATCTACGACGAGCCGTTTTCCGACGCGTCGCAGATCCCGACCTTCCTCGTGTCGGAGCTGACGCGCCGGCACGTGAAGGTGAGCCTGTCCGGCGACGGCGGCGACGAGCTGTTCGGCGGCTATACGCGCTATTTCCTGACGCCGCGCCTGTGGCGCAAGCTGCATCGCGTGCCGGCGGCCGTGCGCGCGCGGATCGCGGCTGCGCTGCATGCGCTGCGGCCCGATCACGCGGACCAGCTCGCGGCCGTCGCGCAGGGCGCGTGGGGCGGCGCGGAGGCGCGCGACGCGCCGGCGCGCATCGGCGACCGGCTGCACAAGCTCGGCCACGTGATGACGGCCGACAGCCGCATCGGGCTGTACCGGCTGCTGATGTCGGCGGTGCATCACCCCGAGCGCATCGCGCTCGCGGGGCAGGAGCCGCCGACGCCGCTCGACACCGCGAGCGCGTGGCCGGCGCACCTGAGCTTCGCCGAGCAGGCGATGGCGATCGACACGCTCACGTACCTGCCGACCGACATCCTCACGAAGGTCGACCGCGCGGCGATGGCCGTCAGCCTCGAAACGCGGATGCCGTTCCTCGACCATCACGTCGTCGAGTTCGCGTGGCGGCTGCCCGCGGAGATCCGGCTGCCCGACGGCCAGTCGAAGGTGCTGCTGCGCCGCCTGCTCGATGCGTACGTGCCGGCGTCGCTGATCGACCGGCCGAAGCAGGGCTTCTGCGCGCCGATCGACCACTGGCTGCGCGGCTCGCTGCGCGACTGGGCCGAGGCGCTGCTGCATCCCGCGCGGCTGCGCGAGGAGGGCTTCTTCGACGCGGCGGCGGTCGAGCGCCTGTGGCGGCAGCACCAGACCGGCCGGATGAACTGGCAGCACCAGCTGTGGACGGTGCTGATGTTCCAGGCCTGGCTGGAGGCGCAGCGGGCGGCGTGAGGCCGCGCGCATTGGTCGCCCTGCGGGCGCGGCGGGCGGCGCATGCCGCTGCCGCGCCGCATCCCCGCATCAGCCCACGACCAGCGGCATGCCGATCGTCAGGTGCTGCGGATCGGCCGCCGCGTTCGGATTGAGCTGCAGGATTTCGCGCAACGCGGCCGCGTCCTGCTCGCCACGCGACATCTTCTGCTGGTCGGCGCGCGATACCTGCGCGGCGTCGAGCAGCGTGTCGCGGTGCCGGTCGGCGATCACCCACAGCGAATCCCCGTCCACGACGAAGTAGCGCGGCGGCTGCGTCGAAGCCGGCGCGGGCGAGGGTGCCGCCGAGGGTGTGGCGGACGGACTCGCCGATGGGCTCGCCGACGGCGGGGGCGACGGTGTGCCGCCCGGCGGCACGACGTTCGATTTCGACGGCGTGCGGTGCTTGTCGTCGAACTCGGTGTAGATCGCATTGCCGACATAGATCGCGATCGGCACGAGCACGATCGCGGTCGGGATGCGGCCGGTGAGCGACTTCGTCAGGTTCGGGAAATGCGTGTCGGCGCGCGCGAGCCCGAGCAGCGTCGCCGACGTCGCCCCCGAGATCGCGAGCGGCAGGTTCGTATGGATCGCCGCGGCCGAGCCGAGAAACACGCCCGCATAGCCGCCCGCGACCGACACGACGTCGGACGCCGCGTCGATGAAGCGCACGGTCTGGCTGCGGCGCTCGATCGACAGGTTGCGCATCGCGCCGAGATGGACGGCGCTGGTGTACGCGACGCCGAGCAGCGCACCCACCGCGCCGAGCGCCGACGCCGGTGTATGGCTGTTCAGGAAGCTTTGCACCGCCGTCTCCCCGATGCCGACGTAGCCGGCGAGCGCCGCCGAGCGGCCGAGCTTGCCGAAGAAGCGGCGCGGGTTGCCCTGGTGCATCTGCTGGATCGACGTGCCGCCGAGCACCCCCTGCATCTGCGCGATCATGTCGTTCGCGATCAGCTTCGTATACGCGACGGCGTCCTCCGCTGTGATCTGCCCTTTGTCGTGCTGCGCGATCAGCCGGTCGACCTTGACGCGCGCTTCGTTCGCGAGCAGCGCGAGCGACGCGCCGCGCGACGCCTCGTCCATCTGGTGTGCGTCGAGCTGGCCGTTGAGCGTGCGCACGAAGCGATCGATCACGCGCCGGAACAGCCGCGGGTCGCCGCCCTGCAGCGCGCGCACCGAATCCTGGTGCAGCGCCTGTACGAGGCGGCCGGTGCGCGCGCCGACGAACAGGGACGTGTTCGTCTGCTTGAACGACGTCGCCTGTACGCCGAAGTAGTGCCGGGCGGCGCCGACGCCGACGCCGGCGGCGACGCCGGCCATCAGCGACACGGCGTTCGGCCACGTGAGCCAGCTGCGCAGGCCGCCCGCCCGCTGCAGCCGCAGCGCGTTCAGTTCCGCGAGCGCGGCCTGTTCGGGCGTCAGCGGCGTCGGCGGCGGCGCATTGCGGGTGGCCGGGGTCGTCCGGCCCGCCTGCGCGCCGACGAGGCGGGCGTCGCTGAGCGGCTTGGTCTCGTCGACCAGCAGTTCGGGCAACTGCACGATCTCGCGCCAGTCGGGCCGCTTTGCGGCCTTGAACTTGATCTTGCCGAGCGTCTTGAGCTGCTGCGGGCGGTCGAGCTTGCTGCCGATGTCCTTCTGCCACGCTTCGGTGAAGCGCCGGGCCTTCGATTTCCGCGACGGCGCGTGTGCCGGATCGGCTTCCCAGGCCCGTGTTACGTAGCCGGCGACCGCATGGCGCGCGCGGTTCAGCAGCTTCGTCGTGTTGCCTTCGTACAGGCGGCTGACGAGCGTGTCGATCTCCTTTGGCGTCATGCCTTTCTCGCGGCCGATCCGGTCGATCTCGGCGAGCAGCATCTGGTGCTGTTCGAACAGCTTGTCGGGTTCGATGCGCTCGAACACGCGGGTCAGCGCATCGGCGCCGTGGATCCGCTCGAACGCGTCGCCGTTGCGCGCGCGCTTGACGAGCATCTTCGCGAGCGCGGTCGTCAGTTCCTGGTTCGCGATGAAATCCGAGCCGTGCGTCGCGTACGACAGCCCGACGTGCACCCATTTCAGCGTCGGCCGGTCGAGCAGCCTGTTCACGAGCGTGACGTGGCCGGCGCCCGGCACCGGTTCGGGCACCGCGTCCCAGCCGTGGAACGTCACCATCACGTGCGGCGCGGTCTTGCCCGGATGCCGTTTGGCCCACGTCTCGAGCATCGACGCGAGCCGCTCGTAGTCGTGGTACTGGTCGTTGGTGCCGGCCTGGTAGCGCTGGTCGTCACGCGACACGAGCGCGCGCCCGGGCGCCGTTTCGAGCCGCAGCACGAAGCCGCCTTCGGCCGCCGCGTCGAGCCATGCGTGCAGGTTCTGCTCGGTCAGGTCGTCCAGCTGCACGACGCGGCCGTTCTCGCCGGTGATCGTCGCGGTGGCGTAGTCCATCTGGGCGCGGCTCGGGTCGCCCACCGCCTTCACGTCGCGGACGAGGGCCGGGTCGTGCTTCTTGCCCTGCGCGGCCGCGAGCGTGTGCGGATCGACGACGATCGAGACGACCGCCCGCGCGGCGCCGCTGCGCCGCAGCTCGGCGAGAAATGCCTGCGGATCGTCCGACAGCCGGTAGGCGCGGCTCATCAGCACGACGCGATCCTGCACGTCGCGGCTCGACTTGAAGAACGCGCGCAGGATCTTCCGATCGATCGCCACGGCCGCGCTCAGCTTGCGATTCAGGCCTTTCCACGGCGGCACCGGCGCGAAGCGCGCGCCGCCTGCCGTGTAGTCGCGCGCGACGTGCAGCCACTTGCCGAGCCAGCGCCACGCCTGCGCGTCGGCCATCAGCGCGGGCGGCGGCGCGTCGCCCGTGGTGTCCTGCAGTTCGAGGGGGCCCGCGCGCGTGTTGCCTTCTCGTTCGATGAATGCCTTGAGCCGCGCGACATGGGCGAGCGGGTCGGGCATGCCGCCGTCGCCGTAGCGTTGTTTCCATTCGACGAGCGTGGAACTGACGAGCGCCGGCTGGTAGGGCTTGATCTCGAGCTCCGGATGCGCCGGCGGCGGCTGGTTCGCGGTGCGAGCCGCCGCGATGTCGCGGTCGATCTGTGCCTGCAGGGTGTCGCGTTCGCCGATGGCCTTGTTTTTTTCCTGCTTTGCCCAGTCGCGCAGCGTCTTGACCCAGCTGCGGCGCGACGTGTCCTGCAGGTTCGTCAGGCGCTCGACGCGATCGTTCAGCGCCCGCAGCCGGGTGCCGGGCGCGTACGTGGCCAGGCCGTCGGGCGGCAGCTCGGTGAGCAGCAGGTGGACGTTCGCGCCATACGGCCCGCCGCCGATCGGCGACGCGTCGAGCGGCACGCCCGGGCCGCTCGTGTCGCGCCAGTCGTCGTGCCAGGCCAGCTTGCCGTCGTCGCCGGGCACGAGCACGCCGTTGGGCGCGTCGAGCCCGTGCGCGATCGGATCGTCGGTCAGGTACACGTAGACGCGGTGCGTGTCGGGCGACAGGCCGCCTTGCTCGGCGATCGCCAGCAGGTGCACCGCGTTGTGGCCGCTGAAGTCGAGCGCGTGCCCGGGGCCGGACGGCAGCAGGTGCGCGGCGACGAGCGCGTCGTGCAGGGGCGTCGACGTCGACGAGGGGCCGCCCTGCGTTGCCGGTGCATTCCGCGCATGCGCCGCCGCCGCACCTGCCGGCAGCGCGCCCGGCTGCGTGCCGGTCTGGACGGCCGCTTGCGCGCCTTGCCGCCGCAGCAGCGCCGCCGTGCGGGCGCGCAGCAGCAGCGCGACGCGGTGGCCGGCGTCGAGCGTCATCGCGATCGACGTCTGGCTGGCGTAGCGCCAGCGGAAGCGGGACGGCAACGCGTCGGCCTTCTCCGTCTTCGGCGCCTTGACCGGATCGAAGCGGCCGATGCGCGCGATCATGTCGGGCTCGACGCGCGTGGCGACGAAATCGACGCCGCGCTGTCGCGCGCGGGACAGCGGAATCCGGCGCTTCGGCCCGCGCGGCCGCACGCGCGTGTTCACGCGGCGCTGGAACGCATCGGGCAGCGCGCGCTCGACCACCTTCGTGCGTTCGAGCGGCGCCTTTTCCTGATAGTGCCACGCGCCGCTGGCGCGGTCGTACGTCGCGTGACCGAGCACGTCGCCGGTCTTGCGGTCGACCGCGTAGATCGTGTCGGCGTGGCTCGCGCCGGCGATTGCCTTGTTCGCGTTTGCGTAGTGCCTTGCCGAGCCGAGCGCGTCGATCGCGGCCGCGAGCGCGGCGTCGATGGGGCCGGTGCGGGCGAATTCGACCGCGTCGCCGCCGTCGGCCTGCTCGAGCTTCGACGGGCCGCCGAGCTGCTGCAGTTCGTCGAGCGGCACCGGCGACTTGTAGAAATCGAACGCGCGCCGCGCGGCGGCCGCGTCGCCGGACGGGTCCGCGTCGTGCTCGAGCGACAGCGCCTCTTCGAGCGCCTGCCGTTCTTCGCGCGTGAGCGACGGGTCGATGATCTTCAGCGCGATGGCGCCGTGCGCATCCACTTCCGCCGTGGCGATGAACCGGGGCGGCGCGTCGGCGGCCGGCGTGCCGGCGCGCGCGATCAGCACGTGCGCGCCGCGGCCGGTCTCGCGGACCAGGTCGCGCAGCGCCGGCAGATGCCCGCCCTCGATGCGCGTGAGCGTGCGCAGCCCGCGTTCGTCGAGCCATTTGCGCGCGCGCGTCATCAGCGCGCGTTCGCGTGCGCCGCCGCCGCGGGGCCTGCCGGACGCGCCGGGCGTACGCCCCGCCGAGCCCGGCGCGGCCAGCTTCGGCAGCCGCGCGTCGCCGGTCAGCGCGCGCGCCTGTTGCGCGTACAGCACGCGGTAGGTCGGATGGCCCGGCAGCGACGTGCGGGTGTCGCCGAAGCGCTCCGCGAGCGCCTGCAGCGCGGCCGGGTCGCCGCTTTCGTATGCGTGCTGCGCGGCCCGCGCGAGCCCGTCCGGCAGCGTCACGTGCGCGGCGATGTCGCCGCCGCCGGCGTCGAGGATCTCCGCGCGCACGCGGGCCGCGTTCCGCTGCGCGCGCGCCTCGGCGAGCAGCAGACTGTTCACGTAGGCTTCGTGGCTCGAATGATCGAGGCCGAGCGTGCCGGTCGATATCTCGGTACTGTGCTGCGCCTCGTGCGCGAGCGCGAACACGAGTGTGCCCGCGTGGCGCGTGTTGCCGTCGAGCACGATCACGCGCCGCTCGGCGTCGACGTACTGGCCTGCGCCGCGCGCGCCGAGCTTCACCTTCCAGCCGTCGCTTTTCGCGATCCGCATCTGTTCCATCAGCGTCGGCGACAGCCGCGCGAGCGCATGCGCTTGCATCTTCAGCACGACGCCGCGGAAGGCCGTGACGACCCGGTCGATGATGCCGCGCCGTGGCGCGTACGCGCCTTGCTCGGCCATCGCCGGGTGGGCGAGGCGGATGCGGCCGGTCGCGAGCCCGTAGTGGATTTTCGCGGCGACGTCGTCGATCCGCGCGAGCACGTCGCCCACTTCGACGGACTCCGGCATCACCGGACCGGGATCATGCAGCAGCACGTCGCCGTTGCGGCCGAACAGCACCTGGAAGTCGAAATGCAGCCCGTGCGCTTCGGCGATGCGGCGCATCCGCGCGAGATCGGCGAGGCCCTTGTGCGACACCACGCCCGGCAGGCCGAAACCGAACTCGACGTCGACGCTGCTGAGCTGCGCGTGCGGCTTGAGCACGACGCCGACGCGGTTCACCGCCGTGAACGGACCGTCCGCGGTGCTGACCGGCAGCTTGTAGACGTCGCGCAGCGTCGCGAGCCCGCCTTGCTCGTCGGCCAGCAACGTGGCCGCCTCGACGATGCCGTCCAGCGATTCGTCGCGGAATACGCCGATCGCCTGTCCGGTTCCGCCGTCGAACACGGTCTTGAAAGCCCCCGAGCCGAGCACCGGCCCGAGAAAATCCGCCGGATCGACGGGCCGCGCGGGATCGTCGACATAGAGGCGGCCGCGCACGGGGTCGACCGACAATTCGCCGAGCGACGGCTGGCGGTAGGCGGCCGGCACGTAGCGGTTCATGCCGGACAGGCTGGTCAGCGCACCGGCGTCGCCCACGGCGTCGGGGTGCGGCGCGTAGACGGGGCGCTGCCACAGGTTCGCGAGCTGCGCGGCCGCGCCTTCGTTCGCGTGCCGGGCCGACAGGATCAACGTGTGTTCGGTGCCCGGCGGCGGATGATTGAGCAGCGTGAAGCCGTGCGGATCGACCGGCGTCCCGTCGGGGCCGAGCAGCGTGCCGTCGTGCAGCGTGTCGGCATGGAACACCACGAGCTTGTTGCGCGGGTCGAGCGACAGGCGATGGCGTCGTTCGAGCGACAGCGCATCGAGCGACGGCGCGTCGCCCGCGCCGAACGGCGACGCGTTGCGCTCGACGTTCGCGCGCGACCACGCGGCGCGCTGCGCCTGGATTTCGCGCATCGAGCGCGGCCCGTCGCCGCCGGCTTGCGTCTCCTGCGGCGCGGGCATCGTGCGGCCGGCCCTTGCCGCGCCGCGCTCGAACGCGTCGCCGTAGAACGCGTCGTAGGTCTTGCCGCCCGCGCCGGACACCGGCGCGTGCGCGAACGCATCGGCGAGCGTCGCGACGGTGCCCGCGTAGTCGTGCGACGGCCGCCAGTTGTCGGCGACTTCCTGGATCGCGTCGGGCAGCTTCACGTGCGCGGCGATGTCCACGCCGCTCGCCATCCGGATCTCGTAGCGCGCCTCGAACGCGTTGAGCTGCGCGCGCGCCTCGGCTTCGAGCGCCTTGCGCGTGAAGCGGCGCCGGCCGCTGTAGTCGAGCCCGAGCGAGCCGTCGATCGCCTCGACCGCATGCTTCGCCTCGTGCGCGAGCGTGTACGTCATCGAGCCGGGGTGGCCGAGCGCGCCGTCGAGCGTCACGCGCTTCTTCTTCGCGTCGATCCGGCTGCCGCCGCCGCGCTTGCCGACGCGCACGCGCCAGCCGTTGTCGTCGAGCATCCGCAGCTGCTGCGCGAGCGTGCCCGACTGCTGCGCGAGCGCGCTGACCTCGTTCGGCAGCGGTGCGCCGCCGAAACGCATCTGCAGCCGCGCGACGAGGCCCGGCTTGTCGGCGGTCGGCGCGGTCTCGGTCGTTTCCGGATGCGCGAGCTGGATATCGCCGCGTTCGACGCCGCTCTCCAGAAGCCGCAACTGGTCGTCGACCCGGTCGTGTGCGCCCCGGTAGCCGTCGTTGCCGATCTCGATGCGCCCCGGGTCCGTGATCAGCAGGCGGCCGTCGTGATAGACGCCCTGCACGTCGAAGTACAGCTGCTTCTCGGCGATCAGCGTCTTCAGCGCGCGCAGCTGGTCGAGCGTGTCGGCCTTCAGCGTCTTCGGCAGCACGCCGTGCTCGACGTCATGCGTATGCAGCGCGCCGCGCGGCTGGTACAGCACCGCGACGCGGTTCGCATGCGAGAACGGGCCCTCCATCGACACGGTCGGCAGGTCGAACCGGCGCCGCAGCAGCGCGAGGCCCCGTTGTTCGCCGAGCGCGGCGCCGCGCTGCGCGGTGCGCGAGCTGAACGCATCCTCGTACAGGCCGACCACCGCGCCGCGGCCGAGCGCGAAGCCGCCTTTCTCGTTGCCGAAGCCGATCAGCGCGCCGAGATGCTCGTCGAGGTCGACCGGCTTGCCGGTGCCCGCATGGAACACGGCGTTGCCGTCCGCATGCAGCGGGCCGAGATCGACGTCGGGGTGCGGCGCGGGATCGAAGCGCAGGTAGCCGCTGGTCGCATGCAGCGTGCCATCGGCCGCGAGCGCGCCGCGCGGCGCGACGTACACCGGCCGGTTCCACACGTTCGCGAGCTCGGACGCGAGCGTTTCGTCGGCATGCTTGCCGATCAGCACGATCGGCTCCGCGATGTCGGCCGGCGCGCGGAACGCGTAGCGCGCGTCGAGCGCGAGTTCGTGCCCGCTCATCGGCACGCCGTCCCGGGTTGCGAACGTGCCGCCGGCCCGGTCGTTGCGCACGACGTACAGCTTGCGGCCGCCGTGTTCGTGCGTCTCGACGAGCGGCCGGTTCGTCACCGTCGACACGCCGGCTTCGCGCGCGACGAAACCGGCGGACAGCGGCGACGCGTCCATCGCGTTGAGGATCGTCCATGCGACGCGCTGGCGGAACGTCAGCGGCTTCAGCGCGCCGCCCGCGCCGGCCTCGGCCGGATCGGCGACGCGCCGGTACTGGAGCGTGCGCGCGTCGCCGCTGCGGCGGTCCGCGCGCGATGCGCGCCGCGCATCCTGGTCGTTCTCGGCCGCGCGCTCGCGCACGTCGGCGGTGCTGCGGCGGGCCTGCGACGTGGCGCGCGAGCTGGCGGCCGCCGGCTCGCCGCTCGCGGGCGCGGCGTCGCGCTCGCTCGGCGCGGCCGGGTTCACGCGGTTCGCATGCGCGTCGCCGGGCGGCTGCCGTTGCTGATCGTCCTGCGGCGGCGCGACCGGTGTCGCGGCCGGGCGGGGCGGCGCGATCTCGTGCGCGTACTTGAGCTGGATGCCGTCGGACAGGCTGAGCCCGCCATGCTCGTCGGCCGTGATGCGCGCGTCCGTCGCGGTCTCGTCGAAACGCGTGCGCACCAGGCCCTTCACGCGCTCGCCGATCGTGATCGTGCCGTCCCGGTCGAGGAACGCGGTCGATTCGGTCCTGCCGCGCGCGCCGGTATTGACGTCGTTGCCGCGGTTCAGCGCGCGGATCGGCACGCCTTTGTAGGTGAGGATCTTGTTGCCGGCCATCAGCGTGCCGTCCTTCGCGACGGTGATCGTCTTGCCGTCGAACGTGGCCTGCTGGCGGCCGACCCGCAGCGTGCTGGCGGCCGCGTACTTGTCCTGGCCGATCGTCACGCGCTGGTCGCCGATCGACACCGCGCGGTTGCCGAGGTCGCGCGCGCCGAAGCTGCCGGTGCGGCGCACGATGCCGGTCGACAGCGCCTTGATCTGCTGCGGGCCGGCCGCGAGGCCGGCGTTGAGCAGGAACGACGTCGCATCGCTCGCGAGCCGTTCGGTGTGGCCGGTCGCGAGATCGTAGCTGAACTGGCCGGCCGCATCGGCCGCGCCGCCGTATGCGGCGGCCTTGGTCGCGAAGCGCGTGCCGGTTTCGACGCGCGACGCGAACTTCGCCGCATCGCCGCCGGCGCGCGTGACGACCCGCGCGGCCGTGGTCGTGCGGCTCGCGAGCGTCAGCGCCTTGCCGGCCCCGCCGATGCCGAGCGGCACGAGGTTGATGTAGTCCGCGCGTGCGCCGGCGTCGAACGGGCTGATCGTGCGGTCGTGATACATGCGGTTGCCGAGGTCGTAGCCCGAGTTCACGACGGCCGCCGCCGCGGACGTGTACATCAGCCCCGCGCCGGCCGCATTGAGCGCGATGCCGAGCGGCGCGCCGAACACCGTCGCGTCGAGCAGGCCGCCGGCCACTTCGAGCGCGAGCCCGCCGACCAGCATGCCGAGGTTCACGTCGCCCGCGCCGAGCGTGTGCATCACGCTTTCCCACCAGCTGTCGTCGTGCGCGGTGTTGTGGCGGTCGATCTGCGCGGCGCCGTTCGCGTCGTAGCCGGTCGCGATGTCGAGCGTGCCGTCCGACGACAGCTCGTTGTCGTCGATGAAGTTGCCGATGCTCGAGTATTTCGAACCCTGGTCGTCGACGTAATGCGTGTCGCCGCTCGCGTTCGTCACCTTGAAGATCGCGCTCGTCATCAGCCCCGCGTCCTTCGACGCGTAGACGATCGGCATCACGTTCACGCGCGTCGACGCGCCGCCGCCGACCTTCAGCAGCTCGTGGCGCACCTTGTCGATCGAGTCGAGCTTCTTTTGATCGCTGAACTGCGCGGCGTGCGGATCGTCGCTCGCGCTGTCCGGCGACAGGCCGATCGCGATGCCGACGAGGTTGCGCTGCCGCGTGTCGTCGAGCTTGCCGAAATCGATCGTCGCGCCATGCTGCGTCGCCTCGCCGGCCTTGTCGAGCAGCGATTGCGACAGCTCGCCGCGGTGCGCGCCGAAGAAATCGGACAGCGCCTTCGCGTAGTCCTTCTGGTCGGCTTCGGTCTTGGCGTTGCGCAGCCGCTCGTCGAGGTGCGCGTCGAATTCGTTGAACAGCACCTGCTGGTGCAGCGTTTCGCTCAGCAGCTGCGTCTGCTGGACGTTCTTGTTCGCCTGGTCGAGCTGCGTGCGCGCGTTCGACAACTGCTGCGCATACGGATTCACGACGAACGGCACCGGCGCGGTCAGCGGGATATTGGCGGGCGTGCCCTGCGGCTTCGACACCGACAGCAGGCTCGGCGTCGTGCCGATGCCGTGATCGCGGTTCCAGGCGTCGTACTGCTTCTGCAGGTCGTCCACCTGGCCCTTCAGCTGCGACTGCTTCGCCTGCGCGTCGACCAGCGCCTGCTTCGTCGCGCGCTCGTTGACGGTCGCGGTCATCCGGTCGTCCGCCTGGTGCAGCGCGGACGCGATGGTCTTGATGCCCTTGATCGCCAGCGGCGTCGGATCGTTCGCGACGCACATCGTGCGGTGGTCGTACTGGTTCTGCACGCCGGCCGCGACGTCGTCGTAGTGGATTGCGAGCGCGTTGCCGTATGCGGCGACGTAGCCGTCGTGCGCGAGACTCGCGCCGTCCTTCGCTTTCGACAGTTGCGCGTACGCGTCGCCGAGATCGAGGTCGACCTGCGGATCCTTGATCATCGCGCCCGGGTTGTCGTGATGCCACTGCGTCGATGCCTTCTGCGCGGCGTCGTACTTCGTCTGCAGGTCCGCGACCTGCCGGTTCGCGTACAGCATCTGCAGGTAGCCGCCGCTCACGCGCGCGCTCGCCTGCGCGTGGTCCAGCAGGTCCTGCTGCGCGGCGACGGTCGTGTTCATCACGGTCGGGCCGTACTTGCCCGACACCGCGTTGCAGGTGATCTGGATGTCCGCGACCTTCGACGCGTCGGCGGCGGCGTTCAGGCACGCGTTCGCATAGTTCGCGTCGTCGGCGGCGCTTTTGAGGTTCGCCTGCGCGTCTTCCGGCTTCAGCTTGTCGGGCGCGTCGATCACGCGGTCGAGCGGCGCGAGCTGGTCGTTCACGCGGCCGATGCCGACGTCCATCGCGTCCGCATAGTCGCCGTTCGACGCGTACGACTGAAGCTGCGCGAGCGCGAGGTTCGAGTTCGCGACGTCGGCGTTGTGGCGCGCCTTTGCTTCGGATAGCTTCGCGTCCGCGTGCTGCCAGGTGTCGTAGGCCTGCTTCTGCTGCGGCGTCCAGTTTGCCTGCGACGCCTGCGTCGGGTCGTCGCCGATGCCCGGCACGGCCGCCTTCAGCTTGTCGAGCGCCGCGTTCGCGTCGGCCTGCGCGGAGCCGGCCTGGTTCGGGTCGAGCGCGGCCTCGTCGTGCTTCGCCTGTTGCGCGTACGCGATCATGTAGCCGGCGTCGGTGGTGACGTCGAGTTCCTTCTCCGCCTTCGCGGTGGCCGCGTGCGCCTGGTCGTAGGCGGTGCGGGCCTGGTCGACCGTGCCCTGCGTCGCCTGCGTATCGTTCTGCGCGGTCGTGAGCGCGGCCTGCTTGTCGTGCTCGTCCTTCAGCGCGGTGTCGTATTTCGTCTGCGCGCCCTGGATCGCGGTTTGCGCGGCCTTCGTGAGCGGATCGTCGACGGTGATGTCGGGCGTCGTCGGGCGATATTGCTCGGCGAGGCGCTGGATCAGCGATGTCGCGGACGCGATCTCGGCATTGGTCGGCTTCGACGGATCGCTGTCGGGGCTCACCTGCACCGCGATCGGCGGCGGGGGCGGGGTGGTGTCGACCTGCTGCTTCGACGGGTCGCTCGTCTGCTGCGCGGCCTCGCTCGCGGCCGTCGCGCGCTCGGCCTCAAGCGTGCGCTCGAGGAAAGCCATCCAGTTGACGCCCATCCCGACGCCGTCGATGTCCAGCATGTCAATCTCCCGTCAGACCCGCCGCCGCGCGCGGATGCGCGCGATTCGGCGCTGAGCCAGCCGCCGCTTCGAGTGTACGAAGGGCCGCGCTGGCCGGGCGGCGGCGGTTTCGTAGCGGGGTGATGCGCGCGGCGCGCGGGCGGGTGGCGGGCTACGAGATGCGCGTGGGTTGTTTCGACGCCGCTACCGATCGAGGCAGCGCACGCAGAGCCGCCGCGCGTCCGCGGCCGGCAAGCCGCGGCACATCATCACGACCGGGTGTGCGCCGCACGATGGCGCGTCCGATCGCCGTGCGCGGTCGGGCGGCGCGGCAGCAGCGGCGGCGACGATGGGGCGCGCCCGCTCGGGCGGCGGCGCATCGCGCACGACCGGAATCGGCCCGAGGCCGCCTTCGCGCGCATTGCTGCGCGCGCTCGCGACGACGCGGCTCACGTAGCCGCTCGAGAAGCCCGTTGTGAAATTGCCGCTGTAGTAGCACGACAGCGCCGCCTGCAACGCGGCCTGAGCGGGCCTTCCCGTGCCGCTCGAGCGCGCGAAGCATTCGGTCAGGATCGCGCCGCCCGCGCGCAGGTTGCGGCATGGCTCGAACATCGTCGCGTCGTCGAGCCCGACTTTCGCGAAGTTACGGTCGTTGACCTGCGCGAGCCCGACGCTGTAGCTGAACCCGCGCGCGGCAAGCGCGCGCGTGGTCGCCCGCGCCTCGTCGAGCGAGCGGGGCTGGCGTTGCAGATGACCGCCGACCACGCCGATCGCATACGGATTGAAGCCCGACTCGGTGCGCACGAGCGCGGCGAGCGTCGCGGGATCGACGTTCGGCGCGCAGGCGCGCGCCAGTTGCGCGAAAGCGGCGCCGCCGCCGGCTGCCTGCGCGACGCGCGGCGGCAGGCACGCGAGCAGGGCCAGCGCGCACAGGCACGCGACGAATGTTCGCAGGCGGCGCGCGTTCATCCCGCGCCCGCCACCCGGTACGACAGCACGAGCCCGTGCACGAGCATCGCCCAACCGTCGAGCGCGACGAACAGCAGCAGTTTGAACGGCACCGAGATCGTCGTCGGCGAGATCATCTGCATGCCGAGCGCGAGCAGGATGTTCGCGACCAGCAGGTCGACGACGATGAACACGATGTAGATCACGAAGCCGATCTGGAACGCCTTCGTCAGCTCGGCGAGCGTGAAGCTCGGCACCAGCACGAGCAGGTCGTCGTCCTTGATGCCTTCCGCGCGGTTCTTCGGCCACACCGACGTCGCGGTGCGCACGAAGAACTCGCGGTCGCGCTGGCGCGTGTGCGACACCAGGAAATCCTTGATCGGCGGCAGCGCGGCATCGGCGAGCGCGCCGACGTCCGCGGTCGACAACTGCCCCGACGCATCGAAATGGCGCTGCTGCAGCGCATCGCGGATCGCCATTCCCACCGGCGCCATGATGAACAGCGACAGGATCAGCGCGATGCCGTTCAGCACGAGGTTCGGCGGCACCTGCTGGATGCCGAGCGCGGAGCGCAGCAGGCCGAGCACGACCACGAGCTTCGTGTAGCTCGTCACCATCAGCGCGGCGAACGGCGCGATGCCGAGCGCGGCGATCACCGCGATCAGCGCGACGGGATTCGGCAGGTTGCCCATCGGTCAGCGCTCGCGCGGCGCGGGCTGGGTGAGCGTGACGACGCGCACGCCGAGCTTCTGGCCGACCGCGATCAGGTGGCCGGTGCCGATCAGCATGCCGTTCGCGACGAGGTGGATCACGCTCTGGTTGATGCCCTGCTGCAGCTCGATCACCGCGCCCGGCTGCAGCGTGCCGAGTTCGCCGAGCGGCATCGACGTCGGCGGCAGCTCGAAGCGCAGGTCCACCGCGAGCCCGTCGAGCGGGCGCGGCGCGGCGCCCGGCGGCGCGTCGGCGACGGGCGCGGGCGAGGTTGCGGGCGGGGTGTCGGTGCGGGTCGGTTCCAAGGGCATCTCCCTGATTCGTTCGACGGTCAGCCGGTTGCCGGACGGCCGCCCGGTGATCTCCCAGGCAGGCGCGGACGGCAGCCGCGCGACGCACAGCAGGTTCTGGTCCTGCGCGCGCCAGTGCTCGATCGCGATGATGTCGCCGGCCACCACGTCGGCCAGCTCCGCCGTGGTCAGCGCGGTACAGCCGATCTCGAACACGAGCGGCACCGGCAGCGCCGCGTACGCGGCCTGCGCGTCCGGCCGCGCGGCGGGCGGCTCGGCGAAGAACACCGCGAGCGCGTCCGGCGCGTCGAACAGCAGCGCGCCGTGGCAGCGCCAGCCGCCGTCCGCGCGGCGCAGCTCGAAGCGCAGCGCGGACGGCGTCGCGCGCCACGCGGGCGGCGACGCAGGCGGCGGCAGCAGCTCGACGCGCTGGCGGGTCGCGGCCTGCAGCGCCGCGGCGAGCGGCGCGCACAGGTCGGCGAGCAGCGCCGCGCGGATCACGGCCGGCACCGCCGGGTCGGCCGCCTCGCCGAGCCATTCGGTTTCGGCGAGCGGGTCGATCCACAGCGTGCCCGTCGCGGGGCCGACGACGAAGCGGTACGCATGCGCATCGGCGGCCGGTTCGGCGTCGACGCGCCAGCGCGCGTCGTACGCGTGCTCGCCGAGCGTGAGCGGCACGGCGGCCGGCGCGCCGTACGCGTGCGACAGCCCGCGCGCGGCGGCGGCGGACAGGCGCGGCAGGTGCGGCGACGCGTCGAGCGCGGCCACCGCCCGGGGGGCGGCGGCCGGCGCGGGGGCATCAGGCGAGGCCCGATCCGCGGCGTCGCCGGCGTCGGCATTCGTCAGGGACAGCGCATGCACGGCGGGATCAGGGCGAATTCGGCGTACGGGACGTGGGGTTGATCGGAGGCGGCGCGACGTGGTGCGAGTGGTGCGCGGCGCTGCGTCGATTGTAGGGACGGGCGCGGCGGCCTGCCGCGCGGGAATCCGTAGTCGCGCGGCGGGCGGCGCGGCGGGGATGGCGGGGATTTACGAAGCGGGCGGCGGGCGCTATGCCGGAATGCTGGCGTCGCCCAGCACGACGACGTTGTCCGTCGCCTCGATCACCGTGCGGCGGTGCGTGATCGCGAGCACCGTGACGTCGCCGACGAGCAGCCGCACGTGCTCCATGATGTCGCGCTCCGTCGCTTCGTCGAGCGCCGAGCTGGCTTCGTCGAGGAACAGGAGCGCCGGATTGCCGTACAGCGCGCGGGCGATCGCGATGCGCTGGCGCTCGCCGCCGGAGAGTTTCAGGCCGCGCTCGCCGATGGTCGTGCGGAAGCCGTCCGGCAGCGCGTCGATGAACGGCAGGATCGACGCCTTCATGGCGGCGTCGCGCAGGCGCTGCGCGTCGCGCGGCCGGCCGAGCAGGATGTTGTCCTCGAGGCTTTCGTTCAGCAGCACGACGTCCTGCGGCATCACCGCGATCGCGCCGTACCAGTCCGCGCGGTCGATGTCCGCGAGGTCGACGCCGTCGAAAAGGGCCGCAAAAGGGCCGCAAAAGGGCCGCGGCACGGCCGCCGGGTTGCCCGGCGGCCGGCAGTGGCGCTCAGACGAACTCGGCCGCCATTTCGCGATACGCGCCGGCGCGCACGACCGGCGCCGGCTCGTGGCGCTCGACATGCGTCATCGCCGCGCCGAACAGCACGAGGCGGTAGCCGACCGCGTAGATCGGGATGATCCGCAGGTTCTTGTCGTGGTCGAGGCGCAGCTTCGAGCGGATTCGCGAGATGTGCGTGTCGAGCGTGCGCGACGCGACGGCGAGCTCGCGGCCCCAGACCGCTTCCTGGATCGCCTGGCGTGGCACGATCTTGTTCATGTTGTCGAGCAGGAATTCGACGACGTCGAATTCGCGCGGCGTGACGTCGATGACCTGGTCGTCGATCTCGATCGTGCGGCGCACGAAGTTGATTTTTATGTTGTCGATGTACAGGTATTTGCAATCCATGGTGGCCCTCGCATGTCCGTGGCAGGAATTGTTTGCAAGGGAGGTACTGCAAATTCCGGGCCACGCCGGCGAGCGCAGGCGATGCGGCGGCGCACGACGCGCGCGAAGCCGCGCCGGTGCTGAATTAAAAGAATTTTTAACGCGGTGCGCACAAGTGCGTGCGGCGCGACGCTGAAGGACTGTTACGTAGCATCGGCGGGGGACGTTACGGGCGTTACGTCTGACGTAACGCGAGGGTGGAGCGGCAGCGGAACCGGCGTGCCGGACGCACGGGGCGCCCGGCACGCCGCGCCGTCAGGCCTTCGCCGCATCCGCCGAATCGAACGGCAGCGCGTAGTGCCGCTTGCCCGTCGCCGCGAAGATCGCGTTCGCGACGGCCGGCCCGACCGGCGCGACGCCGGGTTCGCCGACGCCGGTCGGCGCCTCGGCCGACGGCACGATGTGCACCTCGACCTTCGGCATCTCGGCGATGCGCAGCACCTGGTAGCTGTCGAAGTTGCGCTGCTCGACCTGGCCGTCCTTCAGCGTGATCGCGCCGTGCATCACCGCGCCGAGCCCGAAGCCGATCCCGCCTTCCATCTGCGCGGCGACGATGTCCGGGTTGATCGCGATCCCGCAGTCCACCGCGCAGACGACGCGCTCCACCTTCACCTTGCCGTCCGCGCCCACCGACACCTCGGCAACCTGCGCGACGAAGCTCTTGAACGCCTCGGCCACCGCGATCCCGCGCCCGCGGCCCTTCGGCAGCGGCTTCGCCGGATCCCAGCCGGCCTTCTCGGCGGCCAGCTCCAGCACCGCGCGCATGCGCGGCTCCTTCGCGAGCAGGTCGCGGCGGAACAGGTACGGATCCTTGCCCGCCGCATGCGCGGCCTCGTCGATGAACGCCTCGACCGCGTACGCGGTGTGCGAGCTGCCGACCACGCGCCACCACAGCACCGGCACGCCGCCCTTCACGGTGGTCAGCTCGACCGACACGTTCGGCACCGCGTACGGCAGGTTCGCCGCACCCTCGACCGACGTCGCGTCGATCCCGTTCTTGACCATCACCGGCTCGAACGGCGTGCCGGCGAGGATCGATTGGCCGACGATGCGGTGCCGCCAGCCGACCAGCTTGCCGTCCGCGGTCAGGCCCGCGTCGAGCTTGTGGAAGACCATCGGGCGATACAGGCCGCCCGTGATGTCGTCCTCGCGCGTCCACTGCAGCTTCACCGGCTTGCCGTTCGCGCCGAGCGCCTTCGCGATCGACACGGCCTCGACCACGTAGTCCGACCACACGTTCGCGCGCCGGCCGAAGCTGCCGCCCGCGTACAGCGTATGGATCTTCACCTGCTCGGGCTTCAGGCCCGCGACCTGCGCGGCGTTGCCCTGATCGACCGTCTGGAACTGGTCGCCGGCCCAGATCTCGCAGCTGTCGGCGGTCAGCTTGACGACCGCATCGAGCGGCTCCATCGGCGCATGGGCCAGGTACGGGAATTCGTACGACGCGCTGAGCTTGCGCGCCGCGCCGGCGATCGCGGCGTTCGCGTCGCCGTCCTTGCGGGCCGACGTGCCGGGCTGGCCGGCGAGCTGCCGGTATTCGCGCATGATCGCGTCCGAGCTGCGCCGTTCCGCGTGGCTGTCGTCCCATTCGACCTTCAGCGCGTCGCGGCCCTGCTTCGCGGGCCAGAAGCCGGTCGCGACCACCGCGACGCCGCGCGGCACCTGCACCACCGACACGACGCCCGGCACGGCCTTCGCGGCCGTCGCGTCGAACGACTTCACCGTCGCGCCGAAGCGCGGCGGGCGCTGCAGCAGCGCGACCAGCATGCCCGGGAACGCGACGTCGAGCGTGAACTGCGCGGTGCCGTTCGTCTTCGCGGACGCATCGACGCGCGGGATCACGTGGCCGATCAGGCGGAACTCGGACGGCTGCTTCAGCGTGACCTGCGCCGGCACCGGCAGCGTCGCGGCCTGCTCGACGAGCGCGCCGTAGCTGGCCTGCTTGCCGCTCTTCGCGTGCGTGACGAAACCATCCTGGGTGGTCAGCTCGCCGGCCGGCACCTTCCAGCGGGCCGCGGCGGCCGACACGAGCATCGCGCGGGCCTTGCCGCCCGCTTCGCGCAGCTGCTGCCACGAATTGGCCATCGCCGAGCTGCCGCCCGTGCCCTGCATCGTGCCGAACGCGAGGTTCGAGTAGCGCTTCGCGTCGGCGGGCGCGCTTTCGACGCGCACGCTCGACCAGTCGGCATCCAGCTCCTCGGCGACGATCGTCGCGATGCCGGTGTACGCGCCCTGGCCCATTTCGACGTGCTTCGCGACCACGGTGACGATGCCGTCCGGCGTGATGCGCAGGAATGCGTTCGGCGCGAACTCGGCGGCGGGCGCGGTGGCGGCGAGCGCGCGGCGGCCCGTGCCGAACCATTCGAAGCCGACGGTGAGGCTGACGGCCGCGGCGGCGCCGGCGGCCTTCAGGAACGTGCGGCGCGCGGGGCGGGCCGCGTTCGGGTTGTCGTATCCGGTCGTCATGATCAGGCCTTCAGGGTAGCGGCGGCGTCGTGGATCGCGGCGCGGATGCGGGCATAGGTCGCGCAGCGGCAGATGTTGCCGTTCATCGCGGTGTCGATGTCGGCGTCGGTCGGGGCGGGGTTCTGTTCGAGCAGCGCAGTTGCGGACATGATCTGGCCGGACTGACAATAGCCGCATTGCGGCACTTGCAGCTTGACCCATGCGGCCTGCACGGCTCGCGCGGGCTTGCTCTGCAATCCTTCGATCGTGGTGATGTGCTTGCCTTCGATGCCGGCGAGCGGCAGCACGCACGAGCGCACGGCCTGGCCCTCGAGATGGACCGTGCAGGCGCCGCACTGGGCCATCCCGCAGCCGAATTTGGTGCCGGTGAGGCCGGCGTGTTCGCGGATCGCCCAGAGGACGGGCGTCGTCGGATCGACGTCGAGCGTGACGTTCTTGCCGTTGAGGACAAACGAGGTGGGCATGGCGTGTCTCTCCGTGGGGAAAACCCGGTGCAGTGCCGGGATGGCGGGATAGGCGGCAGTGTGCGCGACTGCGCGGTTTTTTCGTCTACCTGATTCTGCAAGATTCTTGAACGATCCTGCAAATCCCGGGCGCGCACGCGGCGGGCTTGCTAGGCTTGCGCGATACGGGGAAATGGACGAAACGAGGCAATCCTGATGGACATGACCGATCTTGACGCGTCGCGCGCATCCGGGCGGCGCGAACTGGCGGCGCTGATCAGCCGCTTTGCGCCGGTCGACGGCTCGCACGCGACGGCCATCCCGGCGCTGATGTTCCACAAGCACACCCATCCGGTCGACCTCGGCTGCGGCGTGTCGCGGGCCGCGATCGTGCTCGCCGCGCAGGGCGCGAAGCGGGTCGTCGTCGCCGATCAGGCGTACGAATACGATTCGCAGAATTGCCTGATTACGTCGATCGACTTGCCGATCCTGTCGCGGGTCACGAAGGCGTCGCCGGACGCGCCGTACCTGTGCATGTCGTTCGCGCTCGACCCGCAGCGGATCGTCGAGCTGGCGGCCGAGATGCGGCTGCCGGACGGCGGCGCGGGGCCGGAGGGGGAAGGGATCGCGCTGGCCGAGCTGACGCCGCCGCTGCTCGACGTCGCGCTGCGGCTGGTGCGGCTGCTCGATACGCCGGCCGACATCCCGGTGATCGCGCCGCTGATCGAGAAGGAGCTGCTGTACCGGCTGATGACGAGCGAGCAGGGCGCGCGGCTGCGGCACATGGCGGTGGCGGGGAGCCAGACGCACCGGATCTCCCGCGCGATCGAATGGATCCGCGACCACTTCGCGGAGCCGATGCGGGTGGAGACGCTCGCGCAGGTCGTCAACATGAGCGTGTCGTCGCTGCATCATCATTTCAAGCATGTGACGACGCTGAGCCCGCTGCAGTACCAGAAACAGCTGCGGCTGCACGAGGCGCGCCGGCTGCTGCTGCGGCCGGGCTGCGATGTCGGGTCGGTGGCCGCGAGCGTCGGCTATGAAAGCGCGTCGCAGTTCAGCCGCGAATACAGCCGCCTGTTCGGCGCGCCGCCGATGCGCGATGTCGTGCAGTTGCGCCGCAAGGAGTGGCTGGGCTGAAGCGGGCACGTGCGACGCGGGCCGGGGCTCAGGCGCCGACGGCGGGTTGATCCGGCCGATGGCGTGCGCGTGCGTGCGCGAGCACGAACGCATAGACGTCGTCGAGCGCCGACACGATGCGCGTGCCGTGCGGGACGCCGTCGAACGCCGCGCCCGGCCCGACGCAGATCAGCGGCTTCGCGAAGCGCGTCGCGAGGCGGATTTCGTCGAGCGTGCCGTGGCTGCCGGGCAGCGCGACGACGATATCGCTCGTCAGCACGTTCACGTAATTGCGATTCAGCGCGTCGTCCGGCGCATCGGCGTCCTTGCGCGGCAGCGGCGTCACGACCGGCAGGTCGATGAACGGATTCGGATAGCCCGCGAGCGGCGCGAAGCCGAACACCGGGTGCGCTTCGCTCGGCACGACGCCGATCGAGCGGCCGCGGCGCCCCGGCGTCGTCGCATAGGCGCGCGCGGTCGACAGCATCACGCCGCCGCCGCCGCCCGTCAGCAGGTCGAACCCCTGCGTGGCGATCCACGTGCCGAGCGGCGCCGCCAAATCCGGCCATTCGTGCTTGCCCGAGCCCATCACGCCAATGATCGTCATCGTGCCCTCCTGATTCTTGTTCGCGAATGGCGCCGAGGATAAGGGATTTTCTCCGGCAACGCGCTCAAGACAGCCCGGCGCATGCCGATAAATCGGGATGTGATCCATGCATCGCGCGCATTGCGTGCATGGCGGGCGCGATCGATAAAAAACATCCGAGGGCAACGTGGCAGAGTGCAGCAATTGCGGCAAGACCTATTTCGTCGGCGGCCGGTCGATCGACGGCCATCGCTATTGCGGCGCGACCTGCGCGCAATCGCATCCGGTGATCGTCACCGCCGAGCGCCTGTCCGCGGCCGAGGTTCACCTCTACGTCGACGACTGCCGGCATGGGCCGTGCCCGATATGCCGGCGCGAGGACGGCCCCGTGGACGTCCATGCGGCCCACCGCGTGGTGTCGCTGATCTTTGTCACGCAATGGGCGACGCGGCGCCACGTGTGCTGCCGGCGCTGCGGCCGCAGGAAGCAGGCGATCGCGATGCTCACGTCGGCCGTGTGCGGATGGTGGGGGCTGCCGTGGGGCGTCGTGCTGACGCCGATCCAGATCGCGCGCAACCTGCTCGGCTTCGCGAGGCGCGAGCCGCGTACGGCGACCGAGCAGTTCGAGCAGGTCGTAAGGCGCAAGCTGGCTGCGCATCGGTTGCGGGGTGCTGCTCGCGATTTCGCGCCGGCGTGTGAATGAGCGCGCGCGGTTAGGCAAGGCGAGCGGCAACAACGAACCCGCGAAGCGTTTAGCCGTCGCGGGTTTCTGCAGGTCGCTCGCGCTACTCGCAGGCTGCGGGATCGGCTGGCATCCCGCGCATGCTGCGGGAAATCCGGACGGTGACGCAAGCGCTTGTATGTTTAAGCCTGACCAGTACGGTAAAGTCTGAGCGCAGCCAGACATGACCGCGCAGTTTGATCCGGGGGCGACCGTCAGCTCGAAGGCGCCCATGCTTCCGGTGGCGGCGCCGTCGTCATTGCTTGCTGTTGTTGGTGCCGGCTGACAATCTGGTGATGTACTGGGTCGTTGCCTTCGTCCGCTGGCCTGTTGAAGGCACCACCACCCGCACCAGTACATAGGGCGCGATGGTGAGTATGGCGCTATATCGAGGAGCAGGGGAGCGCTGCATGTTCCCGGTCGTTCCCCTGCTCTGGGCGTCTCGCTTCGTCGGATTACATGCTTGCCTTCGACGACAGCCGCGCGAGATCGACAGTCTGGGTGGACGAGCGGATCATCCTCATGACGATCCACGCGACGACGTAAGCCGAGCCACAGATCACGAAGAGGATGTTGTAGCCCGCGTCGATGTGCCCGAGCGCCTTGAAGTGATCGAGGACGGCGCCAACGGCCAGCGGGAAGAGCGTTGCACCGAAGGCACCCGCCAGTCCGCCGATACCCACCACGGAACCGACAGCTGCCTTGGGAAACATGTCCGACGCTGTGGTGAACAGATTTGCCGACCATCCCTGATGCGCGGCCGCGGCAAGGCTCAGGAGCGCCACCATCGCCCACATATCGTTGATCCACGGAGACAGCGCAATCGGCGTGACCAGGAACGCGAGTACGAGCATCGTCGTCTGCCGTGCTTTCGTGACCGACCAGCCGCGGCGGATCAAGGACGACGAAACCCACCCGCCGCCGATGCTGCCAATCGACGTGGCAATGTAGACGATGACCAGCGGAAGGCCAAGATTCTTGAGATCGAGGTGGAACCGTGAATTGAAGTACGAGGGCAGCCAGAAGAGCATGAACCACCAGATCGGATCGGTCAGCAGCTTGCCTGCAAAGAAGGCCCATGTCGGACGGAGCTTGAGCAGCGAGACCCAACGCACCTTCGCCGGCTCGGTCTCGGACGACGAGGCGGTATCCTCGCTGATGTATTCGAGTTCAGCCTTCGTCACTTTCTTATGTTTCAGCGGAGCTTGGTACGTGACGTACCAGAAGCCGAGCCATACGAAACCCGTCAAGCCGGTAATGAAGAACGCAGCCTCCCAACCGTAGGTTGCGGCAAGCCATGGGACGACCGCGGGCGCGGCGACAGCACCAATGCTGGTTCCGGACGTCAGGATACCGACGGCGAGTGCCTGTTCCTTACGGGGAAACCATTCGGAGACGCTTTTCACGGCACACGGGAAGCTTCCCGATTCCGAAATGCCAAGAAGCGCGCGCATCACGCCGAAGCCCAACGTGCTGCGCACGAGCGCATGGCCGCACGCTGCGATGCTCCACAGCAGCACACATAGGCCATAGCCGATCTTCACACCAACCTTGTCGACGAGCTTGCCCGAAAGCAGCATCCCGATCGCGTAGCACGCCGTAAACACGACGACGATGTGGCTGTATTGTGTTTCGGTCCAGTTGAACTGTACGGCAAGGGCAGGTTTCAACAACCCGAGAACCTGGCGGTCGAGGTAGTTGATCGTCGTTGCGAAAAATAGCAGGGCGCAGATGCGCCAACGATATTTCGAGAGTTCCATGTCTTGCTCCTGTCTCCTTGAACGCGCTTCATTGCGCATGCATCGGGCCGATGTGCCGGTTCTCTGACAACCTGTGCCGGCAATAACCGGCTTCAATCAACTACGCCCATAAACTTCGCCATTGGGCCAACGGAACTGAGAAGAAGGTGCCGCCCGGGGTGTGTCCTGAAACCCAGCGCAGAAGCCGTTCGAAGCAGAAGTGTTTGCTCGGGCTTCATGATCAGGTCTGCCACAACCGCGTTCCTGTCGAGACCCGACAAGTCGATCGGTATGGAATCCGCTGGATTCATGCCGACCGGGGAAGCGTTGACGACCAGATCGTCAGCGCGGTTCCCGCGGGCTTCTGCCAATTCGATACGCACTTGCCCATACCGGCTTCGAAGTTCCGCCATCAGCGCCTCTGCAGCCTCCTCGCGAATATCGGCAAGCCTCAGTGCCGCAACCTGTGCCGTACATAGTGCGTTCGCGAGTGCGCGACCTGCGCCGCCAGCCGCACCGACGAGAAGGATCTGCCGACCAGACACCGACACGCCCTGCTGTTCCAGGCCAATGACAAATCCCTCTCCATCGAAGTTGTCCCCGATCCACCCTCCGCCTTCCAGTTTCCGAAGACAGTTCACGGCGCCTATGGCTGCAGCCCGTTCAGTCATTTGCACGTCAGGCAATGCACTTGCCGCGACCTTGTGTGGAACCGTAATAACGACGCCCGCCAGGTTCTGCAAGGCCGCGAGGCCTCGAACAGCGTCGTGCAATCGTCGAGGCGCGACGTGGGCGGGCACCAGAACGGCATTGACGCCTTGCCGCGCGAAATGAGCATTGAAGAACTGGGGCGACTTCACTTGCGAGATCGGATCCGCGACGATCGCCACAATCCTGGTGTCGCCATCGATGCGAGTTGGCGCGCGGGCGCGGCCGGAGCCGGTGGGATCAAGTGAAGTCTGCATGACGCTTCTCGCGGAATGCCGATACGCCTTCCGCGGCATCCGGCGACGCCTTGCAGACGGACGCTGCGAGTTCATGCGCGTATTCGTGTTGCCCCGTTTCCATCATCCGGACGAGTCGCTTGCCAACGGACAGGGACGTCCGTGAGCGCTTCTGGAGCGTCGCGCAAACGGCGTCTACCCGAGCGGCGAGTTCATTCGCCGGGAGCGCTTCGTTGACGATGCCCCATTGCTCAGCGACGGCTGCACCGACTGGCTCGCCCAACAGAATCAGTTCACGGGTTCTCGTGGCGCCGACAAGCTCGGAAAGGCGCGCACAGCCCATCCAGCCAGGAATTGCACCGACCGCCGCTTCGGGGAAACCGATTCGTGCGTCGAAGCTTGCGTAGCGAAAGTCGCAGGCCAACGCGAGTTCCAATCCGCCGCCGAGTGCGCTCCCCGAAAGCACGGCGATCGTGGGCTTATCAAGCTCCGCGATCCTCCGGAAAACGCGATTCCCGTCGCGAATGAACCGCGTGCCCATTTTTTGCGGGTCGACATCGCCCCATTCGTTGATATCGGCGCCGCTGCAGAAGAAGCGTTCACTGTTCGACGTGAACTTCAGCACGCGTACTTCGTCATTGCGTTCAACGATCGCGACGAAACGCTCGATGTCGTCGAGCATGCCGGTCGTCAGCGCGTTGTGCCGGGCGGTGCGATCGAGCGTGATCGTTGCAACGGCGCCTTCGATGGTGAAACAGACGTCGGAATCTTGCTGCATGAGAAATACCTCTGGATTCGGATAAGGGTCGATGCCTGTCGAGGTTCAGTGGGCGACCGGCGATTCAAGCAGGTGCTCATCGACCAATGGCGCAAATTCCATCCGGGCGAGCACGTCCTTCTGAAGGTCGATGCCCTTCGCTACCTCGATCAGCCGGACACCGAGCGGGTCGAGCTTGAACACGGCGCGCTCGGTAACGTAGAGAACCTCTTTGCCGTCGAGGCGCGCCTGAAGGCCGCTGAACGTTACATGGCGGACGGTTTTGACTGCCTTGGGAACCGAGCCGGGCGACACGATCTCGACCGAATCGTCGGTCTTCCGCTCGACGCGGAGGCCCTTTGCTTCGAATGCGCCGCAAAAGACGATCTTTTTGGCACCCTGAACAATGTCCATGAAACCGCCGGGGCCAACCACAGTGGTGCCCAGTTTTGAAACGTTCACGTTTCCCTGTTCATCGAACTCGCCCATGCCGAGGAACGTGATATCGATGCCTCCGCCGCTGTAGAAGTCGAACTGATCAACGCTTGACACGATCGCGGCAGCGTTGCGCGCGGTGCCGAACATCGCGCCATCGAGCATGGCTCCACGATGGATACCCTGTTCGACCGAGCCCCAATATTCCGAACCGCGCCCATGTGCCGCCAGCACTGCGGGAATGGCTCCGGGGAATCCGAATCCGAAATTCACCGACTGATTCATGCCCAATTCCTGCGCCGCACGTTCCGCAACGATCAGGCGCATGCCTTCGGGTGTGTCTGCGTGGCCTGTCTCGCCCAGCGATTCGCCGCTGAGCGTCGCGTCGTAATCGCTGATTGCGCACTGCCGTTGGGATGGCGTTCGAACGGTGACGTCCACCATGACACCGGGCACGCGAACGAGACGCGCCGGCACGTGGCCGTCGGACTTGCTCTTCACTTGCGCGATCACCTTGCCGCCACCGTTGTGCGCTGCGAGCGCGACGGCGTAGATGTCGAGATCGGCGGGTTCACGGCGCGTGGACAAATTTCCGTGATCGTCGGCGGACGAAGCCATGACGATGGAAAAATCGATCTTGAGGGGCTTGAAGCGCAGGTACTCTTCGCCGCCTATCTCGATCAGTTCCACGAGATCTTCAGTGGTGACCGCATTGAGCTTCCCGCCGCCCAGTCGGGGATCGACAAAGGTCCTCAGTCCAACGCGAGTGATGACACCGGGGCGGCCGGCGCCGATCTCCCGGAACAGCGTGGCGATGACGCCGCCAGGAAAGCTGTACCCCTCGATTTGCCCCGATTCCGCCAAGGCCTGCATGGCGGACGACCACACCCAGTGGCCTCCGATGACGCGCTTGACCATGCCGACGTGCGCGAATCGTCCCAGACCGCTGCCCTGACCATCGCCCACGCCCAACGCGTGAACGACCGTGAGATCGCGAGGGTGGCCCGTCTGCAGAAACCGCGTCTCGAGCGCGGCCAGCACGGCATCGGGTTCAAGCAGTCCGCCGCCTGAGCCGGTGATTGCGATCGTTGCCCCATCAGGAATCGAAGCTGCGACAGCTTCTGCGCTCATCCACTTGTTCACATCGCCTCCTTGTCCTTGGTACCCGGCTCGGTGCATTTCTATAACACCGAACTGGTTCGTTACTTGTGGTAAATGATGTCACGTAGATTCGAGGTCCTCAAGGCCGGCGAGCGATAATCGGGTTTACGATAGGGGGTACGTCGTCCTGAGCGGGGCGTGAGAGGGCAACCGCCAATGCCTTCGCGGTCGGTTTGCAGTTAACGTTTAATTTTTTGGATTTGAAGAGAGAAGATGCCAACGACGACAGTCGAACGACTCGACCACGCACCTGTTGCGGAAAAGGCGTCGCAGCGTGTCAAGCGAACTCGCGACCCGATTGCGACGCAGGCGAAAATCATCGCGGCGGCGAAGGCAGAGTTCGCCAAGGTCGGCCTCGGCGGCGCACGCATAGATACGATCGCCGAGAAGGCCGGCGTCAACAAGCGGATGATCTACGAGTACTTCAAGGGCAAGGAGGAACTATTCCAGACGGTCCTCGAAGAAATCTGGACGGACATCCGGACCGAGGAGCAAAAGCTCGCGCTGGATCACCTGCCGCCCGTTGAAGCCATCCGTACGTTAATGACCTTCACATGGGAGTATTACCTGAAGAATCCCGAGTTCATGTCTCTGGTCAACAGCGAGAACCTCCATCGGGCGCGACACATCAAGAAATCGCGCCGGTTCCACGAGTTGCATCGGGGTTTCATCGACATGCTCCAGCGAATCCTGGACCGCGGCGTAGCGTCCGGTGACTTCCGGCCCGGCATCGACGCAAGTCAGCTGCATCTCACTTTGGCGGCGATCGGGTACTACTATCTGACGAACCGGTTCACCGGCGAGGTCATCTTCGGCTTCGACTTCGTTTCGAAAGAGGCGCTTCAGAAGCGCCTGGAATTCAACATCGAGACCATATTCAGCATCCTGCGCCCGCGCTGAGGCGGCGTCTGCCTTCCTTCATCTCCCCTCCGGCTTCAGTCTCAAAGGGTTTTCCGCTTCGCTAGGGAAAACCCTTTTTTGACTTCGTGCGCCGTCGAGCATTAAATAACGAACTGGATCGTTACTTGAAATTTTCACGGCGCGGCGAAAGACGGCAGGGCGTCCGTCACGAAATGCCGTACAGGAGAGAGGAATGAAGCAACGCAAGGTCGCGCTGGTCACGGGAGCCCGTCGCGGAATCGGACGAGCCATCGCGCTTGAATTGGCAGAAGCGGGGTTCGATGTCGCAATCACTGACGTCGAGCCTTCGCAGGAGTTGGAAGCGACGCGCTTCGACATCGAGCGCGTCGGTGTGCGGTCTGCGGCGCTGACATCGAATCTCGCCGACATTGCGCAACACGACGCGCTGCTTCAGGCCGTCGAGGATTCGCTGGGCGCCGTTACGTGTCTGGTCAATAACGCCGGTGTTTCCGTCATGTCGCGTGGCGATCTGCTCGACGTTACGCCTGAAAGCTATGACCGCTGTCTCAACGTCAATACCCGCGGTACTTTTTTCCTGATGCAGGCGTTTGGCCGCCGGGTGGCCCAAGCGCAGCAGGGTGGCGTCCATCGCTCGATCATCACGATCACTTCCTCCAACGCCGTCGCAGCATCGCCTCAACGCAGCGAATACTGCGTTTCCAAGGCCGGCCTATCAATGGCGACTACGCTGTTCTCCCTGAGACTCGCCGAGCTCGGTATCGGGGTGTTCGAAGTGCAGCCGGGACTGATCGAAACGGAAATGACTGCGCCGTCCAAAGCGCGCTACGACGCACTTATGGAGAACGGGCTGACTGCCATCAAACGATGGGGCACGCCGCAAGAAGTGGCAGTCGCAGTACGCACGCTTGCGACGGGCGGCCTGCCGTTCAGCGTGGGGCAGGCCATCCGCGTGGATGGCGGTCTCCTTGTTTCCAAATACTGAGTTCGAAAGTCAAGCCATGCAAATCAAACTTCCCACGCCGGACGGCGCCCTCGTTGATTACCGTCTGACTGGCACGCCGCTGCAAGCCGTGAAGCCGGCGGCTCCATTCAACCGCATCGCATATTCGGCTGCGCACGTCGTGGCCGACCCTCTTCGCAGCGGCGAACTCGGGCAGGCTTGCGAGATCGACTGGGAGCGGACTATCGAATATCGCCGCTACCTTCTCGAGCAAGGTTTGGGTATCGCCGAGGCGATGGACACGGCGCAACGCGGCATGGGGCTGTCTTGGGAATCGGCAAAAGAACTGATCGTCCGCACATTGAACGAAACGCGTGATATCCCTGGCGCGCTGATCGCGTCCGGGTGCGGCACGGATCATCTGCCCGTTGGCGAAGCGCGTTCGTGCGACGACGTAATCAAGGCCTATCTTGCGCAGATCGAAAGCGTCCAGCGCGCGGGCGGCCGGATCATTCTCATGGCAAGTCGCGCGCTCGCGCGCGTTGCAACGAAGGCGGGCGACTACATCCGTGTCTATCGGGAAGTGCTGTCGGCCTGCGACAAGCCAGTCATTCTTCACTGGCTCGGCGAAGCGTTCGATCCCGAACTGGCGGGCTATTGGGGGCACGCCGACTACGAAAGCGCAGCAAAGGTATGCCATGAGGTCATCGCCTCGAATGTGGCAAAGGTGGAGGGAATCAAGATCTCCCTGCTGGACGATGCAAAGGAGATCGCGTTCCGCCGTCGCCTGCCCGCGTCAGTCAAGATGTACACGGGCGACGACTTCAATTATCCCGAGCTCATCGCTGGCGACGAGGTCGGTTACTCACACGCTCTGCTCGGCATCTTCGACGCCGTCGCGCCTGCTGCTTCGCAGGCACTTGCCGCGCTGGCGGCAGGGGATATGGCTCGCTACGACCATTTGCTCGCACCGACGGTCCCGTTGTCCCGGCACATCTTCCGCGCACCTACCCAGTACTACAAGACAGGGGTCGTCCTCCTCGCCTATTTGAACGGCTTTCAACCTCACTTCTTCATGTTGGGCGGACATCACGGCATGAGACCTCCCATCTATCTGGCAGAAGCGTTCCGCCTTGCCGATCAGGCCAACCTGCTGCGTGACCCTGAACTGGCAACTGCTCGAATGCAAGGGCTGATGACGACGCTTGGCTGCGTCGCGTAGAGCAAACGGGCGTGTTTGGCGTCACGGGATGTGAGTAACCGTTTGAGGCAGAAATGAACACCTTGCAGGGAAGGCTGGATCGATGCGCAATCAACACTGCAACGCTCGGACATCGCGAGCCGTTGCAGATGACGATCGACCGCGTTGCGCGGGCGGGCTTCGGCGGCATCGCTCCGTGGCGGCACGAGGTGGAGGCGGCAGATATATCGCAGATTGCACGACAGATTCGCGCGCTCGAACTCAAGGTGACCGGTTATTGCCGTTCGACGTATTTCCCCGCGCCGACAGCGCAGGAGCGGGCGGCAAATATTGCGTCCAACATCCGCGCAGTCAATGACGCAGCCACACTGGGAGCGGAATGTTTCGTCATGGTTGTGGGAGGACTGCCTGCGAATAGCCGCGATCTGTCGGCCGCTCGCGAAATGGTCTCTGATGGAATCGCTGCGTTGATGCCCGAAGCCAGGAAGGTCGGCGTGCGGCTTGCCATTGAACCGCTACATCCCATGTACGCAGCCGAGCGTTCGGTGATCAACACCGTCGAACAGGCATTGCACCTGTGCCGGCGACTCGACCCGACAAACGAGTGTCTGGGCATTGCGGTCGATGTGTATCACTGCTGGTGGGACCCGCAACTCGCGGAGTCGGTTTCCGCGGCCGGGAGGGAGGCGCGGATTGCCGCATATCACGTATCCGACTGGCTGACGCCGACCAACGACATGCTTCTCGATCGCGGAATGATGGGTGACGGCGTGATCGACCTGAAAGAGACGAGGCGCCTGGTTGAATCGGCGGGATACGGCGGTATGACGGAGGTGGAAATCTTCTCCCGGGATGTCTGGTGGAAAGCGCCACCGGAAGCGATTCTGAAATGCTGCGCCGAGCGGCTGCAAAGCGTCTGCTGAATATAAGTGCGGTAGCTGCCTGACTTCGTGAAGGAGGTGGCAGTTATGGCGGCCTTGAATTCCTCAACCGTCGGCGTCTGCCATTGAATATGGTCGGATTGACCGGCCGGAAACCTGCTCGTCTTCGATGTGCCGAGCGATTGCTACTAGCTGTAGCGTCCCGAAGCGGGTGAATAAACCGTGTCGAAGCACGTGAAAACGGTCACGGCGCTCCAAAGCCGATAACGAAAGCGGCGCCCAGGTACCCGAGTGGCGCCACGTTTCCGTTGGGTGGAGTGCGCTCTGGATGTATTAGCCGGGACTCGATCTGACAGGTAGTCGGACCGACAAAGAACGAGTCATTACCTGAGCCGGCCCTGGTGCTCTCGATCGCTCGCAAGCTCGCTGCACCCGGAAGAGGCCAGAGCAGGCGCGATGCGGGACGCTGCCGATGCAATCGTCATCGGCAAGCCACGTATGAGTCCGCTCGACAACCCAGCGGAATTTCCCAGACCACTGCCGTGCTTTTCCTTGGCTTGGTGATCACCGGGTTAATACGGTGCTCGCGAAGTTTCCGGCGATACGTCTCGGGTCGTACGCGAAATGGAGGCCCGGTTACAGCGTCAGTGTTCTAAAAAAGTGCGCACTGCGCGTCAAAAATCGCGCTAACCGCCAAAAATTTTGTGTAGTTACTGTTCCTAGCATGGTTCGGTCAGCATCACTACGCTTACGACCGAGTGGAGACTTCGATTTACGACGAGTTGGATGACCATGACAGAGCTGCACGATCTCACCGCGCGGGAAGTCGCCGCGCGCTACGCCGACAAAACGCTGACGCCAGTGGACTACATTGAGCATCTGCTCGCACATATCTCCCGTTGGGAGCCGCATATTAATGCGCTTTGCGCGTTTGATCCCGAGTCGGTGCGTTTCCAGGCGCAGGCTTCTGCGCGCCGCTGGGCCACGGATGCACAACTCAGCGTGATTGACGGCGTGGCGGTGACGCTAAAGGAACTGATCGCGACCGAAGGCGACCTTGTGCGGCAAGGTTCGGCGGGTTCGAGACCGCGTCGCGCGCGCGTCGATTCGCCTGTGGCGTCTCGCATGCGTGGTGCCGGGGCAGTCATTCTCGGCAAGACGACCGTGCCAGACTTCGGTATGTTGTCATCGGGGGTGTCGAGTCTGCACGGTGTGACGCGCAATCCCTGGCAACTGGCGATGAACCCTGGTGGTTCGAGTTGCGGCGCGGCGGCAGCAGCAGCGGCCGGCTACGGCCCACTGCACGTGGGCACCGACATAGGCGGCTCGGTGCGCTTGCCGGCCGGCTGGTGTGGTCTGGCCGGCTTCAAGCCATCGCAAGGGCGTGTGCCGATCGATCCGTATTACACCGGCCGCTGTGCGGGCCCGATGACTCGCACTGTCGACGATGCGGCACTCCTCATGCAATTCCTTTCGCTCCCGGATTGGCGCGATGCGACCAGTCTCGCGCCCGAGCCAATTGACTGGAAGATCGATCCCGCCGACGTGCGCGGCTTGCGCATCGGGCTGATGCTCGATGCAGGTTGCGGCCTGGAACTGGAGGCTGAGATCGAGTCGGCCGTGAGGGCGGCCGCAGACCTATTCGCCGCGCACGGCGCAGAGATCGTGGAAGTGGCGCCTGTGCTTGACCGCGCGATGCTCGATGGCCTCGACCGCTTCTGGCAAGCGCGGCTTTGGAGCGAGCTGGAGCTTCTGACCGAGGCCGAGCGGTCGCTTGTGCTGCCCTATATCGTCGAATGGGCGGGGCAAGGCGCGAATGTGTCGGGTGTGGAGGCCGTTCGCGGTTTCGACCAGACCTTCGAGATGCGCGCGATGGCGGCTCGGCTGTTCCAGCGCGTCGACTTTGTGTTGTCTCCAGTCAACCCGATAGCCGGGTATTCAGCCGAGTGGGCAAGTCCCACCAACGACCCCCGCCGCCCGTTCGAGCACATTGCATTCACGGTGCCCTGGAACATGGGAGAGCAACCAGCGCTCTCGATCAATTGCGGTTTCACAGCCAGCGGCATGCCGATCGGCTTGCAGATAGTCGGTGCGCGTTTCTCCGACCGGCGCGTACTGGAGCTCGGCAAGGCCTATGAGGACTGGCGGCCCGCTGCGCCGCCCTGGCCTGCGCTGCCCAATTTGACGTAAGCGGGGCAGCCGGACTTCGATACCGTCGATGTGGTTACGTTGGTATCGCGTTTCATATATTTCGTATTCCTTTTCGATTTTCACCAGGACGCGCCGCTCCGCCTGCGGTTTTCTCACTCATGCGACGGTCTGGCCGTGTCTGATCTTTACGAAGGACCTGCCATGTCAGATTCAATCAAGACGGCCTATACCGGCGATGAATTCAGTCCCTTTGGCACGCACGCGGAACCCGCGCATGCACGTAATAACGTGATTGCGGTTGCGCTGGGCAATGCCGTCGAGTTTTTCGACTTCGGTACGTACGCGACTTTCGCTGTGATGATCGGCCGTACGTTTTTCCCGGCGAAAAGCCCATTCATCAGCTTGTTGCTCTCGGTGTCCGTGTTCGGGCTCGGCTTCGTCGTGCGGCCGCTCGGTGCCGTGCTGATCGGCGCGTATGCGGACCGCGCAGGGCGCAAGCCGGCCATGATGCTCACGCTCGTGATGATGGCAGTGGGCACGGGGGTAATCGCAATACTGCCCGGTTACGACACGCTCGGCATCGCGGCGCCGATTCTGCTCGTGGCGACGCGTCTGGTGCAGGGGCTCGCTTGGGGAGGAGAGGCAGGGCCCGCGACGACGTACATCCTCGAGTCCGCGCCATTGGACCGCCGTGGTTCGTATGCATGCTGGCAGGTCGCAACGCAGGGTTTCGCGGCTGTCGTAGCGGGATTGATCGGCTACGGGCTCTCGGCCGCGCTGCCCGAAGCGGCGCTGAACTCATGGGGTTGGCGTGTGCCGTTTGTGCTCGGTCTGTTAGTTCTGCCGATTGGCATCTATATCCGCCGCAAGCTCGCCGACACATTCCACAAGGATGACGCTCCGACCTCTACGGGCGAGATTCTTCAGGAACTCAATAAGTCGCATCGCCGGCCCATTGTCATTGGTCTGCTGATTTTGCTGGGCAGCACGATTACGCAGTATTTCCTCAACTACATGACGACCTTCGCATTGACCCAGCTGCATTTGCCCGGCGGCGTGGCGATGCTCGCGACGCTCGTCACCGGTATCGCGCTGGCGGTGTTTGCGGTCGCGGGTGGACGACTGTGCGATCGCTTTGGCCGACGCACCGTGCTGATATGGCCGCGCGTGGCGTTGCTCTTGCTGATCTTTCCCGCGCTGAGCCTGATCGTCTCGCATCCGACGCCGCTGGTATTCCTGAGCACCATTTCGGTTCTCTCCGCACTCCATGGAATGAGCGGTGCGGCGCTGATCGTGCTGATCGTAGAGAGCTTTCCTTCCCAGGTTCGCTCGACGGGTTTCTCGATTGTGTATGCAGTCGCGGTGTCGCTTTTCGGCGGTACCGCGCAACTGATCATCACCTGGCTAATCGGCGCGACCGGCAATCCGCTGTCCCCTGTCGCGTATCTGATTGCAGCGAACGCTATCTGCATCTGCGCTGGCTTCATGGCCGCCGAAACGAAACCGGCTCGCGCCGCCCGGTAACGATATTTATCACACACGTAAAGGCATGAACATGAAATATACGCACAGGGGGAAATTCAGGCGCGCTGGGCAACTTGTCGCGCTAATGGGCAGCCTGGGAACCGGGGCTGCGTACGCGCAAAGTTCCGTGACCCTGTACGGACTGCTGGACGCCGGGCTGCAGTACAAGACGCACGCGAATGCGGCGGGGGATTCGGTCATTGGGTCGAGCAATGGCGGCACGTCCTATCCGTCCCGTTTCGGGTTCCGCGGCAGCGAGGATCTGGGCGGCGGATGGCGCGCGATTTTCACCCTGGAGAACGGATTTTCTCTGAGTAACGGTGCGTTAGCATCGTCCGGCACCTTGTTCAACCGGGTCGCACTGGTCGGATTGGCCGGCCGCTACGGCACATTGACGGCCGGGCGTCAGTACAGCGTGCAATACGACAAGACGGTATTTTATGAGCCGACGCTATTCAACAACTATTCCGTTTTTTCGCTGAACATGATTCCGCCGGCTACGGTGCGGTTGAACAACTCGCTGAAGTATCAGTCGCCGGAACTGAACGGACTGAATGTCGAAGCGATGTACAGCTTTGGCCAGCAGATCGCGGGTATCTCGAATGCAGGGCGCTACTGGGGCGCGGCGGCCGAGTATACGACAGGCAATTTCGCGGCACGAGTCGGCTACGAAGAGGTCCGTGGCACGGTGAGCGCGACGGTCGATCAATCGAACATGGTGGATCGGCGTGCGAGTGCTGCGGCACGTTACGGCTCCGACAAAGTCACTATTTCAGGCGGAGTGGTGCTGGTGCGCGGTTCGTTGCAGGCCTCGCCCGACGGAAACATATACTGGCTCGCCGCTTCATATAAGCCGAATCCGGCGCTTAAGCTCGTGCTCGAAGGCGGCCGTTACTATTACCAGCACGCAGCGGGGCGTCCGACGCTATTCAATGCAACCGCTCTTTACTGGTTATCGAAACGCACCACCGTCTACCTCACGGGCGGTTATGCGATCAATGGCGGCGACAGCGATTTCGGTGTCAATAACTATACGACCACCGCGCGGGGCCAGACTCAGCTCGCATTGGGCACGGGCCTGATCGTACGATTCTGACGGGTGCCGCACTGACGGCGGGGGGCTGCATGGGCCTCGTCTTAGGCCGCGGCCGCGGCCGTGTATCGTGCCATCGCCGCTTGCAGCATATCGACGCATTTCCGTATCGCTATCGACGCAGGTCGATAGCGATACATGCACAGTTCCACTCGAATCTGACGCAAATCGGGATCGTCAATTGGCACCGCATGCAGTCCGTCCTCGTCGCCGGTGTCGCCCAGATCGAATTGCGGCAGGATCATCAGCGCCGCGCCTTGTCGCACAAGCGCTTTCTGCGTCTCCAGCGAACTGGTGGTGAACGACGGATTCAGCGTGACGCCGCTCCTTTTTGCCACGCGGTCCAGCGCTTGCCGCACGCCGAACGCAGAATCCGGAATCGCGAGAGGCTGGTCCACGAGATCGGCGAGCGTGACGCTGTCGCGGCGGCTGAACGCATGGCACGGCGACGCCAGGACACGATGCCAGAGCTCGCAATGCGCGTGCACTTCGATGTCCGCGCGTCGTGGCAGATAGAAGCCGAGCCCGATGTCGGCCTCACCGCCGCATAGTGCTTCGAGCGTCCGTTGCGCGCTCGCGATGACGATATCGAAGTGGATCTTGGGATGCTGTCGCGAGAATTCGGCAAGCACGGGTGCGAGTAATCCCGACACCACCCCCTCCGACGCATACACCGACACCGATCCGACTTCGAGATTGTGGCGGTCGGCGATCAGCGTGCGTACCTGATCGAATTCACGCAACATGAAATCCACGCGTTCCGCGAGAAATTCGCCTTCTATGGTCAGACTGATGCCGCGCGGCCCGCGCTCCAGCAGCGCGACCCCGAAGTAGTGTTCGAGTTGTTCGATTTGTCTGCTGATAGCGCTCGGCGCGACGTGCAGTCGCTCGGATGCGCGTCGCAAGGACGAACTATGGGAGAGTTCCTGGAAATAGCGAAGCGTACGAAGTTGCATGTCGCTTTCCTTTGCAACTGTGAGCAGGTGGTGTTCGAGGCGCCGGAAATCCGCGGGCGAAAGTTTCCTGTTCGATAGTCTCGATCGCCAATAAAGCACTCGCCAGCGATTTTGGCGACTTGATGCCACGCCTGTCGCGGGGGGCTGCCGCAAGATGGGGATCAGCGACGCGGCGTTTTACATATATGGTGTGTTTCGAACAGCAAACGGAAGCCGACGGACACGGAAGTCGATTGCGTACATATATCCGGCGTCAGGGCGGAGCCCGGCGCCCAACTGGATTTCGGCGCGTGCAGGCCTCAACAACGGGAAAACCTTGCTAACCAGGCGACTACGAGCCCGGTGAAGGCTTTGCACATCGATGATCGATCGACGTGCCATTCTTTTTTGCTACTGCGAATTTGGCACGTCGACGAAAGTCGTGAGCGGATTGGGTAGGCGACGATGGCGGGTTGCGATCTCGGCCCCGGTGGCAAGCCATGTCAGCGCATCGCCGCACACGACATCCAGGAACTCATCGAGCAACCGCAACTGCGCCGGACGGCCGGCGATCCAGTCATGCAAGGTCAGGGTGAAGAGTCCGTTGGCGGCCGCCGTCGCTTGCCAGTCAAATAGCCACTCCTGCAGAACGAGCATTGGGCTTGCCGGTGCCGACTTTCCATCGCGGCTTGTAACCTTGAAGCGGACGGTGTCTTCGCGCGCCCACGATATGGGCAGCTCGCATACGCCGCCGATCGTATAAGGTCGATCGAATCCGCTCAGAGAACTGTCGTACAGGTCGTATGCGCGCAGCATCGACAGCATGTGTGCCGTCATTTCCCAGCCTGGCGATCTGAAACCCGCCGGCGCTTTTTGGGTTTGTCGTTCGAAGATGTCGATCGATCGATGCAACGCCGTGGTGAACTGCTCGTCGGTGATATCGGCGACTCTTTCGTGGAGATATCCGTGCAACGCCACTTCATGCCCGCGCGCGACGAACTCGGAAAGCAGCGCCGGTGTGCGTTCGGCGACAAATCCCGGTACGAAAAACGTCGCTTTCACCATGCGTCTGTCGAGTAATGCCAGGAGAGAAGAAAGCCCTGCACGCAACCCGTGTTGACGTTGCTCCAGTTCCGACAGGTTTGCGTTGCCGGGGTTCGCACGGCAATGCCAGAGCAATGGCGTGTCGGCATCGACGTCGACGCTGATCAATACTGCGGACTGCTTGTCGTCGGGCCACGGATAGGCAATTGCCGGACGTAGTGCATGCATGCTTGTCAGTGCCTCTGTGTCGTAAGCATCGTATAGGCAGAACATGTCGGCCCGATATCGTGCCGCCGGCCGATGTTGTCGGGTAGCCAAATCGAATCCGAGGGCGGCAGCGGCAAGGCATCCGGCGTGCTCAAGCCGCCGCCGGGCACATGATGCAGTCCCTTATGGCCTTTTACCCATGATGTCCACAGCCGCGGAATTTCCAGCCACTTTGAACTTCGCAAGAATCTTTGCATATGTGCCATCGGCAACCGCATCCCGCAACGCGGCCGAAACCTGATCGCGCAGGCGATCGGCTCCTTTCGGGAACGCTATCGCGATTTTTGATCCGGGTAGCGGCCGGCCAATGCGCATGTACATCTTCGGATCCTGATCCAGTAGGTAAGGTACCGATTCGCTGCTCTGGACTACCGCATCAATGCGACCTTGCTGCAATTCAAGCCGCGCCGCCTGCGTCCCGTCAGTGTCGATGACGACGATCGGCGGTTTGTTGATCGGCAGACAATGGGCACTGCTCCAGTCACGCATGATCTGGCTGAATCCGTTTCGGCGGTTCGCCCCGAGTTTCACGCCGCAGAGGTCCGTCAATTCGCGAATGGGGGGGTGTTTCGCTAGCGTATAAGCCTGGATGCCGGAATTCAGGTAGTCGATAAAATCGAGCTTGTCGCGCGATGCTGGCTCATCGAGGAGGCTGAACGCGAGATCGACACGCTTCGTGGTCAGCGCGGGGATCGCCTGTTCGTACGACACATCCTGCCAGATCACGGGACGATGCAGCTTTCGCCCAACATAGTCGGCCAGCTCAATGTCGACGCCGACGAGCGCTCCAGTTTCCGGTATCTGATATGCCATCGGTGGAAAAGAAGCGAACATCGCTATTCTGAGTGGCCCGTCTTCGGCCATTGCGCTGACATGCGCCGCGAACAGCGAACTCGCCAGAAGCCACATTGCGGCGTTTGAACGCCTGCCGAACAGAAGGAACGCCGGAAGGCCAGAAGCACGTTTGCGACGCTCAGGTGCAAGGCGTTTGGCATTCCGATTTGAATGGGACATCATTTGAGTACCTCCATATAGTCGTATCGGACGGGGCGTGTGCACGCATGCCCGCCTGAGGCATTACAAGCCGTCAAAACCGATGGCGCATGCCCGCCAGCACGATTTCCTGAGTGCGGCGCACGGCATCGGTGAATTTTTCATAGTTCGGGGGTTCTTCTCGTCGTTGAATTGGTCAAGATCTCTTGCCAGCTGGAGACAGATACGCAGCGAATACGAAAGGGCCTCTCGCAAGACGTTCGCTGCGACATCGGACTACGCCGCCAGCTCTCGGCAGCAGGCCGCTCGTATCCGAGCTGGCGTGCAAAGAGTAACGGCGACGCCGTTTGTCTGGAGTGAGAAATAAATTTCGACACCGAGAAATTTCTCTCAGCATGTGTCGCGGATATTCCGTGACGGAGCGAGTCCCGACCGGCAGAGGTCTGGGCCGTTTCAGTCAATCAGCACAGCGTGTTAAGCCGCGTGGCGCCGTTACGTTGGCAGGGTGGTCGTGCAACATGATGCGATGACGAAATCGCTTTATCACGGCTGCCGCTTCCCCTCCGTCGTCATCAGTCATGCCGTGCGCTGGTACTTTCGCTTTCAGCTCGACCTGCGCGACATCGAAGAGCTGCTGGCCGAGCGTGGAGTGACGGTCAGCCATGAAACGATTCGCCGCGGGTGCGAAAAATTTGGCGCAGGCTTTGCCCACCGGGTGAAAGCAGCGAGGCGCAAGCGGGGTAGCACGTGGCACCCCGATGAGATGTTCGTCGCGCCGCGCGGCGAACTGTATCGGGTGATTTGAAAACTGTGGACATGGCCTGCCAGCTCGGATCGCAGAGTTCCGGGCTCCATTTCCCCACGCTTGCGTACTACGCCCCTGGTTACTAAGCGTGAGCTGCTCATAGTGCTTGGGAGTGCCACGCCAGTTGCCGCTATCCAGCCGCCGCCAATGCTTGCGCGGCGAATTTTCGTTGCTTTGGCCGCTCCGAACGCAACGGTAATTTCAATTCGCCGCCAATCGATAAATGTGTGCGTTTCATGGCAAACCACCTCCCGGTTTAGGGGTGGGATTGCCGCAATACTCACTTTCAGATTGGAACGATCAGGTTCCTAAAGCGGATCAGCGGCAGTCCGCCTGCGGATCTCGGAGTCGAGGATCAACCGCCCGCGCAGCTTGCCTTTCATCCGCTTCACATGCTTGGGCGCCTCGGTCATGTGCTCGACCATCAGCGCGCGGACGCGTTCGACATCGCGCTCGCGCGCAGCCTGCAGGATCGCCTTGTGAATCGACACGTTCGCTTCGCCGAAGCGCTTGTGCTCGACGAGCGGCGTATCGTTCCGGAACTCGATCAACTGCCGGATCATCTCGTTGATCAGTTCGCAGCTGAAGCGCAGGAACGGATTGGGATTCGCGGCCGCAAGGATGTCGTGGAACGTCGTGTCCTCCTGCCGCTGACGCAGCATGTGGCCGCGATCGTGCACGCCCGACCCGCCGTCGCAGCACGCGATGTTCGCTTCCAGCGCCGCGAAGTCGCGCTCCGTCAGGTGCGGTACCGCGCCGGCGGCCAGCTCGGGTTCGAGCAGCTTGCGCACCGTATAGATGTCGTCGATCGACACGTCCTTGAAGAACAGGTAGTTCTGCAGGAGTTGCAGCGTGCGGTCGAGCGGCACCTCGACGACCATTCCGCCACCCGACGGCCCCGTCGTGACCTTGATCAGCCCCTGCACCTCGAGCGACTTCAGCGCCTCGCGGATTGTGCTCTTGCTCACTGCGTACAGCTGTTGCAGTTCCGCCTCGCGCGGCAGGCGGTCGCCCGGTTTCAGATCCTTCTCGGTGATCAGCCGCTTGATCTCCTCGGCGACGAGGTCGGCCCGCTTCGGCTGCTTGATTTCGACCGCGAGGCCCGCCCTGGCTCGGTCCATGACCATCTTCAAGACTCCTTTGTCTGACTGCGCGCCACGTTCGTCGGCGACGATCCGTTCGGCGCGGGGTACGGAATTTTGCCTGATTGACACCAATTTTGATCAACTCTAGCATCATGTTCATTCTATTTATCATGATAAATAGGATCAACCGGCGACGCGCATCCTGCAGGGCGTGGGTACGGTTTGGCAGTCGGTCGCATCGTGTGTCCCCCTTTATCAGGAGCGTCAACTTGAATCGCCGAGAACTGTTGAAACTGGCCGCGCTGTCGGCCGTGCCGGGCGCGCTCGGCAGCATGTCGTCCCGTGTCGCGTACGCGCAGGGCTCGCCCATCCAGCTTGCATGCCCGGTGCCGATGTCCGGCCCGTTCGCCGCCAACGGCAAGTACGCCGATCTCGGCATGCAGCTGGCCGTCAAGCAATACGGCAAGGTGCTCGGCGCGCCGCTCGCCTATACGTCGCTCGACACCGAGGGCAAGCCCGCGACCGCCGTGCGGCGCGTGCAGGAGATCGCGCAGCAGAAGGGGGCTCGCTTTTTCGCGGGCGGCATCCTGTCGTCCGAGTCGTTGGCGATGGGCAAGGAAGTCCAGAAGGCGGGCGGCGTGTTCATCACGACGGCGGGCGCGGACGAACTGACCGGCAAGGACTGCAATGATGCGACGTTCCGCTGGTCGGTGCCGACCTTCGGCGCGATCGAGCAGACGGTGCGGCCGTTGTTCCAGATGCTGCCGAAAGCGAAGCGCTGGTACACGATCACGCCGCAATACGTGTTCGGCGAGGGCCTGCTGTCCGCCGCGAAGGCGATCTTCAAGGAGAAGGGCATCGAGCACGTCGGCAACAGCTACCACTCGCTCGCCGAGAAGGAGTTCAGCGGCTACCTGACGAACGCGGCGGCCGCGCAACCGGACGTGCTGCTGATCCTGAACTTCGGCTCGCAATCGTCGGACACGCTGCGCCAGGCCGTCAGCTTCGGGATGAAGCGCAACTGCACGATCCTGCTTGCGTGGGCGTCGGGCCTCGAGCAGTTCGAGGCGCTCGGCCCCGACATCTGCGACGGCGTGTATTTCGGCGCGCAGTACTGGCACGGCATCGATTCGCCGCTGAACCGCGACTTCGTCAAGCGCGCGAACGCCGCGTTCAAGGCGAACCCGAACTACAGTCTCGCGGGTTCGTATATCTGCTCGAAGATCCTGATCGACGCGATGGTGAAGGCCGGTAGTACCGATCCGAAGAAGGTCGTCGCGGCGATGGAAGGCATGAAGTACGACGGTCTCACGGGGCCGGAGGAAATTCGCAAGGGCGACCACCAGGTGCTGAAGAATTACTACCTGATGAGGGGCAAGCCGAAGAGCCGGATGAAGAACGCGGACGACTACGCGGATATCGTCAGCTCGGGCCAGTCGTTCCTGCCGGTCGACAAGACGGGATGCAAGCTCGCGTGACGCAGTGCATGCGTTCGCGGCGCATCACGCGCCGCGGGCGTCCGTTACCCTCCTTTCCGACACGGAAGCCATGAACGTCTATCTGCTGCAGATCGTCAACGGCATCGGCGTGGGCATGCTGTATTTCCTGCTCGCCGTCGGCCTGTCGATCGTGTTTGGCCTGCTGCGCTTCGTGAATTTCGCTCACGGCGCGTTCTACCTGCTCGGTGCGTACCTCTGCTACCAGGCGCTGCAATGGTCGGCGAATTTCTGGGTCGCGCTCGCGATCGTGCCGCTCGTCGTCGGCGCGTTCGCGTGGGGCGTCGAAAAACTCGTGCTGCGCCATGTGTACGCGCAGCAGCACGAATTCCACATTCTCGCGACCGTCGGGCTCGCGCTCGTGCTGCAGGAGTGCGCGATCCTCGCGTGGGGGCCGCTCGGCGACAACGTGCCGCCGCCCGACGCGCTGAACGGCGTCGTGATCTGGGGCGGCTTCGTCTACCCGAAATACCGGCTGTTCGTGATCGCGTTCACGGCCGTGCTCGCCGGATTGCTGTGGTGGGTGCTCGAAGGCACGCGGCTCGGCAGTACGGTGCGCGCGGGCAGCGAATCGACGGAGATGGTATCGCTGCTCGGCATCAACGTGACGCGCGTGTTCAGCCTCGTGTTCGCGCTCGGCGCGGCGACGGCGGCGCTCGCGGGCGTGCTCGCCGCGCCGATCCGCGGCGTCGATCCGTTCATGGGCATCGAGGCGCTCGGCGTCGCGTTCGTCGTGGTCGTGGTCGGCGGGATGGGGAATTTTCTCGGGGCGCTCGTCGGCGGGCTGCTGGTCGGCATCGTGCAGAGCCTGATGAGCACGCTGTGGCCTGAAGGCGCGCGATTGATGATCTACGTCGCGATGGCGGCCGTGTTGCTGTTGCGTCCGAACGGGTTGCTGGGGAGGGCCGCATGATCGAATCGTCGAAACAGCTGCCGCCGGAGGCGGCAGTCTCGCAGCGCGCGCCTGCATGGCGCGCCGTGTTGCAACGCCCGGAGGGCTGGCTTGCGGTGGCCGTCGTGTGCGTGCTGCCGGTCGCGCTGAGCTCCGGCTCGCTCGCGACCGAAGTGCTGGTGTTCGCGCTCGCCGCGCTCGGCTGCAACCTGCTGCTGGGCTATACGGGGCTGTTGTCGTTCGGGCAGGGCATCTTCTTCGGGCTCGGCAGTTACGCGGCGGGGCTGGTGCTGACGCACGGCGTCGCGTCGGTGACGGCCGCGCTGGCCGCGGCCGCCGTGCTCGGCGCCGTCGCGGCCGCGCTCGTCGGCTGGTTTTCGATCCGGCAGCGCGGCACCTACTTCGTGATGCTGACGCTCGCGTTCGGGCAGCTGTTCTACTTTCTCGCCTATACGACGCCGGACGTCACGGGCGGCGACAACGGGCTGCTCGACATCCCGCGTCCCGCGCTCGCCGCGTTCGGGCATTCGCTCGTCTCGCTCGACTCGCCGTGGCGCTACTACGGCTTCGTCGCGGTGCTGTTCGTCGCGGTGTTCTGGCTGCTGTTGCGCGTGTCGCGCTCGGTGTTCGGCCGCACGCTGCTCGCGATCCGCGACAACGAGGCGCGCGCGGCGGCGGCCGGCTACGACGTGAAGCGCTTCAAGCTCGCGGCGTTCGTGATCTCGGGCGCGGTCACGGGCCTCGCGGGTGCGCTGCACGCGTTGATGACGGGCATCGCGCCGCTGTCGAACATCGACTATCACACGAGCGAGGTGATCCTCGTGATGACGGTGATCGGCGGCACGGGCAACCTGTTCGCGTCGGTGCTCGGCGCGGCGTTCTACGTGCTGTTCGCGGACTGGCTGTCGACGCTGTGGCCGCGCTGGCTGCTGCTGCTCGGCCTCGTGCTGATCGCGGTCAGCCTGTTCATGCAGCGCGGGTTGTGGGGACTCGGCGAACGCGTCGCGGCGAAGCTGCGGCGCACCGAAGGCACGGCGACTGATGCCAGGGAGCAGCAATGAGCGAAGCGATTCTCGAAGCGCGCGGCGTCGTCAAGCGCTACGGCAAGTTCACGGCGCTGGGCGGCGTCGACCTGCGGATCATGCCGCGCACCGTGCATTCGGTGATCGGCCCGAACGGTGCGGGCAAGACGACGCTGTTCCATACGCTGACGGGCACGCTGCCGATCACGTCGGGCTCGATCCTGTTCGACGGTCAGGACGTGTCGCGCGAACCCGATCACAAGCGCGTGCGGCGCGGCATCGCACGCTCGTTCCAGGTGACGAGCCTGTTTCCGAACCTGAGTGTGCGCGAGAACCTGCGCGTTGCCGCACAGGGCGTCGAATCGCGGCGCGCATTGAATCCGTGGACGCCGCCGCGCGGCGCGCTCGCGCACGACGGCATCGTCGACGAGGTGCTCGAGCGGCTCGGCCTGCAGCGCTTCGCCGACACGGCGGCCGGCGTGCTGTCGCACGGCCAGCAGCGCCGGCTCGAGGTCGGGATGGCGCTGGCGGCGCGCCCGCGCGCGATCTTTCTCGACGAGCCGACGTCGGGCATGGGGATCGACGATCTCGGCGACATGAAGGCGCTGATCCGCGGCCTGCGCGACGACTACACGGTCGTGCTGATCGAACACAACATGGGAATCGTGATGGACATCTCGGACACGATCACGGTGATGCAGCAGGGTCGCGTGCTGGTCGAAGGCAAACCCGACGCGATTCGCGGCGATGAGCGCGTGCGCAGCGCGTATCTCGGCAACATGATCACGGGAGGCCGCGCATGATGCTCGACGTGAAGGAGGTTCATGCGTGCTACGGCAAGAGTCACGTGCTGCAGGGCATATCGCTGAACGTCAATGATGGCGAGACGGTGACGCTGCTGGGGCGCAACGGTGCGGGCAAGTCGACGACGCTCAAGACCATCGCCGGTGTCGTGGCGCCGACCGGCGGCACGGTGACGTTCGCGGGCCGCTCGCTGTCCGGGCAGCCCGCGCACCGGATCGCCGCGAGCGGCCTGTGCTTCGTGCCCGAGCATCGAGGCATTTTTCGGCTGCTGTCGGTCGAGGAAAACCTGCGGCTCGGCGCGCGTCGCGATTCCCCGTGGCAACTCGACGATATCTACCGGATCTTCCCGCGCCTGAAGGAGCGGCGCCGCAACGGCGGCGCGCAGCTGTCGGGCGGCGAGCAGCAGATGCTCGCGATCGGCCGCGCGCTGATGAACCACCCGCGACTGCTGATGCTCGACGAACCCGTCGAAGGGCTGGCGCCGGTGATCGTTGAGGAGATCGTCGCGCAACTGAAGCAGATCAAGGCGGCCGGCGTTGCGATCCTGCTCGTCGAGCAGAACCTCGAAGTGTGCACGCAGCTGGCGGATCGCCACTTCGTGATCGAACAGGGCGTGATCGTGTACGAGGGCAGCAACGCGGCATTCGTGGCCGATCGCGAGGTGAAGGACCGTTACCTGGGCGTCGGCGTCGCGTGAGCGCCGGGCCCTTTCATTGCGAGGATTTCCATCGATGCAAGTTCAGGATTCGACACCGGGCGTCGCGGCGTCCGGCTTGCGCGTCGACGGCGCGCGGCTGTGGGACAGCCTGATGCGTCTCGCGCGGATCGGCGCCACCGACAAGGGGGGCGTGTGCCGCCTCGCGCTCACCGAACTCGATCGCGAGGCGCGCGACCTGTTCGTCGCATGGGCGAAGGAAGCCGGCTGCACGGTGCGTGTCGACGCGATCGGCAACATCTTCGCGCGGCGCGCGGGCGAACGCGACGACCTGCCGCCCGTGACGACGGGCAGCCATATCGACACGCAGCCGACCGGCGGCAAGTTCGACGGCAACTACGGCGTGCTCGCCGGCCTTGAAGTTCTGCATACGCTCGATGACGCCGGCGTGCGTACGCGCGCGCCGCTCGAGGTTGCCGTCTGGACCAACGAGGAAGGTTCCCGTTTCGTTCCGGTGATGATGGGTTCCGGCGTGTTCGCGGGCGCATTCACGCTCGACCACGCACTCATGCAATGCGACCGCGATGGCATGTCGGTGCGCGATGCACTGGCCGCGATCGGCTATGCGGGCGATGCGAAGGGCGCGCATCCGGTCGGCGCGTATTTCGAAGCGCATATCGAGCAGGGACCGGTGCTGGAGGCGCACGACACGACGATCGGCGTGGTCGAGGGCGCGCTCGGACAGCGCTGGTACGACGTGACCGTACACGGAATGGAAGCGCATGCGGGCCCGACGCCGATGGAGTTGCGGCGCGACGCGCTGCTGGTCGCGGCCGATCTCGTGCGTGCAGTGAACCGCATCGCGCGCGCGCATCCGCCGCACGGACGCGGCACGGTCGGCTGGGTCGACGTGCATCCGAATTCGCGTAACGTGATTCCCGGCCGTGTGACGCTGACCGTCGACCTGCGCGCGGCCGACGACGCGACGCTGGCGGCGATGGATGCGGAACTGCTTGCGATGTGCGCCGACTTGGGCGAATCGGCCGGCATGCGGATCGACGTCGAGCAGGTGGTGTACTTTCCGCCGCAGCCGTTCGACGCGATGCTGGTCGAGCAGGTTCGCGCCGGTGCGAGCGCGCTCGGGCTGTCGTCGATGAACGTGATCAGCGGCGCGGGCCACGACGCCGTGTATCTCGCGCGTGTTGCGCCGACCGCGATGATCTTCGTGCCGTGCAAGGACGGGATCAGCCACAACGAGATCGAGGACGCCGATCCGGCGCATCTGGAAGCTGGCTGCAACGTGCTGCTGCAGGCGATGCTGGGTGCTGCCGGGATCGCGGAAGGTGATTCGCGATGAAGATCCTGATCGCCCGGATGAACCACGAGACCAACACGTTCTCGCCGGTGCCGACGCCGCTCGCCGCTTTCGGCCGCAACGGCCCCGACTGGGGCGACGACGCGTATCGCGCGAACCACGGGATGCGCACCGCGATGGCCGCGTTCCTCGACGCGGCGGCGCGCGCGGGCGCCGAGGCCGTGACGCCCGTGTCGGCGGCCGCGAACCCGAGCGGCCCCGTGGCCGCCGACGCGTATGCGGCGATCTGCGACGCGATCGTCGCGGCCGCGCCCGGATGTGACGCGGTGATGCTCGACCTTCATGGCGCGATGGTCGCCGAGCAGAGCGCGGACGGCGAGGGCGACCTGCTCGCGCGCGTGCGCGCGGCGCTGCCCGATGCGCCGATCGCGGTCGCGCTCGACCTGCACGCGAACGTCACGCAGAAGATGATCGACCACGCGGACGTGATCGTCAGTTTCAAGACCTATCCGCACGTCGACATGTACGAGACCGGCGCGCACGCGGCGCGTCTGCTGCTCGACCGGCTCCACGGCCGCGCGCGGCCCGTGCTCGCGTGGCGGCAGCCGCCGCTGATGACGTCGACGCTGCGCAGCGCGAGCGCCGAAGGCGCGATGCGGCGCGCGGTGGAGGCGGCGCGTGCGGCCGAAGCCGACGGGATGCTCGCGGTGTCGGTGCTGCCGGGTTTTTCGCTGGCGGATATTCCCGCGCCGTGCATCAGCGTCGTCGTGGTCGGCGACGGCGACCGGGCCGCCGCCGACGCGGTTGCCGAGCGCATCGCGCGGCAGATCTGGGACGCGCGGGACGATTTCGTGTACCGCAGCGCACCGCTTGCGGAGTCGGTCGCGCAGGCTGCGGCGCTCGCGCGCGACGCGGACCGCCCGGTGCTGATGCTCGATCACGGCGACAACTGCATGTCGGGCGGCCCGTGCGACACGATGGACCTGCTCGAGGAAGCGCTCGCGCACGGGCTCGACGGGATCGTCAGCGGGCCGCTGTGCGATCCGGAGACCGTCGCGGCGTTGATCGACGCGGGTATCGGCGCAACCGTCACGGTGCCGGTCGGCAACCGGCTGCCGTCGCACGGCGGCGTGCGGCGCGAGCCGTTTCGCGCGACGGGTGTCGTGCGCGCGCTCACCGACGGCGAATACGTGATTACCGGGCCGACGTATACGGGCCAGCGCGCGTACATGGGCCGCGCGGCGGTGCTCGATATCGGCGACGCAACGTTGGTCGTCACCGAGCGCACGCAGGAGCCGTGGGATCTCGGCGTATTCGAGAGCGTCGGCATCGATCCGCGCCGCGCACGATTCCTGCTGCTGAAGTCGCGCATGTATTGCCGGCCCGTGTTCGTGCCGATCGCGGCCGCGCTGGTCGAATGCGACAGCCGAGGCGTCACGGGCTCGGACTACGGGCTGTTTCGCTACGAGCGGCTCGCGCGGCCCGTGTATCCGCTCGACGACATCGACCGGTGGGAAGTCGCGCCGTCGAAAAGTAGCACCTTCGAAAACTAGCTTTGCACGGGTATTTCACTTTTGCCAGAAGCTGTTGCATTCTGACCGCAGATGTACACGGGGGCATCCGGCGTCAGTCACCTCTTGACGCTTCACAGCTAGCGCATGGATGGCCAATATCGCGCGTTCCTCGGGCGTGGCTTTGCTTGTATCTACCATCACGTCATAGGCTGCGTTGGCATGCCCTTTGTCATACTCTCGTCGAGCCAAGCCGACCTGCCCGCTGCTGCATCTGGAGGTGTTCGCTGGCCCCGAACTCGAAACATTCATCCCGAAGAGCCGCGAGCGGGCAAAGAAATTGCCGGCGTCCAAGGCGATTCCGGAAATCTCGCCGGGTGCGCGGCTCATGAGCGATCTGCCCGAACCGGACCGGAAGCTGCAGCCCGGCATCAAGCTTGTACCTCTTGCCGGCGACGCCCGGGGTAAGTGGATCAAGGTGCAACCGAAAACGGCCGCGTCCGTACATCGCAGCCGCCACGCGAAGCCGGTATTCAACGACGCCGGTACGCCAGTTTGGGTCGACAGCAGCCTTGCCGATGCGGCGGCCACCGCGACCGCGATCGTAACTGCGTGGAAGCGCTTCCCGCTAAGCATTCTCAAATGCCATATGCCCGGGCGCGGATTTCCGCGATGTGTTTCAGAGCGTCGAGTTCGAGAAGAAGAGTGCGGGGAGCATTGCGAAAGACGACAAGGGACGTCGCTGGTATTACATGACGATCGGCACCAAGGACGGCGGCACGTGCGATGGATGGGTGCGCGAGCAGGATCATCCGCTCGGGCGAATGTGCGGTCCGTGGGACTGACCGGGTTTCGAACTGATCGACAACAGCAGCATCATGCCGATCGACATGCTCAAGCGCTGCATCCACGTCGCCGAGCAGTTTCTGACCGACCAAGACAAACGGAATTCGAAACGAGCGCAGCAACGGTCAACGCAATCTCGAAGCGCGAGAAGGCGATTGACGCGAACCGGGACGGGAACGTGACCGCACACGTCGGCTACCTGTCGCCGCTCGCGGTCACATCGCGCCGGCGACGGCGGCGTGCCACCTGGTGCAGCAGCCCGTGCCAGCCGCGCCCCATGGCTCGGTTGCCTTGAACCGCGGGACCGGTGCCCACGCACTAGGCTGAACCGGCCACCAACCTGCAGGCGGTACGCGCGTGGATCGTGACGCGCGGCGCACGCGGCGGCGCGACTCGCCGCGCGTACCAGCGCGGAGCTGAACGGCTACTGCTGTGGGCGAGCGCCGTGAAGGGCAAGCCCCTGTCGTCGCTGGAGACGCCTGACTGCGTCGAATATCTCGACCACTTCTGTACAGATCGCAGCTGGCCGCGTGCTCGATCGGGCGCGACCGCGTCAAGCGCATCGACCCGGCCGGGCCGCCGTGCGTGGGGCCGTTGTCCGAGCGCAGCCGCGACACCGCGAGGCGGATCCTCAATGCGATCGGCGCATTGCCGGTCGGCCAGCAGTACCTGAGCGTGAACCCGTTCGACGGCCTGCCGCCGCGCCGTCCGTCGCACTCGGCACCACCGGGCGCACGCTTTTCCGGTGCGATTACTTCAGCAACGGGTCGTTCCGCCGGCAGCAGCACCGACGACACGAACGCGAGGCGCAGCGTGCCGATCTCGCCGCGGCTCGACAGCCGCGCGATCTGCTCGGCCCGCGCGGCCTGCTGCAGCGTGGCCCGCGCCTCCGGCAGGAACACCCGCCCGGTGTCGCTCAATTCGACCTTGTGCCGGTCGCGTTCGAACAGCCGCGCGTCGAGTTCTGCCTCGAGCGACTTGAT
>NZ_CADESW010000016.1 GCF_902830275.1 Burkholderia stagnalis | reverse complement strand
TCCGTCAGCGTGTTGTAGTAGATCGTCTGCTGCTGACCGTTCACGGTCAGGACGAGCACGCGGTCCGTAGCATTCGAACCGCTTGATTGGGACACCACCTGCGCGCTGCTGAACGTGTCGTTGCGCGGGGTCTTATAGCCATAGTCGAATACCGCTTGCGTGCACGACGAATGCGAATTGGCATTGGTCGTCGCACACGCTATGTACTTGTCGCGCTTGGTTTCGTGCTTGCTCGTCGTGCCGGTCGTTTCGGTCGTGACCGTAGGCGCCGGGCGCGTATTGGTAAACGTGCCGGCCGCGAGTTCGACATTCCCTTGCGCTTCGATCGTCGATTGATCGTTCAGCACGTTTTGCGTGCGGTTGGCGAGCAACCCGTTAGCGTCGCGCTGGCCGTTCGCCGCGATATTGATATCGCCGACGCTGAACAGATTCGCGCCGCCCGTATTCGACAACTGATTCGTCGCGTACAGGTTCAATTGATTGGCGGCGGCGAAGACTGCGGCGGCCCCGGTATTGTTGATCGTGTTCGCGTTCGACGTGACGTTGGCACCGATGACTGTGCCCGTGTTGTTCAGCGTCGCGCTGTTGGTCGTAACCGTATCGCCTTCGATGCGGCCGGCGTTGTCGATCGTGCCGCCGTTCGCGTTGACCGTCGTGTTCGCGGAATTCAAATCCGCGCCGCTCTGGTTGTCGACGTTCGCCGCATTCACGGTGAGCGCGCCGTTGGCATCCAGCACGCCCTGGTTCGTCAGCTTGCCCGACGTGGTGAAATTCAAGTTGCCGTTCGCGTGCAGCCTGTTCGCTGCCGTCTGCGTGTAGTCGCTTCCGAGCGTGATCGAGCCATCGCGGCCTGCGATGATGGAACCGTCACCGGACAGCGTGCCGGCCGTCAGCGTCAGGTCTTGATCGCTACCGATCGCACCGCCCTGATTCGACAGCGCACCAGTCTGAATCGATACGCTGCCGCCGCTGCCGGCGTCGTTACCGATTTTGCCGGACGTATTGTCGATCGACGCGGCGTTCAGCGCCAGCGCGCCGTTTGCTCGAACAGATCCGTTCTGATTCGAAAGGCGGGCGTTCCCGCCGTTGAACATCAGATTATTCGCGGCCGACAATACGCCGCTGGCATTGTTCGCGTTATTGGCGACGTTCAACGTCAGGTCGTGGCCGGCCAGCGTCTGACCGCCTTGCGCATTCGTGAGCGATTGCGCGGTCAGCGTCACATCGCCGTTGCCGCCGATCGTGCCTGCGCCGGCTTTACCGGATGCGGCCGTGTTCGTAATCGACGTGCCGCCGTCGATCGTCGTCGCGCCCGTGCCGATATTTACGATCCGCCCGTCGCTGTTATCAATGCTCGTCCCGGACAATTGGAGCGTCGCCGTTGCGCCGTTCGCCTCGATTTGGCCGCCGTTGTTGAGCACTGCACCTTGCGCGGCAACCTTGAGGTTGTCCTTCGCCTGAATCAGGCCGGCCGCGTTCCCGAGCTGGCCGTTCGACTGCACCGACAACGATCGTGCGGCCAGCAACGAACCGTTTGAATTGTCGACCACACCGCCCGAAACCGACACATCGCCATTGCCGCCGATCGTGCCGCCCGCCGTGTTCGTCAGCGCGTTCGTCGCCGTGACGGACAGTGCATCCGTGCCGAGTGCTTTGACGGCACCGCCGTCGTTCGCCAAACTGTCGGCCGCGATCGTCAACGCGTGATTCGACTCGACGACACCCGTCTGGTTGTTGATCGCGCCTTGGGATTTGATCGTTACGCTGTCGGCACCGATGTAACCGGCCGCGCTGTTGTCCAACGACTGGACGCCAAGCGTAGCTTGCCGCTGCGCGGACAAGGTGCCGGCCTGGTTCGACAATGCTGCGGCGGTCAGCGCCAGCGCGCCATTGGTCGCGATGGAACCGCCCTGGTTCGACAACGCGCCCGTTGCGATCGTCAGCGTACCGCTACCGGCGTGTGCGATCTTGCCGTGATCGTTGATCAGCGTCGCAGGGGTGAGGCTCAGATCGGCGCTGTTCGTCCGTACGGTGCCCGAACGATTGTCGAGCGTGCCGGAAACCGCGATCGTGGTCGGGTTCGTGCCGGTCTGCGTGATCGCACCCGACCGGTTCGCGAGATCGGTTGCCGACAGCGACAACTGGCTTGCCTGTATCGAACCGGAACTATTGTCCAGATTGGTCGCGCGAACGTTTGCCAACGCGCCGGAAGAAATGCTGCCGGATGCGTTAGCCAGGTGCGTACCGGCGTCGATCGATGCGTTCCGACCGGCCGTCAGTGACCCGCTACCGTTGTCTATCGATTGCGCGCCGATGTTCAAATCGGTCGTGGCGCTGATCGATCCTTGGTTTGCGATGCTTCCGGCCTGTACCGTGACGCCGCCGTCACCGCCGATCACGCCGCCTTGTGCGCCGTTCGCGGTCGCGCCGGCCGCGTTGGTCAATTGCCCGCTCGTCGTGACCGACACACCACCACTATTGAGGGAAGCTACCCGGCCTGCGGAATTGTCCAGTGAGGCGCCAGCGATGGTAAGGCCCGCCGCCGACTGGATCGTCCCTTGATTGTTCGCAATCGCGCCGCCACGCACGTCCACCACGCTCTGCGAGACCAGCGTGCCGCTCTGATTCGCGATTTGACCGGACGACTGGATCGACAGCGGCCCCTGAGCCGAAATCTTGCCGCCTTGGTTCGATACACTGCTCGCCGTGAGCGTGACGCCGCTTTGGCTCGACAGGTTGCCGTGATCGTTGACGAGCGTCCCGGCCGCAGTTGCGTTGAGTGCGCCCTGTGCGCTTGTCGTCGCGTTCGACAGGTTGAGGTCGCCCGCGTTGGCGTTCAGCGTCAGGCTGCCGTTCGCAGCCGTATTGCTGCCGGCGACATTGACGCCGTAGCCTGTCAGCGAGGCATTGCCGCCCGCGATGTTCTGTCCGGTCGCGGCCAATTGACCCGTCGTCGTCACTTGGAGGTTGCCGCTTTGCGTAACAGCACCGCTGCTGTCCACGCCCGCGCCGAGCGCGCCAGTCGAATTCAGCGAACCCGCATTCACGCCGACGTTATGTTGTGCGGCAAGCGTGCCGCTGTTCGTCAGGTCCGCGCCGGTATTCATCGACACGGATTGCTGGCTGTAGGTCGTGCCGCTGTTCTCGATGCCGCCTGTTGCAGTTACTGCGACATTGCCGAGCGAACTGACCTTGCCCGACTGTACCAACCAACCGGCCGTGGTCAGCGTCAGGCCCGCCACATCCGCTGCGATGGTGCCAGCGTTCCGGACACCTACGCCGCCCTCCGTGCCCACCAAAAGGATGCGATTGCTGTACATCCCGCCCAATTGCGCTACGTCGATCGCAACGGCAGGCGCCGCACCATCCCCCTGAATTCGTGTCGCCTGGAGCGTGTCATGATTGAGCTGATTCGCACCAGCGATCACGTTCAGGTTCGATGCATAAATGGCTGCATTGGCCTGTACGGCTCTGGAAATGAGATCAACCTGATCCACATTCGTGGCATTCAGGCCCGCACCTTGTACCGTGATGAGGCCGCGTGTGACGTTGAAGCCCGCCAGCGAGCCGTCTGCATTCAGGTTCGGCGTGCCGGTCGTCAGGATTGCGCGCGAGGTATTGATAAAGCCACCACCGTCGACTACGAGACCCGACGGATTCGAGATGATCATCTCGGCTCTTTGGCCCGCAATCTCAACGTAGCCTTTCAGTTGTGAAGGGTTCGAGCTGTTGACCTGGTTGATAATGATCTTGGCAGCCGTGTTCGGGCCAAAATTCGGGTTCCCGTTGATGTAGCCTGCTTGCTGCGTGTTCGTTACCGTGGGCGAGTTGTTCACGATAACGCCAGCCTTCGGCACATCGAACTGCGAATAGGTGTTCAGCGATACACCCGCGCCGCTCGGCTTGGTGATGTTGACTTGCTGGAGACCGTTTTGCGTCTGGATCACTGATGGCGCATTTGCACCCGCGCCCACGACCTGCGCATTGACCCATATCGGCGCAACCCCAGACACGATCAGCGCCGCGAACACGGCGTGACGCAGCGCGAATTGCGCCACCGCGAGCCGCAAACTGCCACCAGCAGCCCGGACGGTTTCTCCCCTGTTCGCCTTCCCCGACGAACTAGCAGTCTCTTCGACTGCGATCAACATGCCCCGGACGCGGCTGAATACCAGACGATATTGGTTCTTATTCATGAATGCGGCAGGCGCTCTTTTCGAACGTCGAACGAGTAGATGCGAAACGTTTCGCGCAAGCACAGAAACGCTCACCAGCTGAAACCAATGCTGCCGAGCTTTCTCGATTCTTCTTTACTCGTGTTAGCGGGCGGAATGATGGTCTCTCACACCGTAAACTATCGAAATAATTGCCAGCACAGTGTCAGAGATTGCAAGGAAGTGCCGTGCTTCCCCCGACGGAGGTCGCCGTACAGACAGCAATTAACATACGCTGAAGCCGAATACAGGCCGAAACACTTGTCCTCCACTATAAAAATTTGACACTTCGAATACATTTTTTTGAAGCTTCACACAGACGATAATCAGCCGATAAACACACGTAACAACACCCGCGTCCGCGCGTTTCAATTTGAGTCCATATCCGCTACTCGAAACAAACATTCAAAATACGGAGATGTCTTGATAGAGGATGGAAGACGGGCAGATTAAATATTATCTCTTGACATTTTCGATCACGCGAATATTCAGATGACGCCATGTCGATCATGGATTGGCACATCACCCCGCCGCGTCTCCGATTTACAACACAAACGGTACTGACACCGTCCCGCTCCCCCTTCTCCTCTCGACTATCTCGCCGCTTTCGCACTCGTCTTCCTCGGCTGTGCGTTGCTCGCCGCCCGTCATTGCAAGTATGTAGGGAAGGTCCGGCGCGATACCCATCCCCGTGTACGGGAGATCCGGATCCATGCGTGAGCGTCCTCCGTTCTTTCCGTACGACAACGAGGACGAGGACGATATGTTGCACACCGCCTGCACGGTCTGCGTCAGCCAACAGAGCCGGACGAACGCGAATCGCCGCGCTAGCGGCTAGTATTGGAGAGAGGGTATTCCGTGTCCGTCGTGCGAGTCGTTCCGCACTGAACAGCGTCACGTCGCGCGGCGGATCTGCAGCGCAGTCGGTGCTGCGGCCGGCGCCATGAGCGGCGCCGCTGCCGCGCTATTCGGTGCGGAGACCGGCGCGGCAGCACGCAGACGATGTTAGAAGTAAATCTGGTGCCGGGGACCGGACTCGAACCGGCAAGCCAGTTAAGGCGGCGGATTTTCGTCACACTGCTTCTTTCGAAGCCGGCGTCGTCTGGAGCGATGCCGTTCGTGCGCTGGACTATGCCTTCGCCATTGCGTGCGGGACGACGCTGTCGCCCGTGCGCCTTAGGCGCCCCCCGTCTAGTCTCTACACCTTCCTCGCGTGCGCGTGCGCCGCGAGGCTTGGCTCGGCGTTGCCTCGATGCATCGCATCAGGGGTTTCGCCGAATTTGAAGGGTTCTGCACCGGCCGTTTCCGGCTGGGCACTCAAACTTTTAAGTCCGCTATGTTTACCAATTTCATCACCCCGGCAAGGGCGGACGGGATTCTACCACTGCTCGCCCCGCCGTTACGCATTTGACCCTGTCGAACCCGGCCGGATTCGACCATGCTCGCACCGCCACCGATACAATAGCGCCCGCACCGCCGCCTCGTCCTTCACACGATTCACGCGCGCGCACCGCTCCGATGCGCCCCCTTCACGCGTCATCGGAAGGTCATAAACGTTTTCGATAATGCCCTCGCCGAAAACGTTTACATCGCGCCCCTCATGCCCCCGACCATCAAGGATGTCGCCGCGCTTGCCGGCTTCTCGATCGCCACCGTGTCGCGTGCGATCAACGCGCCGCATACCGTCAGCCCGTCTACGCTCGCGGCGATCCGCACCGCGATCGACACGCTGAAATTCCGCCCGAGCCCACTTGGCCGCCAGTTGCGCGGCGAGCGCACGCGGCTCGTCGGCGTCGTGCTGCCGACCCTCGCGAACCCCGTATTCGCCGACTGCCTGCAAGGGATCGACGAGCTCGCGACCGCGGCCGGCTTCAAGCTGATCCTGATGACGACCGAGTACGACGCGGCGCGCGAGCGCCACGCGATCGAGACGCTGCGCGAGCAGCGCGTCGAAGGGCTGATCCTCACGGTCGCCGATGCGGACACGCATCCGCTGCTCGACATGCTCGACCACGACGGCCCGCATTACGTGCTGATGCACAACGACACGCAGCGCCGCCCGTCGGTGTCGGTCGACAACCGCCGCGCCGCGTACGACGGCGTGCGCATGCTGACCGCAAGCGGCCATCGCCGCGTGCTGATGCTCGCCGGCTCGCTCGCGGCGTCCGATCGCGCGCGGCAGCGCCATCTCGGTTACGCGCAGGCGCTCGAGGAAAGCGGCATCGCGCCGCTGCCGCCGGTCGAGGTCGACTTCAACGCGCCCGAGCTGCCCGACGCGGTGCTCGCGCACCTGACCGCACGCACGACGCGCCCGACCGCGCTGTTCTGCAGCAACGACCTGCTGGCGATGGTCGTGATGCGCGGCCTGCGGCGCGCGGGCTTCTCGATTCCCGACGACATCTCGGTGCTCGGCTTCGACGGCATCGCGATCGGCGAGCTGCTCGCGCCGCCGCTCGCCAGCATCGCGTCGCCGAATCGCGACATCGGCCGGCACGCGTGGCAGCGCCTCGTCGAATCCATCGGCGGCAAACCCGTCGAGCGCGCCTCGCGGATCCTGCCGCACACGGTGCGCGACGGCGCGACGGTCGCGCCGGCCGCCCGCCAGCTTCGCGAAGCCTGAGCGCGCCGCCCCTCCCTCACACGCCCACCCGGAGACCATAACGTGACACTTCGACTGTCGTCCCTGCTGCGCGCGCTCGCCGCGCCGCTCGCCTGCGCCGCCCTGCTCGCCGGCGCACCGTCCGCCCACGCGGAAGACACCGCGATCTGCTACAACTGCCCGCCCGAATGGGCCGACTGGGCCGCGCAGATCGCCGCGATCAAGCACAAGACCGGCGTGCGCGTGCCGTTCGACAACAAGAATTCGGGCCAGGCGATCGCGCAGCTGATCGCCGAGCAGAAGAGCCCGGTCGCGGACGTCGTCTATCTCGGCGTGTCGTCGGCGTTCCAGGCGAAGGACAAGGGCGTGATCGCGCCGTACAAGCCCGCGCACTGGAACGACATCCCGGCGAACCTGAAGGACCCGCAGGGCTACTGGTTCGCGATCCACTCGGGCACGCTCGGCTTCTTCGTGAACAAGGACGCGCTCGACGGCAAGCCGGTGCCGCGCTCGTGGGCCGACCTGCTGAAGCCTGAATACAAGGGCATGGTCGGCTACCTCGATCCGTCGAGCGCGTTCGTCGGCTACGCGGGCGCGGTCGCCGTCAACCAGGCGCTCGGCGGCACCCTCGAGAACTTCAAGCCCGCGCTCGACTGGTTCCGCAAGCTGAAGGCCAACGCGCCGATCGTGCCGAAGCAGACCGCGTACGCGCGCGTGCTGTCGGGCGAGATTCCGATCCTGCTCGACTACGACTTCGACGCGTACCGCGCGAAGTACAAGGACAACGCAAACGTCGAGTTCGTGATTCCGAAGGAAGGCACGATCGCGGTGCCGTACGTGATGAGCCTCGTGAAGGGCGCGCCGCACGACGCGAACGGCCGGAAGGTGCTCGACTTCGTGCTGTCCGACGAAGGCCAGAAGCTGTGGGCGAGCGCGTACCTGCGCCCGGTGCGCGCGCAGGCGCTGAGCGCCGACGTCGCGTCGAAGTTCCTGCCGGCGAGCGACTACGCGCGCGCGAAGCCCGTCGACTTCGGCAAGATGGCCGCCGGCCAGCAGGCGTTCGGCCAGCAGTACCTGCAGATCATGCAGTAACGGCAGGACGCAACGATGCCCGACCTGACTTTCCCGCTGCGCTGGCGCATCGCGCTCGTCGCGCCCGCGCTCGCGGTGTTCGCCGCGTTCTGGCTGCTGCCGATGGTCGCGCTCGCGCGCGTGTCGGCCGACGGCGCGTTCGTCGCGCAGTATGCGGCGCTGCTCGGCAACGCACGCTACATGAAGAGCCTCGGCGAGACGGTCGCGCTGTCGGCGGCCGTCACGCTCGCGACGCTCGTGCTGTCGACGATCTCGGGCCTGCTGCTCGCGCGCCGCGCGTTCGCGGGCAAGCGCGTGCTGCTCGCGCTGCTCACGTTCCCGCTCGCGTTTCCGGGCGTCGTCGTCGGCTTCATGGTGATCATGCTCGCCGGGCGGCAGGGGCTGGTCGGGACGCTGTCCGCGAAGCTCACCGGCGACAAGTGGGTGTTCGCGTATTCGGTGGCGGGCCTGTTCGTCGGCTACCTGTACTTCTCGATTCCGCGCGTGATCGTCACCGTGATCGCGGCAGCGTCGAAGCTCGACCCGTCGCTCGAGGAAGCGGCGCGCTCGCTCGGCGCGTCGCCGTGGCGCATCCTGCGCGACATCGTGCTGCCCGCGCTCGCGCCGGGCCTGATCGCGGCCGGCGCGATCTGCTTCGCGACCGCGATGGGCGCGTTCGGCACCGCGTTCACGCTCGCGACCGACCTGAACGTGCTGCCGATGACGATCTACACCGAGTTCACGCTGAACGCGAACATCGCAACGGCCGCCGGCCTGTCGATCGTGCTCGGCGTCGTCACGTGGGCCGTGCTCGCGCTCGCGCGCCGCTTCACCGGCCACACCGCGGCAGCCGCCGCCTGAGGGTCATCCGATGCATTCGCTTTCCGATTCTTCCACGCCCTCCCCCGCGCCCGCTCACACGAGCGCCGCTGCCCGGCGCGCGCCGCGCGTCACCGGCGCCCGCGCGCTCGCCGCGCTGCAATGGGGCGTCACGCTGCTGCTGTGCGCGTTCCTGATCGTGCCGGTCGTGATGTCGGTGCTCGCGGGGCTGACGGTCAACTATTTCCGCGGCCTGTCGAGCGGCCTCACGCTGCGCTGGCTCGAACAGGTGTGGCAGCAGTATCACGGCTCGGTCGCGTTGTCGCTGTACGTCGCGTTCGCGACGCTCGCGATCGTGCTCGTCGCCGGCGTGCCGGCCGGCTACGCGCTCGCGCGCAGCGAAAGCCGCGCCGCGCGCATCATCGAAGAAGCGCTCGTGCTGCCGATCGCGCTGCCGGGCCTGGCCTCCGCGCTCGCGCTGCTGGTCGTCTACGGCGGCTTCACCGCGTTCCGGATGAGCCCGTGGTTCATCGTCGCGGGCCACGCCGTGTTCACGCTGCCGTTCATGGTGCGCGCGGTCGCGGCCGTCGCGGCGGGCGCCGACCTGCGCACGCTCGAAGAAGGCGCGGCGAGCCTTGGTGCATCGTTCGTCACGCGCTTCGTGACGATCGTGCTGCCGAACCTGCGCCCCGGCATCGTCGCGGGCGCGCTCGCCGTGCTCACGCTGTCGATCGGCGAATTCAACCTCACGTGGATGCTGCACACGCCCGACACGAAGACGCTGCCGGTCGGCCTCGCCGACACCTACGCGTCGCTGCGTCTCGAAGTCGGCAGCGCGTACACGATCCTGTTCCTGCTGATGACGCTGCCGCTGCTCGTCGCGATGCAGTGGCTCGGCGTCGACCCGTCCGGCACGCGCGCGTCGAAGCAGCGCGGCAAGCGTTGACCAAAGCTCACATGAAACTCGATTCCATTCCGATCACCCTGACCCGCTGCGCGAAGACGTTCCGCGGCACCCGCGTGCTCGAGCCGCTCGACCTGTCGATCGGCGCGGGCGAGACGCTCGTGCTGCTCGGCCCGTCGGGCTGCGGCAAGACCACGACGCTGCGCCTGATCGCGGGCCTCGACACGCCGGACGCCGGCGGCACGATCGCGTTCGGCGGCGACGACGTCACCGCGCTGCCGATCGAGCGCCGCCAGGTCGGCATGGTGTTCCAGAACTACGCGCTGTTTCCGAACCTGACGGTGCGCGGCAACGTCGGCTACGGGCTGAAGATCCGCAAGACCGAGCTGCGCGTGCTGCGCGAGCGCGTGGACGACCTGCTCGCGATGATGCGGCTCGACGCGCACGCGGACAAGCCGATCGACCAGCTGTCCGGCGGCCAGCGCCAGCGGGTCGCGCTGGCGCGCGCGCTCGCGGTGCGGCCGCGCGTGCTGCTGCTCGACGAGCCGCTCACCGCGCTCGACGCGAAGCTGCGCGACGCGCTGCGCCGCGAGATGAACGCACTGCTGCGCGAGCTGGGCGTGACGACCGTCTACGTGACGCACGACCAGGCCGAGGCGATGGAGCTCGGCGACCGCATCGTCGTGATGAGCGCGGGCCGCATCGAGCAGATCGGCACGCCGCGCGACATCTACTACCGGCCCGCGAACCGCGCGGTCGCGCAGTTCATCGGCACGCTGAACCGCCTTGCGGGAGAATGGAAGAACGGTGCGCTCGTGACGACGGGCGGCGCGATCGCCACGCCGCACGCCGCCGACGAATGGTTCTTCCGGCCCGAGGATGCGCAGCTCGCCGATCCGGCGCATGCGCCGTTGCGCGGCGCGATCGGCGCATGCGCGTTCCTCGGCGAGCGCACCCGGCTCACGATCGAGCATGCGGCGCCCGACGCGCTCGTGATCGACGTGCCGGGCCGCGTCGAGCTCGCGCGAGGCACGGCGGTCGGCATCACGGTCGCGCCCGAGGGGCTGATCGCGCTCGCCGCGTGACACCCTCTCCCCCACGATAACCAGACGATCCGAGGAATGACGATGCTGCTTGCACACATCAGCGATCTGCATATCAAACGGCCGGGCATGCTGGCGTACCGGCGCGTCGACACCGCCGCCGCGCTCGCGCGCTGCATCGCGCGCCTGAACGCGCTCGAGCCGCGCCCCGACGCGGTGCTCTTCACCGGCGACCTGACCGATTTCGGCCATGACGACGAATACCGCCATCTGCGCGCGCTGCTCGCGCCGCTCGAGATTCCGTACTTCCTGATGGTCGGCAATCACGACGATCGCGCGGCGCTGCGCCGCGCGTTCGCCGAGCGGGCCGAATGGCGGGACGGCGAGTTCGTGCAGTATGCGTTCGACGTCGGCGCGGTGCGCGTGCTCGCGCTCGATTCGCAGGTGCCCGGCACGAGCGTCGGCGACCTGTGCGACGCGCGCCTCGCATGGCTCGCGGCCCAGCTCGACGCCGCGCGCGCACGGCCCGTGATCGTCGCGCTGCATCACCCGCCGTTCGCGTCGGGGATCGGCCACATGGATGCGCTGCGGCTCGCGCCCGCCGCCGCCGCGAAGCTCGACGCGCTGCTGCGCGGCCATCCGAACGTCGAGCGCGTGCTGTGCGGCCACGTGCACCGGACGATGTTCGCGCGCTTCGGCGGCACGATCGCGTCGGCGGTGCCGGCGCCCGCGCACCAGGTCGCGTTCGACCTGCGCGACGGCGCGCCGTCGGCGTTCCGGCTCGAGCCGCCCGCGTTCGCCGTGCATCGCTACACGCCCGAAACGGGCATGGTCACGCATCACGTGTATGTCGACGAGGGCGACGGCCCGTATCCGTTCTACGAACCGACGGGCGAACTCGTCGACTGAGCGCCGCCTTGGCGGCCTTTCCGGCGCCGCGGCGGCCGTTGCCGCGGCGCATGCCGCGACGGCTCCGCCGGGGCGGCGCCCGCCTCCCGCCAGGCCCGGCCATCGCCGGCACGTTTCGCACGGCTCCGGTATCATCGGCTCCCCCGCCCGATGCCCGGCGCGCGCCGCCGCCAGCCGCCGCGCCGCGCGGGTCACGTCACACCCGAGCGCTCCGTATCGCCATGTCCTCCATCGCCCCCGATCATCCGACCCACGGCACCGCGTCGCCGCACTACTCGCGCAGCCTGCTGTTGCTGCTCGCGACGATCGCGGGCGTGTCGGTCGCGAACATCTACTACAACCAGCCGCTCCTCGACAGCTTCCGCGCGTCGTTTCCGGGCCACGCGTCGTGGATCGGCGCCGTGCCGACCGCGACCCAGCTCGGCTACGCGGCCGGGATGTTCCTGCTCGCGCCGCTCGGCGACCGCTTCGACCGCCGCACGCTGATCCTGCTGCAGATCGCCGGCCTGTCGGCCGCGCTGATCGCGGCGGCCACCGCGCCGTCGATCGCGGTGCTCGCCGCCGCGAGCCTGGCGATCGGCGTGCTCGCGACCATCGCGCAGCAGGCGGTGCCGTTCGCCGCCGAAATCGCGCCGCCCGCCGCGCGCGGGCAGGCGGTCGGCACCGTGATGAGCGGCCTGCTGATCGGCATCCTGCTTGCGCGCACGGCGGCCGGCTTCGTCGCCGAATACTTCGGCTGGCGCGCGGTGTTCGGCGCGTCGGTCGCGGCGCTCGTCGCACTCGCCGCGGTGATCGTGCTGCGCCTGCCGCGCAGCTCGCCGACGTCGACGCTGCCGTACGGCAAGCTGCTCGGCTCGATGTGGCATCTCGCGGTGGAATTGCGCGGGCTGCGCGACGCGTCGCTGACGGGTGCGGCGATCTTCGCGGCGTTCAGCGCGTTCTGGCCGGTGCTGACGCTGCTGCTCGCGGGCGCCCCGTTTCATCTCGGGCCGCAGGCGGCCGGCCTGTTCGGCATCGTCGGCGCGGCCGGCGCGCTCGCCGCGCCGTATGCGGGGCGCTTCGCCGACGCGCGCGGGCCGCGCGCGATCATCTCGCTCGCGATCGCGCTGGTCGCGGCGTCGTTCGTGATCTTCGCGCTGTCGGGCGCGAGCATCGCGGGGCTCGTGATCGGCGTGATCGTGCTCGACGTCGGCGTACAGGCCGCGCAGATCTCGAACCAGTCGCGCATCTACGCGCTGAAGCCCGACGCGCGCAGCCGCGTCAACACGGTGTACATGGTGTGCTATTTCATCGGCGGCGCGCTCGGCTCGTCGGCCGGCGTGCTCGCGTGGCGCGCGTTCGGCTGGACCGGCATGTGCGCAGCGGGGCTGCTGTTCGCCGCGCTCGCGGGCGGGTTCCACCACCGCGGCGGCCGGCACGGCGGCTGACGCGCCGCGCGCGTCGGCGTTACAGATCGTCGGAGGCCGGGGATGCGGGGGCTGACGCGGGCACCGACCCCGGCCCTGGCGTCGATGCGGGTGCGGGTGCGGGTGCGGACGCGGATGCCGGTGCCGGTGCAGGCGCCGGTGCGCTCGCGGCAGCCGCTTGCGACGCGCGCTTGCGGGCCGGATCGAACACGAACGACAGCCCGACGCTGCCGAGGATCGCGAGCGTCGCGATCACGGTCGCCATCGTCACCGGCTCGCCGAGGAACAGCGCGCCGAGCGCGACCGCGACGATCGGGTTCACGTACATGCAGCTGCTGGAAATGATCGGGCTCGTGTGGCGAATCAGGTAGCCGTACGCGACATACGCGGCCATCGTGCAGAACACCATCAGGTACACGAACGCGAGCACCGGCAGCACCGCGAATTGCTCGATGCGCTCGCCGAGCATGAACGCGGCGAACGTCGACATCAGGCCGCCCAGGCCGATCTGCAGCGACGTCGACAGGAACAGGTCCGACGGCAGCTTGAGGCGCGTTGCGAGATGCGCGCCGCCCGCCCAGAACAGCGCGCCGGCCAGCACGGAGATCGTGCCGAGCGCCGAGTTCGCGGCGGCCGCGCCGCCCGAGTTCAGCACGACGATGCCGACCATCCCGAGCGCGACCGCCGCCCACTCGCCCTTCGTCACCGGCCGGCCGGCCACCGCCGCGATCACGGTCGCGAACAGCGGCACGGTGGCGACCATCACCGCGGCCGAGCCGCTGCTGACGGTGCGCATCCCGAGCGCGATCGTCCCGGACGACAGCGCGACCAGCATCGTGCCGACGATCGCCGAATTGCGGATCTCGACGAGCGTCGGCCACTGCGGCTTGCGGCGCAGCGCGAAGACGAACAGCCCGATCCCGCCGAGCAGGTTGCGCAGCCCGGACAGCAGCAGCGGCGGGAACGACTGCAGCGCGACGTGCAGCCCGAGATAGGTCGAGCCCCACACGAAGTAGATGAACACGAGCGCCAGCGCGACGCGCCCGCCGCGGCTTTGCGGCAGGCGCAGCGGATGACGCGTGAAGAAATCGAGGAGTCGGTCGAGCGGGCCCATCGTCAGCCTGCCCGCGCGGCGCGCCGCGTGCCTCGCAGAAAGACGCCGGAACAACCGGCAAACGGCCCGGACGGGGCCAGGGCGGCGGAGGCAAACGTGCGGAACGACATGACAGTGCGAACGGCGACGAAGTAAACCGGCGGGGCCGGCGGCAGAGGGACAAAAAAAGGTGCGCAACCGCTGCGGCTGCGCACGCCTGGCATTATGGCATCAAGGATTCGAAAGGAAGCGGGCGTCCTGCCTGAAAGGTTGCCGACTGACGTTTCGGCGCGACACCCGGCCGGGCGCCTGCGCTCGTCCCGCCTCCCGGGGCTGGTACGGCGCGCAGTCAGCGGACCGCCTCGACCTGCATCACAGCGCCGCTGTCATCGGCCGACAGCACGGTGATGCGCCGCCCGGACACCGTGTCGACGAGCGACTTGCCGGGCATCAACGGCGCGTCCTTCATGCCGTCCTTGCTGTCCGGCGTCGCGTCGACGAGCGTGTTCTGAATGCTGCCGCCCGGATAGCGGACGATCCGCACGGCTACGCCGTTGGCGAACGGCGACGTATCGGGCCAGTCTTCGTACGTGCCCTTCGCCCCCCGCGGTCGACGGAACTCGAGCACCAGGTAGGAGCCATCGCCGCGCGGCAGGCGATAGCCCTGCTTGCCCGGCAGCGCACTCCAGAGCGGAGCAAGGCGGTAGGTGCCCGGCTTCAGGAGCAGCGGCACGTCCGTCTCGTCGAGCCACCCGGCGAACAGCTGGTAATCGACGGGATACATGCGCCGGCCGCCGCCGCCCACCGGGTCGGCCGGATCGTCGATGCCGCCCGTCGCGCAGCCTGCGCCGAGCATGACCGTGCCGCCCTCGACCGGGCAATTCCGCAGCGAATCGGGATGCCCCGCGCCGAGCCCGTGACCGAATTCGTGCGCCCACATCCAGTACGCGTGGCCGGAACCGTTCGACAGAATCCATTGCCCCGGCCGCGCCGCCAGTCCGGCGAATTTGCATTCGCTGGAACGCGGGAAGTCGACGAACAGATAGTCGTACGCGCCGGGATCGACGCCGCGCGCTTGCGCGGCAGCCCGCGCCTGACCGAGGATGGCGCCCGAATTGCATCCGGCCGGAAACGCGCCGAGATCGACGTTCGCGAGCATCGTGCCACCGAGCGTCAGTTTGCCCCGCGACGCCAATCCGACATAGTGCGCGAGCGAAGCGAAATCCGCACCGTCGCCGAAGACTGCCTTGCGGACCGGCTCGGCAGGATTCGCCGTCTGGCCGGTGAAATGCGCCGACATCAGCAGCACCCGGCGATTGCCCGTCACGATTCGCATCGGCGACGGCAATTCGCCGTCGTAGGTCCAGCGCGCGGCAGGCTGGTCGACGGCCGGCAGCATCGCGAGCGTGCGGTCCGTCGATTGCAGCGAAGCGCCTCCGCCGACATCCGACCAGTGCTTGTTCTGCATCGTGAACGAGCCATTCGCGTCAACGTCCGCGCGCCACAGCCGCGTCGTCGGGAAATCGGTGCCGTCGCACGGCCACATATTGACCGTGCCCGGTTTCCACGGGGCCGCGCGCAGACAGACGTCCCTGCCCTGCGATTCGGTGAACACGTTCTTCACCTTGAAATAGCCGCTCGCGGCCCGCTCCATGCGCCAGCGCTGCGCGTCCGCGCCCGAGCACGACTGGAATCCGACATATGTGCCGTTGCTCGTCGAAACCGCCAGGCAGAGATTTTTACCGGTTGCCAGGTTCCTGATCTCGAGGCTCGTGTCGAGTGGTGCGGGTGGATCAGGCGGCGGTTCGATCGGTGCAGGTTCGATCGGTGCGGGCGGCACGATCGGTGCAGGTGGTTCGATCGGTGCAGGTGGTTCGATCGGTGCAGGCGGCACGATCGGTGCGGGCGCTTCGGGCAGATCCGGCGCCGGCGCCAGTGGCGGTCCGTCGACCTCCGGCGGCTCGGGCTGCTGCGAAAACGCCGGATCCGAAGGCGCCCCTGGCTCGTCGGACACCGCGACGGTATCCGCAATGACCTCGTGCCCCTGCTGCGCCTCCCTTTCCTGCGCGACGACAGCGGGTGCGCCGGAGTCGTCCCCTCCGCAGGCCGACAACGTCATACCCGTGACCACGCAGAGCAAAGTGAACGACCAACGACGGCGGAATATGACAAGACTCATGTTCGATGATTCTCCACGTAACAGTTCGAGAGGGAACCCGCGCACGAACCAGCCGGCCGGACATGCATGCCTGGCCTTCAATTCGCAATGCAGAAAAATGAGATGGGCTCCGCTGCACGCCGATGCGGATTGATCGACGCATGCCGCGGCAATGAGCGCGGCACTGGCAGCTAGTGCGAACGTGTCGCAATCGCAGAGCCAATGCTAGATTCCCCACGATGCGCGAACAATGAGACATGTACGAATTTCGTCAGCTTCCCGACGCGACGCCCACGGCACAGCGTCGAAAGCCGCTTGCGCGCCTGACTGAATGCGATCGGCGGACGGTTCGGCGGGACGGCTTCTTTCCGGATGGGCCAGCCTCAGGCCGCGAAGCTGTTCGGCATCACATGGCCGCGTGTGTTCGGCCGGATGCGCGCGATCGCGCGGCCGCTCGACACCGCGCTTCTTGAAAGCAGGCGCGAAATCGGCCCGGACGCGAATTCCGCCGCCTGCCGGCAGCGCTGCGCGCAACCAATGGCCGCACCGCAGAAGCGCGCGATTTCCGTGTCCAGGCTCGCCGGCGAGACCGGCCTTCGCATGGCCCCGCCGCGCAACACGGCGGCGAGGCCGCGGCCGCGCCTACGATCCGCCGAACCAGTTGTACCCCTGGTCGACCCAATACCCGCCCGGGTACGTATCGGTCACGAAGATCTCCATGATGTGCTTCGGGTTCTTGTAGCCGAGCTTGGTCGGCATCCGCAGCTTCATCGGGAATCCGAATTCCGCCGGCAGCCGCTGCCCGTCGTACTCGAAGGTCAGCAGCGTCTGCGGATGCAGCGCGGTCGGCATGTCGATGCTTTCGTAGTAATCGTCCGCGCATTTGAAACCGACGTATTTCGCGTGGATGTCCGCGCCCGCGCGCCGCAGGAACGCGCCGAACGGCGTGCCGCCCCAGCGCCCGATTGCGCTCCACCCTTCGACGCAGATGTGCCGCGTGATCTGCTCCGCATGCGGCAGCTCGTACAGCTCGTCGAGCGTCCACACGCGCTTACCGGTCACGCGGCCGGACAGCACGAGCTTGTACGTCGACGCATCGACATGCGGCACCTCGTCGATCCCGTAGTACGCGTTGAACGGGAACGGCCGCGTCAGGTCGGCTTCGGTGTAGGTCGGCGCGAGCCGGTCCGGGCTGAACAGCCAGGCCTGCACGCGGTCGTTCATGCGCGACACCTTCTCGAGGAACGTGTTCACGGATGCGTCGTCCTGCAGCGAGCAGCCGGACAGCATCGCGAGGCCGCCGAGCGTCAGGATGCGCCGGTTGAACAGCCGCCGCGACGGCATCGCGAGCTCGCGGCGCACGTCGAGCGCGAGCGCCTGGCGGTCGAGCGTCCAGCGCGTCGGGGCGCGCTTGTCTTCGGGTTCGGACATGATGATCTCCCTAGCGCCCGCGCAGCATCGCGAGCAGCGAGCGCGGCACCAGCAGCGCCATCGCGACATGCACGACGAAGAACGCGACCAGCACCGACATCGCCCAGAAATGCACGACGCGCGCGTTGTCGTAGCCGCCGAGCAGCGTGCGCAGCAGCGGGAACTGCACCGATTTCCAGATCACGAGGCCGGACAGCACCAGCACGACGAGATCCAGGATCGCCGTCAGGTACGCGACGCGCTGCACCGCGTTGTAGACGCTCAGGTCGTCGTGCGCGAGCTTGCCGCGCAGCGCCGCGACCAGGTCGCGCAGCACGGCCGCCGGCGTGACCGGGAAGAACTTGCGCGCGATGCGCCCGGTCGCGAGCGCCATCGTCAGGTAGAACAGCCCGTTGCCGGCGAGCAGCCACATCGCCGCGAAATGCCATTGCAATGCGCCGCCGAGCCAGCCGCCCAGCGTGATGCCGTGCGGGAACGCGAACGGCGGGTAGATCGGCGACGCATCGTAGATGCGCCAGCCGGACAGCACCATCACGAGCGCCGCGAGCGCATTGAGCCAGTGGCTCACGCGCACCCACAGCGGGTGGATGGGCCGGGCGGGCGGCGACGCAGCCGCACGGCCCGTGGCGGGAACGGTTTGCATGGTGAAAACTCCTTCGGTGCGCGGCGCGGCCGCGCCAACGGCCTGCACGACGTGTGCGTCCGCGCAGGCCTGTTCGGCCACCTGCGGCACGGCGAGCGTGCACAACGCACGACGAACCGCGCCGACGATGCGTCCGCGCACGCGCCGGCCGCGTGCAGCGCGGTGGCCGGCCACGCGTGCGGACCTCCCGTCAGTTGGACGGGCTCATCTTGTCGCCCTGCATCGGCTTGCCCATCTCGTCGTTCGACATGGCGCCCTTCTTCATCGCGTCCTTCTTCATCGCATGCTTCTTCATGCCATCCTTCTTCATCGCATCGCCTTTCGCCATCGCGTCGTGGCCCATCGCGTCCTTCGACATCGGCGCCTGATCCTTCGACATCGCGTCGCTCTGCGCGTAGGCGCCCGTCACCGCGAATGCGAGGCCGGCGACACAGGCTGCCATCAGTGCTTTTTTCATGACTTCACTCCAGTACATGGGTTTGAGGAGCCGAATAGACGGACGACGCGACGCGATATGACAGGCCATCGCGAAAAATTTTTTCGCGGCGTGCGCAGCAGCCCGATGCTGCATTGCGCCGCGGCGTCCGCGCGGCCGCCGCTCCACGTGCGGCGCGCGCCGTGCCACCCACGCATGCCGCGCGATGCTGCGGCCGCGCGCCCGGCACGGAACTGTCCCCGGTTGAAACCGCCGCGAAGCCGGTGTATCGTGTGCGCTTGCTAACGCGGGGGTCCTGCAATGCGCTCGGTCAACAAACCGGCACTTGCGGGTGAGAAATACCCTTTGAACCTGATCTGGGTAATGCCAGCGCAGGGAAGCGTACGGGCTTCGCCGCCATTCCTTCTGACGAATCCCGCCGCCTCACGAATCTCGTCTCCTGCTTAGCTCGCGCCCCACAACAGCTTTGCACGGGGCCCGATCGAGCGCTCAAGCGCCGGTTCGGGTCGCCCACAGGAGATCGCATGAACGCCAATCCGAAGTTTCTTTCCGCCGACGCCCACGTCGACGCCGCAGCCGTCGCCCCGCTGCCGAATTCGCGCAAGGTCTACGTCACCGGTTCGCAGCCCGACATCCGCGTGCCGATGCGCGAAATCACGCAGGCCGACACGCCGACCGGCTTCGGTGGCGAAAAGAATCCGCCGATCTACGTTTACGATACGTCGGGCCCCTATACAGATCCAGACGCGAAGATCGACATTCGCGCAGGCCTGCCCGCGCTGCGCCAGCGCTGGATCGAAGCGCGCGGCGACACCGAGACGCTGCCGGGCCTCACCAGCCAGTACGGCCTCGAACGCGCCGCCGACCCGGCCACGGCCGACCTGCGCTTCCCGGGCCTGCACCGCAACCCGCGCCGCGCGCAAGCCGGCAAGAACGTCACGCAGATGCACTACGCCCGGCAAGGCATCGTCACGCCGGAAATGGAGTACATCGCGATCCGCGAGAACCAGCGCCGCGCCGAGTACCTGGAAAGCCTGAAGGCGAGCGGCCCGAACGGCGCGAAGCTCGCCGCGATGATGGGCCGCCAGCACCCGGGCCAGGCGTTCGGCGCCGCCGCGTTCGGCCCCAATGCGCTGACCGAGATCACGCCGGAATTCGTGCGCTCGGAAGTGGCGTGCGGCCGCGCGATCATCCCCGCGAACATCAACCACCCGGAATCGGAGCCGATGATCATCGGCCGCAACTTCCTCGTGAAGATCAACGCGAACATCGGCAACTCGGCCGTCACGTCGTCGATCGGCGAGGAAGTCGACAAGATGACGTGGGCGATCCGCTGGGGCGGCGACACGGTGATGGACCTGTCGACCGGCAAGCACATCCACGAAACGCGCGAGTGGATCATCCGCAACAGCCCGGTGCCGATCGGCACGGTGCCGATCTACCAGGCGCTGGAAAAGGTCAACGGCAAGGCCGAGGACCTGACCTGGGAAATCTTCCGCGACACGCTGATCGAACAGGCCGAGCAAGGCGTCGACTACTTCACGATCCATGCGGGCGTGCGCCTGCAGTACGTGCCGCTCACCGCGAACCGGATGACGGGCATCGTGTCGCGCGGCGGCTCGATCATGGCGAAGTGGTGCCTCGCGCATCACAAGGAAAGCTTCCTGTACGAGCATTTCGAGGAAATCTGCGAAATCATGAAGGCGTACGACGTGAGCTTCTCGCTCGGCGACGGCCTGCGCCCCGGCTCGATTTACGACGCGAACGACGAGGCGCAGCTCGGCGAGCTGAAGACGCTCGGCGAGCTCACGCAGATCGCGTGGAAGCACGACGTGCAGGTGATGATCGAAGGCCCCGGCCACGTGCCGATGCAGCTGATCAAGGAAAACATGGACCTGCAGCTCGACTGGTGCAAGGAAGCGCCGTTCTACACGCTCGGGCCGCTCACCACCGACATCGCGCCGGGCTACGACCACATCACGTCCGGCATCGGCGCCGCGATGATCGGCTGGTTCGGCACCGCGATGCTGTGCTACGTGACGCCGAAGGAGCACCTCGGCCTGCCGAACAAGGACGACGTGAAGGAAGGCATCATCACGTACAAGCTCGCCGCGCACGCGGCCGACCTCGCCAAGGGCCACCCGGGCGCGCAGGTGCGCGACAACGCGCTGTCGAAGGCGCGCTTCGAGTTCCGCTGGGAAGACCAGTTCAACCTGGGCCTCGATCCGGACAAGGCACGCGAATTCCATGACGAAACGCTGCCGAAGGATTCGGCGAAGGTCGCGCATTTCTGCTCGATGTGCGGCCCGCACTTCTGCTCGATGAAGATCACGCAGGACGTGCGCGAGTTTGCAGCGCAGCAAGGCGTGTCCGAAACGGAAGCGCTGAAGAAAGGCATGGAGGTCAAGGCCGTCGAGTTCGTCAAGACCGGCGCCGAGATCTATCACCGGCAGTAAGCGCAGCAGCCGGCGCCGGATCGCGCCGCAATGCACAAAGCCCGCTTTCGAGCGGGCTTTTTTCATCCCGCGTGCCTGCCGCGGGTCGGGAAACAATTGATTACGAAAGCGCGAATGCCCTAACAAGTCCTTACAGCAGCGGCCAGGGCCGGCGCGTAGATTGGGTTCATGTACGGCCACCGATCGGCCGTGCGGCCTCCGTTCACAACATCAAGGACAGCGATCATGAATTCGATTCGGCGTATTGGGGTATGTGCGCTGCTCGTCGCGACGATGGCCAGCAGCCTGACGGCCTGCGACTCGATGACGAGACGCCAGCGCGACACGGCCATCGGCGCGGGCGTCGGCGGCGTCGCGGGTGCGGCGATCGGCGGCAATGCCCTGTCGACCCTCGGCGGCGCGGCTGCCGGCGGCCTCATCGGCAACCAGATCGGCAAGTAAACCGGCCGCCCGCTCGCAGGGCGCCGCGTGATCTGAAGAACGGCGTTTTCGCGGCGCGGAAGCGCCGTTTTTGCGTGCAAGCCAGGGGCTTGCCATATGCCCCCGGAGCGGATCACGAAATGATCCGTTACCGTTTTGCACACCGTGTCACACGCGCACGGCCTAAGCTGAAGCATCGGCACCAAACCAGCCTTGCCGGGGGAACCATCATGACCAGGACTTTCGTCGCAGCAGCACTCGCGTGCGCGTCCCTCGCCGGCTGCTATTACCCGTACGGCTACTATCCGTCAGGCTATTACGCGGCCGCGCCGGTGCCGACCGCGCCGGCCTACGTCGAACCCGCGCCCGCCTACTACTATCCGGCGCCGGCCTACGCACCGGCCTACGGCGGCTGGTGGGGCCCGGCGGTGTCGCTCAATTTCGGCTTCGGCGGCCGCCACGGCGGCGGCTGGCGCCATCGCTGACAGCCACCGGCCGGGGGCTGACTGCCGCTTCTTGCCATTTCATTCGATCGTGAAACGTGGGCCGGGCCGCGCGGTGTAAGATTCATCGCATCCCCTCCGCCGCCCCAAGCCCCACGCGATGTCACCCAAAAACGCTGTCCTGCTGACCATCCTCGCTGCCCTGTGGGGCGCATCGTTCCTGTTCATCCGGATCGGCGTCGCCGAGCTCGGCGTCGCCCCGCTGATGGCGCTGCGCGTCGGCATCGGCGCGCTGTTCCTGGTCGGCCTCGCGCTGACCCGCATGAAACCCGCCGAGCTTGGCACGCAACTGCGCCAGCGCGCGTGGCCGCTGTTCGTCGTCGGCGCGCTCAACTCGAGTGTGCCGTTCTGCCTGTTCGCGTTCGCCGAGCTGACGCTGTCGGCCGGCGTGACGTCGGTGATCAATGCAACCGCGCCGCTGTGGGTCGCGCTCGTCGCTTACCTGTGGCTGAAGGACAAGCTGTCGCTGCCGCGCGCGCTCGGCCTCATGATCGGCTTCGCCGGTGTGCTGACGCTCGTCTGGGACCAGGTGGCGAACGCGCACGGCGGCGCGGGCGCCGGCGCGACGATGCTCGCCGCCGCCGCGGCGCTCGGCGCGACGCTGCTGTACGGCATCGCGGCCAACTACACGAAGCGCAAGCTCGGCGGCGTCGACCCCATCGTCAGCGCGACCGGCAGCATGATCGGCTCGACGGTGCTGCTGCTGCCGTTCGCGATCGCGACGTGGCCAGCCGCGCCGGTCAGCGCGCACGCGTGGGGCTCGGTGCTCAGCCTCGGCATCGCGTGCACGGGCATCGCGTATTTCATCTACTTCCACCTGATCGCGCACGTCGGGCCGGCCCGCGCGATCACCGTGACCTTCGTGATCCCGGTGTTCGGCCTGCTGTGGGGCGCGCTGTTCCTGGGCGAACGCGTATCGGCCGTGATGCTGGAAGGCTGCGCGATCGTGCTCGTCGGCACCGCGCTCGCGACCGGCGTGATCCGGCGGATCCCGGGCATCCGGTCGCGCGGCGGCGGCGAAGCGGCCTGACGGGCGGCGCGTGCGCGGCGCACGTCGCCGCGTCGCCACGTCGCACAACCTTGATCTGCGTCGACGTTCGTGCGTGTTTCCCGGCCCGGCCGGCTTGTCTGCGGCTTGCGTGTGGAGTTACCCTGATACGCGAACCGGCCGGTTCTCGCTACACTCCGAACAATTATCCGCAGGAGGCGGTCAAGATGGACCTCGTTCTACCGCGCCTGCCTGCGCGTGCGGCCGCTTCGGCGACGCACCGCGCCGCCGGGCGGCCGTCCGTCCCTGCGCGCCGCTGACATGACGCAGATCCGCGGTCTCTCGCTCGAATCCCTGCTCGAACGCCTGACGCCGACGCCCAGCGGCTGGGTGACCGACTACCGCGGCGTGACGCTGCGCAGCGTGTTCCAGCCGGTGCTGTCGATCACGCACAAGCGCGTCGTCGGCTACGAAGCGCTGCTGCGCATCGTCGACGCATCCGGCTCGACGGTCTCGCCCGGCGCGCTGTTCGACAAGACGCGCGGCGTCGCCGACGCCCTGCTGCTCGACCGCCTCGCCCGCTGCCTGCATACCGCCAATTTCGTCTCGCAAGGCATCGGCGACGGCTGGCTGTTCCTGAACGTGACGCCGCGCGTGCTCGACTCCGGGCTCGTGCAGCGCGAGTTCGTCGAATCGCTGTGCAAGCATTTCGCGTTGCCGCCGAACCGCATCGTGCTCGAAGTCGTCGAGCAGCCGTCGCGCGACGAAGCCGCGCTCGCCCGCACGATCGACATGATCCAGCACCGCAACTTCCTGATCGCGATCGACGATTTCGGCACCGGCTTTTCGAATTTCGACCGCGTATGGCGCGCGAAGCCCGACATCGTCAAACTCGACCGCTCGCTCGTCGAGCGCGCGACGTGGGCCGCCGACGACCGCCGCATCATGCACCACCTCGTGTCGATGCTGCATCAGGCCGGCGCGATGGTGCTGGCCGAAGGCGTCGAGAGCGACGACGCGCTGCAGGCGCTGATGGAGGCGGACATCGATTTCGTGCAGGGCTTCCAGTTCGGCCAGCCGGACCCGTCGATCGCGCGCGCGAGCGCCGCGGCGCCCGCGATGCTCGACGCCGCGTGGAAGCGCTTCATCGCACGCCGCCGCGCGCAGACGAGCGCCGAGCAGCCGGGCTTCGACGCGATCGAGCGCCTTGTGCTCGCCGGCGCGGCCACCTTCGCCTCGACCGACAGCCTGCCCGAAGCCGCGCAGCGCGTGTTCGTGGTGCCGTCGGCGCGCCGCGTGTTCGTCACGAACGAGATCGGCGAACAGTTCCTGCCGTCGATCGGCGCCCAGCCGGACGACCGCAATCCGGCGACCACGCGCTTGTCGCCGCTCTTTCCGGAGACGCACAGCAACTGGTCGCGCCGCCCGTACTTCCAGCGTGCGATCGCCGCACCGGGCCGCGTCGCGCTGATGGGCCCGCACTTCTCGCTGACCGAAGGCCGCGATTGCTATACGGCCGCCGTCGCGACGCGTGCGCACGACCGGCTCGTCGTGTTCTGCGTCGACTTCGTGCTCGACAGCGCGGGCACGGTGATGCGCTGAGCGCGGCTGGCGACGGCGTCGCGCCGCCCGCCTCAATCCACAAGACTCAATCCACGATCTTCCCGCGCCCGGATTTCACGTCGCTGCGGCGAGCCTTGTGCTCGAGCCGCCGCTCCTTCGAGGCCCGCGTCGGGCGCGTCGCGATGCGCGCGCGCGGCGTGACCGCCACGCCGCGGATCAGCGCGTCGAGCCGCGCGAGCGCGGCTTCGCGGTTGCGCTCCTGCGTGCGATGCTCCTGCGACTTGATCACGACCACGCCGTCGCGCGTGATGCGCTGGTCCGACAGCGCGAGCAGGCGCTCCTTGAGCAGCGGCGGCAGCGACGACGCGCGGATGTCGAAGCGCAGGTGAATCGCGCTCGACACCTTGTTGACGTTCTGCCCGCCTGCCCCCTGCGCGCGCACCGCGGTCCATTCGATCTCGGCCGGATCGAGCGTGTAGCGGATCGTCATCGCGACACCTCCGCACGGCGCCGCGCGAGCGCTTCGTCGATGCGCGCCGACAGGCCCGAATCGCGCTGCGTGCGCGTCGCGATCGCCTGCGCGAGCACGCGGCGGCCCCCGATCACCTGCACGCGTGTGCGCGCCCGCGTCACCGCGGTGTAGACCAGCTCGCGCGTCAGCACGCGGCCGAACGTTGCCGGCAGCACGAGCGCGGCCTCGTCGAACTCCGAGCCCTGCGACTTGTGGACGGTCAGCGCGAACGCCGTCTCGTGCGGCGGCAGCGCCGCCGGCGACACCGCGCGCGCCGTGCCGTCCGCGCGCCTGAACCACACGCGCAGCGCTCCCTGCGCGTCGGGCAGCGCGATGCCGATGTCGCCGTTGAACAGCCCGAGCGCGTAATCGTTGCGCGTCACCATCACGGGCCGCCCGGTGAACCAGTGCGCGCCGACCGCGAGCGGCACGTGCGCGGCACGACGCACGTGCGCCGCGACGAGCGCATTGACGTGCTCGGCGCCGCGCGACCCGCCGCGCGTCGCGCACAGGATCCGGAACCGGTTGAGCGCATCGAACAGCGGCAACGGGTCCGGCGCGGGGGCCGCGAGCGCGCCGCGCAATGCATCCAGGTAGGCCGAGAAACGCTGCGCGAGGCGCTCGATGGTCGACGTGGCAAGCATGTCACCGGCATCTTCGTGGAACGACGCGGCGGCCGCGTCGCTCGCCGGCAGCGCGTCGAGCGCGTCCTGCACCGCGCCGCGGCGAATCGCCAGCGACAGGCGGCCGATCGGCGAGTCGAGCCCGAAGCGGTAATTGCGCTCGAGCCATACGACGCAGTCCGCGAGCGGCGCGGGCGACGGGCGGTTCTCGGCTACGGCAACCGTCTCGACTGTGGCGGCGACAAGCGGCACGGCATCGAGCGGCGGCAGCGCCACCGCGTCGAGCCACTGCAGCTCGTCGGCCTCGATCCACGCGGGCGCTTCGTCCGCGTCGCCGGCCGGCTCATCGATCGTGACGGCCGCTTCCACCGGCGGTTCGTCGTCGAACAGCGACGCCTGCCGGGTGTCGATCTTCGCCGGTGCGACGGGGCGGCGCACGGGCTCGACCGCGGCAGGTACGGCAGCCGCTGCCGGCGCGACGTCGTCCGGCACCGGCAGCGCCGCGACGAAGGCCGCTTCGTCGATGCCGAGCGCCTCGGCGATGCGCGCGCGGGCCGCCGGGCTGAACGACGGCCGCGCGCTCAATTCGGCGAACACCGCGCCCGCCTCGACCGCCGCGAGCTGGTCCTTGTCGCCGAGCAGCACGAGCCGCGCGCCCGGCGCGAGCGCGTCGAGCAGATGCGCGGCCAGCGCGACGTCGATCATCGATGCCTCGTCGACGACGATCAGGTCGTACGGCAACGGGTTGTCGCGATGATGGCGGAAGCCTGCCGCCCCACCGCCGCCGAGCAGGCGGTGCAGCGTGTACGACGTGTTCGGCAGCCGCGCGGCGAGCTCGGGCGGCAGCTCACCGGCGCGTGCGTGCAGCGCTTCCTGCATCCGCTGCGCCGCCTTGCCGGTCGGTGCGGCCAGCGCGACGCGCAAGTCCGGATGCGCGTCGAGCAGGCAAGCGAGCACGCCGACGACCGTGGTCGTCTTGCCGGTGCCGGGGCCGCCGCTGACGATCGTCACGCGGCCCGTCAACGCGACGATCGCCGCGACGCGCTGCCAGTCGACGTCACCGGCCGCCGGGCCGAAGTAGCGTGCGAGGCGCTCGCGCAGCACGTCGGGCGCCAGCGCGTCGGCGGCGGCGCCTTCGCCCGCTTGCGCGACCAGCGCGTCGGCGAGCCGCCGCTCGTAGTCGAAATAGCGCGAGAGGTAGAGACGGTCATGACGGTCGACGATCAGCGGCCGCTCGTCGCCACGCGCGAGCGCGCCGAACGCGGCGATGCCGCTCGCCGCGAGCGCCGCGCGCACGTCGGCGAGCGGTTCGTCGTAACGCTGCGCGAGCGCGCCGAGCGCCACGCACACATGGCCGCCCGCGGTCGCCCGGCTCGCCGCGAACGCGGCCCGCGCCGCCCAGCGCGACGCCGCGGCCGGCGCGCCGGCGCGGCGTGCGAGTTCGCCGATCCGGCGTGCGAAACCTTCCGCGAGCGCGATGCCGAAATCCGCAGGCTCGGGCAGCCGCGCGACGAGGCCGCCGGTGAATTCGAGCAGATCGTCGGGCGTGCTCATGCGCGGCCTCCGTCCATCAGCAGGTCGAGCGCGTCGACGAGCTCGCGGGCCGGCCGCCGCGCATGCACGCCGGCCGTCTCGCCGCCGCTGCGCCAGCCCGGCCGCACGCCGCGCACGAACAGGTACAGGTAGCCCGCGATGTGCGTGTCGTAGTCGTAGTCGCGCAGCCGGCCGCGCAGGTAACGATGCAGCGCAACCGTGTAGAGCAGCGCCTGCAGGTGATACGCGTGATCGGCCATCGCCGCGTCGAGTGCGCGCGGGCCGTAGGCGTCCGGCGTATTGCCGAGATGGTTCGACTTCCAGTCGACGATCCAGAACCGGCCGTCATGTTCGACGATCATGTCGATGAAACCCTTGATGAAACCGGCGAGCACGCCCGCCTCCAGTGCGACGTCCGGATAGCCGTGCGCGATCAGCAGCCGGCGCAGCGCGGCAAGCTCCAGCGACGGCGCCGGAAACAGGAAGCCCATTTCGTTCAGCCGCTTCGCGGGATCGAGATCGGCGAGCCGCATGCCCGGCACCAGCTCCGTGCGCACGACGTCGTCGACGAGCCGGGCCATCATCGCCGGAAGCCGCTGGCCCAGCTCGGGCTCCGCCTCGACCGGCCGGTCGTGCAGCGCGCCGAGCGCGGCCCCGTGCCACGACGCCGGGTCGGTGAAATCGCTCAGTTCGAACAGGCGGTGCAGGCATTCGCCGGCCGCCGCGCCGCGCGGAAACACGAGGATGTCGTCGTCGGGCGGCGCGAGCGCCGGCGGCGTGTCGTCCTGGTCGCCGTCCGGCGCGAGTTCGGCCAGCGCGTCATGGTCGGGCCGCAGCTCGTCGTCCGGCACGGCCGCGACGCCCGCCTCCTCGCGCGCCGCCGATGCGGTCAGCGAACTGAAGCTCGCGATCCGCCACGCGTCCCGCAGCAGGCGCGACGCATGGCGCGCCGCCAGCGCCTGCGATGCGTCGTGCCCGGTGGCCAGCCGCTCGCGGCGCGCGGGCGCCGGCAACGGCGCGACGCTCACCGGGCCGCCCGCGAGCGCGCGCCATGCGTGGTCGAGCGCGGCCTCGTCGGGCGGCTCGTCGAGCCACGCGTCGAACGACTGGCCGCCGCCGGCCACGAGCCAGTTCAGCACGCTGCGCCGCGATTCGCGCGTCGAGCGCGACGACAGGTACGGCCCCGCGACGACGTAGCAGCGATAGACCGCGCGCGTCAGCGCCACGTAGACGAGCCGCGCGCGCTCCGCCGCCTGCTCGCGCAGCGCCTGCCGCGCCGCATGCTCGGCGGCCTCGTCGTCGCAGCCGTAGTGCAGCACCGCGTCGCCCGCCTCGTCGTGATACTCGCGCGCGTCGGGCAGCGCGGATGCGAACGGCTCGCGCAGCGCGCCGTCGTTCAGGAACGGGCAGAACACGATCGCGTATTCGAGGCCCTTCGATTTGTGCACGGTCACGATCTGCACGAGGTTGCGATCGGATTCGAGGCGCAGCTGCGCCTCCTCGCCGCCGCCGTCGAGCCGCTGCGCGGCGAGCCAGCGCAGCGTGGGCGCGATGCCCGGCTGCGCGGACGCGCGCGCCTGCGTGAGCTCGGCGAGATGGTTCACGTCCGTCACGCGGCGCTCGCCGTCGGCGCCCGCCATCAGCCGCTCGGCGATCCGCAGCTCGCGCGTGAACGTGCGCCACATCACCGCGAAGCCGCGTTCGCGCCATAGCAGGCGATAGCGCGAGAAGCGCTCGACCCAGCTCATCGCGTCGGCGCCGTCGGCGTCCTGCACCGCCGCGCCGCGCGCGTCGCCGTCGCCCTGCTCCATGCGCCACAGCGCGCCGGCGTCGAGACCGAACCAGTCCGACGCGAGCGCCGCGCGCAGGCGCCGCAGGTCGCCCGGTGCGTCGATCGCCGCCAGCACGCGTTCGAGCTGCTCGGCATCGCCGGTCGAGAACACCGACGCCTGCGCGAGCTCGACGCTGCCGATGCCCCAGGTCGCCAGCACGCGCTTCACGAGGCTGCCCTGCTTGTGCGTCTGCACGAGCACCGCGATGTCGCCCGGCGACAGCGGCGTGTCGCCGAGCCGCACGCGACCGTCGCGCGCGCCCTGCATCAGCCGCGCGATCTCCGCCGCGCAGGCCTGCGCGGCGTGCGCCTGCGCATCGCGCTTGAGCCACACGTCATCGCCGCCCGGCAGCGTCCAGATCCGGAAGTCGCCCGCCGGGCCGGTATCCGTCTCGTCGGCGAGCGGCGCGCGCGTGCGGGTGCCGGCCCGCACCGGGTAGTAGTCGAGGCCGTCGAGCACGAACGCGCGCGGGTTCGACATGAAGAAGCGGTTGCACGCATCGACCACCGCCGGCGTCGAGCGCTGGTTGACCGCGAGCGTGTAGCACGCGCTCGCCCGCGCGCGCGCCGCCAGGTACGTATGCAGATCCGCCGCGCGGAAGCTGTAGATCGCCTGCTTCGGATCGCCGACGAGGAACAGCGGCCCGCCCGGCGCGAAGATCCGGTCGAAGATCGCGAACTGCAGCGGGTCGGTATCCTGGAATTCGTCGATCAGCGCGGCCGGATAGCGTGCGCGCAGCGTCTGCGCGAGCCATGGATGCGTGTGCAGCGCGTCGTACAGGTTCGCGAGCAGATCGTCGAACGACACGACGCGCCGCGTGCGCTTGCGCTCGGCCAGCGCGCGCGGCGCTTCGTCGAGCCACACGGCGACGAGCGCGAGCCAGCGCGCGCGCTGCGCAGCCTCGGCGGCGGCCACCGCGGCGTCGAGCGCATCCGCGACGTCGAAGAACGGATGGTCCGGCGTCGCGCCGCCCTTCTTGGTCGCCTTGACGAGCGCCGCGCGCGTGAGCCGCAGCGCGGCCTTGGGCAACCCGGCCGTCGCGTCGGCATGCGCGAAATGCGCGGCCCACGCGTCGAGCGCATCGGCGATCGCCTCCGGTTTGTGCGAGCGCTGGTTGAGCGCCGGCTGCGCGGCGCGCAGCAACGCGTCGATCGCGTCGCGCTCGGCCGCCCAGATCCGCGCCGCCTCCGCGAAGCATTCGGCCGCGGCCGCCTCCACCGCTTCGTCGGGCTCGTCCACGCCATCCCAGCGCAACGCGGCGAGCGGCTTCTTCAGCCGGCGCGCGAGCTGTGCGTCGAGCGCGGCCGGGCCCGCACCCGATTCGACGAGCCACGCGGCGAAGCCCGGCCAACGCGCCGCGGTCGGCTCGACGCGGGTGCGCCAGAAATCCGCGGCCAGTTCGAAGCGCAATGCCGCGTCGTCGGCCTGCATCTCGAACGCGAACGGCATCGCGGCGGCGAACGGCGCCTCCTGCAGCGCGCGCTGGCAGAACGCGTGGATCGTGTGGATCGCCGCCTGGTCGAACGCGCGCAGCGCGCGCCGGATCCGCTTCGCGGCCGTCTGCGGATCGAGCACGCCGCCGTCGCCGAGCGTCGTGTCGACGAGGCGCGTGATGAACGGATCGCCGCCGTCGTCGCCGGTGTCGAGCGCATGGGCGAGCTGCGCGAGCCGGCCGCGGATGCGTTCGTGCAGTTCCGCGGTCGCGGCCTTCGTGAAGGTCACGACGAGAATCTGGTCCGCGCCGAGATCCTTTTCGAGCAGCAGCCGCACGTAAAGCGCGCAGATGTTCCAGGTCTTGCCGGTGCCCGCCGACGCCTCGATCTGGTTGACGCCGTCGAGCGGGCACGCGAACACGTCGAGCTCGAGCGACGCCTGCGGATGCGATGCGCCGCTCATGCGAGCTCCTTCAGATGTTCGACGAGCGGCTCGAACACGAGCCGCGCGAGCGCGCCGAACGGCTCGTCCAGCGACGGGTTCGCGCCGCGCCACGCAATCGCGAGCGCGGGGTCGTCGGCTTCGCTCACGACCCGGTCGTTGATCCACACGCTCGCCGCCTTCGCCTCGCTTTCGTTCACCCACGCCCACGCGCTGCGCGGGAAGAAACGCAGCGGCATGCGCCGGCCCGCGCGGAACAGCGCGGCGAGCGGCGCAAGACGCGCGAGCGGCGCCGCGACCGGCGTCAGCTCGAACGCGCCGCCGCTGCCGAACCACAGCGTGCGGCGCGGCCCGTCCGGCACCGCCGCGCAGTAGGCGAGATGCGCGAGCCACGCGGACAGGTAATCGCGCGCGCTCGGCCGCGCATAGCGATAGATCACCTGCCCCGCGCCCGTCAGCCGGTTCAGCGTGCCGTGCAGCACGAGCGGCTCGGCCACCGCGTCGCGCGACAGCGCGGCGTCGTCAGGCCCGAACCACGCGTGCTCCGCTGCGGGCCACGCCGGCGCGACCTCGATCGAAAACGGCCGGCGCTCGGCGCCGTCGGCAAGCGCGCCCCGCACGTTCGCGGCCAGTTGCGCCAGCGAACCGAGCGCCTGGTCGCGCCACACGGCGCCGGTCGCGCCGCCCGGCAGTTCCGGGCTCGCGTCCGCGATGCGCAGCGCGTGATCCTGCACGCGCGCATCGCCCGATTCGATCAGCAGCGGCAGCACGCGCCCGGCCAGCGCGTCGCTGCCCGCGAAGTCGAGCGCGAACGGCTCGGTGTCGAGCAGCTCGGCCTGCGCGTCCGCCAGCACGATGCCGAGGCGCTCGCGCAGCAGCGCGCGCGCCGGGTGGCGCCAGAACCGCTCGAAGTCGGTGAACGCGACGGGCTCGACGGGCTCGGCCGGCAACGGCTGCGCGAAGAACGCCGCGCCGCGCGCGCCGTCGCGGGACGCATCGGCGCTCAGCAGCGTCGCGAGCGACGCCCGTTCCGCGTCGTACGAAAAGAGCGGCCCCGCCGGCTGGAAATACGCGGCCGCGAACGGCTGCAGCGGATGCTCGACGATGAACCCGCGGCGCGCGGCGTCGACCGCATCCGGCGCGGCGTCAGGGCCGGCGGCAACCAGCGCGAGATGGTCGAGCAATTCGTCGACGAGCGCGGCGGGCGGCAGCGGCGCGTTGTCGCGGATGCTGCGCCCCGTATACGCGATCATCAGCCGGTCGCGCGCGGCGAGCACGAGGTCGAGGAACAGGTTGCGCTCGTCGTCGCGCCGCTGCCGGTCGCCGAGTTTCGGCAGCACCGCCATCAGGTCGAATTCGTCCGCGCGCGCGAGGCTCGGCAGCACGCCGTCGTCCATGCCGAGCAGGCACACGACCCGGTACGGCAGCCCGCGCAGGCTCGTAAGCGACGAGAACGTCACGCCGCCCCACGGCACGCCGCCGCGGGCCGGATCGTCGAGCGCGGCGGTCAGCCCCGCGCGCACGACGGCAGCCGGCAGCACCTGCTCGGGCGCGCCCTCCGTCATCGCGGCCAGCATCGCGTCGAGCGCGTCGCGCACGCCCGACAGCGCGTCCGCATACGCGGCGCCGGAATCGAAAAAGCGTGCGAGCGTATCGGCGAACAGCTCGCTCCACGCGCGCGGCGTGTGCGGTTCCGACACCCGCCGCGCAAAGCCGTCGAGATCGTCGGTGAAGCGCGCGAGCCGGCCGAGCAGTTCGGCTTCGCTGCCCGTGGCCGCCTCGACCGGCAGCCACGCGCCGACCGGCGCGGCGCCGTCCGGCATCGCATAGCCGAGAAACAGGCGGGCCAGCGCATCCGAGAACGTGTGGCGCGGCGACGGCACCCGCGCGTCGTCGCTCGGCTGCGGCGCGAGCCCGCGCCGCGCGCCGGCGGCCGCGAGCCAGGTCTGCACCGTCTCGAGCGCGGCCGCGTCGATGCCGTAGCGCGCGGCCACCGCGTCGACGCGCAGCCACTCGATCAGCTCGGGCGCGCCAACCTGCCGTTCGGGCAGCGCGAGCCAGTCGAGCAGCACGCGCGCGACCGGATTCGCCTGCGACGGCGGCAGGCCGGAGACCCGGTAAGGAATGCGCGCGCTGCCGGTGCCGGCCGTGCCGAACACCGCGTCGATCAGCGGCCCCGCCGCGGCGAGGTCGGCCACCGCGACGAGCACGTCGGACGGCCGCAGGCTCGCGTCGGCGTCGAACCACGCGAGCAGGCGGTCGTGCAGCACCTCGAGCTGGCGCGCGAGACTGTGGCAGACATGCACCTCGATGCCGTGTTCCGCCGGCGGCTCGCCGAGCGCCGCTTCGGGCTGCAGGTCGAGGATCGCGTTCTGGATGCGCGCGAGCCAGGTGGGCGCGGGATTCTCCGCATAGCGCGTCGCGTCGCTCGACGCCGCGCTTTCGGTCAGCTCGTGCAGCATGTGCAGTTGCGCCTGCGTCTGGCGGCCCCATTCGGCGAGCAGCGGGTGCCCGACTTCCTGATAGTCGCGCTGCCCCGCCGCGTCGAGCGCCTCGGCGCGCGCGGCGGTGACGATGTCGAACCAGAATTCGCGGCACGGGTTGAGCGCGTAGATGCGCACGTCGATCCAGCGCGACAGCTCGCGCAGCAGCGCGACGTGCAGCGGCGGCATGGTCGGCAGCGCGAACACGCTGACCGACTCCGGCCAGTCCGCGCGCGCGACGGTGTCGAGGTCGAGATGGCGCGCCTCGCCGAGGAAGCGGTGCGCGGGCGGCGTGCCGCTGTCGCTCAGCTCCGCGAGCAGCGCGCGCCACAGCGCCGCCTGCCAGCGCTCGTCGTCGCGCGCGGCGTCGTCGGCCGCGCGCGGCGCGCCGTCGCCCGCGAGCACCGATTCGCCGGCCTGCCATGCGGCGAGCCACTCCGGGCGATAGGTCAGGTAATGATCGAGGACCGTCGCGATCCGGTGCGCGAGCTCGTAGCGCATCGCATCGTCGGACGCGGCGAGATACGCGGCGAGCCGCGGCGACGCGCGCCACGGCGCGTCGCCCGCCGCTTCGGCGAGCAGCCGGTAGCAGCGCCAGACGAGGCGGTCGGGCGCGAACGGCGAACGCGCCGGCACCGTCAGCACGCGGCCGATCTGCGCCCACAGCCACTGCGCGAGATAGGTGAACTCGACGTTCGCGCACACGCCGTGGCGCTCGGCGATGTCGAGCTCGAGCCGGCGGCGCAGCGCCGCGCTCGGCACGATGATCTGCTGCTGCGCCCACGGCCCGTTGCGGGCCGGGAATGCGGCGAGATCGTCGAGCAGCGCGTCGGCGAGTGTTTCGTGGCGGTTCGAATAGAAGAGATGGAGCATGAAGCAGGCGTCGGAGCGTCGCGCCGGACGGGCCGGGCGATCGAAAGCACCAAGCATAGCAAAGGGCCGCCGCCGCGGGCATCCGTCGAACGGCCAGGGTCTTGAGCAGCGCGAAATACGATAGACTCGTCGCCAGTCCGGACGCCCCCCCTGGCGTCGCCGTCAGCCATACCGCTTATCGATGCGCTATTCCGTCGAAATCAGAAAGTTTCTTTACAGCCAGTATTTTTTCGGCGGCCTGCGGATCGCGGTCGGCGTGTCGCTGCCGGCCGTGCTGTGCCTGATCGTGTTCAACAACCGCGAGCTCGGCTTCACGATCGCGACGGGCGCGCTCGGCGCGTGCGTGGTCGACATGCCGGGCCCGCTCAAGTACAAGCACAACGAAATGCTCGCGTGCAGCGTGATCGGCTTTCTCGCCGCGCTCGCCACCGGGCTCGCGACGCCGAACATCTTCGCGCTGTGGCTGACGATCGTGCCGCTCACGTTCGTGCTGTCGCTGATCGTCGTCTACGGCAACCGCTGGCCGCAGATCAGCTTCGCGACGCTGTTCATGATGGTGATGACGCTCGAGGAAAAGCTCACGCCGCTGCAGGCGTTCGTGAACGCGGGCTGGATTCTCGCGGGCGGCCTCTGGTACACGTACTGGGCCACCGTCGTGTCGCAGTGGCAGGCGCGCCGGATCGAGCAGCAGGCGCTCGCCGAGAGCCTGTTCGCGTGCGCCGACTACCTGCTCGCGCGCGCGGCGTTCTACGACCTCGACGCCGATCTCGACGAGTGCTACCGCAACCTGGTCGCCAAACAGATCACCGCGGTCGAGACGCAGGAAACCGCGCGCGACATCGTGCTGCGCAACCTGCCGAAGCTGCGGCGCGGCAAGCTCGATCCGGGCCGCGTGGCGATGTACAACCTGTTCATCAACAGCGTCGACCTGCACGAGCTGTTCGTCGGCGCGCACACCGACTACCCGCTCGTGCGCAACACGTTCGGCGGGTCGGACCTGATCATCTTCTACCGCGACCTGATCCGCAAGGCCGCCGCCGATCTCGAGGAGATCGGCCTCGCGGTGCTCGAGAACCGCACGCCGCATTCGCGCATCAGCGTGAAGGCCGAGCTGCGCGCGATCGAGTACGAGATCGAGCTGATGCGCAAGAAGAACTTCCCGGCCACCAACGCGGAAGCGTATGCGGCCGTGCTCTCGACGTTCCGGCGCATCTGGAGCGCGACGCGCCTCATCGAGCGGATGCGCCGCAACCTGTCGGGCAGCGCCGATCCGCAGCAGACCGAACTGAAGATCGACAAGGCGCTCACGCGCTTCCTGCAGCGCCGCAGCGTGTCGCCGATGCTGGTCTTCTCGAACCTGAACATGCGCTCGCCGAGCTTCCGCCATGCGCTGCGCGTGACGATCGCGGTCGCGGTCGGCTTCTGGGTCGGGCGGCTGCTGCCGCTCACCAACGCGTACTGGATCGTGATGACCACCATCATCATCCTGAAGCCCGGCTATTCGCTGACCAAGCAGCGCAACGCGGCGCGTATCGTCGGCACGCTGATCGGCTGCGCGGCGAGCGTCGCGCTGATCTACACGGTCAAGGATACGCACCTGCTGATCGCGATCATGTTCGGCTCGATGGTGATGAGCTACAGCCTGCTGCTGTTCAACTACGCGGCGAGCGTCGTGTTCACGTCCGCGTACGTGCTGCTGATGTTCCACCTGCTCGCGCCCGGCAACATGGCGATCATCGGCGAGCGCGCGATCGACACCGTGGTCGGCTGCATGATCGCGATCGCCGCGAGCCGGCTGTTCCCGTACTGGGAATACCGGCTGATGGGCAAGCAGGTCGCCGACATGCTGACGGCCACCCGCAAGTACTTCCAGGCCGCGTGGCGCGCCGGGCGCGGCACGCGCGCGCCGGTCGTGCCGGAAGCCGACGGCGCGGCCGTCGTGCCGGTGATCGCCGCGGCGGTCGAGGCGCCGTCCGGCAGCCTCGACGACGATTACCAGTACCGTCTCGCGCGCAAGAACGTGCACATCGCGTTCGCGAACCTCGGCCAGGCGTTCCAGCGGATGATGATCGAGCCGAAGGCGCACCAGCGCTTCGTGCCCGAGCTGAACGACCTGCTCGTGCAGACCCACGTGCTCGGCGCGCAGATCACGGCAGCCGCGCCGCTGATCCGCAACGCGTGCGCGCCCGACGGCGGCCCCACCGAGGCCGCGGCCGTCCACGGCGGCGCGCTGCAGCGCGGTCTCGCCGCCGTGCTCGAGAACCTCGAGCGGGCCGAAGCCGGCGAGCCGCCGCCCGCGCACCAGCTCGAAGCGAGCAAGCAGATCACGCGCGACCTCGACGCGATGGTCGTCGCCGCCGAACGCTCCGACGCGGTCGGCGCCGAACTCACGCACGACCTGAAGGTGCTCGCGCACCAGTGCAAGCAGATGCTCGCGTCGTCGCTGCTGATCCGCAAGGATGCCAGCGTCATTCGCCTGCCCGCCTGACGTTTCCCGCCGCGGGCCGGCCCGCGGCGTCCCCGGATCAATCGAAGCCCCACGCATGACCTGCCCGCCTCGCGCGACCCGCGCGCACGCCTCGCGCCATTCCGTCCGGCGCGCCAGTCAGGGAATACCCGATTCCAGCCACCGGGCCCGGCTTGTTATCATTCGTTCACATTTAAGTTGTATATACAACTTGCCGTACCGGGCCGCCCCACTCGCCCGGTACGTCGCACAAAACATCTCGGAGACTCGATGAAGAACTTGCAGCGCCACCTGAGCGCGCGGCACATCCGCTTTCTCGCGCTGGGCTCGGCGATCGGCACCGGCCTGTTCTACGGCTCGGCGTCCGCGATCCAGCTCGCGGGCCCGGCGGTGATCCTGGCGTACATCCTCGGCGGCGCGGCCGTCTACATGGTGATGCGCGCGCTCGGAGAAATGGCCGTGCGCGAGCCGGTCGCCGGCTCGTTCGGCCATTACGCGACCGAGAACCTCGGCCCGTTCGCAGGCTTCGTCACCGGCTGGACCTACACGCTCGAGATGGTGATCGTCGCGATCGCGGACATCACCGCGTTCGGCATCTACATGGGCTTCTGGTTTCCGGGCGTGCCGCAGTGGATCTGGGTGCTCGCGGTCGTGACGATCATCTGCGGGCTCAACCTGTGCCACGTGAAGGTGTTCGGCGAGCTCGAGTTCTGGCTGTCGATCATCAAGGTCGGCGCGATCGTCGCGATGATCGGCGGCGGCGTCGCGCTGCTGCTGACCGGCATGCATCTCGGCCACGCGGCCGATGCGCCGTCGTTCGCGAACCTGTGGAACCACGGCGGCTTCCTGCCGAACGGCATCGGCGGGCTGGTCGCGTCGCTGTCGGTCGTGATCTTCGCGTATGGCGGCATCGAGGTGATCGGGATGAGCGCCGGCGAGGCGAAGGACCCGGAGCGCGTGATCCCGCGCGCGATCAACGCGGTGCCGGCGCGCATCCTGCTGTTCTACGTGCTGACGATGGTCGTGCTGATGTCGATCAGCCCGTGGACGGGCGTGGGCAGCAACGGCAGCCCGTTCGTGCAGATCTTCTCGGCGCTCGGCGTGAAATCGGCCGCGACGATCCTGAACGTCGTCGTGATCAGCGCGGCGATCTCGGCGATCAACAGCGACATCTTCGGCGCGGGCCGCATGATGTTCGGGATGGCGCAGCAGGGCCAGGCGCCGCGCGTGCTGACCGCGACGTCGCGGCACGGGGTGCCGTGGGTCACCGTGCTCGTGATGGCCGGCGCGCTGCTGTTCGGCGTGCTGCTCAACTACCTGATGCCGAAGGACGTGTTCCTGATGGTCGCGGCGATCGCGACGTTCGCGACGGTGTGGGTGTGGCTGATGATCCTGCTGTCGCAGGTCGCGATGCGGCGCCGCCTGTCGGCCGCGGAAGTCGCCGCGCTGAAGTTCAGGGTGCCGCTGTGGCCGGTCGCGCCGGCGCTGACGATCGCGTTCATGGGCTTCGTGATCGCGATGCTCGGCTGGTTCGAGGACACCCGCATCGCGCTGTACGTCGGCGCCGCCTGGATGGTGCTGCTCGCGGCGGTGTTCTTCCTCCGGATCCGCCCGAAATTCGCGCCTGCGTCACGTTGACGCATGCACGCGGCGCGCCGGCTCCGGCGCCCGCGTGTTTGCCGGCCTCGCCCTTCCTGCCGGTTCCCGATCCCTTTCCCGGCCGTGCGACGGGCAGCTCGCCCGCCGCTGCGCCCCGTCAGTGCGCCGCCGACGCGCTCGAAGCCACCGCCGGATGCGCCTCGTCGTACGCGCGCTTCTGCGAGACCGCGTTGTAGAGGATCGTGCCGATCACGAGCGCGACGGCCACGACGATCAGGATGCTCACGTTGCGTACAGGATTCTTCTTGCGCTGATCGTTCATGCTCGGGCCCGCTCCGTCAAATTCATCGAAGCGGGCATTCTACGCGCTTGCGCGCAGGTTGCCGCCGCGCCCCGCCACATTTCCCCGCCCCCGCCGCGCGGCCTTTCCCGGGCCTGACGCAAACTTTCATTTGATAATAATTCCCATTCCGATCTAGAATCCGGAGTCTTTCATTCTGTAAAGTTCCGGGTCATTCGAGCGGCAGGCGCGGCCCGGCACACCTTCTTCGTCCACCTGCCTCACCGGAGCTCCCATGTCGCATCCGCGCACCCGCCTGCTGCCGCTCGTCGGCGCCCTCGCCGTCGCCGCGGCCGCCTTCGCGCCGCTCGCCCACGCGGCCGAGGAAGTCAGCCTGTACACCACCCGCGAGCCGAAGCTGATCCAGCCGCTGATCGACGCGTTCACGAAGCAGAACGGCATCAAGGTCAACACCGTGTTCGTGAAGGACGGCCTGCTCGAGCGCGTGAAGGCGGAAGGCGGCCAGTCGCCGGCCGACGTGCTGATGACGGTCGACATCGGCAACCTGCTCGACCTGGTCGACGGCGGCGTCACCCAGCCGGTCCGCTCGAAGGCGCTCGACGACGCGATTCCCGCCAACCTGCGCGGCGCGCAGGGCGACTGGTACGCGCTGTCGCTGCGCGACCGCGTGCTGTACGTCGAGAAAGACCTGAAGGTCGACGCGTTCCGCTACGAAGACCTCGCCGATCCGAAGTGGAAGGGCAAGGTGTGCATCCGCTCCGGCCAGCATCCGTACAACACCGCGCTGGTCGCGTCGATGATCGCGCACGACGGCGAAGCCGCGACCGAGAAATGGCTGCGCGGCGTGAAGGCGAACCTCGCGCGCAAGGCGACGGGCGGCGACCGCGACGTCGCGCGCGACATTCTCGGCGGGATCTGCGACGTCGGGCTCGCGAACGCGTACTACGTCGGCCACATGAAGAACGCGGAACCGGGCACCGACGCGCGCAAGTGGGGCGACGCGATCAAGGTCGTGCGGCCGACCTTCGCGAACGCGAAAAGCGGCGGCACGCACGTGAACATCAGCGGCGCGGCGGTCGCGAAGCACGCGCCGCACAAGGCCAACGCGGTCAAGCTGCTCGAATACCTCGTGTCGCCGGACGCGCAGACGCTGTACGCGCAGGCGAACTACGAGTATCCGGTGCGCGCGAACGTGAAGCTGGACCCGGTCGTCGCGAGCTTCGGCCCGCTGAAGGTCGACCCGCTGCCGCTCGTGGAGATCGCGAAATACCGCAAGCAGGCGAGCCAGCTCGTCGACAAGGTCGGCTTTGACAACTGATGCATCGTTCGCGCCCGCCCGCCGCCCGCGGCGGGCGCCGCGCCTGAAGGGCGGCGTGTGGCTCGCCGCGGCGCTCGCGATCGCCGCGGTGGTCGCGGCGCCGCTTGCCGTGCTCGTCGGCGCTGCCTTCGGTGCCGACCTCGCGCACTGGCGGCATCTCGCCGAATTCGTGCTGCCGCAGGCGCTCGCGAACACGCTGCTGCTGCTCGCAGGCGTCGGCGCGATCGTCACGATCGTCGGCACCGGCAGCGCGTGGCTCGTCACCGCGTACGACTTCCCGGGCCGCCGCGCGCTGACCTGGGCGCTGCTGCTGCCGCTCGCGGTGCCGACCTACATCGTCGCGTTCGCGTATCTCGACCTGCTGCATCCGATCGGCCCCGTGCAGGGCGCGATCCGCTGGCTGCTCGGCTTCGACAGCCCGCGGCAGTTCCGCCTGCCCGACCTGCGCTCGCTGCCGGGCGCGATCTTCGTGCTCGGCTTCGTGCTGTACCCGTATGTTTACCTGAGCACCCGCGCGATGTTCGTCACGCAGTCCGCGAGCCTGCTCGAAGCCGCGCGCACGCTCGGCGCGGGGCGCATCGCAACGTTCTGGCGGGTCGTCGTGCCGCTCGCGCGGCCGGCGATCGCGGTCGGCGTCAGCCTCGCGCTGCTCGAGACGCTGAACGACATCGGCGCATCGGAATTTCTCGGCGTGCAGACGCTGACCGTATCCGTCTACACCACCTGGATCACCCGTTCCGACCTCGCCGGCGCCGCGCAGATCGCGCTGGCGATGCTCGCGATCGTCGTCGGCATGATCGTGCTCGAGCGCTACGGGCGCCGCCGCCAGCGCTATGCGCACGGCCGGCGCATGCGCCCGATCGCGCCGCGCCGGCTGCGCGGGCCGGCCGCGTGGAGCGCTGCGGCGCTCGGCTGGCTGCCGGTGCTGCTCGGCTTCGGCGCGCCGGCCGCGTATCTCGCGGTCGAAACCGGCAAGCGGCTGCATCTCGTCGGCGGCGTGTCCGCGCAGTTGCTGACGGGGCTCGTCAACACGCTGACGGTCGCGGGCGCCGCCACCGCGGCGACGCTCGCATGCGGGCTGGTCATCGCCTGGGCCGCGCGCGCGCAGCGCGACAGCGCCGGCGCGGGCCCGGCGCGCGTTTGCGCACGGATCGCAAGCCTCGGCTACGCGGTGCCGGGCACCGTGCTCGCGATCGGCCTGCTGATCCCGCTCGCGGCCGCCGATCGCGTGATCGGCGCGGCGCTCGGCCGTGACGGGCTCATCCTGATGGGCTCCGCGGCCGCGCTCGTGGTTGCGTACACGGTGCGCTTCCTCGCGATCTCGGCCGGCAGCATCGAGGCCGGCCTCGCGCGCATCCCGCCGTCGCTCGAGCAGGCGGCCCGCTCGCTCGGCGAAACCGCCGGCGGCACGCTGCGGCGCGTGCACCTGCCGCTGCTGCGCCCCGCGCTGACGACGAGCGCGCTGCTGGTGTTCGTCGACGCGATGAAGGAATTGCCGGCGACGCTGCTGCTGCGCCCGCTGAACTTCGACACGCTCGCGACCTGGCTGTACGCGGAGGCCGCGCGCGGCACCTACGAGGAAGGCGCGGTCGCCGCGCTCGCGATCGTACTCGCCGGGCTCGTGCCCGTGATCCTGCTCGCCCGCACCCGCCACAAGATCGGAACCTGACACCGTGAACCTGCTCGAACTCGACGCCCTCACCCTCGCCTACGACACGCCGCAGGGCCGCCGCACGGTGGTCGACGGGCTCAGCCTCGCGCTGCCCCGCGGCGACATCGGCTGCCTGCTCGGCGCGTCCGGCTGCGGCAAGACGACCGTGCTGCGCGCGATCGCCGGCTTCGAGCCGGTGCGCGCGGGCCGCATCGTGCTGGACGGCGCGAGCGTCGCGTCGCCGTCGGTCGACGTGCCGCCCGAGCGGCGGCGCATCGGCATGATGTTCCAGGATTACGCGCTGTTCCCGCACCTGAGCGCCGCAGACAACGTCGCATTCGGCCTGCGGCGGCGGCCGGCGGCCGAACGGCGCGCGCGCGTCGCCGAGATGCTCGCGCTGGTCGGCCTGGCGGACGCCGCCGGCGCGTATCCGCACGAGCTGTCCGGCGGCCAGCAGCAGCGCGTCGCGCTCGCCCGCGCGCTCGCGCCGTCGCCGGAACTGCTGCTGCTCGACGAGCCGTTCTCGAACCTCGACGTCGATACGCGCGAGCGGCTCGCGTTCGAGCTGCGCGACATCCTGAAGCGCACCGGCCACACGGCGATCCTCGTCACGCACAACCAGGCGGAAGCGTTCGCGATCGCCGACCGCATCGGCGTGATGCAGCACGGGCGGCTCGCGCAATGGGATACGCCGTACGCGCTGCACCACGCGCCGGCCAGCGCATTCGTCGCCGACTTCGTGCGCCGCGACGCGCTTGCCGACGAACGCGCCCGCGCACTCGCGCGCGGCCGCTGACCGCGACGGCGGCGCGCGTCGAACCGGCGCTTACGCCGGCTCGGCGACGTCGCGCACGGGCAGCGCGGTCGAATACTTGATCTGCTCCATCGCGAACGACGAGCTGACGTCGAACAGCGGCACCGCGCGGATCAGCTGCTTGTAGACGCGATCGTAGTCGTCGATGCCCGCGACCACGACGCGCAGCAGGTAATCGGTCTCGCCGCTCATCCGGTAGACCTCGACGACTTCGGGCATGTCGCGCACGGCCTCCGTGAAGCGCAGCGCCCACTCCTCGGTGTGCTGGTTGGTGCGCACGGCGACGAACACCGTCGTGCCGACGCCCAGCTTGCGCGGATCGCACAGCGCGACCTGCGCGCGAATCGCGCCCGTCTCCTTGAGCCGCTGCACGCGCTTCCAGCACGGCGTCTGCGACAGGTTCACGCGTTGCGCGAGCTCCGCAATCGGCAGCGTGGCATCCGCTTGCAACAGCTCCAGCAGCTTGCGATCGATGGCATCCATTTCCCCGGCCCTTTGTCGATAGAAATTTATTCTATGCACATAGCATCCCGGGGAACAATATGAAAACTGCTTGTCCGCGTCGACCGGTATAAATACCGACATGCGCGTCAGGCCGCCGGCGCCGGCTCAGGTTGCGCCGCCGTCACGCACGGCCGAGGCCGAGACCGAGGTCGAGGCCGGCGCCGCATGCGCCCCGTCCGCCGGCGCGACCGGCGCCACCGTCGCCTCGTTGGCCGCCCCGACCTCGCCGGCCGCGGTCACCGGCCCTTGCGCGGCGCCGTGCCTGGGCGGCGACACCACCTGCATCTGCGGCACCGGAATCTCGATGCCCGCCGCTTCCATCCTTGCCTTCACGCGCGCATTGAACGCGCGCATCACCGTCGCCTGCTGCAGCGGCTGCGTGCGGATCTGCCCCTTGACGATCAGCCAGTTCGGCTCGAACCGGTCGAGCCCCCACACCTCGACGCCGCCGAGCATCTGGCGCCGCACCGTGAAGTCGCTCCACAGGTCCGACCCCGCGTCGTGAATCAGGCGCGTGATCGCGTCGACGTCGGCGGACAGCGGCGCACGCACCTCGAACACCGCGCAGCCGAAGTCGCGCGACAGGTTCTTGACGATCTTGATCTGCGAGAACGGGATCGCGTGCAGCGCGCCCTGCCCGTCGCGCAGCCGCACGGTGCGGATCGACAGGTGCTCGACGGTGCCCGCGTGGCCGCCGTCGACGTCGATCCAGTCGCCGACCGAGATCGTGTCCTCGACGATGATGAACAGCCCCGTGATCAGGTCGGACACGAGCGACTGCGCGCCGAAGCCGACCGCGAGGCCGATCACGCCGGCGCCGGCGAGCAGCGGCGTGACGTTGATGCCGAGGTTCGCCGCGGTGACGATCGCGGCGATCGTGATGATCGACACGAACACCACGTTGCGCACGAGCGGCAGCATCGTGCGCGCGCGCACGCTCGGATTGCGGCCGCGCCGCGCGGCGGCCGAGTTGAGCGCCTCGAGAATCGCGGTGTCGACGATGATCCACACGAGCCACGACACGAACCACGTGACGACGATCGCGGACATCGCCTGCGCGATGCCGCGCGCGGCCACGCTGTGCTCGACGATGCGCGCGATCGAGATGCCCCACAGCCGCGACGTCAGCTCGATGTAGCCGAGCCAGACGAACAGCGTCGCGAGCGAACCGGCGAAGCGCACGAGGCGCGCGACGTACGCGGACTGGTTGCGCCGCACGCGGCGGTGCGCCGGGTTCGGCCGCGTGATGCGCAGCACGACCGCCGACAGGAAGAACGCGAGCACCAGCAGCAGCGCGGTGACGATCGACGTCTGCAGCAGGTTCGACGACGTGCGGCTGCCCGCGAGCGTGCCGAACACCGCGGCGAACGCGAGCAGCAGCACCGGCACCGGCCACAGCCACGCGGCGAATTCGGCCATCTCCGTGGTCGCGCGATGGCCCGTGCGCTGCGCGTAGCTGCGGTTGCGGATCAGGTGCGCGACCGGGCGCCGGTAGGCGAGCGCGAAATACGCGCACAACGTGGCCGCCGCCATGTTCGCGACCGTCGCGATCAGGCCCGCGAGATTGGTGCCGAGCAGGTGCCCGACATCGTAGTTGAGCAGCGCATCGCCGAGCGCGCCGAACGCGCCGATCACGCGCAGCAGGCGCCACGAGCGCTCGATCAGCACGCGCCCCGCCGCGCGGCGGTGGCCGGCGCTGAAAAGCGCGAACATGATCAGGCACAGCGCCGCGAACACCGAACCGGCGACGATCGCGTACGCGATCACCAGCGCGACGGTGCGGCCGAGCGATTCCGGCAGGTTGCGCGCGATCGTCAGCACGAGCACGAACGCGATGATCCACGGGCCGACGCGGCGCAGCGCGAACATCAACATCTCGTGCGCGCTCGGGTTCGGATTGAGCCTCATCGCCACGCCGAGGCGCGCGGCAAGCCGCTGCTGGATCGCGATCAGCACGACCGCGCACGCGCCCCAGCCGACGAGCAGCAGCGCGAAGTCGAGCAGCACGCGGCCGAACGAGTCGGGCCCGTGCCCGCTCATGATCGTGTACAGCTCGTTGCCGGCCGCGTTGAAACGGCCCGCCCAGTAGCGCACGGGCGAGTCGCCCTGCTTCATGCTCGATTCGACGGACGCCATGCCGGACGCGATCGCGCCCCACAGGCCCGCGTTCGCGGCCGACGCGGCCGATGCGCCGGACGCTGCCTGCGCGGTCTGCGCGACGTCGCGCAGCGCCTTGAGCTGCGACACGAGCGCGCTGCGCTGCCGGTCGTTGTCGAGCATGCGGATCACCGCATTGAACGACTGCGCGATCTCGGCGGCGCTCGCCGGCGACGGCGCCGATGCCGCCGCGGCGCCCGACGCAGCCGCGCCCGACGCCGCCGACGCGGGCGCATCGGCCACCGCCGGGGTCATCAGCGTCTGGAAAGCGGCGAGTCCGGGCACGGCCGCAGCCGATGCCGGCTGTGCGCACGCAAGCGCAACGCCGAATACGACCATGCCGGACGAGATACGGGGCCGGAGCGGCCGGCCCGTCGCGACGCGGCGGAACAGCAACACAAGACAGCAGGCCATCAAGGCCCAGCCCAGAAATTGCAAGGAGAACGAAAGCAAATTGCGATCCTGTCTGGGGTAACACGGATCGCCTAGTGTAGCCGCAAGCGGCGGCGGCCCCGCCGAAACGGGCCGGCAGCCGCGTCATGCGGCCTGCCGTGCGGCTCAGTACGCGACGGTCGCGATCTCGCGCACGAAGCTGCCCTGCTCGAGCGCATCGACGAACGCCACCGCGTAGTCTTCCGTCGAGATCTTGCTGTCGCCGTTCGCATCGACGATCAGCGCCCCGACGCCGGTGCGGAACACGCCCGTGCGCTCGCCCGGCGCGATCAGCGCGGCCGGCGCGAAGAACGTCCAGTCGAGATCGTTGACGGTGCGCAGGAACGCGAGCGCATCGCGATGCGCGAGCGCGACCGGCTTGTACGCGTCCGGAAAGCCGTCGACGTCGACGAGCTGCTTGCCCGGCGCGACTTCGAGCGAACCCGCGCCGCCCACCACGACGAGCCGCTTCAGGCCCGCCTGGCGCACGCCGTCGACGAGCGCGCGCGCGGCCGCGACCACCTTCGCCGTATCGTCCTGCTTCGGGCCGTACGCGCTCGCGACGACGTCGTGGCCCGGCAGCGCGGCCGCGATGCTGGCCGGATCGAGCAGGTCGGCGGCCTTCGCGGTGATGCCGTTGGCGCTCGCGCCCGGCGTGCGCGACAGCGCCGTCACGCGGTGGCCGCGTCGCGCGGCCTCGGCGGCGATGCGCGAGCCGATCGTGCCGGTGGCGCCGAAGAGTGCGATGTTCAAGGTACGTTGCGTCATGTCGATTCTCCAAAAAATATGTAACTTTTCCAATTACATATAAGTGCGAAAAAAATGGGACGATCCATTGATCGACCCCGTTGCGCCGGCCGCCGCTGTCGCGCCGCCCGGCTCACTGCCCTGCTGCCCGCCCGTCAGCCCGCGCCGGCCGAATGCAGCCGAAGCTGCTCGGAATTCAGCACGTCGGCCGTCACGTCGGCCAGCGTGCGGGTCGCCAGCGACGCTTCCATCGCGCGCTGCGCATCGCCGATGTAGTCGGTCAGCGCACCCTGGATGTGCCGCCCGACGAGACACGCGGGATTCGGCGCCTCGCGGTGCAGCGCGAACAGCTGCGCGTCGTCGACTGCCCGGTAGACGTCGAGCAGCGTGATGCCGCCCGGCTCGCGCGCCAGCAGCGCGCCGCCGCCGGCGCCGAGCTGCGACGTCGTCAGCCCGGCGGCCGCCAGCATCGACAGCAGCCGGCGGATCAGCGCCGGGTTCGTGTTCACGCTGCCGGCGATCATGTCGGACGACAGCGGCTCGCCTTCCTGCATCGACAACAAGGCAAGCACGTGCACGGCAAACGCGAAGCGGCTGCTGGTATTCATTCCTGACTCACTCGGCGTCGCCGGCCCCGACTGCGGCCGGCAACATATGTAACCATGATAAGTACATTTAACGGATCGCGCAAGTGGCCGATCAATCAATGGCCGCTTGCCGGCGTAGCCGCGGATGCGCCCTGCTGGCTCCATTGCTGGAGCTTGCGGCCCGCCTCGGCGATCCGTGCGCCAGCCTCGGACGCGGCGTGGGCGACGACCGCGGACGCTGCCGCATCGAACTGCGCCTGCGCGGCGGACGCGAGGCCGCTCGCGGAGAGCGGCGGCACGGCCGACGCCGCGGACGCGATGCCCGCCTTCGCGACCCCGAGCTGCTGGTTGACCGTGCTGGCCATCTGGTCGATCGCCTGCGTCGCGTGCTTCGCGACGTCGGCGGCCGCGCTCGCGGCGGTGTCGGATTGCGGGGGCGGCGCGTCCTGCTTGTCGCATCCCGCGAGCAGCAGCGCCGCGCACGCGGCGGCGGCCGCCAGCGCGGGCCCGCCTCCCAATCGCCATGTCTTCATCTTCATCAGCATGTCCTGGCCGCGCGTCGCACGGCCTTCCTAGTTGAACCGACGACGATGATACCGCCGATGCCCGCCGCGTTCGCCAACCGCAGGTTAAAGATAGCTTTCAATTTCGGACTCGTCTGATTCAATCGCGCGCGCGATCCCTCTACAGTGATGCAGCTTCAACCCGCCTCGCCCGCATCCCGACGTCCATGAATTTCCTCATCAACTGGCTCATCGCCCTGGCGGCCCTGCTGGCCGTCAGCCTGTTCCTGTGCCTGCGCGCGCCGCACACGCGCCATCCGGCCGATATCGGCCGCCAGCGCCGCATCGAATCCGCCCGCCTGATGTCGCAGGCGATCCTCGGCTTCTGGACGGCCGCGCTGATCGTCGTGCGCGGCATCCTGATCAGCGATGGCGACAACGCGTCGCCGGCGGGATGCGCGGCGATCGCGTTCGCCGCGCTCGGGCTGGCGTCGGTCGCCGCTTACTGGGCGGTGTGCGCGCTGCGGCTGCGCCGCCCACGCGCGTTGTTTACGCACGCCTGACGCGCCACCGAGGTGCGCACGCCGCACCATCCGGCATCTCGCGCGCACCAGCCCGACCCACGCCGCACCATGTGCGTGCGGCCCGTACCCTCTCCCGGTCGCCGCCGTGACGCCACGGTGCACCCGCGCACCGTCGGCATGCCGCGCCGCGCGGCGCGCCGCACCAATTCCACGCAGGCATTCACCAGCTTGGCTCGATTTTTGCGTTCCTTGCCCGTTTTTTGCGCAAGGAAGCCTTGGAATGGATGGTCTGAAATCCGGCGTCGATACGCTGTTCCTGTTGATCGGCGCCGTCATGGTGCTCGCGATGCACGCGGGCTTCGCATTTCTCGAGCTGGGCACGGTGCGCCGGAAGAACCAGGTCAATGCGCTCGTGAAGATCCTGGTTGATTTCTCGGTGTCGACGATCGCGTACTTCTTCATCGGCTACACGATCGCGTACGGCGTCGAGTTCTTCGACGACATCGGCACGCTGTCGCAGCACAACGGCTATGCGCTGGTGCGCTTCTTCTTCCTGCTGACGTTCGCCGCGGCGATTCCGGCGATCATCTCCGGCGGCATCGCCGAGCGCGCGAAGTTCAATCCGCAGCTCGTCGCGACGCTGATCATCGTCGGCTTCCTCTACCCGTTCTTCGAAGGGATCGCGTGGAACGAGCGCTACGGCGTGCAGGCCTGGCTCGCGCACGCGTTCGGCGCGCCATTCCACGATTTCGCGGGCTCGGTCGTCGTACACGCGTTCGGCGGCTGGATCGCGCTGCCCGCGGTGCTGCTGCTCGGCGCGCGCCACGGCCGCTACGGCAACGACGGCCGGATCGCCGCGCACCCGCCGTCGAACATCCCGTTCCTCGCGCTCGGTGCGTGGGTGCTCGCGGTCGGCTGGTTCGGCTTCAACGTGATGAGCGCGCAGACGCTCGACAAGGTGAGCGGCCTCGTCGCGCTGAACTCGCTGATGGCGATGGTCGGCGGCACGCTCGCCGCGTGGTTCGCGGGCCGCAACGACCCGGGCTTCACGTACAACGGCCCGCTCGCGGGGCTCGTCGCGGTGTGCGCGGGCTCCGACGTGATGCACCCGATCGGCGCGCTCGCGACCGGCGCGGCGGCCGGCGCGCTGTTCGTCGCGATGTTCACCCGCGTACAGAACAAGTGGCGCATCGACGACGTGCTCGGCGTGTGGCCGCTGCACGGGATGTGCGGCGCGCTCGGCGGCATCGCGGCCGGTGTGTTCGGGCTGCCCGCGCTCGGCGGCCTCGGCGGCGTGTCGTTCATGTCGCAGCTCGTCGGCACGCTCGGCGGCATCGCGATCGCGCTGGCCGGCGGCACGCTCGTGTACGGCGCGCTGAAGGCGACGGTCGGCCTGCGCCTCGACCGCGAGGCGGAATTCGACGGCGCCGACCTGTCGATCCATCGCATCTCGGCAACGCCCGAGCGCGATTGAAATTCGAGCAGGCGCTCGACACCCCTACAACTTCAATTCAAAAAACTTTCATCGAGCGTCCCTAAACTGCTGTCCAGTTTTCAATTCGCCTTCGTACGGCTTGCGATCGCAAGCAACGTGAAGGCGACATTCTTCCAACAACCGAAACTGGACACCACATGCCCGCGTTGCCCAATGCTTCCCGTCGTCACGCCCTGAAGATCCTCGCCGGCGCACCCATGCTGCCGCTCTCCGGGCTCGCGCTGCCCGCCATGCTGACGGGCTGCGGCGGCGACGACAATCCCGCGTCGACGCCGGCCGCCGCCGCGTTCGCCGCGGCGACGTTCTCGCCGATGGCGGCGCCCACGCTCGCCAACGCGGCGGCCATGGCCACGACGACGGTCGGCTCGACGCTGTCGGTATCCTTCGCCGACGGCACGTCGACCAACTACACGCTCGCGTACAAGCCGTTCTTCGTGACGGGCGACCTGGTGCCGGACGGCAAGGGCGGCACGATCCTCGCGGGCGGCTACTACGACATCAACAACCAGCCGATCATCGACCGCTCGGTCGCGGGCAAGGAGCGCCAGTTCTATTCGGACTGCCCGGACGGCAGCTCGCTGCTGACGCTGAAGAACGCCAGCGTGGCCGGCGTGAAGGGCAACACGGTGTTCGCGGTCGTGCAGTTCGAATACACGACGCGCGACCAGGCGAGCGTGTCGCAGTACGGCCAGCTGCCGTCGCCGATCGCGGTGCTCACGCTCGACCAGGATCCGGCCACCGGCGCGCTGAAGCTCGTCAAGTACCACAACGTCGACACGTCGAAGGCGCACGGCCTGTGGATCACCTGCGGCGCGAGCCTGTCGCCGTGGGGCACGCACCTGTCGAGCGAGGAATACGAACCGGACGCGACGAAGGCCGCGACCGACGCGCAGTTCAAGGCATTCAGCAAGAACACCTTCGGCGACGAGACGAAGGCGAACCCGTACCACTACGGCCACCTGCCCGAAATCACCGTGAACCCGGACGGCACCGGCACGGTGAAGAAGCACTACTGCCTCGGCCGCATCTCGCACGAGCTGATCCAGGTGCTGCCCGACCAGCGCACCGTGATGATGGGCGACGACGCGACCAACGGCGGCCTGTTCATGTTCGTCGCCGACAAGGCGGCCGACCTGTCGGCCGGCACGCTGTACGTCGCGAAGTGGACGCAGACGTCGTCGGCCGGCGCGGGCGCCGCGACGCTCACGTGGATCAGGATCGGCCACGCGACGAGCGCCGAGATCGAGGCGCTCGCGAACACGCTGAAGGCATCGGACATCATGGACGTCGCGACGACCGATCCGGCCGACGCGAGCTTCACCAAGGTCCACTTCGGCGGCAAGTTCAACTGGATCCGCGTGAAGCCCGGCATGGAAAAAGCCGCCGCGTTCCTCGAGACGCACCGCTACGCGGCGCTGCTCGGCGGCAGCATGGGCTTCACGAAGCTCGAAGGCACGACGGTGAACGCGAAGGACAAGATCGTCTACACGGCGATGTCGCGGATCGAGACGTCGATGGTCAAGGGCAACGCGGCGTCGCGCGACGTCGCGGTCGACAAGAAGATCGCCGCGGGCGCCGTCTACGCGCTGAACCTGAAGGGCGGCCAGCGCGACACGACGGGCGCCGCGATCGACAGCGAGTGGGTGCCGGTCGACATGGCCGCGCCGGCCGCGCTGGTCGGCGAGGATCTCGCCGCCGCGGACGCGCTCGGCAACCTCGCGAACCCGGACAAGATCGCGAACCCCGACAACCTGAAGTTCTCGGAAAAGCTGCGCACGCTGTTCATCGGCGAGGACTCGGGCATGCACGTGACCAACTTCCTGTGGGCGTACAACGTCGACACGAAGGCGCTCGCGCGCGTGCTGTCCTGCCCGGCCGGCGCCGAATCGACGGGCCTGCACGCGGTCGACGAGATCAACGGCTGGACGTACATCATGAGCAACTTCCAGCACGCGGGCGACTGGGAGTCGCCGCTGCACGACAAGGTCAAGCCGACGCTCGACCCGCTCGTGCGCGCGAACTACAAGGACCGCTTCGGCGCGAGCGTCGGCTACCTGACGGCCGAGCCGACGAGCATCAAGCTCGCGAAGGCCTGACGCCCGGCGCAGCCCCCGCTTCTTCATCACGTTTCATTCGTCGGCTCTACGCCGTCTTTCGCGCGATGCCCCTGCGGCATCGCGTTTTTTTTGCGCGCGCGCCGGCAGCGCGCATTCGCGCGGGACGATTCGGGGACGGGGGGATAATGCGGGCCGGGCGCGCAGATGGCGCTGCGCGGCGAACGGACAAAAAAAAGCGCCACGGAGACCGTGGCGCTAAAAAAGTTCTAGCCATTCCGAGGGCCGTGCTAGAACCTGAGAGACTGCGCGAAACAACGTTGCCGGTTAAACTCCGAAACGATGTTTCGAAAACGTGAGACATTCTTTCCGTTTCCGACCGACAAGTCAAGCGGTATTTGCAGCTGCCGATACGGTTTACAGTGTTGCAAGCTTCAGCGTTTTCCTAATAAACCAAGGGTGAACCCGTAAAATCCCATACGATGAACGGTTCATCCGGATAACATGCATTCTTTGACAATCATCCTACAAATCAAACAAAATTGAAATCAAGTTTCGGAAATAGAGAGAACGCCCCGTGTCGACACCCGTGAACCCGCCTGCTCCCCGCGAACGCGATTCGTCCCCCGACGAGATTACCGCGCTTGCGCGCGGCCTGGCCGTGCTGCGGCGCATCGCCGCCGCCGACGCGCCGGTCAGCAACCGCGAGCTGACCGAACTGACCGGTATTCCGAAGCCGACCGTGTCGCGCATCACCGCGACGCTCGTCAGCGCCGGCTTCCTGTTCCAGTTGCCGGACAGCGAGCGCTTCGTGCTGACCGCGTCGGTGCTCGAGCTGAGCCATGGCTTCCTGCGCAATTTCGACATCCGCGCGCGTTCGCGGCCGTTCATGATCGAGCTGGCCGAACGCACGTCGCTGTCCGTGCACCTCGCGGTGCGCGACCGCCTCGACATGGTCGCGATCGACGTGATCCGGCCACGCTCGGCGGTGCTCGTCACGCGGCTCGAGATCGGCTCGCGGATGGACATCGCGCGCACCGCGGTCGGCCGCGCGTATCTCGCCGCCCTCGACACCGACGAACGCCGCGCGCTGATCGACGCATTGCGGGCCGCCGCCGGCGACGACTGGCCGCATGTGTTCGCGCGGCTCAACCCGGCGCTCGACGAAGCGGCGCGCGACGGCCACACGATCGCGATCGGCGAATGGCGCGAGGGCCTGAACGCGGTCGCCGCGGGTTTCGTCGGGCCGTCCGGGCAATGCTATTCGGTGAATTGCGGCGGCGCGGCGCATCAGTGCCCACCCGAATGGCTCGCGGAGCACGCGGTGCCCGCGCTGCACGAATGCATCGCGAAGATCACGCGCGAGATCGGCGGCGCACCGGCCCGGCGCAGCCGCGCGTAATTGCACCCGCGTGCACCCGCGCGCGGTCCGGCGCGTTCTGTAACGACCGTAACCCGTTGAAAGATAGACCGCTGGACTGTAACGGGGACGGCACGTAGCATCATGCCCATCGTCGCGCCGCCCTCGCGGTGCGCACAGCTCTTTTCCCGCGCAGGCCGCGGCCGGGCCGGCCCGCCTGACGCCGCATGCCCACGCGCAGCCCGCTTCGCCGCCTACTTCGCGGCACGCCGCGCCGTCTTCCAGACCGAACCGATGGACAACCAACAAAAGCCCACGCCCCCCGCACACGAACCTGTGCCCGCCTCCCCCGCCGCACGCCGCCCGCGCCGCACGCTGATGCTCGGCGCGCTTGCGCTCGCCGTGGCCGGCGGCCTGCTGTGGTGGCATCCGTGGAGCGGCGCGCCCGCCGGCAAGCCCGGCGCGGATGCCGACGCGGGCGGCGGCCGGCATGGCCGCGGCGGCCCGGCCGCGATGGCGAGCATCCCGCAGCCGGTCCAGGTGGCGACCGCGACGCGCGGCGAAATGCCGGTCGTGCTGTCCGCGCTCGGCACCGTGACGCCGCTCGCGAACGTGACCGTCAAGACGCAGCTGTCCGGCTACCTGCAGTCGGTCGCGTTCCAGGAAGGCCAGCTCGTCCGCAAAGGCGACGTGCTCGCGCAGATCGACCCGCGCCCGTACCAGAACGCGCTCGCGAACGCCGAAGGCACGCATGCGCGCGACCAGGCGCTCCTCGCGACCGCCCGCCTCGACCTGAAGCGCTACCAGACGCTGCTCGCGCAGGATTCGATCGCGTCGCAGCAGGTCGACACGCAGGCGTCGCTTGTCAAGCAATACGAGGGCACGGTGAAGACCGACCAGGCCGCGATCGATTCGGCGAAGCTGAACCTCGTGTACGCGCGCATCACGGCGCCGGTGTCGGGCCGCGTCGGCCTGCGCCAGGTCGACCCCGGCAACTACGTCACGCCGGGCGACACGAACGGCCTCGTCGTGATCACGCAGATCCAGCCGATCAGCGTGCTGTTCACGACCTCCGAGGACAACCTGCCGCAGATCCTCAAGCAGGTGAACGCCGGCAAGAAGCTGTCGGTCACCGCGTACAACCGCAACAACACGGTGCCGCTCGAGACGGGCGCGCTCGAGACGCTCGACAACCAGATCGACACGGCCACCGGCACGGTCAAGCTGCGCGCGACCTTCGCGAACCAGGGCGGGCTGCTGTTCCCGAATCAGTTCGTCAACACGCGGCTGCTCGTCGACGTCGTGCGCGACGCGACGATCGTGCCGACCGCAGCCGTGCTGACCGGCTCGATCGGCCAGTTCGTGTACGTCGTCAAGCCGGACAGCACGGTGACGGTGCGCAAGGTGAAGGTCGGCCCGGTCGACGGCGAGCGCACCAGCATCACCGACGGCCTCGCGGTGGGCGAGCGGGTCGTCACCGACGGTTCGGACCGCCTGCGCGAAGGCGCGAAGATCACGATCCCGGCCGACAAGCCGAAAAGCGCATCGGGCGCGAACGGCGCGAGCGGCGCCTCGGGAGCCTCCGGCGCGAAGGGCGAGCACCGCGGCCGGCATCACGGCGGCGCATCGCAGGCTCAATAACGCGCAGGCCGCACGATGAATCCGTCCCGCATCTTCATTCTCCGGCCGGTCGGCACCGCGCTGCTGATGGCGGCCATCCTGCTGGCCGGCCTCGTCGCGCTGCGCTTCCTGCCGCTCGCGGCGCTGCCGCAGGTCGACTACCCGACCATCCAGGTCCAGACCTTCTATCCGGGCGCGAGCCCCGAGGTGATGACGTCGTCGGTCACCGCGCCGCTCGAGCGGCAGTTCGGGCAGATGCCGTCGCTGAACCAGATGTCGTCGCAGAGCTCGGCCGGCGCGTCGGTGATCACGCTGCAGTTCAGCCTCGACCTGCCGCTCGACATCGCCGAGCAGGAAGTGCAGGCCGCGATCAACGCGGCCGGCAACCTGCTGCCGTCCGACCTGCCCGCCCCGCCGATCTACGCGAAGGTCAACCCGGCCGACGCGCCGGTGCTGACGCTCGCCGTCACGTCGAAGACGCTGCCGCTCACGCAGGTGCAGGATCTCGCCGATACGCGGCTCGCGATGAAGATCTCGCAGGTCGCGGGCGTCGGCCTCGTCAGCCTGTCGGGCGGCAACCGGCCGGCCGTGCGGATCCAGGCGAACCCGACCGCGCTCGCACAGTACGGGCTGAACCTCGACGACCTGCGCACGACGATCTCGAACCTGAACGTCAACACGCCGAAGGGCAACTTCGACGGCCCGACGCGCGCGTACACGATCAACGCGAACGACCAGCTGACGAGCGCCGACCAGTACCAGGACGCCGTCGTCGCATACAAGGGCGGCCGGCCGGTGATGCTGACCGACGTCGCAAAGATCGTCGCCGGCTCGGAGAACACCAAGCTCGGCGCGTGGGTCGATTCGGAGCCCGCGATCATCCTGAACGTGCAGCGCCAGCCGGGCGCGAACGTGATCCAGACGGTCGACGCGATCAAGGCGCAGCTGCCGAAGCTGCAGGAATCGCTGCCCGGCGCGCTCGACGTGCGCATCGTGACCGACCGCACGACGATGATCCGCGCGGCCGTGCGCGACGTGCAGTTCGAGCTCGGCGTCGCGGTCGCGCTGGTCGTGCTGGTGATGTACCTGTTCCTCGCGAACGTCTACGCGACGATCATCCCGAGCCTGTCCGTGCCGCTGTCGCTGATCGGCACGCTCGCGGTGATGTACCTGTCCGGCTTCTCGCTGAACAACCTGTCGCTGATGGCACTGACGATCGCGACCGGCTTCGTGGTCGACGACGCGATCGTGATGATCGAGAACATCGCGCGCTACGTCGAGGAAGGCGACTCGGCGCTCGAGGCCGCGCTGAAGGGCTCGAAGCAGATCGGCTTCACGATCATCTCGCTGACGGTGTCGCTGATCGCGGTGCTGATCCCGCTGCTGTTCATGGGCGACGTGGTCGGGCGGCTGTTCCACGAATTCGCGATCACGCTCGCGGTGACGATCGTGATCTCGGCGATCGTGTCGCTCACGCTCGTGCCGATGATGTGCGCGAAGCTGCTGCGCCACTCGCCGCCGCCCGAGAGCCACCGCTTCGAGGCGCGCGTGCACCAGGCGATCGACCGGGTGATCGCGCGCTACGCGGTCGCGCTCGAATGGGTGCTGAACCGCGAGCGCTCGACGCTCGTCGTCGCGGTGCTGACGCTCGTGCTGACGGGCCTGCTGTACGTGCTGATCCCGAAGGGCTTCTTCCCGTCGCAGGACACCGGCGTGATCCAGGCGATCACGCAGGCGCCGCAGTCGATCTCGTACGGCGCGATGGCCGAGCGCCAGCAGCAGCTCGCCGCCGAGATCCTGAAGGATCCGAACGTCGAGAGCCTGACGTCGTTCATCGGCGTCGACGGCACCAACATCACGCTGAACAGCGGCCGGATGCTGATCAACCTGAAGGCGCGCGACCAGCGCAAGGAAACCGCGGCCGAGATCATCCGCGGCCTGCAGCAGCGCGTGTCGCACGTGCCCGGCATCTCGCTCTACCTGCAGTCGGTGCAGGACCTGACGATCGACTCGACGGTCAGCCCGACGCAATACCAGTTCATGCTGACGAGCCCGAACAACGACGAGTTCGCGACCTGGGTGCCGAAGCTCGTGTCGCGCCTGAAGCAGGAGCCGTCGCTCGCCGACGTCGCGACCGACCTGCAGAACGGCGGCCAGTCGGTGTACGTCGAGATCGACCGCGCGAGCGCCGCGCGCTTCGGCATCACGCCCGCGACCGTCGACAACGCGCTGTACGACGCATACGGCCAGCGCATCGTGTCGACGATCTTCACGCAGTCGAACCAGTACCGCGTGATCCTCGAGTCCGAGCCGCAGATGCAGCACTACACCGACTCGCTGAACAACATCTACCTGCCGTCCGCCGGCGGCGGCCAGGTGCCGCTCGCGTCGATCGCGACGTTCCACGAGCGGCCGTCGCCGCTGCTCGTCGCGCACGTGTCGCAGTTTCCGTCGACGACGATCTCGTTCAACCTCGCGCCCGGCGCGTCGCTCGGCGAGGCGGTCAAGGCGATCGCCGCGGCCGAGCAGGACATCGGCCTGCCCGCGTCGTTCCAGACCCGCTTCCAGGGCGCGGCGCTCGCGTTCCAGGCGTCGCTGTCGAACCAGCTGTTCCTGATCCTCGCGGCGGTCATCACGATGTACATCGTGCTCGGCGTGCTGTACGAGAGCTACATCCACCCGATCACGATCCTGTCGACGCTGCCGTCGGCGGGCGTCGGCGCGCTGCTCGCGCTGATGATCACCGGGCACGACCTCGACATCATCGGCATCATCGGCATCGTGCTGCTGATCGGCATCGTGAAGAAGAACGCGATCATGATGATCGACTTCGCGCTCGAGGCCGAACGCGCGGAAGGCAAGCCGCCGCGCGAGGCGATCTACCAGGCGTGCCTGCTGCGCTTCCGGCCGATCCTGATGACGACGCTCGCCGCGCTGCTCGGCGCGGTGCCGCTGATCGTCGGCGCCGGCGCGGGCTCCGAGCTGCGCCAGCCGCTCGGCATCGCGATCGCCGGCGGCCTGATCGTGTCGCAGGTGCTGACGCTGTTCACGACGCCCGTGATCTACCTCGGCTTCGATTCGCTCGCGCGCCGCGTGCGCGGCTGGTTCGAACGCCGCGGCCCGGCCGCCGGCACGCGCACGGATGCGTAAGCGATGAACCTGTCGCGCCCCTTCATCACCCGCCCCGTCGCGACCACGCTGCTCGCGCTCGGCGTCGCGCTCGCGGGCCTGTTCGCGTTCATCAAGCTGCCCGTGTCACCGCTGCCGCAGGTCGATTTCCCGACGATCTCGGTGCAGGCGTCGCTGCCCGGCGCGAGCCCGGAGACGGTCGCGACCAGCGTGACGAGCCCGCTCGAACGCCACCTCGGCTCGATCGCCGACGTGTCGGAAATGACGTCGACCAGCACCGTCGGCAACGCGCGGATCATCCTGCAGTTCGGCCTGAACCGCGACATCGACGGCGCCGCGCGCGACGTGCAGGCGGCGATCAACGCCGCGCGCGCCGACCTGCCCGCCGCGCTCAAGAGCAACCCGACGTACCGCAAGGTGAACCCGGCCGACTCGCCGATCATGATCGTGTCGCTGACGTCGGAAACCTCGTCGCCCGCGAAGCTGTACGACGCCGCGTCGACCGTGCTGCAGCAGTCGCTGTCGCAGGTCGAGGGGATCGGCCAGGTGTCGGTGAGCGGCTCCGCGAACCCCGCGGTGCGCGTCGAGCTCGAACCGCACGCGCTGTTCCATTACGGGATCGGGCTGGAAGACGTGCGCGCCGCGCTCGCGTCCGCCAACGCGAACAGCCCGAAAGGCGCGATCGAGTTCGGCCCGCAGCGCTTCCAGCTCTATACGAACGACCAGGCGTCGCACGCGTCGCAATACCGCGACCTCGTCGTCGCGTACCGCAACGGCGCCGCCGTGCGGCTGTCCGACCTGTCGGACGTCGTCGATTCGGTGGAGGACCTGCGCAACCTCGGCCTCGCGAACGGCAAGCGCGCGGTGCTGGTGATCCTCTACCGCTCGCCCGGCGCGAACATCATCGAGACGATCGACCGCGTGCGCGCCGCGCTGCCGAAGCTCACCGCCGCGCTGCCCGCCGACATCGAGGTGACGCCGGTGCTCGACCGTTCCACGACGATCCGCGCGTCGCTGCGCGACACCGAGCACACGCTGCTGATCGCGGTCGGCCTCGTCGTGATGGTCGTGTTCCTGTTCCTGCGCAACTGGCGCGCGACGCTGATCCCGAGCGTCGCGGTGCCGATCTCGATCGTCGGCACGTTCGGCGCGATGTACCTGCTCGGCTTCTCGATCGACAACCTGTCGCTGATGGCGCTGATCGTCGCGACCGGTTTCGTCGTCGACGACGCGATCGTCGTGCTCGAGAACATCTCGCGCCACATCGAGAACGGCACGCCGCGGCTGCAGGCCGCGTTCGACGGCGCGCGCGAGGTCGGCTTCACGGTGCTGTCGATGAGCATCTCGCTGGTCGCTGTGTTCCTGCCGATCCTGCTGATGGGCGGCATCGTCGGGCGCCTGTTCCGCGAATTCGCGCTCACGCTGTCGCTCGCGATCGCGGTGTCGCTCGCGGTGTCGCTCACCGTCACGCCGATGATGTGCGCGCGCCTGTTGCCCGAGCCGCACGACAAGCGCGCCGAGGGCCGCTTCGCGCGCTGGCTCGAGCACGGTTTCGCGCGCATGCAGCACGGCTACGAGCGCTCGCTGTCGTGGTCGCTGCGCCATCCGCTGATGATCCTGCTGATCCTGTTCGCGACAGTCGGCCTGAACGTCTACCTGTACGTCGTCGTGCCGAAGGGCTTTTTCCCGCAGCAGGATACGGGCCTGATGATCGGCGGCATCCAGGCCGACCAGAGCACGTCGTTCCAGTCGATGAAGCTGAAGTTCTCGGAGATGATGCGCATCGTGCAGGCGAACCCGAACGTGAAGAGCGTCGCGGGCTTCACGGGCGGCACGCAGACCAACTCGGGCTTCATGTTCGTCACGCTGAAGGATCGCACCGAACGCAGGCTGTCGGCCGACCAGGTGATCCAGCAGCTGCGCCCGAGGCTCGCCGACGTCGCGGGCGCGCGCACCTTCCTGCAGGCGGCGCAGGACATCCGCGTCGGCGGCCGCCAGAGCAGCGCGCAATACCAGTTCACGCTGCTCGGCGATTCGAGCGCCGAGCTGTACAAGTGGGGGCCGCTCCTGACCGAGGCGCTGCAGAAGCGCCCCGAGCTGACCGACGTGAACTCCGACCAGCAGCAGGGCGGCCTCGAGGCGATGGTGACGATCGACCGCGCGACCGCCGCGCGGCTCGGCATCAAGCCCGCGCAGATCGACAACACGCTGTACGACGCGTTCGGCCAGCGCCAGGTCTCGACGATCTACAACCCGCTGAACCAGTATCACGTGGTGATGGAAGTCGCGCCGAAGTACTGGCAGAGCCCGGAAATGCTGAACCAGGTGTGGATCAGCACGTCGGGCGGCAGCGCGAGCGGCGCGCAGACGACCAACGCGGCAGCGGGCACCTACGTCGCGACGAAGGCCGGCACGTCGAGCGCCGGCACGGGCGTGCAGAGCGCTGCCGCGATCGCGTCCGATTCCGCGCGCAACCAGGCGCTCAACTCGATCGCGGCGAGCGGCAAGTCGAGCGCGTCGTCGGGCGCGGCGGTGTCGACGTCGAAGTCGACGATGGTGCCGCTGTCGTCGATCGCGTCGTTCGGGCCGAGCACCACGCCGCTGTCGGTCAACCACCAGGGGCTGTTCGTCGCGACGACGATCTCGTTCAACCTGCCGCCCGGCATGTCGCTGTCGACCGCGACCCAGGCGATCTACCAGACGATGGCCGAGATCGGCATGCCGCCGACCATCCACGGCAGCTTCCAGGGCACCGCGCAGGCGTTCCAGAAATCGCTCGACGACCAGCCGATCCTGATCCTCGCCGCGCTGATGGCCGTCTATATCGTGCTCGGCATCCTGTACGAGAGCTACATCCATCCCATCACGATCCTGTCGACGCTGCCGTCGGCCGGCGTCGGCGCGCTGCTCGGGCTGCTGCTGTTCAAGACCGAGTTCAGCATCATCGCGCTGATCGGCGTGATCCTGCTGATCGGCATCGTGAAGAAGAACGCGATCATGATGGTCGACTTCGCGATCGACGCGACGCGCAACGGCGGGATGTCGTCGTTCGACGCGATCCGCGAGGCGTGCCGGCTGCGCTTCCGGCCGATCATGATGACGACGATGGCGGCGCTGCTCGGCGCGCTGCCGCTCGCGTTCGGCAGCGGCGACGGCGCCGAGCTGCGCGCGCCGCTCGGCATCGCGATCGCCGGCGGCCTGATCGTGTCGCAGGTGCTGACGCTCTATACGACGCCGGTCGTCTACCTGTACATGGACCGGCTGCGGGTGTGGGTCGAGAAGCGGCGCGGCGGTGGCGCGTCGGGCGGCGCGACGGTCGCGGGCAGTTGACGGCACCCGGCCGTGATCGCCGGCGGGACGCGCGAGCGCGCCCGCCGGCCGCCCCTCCCGCCGCCGATCCGCCTTGAACGCGGGCGGGCATCGTCTATCGTGTGTGCATGCGCGCTGCCGCGCCCTTCCTCCGGGGACCCAACATGAACGTGCAGCTGAACCATACGATCGTCTGGTGCCGCGACAAGCTCGCGTCCACCCGGTTTCTCACGGACCTGCTGGAATTGCCGCCGCCGGTCCCGTTCGGACCGATGCTGGTCGTGCAGCTCGAGAACGGCGTATCGCTCGATTTCTACGAGCGCAGCGGCGCGATCGCGACGCAGCACTATGCGTTTCTGATCGACGAGGCGGCATTCGATCGCGTGTTTGCGCGCATTCAAGCGCGCGGGCTGACGTACTGGGCCGATCCGTCGAAACAGCGCGCCGGCGAAATCTACCGGCACAACGGCGGCCGGGGGCTCTATTTCGACGACCCGGACGGCCATTTCCTGGAAGTGATGACGCGGCCGTACGTGCTGGACGGCCAGGCGTGACGCGTCAGCGCACACCGGCCGGCCCGGCGGCGCGCTGACGCGCCGATCGGGCACGCGTCATCCGGCGTTCATTCCGCCGCCGTCGCGGTCTTGCGCGGCCGTCGCGCACGGGGCGCGGCCTTGCGGGCCGGCTTCTTCGGCTTGGCGTCGGCGGCCGCTTCGGGTTGCGGCTCCACGGCGGCGACGGCAGTCGCCTTCGTGCCTGCTGACGGTGCGTCGCCATGCGCGCTGTCGACAAAGTTCATCTCGACCTGCGGCGTCTCCGTGCGGGCCCGCTCCGCATGCTTCCCCTCGCCGTGCTTGCGCTCGCCTTGCTTCGCGTCGCCGTGTTGCTCGTCGGCGTGCCGTGCGCCGGCTGCCTTCGCGTCAGTCTTCTTCGCGTCGCCCTTCTTCGTCGCGGCTTTCTTTGCCGTGGTCTTGCGCGCGCGCTTGCGGCCGTCCTTCTTCTCGTCGTGCTCACCGTGCTCACCGTGCACTTCGTGCGCACCGCTCGCATCGCCCGCCTCTGCCGCCCCGGCGTGATCGGCGATTTCCGCGTCGGCCTCCACCGCCGTGGCCGTCACCGCCTCGACCATCGCCGGCGCCGCGTCGTGCGCGCGCGGCGCGCCGTGCCGCCCGTGGCGACGCCCGCGCCCGGCCTGCGCAGGCTCGGCCGCCCGCGACTCATCGGCCAACGACGGCACGTCGACGTGCGCCGGCTCCGCCACGGCCGCCTGGCGCGCCCGCGACACGAACGCGCCCGACTTGTCGTCGCGGCCGACCTCGAGCAGGCCGCGCGCCTGCGCCTCGTCGAGCAGGTTGCCGAACGCGCGGAAGCCGTAATACGACTCGTTGAAATCCGGCTTGCGGCGCTTGATCGCGCTCTTGAGCACCGACGCCCAGATCTTGCCGACGTCGTCGCGCTCGGACGCGAGCGCATCGAAGGTCTCGACCGCCAGCGCGATCGCCTCGGCCTTGCGCGCCTCCAGCTCGGGCTTGCGCGACGGCTCGTCGGACGGCCGCTTGGCGCCGCCGTTGCCGGCCGCCCGCTGCTGCTGCTCGCGCTTCGCGAGCGTGCGCTGCTGCTCGCGCACGAGGTCGTCGTAGAAGATGAATTCGTCGCAGTTCGCGACCAGCAGGTCCGACGTCGACTTCTTCACGCCGACCCCGATCACCTTCTTCGCGTTCTCGCGCAGCTTCGACACGAGCGGCGAGAAATCCGAGTCGCCGCTGATGATCACGAAGGTGTCGACGTGCGACTTCGTGTAGCACAGGTCGAGCGCGTCGACCACGAGCCGGATGTCGGCCGAATTCTTGCCCGACTGGCGCACGTGCGGAATCTCGATCAGCTCGAAGCTCGCCTCGTGCATCGACGCCTTGAAGCCCTTGTAGCGATCCCAGTCGCAATAGGCCTTCTTGACGACGATGCTGCCCTTCAGCAGCAGCCGCTCGAGCACCGGCTTGATGTCGAACTTCTCGTACTTCGCGTCGCGCACGCCGAGCGCGACGTTCTCGAAATCGCAGAACACCGCCATGCTGACGTTATCCAGGGGTAATGCCATGTGTACTCCAACCGGTTGGCCGGCGCGTCGCAACGCGGCGGCGGAAAATGCGTCGCGCACATGATAGCCGGTCGGCGGGCCATTCCCCCATTGCGCGTGAGTACCGTTGCGTTTCCTTCACCGGTACGCCCTCGCCGGTACGCCCCCAATTACCCGCCCGCCGCCGCGCCAATTCGACATACACTTGAGTATCGGTCGTCCGTCCCCATCTGGACCGACGACGCATCGATCAAGGAGCAGTTTCATGACGACGAAGGTACTGCTGATTGGCGCAACCGGCCGCACCGGCCAGGCCTGCGCGGATCTGCTGCTGAAGCAGCCGGAATTCGAGCTCACGGCGCTCGTGCGCCGGCCCGGCTACACGCTGCCGGGCGCGAAGGTGATCGAGGCCGACCTGAAGGGCGACTTCTCGCACGCGTTCCAGGGCATCACGCACGCGATCTACGCGGCCGGTTCGGCTGAATCGGAGGGCGCCGCCGAGGAAGAACAGGTCGACCGCGACGCGGTTGCCCGCGCGGCCGATTACGCACTCGCCTGCAACGTGCAGAAGCTGGTCGTGATCAGCTCGCTGTCGGCCTACTGGCCGGAACGCAGCCCCGGCGCGCTGCGCCACTATTCGCAGATGAAGCTCGAAGGCGACGAGCACGTGATCGCATCGGGCGTCGACTACGTGATCCTGCGCCCCGGCCCGCTCGCGGACGGCCCCGGCGTCGGCAAGATCGCGCTGACCGAGGAACGGCTCGACCATGCGCCGCCGGTGTCGCGCCAGGACGTCGCATGGGCCGCGATCGAGGCGATCAAGCTCGGCATCTCGCGCAAGACCATCGGCTTCGTCGGCGGCGGCGTGCCGATCGAGCAGGCGCTGCGCGCCTGACGCCCGCGCGCCGCCCCGCGGGGCGGCCGCACCGGTCACGTCACGGTTTCGGGTGCGCCTGCGCCCATGCCTTGACGGCCCCGAGCGTATTCTCGACGTGCTTGTCCGGCGACATGCTCGTGTACGCGTACAGGATCTTCCCGTCCGGCGAAATCACATAGGACACGCGGTTCGCGCGGTCGAGCGCGGGCAGCTTCGCATCGTATGCGCGGATGATCTTCGCGTCGGGGTCGGCGGCAACCGGGAACTTGCTGCGGCATTCGCTGACCGAGAACTTCGTCAGCGTGCCGATATCGTCGGCGGACACGCCGATCACCGTCGCGCCGTACGTCTTGTAGTGATCGACCGCATCCGCGAACGCGTGCGCCTCGATCGTGCAGCCCTTCGTGAACGCGGCCGGGTAGAAGTACAGCACGACCGGCCCCTTCTTCAACGCGTCGGCGAGCGCGTACGTGTAAGTCTTGCCGGCCAGCGACGCCTGCGTCGTGAAATCCGGCGCGGCGTCGCCGGCCTTCAGTTCCGCCTGCGCGGTCAGCGCGTGGCCTGCCACCAGCGCCGCGGCGGCGCACATCATCAGTTTTCGCTTCATCAACTTCCTCATTTCTTATAAAGTCAGCCTCGATACGGGTCACACCGGCGTTCGCCTGCCGAACACTGGCGGCACTCCGGTCGCGCGGAACCGCTCCCATGCTGGCTGCGCATTAAAGATTTCGCGCAGTTTGCCGTTATTGCTTCCGGACAACCGGTTCCAGCCCTTCACGTCAGCGAGAAACATGGAAGCCAACAGGAAACAGACGCCACGCAAGGGCTCCTGGCGCAGCGCCCTGCATACGCTGCGCCGCTTCGCCTGGTCGGGCGGCGCGCTGATGCCCGCGCGCGCCGGCGCGCCGCGTCGCGACGACACCGTGCGCAGCTGGCTGGAGCAGACGGTCGGCCCGGTGGATTTCCTCGCCCACGTCGATCGCGAGCTGCGCTTTCTCTACGTGTCCGATGCAAGCCTGCGCTTCATCGGCTATCACCGCGACTATCTGCACACGCTGACGCTGCGCGACCTGATCGCCGAACAGGATACCGCGGCGCTCGAAGACCTGCTCGCGCGCGCGTCGCGCTCCGGCCAGGTCGAGAAGGCCACGATGTGCATCGTCAAGTCGCTGACCTACCCGCTCGACGTCGAGGTGCGCGCGGTGAAGAGCCGCCACCACGGCGTCGACGGCTTCGCGATCGCCGCGTTCGACGTGTCGTCGTGGCGCGCGCTCGAGGCGCGCCTCACCTATGAGATGCACCACGACCCGATGACCGGGCTCGACAACCTGTCGGCGCTGGTGCCGGCGCTGATGCGCGCGCAGCAGACCGCCGACGAGACGGGCACCTGCGCGGCGCTGGTGCTGCTCGACCTCGACGACTACCAGCGGATCAACCGCGCGCTCGGCTACGACGCGGGCGACACGCTGCTGCGCGAGACCGCGCAGCGGCTGCAGGCGCTGATGGCGCCGCAGGAACAGCTCGCGCGGGTCGCAAGCGACAAGTTCGCGGTGGTGTTCACCGCGCCCGACCGCGGGCTCGCGAGCGACATCGCCGGCGCGCTCGGCCGCCGGCTGCAGGCCGCGGTGCGCCAGCCGTACGTGTACCACGGGCAACCGGTGCACCTGTCCGCGAGCATCGGCATCGCGCTGTATCCGGACGAGCGCGCGGCGCCGCATCGCGCGCAGCACCACAGCCCGCTGCTGCGCCGCGCGGATCACGCGCTCGAGCAGGCGAAGGCATCGGGCGGCAATGCGCTCGCGTTCCACACGCCGATCGACGATCCGGCCGACGCCGAGCGCCTGAAGCTCGAAGCCGACCTGTACGACGGAGTGCGCAATGGCGAATTCTCGCTGCACTTCCAGCCGATCACGCGCAGCCAGTCGGGCGCGGTGGTCGGCGTCGAGGCGCTGATCCGCTGGCGGCATCCGGTGCACGGGCTCGTGCCGCCGGCCACCTTCATCCCGCTCGCGGAATCGATCGGCCTCATCAACTACCTCGGCAACTGGGTGCTGAAGGCCGCGTGCATGCAGCTCGTCGCGTGGGACCGCCAGGGGCTCGCGCTGCAGTACGTCGCGGTCAACGTGTCGCCGCAGCAGTTCCGCGACCCGCGCTTCACGCAGAGCGTGCGCGATGCGATCACGCTGACCGGCATCGACCCGCGCCGCATCGTGCTCGAGATCACCGAAAGCCTGCTGATGCACGATCCCGCGCATGCGAAGGCGCTGCTCGAGGAGCTGACCGATCTCGGCATCCGCTTCGCGATCGACGATTTCGGCACCGGCTATTCGAGCCTCGCCTACCTGCAGCGCTTCCCGCTCGCGAAACTGAAGATCGATCGCAGCTTCGTCGAGAACCTGCTGACCTCGCGCAACGATCGCGCGATCGTGTCGGCGGTGGTCGGTCTCGCGCAGACGCTGGACCTCGAACTCGTCGCCGAGGGCGTCGAGACCGAGGCGCAGCGCGAGCTGCTGACCGAAATGGGCTGCAACCATATCCAGGGCTGGCTCGTCTGCCAGGCGCTGCCGTCCGAGGAACTGGCGCAGCGCTTCGAGGCGCAGCAGCTCCGCCTGCACGCGGCGGCCTGACGCGCCGCCGCCGCGAACCGAACAGATCCGTATGTCAATCACCGAACACCTGCCCCGGACGGCGCTGCTCGACAAGCTGTGGGCCCGGATGAACGAACGGGGCGACTTCCCGCTGCTGTCGGAATCGCTGCGCGCCACCATGGCCGCGATGAAGAACGACGACCTGGACTTCACCGCGCTGGTGCGCGTCGTGCTGTCCGACTTCGCGCTGACGCAGAAAGTGCTGCGGCTCGCCAACTCCGCGATGTACATGGCGTTCGGCGGCAACATCACGACCGTCACCCGCGCGCTGATGGTGCTGGGCATGGACGCGGTCGGCCACCTCGTCGTCGGCCTGAAGCTCGTCGATCACTTCCACCAGAGCACGCCGCGCCGGATCGACGCGAAGCTCGAGCTGAACCGCGCGCTGCTGTCGGGCTGCGTCGCGCGCAAGCTGACCGAGCACGCGGACTTGCGCGCCGGCGAGGAAGCGGTCGTCTGCACGCTGATGCGCCAGGTCGGCAAGCTGCTGGTCGTCTGCTATCTCGACAGCGAATGGGACCGGATCCGCCGGCGCGCCGCCGAGCTGCACGGCGACGAGGCGACGGCCTGCGTCGACGTGCTCGGCGTCGGCTTCGACGAGATCGGCCTCGAGGCCGCGACCCGCTGGCGGCTGCCCGACGTGATCCGCGCGGGCATGGCCGACGACGACCAGCTCGCCAGCCTCGCGGGCGACGGCGACGATGCGTCGCGCGACACGACCGACGACGACAGCCCGGCCAGCGAAGTCGACTGGCTGCGTGCGGTGAGCCGCTGCTCGACCGACGTCGCGAACGCGCTGGCGATGCCCGCGAGCCCGCAGCGCGACGCGCGTATCGCGTCGCTCGCGCAGCATTACGGCACGGCGCTCGACACGGAGCCCGACGCGCTCGTCGAGATGGCCGAGCTGCTCGCGCGCGAAGAGGCGAGCGACACCGTGATGCGCGAGATCGTCGAGCTGCGCGCCAACGCGGACGCGATCGCGCGCGCGCAGGGCGAGCCCGAGGCCTGCCTCGAAGCCGGTCTGTCGGACCTGCGTGCGCTGCCGTCGGAGCACGTGCTCACGCCGGTGCTCGCGCTCGCGTCGGAAAGCCTGCTCGCGGGCCTCGCGTTCACCCGCACCGTGATGTTCGTGCGACACGACGACGGCATGTTCGCCGCGCGCCTCGGCTTCGGCGCGGACGTCGACGCGGCGCTCGGCCAGCTGCGCTTCGACGAGCGTTTCGAGCCGGACGTGTTCCACCTCGCGATCACCAACTCCGTCGGCATCTTCATCGAGCAGGCGCGCGAGCCGAAGATGGTGAAACGCCTGCCCGCGTGGTATCTCGACGCGTTCGACGACGCGCACGCGTTCGTGCTGCTGCCGGTGCGCGTCGGCGGGTCGACGGTCGCGCTGCTGTACGGCGACTGGGCCGGCGCGCAGCCCGCACGCAAGATCACGCAGCAGGAGATGGCCGTGCTCAACGAGATGGCGCGGGAGCTGGGGCGCTTCTTCAAGGCCTGAGCGGCCCCGCGCGCTTCCCGTCGAATCCCGTTCCCAAACGCAAACCGGCCGCATCAGCGGCCGGTTTGCTTCGTGCGACGGATTCGTGCGCGCTTACTTGAGCGTCACGGGCACGCTGAAGTACTTCTTCGCGAGGTTGTCGATCGTGCCGTCCGCCTTCAGTTCCTTGAGCGCCTGATCGAGCGCGGTCTTCAGCGCCGCGTCGTTCTTGCGCAGGCCGAAACCGACGCCCGAGCCGAGGATCTCGGCGTCGCTCACCGTGCCGCCCGCGAACGCGAAGCCCGCGCCCTGCGGCTTCGACAGGAAGCCCTTCGAACCCGCTTCCGAATCCTGGAACGCGGCATCGAGACGGCCCGACTTCAGGTCCGCATAGGCAAGATCCTGCGTCTGGTACGGCACGACTTCGACGCCGGCCGGCGCCCACTTCTTCTTCGCGTACGCTTCCTGGATCGTGCCCTGCAGCACGCCGACGCGCTTGCCCTTCAGCGATTGCGGGGTCGGCAGCAGGCCGCTGCCCTGCTTCGCGATCAGCTGGTTCGGGATCGTGTAGATCGGATCGGTGAACGCGATTGCATGCTTGCGCTGGTCGGTGATCGTCATGTCCGAGTTGATCGCATCGAACTTGCGCGCCTGCAGCGCGGGGATCAGGCCGTCGAAGTCGTTCTCCACCCACACGCACTTCGTCTTCAGCTTCGCGCACACCGCGTTGCCGATGTCGATGTCGAAGCCGGTCAGCTTGCCGTCGGGCGTCTTGTACTCGAACGGCGCATACGATGCCTCGACGCCGAAACGGATCTCCTTCAGATCCGCCGCGAACGCGCTGCCAGCCGCCACGGCCACCGCCGTCACCGCCGCGTGCGCGGCCATCTTTCGCCAATCCAACTTCATCAGGGGAATCTCCTCGATACGAACGATAGTTCTCAAACAACGGGCGCTGCATCATTGCAGGGCCGGAACGGCCGGACAATCGCGGCGCGCCGCCGTGATGCGGCGCAACAGCCGCAAGGCCGCGATTGTACCAATCCGCGCACGCCGTCCGGCAATGCAGCCCGCCGCGGCGGTTGCTGCACTGCGCGCACGGCGCCGCACGGGCGCGATGCCGAACTTGCAAGACGATGTCGCAAATACGCAAGGCGCCCGAGGGCGGCGGGTCAGACGAGCGCGTCGAGCGTCTCGCGCGTGGTATCGACGACGAGCAGGCCGGCGCGCAGGCCGGGCTTCACCGACGGGTTCGGAAACACGATCCGCTCCTCGTCGTGCCGCACCGTGTAGCGGTACGCGCCGTCCTGCGCGAGCACCGTGCCGCGCGGGAACGGCGTGAAGTTCGCGACGTCGGCCGCGACGAACAGCTCCAGCGCGTCGCTCTGCTTCGTGATCTGGTCGATCACCGTGAACACGCGCGGCAGCGGCGCATCGGCGTCGCGCTGCGCCCCCGACACGAGCCGGCGCACCGCCTGGTCCGCGGGCGCGAAGCGCGTCAGGTCGTTCTGGCCGAACGGCCGCACCTTGCCGAGCTCCAGCGTGCACGCGAGCGCGCCGCAGTGTTCGGCCGTGAAGTGCGAGAACGTGGCGCCCTTCGCGGTGTGCAGCAGCACCGCCGCGATGCGCGCATCGCCGAGCCACTCGAGCATCGTGCGCGCCGGCGGCGTGCCCGTATGCGGCAGCAGCGCGAACTGCTCGAACACCGATGCGCGAATGGCCGTATGCATGTCGATGTGCCAGCGCGCGCCCGGCGCATCCGGCGCATCGGCGAAAAACGCCGCGGCGGCCGCTTCGAGCTGCGCGGCGCGCGGCGCCTCGCGGCTGTCCGGCACCTGCGCGTGACGGCCGCTGAACAGCCGGTTCAGGTCGTCGTCGAGATAGCGCTCGCCCGCGCGCATCGCCGGCGAGTTGCCGAGCACGACGAACAGCCGGCACGCGAGCGGCAGCGTGCCCGCGGCGACGTCGCGCACCAGCAGCGACAGCAGCTCGATCGGCGCGGTTTCGTCGCCGTGCACGCCGGCCGACACGAGCACGCTGCGGCGCGACGCCGCATCGGCGTCGCGCGGTTCGAGCACGAGCAGCCCTTCGCCCTGCCACTGCCAGCGCACCGCGCCGCCTGCGCACACGCCGTCGCGCGCCGCCGGCGCTTCACCGGCCAGCGTGAACGCGAGGAAGTCGTCGAGCCACGCCGCGTCGCGCATGCGGGCCTCAGCGCTGGAAGTCATACAGCGACCCGACGCGCAGGATCTGCGTCAGCTCGTCGAGCGCGGTGCGCGACTCGTCGAGCAGCACCGGGTCGGCGAGGTCTTCCGGCGCGAGGCGGTCGCGGTAGTGCTTCTCGATCCACGCGTCGAGCGATGCGAACAGCGTGTCGTTGATCCACACGTTCGACGTGACGGCCGCGCGCTCCGCGTCGTTCAGCACGACACGCAGGCGCAGGCAGGCCGGGCCGCCGCCGTTCTTCATGCTTTCGCGCAGGTCGAACACCAGCACGTCGCGGATCGGGCCGTTGCCGGCCGCGAGGCTGTCGAGGTAGGCGGCGACGTTCGCGTTCTCGCGGCATTCCTGCGGCACGACCAGCACCTGCGAGCCATCGGCGCGCGACAGCAGCTGGCTGTTGAACAGATACGACGTGACCGCGTCGGAGACGCTCACCGCCGCGTCCGGCACCTCGATCACGTTCAGGCGCGCGCCGCGCACGTCGAGCGCCGCGGTCAGCGTGTCGTAGATCGCCTGCTTGTTGACGAATGCGCGCTCGTGCGTGAACAGCGTGTCGCGGTTGCCGACCGAGATCACGTCGTTGTGGAACACGCCCGCGTCGATCACGTCCGGATCCTGCTGCGCGTAGACCGTCGCCTCCTCGTTCAGCCCGTGGCGATGCGCGACCGCGCGGCTCGCCTCGAAGGTCTGGCGCGCCGGGAAGCGCTTCGGCTCCGGCCCGCGGCGGTATTCCGAGCGGCCGTACACGAAGAACTCGACGCCCGGCTTGCCGTACTCGGCGCAAAAGCGCGTATGGTTCGCCGCGCCTTCGTCGCCGAGCGCCGGCGTGCCGGTCAGCGCCTCGTGCACCACGAAGCGGCTCGGATCGGCGAACAGCGTCGACAGCGTGCGGCGCGTCGCCTCGTGCTCGATCGCGCGGTGCAGCTTGCTGCACAGGTTCGCGGGCGTGAAGTGCACGCGGCCGTCGCTCGTGTCGGCCGACGGGCTGACGGTGGCCGCGTTGGCCGTCCACATCGCCGATGCCGAGCTCGCGGCGGCGAGCAGCTCGGGCGCCTGCTTCGCGGCCTTCGCGATCACGTCCGCGTCCTTGCCCGAGAAGCCCAGCTCGCGCAGCAGGCGCAGCGACGGGCGCTCCTGCGGCGGCAGCACGCCCTGCGCGAAGCCGAGGTCGGCCAGCTGCTTCATCTTGCGCAGGCCCTGCTTCGCGGCGGCCTTCGGGTTCGCGGCCGATTTCTCGTTGTTCAGCGACGCCACGTTGCCGAACGACAGCCCGGCGTAGTTGTGGGTCGGGCCGACGAGTCCGTCGAAATTGGCTTCTTGTGCGTTCATCGTCGTTCCCTCGATCAGAAATGCAGGCCCGGCGACAGGCTCGCGGGCAGGGTCAGTTGGGCGCTTTCCACCGATGCCATCGGGAACGCGCAATAGTCGGCCGCGTAGTACGCGCTCGGGCGGTGGTTGCCGGAGCGGCCCGCGCCGCCGAACGGCGCGGCGGACGACGCGCCGTTGGTCGGCCGGTTCCAGTTGACGATCCCCGCGCGAATCGTGCGGCGGAAGTGCTCCCACGCGCGCGCGTCGTCGGCGAGCAGGCCCGCCGACAGGCCGAATGCAGTGTCGTTCGCGCGCTCGATCGCTTCGTCGAACGTCGCGTAGCGGATGATCTGCGCGAGCGGGCCGAAATGCTCTTCGTCGGGCAGAGCGGCGACGTCCGTGACGTCGAGAATCGACGCGTTCACGAAGCCGAGGCGCGGGTCGCGCTGCGCCATCGCGATGATCGGCTTCGCGCCCTGCGCGACGAGGCGCGCTTGCGCATCGACGAGCTTCGCGGCCGCGCGCGCCGAGATCACCGCGCCCATGAACGGCTGCGGATCGGCGTCGAACACGTCCGCCGTGATCTTCGCGGTGACGTCGGCGAAGCGCGCGAGGAAGCGGTCGCCGGCCGCGCCCTGCGGCACGAAGATGCGGCGCGCGCAGGTGCAGCGCTGGCCGGCCGACAGGAATGCCGACTGGATCGTGTGATGCACGGCCGCGTCGATGTCCTCGACCTCGCCGATCACGAGCGGGTTGTTGCCGCCCATCTCGAGCGCGAGCACGATCTCCGGACGCCCGCCGAACTGCTTGTGCAGCAGCGTGCCCGTGTCCGAGCTGCCGGTGAAGAACAGGCCGTCGATCTGGCGATGGTTCGCGAGCGCGATGCCGGTGTCCTTCTCGCCCTGCACGAGGTTCAGCACGCCGGCCGGCAGGCCTGCGTCCTTCCACACCTCGACGGTCGCGCGCGCGACGCCCGGCGCGAGTTCCGACGGCTTGAACACGACCGTGTTGCCCGCGATCAGCGCCGGCACGATATGGCCGTTCGGCAGATGGCCCGGGAAGTTGTACGGGCCGAACACCGCGACGACGCCGTGCGGGCGATGGCGCAGCACCGCGACGCCGTCGGCCATGTCCTGGCGCTTCTCGCCGGTGCGTTCCTGGTACGCCTGGATCGAGATGCCGACCTTGGCGGCCATCGACGCGACTTCGGTGCGCGCTTCCCACAGCGGCTTGCCGGTCTCGCGGCCGATCGCCGCGGCGAGCGCTTCCTTGCGCTCGTTGAGCAGCGCCGCGAAGCGCTTCGCGATCTCGCAGCGCGCTTCGAAAGCGAGCGCCGACCACTCGGCGAATGCGCGGCGCGCGCTCGTGACCGCACGGTCGACGTCGGCGGCCGATGCGCTGGCGCCCTGCCACGCGATTTCGTCGGTACCGGGGTTGCGCGACGCGAAGGCGGGGCCCGAGCCTGCAACCCAGGCGCCGTCGATGAAGAGTTCCGTCATGATTCGTTTATCCCTGTTTGACTTTGAGCGGCAGCACGCGGACCGGATCGCCGGCCTTCACGTCGAGCGCGGCGGCGTCGGCCGCCGACATCACGAATTCGCCGTTCGCGACGACGCCCGGCGCGACGCCGACGCGGAAATCGCCGAGCGACGTGTTCGACACGAGCGACTTCGGGGTGTCATCCCGCGCGTCGGGTGAGCCGATCGACACCGGCACGACGACGCTCTCGCGCACCGTGCGCAGGTCGTTGACGTGGCATTCGAGCACCGGGCCCGCGTCGAAGATGTCGACGTGGTTCTGGTAGCGCAGCCCTTCCGCTTCGAGCATCTTGCGCGCCGGCAGCGTGTCGCGGTGCGTGAGGCCGACCGCGTCCTGCGCGTCCTGCGGCAGCAGGTCGACGTACACGGGGTAGCGCGGCATCAGTTCCGCGAGGAACGACTTGCGGCCGTGCGAGCTCAGGTAGTCCGCGGCGTTGAAGTCGATCTGGTAGAAGTGCGAACCGACCGCGCGCCAGAACGGCGACGTGCCGTCCTCGTCGAAGTGGCCGCGCAGCTCCGCGCAGATGCGTTCCGGGAAGCGTTCGCGGAACTGCGCGATGAACATGAAGCGCGAGCGCGACAGCAGGCCGCCGACGCCGCCCGTGCGATAGCGCGGGCTCAGGAACAGCGAGCACACTTCCGCGTAGCCGGTCAGGTCGTGCGAGATGTTCAGCGCGTGCATGCGCGTCCACACGCCGAGCTCCTGGCTCGCGTGCACGACCGTGCTCACGCGGTAGTTGTAGAACGGCTGCTCGAGGCCGACCTGCGATTCGATCCCGCACACCCCCGCGATGTCGCCCGTCGCCGAATCTTCCATCACGAAGAAGTAGCCGGCTTCGCCTGCCGCGGCCTGGCCCGCGAGCGTGCGGCGGGTGCGTTCGATGCGCGCGGCGAGCGCGTCGCGGTCGGGCTTGAACGTGGTCAGGCCCGGCCCGGTTTCCTTGGCGAGCGACACGAGCGCGTCCACGTCGCCCGTTTGTACGACCCGAACGACGATCATGCTGCGTCTCCCTTCAAATCTTCGTCGTCGCGCTGGTGCAGCGGCACGCAGCGCACGACATCGCCATCCTTCACGTTCAGCGCCGCGCGCACGTCGCTTGCGAGCGGCGCGTCATTCCCCGCATCGCCCGGCAGATCGGCGAGCACGCAGCGGAACGACTCGCCGCTGCCGCTCGACACGAGGTAGGCGACGTCGCCCTGCTGGTGCGCGGCCTCGCGCACCGTGCGCTCGGCCGCGTGCTTCACGCACGCGGTGCGGTCGACCTGCTGGGTCAGCACCGGGCCCGCGTCGAAGATGTCGACGAAGCGGTCCGTCTCGAAGCCTTCCTCGAGGTGGATGTCGTACGCGAGCAGCGTGGTGGCGTTCGGTTCGCCGAGCACGCGCTGCGCGGCTTCCGGCAGCAGCGGCACGTACAGCGGATACGCGGGCATCACCTCGGCGATGAAGGTGCGGCTGCGGCCGCCCGACGCGATGTCGACGTCGGCGAAATCGCGGCCGAAGAACTTGCGGCCCACCGCTTCCCAGAACGGCGACGCGCCGTTCTCGTCGCTCACGCCGAGCAGCAGCGTGAATACCTCGGGCGTGAAGCGGCGGCGGTTCGCGGCGATGTACATCATCCGCGCACGCGAGATCAGGTGCGCGGCCGCGTCGCCGCGCAGCGACGGATCGACGTAGAAGCCCGCGAGCCGGCTCTTGCCGGTGAGCTCGTGCGACATCGTCAGCGCGTGGATCTTGCGGTTCACGTGCAGTTCGCGCGACGCATGGATCAGCGCGTCGTTGCGAAATGCGTAGAACGGTTCGGAGTAGCCGGCCGCCGCCACGATGCTGGCGGTGCCGAGCAGCTTGCCGGTGGTGCTGTCTTCCAGCACGAAGAGATAGAACTCCTCGCCGGGGAAGTCGACGTCCGTGCGAAACGAATCCTCCGAGAGCGCGACGCGCGCCTCGAGTGCCGCGCGATCGTGCGGCAGCGAGTGCAGGACCGGCTGCGCCGTGCGCGCCATCTGCGCGAGCGCATCGAGATCCGTGAGTTTGCCGGGGCGAACAAATAGCATCGTCGTTCCTGTCTGCGATGGACGCGCCGTTCAGCGCGCGGTGGCTTCCTGTGCGGCGAGCACCTGTTCGACCGCCTTCTCGAAGCGTGCGAGGCCTTCGTCGAGCACGTCGAACGGGATCACCAGCGACGGCACGAAGCGCAGCACGTTCGGGCCCGCGATCAGCATGATCACGCCCTGCTCGGCGGCGGCGTTGACGAAGTCCTTTGCACGGCCGTCGAAGGCGGCGGTGAGTTCCGCGCCGACGAGCAGGCCCTTGCCGCGCACTTCCTTGAAGATGCCGAAGCGTGCGTTGATGCGTTCGAGCGCGCCCTTCAGGCGCACGCTGCGTTCGCGCACGCCTTCGAGCAGCGCCGGGTCGCCGATCAGTTCGACGACCTTGTCGGCGATCGCCGACGCGAGCGGGTTGCCGCCGTAGGTCGTGCCGTGCACGCCGACCTTGAAGTGGGCGGCGAGTTCGTTGGTCGTCAGCATCGCGCCGATCGGGAAGCCGTTGCCGAGCGCCTTCGCGGTGGTCAGGATGTCCGGCGTGACGCCCGTGTCCATGTATGCGTAGAAGTGGCCCGTGCGGCCGACGCCCGTCTGCACTTCGTCGAAGATCAGCAGTGCGTTGTTGGCGTCGCATGCTTCGCGCAGGGCTTTCAGGAAGGCCGGATCGGCGGGGATCACGCCGCCTTCGCCCTGCACCGGCTCGACGATCACCGCGCAGGTTTTCGGGCCGATCGCGGCCTTGGCCGCTTCGATGTCGTTGAACGGCAGGTGCTTGATGCCTTCGGGCACCGGGCCGAAGCCTTCCGAGTATTTCGGCTGGCCGCCGACGCTGACCGTGAAGAACGTGCGGCCGTGGAACGACTGCACGAACGATACGATTTCGTATTTGTCTGCGCCGTGGCGTTCGAAGGCGACGCGGCGGGCGAGCTTCAGGGCGGCTTCGTTCGCTTCAGCGCCCGAGTTCGCGAAGAAGGCGCGGTCGGCGAAGGTCAGTGCTTCGAGGCGTTTCGCGAGGCGCAGCACCGGCTCGTTCGTGTAGCCGTTGCCGATGTGCCAGAGCTTGCGGCTTTGCTCGTCCAGCACCTTCAGCAGTTCCGGGTGGCCGTGGCCCAGCGACGTCACGGCGATGCCGCATGCGAAATCCACGTATTCGCGGCCTGCCGTGTCCCATACGCGCGAGCCCTCTGCGCGATCCGGCACGAACGGGGCGGGGGAAAATACCGGCACCATCACTTCGTCGAATGTCTGGCGGGTCACGGTCAGGTTCGTCATGGCGGTTCCTTTCGATTTCGTAAGAGGGCTTGAAGCGATAGGTTCAAGTTTAGGTAAGGGTGGCGCAAGCGTCTTGCGGAATTGCGACGGGTTCTATCGGAAGCACCTTTTTCTGCCGCTATCTTGCCCTTCCGGGCGGGAGGGTGCGGGTTTTGGTGTCAGGGTGGTTTTTTTGGCGGTTCACTTGCGTTGAGTGTGAAGCACCCGTGATCGTGTCGGTCTATTAGCGTCGCCCCTGCGCGGGGCGGCGGTTACTTTTCTTTGTCTTGCCAAAGAAAAGTAACCAAAAGAAAGGCGCTGTGACAACGCAAGACTTCCCGGTGCCGTGGTCGCCAGAGTGGCCCTCGCCGAAGTGTCCGCACCAGTTGGGAACCCGGAGTGGTTCGAGCAATGGTTCTGACTCCACTCACATCCAACGGAGCGGTATACCGCCCGCTAGCTCCATCCTCGCTACGCTCGGCCGACAGGGACGCATTCCTCGAGCGAAGGAGCAGCTGGGCACAGGTCGGCAATTGGCGCTGCCCTATGGATCACGCCATCTCAAGTATCTCGAACAATATCGAGATGCCCCCTTGCGCCGTGCGGCTACGATTGTGACTTTCCGAGAGGGCCAAGCGATGAATAGAAGAATTGCAGTTGTGGGCGATAGCCTTTCAAGCGGCGGAACAATTAGCCCATACAGCGGACCACCGTTCCTAGTCCGCAGGCATCAAGCAGCCTTGATTGGCGGTAGTGCGTTCTGCATTGCATGTCAAAGCACCGGCATCATCGCAAAGGCGGGCGGGCCATATCGACTCAAGTTTCGAGGAGAGATCGCACTAGACCGCGATATTGTCCTGTGCGGCTGCGCGACTCCGCCGCACATCATTGCTTTGCATGCCGGTGAAGCATGGTGTGACGATGGACTAAAGGGTCTCGGGGAGGTCGTTTCGTGCCGAACGATAACGGGCCGCATCGTGTCGATCAAGAAAGGTGCATTCGACGAGCAAGTCGAAGCGAAGACGAGTGGCAGTACTGCTCATGGTCCAGAGGGCTACCCCTATTACATCGAAATGGCCGACGGCCGCATCCAGTCCGGCGCGCTCGATGCAAGCGGCAAGCTACCGCGCATCCACACCGGCGACGGATCCGGAGACTACACCGTCTATTGGGGAGACGAAGCAATTTCAAAAAAACACAACGGGGCAAGTCATGCCTAATCCATCTACGAAGGTCCGCACGAATGACACGCCCAAATCAACGAAATCTGTACAGCTTCAAGCACTGTCCTTTCAGGAGCTTTGGAATGCGTATCCGAAGAATGCCCCCTATGACGACCCCACTGGCGAATATGAGAATCAATGCGCCATTCGCATGAGCGTCACGTTTCACAGCATCGGGAGCGACATGAAGTCGTTTTCACAAAATGTGTTGAAGCCGATGCCGGGAAAGAAGACGCTAGGCCGCCTGATACTTCGCGGCAAAGCAACAGCGACGCGCGCGTACGAGCTGGCTGAATGGTTAAAGCTTCGCCCGTTCCTTGGGCTTGGCAGACCGGAAAAAATCACTGGCCCGGATTGGCAAGAGCAGGTAAAAGGCCGGACCGGTATCATCTATTTTTTCGGCTACTGGCGTCAGGATGGCGACTCGGCCGACGCACTGAGCGGTGGTCATATCGACCTGTGGAACAAGGACACGCTTACGCCGTCCGTCGTGAGTTTCTTACGCTTTCGCATTGGCGTGTCGCAATTCCTAAATCCACTGACGAACGACAACTGGTTCTCCGACCTTGCCGATTCCAAGGAAATCCTTTTCTGGGAAGTGAAATGAAACGTATGGCGCTCGCTGTACTGGGGTTCGCATGGGGCTTGCTCGTCACATGGGCGACCATCTACGCCGTCAATCACATTCATTGGCCCGAGGTGAAGTCACATGCGACAGGCTGCAACGACATGGAACACTGCACATCGCATGCGAAGTTCCTGTGGGGCATGTTCGCCATGTTGTTATGGCCCGCTATCACGTTCGCGATATTGAATGCGGTGGCATATGAACGGTGGCCGGGACGTCGCTGGGGAGGAGCGCTTTTCGTTGTCACGTTGCTCGCCGTGCTGTTCTATTGCAAGCCATACGTCGCACCGTACGTAAGTCTTGCCGGCTAACCTCTGCCGCAGCCGTTGGGGAACGGATGTGCGCCGTCGTCGGCAATTCGTCGCAGGCGTCTGGCAAGGTCACCGCAAACACCATCTCCTAGCGACTTGAAACACCTTGCAGCCGAGCGCAGCGAGGACGGAGCTAGCGGGCGGTATACCGCTTTGTTGGGAGGTGCGACGAGTCAGAACCATTGCTCGAACCACTCTGATGTGAGCCGTGGCGCGGACACTTTTGTGCGGTCCACTCGGTTGCCGATCGCACTGTAGGCCTGGGCATTTCTGGCGCCTTTCTTTTGGTTACTTTTCTTTGGCAAGACAAAGAAAAGTGACCCCCGCCCCGGGGAGGGGCGACGCAAACAGACCGAGAGCATTACGGGCAATTCACGACAAACCGCCCCGCTTACCCTTTATCCCCGCGCTCGACAAGCGCCCCGGCGCGGGGCTCACCGCCGCCGCCAGTCTGCTTCTCGAGCCAGGCTCGCCGATCTTCCCGCGGCGTCACGCCAAACCGTTCGCGGTACGCGTTAGAAAAGTGCGCAGCAGAAGAAAACCCACAGGCGAGACTGACCTGCACGACCGACTTGCTGGTCCGCTGCAACTGCGTGCGCGCCTTCAGCAACCGCAAATTGAGGTAATACTTGGAGGGCATCGCCCCGAGATACTGCCGAAACAGCCTTTCGAGCTGCCGCCGCGACACGCCGACCAACCCGGCGATTTCATCGGTCGTCAGCGGATCCTCGACATTCGCTTCCATCAACAGCAATGCATCGTTCAACCGAGGATGCCGCTCCCCGGGAGCCGTCACGAAAGGAATCCGCTGCCGCTCCTCGCCACTGCGCAACGTGCCCGCGCCAAGCGCATCGGCAATCCGTTCGGCAAGCTCCGGCCCGTGCTCGCGGCCGATCATGGCGAGCATGAAATCGACCGTCGCCTGCCCACCGGCACAGGTGGCCCGATCCCGATCGATCTCGAAGATCTGCTGCGTGACGATCGACCGCTCGAACTGCTCCGCAAACTGCTGATACGTCTCCCAGTTCACGCTCACGCGATAGCCGGACAACTGCCCCGCCATCGCGAGCCACCACACGCCATGGTGAATGCCCGTCACGAGCGGCGTGCGCTGCCCCACCCGCGCAAGGCTCGCAAGAAACAACCGGTAGTCCGCGAACTGCTGGAACCGCTCGCTGACGACGATCAGCCAGTCACACGCGATCGTATCGTTGAACACCGCATCGGCATGCCATTGCGCGCCGCCGGCGAGCGGCACGGGCCGCCCGTCCCACGAACACACCTGCCACCGATACAACAGCCGCCCGTCGATCTCGTTCGCGAGATTCAACGCATCGACGATCGGACCCACACCCGACATCGACACGGGCGGCAATGCGACGATCACCACCTGCGTCGTGCGGGTGGCGCCTGCGGGACGGGACACCGGTACCACGTATGCAGCCTGCCCTGTCGCGTTACTTCAGGCTGCCCGACAGGAACTGCTTCAGGCGCTCGCTCTGCGGACGCACCAGCACCTCCGCCGGATCGCCCTGCTCCTCGGTCCGCCCCTGGTGCAGGAACATCACATGATTCGACACGTTGCGCGCGAAACCCATCTCGTGCGTGACGACGATCATCGTGCGCCCTTCCTCGGCCAGCTTCTGCATCACCTTCAGCACTTCGCCGACGAGTTCCGGATCGAGCGCGGAAGTCGGTTCGTCGAACAGCATCACGTCCGGGTGCATCGCCAGCGCCCGCGCAATCGCGACGCGCTGCTGCTGGCCGCCCGACAGGTGCGACGGATACTGCTTCTCGACCCGCGGCGCGAGGCCGACCTTCTCGAGATATTCGCGCGCGCGATCCTCGGCTTCCTTCTTCGAAATGCCGAGCACGTGAAGCGGCGCCTCCATCACGTTCTCGAGCACGTTCATGTGCGCCCACAAGTTGAAATGCTGGAACACCATCGCGAGCTTCGTGCGGATCCGCTGCAGCTGCTTGTGGTCGGCCACCTCGAGCGCGCCGGCCTTGTCGGTCCTGGTGCGCACGGCCTCGCCGTCGACGACGATCTGCCCGGCATTCGGCCGCTCGAGAAAATTGATGCAGCGCAGGAACGTGCTCTTGCCCGAGCCGCTCGCGCCGATGATGCTGATGACGTCGCCGGCCTTCGCGTTCAGCGAGACGCCCTTGAGCACCTCGTTGTCACCGTAGCGCTTGTGAATGTCGAGCGCCGCAAGCTTGCAGGCAGGGCTCGTTTGATTGATCTCGGCCATCTGGCTCTCCTCGAAGTGAATTCAATGACGGCCGGCCGCGAGGTACGCGAGCCAGTGGCGCTCTGCCCGGCGAAACGCCGCGACGAGTGCGAACGATACCGCAAGATAGATCAGCGCGGCGATCCCGAACGACTGGAAGGCCATGTACGTCGCCGAATTCGCGTCGCGCGCGACCTTCAGGATGTCCGGCACGGTCGCGGTGAACGCGACCGTCGTCGCGTGCAGCATCAGGATCACCTCGTTGCTGTACAGCGGCAGCGCGCGACGCAGCGCCGACGGCAGGATCACGCGGCGGTACATCGTGAACGGCGTCATCCCGTATGCCCGCGCGGCCTCGACCTCGCCGTGCGGAATCGCACGGATCGCGCCGGCGAAGATCTCGGTCGTGTACGCGCAGGTGTTCAGCGCGAACGCGAGAATCGCGCAGTTGAAGCCGCTCCTGAAAAACGCGTCGAGCAGCGAATGCGAACGCACGAATTCGAGGCTGTACATGCCCGTGTAGAGCAGCAGCAGCTGCACGTACAGCGGCGTGCCGCGGAACACGTAGGTGTAGAAGCGCACCGGCATCGACACCCATTTCTTCTTCGACACGCGTGCGACCGCGAGCGGCACCGCGCACACGAAGCCGAGCGAAATCGACGCGACGAGCAGCCACAGCGTGACCGCGAGGCCCGACAGGCGCTGGCCGTCCCAGTAAAGGAACGCCTGGCCGAATTCCTGGAGAATCTCGATCATAGTTCTGCGTGCCGCACGCCCATGGAATAACGCTTCTCGAGCTGCATCAGCACGAGGTTGGAAACGGTCGTGATCGCGAGATAGATCAGCGCCGCGACGAGAATGAAGAAGAACATGTTGAACGTGCTCTTGCCCGCGTCCTGCGCCGCCTTCACGACATCGGCGAGGCCGATGATCGACACCAGCGCGGTGGCCTTCACGAGCACCTGCCAGTTGTTGCCGATGCCCGGCAGCGCGAAGCGCATCATCTGCGGAAACATGATCCGCACGAACACCCGCAGCCCGCTCATCCCGTAGGCGGCGCCCGCCTCGAGCTGGCCGCGCGGCACCGACAGGAACGCGCCGCGGAACGTCTCGGTGAAGTACGCGCCGTAGATGAAGCCGAGCGTCAGCACGCCGGCGACGAACGGGTCGATGTCGATCTGCTCCCAGCCGACGAGGTCGGTGAACTGGTTCAGCCAGATCTGGATGCTGTAGAACAGCAGCAGCATCAGGACCAGATCGGGCACCGAGCGGATCAGCGTCGTGTAGCCGGTCGCGATCGAACGCAGGAACCGGTTATGCGACAGCTTCGCCACTGCGCCGATCAGCCCCAGCGCCACCGCAGTGGCAAGCGACAGCACCGACAGCTCGATCGTCTGCACGGTGCCCGCCCACAGGACAGGACCAAAGCCGTAAAGGAACACGCGCGTCTCCAGAGTTGGAATGGATGCCGGCGCGGAATCCTCCCCACGCCGGGCTGACGCGGATAGTCGCAAGCGAAAATGTTTGTCTCAAATCACGGTCCGCATGGTTGCTGCATCGCAACAATTCCCCGCACCATTGCAAACTGTGCGCTACACGTCTGTTTCGAAAAGAAAAAAACCGCTTGCTGACCGTCGGGCGAACGGTCGGGAAGCGGACTTTTTGCAATTTTCCGGTCGCTTTTTCGATATAGCGAAGCGATCAGTGGCCCGTCAGGATGTCGGAGCGCGAGGTCGTGTAGACGAGCCCGTCCGGCCCGAAATGCACGTTGAAGAAGGCGTCCTGGTTGACGCCGTCCTCGAGCCAGCGCCAGCTCCAGACCGTCTCGGGCTTCAGCGGATACTGCGCGACGTCGCACGGCTTGCCGAGCAGGCGCCGCACCTCGTCCGCATGCATGCCGGGCTGCACCTTCGCGAAGTTGGCCGCGGTGAGCACCTGCGTCGCGCCCGCATAGCGCCCGTTCGCGTCGAGGTCGACGAACCACGTCTGGTTGCCCATCGGCCCGCGCGGATATTCGAGGCGCTTCGAGCCGTCGGTGAACACGCGCTCGGTCTCGGGCTTGCCCATCGTGCCGCGGATGTCCGCCTCGGTCGACTCGCCCGGCTTCAGCCCCTTCAGCAGCAGCGGCGCCGGCTTGATCGCATTGAAGAAATCGCGGATACGTTGCACGTTGAGCTCGCCTTGCTTGTCGTCGCACGCGCTCAGCGCCACGGCGGCGGCCAGCATCGCGACGGGAAACAGCCGGAAACGGAAAATCATCTGAGGAAACGGCGTCGAGACAAACACGCGGCAAGCATACCCGCGCGCCGCCGAAAGCGCGAGATGAGGCAAGGCGGGGGACAAGGCGGAAAGACGAGACGGGCGCGCGGCCCGTCTCGTTCAGTGCATCGTTTCGGTTTCGCGCGCGGCCTTCGCCGGCTGCGGCGCGCGCGACGCGGGCGCGGTGATCCGGCGTCGCGTGCGGACCAGCTCGGCGAGCTGCCACGAGCCGAGCGCGATGCAGCCGAACACGACTTCGCGCGCACGCTTCACGAGCGCGAGCGACAGCGCCGTGTCGCGGTCGACGCCGAACATCTGCGCGAGCAGCACGACGGTCGCTTCCTGCACGCCGAGGCCGCCCGGCACCATGAACGCGGCATGGCGCGCGGCCTGGGTCATCGCCTCGATCGCGAGCGCGCCGCCGATCGACACCGGATGGCCGAGCAGCGCGAGCGCCCAGTAGATCTCGAGCGCGCCCACCGCGTAGCCGAGCAATTGCCAGAAGAACGCGCTGAACAGCAGGCCCGTGCGCGACATCAGCGCGTCGATGTCCGTATCGAGCCGCCGGCCGTCGACGCCCTGCAGCAGCCGGTGCGAATCGCCGAGCAGGCGGCCCGCGAAACGCTCGATCGCATGGAAGATCCCGCCGCGCCGCATCAGCACGACGCCGAGCACCGGCAGCGGCAGCGACAGCAGCAGCGCGAGGCCGATCGTGCCGCCGCCCATGTTGTGGGTGGTCGCGAGCAGCAGCACGAGGCCGAGCGCGGCGAACGCATACTGCACGACGATCGTGACGAGCACCTCGACGATCACCGACGCGGTCACGCGGCTCGCGTCCGGCACCTGCCAGCGCGCAAGCCGGATGCCGACGATCTCGCCGCCGATCCCGACCACCGGCAGCAGCCGGTTCACGGCTTCACGTACGGTCGCAACCCACCACAGGAACGGCAGCGAGCTGCGCTTGCCGAGCAGCAGCTGCCACGCATACGCGTCGAGCAGCAGCGGCAGCGCATGGAACGGCACGAGCCACAGCAGCGCGAAGCCGGCCTGCTCGATCATCCGCGACACGTCGCCGACGCCTTCGTGCAGCACCAGCGCGAGCAGGATCCCGATGCCGATCGGCCAGCCGAGCCATTTGATCCACTTCATGATGGCTGCGCTCCCGGTTGACGCGCCGCGCGCGCGGTGCGCGGCGACGCGGCCTGGCCGAACACCGCGGCGAAGCCGCCCGTCGCGGCGCCCGACGCCTTCAGCGCGGCGGCGACGCGCGGCGACAGCAGCGCATCCAGTTCGTCGACCGGACGGTAGCCGGCCATCGTCGGCGTGACCGGGCCCTCGCCCGCCTCGGCCGGATGGCAGTAGATCTCGCCGACGCCCGGCGGCAGCGCCGCGAGCGCGTCGAGCAGCACCGCCTCGTCCATCCCGCCCGTGTGCTCGATGCCGACCACGTAGTCGTTGTGCGCGAGCCCCGCGTGGTCGAGCCGCGCGCGCACGAGCCCGATCCACGGCTTCAGCCACGCGGGCGCGGTCACCTCGTACGGCAGCCGGACCGCGCGCAGCCCGTAGTCGCGGCCGATCTCGATGATCATCGACAGGATCGTCGGATGCAGATGGAAATGCTTGTGCGCGTTCACGTGGTCGAGCGGCAGGCCGCTCGCCGCGAACGCGTCGAACTGCGCGCGGATCTCGCGGCGCAGCTGCGCACGCACGTGCGGCAGGAAGAAGAAGCGGCAGCCGTCCTTCGCCATCGCGTCGCCGAAGCGCCCGTCGGCGCCGACGAGCGCGGGGATCTCATGCGCGGGCAGCGTGGCCGGCCCGTCCGCGAGCACGAGATGCAGGCCGACTGCGAGCGACGGCAGCCGCCGCGCGCGCTCGATCGCATCCTGCGCGGCCGGCGCGCCGACCATCAGGCTCGCGGCGTTCAGCACGCCGTCGCGATGCGCGCGCTCGACCGCCGCGTTCACCCGCGGATGCAGCCCGAAGTCGTCCGCGGTGAAGATGAGCGCCCGCGCCGCCCGCTGTGTGCTCACGAATCAGGCCTCGTGCGCGCGCAGGAAGCGGAAGAATTCGACGCCCTCGCGCAGACGGCGCTTCATCATGTCCCAGCTCGTCAGCATCTCGCGCACGATCTCCCAGATCTTCGACGGGCGGAAGTAGAACTCGCGGTAGAACTGCTCGAGGTGGTGATAGATCTCGTCGCGCGACAGATGCGCGTAGCCGATCGCCGCGAGCTGCACGCCTTCCTTGCTCACCAGGTTGATGGTCTTGTTCTCTTCCATCCAGCCGTTTTCGACGGCCTGCTTGTAGAGCGTCGTGCCCGGATACGGCGCGGCGAGCGAAACCTGGATCGTGTGCGGATTGATTTCCTTCGCGTACTCGATCGTCTTCTTGATGGTTTCCTGCGTCTCGCCCGGCAGGCCGAGAATGAAGGTGCCGTGGATCTTGATGCCGAGCTTCTTGCAGTCCGCGCTGAAGCGGCGGGCGAAATCGGTGCGCACGCCCTTCTTGATGTTCACGAGGATCTGGTCGTCGCCGGATTCGAAGCCGACCAGCAGCAGGCGCAGGCCGTTTTCCTTCATGACCTTGAGCGTCTTGTACGGCACGTTCGCCTTCGCGTTGCACGACCACGTCATGCCGAGCTTGCCCAGACCGATGGCGATGGCTTCGGCGCGCGGCAGGTCGTCGGTGAAGGTGTCGTCGTCGAACATCAGTTCCTTCACTTCCGGCATGTTGTCGCGGATCCACTTCGCTTCCGCAAGCACGTTCTCGACCGAGCGCGTGCGATAGCGGTGGCCGCTGACCGTCTGCGGCCACAGGCAGAACGTGCAGCGCGACTTGCAGCCGCGGCCCGTGTAGATCGACACGTACGGGTAGTTCAGGTAGCCGATGAAGTAGTTGTCGATCTTCAGGTCGCGCTTGTAGACGGGCGCGACGAACGGCAGTTCGTCCATGTTCTCGAGGATCGGACGCGCTTCGTTGTGCTCGATCGAGCCGTCCTTCGCGCGCCAGCTCAAGCCCTTGATCTCGGGGAACGGCTTGCCTTCGGCGATTTCCTTGCAGGTGTAGTCGAATTCCTCGCGGCACACGAAGTCGATGGCCTCGCTCGCCGTGAGCGAGTTGTGCGGATCGACCATCACCTTCGCGCCCACCATGCCGACCAGCATCGACGGCTTCATCTTCTTGAGATCCTGCGCGAACATCGCGTCGGTCGGGAACGACGGCGTGCTCGTGTGGATGATCACGAGGTCGTAGTCGTTCGCGATCTTCAGCGTCTCGTCGACCGACAGCCCGTCGGCCGGCGCGTCGACGACGCGGCTGCCCGGCACGAGCGCGGCCGGCTGCGCGAGCCACGTCGGATACCAGAACGAGCGGATTTCGCGCTTCGCCTGGTAGCGGGAGCCGGCTCCGCCGTCGAAGCCGTCGTACGAAGGGGCCTGCAAGAACAGCGTTTTCATGAATGCTCCGGTAGCCTGCATAGTTCGAGTTCGTATCAAGAATCTAGTAAAAAAACCGCGGGCCGCCATGAAGGCGCCCGCTGTCGAAATGGGTATTGGCCTGCGTTCGCTGCTAGCGGCCGTCGCCGCCTTCCACGGCCGTCGCGCGCTCGCCGCCGACGACCGTCATCCTGGCGCCGCGCCACACGACCTGCGTGCCGAACGCCGCGACGAGCCACTCGAGCGCGAGCAGCGTGTCGCGCACCGCGACGAGCGGCAAATCGCGCCAGAACGCGCGCCAGCCGTCTTCGCCGCGCGCATGCAGCACGAGCCGCCCGAACGCGCCCACGACGGCCGCCCCGCCCGCCAGCGTGCCGGCGAACGTGCCGTCCAGGCGCAGCGCGAGCGCCGCGCCGATCGCGAGCCACGGCGCGGTGAACGTGATGAACAGGAACGCGAAGCCGCCCGGGTTCAGCGAACGGATCGTCCGCAGCCAGCGGGTTTCGCGATGCCACAACGGCCCGAACGACGCTTCGATCACGTCGGTCGCGACCTCGACCTCCGACAGCACCGTGCGCCGGCCGATGCGGCGCGGCAGCTCGGCGAGCCAGAAATCGTCGGCCAGCTCGTCCTTCAGCGCCTTGAAGCCGCCGATCCGGTCGAGCGTGTCGCGCGTGAGCGCGAGCGTCGCGCCGAAGCCGAAGCGGCTCGAGCGGCCGAGATGCGTAATCCGCACCGACGGCGCGAACCACGCGTCGACGAACTGCGCGCCGATCCGCGTCCAGAACCCGCCGACGCTGCGCGCATGATACAGGCACGTGACGACCCCGACCGACGCATCGGCGAGCGGCGCCGTCACGCGCTCGAGATAGTCGGGCTTCACCGCGATGTCGCTGTCCGCGATCACGATCCGCCCGTATTTCGCGCGCTCGGCGAGATTGATCAGGTTGCTGACCTTCAGGTTCTTGCCGTATACGCGCGCATCGATCACGAGCGCGATGTCGCATTCCGGATAGTCCGCGCGCAGCCGCTCGACCACCGCCACCGCCGGATCGGCCGCCGACGCAACGCCGAACAGCACTTCGTAGCGCGGATGGCGCTGCTCGCAGAAGGTCGCGAGGTTCTCGTACAGGTGCGGCTCCGCGCCGCACAGCGGCTTCAGCACGCTGACGGGCGCGAAGCCGCCGCGCGCGGCCGTGCGCGGCGTGCGCGGGCGCGGCGCGAACGCCGCGACGAGCGCATAGCCGGCCGCGGCCAGCGTGAACGCGACCAGCAGCCACTCGAGGATCGATACGGTGGACGTCATGCGCACCGCCCTGCGGCGGCCAGGCCGCGGCGGCAATCGACTGAGCGTGGTTTGGATGATGCGATGGCGACGAACACGGGCACGACCCGACTCCTTGTTCCGGCAGCGTCTGAATTGGGGGGTGAACGCCAAACCCGAATCCGGCCATGCCCCCTCTTGCGAGGCACTCCCTGCGCGACGCCCGGGCGGGACGCAGGAAGATCGAACGGAAACCGCGAGCGCGACATGGACAGCCGCCGGATTTTAGCAGTGCGCGATATCAATCGCTTGGCGCCTGATGAAACGGACTGATGCAAATCCGGCAAACCCGCATTGCGGAGATCCGATTTGATTCGACGCCCGTTCAGCTTAGCGTAAGCACTTTGCAGGCGTATTGCAGTCTTGATTTTTCGGCATTTCGTGCTTTTTTGTGTCTGCATGCGCAATCGCAACCAATCGCCGTAAGAATCCGTCATCCTCATCGTATTGGCACGATTTTTGGAACAATCGTTCGCCTCGATGCGGGGCGCCCCTGCCGGTCGCAGGGGTATCCGCGCGCCGCCAGCGCGTTCCGGAACCCTTTGGCAAAATCGTCCGAATCTGTTGCGTCCGCGCATCACCGCGCGGCGCCGTTCGAAGGCCCATCCGATGATTCCGTTCTCCGTACTCGATCTTGCCCCCATTCCCGCCGGCGCCGACGCCGCGCAGGCGTTCCGCAACACCCTCGATCTCGCGCAGCACGCCGAGCGCTGGGGCTACCAGCGCTACTGGCTCGCCGAACACCACAACATGCCGGGCATCGCGAGCGCCGCGACCGCCGTCGTGATCGGCCACGTCGCGGGCGGCACGAAGACGATCCGGGTCGGCTCGGGCGGCATCATGCTGCCGAACCACGCGCCGCTCGTGATCGCCGAGCAGTTCGGCACGCTCGCGTCGCTGTACCCGGGCCGGATCGATCTCGGCCTCGGCCGCGCGCCGGGCACCGACCAGACCACATCGCGCGCGCTGCGCCGCGACCTGATCGGCAGCGCCGATTCGTTCCCCGACGACGTCGCCGAGCTGCTGCGCTACTTCGCCGAGCCGGCGGCCGGCCAGCGCGTGCGCGCGGTGCCCGGTGCCGGGCTCGACGTGCCGGTCTGGCTGCTCGGCTCGAGCCTGTTCAGCGCGCAGCTCGCCGCGATGCTCGGCCTGCCGTTCGCGTTCGCGTCGCATTTCGCGCCGGACTACCTGTTGCGCGCGCTCGACGTCTATCGCGCGCAATACCGGCCGTCGGCCGCGTGGCCGAAACCGTATGCAATGGTCGGGGTGAATGTGTTCGCCGCGGAAACCGACGACGAGGCGCGACGCCTCTTCACGTCGCTGCAGCAGCAGTTCCTGAGCCTGCGGCGCGGCACGCCGGGCAAGCTGCCGCCGCCCGTCGACGTGCTCGACGCCAACGAGCTCGAGCTCGCGGGCGTCGCGCATTCGCTGTCGTTCGCCGCGGTCGGCTCGCGCGACACCGTGCGTGCGCAGTTGCGCGAGCGGATCGCGCGCACCGGCGCGGACGAGCTGATCGTCACCGCGCAGATCTACGATCACGCGGCGCGGCTGCGTTCGTTCGAGATCACCGCGCAAATTCGCGACGAGCTGGCGAGCGACGCGCGCTGAGCGGCGTTCGCGCCACGCAGGGCCCGTCCGGCGCGCGGCTGCGCGACGCGCGCGCCGTTACTGCGGACGCGCCTGCGCGAGTCCGTCGAGCAGCGCCTTGTGGAACGTGTCCGGATCCTGGATCTGCGGCGCGTGGCCGAGCGCCGGGAATTCGACGAGCTGCGCGCCGGGGATCGCCGCCTGCGTGCGCTTCGCGAGCTCCGGATACCGGCCGAGCTTCGCATGGACCTCGGGCGGCGAAACGTCCTTGCCGATCGCCGTGGTGTCCTTGTCGCCGATCAACAGCAGGGTCGGCACGCGGATCGCGCCCATCTCGTAGACCACCGGCTGCGTGAAGATCATGTCGTACAGCAGCGCGGATTGCCACGCGACCGTCTCGCGGCCGGGCCCGCGGTACATCCCCGCGAGCATCTGCACCCAGCGCTCGTACGACGGCGCCCACTTGCCCGCGTAGTAGGCCGCCTGCTCGTAGCGGCGGATGCCTTCGGCCGTCGTCTTCAGCTCGCGCGCGTACCAGTAGTCGACCGACAGCGGCGGCACGCCGAGCGCCTTCCAGTCCTCGAGGCCGATCGGGTTGACGAGCACGAGCTGCTCGGTCGCCTTCGGATACATCAGCGCATAGCGCATCGCGAGCATGCCGCCCGTCGAGTGGCCGACGAGCGTCGCGTTCTTCACGCCGAGCGATTCGAGCAGCGCATGCGTGTTGCGCGCGAGCTGCTGGAAGCTGTACTGGTAGCGCTCGGGCTTCGACGACTTGCAGAAGCCGATCTGGTCCGGCGCGATCACGCGATACCCGGCGCGGCCGAGCACCGCGATCGTCTCTTCCCAGGTCGCCGCGCAGAAATTCTTCCCGTGCAGCAGCACGACCGCGCGACCGTTCGGATGCGCGGGCTGCACGTCCATGTACATCATCTCGACGGTCTCGCGCTGCGACACGAACGTGTAGCGATGCACGGGCTCCGGGTACGTGAAGCCTTCCAGCCGCGGGCCATAGGCAGGCCCGTCGTTGCCGCCGGGCGCCGGGCTCGCCGCCATGGCGACGGGCGCCGCGCCCGCGGCGGCAAGGCACGCGCCGAACAGCGCGACGCGGAATACGGACAACATCTTGCAAATCGAAGGCATGGCGGAGAGGATGAGTGGAAACGCACGCCGGCAGCCTGTCGGCGCCGCGCCACGCGATTCTACGCGGGTCGCGATGACGACGGCGCGCAACACTCCGTTGCCGGGCGGCTTTCTCGCATGCGAGAAACTCGGGTATCGTGTGACGTGACCCTGATCCGCGTGCAGGCGAATCCCCATGAAAAACGTCCTCAGCATTCAGTCTCACGTGATCTACGGCCATGCCGGCAACAGCGCGGCCGTGTTTCCGATGCAGCGCCTCGGCGTCAACGTCTGGCCGCTCAACACCGTGCAGCTGTCGAATCACATGCAGTACGGCCACTGGGCAGGCAGCGCGATCGACGCCGCGAAGATGGAACAGCTCGTCGACGGCATCGCCGCGATCGGCGGGCTCAAGCGCTGCGACGCGGTGCTCTCCGGGTTCCTCGGCTCCCCCGCGCAGGCGCGCGCGACGGTCGAGATCGTGCGCTCGGTCAAGGCGATGAACGCGAACGCGTGGTACTTCTGCGATCCCGCGATGGGCCAGACGGGCGGCATCCGCCCCGAGCCGGGCGTCGAGGAGTTCATCGTCCACGAGATGCCCGCGCTCGCCGACGGCATGTCGCCGAACCACACCGAATTGCAAAAGCTCGCCGGGCGCCGCATCGAGACCGTCTCCGAGGCGGTCGAGGCGTGCCGCGCGCTGATCCGCCGCGGCCCGCAGATCGTCCTCGTCAAGCACCTGCACGACCGCAACAGCCCCGCCGACCGTTTCAACATGCTGGCCGTCACCGAGACCGAAGCATGGATCGGCCAGCGCCCGCTGTATGCGTTCCCGCGCCATCCGGTCGGGGTCGGCGACCTGACGAGCGCGGTGTTCGTCGCACGGCGGCTGCGCGGCGACTCGGTGCGCGCCGCGTTCGAACACACGCTCGCGGCGGTGCACGCGGTCGTCAAGGCGACCTACGACGCGCGCCGCTACGAGCTGGAACTGATCGCCGCGCAGGACGAGATCGCGAGCCCGAGCGAATGGTTCGGCGCGTGGGTCACGGACGTCTGACGGCGCGCGCCGCGTGACGACGCCCGACGCGCTCATGGCGGCCTTGCCCGGCCTGCCCGCGCAAACGTTTCCACCGCTTCACATGAATGACACCGTTTCGCCGCTATGCTCGCGGCGGCACGATCCGGTGCAGCTCGCCCACGCGCGCCGCGCCGGCACGCTTGCATCACTCCCCGCCATCCGGCACCTACCTTTTCCGCACGATACCGACCATGACCCGATCGAACCGTCGTGACTTCCTGCGTCTTGCCGCCGGCACCGCCGGCGCAGCCACGCTGAACCTCTTTCCGCCCGTGATCCGCGATGCACTGGCGATTCCCGCGAATCGCCGCACCGGCACGATCCGCGACATCGAGCACGTCGTGATCCTGATGCAGGAGAACCGCTCGTTCGACCATTACTTCGGCACGCTGCGCGGCGTGCGCGGCTTCGGCGATCCGCGCGCGCTGCGTCTCGCGAACGGCAAGTCGGTGTTCCATCAGCCGGTCGGCCTCGCGGAGCTGCTGCCGTTCCATCCGCGCGCGAACCATCTCGGCCAGCAGTTCCTGCAGGACCTGCCGCACGGCTGGCAGGACATGCACGCGGCCTGGAACAAGGGCCGCTACGACCAGTGGGTGCCGAACAAGGGCACCACGACGATGGCGTACCTGAAGCGCGACGACATCCCGTTCCACTACCAGCTCGCCGACGCATTCACGATCTGCGACGCGTACCACTGCGCGATCCCGAGCTCGACCGACCCGAACCGCTACTACATGTGGACGGGCTACGTCGGCAACGACGGCACCGGCGGCGGCCCGGTGCTCGGCAACGAGGAGAAGGGCTACGGCTGGACCACCTATCCGGAGGTGCTCGAGCAGGCCGGCGTGTCGTGGAAGATCTACCAGGACATCGGCACGGGCCTCGACGCGAACGGCTCGTGGGGCTGGACGCAGAATCCGTACATCGGCAACTACGGCGACAACGCGCTGCTCTACTTCAACCAGTACCGCACCGCGCTGCCCGGCTCGCCGCTGTACGAGAAGGCGCGCACCGGCACCAACATCAGCGCGGGCGGCACGCTGTTCGACGTGCTGCAGCAGGACGTGAAGAACGGCACGCTGCCGCAGGTGTCGTGGATCTGCGCGCCGGAGGCGTATTCCGAGCACCCGAACTGGCCGGCGAACTACGGCGCGTGGTACATCGAGCAGGTGCTGAAGACGCTCGTGTCGAACCCGGACGTATGGAGCAAGACCGCGCTCTTCATCACCTACGACGAGAACGACGGCTTCTTCGACCACGTGCCGCCGCCGTTCGCGCCGCAGTCGCGCGACAACGGGCTGTCGACGGTCGCGACCACCAACGAGGCATTCCCCGGCGATGCGTCGCACATGGCCGGCCCGTACGGCCTCGGGCCGCGCGTGCCGATGCTCGTCGTGTCGCCGTGGACCAAGGGCGGCTGGGTCTGCTCGCAGACGTTCGATCACACGTCGCTGCTGCAATTCATCGAGGCGCGCTTCGGCTCGCAGTACGCGGTGACGGCCGGCAACGTGTCGCCGTGGCGCCGCGCGGTGTGCGGCGACCTGACCTCCGCGTTCGACTTCGCGACGGCCGACGCGAGCTGGCCGCAGTTGCCCGACACGAGCGGCTACGCGCCGCCCGACCGCAACCGCCACCCCGACTACATCCCGATCCCGCCGATCGTGCAGAAGCTGCCGAAGCAGGAGCACGGGCTGCGTCCGGCGCGCGCGCTGCCGTACGAGCTGTTCGCGTACGGGCGGATCGACAACGCCAGCGGCCAGTTCCGGCTGACCTTCGCGAACACCGGCCGCGCGGGCGCCGCGTTCCAGGTCCAGGCGCGCAACCGCGTCGACGGCCCGTGGACCTACACGGTCGAGGCCGGCAAGCGGATCTCCGACATCTGGAACCCCGCGCCGTCGCTCGGCCTGTACGACCTCGACGTGTACGGCCCGAACGGCTTCTACTGCCACTTCCGCAGCCCCGCCGCGCAGGCGGTCGGGCCCGCGAGCGTCAACCCGGAAGTGATCTACGGCTATGACGTCGCCAACGGCAACATCACGCTGCGCCTGATGAACCGCGGCCATCGCGCGGTGCGGCTCAAGGTGACGAGCGCATACGGCCACGGCCAGCCGCGCGTGTTCGACCTTGCGCCGGGCGCGCGCGTCGACGACTACTGGGACCTGCGCGGCAGCAACGGCTGGTACGACCTGACGGTCAGCGACGGCAAGCCGCTCGGCTTCCTGCGCCGCTTTGCCGGCCACGTCGAGACGGGCCGCCCGAGCACGAGCGACCCGCTGATCCGGACCGAGCATGCGACTTCGTCCGAAGCCGACGTCGCGTCCGAGGCTGAGGCCTAGGCCGAGTAACGCCGTCGATACGTGCCGGCGCCGTCCGACGGCGCCGGCACGCCATTCCGCCGGGCGCGACGCGCGCCGCCTCGCTTGGTCTCGCTTGGTCTCGCTTGGTCTCGCTTGGTCTCGCTTGGTCTCGCTTGGTCTCGCTTGGTCTCGCTTGGTCTCGCTTGGTCCCGCTTGGTCTCGCTTGGTCTCGCTTGGTCTCGCTTGGTCCCGCTTGGTCTCGCTTGGTCTCGCTTGGTCTCGCTTAGTCTCGCTCTGTCTCGCCCGGTCCCGCCCCGCCCCCTTCCCGCGCCGGCGCCGGCCCGGGAATTCCCTCATCGCCGCTCTCCCTTGCTCCGCCGACGTTGTGCGGAAATCCGCACGTTTCGTGCGCCGAATCGACAAGACTCGTCCAATTTGGCCCCCTATAAATCGTCGTCAGACGCTTCGGGCCCGCCACCGGCCGGCTCCGCATCCGCGTCGCCCGCGCGCCCCCCGGCGCGCGTATTCGTGTCTCCGTGTCTCGCCTTCGAAGGAACGCATATGAGATTCCGCCATTCGCTGCTGTCCGTCTCGCTCGCCTCCGCCCTCGCCGCCCTCGCGCATCAGGCCGCCGCGGCCGACGATGCCGTCAAGGTCGGCTTCGCCGCGCCGCTCACCGGCGTCAACGCCGGCTACGGCAAGGATCTGCAGAACGGCGTCCAGCTCGCGCTCGACGACGCCGCCGCGCAGAAGGTGCAGATCGCCGGCAAGCCGACGCGCTTCGAGCTCGTCGTGCAGGACGACCAGGCCGACCCGCGCGTCGGCGTGCAGGCCGCGCAGAGCCTCGTCGACAAGAACGTGTCGGTGGTCGTCGGCCACTTCAATTCGGGCACGACGATTCCCGCGTCGGTCGTCTACGACAAGGCCGGCATTCCGGTCATCGATCCGGCCGCGACCAACCCCACGCTCACGTCGCGCGGGCTCGCGAACATGTTCATGGTGATCGCGACCGACGGCCAGAACGCCGGCAACGCGGGCAAGTACGCGGTCGACGTGACCAAGGCGAAGCGCATCGCGATCGTCGACGACCGCACCGCGTTCGGCCAGGGCGAGGCCGACGAATTCGAGAAGGCGGTGAAAGCAGCCGGCGGCGCGATCGTCGCGCGCGAATTCACCAGCAACCAGGCGGTCGATTTCCGCGCGCAGATCACCAGCCTGAAGGGCAAGAACCCCGACCTGATCTTCTTCGGCGGCCTCGACGCGCTCGCCGCGAACTTCGTCAAGCAGATGCGCCAGCTCGGGCTGAATGCGCAGTTCGTCGGCGGCGGCGGCGTGAAGGACAACGAGTTCATCAAGATCGCCGGCCCTGCCGCCGAAGGCGCGATGGCATGGGAATACGGGCGGCCGCTCGACGAGCTGCCGCAGGGGAAGGATTTCGAGCAGCGCTTCAGGAAGCGCTTCGGCGTCGACGTGCTGTCGTACGCGCAGTTCGGCTACGACGCGACCTGGGCCGCGATCAAGGCGATGCAGGCGGCCGGCTCGACCGATCCGGCGGTCTATCGTCCGGCGCTGAAGAAGATCGACTTCGAAGGGATCACCGGCCGCATCTCGTTCGCGAACGACGGCTCGCTCAGGAGCGGCATGTCAACGCTCTACCAGGTGAAGGGCGGCAACTGGAAGACGATCGTGACGAAGGGCGGCTGATCGCGCAGCGCAAGCCCGGCGGCGGCCCGCGATAAATGGGCGCGGCGCCGCCGGGCCGGTTCATTGCGCCGAACAGGCCGAGCAAATCATACGATGACTGACATTATGATCGGCTGGCACACCCTTCGATCGAAGGCGGCCCCGCCCTGCCGGGCCGGCCGCCCCGCCTGCCCTTACTCGGCGTGCGCGTCGCGCTCCGCTTCGGCCGCCTCGTGCGCGCGGCGCAGCCGCTCGCGGCTGTTGGTCAGGTGCGTGCGCATCGCGGCCCGCGCCGCCTCCGGATCGTGGCGCGCGATCGCTTCGTAGATGTCCTCGTGCTCGTGGTTCAGCCGGGCCACATAGCGCTCCAGGTCGTCGCCGGCGAAGCGCGCGGAATTCACCCGCGTGCGCGGGATGATCGACGCGCCGAGCTGCGTCATGATGTCGACGAAATACCGGTTGCCGGTCGATTGCGCGATCTGCAGATGGAACTGGTAGTCGAGCTGCGCGGTGTCGCGGCCGCCGCCCGAGCCCGACGCGATCGCGTCGAGCGCGCGCCGCAGCGCCGCGAGATCGGCGTCGTTCGCGCGCTGCGCGGCGAGGCTCGCGCATTCGCTTTCGAGGCTGATGCGCAGCTCGAGCACCGCGAGCACGTCGCGCAGCGTCGTGATCGTCGCGGGATCGATGCCGAGCGCGTGGCGGCGCGACGGCTCCAGCACGAAGCTGCCGATGCCGTGGCGGGTCTCGACGAGGCCGCTCGCCTGCATCCGCGAGATCGCCTCGCGCACGACCGTGCGGCTCACGCCCTGCGTCGCCATCACTTCGGTTTCGGTCGGCAGTTTGTCGCCGGGGCGCAGCGTGCCGTTTTCGATCTGCGCGGTCAGCGCGTCGACGACATCTTGCGCGAGGCTGCGTGCGCGGCGACGCGGCGCTGCGGGGAGCGTGGGCACGGACATGTGGCCGGTTCCTTATTGAATGATCGTTTCGTGAGCCGAGGGTTTACGCGGGGTTTGAGCGAATGCCTGTGGTTCATTATACTGCGTCACAAGTCATCCGACGACTGATGATCGCCGTATTTGTCTCCTGTCGATCAGGGTTGGCGCTTCGGCGCTTACTCTGTCTCATGCAGACCAGTCGGGCGTTTCGCACCGCTATCCTGATCGAATTGCCTCGATGCGGCGGCCGCAGACGCCCCGCGCACGTCGGTTGTCGAATGATCGCACCTCCTGCCGGGCACGGCAAAGCTTTTGCCGCGCACGGCACCGCCCACCCTTTTGCCCTCGCCGCCCATGAACGCCGCCACTTCCACGCCTCCTCACGACACGCCGCGCATCGTCGACCTGCAAGCGATCCCGGTCGCCGGCCATGACAGCATGCTGCTCAACCTGAGCGGCGCGCACGGCCCGTTCTTCACCCGCAACCTCGTGATCCTGACGGACAGCGCGGGGCGCACGGGCGTCGGCGAGGTGCCGGGCGGCGAGAGCATCCGCCGCACGCTCGACGATGCGCGCGCGCTGGTGGTCGGCCAGCCGGTCGGCAACTACCACGCGGTGCTCAACGACGTGCGCCGCCGCTTCGCGGACCGTGATGCGGGCGGCCGCGGCCTGCAGACCTTCGACCTGCGCACGACGATCCACGCGGTGACCGCGCTCGAGGCCGCGCTGCTCGACCTGCTCGGCCAGCACCTCGGCGTGCCCGTCGCCGCCCTGCTCGGCGAAGGCCAGCAGCGCGAGCGCGTCGAGATGCTCGGCTACCTGTTCTACGTGGGCGATCGCGCGAAAACCGCGCTGCCCTACCGCGACAGCAGCGGCGCGACCGACGAATGGACGCGCGTGCGCAACGAGCCCGCGCTGACGCCGGAGGGGGTCGTGCGGCTCGCCGAGGCCGCGCATGCGCGCTACGGTTTCAACGACTTCAAGCTGAAGGGCGGCGTGTTCGAGGGCGCGCGCGAGATCGACGCGGTGACCGCGCTGGCCGAGCGCTTCCCGGGCGCGCGCGTGACGCTCGACCCGAACGGTGCGTGGTCGCTCGACGAAGCCGTGCGGCTGTGCCGCGACCAGCATCATGTGCTCGCGTACGCGGAAGACCCGTGCGGCGCGGAGAACGGCTACTCGGGCCGCGAGGTGATGGCGGAGTTCCGTCGCGCGACCGGCCTGCCGACGGCGACCAACATGATCGCGACCGACTGGCGGCAGATGGGCCATGCGGTGCAGCTGCACGCGGTCGACATCCCGCTCGCCGATCCGCATTTCTGGACGATGCAGGGCTCGGTGCGCGTCGCTCAGATGTGTCGCGACTGGGATCTCACGTGGGGCTCGCATTCGAACAACCACTTCGACGTGTCGCTCGCGATGTTCACGCACGTCGCGGCCGCCGCGCCGGGCAAGGTCACGGCGATCGACACGCACTGGATCTGGCAGGACGGCGAATGCCTCACGCGCGAGCCGCTGAAGATCGAGAACGGGCTGGTGGATGTGCCGAAGCGGCCGGGGCTCGGCGTCGAGCTCGACATGGACGCCGTCGCGGCCGCGCACGAACTGTACAAGCAGCACGGTCTCGGCGCGCGCGACGACGCGGCGGCGATGCAGTACCTGATTCCGGGGTGGACGTTCGACAACAAGCGCCCCTGCCTGGTGCGCTGAGCCGCGGACCGCGCGCGGCGCGCGGTGCCGGGTGAGTCGTCAGACGATTTGCCTGAGCGCCGCGTCGAGCGCGAGCACCGCGACGCGGTCGCCTTCGGTGGCGAGCGGCGCGCGCATCACGATCTGCCGGTTATGGCCGACGGCCGCCGGCGAATCCCACAGCAGCTCGACTTTCGGCCGCTTGAACCCGCCCGCGCGGCGCGGCGGCGCAACGACGCTCGCCTGCCCCGCGTCCGGCTGGGCTGCCGCCGGGGTGCGGCCAGGCCAGCGCACCGACAGCTCGCGCGCGTCGTACTGGCCTACCTTGCGGCTTTCCATCCAGACGATCGTGGTCCGGGTAAGCGTATCGACGGAGATGGCGTAGCGGCCGACCGCGAAGCGCCGCGCGGCGACATTGGTGCGCCACAGCGGCCGCGGCCGGCAGATCCAGATGACGGCCGCATACAGCGCCGGCGCGGCGACGAGCCAGCCGTTGGTCGCGGTCACCGCATGCAGCGCGTGGCGCCAGCCGGCCGCCCACACATAGGCGCCGATCGACCAGGCGGCGAACAGGAAACCGATCAGCGCGAAGAACCGCAGCGCCTGGCGCAGCCATTGCGGCAGCGGATGGAACGGCCGCTCGGCGCGCGCCACCGCGCCCGGCAGCGCGAGCAGCAGGAACATCAGCACCAGGTACACGAACGCCCACGGCGACGAAGCCATCGCCGACAGCGACTCGCGATAGCCCATCTGCGACATCGAGAACAGCCACCGGGCGAGCAGCACGAGACCGATCGCGCGCAACGCGAAGATCACGCCGGCGCCCGGTGCGGGGGCTGCGCGCGTGGTTTTCGTTCTCGCCAAGACTGCTCTCCTCTCGATGATCGGCACGGCCGGATTTTTCGGCACGGCCATTATAGGGACATTACCGGCTGGACAGACGAACGGCAGCGGTGCTGCCCCCTGTTCGGGGCCGTCGCGGCCGCCGAGCGCGGCGAGAATACAACAGATTGGCGCCGCGGATGTGACAACGCCCCGCCGGGAGACCCGGGCGGGGCGTCGGTGAAGCCGGCCGGCGAGACGCGGCCGGCGTCGGCGTCAGCCTGCGTTGACTTCGCGCAGCACGGTGCGGCGCTTCTGGCGCAGCAACTCTTCGTAGCCCTTCACGTAGTTCTGCGCCATCACCTTCGACGAGAAGCGCGCTTCGAACGCGGCGCGAACCTTCTCGCGCGGCAGCGTGTCCAGGCGCTTGAGCGCCGCGACGGCCGACAGCTCGTCTTCGACGACGAAGCCCGACACGCCGTTCTCGATCACTTCCGGCACCGAGCCGCGCTTGAACGCGATCACCGGCGTGCCGCAGGCCATCGCCTCGATCATCACCAGGCCGAACGGCTCCGGCCAGTCGATCGGGAACAGCAGCGCGTGTGCGTTGCCCAGGAATTCCGTCTTCTCGGATTCGCTGATTTCACCGATGTACTCGACGTGCGGCAGCGCGAACAGCGGCTTGATCTTCTCTTCGTAGTACGCGCGATCGGCCTTGTCGAGCTTCGCGGCGATCTTGATCGGCAGGCCGGCCTGCTCGGCGATGCGGATCGCCGTGTCGACGCGCTTCTCCGGCGAGATGCGGCCGAGGAACGCGAGGTAGCTCGGCTTCACGTTCGGGATCGGCGTCAGCAGGTTTTCAGGCAGGCCGTGGTAGACGGTCGACAGCCAGTTCGCCTGCGGCAGCGGGATGCGCTGGTTGTCGGAGATCGACACGACCGGCACGTCGCTGAATGCGTTGAAGATCGGCTGCAGTTCCGGCAGGTCGAGGCGGCCGTGCATCGTCGTCAGATGCGGCACCGGCTGGCGCGAGAACAGCGAGAACGGGTAGTAGTCGATGTGGCAGTGCAGGACGTCGAACTCTTCCGCGCGGCGGCGCACCTGCTCGAGGAGCAGCATGTGCGGGGCCATCACGTCGCGGATCGTCGGGTCGAGGCGCAGCGCCTGCGGCCAGCAGGCTTCGAGCTTCGCGGAGGTCTGCGAATCGCCGCTCGCGAACAGCGTGACGTCGTGCCCCATCTCGACGAGTGCTTCGGTCAGATAGGACACCACCCGCTCGGTACCACCGTACAGCTTCGGGGGAACCGCTTCGTGCAACGGAGCGATTTGGGCGATTCGCATGCGTAACTCCTAAAAAATCGGCAAAAAACAAGCGTTGGGTCAGCAGCCTGCCGGCGATCCCGGCGGGTCGCATCTCGTCCTTCAGTCGGACGAATCGGCCTGCTGGCGGCGTCGGACCCGCGCTGCTCAAGGAGCGTCGGCGACGCGACAGGCATAGAACGTTTGAAACGAAGACCCGTTGACAGGGGTTCGTAAAAATCCAATTGCGCGAACCCGGAGCCGATTATCTAGGGTTAATCCCGATACGGCGCACAACATTTCAAACTCTTTACTTTGTTACAAAGCGGCAACACTTTGCAACCCGCGGACGTTTTCGTCCGTTCTAGAGTGGAAGGCCCTTTTGGCATTCCAGACCACGCTCCGCAATCTTCGGGCCGCACAAGCGGCCGCCGCGCTGCGGCGCGGGATGCCGGATTTTATCTCAAAATCGGTCGCGCGCCCCCCATATTCGCGCAGCGCGATGCCGGGCCTTGTTTACAATGCCGGATTACGTCCGGGCAAAGTCCGCACGCGATCAGGCCGCGACGCTCAACCACCGATTCACCGCACGCACATTTTGGAAGCTCTCACCCCTGCCCAGCGCAACGCCTACAACGCGAAGCTGTCGAGCTACGCGCACCGGCCACTCGCGTTCCTGTTCCGCTACATCCGCCTGCATCCGGTCGCCCACCTCGTGGTGCTCGTCAGCGTGCTGGCCGCCGTCGGCTGCGCGCTCGGCTCGCAGTACGCGATCAAGCACCTGATCGACGTGCTCGCGGCCGGCCGCCACCATCCGGGCCCGCTGTGGAGCGCGTTCGCGCTGCTCGTCGGCCTGATAGCCGCCGACAACCTGCTGTGGCGCGTCGGCGGCTGGTTCGCCGCGCATACGTTCGTGGCAGTCACCGGCGACTTGCGGCGCGACCTGTTCCAGTACCTGATCGGCCACTCGCCGACGTATTACGCGGAAAAGCAGCCCGGCACGCTCGCGAGCCGCATCACCGCGACGTCGAACGCCGTCTACACGTCGGAGAACACGATGGCGTGGAACGTGCTGCCGCCGTGCATCGCGGTAATGGGCGCGATCCTGATGATCATCGTCGTCAACCCGCTGATGGCGGCGGGCCTGCTCGGCTGCTCGGCAGTGCTCTCGGTCGTGCTGTTCAAGCTCGCCGGGCGCGGCTCCGCGCGTCATCACGCGTTCGCGGCGAAGGCCGCGGCGGTCGACGGCGAGCTCGTCGACGTGATCGGCAACATGGGCCTCGTGCGCGCGTTCGGGATGACGCTGCGCGAGCAGAAGCGCTTCGGCGCGACCGTCAAGGCCGAGATGGACGCGCGCCAGCAGAGCCTGCTCTACCTCGAGAAGCTGCGCCTGCTGCACGCGGTGATTACCGCGATGCTGTCCGCCGGCCTGCTCGGCTGGGCGCTGTGGCTGTGGGACCAGGGCCGCGCGACGTCGGGCGACATCGTGCTCGTCAGCTCGCTCGGCTTCACGATCCTGCACGGCACGCGCGATCTCGCGGTGGCGCTCGTCGACGTCACGCAGCACGTCGCACGCCTGGCCGAAGCCGTGAAGACGCTGCTCGAGCCGCACGGGATGCCGGACCACTCCGACGCCGTGGCGCTGTCCGCGCAAGGCGGCCGGGTCGATTTCGAGCGCGTGACGTTCGCGTATCCGCATCGCCGCCCGATCCTCGATCATTTCGACCTCCATATCGAGCCGGGCCAGCGCGTCGGCCTGATCGGCAAGTCCGGCGCCGGCAAGTCGACCGTGCTCGCGCTGCTGCAGCGCTTCTACGACACGCAGGACGGCGTCGTGACGGTCGACGGCCAGAACGTGAAGTCGATCACGCAGGACAGCCTGCGCCACGCGATCGCGCTCGTGCCGCAGGACATCTCGCTGCTGCACCGGACCATCTACGACAACATCGCGTACGGCCGCCCCGAAGCGAGCCGCGACGAAGTGCTCGCCGCCGCGCGCGACGCACGTTGCGCGGAGTTCATCGAGGCGATGCCGGAAGGCTATGACACGATCGTCGGCGACCGCGGCGTCAAGCTGTCGGGCGGCCAGCGCCAGCGCATCGCGATCGCGCGCGCGATCCTGAAGAACGCGCCGATCCTGCTGCTCGACGAAGCGACGTCGGCACTCGACAGCGCGTCCGAGGAGGCGATCCAGAGCGCGCTCGACCGCCTGATGGTCGGCCGCACGGTGATCGCGATCGCGCACCGCCTGTCGACGCTGCGCAACTTCGACCGGATCATCGTGATGAGCAACGGCAAGGTGATCGACGACGGCAGCCCCGACGTGCTGCGCAACCGCCCGGGCCTGTACCGCGACCTGCTCGCGAAGCAGCACGGCCGCCATCACGCGACGCCCGAAGGCGGCGCGCCGACCGGCGAGCGCGTCGCCTGACGCGCGGCGCGATCTCACGAAAACACGCGCAAAAACAAAGCCGCAGTGCATGACGCACTGCGGCTTTTTTCATCCCGCGACCGCCGGGCCGGGGCTCAGGCGCGCTGCAAGTCGCGCAGGAAGTTGTCGCGCCACACCGACACGTTGTTCTCGCGCAGCTGCGCGATCATGTCCGCATAGCGCGTGCGGCGCTCGGCGAGCGGCATCGACAGCGCCTGCGACAGCGCCTCGGCCATCCCCGCGATGTCGATCGGGTTGACGATCAGCGCGCCCGTCAGCTCGCGCGCGGCGCCCGCGAAACGCGACAGCACCAGCACGCCCGGGTCTTCCGGATTCTGCGCGGACACATATTCCTTCGCGACGAGGTTCATCCCGTCGCGCAGCGGCGTCACGTAGCCGACCCGCGCGAGCCGGTACAGCGCGGCGAGCAGCTGGCGGTCGTACTGGCGGTGGATATAGAGGATCGGCGCCCAGTCGAGCTCCGCGAAGCGCCCGTTGATGCGCCCCGACTCCCCTTCGAGCTGCAGGCGGATGTCCTGGTATGCGCGCAGCTCCGCGCGAGTCGACGGCGCGATCTGCAGGAACGACACGCGATTGCGATGCGACGGCTCGTGCTCGAGCAGCTTCTCGAACGCGCGGAAGCGCTCGACGAGCCCCTTCGAGTAATCGAGCCGGTCGACGCTCATGATCAGCTTGCGGCCGCGCAGCGAGGTCGCGAGCGTGCGCACCGCCTTGCCGTGCTCGCCGGCCTGCGCGAGCGAGGCGATCTCGTCCGGATGCACGCCGATCGGATACGCGGCCGCGCGCAGCGTCCGGCCGAACGCGCGCACCGTCGCCATGCGGCCGTCGCGCTCGACCGCGCCGTCGGCTTCGGATTCGACGTAGTCGCAGAACGCGCGCAGGTCGGGTTCGGTCTGGAAGCCGAGCAGGTCGAACGCGCACAGCGACTCGACGAGTTCGCGATGCGGCGGCACGTTGACGAGCACCTGCGCGGCCGGAAACGGGATGTGCAGGAAGAAGCCGATGCGGTTCTTCACGCCGGCCGCGCGCAGCGCGCGGGCGAACGGGATCAGGTGATAGTCGTGCACCCAGATCACGTCGTCGTCCTGCAGGAGCGGCACGAGTTGCTGCGCGAGCCACACGTTCACGCGGCTGTAGCCTTCGAACTCGTGGCGATCGTACTGGATCAGGTCCGCGCGGTAGTGGAACGCGGGCCACAGCGTCGCGTTCGAGAAGCCGCGGTAATATTGGTCGTAGTCGCGCCGCGACAGGCCGATGGTCGCGAACGTGACCGGCCCGTGCTCCTCGACGCGCATCTGCGGCGCGCCGTGCGCGACGACTTCGCCGCTCCAGCCGAACCACATGCCGCCGGTTTCCTTCAGCGCGTCGTACACGCCGATTGCAAGGCCGCCCGCCGCCGGCTCGCCTTCGGAAATCGGCGCGACGCGGTTCGAAACAATGATCAGGCGGCTCATGCGTGCGGCAGCTCCACGTCGAGCCAGCGCGCGATCTGCGCGTGCAGCGCGTCGACCGAGTCGAGCCGGGCGCGCGCCGAGGTCTCGCCCGCGCCCACCTTGATCGACAGGCCGCCGCGCGCGTTGACCACCGCGAAGCCCTTCTCGTCGGTCAGGTCGTCGCCGGCGAACACCGGCGTGCGGCCGGCGAACGGCGGCTCGTCGAGAAACGCGGCGAGCGCGCGCCCCTTGTCGACGCCCTTCGGCTTGATCTCGAACACCATCTTGCCCGGCTGCAGTACGTAGGCGTCCGCATGGTCGGCCACGAGCCGCTCGGTGGCCTCGCGCGCGATCTTCTCGCGCTCGGGCGCATTGCGGTAGTGCAGCGCGACCGCGGCGCCCTTGATTTCGAGCAGCATGCCGGGGTAGCGGTCGACGACGGCCGCGAGCTCGCGCTCGATGCGCAGCAGGCGCGCGTCGTTGAAGCCGATGCGCTGCGTGTCGCCGTTCGCGTCGCGACGCTCCGCGCCGTGCAGGCCGGCGACGGGCAGGTCGGGCATCTTCAGGAACTGGTCGAGGTTGTCGATGCCGCGCCCGGACACGATCGCGACCGCGCCGTGCGAGCGGCGGCGCAACGCGTCGAGCAGCGCGAGCAGCGACGGCGGCACGTGAATGCTGTCAGGCGTCGGCGCCAACTCGACGAGCGTGCCGTCGAAGTCGAAGAAGAACGCGGTATCGGTCAGTGACAGGGAAGCCGGGACAGGTTGCACGATTCGATAGTCTGAACGGCGGCCCGCAAGGCCGCCGCTGCGCGAAAGGAATTGTGCGCATCTTACCGCGCCTTCGCGCCGAGATGGGCGAAACGGGCGCCCGGCGCGGGTCGCGCGCCTCCGCTCCCGCATCTGCGACATATTGCCCCGCTCCGGTGCATCGCGCGCGTTTCGGAAGGACGCCGGCGCGCGAATTGCGCTACAGTCGCAACCGCCGGCCGCGCGACGCTGGGCGCCGCGCGGCCGTACGACCGTTCCGTCCGATCGAGCCCCTGGATGTCGCCTGCCCGTTCAGCGCCGTACCGGCGCCACTCCCGCCTCAGCCGCTTGGTCCGCACCGGCGCGGCGCTCGCCGCTGCGATCGCGCTCGCCGCCTGCACGCGCGCCGAGCCGCCCTGGCGCCTGACCGACGTCACCGGCCACCTGCCCGACCTGTCGTTCACGCTGACGGGCGGCGACGGCCGGCCCGTCGATGCATCCGCGTTCCGCGGCCACGTCGCGCTCGTCTATTTCGGCTACACGCACTGCCCGGACGTCTGCCCGGAAACGCTGGCGCGCCTGATGGAAGTTCTCGCGCAGCTCGGCCCGCAGGCACGCGACGTGCGCATCCTGTTCGTGTCGGTCGACCCCGCGCGCGACACGCCGCAGGCGATGCAGTCGTACGTCGCCGCGTTCGACGCCGAACACGCGCGCGGCCTGACCGGCACCGACCGCCAGATCGAATCGCTCGCGAAGCGCTACCGCGTCGCGTACCAGATGGAAAAACGCGATCCGTCCGGCGGCTACGAAGTGACGCACAGCTCGGCGGTCTACATCTTCGACGCGGACGGCCGCGCGCGACTGCTCGCGACCGACCGCGACAAACCCGACGCCATCGCCGCCGATGTGCGCCGGATCCTCGCTCCCGCCTCCTCCACCTGAGCCCCGACCATGACGAAAAAACTCAAGACGCTCGCCTTTATCGCCGCACTGTCCATCGGCGCCCACGCGTATGCCGCCGGTGCGATCACCGCGCAGAACGGCTGGGTGCGCTGGCTGCCGAACAAGCTGCCCGCGGGCGGCTACGTGACGCTCGTCAACACGAGCGACAAGCCGGTCGATCTCGTCGACGTCGACAGCCCCGACTACGGGATGACGATGCTGCACCAGACGGTGTCGAACGGCTCGACGCAGAAGATGGAGATGGTCGACAAGCTGACGATCCCCGCGCGCGGCAAGGTCGACATCGCACCGGGCGGCTATCACTTCATGCTCGAGGAGCCGAAGCACGCGATCAAGCCGGGCGACACCGTGCGCCTGCGCCTGAAGTTCTCCGACGGCGAATCGCTCGACACGCCGTTCGCCGTCAAGTCCCCGGCCCAGGCGAAGTAACGCCGCGCGATGGATCTCCTGTACTGGCTCGATCCGTGGGAACCGTCGCCGACCGTGGTCGTCGCGGTGCTGGCGGCGGCCGTGCTGTTCGCGCGCGGCGCGAAGAAGGCGAAGGTCACGCCGCTGCGGCAGTTCTCGTTCTGGCTCGGGCTGACCGCGCTGTACGTCGCGCTGCATACGCGGCTCGACTATTTCTTCGAGCACGAGTTCTTCCTGCATCGCGCGCAGCACCTCGTGCTGCATCACCTCGGGCCGTTCTTCATCGCGCTCGCCTATCCGGGCGCGGCGATCCGCGCCGGCATTCCGTTCCGCTGGCGGCAGCGCTTCGTGCGGCCCGCGCTCGCGTGGGGGCCGGTGCGCACGACGCTCGACGTGGTGTTCCATCCCGTCGTCGCGGTCGTGCTGTTCGTCGGGCTGATCTATTTCTGGCTGCTGTCGCCGATCCACTTCATCGCGATGCTCGACTGGCGCCTGTATCGCGTGATGAACTGGAGCATGGTGATCGACGGCCTGCTGTTCTGGTGGCTCGTCGTCGATCCGCGTCCCGCGCCGCCCGCACGGCTGTCGCCGGGCCGCCGGATCCTGATCGTCGTCGCGGCGATTCCGCCGCAGATCGTGCTCGGCGCGATGATTTTCTTCACGCCGCAGGAGCTGTATCCGATCTACTCGATCTGCGGCCGCGCGTTCACGTGGCTGAGCCCGCTGCGCGACCAGCAGATCGGCGGCCTGCTGCTGTGGATTCCGGGCTCGATGATGAGCGTGATCGGCGCGCTGATCGCACTGCGTCACTGGCTGCGGCTGTCCGCGCGCGGGCGCCTGCTCGACGAGCGCAAGGCGGCGCGCGCGGCCGGCCGCACGACGGTCGCACGCGCCGCGCATTGACGCGGCGCGCGCCGCCGCGTCAGGCGCGCGCGCTGCGCATCCACACGTGCGGGATGCCGTCCTCGTCGTGCACGTCGGAACTCGGCGTGAAGCCGAAGGCACCGTAGAAGTTCTGCAGATGGGCCTGCGCATGCAGGCTGACCGGCGTGTCGGGCCATTGCGCGCGGATCTGCTCGAGCGCGCGAGAAAGCAGCGCGTTGCCAAGGCCCGCGCCGCGGAACGCGGCGGTCGTCAGCACGCGGCCGATCCGGATGTCGGGATCCTGCGCATCGGGCAGCAGTACGCGCAGGTAGCCGGCCAGCCGGCCCGCGTCGTCGTATGCGGCCAGATGCCAGGCGGCCTGGTCCGCGTCGTCGATGTCGCGGTACACGCAGTTCTGCTCGACGACGAACACCGCGCTGCGCGCCTCGAGAATCGCATAGACCTCGCGCGCCGACAGCGCGTCGAAGGCTTTCCAGCGCCACTCGAGCGCATTGGTGGCGGGCGGGTTTGCAGCGGAGACGGGAGCGTTCATGTGCGGTCCTGATTCGGTCGCGCCGGCCGGCGCGGGGCAATCGTCGATTATGCCTCGAAGCGCATGCGCCGCGCGACCGCCCTGCCCGCACGACAACGGGCCCCGCATCGCGCGGGGCCCGTCCGTCATGCCGGCATCCTGCCGAAGCGGCCGCTGTTGAAGTCGTCGATGGCGGTGCGGATCTCCTCTTGCGAGTTCATCACGAACGGCCCGTAGCCGACGACCGGCTCGTCGATCGGTTCGCCGCTCAGGATCAGCAGCTTCGCATCGCCGTTCGCCTCGAGCTCGACGTCGCGACCGTCGCGGCTCAACTGCACGAACTGCGCTTCGCGCGCGACCGTTTCGCCGTTCACGAGCACCGTGCCGCTCAGCACAACCACCGCGAGCGTGCGCCCTTCCGCGACCGGAAAGCGCGCCCGGCCGCCCGCCGCGAGCCGCACGTCCCACACGTCGATCGGCGTGTGCGTGCGGGCCGGGCCACGCCGCCCGTCGAGTTCGCCCGCGATGATCCGCGCCCGGCCCGCGCCGTCCGACAGTTCGACCACCGGGATGTCGGCGTTCAGCAGTTCCTGGTAGCCGGGCGTGCCCATCTTGTCCGCGGCGGGCAGGTTCACCCACAGCTGCACCATTTCGAGCGGCCCGCCGCGCTTCGTGAACGCCTCCGAGTGAAACTCCTCGTGCAGGATCCCGCTCGCGGCCGTCATCCACTGGACGTCGCCGGGGCCGATCACGCCGCCCGCGCCCGTCGAGTCGCGGTGCGCGACCTCGCCGTCATAGACGATCGTCACCGTTTCGAACCCGCGATGCGGATGCTGGCCAACGCCGCGCGGCGCCGCGGCCGAACCCGGCTCGAACGTCGCCGGCCCTGCGTAATCGAGCAGCAGGAACGGGCTCAGATGCGCGCCGTGCGACTGGTAGCTGAACATCGAACGCACCGGAAACCCGTCGCCGACCCAATGGCCGCGCGGCGCACTGTACACACCCTGAACCTTCTTCATTTTCGTGCTCCGAATCATGGCGGCGAAACACGTGTCTCGCCTTGTTCCGGATGAATATAGTGACCGGACGATCGCTTCGGTAGACGATCAAAATCGTACACTGCGTTCCATCTGGACAACGATGAACCGCGGCAGCCACGTGATTTCCGCGACGGGGTGGCCAGATTCGGCCGCAACGTCGCCGCGCCGTCGGGGAACGCGCCGGATTTTGGGAGAACCGCCACCCGGCCGGAGCTCCGCGCCGAAATGGGAACCTCCCTCGCGGCGTCGCGCGCCGGCTGCACCCGGAAACGCGCGCGTCGCCACGACCCGGACGCCAGCGTTTATTGCGGCTGCTGGCTGCCGAACCAACGGTCCATCGCCGCCTTCTGGTCAGGCGAGGCGCTCGCATAGAGCGACAGAAAGGCGTCGCGCAATTGAACCGCAGTATCGAGGCGCCCCTGCTTCTCTTCGACGCCGCGGGACCAATACTCCAGCGCCGGCGGCATCGTGCTGGCGGCCGTGTGCACTTCCTGTCGGCGCAGCGCTGCCATCCGGCTATTGGTTTCTCGCAGTGTCTTCGCGAATACGTCCCACTGGGGTTGCTGCTCTTGCGAAATCTTCAGCGTCTTGTGCAGATACACGAGTGTTTGCTCCACATTTTCCCGACGCTCCGCCTCCGGTACATGACGATTGATCTTGGCAACCACCGCGCGTTCGCATTCGGACGTCGGCTGGACAGCTTGCGGTGCGGTGGCGTTTGCGGCATTCGCGGCATTCGCGGCGGCGAGCGCAACACCGATGACAAGAGCAAGACGAACTTTCATTGATTGAGACTCCTGGAAGAAGATTCGGCACCACATGTGCCAAAAAATATTACTAGTCTCAATGCGCATTAATGCGGAATATTTACACAGCGTTACCCTCATTTCTGAGATAAAGTTTCTTGAAATAATCTCCACCGAACCCACGTCGGGAAACACATTGCCCGCAAGGGATTCCCCCGCGTCGTGGCGCACGCCTCGATCGCGAAACACGCACGCGCCGCTTGCGTTAGAGTGCACGCACCTGTAGCACGCTTGTCGAAACCTTCGTTTTCCGGGATCCCATGTTCACGCTGTCCAACGACGCACACGCCTCCAAGACCGATCAATACGCGACGCTCGTCGAGCAGGCCCGCTCGCTCGTCGAATCGGAACGCGACCTGATCGCCAATGCGGCGAACTTCTCCGCGCTCGTCTATCACTCGCTCGACCGGCTCAACTGGGCCGGCTTCTATTTCTTCGACGGCGCCGAACTCGTGGTCGGCCCGTTCCAGGGCAAGCCCGCATGCGTGCGGATCGCGCTCGGCAAGGGCGTGTGCGGCACGGCCGCGCAGACGCGCGAGACGCAAGTGGTGCGCGACGTGCACGCATTCCCCGGCCACATCGCATGCGACGCGGCGTCGGAATCCGAGATCGTCGTGCCGCTCGTCGCGAACGACGGCACGCTGATCGGTGTATGGGACGTCGACAGCCCGGTCGCCGCACGCTTCGACGACGAGGACCGGAAAGGGATGGAAGCGCTGTGCCGCGTGTTCGTCGAGCACGCGTGGGAGAAGGCGCGAGGCTGAGCGCACGGCGAACCGGTGCTGCGATCGCGGCGCCGGCGGCATCGAAAAGCAAAAGCCCCGATCGATCGGGGCTTTTTTGAAGATGCCGAACCGGTCAGCGGAAAAAGAAAAGCCCCGCAAACGCGGGGCTTTTTCTGGAGGCGCGAGCCGGAGTCGAACCGGCCTAAACGGCTTTGCAGGCCGCTGCATAACCGCTTTGCTATCGCGCCGTAAGCGGACTGTCCATTTACCGTGACGGCAAACGACAGATTTGATTGACGACCATCGGTCCATCAAACAAAAAGGGAAGCTTTGCTTCCCCAGTGCTTGGAGCGGGAGACGAGTCTCGAACTCGCGACCTCAACCTTGGCAAGGTTGCGCTCTACCAACTGAGCTACTCCCGCATTGTCCTGCATGTGCAACGCCTTGCCGTACAACGCGCCGCTAGAAACCTGGAGCGGGAGACGAGTCTCGAACTCGCGACCTCAACCTTGGCAAGGTTGCGCTCTACCAACTGAGCTACTCCCGCGTTGTCCTGCATGTGCAGCGCCTGCCGTACGACGCGCCGCCAGAAACCTGGAGCGGGAGACGAGTCTCGAACTCGCGACCTCAACCTTGGCAAGGTTGCGCTCTACCAACTGAGCTACTCCCGCATACTGCTGCTTCTGCCTCGCCGCACTCGCTTTGTCGTGCAGCGGAGAAGCGAGATTATGTCGAAGGCACAATCGAGTGTCAAGTGCTTTTCGTGCCCTCTTTCCAAAAACTTTTCCGCGCCGGCATCGCAGGCCGCGTCACACGCGGCTGCGCTCGCGAATCTGCGGCCATGCGAGCTTCATGTAGTAGAGCATCGACCAGATGGTCAGCACCGCCGCGAGATACATCAGCCACTCGCCCCACACGCGCGTGTCGATCGTCGCGATGCCGAGCGGCAGCGGCCCGTAGTACAGCAGCATCGGAATCGCCACCATCTGGCAGGCCGTCTTGAACTTGCCGAGCTGGTTCACCGCGACGCTCTTCGACGCGCCGATCTGTGCCATCCATTCGCGCAGCGCCGAGATCGCGATCTCGCGGCCGACGATCACGAGCGCGATCGCCGCGTCGACCCGCGAAATCTGCACGAGGATCAGCAGTGCAGCCGTCACCATCAGCTTGTCCGCGACCGGGTCGAGGAACGCGCCGAACGACGACGTCTGATTCCATTTGCGGGCCAGGTAACCGTCGAACCAGTCGGTGAGCGCGGCGAGGATGAAGATCAGCGCCGCCGCTAGGTTGCGGTGCGCGCCGCCCATCATCGTGTCCGGCAGATAGAACACGCCGACGACGAGCGGAATCAGCACGATCCGCACCCACGTCAGGAAAATCGGGAAATTGAACGGCATGGCATCCGGGACAGTAAAGGATTCGCAATTGTGCCGCGTCGACCGCCCTGCCACAAGCCAAGCGGGCGGCCGCGCGGCGCGCGTCAGTGCAGTTGCCTGTAGATCTGCTCGGCAAGCGCGTGCGAGATGCCCTCGACGCTCGCGAGTTCCTCGACGCTCGCCGCGACGACGCCGCGCAACCCGCCGAAGCGCGCGAGCAACCGCTGCCGGCGTTTCGCGCCGACGCCTTCGAGCTCCTCGAGCCGCGACGTCTGGCGCGCCTTCGCGCGCTTCGCTCGCATCCCGGTGATCGCGAAGCGGTGCGCTTCGTCGCGAATCTGCGCGACCAGCATCAGTGCGGCGCTTTCCTTGCCGAGCTCGAGCGGCGCACGGCCGTCGGCGAACACGAGCGTCTCGAGCCCGACCTTGCGCCCCTCGCCCTTCGCGACGCCGACCAGCATCGACGTATCGAGCCCGAGCTCGGTGAACACCTGTCGCGCGATCTCGACCTGCCCCTTGCCGCCGTCGATCAGCACGATGTTCGGCAGCAGGCCGGCGGCCTCGGCCTGGCGCGTCGATTCGCCGTCGATGCCCGCCGCGTCGTCGGCCGCCGCGGCCTGCGCCGCCTGCTCGACCATCTTCTCGTAGCGGCGCGTCAGCACCTGCCGCATCGCCGCGTAGTCGTCGCCCGGCGTGATGCCCGTGATGTTGTAGCGGCGGTATTCGCCCGACTGCATCTTGTGATGGTGATAGACGACGCACGACGCCTGCGTCGCCTCGCCCATCGTATGGCTGATGTCGAAGCATTCGATCCGCAGCTGCGCGAGATCGTCGCTGTCGAAGCTGAGCGTGTCGGCGAGCGCGCGTGTGCGCGATTGCTGCGAACCCTGCTCGGACAGCAGCCGCGCGAGTGCAAGCTGCGCATTCTGTTCCGCCATCGACAGCCACGCGCGCCGCTGGCCCTGCGGCTGCCGCACCAGCGACACCTTGTGGCCGGCCTGCTCGGACAACAGCTCGAGCAGGTCGCGGCTCGCGGGCGCATGACTCACGACGAGCACCGGCGGCACGCGATTGCCGAGATAGTGCTGCGCGATGAACGCGTCGAGCACCTCGGCCTCGATCGAGGCCGATGCGCCGCGCGCGCCGTCCGCCTCGTCCGCGGGCTGGTCGGGCAGCGCGTCGCCGGCCGCCCCGGCTTCGTCGTCGAGCCCGCCTTCCGCGAGCGTCAGCGCGCTCTCGACGTGCGTCGGGAAGTACGCCTTGTCGCCGAGATGCCGGCCGCCGCGCACCATCGCGAGATTCACGCAGACCCGCCCGCCCTGCGCGACCACCGCGAGGATGTCGACGTCGCTGTCGCTGCCGACCTCGATCGCCTGCTGATGCAGCACGGTCGCGAGCGAGCTCATCTGGTTGCGCACGGCCGCCGCCTGCTCGAATTTCAGCTCGGCCGCGAAGCCGTGCATCTTCTGTTCGAGCTCCTTCAGCACCTCGGACTGCCGGCCGAGCAGGAAGCGCGCGGCGTTCGACACGTCGCGCGCATAGTCCTCCTCGGCGATCGCGCCGACGCACGGCGCGGTGCAGCGCCCGATCTGGTGCAGCAGGCACGGCCGCGTGCGGTTGTTGAACACCGAATCCTCGCAGGTGCGCAGCTGGAACACCCGCTGCAGGATCTGGATGCTCTCGCGCACGGCCCAGGCGCTCGGGAACGGCCCGAAATACTGGTTCCGCTTGTCGACCGCGCCGCGGTAATACGCCATCCGCGGAAAGCGATGCGCGGTGAGCTTCAGGTACGGATACGACTTGTCGTCGCGAAACAGGATGTTGTAGCGCGGCGCGAGCGCCTTGATCAGGTTGTTCTCGAGCAGCAGCGCCTCGGCCTCCGAGCGCGTGACGGTCGTCTCGACGCGCGCGATGCGCGTGACCATCATCGCGATGCGCGGCGACAGCTGCGTCTTCGTGAAATAGCTCGACACGCGCTTCTTCAGGTCGCGCGCCTTGCCGACGTAGAGCACGGCGCCCGTCGCGTCGTAATAGCGGTAGACGCCGGGCAGGTGCGGCAGCTGCGCGAGGATCTTCTTCGGTTCGAACGGGGCTTCGGGGGCGTCTGGGGATGTCATGCGTGATCCGTGCGCCGCGAGGCGCACGAACGGGTCCATTAGAATCGCCAGTTTAGAGCATTCCAACCGCCCGCTTCGATGCCACGTACCGCTTCCCGCCCCCACGACCCGACGCCGCGCGCGCCGGACGAACCGCTCGCCTGCGACCTCTTCTGCACGGTCGTCGACAACTTCGGCGACATCGGCGTGTGCTGGCGCCTCGCGCGCCAGCTCGCGCACGAACACGGCTGGCAGGTGCGCCTGTTCGTCGACGACCTGCGCACGTTCGCGCGCCTGCTGCCCGGCGTGGATCCCGACGCGGTGCGGCAGGCCGCCGACGGGGTCGTGATCGAACACTGGCATGCGCAGGTCGGCGATGCGATCGAGATCGCCGACATCGTGATCGAGGCATTCGCGTGCGAGCTGCCCGGCGCGTATCTCGCCGCGATGGCGCGCCGCGCGCGCCGGCCCGTGTGGATCAATCTCGAATACCTGAGCGCCGAGGACTGGGTGGCCGATTTCCACCTGCGGCCGTCGCCGCACCCGCGCTACCCGCTCGTCAAGACGTTCTTCTTCCCCGGCCTGTCGGCCGGCACCGGCGGCGTGCTGAAGGAGCGCGACCTCGACGCGCGCCGCGCCGCCTTCGACGCCGACGCGCAGGCGCGCGCGGCCTGGTGGCAGCGTGCGACCGGCGACACGCCGCCCGCGCCCGGCACGACGGTCGTCAGCCTGTTCGCGTACGACAACCCCGCCGTCGATGCGCTGCTCCAACAGTGGCGCGACGGCGCGTCGCCCGTCGTCGCACTCGTGCCCGAAGGGCGCGTGTCGCCGCGCGTCGCACGCTTTTTCGGGGTCGAGTCGTTCGGCGCCGGCGCGCGGGCGAGCTGCGGCAGCGTCACCGCCTGCGGGCTCGCGTTCGTCCCGCAGGCCGACTACGACCCGCTGCTGTGGGTCAGCGACCTGAACTTCGTGCGCGGCGAGGATTCGTTCGTGCGCGCGCAGTGGGCGCGCCGGCCGTTCGTCTGGCACATCTACCCGCAGGCCGACGACGCGCACCTGCCGAAGCTCGACGCGGCGCTCGCGCACTTGTCCGAAGGCCTCGACGACGCGCCCGGCCGGGCGCTCGCGCGGTTCTGGCATGCGTGGAACGGCGCCGGCGCACCGGACTGGGCCGATTTCTGGCAGCACCGCGCGGCGCTGCAGGCGAATGCGATCCGCTGGGCCGATGCGCTGGCCGCGGTCGGCGACCTTGCCGGAAAGCTGGCGGAATATGCAAAATCTCAGTTAAAATAAGCGGTTATCCGACGGCTGACCACGCAAGCGCTTGCTTTGGGTGCCCACCGGAACGCATCTGCTTGCGCCGTCCGCCGTTGCGCAACGCTCAGGCACCTTTAATTTGATTTGATCAGGACAGTTTTTCATGAAAACCGCACAGGAACTCCGCGTAGGCAACGTCGTGCAAATCGGCAGCGACGCTTGGGTCATCTCGAAGACGGAATACAACAAGTCCGGCCGTAACGCCGCCGTCGTCAAGATGAAGATGAAGAACCTGCTGACCAACGCGGGTCAGGAGTCGGTCTACAAGGCCGACGACAAGTTCGACGTCGTCGTGCTCGACCGCAAGGAAGTGACGTACTCGTACTTCGCCGACCCGATGTACGTGTTCATGGACGCCGACTACAACCAGTTCGAAGTCGAAGCCGAAATGATGGGCGACGCGCTCAACTATCTCGAAGACGGCATGGCATGCGAAGTCGTGTTCTACAACGAGAAGGCGATTTCGGTCGAACTGCCGACGGTCCTGGTTCGCGAGATCACCTACACCGAGCCGGCCGTCAAGGGCGACACGTCGTCGGGCAAGGTGCTGAAGAACGCGAAGCTTGCAACCGGTTTCGAACTGCAGGTTCCGCTGTTCTGCAACACCGGCGACAAGATCGAAATCGATACGCGTACGCACGAGTACCGCAGCCGCGCGTAACCGCGAAGCGGTTTCCGCGCCGAACAAAGCGCCCTTCGGGGCGCTTTTTGTTTTGCCGGCCGCAACAGCGCCCCCCACTGCGCAGCGAGATGAAGCACAAAAGCCACCGATAAAGATATTCAATTTGTATCATCGGTAACTGTTTTATAGCGACGGAGAAATAATCTGCGTCACGCGTTCGCCGGGGCATAAAATCAGTTTTTAATCTCAAAAATGCGGCTGCGGGTTCTCGGCCGATGGCCCGCCTCATTTGACACGACACGCGTCCACCATGCCACACGCCCTGATTGTCGAAGACGATCCCAACAGCCTGTCCGGCCTCACCGCGCTGCTCGCCGCGGACGGCTTCTCGGTCGACACGGCCACGTCGCTCGCCGAAGCGCGCACCGCGCTCGGCCGCTCGATTCCGGACGTGGTCCTCGTCGACCTGAACCTGCCGGACGGCAGCGGGTTCGACCTGCTTCAGCACCTGCCGCAGCAGCAGCCGAACGGTTCGCTGCCTGTCATCGTGCTGACCGGCAACGCGACGGTCGAAAGCGCGATCGAAGGCCTGCGCCACGGGATCTGGGACTACCTGCTCAAGCCGATCAACATCCCGCGCCTGCGCAGCCTGCTCGCGCGCATTCCTCGGCCGTACGAACTGATCGACGAAGTCCAGTCGCTGCGCGCGTCGCTGCGGCATCTCGGCCGCTTCGGCGCGCTGGTCGGCCACAGCGACGCGATGCAGCACGTCTACGACATGATCGAGCACAACGCGCGCACCGAAACGGCGGTGCTGTTCTCGGGCGAAGCCGGCACCGGCAAGAAGCTGGCCGCACGCACGCTGCACGAGCTGAGCCGGCGCCGCAAGGGGCCGTTCGTCGCGTTCGACTGCCGCACGCTTGCGCAGGCCGGCCGCGAGGGCGCGTCGCTCGACAGCGTGCTGTTCGGCCATGAGCGCGGCGCGTTCGACGGCGCCGAGCGGCGCGAGTCCGGCCTGTTCGAGCAGGCGAGCGGCGGCACGCTGTTCCTCGACGAGATCACCGCGCTGCCGATCGTGTTGCAGGAAGCGCTGCTGCAGGCCATCGATTCGCAGAACTTCATGCGCATCGGCGGCACGAGCCCGGTGGCGAGCGACTTCCGGCTGATCGCCACCACGCGCCGCCCGGCGCGCGAAGCGGTGGCGAACGGCACGCTGCGCGAAGACTTGTGGCTGCGCCTCGATGCGTCGTCGATCACGATGCCGCCGCTGCGCGAGCGCGACGGCGACGCGCTCGCGATTGCCGATGCGTTGATCGACGAACTGAACCGCGATGCGCTCGCAACCGGCCGCGGCACGACCGACAAGCGCGCCGCGCCGGGCTTCGTGCGCGAATGCCTGTCCTACGATTGGCCGGGCAACGTGCGTGAATTGCAGGAGCGCGTGCGCTTCGCGTACGATGCGTCCGGCGATTTCATCGACACGCTGCGCGCGGGCGAAGCCAGCTTCTCCGCCGGCGCCGCGCTGAACGGCAGCAGCGTGCAGATCAAGGTCGGCACGCCGCTGTCGGATGTGGAGGATCTGCTGATCCGCGCGACCCTCGATGCGGTCGGCGGCACGCGCCATCGCGCGGCGACGCTGCTCGGCATCAGCCCGAAGACGCTGTACAACAAGCTGCAGCGGATGAAGGTGAATTGAGCGTCGGCTGAAAAAACATCGCCCGAACGAAAAGGCCGCGCAATCGTGCGCGGCCTTTTCGTTTTCCGTTCGCGCGCGATGCCCGCGCGCTGCCCCGCTTACGCCAGCGCGCTGCGCAACAGCGCCTGCGCTTGCAGGTACTCGGGCTGAGCAATCAGCTTGTCCCACTTTGCCGGCTTGCCGCGCGCGCGCATCCGCTTGATGCGGCGCACCGACTCAGGCGACGGCTGCGCCTTCAGCCCGTTCAGCACGACTTCGGCCGCTTCCGGCTGGTTGCACACGAGCACCATGTCGCAGCCGGCCGCGAGTGCCGCATCGGCCGCCTGCGTGAGCGTGCCGCCTTCGCGCGCGGCCTCCATCGACAGGTCGTCGCTGAAGATCGCGCCCGTGAAGCCGAGCCGGCCGCGCAGGATGTCCTGCAGCCAGACCCGCGAGAAGCCGGCCGGCCGCGCGTCGACCTGCGTGTAGATCACGTGCGCGGGAATCACCGCCGACAGCGACAGGCCGAGCCAGTCGTACGGCGCGACGTCGTTCGCGAGGATCGTGTCGAGCGGCCGGTCGTCGGTCGGCAGCGCGACGTGCGAGTCGGCTTCCGCGAAGCCGTGCCCCGGGAAATGCTTGCCGCAGTTCGCCATGCCGGCGAGCGCGAGCCCGTGGTTGACGCTCTTCGCGAGCAGCGTGACGACGCGCGGATCGCGATGGAACGCGCGATCGCCGATCACCTTCGAGTGGCCGTAGTCGAGATCGAGCACCGGCGTGAAGCTCATGTCGATCCCGCACGCGCGCAGCTCGGCCGCGAGGACATAGCCGACCGCCGTCGCGACCTTGCTCGCGAGCAGCACGTCGCGGTCCCACAGTTCGCCGAGACGGCGCATCGCGGGCAGCACAGTGAAACCGTCAGTGCGGAAGCGCTGCACGCGGCCGCCCTCGTGGTCGACGGCGATCAGCACGTCTTCGCGGACCGCGCGGATCGCGTCGGTCAGCGCGGACAGTTGCGCGCGGTTCTGGAAATGCCGCGCGAACAGGATCACGCCACCGGTGTTCGGATGCGCAAGACGGCGCGCATCGTCGCGCGTCAGGGCCGTGCCGACGACGTCGAGCATGACCGGGCCGGGAGTCGTTTTCATCGAATCGGGAATCCGTCAGGGAGAAGTTCGGGCAACCGGCAGATCGGTCTCGGCGATCACGAACGACACCGCGTAGTCGCGCTCGTCGCTGACCGTCACGCGGGCGGTGATGCCGCGCGCCGCGAGCCAGTCGGCCAGCTCGCCGGACGCGACGACATACGGTTCGCCGCTCGGTTGATTGAGGGTTTGCAGCGCGCGCCACGTCATCGGCCAGTGCATGCCGAGCCCGATCGCCTTCGAGAACGCTTCCTTCGCGGAGAAGCGCGTCGCGAGGAACGCGATGCCGCGCGCCTCGGAACGCGCGCGGCGCGCGCGGAAGACTCGCAGTTCGTCGGGCCCGAGCACCTTCTCCGCGAACCGGCCGCCGGTGCGCTCGAGCACCGCCGCGATCCGGCTCACCTGGACGACGTCGGTGCCGATGCCGTAGATCGTCATGCGCTCGGCTCAGCGCGTGCCGTGCAGCGCCGCGACGCGCGCGGCGACCATGATCGCCTTCATCTCGCGCACCGCGTTGTCCCAGCCCGCGAAGATCGAATGCGCGACGATCGCGTGGCCGATGTTCAGCTCGACGATGCCGTCGATCGCGGCGATCTGCTGCACGTTCGTGTAATGCAGGCCGTGCCCTGCGTTGACCTTCAGGCCGAGCTGCCGGCCAACCTGCACGCTCGCGACGATGCGCTCGTATTCGCGCTGCTGCTCGGCTGCGTCATGCGCATCCGCGTAACGGCCCGTATGCAGCTCGATCACCGGCGCGCCCGCTTCCTGCGCGGCGCGGATCTGCGTCTCGTCCGGGTCGATGAACAGCGACACGCGCACGCCCGCATCGGCGAGCTGCCGGCATGCCGCACGCACGGCCTCGAAGCGGCCCGCGACGTCGAGACCGCCTTCGGTCGTCAGCTCCTCGCGCTTTTCCGGCACGAGGCACGCGTCGTGCGGCTGCACTTCGCAGGCGATGTCGAGCATCTCGGCCGTCACCGCGCATTCGAGGTTCATCCGCGTCTTCAGCAGCGGGCGCAGCTTGCGCACGTCCGCGTCGACGATGTGCCGGCGGTCCTCGCGCAGGTGCAGCGTAATTGCGTCGGCGCCCGCTTCTTCCGCGGCAAGGGCCGCGCGGATCGGGTCCGGATAGGTCGTGCCGCGCGCGTTGCGCAGCGTCGCGACGTGGTCGATGTTGACGCCGAGGTCGATGGCGGTCGGCGAGGTCAGGAAGAAGCTCATAGGTTTTGCAGGTCGATCAGGATCTGGCGCGTGGCGAGCGGCGTGCCGCCGAGGTAGGTGTTGAGCAGGAAGCGCATCAGCGTCTTGCTTTGCGCGACGGTCTGGGCTCGATGGTAATCGTCCTGCTCCATGTCGAGCAACGTCTGGCCGGCAATCACCGGCCAGTGCGACGGCACGTCGTCGTCCGCGTTGCGCACGCCGCGCTCCGGATCGAACACGTACAGGCGGTCGGGCTCGACCGCGCGGCGCGCGACCGTGCGGTGCAGCGCCATCGCATAGCCCGTTTCGCGCAGCAGCACGCGCTCGAACGAGCGCAGCACCTGCACCGCGGGCTCGCCGTGCGCGAGGCGCGTGAGGGTCACCACGTAGTGATTGAACAGCGGCGGCTGCGGATCTTCGCGCGCGCAGAACTTCACGAGCAGCTCGTTCGCGTAGAAGCCGCACAACAGCGCGTCGCCGCCGAGAGGGAGCATCCCGCCGACCCACTCGGCGCCCGTCAGGGTGCGCACCTCGGACTTGCCGGACCACGACAGCAGCAGCGGCTGGAACGTCTGCAGCACGCCGCGCAGCGCGGAATGCGGGCGCTTCGCGCCTTTCGCGACGAGCGCGAGCCGGCCGTGGTCGCGCGTCAGCACGTCGATGATCAGGCTCGTTTCGCGATGGGGGTAGCTGTGCAGCACGAACGCCGGCTGCTCGGCGACGCGGAAATCGGACGTGCGAGACGTCGCCCGCCGCGTCTTGCGCGGCGGCGCGGGGGGCGCGGCAGGCGGCGGCGCGTCGTCCGCGCCGGGGGCCACCGCGTCTTCGGTCGACGTCAGCGCGTCATTCGTACCCATAGGCACGAAGCCCCGCTTCGTTGTCGGCCCAGCCGCTTCTCACCTTGACGAAGGTCTCGAGATACACGGGGCCGTCGAACAGCTTCTCCATGTCCATCCGCGCCTCGGTGCTGATCTGCTTGAGCTTCTCGCCCTTCTTGCCGATCACCATCGCCTTGTGCGAATCGCGCTCGACGAGGATCGTCGCGAAGATGCGCTTCAGGCGCCCTTCCTCCTCGAACTTGTCGATTACGACGGTGCTCGTGTACGGCAGCTCGTCGCCGGTCCAGCGGAACACCTTCTCGCGCAGGATCTCGGCCGCGAGGAAGCGCGAGCTGCGATCGGTCAGCTCGTCCTCGCCGTAGATCGGCTCGCCTTCCGGCAGGTACGGCTTGATCGTTTCCAGCAGACGCTTGATGTCTTCCGGCTGCCGGGCCGACAGCGGCACGAGTTCGGCGAACTCGCGCAGCGCGCTCATCTTCTGCATGAACGGGAACAGCGTCGCCTTGTCGGAAACCTGGTCGATCTTGTTCGCAATCAGCAGCGTCGGCACGCCGGGCGGAATCAGGTCGAGCACCTTCTGGTCGTCCGGGCCGAAGCGGCCCGCTTCGATCACGAACAGGATCGTGTCGACCGACGTCAGCGTCGACGTGACCGCGCGGTTCAGCGAGCGGTTCAGCGCGGTGCTGTGGCGGGTCTGGAAACCGGGCGTATCGACGAAGATGAACTGCGCGTCTTCGGTCGTGTTGATGCCGGTGATGCGGTGGCGGGTCGTCTGCGCCTTGCGCGACGTGATGCTGATCTTCTGGCCGACGAGCGCGTTCATCAGCGTCGACTTGCCGACGTTCGGACGGCCCACGATCGCGATCATGCCGCAGCGGAAACCAGAGGGAGCGGGTGCGTTCATATCGATTGGGAGACAGGTTCGGAACCGGCCGCGCGGCGCGCGGCACGATCGATGGGCAATTCAGTGGCCGGCATCGGCCACGCGCGCCGGCGCGGCGGCGAGGCTCGGTTCGCCGGGTGTCGTGTCCGGGCCGGACGTCGCGTCGCGCCCGCGCGGCGGCGTACGCTCGGCGAGCGCGCGCGGCGCGGCATCGTTGCCGGCGGACGGCTTGTCGGCGGAGCGGGGGGCGGGCTCGCCTTGCCCGGCCGCGCGCGGCGCAGGGTCGGACGGTTTGTCGACGGCTTTCGGCGCGAAATCCGCGCGCTCGACAGGCTTGTCGGCCGGCTTCTCAACCGGCTTCTCAACCGGCTTCTCGGCCGGTTTGTCTGCAGCAGCCTTTGCGGCTCGCTCGGTGCGCTCCGCGCCATGCTCGACATGCGCGGCACGAATCGTGGCGACCGGCGCCTGCACCGCGCGTGGCTCGGCCGGCTCCGCCGCACTGCCCGCGGCTGCCGGAGCCGCCGCGACCTTCGCTTCGGCGCGCGCCGCACGCTCCTTCCGCTCGGGCGAGCGCAGGTCGAGCGCTTCCTGAACGCCTTTCACGCCGGGCACGATTTCCGGCTCGACATGTTTGGCGGCGCGTGCGTTCTTCGAACGCTTCGGCTTCGCGGCCAGCATCGGCGCGGCCGCCATCACCTCGTCGAGCGCCTTCTTCGCGGCGGCCTGTTCGGCCGCCCGGCGGCTCGCGCCGGAACCGGACACTTTCACGTCCAGCTTCGGCACCGTGCATTCGACCTCGAACTGCTGATTGTGCGCCGCACCATGCGTCGCGACGACCGTGTAGGTCGGCAGCGCGATCTTGTGCCCCTGCAGGTACTCCTGCAGCAGCGTCTTCGCATCCTTGCCGAGCGTGCGCGGATCGATGTGGTCGAGAATCGGCACGTAGAGCCGCTTGATCACTCCTTGGGCGGCTTCGAAGCCGCCATCGAGGAACACGGCCCCGATGATGGCTTCGAACGCGTCCGCGAGGATCGACGGCCGGCGGAACCCGCCGCTGCGCAGTTCGCCTTCGCCGAGCCGCAGCCCATCGGAAATATTCAGGGCCTGAGCAATTTCATACAGCGACTGCTGCTTGACGAGGTTCGCCCGCACGCGCGACAGGTCGCCTTCGTCCAGCTTGCCGAAACGCTGGAACAAAAGGGCCGCCACCGCGCAATTCAGAACGGAATCGCCGAGAAACTCGAGCCGTTCGTTGTGCGTGGCGCTGTGACTGCGATGGGTCAAAGCCTGGCGCAGCAATTCCGCATTGCGAAATTCGTAGCGCAGCCGGCTTTCCAACTGAGATAGGGGCATGTGCAGGAGTATAACGCGGGCGCCGGTCGCGCCGAAACGGCGCGGCCGGACCCGAAAAGGCGTGACGAAGCGGTGTTACCGCCGGTTCTTAAAGTAGTTCGGCACGACGCGGCACGGCCCGTGCGTCGCGTCGTGCGCGTGAATCAGGCGATATCAGTTGAAGGAACCGATGCGCTTCAGGTCGCCGAAGTTCATCCAGATGAAGAACGCGCGGCCGACGATGTTCTTGTCCGGCACGAAACCCCAGTAGCGGCTGTCCGCGCTGTTGTCGCGGTTGTCGCCCATCATGAAGTAGTGGCCGGCCGGCACCTTGCAGATCACGCCGCGGCTGTTGTACGTGCAGTTGTCGCGATACGGGTAGTCGTATGCGCCCATCACGAACGGCGGCACCGCCTGATTGTTGAGGATCGCATTCTTGCGGCCGTCGAGCGACTCCTCGAACTGCTTCGCGTAGTTCTGCCGCTCGTCGTCGAAGTAGTCGGGCAGCGCCGTTTCGGGCACCGGCTTGCCGTTGATCGTCAGCTGCTTGTCCTGATAGGCAACCGTGTCGCCCGGCAGGCCGATCACGCGCTTGATGTAGTCGACCGACTCGTCCTTCGGATAGCGGAACACGACGACGTCGCCGCGCTCGAGCGCGCGGCCCTGCGTGAGCTTCGTGTTCGTGACCGGCATGCGCAGGCCGTAGTCGAACTTGTTGACGAGGATGAAGTCGCCGACGAGCAGCGTCGGCACCATCGAGCCCGACGGGATCTTGAACGGCTCGACGATGAACGAACGCACGACGAACACCGCGAGGATCACCGGGAAGAAGCTCGCCGTGTACTCGAGCCACCACGGCTGGCGCAGCTTCTCGTCGCGCAGCTTCGAACGGGTCTGCAACGCGTTCTCGTCGGCGAAACGCTTGTCGATGCGCGACTGCTGCTGGTCGAACGCATCGACTGCCGCATCCGCCGCCCGCCGGCGCTGCGGCAGGAACACCATCTTGTCGGCCACCCACGCTACGCCCGTCAACGCGACGAGCACAAAAAGAATCAGCGCAAAATTCATAAAAGGATCAGTCCTGTTATTTGTCTTCGACGCGCAAGATCGCGAGGAACGCCTCCTGCGGGATCTCGACCGAACCCACCTGCTTCATCCGCTTCTTGCCTTCCTTCTGCTTTTCGAGCAGTTTCTTCTTGCGCGTGATGTCGCCGCCGTAGCACTTCGCGAGCACGTTCTTGCGCAGTGCCTTGATGTTCTCGCGCGCGATGATGTGCGCGCCGATCGCGGCCTGGATCGCCACGTCGTACATCTGGCGCGGGATGATCTCGCGCATCTTCGCGGCCACTTCGCGGCCGCGGTATTGCGACTGCGAACGGTGCACGATGATCGACAGCGCGTCGACCTTGTCGCCGTTGATCAGCATGTCGACCTTCACGACGTCCGCCGAGCGGTATTCCTTGAACTCGTAGTCCATCGACGCATAGCCGCGCGACACCGACTTCAGGCGATCGAAGAAGTCGAGCACGATCTCGGCCATCGGGATTTCGTACGTGAGCTGCACCTGGCGGCCGTGGTACTGCATGTTGATCTGCACACCGCGCTTCTGCTCGCACAGCGTGATCACCGAGCCGACGTAGTCCTGCGGCATGTACAGGTTCACGGTGACGATCGGCTCGCGGATCTCGCCGATCCGTGCGGGCTCAGGCATCTTCGCCGGGTTCTCGACCATGATCGTCGTGCCGTCGCTCTGCACGACCTCGTAGACCACGGTCGGCGCGGTCGTGATGAGGTCCATGTCGAACTCGCGCTCGAGCCGCTCCTGCACGATCTCCATGTGCAGCAGGCCGAGGAAGCCGCAGCGGAAGCCGAAGCCGAGCGCCTGCGACACTTCCGGCTCGTACTGCAGCGACGCGTCGTTGAGCTTGAGCTTTTCCAGCGATTCGCGCAGCGCGTCGTACTGGTTCGCCTCGACCGGGTACAGCCCCGCGAACACCTGCGGCTTCACTTCCTTGAAGCCCGGCAGCGGCTCGGCGGCCGACTTGGTCGCATGCGTGACCGTGTCGCCCACCTTCGCGGCGTTCAGTTCCTTGATGCCGGCGATGATGAAGCCCACCTGCCCCGCCGACAGCGATTCGAGATTGCGCGACTTCGGCGTGAACACGCCGATGTGCTCGACCGGATACTGCGCGCCGGTCGCCATCAGCTTGATCTTTTCCTTCGGCCGCAGCGTGCCGTTGACGATGCGCACGAGCATCACGACGCCGACGTAGTTGTCGAACCACGAGTCGATGATCAGCGCCTGCAGCGGCGCGGCCGGATCGCCCTTCGGCGGCGGCACCTTCGCGATCAGCGCTTCGAGCACGTCCTCGACGCCGAGGCCCGTCTTCGCGCTGCAGCGGGTCGCGTCCATCGCGTCGATGCCGATCACGTCCTCGATCTCCTCGATCGCGTTCTCGGGGTTCGCGGCCGGCAGGTCGATCTTGTTCAGCACGGGCACGACCTCGACGCCCAGTTCGATCGCCGTGTAGCAGTTGGCGACCGTCTGCGCCTCGACGCCCTGGCTCGCGTCGACCACGAGCAGCGCGCCTTCGCACGCGGACAGCGAGCGGCTGACCTCGTACGAGAAGTCGACGTGCCCCGGGGTGTCGATCAGGTTCAGGTTGTACACCTTGCCGTCGCGCGCGCGATACGACAGCGCGGCAGTCTGCGCCTTGATCGTGATGCCGCGCTCGCGCTCGATATCCATCGAGTCGAGCACCTGCGCTTCCATTTCACGGTCGGCGAGCCCGCCGCATACCTGGATGATGCGATCCGCGAGCGTCGACTTGCCATGGTCGATGTGCGCGATGATCGAGAAGTTGCGAATATGATCCATTCAGTGCCGATCAAGCGAAAAAGGCGCGCTCGACGACTGCGGAGCACGCCTTGTAAGTCGGTGAAAAAACAGCCCATTTTAGCCGAAAAGCCCCCCTGCCGGGCGGCATTTTGGCGGCCGGGCGCCGCCGGGCCTCAGCGCCGTGCGCCGAGCGCGTTCCGCACCCGCCCTTCGTCGAACCGGTGGCGGCACACTTCCGTGCCGTCCAGCAGCAGCACCGGCACGTCTTCGTCATAGCGGGCAACGAGCGCCGGATCGGCGTCGATGTCGACGTAGTCGACCGCCACGCCGAATTCGGCCGCCACCGGCGCCAGTGCGTCGCGCATGTCGTCGCACAGGTGGCACCAGCCGCGGCCGTAGAGCGTGAACATCGGCGGCCCGTTACTTCTGGCGCGGACGCAGCGGGAAGAACTGCGTGTTGTCGCCGCGCCGCACCAGCAGCGCGACCGCCTTCTGCGGATCGAGCTGTGCCGTGACGTCGGCAAACTGCTTCGCGCTCGTGATGTCGGTGTCGCCGACGCGCAGCACGATATCGCCGCGCTGCAGGCCCGCGCGGGCCGCCGGGCCGTCGACGCCGTCGATCTGCACCCCGCTCTTCAGCTTCAGCGTCTTCAGCTGATCGGCCGGAATGTCGCTGACCGTCAAGCCGAGCGCGTTGCTCTGGCGCGGTTTCTGCGGCGATTTCTTGCCCGTATCGGCCTTCGCCGTGGTGTCGGTCGGCGTCTCCGCGACCATGATCGGCAGATCGCGCGACTGGCCCTTGCGCCACACGGTGAGCGTCGCCTTCGAACCCGGCTTCATGTCGCCGACCATGCGGGGCAGGTCCGACGCCGTCTCGACCTGGCGGCCGTTGAATTTCAGGATGATGTCGCCCGGCTGGACCCCCGCCTTCTCGGCCGGCCCGCCCGGTTCGACGGCGCTGACGAGCGCGCCTTCCGCCTTCGGCAGACCGATCGAATCCGCCACCTCCTTCGTCACTTCGCCGATCGCCACCGCGATCCGGCCGCGCGTCACCTTGCCCGACGCCTTCAGCTGGTCGGCCACGCGCATCGCCTCGTCGATCGGAATCGCGAACGAAATGCCCATGAAGCCGCCGGTGCGGCTGTAGATCTGCGAGTTGATGCCGATCACCTCGCCCTGCATGTTGATCAGCGGGCCGCCCGAGTTGCCGGGGTTCACGGCGACGTCGGTCTGGATGAACGGCAGGTAGTCGCCGGTGTTGCGCCCCTTCGCGCTGACGATGCCGGCCGTGACGGTGTTATCGAGGCCGAACGGCGAACCGATCGCGACGACCCACTCGCCGACGCGCACCTTGTTCGAATCGCCGATCGCGACCACCGGCAGGCTCGACGCCTGGATCTTCACGACCGCGACGTCCGTGCGGTCGTCGACGCCGATCAGCTTGGCCTTGAACTCGCGCTTGTCGGTAAGCGTCACGTAGATCGTATCGGCATCGTCGACGACGTGCGCGTTGGTCATCACGTAGCCGTCGGCCGACAGGATGAAGCCGGAGCCGACGCCGCGGTTCTGCTCGGTGTCGGGCGGATTGTCCGGCGCCGGCGCGTTTTTCGGGTTGCCGGGCGCCTGCGGCAGCGGAATGCCGAAGAAGCGCCGGAAGAATTCCGACATGTCGCCGTTGTCGAAGCCCGGCGGGAATACGCCGCCGCGCGGGCCCGACGGCACGTTGGCGGTCGTGCGGATGTTCACGACGGCCGGGCCGACCCGTTCGACGAGATCCGCGAAATCGGGGAGGCTCGCACCGGGAGCCGCCGCCGCGGTATGCGGGACGAGCGGCAGGCAAGCCGCCACCGCCGCAACGGCAAGCCATTTGCGCAGCGTGAGTTTCATCATGTCGGAGACGGAAAGCGTTACTTGGAAGCCTTGTATTCTATGGCAGACGCGAACTGCTGCAACGTGGCCGGCGGCACTTCCCCGAGCACGGTGATCCAGTAGTCGCCGCGGCGCTTGACGAGCACATGCGTCGCGCCCGTGCTGCCTGCGCCTTCCTTGCGCGTATTCTTCTCGGCCGGTTCGACGAACACCGATACCGTCGCGACGCCGTCGGTGAAGACGGCCTGGTCGACCGGGATCGGCGGCTCGCCTGCGTCGCGCGCGGCCATCGGCCGCCGCACCTCGCGGATCTTCTGGAAACCGGCGACGCTCGGCGCCAGTTGCCAGCCCTGCGCCTCCATGTCGACCGGCGAGACGGGCGGACGCACCACGGTCCAGCCGCTCAGGTTGCGCATGCCGGCCGCGATCGCGGCCTTGTCGGCGGCGCCTGCCCCACCCATCCGCAACTGCGAAAACGCGATCTGCTCGAGCACGTGGTCGCCCCCGTCGAGCGTCTGCGAGCGCAGCAGCAAGCCGGTACGGGCGTCGGTCCACAGCTTGTAGGTGAAGCGGTAGCCGTCCTTCGGCGCGAGCTGGACCACCTGCGCGTCGAGCCCGGCCACGCGGTCGCTGCCGAGCAGCTTCGCGTCGTAGACCGACATCACGTGCTCGCCGCTCGCGGCAAGCAGCGCCGGGAACGAGTCGCGGGCCTGCCGGCGCTCGACGACGCACAGCTTGCGCTCGGGCACGAACGTGTACAGCTCGTCGTTATGCCGCAGCAGCTTGCGCGGCTTGCCGTCCAGGCTCTCGATCCGCTCGAATTCGCCGTCGCGCGCCGCGACGTGCGCGATGCGCGACGACTGCACGAAGCCACCACGCTGGTAGACGAACGTGCCTTCGTAACTCTGCTGCTGCGCAGCCTGCTGGATGCGGTCGAGCCAATCCGCGGCGGCCTTGCGGGTCGCGACGGGATCGTCCGGCTGCTGGGCGTGGGCTTGAAGGGATTGAACGGACAACAGCGCGGCTGCGCAAAGCAGGAGAGCCGGCAGCCGCTTCCATCCGGAGATGGCGTGATTCAACCGCAATGTCCGCATCGGGTTTATTGGCTTGGCGTCGTGGTCACGGCAGCGCGGATCAGCGGCATCGAGCCCGTGACGACAGGCTGCTGCGCGAATTGCTGGTGCGCTTCAAGGTATTGGTCGAGACGCGCGTCACGGATGATGTTGGCGTCCTGCAGCGCCGGCTGCGACGGCGCCTGTGCAACCGTCACGCGCTGCACGCCCTGCTGCGGCGCGGAGACCGATGCGACCTGGACAGCGCCAGGCGCGCCGGCGGTCTGCATCTGCGGGACGACGATCCACGTCAGCGTCGCGGCCGCCGCGGCCACCGCGAAGGCCGGCACGACGCGCCGGCGCAGCGACAGCAGCTTGCGGGTGGCCGGCGCTGCGGCCGGCGCGAGCAGGTGCGGCTCGGCGTCGAGGCTGGCCGACAGGCGCGCGGTAAACGTCGTGCTCAGCGCGGGCGACAGCGCCAGCTCGTCCGAGCGCAACGCGTCGCCGATCAAGTGGTAATGGGACCACGCCGCGCGATCCGCGTGGTCGAACTCAGCCAGAAACTGCGCGTGATCCTGGCCGTCGAACGTTTCGCCGTCGACCAGAGCGGAAAGGCGCTCGCCGCGCGAGCACGCGTACGACTGCGTATTGACCGACCCCATGATGCTCCCCATCTTGCACACCCCGTCGTGACTTCACGACTCTATCCGTAACTAGACCCCGACCCGTGCCGTTCGCCCGAAGCGCTTACCAGCGCTTGCCGTCGGGCGTATCGAGCAGCGGACGCAATTTTGCCGCGATTGCCTCGCGCGCCCGGAAAATCCGCGAGCGGACCGTCCCGATCGGGCAGCCCATCATTTCCGCGATTTCCTCGTAGCTCAGGCCTTCGATCTCGCGCAGCGTGATCGCCTGGCGCAGCTCCTCGGGCAGAACGGCCATTGCAGCATTGACCGTCTCGGCAATCTGCTTGCTCATCAACATCGACTCAGGCGTGTTGATATCCCTTAGTTGGTCTGCGTCGGAGAAAGTTTCCGCCTCCTCTGCGTCGGCCTCGGTCGAGGTCGGCGCCCGGCGGCCCTGCGTCGCAAGGTAGTTCTTCGCCGTATTCACGGCAATCCGGTACAACCACGTGTAGAACGCGGACTCGCCGCGGAACTGCGGCAGTGCGCGATACGCCTTGATGAACGCGTCCTGGGCCACATCCTCGACCTCGGCGGGATCCCGCACGAGGCGCGAGATCAGCCGAATGATCTTGCGGTGGTATTTGGAGACCAGGAGTTCGAACGCCGCCTTGTCGCCTTTCTGTACGCGCTCGACCAGAACCTGATCGATTTCTTTTTCACTCACCTGACAAATCCGTTAACTAGGGATGCAACGCGGAGCAATATTGTAGCGTTCCGGCGCCTGGCGCTGGTTACGGTCGGTAACCGATCCGCCATCATGCCGGAGCGGCCGCGCCCGCGGTTCGCGCAAGCACGGACAGCGCGCGGAACGACGCCGCGTCGAGCGCATCGGCGGGAATCAGCAACGGCCGCCCGCGCCGGCCGTCCGGCCCGACCGACAACATCAGCAGCAGGCTGGCCCAGTGCGCGTGGCCCGTCACCCGGCCGCGGGCGAGCAACTGCCCGGTGCGGCCAAACGCCGCAACCTCGCCGAGCGCATCGACCCGCAGTTCGGCCGGCAGCCGCCGCGCGCCTGCGCGGACCGCGCAGGCTGCCAGCAGCAGCGCCGTTGCAGTCGCACCGATAGCCGCCGCCGCAGCGCCGGTGCGCGGCGCAAGAAACAAATGCACCGCGCCGGCAGCTGCCGCGACGAAAACGGCGAGCATCACAGACAACGCGGCCGAGGCCCGCAGCGCGAAACGCCGCTGGCACCCGGCCGCGATTTCGACAGGATTCGTCAAGCGATCCCGCGTCAGACGCGCTTGAACACCAGCGTGCCGTTGGTACCGCCGAAGCCGAAGTTGTTCTTCACGGCCACGTCGATCTTCATGTCACGCGCGGTGTTCGCGCAGTAATCGAGATCGCACTCGGGGTCCTGGTTGAAGATGTTGATGGTCGGCGGCGACACGTTGTTGTGCAGCGCCAGCACCGTGAACACCGATTCGAGGCCGCCCGCGCCACCCAGCAGGTGGCCCGTCATCGACTTCGTCGAGTTCACGACGAGCTTGTACGCATGGTCGCCGAACGCAGCCTTGACGGCATCGGACTCGTTCTTGTCGCCCAGCGGCGTCGACGTGCCGTGCGCGTTCAGGTACTGGACCTCGTCCGGGTTCATGCCGGCGTCGCGCAGCGCCGCGACCATGCAGCGGCGCGGACCGTCCATGTTCGGCGCGGTCATGTGGTACGCGTCGCCCGTCATGCCGAAGCCCGCGACTTCCGCGTAGATCTTCGCGCCGCGCGCCTTCGCCGACTCGTACTCTTCCAGCACCATCACGCCTGCGCCCTCGCCCAGCACGAAGCCGTCGCGATCCTTGTCCCACGGACGGGACGCGGTCGCCGGATCGTCGTTGCGGGTCGACAGCGCGCGCGCGGCCGCGAAGCCGCCGATGCCGAGCGGCGACACCGTCGATTCGGCGCCGCCCGCGACCATCACGTCGGCGTCGCCGGCCTGGATCAGGCGCGCGGCGAGGCCGATGCTGTGCAGGCCGGTCGTGCAGGCCGTCACGGCCGCGAGGTTCGGGCCCTTCAGGCCGAACATGATGCTCAGGTGGCCCGAGATCATGTTGATGATCGAACCCGGCACGAAGAACGGCGAAATCCGGCGCGGGCCGCGATCGACGTAGGTCTGGTGGGTATCTTCGATCATCGGCAGGCCGCCGATGCCCGAACCGACCAGCACGCCGATGCGTTCCGCATTGGCGTCGGTCACTTCCAGACCGCTGTCCTTGAGCGCCTGCACGCCGGCTGCGATGCCGTAATGGATGAAGGTATCCATGCTGCGGGCTTCCTTCGCCGGGATGTACTCCTCGGCGTTGAAACCCTTCACCTCACCGGCGAAATGCACAGCCAGGTTCGACGGATCGAATTTGGTGACGGTGGCGATGCCGGACTTGCCGGCGACGAGATTGGCCCAGCCGTCGGCAACACTATTGCCAACAGGCGAAATCAGCCCCAGGCCTGTAACGACAACACGACGGCGGCTCACGGTAACCTCTTTTCCATTGGATGACAAAAACAAAAGCCACAGCGGCCACAGGAACCAGCCCTGCGAGCCCTGTGGCTGTTATTCCGTCCGGCAAGGATGCCGGCAGGATGGCGCGTCAAATGCGACGTAGGCGAAAAGCGCGAATGGCGCTTAGGCCTTGACGTTTGCGCGAGCGTAGTCGATCGCTTGCTGAACCGTCGTGATCTTCTCGGCTTCTTCGTCCGGGATTTCCATGCCGAACTCGTCTTCCAGGGCCATCACCAGCTCGACGGTGTCGAGCGAGTCGGCGCCCAGGTCGTTCACGAACGAAGCTTCGTTCTTGATCTCGGCTTCTGCGACGCCCAGTTGTTCAGCGACGATCTTCTTGACACGTTGTTCGATGTTGTCCATTACCCCTCCGAGGGAAAGTTCAAATTTACAAGTGCGCGCATTTTATCAGGTTTGCTGCCGCCCAAAACGCGCGTTGGCTTGATGGTCAATCAAGCGCCGATCCGCCAGTAACCGGATACGGCGCGGATAGTAAACGAAAACCGTTACGACATGTACATGCCGCCGTTCACATGCAAAGTCGTGCCGGTGATATAACCGGCCTGCGGCGATGCGAGGAACGCGACGGCATGGGCGATGTCCTCAGGGCTGCCGAGGCGGCCGAGCGGAATCTGGGTCTTGAGCGCGGCCTGCTGTTCTTCCGGCAGCGTCTTCGTCATGTCGGTGTCGATGAAGCCCGGCGCCACGCAGTTGACCGTGATGCCGCGGCTGCCGATCTCGCGCGCGAGCGCGCGGGTCATGCCTGCCACGCCGGCCTTCGCCGCCGCGTAGTTCGCCTGCCCCGGGTTGCCGGCCGAGCCGACCACCGACGTGATGTTGATGATGCGGCCGCCGCGCGCCTTCATCATCGGGCGCAGCACCGCGCGCGACAGGCGGAACACCGACTTCAGGTTGGTGTCGATCACCGCGTCCCAGTCGTCGTCCTTCATGCGCATCGCGAGCTGGTCCTGCGTGATGCCCGCGTTGTTGACGAGCACGTGCAGCGCGCCGAATTCCTTCACGGTCGCGTCGATCAGCGCTTCGGCCGCTTGCGCGTCGTTGACGTTCAGCACCACGCCGCGGCCCGTCACGCCCGCTTCCGCGAAGGCCGCGCTGATGCCGGCCGCGCCCGATTCGCTCGTCGCCGTGCCGATCACCGTCGCGCCCTGGCGCGCCAGCTCGAGCGCGATCGCCCGGCCGATGCCGCGCGATGCGCCGGTCACGATCGCAACCTGTTTATCGAGAGTCTTTTCCATGAATCGAATGTCCGTTTCTTCGGGAAAGGCGCCGCGTCACGCGGCCACCAGCTTGAGCGCTTCGTCGAGCGACGCCGGATCGAACACCGATGCCCCCGTCAGGTTGCCGTCGATGCGCTTCGTGAGGCCCGCGAGCACCTTGCCGGGGCCACACTCGATCACGTGCGTAACGCCCGTGCCGGCGATGTACTGCACGCACTCGACCCAGCGCACCGGGCCGGCGGCCTGGCGCACCAGCGCGTCCTTGATCGCGGCCGGATCGCTCGTCACCGCGACGTCGATGTTGTTGACGACCGGAATCAGCGGCGCCTTCACGTCGACGTTCGCAAGATAGTCGCGCAGCTGGTCCGACGCCGGCTTCAGCAGCGACGAATGGAACGGCGCCGAAACCGGCAGCGGCAACGCGCGCTTCGCGCCCTTCGCCTTCGCGATCTCGCAAGCCTTCTCGACGGCCGCCTTGTTGCCGGCGATCACGACCTGCGCCGGCGCATTGAAGTTCACTGCTTCGACGACGCCCGCTTCCGCGGCTTCCGCGCATACCGCGCGCACCGTATCGTCGTCGAGGCCGAGGATCGCGGCCATGCCGCCCTGGCCGACCGGCACCGCGGTCTGCATCGCCTGCGCGCGGAAGCGCACGAGCGGCACCGCGTCCTTGAACGCGATCGCGCCGGCGGCGACGAGCGCCGTGTATTCGCCGAGGCTGTGGCCGGCGACGATCGACGGCGCCGGGCCGCCCGCCTGCTGCCATGCACGGTAGCAAGCGTACGCGGCCGTCAGCATCACCGGCTGGGTGTTGGTGGTGAGATTCAGCTCTTCGGCCGGACCTTCGGCGATCAGCTTGCCGAGATCCTGACCGAGTGCATCGGACGCTTCCTGGAACGTTTCGCGCACGACAGCCAGATCGGCGAATGCGTTGAGCATGCCGACCGACTGCGAGCCCTGCCCCGGAAAAACGAATGCAAATTTCATATCGTCCCCAATTGAATCGATTCGAACGGCGCGCGCGAACGGCGCGCCGAGTGGGATCGCACGTGGTGGATCAGAAACGGAAGACCGACGCGCCCCAGGTGAAGCCGCCGCCGACGCCTTCGATGAGCACGTGCTGGCCGCGCTTGATGCGGCCGTCGCGCACCGCGACGTCGAGCGCGAGCGGGATCGACGCGGCCGACGTGTTGCCGTGCTCGCCGACCGTCACGACCATGCGCTCCTGCGGCAGGCCGAGCTTGCGGCAGGTGCTCGTCATGATACGGATGTTGGCCTGGTGCGGAATCAGCCAGTCGACCTGCTCGGGCGCGAGGTTCGCCTTCGCGAGCGCCTCGATCGCGACCTTCTCGAGCACGTTGACCGCGAGCTTGAACACGGCCTGGCCATCCATGTGAAGGAACGCGCTGCCCTCGATCACGCCGCGGTTGACGTTGCCCGGCGTGCAGAGGATGTGCGAGTAGCTGCCGTCCGCGTGCAGCGCGCTGCCGAGCACGCCCGGCTCTTCCGACGCGGACAGGATCACCGCGCCCGCGCCGTCGCCGAACAGCACGCAGGTCGTGCGGTCGGTGAAGTCGAGGATGCGCGAAAACGTCTCCGCGCCGACGACGAGTGCCGTGCGGTGCTGGCCGCTGCGAATGAAGCTGTCGGCAGTCGCCACCGCATACGCGAAACCGGAGCACACGGCCTGCACGTCGAATGCCGCGCCGCCGTTCTTGATGCCGAGCTTGTTCTGCAGCAGGCACGCAGTGCTCGGGAACACGAAATCGGGGGTCGAAGTCGCGACGATGATCAGGTCGATCGACTGCGGATCGATGTCCGCCGCCTCGATCGCACGCCGCGACGCCTCGAGCGCGAGATCGCTCGTCGTCATGTCGGGTGCAGCGAAATGGCGCGCATGGATGCCCGTACGCGCAACGATCCACTCGTCGCTCGTCTCGATGCCGTCCTTCGCGAGACGATCGGCCAGCTGCTGGTTCGTGACGCGGTCGGGCGGCAGGTAGCTGCCCGTGCCGAGCACGCGGGAATAGAGAGTCGATTGGGCCATTTATGCCTTAGAGGATAGCGCAGCGGAAGGCTCGGCGTGCTGGCCTGCGGCGGGACCCGCCTGGCCCGCGCCGCCGGCGTCGTGCTCGCCGTCGCCGAGCGACGCCGAATTGTCCGCCATCGCGCGCGTGAGGCGCTCCAGCACGCCGTTTTTGACGGCATCATACCCGCGTTTGATCGCCCACTCAAACGCGTAGGCGTCCGCCGAACCGTGGCTCTTGATCACGAGGCTCTTCAGCCCCAGCAGTGCCGCGCCGTTGTACTGACGGTGGTCGACGCGCCGCTTGAAGCGCATCAGCACCGGCAGCGCGAGCAGCGCCATCAGCTTCGACATCAGTGAACGGCCGAATTCCTCGCGAATGATGTCGGACAGCATCTGCGCAAGGCCTTCGGACGTCTTCAGCGCGACGTTGCCGACGAAACCGTCGCAGACGATCACGTCGACCGTGCCCTTGTAGATGTCGTTGCCTTCGACGTTGCCGCGGAAATTGAGCGTGCTCGCGCGCAGCAGTTCGCCTGCACGCTTGATCGTCTCGTTGCCCTTGATGACTTCTTCGCCGATGTTCAGCAGGCCGATCGTCGGCCGCTCCTTGCCCTCGAGCGCGGCGACGAGCGCGTGCCCCATCTCCGCGAACTGCAGCAGGTGCTGCGGTTCGCAATCGACGTTCGCGCCGAGGTCCAGCATCATCGTGTAGCCCGTCGGGTTCGGCAGCGCGAACGCGATCGCGGGCCGCTCGATGCCGGGCAGCGTCTTGAGCACGTACCGGGAAACGGCCATCAGCGCGCCGGTGTTGCCGGCGGAGATACAGGCCTGGGCCTGGCCTTCCTTGACTTGATTGAGGGCGACGCGCATCGAAGAATCCTTCTTCTTGCGCAATGCCACTTCAACGGGATCATCCATCGCCACGACTTCGGTCGCGGGCACGATGGTCAGCGCCGGATCGTCGAGCGCCTTGCACTTCTTCAGCTGCGCACGGATCGCACTCTCGATGCCGACGAGCATCAGGTGCGCATCGGGGTGCGCGCGAACGAACTTGACTGCCGCGGGAACGGTCACGGACGGGCCGTGGTCGCCTCCCATGCAATCGATTGTGAGCTTTACAGTCATGGAATGCGACGAATTTCAGGCACAAAAAAGCGGCAGTTGAATGCCGCCTTTTTGTTGCGCCAGGAAAGTGTCAAGCGAACCAGTTGTCACGCGAACGGCCATCGTAGCGCGCGACGCGTGACGTTGACGCTTAGTCGTTCTTCGTCTTGACGACCTTCTTGCCGCGATAGTAGCCGTTCGGGCTGATGTGGTGACGCAGGTGCACTTCACCGGTGCTCGGCTCGACTGCCAGCGGCGATGCCGTCAGGAAATCGTGCGAACGATGCATGCCGCGCTTCGACGGCGACTTCTTGTTTTGCTGGACTGCCATGACTAACTCCTAAAAATTTTCCGGATTCTAACACAGCCCGATCCGGCGCTTAACTACCCTGGCCCACGGCCCTTACGCCTTCCCGCGCCTCAACTGCTCAGTGTTTCTTGTTGCCGTCTCCGCCCTTCTTCAGCGCTTCGAGCGCCGCGAACGGATTCGGCCGTTTGCCTTCGTCCCCCGCCTCTTCGGACTCGTCGTCCGTTTCGGCCGAAGGACCGCTCGCACCCGACACGAGGCTTTCATGAACCGCCGGGCAAACCTCGTGCTTGGGCACGAGCGGCAGCGAAAGCAGCAACTCCTCCTCGATCAAGTCGACGAGATCGAACTGGCGCGAGCCCACGATCACATCGGCTTCATCGTCGTCGAGCGGAAATTCTTCAGCTTCTTCTTCGGTCGCCACGATCCGGTACGTCATGTCGACGTCGAACGCCTGATCGGCCGGGCTCATGCAGCGCTGGCACGTCAGCCACGCGTGGCCGTGCAGCGCGAGGCGCAGATACGGCTGCTGCCCGTCGGTGCCGTCGTCCTGCAGCTCCTTCTGGGTGAACCCTTCCGCCTGCCAGGTGAACACCGTGTCGCGATCTGGCGCGTCCGCCGGCACTTCGTTTAACATGCGCGGCAGCTGCGAAAGGTGCACCGCACCCGACGCCTGCCGCCCGCTGCGGGCGAATTCGAACAGGTCGATCGCACGCGGATCGAGCGATACCGCAGGTTTGCCAGAAGAAGGATTCATGTGCGCTCCTGCCTACGGGTTGGACATGCTGATCCGGCTTGGCGCCGTGGACTTCCGAAGACCCGGCAGGCCCCTGATGGGAGTCCGCCGATGAAAAGCGCAAAAGCATACCTTTTTTATCTTTTACAGTCAATCACTTAAGCCGACGCCCGCGCACCGCCGCGCGGCGCCCTTCGACACACCGATCCAACCGACCATGCCGGACACTCTTTGCCGCCCGCCGCGGCTGCTTCTCGCCTCCAGTTCCCGCTACCGCCGCGCGCTGCTCGAGCGGCTCGGCGTACCGTTCGACGTCGTCTCGCCCGACGTCGACGAAACCCCGCTGCCTGGCGAGACGCCTGCCGCGACCGCGCTGCGCCTTGCCGACGCGAAGGCGCGCGCCGTCGCCGCGACGATCGACGCGCCGGACGGCGTGCTCGTGATCGGCTCCGACCAGGTCGCGACCTTCGACGGCCTGCAGATCGGCAAGCCCGGCACGCACGAACGCGCGCTCGCGCAGCTCGTGTCGATGCAGGGGCGCGACGTCGAGTTCCATAGTGCGCTCAGCCTGTACGACAGCCGCACCGGCGAATCGCAGACCGAGGACGTCGTGACGCGCGTGCGCTTCCGTACGCTGCCCGAGGCCGAACTCGACGCCTACCTGCGGGCGGAGACGCCGTACGACGTCGCGGGCAGCGCCAAGTCCGAAGGGCTCGGCATCGCGCTGCTCGACGCGATCGACTCGGACGACCCGACCGCGCTCGTCGGCCTGCCGCTGATCGCGCTGACGCGGATGCTGCGCGCCGTCGACTACCCGCTGTTCGCCACCAAGGGAGACCGCGCATGACGGCTGGAACGCTCTATCTCGTCCCGAACACGCTCGGCGACGGCGACGCATCGATGCTGGCCGCCGTGCTTCCTGCCGCCGTGCAGGCACGCGCCGGCACGCTCGGCTACTACATCGGCGAAAACGCGAAGACCACGCGCGCGTTCCTGAAGAAGATCGGCACGACGCGGCCGATCCAGGAAATCGAGATTCGCGAACTGAACATCAACACGCCGGCCGGTGAAATCGACCGGCTGCTCGCGCCGGTACTGGCCGGCGCGGACGCCGGGCTGGTGTCGGAGGCCGGCTGCCCGGCCGTCGCCGACCCGGGCGCGCTGCTGGTGCGCCGCGCGCACGAACGCGGCGTGAAGGTCGTGCCGCTCGTCGGGCCCAGTTCGATCCTGCTCGCGCTGATGGCGTCGGGCCTGAATGGCCAGAGCTTCGCGTTCAACGGCTACCTGCCGGTGGACGCGGGTGCGCGCGCGAAACGGCTGCGCGAGCTCGAGCAGCTGTCGCGCAAGGCGCGCCAGACGCAGATCTTCATCGAGACGCCGTATCGCAACCACGCGATGCTCGACACGCTCGTCGCGACCTGCGCGCCGTCGACGCTGATCTGCGTCGCGGCCGACCTGACGCTCGCGACCGAGACGATCGCAAGCCGCACCGTCGCAGAATGGAAAAAGGCGCCGGTGCCCGATCTGCACAAGCGCCCTGCGATCTTCCTGCTGCTGGCGAACTGACGGCACGGCCCGCTCCGGCGGGCCCCGCATGAGCCTCGCCGCCGGGAGGCGGCCGCCTCGGCGTCAGCGCAGGCTCAGCTGCGCGCCGGTCGTCAGCGTCTTCATCGCGGCATTGCCGACGGCCGCGCCGAACTTGCGCGCGACACGGTTCGTCAGGCTCTCCTTCACCGTGTAGTCGACGAGGTCGGGCGCCTTCAGCACGTCGCGCGCGACCGTGTCGGTCGTGCCGAAGCCGTCGGCCAGCCCGAGCTCGACGCTCTTCTCGCCGGTCCAGAACAGCCCCGAGAACATGTCCGGCGTCTCGTGCAGGCGCGCGCCGCGGCCATCCTTCACCGCCTTGATGAACTGCGCGTGCACCTGGTCGAGCAGCGCCTGCGCATGAGTGTCCATCTTCGCGGTTTCCGGCGAGAACGGATCGTAGAAGCCCTTGTTCTCGCCCGACGTATGCAGGCGCCGCTCGACGCCGAGCTTGCCCATCAGGCCGGTGAAGCCGAAGCCGTCCATCAGCACGCCGATCGAGCCGACGATGCTCGCCTTGTCGACGTAGATCTTGTCGGCCGCCGCCGCGATGTAATAGCCGCCCGACGCGCACATGTCGGTCACGACCACGTACAGCGGCTTGGCCGGATACTTCGCGCGCAGGCGCTTGATCTCGTCGTAGACCATGCCCGCCTGCACCGGGCTGCCGCCCGGGCTGTTGATCCGCAGCACGACGCCGACCGTGCCGTCGTCGTCGAACGCGCTGCCGAGCGCGGTGATGATGTCTTCCGCGTTCGCGTTGACGCCGGCCGAGATCTCGCCGTCGATCGTCACCAGCGCCGTATGCCGCCCGCCCGTTGACAACTTCGTGTCGCTCGAGAAATCGATCAGCGCCACGGCGAGCAACAGCAGCACGCCGAGGAACGCGAAGCGGAAGAAGATCTTCCAGCGCCGCGCCGCGCGCTGCTCCTTCACCGCCGCGAGCGCGATCCGCTCGAGCGCCGCGCGCTCCCAGTTCGGTTCGCGGCCGTCGGAGCGGGAGGATGAATCGGGAGGAGTCGGTTGGTCGGTCATGCGTGGTTGTCGTCAGTCAGTCGTCAAGGGGCGCAGATCGGCGTCGGGCACCCAGAATACCGCGCGGCCGTCCGGCGTGTCGCGCTCGTCGACCTCGACCGGCCGCAGGCGGGCGCCGCGGCACGGGCCGCCGACGCACTTGCCGGTGTCCGGCGCGTAGATCGCGCCGTGCGTCGCGCACATCAGGTACAGGCCGGACGATTCGAAGAACTGCCCCTCGGCCCAGTCCAGCTCCATCGGCACGTGCGCGCAGCGGTTCAGGTAGCCGTACGCGCGGCCCTCGTAGCGCACGAAGAACACGACGGCCGGCTCGCCGCGCAGCGTCGCATCGACGCGCACGCCGGCGCCGCCGTCGGCCAGCGCATCCGATGCGCAGACGCGCACCGCGTCGGTGGCGGGCGTGGCGCTCATGCGTGCTCGCGCAGCCAGGCGGCCAGCGCGTCCACGTCCGGCGCGACGAAGCGCGGCGCCAGCGCGGCGAGCGCGTCGGCCGAATGCGCGCCGTACGCGACACCGATGCCCGCCGCGCCCGCGCTAGCGGCCATCTGCAGGTCGTGGGTCGTGTCGCCGATCATCACCGTGCGCGCCAGATCCTGCCCCAGTTCCCGGGTGAGTTCCTGAAGCATCGCCGGATGCGGTTTCGAGAATGTCTCGTCCGCGCAGCGCGTCGCGTCGAACAGGCTGGTCAGCTTGGCCTGGTCGAGCGCGCGGTTCAGGCCGACCCGGCCTTTGCCGGTCGCGACCGCGAGCAGATAGCCCGTGTCGCGCAGCTCCGCGAGCAGCTCGCGCACGCCGGCGAACAGCTCGATGCGCTGGTCCTTGATCAGGTAGTGATACCGGTAGCGCTCGGCGAGGCGCGGATAGTCGGACGGATCGAGGGTCGGAGCCGTGATCTGCAGCGCGTCGCGCAGGCCGAGGCCGATCACGTAACGGGCCGCCTCGTCGGACGGCGTGGGCAGGCCGAGATCGCGGCATGCCGCCTGGATGCTGAAGGCGATGTGCGCCGTCGAATCCATCAGCGTGCCGTCCCAGTCGAAGACGATCAGGTCAAATTGCTGTCGGGCCATGCGGTTCAAGCGATATCGCGCAATGCGCTCAGTTGGTCGAGAAAGCGCCGGCATTCGCCGGGCAGCGGTGCGTCGAACTGCAGCGGCTCGCCGGTCAGCGGATGCGCAAGCCGCAGCCGGTGCGCGTGCAGGAACATCCGCTTCAGCGACGGTTCCGCGTTCGCGCGCGCCAGCGCCTTGTTCAGTGCGAAATCGCCATACTTGGCGTCGCCGGCGATCGGCAGGCCGAGATGCGCGAGGTGCACACGAATCTGATGGGTCCGACCCGTTTTGAGTTCCGCTTCGACCAGTGCGTAGTCCGGCCAGCGCTCGACGAGGTTGAACACGGTGTGCGACGCGAGCCCGTCTTCCTGCACGCGCACGCGGCGCTCCCCTTCCGGGGTCGTGTACTTGAACAGCGGCGCCTTCACCGCGCGGCGGCGGCCCCAGTCGGACTGCCACTCGCCGTGCACGCACGCGTAGTAGCGCTTGTCCATCCGGTTCTCGCGGATCATCTCGTGCAGGCCGACGAGCGCCGCGCGCTTCTTCGCGAGCATCAGGACGCCGGACGTCTCGCGGTCGAGACGATGCACCAGTTCGAGGAATTTCGCGCGCGGCCGCGCCTGGCGCAGCTGCTCGATCACGCCGAACGCGACGCCGCTGCCGCCGTGCACCGCGACGCCGGCCGGCTTGTCGATGACGAGCATCGCATCGTCCTCGAACAGCACGTCGAACTGCGCGGGCGGGATGACGGGCGTGTCGGCGCGCGCCAGGTCGGCAGCGGCCATCCGCACCGGCGGCACGCGCACGACGTCGCCGAGCGCGAGCCGATACTGCGCGTCGACCCGGCCCTTGTTGACGCGCACTTCGCCGCTGCGCAGGATCCGGTAAATATGGCTTTTCGGCACGCCTTTACAGACGCGCAACAGGAAATTGTCGATCCGCTGACCGGCAGCGTTTTCGTCGATCTCGACCATCGAGACCTGGCCGCTTGCGACCGAATTCTGGGATATTTTGCCTAACTCATTCATACTGAATATAATTTTGCCCAGCCTGACGTAGCGGGCGGCCTAACCGGCCGGCCCGGATGGATTGGGCACGGCGCAAGCGCAAACCGTCATTTTACTTGCGCCGGGGGCTGGCTGCTCGCCCCGAACAAAGAGAAGCAGCAAGTTGCACGCACGGCGCCTGCCGCCGGCAAGGATCGCGCCCACAGGCGGATTCGGTCGGCAAGGCGCCGCGGTAACGGAAAGTTGGTTGAAAAGAATTTAATTGGCAGCCGGGCGGCGCGAAGCGCCCACGCAGGCTGCCGGTTGCGAAAGACGGCGTTGCGCCCGATTTGGCCCCGCGAAGCGTGCGGGGACTGGCGACGTCAAACCAAGGAAGAACACCCCAGGCGGGAAAGTCGGGCTGGATTCGATACTCCCCGCTGCGGCCCAAGCCGCAGCATCTGCCGCCCGTTGGCGCGCGCGACGCATTGCGACGCGCGCCGCGGCAGTGCCCCCGGTCTGAGGCTTAGCGCGCTTTTTCAGCGTGCGGAGTGTGAACGCCGTGCTTTGAAGCCGTGTTCGCAGGTGCCCTATGGCCGCCGGCCCCGTCGTTCGGGCCCAAGCGCCGCATCAGGCAATTCTCCCCGCCATCGTTCCCGCTCCAGCGTGCTTGTGACAACACAACAAGGCGCGGCCTGCCGTCGTTCCCGCCCTCGCGACTGACAAGCGCGAGGCGCCGGCAGCAGAGCCGCCTGGAGTCGTTCATGAAACGCATGCTGTTCAATGCGACGCAGCAGGAGGAGCTGCGCGTCGCCATCGTCGATGGGCAGAAGCTCATCGACATCGACATCGAGACAGCCGGGCGCGAACAGCGCAAAGGCAATATCTACAAAGGTGTCGTCACCCGCATCGAGCCGTCGCTCGAAGCGTGCTTCGTCAACTACGGCGAAGATCGCCACGGCTTCCTGCCGTTCAAGGAAGTCGCCCGCCAGTACTTCAAGGAAGGCGTCGACATGCGCTCCGCGCGCATCCAGGACGCGCTGCGCGAAGGCCAGGAGCTGATCGTCCAGGTCGAGAAGGAGGAGCGTGGCAACAAGGGCGCCGCCCTCACGACCTTCATCTCGCTCGCCGGCCGCTACCTCGTGCTGATGCCGAACAACCCGCGCGGCGGCGGCGTGTCGCGCCGCATCGAGGGCGACGAGCGTCAGGAACTGCGCGAAACGATGGCGCAGCTGCAGATTCCGGACGGCATGAGCATGATCGCCCGCACCGCGGGCATCGGCCGCAGCGCCGAGGAACTGCAGTGGGACCTGAACTACCTGCTGCAGCTCTGGCGCGCGATCGAGGCGGCGTCGCAAAGCGGCCACACCGGCCAGCCGATGCTGATCTACCTGGAATCGAGCCTCGTGATCCGCGCGATCCGGGACTATTTCCAGCCGGATATCGGCGAAATCCTGATCGACACGACCGAGATCTACGATCAGGCCCGTGCATTCATGGACATCGTGATGCCGGACAACGTCGCGAAGGTGAAGCGCTACCACGACGACGTGCCGCTCTTCTCCCGCTTCCAGATCGAGCACCAGATCGAAACGGCCTACTCGCGCACGGTGCCGCTGCCGTCGGGCGGCGCGATCGTGATCGACCACACCGAGGCGCTCGTCGCGATCGACGTGAACTCGGCGCGCGCGACCAAGGGCGCGGACATCGAGGAAACGGCGACCCGCACCAACCTCGAGGCGGCCGACGAAGTCGCCCGCCAGCTGCGTCTGCGCGACCTCGGCGGCCTGATCGTGATCGATTTCATCGACATGGAATCGGCGAAGAGCCAGCGCGAGGTCGAGCAGCGCCTGAAGGATGCGCTCAAGCATGACCGCGCCCGCGTGCAGATGGGCAAGATCTCGCGCTTCGGCCTGATGGAGCTGTCGCGCCAGCGGCTGCGCCCGGCGCTGTCCGAAGGCAGCCACGTGACCTGCCCGCGCTGCAACGGCACCGGCCACATCCGCGACACCGAATCGTCCGCGCTGCAGGTCCTGCGGATCATTCAGGAAGAGGCGATGAAGGAAAACACCGCGGCGATCCACTGCCAGGTGCCGGTCGAGGTGACCGCCTTCCTGCTCAACGAAAAGCGCCAGGAAATCAACAAGATCGAGTCGCGCTTCAAGGTCGGCATCGTGCTGATCCCGAACAAGCATCTCGATACGCCGCACTACAAGCTCGAGCGCCTGCGCCACGACGACGCGCGCCTCGACGACCCGCGCGCATCGTGGAAGATGGCCGAGGAAGCCGCCCGCGAGATGGAGTCGGAAACCGGCTACAGCAAGCGTGCCGCGGAAGTGAAGCCGAAGCAGGAAGCCGCGGTCAAGGGCATCACGCCCGAGCGTCCGGCACCGAGCCCGGCACCGCAGCGCGCGGCTGAACCGGCCCCGGCGCCGGCCCCTGTCGCCGCGGCGAGCGGCGGCTTCATCGGCTGGCTGAAGGGCCTGTTCGGCATGCAGCCGGCGGCGCCCGCACCGGCGCCCGTGAAGGAACAGGCTGCCGCCCGTCCGGCCCGCGAGAAGACCGAGAAGGCCGAACAGCGTGGCGAGCGCGGTGGCGATCGCAACCGCAACCGCCGCGCAGGCGGCGCCCAGGCGCCGCAGGGCGGCCGCGACCAGGCAGCAGCCGGCCGTGGCGGCCAGCCGCAGCGCCCGGAACGCGAAGGCAAGGAAGCGCGCGAACCGCGTGAAGGTCGCGAAGGCCGCGAGGGTCGCGAGGGTCGCGAAGGCCGTGGCCAGCGCGAACCGCGTGAAGCGCGCGAGGGCCGTGAAGCACGGGAAGGCCGCGAAGGTCGCGAAACCCGCGAGCCGCGTGAACAACGCGAACCGCGCGAACCCCGTGAGCCGCGTGAGCCGCGCGAACGCGTCGAGCAGCCGGAAGCCGCCGAGGCAGCCGGCCGCGGCGAGCGCCAGGAACGCGGCGAACGTCGCGAGCGCGGCGAGCGCCGCAAGCCGACCCAGCACGCGGCAACGCTCGAGACGGTCACTCGCGGCGAAAGCCACGCGGAAGAGGAAGCCGACAAGGCAGCAGCAGCCCTGCCCGGCGCTGAAGTGATGGCCGACGCCGATGCCGGCGCGCGCGACGGCGAGGAACGCCGCCGCCGCCGCCGCGGCCGTCGCGGCGGCCGTCGCGAACGCGAGGAAGACGGCGCGATCGTCGGCCAGGCAGCGGAAGGTATGGACGGTGAAACCGACACCGCACCGGCAGCCGAGCCGGTCGCACACGCGGCACCGGCCACGCAGGCCGAACCGGCGCACGCTGCCGCACCGGTAGCCGTCGCGGCTGTCGCAGCGGCAAGCGCTGTCGTCGTTGAAGCCGTGGCGCATGCGGAACCGGCCACGCCGGCCGCCGCCGACGCGCAGCCGGCCCCGGCGCACGTCGAAGCCGCCCCGGCGGTTGCCACCGACGTGCAACCGGTGGAAACCGCCGCCGCCGCGCCGGCCGTCGTCGCCGAAGCCGGGCCCGCCCCGGTCGAGGTCTCGCCGACCGATGCGCTGGAAGTGCCGCAGGCCGCTCCGGTCGCCGAAGCCCCGCAAGCCGCGCCTGTCGTGGCAGCAGCGCCGGCCGCCGAGGTCGAAGCTGCTCCGGTGGCGGCTGCCGAACCGGCCCGCGTCGAACCGGCGCCGATCGAAGTCGTGACCGCACCGGTCGTCGAGCGCGCCCAGCCGGCCGCCGCGGCGCCGGCATCGCGCGGCCTCGAAACCGTGCTCGAGCAAGCCGGCCTTGTCTGGGTGAACACGGACGCGGACAAGTTCCGTGCCGCCCAGGAAGCCGCCGCGCAGGTTCAGCGCCCGGCCCGCGTGCCGCGCGAACGCAAGGCGCTGCCGCCGGTCGACACGACGCCGATGCAGCAGGTGGAAACGACGCATCACTGATCGCGTCCGCCCCGTCGAAAAAGCCCGCTTCGGCGGGCTTTTTCACGTCCGCGCTGCGGGTTTCCGCGCGCGGCCCGCCCAGGCGCTTCCAGCTAGAATAGAGATCTGGCTCGTACTGCTTTCAACATGTCCCGACGCATCATCCCCCTCACCGACGTCAGCGGCATGCCGGACGTCACCGGCACCGCGCACACTCCGGACGGCCTGCTGCACGACACGTTCGCGCGGCCGTTGCGCGATCTGCGCATCTCGGTGACGGATCGCTGCAACTTCCGCTGCGTGTACTGCATGCCGCGCGCGGTGTTCGACAAGGACTACCCGTTCCTGCCGCACAGCGCGCTGCTGACGCTCGAGGAAATCGAGCGGATCGCGCGGCTGTTCGTCGCACACGGCGTCGAGAAGATCCGCATCACCGGCGGCGAGCCGCTGCTGCGCAAGAACCTCGAATTCCTGATCGAGCGCCTCGCGCGTCTGACGACCCACGACGGCCGCCCGCTCGACCTGACGCTGACCACCAACGGCTCGCTGCTCGCCCGCAAGGCCCGCACGCTGAGGGATGCGGGGCTCACGCGCGTGACGGTCAGCCTCGACGCGCTCGACGACACGCTGTTCAAGCGCATGAACGACGCCGACTTCGCGAGCGCCGACGTGCTCGACGGCATCTTCGCGGCGCAGGCCGCCGGCCTCGAGCCGGTCAAGGTCAACATGGTCGTGAAGCGCGGCACCAACGACAGCGAAATCCTGCCGATGGCCGCGCGCTTTCGCGGCACCGGCGTCGTGCTGCGTTTCATCGAATACATGGACGTCGGCACGTCGAACGGCTGGAACATGACCGAAGTGCTGCCGTCCGCCGACGTCGTCGCGCGCATCGCCGAGCACTTCCCGCTCGTCCCGCTCGACCCGCACTCCGCGGCCGAAACGGCGCAGCGCTGGGGTTACGCGGACGGCAGCGGCGAAATCGGCGTGATTTCCAGCGTCACGCAGGCGTTCTGCGGCGACTGCACGCGCGCGCGCCTGTCGACCGAAGGCAAGCTGTACCTGTGTCTGTTCGCGTCGGCCGGCCACGACCTCCGCGCGCTGGTGCGCGGCGGCGCGAGCGACACCGAGATCGCCACCGCGATCGCGCGCATCTGGCAGGCCCGCACCGACCGCTATTCGCAGCTGCGCGGCAGCGCGACAGCCGATGCGGCGGCCGAAGGGGCCGGCAAGCGCGTCGAAATGTCGTATATCGGCGGCTGACGCGCGATGTCCGACTCACCCACGCCTTCGATCGCCGGCCTGCTGCTCGCCGGCGGACGCGCGACGCGCATGGACGGCGCCGACAAGGGGCTGCAATTGCTCGACGGCACGCCGCTCGCGCTGCACGTGCTGCGCCGTCTCGCCCCGCAAGTCGATGAAACGCTGATCAGCGCGAACCGCCATCCCGACCGCTATGCGGAACTGGGCGCGCCGTTCGGCGCCCGCGTCGTGCCGGATGCGACGGGCGACTTCCCCGGCCCGCTCGCGGGCCTGCTGGCCGGGATGCGCGCCGCGCGCGCACCGCTCGTTGCGTGCGCGCCCTGCGATTCGCCGTTCCTGCCCGACGACCTGGTCGCGCGGCTGCACGCGGCGCTCGCCGCGCAGCAGGCGGATATCGCGATGGCCGTCCTCGTCGACGCGCGGCAGGAACGCGCGCCGCAGCCAACCTTCGCGCTGCTGCGCACGTCGCTGGCCGACGACCTTGCCGGCCGGCTCGACGCCGGCGACCGCAAGGTGCGTTCGTGGTACGCGCGCCACAAGACGGTCGAAGTCGAGTTTCATGACGAGCGTGCGTTTTACAATGCCAACTCTTGGCAGGAACTCGCCGCGCTCGCCCGTCGCTGACGGCATCGGCCCCGTTCCCGCGCGCCGCCCGCCGCTTGCGACCCCGCGCTCACGCGCCACCAACGCCTTGCCGGCCACGAACCCGATACGCCTTGCGGCGCAGTCCGACCGATGACCACGCATTCCTCGCCCGCCTCCCGCCCCGCTGCCGATCCCGACGCGCCGTTGTCGCTCGTCGACGCGCAGGCGCTCGCGTGCCGGTTCGCGGTGCCGGTCGACGCGTGCGACACGGTGCCGCTGCGCGACGCGCTCGACCGCGTGCTCGCGGCCGACGTGAATGCGCCGTTCGACATTCCCGCGTACGACAACTCGGCGATGGACGGCTACGCGTTCGACAGTGCCGAATGCGCGCACGCGTCGCCCGACGGCGACGTGACGCTCGCGGTCGCGGGCACGGCGCTCGCCGGCCATCCGTTCGACGGCACGGTGCCCGCGCGCGGCTGCATCCGCATCATGACGGGCGCGCCGTTGCCCGCCGGCTGCGACACCGTCATTCCGCAGGAGCGCGTGACCGCGCAGGACGACGCGATCCGCTTCGCCGCACGCGACGTATCGCGCGGCGCGAACTGCCGCAAGGCCGGCGAGGATCTCGCGCGCGGCGCCTGTGCGCTCGCCGCGGGCCGCGTCCTGCGGCCGGCGGACCTCGGCCTGCTTGCGTCGTTCGGCTGCGCCGACGTCAGCGTGCACCGCCGGCTGCGCGTCGCGGTATTCTCGACCGGCGACGAGTTGCGTGCGCCGGGCGCGCCGCTTGACCGCGGCACCCTGTACGACAGCAACCGCGGGATGCTGGTCGCGATGCTCGAGCGGATGAACGTCGAACCGGTCGATCTCGGCATCGTCCGCGACGACCCGGTCGCGCTGGAAGCGGCGCTGCGCGATGCAATCGCCGCGCGGGCCGATGCGGTGATCACGTCGGGCGGCGTGTCGGTCGGCGAAGCGGATTTCACGCGCGACGTGATGGCACGGCTCGGCGACGTCACGTTCGCGAGCCTCGCGCTGCGGCCCGGGCGGCCGCTCGCGTGCGGCACGCTGGCGCCGCAGTCCGCCGCCGGGCGCGGCACGCTGTTCTTCGGCCTGCCCGGCAACCCGGTGGCCGCCGCGGTGACGTTCTACGCGATCGTGCGCCCTGCGCTGTTCTCGATGGCCGGCGCCCATCTGCCGCCGCCCGCGATGTACACCGCGCTCAGCACGCACGCGCTGAAGAAGCGGCCGGGCCGCACCGAATACCTGCGCGGCATCGCGACGCGCGCCGCCGACGGCGGCTGGCGCGTCACGCCGGCCGGCTCGCAGAGTTCCGCATCGCTGAGCGGCCTCGCGGCCGCCAACTGCTTCATCGTCCTCGGCCACGATGCCGCGGCAATCGATACAGGCGCGCCGGTCGACATCCTGCCGTTCGACGGCCTGATCTGAATTCCATCTTTATCAGTTTCACTACGGGGGCAATTCGCACATGAAAAAACAAATTTTGTCGATCGCCGCGGGACAGACCGCCAAGGCGCTGATCCTCGTCTACCTGACGTTCAGCGTGCCGATCGTGCTGCTCGGCATTCTCGTCGCGTACATCCGCTTCGGCATGGTCGAGCTGAGCACCATCCTGAGCGCGCTGCTGCTGAACGCGGTCGTCGGTTTCGTGCTGCTGTGGATTGCGTGCCACGCGTACAACTGGGTCGCGTCGCGCTTCGGCGGCATCGAGATCGTGCTGTCCGATCCGCCGGAGGAAGCGTGAGCGGCAGCCCGCTGATCCGCACGGCCGAGGCGCGCGACGTCGGCGCGATCCTCGCGCTGATGCGCGAGCTGGCGGAATTCGAAAAGCTTACGCAGCTGTTCGTCGCGACCGACGACGATCTCGCCGATGCGCTGTTCGGCGCGCATCCCGCGGCCGAGGCGCTGGTTGCCGAACGCGACGGCGCGATCGTCGCGTATGCGCTGTTCTTCCACAACTATTCGACGTTCCTGGGCCGCCGCGGCCTGTACCTCGAGGATCTGTACGTGCAGCCGTCGCAGCGCGGCACGGGCCTCGGCACTGCGATGCTCCGGCGGCTCGCCGCGGTCGCGATCGAGCGCCGCTGCGGGCGCTTCGAATGGTCGGTGCTCGACTGGAACCAGCCGGCGATCGATTTCTACGAGAAGATGGGCGCGACCGTGCTCCCCGAATGGCGCATCGTGCGGGTGACGGACGACGCGCTGGCGGAGCTCGCGGGACGCTGAACCCCGCCACGGCCGGCAAAAGAAATGGGCGCTCATGTTCACATGGCGCCCATTTTCGTTTCCGTCCGAACCCGCGGCCGATGTCGGTCAGGCTTCGTCCGCGTCGTCGACGCCGTTCGCGCCGAGCAAGCCGGCCGCCGTGTCGCCCGGCAGCGCCTCGACCTGCTTGAGCTTGCGGTTCATCACGCGCGTGCGCTGCTCGGCCAGCTCGATCGAGCGCGTGACCGTCTCCAGCTGCGACTTCGTGCGCGCCAGCACGTCGCCGAACTTGCCGAACTCCGTCTTCACCGCGCCGAGCACCTGCCACACCTCGCTCGAACGCTTCTCGATCGCGAGCGTGCGGAAGCCCATCTGCAGGCTGTTCAGCAACGCGGTGAGCGTGGTCGGCCCCGCCACCGTCACGCGATAGTCGCGCTGCAGCAGGTCGGTCAGCCCCGGGCGGCGCAGGATCTCCGCATACAGCCCTTCGGTCGGCAGGAACAGCAGCGCGAAATCGGTCGTGTGCGGCGGCGCGACGTATTTCTCGGCAATCGTGCGCGCCTCTGCCCGCACGCGTGCCTCGAGCGCGCGCGCGGCGTCCTCGACCGCCGCGGCATCGGCGCGCTCCTGCGCATCGATCAGCCGCTCGTAATCCTCACGCGGAAATTTCGCGTCGATCGGCAGCCACACCGGCGGCGCATCGCCGGCGCCGGCGTCGCGCCCCGGCAGCCGGATCGCGAACTCGACCCGCTCGCTGCTCTTCGGCACGGTCGCGACGTTCTTCGCATACTGGTCGGGCGTCAGCATCTGCTCGAGCAGCGCCTCGAGCTGCACCTCGCCCCAGGTGCCGCGCGTCTTCACGTTGGTCAGCACCTTCTTCAGGTCGCCGACGCCGGCCGCGAGCGTCTGCATCTCGCCGAGCCCGCGATGCACCTGCTCGAGCCGGTCGGACACGAGCTTGAACGACTCGCCGAGCCGCTGCTCAAGCGTCGCATGCAGCTTCTCGTCGACGGTGCGGCGCATCTCCTCGAGCTTGGCCGCGTTGTTCGTCTCGATGTCCTTCAGGCGCTGCTCGAGCGTCGCGCGCACTTCGCCGATACGCCGGTCGTTCGCCTCGGTGAGCTGCGTGAGCTGGCGATTCAGCGTGTCGCCGAACAGCCTGAGCGCCGCGGTCTGCTCCTCGCGCGCCTGCTGCGCCTGGCGCTGCAGGCCGTCGCGCATCGCATCGAACTGCTGCGCGTTGCCGGCGACGAGCTTCGCGAGCTGCTGCGCGAACCCGTCGATCTGGTTGTTCTGCACGGTCGCGACACTGGTGAGCTGCGCGGCAAGCGTCTGCTGCAGCCTCGCGAAGCTTCCGGCCAGTTCCGTGCGCGAGCCGCGCGCGCCCTCGACGATCTCGCCGCGCAGCTCGCGCTCGAGCCGCTCGACCGCGCGCGCCTGCGCGTGCGCGGCGTCCTCGATCTGGTCGCCGAGCACCGCCACGTCGTCGTGGCGGCCGCCGCCCCGCACGATTGCGACGATCGCCACCGCCAGTGCGATGGCCAGCACGACGACCGCCGCGAGCAACAACGTTGTCGTCATGCGCGCGCCTTGCCGATCACGTCGGGGTTGATCGGGTTCGGCGGACGCCCCGCGCGCGGCCCTTCGCCCAGCGCGGCGATCAGGTTGTCGGCGGCGAGGTTCGCCATTGCGCGGCGGGTGTGCTCGGTCGCGCTCGCGATGTGCGGCGTCAGCACGACGTTCGGCACCTCGAGCAGCGCCGGGTGCACGCTCGGCTCGCCCTCGAACACGTCGAGGCCTGCCGCCGCGATCCGCTTCTCGCGCAGCGCGGCGGCCAGCGCCGCGTCGTCGACGATCCCGCCGCGCGCGATGTTGGTCAGCGTCGCGGTCGGCTTCATCCGCGCCAGCTCGGCCGCGCCGATCGTGTGGTGGTTTTCCTGCGTGTACGGCAGCACGAGCACGACGTGGTCCGCGCGCGCGAGCAGCGCTTCCTTCGACACGTATTCGGCGTTCAGCTCGGCCTCGATCTCCGGCGCAACCCGCGACCGGTTGTGATAGATCACCTGCATGCCGAAGCCCTTCGCGCGGCGCGCGAGCGCCTGGCCGATGCGGCCCATCCCGATCACGCCGAGCGTCGAGCCGTGGATGTCGCTGCCGAGGAAGCCGTCGTATGCCCACTTCCGCCAGTGCCCGGCGCGCAGCCAGTGCTCCGATTCGGCGATGCGCCGCGCGGCCGCCATCATCAGCGCCCAGCCGAAATCGGCGGTGGATTCGTTCAGCACGTCCGGCGTATTGGTGCCGAGCACGTTCGCCGCGTTGAACGCCGCCATGTCGAAGTTGTTGTAGCCGACCGCCATGTTCGACACGACGCGCAGGCGCGGCGCGGCCGCGAGCGTGGCGGCGCCGACCGGGTCGCCGGCCGTCAGCGCGCCGTCCTTGTCGGCGAGGCGCGCCGCGAGCGCGTCGGGCGCCAGCGCATCGCCATCGTTCCAATCGACCTCGAAGTACTGCTTGAGCCGTTCGATCACGTCCGGGAAGATCGGACGCGCGACCAGGATCTTCTGCATCCCCATCTCCGCATGCCACGGGCGGCGCGCGACGCGCCCCGCCCGCTTCTTGTTGAAAATCGTCAGCTTACGCCGTGAAGAAGATCCACGTCGCCAGCAGGAATACGGGCACCAGCACGACCAGCGCCCAGCCGAGATACGCGAAGAAGCTCGGCATCTTCACGCCGCGCGATTCGGCGATCGCCTTCACCATGAAGTTCGGCGCATTGCCGATATAGCTGTTCGCGCCCATGAACACCGCGCCCGCGGAAATCGCGGCGAGCGTCGTCGCGCCCGTGGTCATCAGCGATTGCGCGTCGCCGCCCGCCAGGTTGAAGAACACGAGGTAGGTCGGCGCGTTGTCGAGGAACGACGACAGCAGGCCCGTCGCCCAGAAGTACATCGCGTCGATCGGCTTGCCGTCCGGCCCGGTGACGAGATGGACGATCTGCGCGAACGCGCCGTCCGCGCCCGCGCGCAGGATCACGATCACCGGCGCGATCGTCACGAAGATGCCCGCGAACAGCTTCGCGACTTCCTCGATCGGCGCCCAGTTGAACGCGTTGCCCTCGCGCGCGGAGCGCGGCGTCAGCGCAAGCGATGCGAGCGCGACGACGATCAGCGCCACGTCGCGCACCAGGTTCTGCAGCGCGACGTGCGTGCCCCACACGTCGAACGTGACACCCGGCTTCCAGATCCCGCTCATCAGCACGAGGCCGACCACGGCCGCGAGCAGCACGAAGTTGATCTTGCCGTCGATCGACAGCGCCGCGCTGTCGGGCGTCGGATCGAGCGCGGCCGGCCGCGTCTCGCCGCCCTTGCGGTAGAAGTACGTGTCGAGCACGAAGAACACCGTCAGCAGCACCGCGCAGATGAACAGCATCGGCAGCGCGAGATGCGCCGTCGTCCAGAAGAAGCTCACGCCGTTCAGGAAGCCGAGGAACAGCGGCGGATCGCCGAGCGGCGACAGCGAGCCGCCCGCGTTCGCGACGAGGAAGATGAAGAAGATCACGACATGCACGACGTGCTTGCGATTGTCGTTCGCGCGCAGCAGCGGCCGGATCAGCAGCATTGCCGCGCCGGTCGTGCCCATCACGCTCGCGAGCAGTGTGCCGAGCGCGAGGATCGCGGTGTTGAGCTTCGGCGTGCCGTGCAGGTTGCCGTTCACGCAGATGCCGCCCGCGACCGTGTAGAGCGCGGTGAGCAGCACGATGAACGGGATGTATTCCTCGAGCAGCGCGTGCACGAGCGTGCCGAACGCGGTGCCGGCACCGAACACGGCGGCGAACGGCGCGAGGAACGCGATCGACCACGCAGCCGCGATCTTGCCGAAGTGGTGATGCCAGAACACCGGCGCGGCGAGCGGGAACAGGGCGATGGACAGCAGGATCCCGGCGAACGGGACGCCCCAGAGCGCGGACAGCGTGGCGCCGTCGAGCGTCGCGGCCGATGCGAGCGCGGGCGCGGCGCCGAGCGCGGCGCCCGACGCCATGCCTGCCCAGGCGGCATGTCGTTTCATGCAGAACTTCCTTTTTGAATGGCGGTGGATTGAGCGGGCGCGTCACGCGCCCCGCACGACGATCACGTGGACCCGGTACGGGCCGTGTGCGCCCAGCACGATGGTCTGCTCGATGTCGCCCGTGCGCGACGGACCGGACACGAAATTGACCGCCCGCGGCAATTCGCCGCGCTCCGCGCGGATCAGCGCAAATGCGTCTTCGTGGCCGGCGACGATCCGCGACGCGGGCACGATCGCGATATGCGTCTCCGGCAGCAGGCCGGCCGATGCATAGGTATCGGGACCGGACAGCAGGACCAGCGAACCGGTTTCCGCCGTCGCGCAGAAGCAGCCGGTCAGGCCGACGAGATCGCCGTCGGCCGGCTTGCGGCATTCGACGGCCAGGCCTGCGCCTGCCCAGTCGAGCTCGGCGAGCGTGCGCCAGGCGACGGCCTGCATTGGCAGGCCGTGCGAGGAGAGATAACGGGCAGCGGCGGCCGGCGCATCGGCGAGCGCCGCGACTTCGTCGACGGTCGTCGACAGCTTGGTTGCCTCATCGACGAACGCGGCGATCAGGTCGGCCGGCGCCGGCGGACGCGGCCCCTGCGGATGACGGGCGAGGTAGTCGGCGACCGCTTCGCGCTCCGCCGCATCGGGTTCGGCCGAGCGACCCTGCGCGGCGCGGATGCGCGCGAGGATCTGGCGACGGGCAGCGGAAGTGTCCATGAACGGCCTCGTGACGTTGCGTGCGATACCGTCGGATTATACCGGCCGCCCCTCTCGCCACGCACCTTCGGCCGAACGGCCGACGGCTACTGCGACGCGTCGTCCTCGACCGGCTGCGCGATGCCGAACACCTGCCGCAGGTACGCGAGATACGCCTTGTCGTCGCACATGCTCTTGCCCGGCGAATCGGACAGCTTCGCGACCGGCTGGCCGTTGCAGCGAACCATCTTGATGACGATCTGCAGCGGCACGTAGCCGAGGTCGTTGGTCAGGTTGGTGCCGACGCCGAACGCGAGCTTGCTGCGGCCGCGGAACCGTTCGTACAGCTGCATGACCTTCGGGATGTCGAGCGCGTCGGAAAACACCAGCACCTTGGTGCGCGGGTCGCAGCGGTTCGCTTCGTAGTGCGAGATCATCCGCTCGCCCCACTCGAACGGATCGCCCGAATCGTGGCGCGCACCGTCGAACAGCTTGCAGAAGTACATGTCGAAGTCGCGCAGGAACGCGTCCATCCCGTAGACGTCCGACAGCGCGATGCCGAGGTCGCCGCGGTATTCCTTCGCCCACATCTCGAAGCCGTAGGTCTGCGAGTCGCGCAGCCGCGGGCCGAGCGCCTGGCACGCCTGCAGGTATTCGTGCGCCATCGTGCCGAGCGGCGTGATGCCGTGCTTCATCGCGTACAGCACGTTGCTCGTGCCGGCGAACTGCGGGCCGAGGCCGTCGCGCAGCGTAAGCGCGACCTCCTCGTGCCAGACCTTCGAGAAACGCCGGCGCGTGCCGTAGTCGGCGATCTTGCAGTCGGCGAATTCCGGCTTCGCGCCGAGCAGCTTGATCTTCTCGCCCAGCCGCCCGCGCCCTTCCCGGTAATCAGGCTCGCGCTGCGTATTGCGGAAATAGACCTCGTTGACGATCGCGAGCACCGGAATCTCGAACAGGATCGCATGCAGCCACGGCCCCTTGATCTCGATGTCGATCTCGCCGTTGCCCTTCGGCGAAGGCGTGATCGAGATGTACTTCTCGTTCAGGTGGAACAGTGCGAGGAAGTCGACGAAATCGCTCTTGATGAAACGCATCCGGCGCAGGTAGTCGAGCTCCTCGTCGGTGAAGCGCAGCGCGCACAGGCCGCGCACCTCGTCGCGGATCTCGTCGATGTACGGCACGAGATCGACGCCGGGCGTGCGGCACTTGAAGCGATACTCGACGCTTGCGGCCGGGAAGTGATGCAGGACGACCTGCATCATCGTGAATTTGTAGAGATCCGTGTCGAGCAGCGAAGTGATGATCATGATGACGGCACCGCCAATATCGGAACCGGCCCCGGCGCACCGCGCGCCGCCCGGTCTGCCGGCCATGTTACCCGAATGCGGGCCCGACCATCGCGACGCCGCGCCGGGCGCCGCGGTGCGTCCCCATGCGAGTGCTCATAAACTAATCACGAAACGGTATAAGCCGGAAAGCCGACCACGGCATGCGGGTTTGACGCTTCAGTTACAATGCCGCTTTTGGCGCCAGCGCCACCCCATATATACCGCCAAGCAGGAGCGTTTTAATGACTCACGTTGTGACCGAAGGCTGCATCAAGTGCAAATACACGGATTGCGTGGATGTGTGCCCGGTGGATTGCTTCCGTGAAGGTCCCAACTTTCTGGCCATCGATCCGGACGAGTGCATCGACTGCGCCGTGTGCGTCGCCGAATGCCCGACCAACGCGATCTACGCCGAAGAAGACGTTCCGGGCGACCAGCAGCAGTTCACCGCGCTGAACGCCGAGCTGGCGAAGGACTGGCCGTCGATCACCAAGACGAAGCCGGCGCCGGCCGACGCGGACGACTGGAAGGACGTGCAGGACAAGCTGCATCTGCTCGAGCGCTGATCTCCCGGCGCCCGTCTGCAAAAAATTTTGTACGACGTGCGCCAAAAGTGTTGACAGCTTAGCCAACACTCCATAAAATCTCGTTTCTCTGCTGTTTGTTCCCCGATAGCTCAGTCGGTAGAGCGCCGGACTGTTAATCCGTAGGTCCCTGGTTCGAGCCCAGGTCGGGGAGCCAAAAATGCAAAAGCCCGTTGTCGGTTGACGGGTTTTTTGATGGTAACCAAACGCAGATGTACCGATTTATTCCCCGATAGCTCAGTCGGTAGAGCGCCGGACTGTTAATCCGTAGGTCCCTGGTTCGAGCCCAGGTCGGGGAGCCAGACAGCGAAAGGCCCGTCCATGCGACGGGCCTTTTGTTTTTCCGGCAACCGCACAATGGCGCATCCCGTGCGCATGCTAGAGTCTCTGTCCCGAAATCGTTTCAGATTCCGCCGATGAAGAGCCGTCTCAGCCTTGCCGCACCGTCCGCCCTCCTTCTCGCTTCGTTCGCCGCCGCGCCGCTCGCGCATGCGGAGGAAGTCGGCAGCGTGAATACCAACTTCCGCCTGACGGGCTCCGACCGCGTGGTCGTCGAAGCCTACGACGATCCGCAGGTCGCCGGCGTGACCTGCTACGTATCGCGCGCCCGCACCGGCGGGATCAAGGGTTCGCTCGGCCTCGCCGAGGATCCGAGCGAAGCGTCGATCGCATGCCGCCAGGTCGGCCCGATCAGCTTCTCCGGGCCGCTCAAGCAGCAGTCGGACGTGTTCAGCGAGCGGATGTCGTTCATCTTCAAGACGCTGCACGTGGTGCGCGTGGTCGACAAGAAGCGCAACACGATCGTCTACCTGACGTACAGCGACCGGGTCGTCAGCGGCAGCCCGAAGAACAGCGTCACCGCGGTGCCCGTCCCGGCCTCGACGCCGATCCCCGTCAAGTAAGCGCACCGGGCCCGCGCGGGACTACACTGTCGATTCGCCCTTCCCGCGCCCCGTCATGTCCGCCGCCCGCCCCCGAGATTCCGCACGCTACTGGCGCACCCCGCTGCTGCCGGATGCGGATCTCGTCACGGCCACCTATTGCGACCACAAGTTCGCGCCGCATTGGCACGACGCGTATACGGTCCCCGTCATCGAAGCAGGCGCCGAACGCTATGTCTGTCGCGGCGCCGGCCATATCGCCGATACGGGCACCGTCCCCGTGATCAATCCCGGCGAAGTGCACACCGGCTCGCGCGCGGCCGACGACGGCTGGCGCTACCGGGTCTGCTACGTGCCGGTCGAGTTCATCCGGTCGCTCGCGAGCACGATCGCCGGGCGCCCGCAGGACGCGCCGTGGTTTCCGCACGACGTGATCCGCGATCGGGATCTCGCGGCCCGGGTCGCGCGGGCGCACCGGATGATGGAAGCCGGCAGCGTACGCGCGACGGCGCCCCACGAATACGGGCCGCCGGCCGACGACGATGCGATGCCCGACGCACCGCCGATCTACGACCCGCTCGCCGCCGAGACGGCGATGCTCGACGCGTTCTCGACGCTGATCGTGCGCCACGCGGACGCGCATCTGCGGCCGGCGTGGCTCGCGTCGGACGAACCGCGCGTCGAAGCAATGCGCGAACGGCTTGCCGCCGATCTGACTGGCACGGTCACGCTCGACGAGGTCGCGCAGGCGGCCGGGCTGTCGCCGTTCCATGCGGCGCGCCTGTTCACGCGCACGACCGGCATGCCGCCGCACGCGTGGCGCAACCAGCTACGCCTGCAGCGCGCGCTGGCGCCGCTGCGCGCGGGCGTCGCCGTCGCCGACGTCGCGGCCGACAGCGGCTTCGTCGACCAGAGCCATTTCACGCGACACTTCAAGCGGATGTTCGGCGTGCCGCCGGGGCGCTGGCAGATGCGCTGACGCCCCGGCGCGTCGCCGCGGGCCGCCAGAGGAGCGCCCCGCCCGGCAGCGCAAGAACATACAAGCCGCCCGCACGCCGGCGCGCTAAGCTCCTGCGCATGGAGGAGCCATCTTGAACCCGTCACCCACGTCACCCCCCCGCCGGCCGCTGAACGAGTGGCTCGACGGCGCCCGCGACACGATCCCGATGATGGTCGGCGCGGCGCCGTTCGGCGTGATCTTCGGCACGCTCGTCAGCGGCGGCCCGCTCGCCGGCTGGCACGGCGCGCTGATGTCGCTCGCCGTGTTCGCCGGCTCCGCGCAGTTCATCGCGCTCGGGCTGATCGCCGGCAGCGCGAGCTTCGCCGTCGTGCTCGCGACGACGCTGATCGTCAACCTGCGCCATCTGCTGTACAGCGCGACGCTCGCGCCGTATGTCGCCCACCTGCCGCTGCGCTGGCGCGCGACGCTCGGCGCGCTGATGACCGACGAAGTGTTCGCGGTCGCGTATGCGCACTACCGGCATTTCCCGCCCGGCGCGATCGGCCCGTACTACTTCTTCGGCTCGGGCCTCGCGATGTACCTGAACTGGCAGCTGTGGACGCTCGCCGGCCTCGGGTTCGGCTCGGCGTTCCCGGGGCTGCAGTCGCTCGGCCTCGATTTCGCGATGGCGGCAACCTTCATCGCGATCGTGGTGCCGCAGCTCGGCACGCTGCGCTACTTCGCGGCCGCCGCGACGGCCGGCGTGCTCGCCTATTGCTGGCAGGGCTGGCCGTACAAGCTCGGCCTGCTCGGCGCGGTGGCCGCCGGCGTCGTGGTGGGCGTCGTGTTCACGCTGCTGCACGAGCGCGCCCGCGCCGGCTCGCGCACGGAGGCCGCATCGTGAGCTACGCGCTGCTGATCCTCGGGATGGCCGTCATTACGTACGCGATCCGCTCGACGCTGTTCCTGTTTGGCGAACGCCTCGCGTTCCCGCCGCTCGTGCGTACCGCGCTCGGCTTCGTGCCGGTCACCGTGCTGACCGCGATCATCGTGCCGATGACCGTGTCGCCGCACGGCGGCACAGCCGAGCTCACCTGGCGCAATCCGCAGCTCGTCGGCGCGCTGGCCGCCGTGCTGGTGTCTGCGGCCACGCGCCGGCCGCTCGTGACGATCGCGGTCGGGCTCGCGGTGTTCTTCCTGTGGCAGGGCGTGGTGCTGCCGCACGGCTGGCTGCCCGGCTGAACGCGCCAATCGCTCAAGTTTCCGCGCGACCGGCCGATAAACGGTTGAAGACCTGCCATCGGCCCCGGCGCGGACCGGAGTGCCGACGGCGCGCGCATGCGGCGCGCCATCCCGGCATCCGGCCGGCGCGGGCCGCCATCGAGACGATTCATGGGCCAGATCACCCTTTCCCTCAAGGACGACACACTCGCGTCCCTGCGCAAGGATTACGACGCATTCGTGCGCGTGTCGCTGAAACTCGACCCGCAATTCGCGACCCCGTCGTTCGAGGATTTCCTGCGCGCAAAACTGCTCGACAACATGGTGCCGCTGACCGAGCACGCCGTGCAGCGCATGCTGCAGGGCGGCCAGTACGCGTGGGCCAAGCGCACGCTCGACAAGGAGTTCCCGGACGTGGTCGCGATCCTGATGCGACAGGCCGGCGAGTTCGGCTTCGGCTTCGCGGCGCGCTCGGAATGGACGCCGGACGAACTCGCGAAGGCCTGCCGCGACTGGTCGAAGGCGATCGTCGCCGAGGCGCAGAGCGACGTGGACCTCATCGACCCGCTCGCCGCGCAGATCAAGAGCGCGGTGCAGGACATCCAGGTGCTCGAGGAGCAGATGCAGACGCCTGCATGGCGGCTCGCGGAATCGCTGCGGCAGCGGATCTACGAGGCCAAGCTCGCGTGCGAGATGAGCGTCGGCAGCACCGCGCGCGACAAGCTCGGCGAGCTGCGCGGCCTGCTGCGGCTGGGGCTCGCGCACGGTTCGTTCCAGAAGCAGGAAGCGCAGCAGATCATGGAGTACCTGCGGCTGCTGAAGCCGGAGATCTTCGTCGAGGAGCCGTACGACGTGTTCGCGCGCCTTGCCGCGTGGCTGCGCGGCGTGTTTACGCCGGCGCCATCACGGGCCTCGCAGGGCCAGACGCCGGAACAGCGCCGGCCGCAGTAAACGAAAAACGGCCCGGATCGCGCGCAGCGAACCGGGCCGCCTGAGCGCCGCCGCACCGACGCGCCTTCCGGGGCGAGCGCCGTGCGGCGGACGAACGACGCTTACTGCGTCGCGCCCTGGGCCGATGCACCGCCCTGCACGCCGACCGACGCGCCGCCTTCGAGCGCGTCGCCGGCCTTCGCCTTCGCGGCATCGGCATGGCTCTTCACCGACTTCGCGGCGTGCTTGACGTGCTTCTTCGTCGAGTGGACAGCCGACGACGCGGTGTCCTTCGCCTGGTCGGCCGTCGCGCTCATGGCGTCGGTTGCGCCGCCGACCGTGTTGGCCGCCGCCGCGCCCGCATTGGCGCCTGCACCGCCCTGCGCGCCCACGCCGACGCCGGCCACCGGCGTCTGCACCTGCACGCCGGCGCCTGCCGAGCCTTGTGCGCCCGCGCCCGTCTGGGCAAACGCGGCCGAAGTGGCGAACGCCGTCAGAGCGGCACCGATCAGCATCGTACGAATGTTGGACATGGCTATCCTCCTCAAGAAGTTGTTGGCGCGGATCGCGTCGATGCGGTCCGTCGCATACCCGCCGCAACATGCAACGGGTACGGCTAGAGACCCGGCGTTCACACGGCCGGTTCGCCGATCTCGCAGACTGTTACCCACCGTTTCATTTGCTGACGAATCGCTCACACTCTTTAACACCTCGGACTGACACATTCCCCGCCGGGATGTGTTAAACCCGCGCCGCCGCGCTCGCGCGCGGGCCCGCGGTGCCGTATGATGCGGGGCGATTCCTCCCGCGCCCCGAGCGCTTCCTTCGTCATGCCCAATCTGGATTTCACGCTGACCGGCGAATTCGTCGAGCTGCACAACCTCCTCAAGATCACCGGCCTCGCCGACAGCGGCGGCTCTGCGAAAGTGATCGTCGCGTCCGGCGCGGTCAAGGTCGACGGCGCGGTCGAGCTCCGCAAGACCTGCAAGATTCGCGCGGGGCAGGTCGTGCTGCTCGGCGATACGCGCATCGCGGTGCACGGCGCGTAGCGCGACGTCCTGCCGGGGCGTTGCGCCCCCCCCCTTTCCCCGCCCTACCCGCCGCCCCTGTCCGCGACAGGGCCATCGGCCGCGCGTTCGACACGGTTCGAATAAACCCGTAAGCTAGGCTTTTCTCAAAATAAGCACAGCGCGGGCCCGCACCTGCGCAACCCGTCCATTCCATGTCGCACACCGGTCTCTCGCGGGCGCCCGCCGCGCCGCCTTCCCTTTCCAGCCACGCCGCCGATACCGCGCGCCTCGCCGCGCCGCTCGCGATCGCGCAGCTGTCGCAGATGGCGATGAGCGTCACCGACACGGTGCTGCTCGGCTCGCTCGGCCCCGACTCGCTCGCCGCGGGCGGCCTCGGCGCGAACTTCTTCTTCGTGATCGTCACCGTGCTGCAGGGCGTGCTGTCGTCGGTCAGCGTCAGCGTCGCGCACGCGCGCGGCGCGAAAGCCGACGATCGCGTGCCGCACATCTACTGGACGGGCTTCGCGCTGTCCGTGCTGCTCGCGATTCCGGCGATCGTCGCGCTGTCGCTCGCCGAGCCGATCCTGCTGATGTTCCACGAGCCGCCCGCGCTCGCGCGCAACGTCGGCGAATACACCGGCGTGCTGCGCTTCGCGGCGCTCGGCAGCCTGATCGGCGTCGGCCTGATGCGCTCGTTCCTGCCCGCGATCGGCGCCGCGCGGCGGCTGCTGTGGGTGTCGATCGGCAGCGTCGGCGTCAACGCGGTGCTGAACTACGGGCTGATCCACGGCGCGTTCGGGCTGCCGCGGCTCGGCTTTATCGGCTCGGCGGTCGCAACCACGATCACGATCTGGCTCACCGCGCTCGCACTCGTGTGGCTGCTGCACGGCCGACGGCGCTTCAAGCATTTCGTGACCGCCACGCGGCCGAAGCTGCCCGTGATGGGCGAGCTGATCAGCATCGGCTGGCCCGTCGCGATCACGTACGGGGTCGAATCGACGCTGTTCCTCGCGACCGGCCTCACCATCGGCGTGCTCGGCGCAACCTCGCTCGCCGCGCACCAGATCGCGCTGAACGTCGCGTCGGTGTCGTTCATGGTGCCGCTCGCGATCGGCCAGGCCGCCAACGTGCGGGTCGGCTACTGGGCCGGCGCGGGCAACGCCGTGGCCGCGCGGCACGCCGGCTTCGTCGCGCTCGGGCTCGGCGTCGCGTTCATGTCGCTGTCGGGCCTCGTGATGATCGTCGCGCCGCACACGATCGTCAGCCTCTACCTGCGCCTCGACGATCCCGCGAACGCGGCCACCGTGTCGCTCGCCGCATCGCTGCTCGGCATCGCCGCGGTGTTCCAGATCGTCGACGGCATGCAGACGGTGGGCTCCGGCGCGCTGCGCGGCCTGAAGGACACGCGTATCCCGATGCTCGCGGCCACCTTCGGCTACTGGGGCATCGGCTTCCCGACCGGCTACTGGCTCGCGTTCCACGCGGGCCTCGGCGCACGCGGCCTGTGGTGGGGCCTCGCGGCGGGCCTCGCGAGCGTCGCCGCGCTGATGGCGTGGCGCTTCCATCGCAAGAGCGCATCGCTCGCCGAGCGGCCGGCCTGAGCGCCGGCCCGGGCCCCGCACCTTCCCCGCGACAGCGCGCAAAAACGCCCGCGGCGCTATGCTTGTCGGTTGAAGACGCCGCGCAAGCGGCGCGACTCCCCACGATACGCCCGATGCCGCGCACCGCGCGGCCCTTCCCCTTTCCAAGAGGAGTGCATCATGAACGAAGCAGTTCGGATGGAACGCGACACGTTCGGCGAGATCGCCGTGCCGGCCGCCCGGCTCTGGGGCGCGCAGACCGAGCGCTCGCTGCAGAATTTCCGGATCTCGACCGAGAAGCAGTCGCCGGAGCTGATCCACGCGCTCGCGATCGTCAAGCGCGCGGCGGCGGCCGTGAACCAGTCGCTCGGCGTGCTGGCCGACGACAAGGCGCACGCGATCATCGCGGCGGCGGACGAGATCATCGCGGGCCAGCATCCGCGCGAATTCCCGCTCGCGGTCTGGCAGACCGGTTCCGGCACGCAGACCAACATGAACCTCAACGAGGTGATCGCGAACCGTGCCAGCGAGCTGATGGGCGGCGAACGCGGCGAAGCGCGCAAGGTGCATCCGAACGACGACGTGAACCGCGGCCAGTCGTCGAACGACGTGTTCCCGACCGCGATGCACGTCGCGGCCGCGTACGCGATCGTCAACCACCTGCTGCCTGCGCTGCGCACGCTGCGCGCGACGCTCGACGCGAAGTCGAAGGCATTCGCCGATATCGTGAAGATCGGCCGCACGCACCTGCAGGACGCGACGCCGCTCACGCTCGGCCAGGAATTCTCCGGCTACGTCGCGCAGCTCGACCAGGGCATCCGGCACGTGGAATCGGCGCTGCCGCACCTGTATGAGCTGGCGCTCGGCGGCACCGCGGTCGGCACCGGGCTGAACGCGCATCCGGAATTCGCGGTGCGGGTGGCCGACGAGATCGGCCGCCTCACGACGCTGCCGTTCGTGACCGCGCCGAGCAAGTTCGAGGTGATGGCGGCGGCCGACGCGCTGGTGTTCGCGCACGGCGCGCTGAAGACCGTCGCGGCGAGCCTGATGAAGATCGCCAACGACGTGCGCTGGCTCGCGAGCGGGCCGCGCTGCGGGCTCGGCGAACTGTCGATTCCGGAGAACGAGCCGGGCAGCTCGATCATGCCGGGCAAGGTGAACCCGACGCAGTCCGAAGCCGTGACGATGCTGTGCTGCCAGGTATTCGGCAACGACGTCGCGGTGAACGTCGGCGGCGCGAGCGGCAACTTCGAGCTGAACGTGTTCCGGCCGATGATCGCGCATAACGTACTGCAATCGGTGCGGCTGCTCGCGGACGGCGCGCGCAGCTTCAACGATCACTGCGCGGTGGGCATCGAGCCGAACCGCGCGCGCATCGACCTGCTGCTCAACGAATCGCTGATGCTCGTGACGGCGCTCAATCCGCACATCGGCTACGACAAGGCCGCGCAGATCGCGAAGAAGGCGCACAAGGAAGGCACGACGCTGAAGGCCGCCGCGCTCGCGCTCGGCTACCTGAGCGACGCGGAATTCGACGCGTGGGTGCGGCCGGAGCAGATGATCGGGTCGCGCTGATACGCGACGCGCGCGCCGCCGCAGTCGCGCGGCGCGCGCAAAGGTTGTTTCGGTGGAATCGCCCGCGCCGCGGCGCATGCCGCGACGGCGGGCTTCAGACGGTGCCCTTCGCGACCTCTTCCGGCTTCATCTCGACGATCTTGTCGAGCGCGGCGCGCACGTCCATCGCGTACTTCGCGAGACGCTTCTCCTCGTCGCTTTCCGGCACGAACGCCGGCACCGGCAGCGGATTGCCGTTCTCGTCGACGGCGACGAACACCACGAGGCAGTCGGTGGTCTGGCGCAGCACGCCGCCTTTCGGGTCGCCGGCGTGCACCGACACATGGATGTGCATGCTGGTGCGCCCCGTCGCGACGACGCGCGCCTTCAGCTCGACCAGGTTGCCGACCAGGATCGGGCGCTGGAAGCGGATGTTGCCGACGCTGACCGTCACGCAATAGCGGCTCGACCAGACCGCCGCGCACGCATACGCGACCTCGTCGATCCACTTCATCAGCGCGCCGCCATGCACCTTGCCGCCGAAGTTCACGGACGACGGCTCGGCGAGGAAGCGGAACACGGTTTCGGAGCGATCGAGGGTCGCGGTGGCGGGGGACGAGGCAGACATCTTGTTGGCTCCAGGCGGGGGTGCTGCAATCGGGCCATTATACGGTGCAGTGCGACAACGCGTCGCGGCGCGCCGGGGCCCGGCGATCCGTCCCCTTCGGTCAGCGGCGCACCGTCACGCCCTGGTCGACCACGCCATACATCTCGATATGGCTGCCGCCGTCGCCCGCGGCGCTCACACCGCCCTGCGCGCACGCCGCGCACGCCAGCGCGGCCGCCAATATGCAGAAAATCGTCTTCATCGTCGCATCGTGTCGCGTGCGGCGGCCCCAGTGCCGCCGCGCCCGGCCATTCTACGCGCGGGCGCCGGCCGGCCGCGGGACCGCCCGTGGCTGATCGTCGGCATCCGACATTTCAGCACGAGACGAAACATCGAATGCCGCCAGCGCCTACACTGCGAGCATCCTCTTTCCGGGCTACGACGATGACCGACTCCGACGACCATCATTTTCCGGGCCTGAGCCGCCTCGGCGCACTGATCGCCGACCCCGGCCGGGCCGCGATGCTGTGGGTGCTGATGGACGGCAGCGCCCGCCCCGCCGGCGAGCTGACGCTGATCGCCGGGCTGTCGCCGTCCGCCGCGAGCGCGCACCTCGCGCGCCTGACCGAGGGCGGGCTGCTCGCGCTCGACGTCCGCGGCCGGCACCGCTATTACCGGATCGCGTCCGCCGACATTGCCGCGTCGCTCGAGGCGCTCGCGAACGTCGCCCGCGCGGCGGCGCCGCACCGGCCGGCGCCGCCGACCGCGCGCACCGTGCCCGCCGAGCTGCGCTATGCGCGCACCTGCTACGACCACATGGCCGGCGAGTTCGCGGTGCGCCTGTTCGACGGGCTCACCGCGCGCGGCTGGCTGAACGCGGAAGGCGACCGCGTCGACGCGACCGAGCTCGGCGCGCAGGCGCTCGCGCGCTGGGGCATCGACGTCGCGCAGCAGCGCACGCGCCGGCGCCGCTTCGCGTGCGGCTGCCTCGACTGGAGCGAACGCCGCGCGCACCTGGGCGGCGCGCTCGGCGCGGCGCTGCTCGACAGCTTCTGCACGCACGGCTGGGTCGAACGCACCGCGCGGCCGCGGGTGCTGCGCGTCACCGTGTCCGGGCAGCAGGCATTCGACGGCTGGCTTACGGCCGCATGACAAACGCGCGCGCCGGACAAGTTTTGTTACACGACGAGCAGAAGGCCTTACAAAACGCAGAGCACTGAAACAGCCCGAGCGGATATTGTGAATTCATCGGCACGAATCGACGCGCCGGGACAACGACAACGCTCATCATGGCCCTCCAGTTCACGCTCACGCGCACCGCCCGCCTCACGTTGCTCGCATTCGCGGCGCTCGCCGCGCTGCCTCCCGCGTTCGCGCAGTCGGCTGCTGCGGCGCCGTATGCCGCGGCAGCCCGGCAGCCGGGCGGCGACCCGCCGGGCCGCGTCGCGCGGCTCAATTACCTGTCGGGCGCGGTGACGACCGAGCCGGCCGGCACCGATACGTGGTCGTACGCCACCGTGAACCGGCCGCTCACGACCGGCGACCAGCTCTGGAACGACGCGGGCGCACGCTCCGAGCTGCACATCGGCTCGAGCGCCGTACGGCTCGGCGAATCGACGAGCCTGTCGGTGATGAACCTCGACGACACGACGACGCAGCTGAAGGTCGGCCTCGGCACCGTGTCGACGCACGTGCGCGCGCTGCCGCCCGGCACGTCGTATGAAATCGACACGCCGAACCTCGCGCTCGGCATCGCGGGCCCCGGCGACTACCGCGTCGACGTCGCGCCGAACGGCGCGAGCACGACGGTCACCGTGCGGCGCGGCAGCGCGACCGTCTATGGCGACAGCGGCCAGTACCCGCTGTCGGCCGGGCAGCAGGTGGTCTTCACCGGCACCGGCCTGCAGGTCGCGCAGCAGGCGGGCGCGCCCGCCTACGACCCGCTCGACCAGTGGGCCGCGAACCGCGACGCGGCCGAGGACCGCTCGGTGTCGGCCCGTTACGTGTCGCGCGACATCCCCGGCTACCAGGACCTGGACGCGAACGGCACGTGGCGCGACAACCCGAGCTACGGCGCCGTATGGGTGCCGAATGACACGCCTGCCGACTGGGCGCCCTATCGCGACGGGCACTGGATCTGGCAGGCGCCGTGGGGCTGGACCTGGGTCGACGACGCGCCGTGGGGCTTCGCGCCGTATCACTACGGCCGCTGGGCGTATGTCGAGGACAGCTGGGCGTGGGTGCCGGGCCCGGTCGTGGTCAGCGAGCCGCCCGTCTATGCGCCGGCGCTGGTCGCGTTCGTCGGCGGTGGTGGCGGCGGTGGAGGGTTCGACTGGAGCGTCGGCCTCGCGGTCGGCGGGGCCGCCGCGGCGGGCTGCGCGTGGTTCCCGCTCGGCCCGGGCGAGCGATGGCATCCGGGCTGGGGCGGCTGGAGCCCGCGCTACTACGACCGCGTGAACCAGCACATCGTGGTGAACAACGTCAACGTGAACAAGACCGTGAACGTGACGAACATCACCAACATCAACAACACGTACGTCAATTTCCGCGCACCGCACGCGATCACGGCCGTACCGGCGACCGCCTTCGTGCACGGCCAGCCGGTCGCGCACTTCTCGCAGCACGTCGATCCGCAGCAATGGCGCAATGCGCACGTCACGCCGGGCACGCCGGGCATCGCGCCGGTGCGCCAGAGCTTCACCGGCGGGCTGCGCAACGCCGCCTACCATCCGCCGGCCGCGCTCGGACAGCGCCCGGTCATCGCGACGCGCAACCCGGCCGTGCCGCCCGCGTATCGCGACCAGGCGGCCGCGCACCTGGTCCAGCAAGGCGCCCGCGTGCCCGGCGCCGGCGCACCGGTCGTCAAGACGGCCGTGCCGCCCGACTACACGCCGCACCCGGTGCGGGTGCCCGGCAATCCGCACGCCGGCGGCTGGGCGATGCACAACGTGCAGCTCGTGAATCCGCACGGCCCGGTCGTGCAGCCGGCGCGCGAAGGCCAGCCCGGTCAGGTGCGCGCCGGCGCGGGCGAGCCCGCGAATGGCCGGCCGGGCGGTGGCGAGGCACCGGACGCGTCGAGATTGATGAATGGCGTGGCGCCGAATGCGCCCCATGTGCCGAACGGCGAAGCGCCGAATGCATCACGGTTCGCAAACGGCGCGCCCCCGAATGCACCCCGCCCGCTCAACGGCGAAGCGCCGAACGCATCACGATTCGCAAACGGCGCGCCCCCGAATGCGCCTCGCCCGCTCAACGGCGAAGCGCCGAATGCATCGCGGTTCACAAACGGCGCGCCCCCGAATGCGCCCCGCCCGCTCAACGGCGAAGCGCCGAACGCATCACGGTTCATGAACGGCGCGCCCCCGAACGCGCCCCGCCCGCTCAACGGCGAAGCGCCGAACGCATCGCGGTTCACAAACGGCGCGCCCCCGAATGCGCCCCACCCGCTCAACGGCGAAGCGCCGAATGCCCCGCACTTCGCGAATGGCGCCGCGCCCAATGCGCCCCGCTCGATGAATGGCGGAGACCAGAACGCCGCCCGGGTCACGAACGGCGTCCCGCATCCGCCGTCGTTCGACAACGCCCCCGGCGCGCACGGCGACAATCGCTTAGTCGCGGCACAGTCGCCGTCACCGTCGCCGGCCTGGGTGCAGCCGCATGCGCCGCTCGATCGCCAGCATGCGGGCTTCGCGCCCTCCGGCGCGCCCACCGCGACGCATCCGGCGGGACAGAACGCGCTGCCGCCGGTGCGCAGCGCGACGCCGGCGCCAGCGCCGCATCCGGACGCCGCGAACGCCGAGCAGCCGCCACGCGGAACGCCGTCGCCACGCGCGCTGCCGAATCCCCGCACCGACATGACGGCCCAGGCGCCGCAGCCGCGCCCCGATTTCGTCCCGCCGGCGCAGCATGGGCAATCGCGGCCGGACAATGCGGCCCCGGCGCCCCGCCCGCACGCCGACTATGCGCCGCCCGCGCCGCGCCATGACGTCGCGCCGCCACATGTGAACGACTACCGTCCGCCGGCTCCCGCGCGCGAAACGCCGCGGCCGCAGCCCGCCCCGCGCATGGAGCCGCGGCCGCAGATGCCGGCGCCCCACATGGAGCCCCGGCCGCAGATGCAGCCGCCGCACATGGAACAACCGCGTCCGCAGCCGCAGCCACCCCGCATGGAGCCGCGTCCGTCAATGCCGGCGCCGCACGTCGAGAGCCACCCGCCGCCGCAGGCGCCGCACGACAACGGCCATGACAACCGGCACCATCAATAAGCGCCCGCGCAGATGAAACAAGGCCCGATCGACTTGCGTCGATCGGGCCTTCATCCGTCGGGACGGAAACCGGAGCGCGCCGCGCTCAGACGGCCATCGGCGCCGTCAACGGCTCATGGTGCCGGTAGCCGACGAGCGAGAAGTCGGACGGCTCGACCTGTTCCAGCCATTCCGGTGCGTAGACGCCCGTCTGCGCGTATGCCGGCACCCGGTCGGCGATCACGAGCCGCGGGCTCTCGTACGGCTCGCGCACGAGCTGCTGCTGCAGCATGTCGAGCTGGTTCTCGTAGATGTGCGCGTCGCCGATGAAGTAGGTGAACCAGCGCGGCGTATAGCCGGTCAGCCGGCCGACGAGCGACAGCAGCGCCGCCCCTTCAGTGAGGTTGAACGGCGTGCCGAGGCCGACGTCGTTGCTGCGGATGTACAGGCACAGCGAGATCTCGCGCTTCGCGGCGTTCGGCAGGAACTGATACAGCAGATGGCAGGCCGGCAGCGCGATCTGGTCGAGCACCGCCGGATTCCACGCGTGGAACAGGATGCGGCGGTCGGACGGGTTCTGCATGATCGTGTCGAGGCACTGGCGCAGCTGGTCGATCGCCTTGTACAGCAGCACCTTCGGCGCGCCGTCCTCGTCGAAGCGCGTGACGATGCGATAGCCGCGCTGGGTCGCATCGGCGATCTGCGCGTCGGCGCCCGCGTCGAGCACCTTGTAGCCGGGCCACTGGCGCCATTGCACGCCGTACACGTCGCCGAGATCGTCGACGCCCTGCCGGTACGGATTCGCGAGCCATTGCGCGTTGTCGTTCGCGTTGGCGTCCCACACCTTGCAGCCGAGCGCGCGGAAATCGGCGGCGCTGCGCGACGCGCGCAGGAAGCCGACCAGCTCGCCGATCGCGGACTTGAACGCGAGCTTCTTCGTCGTCACGGCCGGGAAGCCTTCCTGGAGATCGAAGCGCAGCATCGCACCGGGCATGCTGATGGTGCGGATGCCCGTGCGGTTCTCCTGCCAGGTGCCGGTGTCGAGGATGCTGCGTACGAGGTCGAGATACTGTTTCATGCGGGTTCCTTCGGCCGCGAGGGCGGCCGCACCCGCCATTTTAGCAAGCGTGCCGCGGAAGGTCCGGCAGCGGCGCCGGAAACCCGGCCAGTGCGCCGTCGCTGCGGTCGCGCATGCCGTGTGCGCACATCAGCCGGTACAGCGTGACGCGCGACACGCCGAGCTCGCGCGCCGCATCGGCAAACCGGCCGCGATGCCGCAGCAGCGCATGCTCGATCGCCTGGCGCTCCGCCGCCTCGCGCGCCTCGACGAGCGAGATGGGCGCCAGCACCGCATAGTCGTTCAGCTCGAGATCCGCCGCGGTGATCGTCCTGCCCTCCGACATCACGATCGCGCGGCGCACCCGGTTGATCAGCTCGCGCACGTTGCCGGGCCACGGATAGCCGTACAGCGCCGCGATCGCGTCCGGCGAGAAGCCGCGCAGGCGGCGATGCGAATCGCCCTTGAAGCGCTCGAGCATGTGTCGCGCGAGCACCTCGATGTCCTTGCCGCGCGCGCGCAGCGGCGGTTCCTCGACCCTCAGCACGCAGAGCCGGTGGAACAGGTCCTCGCGGAAGCGCCCGTCACGCAGCGCCGCCTGCATGTCGACGTGCGTCGCGCAGATCACCCGGACGTCGACCGGAATCGACACGTGCGCACCGAGCCGCTCGATCTTGCCTTCCTGCAGGAAGCGCAGCAGGCTCGCCTGGCTCTCGAGCGGCAGGTCGCCGATCTCGTCGAGGAACAGCGTGCCGCCATGCGCCGCTTCGACGCGGCCGGTCTTGCGCTGGTTCGCGCCGGTGAACGCACCGCGCTCGTAGCCGAACAGCTCGGCCTGCAGCAGCGTCGACGGAATCGCGCCGCAATTGATCGCGACGAACGGCGCCTGCGCGCGCGACGAACGCTCGTGAATCGCGACGGCCGTCAGCTCCTTGCCGGTGCCCGACTCGCCGGAGATGAACACCGGCGCATCGGTCGTCGCGACCCGGCGAATCATCTTGAAGAGCGCGAGCATCGCATCGCAGGTGCCGACCATCTCGCCTTCGCCGCGCCCGGCGCCCGGTTGCGGCGTGACCGGCTCGGTCAGCGCGACCATGCCGTGCGCGTGGCCGACGGTCTCGACGATGCGCGTCGTCTCGAACGGCATCGTCACGTAGTCGAAGCAGTAGTCGCGGATCAGGTGGCGCAGCGTCGCATCCTGCAACTGGCCGCGCTGCGTGGCCGCGATCCAGCCGATGTGGGGAATCGTCAGGCAGGGTTCGAGTTCGCGCAGGTCGGCCGGCTTGAAGCCCGACGAGAAGTCGAGCAGCCCGGCCGTCGCGACACCCTGCTGGATGGCGCGCCGCACGTCGCGCGCGGTCTCCGCGAGATCGACGCGCCAGCCGCGCGCATCGAAGTGCCCGCGCAGCGCATCGCTCGGTTCCCGGGAATAGTAGATCACGTGCCGCAGCTCGGCTTCCATACTCTCACCCCGTTCATCAACCGTCTAACGATTACCAGCGCACGTCAAATCACGTGCAAAAAGAATCGAATCGGGTCCACGCCCAGGGGTCGGCTCGATTCGCCATTTCAATGCAAGGCGACGCAATGCCTCGCATGATGGCGCTCATCAATGTCGCGTGCAGCCCCGCGACTTTCTTTGCGTGTCGTTCTTTTTGGTCAAAGCAGCTTAGTTATAGGCGTCGAACAAGACAAGCCGATTTCAACGCCTCGCCCGCAGCAGATCGCGCCCGGCATTCCTCTGCATATATCCGCATGCATCGGGGCCGTTTGCGCATCGACACGTAGCGCTGATTGTCGTCCTTGCAGCGGTTCGCTTGAATCCGCAGTACTCCCAAGTCCCCTCGTTTCAGGCCTGAAACATTTTTTTCGCGTTTTACCGGGCAATTCCCTACGCGGAATGGCAAACCGCAGTCGCGACAACGGTTTGACGTCGATGGCATGCATTTCGCTGAATACCCGGTACACCGGAGACATGCCATGCGACACCTCCTTCGCCTTTCCCTCGCCTCGATGGCCGCCGTGCTGGCGACCGCGTGGCTGCCGAACGCGGCCCATGCCCAGGAAGCGTCGCAAGCAGTCGAGCCGGCTGCAACGTTTGCGCCCTCGCTCGCCGACGCTACGTGGATGAAGCGTTATGCGCCGCTCGACGAAGACACGCTCAGCCGCCAGCGCGGCCGCGCGCCGGGCTACGTGACCGTGTCGACCGCGTCGCAGATGGCGGCCGGCGGCAATGCGTCGGTGACGCTGTGGGATGAGATCACGCCGCCCACGCCGCTGCCGATTCCGGTCGATGCGCAACGCGCGGTGCAAGGCAACAGCGCGAGCTACACACGCAAGTAACAACCGGCGCCGCGACCCGCGGTCGATGCGCCACCGAGAGGCCCGACATGAACGCTCTGCTCCTTCCGCTGCGTCACCCGGTTCTCGCCGCGCTGTGCGCGGCATGCGCCGGCATCGCCTGCGGCGCGGCACACGCACAGGAACAGGTCGCCAATCCCGGCGACATCATCGTGCTGCGCAATGTCACGCCGCGGGTCGCGTATCACAACGTGCCGACGGATCAGGATCCCGTGCTGTCCCGCGCGACGACGTTCCCGTCCAACACCTTCAACCCGATGATGGCGACGATGGTGTCCGATCTCGACCTGACGAATGCGCACGGCTCGAACGGCGTCGCACCCGGCGGCATGCTCGGCGACCTCGGCATGCAAGCCGTCACGCGTGCGCTCGCGGGGGACGCGGGCGGTGGGTCGATCGTGCGCGGCGCCGTCGGCGGCGCGCCGGCGACGGGCGGCATCGGCGGCATGATCGCGGGCTCGGTGACGGGCGCGCTGGCGCCGCTCACGAGCGCGCTCGGAGCGGCCAAATGAACGCGCGCACCTCACCTGCGGCGCATCGCCGCGCAGGCATGCGGCTGCATATCGGCACGCCTCTCGGCGCGATCGCCGTCGCCCTGATCGCGCTGCTCGCCGCGCGCGGCGCATGCGCGCAGAACGTGCCGGCAGGCGCGGCGATCGTCAGCGGCACCGCGACGATCGCGACGGGCGCGGCGAACGGCACGACCGGCGCGATCACGATCAATGAAACCGCAGGCCTCGACAACGCGCAAAGCAACCAGCTGGCATTGGGAACGGGCGCGCTCGGCGCCGGCCATGTCGGCATCACGCAGGCGGCGAGCACGTCCGCCCGCGTGGGCGATACGGCCGCGCGCATCGAGGGCTCGGCATTTTCGAACATCTCGGGCGCGGTGATGGTGAACCAGAGCGCAGGGGTGGGCAATCTTCAGCGCAACAGCACCGTGCTCGGCACGCTGGGCGCGGGAGTGAGGGCTGTCTCGGATACCGAACTATCCGAGACAGCCCCGCGACACGGTGGACTGGGACTCCCGGTGGGCGGGCGGGGTATGCATGAAGTGTCGATTAGCGGCGACGCTTTCAAGCATATCAGCGGCATCGTACAAGTCAACCAGACCTCCGGCGCCGGTAATGCAACGGCGAACAGTTTTGTGCTCCGTCCCCCGGCGGGCACTCTTTTTAACTAAGCCATCACCGAAACGGAGTGAACCATGAAGCGCACACTCATTGCAGCGGCGGTTCTCGTCACTGCGGCAGGGTCCGTGTATGCCGCACCGCCCAAGGCGTATCTGTTCAACACGACAGGCGTGACCGAGACCGTCGGCATCCGCGGCTGGGTCCGGCTGTTCGGATGCGTCACCGTGACGAGCACCGCGGGGGCGGTGATCAACAACACCCAGTCGGTCAACCTTTCCGGCGCCCGGCTCGACCCGAACTACCAGAGCTACCTGAAAGGCGCAGTGACGACGACCTTCAACAACGAGGACAAGAACGTCTCGGTGCGTGGCAGCTCGTCGTCCTCGTCGAGCGAGTCGTTCGAACGGATGTCGTCGTCGCGTTCGAGCGAAACGCACATGTCGTCGCACGATTCGCGCAGCGTGACGGCCTGGGCGTCGGCGGAAGCCGAACGGTCGCAGTCGAGCAGCATGTCGCACACGACGTCGTCGACGCATGACACGAGCGCCAGCAGCGGCCACAAGGCCGTCGCGGGCGTGGTGAACGCCACGGTGTCCGCAGCCGCGAGCCTGAACGAATCGCACGCCCACAGCGGCAACCGCCGCAACGGCAGCAGCAGCGAAAACGTGAACTTCGACGCCCGCTTCAATGCGACCGGCTCCGCCGCCGTGGCGTGGGACAACGCAGCGTCGAGCAGCACGACGCATGATGCCGCGGGCAGCACGACGACGAGTTCGAATTCGTCTTCGAGCGAAGCCGGGTACCGGGCGAGAGTGCATCACGACGATGCATCGTCGTCCTCGTCGTCGAGCCAGTCCGCGCAAGCAAGCGGCAGCGAAAAGCACTCGAAGAGCAAGTCGTGGGCCTTCAACCTCGACGTCGACAAGACCGACGTGAAGACGACGGGCAGCGTCACGCAGCACATCGACACGCGCAAGCCCGGCGTGCTGAACGCGGGCACCGGCGCCAACGCGGCATCGGGCGTCACCGGCAACCTCGGCGTGAACATCGCGGAAGGCATCAGCAACGTGCAGAGCAACGACGTCGCGCTCGCGTCGGTGGATGTCGGCAACGTGTTCGGCAACGCGCAGATCTTCAGCAACCAGTCGTCGGCGGGCAGGGCCACCGTCAACAACTTCAAGCTGAACGCATCGGTCGGCGACGGCTCGCTGTCCGCCGTGCAGGGCAACGTCGGCGTGAACGTCGCGTCGGGTATCGGCAACGTGCAGAACAACAGCCTTGCCGGCGCCGTGACGACCGTCAACGCGAGCCAGGTCAACACGGTCGCGATGGTCGCCACCGACGACAACACGCAAAGCGCGGCGGCCCAGGCCTCCGGCCGCTTCGAAGGCAACGCGATGCTCGGCGCCAATACGCTGCATGGCTCGAGCGGCAACATCGGCGTGAACATTGCCGGCGGCATCGGCAACCTGCAGCACAACGGTCTCGCGATCGCTGCGCTCAACAACGGTCATTGACCGCTGCAACCGGGGGGAGCGCGCGCCGTGCCGCACATCGTGCGGCGCGACGCGCGCAGCAGGAGAACAGCATGTCCGGGGAATATCGGCGGGTGTCGCTGCGCATCGCCGTCGTCATCGCCAGCGGCATCGGGTGCACATCAGGCTTCGCGCAGTCGAGCATCGATACGTCCACGCTCGCGGGCGTCCCGCTCACGAAGCATCTGCAATCGATCCGCGACCTGCGCTATCGCGACGTCGTCAACCAGCAGTTCGACTTCAGCTGCGGCTCGGCCGCGCTCGCGACGCTGCTCAAGTACGGCTACGACATCGATATTCCGGAAACCGAAATGATCCGGCGGATGATGGCGTTCTCGACGCCCGAGGTCGTGGTCCGCAACGGCTTCTCGATGCTCGACATGAAGAAGTTCGTCGAGACGCTCGGGCTGCGCGGCCGCGGTTTCCGGGTCGGCATCGACGCGTTGTACCACCTGCAGATTCCCGTGCTCGTGCTGATGGATCTCGACGGCTACGAGCATTTCGTGATCGTCAAGCATGCGGAGAACGGCCGGGTCTTCATTGCCGACCCGGCGCTCGGCAACCGCATTCTGCTCGAACAGGATTTCGCCAAGACCTGGAACGGCCTCGTGTTCGCCGTGCTGGGCAAACCCTTCAGGGAGGACTCGCCTCTTTTGCAGAACAACGAATCGCTGGCGCTCAAGTTGCGCGATCAGGCGCTCAACACGGGCTCCGCCGCGGTTCCCTTCGTTGAATTCGGCTTGATCAAGGCAGACTTGTTCTGACCCGTCATGAAACGCTACCTCTCGCCGCTTTGCCTCGCCTGGTGCGCCACCATGTGCGGCTACGCGAGCAGCGCCGTTGCAGCCGAAAACGCGCCCGGCGCGCTCAATGCAACACGTCCGTTCGACAACCGATTGCCTGCACCGGCCATGCAGCTCGTCGACGACGACGTGCTCGCCCACCAGACCGGCAAATATGCCGGCGCTTCGATGATTTCCGGGTTCGTCGTGAACCTGGTGTCCCAATGGCAGCTGCCGAACGGCGCCCTGGCGATCGCACAGGGCACGCTGACGGCCGCCACGAATGCCGCGAACCAGCTCGACGCGCATGTCACGACGCTCGCGAAGGTCGTCGGCGGCCACGGCGGGCCGAGCGGCGCGAACCCGCACGCCGTCGCGACGGGCGGGCAATCGGTATCGGTCAACGGCATCTCGCAGGTCACGCAGGTCGCAGGCAACAACAATGCCGGCAGCAACGCCGCCGTCATCGATTTCAATGCGCAGAACCCGGCGCCGGCGGCCCTGCCCGGCTCGACGTCGAATTCGAGCGCGTTCGCGACCGATGCGTCCGGCACGGTGAAGGCCGGCGTCTCGTTCGGCAGCAACGGCGTCTCGCTCGTGCTGCAGACGCCCGCCGGGCTCGCCACCCAGTCGATCACCCCGGCCGCGAACCAGCAGGCCGGCGCGATCGCACAACTGCTGCAGGTCGCAGGCAATCGCCAGATCGTCTCGAACCAGCTGCAAATCCTGTTGCATACGCAACAGATGTCACCCGCGACGCTCCGTCAGATGGGCGTCCTGCAGGCGCTGCAAAGCGGCGCCCTCTTGAGGAGATGACAGGCGGCGCGCAAGCCGCGACATCGCATCGGCCACGCGTGCGTGCGCCGTTTCAGGCGGCCGCGGAGCGAACCCCTTGGTTCGCCGCGCAGCCGCCCCATCCGGGGGGAAGGACATGTCACACAAGTCGTCAACAGATCAGCCGCGCGCCTCGCTTGCCGCCATACCGGCCGCGGTCCTCTGCTTCGTATTCATGCAGTGCGCGCACGCCCAGGCGCTCGCCGACCAATCGCTCGAGGAGCGGCTCAACATGCTGATGAAAGTCGTCGACGAGCAGCAGCGCAAGATCAACGCGCTCGAACATCAGGTCATCGATCTCGAGATGGCGCGGCGCGGCCGCGGCGAACCGGGCGCGCCCGGCGCCGCGCCGGGCACGCTCGTCTCGCAGTACACGCCCGTCACGCCCGCGCCGGGCGAAGGCACCGGCACCGCGACCGGCGTGCCGGTCAATCCGCCGCCGCCTGCAGGTTCGGGCTCGGGCGCAGCCGATACCGGCATGCCCGGCACGATCGGCACCACGCAGAAAGCCGCGGAACCCACCCGCACGGCCGCCGAGGAAGCGGTCGCGCAGCGCGAGCATGCGCCGCTGTTCGCCCGCAAGCTGACGATCGACTGGGGGATCAGCGACACCTATTACGACCGCCGGCAGCTGCAGCTCTCCGGCTTCCTCGCGCTCGATGCGATCTTCCTCGGCAACCTGAATCTCGGCCAGACGAAGTCGCACCAGCTGATGTCCGACGTGGACGTGCGCTACGGGCTCACCGATCGCATCAGCGTCGACGTCGACGTGCCCTACATGTACCGCACCGCGACCTTCATGAACGGCGGCGCCGGCGGCGCGGCCAACACGCTGTCCGACACGTCGGTGAATTCGCACGCGCTCGGCGACGTGAACTTCGGCATCTACTACCAGTTCGTGAAGGAGCACGGCAGCGTGCCCGACATCGTCGGCAGCCTGCGCGTGAAGTCGCCCACCGGCACGTCGCCGTTCGGCATCAAGCTGCTGCAGTCCGACCCGAACAACACCAACCTCGTTGCGCCGAGCAAGCTGCCGACCGGTACCGGCTTCTGGAGCATCACGGCCGGCGTGTCGGCGCTGAAGACCTACGACCCGGTCGTGCTGTTCGGCAGCGTCTCCTATACGTACAACGTCGCGCGCTCGTTCTCCGACATCTCGTCGGTGGTCGGGCAAACCCAGCCCGCGAAGGTGAAGCTTGCCGACATCGTCCAGTTCGGCGGCGGCGTCGCGCTCGCGTTCTCGGAGCGCGACTCGGCGAGCATCTCCTACACGATGGCGATCGCAGCGTCGACCCGCACGCAGGCGCCGGGCGGCAACTGGCAGCGGGTGCCGGGCAGCCAGACGACCGCGTCGACGCTGGGTTTCGGTCTCAACCATGTGTTCAACAAGCACCTGACGATGAATGCGTCGGTCGCGATCGGGCTCACGCCCGACGCGCCGAACTTCATCGTCGGCCTGCGCTTCCCGTATACGTTCTGAAGCGCGACACCGTAGCGAGGATATCGTGCACGACTCCCGCCCCGTCTCATCAGCCGCCCCGCCGGGCTTCGCGCCGCGACTCACGATCGCGCACTCCGACGGGGCCGGGACCAGCCATCTGCCTGCAGTCCGGCCACTCGTGTATCTGTCGCGCCGCCCCGATGCGGCGCTCGTCGCGCATCTGCGAGAGCGGCGCTGGGAGGTGCTGTGCGCGAAATCCGCGCACGACGCGCAGCGGCTCGTGAAGCCCGAGCTTGCGCACGCGGGCATCGTCGATCTCGACGGCTTCGCGATGCGCGACATCGCCGCGCTCGAGCCGATCCTGCGCCACCAGCAGATCGGCTGGATCGCGCTCGCCGATCCCGTGCGCCTCGCGGAGCCCGAGATCCGCAAGCTGATCCGCCAGTGCTGCTTCGACTACGTGAAGGGCCCGCCGACGCACACGACGATCGACTACCTCGTCGGCCACGCGTACGGAATGGTGACGCTGTGCGATCTCGAGCTCGCGAGCGACGTCGCCGCGACCGGCGACGACGAGATGGTCGGCACCTGCGATGCGATGCAGCAGCTGTTCCGCACCATCCGCAAGGTCGCGAACACCGACGCGACGGTGTTCATCTCCGGCGAATCGGGCACCGGCAAGGAGCTGACCGCGCTCGCGATCCACGAGCGCTCGACGCGCCGCAAGGCGCCGTTCGTCGCGATCAACTGCGGCGCGATCCCGCATCACCTGCTGCAGTCGGAGCTGTTCGGCTACGAGCGCGGCGCGTTCACCGGCGCGAACCAGCGCAAGATCGGCCGCGTCGAGGCCGCGCACGGCGGCACGCTGTTCCTCGACGAAATCGGCGACATGCCGCTCGAGAGCCAGGCGAGCATGCTGCGCTTCCTGCAGGAAGGCCGGATCGAGCGGCTCGGCGGCCACGAATCGATCGCGGTGGACGTGCGGATCCTGTCGGCGACGCACGTCGATCTCGAAGCGGCGATGCGCGACGGCCATTTCCGTGCGGACCTGTTCCACCGGCTGTGCGTGCTGCGCATCGACGAGCCGCCGCTGCGCGCGCGCGGCAAGGACATCGAGCTGCTCGCGCATCATGTGCTGCTGAAGTTCCGCAGCGACGGTGCGCGCAAGATCCGCGGCTTCACGCCGTGCGCGATCGAGGCGCTGTACAACTATCCGTGGCCCGGCAACGTGCGCGAGCTGATCAACCGGATCCGCCGCGCGATCGTGATGGCCGACAGCCGGCTGATCTCGGCGTCCGATCTCGATCTCGGGCAGTACACGGCCCAGCAGTCGACGACGCTCGCCGAGGCCCGCGAGCGCGCGGAAAAACGCGCGATCGAAGCGGCGCTGCTGCGCCACCGTCACCGGCTCGCGGAGGCCGCCGCGGAACTCGGGATCTCGCGCGTGACGCTGTACCGGCTGATGGGCGCGCACGGGCTGCGCGACCTGTCCGACACCGAGCAGCGCGCGGCGGCGGCGGGCGACGACGAACACGGGCAGTAGGCCACACGGGACGCGCGCCGGCATTCCGGTAGAATCGGCGCCGTTCCCGTTTTCCGCTTCCCACCATTCATGACGACGCTGACCCTGATCGTCGCGCGTGCCCGCAACGGCATCATCGGCCGCGACAACCAGTTGCCCTGGAAACTTCCCGAGGATCTCGCCTTCTTCAAGCGCACGACGATGGGCGCGCCGATCGTGATGGGCCGCAAGACCCACGAATCGATCGGCAGGCCGCTGCCGGGGCGCCGCAACATCGTCGTCACGCGCGACGCGGCGCGCCGCTTCGACGGCTGCGACACCGTCACGTCGCTCGCCGACGCGCTCGCGCTCGCCGCGCGGGACGGCGCGGCCGAGGCGTTCCTGATCGGCGGCGCGCAGCTTTACGCGGAAGGCCTCGCGCTCGCCGACAAGCTGGTCGTCACCGAGATCGACGCCGACTTCGACGGCGACGCGTCGTTCCCCGCGCCCGACCCCGCGCACTGGCGCGAAGTGTCGCGCGAGCCGCACCAGGCCGCCGCGCCGAACGCGTTCGGCTACGCGTTCGTCGTCTACGCGCGCCAGCGCGGCTGACGCACCGCAACGAAAAAGCCCGACCGGCACATCCGCCGGTCGGGCTTTTTCATGGGTGCGGCCGCTCGGGCCGGCGAACGCCGCGCGATGCGGCGCCGCATCATCGGCGCGCCGCGCGCATCACTGCCCGGCAATCGTCATCTGCTCGATCAGCACCGAGCCGGTTTCCTTCGTGCCGCGCACGATCGAATCCGCGCCGATCGCAACGATGTGGCGGAACATCTCCTGCAGCGTGCTCGCGACGGTGATCTCCTCGACCGGATACTGGATCACGCCGTTCTCGACCCAGAACCCCGCCGCGCCGCGCGAATAGTCGCCGGTCACGTAGTTCACGCCCTGCCCCATCAGTTCGGTCAGCAGCAGGCCCGTGCCGAGCTTCTTCAGCATCGCGTCGAAATCGTCGCCCGGCTGCGTGTTCGCGCTGCGCAGCGACAGGTTGTGCGAGCCGCCGGCATTGCCGGTCGTCTGCGTGCCGAGCTTGCGGGCCGAATAGGTCGACAGGAAATACCCCTCGACGACGCCGTCCTTGACGACGCTGCGCGAGCGGGTGCGCACGCCTTCCTCGTCGAACGGCGCGCTGCCCATCGCGCGCGGCACGTGCGGATCCTCGACGATCTGCACATGCGGCGCGAACACCGGCTTGCCGAGGCTGTCGACGAGGAACGAGGTCTTGCGGTACAGCGCGCCGCCGCTCACCGCCTGCACGAACGCGCCGAGCAGGCCGGCCGCGAGCGGCGCCTCGAACAGCACCGGCACCTTGCGCGTATCCAGGCGGCGCGCGCCCATCCGCGCGAGCGCGCGTTCGGCCGCGTAACGGCCGACCGCTTCCGGCGCCGCGAGGTCGGCCGCGCTGCGCTTCGACGAATACCAGTCGTCGCGCTGCATGTGGCGGCCGCTGCCCGCGATCGGCGCGCATGCGACATAGTGGCGCGAGTACGGGTAGCCGGCGAGGAAGCCGCGCGACGTCGCGAGCACGAACTGCGAATGCTGCGCGGACACGCTCGCGCCTTCCGAATTGCGGATCTGCGGGCTGACCGCGAACGCTGCGTCCTCCGCGCGGCGCGCGAGTTCGACCGCTTCGTCGGCGCTCAGGTCCCACGGGTGGTAGAGATCGAGGTCGCGCGGGTCGGTCTCGAGCAGCTCGGCTTCGGCGAGCCCGGCCGCGTCGTCCTCGGCGGTGAAGCGCGCGATGTTGTACGCGGCGGCGACGGTGTCCTTGATCGCGGCCGGCGAGAAATCCGACGTGCTCGCGTTGCCGCGCTTCTTGCCGATGAACACCGTCACGCCGACCATCTTGTCGCGGTTGTGCTCGATCGTCTCGACCTCGCCGCGGCGCACCGACACCGACAGGCCGTCGCCTTCGGAGATTTCGGTCGCGGCGTCCGACGCACCAAGCGCCTTCGCGTGCCGGAGGATGTCCGAGGCGATTTCTTTCAGCTGGTCCTGCGTATGCGGGAAATAGCGCGCTTGCGTGTCGAGATTGGCAGCCATCTTCGTGATATCCGGTGACGGGCTCGCGGCCCGCGTGTTCAAAATTGTCGTATCCCGCGATCATAGCAGTGCCGGGCCGCCCCAAGCGCACTGATCGCCCCCTCGGGGCGCAGCGAACGCAGTCGGCGTCGGGGCCGTTTCATTTCGGGTCCGGGACGCCGTAACGGAGAAGCTTGGGGCGGCCGCGGCGCGATACAATGCCGCCCATGACACGCAAAACCCGTATTCAGCCGATCGAGCACGCCGACGACGACGCCGGCCATGGCTACGATCGCCCCAGCAAATCCCAGTTGAAGCGCGACATGCACGCGCTGCAGGAACTCGGCCAGGCGCTCGTCGACCTGCCGAAAGACGCGCTCAAGCGCATGCCGATGCCGGAAGACCTCGCGGACGCGGTGCGCGAGGCGCGCCGCATCACCGATCACGAAGGCAAGCGCCGCCAGCTCCAGTATGTCGGCCGCGTGATGCGCTCGCTGACCGACGACGAGACGGCCGCGCTGCGCACCGCGCTCGACGCGCAGCGCGGCGTGAACAAGGCCGCGACGGCCCGCCTGCACTGGATCGAACGCACCCGCGAGCAGCTGCTCGCCAACGACGACGCGCTGACCGAATTCGTCCGCCAGCACCCGGAAGCCGACGTGCAGGAAGGCCGCACGCTGATCCGCAACGCGCGCAAGGAAGCGCAGCAAGGCAAGCCGCCGCGCTACTTCCGCGAGCTGTTCCAGTGGATCAAGACGGCGAGCGGCACGCCCGGCGCGGACGACGAGGAAGACGCGCCGGCCGGAGAGGACGATGACGACGAAGCGTAACCACCCGGACGAGCTGCTGGTCGGCCTCGTGTCGATCAGCGACCGCGCGAGCACCGGCGTCTACGAGGACAAGGGCATTCCGGCGCTGCAGGCGTGGCTCGGCGCCGCGCTGAGCTCGCCGTGGCGCGCCGAGACGCGGCTGATCCAGGACGACGCCGCGACGATCTCCGCGACGCTCGTCGAGCTGGTCGACACGGCCGGCTGCGACCTCGTGCTGACGACCGGCGGCACCGGCCCCGCGCGCCGCGACGTGACGCCCGAGGCGACGCTCGCGGTGGCGACGAAGGAAATGCCGGGGTTCGGCGAGCAGATGCGGCAGATCAGCCTGAATTTCGTGCCCACCGCGATCCTGTCGCGGCAGGTCGCGGTGATCCGCGAGACGGCCGACCACGCGGCGCTGATCATCAACCTGCCGGGCCAGCCGAAATCGATCAAGGAAACCCTCGAAGGGCTGCGCGACGCGAGCGGCAACACAACCGTGCCGGGCATCTTCGCCGCGGTGCCCTACTGCATCGACCTGATCGGCGGCCCGTACATCGAGACCGACGCGGCGGTGGTCGCGGCGTTCCGGCCGAAAAGCGCGCAGCGCGCGCCGCGCTGACGCGGCGCGGCCCGCAAGGCCGGCCCGCTCAGGCGGCCGGCGCGGATTCGCCGGCGCTCGCGGCGGCCGGCGTGGCCGGGATCAGGAAATGCTGGCGGTAGTACTTCAGCTCATCGATCGACTCGTGGATGTCGGCCAGCGCGGTGTGCATCGCGCGCTTCTGGAACCCCTTGTAGATCGCCGGCTGCCAGCGGCGGCACAGCTCCTTGAGCGTGCTGACGTCGAGGTTGCGGTAGTGGAAGAAGCGCTCGAACTCCGGCATCCAGCGCGCCATGAAGCGGCGGTCCTGGCAGATCGAGTTGCCGCACATCGGCGACTTGCCCGGCGGCACGTACTGGCCGAGGAAGGCCTGGAGCTGCGCGGCGGCGTCCGCCTCGGTCACGGTCGACGCGCGCACGCGGTCGATCAGCCCCGAGCGGCCGTGCGTGTTCTTGTTCCAGTCGTCCATCTTGGCGAGCGTCGCATCGCTCTGGTGAATCGCGAACACCGGGCCTTCGACCGCGATCTCGAGCGTCGAGTTGGTCACGACGACCGCGATCTCGATGATGCGGTCGTTATCCGGGTCGAGGCCCGTCATTTCCATGTCGAGCCAGACGAGATTCATCTCGTTGCGTACGAGTTCGGGCTGGCTGGCGGAAGCGGGGGTATCGGTCATGAGTCGTCCTGGAAATTGGCGGGCGGCGCGCTGCGCGGCGTCGGCAGGCGACGCGTCAGCGGGCCCCGTCCGCAAGAACATATAATTCTCGCATAGAACCCTTTGGCGCCTTCGATGTCACCCTATTCGTTCACCCTGCTGTTCGCGCTTGCCGTGCTCGCGATGGTCGTCACCAAGCTGTGGCTGGCCTCGCGGCAGGTCCGCTTCGTCGCCGCGCACCGCAACCGCGTGCCGGCCCAGTTCAGCTCGACCATCCCGCTCTCCGCGCACCAGCGCGCGGCCGACTACACGGTCGAGCGCACCCGGCTGGCGATGGTCGAGATCGTCGTCAGCGCGGCGGTGCTCGTCGCGCTCACGCTGCTCGGCGGCGTCGGCGCGCTCGACACGCTGCTGTCCGGCTGGCTCGGCCGCGGCTACGGGCAGCAGGTCGCGCTCGTCGCCGCGGTGTTCGCGATCACGAGCGTGATCGACGTTCCGTTCGAGTACTACCGCCAGTTCGGCATCGAGCAGCGCTTCGGCTTCAACCGGATGGCCAAGCGCCTGTTCTTCGCCGATCTGCTGAAGAATGCGCTGCTCGGCGCCGCGCTCGGCCTGCCGCTGCTGTTCGTCGTGCTCTGGCTGATGAACCAGGCCGGCAGCCTGTGGTGGCTGTGGACCTGGATCGTCTGGGTCGCGTTCCAGATGCTCGTGCTGCTGATCTACCCGACCTTCATCGCCCCGCTCTTCAACAAGTTCGAACCGCTGAAGGACGACGCGCTGCGCGCGCGCATCGAGTCGCTGATGCAGCGCTGCGGCTTCGCGGCGAAGGGCCTGTTCGTGATGGACGGCAGCCGCCGCTCCGCGCACGGCAACGCGTACTTCACCGGTTTCGGCGCGTCGAAGCGGATCGTGTTCTTCGATACGCTGCTCGCCCGCCTGTCCGGCGAGGAGATCGAGGCCGTGCTCGCGCACGAGCTCGGCCATTTCAAGCGCCGCCACGTGATGAAACGCATGCTCGTGTCGTTCGTGCTGAGCCTCGCGCTGCTCGCGCTGCTCGGCTGGCTCGCGCAGCGCGCATGGTTCTACACCGGGCTCGGCGTGATGCCGTCGCTCGATTCCAGCAACGCCGGCGCCGCGCTCGTGCTGTTCTTCCTCGCGATACCGGTGTTCCTGTTCTTCGCGACGCCGGTCGGCAGCCTGACGTCGCGCAAGCACGAGTTCGAAGCGGACGCGTTCGCCGCCAGCCAGACCGCCGCGCAGGATCTCGTCAGCGCGCTCGTGAAGCTGTACGAGGACAACGCGTCGACGCTCACGCCCGACCCCGTCTACACGGCCTTCTACTACTCGCACCCGCCCGCATCGCAGCGGATCGACCGGTTGCTGCAGCACGCATGAGCCGGCCGACCTCCCGCAAGCCGGCCCCGCGCGCATCGCGCGCGGAACGTGCCGAAGGCCGCGTGATCGCGGCGCACGGCCGCCATTACATCGTCGCCCCCGACGACGGCGGCCCGATGCTGCAGTGCTTCCCGCGCGGCAAGAAGAGCGACGTCGCGGTCGGCGACCGCGTCGCGTACGAACATGCGTCCGCCGACCAGGGCGTGATCGTCGAGATCGGCGAGCGGCGCAATCTGCTGTACCGCTCCGACCAGTTCAAGTCGAAGCTGTTCGCGGCCAACCTCGACCAGCTGCTGATCGTGCTCGCGACCGAGCCCTATTTCAGCGAGGATCTGCTCGGCCGCGCACTGATCGCCGCCGAGGCGAACGACCTGAAGCCGCTGATCGTGCTGAACAAGATCGACGTCGAAGCCGCGCTGCCGGTCGCCCGCGAACGGCTCGCGCCGTATCGCGCGCTCGGCTACGACGTGCTGGAACTGTCGGTCAAGGGCCGCCCCGACGACGCGCGCGCGCAGCTGGCCCCGCATCTGGCCGGGCACGCGACGATCCTGCTCGGCCAGTCGGGCATGGGGAAGTCGACGCTCGTGAACCTGCTCGTGCCCGATGCGGAAGCCGCGACCCGGGAAATCTCCGCCGCGCTCAACAGCGGCCGGCATACGACGACGTTCACGCGCCTCTATCCGCTGCCGGGCGGCGACGGTGCGCTGATCGATTCGCCGGGCTTCCAGGAATTCGGCCTCTATCATCTGACGGAAGGCCGCCTCGAGCGCGCGTTCCCGGAGTTCCGCCCGCTGCTCGCGCACTGCCGTTTCTATAATTGTCATCATCTGCACGAGCCCGGCTGCGCGATCCTGGAGGCAGTCTCCGACGGCCGCGTGGCGCCGACGCGGCATGCGTTGTATGCGCAACTGGTGCACGAGGCAAGCCAGGTCGTGCGCTGATGGCCGGCCGGGGCATGTCGGTCCGCCCCGGTCGCTCCCCGCCCCCTCGCCGACAGGAGCCGCGATGCGTTTCAAGGCACCCGATCTCGCGACCGCGCAGCACTGGGTGAACGTGCTCGAAGCGGCCGGCATCGGCTGCGAACTGCACAACCGCTACGCGACAGGCGCGCTCGGCGGCCTGCCCGCCGACGCATGCGCGCCCGAGGTCTGGCTCGACGACGAGCGCGATGACGCGCTCGCGCGCCGCCTGCTCGACGCCGCATCGCACGGCCCGGCAGCGGGCGACGCGTCATGGCGATGCCGTCAATGCGGCGAGCAGCTCGAAGCGCAGTTCACCGCATGCTGGCGCTGCGGTGCAGTGCGCGACCCGCGCGACGACTGACGCCGGCGCGGCGAGCCGCCAGCAAAAAGGCCGGCATCGAGCCGGCCTTTTCATTGCGTATGACGACGCCCGTGTCGCCCGTATCAGGACACCCAGACGGCGATCGTCAGCATCAGCAGCAGAAGCATCCACAGAATCACCGCGCGCCAGACGAGGCCGACGGCCGACTGCAGCGTGCGCGGCGTGCAATCGTCCCCGACCGTCAGCGGGCCGCTGTCGCCGACCGCCAGTGCATCGAGGCTCGACGGCTCCGCGAGCGGCCCGGCAAGCCGGGCGCCGAGCGCTCCGCTACCCGCGGCCAGCAGCACGCCGTCATTCGGGTCGGGCCACTGGCGGGTGTGGTTGCGCCACGCGTAGATCGCATCCTCGAAGTTGCCGACGATCGCGAAGCCGAGCGCGGTCAGCCGCGACGGCACCCAGTCGATCACGAAGAACGCGCGCTGCGCGAACGTCGAGAAGGCCGCGGTGCGATCATCGGCCGGCGCCGACCAGCTGCGCGCGAGGTATTCGGAAATGCGGTACAGCACCGCGCCGGCCGGGCCGACCGGCAGCACGTACCAGAAGAACACGCCGAACACATGGCGATGCGACGCGACGACGGCGTGAATCAGCGTGTGGCGGACGATCTCGCCGACCGGCATGTCGACCGTGTCGATGCCGGTCCACTCCTGCAGGATTTCGCGCGCACGCGGCACGTCGTCGTTGTTGAGCGCGAGATGGATATCGGTGAAGTAATGGCTGAACTGGCGGAAGCCGAGCGTGAAGTACACGACGACGACGTTCCACAGGAACGCCAGCACGAAGCTCACCTTGTACAGCAGGAAGTAGACCAGTGCGACGACCAGCACCCACGGCAACACGACCGCGAGCCACGCGAGGATGCCGTGTTTCTGCTTGCCGGCGTCGAGGCCATGTGCGACGGTTTCCGCATGAAACTGGAACAGCGCGAACACCGGATTGCTCGGCGACAACGCGCGGACCTGTTCGATGATGAGGGCGAGGAGAACCGAAAAGAAAGTCATGCGTGGCGCCGTCTTCGGAGTTATGTCATTTTTTGCATAACGATAGCACAGCGTAAGCCACGCATGGCTTGCCGGCGCCGCCGGCCGGCGGCCGCGCACGCGCGCCGGGCGGCGCGCATGTTCAGCCGGCCGCCAAGAAGCGGTACAGATTGCGCAACATGCCGGCAGTTGCGCCCCAGATGAAGTAATGCCCGTGCGCGTCGCCTCTCGGATAAGGCATCGCAAAAAAACGACGCTCGCCGCCATCCCAGCGGAACACGCGCACCTCGTGGTTCGCCGGATTCATCAGGAACGCGAGCGGCACCTCGAAGATCTCGGCGACTTCGAACGTATCGGCCTGCACCGTGAACGGCGGATGCACGAGCCCGACGACCGGCGACACGCAAAAGCCGGTGCCCGTCAGGAAATCCGGCAGCGAGCCGAGGATCTCGACCCGCTCGCCGGCGAGCCCGATCTCCTCCTTCGCCTCGCGCAGCGCCGTCGCGGTCGCATCGCGGTCGAACGGCTCGCGCCGGCCGCCGGGAAAGCTGATCTGCCCCGCGTGGTCGTTCAGGTGATCGGCGCGCTGCGTGAGCAACACGGTCAGGCCGCCGTCACGAACGACGAGCGGCACGAGCACGGCTGCGCTGCGCAGATCGACGCCGTCCTGAAGACGGACCTCGGCGGGTTCCGTGGTCCATTCGAGCGTGCGGGTAAAGCGCTCGCGCATCCCGGCTGGCGTCATCCGGTCGTAATCGATGAGCGGCAGGCCTGCGCCGGTGCCTTCGACCGGCAGCACTTCGGGATCGATGATGGGGCGGCGGTTCAATGGGGCTCTCTTGATTCGGGTTGCTCTGAGCGTATTGTCGCGCCGGAATGAAAAAAGCACCCGGGTGGGTGCTTTTTCCTTACAGCTCTTACTCTTGGGAAGCTGCTGCGGTGCGATCCTTCGACACCAGCTTTTCCTTGATACGAGCCGACTTGCCCGAACGCTCGCGCAGGTAGTACAGCTTCGCGCGACGCACGTCGCCGCGGCGCTTCACGACGATGCTCGCCAGCAGCGGCGAGTAGGTCTGGAACGTACGCTCGACGCCTTCGCCCGACGAAATCTTGCGGACGATGAACGACGAGTTGAGGCCACGGTTGCGCTTCGCGATCACGACGCCTTCGTAAGCCTGAACGCGCTTGCGGTTACCTTCAACCACGTTCACGTTCACGATCACCGTGTCGCCCGGGGCGAATTCGGGGATCGTCTTGCCTGCGAGCGCGCGCTCGATTTCTTCCTGCTCAAGCTTTGCAATCAGATTCATCACTGACTCCTAAAACCATCTTGTCGGCGTTTGCGCCCGCCTGATTCCAGGCATGGCCCCGATAGAGGATGGGTTCACATCAGGCGCCGCGCACGCATGCACGGCACCGCCAATTCCCGCCCGCGAATCTCGCCTCAGGAGGCGTCCTTCGCTTCGCGTGCGAGGTTCGCAAGCCATGCCTCGTCGGCACGGCTCAGCAACTTGTCGCGACGCGCCCGGGCGATCAGGTCCGGACGCTTCAGCCACGTGTTCCTCAATGCTTCCTGGCGACGCCAGCGCTCGATCTCGGCATGATGGCCGCCGAGCAGCACGTCCGGCACGCGCACTCCCTCGTATTCCTCGGGACGCGTGTAATGCGGACAATCGAGCAGGCCGCCGACGAAGCTGTCCTGCACGGCCGACTGCGCATCGTTCAGCACGCCGGGCAGCAGGCGCACGACGGCATCCATCATCGCCATCGCCGGCAGCTCGCCGCCGGACAACACGAAATCGCCGAGGCTGATTTCCTCGTCGACGCAACGATCGAGCAGACGCTGATCGATCGCTTCGTAGCGGCCGCACAGCACGATCACGCCGGGCTCTTGCGCCATCCGCACCACACGGTCGTGCGACAGTGGCGCGCCCTGCGGCGACATCATCACGACACGCGTGCTCGCGACGCCCTGCTCCGCCTGCGCCGCTTTCGCGGCACCGATCGCAGCCTCGAGCGGCTTCGCCAGCATCACCATGCCCGGACCGCCACCATAAGGCCGATCGTCGACCGTGCGGTAGTTGTCCGTCGTGAAATCACGCGGGTTCCAGGTACGCAACCCGAAACGCCCTTGCTTCACGGCCCGGCTGGTGATGCCCCAGTCGGTCAGCGCGCGAAACATTTCGGGAAAGAGCGTGACGACATCGAACTGCACCGCGCGCTCCGTGACCTGATTCATTTAGTAATCGGCTTCCCAGTCGACGACGATGCGACGCGCCGCCTGATCCACCGTTTTGACGTACACCCCGACGAACGGGATCAGCCGTTCGGCGCTCGCCGGCTGGCCGTCTTTCCCGGTCGCCGGATATTCGATGCGCATGATCGAATGCACGCCGTTGTCGATCATCCCGACCACCTTCCCGAGCGCCACCGATTGCTCGTTGACGACATCGAGACCGATCAGGTCGACCCAGTAAAACTCGTCGATCGCCAGCGCCGGAAAATCTTCCCGGCGCACGAACACGCGAAACCCGCGCAATGACAGCGCGGCATCGCGATCGCCTACCCCGGAGGGTTGTGCGACGACCGTATCGCCGTGCGTCTTCGCCTGCGTGACGCGTGCGACGTGACGCTCGGCGCCCCGCTCCAGCCACCAGCGGCGAGCGTTGAGCAACGCATCGCCGCCGCGACCGGTATCGGCATGAGGCGCGACCTTGATCCAGCCCTTCAGGCCGTAGGCATCGACCACCGCTCCGACCTCAACGGCATCGTCGGGCAGGGATGACGCTGCTTCAAGACCGCCCTGCTCGGCAGCCTGGCCGGCGTTCGCGGCAGAACCGCGCTCGACCGGCTTGCGGACGAATGCGCCAAACGACGCTCGCCCGCGCCTTGCGTTACCGGAATCGTGATCCGACATCAATACACCTCGCAGCCGGCACGACCGGCACACCGCGCCATGTTAGGCAGCCGGTTGCGCCTTTTGCGCTTCCTTCACGAGACGCTGGACGGTCGGCGACAGTTGCGCGCCAACGCCTTGCCAGTACGTCAGACGATCTTGAGCGATACGCAGCGCTTCGCCCTTCGTCGCGACCGGGTTGTAGAAGCCGACGCGCTCGATGAAGCGGCCGTCACGACGGTTGCGCGAATCGGTAGCAACGATGTTGTAGAACGGGCGCTTCTTCGAGCCGCCGCGAGCCAGACGGATGATAACCATATGAAATCCTTCGGGAAAACCGGGTTCGAAACTACTGAAACACGCGATTATAGCTGGAAACCAGTGGCACAACAAACACTTACGCGCAAAAAATCGGCAAACGCCCTTCCGGCCGGGCATACAATCGTGCTGTCCAGCACCGTCCGACGCCGCCATGCCACCGCTTCGCGCCGTGGCGCGCCGCGCTGAGCGCTGCCTTGCGGGGCTGCTTGCCGGCGTCGCCTGCCTCGCCTCCGCCACGACCTTCGCCGCCGGCCGGCTGCCGGTCGACGAACTCGTCGTGCCGCCCGGCTTCAGCGTGTCGGTGCTGACCGACGCGGTGCCGGCCGCACGGGAAATGGCGTGGTCGCCACGCGGCATCCTGTATGTCGGCAGCCGCGAAGGCCGCGTGCATGCCCTCGTGATGCACGAGGGGCAGATCAGCGCGCACTACGTGATCGCGTCCGGGCTCGACATGCCGGTCGGCGTCGCCTATCGCGACGGCGCGCTGTTCGTGTCGGCCGTGTCGCGTATTGTGCGCCTCGACCGCATCGACGACCAGCTCGCCGCACCGCCCAAACCCGTCGTCGTCACCGATGCGTTGCCGACCGAACACCATCACGGCTGGAAATTCATCGCGTTCGGCCCCGACGGCAAGCTGTACGTGCCGACCGGCGCGCCGTGCAACGTGTGCGTCGCCGACCGCGACCGCTACGCAGTCATCGCGCGGATGAATGCGGACGGCAGCCATCGGAAGGTGGTCGCGCGCGGCGTGCGCAACACGGTCGGATTCGCGTGGCATCCGGATTCGGGCGAGTTGTGGTTTACCGACAACGGCCGCGACCTGATGGGCGATGACGTGCCCGACGACAAGCTCAATCGCGCGCCGCGCGCCGGCCTCGATTTCGGCTTTCCGTATTGCCACGGCGGCGACACGCCCGACCCCGAATTCGGCAGCCCGGACGCCTGCCGCCGCTACACCGCGCCCGTGCTGAAGCTCGGCGCGCACGTCGCGGCGCTCGGCATGCGCTTCTATACAGGCACGATGTTTCCCGCCGCATACCGCAACAACATCTTCATCGCCGAGCACGGTTCGTGGAACCGCAGCACGAAGGTCGGCTACCGCGTGATGCGCGTCGTCGTCTCGGCGGACGGCAGCCACGCACGCCAGATGCCTTTCATCACGGGCTGGCTGCGGCGCGACGGCACCGTCTGGGGCAGGCCGGCCGACGTGCTGCCGCTGCCCGACGGCTCCCTGCTCGTCAGCGACGACCATGCCGGCGCGATCTATCGCGTGACCTATGCGGCACCGTGACGCAGACCGCAGGTGACCGCCTCACCCGCGGCATCGTAGAATGCGTGCCGGGCCGCACGCCCGCGCCGCCTTGCCGGCAGCCCATGCCAACGACAATCTGCCCGCCATCCATGTCCAGCAGCACCGCCCCGCTCCGCCGCTTCCGCTCCAAGACGCTCACCGCCGCCCTCGCGTTCCTGTTCGGTTCGATCGGCGCGCACCGTTTCTACCTGTATGGTTTCCGGGACGTCTATGGCTGGGCGCACCTGCTCGCGACGATCGTCGGCGTCCCGGGCTTCCTGCTGCTCGCGGCCACCCAGCGCACCGCCGGCCTCGGCTGGTGGCTGGCCGTTCCCGGCGCGATCTCGCTGCTGGCGGCGTTTCTCGCCGCGATCGTCTACGGCCTGCGCGCTGACGACAAGTGGGACGCGCAATTCAACGCCGACACCGGCCGACACAGCCGTTCGGGCTGGACGGTGATCTTCGTCGTGATTTTCTCGCTGCTGATCGGCGCGTTCCTGCTGATGACCGCGCTTGCGCTGTCGTTTCAGACGTATTTCGAAACGCAGGTCGAAGCGGCCAAGCAGATTTCCCAGTAACAAGGACGACGCACGGGGCGCCTGCCGGGCCGGCGACGCGACGTGCGCTCGATTAGAACAAACTCAGCTGCGAATCGTCGCGTAGCGCCGCGCCGGCTGACCGCGCATTCACACGCGGCACGGCCACCGTTCCCGCAACATCCCGAGCGCCCCGAAACTGCGACAGGTCGAGAATGCCGTTCGCGCGCTCGTTCAACCCCAGCCGCTTGACCGCCTGCCGAAAGCGCTGCTTCAGCAGATCGGCCCAGATCCCCTCACCCTTCATCCGCTTGCCGAAATCCGAGTCGTAGTCCTTGCCGCCGCGCATGTCGCGCACCCGGTTCATCACGCGCTCCGCCCGATCCGGGAAATGCGCATCCAGCCAGTTCCTGAACAGCGGTGCGACCTCCCACGGCAACCGCAGAATGATGTAGCTCGCGTGTGTCGCGCCCGCTTCCGCGCATGCCTCGAGCACCCGTTCCATGTCCGGCTCGGTGACGAACGGGATGACCGGCGCGATGCTCACGCCGACCGGCACCCCCGCTTCGCGCAACGCGCGGATCGTGCGCAGCCGGCGGGCCGGCGTCGCCGCGCGCGGCTCGAGCGTGCGCGAGAGATCCGCGTCGAGCGTCGTGATCGTGACCGCCGCCATCACCTGCCCGCGCTCGGCCATCGGAGCGAGCAGGTCGAGGTCGCGCTCGATCAGCGACGATTTCGTGATCGCGGCGAACGGCAGCCCGTGATCGTGCATGACCTGGATCACGCTGCGCGTGATGCGCAAGTCGCGTTCGACCGGCTGATAGGCATCGGTATTGACGCCGAGCGCGATCGGCTCGGGCACGTAGCTTTTCCGGGCGATCTCGCGCTCGAGCAGTTCGGCCGCATTGACCTTCGCATAGATGCGGCTCTCGAAATCGAGCCCCGGCGACAGGCCGAGATAGCTGTGCGTCGGCCGCGCGAAGCAATAGATGCAGCCGTGCTCGCAGCCGCGATACGGATTGAGCGACACGCTGAACGGAATGTCGGGCGACTGGTTGCGCGTCAGGATGCTCTTCGCACGCTCCTCGAACACCTGCGTGCGCAGCGGCGCCGGCAGGTCGGCATCATCCGCCTCGTGCGCCCAGCCATCGTCGACCGCCTCGCGCAGCGCCGTTTCGTACCGCCCCTGCAGGTTGTCGACCGCCCCGCGCCCCTTGCGGGGCATGGGCGGCGCAACCGGAAATTCGTTGTCGGATCGACCGCCCATCTCCACACCCCATCATTCGCGCCGAATACTGGATATTTATACAGTATTCGGCGCGACGTGCCAAGGGTGAAATCAGGCGCCTATTCGTCGACCGAAATCGTCAGCGTCTCCTTGATTTCCTCCATCACGACATAGCTCTTCGACTGCACCGCACCGGGCAGCTGCAGCAGGATGTCGCCGAGCAGCTTGCGGTAGTCGGCCATCTCGCCGATGCGCGCCTTGATCAGGTAGTCGAAGTCGCCGGACACGAGGTGGCACTCGAGCACCTCGTCGATCTTCATCACTTCCCGGCGGAACTGCTCGAACATGTTGCCGCCCTTGTGGCCGAGCGTGATCTCGACGAACACGAGCAGCGCCGCGCCAAGCTGGGCCGGATCGACGCGCGCGTGATAGCCGGTGATCACGCCGTCGCGCTCCATGCGCCGCACGCGCTCGATGCACGGCGTGACGGTGAGCCCGACTTGCTCGGCGAGGTCCTTCATCGCCATCCGGCCGTCGTTCTGAAGCAGTTTGAGGATGCGCCGGTCGAGCTTGTCGAGCGTGCGTACCGGCTGCCGTTGAGTTCTCATGTGATTCTGCTGAAAAGCGAAAAAATACGATAACAAAACCTGGTCATTCGACAATACCATAGCGCAAAAAACTAGGTCAGATAGAGGTTATACGGAGTCGCGGGTGCGACCGGCCTCGATCCGATTCTTCCTTGTGGAGCAGCTATGCGAGTCGTCGTTCTGGGCAGCGGTGTGGTGGGCGTGGCAAGCGCGTATTACCTCGCGCGCGCCGGTCATGAAGTCACGGTGATCGACCGGGAGGCCGGTCCGGCGCTCGAGACGAGTTTCGCGAACGCAGGCCAGATCTCGCCCGGCTATGCGGCGCCGTGGGCCGCGCCCGGTGTGCCGCTGAAGGCCGTCAAATGGATGTTCGAAAAGCACGCGCCGCTCGCGATCCGCCTCGACGGCACCCGCTTCCAGCTGCAATGGATGTGGCAGATGCTGCGCAACTGCACGGCCGAGCGCTATGCGGTCAACAAGGGCCGCATGGTCCGGCTCGCCGAATACAGCCGCGATTGCATCCAGGCGCTGCGCGCCGACACCGGCATCGGATATGAAGGCCGCACGGGCGGCACGCTGCAGCTGTTCCGCACGCAGCAGCAGCTCGACGGCGCGGCGAAGGACATCGCCGTGCTGCGCGAAGCGAACGTGCCGTTCGAACTGCTGTCGCCCGCCGAGCTGAAGAACGCCGAGCCGGCGCTCGCCGCGGTGTCGCACAAGCTGACGGGCGGCCTGCGCCTGCCCGGCGACGAGACGGGCGACTGCCAGCTGTTCACGACGCGCCTTGCCGCGCTCGCCGAAGGGCTCGGCGTCAAGTTCCGTTACAACACGCCGATCGACGCGCTCGCGATCGCGGGCGGCAAGATCGCAGGCGTGCAGTGCGGCAGCGAGATGGTGCGCGCGGATGCGTACGTCGTCGCGCTCGGTTCGTACTCGACGCACTTCATCTCGAACCTGATGAAGATTCCGGTCTATCCGCTCAAGGGCTATTCGATCACCGCGCCGATCGTCGACGAAGCGGCGGCGCCCGTGTCGACGGTGCTCGACGAAACCTACAAGATCGCGATCACGCGCTTCGACCGGCGCATCCGCGTCGGCGGGATGGCGGAGATCGTCGGCTTCGACAAGCGCCTGCGCGACGCGCGCCGCGAAACGCTCGAAATGTGCGTGAACGACCTGTTCCCGGGCGGCGGCGATACGTCGAAGGCAACGTTCTGGACGGGCCTGCGCCCGATGACGCCGGACGGCACGCCGATCGTCGGCCGCACGCCGGTGTCGAACCTGTTCCTGAACACCGGCCACGGCACGCTCGGCTGGACGATGTCGTGCGGTTCGGGTCAGCTGATCGCCGACCTGATCTCCGGCAAGATGCCCGCAATTCAGGCAGACGACTTGTCGGTGCATCGCTACCTGAAGGACGTGGCCGGCCAGACGCGCCCCGCCTACGCGTAAGTCGCGCCGGCCCGCTGCCGTGCGGGCCGCGAGCAAGCAAAGCTGAAAGGCGCCCTCGGGTGCCTTTCAGCTTTTCAACGGATACCGTTCCCCGATCAGAACTGGTCTTCCGTCAGCGCGAGCACGCCGTCGCCGCCCTTCGCGCCGACGATCGACGCTTCGAGCCCTTCCGCCTGCACCAGCACGTGTTCCGCATAGTGCTGCGCGATCGCGAT
>NZ_CADESW010000015.1 GCF_902830275.1 Burkholderia stagnalis | reverse complement strand
CGAGCGGCCTCATAGTTCGCTCGGCTATCTGACGCCTGCGCAGTTCGCCCGGGCGCACGACGCGAAGCAGCAGTTTTTAACCTCGGACTCTAACTGCAGTTCGGACTAAAACCGGGGGCAGGTCACCTCAAATTGGATAATCGCGAAAATCGCGGATGAGATCGCGAAGGTGAGCAACTGGCCAAAGTGGCGCCTGAGGGCATCGACGTGATCGTCGACATGGTAGGAGGCGAACAACTTGCCGCCGCGTTAGAAGTTGGGCGGCCCGCTGCGCTGGGATCATGGCCTACCTCGACCAGATTCCCTAGAACGGCAGCTCATCCTGCGTCACCTCGCGCGGCGGCTCCTCATGTGGCGTCAGGTGCTCCGACAGCAGCTTCAGTTTGTCCAGCAGTTCGTCGAAGGTGATGACTTCGACGTTCTTGCAGGCATTGCGAAACACCTCGAAGCTCCGGCGCTGCATTTCATCCTTGAGCAACATGCCAGTGATGACCACGCACTTGATGGCATCTGGGCGCGAATCCTGGAGCTCGGGCCGTACCCGATGAATCAGCCAGTTCTCATGGATCTTGCTTTGCTGGTACAGCACCTGCGACACCGCGCCGCTCAGGTCTTCGTCTGGCGCGAACACTTCCCTGTTTCGGTAGGCCTTTGGGCGCAGCAAGGGGCTTGCGGGTGTCTTGATTTCCACGATGGCCATGGCGAAGCCTTTTTCGGCCAGCAGGAAATCTCCAATTTGTGCGCCGGTACCGTCCAGTCCTCCGCCTTGGGCGTGGAACTGAGTATGAAGCAGCCTGACGGGACGGGCGAAAATCATGGTCAGGATGAAGATGTTGCGCTCGAAGAACTTCTGCCACGCCGTCTCAGGCAGGCCCTTCTGAAGCATATCCTCGTACTTTTCAATCATCTGGGCCAGCGTGACGCGTTCAATTTCGGCATGCAGCTCGATGAGTTCCTCGGGCGCTTCGGCCGCCAACGTTTCCACGTTGGCGCGCACTGCTTTCACCGTGGCTTTTCGCCCGGAGCGAGCGGCGTCTTTGTTTTGCCTGCCCCGGTCCAGGCGAACCTCGACCAATTGGCCTTCCGGATTGACCTGGACAATCGGTGGAAACCGCTTAGGGTCCAGCGGGGCCAGAAGCGCATTGCGGATGTGAGTCACCCGGGCCTGTTTCGCGACGTCGCGCATCTTGCGAGTTGTGCGTTCGAAAGCACGACGTATCCGGTCAACTTCGCTCTCCGGAATTCGCACCGTGTCGCCGTCCACCCGCAATGCGCCATCGCGTGCCACCACGAGGGTGTTGAGTTTCCGAAGGCTCAGCAGGCCTCGCCAGATTTCTTCCAAATCCCTGGTGAGCCCCAGTCCAAAGATGCACTGGTTGGACGTGCGCCATGGAAGCGCAAGTTCGATGTGGGAGACCGCCGATGCAGCACTATCCGGCAGATCGCTTCCAAAACTCTTTTCATAGATGACTGTTCTGAACGGACCATGCCGTGGGCTCAGGTACCGCAGTGCATGCGGATTCGTAAATACCGGATAGGTGATGATTTCTTTCAGAAACACCCTTGCCAGCTGATGCCAATCGGACTCGGGCAGGCTCTGCCAACGACGAGGTTCCGAGGTGTCCTGCTCGAAGGTCTGCATGAACAGATCCCTGTATTCCACGCCATTTTCGGTCACACCAGCTTCAAGCCGGAATGATGGCTCCATGACCTCGGCATCCGTATACCACCTGGTTTGCCGCTGACGTTTCTTTGCTGCCATTGGTCTCCCTCCTGAGACATGCGGCTAGATAAAGCCGAGATCGCCACCAGTGGATTATCCCGGACAGTCACGCCGATGCGTAGGGAGTGCTCCTATATGGCGCAAATAACTAGCCTAAAATCCAAGGCCTGGATGCGCTACAAGGCCGTCCCTTTGGCAATGGATACCTTTCCCCGAGACGCTATCGACCTAGATACACCGACGTAATCTGCGTCCTCTCGTGTCCCAACTCTCGGCTGATCGCCTGCCGCGCCTGTGCATCCAAGGCGCGCTGCGCAGATGTCAGTGACCGCGCCGAAGGCCCGCCAGCGGCCGGCGCCTTCCAACTCGTCAACGCTTCGTAACGATCCTGCGCGTAACGATGCCGCAGACCGTGCATGTTGCTCAGGCCCGCCGCCTTGCATTGCCCGTCGTAGGTGTGGCGCTGCCCGATATAGCTCTTGTGCGCCGGGATCAGCGAGCCCGCGCCGGCCAGTTGGTGCGCCAGGTCGAGCACGCGCCGCTGCTCGGCCGTCGTGATCGGCACGGTACGCTCGCGCCCACCCTTGGTCCAACTCCCCTTGAGCGCGATATGGTCGCCCCGGTCGGCATAGACGGGCTGGAATTTGATGGACTCTTCCCGCCGCAGGCCGAAGGCCTGCTGCAATTGCAGGCTCATCCGCACATGCGCATCGCGCACGCCGTCGAGCGCATCCCCGAGCGTCTTTGACTTGTCGGCGTTGGTTACATGCTGCCGCTCCGGGATGCCGAGGTGGGCGTTGTCGGCGGGAAGGATGCCGGCCTTGCCTACCTTCTCGGCCCACCAGCGCAGATGCGACATGCGGTTTTTCACGGTGCCGGCCGACAAGCCTTCGGCCTGCCAGCGTTCGACCAGCGCCTCCACATGTTTGCCCTTGAGTGAGTTGGCGCGCATCTGCCTGAAACCGGCTTCGCGCAGCTGGCGGCTGACCAGCGTCAGTGCGCGCAGGCGGTCGGCCTGGGTGGCGTGGCTGCCGTCGCGGTTGCGCTGGCAGAGCTGGCGCAAGGTGTAGGTCAGGTCATCCATTGCGGCTCCGTTGCGACGGGGGCGCGGGACCACCACGAAGGTGGCTCCCGCGTTCCGTTCGGCTTACCAGCCGGTGTAGTGCAGCAGCAGGGATGCAATCACCCGGCGGCGCTGCTGGTCGAGGCTGCCCAGATCGGCCAGGCCTTCCACGCCGGCGCGGCGCAGCAGTTCCTGGCTGTCGTGAGCGTTGTAGAAGCTGACCAGGGCAGCGATGAAGACCCGTTCACCGGAACTCATCACGCCCAGTGCCTGGCCAATACACGGCAGGTCAGGCTCCAGATCCCACTTGTTCCTGGCATGGGCCAACGCATCGCGGCGGCCATCACCGAAAAACTGCGGGCCGGCCAGACGAACGCCCTGCTTCCAGGCATCGAAAAAAGCGTTGGGCGCCTGAGCAAAGTGGGACTCTTCCTGGACCAATTGCTCCAGTACGGAAAACGGTTGAGACGAAGGCATCGCATTTCTCCTGTCAAGGTGGCGAGATAGCAAGGCTGAGTGGCGGTTCGGTAAGTGTTGTTGCCGACTCGCCAGGGCGAGACTCCCGAAGGACAAGGGCCAGGTGCTCAGTTCACCTGTTGCCTCAGCTGAGGCGCCCGCCGTGCTTCCTGGAGGAAGGTCGAGCGGGAGGTACTGCGGGGCAAGACAAAGCCAATAGCGGTGATGAAGACCTCCTTCGTAAAAGTGAGCGGGATGGGGATACGGACAGCCCCGGGCGTTGCACCCGGCACGAGACCGCGAGGAAAGACGCGCCGTGGGCGCAGAGGGAATGCAGACAGGCGCCGAAGCGCGGGAACAAGGAAGGCTCTGCCCCGTGGGTAGGGGCGGTATGCGGGGGAGCCTGGGCATGCATGGGGACGGTTCCACCCTGGACGGGCGACGCTTGCAGGAACCTGCGTCTTTGGGGTTGCCGATGTACAACGCCCATCGGTCCTGGCGTAGTGCAGGGCCAGTGTAGGAGGGCATCGTCACGCATGCCGCAAACAATAGGATTGCGCGCAAGCCCGTATTCCGCGCAGGGGCCGGGGGGCCGTCACTGCGGTCGCAGTGACGGCCCCCTTGGCGCAGCGAGTGGGTGCGGCAACAGATCCGGAGGCCCGCTGTTGCGCATATGGGGTGGCCGCTCCGTGGGCCCACCCTCTTGCGCAATCTGTCGCATGGACATTTGTGGCACGCGACAGGAAGTGCATACGGGGTAGGTCGGCGGGTGATAGGTCGGCATCCCGATGTTGGGTTTCCCTGCTTTTGCTGCGCCAGGAAAAGCTGTTTGCTCCATCTATCCCACGGGGATTAGGTGCAAACGGTCGGGCCGATCCTGTTGCCGAGAGCGGCCGTCTAGAGCATCAGCCTCGCTCAGCGCTGGCGAGATAATCCGCCCAGGTTTGCATGAGGCCGGTACGCTTGGCAAACAGATCGCCGCGCGCGTAGGCGGCTTCCGTCTGGTCGCCGATCACATGAGCGAGTGCGGCCTCGGAGACTTCCCGTGCATAGTCGGTGGTTTCCCGTGCCCAATCCTTGAAGGTTGAGCGGAAACCGTGAACTGTCAGGTCGCTGCGCCCCATGCGTTTGAGCAGTTGAAGCATCGCCATGTTCGACAGGTGCTTGTCACCACTCTTGCCGCCTGGGAACAGGAACGGACTCGCCCCTGCCTCAACGAGCGGCGTGACGATTTGAAGCACCGACGTGGACAACGGAACGCGGTGCTCGCGCTTGGCCTTCATGCGCTCGGGCGGAATGGTCCAGATCTTCGCTGTCAGATCGAATTCTTCTTTCCGTGCGCCAGCCACCTCGATTGTGCGGCTCGCCGTCAGGATGGTGAGCTGCAAGGCGAGGGCCGCGTTCCCGTCTTCACGTTGCACGCGCGCCATGAAGTCGGCGGCTTCGCCATAGGGGAGGGCGGCATGGTGTTTGGGCTTGCGGATGCGGGAAGGCTTGGCCAGCAATTGGTCGAGGTGTCCTTTCCAGCGCGCCGGGTTCAGGCCGGACCGGTAGCGCTTCACGGTCGCCCACGCCAGGATAGACTCGATGCGGCCGCGCAGTCGTGTGGCTGTTTCCGTCTTGCTGCTCCAGATGGGTTCCAGCACCTTCATGATTTCGTCTGTGTCGATGTGAGAAACGTCGTGGTTGCCGATCACCGGATTGGCGTAGGTCTCAATGGTGTTTTCCCATTGCGTCGCGTGCTTCCCGTTCTTCCATGAGCCTCGATGGGCTTCGATGTACTGGCTGGCGCAGTCCCGGAACGGCAGGGATTTCGTGTGCGCCAACTGCCCCGCCTTATGCTGGGCGCGGCGGTGATCCAGCGGATCGATGTTCTCCGCGAGCTGGCGCCGGCATTCCATGGCCTTGATGCGCGCGTCGGCGAGGGAAATGGCATGGGTCGGGCCAAGCCCCATGCCCCTGGCGCGTCCGCGGCGCATGAACCGGAACAACCACGACTTGGAAAGCGTCTTGGTCACTTGCAGGTAGAGGCCGCCGCCGTCGCTGTACAGGCCATGTTTTTTCACGCGTGCTACTTGCAGCACGGTGAGTCGGTTAAGGGTCCGCATCCAAAGCTCCTGACTAGCGAATTCGCTATCAAATGGTTCCTGGAACCCTTCGGATTCGGTTGGAAGAATGCGGCATGGGTCGCGCCCGCATAGATTTCCAACTTTATGAATCCAAAGGCTTTTTGGAACTCAGTGGAGCTGCATGGATTTCACAATATGGGACACTCTCTCCGCCATTCCGACTCCGTCTCCGCCAGAAATGGCGGAACAAGCCCCGCAAGTTCTCGGACTTGCGGGGCTTTTCTTTTTCCGGCTCCGCCGCGCCGACTGCCGCACGCGGCGCAGTCGTTTCGCTTCATTGCCCGATCAGCCAGACCTGCCCGAATTCGGTGGCCGGCAGCGGCGTCGCCGCGATGTGCGCGCTGCGCAGGAATTCCCCGTCCGCCTGTTCCCCCTTGCCGACCATGCGAATCGATCGATTCCGCAGGAGCGGGTCGTTCTGCACGAGGTCGTTGAGGAACACGTTGCGATCGACGAACACGAACACGATGCTGCGCCGGTTCGCTGGCGCGTCGGGTATCCGCGCGAGCTGGGTGCTGATGTGCGTTTCGATATTCCGCAACTGCCATGGCACGAGGATCAGCAGGCTGCACACGATGAAGGCGCCGGCCAGGTTCCGGAATGCCGGCAGCGCTTCGCCGTCGTCGTTGCGGAATCCGCCGGCGACGGCGGCGCCCGCGAGGATCGGCAGCACGCCCCATGCGGGATGGAAATAGCGGTATCCCCAGCCGTTCCCCTGATCGAACGGAACGAAGAAGTAGGCGAAGAAGGTCAAGAGGGCCGATGCGGCGAGCAGTTGCACGGCGCGGTTCTCCCGCCAACGCGCGTACCCCATGCACGCGAGGATCAGGAGGCCCGGCACCGCCCATACCCACAACTTGATGACGCCGGCCGCGCGGATGACGAATATCGATGCACTCGGCAACGAAAACACCGACGCGACCAGCGCGAGGAAGCCTTGGGACGGTGCGTGCGCCAGCTGGCCGGCCCCGTCGGCGGCGACGTGGGCCTTGAACAGAACCCAGCCCAGGCCGAGCAGCAGGGTGAGCGGAGCGTATCCCGCGATGAGCGCCGCCGCGTGTCGCAACGGCGGGCGGCGGCCGAGAAACCAGATCAGCCACGGCAGCGCAAACAGTGTGTGGGGCAGCGGGTTGTGGAAGGTCAGCGCAAGCGAGCCGACGATGCCGCTGACGAACAGGCGGCGCGCGGTCGGTTGCAGGAAACCCCAGACGAACACGAGATTGGCCAGCAGCAGGCCGGTCATTGCAAAGTATGAAATGCCCGAGCCCGCGAACGCGGGCGAGGCGACGGTGAACAGGATCGCCCAGCCGGCCACCGCTTCGTTCTCCGGAAACAAGAGGCGACAGGTGCGCGCGATCGCGACGACGGTCAGCGCCGACAGCACCGGATTGCACAGCCATTCGGCGCCGATCAGGCTGAACGGCGCCATTGCGAGGGCGAAACCGGGCCAGTAAGCGGAGGTCACATCGCCTCCGGCGCGCGATACGACCAGGAAGTAGTTCTGGAATGGCTGATAGATGAGCCGGTCGAGCCACGACGGCGGGAAGTGCGCCGACAGCGCGCCGCTCGCGAAGATGCGGCTCTGGAACCACGCGGTGTATTCGTCCATCGACAGCGGATGCGCGTGATAGACATAGCGCGCGGCCAGCGCGAGCACGGCGCCGGTCACGGCGGCCACACGCCACGGATGGCGCCCGCACGCGGCGGCCACGGTGGACACGCGGCCGCAGAACGGGGCGATCGCGGCGGCCAGCAGGATCAGCAAGACGCTCGCCTCGGCGACCGGACGATCGTATGTGTAGAGCAGGTAGAAGAAGAACGACGACATCAGGCCCGGCACGTGCGGATCGAACGCGAGCAGCAGGGCGCAGATGCAGGCGCCTGCGCCGGTCCGGACGAACAGGCGCGTGGCGGGAGAGGACAGGTTCCCGACGAGCGGCACGCGTTTTCCAATTCCCTCCATGGCTTACCTCGGGCGTGTCAGCAGATCGCGGATGATGCCGCGATAGGTGTTCGCGCAACGATCCCAGGACCAATGGCTGTCGGCCCAGGCTGCCACTTCCCCGCGCCGCCGGGCGAGCAGGTGCGGATCGCCGGCCAGTTTTGCCAGATGACGATGCCAGGCTGATTCGGCGTCGCTCTCATCCACGCTTTCGGAAAACAGGACCTCGCCGATGCCAGGCAACGCCGATGCCGTATCGTGGCTCACGATGGCCGGCGTGCCGCACGCCATCGCCTCCTGCACCACGAGGGGAAAGCCCTCTCCGACGCTGGGCAGGACCAGCAGGTCGGCGGCGCGGTAAAGCTCGGCGAGCGTCGCGCCCGAGCGGTCACGGAACACGCGCACGTTGCTGCGCGTCCAGCACTCGGGGTCGAGCTGCCCTGAGCCGGCAAACAGCCATGTCACGTCCGGCAGCCGCTCCGTCAGCTTTTCCAGCAGGCCCAGGCCTTTCTTCTCGACGAAGCGGCCGACGAACAGAAAGCACGCACGGCCGGCTGGAACGTTCAGGCTGGCGCGCAGCCTGTCGCGCTCTGCGTCCTCCACCGGGAAAAACGTGGAAGGATCGAGTCCGTTGGGCACCAGGTGAGCATGCTGGCCGTTCCGATCGTCCGGAAGGAAAAGGCGCTTGACGACGGCGCTGACGAACGCCGCGGCATCCGAGCGCCTGAGCATCGTGCGCCCGAGCGTCGCGTTCGCCAGATCAAGGACCGAGCGAATGAGCCTGCTGCGAAACGGCACGGCACCCACGTGCTGCGTGATGAGCACCGGCTTGCGCTGCATTTTCGCCATCACGTACGCGGCAAGGCTGCCGACGTAGATGTAGTCGTGCAGGTACACGAGGTCGGCGTCCCGCACGGCATTCCATAACGACCTCGCGAGCAGCGGCGACCACAGCGGATACGGCATGTGGAAGCGGCGCTCGAGCGGATTCCACGTGGGGACGCGCAGGCACGTCACGCCCTCCAGGACGGGTGCCGGGTCGCAATCGCTGGCGAACCACGTAATCTTCGCGGCCGAATTCCGCGCCAGCGCCTCGGCGAGATGGCCGGCGACGATCTCCACGCCGCCCCGGTGGGCCGGGAAGAAGTGGGTTATCAGCAGGATACGCACGGTCGGCAGGTCGTGTGTCACGGCGTGAAAGTCCAGCCCGAGTGGGCGACGAAGTTGAAGAGGGTGAACAGGACGGTGATGACGATGCTCGCCAGCAGGTAGTGAATGCCCAGCACGTCCACCAGCAGGAACATGATCGACAGGTTCAATGCAAGGGTGCCCAGCATCACGGCGTAGTACCGACGGATTTCGCGCAGCTTAGGGCGCGACGCGTGCGTGAACGTGAAGTACTTATTCAGGGCGAAGCCGATTCCGTTGACGACGAGAAACGAGATCACGACGGCGACCAGGTAATGCCAGCCGATCCGGGTCGTGACGAACCAGAGCGTCAGCAGGTTCAGCAGCGTGCAGAGGCCGCCGACGAGGACGAAGCGCAGGAACCGTCCCGGCAAGCCGTCGATGGCGGAGATCGTGCGCGGAATTATCGTGACCGGCTCCTGTGCGCGAAGGAGGAATGCGGAGAGCCTACGCATGATTCGCGCTTTCGATGATCTGGTGCTGCATGCCGAGTATGGCCAGCGCATCGTCGGCGCCGATGCGCTCCGCCACGGTTCCCGTACGAATCGACGCTGCGAAGCGCGAAAACACGTCGTCGTTGCCGTAAAAGAGGGTGCCGCGCAGGTGCCGGACCCCGCTCGTGAAGTGCTGCAGCCAGTGCTGCCACGTCGCGGACAACGAGGTTCGCAGGACCGTGGCCGTCGTATGCGCGCCGTCGTTCGGCAGGCGGATATAGATGTCGCGGAAGACGTCGACGATTCCCATGTAGCGCTCGCCGCAGACCACGACCTGCCACTCGCTGACCGGCGATTCGAAGTTCATGTTCAGCATGACCGGAACGGCGCCGTGCGCGGCATCGCATCGGTAGTGCGCCGTGATCAGGCACGGCGTGCTGAGCCCGGTGCTGCTCGGGACGACGGTGGCCTGATTGAGCGTCAGCCCGCCGGGCGCCAGCCGTCGCAGCAGGTAGAACATGTGCGGGCTCTCGTCGTAGAACAGCCCGAGCGGCAGGCCGTCATACCAGGCCGGCAGGCGACGTTCTGGATTCCCGAACTGATGGGCGGCGATCGAGCGTATGTTGCCGAACGCGCCGCGTTCGATGTCGTGCAGCAGGTGTTTCGTCGACGATGCGAACTGGAAGTTGTGCACGATGCACAACGTCCGCTCGACCTGCGCGGCCAGCCGGACCAGTTCCTCGCCTTCCGCGACCGACATCGTGAACGGCTTTTCGGTCAGCACGTGCTTTCCTGCGCGCAGCGCTTCCGCGATCAGCGGGTAATGGGCGTGAGGGCAGGCGCCTACCGTCACGGCATCGACATCGTCCAGCCACGGCACGTCGGCGAGCGATCCGGTGCATGCGTGGTGCCGGATGTTCAACTGCCGGGCGACGTTTTCCGCGCGCTGCGGCTTTCGATCGATCAGGCCGACGACTTCGAAGTTCGGGTCGCGCCGCATGACGGGCAGATGACGGTGCGTCGTGACCCATCCGAGTCCGATCGACGCAACCCGGATCCGATCATTGGTTCGGTCGAGGGGAGTCATGAGGGGCTATTTCCCGGCCGCGGTGGAGGAAGCAGCATGCCGCTTTCCCTGCTCCCACACCAGCATGTTGAGGAGAAACGCGGAGAATGCGCCGTCCAGCCCCAGCACGATCAGCGTCGTCGCGACGACGGCCAGATGCACGGTGCCTTCCATCGGGCGCAGCGGATCGGCGAGCCAGTTGAACAGCATGCCGGCATCCAGCGCGAGGCCGACCAGCGTGGCGGCGACCCCGCTGATCAGGCACGCTTCCATCGCGAGCGGGCCGGTGGCCCATCGAACGATGCGCCCGCGCAGTGACGGATGCTTTGCGGCGAGGATGACCTTGGCCAGCACGCCCATCGTCACGATATTGAAGCCGACCAGCGTCAGGAGACTGCCGAGCGCAAGAAAGTGCGGGCCCATGAAGTGTCCGAACAGCGTCGTCGGGCCGCCTGCCAGCAGACCGAGCAGCAGCAGGCCCGCAATGAACAGCAGGAACCCCGGCATCACGAAGACGTGGTTGGGCGCGTACGTGAGAATGAAGCGCAGGTGCCGCCAGCCGTCGCGGAACGAGCGCAGGTGCGGTGGGCGGTTGCGCTTGTCGGGGTGGAGCACGGTCGGAATCTCGACGATGCGCAATCCGTTGCGTGCCGCGTTCATCACCATCTCCGATGCGAATTCCATCCCGGACGTCTGCAGATTCATGCGCGCAAACGCCTCGCGCGTAAACGCACGCATCCCGCAATGGAAATCGCCGACCGGAACCCGGCAGATCAGCCGCGCGATCGTCGACAGCACCGGATTGCCGAGATAGCGATGCAGCGGCGGCATCGCATGCGGCATGATGCCGCCCTTGAAGCGGTTGCCGATCACGAACTCGTAGCCTTCGTCGATCTTCTCGATGAAGCCGCGCAGGTTCGACCAGTCGTACGAGTCGTCCGCGTCGCCCATGATGACGATGTCGCCGTCGGCCGCCGCGATGCCGGCCATCAGCGCCGCACCGTAGCCGCGCACCGGCTGGTGCACCACCTTCGCGCCGAGCTGGCGTGCGATCTCGACCGAGCGGTCGGTGGAGCCGTTGTCCGCGATGACGACCTGACCGGTGACGCCCAGCTCGGCGAAGCTGCGCTGCGCCTTCTCGATGCACATCGCCAGCGTCATTTCCTCGTTGAGGCAAGGCATGACGGCCGACACCCGGATTCGTCCGGACGAGGCCCCGTTCGCGACTGCGGCCGGCGCGGCGCGAGGCGAACCCGACGTGCTGCCGTAATCCGGGCGCAGAAGAATATCGCTCGCCATGCTGGATCTCCCGATTGGTCTCGTGCTTTTTCTGGTTCTTGTTCGATGGCGGGCCGGCCCGACGTCACCTGCCGACGCGTCGGCGCCATTTCGCCCATCTGCGGCGAATGCAATGCGTGGTGTTCAGCGCAGGGCCCGACGGCGGACCGCACCGGCATCCGGTGCGGCCGGTGCCGGCGTCATCACCATCCGGACTGCGATCGCGTGCGGCGATGCGGCGGCCGCACGCGGACGGTCGCGTAGGCCGCTGCGGGCCACGGCGCGATATGGCCGGGTGTGTCGAAGCGCGTGCGGCCACGGCTGCGGGAAGGCGCAAGCCGATTCCGGAAAGGGCTGCCGAAACGGCATGTTTTCCGCCATGCCGAAATGAATGAGCGCAGCATGCTGCTCAACCCCGAATTCGCCGCCCATGCGGCTTTCGCTCTGGTTTTCATATTCACCCCGAATACGAAATGTTTTATCTGAGTGTATGGCGTCTACATGCGCCGCCCAACCAGCGTTTACGCAAATCCTCCGACTAGCGGGTTGCGTATCGCCGGTGGGGCTGATCAATCCCGCACGCAGGGAGCGTGCCAATTGGCCGGGACGGGCTTGCTGCCTGATGGCCGGTTGCCGCTTCACATGCGGCGGGGATTTCGAAGGCGGAAATGTTTCGGTCCTGCAACATGCGGCATCGTTCGGGCCACGGTGCGGCCGGCCTTCCCGGTGTCGGGGCGGTGCTTGGCGACCGAAAACGCGCCGGACGAAACGTTGCGTGGCGCACGGTGTTTCGGGCGTGAAACGTCTGACAAGGAAACAGGCGTGCGCGCGGAGTGACCTTGAAGCGTCGGCGTGCACCGCGATCGAGATGTCCGATGCGCGCGGTGTCGGACGAAATGAATGGATTATGTAATTTTCGATGTAAGGAAACGCCGGCGCAACTCACGGCACACCGTGCAATCCGTGACGTTGTTCGCGAGCCGCGGCGCCGCGCCGATATATCAAAATAACCTGTCCCCGTACGAAACCGGCAAATCTTGTTTTGCTGTCCTGCACAAATTAGCGCAGAAAAATCATCGATTTAAATACCCGCTCCACAGGGGTGCATTGCTGCGCTGCAAAAAATAATCAACCGAATTATGCTGGTTAACCCGGTAGCGTTTGAGCGGCATCAAGCTTTCGCACGATGCCGCTTTACATTTGCCCGACACCGGCGATCCACGAAATCTACCTTTCTTTTTGATTTCGTTCCTTTCGCCGCGCCTGCCCCCGATCCAGCGCGCGGCACTCTGTGGGCCTTACTGACATGCATGATCTCCCCATTCTGAGCCTGGCGATCTGGGTTCCGATTCTGTTCGGCGCGTGCCTGTTGCGCGCCGGTTCCGACCGCCATCCGCGCCGCACGCGGCTGATCGCGCTTGCCGGCGCGGTGGCGGGGCTCGCGACTGTCGTGCCGCTGATCACCGGCTTCGACTCGCATTCGGCCGCGATGCAGTTCGTCGAGCAGCGCAACTGGCTCGCGGCGTTCGACGCTGGCTGGCGCCTCGGCATCGACGGCGCATCGCTGTGGCTCGTCGTGCTGACGGCATTCACCACGCTCGTGATCGTCGTCGCGTCGTGGGAATCCGTCACCGTGCGCGTCGCGCAATACCTCGCATCGTTCCTGATCCTGTCCGGGCTGATGGTGGGCGTGTTCGCCGCGCAGGACGGCCTGCTGTTCTTCATCTTCTTCGAGGCGACGCTGATCCCGCTCTACCTGCTGATCGGCACGTGGGGCCGCGAAAACCGCGTGCATGCGGCGGTGAAGTTCTTCTTCGTCTCGTTCGCGGGTTCGCTGCTGCTGCTGATGGCGATGCTGTACCTGTACGCGCAGTCGCACACGTTCGACATGAACGCGTGGCGCACGCTGCGGCTCGGCTTCGCGCCGCAGCTGCTGGTGTTCCTCGGCTTCTTCGCGGCGTTCGCGGTCAAGGTGCCGATGTGGCCGGTGCATACGTGGTTGCGCGACGTGTACACGGACGGCCCGACCGGCGCCGCGCTGATGCTCGGCATGCTGAAGCTCGGCGGCTACGGCTTCCTGCGCTTCGCGCTGCCGATCACGCCGGACGCGAGCCACTTCTTCGCGCCGGCCGTGCTCGCGCTGTCGCTGTTCGCGATCATCTACGCGAGCCTGCTCGCGCTTGCGCAAACCGATCTCACCAGGCTGCTCGCGTATTCGACGGTCGCGCACATGGGGCTCGTCACGCTCGGCCTGTTCCTGTTCAACCAGATCGGCGTCGAAGGCGCGATCGTGCAGCTCGTGTCGTACGGCTTCGTCGCGGGCGCGATGCTGCTGTGCGTGAGCGTGCTGGTCGACCGCACGAAGCAGCGCGAGATCGCGGCCTACGGCGGCGTCGCGAGCGTGATGCCGCGTTTCGCGACGTTCGCGCTGCTGTTCTCGATGGCGAACGTCGGGCTGCCCGGCACGTCGGGTTTCGTCGGCGAATTCATGATCATCATGGGCGCGATCCGCTTCAACTTCTGGATCGGCGCAATCGCGGCGCTGACGCTGATCCTCAGCGCGTCGTACACGCTGTGGATGCTCAAGCGCGTCGTGTTCGGCAAGATCAAGAGCCCGCGCATCGCGCAGCTCGTCGACCTGAACCGCCGCGAGATCGCGATGTTCGCGTCGCTCGCGCTGATCGTGCTGATGGTCGGCCTGTATCCGAAGCCGTTCACCGACGCGATCGACCCGACCGTCGCGCGCCTGATCGACGAAGCGGATCATTCGAAGATGCCGGCAGGGGACGGCCCCGCGCCCGCGCAATCGTCGTACGTGGCATCCGCGCCCAACAGCTGAGCGTCATCGTCGTCGTGCTTCATGCGTCGCATGCGGGAGACCGCAGGCGCGCATGGTTGCGCGCGCATCCTTATCGGCGCGCGCGCCGCACAACCCCGCGACAATCTGACACACGACAAATCCTGCAACGATGATTTGTCACATTTGTTGATTTTCGACAAATCCTATCGCCGTAAGATGCGGCCACTTTCGTGGATCGAATGCGCATCGGGCGTGGATGGATTCAATGACAATCAGGCTGTGTGATGAATGAAAAGGCTTTGAAAGGCGCGTCGAGACTGCTGCCGCTCGCCGCTGCACTTGGCTTGTCCGGCTGCAAGCTCGACGTGCTGAATCCGAAGGGGAGCATCGGCGTCGCGGAGAAGGCGCTGATCGCGACGTCGACGTGGGCGATGCTGCTCGTCGTCGTGCCGGTGATCCTGCTGACGCTGTTCTTCGCATGGCGTTACCGCGCGTCGAACCGCAATGCGACCTATGCGCCGGACTGGTCGCACTCGACCGCGATCGAGGTCGTGATCTGGACGGTGCCGACGCTGATCATCCTGTTCCTCGGCATCCTCACGTGGAAGACCACGCACGAGCTCGACCCGTACAAGCCGCTCGAGTCGTCGGTCAAGCCGATCGACGTCGAGGTCGTCGCGCTCGACTGGAAATGGCTGTTCATCTATCCGGAGCTCGGCATCGCGTCGGTGAACCAGCTTGCGATTCCGGTCGGCACGCCGGTGAATTTCCGCATCACGTCGGATTCGGTGATGAACTCGTTCTTCATCCCGCAGCTCGGCGGCCAGGTCTATGCGATGGCCGGCATGCAGACGCGCCTGCACCTGATCGCGGATGAGCCCGGCAACTACGCGGGCACGTCCGCCAACTTCAGCGGCCGCGGCTTCTCCGACATGAAATTCCGCACGCTCGCCGAGCCGCGCGAGCAGTTCGATGCATGGGTGAAGAAGGTGAGGGCGTCGCCGGACCGGCTCGACATGACCGCGTACGGCACCGTCGCGCAGCCGAGCGAGAAGGCGCCGGTGCGCTACTTCTCGTCGGTCGATCCACGGCTCTTTCACAACATCATCGCGAAATACAACGATGGCCACGTCCTCGACCTGAAGGACGCCGCCTGCGGCACGAAGGGGTAACGCATGTTCGGCAAACTGACACTTTCGGCGATCCCGTTCGATCAGCCCATCATCATGGGGGCGGGCGCCTTCATGGGGCTCGTCGTACTGGGCATACTCGCCGCACTGACGATCACCGGCCGCTGGAAATGGCTGTGGAGCGAATGGCTCACGTCGGTCGATCACAAGAAGCTCGGCGTGATGTACATCATCGTCGCATTCATCATGCTGCTGCGCGGCTTCGCCGACGCGATCATGATGCGCATGCAGCTTGCGCTGTCGTACAACGCGCCCGGCTTCCTGCCGCCGCACCACTACGACCAGATCTTCACCGCGCACGGCGTGATCATGATCTTCTTCATGGCGATGGTGTTCATGGTCGGCCTGATGAACCTGGTCGTGCCGCTGCAGATCGGCGCGCGCGACGTCGCGTTTCCGTTCATCAACTCGCTCAGCTTCTGGATGACGGCGGTCAGCGCGATCCTGATCAACATCTCGCTCGTGATCGGCGAGTTCGCGCAGACGGGCTGGCTCGCGTATCCGCCGCTCTCCGAGCTGCAGTACAGCCCCGGGGTGGGGGTCGACTACTACCTGTGGGCGCTGCAGATCTCCGGCGTCGGCACGCTGCTGACGGGCGTGAACTTCTTCGTGACGATCATCAAGATGCGCGCGCCGGGCATGACGCTGATGAAGATGCCGGTGTTCACGTGGACGGCGCTCTGCACGAACGTGCTGATCATGGCGTCGTTCCCGATCCTGACCGCGACGCTCGCGCTGCTCGGCCTCGACCGCTACTTCGGCATGCACTTCTTCACGAACGAAGCGGGCGGCAACGCGATGCTGTACCTGAACCTGATCTGGGCGTGGGGGCATCCGGAGGTGTACATCCTGATCCTGCCGGCGTTCGGGATCTTCTCGGAAGTCATCGCGACGTTCGCGAAGAAGCCGCTGTTCGGCTACAAGACGATGGTGTACGCGACCTGCGCGATCATGGTGCTGTCGTTCCTCGTGTGGCTGCATCACTTCTTCACGATGGGCTCGGGCGCGAACGTGAACGCGTTCTTCGGGATCATGACGATGATCATCGCGATCCCGACCGGCGTGAAGGTGTTCAACTGGCTGTTCACGATGTATCGCGGCCGGATCGAATTCACGACGCCGGTGCTGTGGACGATCGGCTTCATGGTGACGTTCACGCTCGGCGGGATGACCGGCGTGATGATGGCGATCCCGGGCGCGGACTTCGTGCTGCACAACAGCCTGTTCCTGATCGCGCACTTCCATAACGTGATCATCGGCGGCGTGCTGTTCGGCTATCTCGCGGGCTTCAACTACTGGTTCCCGAAGGCGTTCGGCTTCAAGCTGAACGAGACGCTCGGCAAGGCCGCGTTCTGGTTCTGGCAGATCGGCTTCTACGTCGCGTTCGTGCCGCTCTACGTGCTCGGCTTCATGGGCATGACGCGCCGCCTGAACCACTACGACAACCCGGCCTGGCACCCGTGGCTGCTGGTCGCCGCATTCGGCGCGGTGCTGATCGCGGTCGGCATCGCGTGCCAGCTGCTGCAGCTCGTCGTCAGCATCCGCAATCGCAACCTGCCCGAGAATCGCGACACGACGGGCGACCCGTGGGGCGGCCGCACGCTCGAGTGGGCGACCACGTCGCCGCCGGCGGACTACAACTTCGCGGCCATCCCGCAGGTGCGCGCGCTCGATGCGTTCGCCGACATGAAGGCGCGCGGCGACGGCCGGCCGAATCCGGCGACGTACCGCGACATTCACATGCCGTCGAACACGTGCGCGGGCCTCGTGATCGGGATCTTCAGCCTGGCGCTCGGCTTCGCGCTGGTGTGGCACATCTGGTGGCTCGCGATCGCCGGCCTGGTCGGCATCGTCGCGACGCTGGTGATCTACAGCTCGCGCGACAACGACGGTTATTACATTCCCGCCTCGACGGTGCGGCGGATCGAAGAGTCGCGACACACGGCGCGCGTGGCCGCGCGCGTCGACGACGTGGAACTGGAGGCCAACTGATGTTGCAGAAAACCCTCGACGCGAACCTGCACGTGCATGAGCACGCGGACGATCATCCGCCGTCGCATTCGGTGTTCGGTTTCTGGCTGTACCTGATGACCGACTGCGTGATTTTCGCGGCGCTGTTCGCAGCCTTCGCGGTGCTTGGCCACCAGTATGCGGGCGGCCCGACCGGCAAGGACCTGTTCGACATTCCGGGCGTCGCGCTCGAGACGGCGGCGCTGCTGCTGTCGAGCATCACGTACGGCTTCGCGATGCTCGGTGCGCACCGCGGCAAGCGCGGCGCGGCGCTCGGCTGGCTCGCGGTGACGTTCGTGCTCGGCGCGGCGTTTCTCGCGATGGAAATGCGGGAGTTCTCGCACCTGATCGCCGACGGCGCGGGCCCGCAGCGCAGCGCGTTCCTGTCGGCGTTCTTCACGCTGGTCGGCACGCACGGGCTGCACGTGACGGCCGGCCTGATCTGGATGATCGTGCTGGCCGCGCAGATCGTCGCCCGGCCCGAGCTGAGCGATCGCGACATCCGGCGCCTGACGTGCCTGAGCCTGTTCTGGCACTTCCTCGACATCGTCTGGATCTGCGTGTTTTCCTTTGTCTATCTCGCGAGCGTGATCTAAATGGCCCATTCGCATTCGTCTCAACTCGAAGAAGGGCACGGCAGCGTCGGCGGCTATGTCGCCGGCTTCATCCTGTCGGTCGTGCTCACGGCCGCGTCGTTCGGCCTCGTGACGGGCGGCGTGCTGTCGCCGCATGCGTCGCTTGTCGCGCTCGCGGTGCTGGCGTTCGTGCAGATCGTCGTGCACCTCGTGTACTTCCTGCACATGAACAGCTCGTCCGGGCAGCGCTGGAACGTGATGGCGTTCAGCTACACGGTGCTGACCGCCGCGATCCTGATCGTCGGCACGATGTGGGTGATGCACAACGTCAGCATGAACATGATGTCGCGCTAGCGCGCAGCGGTTCCCCGGCATGATGAACAGAGCGGCACGCATGTGCCGCTCTTTGTCGTTGCGGCGCCGCACGCGGGGCACGGGCAAGCCGCTGCGCTATCATTCCGGCCGGCCGCGGCGGGGCGAATGTTACAAGACGTTAGCGCTGCTTCCCGGTTGCGATCCCGCGCATCAGTTCTTACAAACTTGAAATATGCGCGGGCGGGGCATCCCGCTATAGTCGAATCACCCACGAAACAACCAGAAGAGGACTCCATGAAGACCTTGCGTATTGCGTCGCTCATGACCGGTATGGCGACCTTGCTCGTGTCGGGCGCAGCAATGGCGGGTGTCAATGTCGGGATCAACGTCGGCGTGCCGGCGCCGGTCTACGTCGCGCCCGCGCCGGTGTACGCGCCGCCGCCGCCGCCGGTCGTCTACCAGCCGGCGCCGGTGTATGCGGCGCCTGCGTATGCCGCGCCGGTGTACGTCGCGCCCGCGCCGGCCATCGTGATCGGCTGGCACGGCGATCGCTACTGGGACGGCCGCCGCTACTGGGGCCGCGACGAGTGGTATCGCCATCGCGGCCGCGGCTGGGATGACCGTGGCCACTGGGATCACGATCGCGGCCGCCACAACGGCTGGCGTTGATACGCACGCGCGTCGCAGGTTCGTGAGAAACCGCCCTTCGGGGCGGTTTTCTTTTATGGGCGCGCAGCCCGCGTCCGTGGCGGCATGGCGCGCAGTGGCTGCAAGCGGGTGCGAATAGGTAGAATTCCCGCACATCGCCACCTTCAATCGACCGACAGGAGCCTTATGACGCAAGGTTCGCCCCGGGCCGCCGCGTGCGCCCGTTCCGGCATCGCGCGCGCCGTGCGGGCCGCCGGCCGCACGGCTGCGGCGCTGCTGGTGCAGACGGCGCTGGCCGCGACCGCCGCGCATGCCGCCCATGCGATCGCCCAGTACGGCGAGCCCAAGTATCCGCCGGGCTTCAAGCACTTCGACTACGTAAACCCGGATGCGCCGAAGGGCGGCACGCTCGTGCTCGCGAACCCGAGCCGGATGACGTCGTTCGACAAGTTCAACCCGTATACGATGCGCGGCAACATCGCGCCCGGCATCGACCTGCTGTTCGAAAGCCTCGCGACCGGCAGCTCGGACGAGCCGGCATCCATGTACGGCCTGCTCGCCGACGACATCGCGGTCGCGCCGGACGGCCTGTCGGTCACGTTCCACCTGAACCCGCGCGCGCGCTTCTCGAACGGCGACCCGGTGACGGCCGCCGACGTCAAGCATTCGTTCGACATGCTGAAGAGCAAGCAGGCCGCGCCGCAGTACGCCGCGTATTACGCGGACATCGTGCGCGCGGTGATCGTCGACCCGGCCACGGTGCGCTTCGAGTTCCGCCGGCGCAACCGCGAGCTGCCGCTGATCGCGGGCGGCGTGTCGGTGTTCTCGCGCAAGTGGGGGCTGCGCGCGGACGGCACGCGCATTCCGTTCGACCAGCTCGCGTTCGAGCAGCCGATCGGCAGCGGGCCGTACCTGATCGAGCGCTACGACAACGGCCGCAATATTACGTACCGGCGCAACCCCGCCTACTGGGGCGCCGACCTGCCGGTGCGGGTGGGCACCCACAACTTCGAGCGGATCGTCTACAAGCTGTACGGCGACGGCGTCGCGCGGCTCGAGGCGTTCAAGGCCGGCGAGTACGACGTGCTGGTCGAGAACATCGCGCGCAACTGGGTGCGGCGCGACGTCGGCAAGCGCTTCGACAGCGGCGAGCTGATCAAGCGCGAGTTCCGGCAGCACAACGGCGCGGGCATGCAGGGCTTCATGATGAACCTGCGCCGACCGTTGTTCCGCGACGTGCGGGTGCGCCAGGCACTCGACCTCGCGCTCGACTTCGAATGGCTGAACCGCCAGCTGTTCTACGGTGGCTACACGCGCCTCGACAGCTACTTTGCCGACACCGACCTGCAGGCAACCGGCATGCCGGGCCCGGGCGAACTCGCGCTGCTCGATCCGCTGCGCGCGCAGCTCGACCCGGCGGTGTTCGGCCCGATGGTCGTGCAGCCGAATACGAACCCGCCCGGCTCGCTGCGCGCGAACCTGCTGAAGGCACGCGCGCTGCTCGCCGCGGCTGGGTGGACGTATCGCGACGGCGCGCTGCGCAATGCGAAGGGCGAGCCGTTCACGTTCGAGATCCTCGACGATGCGGGCTCCGCGTTCGAGCCGGTCGTGATCGCATACCAGCGCAACCTCGCGAAGCTCGGCATCGACGTGAAGTTTCGTACCGCCGACTACGCGCTGCTGCAGAAGCGTCTCGACGCATTCGACTACGACATGACGACGATCCGTTACCTCGGGGTGCAGGTGCCCGGACCCGAGCAGCTGGCGCGCTACGGCAGCAAGTTCGCGGACGAGCCGGGCTCGTCCAATGTGATCGGGCTCAAGTCGCCGGCCGTCGACGCGCTGCTCGCGGCGCTCGGCGCGGCCGAGACCCGCGAGCAGCTGCTCGACGCGACGCATGCGCTCGACCGCGTACTGATGCACGGCTACTACGCGATCCCGCAGTGGTACAGCACGACGCACCGGGTCGCGTACAAGCGCACGCTTGCCTATCCGCAGACGCTGCCGCTGTACTATTCGGCGGAGGACTGGGTCGTGTCGACCTGGTGGATCAAGCCGGGCAGCTGAGCACGGCGGCCGCCGTCCCAACCATTGCTTATCGATCGCGAGTCGACGCCTATGTGGAGCTATATCCTCAAACGCCTGCTGCTGATGATCCCGACGCTCGTCGGCGTGCTGACGCTGACCTTCGTCGTGATCCAGTTCGTGCCGGGCGGCCCCGTCGAACAGGCCGTGCAGGAGCTGCGCAAGGGCGCGACGGAGCAGGGCGCGGCACCGTTCGGGATGCGCGCGCATACGGGCGTCGACCCGCAGCAGGTCGCGCAGCTCAAGGCGCTGTACGGGTTCGACAAGCCGCCGCTCGAGCGCTACGTGCTGATGCTGAAGCGCTTCGCGCGCTTCGATCTCGGCGACAGCTACTTCCGCCACCAGAGCGTGTGGTCGCTGATCGTGCAGAAGCTGCCGGTGTCGATCAGCATCGGGCTCTGGACGTTCTTCCTCACCTACCTGATCTCGGTGCCGCTCGGCATCGCGAAGGCCGTGCGCAACGGCTCGCCGTTCGACGTCGCGACGAGCCTCGTCGCGCTCGTCGGCTACGCGATTCCCGGCTTCGTGCTCGGCGTGCTGCTGCTCGTGCTGTTCGGCGGCGGTTCGTTCTGGCAACTGTTCCCGTTGCGCGGGCTCACGTCGGACAACTTCGCGCAGCTGTCGATGGCCGGCAAGGTGCTCGACTACCTGTGGCATATCGCGCTGCCGATCACGGCGTCGGTCGTCGGCAGCTTCGCGGTGGTGACGATGCTCACGAAGAATGCGTTCCTCGACGAGATCCGCCGGCAATACGTGCTGACCGCGCGCGCGAAGGGGCTGTCGGAGCGGACCGTGCTGTGGAAGCACGTGTTCCGCAACGCGCTGCTGCCGCTGATCGTCGGCTTTCCGGCCGCGTTCATCGGCGCGTTCTTCACCGGCAGCCTGCTGATCGAGACGCTGTTCTCGCTGGACGGCCTCGGGCTGCTGTCGTACGAGTCGGTCGTGCGGCGCGATTACCCGGTGGTGCTCGGCACGCTGTACCTGTTTACGCTGATCGGGCTGGCGACCAAGCTGATCTCCGATCTGTGCTACGTATGGGTCGACCCGCGCATTCAATTCGAGAACCTGGAGCGCTGACATGACGCACCTCGCACGACCGCTTCCGCCGCGGCGCTTCGACCACGGCGCCGGCGCGCGCCGGGCCCTCCCGGAGGCGCGCGCATGAGCCAGGCCGCCGCCTCGTCCCGCCTCGACGCCGCCCGCGCGCGCGTGTCGCCGTCGCCCGTGCGCCGCGTGTGGCGGCGCTTCACGCAGCAGCGCCTCGGCTACTGGAGCTTCGTGATCTTCGTCGTCGCGTTCGCCGCGAGCCTCGCCGCGCCGCTGTGGTCGAACGACAAGCCGCTGGTGGTGCGCTACGACGGGCAGTACTACTTCCCGATGTTCAAGGCGTATCCGGAAACGACCTTCGGCGGCGACTTCCCGACGCCCGCCGACTATCTCGATCCGTATGTCCGCAAGCGCCTCGACGCGCCCGGCAACTTCGTCGTCTACCCGCCGAACCGCTACCACTACGACACGCTGAACTACTTCTCGCGCGTGCCGAACCCGGCGCCGCCGTCGCGCGAGAACTGGCTCGGCACCGACGCGCAGGGCCGCGACCTGCTGGCCCGGCTCGTCTACGGGTTTCGCGTGTCGGTCGAGTTCGGGCTGGTGCTGACGCTGATCGGCACGCTGCTGGGCATCGCCGCGGGCGCGGTGCAGGGCTTCTTCGGCGGCCGCATCGACATCGTCGGGCAGCGCCTGATCGAGATCTGGAGCTCGCTGCCCGAGCTGTACCTGCTGATCATCTTCGCGTCGATCTTCGAGCCGAGCTTCCTGCTGCTGATCGTGCTGCTGTCGCTGTTCGGCTGGATCGGGCTCGCCGACTACGTGCGCGCCGAGTTCCTGCGCAACCGCACGCAGGACTACGTGCGCGCGGCGCGCGCGATGGGGCTGTCGAACGCGCAGATCATCTGGCGCCACGTGCTGCCGAACAGCCTGACGCCGGTGATCACGTTCCTGCCGTTCCGGATGAGCGGTGCGATCCTCGCGCTCACGAGCCTCGACTTCCTCGGCCTCGGCGTGCCGCCGCCGACGCCGAGCCTCGGCGAACTGCTCGCGCAGGGCAAGGGCAACCTGGATGCGTGGTGGATCTCGCTGTCGACCTTCGGCGTGCTGGTCGCGACGCTGCTGTTGCTGACCTTCATGGGCGACGCGCTGCGCAATGCGCTCGATACGCGGATTTCCGATTCGGTGCGGGCTGCGGGAGGCCAGCGATGAACGCCTCGACGATGCCGCCGCCGGACGGCGAGCCGCTGCTGTCGCTCGAACGCCTGCAGGTGCGCTTCGGCGACACCGTCGCGGTCGAGGACGTGACCTTCGCGATCGGGCGCGGCGAACGCGTCGCGCTGGTCGGCGAGTCGGGCTCGGGCAAGAGCGTGACCGCGCTGTCGATCCTGCGGCTGCTGCGCGACGCCGAGGTGGGCGGCACGATCCGCTTCGCCGGCCAGGATCTCGCGGCGCGCAGCGAGCGCGAGATGCGCGGGCTGCGCGGCTCCGACATCGCGATGATCTTCCAGGAGCCGATGACCGCGCTCAACCCACTGTATACGATCGGCGCGCAGATCGGCGAGACGATCGTGCTGCACGACGGTGTGACCGCCGCCGAGGCGCGCAAGCGCACGATCGCGCTGCTCGCGCGCACCGGCATCGCCGAGCCCGACAAGCGCGTCGACAGCTATCCGCACCAGTTGTCGGGCGGCCAGCGGCAGCGCGCGATGATCGCGATGGCGCTCGCGTGCCGGCCGCGCCTGCTGCTCGCCGACGAGCCGACCACCGCGCTCGACGTGACGATCCGCGCGCAGATCGTCGAACTGCTGCTCGCGCTGCAGCGCGAGGAAGCCGAGAAGCGCGGGATGGCGATCCTGCTGATCACGCACGACCTGAACCTCGTGCGGCACTTCGCGCAGCGCGTCGCGGTGATGGAGCGGGGCCGGCTCGTCGAGAGCGGGCCGGTCGAGCGGATCTTCGCGGCGCCCGAGCACCCGTATACGCAGCGCCTGCTGAACAGCCGGCCGCAGCGCGCGGTCGCGCCGGTCATGCCGATCGCGCCCGTGCTGCTCGACGCCCGCCATGTGAGCGTGCAGTTCGCGCGCAAGCGGCCGGGCATCGCCGGCTGGTTCCGCACGGCGCCGGTCACCGCGGTGGCGGACGTGTCGGTGTCGGTCCGGCAGGGCGAGACGCTCGGCATCGTCGGCGAGTCGGGCTCCGGCAAGTCGACGCTCGCGATGGCGCTGCTCGGGCTGCAGAAGACGGCGCACGGCGAGATCGAATTCCAGGGGCGCGCGCTGTCGAGCTATCGCGGCCGCGAGCAGACCGCGCTGCGCTCGAACCTGCAGGTCGTATTTCAGGATCCTTACAGTTCGCTGTCGCCGCGCCACACGATCGAACGGATCGTCGGCGAGGGGCTCGAGCTGCACCGCCCGGACCTGTCGGCCGACGCGCGGCGCGCGAAGTCGCTCGCGGTGCTGCGCGAGGTCGGCCTCGACCGCACCGTGATGCATCGCTATCCGCACGAATTCTCCGGCGGGCAGCGGCAGCGGATCGCGATCGCCCGCGCGCTGGTGCTCGAGCCGCGCATCCTGATCCTCGACGAGCCGACGTCGGCGCTCGACGTGTCGATCCAGCAGCAGGTGCTGAAGCTGCTCGCGAATTTGCAACAGAAATACAACCTCGGCTACGTGTTCATCAGCCACGACCTGGAGGTGATCGGCGCGATGGCGCACCGCGTCGCGGTGATGCAGGACGGGGCGATCGTGGAGTTCGGCGAGGTCGCCGACATCTTCGGCAAACCGTCACATCCTTACACACAAAAGCTGTTGAAAGCCGTCTGGAAAGCGTGATAGGCCGCCAATGGTCTGACCATCTCGATTGTATTTTTTAATTTGTTTTGACAAACGGATACGCGCTGGCTAGTATCGACCGAAATTTTCCGCCAATCAGCTGATTTTTAAGCACAATCCATCGACCAATGCAGCACCGATCCCTGACCCAGGCATGCGCGCGCGCCGTCGCCGGGATGTTTATCGGCGTCCTGTTGGCTGCGAGTTCCGGCGCGTTCGCCGACGAAGCAAGCAGTTTTAACCAGAATGCCGCATTCTCGACCCAATCCGGGTCGGCGTCCGCCCAGAATTCCCAAGCCAGCAGCCAGCCGTCGTCGGGCGGCGGCGCGAAGTCGTTCCTGTCCGGCATGGCGGGCAAGGCGGGCGACGTCGTCGTCGGCGCGCTGAACATGATCGGCGTGCGCTACCGCTGGGGCGGCAACACGCCGGATTCGGGCCTCGACTGCAGCGGCTTCGTCCGCTATGTGTTCCAGGACACGCTCGGCATGTCGCTGCCGCGCCGCGCGGAAGAGATGAGCCGGGTCGGCGAGAAGGTGCGCGTGAGCGAGCTGAAGCCGGGCGACCTGGTGTTCTTCAACACGATGCGCCGCACGTTCTCGCACGTCGGGATCTACATCGGCGACAACAAGTTCGTGCATTCGCCGTCGACCGGCAGCACGGTGCGCGTCGACGATCTCGACAGCACCTACTGGGAAAAGCGCTTCAACGGCGCGCGCCGGATCGAGTCGCAGTTTCCGATGAAGGCCGACGACCTGCGCCAGCGCGTGCGCGCGACGCTGGGCGACGATACGGCGAACGGCAGCAACTGAGCGTTCGCAGGCAGTTGGATCAGACAGAACCCTGTCGCCCGAAAGGCGGCAGGGTTTTTTGTTTTGGCGGTAGCGGCTGATGCTGCTGCCGCCGGCCGGCGTCGCTTACGCGGTCACGCCGCGCGCTGCCGCGAGCTTGCGCTGCAGTTCGGGCATGATGCGCGCGACCGCTTCCTCGCCGGCGAGGATCGCCGCGTTGCGCTGGTTGAAGTCGCTGCCGCCCATCGCGCTGAGGTTCGGCCGGATCACGACGTCGGCGTACTTGTCGAGCTCGTAGGTCTTGATCGTCTGGCCCATGATCGTGAAGGTCTGCAGCAGCATCTCGATCGGGTTGCCGGTCGCCGCGCCGTCCGGGCGCGAAGAGATGTCGACCGCGATCACGAAGGTCGCACCCATCTTGCGCGCGTACGATGCGGGCACCGGGCTCACGAGCCCGCCGTCGACATACTCGCGGCTGCCGATCTTCACTGGCTCGAACACCGACGGCACGCTGCACGACGCACGCACCGCGAGCCCCGTGTTGCCCTGCTGGAACAGGATCGGCTGGCCGTTCTGCAGATCGGTGGCGACCACGCCGAGCGGCTTGGCCATCTTCTCGATCGGCCGGTTGTTCAGCGACTTGTTCAGGAAGTTCTGCAGCGCGACGCCCTGCAGCAGGCCGCGCGAGCGGAACGGCAGCGCCCAGTCGCTGATCGCGGTCTGGTCCATTTCGAGCGCGAGCTTGTTCAGCTGCAGCGCGTTCATGCCCGACGCGTAGAGCGCGCCGACGACCGAACCCGCGCTCGTGCCGGCGACGAGGTCGAGCGGAATGCCGCGCGCCTCGAGCCCCTTCAGCACGCCGATGTGCGCGAAGCCGCGTGCGGCGCCGCCGCCGAGCGCGATGCCGATCTTCACCGGCTTCTCGTGCGGCTGGGCCGTCGTGGCGGCATTGTCGGGGCGGCTCTTGCCGCCGAGCGACGTGCAGGCGGCGAGGCTGGCGGAAGCGGCGGCGATCGTGAATTGACGGCGCGACAGGCGAGGGGACGACATCGAGGGTTCTCCAGCGTCGGGCGGCGGGCGACGGGCCCGCCGCGGCGGTAGGTTCCGGGCGGCGGCGCGACATGCGCCGCGCGGCCGGCGCGGCGCCGGCTGGCGGCCGCGGCGCGCACATCATAAAGCAAGCGGCGCGCTTGGCGCGATGGGCGGCGCGGGTATAATTCCGGCTTCATTTCCGTTCCGGGCGCCGCCGGCTCCGTTGCAGCATCCGCAGCAATCGAGCAGCCGCTGTCGGCCCCGCGTCGAATCATTCACCCGCCCCAGGCGTTCGAGTTACCGTTTATGACCCGTCCTGTCCGTACCCGCTTCGCGCCGAGCCCCACCGGCTTCATCCACCTCGGCAACATCCGCTCCGCGCTCTATCCGTGGGCGTTCGCCCGCAAGACGAAGGGCACGTTCGTGCTGCGCATCGAGGATACCGACGTCGAGCGTTCGTCGGTGGAGGCGGTCGATGCGATCCTCGAGGGGATGGAATGGCTCGGCCTGGATTTCGACGAAGGCCCGTTCTACCAGATGCAGCGGATGGACCGCTATCGCGAGGTGCTCGCGAAGATGCTCGCGGAAGGGCTCGCGTATCCGTGCTACATGTCGACCGAAGAGCTCGACGCGCTGCGCGAGCGCCAGCGCGAAGCCGGCCTGAAGCCGCGCTACGACGGCACGTGGCGCCCGGAGCCGGGCAAGGTGCTGCCCGAGCCGCCGGCCGGCGTGAAGCCGGTGCTGCGCTTCCGCAACCCGCTGACCGGCAGCGTCGCGTGGGATGACGCGGTGAAGGGGCGCGTCGAGATTTCGAACGAGGAGCTCGACGATCTCGTGATCGCGCGCCCGGACGGCACGCCGATGTACAACTTCTGCGTGGTGGTCGACGATCTCGACATGGCGATCACGCACGTGATCCGCGGCGACGACCACGTGAACAACACGCCGCGCCAGATCAACATCCTGCGTGCGCTGGGCGGCGAGGTGCCGGTGTACGCCCACCTGCCGACCGTGCTCAACGAGCAGGGCGAGAAGATGAGCAAGCGCCACGGCGCGATGAGCGTGATGGCGTACCGCGAAGCAGGCTATCTGCCGGAAGCGGTCGTGAACTACTTGGCGCGTCTCGGCTGGTCGCACGGCGACGCCGAAATTTTCTCGCGCGAGCAGTTCGTCGAATGGTTCGATCTCGAGCACCTCGGCAAGTCGCCGGCGCAGTACGACCACAGCAAGCTGAACTGGCTGAACAACCATTACATCAAGGAAGCGGACAACGCGCGTCTCGCCGAGCTGTCGAAGCCGTTCTTCGCGGCGCTCGGCATCGACGACGCGGCGCTCGCGGCCGGCCCGGACCTCGTATCGGTGATCGGCCTGATGAAGGATCGCACGTCGACGCTCAAGGAGCTCGCGGAAGGCGCGGCGATGTTCTACCGCGTGCCCGCGCCGGAAGCGGATGCGCTTGCGCAGCATGTGACCGACGTGGTGCGTCCGGCGCTGGCCGAACTGGCTGCCGCGCTGAAGGCGGCCGAGTGGAGCAAGGAAGCGATCGCGGCTGCGCTGAAGGCGACGCTCGCCGCGCACAAGCTGAAGATGCCGCAACTGGCGATGCCGGTGCGCCTGCTGGTTGCGGGCACGACGCATACGCCGTCGATCGACGCGGTGCTCATGCTGTTCGGCCGTAACGTCGTCGTGTCGCGTATCGAGGCCGCGCTGGCCTGAGGTCCGAGCCGTTGCGGAACCGTCGTTCGGCGGTTTCGCAAAAAAATCTGCTCGAATCGCAAAAAGGGTATTTACAAGTTCAAAGCAGGTCCATATAATCTCATTTCTGTTCTGCAAGGGGGTATAGCTCAGCTGGGAGAGCGCTTGCATGGCATGCAAGAGGTCAGCGGTTCGATCCCGCTTACCTCCACCAACAGAACAAACAAGTCGTGACGCGAAGCAGGGTAGTTAAAAAATGCTTCACAAAACGATTTAAAGCAGTTAGAATTTCGGTCTTCGCTGTTGACGAAAAATTAATAGCGAAAACCAGACAGATCTGAAAAGATTTTGTCCCCTTCGTCTAGAGGCCTAGGACATCACCCTTTCACGGTGAGTACAGGGGTTCGAATCCCCTAGGGGACGCCAGATTAAGCGGCGTTTCGTTGGAAGTGTCGCAAAGCCGGCAGGAACGTAACCGACGTCCTGCGGGTAGGGTGCAGAAAGCTGGAGCGGTAGTTCAGTCGGTTAGAATACCGGCCTGTCACGCCGGGGGTCGCGGGTTCGAGCCCCGTCCGCTCCGCCAGAACGAAGCCCGTTCAAGCGTCTTTTGAACGGGCTTTTGCATTAAAGATGTAAGCAGTATGTTGTCCCCTTCGTCTAGAGGCCTAGGACATCACCCTTTCACGGTGAGTACAGGGGTTCGAATCCCCTAGGGGACGCCAGATTTCGGCGTCGTTCGAACAAACGATGCGCCGGCAGGAAGCAACCGACGCCTGCCAGGCAAGCAGCAAGACTGGAGCGGTAGTTCAGTCGGTTAGAATACCGGCCTGTCACGCCGGGGGTCGCGGGTTCGAGTCCCGTCCGCTCCGCCAAAACAATAAATGCCCGCCTCGTGCGGGCATTTTTGTTTGTGTCGTTCGGTCGTGCCCGCTTGCGGGCGCGTGACTGCGGAGTGGAGGAAGCCGCCTGCGCGGCTTCCGGCGGGAGTCGAAGGGATGCGCCTGCAGGCGCATCCGCGGCCTGCGGGATGTAGGCGAGTCCCGTCCGCTCCGCCAAAACAATAAATGCCCGCCTCGTGCGGGCATTTTTGTTTGTGTCGTTCGGCTACGCGAAAACCGCGATTGCATCTGCATCGGACTGCGCTATCTTGGCGGGATGCGTCCCTGACCCTTGCGCGATGCTCGATCCTACCGACCTGCGAATCCTGTACCAGCTCCGCCCCGCGGAGCCCGGCGATTTTCCGTTTGCCGAAGCATTGACGCACGGCAACATGGGCGGCTATTACAAGCGCCATGGGCTCGTATGGCGCAGCGACCTGTTCTACGCGAGCTGGCGCGAGTCCGAGAACTTCATCCTCGAAGCCGACGGCGAACGCATCGGCGTGTTGCGCATTACGGAAGAGGGCGATTCGCTGCATATCCGCGACGTACAGATCGCGGCCGGCCATCGCGGGCAGGGCGCCGGCACGTATCTGCTCGAGATGTCGCATCGCTGGGCGAGGGCGCGCGGGCTGAGCGAGCTGCAGCTGCGCGTGTTCGTCGACAATCCCGCCGCGCGTCTCTACCAGCGCATGGGCTATCGCGTGACCGGCGCGCGCTTCGCGCAACTCGGCTCGATCCGGCACATGGTGCGGCGAGTCTGATGCGAGGGCGCGGCGTCAGCGTCGCGCGTCCGCCGTGTCGTCGTGCAGCTGCTCGTCGTCTCCCGCAGGGTTTTCGGCGGCCTCGTGTTCGTGGCCGCGCAGCATGAACGCGCGCGGGCTCTCTCCGAATGCCCGCCGGAACATCGCGGAGAACGCACTCTGGCTCTGGTAGCCGAGCTCGCGCGCGATATGCGACAGCGGGCGCCCCTGGTTCAGGAGCGGGATCGCGCGCGCAAGCAGCGCCTGCTGCCGCCATTGCGAGAAGCTCACGCCGAGCTCCTGCTTGAACAGCCGCGAAACCGTGCGCGTGCTCGCGCCGATTTCGCTCGCCCAGTGTTCCAGCGATTCCGCATGCGCAGGCTGCGCGAGCATCGCCTCGCACAGCGTGCGCAGCCGTTTCTCGTCGGGCATCGGCACGGCGAGCGGCAACGGTTCGGCGCGGCTCAGCTCGTCGAGCACCAGCGCGCAGAGCATGCGCTCGCGCGTCGCGCTCAGGTCGCGCGCATCGAGCGCGACGACCAGCTCGCGCAGCAGCCCCGTCACCTCGACGACGCGACACGCGTCGAGCCCGTCCGGCACGATCGACGCGTCGATGTACAGCGTGCGCAGATAGGCATCCTCGACGATCACGACCTCGTGGGTCACGCGCGGCGGCACCCAGATCGCCCGCGACGGCGGCACCATCCACGTCGTGCCTGTCGTCGCCATCCGCAGCACGCCGCGGGACGCGTACGCGAGCTGCGCCCACGCGTGCGTGTGACGCGGCACACGCACGCCGGCGGGAAGCGGCCGTGCGCGCACGCGCATCGGATGAGCGGGAGTCGGCGCGAATTCCGGTGGAATGTCGATGACGTCCTGATGGGCGCGCTCGTCGGCGCGGGCGGGCGAATTCATGGGCGATTCGGGCGATACGCAGCGATGCCGCTATTGTAGAAGGCGCCGTGCAAACGCACGCGGTGGTTTTTCCGCCGATAATGCAGCGTTCGAATGCCCCTTGCATGGACCCCGCGTGTGAACCACGCGACCGAATCGGGCGCAGGCGCGCCGGGTTCGATCGACAGGAGACGATGACATGACGTTTGCCACGACCGACCTCTGCGATGCCCACGAAGGCCAGCTCGCGGCCGGCACCTTGCGCGTGCTCGAGCCGGCGCTGCGCCCGTACGGCGGCGCGGCGCGCTTCGCGGGCCCCGCGGCGACGCTCAAGCTGTTCGAGGACAACACGCTCGTGCGCGCGGCGCTCGAGCAGGACGGCGGCGGGCGCGTGCTGGTCGTGGACGGCGGCGGCAGCCGGCGCTGCGCGCTGGTCGGCGGCAACCTCGGTGCGCTGGCCGAGAAGAACCATTGGGCCGGCATCGTGGTCTATGGATGCGTGCGCGATTCCGAAGAATTGCGCGTCTGCAACGTCGGCGTGCTCGCGCTCGCGACGCATCCGCGCAAGAGCGACAAGCGCGGCGCCGGCGAACGGGATGTTCCCGTCACGGTGCTCGGCACGCGGATCGCCCCCGGCGAATGGATCTACGCCGACGAGGACGGCGTGCTCGTCAGCGCGACGCCGCTGACCTGACACGGCAACCCACGAATCGAAGAAGGAGGAACACGATGCGCCACGTTTTCGTCTACGGCACGTTGAGAGCGGGAGAGGCCAACGATATCGGCCACGCGGCGGCGAAGCATGGCATCGCCGCGCCGACGCTCGTCGGTGCGGCCGCGTTGCCGGGCGAACTCTACGATTGCGGCACGTATCCGGGCATGGTCGCCGCGGCCGATGCCAGGGCGCTCGTCTGGGGCGACGTCTACGAAGTGGACGAGCGGCTCGTGCCGGTGCTCGACGAGATCGAGCGCGTCTATCCGGGCGTCGACAGCCTGTTCAAGCCCGAGACGGCAACCGTCGAGCTGGGCGGCCGGCAGTACGCATGCCTGTATTACCCGATTGCCGCGCACGCGGTGACGGACAAGCCGCGCATCGCGTCGGGCGACTGGGTTCAGCATCGGCGCGAGCGTGAGCGCGTGAGCGCGTGACGGTCGACGCAGCATGAGAAAAAGGCGCCCGAGGGCGCCTTTTTCGTGTGCCGTGCGCGGCGTGAAAGGTGCGACCGCGGGCCGCGCCCAACCGGCCGCACCTAGCCGGCCGCACCTAGCCGGCCGCACCTAGCCGGCTGCGTCAGATCTCCTCGTACAGCGGCAGCGTCAGGAACTCCGTGAAGCCTTCCGACGTAGACATCTGCTCGAAGATCGCCGCGGCGCGCTCATACGGCTGGGTGTTGCCGCCGACCGACTTCTTCACGTTCTCGAGCTCGGCCTTCGCGTAGTCACGCACGAGCTCCGCGGTCACCTTGCGGCCGTCGTCGAGCACGCCCTTCGGCGAACGGATCCATTGCCACACCTGCGAACGGGAAATCTCGGCCGTCGCCGCGTCTTCCATCAGGTTGTGGATCGGCACGCAGCCGTTGCCGTCGAGCCATGCGCCGAGGTAGTGGATGCCGACGTTGATGTTGTTGCGCAGGCCGGCCTCGGTGATCGGCGCTTCCGGCTGGAAGTCGAGCAGGTTCTTGCCTTCGACCTGCACGTCGTCGCGTTGCTTGGCGATCTGGTTCGGCTTGTCGCCGAGCACCTTGACGAACTCTTCCATCGCGATCGGCACGAGGCCCGGGTGCGCGACCCAGCCGCCGTCGTAGCCGTCGGTTGCATCGCGCTGCTTGTCCGAGCGCACGCCGCCCATTGCCTTGTCGTTCGCTTCCGGATCGTTCTTGATCGGGATCAGCGCGCTCATGCCGCCGATCGCCGGCGCGTTGCGCTTGTGGCAGGTCTTCAGCAGCAGCAGCGCGTATGCGCGCATGAACGGCACGGTCATCGTGATCTTCGAACGGTCAGCGAGGCAGAAGTCGCGGTCGTTCTTGAACTTCTTGATCGCCGAGAAGATGTAGTCCCAGCGGCCCGCGTTCAGGCCCGAGCTGTGCTCGCGCAGCTCGTACAGGATTTCGTCCATCTCGAACGCGGCGAGGATCGTCTCGATCAGCACGGTCGCGCGGATCGTGCCGCGCGGCACGCCGACCGCTTCCTGCGCGGCGACGAAGATGTCGTTCCACAGGCGCGCCTCGAGATGGCTTTCCATCTTCGGCAGGTAGAAGTACGGGCCCGAGCCGCGTGCGATCAGCTCCTTCGCGTTATGGAACAGGAACAGCGCGAAATCGAAGATGCCGCCGGACACGCGCTGGCCGTCGACCGTCACGTGCTTCTCGTCGAGGTGCCAGCCGCGCGGGCGCACGATCAGCGTCGCGACCTTGTCGTTCAGCTTGTACGACTTGCCGTTCTGCTCGAGCGAGATCGTGCGGCGGATCGCGTCCTTCAGGTTGATCTGGCCGTCGATCTGGTTCGTCCAGCTCGGCGCGTTCGAATCCTCGAAGTCCGTCATGTACGAATCGGCGCCCGAGTTCAGCGCGTTGATGATCATCTTGCGCTCGACCGGGCCGGTGATTTCGACGCGGCGGCATTGCAGGTCGGCCGGCAGCGGCGCGACCTTCCAGTCGCCTTCGCGGATGGCCTTCGTGTCGGCCAGGAAGTCGGGGCGCTCGCCGGCGTCGAGACGCTTCGTGCGTTCGGCGCGCGCCTGCAGCAGCGTCTGGCGGCGCGGTTCGAACGTGCGGTGCAGCGCCGCGACGAGCGCAAGGGCGTCGGGCGTCAGGATTGCTTCGTAGCCCGGGCGAATCTCGCCGGTAATCGCCATGCCTTGCGGCAGCGTGAGCGGGGTGATCATGAGTCTCATCTCCTTGGTCGGTCAGTTGCGGTTTCGGTAAAGGGGGAAGTGGCCGGCAGCGATGCAGGCGTTACGCGCCCGGGCCGGGGCGCGCGCGGCTGGCAGGTCTGCCGGACGGAGCCGGGGTGGCGAGGAAAGCGAGCAGGTCGGCCATGCCGGCGCCGGTGCCGTCCGGCGGCGCGCCGAGCTCCTCGGCGGGCGCGCCCGTGCGGTTGAGCCAGAACGTCGTGTAGCCGAACCATGCGGCGCCCGTCACGTCCCAGCCGTTCGACGACACGAACACGATGTCGCGCGGGTGCGCCCCGAACGCGGCGGTGCCGAGCGCATAGGCGGCCGGGCACGGCTTGTACGCGCGCACCGCATCGACCGACAGCACGCGGTCGAACAGGCCGTTCATGCCGGCGCTCTTGATCGCGATGTCGAGCATCTGCGGGTTGCCGTTCGACAGGATCGCGAGTTGCGGGCGCGGGTCGAGCGCGCGCAGCTTGCGCAGCGCGGGCACGGTATCGGGATAGGTGGACAGGCACGCATATTCGTCCATCAGGCGTTTCTCGGCGGCGCTGTTGAGCGCGAGGCCGAGCGCGCGCGCGGCGAAGCGCAGCGCGTCGAGCGTGATGTCCCAGAACGGGCGGTAGCGGGCGCCGGCCGGATCGGCGAGCGTACGCAGCTGCGAGTATTCGATTTGCTTGCGTCGCCACAGCTGCGACAACCGTTCCCCGTGGCCGGGGAACATCTGCTCTGCCGCGGCCACGACCGCATGCACGTCGAACAACGTTCCGTATGCGTCGAAGAGAATGGCGTCAGGAGAGAGTGTCGTTGTGGCCGACATAGCCTTGCGCTCCAGTATCAGAGGTCGGAAACGATTTTATTCGTGCTCGTCAGTGCTAAAAAAGACGCTAAACATCACTTGATCTTTTACTTTCATATACCTAATCTGGAGCCGCTTCAGTCAATATGAGGGACGTTGGCGCCGTCCTCCCGATTCATGGACCGGTTCAAACAGATCGAAACGTTCGCCGCGGTCGCGGCGAAAGGCAGCCTGTCGGCGGCCGCGCACGCGGAAGGGGTCGCGCCGGCGATCATCGGCCGCCGGCTCGACGCGCTCGAGGAGCGGCTCGGCGTCAAGCTGCTGGTGCGCACGACGCGCAAGCTCACGCTGACCTTCGAAGGCTCGGCGTTCCTCGAGGATTGCCAGCGCATCATCAACGACATGCAGAACGCGGAGGCGAGCGTGTCCGCGGGCGGCGTGAAGGCGAGCGGCCACCTGCGGATCTCCGCGCCGGCCGGTTTCGGCCGGCGGCACGTCGCGCCGCTCGTGCCCGAATTCAGCTGCGCGCATCCGGACGTGTCGGTCACGCTCGACCTGTCCGACCGGATGGTCGACCTCGTCAACGAGGGCTTCGATTGCGCGGTGCGGCTCGGCGAGCTGCCCGATTCGTCGCTGGTGTCGCTGAAACTCGGCGAGAACCGCCGGGTGTGCGTCGCGTCGCCGGCGTATCTCGCGCGGCGCGGCACGCCGGCGACGCTCGCGGAGCTCGCGCGGCACAACTGCCTTGCGCTCGCCGCGAACGCGAACCAGCAGCGCGGCTGGGCATTCCAGGAGGACGGCAAGGTCGTGTCGATCCGCGTGAGCGGCATGATGGAGTGCTCGGACGGCGCGGTGCTGCACGAGTGGTGCCTGGCGGGCCACGGCCTCGCGTGGCGCTCGTGGTGGGAAGTCGGCGAGGACATCGCGGCCGGCCGCCTCGTCAGCGTGCTCGACGCGTTCGCCGCGCCGCCGATCGGCATCCACGCGGTGTTTCCGCAGCGCCGGCACCTGCCGTTGCGCGTGCGGCTGTTTCTCGATTACCTGAAGCACACGTACGAGCGGCCCGGTTATTGGGGCTAGCGGCAGCGGGGCGAGCGGCGCTGCCGCCCGACCCGCGTGTTTCCGATATGAGGGCGAACCCGCTGCCCCGGCTGGCGGCACGTTTTCGCACACTACAATCGAAACAGGCATACCGGTGGCGTCGCGGCCGCGGCAGGCGGCGCGGCGCACAACGTGCGATTGACGATGGAGGGCGCGATGTTCAAGCACATCCTCGTTCCGACCGACGGGTCCGACCTGTCGAAGAAGGCGATCGACGGCGCGATCGATCTCGCCCGCGCGGTCGGCGCGCGCGTGACGGCCTATGCGTGCCTGCCGCAGTATCCGTACTCGCCGTTCTCGGAGGTGATCATCGAGCCGCCCGCCGATTTCCGGGCGCGCAGCGAGCGCGAGGCACGCACGCATCTCGACGAGGTGGAATCTGCCGCGCGGCAGGCGGGTGTCCACTGCGACACCTGGACGAGCGTTCATCCGTCGCCATACCTCGGCATCATCGAGGCGGCCGAACGAGGCGGCTGCGATGTGATCTTCATGGCGTCGCACGGGCGACGCGGGCTCGGCAGTCTGCTGATCGGCAGCGAAACGCAGCGCGTGCTGACCCATACGAAAATTCCGGTGATCGTCTATCGGTAGGCCAGGCGCCGGCCCGCGCGAAGCGGGGCGGGCTTTCCGGCCGAGGCTGAAAGCAGCGCATGCCGGCTGGGCCGGCGCGCGTCGTCGTGTGCGGCCCGCAGGCCGCGCGGCGGGTCGCGCGCCTGCCGTCGCGCGCCCGCCGTCTTCTCCCTGATGCTCTTTCGTGATTCGGGCGCCGACGCCCGCCGCCGCATGACCGGCGGGCGTCGGCATGACGCCGGGGCGTCTCAGGCGACCTTCTTGCCGTCGAAGAACTGTTCGTCTTCGGTCGAGCCGTGCAGCGCGGTCGTCGACGCTTCGCGTTCGACCGTCTGCGTCACCGCGTCGAAGTAGCCGGTGCCGACCTCGCGCTGGTGCTTCACCGCGGTGAAGCCCTTGTCCGCTGCCGCGAATTCGGCCTGCTGCAGCTCGACGAACGCGCTCATCTGCGTGCGGGCGTAGCCGTGCGCGAGGTTGAACATCGAGTAGTTCAGCGCGTGGAAGCCAGCGAGCGTGATGAACTGGAACTTGTAGCCCATCGCGCCGAGTTCCTTCTGGAACTTCGCGATCGTCGCGTCGTCGAGGTTCTTCTTCCAGTTGAACGACGGCGAGCAGTTGTACGACAGCATCTTGCCCGGGAACTGCTTGTGGATCGCTTCCGCGAACTTCTTCGCGTACTCGAGATCCGGCTTGCCGGTTTCGCACCAGATCAGGTCGGCGTACGGCGCATACGCGAGGCCGCGCGAGATCGCCTGTTCGAGGCCCGGCTTCGTGCGGAAGAAGCCTTCGACCGTGCGCTCGCCCGTCAGGAACGGCCTGTCGTTGTCGTCGATGTCGGAGGTGATCAGATCCGCGGCTTCCGCGTCGGTACGGGCGACCAGCACGGTCGGCGTGCCCATCACGTCCGCTGCGAGACGTGCCGCCGCGAGCTTCGCGACCGCTTCGCGGGTCGGCACCAGCACCTTGCCGCCCATGTGGCCGCACTTCTTCACCGATGCGAGCTGGTCTTCGAAGTGGACGCCCGATGCGCCGGCTTCGATCATCGCCTTCATCAGTTCGAACGCGTTCAGCACGCCGCCGAAGCCGGCTTCCGCGTCAGCCACGATCGGCGCGAAGAAATCGACGTAGCCCTCGTCGCCCGGGTTCTTGCCTTCCGACCACTGGATCTGGTCGGCGCGCGTCAGCGTGTTGTTGATGCGCTTGACGACCTGCGGCACCGAGTTCGCCGGGTACAGCGACTGGTCCGGGTACATTTCGCCCGCGAGGTTCGCGTCGCCCGCGACTTGCCAGCCCGACAGGTAGATCGCCTTGAGGCCGGCCTTCACCTGCTGCATGGCCTGGTTGCCGGTCAGCGCGCCGAGCGCGTTGACGAACGGTTCGTTGCTGATGAGGCCCCACAGCTTTTCCGCGCCGCGCTTGGCCAGCGTGTGCTCGACCTGGATCGAGCCGCGCAGGCGGACCACGTCCTCAGCCGAGTAGCTGCGCTTGATGCCTTTCCAGCGCGGATCGGTTTCCCATTGCTTTTGCAGTTCCTGTGCCTGTTGCTGACGCGACATGATGTGCTCCTTGACATGGTGTTGCCTGAATCGGATGAATCCGAAGACGGAGACGCTTTTCACGAGGCGGAGAGCGTGGCGTTCCGTTTCGTGAAGTCTTGTATAAGAGTCTAGGCAAACAGGGAGTCGCGAAACAGGGGCTTTTTCAGGAAGCCTTGAAAATTTAAATCGTTATAATTCAGTATCTTGAATCAGGCATTCCGTGATGAGAAATGGACTTTCCCATCCCGCAATATCGTGGGTTGTGCCACGCAGCATGATTTTTTACGACACAAAAAAATTTTTCGCATCGTGAAATGTTGGCCGAGGCGAAAAAAAACCGGCGCGGGTGCGCCGGTTGCGTGTTGCGGGGCGATCGACGGACGGCCGACGAGGCCGTCCGCACGCCGTCACGACGCCGAATTGCTGCGTCGCGGGCCGCCGCGCTGGCCGTCGCTGCGGCGGTTGCCGCCGTCGCGGCTGCCGCCCGGCTTGCCGCTCCAGCCGCCGTTGCCGCCGCCGCCGCCATAGCTGCGGCCGCTACCGTTGCCGTTGCCGTAACCGCCGCCCGGCTTGCCGCCGAAGCGACGGCCGCCACCGTTGCCGCCACCCGGACGGCCGCGGCCGCCGTTGCCGCGATCGTTGCGCGGGGGCGCCTTGCGCGGCTCGAAGCCTTCGATCACGTTGACCGGCAGCGGCGAGCGCACGAAGCGCTCGATGCGCTTCAGCGCGCCTTGTTCGGCGTGATGCACGAGGCTCACCGCGATGCCCGAGCGGCCCGCGCGGCCGGTACGGCCGATGCGGTGCACGTAGTCTTCCGCGAACTTCGGCAGGTCGTAGTTGAACACGTGCGTGATGCCGGGGATGTCGATGCCGCGCGCCGCGACGTCGGTCGCGACGAGCACGCGCACGCGGCGCTCGCGCAGGGCGCGGATCGTGCGGTTGCGTGCGCCCTGCGGCAGGTCGCCGTGCAGCGCGGCCGATTCGAAGCCCGCGTCCGCGAGGCGGCCGGCGAGCTGGTCGGCGTCGATCTTGGTCGCCGTGAAGATGATCGCCTGGTCGAGCGCGTTGTCGCGCAGCAGGTGATCGAGCAGGCGATCCTTGTGGTCGCGGTCGTCCACGTAGTGCACGGTCTGCGCGATGTTCGCGCGCGACTCGAGGCGCTGCTGGATCTCGATGCGCTCCGGATCCTTCAGCAGGCGGCTCGTCAGCGAGCCGATCTTGCCGTCGAGCGTGGCCGAGAACAGCATCGTCTGGCGCGATTCGGGCGTGGCGTCGACGATCGTCTCGATGTCTTCGATGAAGCCCATGTCGAGCATGCGGTCGGCTTCGTCGAGCACGAGCATCTTCAGTTCGGACAGGTCGATGCGGCCGCGCTCGAGGTGGTCGAGCAGGCGGCCCGGGGTCGCGACGAGGATTTCAGGGTTCTTCGCGAGCAGCATCAACTGCTGGCCATAGGCGACACCGCCGAGGATGCTGACCGTGCGCAGGCGCTTCAGGTGCTTGCCGTACGTCGATGCGGCCGTCGTGACCTGCATCGCGAGTTCGCGGGTCGGCGTCAGCACGAGGAGGCCGGGGCGTGCGACCGGCTGCGGACGGCGGACACGGCGATCGCCGTTGTTCGGTTCGCGCGGCGCGCGCGGCTGCTGCGCCTGCGCCTTCTGGAGCTGCGCGAAACGCTCGATCGCGGGCAGCATGAAGGCTGCGGTCTTGCCCGAACCCGTCGGGCTCGACACCAGCAGGTCGCGGCCGGCGATGCCGGCCGGAATCGCGCGCTGCTGCACCGGCGTCGGCTTCACGTAGCCGGCGGCCTCCAGCGCGGAGACGATCTCCGGCGACAGCCCGAGCGACGCGAAGGTCGGCTCGTCGGCGGCCGGCGCGGCTGCAGCCTGCGCGGCGTCGTCGAGACCGAGTGCCTTGTCGGCGGTCGCGTTGAGGGGGCTGGTGGAAATGCTCGAAGTCATAACAATCCTTGAAACACAGTGGGTGAAACGTCGGCGCCAATCGCGCATGCCCAAGTTGTCGGATTCAACGAGCAAATCGGAAAACGGGTGCAATCCGCCAGTCACGTGGCGGATGAGGCTAGAAGCTGTTTTGGGTGCGGCGTGCTATGACAGCGTTGCCGCCAGCCTGATAAGTGACGGCCGCGAGAGCCGAAGCAGGAAGGGGACAGGTTCTAAACCGGATTGGAGCTTAACGCAGCGAGGCGTCTGGCCGGACGGCCGATGGGCCGAGCGCGGATGTGACGCAGCGAGCATTATAGTGATTTTTGCTGCGCTGCGCCACCATTGTGTTGCGGCTGAATGCAATCAGGACGCGGTGCCGTTCTTCAGCGATTCGACGAGCTCGACGTATTGCTGCTTTGCGGCATCCTGCGACGTGCCTTTCAGCGCGTCCCATGCGTCGTACTTGTACTTGCCGACGATATCGGTGAAGCCCGGCTTGTCGCCGTGCGCGTCGCCGTCCGTCGCTTGCTTGAAGAGCGCATAGAGGCGCAGCAGCGTGAGGTTGCCCGGGCGCTCGGACAGTTGCTTCACGTCTTCCTGGGCCTGGTTGAACTGGGCGGTGATGTCGCTCATCGGGTGTCTCCGTGGAGGTTTCAAGTCGGGCGATCTTAACAAGCGCGCCGCCGCGGCGGGTCGAGCGATCCTTCCAAACCGGCGCGTGCGCCGGGCCGGCATCATGGGCCGCGGCGATCGCCCGTGGGAGCGGGGCGCCGCATTACAATGTCGGCCATGATGCAAACAGTGCTCCTCGCCATCGATACGTCGACCGAATACTGCTCGGTCGCATTGCTGCGCTCGGCCACGGCCGAATCCGCCGCTTCCGCCCCACAAAGCTGGGTCCGCCACGAACTGACGGGCGCCGTCTCGAGCACGCGCGTGCTGCCGGCGATCCAGGAACTCTTCGCCGAATCGGGGCTGACGCTCGCCGACTGCGACGCGATCGCGTTCGGCGCGGGCCCCGGCTCGTTCACGGGCCTGCGCACCGCGACCGGCATCACGCAGGGCCTCGCGTTCGGCCGCGGGCTGCCGGTCGTGCCGGTCGGCACGCTGCTCGCGTGTGCCGAGCACGCGCGGCTGCGCGCGCCGGGTACGGCGCGCGTGCTGGCCGCGCTCGATGCGCGGATGGACGAGGTCTACTGGGCCGATTTCGCATGGGACGAAGCCGCCGGCGACTGGCGCACGCTGCACCCGGCCGCGCTCGATGCGCCCGGCGCGGTGGGCGTGCCCGACGTGCCGTTCACGCTCGCGGGCAACGCGGCCGCTGCGTTCGGCGCGCAGCTGCCGGCGCTCGCGCGCGCCGCGGCGGCCGACGGCGACGCGTTGCCGCATGCGCTGGCGGTCGCGCACGTCGCGCTGCGCGCGTTTCGCGCCGGGCGCACGGTGCCGGCCGACCAGGCCGCGCCCGAGTACGTGCGCGACAAGGTCGCGCAGACTACCGCCGAACGGATGGCGGCGCGCGCGGCCCGGCCGGGAGGAGCGCAGGGATGACCGGCGTGCTGCTGAGCGACCGGTATCTGTCGCCGATGACGGACGCCGATCTCGACGAGGTCGTCGAGATCGAGCGCGCCGCCTACGAATTCCCGTGGAGCCGCGGCAACTTCGAAGACTCGCTGCGCAACGGCTACTTCGGCGTGTGCCTGCGTCACGTGACGGGCGCACTCGTCGGCTATTGTGTGCTGATGCCCGTGATCGACGAGATGCACCTGCTGAACCTGTGCGTCGCGCCGGCCGCGCAATGCTCGGGCGCCGGGCTCGCGCTGCTGCGCGAGGCGGTGCGCATCGCGCAGGCGGAGGGGCTCGAAGGGGTGCTGCTCGAGGTGCGGCCGTCGAATCCGCGCGCGATCCATCTGTACGAGCGCTTCGGCTTCGTGACGATCGGGCGGCGCAAGAACTACTATCCGGCGCGGCATCGCAGCCGGGAGGACGCGATCGTGATGCGTCTGACGCTGAACAGGGACGGAGGCGCGCATGGCGTGGGCTGAAGCGGCACTCGAGGAGATGGGGCTGACGCACCGCTGGGTGCGGCGCGGGCTGAACGCAGGCGAGGTGCCGGCGGCACCCGGGCAGGAGGCCGTGACGCAGGCGGCGGGAGAGCAGGTGGAAACGCCCGTCGGCGTCGCTGCAGGAGAGATCCCGGCCGCGGCGGCCACGCAGACGGCCGCGCGGCCGGCCGACGCGCCGCCGCGACCGGCGCGCGTTTTCGCCGAAGCGGGCGGAGCGGCAGCGGTGCGTGACGATGGCGGCGCGCGATTGCCTGCCGCGTCGCCCGCGCCGCAAGCTTATGCAGATGCGGATCCCGCAGCCGGCCGCCGCGCGATGCCCGCGCAACCCGCATCGGCTGCGCGCGGCGACGATTTCACCCCGCCCGCCGACGACGCACCGCCGCTCACCGACGACGATTTCGCGTGGTTCGACGCAGCCCCGCCGGCGGAGCTTGCACCCGCCGCAGACCCGCGCCCAGCCGAAACACCGGTCGCGGAACTCGACTGGGACGCGCTCGCGGCGCGCGTGGCCGACTGCACGCGCTGCGGCCTCTGCGAGAAGCGGACCAACACCGTGTTCGGCGTCGGCGATCGCGAGGCGGACTGGATGCTGATCGGCGAGGCGCCGGGTGAAAACGAGGACAAACAGGGCGAGCCGTTCGTCGGCCAGGCCGGCAAGCTGCTCGACAACATGCTGCGGTCGCTGTCGCTCGAACGCGGCGACAACGTCTACATCGCCAACGTGATCAAGTGCCGCCCGCCCGGCAACCGCAACCCGGAGCCGGACGAGGTCGCGCGCTGCGAGCCGTACCTGCAGCGCCAGGTCGCGCTCGTGAAGCCGAAGCTGATCGTCGCGCTCGGGCGCTTCGCCGCGCAGACGCTGCTGAAGACGGACGCCAGCATCGCGTCGCTGCGCGGCCGCGTGCACACGTACGAAGGCGTGCCGGTGATCGTCACCTACCACCCCGCCTATCTGCTGCGCAGCCTGCAGGACAAGGCGAAGGCATGGGCCGACCTGTGCCTCGCGCGCGATACGTTCCGTGGGGCGGCCATCCGTGGGGCGGCCTCCGGCGAGGCGAACGGCGAGCGGTCCGCGCCATGACGGCCGGCGCGGCGTCGTCGTTCGTCGAAACGCTGCGCGATGCCGCGGTCCGCGATCTGGCATGGCTGCTGTCGAGCCCGGACCTGCTCGCCGCGGCGCCCGGCGCGCCGCTCGCGCGGCCGTGGGCCGATGCCGCGGAGCGGGCGGCGGCCGAGGCATGGCTGGCCGCGCTCGACGCGGCGCCCGAGCCGCTGCATCGCGCGCTCGAGGGGCTGCGGCCGGTCCGGCTCGGCCGCTACGCCGAATGCCTGCTCGAATACTTCCTGACGCACGGGCCGTCGCTGCGGCTCGTCGCGGCCAATCTTGCGCTGCGCAGCAACCGCCAGACGCTCGGCGAGGTGGATTTCCTCGTCGACACGCCCGGCGGGCGGCGCCTGCACTGGGAACTCGCGGTGAAGTGCTATCTGTGCGCGCCCGTGCAAGGCACGGCATCGCTGGCCGACTTCGTCGGACCGAATCTCGTCGACCGCTTCGATCGCAAGCGCCGCCGGCTGATCGATCACCAGCTGCGCCTGAGCGGGCGCGACGGCTTCGCGCTGCTCGGCTACGGCAAGCCGTCCGATGCGCAGATGTTCATCAAGGGATGGCTGTTCTACCCGCATGGCGCGCCGTTGCCGGATGTGCGCGAGGAAGTCGCGCCGGACCATCCGCGCGGCTTCTGGCTGACCCGCGCGCAGTGGGCGGCGTGGGCCGCCGCGCTGCCGGAGGATGCCGCGTGGGCGGTGCTGCCGCGCCTTGCGTGGCTCGCGCCGCGGCGCATCGCAAACGGCGCCAGCGCGCCCGAGCCGCTTGCGGCGGCACAGGCGCTGCCGGCCGTCCTGTCGGCGCGCGAGGCGCCGGCATTGATCGGGGTCTATCGGCCGGACGCCGACGCCGCGTGGCGTGAGACGGCCCGCGGGTTCATCGTGCCGGACGACTGGCCGGAGCAGGCGCGGGCGTTTGCTGCAAAGGCGGACTGACGCTGCGCGGGCCGCCGCTTACCACCAGCGGTGGAAGTGATGCACGGGCCCGACGCCGTGACCGACGTCGAGACGGCCGCTCGCGGCGATCGCGCCGGTCAGGTAGGCCTTCGCGTCGCGCACGGCGCTTTCCAGGTCGGGATGCCGCGGCAGCAGCGCGGCGATCGCGGATGCCAGCGTGCAGCCGGTGCCGTGCGTATTGGCGACAGGCACGCGCGGGCCGTCGAGCCGCACGGCGTGCGTCGCGTCGACGAGCCAGTCGGGGCTCGCGTCGGCATCCGGCAGATGGCCGCCCTTCATCAGCACCGCGTGCGCGCCCATTTTCACCAGCGCCTGCCCTTGCCGGACCATCTCGTCCTCGGTCGTCGCATGCGCGTCGCCGAGCAGCGCCGCCGCTTCGGGCAGGTTCGGCGTGACGACGGTCGCAAGCGGCAGCAGCGCGCCGCGCAGCGCATCGACCGCGTCCGGCGCGAGCAGCGCGTGCGCACTCTTCGAGATCATCACCGTGTCGAGCACGACGTAGCGGGGCGCGTAGCGCCGCAGCGCGTCGGCGACCGCATGCACGATCGCCGCATTGGCGAGCATGCCGATCTTCACCGCGTCGATGCGGATGTCGTCGAACACGGCGTCGAGCTGCGCGGTCACGAACGCGGCGTCGGGCGCATGCACGCCGGTCACGCCGCGCGTGTTCTGCGCGGTCAGCGCGGTGATCACGCTCGCGCCGTACGCGCCGAGCGCGGAGAACGTCTTCAGGTCGGCCTGGATGCCTGCGCCGCCGCCGGAGTCGGAGCCGGCGATCGTCAGGACGTTGGGAATCGGGTGCGTCATGATGGCAAGGCGCCGGTTCGGCAACCGGCGCGGGCATGCGGAAACGGGAAGTGTAGCGTCAGTGCTTCGATTCGCCGATCAGCGCGACCGAATCGAACTGGCGCTGGTTCGCCTGGTGGCGGCGCATCACGAGCCACATCGTCAGGCAGACGAAGGTGCCGAACAGCACGATCACGACGCCGACCGGCACGTCGAGCCACACGAGCACCGCGTACAGGCACAGCATCACGAGCACCGACAGGTTCTCGTTGAAGTTCTGCACCGCGATCGAGTGGCCGGCCGACAGCAGCACGTGGCCGCGATGCTGCAGCAGCGCGTTCATCGGCACGACAAAGTAGCCGGACAGCGCACCGACGCACATCAGGAAGATGTACGCGATGAGCAGGTAGATCGGCATGCGGATGTGGCCGAGATGGAGGACCCAGTTCGACGGGATCATGTCGCGCGTGTAGAACGCCATCAGCATCACGGCGACGCCCATGATGATGCCGACGGGCAGCACCGTCAGCGACTTCTTCAGCGGGATCCGGCCCGCGGCGGCGATCGCGCCGGCCGCGACGCCGACCGCGACGACCGCCTGCAGCAGTGCGCCTTCGGACAGCGACATGCCGAGCGACACCTCGGCCCATTTCAGCACGATGAACTGCAGCGTCGCGCCGGCGCCCCAGAACAGCGTCGTGACGGCCAGCGAGATCTGGCCGAGCTTGTCGCGCCAGAGCGCCATGAAGCAGTCGGCGAAGTCGGTGACGAGCCTGATCGGGCCGTGCTGCTGGCGCGGGTAGCGTGCGCCGGTATCGGGAATGCGCAGGTTGAACAGCGCGGCGACGACATAGATCGCCATGATGATCGCCATCGCGGATTCGGCCGGCGTGTTGATCCACGACGGCGTGTGCGCGATCACGTGCGATGCGATGTGCGGGCTGATCAGCGCGCCGCCGAGCACGGTGCCGAGGATGATCGAGCTGACGGTCGTGCCTTCGATCCAGCCGTTCGCCGCGACGAGCCGGTCGGCCGGCAGGAGCTCGGTGAGAATGCCGTATTTGGCGGGCGAGTAGGCCGCCGCGCCGAAGCCGACGATCCCGTACGCAACCAGCGGATGGGCGCCGAACAGCATGATCAGGCAGCCGACGACCTTGATCGAGTTGGTGATGAACATCACGCGGCCCTTCGGGCGGGAATCCGCGAAGGCGCCGACGAACGCCGCGAGCACGACATAGGACAACACGAAGAACAGCTTCAGCAGCGGTGTCATCCAGTTCGGGGCGTGAAGGTCTTTCAGCAGGGCGATGGCGGCGATGAGGAGCGCATTGTCGGCCAGCGACGAGAAAAACTGCGCGGCCATGATGGTGTAAAAACCTTTTTTCATCTGATGCGATGCGTTCGTCGCTGCGGCCCGGCCGCGTAGGCCGCCAGGTATGCGATCGGCTTATTCCGTTCGAAATGGGTTGTGCGCACGGCTTTATAACACGAAAATACAGCAATTCGGACTAGCAAGATTCCCCGATCGTTCCGCAAGTTGTCGGCTTCGGTGCTCAAAAGGCACGGTAAGCTGATGATTCGCAAGCGTCTTTACGTAAATTTCCCATGCCGCGCCCGATCTCCGCCACCATCCACACCGCCGCTCTCGCGAACAATCTTTCCGTCGTCCGCCGCTACGCCGGCCAGTCCAAGGTTTGGGCGGTCGTCAAGGCGAACGCCTACGGTCACGGCCTCGCGCGCGTGTTTCCCGGCCTGCGCGGCACCGACGGCTTCGGCCTGCTCGACCTCGACGAGGCCGTCAAGCTGCGCGAACTCGGCTGGGCCGGCCCGATCCTGCTGCTGGAAGGATTCTTCCGCTCGACCGACATCGACGTGATCGACCGCTACAGCCTGACCACGACCGTCCACAACGACGAGCAGATGCGGATGCTGGAAACGGCGCGGCTGTCGAAGCCCGTCAACGTGCAGCTGAAGATGAACAGCGGGATGAACCGCCTCGGCTACTCGCCCGAGAAGTATCGCGCCGCGTGGGAACGGGCGCGTGCCTGCCACGGCATCGGCCAGATCACGTTGATGACTCATTTTTCGGACGCGGACAGCGAGCGCGGCGTCGCCGAGCAGTTGGCCGCGTTCGAGCGCGGCGCGCAAAGCATTGCCGGCGCGCGCAGCCTCGCGAATTCGGCGGCGGTGCTCTGGCATCCGCAAACCCATTTCGACTGGGTGCGCCCGGGGATCGTGCTGTACGGCGCGTCGCCGTCCGGGCGCTCCGCCGACATCGCCGATACGGGCCTGAAGCCGGCGATGACGCTCGCGTCCGAGCTGATCGCGGTGCAGACGATCGCGAAAGGGCAATCGATCGGCTACGGCTCGACGTTCTCGGCGCCGGCGCAGATGCGGATCGGCGTCGTCGCGTGCGGCTACGCGGACGGCTATTCGCGCGTCGCGCCCGAGGGCACGCCGGTGATCGTCGACGGCATCCGCACGCGGATCGTCGGCCGCGTGTCGATGGACATGATCACCGTCGACCTGACGCCGTGCCCGCAGGCCGGTGTCGGCGCACGCGTCGAACTGTGGGGCAACGATCTGCCGATCGACGACGTGGCGCGGCACTGCGGGACGATCGGCTATGAACTGATGTGCGCGGTGGCCGCCCGCGTACCGGTGCGCGCGGAATAAGGGCGCACCGCGTGGCCAAACAGAAAACGCTCTACGTCTGCAGCGAGTGCGGCGGCCAGTCCCCGAAGTGGCAGGGGCAGTGCCCGTCGTGTCAGGCCTGGAACACGCTCGTCGAATCGGTCGCTGAATCGCCGTCGGCGCACCGCTTCCAGTCGCTTGCGAAACGCGCGCCGGTGCAGCGCCTCGTCGACATCGAGGCGGCCGACGTGCCGCGCTTCTCGACCGGCATCGGCGAATTCGACCGCGTGCTCGGCGGCGGCCTGGTCGCGGGCGGCGTGGTGCTGATCGGCGGCGATCCGGGCATCGGCAAGTCGACGCTGCTGCTGCAGTCGCTCGCGGGCATCGCGAGCGAGCGCCGCGCGCTCTATATCAGCGGCGAGGAATCGGCCGCGCAGATCGCGTTGCGCGCGCAACGGCTGTCGCTGCTCGACGGCGGCACGCCGGCCGCCGAGCTGAAGCTGCTCGCGGAGATCCAGCTCGAGAAGATCCAGGCGGCGGTCGATGCGGAGCGGCCGGACGTCGCGGTCGTCGACTCGATCCAGACCGTCTATTCGGAGGCGCTCACGTCGGCGCCGGGCTCGGTCGCGCAGGTGCGCGAGTGCGCGGCGCAGCTCACGCGCATCGCGAAGCAGTCCGGCACCGCGATCATCATGGTCGGGCACGTGACGAAGGAGGGCAACCTGGCGGGCCCGCGCGTGCTCGAGCACATCGTCGACACGGTGCTGTACTTCGAAGGCGACACGCATTCGTCGTTCCGCCTCGTGCGCGCGTTCAAGAACCGCTTCGGCGCCGTGAACGAGCTGGGCGTGTTCGCGATGACCGAGCGCGGGCTGCGCGGCGTCGCCAACCCGTCCGCGCTGTTCCTGTCGCAGCACGAGCAGGTCGTGCCCGGCTCGTGCGTGCTCGTCACGCAGGAGGGCACGCGCCCGCTGCTCGTCGAGATCCAGGCGCTCGTCGACACCGCGCATGTGCCGAACCCGCGCCGTCTCGCGGTCGGCCTCGAGCAGAACCGGCTCGCGATGCTGCTCGCGGTGCTGCACCGCCACGCGGGCATCGCGTGCTTCGACCAGGACGTGTTCCTCAACGCGGTGGGCGGCGTGAAGATCACCGAGCCCGCCGCCGACCTCGCGGTGCTGCTCGCGATCCATTCGTCGATGCGCAACAAGCCGCTGCCGAAGGGCCTGATCGTGTTCGGTGAAGTGGGCCTGGCCGGCGAGATCCGGCCGTGCCCACGCGGCCAGGAGCGCCTGCGCGAGGCCGCGAAGCTCGGCTTTACGCTCGCGCTGATCCCGAAGGCGAACGCGCCGAAGCAGCCGATCGACGGCCTCGAGGTGATGGCGGTCGACCGGATCGAGCAGGCAATCGACCGCGTCCGCGGGCTCGAATGAGCATTCCCGCACGCCGGAGGCGATGCCTCCGGCGATCTGTCACGTAATTCGATGTAAACAATCCGTAGGGTTGTGTAACCCGGCGGACATCGCTTTTCCCTATCCTTGGGCGGACTGTCGAACCGCGCAATGCGAAAGGGACCTATGTTCAAACAATATGGGCAGGCGCCCGGCGGACGCCTTTACAACCTGCGCGGCTGCCGCGTATCGGAGCCGATCCGCCAGCCGTGGGGCGGCGGGTGCCGGATCGTCGAATGGATCGACGACGAAGGGCGCATCGCTCGCCGGGTCGTCGCCGAGGACGTGACGGAGGCGGAAGTCGTCGCGGCGATGCGCCGGCCGACGCAGGGGCGTCGCCACCTGATGGGCGACGACGAGCAGATGCCGCGGGACACGCTGCCGCGGCGCTGATTCATCGCGCTGCCGAGGCGCCGGGCCACATGCGGCGGACGATGCGCACCCAGGCCGGGCCGTTACGCCCGGCCTTGTCGCAAGTGGCGCATGCGTTGGCACTGCGCGGTGTGGCATTCAGCCGATCTGCTCGAGTTCTTCCTGTGCCGCGAGCCAATCCGCCTCGATGGTTTCGAGCCGCGCGTTGACATCACCCAGCTTGCGGATCGCGTCGGTGAGCTCCACCTTGCGAGCGGCTTCGTAGCTGGCCGGATCGGCGACGAACGCGTCGAGGCGAGCCTTCTCCGTGTGCAGCGCGTCCATTTCCTTTTCCAGCTTCGTGATGCGCGTCTGCAGCGGCCTTTTCAGATGCGACAGCCGCTGCCGCGCTTCGGCCTCCTGGCGCTTCTGATCCTTGCGATTGACGGCCGGGCCGGCGTCCTGCGCCGCGGCGCTGTCGGCTTTCGCGGCGGCGCGCTGCTCGGCCGCGTGCTGCAGCAGCCAGTCGCGGTAGTCGTCGAGATCGCCGTCGAACGGTTGCAGCCGATGCTTTGCGACGAGCATGAACTGGTCGGTCGTTGCGCGCAGCAGGTGCCGGTCGTGCGATACCAGGATCAGCGTGCCATCGAATTGCGCGAGCGCCATCGTCAGCGCGTGGCGGGTTTCGAGATCGAGGTGGTTGGTCGGTTCGTCGAGCAGCAGCAGGTTCGGCTTCTGCCAGATGATCAGCGCGAGCGCGAGGCGAGCCTTCTCGCCGCCCGAGAACGGGCCGACCGGGCTCGTCGCCATGTCGCCCGAGAAATTGAAGCCGCCGAGGAAGTCGCGCAGTTCCTGTTCACGGGTGTCGGGCGCGAGCCGCGCGAGGTGCGCGAGCGGCGAATCGTCCTCGCGCAGCGTCTCGAGCTGGTGCTGCGCGAAATAGCCGATCGTCAGGCCCTTGCCTTCGCGTACGTGCCCGGACAGCGGTTCGAGCGTTGCTGCGAGCGTCTTGATCAGCGTCGACTTGCCCTGGCCGTTCGCGCCGAGCAGGCCGATGCGCTGGCCGTTCTGGATCGACAGCGACACGCGCTCGACGATCGGGATCTCGCCGCCGTCGTCGGCGTGATAGCCGCAGCGGACGTCTTCCATCACCATCATCGGGTTCGGCGCCGCGTCCGGCGTGCGGAATTCGAACGTGAACGGCGACGCGACGTGCGCCGGCGCGATCAGCTCCATCTTCTCGAGCGCCTTCATCCGGCTCTGCGCCTGCCGGGCCTTGGTGGCCTTGGCCTTGAAGCGGTCGATGAAGCTCTGCAGATGGGCGACCGTCTTCTGCTGCTTCTCGTATGCGCTCTGCTGCAGTGCGAGCTGCTGCGCGCGCAGCACTTCGAACTGCGAGTAGTTGCCGCCGTAGCGCTTTACCTGGCGGTTTTCGAGATGCAGCGTGACGTTGCAGATCGAATCGAGGAATTCGCGGTCGTGCGAGATCACGACGAGCGTGCCGGGATAGCGGTGCAGCCAGTCTTCGAGCCAGACGATCGCGTCGAGGTCGAGGTGGTTGGTCGGTTCGTCGAGCAGCAGCAGGTCGGAGCGGCACATCAGCGCCTGCGCGAGGTTCAGGCGCATGCGCCAGCCGCCCGAGAAGCTCGAGACCGGCTCGCGCGTCTGCGCGAGCGTGAAGCCGAGGCCGAGCAGCAGCGCCTCGGCGCGCGCCGGGGCGGTGTAGCCGTCGGCATCGGCGAACGCCGCGTGCGCTTCCGCTTCGGCCGAGCCGTCATGCGCGGCGGACGCGGCGGCGATGCGCGCCTCGATCTCACGCAGCGCGGCGTCGCCGTCGAGCGTGTAGTCGAGCGCCGTGCGGTCGACGGCCGGGGTTTCCTGCGACACGTGGGCGATCCGCCACGACGGCGGCATCGAGAAATCGCCGGCGTCGGCGTGCAGCTCGCCGCGCAGGACCGCGAACAGCGTCGACTTGCCGGCGCCGTTCGCGCCGATCAGGCCGGCTTTCTCGCCGGGATTGAGCACGAACGAGGCCGCGTCGAACAGCGGCTTGGTGCCGCGCGCTAGGCTGAACTGATTGAAACGGATCACGGCGGAAATGACTGGCCAAAACCGCTATTCTAGACTGCGCGCCGCACACCGGGCATCGGCCGTCCGGTAGATACCGTTTCGGCGCAGGCAGGCCCTATACTCCGGGTCGATCCGATTGCGAAAGAAGGGGGCACGATGTCCACACTGTATTCATTCAGCGCAGAGACGCTCGCCGGCGCGCCGGCGTCGCTCGACGCGTATCGCGGCAAGGTGCTGCTGATCGTCAATACCGCGAGCGAGTGCGGGTTCACGCCGCAGTATGCGGGCCTGCAGAAGCTGTACGACCAGTACGCGGCGCGCGGCTTCTTCGTGCTCGGCTTCCCGTGCAACCAGTTCGGCAAGCAGGAGCCGGGCGACGCCGCGCAGATCGGCGCATTCTGCGAGCGCAACTACGGCGTGACGTTCCCGATGTTCGCGAAGATCGACGTGAAGGGCGACGGCGCGCATCCGCTGTACCGCTACCTGACCGACGAAGCGCCGGGCATCCTCGGGCTCAAGGCGATCAAATGGAACTTCACGAAGTTTCTGGTCGCGCGCGACGGCCGGATCGTCAAGCGCTACGCACCGGCGACCAAACCCGACGAGATCGCCGCCGACATCGAAAAGCTGCTGTGACGCGGCGTGCGCCGGTGACGCCGCGGCCCGCCTAGAGGATCGGCGCGAACAGCCGCGCGATGTGCATCGCGACCTGCCGCCATGCCGGCGAGCGGCGGTATTCGCTTGCGTCGACCTGGTACGCGAGCGCGAAATCGGCCGTGAGCATCGCCTCGACTTCGTCGGCGAATGCCCGGTCGACGGTCAGCACCATGATCTCGAAGTTGAGGCGGAACGAGCGGTTGTCGAGATTCGCGCTGCCGATCGCGGCAGCGCTGCGGTCGATCAGCACCACCTTCTGGTGCAGGAAGCCCGGCCGGTAGCGGAACACCTTGACGCCGGCATCGGCCAGGTCGCGCGCATAGAGCTTCGACGCCTCGAACACGACATAGTGGTCGCGCCGGCTCGGGATCAGGATGCGCACGTCGACCCCGCGCATCACCGCGAGCTTGAGCGCGGCGATCACGGCTTCGTCGGGCACGAGATACGGCGTGGTGATCCAGATCCGCTCGCGCGCCGCATTGATCGTCTCGACGAAGAACAGCGAGCCGGTTTCCTGCTTGTCGGCCGGCCCCATCGGCACCGCGAGGCAGTGCATGTCGGCGTCGGGCAGCGCGGCGGGCGGCGGCGCGAGCGGCGGCAGCTTCTGCGTCGCCCAGTGCCAGTCTTCCGCGAACACGTACTGGATGCTCGCGACGGCCGGGCCGCACACCTCGATGTGCGTGTCGCGCCACGGCGACAGCCGCGGCTTCGCGCCGAGGTATTCGACGCCGACGTTGTGTCCGCCGACGAACGCGCGATGGCCGTCGACTACGACGATCTTGCGGTGGTTGCGGAAATTGAGCTGGAAGCGGTTCACGAACTGGCGCTTGGTCGCGAACGGATGGACTTCGACGCCGCCGGCGCGCAGGTCGTCGACGAAGCTGTGCGGCAGGTCGAAGCTGCCGATGCTGTCGTACAGCACGTAGCAGCGCACGCCCGCGGCCGCGCGCGCGATCAGCGTGTCGCGCAGCATCTGGCCGAGCGCGTCGTCGTGGATGATGAAGAACTGGACGATCACGTAATCGCGCGCCGCGTCGATCGCCGACAGGATCGCCGCGAACGTCGCCTCGCCGTTGACGAGTGTGCGCACCGCGTTGCCGGCGAGGAACGGCATGCCGCCGAGGCGGGTGAGCGCGAGCACCGCGGAGCGTCCGAGCGCGTCCGCGGGCGGGCCCTCGGTCGAATCGCTGTCGTGCCACGGCACGGGGGGCGTATGCGTGCGCAGCGCCGCGGTCTCGTGGCGCCGCGCGTCGACGTAGCCGGAGAACTTGCTGCGTCCGAGGAACAGATACGGGATCAGCGTCAGGTAGGGCATCGCCGCGAGCGACACCGCCCATGCGATCGCGCCTTGCGACGTGCGGGTGTTCAGGATCGCATGGCCTGCCGCAACGACGCCGAGCACGTGGATGGCAAGGATGAGGGTGCCAAGGTGTAGCCAGTCGAGGGTCATGGGCGCGTGACGGACTCCTGAAGTCGCGCGGCGCGGCGGCCGCATTACGCGCATCTTACCGAACCGCGCGGCGCAGCGGGGCGCCGCCCGGTTCGGGCTGGCAAGGTCGTCAGGCTTTTTTCGGGAGGTCCGACGCCTGGATCAGGAACACGCTGTCGTCGCCGGCGCTGGTCGGCAGCCACGTCAGTTCGAGGCCGCCGAACGCCGCCTCGACATGCTCGCGCTCGTTGCCGATCTCGACGACGAGCACACCGTCGTCGTGCAGCCAGTTGCGCGCCTCGCCGATGATGCGGCGGACGATGTCCATGCCGTCCTCGCCGCCCGCGAGCGCCATCTCGGGCTCGTGCCGGTATTCCGGCGGCAGCGCGGCCATCGACGCGGCGTTCACGTACGGCGGGTTCGTCAGGATCACGTCGTAGCGTGCGCCCGGGTCGGTCGAGCGGAACGCCGGCAGCGGCGCGTAGAGGTCGCCGCGGTGCAGCGCGATGCGGTCCTCGAGGCCGTAGTCGCGCACGTTGATCTCCGCGACTTCGAGCGCCTTGTCCGACAGGTCGACCGCGTCGATCTCGGCATTCGGGAACGCGCTTGCCGCGAGGATCGCGAGGCAGCCGGAGCCGGTGCACAGCTCGAGCACGGCGCCGACCTGTTCGGGGTCGGCGACGTACGGCTGCAGGCCGTCGTCGAGCAGCTCGCCGATGAACGAGCGCGGCACGATCACGCGCTCGTCGACATAGAAGCGGTGGCCGTGCATCCACGCTTCGTGCGTGAGGTAGGCGGCCGGCACGCGGTCGGTCGCGCGCCGCTCGATCACGGCGAGCACGGCGTCGATTTCATCCGGCAGCAGGCGCGCGTCGAGGAACGGCTCGAGCGTGTCGAGCGGCAGGTCGAGCGTGCGCAGCACGAGGTAGGCCGCTTCGTCGTACGCGTTGTCCGAGCCGTGGCCGAATGCGAGCTTCGCCTTCGAGAAGCGCGTGACCGCGAAGCGCAGAAGGTCGCGGACTGTTGCAAAAGGTGTCGTCATGCGGGGCTCCGTCAGGCGATCAGTTGTTCGAGTACGCGTCGGTACACGTTCTTCAGCGGATCGATGAAGCGGACTTCGATGTGCTCGTCGATCTTGTGGATGCTGCCGTTCGGCGGGCCGAACTCGATCACCTGCGGGCAGATGCGCGCGATGAAGCGGCCGTCCGACGTGCCGCCGGTCGTCGACAGTTCGGTCGTGAGGCCCGTCTCCGCGCGGATCGCGTTCTCCAGCGCGTTCGACAGCTCGCCGCGCGGCGTCAGGAACGGCAGGCCGCTCACCGACCAGTTCAGCGTGTAGTCGAGCCCGTGCTTGTCGAGGATCGCATGCACGCGCGCCTGCAGGCCGTCGACGGTGCTCGCCGTCGAGAAGCGGAAGTTGAACATCAGGTCCGCGTGGCCGGGGATCACGTTGGTCGCCCCGGTGCCCGAGTGCAGGTTCGACACCTGCCAGGTGGTCGGCGGGAAGTATTCGTTGCCTTCGTCCCACTGCTCGGCGGCGAGCTCGGCGAGCGCCGGCGCGAGCAGGTGGATCGGGTTCTTCGCGAGGTGCGGGTACGCGATGTGGCCCTGCACGCCCTTGACGATCAGCGTGCCCGACATCGAGCCGCGGCGGCCGTTCTTGACGACGTCGCCGAGCTCGGCGGTGGACGTCGGCTCGCCGACGATGCAGTAGTCGAGGCGCTCGCCGCGCGCTTCGAGCAGCTCGACGACCTTGACGGTGCCGTCGGTCGCCGGGCCTTCCTCGTCGCTCGTGATCAGCATCGCGATCGAGCCGCGGTGGCCGGGGTGCGCGGCGACGAATTCCTCGGCCGCGACGACGAAGCCGGCGAGCGAGGTCTTCATGTCGGCCGCGCCGCGGCCGTACAGCTTGCCGTCGCGGTGCGCGGGCACGAACGGCGGCGACGTCCACTGCTCGAGCGGGCCGGTCGGCACGACGTCGGTATGGCCGGCGAACGCGAGCAGCTTGCCGTCGCGGCCGTCGGCGCCGCGCTTGACGGCCCACAGGTTGGTCACGCCGTGCGACGCGATGGTCTCGCATTCGAAGCCGAGCGCGGCGAGGCGCTCGGTCATGATCTGCTGGCAGTGCTGGTCGTCGGGCGTGACGGACGCGCGGGCGATCAGCTGTTCGGTAAGGGCTAGGGTGGCGGACATGGTTCGGACCACTTTCGATAAAAAATGCCGGCGCGGTGGCCGGCAGCGATGACTTCGGGCGCCGTGCAGCGCGGGGCGCGCCCTAGGCGGCGAACAGCGCCGCGTACTGGTCGGCCGCGAAGCCGAGCGATTTCACGCGGCCGTTGACGACGAGCACGGGGCGCTTGATGACCGACGGCTTGTGGATCATCAGCGCGATCGCGCCGGCCTGCGTATCGGCGGCGGCCTTCATGGCGTCGTCCAGGCCGCGCCACGTGGTGCCGCGCTTGTTCACGAGCGCGTCGAGCGACACGTCCTTCAGCCAGTCTTCGACCAGCGGCGCGCTGACGCCGGCCTTCTTGAAGTCGTGAAACTCGAATTCGACGCCGTGATCGTCGAGCCACACGCGGGCCTTCTTCACGGTGTCGCAGTTCGGAATGCCGTACACGACCACGGTGGGCGGCTTCGCCATCAGTCGCCTCGCAGCAGCTCGTTCAGGCCGACCTTCGCGCGGGTCTTCGCGTCGACCTTCTTGACGATCACCGCGCAGTACAGGCTGTGCGAGCCGTCCTTCGACGGCAGGTTGCCCGCGACGACGACCGAGCCGGCCGGGATGCGGCCGTAGCTGATTTCGCCGGTTTCGCGATCGTAGATCTTGGTGCTCTGGCCGAGGTACACGCCCATCGAGATCACCGAATTTTCCTCGACGATCACGCCTTCGACGACTTCCGAGCGCGCGCCGATGAAGCAGTTGTCTTCGATGATGACCGGGTTCGCCTGCAGCGGCTCGAGCACGCCGCCGATGCCGACGCCGCCCGACAGGTGCACGTTCTTGCCGATCTGCGCGCACGAGCCGACCGTGGCCCACGTGTCGACCATCGTGCCTTCGTCGACATACGCGCCGATGTTCGTGTACGACGGCATCAGCACGACGTTCTTCGCGATGAACGAGCCGCGGCGCGCGATGGCCGGCGGCACGACGCGGAAGCCGCCCGCGGCGAAATCTTCGGCCGTGTAGTTCGCGAACTTCGACGGCACCTTGTCGTAGAACTGCGAGTAGCCGCCGGCCGGCATCGGTGCGTTGTCTTCCAGTCGGAACGACAGCAGCACGGCCTTCTTCAGCCACTGGTGCACGGTCCAGTCACCGTCGATCTTCTCGGCGACGCGCAGGGCACCCTTGTCGAGCTGCTCGATCGCGTGCGCGACGGCTTCGCGGACTTCGGCGGGCGCGGCCTTCGGCGACAGCTCGGCGCGGTTTTCCCAGGCGGTATCGATGATTTGCTGAAGTTGTTGCGACATGTTCGTTTTCGCAGGAAAGATGGAATTGATCGGGATGGACGATTACCGCGCGAGGTTGCGGCAGAAATCGACGATGCGTTGCGCGCCCTCGACGCATTCGGGGGTGCCCGCGACGAGCGCGATCCGGATGAAATCGCGGCCCGGGTTGGTGCCGTGCGCGTCGCGCGCCAGGTACGAGCCGGGCAGAACCGTCACATTATAGTCGGCGTACAGGCGGCGGGCGAACTCGGTGTCCGACAGGCCGGTGCGCGCCACGTTGGCCCACAGGTAGAACGCGGCGTCCGGCAGCTTCACGTCGATCACGTCGGCGAGCATCGGCGTCACGGTGTTGAATTTCTGCAGGTACAGCGCGCGGTTCTCGCGCACGTGCGCCTCGTCGTTCCACGCGGCGATGCTCGCGTGCTGCCACACGGGCGACAGCGCCGCGCCGTGGTAGGTGCGGTACAGCAGGAACTGCTTGAGCAGCGCCGCATCGCCTGCGACGAAGCCCGAGCGCATGCCGGGCACGTTCGAGCGCTTCGACAGGCTCGACAGCATCACGAGCCGCTCGAAGCCGCGGCCGAGGCGGTGCGCGGCCTCTAGGCCGCCGAGCGGCGGGTTGGCCTCGTCGAAGTAGATCTCCGAGTAGCATTCGTCGGACGCGATCACGAAGCCGTGGCGGTCCGACAGCGCGAACAGCTCGCGCCAGTCGTCGAGCGTGAGCACCGCGCCGGTCGGATTGCCGGGCGAGCAGACGAACAGCAGCTGGGTGCGCGCCCATACGTCGTCCGGCACGGCTGCGTAGTCGCACGCGTAGTTGCGGGCCGGGTCGCTGTTCGCGAAGTACGGCTCGGCGCCCGCCAGCAGCGCCGCGCCTTCGTAAATTTGATAGAACGGATTCGGACAGAGTACGATCGCCTTCTCGCCGCGGTCGGCGCGGTTCGCGTCGATCACCGTCTGCGCGAGCGAGAACAGCGCCTCGCGCGAACCGGACGCGGGCAGCACCTGCGTGGCCGGATCGATCGCCGGCAGCCCGTAGCGGCGCTCGAGCCAGCGCGCGATCGACGTGCGCAGCGCGTCCGAGCCGGCCGTGGCCGGGTAGGCGGCGAGGCCGTCGAGCGCGGCCACCGCAGCGTCGCGGATCAGCGCCGGGGTCGGGTGCTTGGGCTCGCCGATGCCGAAGCTGATCGGTTTCAGGCCGGCGGCAGGCGTCACGTCCTTGAACAGGGCGCGCAGCTTTTCGAAGGGATAGGGCTGGAGCGAGTCGAGTCGAGGATTCACGGGCGAAGCGGCCATCGCGGCCGGTTGGAGCGAAAGGGGCGGCGGGCGCGCCGCGCGGCGGCGAAGCGCCGCCGCCGGGAGCGGCAACGCGTTTCGCAGCCGACGATTATAGCGTGACGGAATGCGGTCACGGCGGGCCGAAACGCCGGCCGGGCAACGAAAGATAAGGGTGTCGAACACGATGAACAATGCAGTACGCGGCAGCCTGCCGACGCTGGCGATCCTGATCGGCGCATCGGTATGGGGCCTGATCTGGTATCCGCTGCGGATCCTGGCGTCGCTCGGCATGACGGGCACCGCGGCGAGCGCGCTGACGAGCGCCGTCGCGTTCCTGTTCGTGATCGTCGCGCGGCGCAGCACGATCGCGACCCTGCGCTGGCACTGGGTGCTGCCGGGGATCGCGGTAACGGCTGGCGTGACGAACCTCGGCTTCGTCTGGGGCACGATCCACGGCGAGGTGCTGCGCGTGATGCTGCTGTTCTATCTGACCCCGGCGTGGACCGCCGTCTACGCGCACTTCCTGCTGCGCGAGCGCCTCACCTGGGCGGGCGCGGGCCTGGCGGCGCTGTCGATCGGCGGCGCGATGCTGATGCTGTGGTCGCCCCGGCTCGGCGTGCCGCTGCCGGCCAATCCGGCCGAGTGGGCGGGGCTCGCGGCGGGGCTCAGCTTCGCGATGAGCAACGTGCTGGTGATCAAGGCGAGCCGCGAGCTGCCCGACATGCGCGCCGAGATGCGCACGGCGACGCTGTTCGGCGGCGCGGCGGTGTTCGGCGCGATCGCCGCGCTGTTCGAGGGGCTCCCGGCCGTGCCGGCGAGCGGCAGTCTCGGCGTCGTCGCGCTGATCGTCGTCGCGATCGGCGTGACGGTGGCGTCGAACAACCTGCTCGTGCAGTACGGGCTCGCCCGCGTGCCCGCGAACCGCGCGTCGATCATCATGCTGTTCGAGATCGTGATCACCGCGCTGTCCGCGTGGGTGTTCGCGAACGAATTGCCGAGCGCGCGCGAATGGGCGGGCGGCGCGTGCATCGTGCTCGCGACGCTGCTGTCGAGCCGGGTCCATCGCTCGGCGCCGGCACCCGGCAAACCGGGCGACGGTCGGGACGGCGCACGCGCGATGGTATGATGGGTGCCGTTTGCGGGGCCCAACGCTGATGCGCGCGGCCCCGCTTTTGAATTCCGAGGCGCGCCGCGCGCATGGGCCGGCTGGTCCGGCGCGGCGTGTCGTCGTCCGTTTCACCCATTCTTCACATCCGATACCGCCGTGCGTCTGAGCTCGATCAAACTCGCTGGCTTCAAATCCTTCGTCGATCCCACGCATTTCCAGGTTCCGGGCCAGCTCGTCGGCGTCGTGGGCCCGAACGGTTGCGGCAAATCCAACATCATCGATGCCGTGCGCTGGGTGCTCGGCGAGTCGCGCGCCTCCGAGCTGCGCGGCGAATCGATGCAGGACGTGATCTTCAACGGCTCGACCGCCCGCAAGCCCGGCAGCCGGGCGAGCGTCGAACTGATCTTCGACAACTCCGACGGCCGTGCGGCCGGCCAGTGGGGCCAGTACGGCGAGATCGCCGTGAAGCGCGTGCTGACGCGCGACGGCACGTCGAGCTACTACATCAACAACCTGCCGGCGCGCCGCCGCGACATCCAGGACATCTTCCTCGGCACCGGCCTCGGGCCGCGTGCATACGCGATCATCGGGCAGGGCATGATCGCGCGGATCATCGAGGCCAAGCCCGAGGAGCTGCGCGTGTTCCTCGAGGAAGCCGCGGGCGTGTCGAAGTACAAGGAGCGCCGCCGCGAGACCGAGAACCGGCTGCACGACACGCGCGAGAACCTGACCCGCGTCGAGGACATCATCCGCGAGCTGTCGTCGAACCTCGAGAAGCTCGAGGGGCAGGCGGTCGTCGCGACCCGGTACAAGGAACTCGTCGCCGACGGCGAGGAGAAGCAGCGCCTGCTGTGGCTGCTGCGCAAGAACGAGGCCGCCGGCGAGCAGCAGAAGCAGCAGCGCGCGATCGAACAGGCGCAGATCGACCTGGAAGCGCAGACGGCCCGGCTGCGCGAGGTCGAGTCGCAGCTCGAGACGCTGCGCGTCGCGCACTACGCGGCGAGTGACGCGATGCAAGGCGCGCAGGGCTCGCTCTACGAGGCGAACGCCGAGGTCAGCCGGCTGGAAGCCGAGATCAAGTTCATCGTCGAATCGCGCAACCGCGTGCAGGCGCAGATCGCCGCGCTCAACGCGCAGCGCGAGCAGTGGCGCGCGCAGGCCGAGAAGGCGCAGGACGAGCTCGAGGAAGCCGAAGAGGCGCGCGCGATGGCCGACGAGAAGGCCGCGCTCGCCGAGGACGATGCCGCGTCGAAGCACGATGCGCTGCCGGCGCTCGAGGCGAAATGGCGCGACGCGCAGGCGCAGCTCAACGACGAGCGCGCGCGGATTGCGCAAACCGAGCAGTCGCTGAAGCTCGAGGCCGCGCACCAGCGCAACGCCGACCAGCAGCTCCAGCAGCTGCAGCAGCGTCACGAGCGGCTGAAGGCGGAGGCCGGCGGCCTCGACGTGCCGGACGAAGCGCAGCTCGAGGAGCTGCGCATGCAGCTGGCCGAGCAGGAGGAAATCCTCGCCGAGGCGCAGGCGCGCCTCGCGGATGCGCAGGAGACGGTGCCGCGGCTCGACGCCGAGCGCCGCGCCGCGCACGAGCGCGTGCAGGCCGAAAGCGCGCAGATCCACCAGCTCGAGGCGCGCCTCGCGGCGCTCAAGCAGTTGCAGGAGAACGTGCAGACCGAGGGCAAGGTGCAGCCGTGGCTCGACAAGCACGAGCTCGGCGCGCTGCCGCGCCTGTGGAAGAAGCTGCACGTCGAGCCGGGCTGGGAAGCGGCGCTCGAGGCCGTGCTGCGCGAGCGGCTCGCCGCGCTCGAAGTGTCGAATCTCGACTGGGTGAAGGCGTTCGCGACCGATGCGCCGCCCGCGAAGCTCGCTTTCTACGCGCCGCCGGCGGCCGGCGAGCCGCCCGCGGCGGCGGCCGGGCTGCGCCCGGTGCTGTCGCTCGTGCGCATCGACGACGCAGGCATCCGCGCGGTGCTGAACGACTGGCTCGGCAACGTGTACGTCGCGGACGACGTCGCGCAGGCGCTCGCCACCCGCACGCAGCTGCCGGCCGGCGGCGCGTTCGTCGTGAAGGCCGGCCACATCGTCACGCGCGTCGGCGTGCAGCTGTACGCGGCCGATTCGGAGCAGGCCGGGATGCTGGCCCGCCAGCAGGAAATCGAGAACCTGACGCGCCAGGTGCGCGCACAGGCGCTGCTCGCCGACGACGCGCGCACGGCCGCCGTGCGGGCCGAAGCCGCACACACGCAGGCGACGCAGGCGCTCGGCGACGTGCGCGCGCAGGCCGAGCGCGCGACGCAGCGCGTGCATGCGCTGCAGATGGACGTGCTGAAGCTCGCGCAGGCGCACGAGCGCTACACGCAGCGCAGCACGCAGATCCGCGAGGAACTCGAGGAGATCGGCGCGCAGATCGAGGAGCAGCGTGCGCTGCGCGCGGAGTCGGAAGCGAATTTCGAGCGCTTCGACGGCGAGCTCGCCGAGTTGCAGGCGCGCTTCGAGGACAACCAGCTGGCGTTCGAGGCGCTCGACGAGTCGCTGTCGCAGGCGCGCCAGGAAGCGCGCGACCTGGAGCGCGGCGCGAACGACGCGCGCTTCGCCGCGCGCAATGCGGCGACCCGGATCGACGAGCTCAAGCGCAGCATCCAGGTCGCGCACGAGCAGAGCGAGCGCGTCGCCGCATCGCTGGAGGACGCGCGCGCCGAGCTCGAGACGATCAACGAGCAGACCGCGCACACGGGTTTGCAGGACGCGCTCGAGATCCGCGCGGTGAAGGAAGAGGCGCTGCAGGCCGCGCGCATCGAGCTCGACGACCTGACGTCGAAGCTGCGCGCGTCGGACGAGCAGCGCCTGGTGGCCGAGCGATCGCTGCAGCCGCTGCGCGACCGCATCACCGAGTTGCAGCTCAAGGAGCAGGCCGCGCGCCTGTCGGTCGAGCAGTTCGCCGAGCAGCTCGCGACGGCCGAGGTCGACGAGGCCGCGCTGCGCGAGAAGCTGACGCCGGACCTGAAGCCGTCGTACCTGCAGGGCGAGGTCACGCGGATCAACAATGCGATCAATGCGCTCGGCCCCGTGAACATGGCGGCGCTCGACGAGCTGAAGGCCGCGAGCGAGCGCAAGGTGTTCCTCGACGCGCAATCGGCCGACCTGACCGACGCGATCACGACGCTCGAGGACGCGATCCACAAGATCGACCAGGAAACCCGCACGCTGCTGCAGGGAACCTTCGACGAGGTCAACCGTCACTTCAGCGACCTGTTCCCGCGCCTGTTCGGCGGCGGCCAGGCGAAGCTGATCATGACGGGCGACGAGATTCTCGACGCCGGCGTGCAGGTGATGGCGCAGCCGCCCGGCAAGAAGAACGCGACGATCCATCTGCTGTCCGGCGGCGAGAAGGCGCTGACCGCGACCGCGCTGGTGTTCGCGATGTTCCAGCTGAACCCGGCGCCGTTCTGCCTGCTGGACGAGGTCGACGCGCCGCTCGACGACGCGAACACCGAGCGTTTCGCGAATCTCGTGCGCGCGATGTCGGACAAGACGCAGTTCCTGTTCATCTCGCACAACAAGATCGCGATGGAGATGGCGCAGCAGCTGATCGGCGTGACGATGCAGGAGCAGGGCGTGTCGCGGATCGTCGCGGTGGACATGGAAACCGCCGCGGGTTTTGCCCAGAATTGACGTTTGAAGAAACCGGACCGCGTTCGCGCGGCGCATGGGCGCCCGTTCGCGGTTCCGACGAAAAAGAATTGCTGATGGAGCGTGCATGGACGAGTTGACACTCGGATTGATCGGCGCAGGCGCGGTCGTGGTGGGCGGCGTCGTGGTCTACAACGCGTGGCAGGGCGCGAAGGTGCGGCGCAAGATGCCGCGTCCGATGCCGCAGGAAACGGCGGATGCGATGAACCGCCCCGAGCGCGACGATGAGCTGCCGTTCATCGAGCCGGTGCGTCAGCCGGCCCGCCGCGAGGCGGCGGCGCCGGCCCCCGAGGCCGCAGCGGGCGCCGCGGCGTCGGCCGAGGCCGCGCGCGTCGAGCCGACCTTCGGCGGCGCGGCGCCGGCCGACATGCCGGCGGACCTGCAGGCCGAGGCGACCTCGGCCGACCTGCCGGCTGCGGAAGCGGTCGAGGAGACCACCGGCGCGAGCGAGCCGGCCGAGCCGGTGCTGCCGGCCGCGACGACGATTTCCGCGGCGCCGCCCGCGGTCGTCGACCGCCGGATCGACTGCATCGTGCCGATCCGCCTCGCGTCGCCGCTGCCGGGCGACAAGGTCCTGCCGGCCGCGCAGCGCCTGCGCCGCGCGGGCAGCAAGCCGGTGCACATCGAAGGCAAGCCGGAAGGCGGCGGCTGGGAGCTGCTGCAGAACGGCGTGCGCTACGAGGAGCTGCGCGCGGCCGCGCAGCTCGCGAACCGCGGCGGCCCGCTGAACGAGCTGGAGTTCTCGGAGTTCGTGACGGGCGTGCAGCAGTTCGCCGATGCGATCGACGGCGCGCCCGAATTCCCGGACATGATGGAAACGGTGTCGATGGCGCGCGAGCTCGACGGCTTCGCCGCGCAATGCGATGCGCAGTTGTCGATCAACGTGATGTCGGACGGCGCGCCGTGGTCGGCCAACTACGTGCAGGCGGTTGCGTCGCAGGACGGCCTGCTGCTGTCGCGCGACGGCACGCGCTTCGTCAAGCTCGACGCGAAGCAGAATCCGGTGTTCATGCTGCAGTTCGGCGACACCAACTTCCTGCGCGACGACCTGACCTACAAGGGCGGCAACATGATCACGCTGGTGCTCGACGTGCCGGTGGCGGAAGAGGACATCCTGCCGTTCCGGCTGATGTGCGATTACGCGAAGTCGCTGTCCGAGCGGATCGGTGCGCGGGTCGTCGACGATTCGCGCCGGCCGCTGCCGGAATCGACGCTGCTCGCGATCGAGCAGCAGCTGATGAAGCTGTACGCGAAGCTCGAAGAGGCCGGTATTCCGGCGGGCTCCCCGGTGACGCGGCGGTTGTTCAGTCAGTAACGCGCATGAATTGCGCACGAATTGCGCACGATCCGTGCACGGATCGTGCGCGGTCGACCGCCGAGTGAAATGCTTTCCGACGATCAACCGGATCACTGTGAAAGCATGTGCCGAAGCCCCGGCGAACTGAGATAATTCGACATCCGACTGTCTCAGAAATAAACGCCGCCAGCATGGCCCGAACCCAAGCCGAACCGCCAGCCAGCCAGCCCGACGCGCGCGCCGCGTGGCTGCGCGATCAACTCGAGCGGGCGAACTACGCCTATTACGTGCTCGACCAGCCGGAACTGCCCGACGCCGAATACGACCGGCTGTTCCTCGAGCTGCAGCAGCTCGAAGCGGATCACCCCGAACTCGTGACGCCCGAATCGCCGACGCAGCGCGTCGGCGGCGAAGTCGCGAGCGGCTTCACGCCGGTCGTCCACGCGATGCCGATGCTGTCGCTCAACAACGGTTTCGCCGACGAGGACATCGTCGCGTTCGACAAGCGCGTCGCCGATGCGCTCGACAAGGACGTCGACCTCGCCGGCACCGTGACCGACCCGGTCGATTACGCGTGCGAACTCAAGTTCGACGGCCTCGCGATTTCGCTGCGCTACGAGCACGGCGTGTTCGTGCAGGCGGCGACGCGCGGCGACGGCACGACCGGCGAGGACGTGACGGAAAACGTCCGCACGATCCGCTCGATTCCGCTGAAGCTGAAGGGCAGCCACTTGCCTGCCGTGCTCGACGTGCGCGGCGAGGTGCTGATGTTCAAGCGCGATTTCGCACGCCTGAACGAACGCCAGCGCGCCGCGGAGCAGCGCGAGTTCGCGAATCCGCGCAACGCGGCGGCCGGCAGCTTGCGCCAGCTCGACCCGAAGATCACCGCGCAGCGCCCGCTGTCGTTCTTCGCATACGGGATCGGCGTGCTCGACGGCGCAGCGATGCCCGAGACCCACAGCGCGCTGCTCGACTGGTACGAACAGCTCGGCCTGCCGGTGAACCGCGAGCGCGCGGTCGTGCGCGGCGCGGAAGGGCTGCTCGGATTCTTCCGCAAGGTCGGCGAGAAGCGCGACGCGCTGCCGTACGACATCGACGGCGTCGTCTACAAGGTGAACCGCCGCGACGAACAGGAGCGGCTCGGCTACGTGTCGCGCGCGCCGCGCTTCGCGCTGGCGCACAAGTTCCCCGCGCAGGAGGCGCTCACGACGCTCGTCGCGATCGACGTGCAGGTCGGGCGCACCGGCGCGATCACGCCGGTCGCGCGGCTCGAGCCGGTGTTCGTCGGCGGCGCGACGGTGACCAATGCGACGCTGCACAACGAAGACGAAGTCCGCCGCAAGGACATCCGCATCGGCGACACCGTGATCGTGCGGCGCGCGGGCGACGTGATCCCCGAGGTGGTCGGCGCGATCCTCGAGCGGCGGCCCGAACACGCGCCCGAGTTCGTGATGCCGACCGAATGCCCGGTGTGTGGCTCGCGCATCGAACGGCTGCCGGACGAGGCGATCGCGCGCTGCACGGGCGGCCTGTTCTGTCCGGCGCAGCGCAAGCAGGCGCTGTGGCATTTCGCGCAGCGGCGCGCGCTCGACATCGACGGCCTCGGCGAGAAGATCATCGACCAGCTCGTCGAGCAGAACCTCGTGCGCACGCCGGCCGACCTGTTCAACCTCGGCTTCGCGACACTCGCGGAACTCGACCGGTTCGCCGAGAAGTCCGCGCAGAACCTGCTCGATTCGCTCGAGAAGGCCAAGCACACGACGCTCGCGCGCTTCATCTACGCGCTCGGCATCCGCCATGTCGGCGAATCGACCGCGAAGGATCTCGCGAAGCACTTCGGCTCGCTGGATCCGATCATGGATGCGTCGCTCGAGGCGCTGCTCGAAGTCAACGACGTCGGGCCGGTGGTCGCCGAATCGCTCCGCCAGTTCTTTGCCGAAGAGCACAACCGCACCGTGATCGAGCAGCTGCGCGCGCCCGGCAAGGTCACGTGGGCCGAAGGGCCGCCCGCGCCGAAGGCGCCGCAGGGCGTGCTCGCCGGCAAGACGGTCGTGCTGACCGGCACGCTGCCGACGCTCACGCGCGAGGCCGCGAAGGAAATGCTCGAGGCGGCCGGCGCGAAAGTCGCGGGCTCGGTCTCGAAGAAGACGGATTACGTCGTCGCGGGGGCGGACGCGGGCAGCAAGCTCGCGAAGGCCGAGGAACTCGGCATCCCCGTGCTGGACGAAGACGGTTTGCACCAACTCCTGGAGGGCCACGCGCCATGATTCGCGAGATTCTGAAGATGGGCGACCCGCGCCTGCTCGAAATTGCCGCGCCGGTCGAACAGTTCGACACGCCGGCGCTGCACGAGCTGGTCGCGGACATGTTCGAGACGATGCATCACGCGAACGGCGCCGGGCTGGCCGCGCCGCAGATCGGCGTCGGGCTGCAGGTCATCATCTTCGGCTTCGGCAACAACAATCGCTACCCCGAAGCGCCGCCCGTGCCGGAGACGGTGCTGATCAACCCGAAGCTCGAGTACCTGCCGCCGGACATGGAGGAGGGCTGGGAAGGCTGCCTGTCGGTGCCGGGCATGCGCGGTGTCGTCAGCCGCTACGCGAAGGTCCGCTACAGCGGCTTCGACCAGTTCGGCGAGCGGATCGACCGCGTCGCCGAAGGGTTCCATGCGCGCGTGGTCCAGCATGAATACGACCACCTGATCGGCAAGCTGTACCCGATGCGGATCACCGACTTCACGCGCTTCGGCTTCACCGAGGTGCTGTTCCCGGGGCTCGATGCGGCGGACGACTGACTGAGCCGGCGGCGCGCGGCATGCGCGCCGGAATGAGAAAAGCCCGCTGTCAGTTCATTCAAGCGGGCTTTTTCACGTCTGCCGGGGCGGGCGGCGCAGGCCGCCGCGCCATCAGAACGTCTCGTCGGCCGACAGGTAGCGCCACTGCCCCTGCGGCAGCGCGCCCAGCATCACGCGGCCCATTCGCACGCGCTTGAGGCCGATCACCTCGAGGCCAACCAGCTCGCACATGCGACGGATCTGGCGCTTCTTGCCTTCGCGCAGCACGAAACGCAGCTGCTCGCCGTTCTGCCAGCTCACCATCGCCGGCTTCAGCGCGACGCCGTCGAGCTCGAGGCCATGGCGCAGCTTCGCGAGCGATTCCGCCGGGAGGTGCTGGTCGACGTCGAGCAGGTGCTCGCCGAAGCGCACGCGCACCAGATACTCCTTGTCGATGTCCGACTGCTCGCCGATCAGCTGCTTCGCGATCCGGCCGTTCTGGGTCAGCACGAGCAGGCCCGTCGAATCGATGTCGAGCCGGCCAGCCGGCGCGAGCGAGTGCAGATGCTGCGGCGAGAAGCGCTGCGCCGAGCGGTCGCCGCTCCAGTGATTCTCGCGCGTGATCAGCACGGCCGCCGGCTCGTAGCCGTCTTCCGCCTGGCCGGACACATAGCCGACCGGCTTGTGCAGCAGGATCGTCACCTGCGCCGCTTGCGCGGCACTCGCGCGTTCGTCGATCTCGATGCGCTGGTCGGCGCGCACCTTGGTGCCGAGCGTGTCGATGCGCTCGCCGTCGACCAGTACCCAACCCTTCTCGATCCATTCGTCGGCTTCGCGGCGCGAGCACAGGCCCAGCTCCGACATCCGCTTCGACAGGCGCATCAGGCCCGACTCGTCGCCGTAATCGACGTCGGCCGCGCGGCGCTTCACCGGTTGTGCGGCCTTGAAGCCCGCGCCGGACGACGGCCGCTCGGCGCCGCGAGGCTTGGCGGGGGCATCCGTGCGCCGCGCGCTGCGTTCGCCGTCGCGCGGCGCGCGGGCCGGCCGGTCGGACGACGTGCGGCGATCGCCGAAGCTGCGCTTCGTGCCTTCGCCGCCTGCCGTGTCGCGATAGGACGGGCGCTTGCCGCCTTCGGCGCCGGCGCTCGCGCGGCGCGGCCGCGCATCGTCGTCGCCGCGGCGTGCCGGGCGTGCATCGGGGTTGCCGCGGCTGAACTTGCCGTCGGCGCCACGGCGCTCGCCGGCGGGTTTCGCGTCGGCGCTGCGGTACGGGCGCGATTCGCTGCGTTCACCGCGTGCAGCGGGCTTGCCTTCAGCGCTGCGATACGGGCGGCCTTCGCCACGTTCGGTGCGACCCGCGGGCTTCGCGTCTTTGTCGCGGTACGGGCGCGATTCGCTGCGTTCGCCGCGTGCGACGGGCTTGCCTTCAGCGCTGCGATACGGGCGGCCTTCGCCACGTTCGGTGCGACCCGCGGGCTTCGAATCCTTGTCGCGGTACGGGCGCGATTCACTGCGTTCGCCGCGTGCGGCGGGCTTGCCTTCCGCGCTGCGATACGGACGGCCTTCGCCGCGTTCGGTGCGACCTGCGGGCTTCGAATCCTTGTCGCGGTACGGGCGCGATTCGCCGCGCTCGCCACGTGCGGCGGGCTTGCCTTCCGCGCTGCGATACGGGCGACCCTCACCGGGGCGGCCTGCGCCGCGTTCGGTGCGGCCGACGGGCTTCGCATCGCCGCCGCGATAGGTCCGCTCAGTGCTGCCGTCGCGCGGCGGGCGTTTCGCCGGCGCGCGATCCGCGCCCGGGCGATCCGCGCCACTGGCGGCGCGCGGCTTGAACGCACGCTCGCCGGCGGCCGCCGGCGCAGGCGCCTTCTTCGGGCGGGCCGGCTTGGCGGCCGCATCCGGTGCAGCGGCGCGCACCGGCTTGCGGGCGACGAGGCTGCCGGAACGGACGGGGGCGCGGGTCGGCGACGCCGGCCGCGGATTCTTGACGGTCAATTTGGTGCGCATAAACGCTGGGATACTTTCGGACTCAGACTGTTTCAGACTGCGATCGCGCGCAGCAGCTCGGTTTCCACCTGGATCTGCAGACGGTTGTCGGACAGGCCGGCACCATCGAGCAGGAAGATGTCCTCGACGCGCTCGCCGAGCGTGTTGATCCGCGCCGCATGGACGCCGACCCGGTGCTCGGCCAGCACGCGCGCGATCGAATAAAGAAGGCCCGGCCGGTCGTTGGCGGACACGGACAGGATGTAGTACTGGCCGCGCTCGTCGGCCCGCAGGTCGACGCGCGGCGTGATCGGGAACGTGCGCGACAGCCGCGACAGCCGGCCCTTGGACGGCTCCGGCAGCGGCGCGGCCTCGGCGAGGCGCATCGCAAGCTGCTGCTCGACGAGGTTCGCGATGTCGCGATACTGCACGTCGCGCTCGGTCTGCGTGACGATGAAGTTGTCGAGCGCATAGCCGTGCCGCGTCGTGCTGACGCGCGCGTCGAGCACCGACAGCCCGTTGCGGTCGAAGTACGCGCAGATGCCTGCGAACAGGTCAGCGCGGTCCTTCACGTAGACGAGCACCTGCAGCGCGTCGCCGACCGGCGACGGCCGCGCACGGACGATCGCGGTGTCGGCGTTCACGTGCCGGTACAGCACGCGGGTCTGCCATGCGATGTCGGCGGCGTCGTGGCGCAGGAAGAAGCCGACGTCGAGCTGATCCCACAGCGCGCGGTGCGCGTCGGTGGGCACGGTCTCGAGGCGCAGCAGCGCGAGCGCTTCTTCCTGGCGCGATTTCAGCTCGGAGTGCGCATCGGGCTGCGCGCCGCCGAGCACCGCGAGCGTCGCGCGGTACAGATCCTCGAGCAGCTTGCCCTTCCACGTGTTCCAGACCTTCGGGCTGGTGCCGCGGATGTCGGCGACCGTCAGCAGGTAGAGCGCCGTCAGCCGGCGCTCGCTGCCGACGAGTTCGGCGAAGCGCTTGATGACTTCCGGGTCGCTCGTGTCCTGCTTCTGCGCGACCTGGCTCATCGTCAGGTGATGCTGGACCAGCCAGACGATCAGCGCCGCATCGTCGCCGGCGACGCCGTGCTCGCGGCAGAAGCGCCGCGCGTCGGCCATGCCGAGCGTCGAGTGGTCGCCGCCGCGGCCTTTCGCGATGTCGTGGAACAGCGCGGCAATGTACAGCACCCACGGCCGCTCGAAGTTGCCGATCAGCTGGCTGCAGAACGGATATTCGTGCGCATGCTCGGCCACCGCGAAGCGGCGGATGTTGCGCAGCACCATCAGGATATGCTGGTCGACCGTGTACACGTGGTACAGGTCATGCTGCATCTGGCCGACGATGCGGCGGAAGTTCAGCAGGTAGCGGCCCAGCACGCTTGTCTGGTTCATCAGCCGAAACGCGTGCGTGATGCCTTCGGGCTGCTGCAGGATCTGCATGAACGTGCGGCGGTTCTGCGGATCGCGGCGCCACACGTTGTTCATGACCTCGCGCGAGTTGTACAGCGCCCGCAGCGTGCGCGCCGACAGGCCCTTCACGCCGCGCGTCGTCTCGTAGAGCAGGAACGCCTCGAGGATCGCGTCCGGATGCCGCTCGAACACGTTGTCGTCGACGATCTCGAGCATCCCCTGTTTCTCGACGAAGCGGTCGGGCGACAGCACGCGGGTGATGCCGCTCGTCGCGGGGAACAGCTGCGCCTCGATGTTCTGGATCAGGATCGTCGCGAGCTGCGTAACGGCTTTCGCGGCCCAGTAATAGCGCCGCATCAGCTGCTCGCTCGCGCGCTTGGCCGGCGTCGGCCGGTAGCCGAAGCTTTCCGCCGCCTGGGTCTGCAGGTCGAACACGAGCATGTCCTGGCGGCGCCCGGCGATCACGTGCAGCCGCGCGCGCAGCGTCTTGAGGAAACCCTCGTTGCGGCGCAGCTCGCGCGCCTCGCGGTCGGTGATCAGGCCGCGCGTGTCGAGCTCGCGCCAGCTGCTGCCGAAGCCGGCCGCGCGGGCGATCCACAGGATCGTCTGCAGGTCGCGCAGCCCGCCCGGGCTTTCCTTCACGTTGGGCTCGAGGCTGTACGGCGTGTCCTGGCTCTTTGCGTGGCGCTGGCGCATCTCGAGCACCTTCGCGGTGAAGAATGCGCGGGCGTCGAGCGCCTCGTGGTAGCGCACCGTGAAGTGCTCGAACAGCGCCGTGCTGCCGACGATGCGGCGCGCTTCCAGCAGCGACGTCTGCACCGTGACGTCCTGCGACGCCTCCTCGATGCATTGCTCGACCGTGCGCACGCTGCTGCCGATCTCGAGGCCGAGATCCCAGGCCATGCCGATGAAGCGCTCGATGCGCGCATCGAGCGCTTCATCGTGCCCGTCGGGCAGCAGCACGAGGATGTCGACGTCGGAATACGGTGCGAGCTCGCCGCGCCCGTAGCCGCCGACGGCGACCAGCGCGAGGGTCGCGGGCAGCCTGCAGTCGTCCCAGATGAGCCGCAGCGCGTCGTCGGTGGCCCTCGACAGCGCGTGCATCAGCGACGCGACGTTGGTCGCGCTGCGAAAGCGCGCGAGCAGGTCGGCCTTGGCGGCCTTGAATTCGGCGCGCCGCGAGAGCGCTTCGGTCGAGGGGGCGGCGTGGGCGCTCATGGGCGGCGGCTCAGGTGCGGGCGGGGCGGGCAGGCGCGACGGCGCTCAGGCCGCCGGCGCCGGATGGGCGAACACCGGGCGGGCCGGCGAGCCCGCGGACACGGTCAGCACGTCGTAGCCGGTATCGGTGACGAGCACGGTGTGTTCCCACTGCGCGGACAGGCTGCGGTCGCGGGTCTTGACGGTCCACTGGTCGGGCATCGTGCGGATGTCGCGCTTGCCGGCGTTGATCATCGGCTCGATCGTGAAGATCATGCCCGGCTTCAGTTCGACGCCGGTGCCCGGGCGGCCGTAGTGGACGACCTGCGGATCCTCGTGGAACACGGTGCCGATGCCGTGGCCGCAGTATTCGCGCACGACGCTGTAGCCCTGCGCTTCCGCGTGCTTCTGGATCGCGTAGCCGATGTCGCCGAGATGCGCGCCCGGCTTGACCTGGTCGATGCCGAGCCACATGCATTCGTAGGTGGTCTGCACGAGGCGCTTCGCGAGGATCGACCCTTCGCCGACGATGAACATCCGGCTCGTGTCGCCGAAGTAGCCTTCCTTGATCACGGTGACGTCGATATTGAGCGCGTCGCCGTTCTTGAGCACCTTGTCGCCCGGGATGCCGTGGCAGATCACGTCGTTGACGGAAATGCAGCACGACGCCGGATAGGGCGGGTAGCCGGGCGGCTGGTAGTTCAGCGTCGCGGGAACCGTGCCCTGCACGTTGACCATGTAGTCGTGGCAGAGGCGATCGAGTTCGGCCGTCGTGATGCCTGCGGCCACGTACGGGGTGAGGTAGTCGAGCACTTCGCTCGCCAGACGGCAGGCGACGCGCATCTGCGCGATATCGTGTTCGTTTTTGAGCGTAATAGCCATCGAGGTGTGCCTGGAAAGCGGTGAATTGACGAATTATCGCACCTTATGCCGGGCGTCGCAGCCCCTGGCGCCTGCGCGGATGCGGGTTTTTGCGGATTGCCGCACGGGCCGCCGGCCCGCCGGCAAAGTGCCGCGCGACTTGAGGGCGGACACTTTCGCATGCTATACTCTTTGGCTAAGTCGGCACTCAAATACCATTCATGCCCCAAGCTGGGGCGGTGTTTGCGGTGACGGCTGGCGGCACGGGCATTTCGCGCGTGCCAAATCGCAAGCCGGCGCAACCAGGGTGCCGGCCGCGCGGAGCGGCAGCCTTTCGGGGCACGTTCGCGCGGCGGTACGGCGGCCGGCTTAAGACCCAACCCTCGTGGAGAATTTACATGGCAGTTACGATGCGCCAAATGCTGGAAGCGGGTGTCCACTTCGGTCACCAGACCCGTTTCTGGAACCCGAAGATGGCACCGTTCATTTTCGGTCACCGCAACAAGATTCACATCATCAACCTCGAAAAGACGCTGCCGATGTTCACGGACGCACAGAAGTACGTGCGTCAGCTGGCAGCGAACCGCGGCACCATCCTGTTCGTCGGCACGAAGCGCCAGTCGCGCGACACGATCGCCCAGGAAGCGCAGCGCGCGGGCATGCCGTACGTCAACGCACGCTGGCTCGGCGGCATGATGACCAACTTCAAGACGCTGAAGGTTTCGATCAAGCGCCTGAAGGACATGGAAGCGGCGGTCGAGGCGGGTGAGCTCGAGAAGATGAGCAAGAAGGAAGCGCTGCTGTTCGAACGCGAAATCGCGAAGCTGCAGAAGTCGATCGGCGGCGTGAAGGACATGGGCGGCATTCCGGACGCAATTTTCGTCGTCGACGTCGGCTACCACAAGATCGCCGTCACGGAAGCGAACAAGCTGGGCGTGCCGGTCATCGCAGTGGTCGATACGAACCACTCGCCGGAAGGTGTGGACTACGTGATCCCGGGTAACGACGACTCGAGCAAGGCCGTCGCGCTGTACGCGGAAGGCGTGGCCGACGCGATCCTGGAAGGCCGTGCGAACGCGGTCAACGAAGTGGTCCAGGCAGTGCGTGGCGGCGACGACGAGTACGTCGAGGAAAACGCGTAACTGGCCCCGAGCCGGCGCAAGAAGGGGGCTCTCAACAGGCCCCCTTTTTTTAAGCTTGTGCGCCGGACCTGATCGCGCCGCGTTGGCGCGGGTCCGGAAACGAATCTCGGCCGTTCGCGTCCAAGCGGGCGGCGTTGTGAATACAGACTCAAGGAGCGAATGATGGCGGCAATTACCGCAAGCATGGTGGCAGAACTGCGCGCAAAGACCGACGCACCGATGATGGAGTGCAAGAAGGCGCTGACGGAAGCCGACGGCGACCTGGCCAAGGCTGAAGAGCTGCTGCGCGTCAAGCTCGGCAACAAGGCGAGCAAGGCGGCATCGCGCGTGACGGCCGAAGGCGTCGTCGCATCGTTCGTCGGCGGCAACGCTGGCGCGCTCGTCGAACTGAACTGCGAAACCGACTTCGTCGCGAAGAACGACGACTTCCTCGCATTCTCGAAGACCGTCGCCGAACTCGTCGCGACGCAGAACCCGGCCGACGTGGCCGCGCTGTCGGCGCTGCCGCTCGACGGCTCGACGGTCGACGCAGTGCGCCTGGCGCTGATCGGCAAGATCGGCGAGAACGTCTCGATCCGCCGTTTCGTCCGTTTCGAAACCGCGAACAAGATCGCAACGTACCTGCACGGCGCGCGCATCGGCGTGATCGTCGAGTACACGGGTGCGGAAGAGCAGGTCGGCAAGGACGTCGCGATGCACATCGCGGCAATGAAGCCGGTCGCGCTGTCGGCAGCCGACGTGCCGGCGGAACTGATCGAAACGGAACGCCGCGTGGCCGAGCAGAAGGCTGCGGAATCGGGCAAGCCGGCCGAGATCGTCGCGAAGATGGTCGACGGCAGCGTCCAGAAGTACCTGAAGGAAGTGTCGCTGCTGAACCAGACGTTCGTGAAGAACGACAAGCAGACGATCGAGCAGATGCTGAAGGCGGCGAATGCTGCAGTGCAGAAGTTCGCGCTGTTCGTCGTCGGCGAAGGCATCGAGAAGCGTCAGGACGACTTCGCCGCCGAAGTGGCCGCGCAAGTCGCAGCAGCAAAGCAGCAGTAAGCAGTCCAGCAGCATCCGCGGCGGGCGTCCGCTCCCGCCGCGGCCGGCGCCGCCGCCGGCCGGCCGGAACCCCGGCCAGGCCGGCGGCGCTTGCCCGAATCAGTATTCGCCCCTACAGTTCGTGGTTGTCATCCTCTCGTCGCTCGGAAGCCCCTATGCCCAATGCCTATAAACGCGTCCTCCTCAAACTTTCCGGCGAAGCGCTGATGGGCGACGATGCCTTCGGCATCAATCGCGCGACGATCGAACGGATGGTGGCCGATATCGCCGAAGTCGTGCGTCTCGGCACGCAGCTCGCGGTGGTGATCGGCGGCGGCAATATTTTCCGCGGTGTCGCGGGTGGCGCGGCGGGCATGGACCGCGCGACGGCCGACTACATGGGGATGCTGGCGACGATGATGAACGCGCTGGCGCTGCAGGATGCGATGCGCCACGCCGGCATCGAGGCGCGCGTGCAGTCCGCGCTGCGGATGGATCAGGTCGTCGAGCCGTACATCCGCCCCCGCGCGATCCGCCAGCTCGAGGAAGGCCGCGTGGTGATCTTCGCGGCCGGCACCGGCAACCCGTTCTTCACGACGGATACGGCCGCCGCGCTGCGCGGCTCCGAAGTGGGCGCGGAGGTGGTGCTGAAGGCGACGAAGGTCGACGGCGTGTATTCGGCCGACCCGAAGAAGGATCCGTCCGCCACGCGCTACACGACGATCACGTTCGACGAGGCGATCAGCCGCAACCTGCAGGTGATGGACGCGACCGCGTTCGCGCTGTGCCGCGACCAGAAGCTGCCGATTCGCGTGTTTTCGATCAACAAGCCGGGTGCGCTCAAGCGCATCGTGCTGGGTGAGGACGAGGGGACGCTCGTCCACGTGTAAACTCCCGCGGATGCGGGCGACCGATTGCGGGTGTCGGCGCGGCGCCGCTGCGCAGGTGCAGCGCCCGCGTTCATTGAAGGTTTGAAGGTTCGGAGGTTGAAATGAGTGTCGCTGATGTCAAGAAGGGCGTAGAGCAGAAGATGCAGCGCTCGATCGAAGCGTTCAAGAACGATCTGGCGAAGATCCGCACGGGCCGTGCGCACACGGGCCTGCTCGATCACGTGCAGGTCGACTACTACGGCTCGATGGTGCCGATCTCGCAGGTGGCCAACCTGACGCTCGTCGACGCGCGCACGATCGGCGTGCAGCCGTGGGAAAAGAACATGGTCGCGAAGGTCGAGAAGGCGATCCGCGAAGCCGACCTCGGCCTGAACCCGGCAACCGCCGGCGACCTGATCCGCGTGCCGATGCCGGCGCTGACGGAAGAGCGCCGCCGCGAGCTGACGAAGGTCGTCAAGAGCGAAGGCGAAACGGCCAAGGTCGCGATCCGCAACCTGCGCCGCGACGCGAACGAGCAGTTGAAGAAGCTCGTGAAGGACAAGGAAATCTCGGAAGACGACGAGCGCCGTGCAGGCGACGACGTGCAGAAGCTGACCGACAAGCACGTGGCTGAAGTCGACAAGCTCGTGCAGAGCAAGGAAGCGGAGATCATGACGGTCTGACGACCGTCGTTCTCGCGTGCCGCCTTCTGTTTCCGCATTCCTGTCTCAACGGCCATGACCTATACCAGCTCTACCGTTCGCGTGCCTGACGTCGGCGTCGTGCCGCGTCATATCGCGATCATCATGGACGGCAATGGCCGTTGGGCGACCGAACGCCGCTTGCCTCGCGTGGCGGGGCACACCCGCGGCGTCGACGCGGTGCGCGCGGTGGTCGAAGGCTGCGCGCGCGCCGGCGTCGAATACCTGACGCTGTTCGCGTTCAGCTCGGAGAACTGGCGGCGGCCGAACGACGAAGTGTCGTTCCTGATGCGGCTGTTCATCACCGCGCTCGAGCGCGAGGTCGGCAAGCTGCATGCCAACGGGATCCGCCTGCGCGTCGTCGGCGATCTCGACCGTTTCGAACCGCGCATCCAGGCGTTGATCCGCCGCGCGGAAACCAAGACGGCGCGCAACACGCGCCTCACGCTCACCATCGCCGCGAACTACGGCGGCCGATGGGACATCCTGCAGGCGACCCGCAAGCTCGTCGAGCAGGCTGCGCGCGAGGGCCGCGAGGTGGAGGTCAGCGAGGACAGCTTCGCGCCCCACCTGGCGATGGCCTACGCGCCGGAACCCGATCTCTTCATCCGCACCGGCGGCGAACAGCGGATCAGCAACTTCCTGCTGTGGCAGCTCGCCTACACCGAATTCTATTTCACCGATACCTTCTGGCCGGACTTCGACGGCGCGGCGCTGGCCGCCGCGCTGGCGTCGTACACCGATCGCGAGCGCCGCTTCGGGCGCACGAGCGCGCAACTCGAACCGCAGTCCCAGAACGCCGATTCCCTTTCATGCTGAAAACCCGTGTGATCACGGCGGTGGTGTTGCTGGCGGTGCTGCTGCCGGTCACGCTGTTCGCGCCGTTGGGCGCGTTCGGCGCGCTGATCGGCGTCGTGCTGGTATTTGCCGCCTGGGAATGGGCGCGCCTGCTGAAGCTCGGCGGCGCCGGCCCGGTCGTCTATGCGATCGTCGCGGCACTGGCGCTGCTCGCGACCACGCGGCTCGGCATCGGCGAAACCTCATCCCGCCCCCTTTTTGCCGCGGCCGGCGTGTTCTGGCTGCTGGTCGGCCCGTTCGTGCTGTGGCGCAAGCCCGTGCTCGCCGGCGGCGTGTGGCGGCCGTTCCTGCTGGCGGCCGGCCTGGTGATCTTCGCCGCCTGCTGGCACGCGCTGGTGGCCGCGCGCGCGCAGGGCGTGCCGTTCGTGCTGTCGCTGCTGCTCGTGGTCTGGCTGGCCGATATCGGCGCATACTTTGCGGGCAAGGCCTTCGGCAAGCGTAAACTGGCGCTCTCGATCAGCCCCGGGAAGACCTGGGAAGGGGCCGCGGGCGGCTGGCTTGCCGTGATGGTCGTCGCGAGCGTCGCGATGGCCGCGCACCTGTTCGAGCCGACCCTTTTTTCTGCCTTTGCCGCGCAGTTCGGCGGACCGGGCGCCTGGGCGGCGTTGACGCTGCTCGTCGCGTACAGCGTGATCGGCGACCTGTTCGAATCGCTGCTGAAGCGCCAGGCCGGCGTGAAGGATTCGAGCGGACTGCTGCCGGGGCACGGCGGCGTGCTCGACCGCGTCGACGCGCTCCTGCCCGTGCTGCCGCTCGCGATGCTGCTGTTTCACGGTTAATACCTACACTTCTGTTATGCAAAAACGCCTGACATTGCTCGGTTCGACGGGCTCGATCGGAGACAGTACGCTCGACGTGGTCGCGCGCCATCCCGACCGCTTTTCGGTCTACGCGCTGACCGCGCACCGCAATGGCGACAAGCTGGTCGCCCAGTGCCTGCGCTTCGCGCCCGAGATCGCGGTGGTCGGCGACGCGCAAACGGCCGCGCAGGTCGAGGCGCAACTGCGCGCGGCCGGCAGCAAGACCGAGGTGACCTACGGGCCGCAGGCGCTCGTCGACGTGTCGAAGAGCGACTGCTGCGACACCGTCGTCGCGGCGATCGTCGGCGCGGCCGGCCTCGCGCCGAGCCTCGCGGCCGCGCGCGCCGGCAAGCGCATCCTGCTCGCGAACAAGGAATCGCTCGTGATGTCGGGCGCGATCTTCATGGACGCGGTGCGCGACCACGGCGCGATCCTGCTGCCGGTCGACAGCGAGCACAATGCGATCTTCCAGTGCATGCCGCGCGACGCGGCCGAGCACGGCGGGATCGCGAAGATCATCCTGACCGCGTCGGGCGGCCCGTTCCGCACCCGCGAGCCGGCGACGCTCGTCGACGTGACGCCGGACGAGGCGTGCAAGCATCCGAACTGGGTGATGGGGCGCAAGATCTCGGTCGATTCCGCGACGATGATGAACAAGGGCCTCGAGGTGATCGAGGCGCACTGGATCTTCGGGCTGCCGGGCGACCGGATCGACGTGCTGATCCATCCGCAGAGCGTGATCCATTCGCTCGTGTCGTACCGTGACGGCTCGGTGCTCGCGCAGCTCGGCAATCCCGACATGCGCACGCCGATCGCGCACGCGCTCGCGTATCCGGATCGCGTCGATGCGGGCGTCGAGCAGCTCGACCTCGTGCAGATCGCGCAGCTGTCGTTCGAGAAGCCCGATTACGCGCGCTTCCCGTGCCTCGCGCTGGCGGTCAAGGCGCTGGCCGAAGGCGGCATCGCGAGCGCCGCGTTGAACGCGGCCAACGAAGTCGCGGTCGAAGCGTTTCTCGAGCGCCGGATCGGCTTCATGGCGATCGCGGCCACGGTCGACGCGGTGCTCAACGCGCTGCCGAACCGCACGCCCGACGGGCTCGATGACGTCATCGCGGCGGATGCCGAGGCGCGCCGCCTCGCTGCCGCGTTCATTTCGAAAGCGCCTGCGCCGAGCGTGGAGCGCACTGCCTGAATGAGGTGCTCATGAACGTGCTGGTCGAACTGATCGCGTTTGCGGTGGCGATCGGCGTGCTGGTCGTCGTGCATGAGTACGGTCATTACCGCGTCGCGCGCTGGTGCGGCGTGAAGGTGCTGCGGTTCTCGATCGGCTTCGGCCAGCCGATCGCGCGCTGGGTCAGCAAGAAGACCGGGACCGAGTGGACGCTGGCCGCGCTGCCGCTCGGCGGCTACGTGAAGATGCTCGACGAGCGCGAGCCGGGCCCCGGCGTGAAGCCGGAGGAGCTCGGGCAGGCGTTCAATCGCCAGTCGGTCGGCAAGCGCATCGCGATCGTAGCGGCCGGGCCGATTGCCAATTTCCTGTTGGCAATCGTGCTGTTCGCCGCGGTTTTTGCGACCGGCGTGACCGAGCCCGCGGCGATCATCGCGCCGCCGGCGGCCGGCACCGTCGCAGCCCGGGCCGGCTTCGACGGCAACGAAACGATCGTGTCGATCCGCGACGCGCAGGGCGGCGACGCGCAGGCCGTGCGGTCCTGGTCGGATCTGCGCTGGAAGCTCCTCGCGGCGGCGTTCGATCACCGGGAGGTCGTGCTCGGCGCGCGCGACGGCGGCTCGACCTACGATTTCCGCGTCGACCTGCGGCAGATCGACGAAGGCGCGATCGACGACGATTTCATGGCGCGACTGGGTTTCGAGACGGGCGGCGGCACGCTGTCGGTCGCATCGGTCCAGCCCGGCAGCGCGGCGCAGCAGGCGGGCCTGAAGCCCGGCGACAAGCTGCTGGCGATCGACGGCGAGCGGGTCGGCGGCGCGTCGCGCTTCATCGACGCGGTCAAGCACCATGCAGGCAAGCCGCTCGCGCTGAAGATCGAGCGCGGCGGCGCCGCGCAGACGGTCACGATCGTGCCGCAGGCGCAGCGCGACGAGGAGACCGGGCAGCAGGTCGGCCGCATCGGCGCGGCGCTGTCGATGCATACGCCGGGCGTCGACGTGCGTTATGGCCCGATCGACAGCCTGAAGCTCGGCGCGCACCGCACGTGGGACATCGCGGTGTACTCGCTGCGGATGTTCGGGCGGATGATCACCGGCGATGCGTCGCTGAAGAACCTGTCCGGCCCCGTGACGATCGCCGACTATGCGGGCAAGAGCGCCCGGCTCGGCCCGTCGGCGTTCCTGTCGTTCCTCGCCCTTGTCAGCATTAGCCTTGGCGTACTGAACTTGTTGCCGATTCCCGTTTTGGACGGGGGTCATCTGTTATATTATCTGGTTGAAGCCGCGACCGGGAAAGCCGTTTCGGAGCGCTGGCAACTGATTCTGCAAAGAGCCGGGTTGATCTGCATCGTCGCATTGTCGGCGATCGCGCTGTTCAACGATCTGGCTCGGTTAATCCATTTTTGAAGCGTCAGGTGGCGCCCGCCGGGCAGCCGCCTGATTTGATGCAGCTAAATATTGGGGATGCATGTTGTTCAAACCTCATCGCTTTGTACCTAAGACAGTTGCAGCGGCGGCGCTCGCCGCGCACGGACTCGCGGCGCATGCAGCCGCGCCGTTCGTGGTGCAAGACATCAAGATCGAGGGCTTGCAGCGCGTCGAACCGGGTTCCGTGTTTGCCTACCTGCCGATCAAGCAAGGCGACACCTTTACCGACGACAAGGCATCCGAAGCAATCCGCGCGCTGTACGCGACGGGCTTTTTCAACGACGTGCGCATCGCCACCCAGGGCAGCGTCGTGATCGTGCAGGTTCAGGAGCGTCCGGCCATCGCGTCGATCGACTTCACCGGCACGAAGGAATTCGACAAGGACAACCTGACGAAGGCGCTGCGCGCAGTCGGCCTCGCGGACGGCCGCTACTACGACAAGGCGCTCGTCGACAAGGCCGAGCAGGAACTGAAGCGCCAGTACCTGACGCGCGGCTTCTACGCGGCCGAGGTGAAGACCACGGTCACGCCGGTCGACGCGAACCGCGTGTCGATCCTGTTCGCGGTCGCCGAAGGGCCGAGCGCGAAGATCCGCCAGATCAACTTCATCGGCAACAAGGCGTTCAAGACGAGCACGCTGCGCGACGAGATGCAGCTGTCGACGCCGAACTGGTTCTCCTGGTACACGAAGAACGACCTCTACTCGAAGGAAAAGCTCACGGGCGACCTCGAGGCGGTGCGCTCGTACTACCTGAACCGCGGCTACCTCGAGTTCAACATCGAGTCGACCCAGGTGTCGATCTCGCCGGACAAGAAAGACATGTACATGACGGTCACGCTGCATGAAGGCGAACCGTACACCGTGTCCGGCATCAAGCTCGCGGGCAACCTGCTCGACCGCGAGGCCGAGCTGAACAAGCTCATCAAGATCAAGGCGGGCGACCGTTTCTCGGCCGAGAAGCTGCAGCAGACGACGAAGGCGATCGTCGACAAGCTCGGCCAGTACGGCTATGCGTTCGCGACCGTCAATGCACAGCCGGACATCGACCAGGCGAACCACAAGGTGAACCTGACGCTGGTCGTCGATCCGAGCCGCCGCGTGTATGTGCGCCGCATCAACATCGTCGGCAACACGCGTACGCGCGACGAGGTCGTGCGCCGCGAAATGCGCCAGCTCGAAAGCTCGTGGTTCGATTCGGGCCGCCTCGCGCTGTCGAAGGACCGCGTGAACCGCCTCGGCTACTTCACCGACGTCGACGTGTCGACGGTGCCGGTCGAAGGCACGAACGACCAGGTCGACGTGAACGTGAAGGTCGCGGAAAAGCCGACCGGCGCGATCACGCTGGGCGCGGGCTTCTCGTCGACCGACAAGGTCGTGCTGTCGGCCGGCGTGTCGCAGGACAACGTGTTCGGCTCGGGCACGAGTCTCGCGGTGAACGTCAACACCGCGAAGAGCTACCGTACGCTGACGGTCACGCAGGTCGATCCGTACTTCACGGTCGACGGCATCAAGCGGATCACCGACGTCTACTACCGCACGTACCAGCCGCTCTACTATTCGACGAACTCGAGCTTCAAGATCGTCAGCGCGGGCGGCAACATGAAGTTCGGCATCCCGTTCTCGGAAGTCGATACCATCTACTTCGGCGCGGGCTTCGAGCAGAACCGCCTCGACGTCGATTCGAACACGCCGCAGAGCTACCAGGCCTATGTCAACGAATTCGGCCGTGTGTCGAACACGGTGCCGCTGACGGTCGCGTGGTCGCGCGACGCGCGTGACAGCGCGCTGATCCCGAGCCGCGGCTACTTCACGCAGGCGAACATCGAGTACGGCGTGCCGGTCGGCAAGATCCAGTACTACAAGGCCGACCTGCAGGCGCAGTACTACTATTCGTTCTCGCGCGGCTTCATCCTGGGCATGAACATCCAGGGCGGCTACGGTAACGGCATCGGCAACCCGTACCCGATCTTCAAGAACTACTACGCGGGCGGTATCGGCTCCGTGCGTGGCTACGAGCCGAGCTCGCTGGGCCCGCGCGACTCGAAGACGAACGACCCGATCGGCGGCTCGAAGATGGTCGTCGGCAACATCGAGCTGACGTTCCCGCTGCCGGGCACCGGCTACGACCGCACGCTGCGCGTGTTCACGTTCGTCGACGGCGGCAACGTCTGGGGCAACGCGCCGGGCGGCACCAGCACGGGCGCGAACGGCCTGCGCTACGGCTACGGCGTCGGTCTCGCGTGGATCTCGCCGATCGGGCCGCTCAAGCTGAGCCTCGGCTTCCCGATCCAGAAGAACGAAGGCGACAAGTACCAGAAATTCCAGTTCCAGATCGGGACGGCGTTCTGATCGAACGCACATGACAACAGCAACGAGAGGGTAATTTTGCTAACCGGTAAGTTTTCGAAACGAGTGATGTGTGCGCTGACCGTTGCGCTGGCCTTGGGCGCGGCAACGGCGCATGCACAGGACGTCGCCCGCATCGCGGCGGTCAATTCGGATCGGATCCTGCGCGAGTCCGCGCCCGCCAAGGCGGCGCAGACGAAGCTCGAAGCCGAGTTCGCGAAACGCGACAAGGATCTGCAGGACCTGGCGGCACGCCTGAAGTCGATGTCCGATTCGCTCGACAAGAGCGGCGCATCGCTGTCGGCGGGCGATCGCGCGCAGAAGCAGCGCGATCTCGCCCAGCTCGACACCGATTTCCAGCGCAAGCAGCGCGAGTTCCGCGAGGATCTCAACCAGCGTCGCAACGAGGAGCTCGCGGCGGTGCTCGAGCGCGCGAACAAGGTTATCAAGCAGATTGCCGAGCAGCAGAACTACGATCTGATCGTGCAGGAAGCCGTATACGTCAGCCCGCGCATCGACATCACCGACAAGGTGCTCAAGGCGCTGTCCGGTTCGGCGAATTGAACGGAGCGGACGACGAATGGCATTGACGCTTGAGGAACTCGTAAAGCGGTTCGGCGGCGAGATCGTCGGCGACCGCCAGTGTCAGGTCGCGGGCCTCGCGCCGCTCGATCAGGCCGGCCCCCAGCAACTCGCGTTCCTCGCGAATCCGAAGTACCTGTCGCAGGTCGAGACGACCCGCGCAGGCGCGGTGCTGATTGCGCCGAAGGATCTGGAGAAGCTGGGCGCGGCCGCTACCGGCCGCACGTTCATCGTGACGCCGAATCCGTACGCGTACTTCGCGCGCGTCGCGCAGATGTTCATCGATCTGGCCGCACCGCCGCGTGCAGCGGGTGTGCATTCGAGCGCGACGATCGATCCGGCCGCGCAGGTTGCCGCGACCGCGGTGATCGGCCCGCACGTGGTGATCGAGGCGGGCGCGGTGATCGAAGACGGCGTGCAGCTCGACGCGAACGTGTTCGTCGGCCGCGGCACGCGGATCGGCGCCGCGTCGCACCTGTATCCGAACGTGTCGGTCTACCACGGCTGCCGGATTGGCCCGCGCGCGATCGTCCACGCGGGCGCGGTGATCGGCTCCGACGGCTTTGGCTTCGCGCCGGATTTCGTCGGCGAAGGCGACGCGCGCACGGGCAGCTGGGTCAAGATTCCGCAGGTCGGCGGCGTGTCGATCGGGCCGGACGTCGAAATCGGCGCGAACACGACGATCGACCGCGGCGCGATGGCGGACACCGTCATCGAAGAGTGCGTGAAGATCGACAACCAGGTCCAGATCGGTCACAACTGCCGGATCGGCGCGTACACGGTGATCGCCGGCTGCGCCGGGATCGCCGGCAGCACGACGATCGGACGCCACTGCATGATCGGCGGCGCGGTCGGCGTCGCCGGGCACGTGACGCTCGGCGACTACGTGATCGTCACCGCGAAGTCCGGCGTGTCGAAGTCGCTGCCGAAGGCCGGCATCTACACGAGCGCGTTCCCGGCCGTCGAGCACGGCGACTGGAACAAGAGCGCTGCGCTCGTGCGCAATCTCGACAAGCTGCGAGACCGCATCAAGGCGCTCGAGACCGCACTGGCCGCCCAGAGCGGCGGCGCGGACGCGTAACCCATATCATGCGACATCATGAACCGGGCACGGACAGCGCAGGTCGCCCGGTTCAACCGACAGGGCCGGGCGACGGCCCGCATCAGCATCTGCTTCACCACCGCGCAGCCTCTGCGTGAGACGAACCATCATGAGCACTGAAAAAATCAATCTCGACATCCACAAGATCCTCACGCTGCTGCCGCATCGCTACCCGATTCTGCTCGTCGACCGCGTGCTCGAACTCGAACCGCACAAAGGCATCAAGGCGCTGAAGAACGTGTCGATCAACGAGCCGTTCTTCCAGGGGCATTTCCCGAAGCGGCCGGTGATGCCGGGTGTGCTGATTCTCGAGGCGCTCGCGCAGGCTGCCGCGCTCCTGACCTTCGCCGAAGAACAGCCGAAGGATCCGGAGAACACGCTGTACTACTTCGTCGGCATCGATGGCGCACGCTTCAAGCGCGTCGTCGAGCCGGGCGACCAGCTGATCCTGAACGTGACGTTCGAACGCTATATCCGCGGCATCTGGAAGTTCAAGGCGGTGGCGGAAGTGGACGGCAAGGTCGCGGCGGAAGCCGAGCTGATGTGCACGGTCAAGACGACCGACGCGGCGCCCTGAGCGTCGCCGCACGCAACGCAACGCGACACATCACATTGAGAGGCAACGGCGCATGACCAGGATTCATCCCACCGCGATCGTCGAGCCGGGTGCGCAAATCGACGAATCGGTCGAGATCGGCCCGTACGCGATCGTCGGTCCGCACGTCACGATCGGCGCGCGCACCACGGTCGGTTCGCACAGCGTGATCGAAGGTCACACGACGATCGGCGAGGACAACCGCATCGGCCATTACGCGTCGGTCGGTGGCCGCCCGCAGGACATGAAGTACAAGGACGAGCCGACCCGGCTCGTGATCGGCAACCGCAACACGATCCGCGAATTCACGACGATCCACACCGGCACGGTGCAGGACGCCGGCGTGACGACGCTCGGCGACGACAACTGGATCATGGCGTACGTGCACATCGGTCACGATTGCCGCGTCGGCAACCACGTGATCCTGTCGAGCAACGCGCAGATGGCCGGGCACGTCGAGATCGGCGACTGGGCGATCGTCGGCGGCATGTCCGGCGTGCACCAGTTCGTGCGCATCGGCGCACACTCGATGCTCGGCGGCGCGTCGGCGCTCGTGCAGGACGTGCCGCCGTTCGTGATCGCGGCCGGCAACAAGGCCGAGCCGCACGGCATCAACGTCGAAGGGCTGCGCCGCCGCGGCTTCTCGGCCGACGCGATCTCGGCGCTGCGCAGCGCGTACCGGCTGCTGTACAAGAACGGCCTGTCGCTCGAGGAGGCGAAGGTGCAGTTGCGCGAGCTGGCGGAAGCCGGCGGCGACGGCGACGCGCCGGTCAAGGCGCTCGTCACGTTCATCGACGCGTCCCAGCGCGGCATCATCCGCTAAGCGATGCCGCTCCCGACCAATCAGCTCCGGCTCGCGATGGTGGCGGGCGAGCCGTCGGGCGACCTGCTCGCGGCGTCGCTCCTCGGCGGGCTGCGCGAGCGGCTGCCGGCGTCGGCCCGGTATTACGGGATCGGCGGCCAGCGGATGATCGCGCAGGGCTTCGACTCGCACTGGCAGATGGACAAGCTGACGGTGCGCGGCTACGTCGAGGCGCTGGGCCAGATTCCGGACATCCTGCGCATTCGCGGCGAACTGAAGCGCCAGCTGCTCGCCGAGCGGCCCGACGCGTTCATCGGCGTCGATGCGCCGGACTTCAACTTCAACGTCGAGCAGGCCGCCCGCGATGCGGGCATTCCGTCGATCCACTTCGTGTGCCCGTCGATCTGGGCCTGGCGTGGCGGCCGGATCAAGAAGATCGTCAAGTCGGTCGACCACATGCTGTGCCTGTTCCCGTTCGAGCCGGCGATTCTCGACAAGGCGGGCATCGCGTCGACCTACGTCGGCCATCCGCTCGCCGACGAGATCCCGATCGAACCCGACACGCACGGCGCGCGCATCGCGCTCGGGTTGCCGGCCGACGGCCCGGTGATCGCCGTGCTGCCCGGCAGCCGGCGCTCGGAAATCGCGCTGATCGGCCCGACCTTCTTCGCGGCGATGGCGCTGATGCAGCAGCGCGAGCCGGGCGTGCGCTTCGTGATGCCGGCGGCGACGCCCGCGTTGCGCGAGCTGCTGCAACCGCTCGTCGACGCGCATCCGCAACTGGCGCTGACGATCACCGAAGGCCGTTCGCAGGTCGCGATGACCGCGGCGGACGCGATCCTCGTCAAGAGCGGCACCGTGACGCTGGAAGCCGCGCTGCTGAAGAAGCCGATGGTGATCTCGTACAAGGTGCCCTGGCTGACCGGCCAGATCATGCGCCGCCAGGGCTACCTGCCTTACGTCGGCCTGCCGAACATCCTGGCCGGGCGCTTCGTCGTGCCGGAGCTGCTGCAGCATTTCGCGACGCCCGAGGCGCTCGCCGATGCGACGCTTACGCAGTTGCGCGACGACGCGAACCGCCGCACGCTCACCGAGATCTTCACCGAAATGCATCATTCGCTGCGGCAGAACACGGCCGCGAAAGCCGCCGAGGCGGTGGTCCGCGTGCTCGAACAGCGCAAGGGGCGCGCATGACGGCAGTACGCACCCCGCGTCGCCGCGCGCCGGCCGACGCGCTGGGCGGCTTCGACTTCAGCCGGCCCGACGAGATCGTCTGCGGCGTCGACGAGGCCGGGCGCGGCCCGCTTGCGGGCCCGGTCGTGGCCGCCGCGGTGATCCTCGATCCCGCGCGGCCGATCGACGGGCTCGACGATTCGAAGGCGCTCTCCGCGAAGAAGCGCGACGCGCTGTACGAGCTGATCGTCGCGCGTTCGCACGCCTATTGCATCGCGTCGGCGAGCGTCGAGGAAATCGACACGCTGAACATCCTGCACGCGACGATGCTCGCGATGAAGCGCGCGGTCGAAGGGCTCGCGGTCGTGCCGACGCTCGCGCAGATCGACGGCAACCGCTGCCCGACGCTGTCGGTGCGCGCCGAGGCGATCGTCAGCGGCGACGCGCTGGTGCCGAGCATCTCGGCCGCGTCGATTCTCGCGAAGGTCACGCGCGACCGGATGCTGGTCGACCTGCACGAACGCTTCCCCGTCTACGGCTTCAACGTGCATGCGGGCTACGGCACCGCGAAACACCTTGCCGCATTGCGCGAGCACGGCCCGTGCGAAGCGCATCGACGCTCGTTCGCGCCGGTGCGCGCGACGCTTCACCTGAGTCAATGAAAGTCATCACCTCCCGCGACAACCCGCTGTACAAGCGCCTGAAGGCGCTTGCCGGGTCGACGCCGCATCAGCGCCGCAGCGGCCAGGCGCTGCTCGAAGGTTTCCATCTCGCGAGCGCGTATCTCGATACGGGTGCGACGCCCGAACTGTGCGTCGCGACCGAAGGCGCGTTGGGCCACGCGGAAGCGCAGGCGATCGTCGCGCGCATCGACGCGCACCGGCTCGTCACGCTGCCCGATGCGCTGTTTGGGCAACTGTCGAACGTGGTCAACGGCGTTGGCTTCCTGCTGCTCGTCGACCGGCCGTCCCATGCGCTGCCCGCGCGCGTGACCGAGACCTCCGTGGTGCTCGACGGCGTGCAGGACGCCGGCAACGTCGGCTCGATCCTGCGCAGCGCGGCGGCGGCAGGCGTGAAACACGTGTTCTGCGCGCCGGGCACCGCGTATGCATGGTCGTCGAAGGTGCTGCGCTCGGGCATGGGCGCGCATTTCCTGCTGTCGATCCATGAGGACGTCGAAGCGGGCGCGCTCGCCGAGCGGATCGGCGTGCCGGTCGCGCTGACCGATTCGCATGGCGCGCAGGCGATCTACGACTGCGACCTCGCACGGCCGGTCGTCTGGGTGTTCGGCAACGAGGGCGCTGGCGTGTCGGCATTCTGGCGCGACGCGGCCACCCATCGCGTGACGATTCCGCAGCCGGGCGGGATGGAGTCGCTCAACGTCGCGGCGGCGGCGGCCGTCTGCCTGTTCGAGCAGTGCCGGCAGCAGCGGGGCGCGTGACGCGCCGGCATCGCTCCCCCGTTTTCCCGACATGAAAAAGGCCGCGTCGAACGCGGCCTTTGCTCATTCCGGCGGCAGCCCCGCGGGGCCGCGCGCGATCAGTACGACTGCCGGTCGAGGCGGATTTCCTGCAGGATCGTCGTGGCGATCTCCTCGATCGACTTGTGCGTCGACGACAGCCACTTGATGCCTTCGCGGCGCATCATCGCCTCGGCTTCGTTGATCTCGTAGCGGCAGTTCTCGGGCGCTGCGTACTTGCTGCCCGGGCGGCGCTCGTTGCGGATCTCCGACAGGCGCTGCGGATCGATCGACAGCCCGAACAGCTTTTCGCGGTGCGTGGACAGCGCCGACGGCAGCTTGCCGCGCTCGAAATCTTCCGGAATCAGCGGATAGTTCGCCGCCTTCACGCCGTACTGCATCGCGAGGTACAGGCTGGTCGGCGTCTTGCCGCTGCGCGACACGCCGACGAGAATCACGTCGGCTTCCGACAGGTTGCGGTTCGACTGGCCGTCGTCGTGCGCGAGCGAGAAGTTGATCGCCTCGATCCGCGTCTTGTATTCCTCGGTGTCCGCGTTCTGGTGGCCGCGGCCCATCGCGTGGCTCGACTTCAGCTGCAGTTCCTGCTCGAGCGGCTCGACGAAGCGCTGGAACATGTCGAGCACGAGCGCGTTCGAGCGCTTGACGATCTCGTTCGACTCGCTGTCGACGAGCGTCGTGAACACGATCGAGCGGCGGCCGTCGTGCACGGCGGCTTCGTTGATCTTCTCGACGGTCGCGTAGGCCTTGTCGAGCGAGTCGACGAACGGCACGCGCACGAGGCGGAATTTCTGGTCGAACTGGGAGAGGATCGAATGCGCGAAGGTCTCGGCAGTGATCCCGGTGCCGTCGGAGACGATGAAAACGGTAGGCAGCATGAATCTGGACGTCGAACGTGAAGGGCGGTTGCGCGGGCTGGAGGCCGCATTCCAGACGCAATGACAAGGTCGCGCCACATCCGGCAGCCGGCACGGTAGAATAGCGGCAACCTGTTGGATAAGCAATTGCGGGGGCGGTGCGCGACACGCGCGGCGAGCCCGCCGCGACCGACCAAAAATTCCCGGCAAGTTCGGCGATCTGTCTTCAAATTTCGCCCTTCTGCCGGGATTTTTGTAATTCGGGTCGAAAGATTTCCGCATCCGCGATTGTTTATCTAACAGGTTGCACAAGACGCGCCGCGCCTTTTTGCAAGCGCCCGCGTTCAAGCCCACTTGCGCGATCGAGTATTTTTTTCACACTTAGGGGCTTGTATGACTAACGCAGCAAACGTCGCAAAGGACCAGGCGTATGTAATTCCGTTCGAGCAGTTGCGGATGACCGATGTGGAGATCGTCGGCGGCAAGAATGCGTCGCTCGGCGAGATGATCAGCCAGCTTGCCGAGGCAGGCGTGCGCGTTCCCACCGGTTTTGCCACGACCGCGCTCGCGTTCCGCGATTTCCTCACGCACAACGACCTCACCGACCGCATCGCGAAACGTCTCGAGTCGCTCGACATCGACGACGTGAAGGCGCTCGCCGAAGCCGGCGCCGAGATCCGCAAGTGGATCGTCGACGCGCCGATGCAGCCGCGCCTGGAAGAGGAAATCCGTGCCCAGTTCGAGATCCTGAAGGCCAGCTCGCCGGAAGAGCTGTCGTTCGCCGTGCGTTCGTCCGCGACCGCGGAAGACCTGCCCGACGCATCGTTCGCGGGCCAGCAGGAGTCGTACCTGAACGTCGTCGGCATCGAGGACGTGCTCGACCGCATGAAGCACGTGTTCGCGTCGCTCTACAACGACCGCGCGATCTCGTACCGCGTCCACAAGGGCTTCACGCATGCCGAGGTTGCTCTGTCGGCCGGCGTGCAGCGCATGGTGCGCTCGGACGTTGGCGCGGCCGGCGTGATGTTCACGATCGACACCGAATCGGGCTTCAAGGACGCCGTGTTCATCACGTCGAGCTATGGCCTGGGCGAAACCGTCGTGCAGGGCGCGGTGAACCCGGACGAGTTCTATGTGTTCAAGACCACGCTCGCGCAGGACAAGTACCCGATCATCCGCCGCTCGATCGGCTCGAAGCTGATCAAGATGGAGTTCACGCAGCCGGGCGAGCCGGGCCGCGTGAAGACGGTCGACGTGCCGCACGAGCAGCGCAACCGCTACTCGATCACCGACGCTGACGTGATCGAGCTGGCGAAGTACGCGGTGATCATCGAGAAGCACTACCAGCGCCCGATGGACATCGAGTGGGGCAAGGACGGCCGCGACGGCAAGATCTTCATCCTGCAGGCGCGCCCGGAAACGGTGAAGAGCCAGGCGAGCGGCAAGGCCGAGCAGCGCTTCAAGCTGAAGGGCCAGTCGCAGGTGCTGGCGACGGGCCGCGCGATCGGCCAGAAGATCGGCGCGGGCCCCGTGCGCGTGATCCAGGATCCGTCGGAAATGGAACGCGTGCAGCCGGGCGACGTGCTGGTGGCCGACATGACCGACCCGAACTGGGAGCCGGTGATGAAGCGCGCGGCCGCGATCGTCACGAACCGTGGCGGCCGGACCTGCCACGCGGCGATCATCGCGCGTGAGCTCGGCGTGCCGGCGGTGGTCGGCTGCGGCGACGCGACCGACGTGCTGAAGGACGGCGCGCTCGTCACCGTGTCGTGCGCGGAAGGCGACGAAGGCAAGATCTACGACGGGCTGCTCGAGACGGAAGTCACCGAAGTGCAGCGCGGCGAACTGCCGGAAATCCCGGTGAAGATCATGATGAACGTCGGCAACCCGCAGCTTGCGTTCGACTTCTCGCAGCTGCCGAACGCCGGTGTCGGCCTCGCGCGTCTCGAGTTCATCATCAACAACAACATCGGCGTGCACCCGAAGGCGATCCTCGAGTACCCGAACATCGACCAGGATCTGAAGAAGGCGGTCGAGAGCGTCGCGCGCGGTCATGCGTCGCCGCGTGCGTTCTACGTCGACAAGCTGACGGAAGGCATCGCGACGATCGCCGCGGCGTTCTACCCGAAGCCCGTGATCGTGCGCATGTCCGACTTCAAGTCGAACGAGTACAAGAAGCTGATCGGCGGTTCGCGCTACGAGCCGGACGAGGAAAACCCGATGCTGGGCTTCCGCGGCGCGTCGCGCTACATCGCCGACGACTTCGCGCAGGCGTTCGAGATGGAGTGCCTCGCGCTCAAGCGCGTGCGTGACGAGATGGGCCTGAGCAACGTCGAGATCATGGTGCCGTTCGTGCGGACCGTGAAGCAGGCGGAGCGCGTTGTGAACCTGCTCGCGAAGTACGGCCTGAAGCGCGGCGAAAACGGCCTGCGCCTCATCATGATGTGCGAAGTGCCGACCAACGCGATCCTCGCCGAAGAGTTCCTGCAACACTTCGACGGTTTCTCGATCGGCTCGAACGACCTCACGCAGCTCACGCTCGGCCTCGATCGCGATTCGGGCATGGAACTGCTCGCTGTCGACTTCGACGAGCGCGACCCGGCGGTCAAGTTCCTGCTGAAGCGTGCGATCGACACCTGCCGCAAGATGGGCAAGTACGTCGGCATCTGCGGCCAGGGCCCGTCCGATCACCCGGACTTCGCGCAATGGCTGACCGACGAAGGCATCGTGTCGATCTCGCTGAACCCGGACACGATCATCGATACGTGGCAGGCGCTCGCCAACCGCAAGTAAGGTCGGCAACGGTTCTCCGGCGGGCGGCGCATGCGCCCGCCCGCTGAAGGCAAACCGCAAGGTTCATGCTATAAACACCCCGGTAAGCACCGGGGTGTTTTTGCTTGTAGGAGACCACACAATGTCAGGGCAACTGTTCTGGTGGATCGGGGTGGGCGTGCTGGTTGTCGGCGAGCTGCTGACCGGCACGTTCAATCTGTTGATGATCGCGCTCGGCTTCCTCGCCGGCGGCCTGCTGCAGGTGGCCGGCTTCCCGCCGCACCTGCAGTTCGCGGCCGCCGCCGGGGTGGCGATCGCCGCGATGATCGTGCTGCGCCGCTCGGGGCTCGGGCGCAGGCAGAAGCGCGACGCATCGGCCAATCCGGACATCAATCTCGATATCGGCGCGACGGTCACGGTCGACGCATGGCGCGATCGCCGCGCGCGCGTGCAGTATCGCGGCGCCGAATGGGATGTCGAGCTGGCCGACGGCGAACGCGACGACGCGCGCCTCTACCAGGTGAGCGCCGTGCGCGGCAACTGTCTCGTGGTCGTAGCGAAACCCGCGGTCTGATCGTCCGCTGACAACAAGGAGGGAACGCTTCATGGACTCGCTGATCATCTGGGTCGTCCTGCTCGTCATTGCCGTCGTGATCGTCTCCAAGACGGTGAAGATCGTGCCGCAGCAGCACGCGTGGGTGCTCGAACGCTTCGGGCGCTATCACGCGACGCTGTCGCCGGGCCTGAACATCGTGCTGCCGTTCGTCGACCGCATCGCGTACCGGCACGTGCTGAAGGAAATTCCGCTCGACGTGCCGAGCCAGGTCTGCATCACGCGCGACAACACGCAGCTGCAGGTCGACGGCGTGCTGTATTTCCAGGTGACCGATCCGATGAAGGCGTCGTACGGGTCGAGCAACTTCGTGCTCGCGATCACGCAGCTCGCGCAGACGACATTGCGTTCGGTGGTCGGCAAGCTCGAGCTCGACAAGACGTTCGAGGAGCGCGATTTCATCAACCACAATATCGTGTCGGCGCTGGACCAGGCCGCGGCGAACTGGGGCGTGAAGGTGCTGCGCTACGAGATCAAGGATCTCACGCCGCCGAAGGAAATCCTGCACGCGATGCAGGCGCAGATCACCGCGGAGCGGGAAAAGCGCGCGCTGATCGCCGCATCGGAAGGCCGCAAGCAGGAGCAGATCAACCTCGCATCCGGCGCGCGCGAGGCGGCGATCCAGAAATCCGAAGGCGAGCGGCAGGCGGCGATCAACCAGGCGCAGGGCGAGGCGGCCGCGATTCTCGCGGTGGCGGAGGCGAACGCGCAGGCGATCCAGAAGATCGCCAACGCGATCCAGTCGCAGGGCGGGATGGACGCAGTGAACCTGAAGGTCGCCGAGCAGTACGTCGGCGCGTTCTCGAATCTCGCGAAGCAGGGCAACACGCTGATCGTGCCGTCGAACCTGTCGGATCTCGGCACCGCGATCGCGTCGGCGCTGTCGATCGTCAAGCGCGCGACGCCGGCGGCCTCCGGCGCGCCGGCCGGCAAGGCTTGATCGGCGGGATCGCGGCGGCGGCGCCCAGGGCCGCGAGGGTGCGGCGAATTGCCGCCTGATCGCGTGCAGGCATCGCGTATTCGCCTCCGGTTTTCGCTATTTGCGGCATGAAACGACAACGGCCCGCTTCGAGCGGGCCGTTGCATGTGCGGTCGTGGCGGTGCGCGTCAGGTGCCGGCGCGCATGATGCGCGCCTTCTCGCGCTCCCAGTCGCGCTTCTTCTCGGTTTCGCGCTTGTCGTGCAGCTTCTTGCCTTTCGCGAGGCCGATGTCGCATTTCACGCGGCCGCCCTTGTAGTGGAAGTTCAGCGGCACGAGCGTGTAGCCGCGCTGCTCGACCTTGCCGATCAGTTTCTTGATCTCCTCGGCGTGCAGCAGCAGCTTGCGGGTGCGCACGGGGTCGGGCTTGATGTGCGTCGAGGCTTCGGGCAGCGGGCTGATGTGGGTGCCGATCAGGAAGATCTCGGCGTTCTTCACGACCACGTAGCCTTCCTTGATCTGGCCGCGGCCGGCGCGCAACGCCTTGACCTCCCAGCCCTCGAGCACGAGCCCCGCCTCGTAGCGTTCCTCGATGTGGTAATCGAAGTGCGCTTTCCTGTTGTCGATGATGCTCATGAAAGGATCGGGCCAACTCGTTTAAAATCACGATTTTAGCAAAGCGGGGCGGGAATCGCCCGGCTTGCGTTCTCACCTTTGCGATGCCGCGCGATTTATGGCAGATGTCCAGAAAACCGTATTGATCCGTCACTCGGCGGAACAGATGTTCGACCTCGTCACCGACGTGGCCGACTACCCCAATTTCCTGCCCTGGTGCGGCGGTATCGAGATTCGCCGCCAGGACGAGAACGGGATGGAGGCGCGCATCGACATCAACTTCAAGGGCATCCGGCAGCATTTCGCGACCCGCAACTCGCAGCAGCGCCCGACGCGGATCGACATGGAGTTCGCGGACGGCCCGTTCAAGAAGTTCACCGGCTCGTGGCGCTTCACGCCGCTGCGCGCCGACGCATGCAAGATCGAGTTTTCGCTGCATTACGAGTTCTCGAACATCCTGCTCGAGAAGATCATCGGGCCGGTGTTCAACCATATCGCGAACACGTTCGTCGACTCGTTCGTCAAGCGCGCCGACCAGCGTTACGGGAAGGGGTGACGCGATGCTGTCGATCGAAGTCTGCTACGCGCTGCCGGAGCGCCAGTCGCTGATCCCGGTGACGCTGCCGGACGGCGCGACCGTCCGCGATGCGATCGACGCGAGCGGCGTGCTCGCGCTGCATCCGGAGATCGATCTCGACCACGCGAAGACAGGCGTATTCGGCAAGCTCGCGCCGCTCGACGCGCCGCTTGCCGACCACGATCGGGTCGAGATCTACCGGCCGCTGATCGTCGACCCGAAGGTCGCGCGCCAGCGCCGCGTCGAGAAAACCCGCCGCGCGGGCTCCGTCGAGGGCCGCAAGTGGCAGCACAAGGATTCGCGCTGACACGTCACCTGTAGCCCGCTGCCGCGAATCGCGTCGCGCTGAAGCCCGCGATTCGCTCGCCATTCATCCGATGAAACCCGCCGCGCTCAGTGCGCGGTGAGGTTCGCGTTCAGCGGATCGTCGTCGGAGTGCGTGTTGCTGTGCTGGCGCACCGAGCCGTAGACGCCCGCGAGCAGCAGCACGAGCGCCGCGATCTCGAGCACGCGCGGCAGGCGATGGTCGTAGACGAACGCGTACAGCAGTGCGAAGACGGTCTCGAACACGATCAGCTGGCCCGACAGCGTGAGCGGCAGCCGTTTCGACGCGGCGTTCCACAAGCCGTTGCCGAGCCACGACGCGCCGATCGCGAGGCCGAGGTTCAGCAGCCAGAACAGCTGCCAGCGCGACGCCGGCAGCGCCTGCTGTACCGTGCCGGCCGGCAGCGCGAGGATCGCGAGCCAGCACAGCCCGCCGATCAGCCCGGTCACGACGCCCCACAGCACCGACCAATCGTTGCCGTCGAAATGGTGGTGGCGCTGCAGGTAGCGTGCGTTCGCCACCGCGTACCAGGTCCAGCTTGCGAGTGCGCCCGCCGCGCACGCGATGCCCGCGAGCTTCTGCGCGAGCGTCGTCGCCTGCGCGGCCTCGGACGTGAACAGATCGACGTTGATGCAGGCGATGCCCGCGACGACCAGCGCGAGCGGGCCGGCGAGCCGCTTGAGCGGCACCGCGCCGTGGTCGCCGAGGCCGGCGAGCGTGACCGTCACGGGCAGCACGCCGACGATCAGCGAGCTCGGCGCGATGCCGATCAGGTGCACCGCGCCGGACAGCAGCATGTAGTACGCGACGTTGCCGATCAGCGCGAGCTTCACGAGCGCGACGAAATCCTCGCGGGTGAGGCGCGCGAGCAGCGAGCGCGCGGCCGGCAGCGCGGCCGCGACCGACACGAGGCCGTACATCGCGTAGCGCCCGGCGCTCAGCAGCAGCGGCGAGAAGTCGGTCAACAGTCTCGGGACCAGGAACACCATGCCCCACAGGGCCCCCGCCAATACCCCATACACCACACCGCGCTGCATCGACTTCTCCGGCTGAATTGCTGATGAGCGCGCATCTTAGCGGGGCTGGCCGGGTATCGTCTTGTTCATTCCTGCACTCCGCGAGCGGGGCGGCGCACGGCCCGCACCTTGCCGCTGCTGCCGCCGCCGCAGAAGAACCGGTCGCCGCCGTCGGATTCGAGCCCCGATACGCCGACGCCCGGCGGCATCTCGACGCGTTCGAGCACCTGTCCCGACTGCGGGTCGATGCGCCGCAGCTCGCTCGCATCGTTCTCCCAGGTGCCGTGCCACAGCTCGCCGTCGACCCAGGTCACGCCCGTCACGAAACGGTTCGATTCGATGGTGCGCAGCAGCGCGCCCGTCTGCGGATCGATCTGATGAATCTTGCGTGCGCGATACTCGCCGACCCACAGCGCCCCTTCGGCCCACGCGAGCCCCGAGTCGCCGCCGTTGCCCGGCGCGGGGATCGTCGCGAGCACTTGGCCGGTCTGCGGATCGATCTTCTCGATACGGTTCTCGACGATCTGGAACAGGTGCCGGCCGTCGAACGCCGTGCCCGCATGCGCGGCGACGTCGAGCGAGCGCACCGTCCGGCCGCTGTCGGGGTCGAGCGCGTTCAGCCGGTCGCCGGACGCGAACCAGACGTTGCGGCCGTCGAACGTGACGCCGTGCACGCCGTCGACGCCCGGGAACGGGCCGTATTCGCGGATGATGTCTGCGGGGGTGTGTTTCATGTCGGCATCCTCGTCGTTGGGTAACGACATCCTAGTCGCCGGGCAGCGGGGCAGGGAGTAACAAGGTCGTCGCGAATGCGGGGACGGGCGGCGTCGTCCAGCGGCGCGCCCGCCCGCGGCCGAGCGCCTGCACCTTGCCGGCCTGCGCGAGCGCGTCGAGTGCGCGCTGCACCGTGCGCTGGCTGGCGTCGAGCGCGAGCGCCAGCGCGGAACTCGACCACGATTCGCCATCGGCGAGGAGGGCGAGCACCGTCGCATGCTGCTCGTCGACCGGGCGCGCGAGCACGACCACCTCGCGTGCACCGTGCGGCGCGAGCGCGAATCCGCGCGGCGTCGCGGTGACGTTCGCGAGCGGACGGAGTAGCGCGCGAAGCCGGCCGATCTCCACGCGCAGGCGCGCGCGATGCGATTCGTCCGCGTGTTTCGCGCGAAACGCGGCGGCGACGAGCGCATCCCTCGGCACGTCCGCCGGCCATGCCTCGCCGAGCGCGCGGGCGAGCACGAACAGCACCGGCCGCCGCGCGAGCGGGATCGTCATGCCCGCGTCGCGCACGGCATGGCGGCATGCGTCCACGACGACGGCGTTCGACGCCAGCAGCGCCTCCACTTCGTCGAGCAGCAAGGGCCGCGCGTCGCCGCGCGCGATCAGCCGTGCGGCCGGTGCGTCGAGGATGCGGCGGGCGCCGTCGACCTCGGCCGTCAGCGCGGCGATGCCGGCGTCGTGCGCGGCTTGCCGCGCGCGGGCAAGCGCCGCGCGTGCCGCCTGGGCGCGGATGCGCCGCATCGCGATGCCCGCGGCGACGAGCGCGTGCGCGGCGCGCGAGGCCGCAGGCAGCGGCGCGGGGTCGATGCCGGCCAGCACGCGCTCGGCGTCGTCGAGACGCCCGAGCAGCAGCAGGCGGCGCACATCGAGATAGCGCGCGTGCGCGGCATTGACGCGATCGCCATGCGCGTCGAGCGTCGCGCGGGCTGCGTCGAGCGCCTTGGCCGGCCAGTGGAGATCGCGCGACGCGAACGCGATCTCGGCTTCCGCGACGACGCAGCGCGCACGGGCCACGGCCTCCTTCGGGCCGAACGCGCGCGCGGCGCTGCGCACGAGCGCCTTCGCGCGTGCGAAGTCACCGAGCTGCGCCATCGCGATGCCGCGTAGCGCGAGCGCGGGCGCATCGTCGCGCAATGCGACCCGGTTCAGCGCGCCGAGCGGATCACCGGCGGCGAGTGCGCGGGCCGCGGCGGTAATCAGCGCATCCATCCGAATCCCGCCACACTTGTCACTCCCGTCGTTCGTAGCCCGGCACTAATCTAGCACCACGAACCCCGCGCGGCACGCCGTGCCGGCCGCGGGGCTTGCAATGCAGGACACCGACAGGAGGGACGAACGATGACGACGCATCTCACCGGAACCCGCGACGAATGGCTGGCGGCGCGGCGTGCGCTGCTCGACGCGGAAAAGGCGCTGACGCGACAGGGCGACGAACTGGCGCGGCAACGCCAGGCGCTGCCGTGGGTGCGGGTCGACAAGACCTACCGGTTCGACACCGAAGGCGGCCCGGCGACGCTCGCGGACCTGTTCGGCGGTCGCTCGCAATTGCTGGTCTATCACTTCATGTTCGGGCCCGACTACAAGGCCGGGTGCCCGTCGTGCTCGGCGCTCGCCGATGGCTTCGACGGCTTCGCGGTCCATCTGGCGAACCACGACGTCACGCTGACCGCGGTGTCGCGCGCGCCGCTCGCGAAGCTGCTGGCCTACCGGCAGCGCATGGGCTGGACGTTTCCGTGGGCGTCGTCGGTCGACAGCGACTTCAACTTCGACTTCAACGTGTCGTTCACCGCCGCGCAGCAGCGCACGGGCGAGCTCGAATACAACTACCGACGGGCCGGCCATGCGATGGACCTGACGCCGCCGCCCGAGCCCGTGGCCCGCTTCGCGGCGACCTGCGGCACCGACGCCGCCACGTATTCGCTTGACCGGCCCGGCATGAGCGCGTTCGTGCTCGAGGACGGCGTGGTCTATCACACCTATTCGACCTATGCGCGCGGCCTCGACGGCCTGTGGGGCATGTACCAGTGGCTCGACCGCGCGCCGAAGGGGCGCAACGAGCAGGGCGTCTGGTGGCGCCGGCACGACGAGTACGAACGGCGTTGAGGCGGGGTCTGAATGGCGGGAGGGTGCGATGTGGCTGTCGACGGTGGCCGGGCCCGCTTGCCGGCGACGCACGGCCTGCTTCGGCGTGCTGGCCGTGCTGTTCGCGGGCGTGGGTGTGGTGACGGTCGCGCAGTGCGTGTCGATGGCCGCGATGGGCGGCGTGCCGATGCCCGGCGGCTGGACGATGTCGATGGCGTGGGCGCGACCGTGCGGCCTTGCCTGGACGAGGGCCGCCGCGGCGTTTCTCGGCATGTGGGGCGCGATGACGGCGGCGATGATGCTGCCTGCGCTGGCGCCGATGCTGTGGCGCTACCGGCAGGCGATCGCAGCGGTGGCCGGCACCGCGCGCGCCGTGTGGCTGACTGCGCTTGCGGGCGCCGGGTATTTTGCCGTGTGGGCGCTGGCTGGCGTGGCCGTGTTCGCGGCCGGCACCGCGCTGGCGGCGGCCGCGATCCGGCTGCCCGCGTTCGCGCAGGCCGTGCCGTTCGCGGCGGGCGCCGCGGTGCTGGGCGCGGCCGCGGTGCAGTTCACGCGCTGGAAGGCGCGTCGCCTTGCGTGCTGCCGGGGCGCGCCCGCGCACGTGCGCCCGGCGTCGCCGGACGCGCGGGCCGCTTGGGCCGCATGGCGGCACGGCCTGCGGCTCGGCCTCCACTGCGGCGGGTGCTGCGCGAACCTGATGGCGGCCGCGCTCGCGGCGGGCGTGATGGACCCGCGCGTGATGGCCGTCGCGGCGGCCGCCATCGCCGCCGAGCGCCTCGCGCCGGACGGCGCGCGGGCCGCGCGGCTCATCGGGGCCGGTGCGCTCGGGGCGGGCGCGTGGCTGGTTGCGCGTGCGGCCGGGCTCGCGTGACGCCGCGGGCCGGCCGCCATCGCCCGCAATCGGCCAAAATCGGCCGGCACCGGCGCCGGCGCGAACGGACATGCCGCCGGCCAAAACGAAACCGGATCGAAAACGACCCGAACGGCGATCCGAACGATTCGGCCCCCCAACCACCAGAAAACCGCCTAAGCCTTTGTTCGTGTTGTGAAATTCAACGGCACATCGCGTATAATTCGCTTTTGCGCCCATAGGATTTGCCATGCGTCTGATCCAAAAAGCACTCACTTTCGATGATGTGCTCCTCGTCCCGGCCTTCTCCGACGTTCTGCCGCGCGACACCAGCCTCAAGACCAAGCTGACCCGCAACATCTCCCTGAACATGCCGCTCGTGTCCGCCGCGATGGATACGGTCACCGAAGGTCGCCTCGCGATCGCGATGGCGCAGCAGGGTGGCGTCGGCATCGTCCACAAGAACCTCACGCCGGCCGAGCAGGCCCGCGAAGTCGCGAAGGTCAAGCGTTTCGAATCGGGCGTCGTGCGCGACCCGATCACGGTGCCGCCGCAAATGAAGGTGCGCGACGTGATCGCGCTGTCGCGCCAGCACGGCATCTCGGGCTTCCCGGTCGTCGAAGGCCCGCAGCTCGTCGGCATCGTCACGAACCGCGACCTGCGTTTCGAAACCCGCCTCGACGAACCCGTCAAATCGATCATGACGCCGCGCGATCGCCTCGTGACGGTCAAGGAAGGCACCCCGCTCGCCGAAGCGAAGGCGCTGATGCACAGCCACCGCCTCGAGCGCGTGCTGGTGGTCAACGACGCATTCGAGCTGCGCGGCCTGATGACCGTCAAGGACATCACCAAGCAGACCGAGCACCCCGACGCTTGCAAGGACGAGCACGGCAAGCTGCGCGCGGGCGCGGCGGTCGGCGTCGGCCCGGACAACGAAGAGCGCGTCGAGCTGCTGGTGCAGGCGGGCGTCGACGTGATCGTCGTCGATACCGCGCACGGCCACAGCAAGGGCGTGCTGGAGCGCGTGCGCTGGGTGAAGCAGAACTTCCCGCACGTCGAGGTGATCGGCGGCAACATCGCGACGGCCGCGGCCGCGAAGGCGCTGGTCGAATACGGCGCGGACGCGGTGAAGGTCGGCATCGGCCCCGGCTCGATCTGCACGACGCGGATCGTCGCGGGCGTCGGCGTGCCGCAGATCAGCGCGATCGCGAACGTCGCCGAAGCGCTGAAGGGCACGGGCGTGCCGTGCATCGCCGACGGCGGCGTGCGCTTCTCGGGCGACGTGTCGAAGGCCCTCGCGGCCGGCGCGAACGCGGTGATGATGGGCAGCATGTTCGCGGGCACCGAAGAGGCGCCGGGCGACGTGTTCCTGTACCAGGGCCGCCAGTACAAGTCGTACCGCGGCATGGGTTCGGTCGGCGCGATGAAGGACGGCGCGGCAGACCGCTACTTCCAGGACAACTCCGCGAACATCGACAAGCTCGTGCCGGAAGGCATCGAAGGCCGCGTCGCGTACAAGGGCTCGGTCAACGCGATCCTGTTCCAGCTGGTCGGCGGCGTGCGCGCGAGCATGGGCTACTGCGGCTGCCGGACGATCGACGAGCTGCACGACAAGGCGGAATTCGTCCAGATCACCGCGGCGGGCATGCGCGAGTCGCACGTGCACGACGTGCAGATCACCAAGGAAGCGCCGAACTACCACGTGGACTGAGCGCCGATGAAACCGCTGCTGCGAGCCGTGCTCGTCGTCGATGCGCTGTTGATGCTCGGGTTCGGCGTGCTGTTCGTGCTGACCCCGTGGCGCGCGCTGTTCAGCGCGCTGCAACTGGCGAACGTCGAGCCGGCGATGCTCGGCCAGGCGTTTGGCATCGCGCTGCTGGGCCTTGCGTGGCTCGCCGCGCATGCGGCGGTCAATGGCGACCTGACGGCGCCCGTCGCGCGCGCGGTCGGCCACGTGAACTGGCTGATCGGCGTGCTGACGCTGGTGTGGGCGATCGGCTCGCACGGCCCGGCGCTCGCGGCGGCCGGCCAGTTGCTGTCGGCGGTGGCGGGCGCGGTGCTGTTCGTGCTCGGCCTCGGCGGCGTCCGGCTTGCCGCGGCGGTGCGGCGGCGCGAAAAGGCGCAGGTGGCGCAGGCCGCGCCGGCGCCCGACGCCCGCGCGGCGAAGCGGCTGGCCGAGCCGGTGGCGGTTGCGCCGCGGCGCGCCGAGCCGGTCATCGGCCAGGTCGCGGTGCCGGCGGCGACGCCCGCGGCTTCCGCGCCGGCCGCATCCGGCAACGCGTCGAGCGACGTCGCGCTGGACGAACGTCCGCCGATGCAGGATTGACCGCCATGCGTCGCGCGCCATCCCCGCCCGACGCCGCTGTCCATGCTTTTGACGCAGCGCGCGATGCGCTGCTTTTCTTATCCGTTTGTTCTTCTTCCCGTCCGCAGCCATGCACGACAAAATCCTGATTCTCGACTTCGGTTCGCAAGTCACCCAACTGATCGCGCGGCGCGTGCGCGAAGCGCACGTCTACTGCGAAATCCACCCGAACGACGTGTCCGACGAATTCGTCCGCGAGTTCGCGCCGAAGGCCGTGATCCTGTCGGGCAGCCATGCCAGCACCTACGAAGACCACCAGCTGCGCGCGCCGCAGGCGGTGTGGGATCTCGGCGTGCCGGTGCTCGGCATCTGCTACGGCATGCAGACGATGGCCGTGCAGCTCGGCGGCAAGGTCGAGTGGAGCGACCAACGCGAGTTCGGTTACGCGGAAATGCGCGCGCACGGTCACACGCGCCTGCTCGACGGCATCGAGGATTTCAAGACGGCCGAAGGCCACGGCATGCTGAAGGTCTGGATGAGCCACGGCGACAAGGTCACCGAGCTGCCGCCGGGCTTCAAGCTGATGGCGTCGACGCCGAGCTGCCCGATCGCCGGCATGGCCGACGAGGCGCGCGGCTACTACGCGGTGCAGTTCCACCCGGAAGTCACGCACACCGTGAAGGGCCGCCAACTGCTCGAGCGCTTCGTGCACGACATCGCCGGCGCGAAGCCGGACTGGATCATGCGCAACCACATCGAGGAAGCCGTCGCGCGCATTCGCGAGCAGGTGGGCGACGAGGAAGTGATCCTCGGCCTGTCGGGCGGCGTCGATTCGAGCGTCGCGGCCGCGCTGATCCACCGCGCGATCGGCGATCAGCTGACCTGCGTGTTCGTCGACCACGGCCTGCTGCGCCTGAACGAAGGCAAGATGGTGCTCGACATGTTCGAGGGCCGCCTGCACGCGAAGGTCGTGCACGTCGATGCGTCGGAGCAGTTCCTCGGCCACCTGGCCGGCGTGACGGATCCGGAGCAGAAGCGCAAGATCATCGGCCGCGAGTTCGTCGAGGTGTTCCAGGCCGAGGCGAAGAAGCTCACGAACGCGAAGTGGCTCGCGCAGGGCACGATCTATCCGGACGTGGTCGAATCGGGCGGCACGAAGACGAAGAAGGCGACGACGATCAAGAGCCACCACAACGTCGGCGGCCTGCCGGAAACGCTTGGCCTGAAGCTGCTCGAGCCGCTGCGCGACCTGTTCAAGGACGAAGTGCGCGAACTGGGCGTCGCGCTCGGCCTGCCGCCGGAGATGGTCTACCGCCATCCGTTCCCGGGCCCGGGCCTCGGCGTGCGGATTCTCGGCGAAGTGAAGCGCGAGTATGCAGACCTGCTGCGCCGCGCCGATGCGATTTTCATCGAGGAACTGCGCAACACCATCGCGACCGCGCAGGATGCGGCAGCGGGCTTGTGCGGCGAGGCCGACGTCGGCAAGAGCTGGTACGACCTCACGAGCCAGGCGTTCGCGGTGTTCCTGCCGGTGAAGTCGGTCGGCGTGATGGGCGACGGCCGCACCTACGACTACGTGACCGCGCTGCGCGCGGTGCAGACGACAGACTTCATGACCGCGCACTGGGCGCACCTGCCGTATGCGCTGCTCGGCCGTGTGTCGAACCGGATCATCAACGAAGTGCGCGGCATCAACCGGGCCGTGTACGACATCTCCGGGAAGCCGCCGGCGACGATCGAGTGGGAGTGAGCCCGATGTCGGGTGTCAGCCGGTAGCCGTCGCGGCTCCGTCTGGCCCCGGCCGGCGCATGAAAAATGCCGCGAGGCCGCGCAAGCGGTCTGGCGGCATTTTTCATTGGGGCACGCCCATGCCGGGCACGCCCCCGCGCCCCTCACTCGTAACGCAGTGCCTCCGCCGGCCGCACCCGCGCGCCGCGCCAGCTCGGATAAAGCGTCGCGAGCGACGACATCAGGAATGCCACCACGCCGACTTCGATCACGTCGGCCAGCATGAGCTTCGACGGCAGCTCGCTGAGGAAGTAGACCGACGGCGTCAGGAACTGGATGCCGAGCGTGTGCTCGATCGCGGGCAGCAGCCACGGGATGCTCCACGCGACCGCACAGCCGAGCGCGACGCCCGACAACGTGCCGACGAGGCCGATCGTCATGCCCTGGATCATGAAGATCTTCGTGATCGAGCCCGGCTGCGCGCCGAGCGTGCGCAGGATCGCGATGTCGGCCTGCTTGTTGGTCACCGTCATCACCAGCGACGACACGAGATTGAACGCCGCCACCGCGATGATCAGCAGCAGGATCACGAACAGCATCCGCTTTTGCAGCTGCTCGGCAATGAACCACGTCTTGTTCTGCTGGGTCCAGTCGCGGATATAGAGATCACCGGACAGCGAGCGCGACAGCTGCAGCGCGATCTCGGGCGCGCGCTCCATGTCGTCGACGCGCAGCCGTACGCCGGTCGGCGCGGCGAAATGGAACAGCGTCTGCGCGTCGCCGATGTGGATGAACGCGAGTGCGCTGTCGTACTGGTAATGCCCGGATTCGAAGGTGCCGACCACCTTGAACTGCTTGAACTGCGGCAGCAGGTTGCGCATCTGCGCCGAGCCGCCGGGGGCGAAGAACGTCAGCCGGTCGCCCACCTGTACCTGCAGGTTCGCGGCGAGCGCGGAGCCGAGCACGATCCCGAGCTCGCCCGGCACGAGCGCGTCGAGTCGCCCGCTCTTCATGTCCTTCGCGATGTCGGAGACGCGCGGCTCGAGCCGCGGATCGATGCCGCGCAGCGCGACGCCGGTGACCTTGCCGCTGTTCGTGAGCAGCGCCTGGGCCTCGACGTAGGGCGCCGCGGCCTTGACCGACGGGTTGCGCAGCGCTTCCTCGGCGGTGCGAACCCAGTCGGGCATGGTGCCGGTCGGCGAGAAGATCTCGACGTGCGCGAGCACCGACAGCATGCGGTCGCGCACTTCGCTGCGAAAGCCATTCATCACGGACAGCACGATGATCAGCGCGGCCACGCCGAGCGCGATGCCGGCCATCGACACGGCCGCGATGAACGAGATGAAGCCGTTGCCGGTCGAGCGCTTGCCGGCGCGGGTATAGCGCAAGCCGACCTGCCATTCGTACGGGAGTTTCAACGCGAGATCCTCTGGGTGCGCGATTCGTCGAACCGGGCATTCTAGCGAATCCCGATTGGGGATCCTGTCCGGAAACGTTCCTGCGACATCTTCCGTCGGCGGCGGAAAATAAAGCCACGACGCCTGTCGATTGACGACCGTGCCGCCCGTCGTAGTGGTATCGACGCAAGCCGGCGCGTCCGAACATCTTTGAGGACCGGGTCCGATTACGGAGACAAGGAGGCATCCATGCCAGATTCCCGTTACCGTTGGGTGATCGTCGCCGCGGGCGGCCTGCTGGGCTGCATCGCGATCGGCGCGATGTTCTCGCTGCCCGTGTTCCTGCGCCCGATCGCGCGCGACACCGGATGGTCGGTGACCGGCATCTCGGGTGCGATGACGATCGGCTTCCTCGCGCTGGCATTCGCGAGCATCGCGTGGGGCAGCCTGTCGGACCGCGTGGGGCCGCGCCGCGTCGTCGTGTCGGGCGCGGTGCTGCTGGCCGCGAGTCTCGCGCTCGCCAGCCGCGCGACGTCGCTGGCCGCGTTCCAGCTGATCTTCGGCGTGCTCGTCGGCAGCGGGGCGGCGGCCATTTTCGCGCCGGTGATGGCGTGCGTGACGGGCTGGTTCGACACGCACCGCAGCCTTGCCGTGTCGCTCGTATCGGCCGGCATGGGCATCGCGCCGATGACCATGTCGCCGCTCGCCGCGTGGCTCGTGTCGACGCACGACTGGCGAACGTCGATGCTGATCATCGCCGCGCTCGCGGCGGTGTCGATGATCCCGGCCGCGTTCCTGATCCGTCGCGCGCCGGCACTCGACGGCGGGCAGGGCGCCGCGTCGCAGGCGAGCGCGCCGCAGGCCGCGATGTCGGTCGGGCAGGCGCTGCGCTCGCCGCAGTTCGCGATCCTCGTGCTGACCAACTTCTTCTGTTGTGCGACGCATTCGGGGCCGATCTTCCACACGGTCAGCTATGCGGTGAGCTGCGGCATACCGCTGCTCGCGGCGGTCTCGATCTACAGCGTCGAAGGGCTGGCCGGCATGGGCGGCCGCGTCGTGTTCGGCGTGTTGGGCGATCGCATCGGCGCAAAGCGCATGCTGGTCGCGGGCCTGCTGGTCCAGGCGCTCGGCGCGCTCGCGTATTGCTTCGTGCGCGGCCTCGGCGGCTTCTATGCGGTCGCGACGCTGTTCGGTTTCGTCTATGCGGGCGTGATGCCGCTGTATTCAGTCATCGCGCGCGAGAACTTTCCGCTGCGGATGATGGGCACGGTGATCGGCGGCAGCGCGATGGCCGGCAGCCTCGGCATGGCGGCGGGGCCGGTTGCGGGCGGCCTGATCTTCGACGCGCTCGGCAGCTATGGGTGGCTGTATGTCGGCTCCTTCGCCATCGGTGTCGGCGCGTTCCTGATTGCGCTGACCTTCCGGCCGTTTCCTCGCGACCGGTCGATGCCGGCGGCGGCGTGACGAGCGTGCGTCGTCGTCGAAAGCCTCATCAGGAATACATACCTAATTTCGCGACTTCGCGCGAACGCGGAAACGGCGCGGCACACCGCATTGCGCTACCCCTGCGTGCCGGCTCGAAAAAGATTGCGCAGCTCGTCGTGATTGTGGACGTCGAGCTTGCGATAGATCTTGCGGACGTGATCGACGACCGTGCTGTCGCGCAGCGCGAGACCGCGGGCGATTTCGCTGTGCGAGCGGCCGAGCACGAGCTGCGTGCACAGCTCGCGCTGGCGTTCGGTGAGGCCGAGCCGGAAGCCGAGCCGCTCGATCTCGAGTTCGAGCGGCGGAAAGTGCTCGATGTAGATCACGATCGCGAACTCGCGCTGCATCGCGTCGGCATTGGCGAAGCGATAGGCCTTGAAGCGGAAGCGGCCCGCGGCGGTGCGGCGTTCGAGCATGGCGGGCGGCGCGGGGTGGCCGCGCCAGATCCGGTCGACGTTCGACAGCAGCGGTGCGAGCCAGTCCTGCAGCCGGTCTTGCCGGGCGAACGCGAGCGGCTGGTCGGCCGCGAGCGCCAGCATCCGGACGCTGTCGGTGTTGTGCAACAGGAACCGGCCGGCGTCGTCGACGACCACGATCGCGGACAGGCTGCTTTCCGCCTCGTGCAGCGGCGGCCGCACGGGGCGCGACAACGCATGCGCGAGATGCCGCGCGAACGGCTCGAGATCCCGGTGATTCTTTTCGGAGAACGGACGACTGCCCGGCGCGCGGGACAACTGCAGGCTGCCCCAGCCGCGCGCGCCATCGGTCGCGGTCAGTTCGAGGCAGTGGCGCATCGACACCGGCTGCCACAGGTCCGCATACATCGCGCTCGCGAGCAGCGCATCGTCGTAGTGCGCGCTGTTGCCGAAGCCGCGCCCGCGCCGCATCGCGTCGGAGAACGTGACGCCGAGCACGTCCTGCTGCGCCGTGTCGCGGGCGTTCGAGAAGTACGCGGGCAGCACCGAGTAGACCGTGTCGTTCTGGCTGTACACGTCGCTCAGCGCGTGGTGCTCGTCTGCAAAGAGGAACATGCCCCAGTCGGCGCCGACGATCTGCCGTGCCGCTTCAATCACATGAGGAATGACGAGGCGCGGATCGACGCCCAGCGAACACAGCCGCCGAATGTGACCTGCGAGCGCGACGTGCTTGTCAGACATGACGACGTCCCCCGGGCGTGCGACGGATTCGCGCGCGACTGCATCGCGACGCGGGCCGTTCGCGCGTTTGGCGCGATCAGTTGAGCTTAGGCGGACAACATGACAAATCGCGCAGTTACCCCCTTTCAAGGGGGCGTCAAACGGGCGGGCGATCTCTATCATGGCCGCATTCCCGCCGTCCACCGGTCGTGCGCGCGGCGGGCGTATCGGATTCGCGATGCGGCGCGATGCACGAACGAAACGAGAGCCAACGTGCGATACGGCCGCAGTGCGATGTCGCGCATGACGATGCGCAGGCCCGGGGGAATTCATAGGGGAAATGCCACGGCTGATCGATGCGGCCTCCGGCGTGCGAGCCGGCCGACGGCCGGTGTGTCGGGCACGCGCCTGCGTGGTCGGGCTGGCGGCGCAGGCAACGTGCCCGTACGCAGCGCACGGAACACGCGTCGAAGCGAACGGGCGGTGGGGCAACCGCGCCGCCCGCGTCGAATGTATCGCAGTGCTGCTTCATGTGAGGTGCCACGATGAAGACCACGTACAAGGCGGCGCTCGGCGCTGTCTGCATGCTGGGTGCGGTGGGGACTGCGCTCGCACAGGAGGGAAGTGCACCGGCGTCGTCGATGACGCCGTCCGACGCCGCGATCGGCGCGACGGCCGTGGGCGGCATGCCCGCTGCCGGAACGCAGTCGGGCGGCCCGGCCGGGCTCACGCGTGCGCAGGTCAGGCAGGAACTCTGGCGCGCGCAGAAATCGGGTGAGTTCGAGCGGCTCAACCGGTTCTACGGCGGAGGCAACTGACCGGCGGCCCGTGCACGGCGTGGCGACCGGAGAGGCACCGGTCGCCACGCCGCTTGTCGGGAGCCCGGCCCGGCAACGCGTCCCGATGTGGCGCGATCAAGCGTTGCCGCGTGTCCCGCGCCGTCATAAAACGGGGGGCGAACAGTGCGCAATCGATTGCGCCGTCATTCTGCCTTCACGGGAATGTCGAGCATTCGTTCGAAGTGCCTGTCATACGCGCGTCACCCTGCTAGAATTCGGCTGCCGCATTGTTTCGATTGACCCGATGAGATTGCTTGACGCCCTGGTCGAACAACGTATTGCCGCCGCCGCCGCGCGGGGCGAGTTCGACGAATTGCCGGGTACCGGCGCGCCGCAAACGCTGGACGACGACCTGCTCGTGCCCGAGGAGGTGCGGGTGGCCAACCGTATCCTGAAGAATGCGGGCTTCGTGCCCCCGGCCGTCGAGCAACTGCGCGCGCTGCGCAACCTGCAGGACGAGCTGCGCGCGGTCAGCGACCGCGCCACGCGCTGCCGGCTGCAGGCGAAGATGCTGGCGCTCGACATGGCGCTCGAGTCGCTGCGCGGCGGCCCGATGACCGTGCCCCGCGAATATTGCCGCCGCATCGCCGAACGCCTGTGCGAGCGCGGGCTCGACGACGGGCCCGCCGAAGCGGGGCCGATGTGACGTCCGACGTGCTGCCGGGCGCGCCTGCCGAATCCACGACCGATAATCCCGTACCAGCCGCCGCGCCGGTGTCGGCGCGCGACGCGCATTTCATGCGTCTCGCGCAGGCCGCTGCCGAAGAGGCGCGCGCTGCCGGCGAAGTGCCGGTGGGCGCGGTGCTGGTGCGCGGCGACGAGGTGATCGCGCGCGGCTTCAATCACCCGATCGGCGGGCACGACCCGTCCGCCCATGCCGAAATGGCCGCGCTGCGCATGGCGGCCCAGCAACTGCAGAATTACCGGATGCCCGGCTGCGAGCTGTACGTGACGCTCGAGCCGTGCCTGATGTGTGCCGGCGCGATCATGCATGCGCGGATCGCACGCGTCGTATTCGGCGCCACCGATCCGAAGACGGGCGCGTGCGGCAGCGTGATCGACGCGTTCGCGAATCCTCAGCTCAATCATCACACCGAGGTACTCGGCGGCGTGCTGGCCGACGAGTGCGGCGCCGCGCTGAAGTCGTTCTTCGCCGAGCGCCGCCGCGCGCTGCGCGAGGCCCGTCTCGCCCGCGACCCGGCGTCCGGCACGTGACACGCGGGATGCGGCGCACCCGAAGCCGTTCGGCCCGCCGGTGAACCGCGGGCGGTTCGGACCCTCTAAGCTGGTTTGATCACCGACACGTTCCGCCCATGTCCCTCCCGTCCGCCGCGTCCTATTCCATCCGCCTGCTGGCGCCTTCCGGCTATCCGCACGACCCCGATGCGATCAATCGGGCGCTCGAGCGGCTGAGCGGCGCGCGGCACCGCATCGACAACATCGAGGCGACGCAGCGCCGCTACCAGCGTTTCGGCGGCACCGACGGCGAGCGGGCAGGGGACCTGAACCGGCTCGCGGATCCCGCGCGGCCGCTGCCCGACATCGGGCTCGCGGTGCGCGGCGGCTACGGCGCCGCGCGCATCCTGCACGGGCTCGACTATCGCGGGCTCGAGCGCCGGCTGCGCGACCAGCCGATCGCGCTGGTGGGCCACAGCGACTTCACCGCGATCCAGCTCGCGCTCTATGCGAAGGCGCGCATCAAGACCTTCGGCGGCCCGATGCTGTCGGCCGACTTCGGCGCGGAGACGCCCAGCGAATTCACGATGAGCCACTTCTGGCGGACGATCGCGCAGCCGTCCACGACGATCGTCGCGGAAGCGCCGCAGGTGCAGAGCGTCGACGTGTCCGGCACGCTGTGGGGCGGCAACCTCGCGATTCTTACGTCGCTGGTCGGCACACCCTACATGCCGGACATCGAAGGCGGCATCCTGTTCATCGAGGACGTCAACGAGCAGCCGTTCCGGATCGAGCGGATGATCTACCAGCTGCACCTGTCCGGGCTGCTCGCGCGCCAGCAGGCGCTCGTGATCGGCCAGCTGACCGGCGCGCGGTCGTTCGAATACGACAACGGCTACGACATGCAGGCGATGATCGACCAGGTGCGCGCGGTGATCGGCATCCCGGTCGTCACGGGGCTGCAGTTCGGCCATGTGCCGGACCTGGTGACGCTGCCGTTCGGCGCGCACGCGCAGCTCGTCGCGAATGCGCACGGCTTCAGGCTCACGCTGTCGGACTATCCGCATCTGGGTTGAGGGCGGTACACGCGATCGAAAAGGCGGGTTTCCGCCTTTTTCTTTAAGTGAATGCGCAACTAACGGTCGAGAATTTTCGTCGACCTCAACAAGATCGCTGTCTCGGTCTGCACCATTTTTGTCAACAAAATGGCCGGGAGGGTATACCTCGAGATTGGCCACTGGCGGAAGGGGGATGCTTGCCGTGCATGGATTTCGCGCATGATGCACCAGATCAGGTCGCCGCGATGCGCACCGATTGTGCGGAATCCTCGAAATGAATTGTTGACAATCTTTATGTCCGTCCTACGATGAGGACCATCACGCGATGCAGATCATGAACGAACCCGAATCCGCCCCGTCCGGCGCGCCCGGACCCGAAGCGATCGCCGAAAGGATCCGGACGGCGATCCTCGAGCATCGGCTCGCGCCCGGCGCGAAGCTGACCGAGGCGCAGCTGTGCGAAGTATTCGGCGTCAAGCGCGGGACGATCCGGCAGGCGCTCGCGCTGCTCGCGACCGACCGGCTGGTCGATCTCGAGCCGAACCGCGGCGCGTTCGTCGCGAGCCCCACGCTGCAGGACGTGCACGAGGTGTTCGAGATGCGCCGGATCATCGAGCTGGCCGTCGTCGAGCGGCTGGCGACGGGGCCGGGCGCGAAACGCCTGAAGGGCGTCGCGGCGCTGATCGACAAGGAGCGCAAGGCGTTCGAGCGGCGCGATTTCCCCGCGTGGATCCGCCTGTCGGGCGAGTTCCATACGGCGCTTGCCGCGCTGATGGGCAACGCGACGCTCTGTGCGTGTCTGGACGGCCTCGTCGCGCGCTCGACGCTGATGTCGGCGCTGTACGAGTCGCACGGGCGCAGCCCGTGTTCGTTCGACGACCACGGCGAGATCCTGGTCGCGCTGGAAGCGGGGGACGCGAAGCGCGCGGCCGAGCTGATGGCGCACCACCTGCAGCACGTCGAATTGAGAATGCTGGACCGGCCCGCAACCGGGGCGGTCGATTTGCGCGAAGTGTTCGGCGGCGCCGCGTAAGCGGCGACGGAACCCTGCTTGCGCGCCACCTGAGCTGAAGCAATGCCGGCCGCGGCCCACGCCGCGGCCGCAGGTCCGACCCCGGACGACGACCCCGGGGCGATTTCGATGACGATGGAGCGGCCGCCCGGCCGCGGTCAAGGAGAAGTCATGGCTCAGTTTAGTGTCGCGCACGACAGCGCATATCCGGCGGAAAGCGGCGGCGAGGGCAGTGATCCGCCGTTGCCGGGCGGGTTCAGCGAGCGTCTGTACAACGAAGATTTGGCACCCCTGAAGAATCAGACCTGGGGCGCGTACAACATCTTCGCGTTCTGGATGTCGGACGTGCACAGCGTCGGCGGCTACGTGTTCGCGGGCAGCCTGTTCGCGCTCGGGCTGACGAGCTGGCAGGTGCTGATCGCGCTGATCGTCGGCATCGGCCTCGTCAACGCGCTGTGCAACCTGATCGCGCGGCCGAGCCAGCAGATCGGCGTGCCGTATCCGGTCGCGTGCCGCGCGACCTTCGGCGTGCTCGGCGCGAACGTGCCGGCCGTGATCCGCGGGCTGATCGCGATTGCGTGGTACGGCATCCAGACCTATCTCGCGTCGAGCGCGCTGGTGATCGTCGTGCTGAAGTTCTTCCCGCAATGGCTGCCGTACGCGGACGTGCACCGCTACGGCTTGCTCGGCCTGTCGGCCGTCGGCTGGGCGGGCTTCATGCTGCTGTGGGTGCTGCAGGCGTTCGTGTTCTGGAACGGGATGGAGACGATCAAGAAATTCATCGACTTCGCGGGCCCGGCCGTCTATGTCGTGATGTTCATCCTCGCGGGCTACATGGTGTGGCGCGCGGGCTGGCGCAACATCGGTATCAACCTCGGCGGCGTCAAGTATCACGGCGCCGAAGTGATCCCGGTGATGATCACGGCCATCTCGCTCGTCGTGTCGTACTTCTCGGGGCCGATGCTGAACTTCGGCGACTTCTCGCGCTATTGCCGCAGCTTCGGCGACGTGAAGCGCGGCAACTTCTGGGGCCTGCCGGTCAACTTTCTCGCGTTCTCGCTCGTCACGGTGATCACGACCGCCGCGACGCTGCCGGTGTTCGGCGAGCTGATCACCGACCCGGTCGAGACGGTCGGCCGCATCGACCATCCGACCGCGGTGATCCTCGGTGCGCTGACCTTCACGATCGCGACGATCGGCATCAACATCGTCGCGAACTTCGTGTCGCCCGCGTTCGACTTCTCGAACGTCGCGCCGCGGCTCATCAGCTGGCGCGCGGGCGGGATGCTCGCGGCGGTCGCGTCGATCTTCATCACGCCGTGGAACCTGTTCAACAACCCGGCCGTGATCCATTACACGCTCGACGTGCTCGGCGCGTTCATCGGCCCGCTTTACGGCGTGCTGATCGCCGACTTCTATCTCGTCAAGCGCGGCAGGCTCGTGCGCGACGACCTGTACACGATGTCCGAGCGCGGCGCGTACTGGTACACGGGCGGCGTGAACCGCCGCGCGCTCGCCGCGCTGCTGCCGGCCGCGGTGATCGCGATCGTCTGCGTGATGATGCCGGGCTGGCAGGGCGTCGCGAACTTCTCGTGGTTCATCGGCGCGGCGCTCGGCTTCGTGTTCTACCGGCTGCTCGCGCAACCGAAGGCCTGAGGAGCGCGCGATGAAGATCAAGCTGATCAATCCGAACACGACGCAGCGGATGACCGACGCGATGGGCCGCTGCGCGCGCGAGGTCGCGGCCGGCGGCACCACGGTGGTGGCGGTCAGCCCGCCGATGGGGCCGCCGTCGATCGAGGGCCATTACGACGAGGCGCTCGCGACGCCCGGGCTGCTCGCCGAGATCGCGCAGGGCGAGCGCGACGGTTTCGATGCGTACGTGATCGCGTGCTTCGGCGATCCGGGGCTGTATGCCGCGCGCGAGCTCGCGCGCGGGCCCGTGATCGGCATCGCCGAGGCGGCGATGCATGCGGCGAGCGTGCTCGCGCCCGGCTTCTCGGTCGTCACGACGCTCGCGCGCACCTGCGGGATGGCGTGGCACCTCGCCGAGCGCTACGGGATGAAGCGATTCTGCCGCAACGTGCGCGCGACCGACGTCGCGGTGCTCGAGCTCGACCGCCCGGGCTCGGCCGCGCGCCGGATCATCGTCGACGAATGCCGGCGCGCGCTCGACGAGGACGGCGCCGACGCGATCGTGCTCGGCTGTGCAGGGATGGCCGAATTCGCGCACGAGATCGAGCGGGAGATCGGCGCGCCGGTGGTCGAGGGCGTGACCGCGGCGGTCAAATGGGCGGAAGCGCTCGTCACGCTGCGGCTCGCGACCGCGAAGCGCGGCGACTATGCGCGGCCGCTGCCGAAGCGCTACGACGGCGAATTCGCGCGTTTCAGCCCCGACGCGGCCGCACCGGGCCCGGCGCACGGCCGGCCGGGCGCAGACGCGCCGCAGGCCGCCGCGGCCGGCTTGCCGCACCCGCACATACACACCGTCTGACACGCACTATCTGCGCCGCTGTATGGGCGCGTATGGGCGTTTTCGCTACACTGGGCCGTCAATCGCATCGGCTCCGGCGGGGGCGCCGCAAGGCCGGTGCGAGCGCGGCGGCCCCTCGCCGGGGCCGATCGATACCCAATAATTCAGCAGGTATTCGTCGCACATCGAACCATGTCACTCGATTCCAACTATCCACGCGATCTGATCGGCTACGGCCGCCATCCGGTGCAGGCGAACTGGCCCGGGCGGGCGCGCGTCGCTGTGCAGTTCGTGCTGAACTACGAAGAGGGCGGCGAGAACTGCGTGCTGCACGGCGACCCCGGTTCCGAGCAGTTCCTGTCGGAAATCGTCGGCGCGGCCGCGTATCCGGATCGCCACATGAGCATGGAGTCGATCTACGAATACGGGTCGCGGGCCGGCGTGTGGCGCATCCTGCGCGAGTTCGAGAAGCGCGGGCTGCCGCTCACCGTGTTCGGCGTCGGCATGGCGATCGAGCGGCATCCGGAGCTCGCGCGCGCGTTCGTCGAGCTGGGCCATGAAATCGCGTGCCACGGCTGGCGCTGGATCCACTACCAGGCCATGACGCCGGAGCTCGAGGCCGAGCACATGCGGCTCGGCATGGAAGCGATCGAGCGCGTGACGGGCGAGCGGCCGCTCGGCTGGTACACCGGGCGCGACAGCCCGAACACGCACCGGCTCGTCGCCGAATACGGCGGCTTCCTGTACGACTCCGACAACTACGGCGACGACCTGCCGTTCTGGATGGACGTCGAAGTGTCGGGCGGCGGCACGACGCCGCAGCTGATCGTGCCGTACACGCTCGACACCAACGACATGCGCTTCGCGACGCCGCAGGGCTTCAACACCGCGGATCACTTCTTCCACTACCTGCGCGACGCGTTCGACGTGCTGTACGAGGAGGGCGACGAAGCGCCGAAGATGCTGTCGATCGGCATGCACTGCCGGCTGCTCGGCCGGCCGGGCCGGTTCCGCGCGCTGCAGAAGTTCCTCGACCACATCGAGCAGCACGATCGCGTATGGGTGACGCGGCGTGTCGATATCGCGCGTCACTGGCGCGAACATCATCCGTATCAGCCCAATCTTCGGAACCAAGGGAAAGCATGAAGGCGATGCGTTACACGTTGGAGCAACTGAACACGATGGCGCCGGGCGCATTCGTCGCGGCGCTGTCCGGGATCTTCGAACACTCGCCGTGGGTTGCCGAGGCGGCCGCGGGCGCACGGCCGTACGCGAGCATCGACGCGCTGCACCAGACGATGTCGGGCGCCGTGGAGACGGCCGGCGAAGTGCGCCAGCTCGCGCTGATCAACGCGCACCCGGAGCTCGCGGGCAAGGCCGCGGTGCGCGGCGAACTGACGGAGGAATCGACGCGCGAGCAGAGCGGCGCGGGCCTCGCGCAGTGCACGCAGGAAGAGTTCGACAGGCTGCAGACGCTGAACCGCACCTATCGCGAGAAGTTCGGGTTCCCGTTCATCCTCGCGGTGCGCGGCTACGACCGGCACGGCATCATCGCGAACTTCGAGTCGCGCGTGAACCACACGCGCACCGAGGAGCTACGCGCGAGCCTCGACCAGATCTACCGGATCGCGCGTTTCCGGCTCGACGACCTGATCGACGCCTGAACCCGCTGCGTCGCCTGCCGCGTCGCGGCGGCGACCACGCAATACACAAGCAACACAGACAAGGAACACACCATGGCCATCCCGCTTCTCGACCCCAACGCACCTGATTTCACGCGGCGCTACGTGAACCTCGCCGATCCGCGTCTCGGTGCGCAGGCGCTCGAGGCCAGCGACGATTTCTTCGCGCCGAAGGAGCGCATGCTGAACCCCGAGCCGGCCGTCTTCATCCCCGGCAAGTACGACGACCACGGCAAGTGGATGGACGGCTGGGAAACGCGCCGCAAGCGCACGACCGGCTACGACTGGTGCATCGTCAAGCTCGCGCGCCCGGGCGTGATCAAGGGCTTCGACATCGATACGAGCCACTTCACCGGCAACTTCCCGCCGGCCGCGTCGGTCGAGGCCGCGTTCGTGGCCGACGGCGCGCCCACGCATGCGACCGAGTGGGTCGAGATCGTGCCGTCGACGACGCTGCAGGGCAACAGCCACCACTACGTCGAGGCGAGCGATGCGCGCGCGTTCACGCACCTGCGCGTGAACATCTACCCGGACGGCGGCATCGCGCGCCTGCGCGTGTACGGCCAGCCGCAGCTCGACTGGGCGGGCGCGAGCGCGAGCGAGCTGTTCGATCTCGCCGCGATGGAAAACGGCGGCTACGTGGTCGCCGCGAACAACCAGCACTTCGGCGTCGCGTCGAACCTGCTGCTGCCGGGGCGCGGCGTGAACATGGGCGACGGCTGGGAAACCCGCCGCCGCCGCGAGCCGGGCAACGACTGGGCGATCATCGCGCTGGCGCAGCCGGGCGTGATCCGCAAGATCGAAGTCGACACCGCGTTCTTCAAGGGCAACTATCCGGACCGCTGCTCGATCCAGGCCGCGTACGTGACGGGCGGCACCGACAGTTCGCTGATCACGCAGTCGATGTTCTGGCCGGCGCTGCTCGGCGAGCAGAAGCTGCAGATGGACAAGCAGCACTACTTCGAGCGCGAGCTCGCCTCGCTCGGCCCCGTCACGCACGTGCGCCTGAACATCATTCCGGACGGCGGCGTGTCGCGCCTGCGTCTCATCGGGACGCTCGACAAATGAACACGCTCGTCATCGAAGCGCTGACCCGGGAAGCATTCGCGCCGTTCGGCGACGTGATCGAGACGGACGGCGCGAAGCAGATTCCGATCAACCTCGGCACGACGATCCGCTTTCACGATCTCGCCAAGGTCGACGTCGAAGAGCAAGGCGGCCGCACGCTCGTCAACCTGTTCCGCGGCCAGCCGCGCACGCTGCCGTTCGAGGTGAAGATGCTCGAGCGGCATCCGCTCGGCAGCCAGGCGTTCGTGCCGCTGAACGACAAGCCGTATCTCGTCGTGGTCGCGCCCGCGGGCGAGCTCGATCCGGCGAAGATCCGCGCGTTCGTGACGAGCGGCTGGCAGGGTGTCAACTATGCGAAGGGTGTGTGGCATCACCCGCTGATCGCGCTCGGCGACGTCAGCGATTTCATCGTCGTCGATCGTGGCGGGGACGGGCTGAACCTCAACGAACAGGATCTGCCGCAATCGCTGTGGCTGACCGAGGCGGCGCTGCTCGCGCCGGCGGCCTGAGCTTTCTGCCGACGTCACGGCATCGGCCTGGCGAAACCCGCGCATTTTGCGCGGGTTTTTTTGTGCGTGCGTGATGCGCTCAGGCGGTTTGCGGTTCGGGATCGAGGTGATCGCGCGACTGCATGAGGGTGTCGACGGTCGACGGCGCGAAGCGTCAAGGCGCGACGAGCGGCTCCGCTTCATACGCACGATGCAGCAGCGCGACGAACGACGCCGCGTCGGGCAGCGTTGCCGCGCCGAACCGGCGCACCGCGATGCCCGGCGTCCACGAGTTCATGACGACGGCGCCCGTCATCGCGGGAACATCGGCAGGCGTCAGCGCGCGATCGTGTTGCGCCACGCCGAGCCGTGCCAGCTGCCGGCGCACGATCTGCATCGTGACGCCGTCGAGCCGGTCGGCCGCTGGCCAGACCACCGTGTCGCCGTCCCGGAATGCGAGGTTCCAGATCGAGCCTTCGCTGATGCGCCCGTGACGATCGACGAATGCCGCGTCGTCGAAACCTTGTGCGACCGCGCGGCGCAGGAAGTGCGTCTTGGCGACTTCGCCGACGTGCTTGATGCCCGGCAGCACGCGCTCGTAGTCGAACAGCGCGAGATCGAGCGGGCCGGCGGGGCCCGACGACGGCGGCGCGGTGCGGACCAGCACGTCGAGTGCCTCGTCGTCGCGCGCGGCGGCGAATTCGCCGGTCGTCGCGTGAACGGTCGCGGTCAGCGAAAGCGCCGACGGTGCATGCGCGAGCGCGGCGCGCAGGAACGCGCGCATCCGCTCGTCCGGCAGTGCCTGCCCGAACAATGCATGTGATGCATCGCGCAGCCTGGCGAGATGCAGGTCGAGGCCGCGTATGCGGCCGTCGCGCACCTGCATCGCGGTGAAGTGCGCGTGGCCCGCGAACGCGAGCGGGGCGAGCGCGTCCTGCGTGGCGGCCATGCCGTTGAGCTGGGTGACGAACGGAAACGGGGTGACGGTCATCGATGGATCTCCGGGTTCGGTCGCGGGCAGTGCGCGGCCCGCGTGATCTTCAAGAAGATGTATTGTTTGCCGATTGATGGCGTGCTGAAAAACGAGTAGTTTTCGAACGGTCATCAAATTTCTCTTGAAGATCGATGGAACGCATGTGGCCCGGTACGCGCGCGCTGAGGACGTTCGATGCGGCGGCGCGGCACCTGAATTTCACGCGGGCGGCGGACGAGGTCGGGCTGACGCCGGCCGCCGTCAGTCACCAGGTCAAGGAAATCGAGGAACAGCTTGGCGTCGCGCTGTTCGTCCGCACGAGCCGCAGCATCCGGCTGACGCCTGCCGGCGCCGTGCTGGCCGAAGCCGCCGCCGATGCGCTCGCGGGGCTGCGGCGCGCGACCGCGCGGGCGCGGCGCATGGCGCGCGAACAGACCGAACTGCGCGTGTCGGTCGGCGCGCGCTTCGCGACGCACTGGCTGTTGCCGCGCCTGCCGCGCTGGCGGGCCGCGCATCCTGCGCTCGACCTGACGTTCGACATCACCGACCGGCTGCGCGATTTCGACGCCGACGACGTGGACGTCGCGATCCGCTTCGGCGCCGGGCGCTATCGCGATGCGTGCGCGGAGCGCCTGTTCGGCACGTCGGTCGTCGCGGTCTGCAGCCCGGCGCTGCTGGCGGCTGGGCCGGCTTTGCGTGCGCCGCACGACCTGCTGCGCCATACGCTCTGCCACGTGGCGTGCGAGGTCGACGGCGTGGCGTGGCCCGGCTGGTCGGCGTGGATGGCGGCGGCCGGCGTCGACGGCTTCGACGACGGTCGTTGCGTCGCGTTTCCGGACGCGAGCCATGTCGTGCAGGCCGTGATGGACGGCACGGCGATCGGGCTTGCGGAGCCGGAGCTGATCGCGCGCGACCTTGCGGAAGGGCGCATCGTGCGCCTGTTCGACGTGCGCGTCGAGGTCGCGCCGACTGTCGCGTACCACGTCGTGTACCCGGAACGCACGCGCGACGATCCGCGCATCGTCGCGCTGCGCGGCTGGCTCGCGGGCGAGATCGCGTCGATGCCCGCGTGACCGCCCGCGATCGCGACTATCGCGCGTGGTATCGTGCGCGCATCGTCACCACATCGCGTCTCGCCCGGACGCCGATCTCACGATGAGCCAACCCGAAACCGACCTCGCGATCCTGTTGCGCACGATGCAGCCCGAGCTGCACCCGGGCGCGTACGCATTCGTGTCGCTGCCGCACGATGCCCACGTATCGTTATCCGAAACGATTGCGACCTTCCATGAAGCGGAGGGACTGACGGTCGTCGTCAGCGAGGAAACGGCGGCCCGCCACGGCTGGCCGGTGCTGTTCCGCGCCGCATGGATCACGCTGACCGTGCACTCCGACCTGCAGGCGGTCGGGCTCACGGCCGCGTTCGCCCGGGCGCTCGGCGCGGCCGGCATCAGTTGCAACGTGATGGCGGCTGCGTACCACGACCACATCTTCGTGCCGTTCGACGAAGGCGCCCGGGCGCTCGACGCACTGGTCGCGCTGCAACGCGATGCAGCGCGCGGCTAGCGAGCCGGGCCGCATACCCCGGTAATCCTCGCTGGAACAAAAAACGGGCCCGCTTCCGGGCCCGCAAAGGGAGAGGGTGGCGCCGGCGCACCGGCACGCGGCAGCTTACTTCGTCGCGCCGCCCTCGAACCACGCGGCGAGCTTGATGCGCTCGTCGTCCGTCATGTGCGTGACGTTGCCGATCGGCATCGCCTTCAGTCGCACGGCCTGTTCGTAGATGCGCTGCGCGTTCTTCGACACTTCGTCCGGCGTATCGAACATCACGCCGGCGGGCGCGCTGCCCATCAGCGTCGGCTTGGCCGAGTGGCACTGGACGCAGCGCTGCTGCAGGATCGGCATGATGTCGTTGATCACGACCTTCGGCGCGTTCGCGGCCTGCGCTTCCGGTGCGACCGGCTTCGGCGTCGTCCACACCAGCGCGCCGGCCAGCAGCGCGACGCCGCCGATCGGCAGGTACCACAGCTGCTTGCCGCGGTGGCGCATCACGAAGAACTGGCGGATCAGCGCGCCGGCCAGCATGATCAGCACGAGCACGACCCAGTTGAACTTGTTCGTGTACGTCATCGCGTAGTGGTTCGACAGCATCGCGAACACGACGGGCAGCGTGAAGTACGTGTTGTGCACCGAGCGCTGCTTGCCGCGCTTGCCGTAGATCGGGTTCGGCTCCTCGCCCTTGAGCATCTTGTCGACCATCTTGCGCTGGCCGGGAATGATCACGAAGAACACGTTCGCCGACATGATCGTCGCGAGCATCGCGCCGACGATCAGGTACGCGGCACGGCCTGCGAAGATGTGGCACGCGAGGTACGCGGCGACGACGACGTAGATGCCGACGCAGATGCCGAGCAGGCGGTCGTTGGTGCCGAGGATGCGGCACAGCGAGTCGTAGACGATCCAGCCGGCCGCGAGGAAGCCGAGCGCGGACGCGACAGCGACCACCGGGCCCATGTCGAGCACGTTCTTGTCGATCAGGTACGTGTTCGGCGCGAGCAGGTACAGCACGAAGAACAGCGAGAAGCCCGACAGCCAGGTGGTGTACGACGGCCACTTCGACCAGTGCAGGTCATCCGGCATTTCCGGCGGGGCGACCGTGTACTTCTGCATGTTGTAGAAGCCGCCGCCGTGGACGTGCCACAGCTCGCCGAACACGCCGCGCTTGCGCTGGTTCGGGTCGGTCGGCGGTTTCAGGCTGTTGTCGAGCGCGACGAAATAGAACGACTCGCCGATCCACGCAATGGCGACGATGACGTGCAGCCACCGCAGCGCGAGGTTCAGCCAGTCGGTGATGAAGCCTTCCATGAAACTCCTCCAGACTCAGATCGTTGTCTTTGATGCGGGCAGCCGATACGTGTGTCAGCTGCCGCGATACGTGCTGTACGACCACGGCGACACGAGCAGCGGCACGTGGTAGTGCGAGCCGGCGTCGGCGATGCCGAAGCGCAGCACGACGCGATCGACGAAGCGGGGTTCGGGCACCTTCACGCCGAGCGACGCGAAGTAGTCGCCGGCATGGAACACGAGTTCGTATTCGCCGGCGCTGAGCGCGGCGCCTTCCAGAAGGGGTTCGTCGCAGCGGCCGTCGCTATTGGTCAGCACGGTCTTGATCGCGCGGCGCGATTCGCCGTCCAGCGCGTAGAGGTCCACCTTGAGTGCGGCGCCGGGGCGGCCGTGCGCCGTATCGAGGACGTGGGTAGTGAGCTTTCCCATTCGCAGTTTTCCTTGTGTGAATGCGAGGTTCGGCGGCGGCTCGATCCATGGACTGTGCGGCGGATCGAGGCTCCACGTCACGTGGCTACATACCCGTCGGCGAAGTAGAAGCGAGCGCCGTGCAGGCATTGTAAGAACGTTCCCGATGCAAATACGGGCGCGATAGCAAAGATAATGCGCCGCGCATGAGCCGCTGTCGACGGCGGGAAAAAACCCCGCCGTGCCGCGCTCGGCGGGCTGTTGAACGGCCCTCGCGCGTACCATATCGAAACCGTGAAGCGCAGTATTCGGCGTGGCGCATTGTGCGGCGCGCGCGCATCGGCGATCCTCCCGCCGTGCGCGTCGGCCCGAGGCCGGCGCGCACCCCGAAGACGGCGAGCACGCCGGGTAACCGGGCCAGGGCGTTCGAACGGACGCAGGCACCGGGGCGTGCCGCGAATCAGCGTTCGAACGGCTTTGCGATTGCCCGAAAGGGCTGACCGACGCGGAGAACGCATGAATCCCGAGCAGCACTCCGGCGCGCAGGCACGCGCGCCGCACGTATCCCCATCCCGCCCGAAGACCTTGCTGGTCAAGCACGCCGACGTGCTCGTGACCATGGACGACGCGCGCCGCGAGCTGCGCGACGCGGGGCTCTATATCGAAGACAACCGGATCGTCGCGATCGGCCCGAGCGCCGAGCTGCCCGATACCGCCGATGAAGTGCTCGACCTGCGCGGGCACCTCGTGATCCCGGGGCTCGTGAACACGCACCATCACATGTACCAGAGCCTCACGCGCGCGGTGCCGGCCGCGCAGAACGCCGAGCTGTTCGGCTGGCTCACGAACCTGTACCGGATCTGGGCGCACCTGACGCCCGAGATGATCGAGGTGTCGACGCTCACCGCGATGGCCGAGCTGCTGCAGTCGGGCTGCACGACGTCGAGCGATCATCTGTACATCTATCCGAACGGCAGCCGGCTCGACGACAGCATCGGCGCCGCGCAGCGGATCGGCATGCGCTTTCACGCGAGCCGCGGCGCGATGAGCGTCGGCCAGCGCGACGGCGGGCTGCCGCCCGATTCGGTCGTCGAGCGCGAGCCCGACATCCTGCGCGATGCGCAGCGGCTGATCGAGACCTATCACGACGAAGGACGCTACGCGATGCTGCGGGTCGTCGTCGCGCCGTGCTCGCCGTTTTCGGTGAGCCGCGAGCTGATGCGCGACGCTGCGCGGCTCGCGCGCGAATACCGCGTGTCGCTGCACACCCACCTCGCGGAGAACGTCAACGACATCGCGTACAGCCGCGAGAAGTTCGGGATGACGCCGGCCGAATACGCGGAAGATCTCGGCTGGGTTGGGCACGACGTCTGGCATGCGCATTGCGTGCAGCTCGACGACGCGGGCATCGGCCTGTTCGCGCGCACCGGCACGGGCGTCGCGCATTGCCCGTGCTCGAACATGCGGCTCGCGTCGGGCATCGCGCCGGTGAAGAAGATGCGGCTCGCCGGCGTGCCGGTCGGGCTCGGCGTCGACGGCTCGGCGTCGAACGACGGCGCGCAGATGGTCGCGGAAGTGCGGCAGGCGCTGCTGCTCCAGCGCGTCGGCTTCGGGCCCGACGCGATGACTGCGCGCGAGGCGCTCGAGATCGCGACGCTCGGCGGCGCGAAGGTGCTGAACCGCGACGACATCGGCGCGTTGAAGCCCGGCATGGCCGCCGACTTCGCCGCGTTCGACCTGCGCCAGCCGCTGTTCGCGGGCGCGCTGCACGATCCGGTCGCGGCGCTGGTGTTCTGCGCGCCGTCGCAGGCGGCGTACACGGTGGTGAACGGGAAGGTCGTGGTGCGGGAAGGGCAGTTGGCGACGCTCGACCTGCCTCCCGTCATCGCGCGTCACAACGCGCTCGCGCAGGCGCTCGTCGAAGCGTCGCACTGACGCGGCGCACCGGCCGCCCGCCGTGACGATGCACGGCGGCGGCCGGCCTATTGCATGCCTTTGCGCGCCATCGCGCGCCGTTACGCCTCGATCAGCGTACGGGTGGCCTCGGCGACGAGGCTGCGCAGCCAGCGCACTTCGTCGGAGTAATGGCAGCGCTCGTGCCACAGCTGGTAGTACTGCATCGGCGGGAAGTCGAGCGGCGCGGGCACGACCGACAGCGGCAGGAACTTCGCGTAGTGGTCGGCGAACAGGCGCGTCGTCGTGAAGATCAGGTCGGATTTCACGAGCACGTACGGCGCGAGGTTGAAGTACGGCAGCGTGACGACGACGTGGCGCTTCAGCCGCTCGCGCGCGAGGTGCACGTCGATCGCGCCGCGCTGGCCGACGGAGTACGGCGTCGGCGCGAGGTGCGGCGCGTTCAGGTACTGGTCGAGCGTGAGGCCGCCGCGTTTCGCGAACGGATGCGTGTTGCTCATCAGGCAGACGATCTCGTCGACGAACAGGTTCGACAGGTGCAGCTGCTCGGGCGGCTCCGGCCAGTTGCCGACCACGATGTCGAGCTTGCCGTCCTCGAGCGCGAGCTCGTAGTCGAACGCGGGGCCGAGCGAATGGAATTCGAGCGTCGCATTCGGCGCGGCCTGGCGGAAGCGTTCGACGACGGTCGGCACGAACAGCACGTTCAGGTAGTCGGGGCAGCCGATCCGGTAGCAGCGGATCGACGTGGCCGGGTCGAAGCTGTGCTGCTGGAACTTGATGCGCTCGATTTCGCGAAGCGCGTTCTGCACGGGCTCGAGCAGGCGCAGCCCGTATTCGGTCGGCACCATGCCGGACTTGCCGCGCACCAGCAGCGGATCGCCGGTGATGTCGCGCAGGCGCCGCAGCGCGGCGCTGATCGCCGGCTGCGACTGGTTCAGTTTGACGGCCGCGCGCGTGACGCTGCGCTCCATCAACAGGGTGTGCAAGACGCGCAAGAGGTACGTGTCGATCGCCTCGCGTTGCTGACTCATGATTTCTCCGTTTATATGTCCGGGCTGATCGAGTGGGGGATGGGGTATATGATTTTTAATATGAACGAAAACCAGCGTCAAGGGATGGATACCCGCACGCATCCGCCGGCGCGGCGGTGGCCGCAGCCGGAACGGTGCGCGTGAAGCGCGCGGCTGGCGCGTCAGTCGTCGATGCGCAGGCCGACTTTCAGCGTCACTTGCCAGTGGACGACCTGGTTGCCTTCGATGTGGCCGCGCGTCTCGGTCACCTGGAACCAGTGGAGGTTGTGCAGCGTCGCGGCGGCTTTCGCGATCGCATTGCGGATCGCGTCGTCGCTCGATTCCCGCGACGAACCGGTCAGTTCGATCAGCTTGTAGACGTGGTCGCTCATGATGCGCTCCCTGTCGTGCCGGGTTCTGCCACGGGCGCAGCGCGCAGGCGCTAGGCACAAGCGCAAACGGGTACGGAATGCGTCCGGCTTCTTGAGTGATAGGTATGATGGGCGGCAAGTTCAACCCATATTGGAGACGAGGCGCATCGTGGAAGTCGGATTTTGCGGACCGGGATTGATGGGCGCGCCGATGATTCGGCATTTGCTGGCGGCGGGCCACCAGGTCGGCGTATGGAACCGCACGCGCGCGAAATCGGACGCGCTCGTGGCCGACGGCGCGCGCGTGGCCGATACGCCGCGCGCGCTGGCGGAGCAGGTCGAGACGGTGCTGATGTGCGTGCTCGACGCGCGCGCGGTCGGCGACGTCGTGTTCGGCCCGGACGGCCTGTTGTCCGGCGATGTCGCCGCGCGCAAGTTGCGGCGCATCGTCGATCACTCGAGCATTCCACCCGGCGTGACGCGCGACTATGCGCGGCGCGCGGCGGAGCTGGGCATCGGCTGGGTCGACGCGCCGGTGTCGGGCGGCGTGCCCGGCGCGCAGGCCGGCACGCTGGCCGTCATGGCCGGCGGCCGCGCGGCGGATCTCGACGCGGCGCGGCCGCTGATCGATACGTACGCGGCGCGCATCACGCACATGGGCGACGCCGGCGCGGGCCAGACGGCGAAGCTGTGCAACCAGGCGATCGTCACCGCGACCGTCACGGCGATCGCCGAGGCGGTCGGCCTCGCGCAGGCGAGCGGCATCGACGCCGCGCGTCTCGCGCAGGCGCTTGCCGGCGGCTGGGCCGATTCGGTGCTGCTGCAGACGTTCGTGCCGCGCATGACGTCGGGCGGGCATCCGCCGATCGGCGCGCTCAGCACGTTTCAGAAGGATGTCGACACGATCGCCGATGCGGCGCGCGATACGGGTGCGGTGATGCCGGTGTCGGCCACCGTGCAGCAGGTGCTGCGGCTCGGCGCGGCAATGGGGCTCGCCGATGCGGATTTCGCCGCGTTCATCGATATCGTCAGGCCGGGGAACGGGCGCGGGCAGGCGTGATCGCGGCGTAATGCGCGAATGGCACGAATGGCGCGCATGGCAGATGGGCCGCCCGGAGGCGGCCCATCGGAACATGGCGTGGAATCAGCCGAGCGAACGGGGCGTCGTGTCCCCGGCATTCTGTCGCCCGAGCCCGCTGCGCAGGCTCGCTTTCGTGCCTGCACCAAATTCGGGCAGGATGCGCGCGCGGGCGCGGCTCGCGAAGACGAGGAAGCCGAAGCCATTCGATTCGTACCAGTAACCACCGTTCTCGAGGCCGTCGAGCGGCTGTTCGAGCGCGTTGGCGATCGATTCGATGCAGCGCTTTCGCAATTCGGCGATCGCCGGATACGGCGGCTGCGCGCCGCGCACGCTGCACAGAAGCACGTCCAGGCCGGGCAGCACATGCGCGTACAGCACAGGTTCGTCCTGCGCGCGGGCGCGTGCGATCTTGGTGTCGAGCTGGGCGAACGGTTTCGAATGGCGCAATACCGCGAGGAACGACTCCTGGCCATCCTGCTGCGCGCGTCGACGTTTTTTCGGGAAGGACATAAACACTCGCCTCAAAAACAATTGCAAGAAATGCGGCACTTTCATGCGACCCACTCCCGGCTATGTACGCCGCATGCCGATCCTTTATAGCACACGAACATGCTGCGCTCGTGCGGTGCGACGATCGATGTCTCCCGTCGACCCGCTCGCCACGATCGACACAGTCGGCGCCTGGCGCCTGCACTGTCGGTTTAGTCTCCATGATAGACCCGCTTTCCCGGCGCGTGCATCCGCTCGTCACAAAAAAATGCGAGGCCCGCGCATCGCGCGGCGCGGGCAATAAAAAGGCCCGCACGCGGCGGGCCTGGCTGACGGTCGTGCGCGAACGCTCAGCGCTGCTTGAGCGAATCGCGGATTTCGCGCAGCAGCACGATGTCTTCCGGCGTTGCGGCCGGCGCGGCTTCCGCCGGCTTGCGCAGCTTGTTGATGAATTTCACCATCAGGAAAATGATGAATGCGAGGATGATGAAGTTGATCAGCACGGTGATGAACGAACCGTAGCCGAACGCCGCGACGCCGGCGGCCTGCAGATCCTTGAACGAATCGGGATTACCCTTGAACGACGGCGGGATCGTGCCGAGCAGTACGAACTTGTTCGAGAAATCCAGGCCGCCCGTCAGGACACCGATGACCGGCATGATCAGGTCCTTCACGATCGAATCGACGATCTTCGAGAATGCGCCGCCGATGATCACGCCGACGGCGAGATCCATCACGTTGCCCTTGACGGCGAACTCCTTGAATTCCTTGATGATGCTCATGAGCGGGTTTCTCCTTTTTAGGGCAAATGGAGGCGCGCCGCGACGCATCGTGTCGAATTCAGGGTCGGTGGCACGCCGATGGCCGCATGATAGCGAACGTGCCCCAATGCCGATAGCCCATCTTTGAATGATTGACAAATCGGCGCGGCAGGCGCGCGCCGCAAGGCCGCAGCGCACCCGCCGGGGGAGCGGGCGCGCGATGCGGCTGCTCCCGACGCGCGGCGATCAGGTGTCGGTCCAGCCGTCGTCGTTGCTGCCGAGATCGACGCCGCCGTCGCTGCCGCCACCGTTGCCGTTGTCCCAGTTCGTATTGTCGCCGCGGCCGAGGTCGAAGCCGGGGTCGGCATCGTGCCGGCGGCGCTCGTCGTCAACGATCACGTCGCGTTCGACCACGCGGTCACGGCCGCCCGACATCGCCTGGCCGAGCAGCACGCCGGTCAGCAGCCCGCCCATCCCGCCGCCGAAGCCGCCACCTTGCTGGATCACGACGGGCGGTTGCTGTTGCTGCGGATACTGCGGCTGCGGCGGATATTGCTGCGGATATTGTGAGGGATACGGCTGGCCCTGCGCGCCGGTCACGCGGTCCGCTTCCTGCGCGAACACCGAACCGCTGCCGGCGGCCGGCGGCGGGGCAGCCTGCGTGGCCGGATCGGGCCGGCCCTCGACGCGCGCCTTCACGCTCGCGTGGCGCTGCTCGAGTTCGTCGACGCGGTACGGCGGCACCGGATTCCTGCCGTTCGACAGCGCTTCGACGAGCTCGCGCGCGTCGGTCTCGATGCCCTCCAGCTCGCTCGTCAGCGCGGCCGCGCCGGGCGCCGTCGACAGCCGCGCGTCGAGCTTCAGCGGCCGGATGTCGTTGAGCACGTCGGTCGCGCGCTTCAACTGCGCGCGGCGCTCGTCGTCGGCGCGGCGATCGTCGGTCGAGCGCGCGCGCCGCAGCGTCCAGCGCAGCACCAGCGCGATCACCGCGACGATCAGGCCGAGGCCGATCCACATGCCGGTGGACGGCCCGTGTTTTTCGGCGGGCGGCACGGCGGGCGCGAGCGACGACTGCAGCGTGCCGGCGACGCGCCCCGCGTCGGCGCGGATGCGCGCTTCCGTCTGCGCGAAGCGGGCAGGGTCGGCGAAGCGCAGTTGCGGATCGAGCGTCTTCGCGCGCTGCAGCTGCGCGAGCGCGTCCGACGCGCGGCCTTCGCGGTCGAGCACCTGCGCATAGAGATAGCGCGCGTGCGCGTTGTTCGGATGCGCGTCGATGACTTGCGACAGCTGCGTATCGGCGCGCTGCCAGTCGCGCTGCGCGATCGACTGCTCGACCTGCTGCAGCGAGGGCACCGCAAACGCGGCGGACGACAGCATCAGCAGCGCGAAGCCGAAAGCGGCGAGGGGTTTCTTCATGATCGAACCGGGCGCGGGCGCCCGTCTCCTTGCGATCGATGCGCGCCGTGCCGGAATCCGGCGGGCGGCGCGCAGCCGGTTACTGCGCGGGCGTGTCGAGCTGCTTCTTCAGGGCGGCGAGGCGATCCTCGACCGACGGGCCCTTGTTCAGCGCGGCGAGCTTGTCGTCGAGCGCCTTGCCGCTCGACGTGTCGGCCGAATTGAGGCGTGCGTCGGAACGCGCGTTCTCCAGCGCGACCTTGTCCTCGAGCTTCTGGAAATCCTCCGACAGGTTCTTGCCGCCGATGCCGCCGAGCGCGGTGGCCGCGACGTCCTTCGCCTGCGCGATTTCCTGTTTCGCCTGCAGGATGTTCGAGCGCGCGTTCAGGTCGTTGCGGCGCTGGCGCATGTCGGCGATCTGCCCCTTGAGCTTGTCGACCGACGGCTCGAGCGTCGCGAGTTCCTTCGCGAGCGCGTCGCGCTCCGCCTCGGCGTTCGCCTGCGCGCCGAGCGCCTCGCGCGCGAGCGACTCGTCGCCCGCCTGCAGCGCGCGCTTCGCGCCATCTTCGTACTTCTTCGCCTTGTCGTCGGCTGCATCGCGCTTGCTGCGCTGGGTCGCGACCTGCGCCTCGATCTCGATCAGCGAATTCTCGGCGCGGCCGATGCTGTCGTCGAGCTCCCGCACGATCTGGCGTGCGTCGCGCGACGGGTCCTGCACCGAGTCGGCCGCATCGTTCAACAGGCCCTTGATCGTGCGCGAAACAGAGTCGAAAAGCGACATGAAATCCTCCGAGTGTGAAAGGCGCCGCATCGCTGCGGCGTGGCCCGCGACGGTGCCGGTTGCGGCCCGCCCGTGCCGGCAGACATTAGACCACCTGCACACTTAAATACGGCTTAAACGCGCGAGTTCAAGCCGCGCGACCAGGCGGGCGCCACACCGCGCGACATGCCGGCCAAGCTTTCCGAATTGAAAGCTCGGCCGGCATCTACAACGCGTTCCGTGTCCATGATAGGCCGCGCGGCCAGGCAAAAACGCGCTGAAAACGGGGTTATGCGGGAATTTTTACAAAAAATCGCGAAGCTAATCGATTGATTTCATTAAAATGCGCTGTCACGTCGCGGGAACGGATCGCCGCGCGGCGGGGTCTGTCGACGTGACGATTGTCACGATGCACTCTCTCTCTCGATTCATCCGCTTGCATACCGCATGCGTCCGAGGGCGCCATGCGCGCCCGCCATTCCGACATGCCAATTATCAAACGACCGCCTTCTTCTTCGGCCAGGAACGAACCCCACTACACGCTGCGCCGTTCGCCTGCCGGAGCCTATTACACCGATGACGACGACCGCGATGCGCACCGCGCGCCACGCAATGGCGATGGCGACAGCGGGGGCCGTCGCCGCCGTTCGTTCGGCTCGCGCGTCGCGCTGTGGTTCGTCGGCCTGTTCATCACGCTGGCCATCGTCGGCGCGCTGATCGTCGGCTACGCGCTCGTCGTGATGGCCCCGCAGCTGCCGTCGCTCGACGCGCTGACCAACTACCAGCCGAAAGTGCCGCTGCGCGTGATGACGGCCGATCACGTGCTGATCGGCGAGTTCGGCGAGGAGCGCCGCAGCCTCGTGCGCTTCCAGGACATTCCCGACGTGATGAAGAAGGCGGTGCTCGCGATCGAGGACTACCGCTTCTACGAGCACGGCGGCGTGGACTTCCTCGGCATCCTGCGCGCGGGCGTCGCCGACCTGATGCACGGCGGCGCGCGCCAGGGCGCGAGCACGATCACGATGCAGGTCGCGCGCAACTTCTTCCTGTCGAGCGAGAAGACCTACACGCGCAAGATCTACGAAATGCTGCTCGCGTACAAGATCGAGAAGGCGCTGACGAAGGACCAGATCCTCGAGCTGTACATGAACCAGATCTACCTCGGCCAGCGCTCGTACGGCTTTGCCGCGGCGGCGCGCGTGTACTTCGGCAAGGACCTGAAGGACATCACGGTCGCGGAGGCCGCAATGCTGGCCGGGCTGCCGAAAGCGCCGTCCGCGTACAACCCGGTTGTCAATCCGAAGCGCGCGAAGGTGCGCCAGGAATACATCCTGAAGCGGATGTACGAGGTCGGCTACATCACGCAGCCGCAATACGAGCAGGCGCTGAAGGAAGAGATCCACGTGCGCACGCCGGGCAACCAGTACGCGGTGCACGGCGAGTACGTCGCCGAGATGGTGCGGCAGATGATGTACGCGCAGTACAAGGACGAGACGTACACGCGCGGCCTGACGGTCACGACGACGATCAACGCGGCCGACCAGGAAGCGGCGTACCAGGCGGTGCGGCGCGGCATTCTCGACTACGAGCGCCGTCACGGCTATCGCGGGCCGGAAGGCTTCATCACGCTGCCGGCGACCGGCGACGATCGCGACGAGGCGATCGACGACGCGCTCGCCGATCACCCGGACAACGGCGACCTGCAGTCGGCGGTGGTGCTGTCGGCCGCGCCGAACGCGGTCGAGGTGCAGTTCGTCGGCGGCGCGAAGACGACCATCGGCGCTGGCGGGCTGCGCTTCGTCGCGGCCGCGCTGGGGCCGCGCGCGAACAACACGCTGAAGATCAAGCCCGGTTCGATCGTGCGCGTGCTGAAGGACGCGAAAAGCGGCTGGCAGGTCGTGCAGCTGCCGCAGGTCGAAGGCGCGCTCGTCGCGATCGCGCCGCAGGACGGCGCGATCCGCTCGCTCGTCGGCGGCTTCGACTTCAACAAGAGCAAGTTCAACCACGTGACGCAGGCGTGGCGCCAGCCGGGCTCGTCGTTCAAGCCGTTCATCTATTCGGCCTCGCTCGACAAGGGCCTCGGGCCGGCGACGATCATCAACGACGCGCCGCTGTATTTCCCGCCGAGCGTGCCGGGCGGTACCGCGTGGGAACCGAAGGACGACGACCAGCCCGACGGCCCGATGTCGATGCGCACCGGCCTGCAGCGTTCGAAGAACCTCGTGTCGATCCGCATCCTTGCATCGATCGGCACGCAGTATGCGCAGGAGTACGTGACGCAGCGCTTCGGCTTCGATCCGGCGAAGACGCCGCCGTACCTGCCGATGGCGCTCGGCGCGGGGCTCGTCACGCCGCTGCAGCTCGCGACCGGCTATGCGGTGTTCGCGAACGGCGGCTACAAGGTCGATCCGTACCTGATCGCCGAGGTCGACGACGCACGCGGCCAGGCGCTGCAGAAGGCGCAGCCGGTGATCGCGGGCAATACCGCGCCGCGCACGATCGAAGGCCGCAACGCGTACGTGATGAACAGCCTGCTGCACACGGTCGCGACGGCCGGCACGGGTGCGGGTTCCAACGTGCTCGGCCGCGGCGACCTGCAGGGCAAGACGGGGACGACGAACGATGCGAAGGACGGCTGGTTCGCCGGCTACCAGCAGTCGCTCGTCGCGGTCGCGTGGATGGGCTTCGACCAGCCGAAGAGCCTCGGCAGCCGCGAGTTCGGCGCGCAGCTCGCGCTGCCGATCTGGGTGAACTACATGCGCGCCGCGCTGAACGGCGTGCCCGAGCAGCCGATGCCGATGCCCGACGGGCTGACGACGCTCGACGGCGAGCTGTACTACGCGGATCGCACGCCGGGTGCCGGCTTCGTCGCGAGCGTCGACATCAACCCGGCGGCCAACGCGATCAGCGCGAACGACGCGCTCGGCTCGGCCGGCGCGGCGGGCCTGACGCCGCCGCCGGTGAGCTCGCAGGAGAAGCAGCAGATCATGGACATGTTCGAGAGCAACAAGCCGTAACGCGGCTGGGGTTCGCCAATCGACGGGCGCCTGCGGGCGCCCGTTTTTTTTGCCCGCGCGCGTGGCTGCGCCGCACGCCGTCAGAACGACGCGCAGACCGGCGCGAGCGTCACGCCGACCGATTCCTGCCTGAACCGTTCCGCATACGCGCGACGGATGGCCGTCAGGCGCTCGAGCGTATCGCGCGTGTCGCCGGCAATGATACGGATGACGAAGCTGTCTTCCCGCGTGATGCGGCCGGTCGTGCGGTCGCGCCATTGGCCGTGGGTATCCCAGAACGTGAAGCCGTCGGGGAAGCGGGGCGTGACGACGTCGGCGAGGAAGGCCGCGCGTTCGGCATCGGTGACGGGGCCGCGCCCTGCGATGTCGCGACCGAACAGCAGGTCGGCCTGCAATTGACGGCTGCCGCCGGCCTGCGCGCAAGACGCCGGGTCGGCCGCGGCCGGCAACTGCGTGGCCGCGCAGCCGGAGAGCAGGGCGATGGCGAACACGAGACTGGTCGACAGGGCGCGCATGGCGATTCCTCCGTTGGGTGCACGCGTTGGATGCATGGTGCGGCAACCTCATAAAACGTTGCGCGCTCAATGACTTGCGCGGTTCTCCGGCCGGTTATCAACAAGGCTGTCAACACAATCTGTGCATAACCATGCGCCGCCCCGATCGCGCCGCGACGCGCCGGCCCGCGACGCGTTTTGCAGCGCCGGCCGAAATCGCCGGTGCATCAACAGCTTAGGAAGCCTTTCAGAAGCTTGTCCACAGGCTCTTCAACACGATCTGGGGATAACCGCCGCGCGGGCGCCCGTGCCGCTCAGCGCAGCAGCTTCGCGTGCGCGAGGTGCATGCCGAGCGTGACCGGATCGGTGTTGGTGCCCGACAGCAGCACGCCGACCCGCTTGCCCTGCAGCGTTTCGCGCAGCGGGCCGAGCAGGGCGGCCATCGCCGCGGCGCACGCCGGCTCGACGGCGATCTTCAGGTGCGAGAACAGGAACAGCATCGCGGCGCGCAGCGCGTCGTCGGACACGGTGACGATGCTGTCGATGTGGCGCCGGCACAGCTGGTAGCTGTATTCCTCGGTGTGCGGCGCCATCAGCGAGTCCGCGATCGTGTGCATCGCGGCCATCTTGACCGTGTGGTTGGCCGCGAAGCTGCGGCTCATCGCGTCCGAGCCTTCCGGCTCGACGCCGTACACGTGCACGCGCGGGTTCGCGAGCCGCAGCGCGGTCGACACGCCGGCCGCGAGCCCGCCGCCGCCGATCGGCACGATCACCGCGTCGAGGTCGGGCGTCTGCGTCGCCCATTCGTAGCCGAGCGTCGCGGTGCCGAGGATCGTGTGATAGCCGTTGAACGGATGGATGAAGAAGCGGCCTTCCTCGGCCTCGATGCGGCGCACGAGGTCGAACGCCTGCGACGCGCTCGCGGCCAGCACGACTTCCGCGCGGTACTGCTTGCACTGCGCGATGCGCGACGGGCTCGCGGTGTGGAACATCACGACCTTCGCGCTGCTGCCGAGCCGCATCGCCGCATACGCGACCGCCGCCGCGTGATTGCCGGCCGACACGCAGGTGACGCCGGCGCTCTTGCGCGCTTCGTCGAGCGCGAGCAGGTGCGTGAACGCGCCGCGCGCCTTGAAGCTGCCACTCGCCTGCAGCAGCTCGAACTTGAAGTTCACGTGCGTGCCTTCGAGCGACGGCAGGTCGCCGCGCTCGAACACCGGCGTGCGCGCGACCCACGGCGACAGCGCGAAGTGCTGCGCGGCGATTTCGTCGAGCGTCGGAATCGGCTCGCCGTCGATCGTGTGGGCGGTGCCCGGTTGGGTAGTCGACATGGCCTGGCGTGTGGGGAGTGTCCCGGCCCGCACGCGCGGGCCGGCGTGGCGGGCAACCGTCAGTGCGCGTCGACCGACATGCTGCGGATGAACTTGCGCAGGAACTGCTCGCAGGCGGCCAGTTGCGCGAGTTCGACGTATTCGTTCGGCTTGTGCGCCTGCTCGATGTTGCCGGGCCCGCACACGACGCTCGGAATGCCCGCCCGTTCGAACAGGCCGGCCTCGGTGCCGTACGCGACCTTGCGCCTGTCCTGGTCGGCCGTCAGCGCCCGCACGAGCTGCGTAATGGCTGCCTGCTCGGTGGCGTCGAGGCCGGGCGCCGCGGCGATCTTCGAGAACTCGATCGCGGCGTTCGGATGCTCGCGGCGCATCTGCGGCAGCAGCGTGTCGTGCGCATACGCCTCGATGCGCGCGAAGATCTGCTCCGGGTCGAGCGTCGGCAGGTTGCGGAACTCGAAATCGAAACGGCACTCGGCCGGCACCGTGTTGATCGCGTTGCCGCCCTGGATCGTGCTCGTCTGCGCGGTCGTGAACGGCACGTCGTAGAGCGCGTCGAACGGGCCTTCCGCGCGGAACCGGTCGGCAATGTCGCGGATGTGGCAGATCAGGCGCGCCGCGTATTCGATCGCGTTCAGCCCCTTCGGCGTCAGCGACGAGTGCGCCGCATGGCCGCGCACGCAGCAGCGGTACGCGTTGATGCCCTTGTGCGCGATGATCGGCCGCATGCTGGTGGGTTCGCCGACGATGCAGCCGGACGGCTTCACGCCGCGCGCGACGAGGTCGGCGATCATCAGCGGCGCGCCCGCGCAGCCGATTTCCTCGTCGTAGGACAGCGCGAAATGGATCGGCTTCGCGAGCTTCGCGGCCTGCATCTCGGGCAACAGCGCGAGCGCCGCGCCGATGAAGCCCTTCATGTCGCAGGTGCCGCGGCCGTACAGGCGGCCGTCGCGAATCTCCGGCCGGAACGGATCGCTGTCCCACTGCTGGCCGTCGACGGGCACGACGTCGGTGTGCCCGGACAGCACGATGCCGCCGTCGGTCGAGCCGTCGTGCGCGGGCACGGTGGCGAACAGGTTCGCCCAGCCGTCGCGCGGGTCGTGCGTGATCACGGACGCGATGCCTTGCGCGGCGAGCGCGTCACGCACGGTTTCGATCAGGCCGAGGTTCGGCACGCGGCTCGTCGTGTCCATCGACACCAGCTGCTGGATCCAGGGCAGGCTGACCAGCGCTGCGTCGCCTTGGTCGGCGGCGGCGAGCGCCGTCGCGTCGAGAGTGGACATGGCTCAACTCCGTCTGATGAATGGGAAAATCATACTCAAAAACGCCCCGGCCCGCCTTCGCGGGGCGCGATGCGGTGCAGCATCGCTGCCGTGCCCTGCGCAGCAGCGCCGGTTCCGTCAACGCGACGCCGCAGCCGCGCCTTGCCGCGGCGAGTGGCCGAGCGCGCGCAGCGTCTCCTTGATCGTCGACACGCGGATCGCGAGATCCGGCGAGCGCGTCTCGATGCGCAGGCGGTCCTGCCCGGCGAGCTTGATGTGGCGATGCTTCTGCACCATCTCGATGATCCGCATCGGATCGATCGGCGGGTTCGGCTCGAACTGCAGCCCGATGGCAACCTCGCTCGCATCGATCTTCACGATGCCGAGCGGTTTCGCGGCGAGGCGCAGGCGGTGCGTCTCGACCAGCGCGTGCGCCTGCGGCGGCATCTTGCCGAAGCGGTCGATCAGTTCCTCCTGGATACCGTCGATCGCATCGCCGTGTTCGCAGTTCGCGAGCCGCTTGTACAGCGACAGCCGTTCCTGCACGTCCGCGCAGTAGTCGGCCGGCAGGATCGCGGGCGCATGCAGGTTGATTTCGGTCGTCGCGGCGAGCGGGGCGGTGAGGTCGGGCTCCTTGCCGTTCTTCAGCGCCTTCACCGCGTCGTTCAGCATGTCCGTATAGAGCTGGAAGCCGATCTCGTGGATCTCGCCCGACTGCTTGTCGCCGAGCACCTCGCCGGTGCCGCGGATCTCGAGGTCGTGCATCGCGAGATAGAAGCCCGAGCCGAGTTCCTCCATCTGCTGGATCGCTTCGAGCCGGCGCTGCGCCTGCTTGGTCAGCGCCTGCGGATCGTGCACGAGCAGGTACGCGTAAGCCTGGTGGTGCGAACGGCCGACGCGGCCGCGCAGCTGGTGGAGCTGCGCAAGGCCGAACTTGTCGGAGCGATGCATGATGATCGTGTTCGCGCTCGGCACGTCGATGCCGGTCTCGATGATCGTCGTGCACAGCAGCACGTTCGCGCGCTGCGCGACGAAATCGCGCATCACGCGCTCGAGCTCGCGCTCGTGCATCTGGCCGTGCGCGATTGCGATGCGCGCCTCGGGCACCAGTTCCTCGAGCATCGCCTTGCGGTTCTCGATCGTCTCGACCTCGTTGTGCAGGAAGTACACCTGGCCGCCGCGCTTCAGCTCGCGCAGCATCGCCTCGCGAATCACGCTTTCCTCCTCGCGGCGCACGAAGGTCTTGATCGCGAGCCGCTTCTGCGGCGCGGTCGCGATCACCGAGAAGTCGCGCAGGCCCTCGAGCGCCATCCCGAGCGTGCGGGGGATCGGCGTCGCGGTCAGCGTCAGCACGTCGACCTCCGCGCGCAGCGCCTTCAGCGCTTCCTTCTGGCGCACGCCGAAGCGGTGCTCCTCGTCGATGATCACGAGGCCGAGCCGCTTGAACTGCACGTCCGACGACAGCAGCTTGTGCGTGCCGATCACGATGTCGACGCTGCCTTCGTTGATCTGCGCGATCGCCGCGTTCACTTCCTTGGCCGTCTTGAAGCGCGACAGCTCGACGATCCGCACCGGCCAGTCGGCGAAGCGGTCCGCGAAGGTCTGCGTGTGCTGCTCGGCGAGCAGCGTGGTCGGCGACAGCAGCGCGACCTGCTTGCCGCCCATCACCGCGATGAAGGCCGCGCGCAGCGCGACCTCGGTCTTGCCGAAACCGACGTCGCCGCACACGAGGCGGTCCATCGGCTTGCCGCTCGTCATGTCGCCGATCACGGCCGCGATCGCGGCGGCCTGGTCGGGCGTTTCCTCGAAGCCGAAGCTTTCCGCGAACTTCACGTAGTCGCGCGGCTCGAGCGCGAACGCGTGGCCCTCGCGGGCCGCGCGGCGCGCGTACAGGTTCAGCAGCTCGGCGGCCGTGTCGCGAATCTGCTGCGCGGCCTTGCGTTTCGCGCGCTCCCACTGGCCCGAGCCGAGCGCATGCAGCGGCGCGCTGTCCGGATCGGCGCCGCTGTAGCGCGAGATCACGTGCAGCTGCGCGACCGGCACGTAGAGCTTGCTCTCGCCCGCGTATTCGAGATGCAGGAATTCCGTCTCGCCTTCGCCGAGGTCCATCGACACGAGGCCCATGTAGCGGCCGATGCCGTGCTGCGCGTGCACCACCGGATCGCCGACCTTCAGCTCCGACAGGTCGCGCACCATCGCGTCGACGTTGCTCGCCTGTTCCTGGCGGCGGCGCCCCGCGCGGCGGCCGAGCGCGCCGTACAGTTCGGTCTCGGTGACGATCGCGTAGCCTTCGCCGGGCACCGCGAAGCCGCTGGACAGCGGCGCGACGCCGAGCGCGAAGCGCTCGTCGCTCGCGAGCCAGCCGGCGAAGTGATCGTTCGATGCGGGCCGCAGGTGATGCTCGGCGAGCAGTTGCAGGATCGTCTCGCGGCGGCCCGCCGATTCGACGGTCAGCAGCACGCGCTTGCCCGACGTCTCGACGAACGTGCGCAGCGCGGCGAGCGGATCGTCGGCGTGGCGGTCGACGGTGAGTTCGGGCAGGCCGGTCGCCCAGCCGCCCGCCGGCTGCGCGGGCAGCACGACGCGCGCGAACGGCTTCGCGAACGCGAAGAAATCCTCGTCGGACAGGAACAGCCGCTGCGGCTCGAGGATCGGCCGTTCGCGGTCGTGCGACAGGAACGCGTGGCGCTGCTTCGTGTCGGCGGTGAAGCGGCGGATCGACGTGTCGAGGTCGCCCGCGAACACGAGGTGCGCATCCTGCGGCAGATAGTGGAACAGCGTGGCCGTCTCGTCGAAGAACAGCGGCAGGTAATACTCGATGCCGGCCGACGGCACGCCGTTGCCGATGTCCTTGTAGATCGGCGCGCGGCTCGGGTCGCCCTCGAAGGTCTCGCGCCAGCGGCTGCGGAACGCGGTGCGCGCGGCCTCGTCGAACGGGAATTCGCGGCCCGGCAGCAGGCGCACGTCGCGCACCGGGTACAGGCTGCGCTGCGTGTCCGGGTCGAACGCGCGGATCGAGTCGACCTGATCGTCGAACAGGTCGATCCGGTACGGCAGCGGCGAGCCCATCGGGAACAGGTCGATCAGCGAGCCGCGCACGCAGTATTCGCCGGGCCGCACGACCTGGCTCACGTGCTCGTAGCCGGCGAGCGTCAGCTGCGCCTTCAGCTTCGCCTCGTCGAGCCGCTCGCCCTGCGCGAACGCGAACGTGTAGGCGGCCATGAAGGACGCAGGCGGCATCCGGTACAGCGCGGTGGTCGCGGGCACGAGCAGGATGTCGCAGCGGCCCTCGCCGAGGTCGTGCAGCGTCGCGAGACGCTCGGACACCAGGTCCTGGTGCGGCGAGAACGTGTCGTACGGCAGCGTTTCCCAGTCCGGCAGCAGGCGCACGCGCGCGTCGGGGGAGAAATAGCCGATTTCCTGCGCGAGGCGCTGCGCGTCGACTGCGTTCGCGCAGATCACCGCGAGCAGCGGCACGTCGTGGCGGTTGTCGGCAAGGTAGCGGGCGATGGCGAGCGCATCGGCGCAGCCGTGCGCGCCGTCGAAGGCGAAGCGCTGGCCGGGCTTGACGCGCGCGACGGGCGAGGCGGGCGGGTTGGAAGCGTTGTCTGGCATAGGGACGGCAGGAGTGGCGTGCGCAGGCGCATCGCGGTGCGCCGGTCGGATCGAAAGACCTATTATAAAATCCGCTTCTCGATTTCACCTTTCCGGCGTTTCATTTCGTGACTCCCCGACTCTTCGCCCTGATTCCCTGCGCCGGCACGGGCAGCCGTTCCGGCTCGGCCGTGCCGAAGCAATACCGCACGCTCGCCGGGCGCGCGCTCCTGCATTACACGCTCGCCGCGTTCGACGCGTGCAGCGAATTCGCGCAGACGCTCGTCGTCCTCGCGCCGGACGACACCCATTTCGACGCCCGCCGCTTCGCCGGCCTGCGCTTCGCGGTGCGCCGCTGCGGCGGCGCGTCGCGCCAGGCGTCGGTGCTCAACGGCCTGCTGGCGCTGACCGAATTCGGCGCGACCGACCAGGACTGGGTGCTCGTGCACGACGCCGCGCGCCCGGGCATCACGCCGGAGCTGATCCGCACGCTGGTCGCGGCGCTGAAGGACGACCCGGTGGGCGGCATCGTTGCGCTGCCGGTCGCGGATACGCTGAAGCGCGTGCCGGCCGGCGGCGACGCGATCGCGCGCACGGAGTCGCGCGACGCGCTGTGGCAGGCGCAGACGCCGCAGATGTTCCGCATCGGCATGCTGCGCGACGCGATCCTGAGCGCGCAGCGGGAAGGGCACGACCTGACCGACGAGGCGAGCGCGATCGAATGGGCCGGCCACACGCCGCGCGTCGTGCAGGGCAGCCTGCGCAACTTCAAGGTCACGTACCCGGAAGATTTCGCGCTCGCGGAGGCGATCCTCGCGCGCGCGCCCCAATCCAACTGACCCCCACTCAATCTCAATCGGAACACGCATGGACTTCAGAATCGGACAAGGCTACGACGTGCACCAGCTCGTCCCCGGGCGACCCCTCATCATCGGCGGCGTGACGATTCCGTACGAGCGCGGCCTGCTCGGCCACTCGGACGCGGACGTGCTGCTGCACGCGGTCACCGACGCGCTGTTCGGCGCGGCGGCGCTCGGCGACATCGGCCGCCATTTCTCCGACACCGACGCCGCCTTCAAGGGCGCGGACAGCCGCGTGCTGCTGCGCGAATGCGCGGCGCGCGTGAAGGCCGCGGGCTTCGTGATCCAGAACGTCGACAGCACCGTGATCGCACAGGCGCCGAAGCTCGCGCCGCACATCGAAGGCATGCGCGCGCACATTGCCGAGGATCTCGGCCTGCCGCTCGACCGCGTGAACGTGAAGGCGAAGACCAACGAGAAGCTCGGCTACCTCGGCCGCGGCGAAGGCATCGAGGCGCAGGCTGCCGCGCTGCTGGTGAAGCAGGCCGGCTGACGCCGCGCCGTCGCGGGGCGCGTTCGCGGCAAGTGGCGCGCCCCGCCGAAACGAAAAAATGCCACGCGGTTGCGTGGCATTTTTCTTGGGCGGGTGGCCGGATCGAGGGCCGGCAGCCGCTTATTCGCCTTCGGCGGCGATCACCTGTGCGGCGGCGTTGATCACCGACGCGATGCGGCCGACGTCGCGCAGCTGCGTGACGGTCATGCCTTGCTCGTTCTTCAGCAGCGCATAGTGCGACTTCACGCAGAAGTGGCACTTGCCGACGATCGACGCGGCGAGCGCGTACATCTCGAAGCGGCGCTTGTCGACGCCGCCGTGCGACGCGTATGCCCCCATCCGCAGCTCGGCGCGCTGCGTCTTCAGGTCGGCGTCGTCGGCCATCTCGACATACGGATACCAGGTGTTGTTCATCCCCATCAGCGCGGCCGCCGTCAGCGCGGCGTTCGTCTCTTCGGGCGACAGCACACCGGCCTCGCGGATCGTCTTCACGAGCACCGTGCTCTTCGCTGCCACTGCCGCCGCGAGCGCGACGCCGACCGCGTCGTTGCCTTCGAGCGACGAGCGCGAGATCGTGCCGTCGAGGTTCAGGCGAATGTCCTTCGCGTAGTCGGGGATACGTGCCTTAATCGAATCGATGAATTCCATTGATATCTCCTATGGGTTGGCCGTTAAAAAAGCCCGCAGGCAGCAAGTGCGCTGCGGGCTTCGTGCATCGATGCGCTTACAGCGTTGCGCCGCCGACTGCACGGTTGCACGGGCACAGTTCGTCCGTTTGCAGGCCGTCCAGAATACGCAGGACTTCTGCCGGGCTGCGGCCGACGTTCAGGTTGTTCACCGAAACGTGCTGGATCGTGTTGTCCGGATCGACGATGAACGTTGCGCGCAGGGCCACGCCGGCTTCCTTGTCGCGCACGCCGAGCTGGTCGATCAGCTCGCCCTTGACGTCGCCGAACGAGTAGTGGTTCAGCTTGTCGAGGTCCTTGTGCTCACGGCGCCATGCGAGCTTGACGAACTCGTTGTCCGAGCTGCCGCCCAGCAGGACGGCATCGCGCTCTTCGAACTGCTTCGTCAGCTTCGCGAACTCGACGATTTCCGTCGGGCAGACGAACGTGAAGTCCTTCGGGTAGAAGTAGATGATCTTCCACTTGCCCGGGAACGACGCCTCGGTGACGGTCTCGAATGCCGACTGACCGTTTTCCTCGTGGTTGTTGAAGCCCGGCTTCGCGGCCACGACGGTGAAAGCTTCGAGTTTATCGCCAACGGTTTTCATGCGGTTACTCCTGTATGAGTTGGGAAGAAGACTTGAGTCAAGCTACCTCGGTGCTGCAACGGTGATGTGACAGCATGGGTCGGACTATAACACTATTGATTAAGTGCTTCAATAGATTTTGACTAACGAGTGCCATAGATTTTTTCTACCGCCTCGATAGTGTGGGGCGCATGCGACGCATGCGGGCGCGTCATGCCGTCGCACGCGCCTTGCCGCCGGGGAATTCGAGCGTGACTTCGAGCCCGGGTTCCGGGCTGCGGTTGCGCAGGCGCAACGCGCCGCGATAGCGGCCGACGAGGCGCTGCACGATCGCCATCCCGAGGCCCGTGCCGTCCGCCTTGGTGCGGGCGGTATCGACGCGGTAGAACGGCCGCATCACGAGCGGCAGCTGGTCTTCCGGGATACCGGGGCCTTCGTCGCTGACCGACAGCTCGACGCGCGTGTGCGACACGCGCGTCTCGAGCACGATGCGCGCGACGCCGTCCTGCCGGCTCTGCCCGTACTTGCGCGCGTTCTCGACGAGGTTGCCGATCACCCGGCGCATGTCGGTTTCGTCGGCCTCGATGACGGCGGTGGGCGCGAGCCGCGTCTGGATCTGCACGCCGTCCTCGCCCGCGATGCGCGCGGCGACTTCCTGCACGATCGTCGACAGGTCGACCGGCTCGGGCTTGCGCTGGGTCGGGCGCGCGTAGTCGATGAACGCGGCGATGATGCGGTCCATCTGCTCGATGTCGTCGACCATCGCATCCTTGGTCGCCTGGTCGGACGGGCTCATCTCGGTTTCGAGGCGCAGCCGCGCGAGCGGCGTGCGCAGGTCGTGCGAGATGCCCGCGAGCATCAGCGCACGGTCGGCCTCGAGCTGCTCGAGGTCGCGCACCATCTGGTTGAAGCTGCGGTTGGTGTCCGCGGCCACGCCCATGCCGCGCTCGGGCAGCGGCTCGGGCGCCTGGCCCGAACCGACCTGGCGCGCGGCGAGCGCGAGCCGCGTGAACGGCCGGTTCACGAGGCTCGTGATGAACGCGGAGCCGAACAGCGACAGCGCGAGCGCGAACAGGCCCCAGCCCGCCCATTGCAGGCCCGTGACGGTGTCGAGCTGGTCGCGGTCGAGCGCGACCCAGTAGTCGTCGTCGTCGATCTTGAAGCTGATCCACACGCCGGGAATGTCGTTGACCGACTGCGCGATCACGGTGTCGTCGCCGAGGCGGCTGCGAATGTCGTGCTCGATCAGCCGGTTCAGCGATTCGTCGGGCTGCAGCTTGAACTTGTCGGTCTTTTCGCGCGGATACACGCGCACGCCTTCGTTGCTCTCGAGATCCTGCAGCAGCGCGCGGCGCAGGTCGGGATCGGAATAGAGCAGCGCGGTGCGCGTGAGCTTCACGATCGCGACGAGCTGCAGCGCGACGCGCTGCGCGCGCGGCTCGCGTTCGATCACACGAAAGCTCTGGAACCACGCGGCGAGACTGAACGAGATCAGCAGCGCGATCAGCAGGAAGGTGCGCCAGAACAGCCCGCCGAAGGCGAGCTGCACAAGGCGCCGGTCGATACGCATGGGACGGGCCGTGGGGCGGGCGAAACCGGAAGGAGGGGAGGTCAGGCGGCGCCGTCCGGGATGAACACGTAGCCGAGGCCCCAGACGGTCTGGATGAAGCGCGGGCTGCCCGGATCCGGTTCGATCAGCTTGCGCAGGCGCGAGATCTGCACGTCGAGGCTGCGGTCGAACACTTCGTATTCACGGCCGCGCGCGAGTTCCATCAGCTTTTCGCGCGACAGCGGCTGGCGCGGGTGACGCGCGAATACCTTCAGCACCGAGAATTCGCCGGTGGTCAGCGGAATCTCCTGGCCGGACTTCGTCAGCGTGCGCGTTGCGAGGTTCAGCGAGAATTCGCCGAATTCGAACACCTCCGTCGTTTCCGACGGCGCGCCCGGCAGCTCGGCCGGCGCCTGGCGGCGCAGCACCGCGTGGATGCGTGCAACCAGCTCGCGCGGGTTGAACGGCTTCGGCAGGTAGTCGTCGGCGCCCATCTCGAGGCCGACGATGCGGTCGACATCCTCGCCCTTGGCCGTCAGCATGATGATCGGCGTGCGATCGTTGCTGCCGCGCAGGCGGCGGCAGATCGACAGGCCATCCTCGCCGGGCAGCATCAGGTCGAGCACGAGCAGGTCGAAGCGCTCGCGCACCCAGAGCTTGTTCATCGCGGTCGCGTTCTCCGCGACGTACACGTTGAAGCCCTGCTCGCCGAGGTAGCGGCGCAGCAGATCGCGCAGGCGCGGGTCGTCGTCGACGACGAGAATCTTGGAGGGGTTTTTCGTTTCCATGAGCGGCATCTTATCGCGAATGGGAAATGGCGCACGGCCGGGTATTTTGGCACGTTACAGTCAGTTACAAAATTTACCCGTGGTGTGGTACGGAGTAAAGGCAGGCTATAGAGATTCCTTTACTCTTAGCCGAAATTCGGTGGATACTCCCTGCACTTAATCTTTCATGGTTTGCACACCCGATTTCCGCAGGGTTTTTCAAGTACCAGAGGTAGCCGGTTGCCGCGTGACGAAGGGAACAAATCGACCAAAGAAGCGAGGACGGTCATGCGATCTGCCCGGATTGCACTGATGCTGACGATCGCGCTTGCCGGTCCGTATGCGTCGAACTTCGCATATGCGCAGCGCCCCGAGCAGGGGGCGTCGTCGCGCAAGCTGCCGCGCGGCAAGGCGCCGCAGCAGGACGATCGCGCCGATACCGTCGCCCGCTCCGCCGTGCCTCCCGATCTCGAACAGCGCCGCCGCGACGGGCACATGACGCCCGAGGAGCGCCACCTGCTGCGCCAGCACATCGAGGACGCCGTCCGCGAGCTGTACAAGCGCTGATCCCGCACACCGTACGGAAAGATTCCGTAGCAATTTTCCAGTCAACTTTCGTTCGCCGGATGCCGTTGAATGGGCACATGCGCGCACCGCGCATTCCGGGAGCCCAAGACCATGAGTCGAGCGAACACCGCACCGTCGCTGCCGCCTGCGATGCAGACGCCTCTCGAGGCCGACGACGCGCAGTTCTTCCTGAGCCGCACCGGTTTCACGCCGGCGCCCGCCGACGTCGCGCGCCTCGTCGGCATGACGCGCGCGCAGGCGGTTGCCGAGGTGCTCGGCAACGTGCGGCACGAGCCCATTACGACGTGGCCCGACTGGCTCGGCGAACTGCCGCCGACGCGCGCCGAACGCCAGGCGCAGGCGCCGGACCAGCGGCGCGACGCGCAGCGGCTGCGCAACCAGCGTTACGACGGATTGCGCGCGGCGTGGATCAACGAGATGGTCGCGACGCCGTCGCCGCTGACCGAGCGCATGACGCTGTTCTGGCACGGGCACTTCACGTCGGGGCAGGACAAGGTGCCGTTTCCGCAGACGATGGCCGCGCAGAACGCGCTGCTGCGCCGCGAGGCGCTCGGCAATTTCGGCACGCTGCTGCACGCGGTCGCGAAGGATCCGGCGATGCTTCAGTACCTCGACGGCGCGAGCAATCGCAAGGGGCGTCCGAACGAGAACTTCGCGCGCGAGGTGATGGAGCTGTTCACGCTCGGCGAAGGACATTACACGCAGCGCGACGTGACCGAGGCCGCGCGTGCGATGACGGGCTGGACGATCGATCCCGACACATTGCGCTTCGTGGCGCGGCCGGAGTGGCACGATGCCGGTGACAAGACGATTCTCGGCGAGACCGGCGCCTTCGACGGCGACGGCTTCCTCGACATCCTGCTGAAGCAACCGCAGGCCGCGCGTTTCATCGCGGCCAGGCTGTGGCGCGAGTTCGTGTCCGATACGCCGGACGCGGGCGAGCTGGAGACGGTCGCCGAACGCTTTCGCGCGAGCGGCTACGAGATTCGCGCGGCGCTCGGCGCGCTGTGGTCGACCGACGCGTTCTGGGATCCGCGCAATCGCGGCGTGCTGGTCAAGTCGCCGGCGGAGTTCGTGGTCGGGACGGTGCGGCTGTTCGACGTCGGCTACGGCGACCCGCAGATGCTCGCGAACACCGTGCGCACGCTCGGGCAGAACCTGTTCTATCCGCCGAACGTGAAAGGTTGGCCGGGCGGCGCGGCGTGGATCAACAGCACGACGCTGCTTGCGCGCAAGCAGTTCGTCGAGCAGCTGTTTCGCGCGACCGAGACGGCCGGCATGCGGCCTGCGGCAGTCAACGGAAGCGCCCGCGAGATGGCGACGATGAACGTCGGCATGCCGCGCGGCGCGCCGCCGAAACCCGGGCGCGGCGGCCTGCGCTTCGATCTCGAACGCTGGCTCGCGCAATACCGCGTGCGGCCGCAGGCGGCCGCGGGGCTATCCACCGAGCTTCAGCTGCAGCACGCGGTGCTGCCGGTGCCGCCCGTCGCGGCGATCGACACCGGGTCGACCGGCAGCGCATATCTCGAGGCGCTGCTGATGGATCCGGCCTATCAATTGAAATGAACTCGAACCGAGACGCCGGCGCGGCATGCACGCATGCGACGCGGCCGGCAAAGGACGCACGATGAACCGACGTGATTTCCTCGCGCTCACCGGCGCCGCCGCGACCGCGGGCGTGTCGCTCTGGCAGCCGGGCGCGCTCGCGGCGACGCTGGCCGCGCAGAAGCAGGCGGCAGGCTATGCGAACGTGCTGATCCTGGTCGAGCTGAAGGGCGGCAACGACGGCCTCAATACCGTCGTGCCGTATGCGGATCCGCTGTACTATCAGTTCCGGCGCGGCATCGGCATCAAGCGCGACCAGGTGCTGCAGCTCGACGAGCGCACCGGGCTGCATCCTTCGCTCGCGCCGCTGCTGCCGTTGTGGCGCGACCGGCAGGTCGCGATCGTGCAGGGCGTCGGCTATCCGCAGCCGAACCTGTCGCACTTCCGCTCGATCGAGATCTGGGATACCGCGTCGCGCTCCGATCAATACCTGCACGAAGGCTGGCTCACGCGCACGTTCGCGCAGGCGCCCGTGCCCGCCGGCTTCGCGGCGGACGGCGTCGTGCTCGGCAGCGCCGAGATGGGGCCGCTCGCCAACGGCGCGCGTGCGATCGCACTCGTGAATCCGGCGCAATTCATCCGCGCCGCGCGGCTCGCCGAACCGTCGTCGCTGCGCGAGCAGAATCCGGCGCTCGCGCACATCATCGACGTCGAGAACGACATCGTGAAGGCCGCGGACCGGCTGCGCCCGCGTGGCGGCATGCGCGCGTTCAAGACCGCGTTTCCGGCCGGCGCGTTCGGCACCTCGGTGAAGACCGCGATGCAGGTGCTGGCCGCGTGCGAGGCGTCGGGCGCGGGGGCGCAGGACGGGGTCGCGGTGCTGCGGCTCACGCTCAACGGCTTCGACACGCACCAGAACCAGCCGGGCCAGCAGGCCGCGCTGCTCAAGCAGTTCGCGGAAGGGATGAGCGCGATGCGCGATGCGCTGATCGAGCTCGGGCGCTGGAACGAGACGCTCGTGATGACGTATGCGGAATTCGGGCGGCGCGTGCGCGAGAACCAGAGCAACGGCACCGACCACGGCACGGCCGCGCCGCATTTCGTGATGGGCGGGCGCGTGGCGGGCGGGCTGTACGGTGCGCCGCCGGCGCTCGGGCAGCTCGACGGCAACGGCAACCTGCCGGTTGCGGTCGATTTCCGCCAGCTCTACGCGACCGTGCTCGGCCCGTGGTGGGGGCTCGACGCGACCCGCGTGCTGCAGCAGCGCTTCGAGCCGCTGCCGCTGTTAAGGGCGTGACGGCGCTTCAGCGCCTGCGTGCGGCGCGCCACGCGATCCACAGCTTGCGGATCGGTGTCAGCGCGATGCGCTGGTGCAGCACCTGATAGCCGTCGCGCTCGATCTCGTCGAGCAGTGCGCCGGCGAGCGCGAGCTGCGCGCGCAGCGTGCGCTGCACACGGCGCTCGGCGGCGGGGATCGCCGTGTCTGCGGCGGCGAGCGCGTCGCGGGCGCGTTGGGTCTGGAATTGCAGCAGTTCGGTGAACGCCGGGCTGTAGCGACGGTTCAGCAGGTCCGCGGCCGTCACGTTGTAGCGTTGCAGCTCGTCGATCGGCAGATAGATGCGGCCGTGCCGCGCATCGTTGCCGAGTTCCTGCACGAATTGCGCGAGCATCAGCCCGTGGCCGACCTCGTCGGCCCACGGCTGCGGCTCGGCGGGGCGCGCGGCGCTTGCGCGCGCGACGAGCGACGCGAAGCCGCCGCCCACCTGCGCGATGTAGCGCCGCAGGTTCGCGAAGTCGAGGTAGCGCGCCTGTTCGAGATCCATCCCGTAGCCGCTGACGAGCGCGCGCAGCGCATCGTGCTCGGCCGCGATCGCCGGATGGTGCTGCGCGAGCGCCTTGGTCACCGGATGCGACGGCGTGCCGGCGGCCAGCGCCGCGAGCTCCTTGTGCCACCACGCGAGCTTGGTGTGGCCGACGGTCGGGTCGCTGGTTTCCTTGACGGTTTCCTCGAGTTCGCGGCGCAGCGCGAAGAGGGCGGTGAGGCGCGGCTGGACGGCAAACGGCGCCTGCCGCAACGCGTAGTAGACGCTGGAGCCGGCGGGCGCGGCCTTCTGCTGACAGTAGTCGTCGAAATTCACGTGCGGAATCGTGTCGGGGGAGCGGTATTGGGGTGCGCGCGGTGGCGCACCGCCGGACGCGTCAAGCGCGGGATTCTAGCATCGGCGCGCGAACGCCGCCGATCAAGGGCAGACAACGTCGCGCGGATCGGGTAGAATCTCGCGCTCGCCTGATCGGGCGTGCCGGTTTTTGTGCCGGCGATACGTCGGATCTTCGCCGCGCCAGCGGCGGTGGCACTTCATTCGCGTGAGTGGCGAAATTGGTAGACGCACCAGGTTTAGGTCCTGACGCCCGCAAGGGTGTGCCGGTTCGAGTCCGGCCTCACGCACCATCTGTCATTCCGGCTTCCCCCGGAAGACGTAAAAAAACCCGCGACAGCCCCTCGCTTCGCGGGTTTTTTCATTTTTCACTCCCGCGTCCCCGCATCCGCATTGAAGGTCTTCATGAACCGGAACACCAGCGCGGCGCGCGATCGCACCCCCAGCTTCGCGTAGATCGTTTTCAAATACGACCGCACCGTGAATTCGCTGATATGCAGCCGATCGGCGATCTGCTTGGTCAGAAAACCCATACACACCAACTGCACCACCTGCATCTCGCGGCTGCTCAGCAGCCTGCCGATATCGATGCCGGCTGCCGGGTCGACAACCGGCGCGACTTCGCGGCGTCGACGCGCCTCGGCAACCAGCACATAGCGGTGCCCCTCGAACTCGAAGCGCACGATCTCATCGTCGGCACCAGCCGTTCGCGCGCGATGCGCAGGGTCGAGGTCGCAATCGAACGCCTCGGCGCCGTCGGCGAGCAGCACGCGGCACTTGCGTCCCGCGAGTTCCACCTCGCCGATCTCACGGCCGATGAACGGGCGCGGCAACGGCCGCGGCGGGTCGGCCGCCGACCGATCGATCCAGAACATGCTCGGGTCAGGCAACCGCTCGTCATCGGGTTGAGATACCGGCACGGAAGGGTCCCCCAACATGGTTGGCCGGGCCCGCCGCATGGCCATGCGGAACCCGTGAAGTGCTGCGCTCGTTACTTGATCTGCGTTGTGGACACTCCCACGCGGGAGGCGCAGCACAGTCTCCTGAGTTTGTAATCCTGATCGATGCGCGAGCGCAAGCGCTCCGCTCGTTGCCGTGCCGTTGCCCGTCGACCTCCCGTCGATGGAACCCTTTAACGCGCGGCGTGTTTCCCTGCTGCGATGCATCCGTCCGTCGCGGCTGCGACCTCTCTTTTGTGGCACAAGGTCAGATGAAATTCAAGCTCGGCGACGCGCCCCAAACGCGCTACCCCATATGGGTTAAGCCGATGAATGGCGAGCGTTCGCACGCGCTTGTTCGCTGTCGCCTTAATACGCGCGTTCGCCCGGGGCAGCACGACGCGGCGAGCGCGATCGAATCGGCCCGATCGGGCGATTTGCAGACGAGGCCGTTCCACTAGAGTTGGGTCAACGTTGTCGGTCGGCCGTGCGTCGCCGGCGGCGCATGCCGGCATTCCTGCTGTTGCGGATCGATCGCGGAGAAAGGCAATGAACGAACCATTCGATGGCGACGTGGCGGACGAAGCCGACCTGAGCGACGAGACGGGCGCGTTCGAGCACTTCGACGAACAGAGCGCCGACGATGCGTTCGGCGACGAGCAGTTCGACGAAGGCGACGACTTCGCCGTCGACGCGCTGGAGGACGACGCGGATGCGGCATCGTTCGACGAAGGTGACGACGTCGACGACATGGCGCTCTGGAACGCATTCGAAGAAGAGCTGGCCGATGGCCTCGACGCGGCAGACGACGATGAATTCGTCGGACGATTGCTGGGCGGCATCGGTCGCGCGGCAGGCGTGATCGGCCGCGGAATGGGCCGGGCCGCCGGTGCGGCAGGGCAGGCCGGCGCGATCGCGCGGCGCACGGGCGCCGTCGCGGGCCGGATCAATGACGTCGCGAACGCCGTTTCGCCGGCGGCCGAGGCCCTTGCGCGCCTGGCGCGGGTCGCCGGCGCGCCGGGCGCGGCCGACACGCTCGGCCGGGTCGGGCAGGTCGCGCAACGCGTCGGCCGCGCCGCACGGCAGACCCGGCAAGCGGCCGGCTCGTTCGGCCAGATGGCGGGCGGCGCGCAGGGCCTGTTCGGGCAGATCAGCCAGTTGCTGAGCCGCGGCGACGGCGCGGACGACGCGTTCGATGCGCTCGCGGATCTCTATCTCGAAGACGGCGTCGACGAAGCCTTGCCGCCGATCATCGGCCTCGCGGCTCGCGCGGCCGCGCGCGGGCTCGGCTTTCGCAATGCCGCGCAGCTGTCGGCGGCCGCGCGCCGCGCGCTGGTGCGGGGTGTCGCATCGGCGGCGCGCGAACTGGCGCGATCGCGCGCGCCGCACGCGATGCGTGCGTTGCCGCGTCTCGCGCATTCCGCCGCGGCCATCGCGCAACGTCAGTTGCCGGCCCCGCAGGCCGTGCGGCTGGTGCGCCGCGGGCTGCCGCAGGCCGCCCGGCGGCTTGCGCAGAATCCGCGCCTGATCCGTCGCGCGGTTCCGCCGCGCGCCCCGAGACCGCTCGCGCGCCCCACGGATATCGGGCGCGGCACGCGGAGCGCCCGCGTCGGCCGGAGCCGCACGTTTCATCTCGGCGGCCCGGTCACGCTGACGATCACCTCCCACTGACTCTTGGCGCTGAAAGGAGCACACCATGGACCGATTCGAAACGGATGTGATGGACGACCTCATGTACGAAGCCGCGGAAGGTCCGGCCGGCGCTTCGACGCAAGCCTACGACGAGTTCGACGAAGACGGCTTCGACGAAGGCGACTACGGCGACGAGGGCGATGACGAGTTCCTCGGCCGGGTGCTCGGCGGCATCGGCAACGTGGTCGCCGGTCTCGCGGGCGGCGGCGGCGCCGGGTTCGACGAATACGATGAAGGCGACGGATTCGAATTCGCGGACGAGGCCGACGAAGGCGACGAGTTCGACGCGGCCGACGAGTGGGACGGCGCCGACGAGTTCGACGCGATGGAGGACGCCGTCGCCGATGCGCTCGACGCGGCCGACGGCGACGAGTTCTTCCGGCGGCTCGCGCGCGTCGCGCGCACCGTCGGGCGCGGCATCGGCACGGCCGCGCGTGCGATCGCGCCGGTCGCGAACATGATCCCGCTGCCGCAGGCGCAGTTGATCGGCCGGATCGCCAACGTTGCCGGCCGCCTGCTGGCCGACGGCGCCGACGAGTTCGAGGTGTTCGACGAGATGGTCGACGGCCTCGACGAGGATGGCATCGACGCGGCGGCGCCGGTGCTCGCCGGCATGCTGGTGCGGCGCGCGGTGCCGGCGCTGGCGCGCAGCGCGCCGCAGGTCCGGCGCGCGGCGGTGCACGGCGTCGCCCGGGCGGTGCGCACGGCAACGCGGCGGCAGGGGCCGCCGGCCGCTCGCGCCGTCGCCCGCGCGGTACGTGCGACGCGGCGCATCGTGCAGCGCCAGCGCGTGGCGCCGCGCGCGGCGGCGCAGATCGTGCGGCGGGTCGCGCAGCAGGTCGCGCGCCGGCCGCAGGCGATCCGCCGGCTGGCGCGGCCGCTGGTGCCGGCCGCGCGCCGCGCGACGCCGCGCGGCCAGGGCGCGCGGACGGTCGCACGCGCGATCGCGCCCGTGGCGCGCCGCGTGGCGGCCACCGCCGGGCGGCGTCTGCCGGGTGCGGCCGCCGGCGCGTGCCCGCATTGCGGCGTGCGGCACGTGCGCCTGCGCGGCCCGGTGACCATCACGATCCGCGGCGTTCGCTAACCTTCCGCCACCGGAGCTCACGGAGCCGGCCATGGACCTGCACCGCTTTCTGCAAGCGAAGATCGGCGGCCTGTCGGCCCGGCTGTCGCGGCTGGCGCGGATCGACAACGCATTCGTCGGCCTGCGCCCGCAGGACATGCCGTACGCGCCGTCCGCCCGTCATTTCGACGCGGCGAACGCGCGCCTCGCGCAGGTCGAGCAGCGCATCCGCGCGCGCTTTGCCGGCTTGCGGCAGTGGGAGCGGCGCGCGCCGCAGCGGGTGCTGATCGACATCGCGCTGGTCGAGCGGGAGCTCGATCGGGCCCGGCGCCTGTTCGGCATGTTCTACGAAGTCTTCGCGCAGCGCGGCACGAGCTACGGCCCGGCGCTGGCGGCCCACGACGCGATCGCCGACGATTGCTACCAGGCGGTCCGCCAGGCCGCGCCGCGCATCTTCGACGGCCCGCTGCTGAAGCCGGTGTGCTACATGGAGCACGGCTACTCGCCCGCAACGATGCGCCGCGGCGTGCAGCTGTCGCGCCTGCTCGGCGAGCAAAATCCGTTCCCGCTGATCCGCATTCCGTGGGACCGCGACCAACCGTGGCAGTCCGTGTTTCTCCACGAGGTCGCGCACAACCTGCAGGCCGATCTCGGCATCTGGCAGGAAAACCGCCAGGCCGTGCTGCGGCGAATCATGGGCAGCGCGCGCGATCCGTTCCTGGCCGGCATCTACGGCCGCTGGCACAAGGAGATCTTCGCGGACCTGGCGGCGATCCTGCTCGGCGGGCCGGCCGCTGCGTGGGGGATGGCCGACTTCCTTGCGCATCCGCAGCCGCGGACCATGACCTACCGGCCCGGCGGCGCGCATCCGACGGCCTACCTGCGCGTCTACCTGCTCGCCGAAATGCTGCGCCGTCTCGGCTTCGGCGCCGACGCGACGCGGCTGCTGCGCGTCTGGCAGGGCCTGTACCGCGCGAGCGCCGGCCATCGCATCCCGGCGCCGCTGATGGCGAGCGCGCCGCGCCTGATTCCCGAGGTGGTGGACGAGATCGCGTTCCAGACCCGCCGCAACCTCGCGCAGCGCGCGCTCGTCGACATCATCCCGTTTCACCCCGACGACGAGGCGGCGATTCGCGACGGCGCGCGCCGGCTCGCCGCCGGGCGCGCGCCGGATCTCGCGCCGCGGCATCTCGTCAGCGCCGCGCATTACGCACTCGCGGGCGGCGGCATCGCGCCGCAGCGGCTCGCGCAATGCGTGACCGCGACGCTTACCGCGCACCTGTCGCCGCCGCGCGGCGCGCCGCGGTTGCGGATCGCCGCGTGAGGCCGCGCGAGCCGAGCTATCGAACCCACACCCGTCCAGCCCTTTCCAGCGAGGTACCGCCATGTCCATCCCCGCCAATCTTCCGTACAACGGCTGGCCGCAGTCCGGCGGGACGAGCGCGCCGGCGAGCGCGGGCGCGCAGCGCACCGCGTTCGACAACCTGATCCGGCGCGAACTGAAAGTGGGCGATCCGGCCGACCCGGCACAGATCGCCCGCGCGTTGCTCGACCGTTACCAGAACAATCCGCGTGCGCAGGCGATCGGCGGCGAAGCGCGCGGGCTGCCGTTCCTCAACACGCCGTCGCTGCCGGCCGCGGCGGCGGCGGCCCCGACCGCCACCCGCCTCGATCTCGACCAGGCGCGCGGCGACGTCGACCAGGATCTGGCCGAGCTGCTGTCCAGCAATCTCGCGAAGGACATCCGTCCCGAGCTGGAAGGGTGGCAGTCGGCGATCAACGACCTGATCGACGATGGCGTGAACGCCGCGCAGCAGGGGCTCGACGCATACAGCCGCGACCGCGCGTTCGCGATGCGCCGCCAGCTCGGCGAATATGCGCGCCTCGCGCGGCTGATCGGCGCGCTGACGCCGGAGCTCAACGAGGACTACCGCAATCTCGCGCAGAGCCTGGACGAAGTCTGCGCGGTGCTGCTGGTGCTGATGGGCGAATCGCTCGCGAACAACGGCTTCGCGGGCGGCCGCTATCTGCTGCAGGTGCCGTACTCCGAGCTGCAGGCGCGCCGCGACGCGGTGCTGGTGGCGCTGCGCAACCTGTCCGGCGGCGCGCAGGAATCGTTGAACCAGAGCACCTGGCCGCGCGGCCTCGACGCGTACCGGCAGCTCTACAGCGTGCTCGAGGAGCGCGGCCAGCTCGAACTCCGGTCGCTGCTGTCGGAAGCCGAACTGGCGCGGGCGATGGACGATCTCGTGCAGGCGGCCGGCGGCGGCTCGACGAGCGGCATGCGGCGCGTGGGCGCGACTGCGTGGGCGCCGCTGAACCGCTTCCAGCGCTTCGTGCAGATCACGCTGCACGCGGTACATCCGCAGTCGCCGGCGCTGGCCGGGTTCCAGGAGGCGCTGCAGCTCTTCATCGACGGCTTCAACAACTCCGGCGGATTCCGCCTGCTGCGGATCTCGCGGCCGACGGTGCTGCTGTACGGGCTGTACGGCTCGACGCAACTGACCGCCGCGGAGAACCGCCTGATCGAGCTGGTCAACCGGCGCGGCCAGTTCGCGTCGACGATCGACTGCCTGACGCGCTGCATGTGCAGCGACAACGTGGTCAAGGCGCAGATCGTGCTCGACCGGATCCTGTTCGATATCGATCGCGCGATCGACCTGTACGCGATCGGGGACAAGGATTTCGGGGATCCCGAATTGCGGGCGGCGGCCTGCGGCGTGCTGATCTTCGCGGCGCATTACCCGCAGAGCTGGGCGAGGCCCGCAGCCTCGACCCAGGCCCTGGACGTCGACGCGTTGTCCTATCTCGGTTCATTCGACGACAACGCGCGGGACGCCGGTCAATCGCTGAGCGTCGACCAGCAACTGAACGACCTGCAGGCACTGCTGATCCCGCAGAAGGCGGGCAAGCATCACCACAGCCGCTTCGCGGCCTACTGGGATCCCGGTTCCGCCGAAGGCTGGCACGACGTGGCGCCACGGTACCCGAACGTCGAGGACGCGGGCCTGACCGTGCCGCTTCCGGCGCGCGCGAGGCTGCGCCACGAGTTGATGCTGCAGGCGCAGACCGACGAAAACTGGCGGCCGATCGTCGAGCAGATGGCCTCCGGCTGCGTGCCGGTCGGCCAGGTCTTCGGCGGGATGGAGAAGACCGTGGGAGGCTCGAACGCGCAAGAGGGTCTCGACGTCGCCGGTCTCGGCGTGCTCGCGGCCTTCCAGCATGGCGGCCTGTGGCTCGTGGACGAAGGCATGCACGTCGATCGGCTGAATCGGCTGGGTGACCTGCGCATTCCGCGCGACGCCGAAACCTCCTGGGACGATATCTCCCGCATCCATGCCGAGGTGACGGGGCAGAACGCGCAACTGCCGTCACCGGCGCAGGGTGGCACTGGCCGCACCGATGTCGAGGTGGTGAACGGCCGGCGGCGGTCGCGGCCGCGGCAAAGCCCCAACGGCGAGAGCGGCGCTTGATGGCGGCACGCCGCACCACGCCCGTCGTTCGTTCCGCGCATCGACTTCGCTCACAGGAGTAGGCCATGAACTTTCAGACCAACGAGACGATCCAGCGCCTGTGGGACACGTTCCTGCAGGAGCAGCTCGCGAGCATGCCGCCCGATCAGCGGGAAGCGTTCTCCAACCAGTTCGAACAGCGTTTCGGCGAACTGCTGGGCAAGCCGAACGGCGGCGGCGACGCCGGCTTCTTCGACCTGCTGGGCCTCGGCCCGCAGGGCGAGGTGGGCTTCGACAAGATCGCCTATCCGTCGCTGCAGCCGGATTTCGACGATTCGATCGTGCCGAGTCAGCTGCATGCCGCGGCCGAGCTGTACTACATCTACCAGCACGAGCGGATGAAGATCTTCGAGGTGGTGGAGACGCTGCTGCGCCTGTTCCGGCTCGGCAAGATGCGGATCCAGCGCGGCCCCGGCGCGCGCGGCCTGTACCTGCTCGAGAAGTGGCAGCCGATCCGCTACAAGAAGGCCGACCGGATGATCGCCTATCGCCGCGCGTTCAGCTACGGCAACGCGCAGGCGCCGGCCGGCGCGATCGTCAACCGCAACTTCCATCGGCAGATGGTCGGCTTCATGGTCGCGATCGGCCAGTACTTCCGCGATCTGCTGATCGGCGAGGTGATCCGCGGCGGCCAGCTGATCGACCAGCGGCCGTTCGGCAGCGTCGGCACGATCCAGCGCATCGGCCTCGACCTGCGTTACGCGCTGGACCGCTCGACCTACGGCAATATCTTCGCGCTGGCGATGGAGACGGGGCACTACCTGATCCAGGTGCTGAAGCTGCTGGATTCGCCGGACATCAAGAAGGCGTTCGACGCGAACACCAAGTGGGATGTCGTCGAGATCGTGTCGAACCGCTACCTCGGCGGGGTGGCCGAGCCGTCGCAGCGCGCCAAGATGGCCGAGAGCGGCCGGCGGATGCTGCAGTTCGTCGCCGACAACGATTTCAAGACTGCGATCGACCCGATCCTGTTCCAGAACGTCGTGCGGCCGATGGGCGCGCATGCGGAAGCGTGGCTCGCGGCCTACCGGATGACGCCGGAAGGGCGCGGCTTCCCCGGCGTGACGCCTGCGCTGAAGAGCGTGCTGGGCGTCCCGCAGGCGATCAGCGCGTGACGCGGCGAGCGGGTGAACGGCCATGCGCGCGGACGACATGCTGGTCTCGGTGCGAAGCCGCAAGCTCGCTTGCGTGCTCGACCCGGCGCTGGTGCTCGGCTCGCGCGTCGGCCTGCCGTTCGCGTTGCGGCTGTCGCGGGTGCTGGAGCCGTGGCTCACGCGCAGCTTCTGGCAGGTGATCGATGCGAGCGAGCTGCTGCTGCCCGGTCTCGCCGCCGCGTCGCAGCGCGACGACGCCGACGCGCGCTGGCCGGTGGCCGACGTGCTGCGCGCGTGGATCGCGCTGCGCGACGCCACCGATGCGGGCGCGTGGCCGTTCCGCTGGATCGGCGACAACCTGGCCGAGTCGCAGCTGGACGGCGCCGTCGATCCGGGCATCGTCATGGATTACGAAACGTTGGCCGAGGCGCTGCTGATGCGCCTGCGGCCTGAAGACGCGCCGCTGCATGGCATCTGGCCGTCACGCTGGGATCACCGCGAGGCGAGCGTCGACACACTCGCGTTGTCGGCGGCGCTGGACGGCGCGCTGGTGCTGACGGCCGCGATGGCGGAGCGGGAGCCTTGGCCGGTGCAGGCGCTCGCGCGCATCGGCCACCCTGCGCGGCTGCTCGATCCGTTGCCGGACGAGCGGTCCGCGTCGCTGTTCGCCGCCGAGCGGACGTTGCTGCGCGACGCGCTCGCGGCGGCGGGGCTGGCAAGCCTGGCGCAGGCGCTGCCGCCGCTGGTCGCGTTGCATGTGAACGTCGTGCCGGCGATGCGCGAGGCGGGGTGGATGCCCGTCCAGCCTTGCGCGGAGGAAGGGCCGGGTACGCCGGACCGGATCGCGGCCGCGAACCCGTGGGACGACGTGCGCGCGTGGTGGTACTACCTGTAAGCGGCAACGTGTCGCGCTGCTGCGCCGCGATGGCGGCGCGGCGAGCCGGCGCCCTCTATCGGAGATTCGCGATGAGCCGCAGCCTGTCGATCCCGCGTGACGGCCGCACGGGCCCACGCATCAACGCCGACCAGCTGGTCGCCACCACCGTCGCCGGCCAGATCGCGCATCCGGTCGGCCAGGCGTCGGCCTATCGCATCGGCTACGACGGTGTCGCGCGCGTGCTGCCCGGCACCGGCGGCATCGCGCTGAACAAGCGGATCGGCGATCTGTGCGTCGGCCTCGCCGGCGACCATGTGGAGCCCGGCGTCGCGCTGCACAACAACGGCCGCGAAGTGACCGGCCCGCGCGACGGCCCCAACAACGCGCTGATGACCGCCGCGTGCGTCGGCAATGTGGCGCGGGTGGTCAGCGGGCCATGCTGCGGCAAGGTCGGGATGGTCACCGGCAAGCACGGCGGCGTCAATCATGTGCTGGTGGATTTCCCGACCGACGTGCTGATGCGGCTGCGGATCGGCGATCGCGTGCAGATCGTGTCGCACGGCCTCGGGCTGCGGCTGCCGGCGTGGCCGCGCGTCGAGGTGCTGAACTGCGCGCCGCGCCTGCTGCGCCGCTGGGGCATCCTGGCGCGGGACGGGCGCCTGCACGTGCCGGTCACCCATCTCGTGCCGTCGCGCCTGATGGGCTCGGGCCTCGGCAAGAACACCGCATGGCGCGGCGATTACGACATCCAGCTGTCCGACCGGCCGACCCGCGAACGCTACCGGCTCGGCAGCCTGCGCTTCGGCGACATGGTGGCGATCACCGATGCCGATACGCGCCGCGGCCCGCTCTATCATTCGGGCCGCGTGACCATCGGCGTCATCGTGCACGGCGACAGCACGGTCAGCGGCCATGGCCCCGGCGTGACGCCGTTGCTGACCGGCCCCGCCGACGTGCTGATCCCGATGCACGCGCCGCGCGCGAATCTCGCCGAGATCTTCGGGATCCGCCGTGCGGCGGTGCCGCGAGAGCGCCCGACGCTTGCCGAGATCGACTGCCGGCGCCGTCGCGTGCTGCGCGAGCCGCCTGCGCGGCTGGCGTTCGACGCAGGCGGTCGCGCGGGAATGGCGTGAAGCGCGCGGTGCCTGGCGTTGCGGCGCTGCTAGTCCCAGAAACTCCGGATCGCGACCGCGACGATCACGGGTACCGAGAACACCAGCGGAATCGCGAAATACTGCGCTTCGCGGTCGACGATCCAGCTGTAGATCACCCAACCGGCGCCGATCGCGAACGTGACGAGGCCGACGAGTATCGCGACGATATTCAGCATCAGGGTCGACGGCCGGCGGCGCGGCTTCTCGTGCGGGGACGGTTTCATCGGAAGAGTGCGGGTTCCTGGCCCGGTGAGCGCAAACGCACAGGAGACCGCATCCGCGCCGATCGCGCAAGGCTTGCCGCACGACGTATCGCCGCGCGCGGCAGGCGTCACAGGCCGAACGACGCCGCAAGCTCGTCGAGCAGCCTGCGCTGGAACGCGAGGAACCGTTCGCCGGGCTGCTGCGCGATCGCGAGCTCGAGCATCGGGTCGGCGCGCCGGTGCGCACCCCCGCCAGCGCCTCGACGATCGCGAGCCCGCAGAACGGCACGTATGCCTCCGAGTAGCCGCCTTCGTGAACGACTACGAGCCGCCCGGCGCACAGCCGCTGCGCGGCGGCGCCAGGTGCTCGCACAAGGAGGTCGCGCAGCAGATGGCGATCTCGCCGACCACCGTGCGGCACTACCTGCGCTGCGCATACCGCAAGCTCGGCATGCACGACAAGAGCCAGATCGCGAGCGTGCTCGGCGCGGGCAGCGAGCGGGACTGAGCATGGCCGTGCGCGGTGATGGTTGTGCGCGCAACCATTGAGCGCTATGCTCGTCAGCTTCGAGGAGACGGAATCCCACCATGAACGAGACGAATTCAGGGCCGGTGCGCGCGGCAATCGTCGGCGCCGGCGCGATCGGCGGACTGCTCGCGGCCGCGCTCGCGCGGGCCGGCATGCAGGTGAGCGCCTATGCGCGCGGTGCGACACTCGACGCGCTGAACGCGCACGGCATGCGCGTGCTGGATGAAACGGGCGCGCAGACGTCGGTGGCGCTCGACGCGAGCGACGACGCGGCGGCGCTCGGCGTGCAGGACTACGTGGTGATCGCGCTGAAGGCGCAGGCGCTGCCGGGCGTGGCCGCGCGCCTCGCGCCGCTCGTCGGGCCGCGCACGGTGATCGTCGCGGCGATGAACGGCCTGCCGTGGTGGTTCACGCACGGGTGTGCCGGGCCGCTCGACGGCGTGCCGCTCGAGGCGGTCGACCCGGGCGGCGCGGTGTCCGCGGCGCTGCCACCGGCGCAGGCGATCGGCTGCGTCGTGCACCTGTCGGCGAGCACCGACGCGCCGGGTGTCGTGCGCCGCGGGCGCGGCAATCGCCTGATCGTCGGGGCGCCCGCGCCGGCGCTCGAAGGCGCCGCATCGCGGTTCGCGGCGGCGCTGGCCGCCGGCGGCTTCGACGTGGAGGTGACGCCCGCGATCCGCACCGAGATCTGGGCGAAGCTGTGGGGCAACATGAACATGAATCCGCTGAGCGCGCTGACGGGCTCGACGGCCGACCGGCTGCTCGACGATCCGTTCACGCACGCGCTGGCGCTGCGGATGATGGAGGAGGCGGCCGCGATCGGCGAGAAGCTCGGCCTGTCCACCGGCATGAGCGCACCGGAGCGCATCGCGGTGACGCGCAAGCTCGGCGCGTTCCGGACGTCGATGCTGCAGGACTTCGACGCGGGGCGGCCGCTCGAGGTCGGGCCGATCCTGGGGGTGTTTCCGGAGCTGGGGCGCAAGCTCGGCGTGCCGACGCCGTATTGCGACGCGGTGCTCGGCCTGTTGCGCCAGCGCGCAGCGAACAGCGGACTATAGGGGCAGAGCGCCGGGATGATGCCCGGGCGGACGTGCCGGCGCGCCGTGAATCGCGCGTCGCGCGCGTTACTCGTCGCGCTCGAGCGTGTGGGCGACGACCTTGTCCAGCAGCCGCTCGAACGTGTTGCGCTCGCTGTCGGACAGGCACGCGAGCAGCCCGTCGTTCCATTTGCGCACGATCGGCATGATTTTCCGATGCAGCGCGCGGCCGTCCGGCGTCAGCGCGATCAGCACGATCCGGCCGTCTTCCTCGCTCGCGCTGCGTTCGAGCAGGCCCTGCTGCAGCAGGGCCTCGGCCGCGCGGCTCGCCTGGCTCTTGTCGAGGTTGGTGTGGCGCGCGAGCTCCATGATCGAGAACGGGCCGAACGCGCCGACGGCTGCGATCACGCGCGCCTCGGGCAGCGAGATGCCGAGCTTGTCCCGGTACACTTCGCCGATCCCGCGGTCGGAGCGCTTCGTGAGCACGTGGAGGCGATAGGTCAGATACTGATCGAGCCCGGCTTGACGGCCTTTCATGTCGAATCCTGAAGAAAAAGGGCGGGCCCGATTGTTCCTGTATCGCGCGCTCGGGTCAACGGTCAGCGCGTGCCGTATTTCAGGCGTGTCAGCTGCTCCGCCTCGTTCGCGAGCAGGTTCGCGGCGTCGCGGATCGCGACGTCGAGCGTGATCGGACCCGGCGCAGGCGAGAAGCACCCGGAAAAATGTTCGGACAGGCGCGGCAGCGCGGCCGGGTCGACGGCGCCCGACAGCAGCGACGCCGGCACGCCCGCGGCCTGCGCGTGACGGCACGCGATGAACGGCGCCTTGCCGTGCAGCGTCTGCACGTCAGAGCGGCCCTCGCCGGTGATCAGCCAGTCGGCGCCCGCGAGCGCCGCGTCGAGCCCGACCTGACGTGCGACGACTTCCGCGCCGGCTTCGAAGCGCGCGCCGAGCATGTGCAGCGCGAAGCCGAGGCCGCCCGCCGCGCCGGCGCCCGGCAGGTTGCGGCCGCGGCGGTCGAGCGCCGCTTCGAGCAGGTCGGCGAAATGGCCGAGCGCCGCATCGAGGGTCGCGACCTGCTCGGGCGTCACGCCCTTTTGCGGGCCGAACACCGCGGTGGCGCCATGCGCGCCCGTCAGCGGGTTGTCGACGTCGGACATGCCGATGAATTCCGCTTCCGCGACGCGCGGGTCGAGCCCGGACGCGTCGATTCGCACGATCTCGGCAAGGCGCGCCGGCACCGGCTCGACCGGCTGGCCGGCCGCGTCGAGGCAGCGCAGCCCGAGCCCCGCGAGGAGCCCCGCGCCCGCATCGTTGGTGCTGCTGCCGCCGAGCGCGACGAAGAACCGGCGCACGCCGTCATCGAGCAATTGGCGAATCGCGTCGCCCATCCCGCGCGTGCTGCGCGCGTCGACCGGCACGCTCATCCCGGCCGGATCGGTGATGCCGACGATCTCGGCCGTCTCGACGATCGCGGTGCGCGCGTCGATCACGCCGAGCGCGGCGTCGCGCGCCGCGAGCGACGCGCCGGCCACCCGCATCGTGCGCCGCGTGCCGCAGCCGGAGAGCATCGCGTCGAGCGTGCCTTCGCCGCCGTCGGCCATCGGGCAGCAGCGCACCACGGCGTCGGGCCGCGCGCGGCGGATGCCCGAGGCGATCGCGTCCGCGACCTGCGCCGCGGAAAGCGAGCCTTTGAACGAATCGGGCGCGATGACGACGACAGGCGCGGACGGGTGATGCGGCATGGTGTCTCCGTAAGGCTTGGTTTGGTCGGACGAAACGGCGCCGCGCAAACACGGCGGGATCTCTATCGGAGCTTACAGGATGGCGGGCCGGCGTGGATATGGCGCGCGGCATAACGGCGATCCGCGTGCATCGCCGGGTGCCGCGCGGCGGCTGCGCGCACGCGGCGCGCGGATCTGGAGGTACAGGGAAAATTGTTTGCTAGAATAGTCGATTCTTCCGGCCAAAGCCGTGCTCCGAGCCGCTTGCGCTTGCCCACCCGGCGCTTGCATGGATGGCGTGGCGCCCCGGCGCGGCGTGCGATCACGCCGCCAGGCAGGCACGGCAAGGAAAACCCGATTCGCTCGAATAATTTTAGGACGATTGAAGCCATGGCTAACGTTGTTGAAAACCTCGGCAAGCTTGAACGCCGTGTGACGATTTCCCTGCCGAAAGACACGGTGCAGAAGGAAATCGACGCCCGTATCCAGAAACTCGCGAAGAACGTGCGCATGCCGGGTTTCCGCCCGGGCAAGGTGCCGCTGAAGATGGTCGCGCAGCAATATGCGGGTCAGGTCGAGGCGGAAGTGCTGAGCGACAAGATCGGCCAGGAATTCTTCACGATCAGCCGCGCGGAAAACCTGCGCGTGGCCGGCCAGCCGAGCTTCGCGCCGAAGCAGGAGCAGGCGGAAGACGCATACGCGTTCGACGCGACGTTCGAGGTCTACCCGGAAGTGAAGATCGGCGATCTGGCGACGGCTGAAGTCGAGCGCTCGACCACGTCGATCGGCGACGCGGAAATCGACCGCACGCTCGACATCCTGCGCAAGCAGCGCGTGCACTTCCACGCACGCGGCGAAGCCGGCGAGCACGGCGACGGCGGCGCGGACACCGCAGCCAAGAACGGCGACCGCGTGACGGTCGACTTCGTCGGCAAGATCGACGACGTCGCATTCCAGGGCGGCACCGCGGAAGACTTCCCGTTCGTGCTCGGCGAAGGCCGCATGCTGCCGGAATTCGAAACGGCTGCGCTGGGCCTGAAGGCCGGCGAATCGCGCCAGTTCGACCTGAAGTTCCCGGACGATTACCACGGCAAGGACGTGGCCGGCAAGACGGCCCAGTTCACGGTCACGATGAAGAAGATCGAATGGCCGCACCTGCCGGAAATCGACGCCGACTTCGCGAAGTCGCTCGGCATCGAAGACGGCGATCTGGCCAAGATGCGCGGCGAGATCAAGGAAAACCTCGAGCGTGAGGCAAAGCGCCGCACGCAGTCGATCGTCAAGAACCAGGTGATGGACGCGCTGCTGAAGATTTCCGAACTCGAGGTGCCGAAGGCGCTGATCGAGCAGGACCAGCAACGCCTCGTCGAAATGGCGCGCCAGGACCTCGCGCAACGCGGCGTGCCGAACGCGAAGGATGCGCCGATCCCGGCGGAAATGTTCGCCGAGCAGGCCGAGCGCCGCGTGAAGTTGGGCCTCGTGCTCGCCGAGCTGGTGAAGGCGAACAACCTGGAAGCGAAGCCGGAGCAGATCCGTGCGGAAGTCGACGAGTTCGCGAAGAGCTACGAAGACCCGAAGGAAGTGGTCCGCTGGTATTATTCGAACCAGCAGCGTCTCGCCGAGATGGAAGCGTTCGTCGTTGAAAGCAACGTCGTCGATTTCGTGCTGGGCAAGGCGAAGGTGACGGACAAGGAAGTGAGCTTCGAGGCACTCGCGAGCGCATCGGCGCAAGCGTAAGTGTCGCTCTAGCGGCGTGCCGGCTGTCGGAGCGACGGCCCGCACGCCGTTTTTACGTCAGGCGCGCGGTTGCCATTAATATGGCGATTGAGCGGGCGGCTTTCCTCCGTTCCATTTTCAATTCGAACAAGGTTCATTGAATGATCACTCGCGCTGAATTGCTTGACATGCTTGCTTCGAACGCGCCGCAGGGCTTCGAGGCCCAGGCGCTGGGGCTGGTTCCGATCGTCGTCGAAACGAGCGGCCGCGGCGAGCGTTCGTACGACATCTATTCGCGTCTCCTGAAGGAGCGCCTCGTGTTCATGGTCGGCGAAGTCAACGACCAGACCGCCAACCTCGTGGTGGCGCAGCTGCTGTTCCTCGAAAGCGAGAATCCGGACAAGGACATCAGCCTGTACATCAACAGCCCGGGCGGCTCGGTATCGGCCGGCATGGCGATCTACGACACGATGCAGTTCATCAAGCCGGACGTGTCGACGCTGTGCATGGGGCTCGCGGCCAGCATGGGCGCGTTCCTGCTCGCGTCGGGCGCGAAGGGCAAGCGCTTCGCGCTGCCGAACTCGCGCGTGATGATTCACCAGCCGCTCGGCGGCGCGCGCGGCCAGGCGTCGGATATCGAGATCCAGGCACGCGAAATCCTCTACCTGAAGGAACGGCTCAACCAGCTGCTCGCGCAGCACACGGGCCAGGACGTCGAGCGCATCGCGCGCGATACCGACCGTGATAACTTCATGTCGAGCGAGGACGCGAAGGCGTACGGGCTGATCGATCAGGTGCTGCTGAAGCGTCCGTGAACTTAGTGGGGTGCCGCCCCATTAGGGCCGGCACGTCCCGATACGCCCTGAGCATCTGCGGCAAGCGCATCCAGCCGACTCCGGTCGCGCCCTAGGTCGTGGCGCCCGGAGCATCGGCGTATCATGTCATTTACCTGTCCGGAGGCTCATACATTCATGGCGGACAAAAAAGGTTCGAACAGCGAGAAGCTGTTGTATTGCTCGTTCTGCGGCAAGAGCCAGCATGAGGTGAAAAAACTCATTGCCGGCCCGTCGGTCTTCATCTGCGATGAATGTATCGACCTATGCAACGAGATCATTCGCGACGAGGCGGCAGCCGCGGGCGTCGAGGCCAGCCTGTCCCGGTCGGATCTGCCGAGCCCGCAGGAAATTCGCGACATCCTCGATCAGTACGTGATCGGGCAGGAGCGCGCGAAGAAGATCCTCGCGGTGGCCGTCTACAACCACTACAAGCGTCTCAAGCATCTCGACAAGAAGGACGACGTCGAGCTGTCGAAGAGCAACATCCTGCTGATCGGCCCGACGGGCTCCGGCAAGACGCTGCTCGCGCAGACGCTGGCCCGTCTCTTGAACGTGCCGTTCGTGATCGCCGATGCGACGACGCTGACCGAAGCCGGCTACGTCGGCGAGGACGTCGAGAACATCATCCAGAAGCTGTTGCAGAACTGCAACTACGAGGTCGAGAAGGCCCAGCGCGGGATCGTCTACATCGACGAAATCGACAAGATCAGCCGCAAGTCGGACAACCCGTCGATCACCCGCGACGTGTCGGGCGAGGGCGTCCAGCAGGCGCTGCTGAAGCTCGTCGAGGGCACGATGGCGTCGGTGCCGCCGCAGGGAGGCCGCAAGCATCCGAACCAGGATTTCATCCAGGTCGACACGACCAACATCCTGTTCATCTGCGGCGGTGCGTTCGACGGGCTGGAGAAGGTGATCACCGACCGTACCGAGAAAACGGGCATCGGCTTCGGCGCGACGGTCAAGAGCAAGCAGGAGCGCGATGCCGGCGAGGTGCTGCGTGAGGTCGAGCCGGAGGATCTGATCAAATTCGGTCTGATCCCCGAATTGATCGGCCGCCTGCCCGTCGTCGCGACGCTCGGCAAGCTGGACGAGGCTGCGCTGATGAAGATTCTCGTCGAGCCGAAGAACGCGCTCGTCAAGCAGTATCACAAGCTGTTCGCGATGGAGCGCGTCGAGCTGGAAATCCGCCCGGCCGCGCTGCAGGCAGTCGCCCGCAAGGCGATCCGCCGCAAGACCGGCGCGCGCGGCCTGCGTTCGATCATCGAACAGGCGCTGCTCGACGTGATGTATGAATTGCCGACGATGAAAGGGGTCAGCAAAGTCATCATCGACGAGAACGTCATCGACGGCGACGGCAAGCCGCTGCTGATCTACGAGGACACGCCGAAGGTGGCGGGTTCGAATTGACCGGCTTGACGATGTACTGACGAAAAAAGCCGTTCATCAAAGCGTGGACGGCTTTTTTTCGTTTATCTTGTGGGTAATCTGACTCGACACGCGGCGGTTACTTTCTTACCGAATATTTCCCACGCTTGAAGGCCTTGCAATCCGAAGTGCCGGCCTCAATTACCGAACAATTGATTCCACTCATGGGGAAATGAAATGTCAGGCACCCAACTTCTCCCGCCGGAACGCATCACGCTCCCGCTGCTGCCGCTGCGGGACGTCGTCGTTTTCCCGCACATGGTGATTCCGCTCTTCGTGGGCCGGCCGAAATCGATCAAGGCCCTCGAAGCAGCGATGGAAGGCGGCAAGCACATCATGCTGGTCGCCCAGAAAACCGCGGCCAAGGACGAGCCGACCGAAAAGGACATGTACGAGGTCGGCTGCGTCGCGAACATCCTCCAGATGCTGAAGCTGCCGGACGGCACCGTGAAGGTGCTGGTCGAAGGCCTGCAGCGCGCGAAGGCGCTGTCGATCGAGGAGCAGGAAACGCAATTCTCGTGCGAAGTCCTGCCGCTCGAACCGGATCATGCGGACAGCGCGGAAACGGAAGCGCTGCGCCGCGCGATCGTGTCGCAGTTCGACCAGTACGTGAAGCTGAACAAGAAGATCCCGCCGGAGATCCTCACGTCGCTGTCGGGCATCGACGAAGCGGGCCGGCTCGCGGACACCATCGCCGCGCACCTGCCGCTGAAGCTCGACCAGAAGCAGCACATCCTCGAGATGTTCCCGGTCGTCGAGCGCCTCGAGCACCTGCTCGCGCAGCTCGAAGCCGAGATCGACATCCTGCAGGTCGAAAAGCGCATCCGCGGGCGCGTGAAGCGCCAGATGGAGAAGAGCCAGCGCGAGTACTACCTGAACGAACAGGTCAAGGCGATCCAGAAGGAACTGGGCGAAGGCGAAGAGGGTGCGGACCTCGAGGAACTCGAGAAGCGCATCAACGCCGCGCGCATGCCGAAGGAAGCGAAGAAGAAGGCCGACGCCGAGCTGAAGAAGCTGAAGCTGATGTCGCCGATGTCGGCGGAAGCCACCGTCGTGCGCAACTACATCGACACGCTGATCGGCCTGCCGTGGCGCAAGAAGAGCAAGGTCAACAACGACCTGTCGAACGCCGAGCAGGTGCTCGACGAGGATCACTTCGGCCTCGAGAAGGTCAAGGAACGGATCCTCGAGTATCTCGCGGTGCAGCAGCGCGTCGACAAGGTCAAGGCGCCGATCCTGTGCCTCGTCGGGCCTCCGGGCGTCGGCAAGACCTCGCTCGGCCAGTCGATCGCGCGCGCGACGAACCGCAAGTTCGTCCGCATGGCGCTCGGCGGCGTGCGTGACGAAGCCGAGATCCGCGGCCACCGTCGCACGTATATCGGTTCGATGCCGGGCAAGATCCTGCAGAGCCTGACCAAGGTCGGCGTGCGCAATCCGCTGTTCCTGCTCGACGAAGTCGACAAGATGGGCATGGATTTCCGTGGCGATCCGTCGTCGGCGCTGCTCGAAGTGCTCGATCCGGAACAGAACCACACGTTCGCCGATCACTACATCGAGGTCGACTTCGACCTGTCGGACGTGATGTTCGTCGCGACGTCGAACTCGCTGAACATCCCGCCGCCGCTGCTCGACCGGATGGAAGTGATCCGCCTGTCGGGCTACACGGAAGACGAGAAGGTCAGCATCGCGCAGCGCTACCTGCTGCCGAAGCAGAAGAAGAACAACGGCCTGAAGGAAGGCGAGATCGAGGTCACCGAGCAGGCGATCCGCGACATCATCCGCTACTACACGCGCGAAGCCGGTGTGCGTTCGCTCGAGCGGGAAGTGTCGAAGATCTGCCGCAAGGTCGTGAAGATGCTGCTGCTGAAGAAGGCATCGGGCGCGATCAAGGTCGATGGCGAGAATCTCGATACGTTCCTCGGCGTGCGCAAGTACGACTTCGGCCTCGCGGCGAAGGAAAACCAGGTTGGCCAGGTGACGGGCCTCGCGTGGACGGAAGTCGGCGGCGACCTGCTGACGATCGAAGCCGCGGTGATGCCGGGCAAGGGCAACGTGATCCGCACGGGTTCGCTCGGCGACGTGATGAAGGAATCGGTCGAGGCCGCGCGTTCGGTCGTGCGTTCGCGTTCGCGGCGTCTGGGCATCAAGGACGAAGCGTTCGAGAAGCAGGACATCCACATCCACGTGCCGGAAGGCGCGACGCCGAAGGACGGTCCGTCCGCTGGCGGTGCGATGACGACCGCGCTGGTGTCGGTGCTGACGGGCATTCCCGTGCGCGCCGATGTCGCGATGACGGGCGAAATCACGCTGCGCGGCGAAGTCCTGCCGATCGGCGGCCTGAAGGAGAAGCTGCTCGCGGCGCATCGCGGCGGCATCAAGCTCGTGCTGATTCCGGAAGAGAACGTGAAGGATCTCGCGGAGATTCCGGACAACGTGAAGAACGCGATCGAGATCGTGCCGGTCCGCTGGATCGACAAGGTGCTCGAGCTCGCGCTCGAACGCGCGCCGACGCCGCTGCCGCCGGAAGAAGAGGCGAAGGCCGCGGCCCCGGTCGCGGAAACGGCGAAGGATGCCGGCTCGACGGAAGTCGTCAAGCACTGAGCCTCATGTGACGGTTGTTCACGAAACCCGCGGCGTGTCCGCGGGTTTTTTTTATGTGTTCGCGGCGCTGCAAAAAATTTCGCGTTTCGGGGGCTGGCAAAGTGTTGATGGATGGGTTAAAGTAGCGGGCTCGCTGGTTGTTGATGCCGAAACGCAGATCGCAGCCAGATTGAATCCGAAGCGGGTGCTTAGCTCAGTTGGTAGAGCGGCGCCCTTACAAGGCGTAGGTCGGGAGTTCGAGCCTCTCAGCACCCACCAGTTTCGTGATTCTGCAAGACCAAGGAGCGGTAGTTCAGTCGGTTAGAATACCGGCCTGTCACGCCGGGGGTCGCGGGTTCGAGTCCCGTCCGCTCCGCCAAAACAATAAATGCCCGCCTTGTGCGGGCATTTTTGTTTGTAGCTTTTCTTGTGCCCGCGGGCGGGCACGTGGCTGTGGAGTGGAGGAAGCCGCCTGCGCGGCTTCCGGCGGGACTCGAAGGGATGCGCCTGCAGGCGCATCCGCGGCCTGCAGGATGTAGGCGAGTCCCGTCCGCTCCGCCAAAACAATAAATGCCCGCCTCGTGCGGGCATTTTTGTTTGTCGGTCGTTTGTGCCTGCACCAGCACGGCGTCAGTTTCGCTTTTTTCCCGCCCGCTGTTGTAATATCGGACGTTTTGTCCAATTTTCCCCGTCACGCATGCTCGATTTCTTCCGTAATCACCAGCGCCTGATGATGGCGCTCCTGCTCCTGATCGTGTTGCCGGGGCTGGGTTTCGTCGGGATCCAAGGTTTCCGCGGCTTCTTCGACGATAACGCGAACGTCGCGGCGATCAACGGGCACAAGATCACGCGGGTCGAATTCGACGGCGCGTTCCGTCAGCAGGTCGACCGCGCGCGCCAGGCGCTCGGCGCGCAGTTCGACCTGAAGGCGTTCGATACGCCCGAGCACCGCAAGGAAGTGCTCGACGGCCTGATCCAGCAGCGCGTGCTCGCCGACGAGACGCAGCGCCTGCACCTGACCGCATCCGACAACGCAGTGCGCGAAGCGCTGCTGAGCGACCCGATGATCGCGTCGCTGAAGAAGCCGGACGGCTCGATCGACGTCGAGCGCTATGCGCAGCTGCTGTCGTTCCAGGGCATGACGCCTGAGCAGTATCAGGAGCGCGTGCGCTACAGCCTGTCGCTGCAGCAGATCCCGGCGAGCATCGTGTCGAGCGCGTTCACGCCGAAGAGCCTTGCGCAGCGCCTGTCCGAACTCGCCGCGCAGCAGCGTGAAGTGCAGGCGCTCGTGCTGAAGACGAGCGACTACGCGTCGAAGGTGCAGCCGACCGATGCGCAGCTCGCCGCATACTACGACGCGCACAAGCAAAGCTTCGCGACGCCCGAGACCGCGACGATCCAGTATGTCGTCTATTCGCCGGCCGCCGCCGCGGCAAGCGCGCAGCCGACCGACGCGGACATCAAGAAGTACTACGACGACAACCCGACGCACTTCCGCACCGAAGCGCAGGTGCGCGTGAGCCACATCTTCATCGCGGCGGCCAGCGACGCGAGCGCCGCGGACAAGGCGGCCGCGAAGGCGAAGGCCGAGCAGCTGCTCGCCGACGTGAAGGCGCATCCGGACCAGTTCGCGCAGATCGCGCAGAAGGGCTCGCAGGATGCGCCGTCGGCGGCGAAGGGCGGCGACCTCGGCTTCATCACGCGCGGCTCGACCGCGGGCGGCAAGGCATTCGACGATGCCGCGTTCGCGCTGAAGCAGGGCGACGTGAGCGGGGTCGTGCAGTCGGATCTCGGCTTCCACATCCTGAAGGCGACCGAAGTGAAGCCGGCGGCGGTCAAGCCGTTCGCGGAAGTGAAGGATGCGATTGCCGTGGACCTGAAGCAGCAGTATGCGTCGAAGGCGTTCTCGGACAACGCGGAAGGCTTCACGTCGACCGTCTACGAAAAGGCGAAGAGCCTGCAGCCGGCCGCCGACAAGTACAAGCTGACGATCCAGACGGCCACCGTCACGCCGACGCCGAACCCGGCGCTGCCGCCGACCAGCCCGCTGAACAACGCGAAGTTCCTGGCCGCCGTGTTCGCCAACGACGCGGTGAAGAGCCAGAACAACACGCAGGCGATCGACATCGGCAACAACACGCTGATCTCGGCGCGCGTGACCGACTACAAGCCGGCCGCCGTGCCCGCGCTCGACGCGATCAAGGATACGGTGCGCCAGAAGGTGATCGCCGAGCAGGCGGCCGAGCTCGCGAAGAAGGACGGCGCGGCGAAGCTCGCGGAGCTGCAGAAGTCGAAGGCGACCTCGGGCTTCGCGGCGGCCGAGACGGTTTCGCGCACGCAGTCGCACGGCCTGTCGCCGGCGGCGCTGAGCGCGGTCTACAAGGTCGATGCGAAGACGCTGCCGGCCTACGTCGGCGTCGATCTCGGCGCGGACGGCTATGCGATCTATCGCGTGAACGCGGTGATCCCGGGCTCCGCGGTCGACCCGCAGCAGCTCGCGGCCGCGCAGCAGCAGATGGCGCAGGTCGATGCGCAGAGCGAAGGCGAAGCGTATCTCGCCGCGCTGCGCGACCGTTCGAAGGTGAAGCTGTACGGTTCGACGGCCAGCACGACGCAGGACGGCGGAAACTGATCGCCGCTTCGTCGACAGCAAAAAGCCCCGCCATCGAGCGGGGCTTTTTGTTGGCCCGGTGCAGACGGGGCGCGCGCGTGGCGTGCGCTCAGCCGCGCGGCTTGAGCAGCGGCTTCAGCGACGGCCACACGTTGTCGAGCAGCGCGCCCTGCGCCTGCTGCGTCGGATGGATCTGGTCGGCCTGGAACATCTCGGGCTTGTTTTCGAGGCCGGCCAGCAGGAACGGCACGAGCGGCACGCGCAGGTCCTTCGACAGCTTCGTGTAGATGCCGTGGAACTTCTGCGTGTAGTCGGGCCCGTAGTTGGGCGGCACGTACATGCCGACCAGCACGACCTTTGCGCGGGCGCGCTGCGCATCGGCGACGATCTCGCGCAGGTTGCGCTCGGTCGTCGCGAGCGGCACGCCGCGCAGCGCGTCGTTCGCGCCGAGCTCGACGACGACGATCGCGGGCTTGAGCCGCTCGAGGACCGCGGGCAGCCGCGCGCGTCCGCCGCTCGTGGTGTCGCCGCTGATGCTCGCGTTCGCGACGCTATAATCGATTCGCTCGGTCGCAAGCCGCTGCCGCAGCAGCGCGACCCATCCGGTGTCGCGCGGCAGGCCGTATTCGGCGGACAGGCTGTCGCCCAGCACGACGATCACGGGCTGGCCTGGCGACGCGGCCGGCGAGGTCGCGGCGCAAGCGAGGCCGGCGGCGGTCGCGGCGAGCGCACCGCTCAACAGCGCGGCGAGCGCCGCGCGTCTCTTTCTGCCAATAGTCGTGTCCATGCTCAAGATTAGCGATCCGATCATCGAAGTCCATGGCGTGAGCAAGCGTGTCGCCGACGCAACCGGCGAGCTGACGATCCTCGACGGCATCGAGCTCGCCGTGCGCGCCGGCAGCAGCCTTGCGATCGTCGGCGCGTCGGGGTCCGGCAAATCGACGCTGCTCGGCCTGCTTGCGGGGTTGGACAGCGCGACGAGCGGCACGGTTCGCCTGCTTGGCCAGCCGCTCGAGCAGCTCGACGAGGACGCGCGCGCCGCGCTGCGCAACGGCGCGGTCGGGTTCGTGTTCCAGTCGTTCCAGCTGATGCCGCACCTGACCGCGCTCGAAAACGTGATGCTGCCGCTCGAGCTGCAAGGCGGCATCGGCGCGCGCGACGCGGCCGACCGCGCGCGTGCACTGCTCGTGCAGGTCGGGCTCGGCGAACGCACCACGCATTACCCGAAGCTGCTTTCCGGCGGCGAGCAGCAGCGCGTCGCGCTCGCGCGCGCGTTCGTCACCCATCCGTCGATCCTGTTCGCCGACGAGCCGACCGGCAGCCTCGATGCCGCGACCGGCCACGCGGTCATCGACCTGATGTTCGAACTCAACCGCACGCACGGCTCGACGCTCGTGCTGGTCACGCACGATCCCGAGCTCGCGCGCCGCTGCGCGACGACGGTGATGCTCGATGCGGGCCGCATCGTGACGCCGCGCGCGGTGCACCGCGGCACCTGATCGCCGCTTCGACGAACCGGCCGCACCCATGCGTCGCGCGGCCGGCGTCGTTTCCGTCAGCGTTCGAGCGCTGCGCGTGCGCGCGTGATCAGCGCCGTCGTCGACGAGTCGTGCTTCGCCGGATCGAGCGCATCGCCGTTCAGGTCCGCCTCGACCACCTTGCCGAGGATCTTGCCGAGTTCCACGCCCCACTGGTCGAACGGATTGATCTGCCACACCGATGCCTGCACCAGCACCTTGTGCTCGTACAGCGCGATCAGCGCGCCGAGCGAGCGGGGCGTCAGCGCGTCGACGAGCAGCGTCGTCGTCGGGCGGTTGCCGGGGAAGGTCAGGTGCGGCGCCAGCGCCTCGTTGCCGGGGCCGGCGACCTTGCGCGCCTCGTCGAGCGTGCGGCCGAGCATCAGCGCCTCGCTCTGCGCGAAGCAGTTCGCGAGCAGCTTCGGGTGATGGCTCGCGAGCGGATGCTCGGGCGTCAGCACCGCGATGAAATCGATCGGCACGATCGTCGGCCCCTGGTGCAGCATCTGGAAGAACGCATGCTGGCCGTTGGTGCCGGGCTCGCCCCAGGTCACGGCGGAGGTCGGATAGTCGACGAAGCGGCCGTCCAGGCGCGCCGACTTGCCGTTGCTCTCCATCTCGAGCTGCTGCAGGTACGACGGCAGGAAATGCAGCGCCTCGGAGTACGGCGCGACCAGGTAGCTCTGCGAGCCGAAGAAGTTGCGATACCAGATGCCGATCAGGCCGAGCAGCACGGGCAGGTTGCGCTCGAGCGGCGCGTCGCGGAAATGGCGGTCCATGTCGTTCGCGCCGGCGAGCAGTTCGTCGAAATGCTCAGGGCCGACCGCGATCATGATCGACAGCCCGACCGCCGACCACAGCGAATAGCGGCCGCCGACCCAGTCCCACATCTCGAACACGTTGTTCTCGTCGATGCCGAACCGGACGACTTCGGCCGGGTTCGCCGACACGCCGACGAAGTGCTTCGACAGCGCGCTTTCCGGGCAGCCCTTCGCGACGAACCAGTCGCGCAGCGAGTGCGCGTTGGTCATCGTCTCGAGCGTCGTGAAGGTCTTCGACACGATGATCGCGAGCGTTTCCTCCGGGTCGACCTGCTCGAGCACGCGCGCGAGATCGGCGCCGTCGACGTTCGACACGAAGTGCGTCGAGATCTCGGGCGTCGCGACGTGGTGCAGCGCGTGCACGACCATCTTCGGGCCGAGATCCGAACCGCCGATGCCGATGTTGATCACGTGACGGATGCGCTTGCCGGTGTAGCCGGTCCACGCGCCGCTGCGCACGGCGCGTGCGAACGTCGCCATCTTGGCGCGCTCGGCGCTGACCTGTGCGTGGAACGGCGCGTGCGGATCGGTCGCGCGCAGCGCGGTGTGCAGCGCCGCGCGGCCTTCGGTCGGATTGACGATGTCGCCCGCGAACATCGCGTCGCGGCGCGCTTCGACGCCGGCCTCGCGTGCGAGCTGCACGAGCAGGCGCAGCGTGTCGTCGGTGATGCGGTTCTTCGAGAAGTCGGCCGCAAGGCCGCCGCCGGAGAACGTGAAGCGCTCGGCACGGGTGGGCGCGGGGTCGTTTTCCGGTGCGAACCAGTCGCGCAGCCGGGCGCCGCGGATCTGTTCGTAGTGGGTTTGAAGGGCAGTCCAGGCGGGGAACGAATTCAGCGTCATGACGGTTCGAGTGAAGCGTGAATCGGGAGGAATGCCGCGCCGGCGCTTCGGGTTCGAACGGCCGGCGGACGAGCGGGCCCGCCGGTCGGCGGGGGAGTCAGTATAGCGGCGTTATGTGTTCGCGCGCCTGCACGGGTAAAAAAGCCGATTGATCAGCGTGCGCACGCGGGGCGCGAGTTCGCCGGCCGTCAGGCCGGCCGGGCCCGTGCCGTCCGCAACCAGCGTGTCGGCCGCGAGGCCGTGCAGGTACACGCCCGCGAGCGCGGCCGCATGGGGCGCGACGCGCTGCGCGAGCAGCGCGCCGATCACGCCGCCGAGCACGTCGCCGGTGCCGCCCGTCGCGAGCGCCGCGTTGCCGGTCGGATTGACCGTCAGGCGGCCGTCGGGCGCGGCGATCACGGTGCCGGCGCCTTTCAGCACGACGACGCTCGCGAAGCGCGCCGCGAGCGCGTGGGCGGCCGCGAGGCGGTCGCGCTGCACGGTCGCGGTGTCGCTGCCGAGCAGCCGTGCCGCTTCCAGCGGATGCGGGGTCAGGACACACGCGAGGCCCCGCGCGCCGCGCGCGGCCACCGCGGCCGCCAGCTCGGGGTGCGTGGCGATCAGGTTCAGTGCGTCGGCATCGAGCAGCATGGCCGCATCGTGTGCGAGCACGTCGCGCACGAGCGTCGCCGCGGCCTCGCGCGTGCCGAGCCCGCAGCCGGCCGCGATCGCGGTCATCGCGCCCGGATCGAGGCCGTCGGCCGGGTGCAGCATCAGTTCGGGGAACGGCGGATCGTAGGGCGGCGCGCCCGCGCCGAGGAAGCCGACATGCACCTTGCCCGCGCCGGCGAACAGCGCGGCGCGCGCGGCGAGGATCGGCGCGCCGCACATGCCGGTGTCGCCGCCGATCACGGCCAGGCTGCCGAACGTGCCCTTGTGCGAGGCGAACGCGCGTGCGGGCAGCGCGGCCGCGAACCGGGCCGGCGCGTTCAGCACCACGTCCGGCGCGGCCGGAGGCGGGACGTCGAGCGACGCGATTACGATCTCGCCGGCGAGATCGCGGCCTTCGCCCATGTACAGGCCGGGCTTCGCGCCGATGAAGGTCAGCGTGTGCGTCGCGGCCACCGCGGCGCCCGCGCCGACGATCCGGCCGGTGTCGCCGTCGAGCCCGCTCGGCACGTCGAGCGCGAGCACGCGGCCGGTGGTGCGGGCGCGCGCGGCGATGCGGCCGGCTTCGGCGGCGAACGCGCCGTCGAGCGCGCGAGCAAGGCCGATGCCGAACAGGCCGTCGACGACCCACGCGTAGCCGTCGAGCGACGCCGGCGGTTCGGCCGACACCGGCACGCCGGCGGCGCGGGCGAGGCCGAGCGCCCATTGCGCGTCGTCGGGCTTTACCGTGACGGGCATCCACGCCTGCGTCGCGACGCCGAGCTGCTGCAGCTCCGCGGCCGCGACGAGCGCGTCGCCGCCATTGTTGCCGGGGCCGACCGCGAACCACACGGGGCGGTCGTCGCCGGCCACGCGCTCGGACAGCCAGCGCGCGGCCGCGGCGCCCGCGCGCGCCATCAGCGCGTGGGGCGGCAGCGCCGCGGCCGCGGCGGCTTCGGCGGCGCGCAGGTCGGCGGCGCGCCAGAGCGCGATCGGTTCGGGGTGGGGAGGCGGGTGGGCGACGGTCATGGCGGCGGGACGGTGGCGCCGCCGGGCATGCCCGTGCGGCCGGTCAGTGCGTGAAGCGCTCGGCGCGCAGCGCGGCGAGCGTGTCGGCGGGCCAGTGCTGCGTCGAGCCGCCGAGGTAATCCGCCACCACTTTAGCAGACCCGCACGCGAGCCCCCAACCAGCGGGCCCATGCCCGAAGTTGGCGAACACGCGCGGATGCGGGGTCGGACCGACGACCGGCAGGCCGTCCGGCGACAGCAACTGCGTGCCTTGCCACGACAGCGCGGCGGAGATCTTCGCCGCGCCTGGCACCCAGTCGTGGGCGGCCTGGCCGAGCAGCGCGAGCGCGGCCTCGGCGAGCGGTTCGGCGAGCGGCCGCGCGGCGTCCTGCGCGCTTTGCAGCACCGCACCGCCGCCGACGCGCAGCCGCTGCTGAGTTCGCGTCATCGCGATCCGCTTGACCGAATCGACGACGGTCAGGTGCGGCGCGTGTTCGACGTAGGCAACCGGCGCGGTCAGCGTGTGCACGCGCAGCGGATGCAGCGGCACGCGCATGCCGAGCCGTTCGAGCAGCGCGAGGCTGCCCGCGCCCGCGGCCACCACGATCGCATCGGCGGAAATCACGTCGACCTCGCGCGCCTTCGCCGCGCGCCGGTCGCCGCGCGGCGGGGCGAGCTCGACCGCGGCGCGGCCGGTGTCCGTGCGGATCGCGGCGACTTCCGCGCCGAAGCGGAACTGCACGCCGTGCTCGTCGAGCAGTTGCTTGACGAGCTTCGCGAACAGCGGGCAGTTCGCGGTGCGCTCGGTCTCGAGCAGCACGCCGCCGGCGAACGCCGGTTCGGCGGGCACCGACGGCTCGAGCGCCGCGCATTCGGCGGCCGTCAGCATCCGGTGCGGCAGGTCGAGCGTGCGCAGCAGCTCGAGCGCGGGCTGCGCGGCGTCCCAGTCGGAGGCGTCGCGCACGACGTGCAGCACGCCGGTCTTCTGTTCGAATTCGAGGTCGAAGCGGGCTTCGATGTCGGCGAGCGTATCGCGCGACGCGTCGATCAGCGGGCGCAGCCGGTCGTACTGGGCGGCGAACGCGTCGGGTTCGCGCAGCGCGCCGAGCTGCTTCACGAAGCGCCGCACGGCGCCGTTCAGCCCGGGCTTGTAGACGATGCCGCTGTCGCGCGCGTGGCGCTGGCGCATGAAGGTCGGTCCGAACCAGACGTCGAGCGGGCTCGGCAGCAGCGTGCCGCCATCGCCGTAGGTCGCACCCTGCGCGACGGTCGCGTGGCGCTCGACCACGCAGACGCGATGGCCGGCCGCGCGCAGCTGGTAGGCGGTGGCGACGCCGCTGATTCCGCCGCCGATGACGATGACATCCATGGATTGCTTCGATGACGGGCGGCGACACGGCCGCCCGGTGGGTGATTCGCGTGACGGGCCGTGCGGCCCGGTGAACCGGCAATGATAGCGCCAAACCGGCGGCCGGCGGCGTTCGCGCCGCGACGGCGCGCACGGGCGGGCCTTGGGCGGCCGACTTCCGGGTATAATTACGGCCTTCCTTTCGCCCCACGTCGCCACCTTGCGCGACTCATCGACGTCAGTCCAGCCCATGGCTCACTTCTCGTGTTTTCCCGGCGCTTCGGCCCTTTCCGATTTCCGTCAGACCCGTCTGCTCGACACGCTCAGGCAGATCGACGCCAACATCGTCGCGGTCCGCGGCCAGTTCCTGCATTTCGTCAACGCCAGTGAGCCGCTGTCGGCCGACGACAGCGCGCGCATCGACGCGCTGATGCACTACGGCGCGCCGTTCGAGCCGGCGGCCGAGAAGGGGGCCGGCGAGTCGTTCGTCGTGCTGCCGCGCCTCGGCACGGTGTCGCCGTGGGCGAGCAAGGCTACCGACATCGCGCAGCACTGCGGCCTCACGCACGTGCGCCGTATCGAGCGCGGCGTCGAGTACACGGTCACGCTGAAGTCGGGCCTGCTCGGCGGGAAGAAGGCGCTGTCCGACGAAGCGCGCGCGGCCGTCGCCGCGGCGCTGCACGACCGGATGACCGAAAGCGTGGTCGCGTCGCGCGACGACGCGAAGCACCTGTTCGACGAACTGCCGGCCAAGCCGCTCGCGACCGTCGACGTGCTCGGGCAGGGCCGCGGCGCGCTCGAGCGCGCGAACGTCGAGCTGGGCCTCGCGCTCGCCGACGACGAGATCGACTACCTGGTCGACGCGTTCCGCAAGCTCGAGCGCAACCCGACCGACGTCGAGCTGATGATGTTCGCGCAGGCGAACAGCGAGCACTGCCGCCACAAGATCTTCAACGCGCAGTGGACGATCGACGGCGAGGCGCAGGACATGTCGCTGTTCGCGATGATCCGCAACACCGAGAAGCTGAGCCCGCAGGGCACGATCGTCGCGTATTCGGACAACTCGTCGATCATGATGGGCGCCGAAGCGGAACGCTGGTTCCCGCGCAACACGGGCGCAGCCGGCGAGCCGGGCGAGCGCTACGGCCGTCACACCGAGCTCACGCACACGCTGATGAAGGTCGAGACGCACAACCACCCGACGGCGATCTCGCCGTTCCCGGGCGCGGCGACCGGCGCAGGCGGCGAGATCCGCGACGAAGGCGCGACGGGCCGCGGCGCGCGTCCGAAGGCCGGCCTGACGGGCTTCACCGTGTCGAACCTCGACCTGCCCGATGCCCGTCAGCCGTGGGAAAACGCGCGCGACGCGGCCCAGCCGGTGGCCGAGCGCAACCCGAACGAGCCGCACGGCCCGTACGGCCGCCCGGACCGCATCGCGTCGCCGCTGCAGATCATGGTCGACGGCCCGCTCGGCGGCGCCGCGTTCAACAACGAATTCGGCCGCCCGAACCTCGGCGGCTACTTCCGCGTGTACGAGCAGAACGTCGGCGGCCAGGTGCGCGGCTATCACAAGCCGATCATGATCGCGGGCGGCCTCGGCAACATCGCCGACCAGCACACGCACAAGCACGACGTGCCGGCCGGCTCGTTGCTGATCCAGATCGGCGGCCCCGGCATGCGGATCGGCATGGGCGGCGGCGCGGCGAGCTCGATGGCGACCGGCGCGAACACCGCCGAGCTCGATTTCGACTCGGTGCAGCGCGGCAACCCGGAAATCGAGCGCCGTGCGCAGGAAGTGATCAACGGCTGCTGGCAGCTCGGCGCCGAGAACCCGATCCTGAGCATCCATGACGTCGGCGCGGGCGGCCTGTCGAATGCGTTCCCCGAGATCGTCGACGGCGCGGGCAAGGGCGCGCGTTTCGAGCTGCGCAAGGTCGCGCTCGAGGAGTCGGGCCTGTCGCCGCGCGAAATCTGGTCGAACGAGGCGCAGGAGCGCTACGTGCTGGCGATCGCGCCGGGCGACCTGCCGCGCTTCGAGGCGATCTGCGCGCGCGAGCGCTGCCCGTTCGCGGTGGTCGGCGTCGCGACCGACGAGCGCCAGCTGCAACTGGTCGACGACCAGGCGAGCGGCGGCGACGAATACCCGGTCGACATGCCGATGGAAGTGCTGCTCGGCAAGCCGCCGCGCATGCACCGCGACGTCACGCGCGTGAGCACCGAGCGCGCGCCGGTCGACGTGACGGGCGTCGCGCTGTCGCAGGCGGCCGTCGACGTGCTGAAGCACCCGACCGTTGCGAGCAAGTCGTTCCTGATCACGATCGGCGACCGCTCGGTCGGCGGCACGTCGGTGCGCGACCAGATGGTCGGCCCGTGGCAGGTGCCGGTGGCCGACTGCGCGGTCACCGCGCTCGACTACGCGGGCTTCAAGGGCGAAGCGATGACGATGGCCGAGCGCACGCCGCTCGCCGTGATCGACGCGCCGGCATCGGGCCGCATGGCGGTGGGCGAGGCGATCACCAACATCGCGAGCGCGCCGATCGCGTCGCTCGACAAGCTGAAGCTGTCCGCGAACTGGATGGCCGCGTGCGGCACCGCCGGCGAAGATGCCGCGCTGTTCGACACGGTGAAGGCGATCGGCATGGAGCTGTGCCCGGCGCTCGGCATCGGCATCCCGGTCGGCAAGGATTCGCTGTCGATGAAGACGAAGTGGGACGACGCGGGCGTCGCGAAGGAAGTCGTCGCGCCGGTGTCGCTGATCATCTCGGCGTTCGCGCCGGTCGAGGACGTGCGCCGCCACCTGACGCCGCAGCTGCAGCGCGTCGCCGACGCCGGCGACAGCGTGCTGATCGCGATCGACCTCGGCCGCGGCAAGAACCGCATGGGCGGCAGCATCTTCGCGCAGGTCACGCAGCAGGTCGGCAACACGGTGCCGGACGTCGACGATCCGGAAGACCTGAAGCGCTTCTTCGCGGCGATCCAGTCGCTGAACGCGCAGGGCAAGCTGCTCGCGTACCACGACCGCTCGGACGGCGGCCTGTGGGCGACGGTCTGCGAAATGGCGTTCGCGGGCCACGCGGGCGTGTCGCTGAACGTCGACATGCTGACGCTCGACGAAAACCACGAATCCGACTACGGCGATGCGAAGGACTGGGCGAAGCAGACGAGCGGCCGCCGCGAAGACCGCACGCTGCGCGCGCTGTTCTCGGAAGAGCTCGGCGCCGTCGTGCAGGTGCGCGCGACGGATCGCGACGCGGTGCTCGGCGCGCTGCGCGAATTCGGCCTGTCCAGCTGCTCGCACGTGATCGGCACGGTCAACGAGCGCGACGTGATCGAGGTGTATCGCGACGCGAAGAAGATTTTCGACGCGCCGCGCGTCGATCTGCATCGCGCGTGGGCCGAAGTGAGCTGGCGCATCGCGCGCCTGCGCGACAACCCGGCCTGCGCGGATGCCGAATACGACACGCTGCTCGATGCGGCCGACCCGGGCATCGCGCCGGTGCTGACGTTCGAGCCGGCCGACGACATCGCCGCGCCGTACATCGCGACCGGCGCGCGTCCGCGCGTCGCGGTCCTGCGCGAGCAGGGCGTGAACTCGCACCTCGAAACCGCCTATGCATTCGACCGCGCCGGCTTCGACGCGCACGACGTGCACATGAGCGACCTGCTCGCGGGCCGCGTGACGCTCGCCGATTTCGCGGGCGCGGTGGCGTGCGGCGGCTTCTCGTACGGCGACGTGCTGGGCGCGGGCGAGGGCTGGGCGAAGACGATCCGCTTCAACGCGAACCTGTCCGACATGTTCTCGGCGTTCTTCGCGCGTCCGGACACGTTCGCGCTCGGCATCTGCAACGGCTGCCAGATGCTGTCGAGCCTCGCGTCGATGATCCCGGGTGCGCAAGCGTGGCCGAAGTTCACGCGCAACAAGTCGGAGCAGTTCGAGGCGCGCTTCTCGTTCGTCGAGGTGCAGGCGTCGCCGTCGATCTTCTTCGCGGGGATGGAGGGTTCGCGGATTCCGGTCGCGGTCGCGCACGGCGAAGGCTATGCGGACTTCTCGCAGCAGGGCGACATCGGCAGCGTCGCGGTCGCGATGCGCTACGTCGACCATCGCGGCGAAGCGACCGAGCGCTATCCGTTCAACCCGAACGGCTCGCCCGCCGGCATCACGTCGGTGACGACCGCCGACGGCCGCTTCACGGTGCTGATGCCGCACATGGAGCGCGTGCATCGCACGGTCACGATGAGCTGGCACCCGGAAGGCTGGGACGAAGCCAGCCCGTGGATGCGCGTGTTCCGCAACGCGCGCCGCTGGCTCGGCTGACGCGATGTTCGATCCGCACGCACCGGTCGACATCGTCACGCTGCGCGACGAGCGCGCGCGCGATGCCGCGGCGATTGCCCGCGTGATCGCCGCCGCGTTCGCCGATGCGCCGCAGGGCGGGCGGCTCGAACAGGGGATCGTCGAGGCGCTGCGCGCGGACGGTTGCCTGAGCGTGTCGCTCGTCGCGGAGCGCGACGAGCGCATCATCGGGCATGTTGCGTTTTCCCCGGTGACGATCGGCGACGGCAGCCCCGGCTGGTATGGGCTCGCCCCGCTCGCGGTGCTGCCGGACTGCCAGCGGCGCAGCGTCGGCGCGGGGCTCGTGCGCACGGGCCTCGACGCGCTGCGGCGGCTCGGCGCGCACGGCTGCGTGGTGCTCGGCGATCCCGCGTATTACGCACGCTTCGGCTTCGGGCCGGCGGGCGAGATCGTCTTCCCGCAGGCGCCGCCCGAATACCTGACGGCGCTGTCGTTCGACGACGCCGCGCCGCGCGCGGCGGGCGAAGTGCGGTATCACGCGTCGTTCTACGCGTAGCGGAGCCGCTGCCCGCCAGAACGAAAAAAGCCGCTCCGAGGAGCGGCTTTTTCGCATGCGGACAGCGCGTGGCGTTACTGCACCTTCGCCTGCTGGCGCAGGCTTTCCTCGAACGCCTGCAGCTTCTGCTGGACCAGCTGCTGCGCGATCTGCGCCTTGACCTGGTCGAACGGCGGCGGCGCGATGCTGCGGATGTCGTCGACGCGGATGATGTGCCAGCCGAACTGGGTCTTCACCGGCTCGTCGGTCATCTGGCCTTTCTGCAGCTTCGTCGCGGCGGCCGCGAATTCCGGCACGTACGCCTTCGGGTCCGACCAGTCGAGGTCGCCGCCGTTCTTGCCCGAGCCCGGATCCTTCGAGTACTGCTTCGCGAGATCCTCGAACTTCGCGCCGGCCTTGATCTTCGCGATCAGGTCCTTCGCCTGCTGCTCGTTGTCGACGAGGATGTGGTGCAGGTGGAATTCGCGGTTCGCGACACCCTTCACGAGCTCGTCGTAGCGCGCCTTCACCTCGGTGTCGGACGGCTGATTCTTCTTCAGGAAGTCCTCGATCATCGCGCGCAGCACGACGGTCTGCTGTGCGACGGCGACCTGCGCCTTCACGTCGGCACGATTCGGGATGCCGCGGCGGATCGCTTCCTGCATCAGGATCTCGCGGTTCACGAGTTCCTGGCGTACGGCCTGCTGCAGTTGCGGGCTGTCGGCCTGGCCTTGCTGGACCAGCTGCGCGACCATCGCGTCGGCGCGCGACTTCGGAATCGGCGTGCCGTTCACGACAGCAATGTTCTGGGCGAATGCCGGCGCCGCCGCGAGAGCGACTGCCGCGGCCCACAGGCGGGGGGATTTCAGGGTCATCGGGAATTCCTAATGAGACGACTGGATTGAAGAAGCGTTGAATTCTTCGGGCGTGTACGCCACGATCGCGAGCGCGTGGATGCCGCGCTGCATCGCATCAGCGAGCGCATCATACACCAGCCGGTGCCGCGCGACGCGCGGCTTGCCGGCGAATGCGGCGGACACGATCGTGACCGTGAAATGGCCGCCGGCGGCGGCGCCCGCGTGGCCCGCGTGCTGCGCGCTGTCGTCGCGCACCGTGAGCGATGCGGGCGCCAGCGCGGCGGTGAGGCGCGCCTCGATCAGCGCGATGCGCGCGTCGGGTGATGCGTTCAGGAAGGCATCGCTCATGTCATTCGTCCTTCATGTATTTCGTGAGCCAGAGGCTTTGCAGGATGATGAATACGACCATCGCGCCCGTCGTGCCGAACAGCTTGAAGTTCACCCACTGCGACTCGGTGAAGTTGCGCACGACGTACAGGTTCGCGACGCCGAGCACCGCGAAGAACATCGACCATGCGACGTTCAGCTTGTCCCAGACGGGATGCGGCAGCGTGAGCTGCTTGCCCATCATCTTCTCGATCAGGTTTTTGCCGAACGCATAGCGCGCGGCGAGCAGGCCAATTGCAAACAGCCAGTACAGCACAGTCGGTTTCCATTGAATGAATTTCTCGTCATGCAGCACGAGGGTGGCGCCGCCGAACACGACGATCACGCCGAGGCTGACCCACAGCATCGTGTCGACCTTCCGGTGGCGAAATGCGACCCAGGCGACCTGGGCGAGCGTCGCGACGATCGCGACAGCCGTGGCGGTGAAGATGCCCCACACCTTGAAGGCGGCGAAAAACAGGATGATCGGAAACAGATCGAACAGGAATTTCATGGTGATCGCAGCTGCGTGAAAGGCCGCTGGCGCGGCCTTTCACCGTTGTAGGGACCCGCCGGGCGCGGCCGGTGCGAACCGGCCGGATGACCGGCTGGCTCGCCCGTACGCCGCTTATTCGTCTTCGGGCCGGGAGTCGAAGTTTAACGCAGCCGAATTGATGCAGTACCGCAAACCGGTCTGGTCGCGCGGGCCGTCCTCGAACACGTGGCCGAGATGCGCGCCGCAGTGGTTGCAGCGGACCTCGACACGCACCATTCCGTGCGTGTAGTCCATCACTTCCTCGATCACCTCGCCGTTGATCGGCTTGAAGTAGCTGGGCCAGCCGCAGCCCGAATGGAATTTCGCGCCGGATTCGAACAGCGGCGTGCTGCACACGACGCACTTGTAGATGCCCGAATCCTCGGTGTCGGTGTATTCGCCGGTGAACGCGCGCTCGGTCGCCGCATGCTGGGTGACTTCGTACTGCATCGGCGTGAGCCGGCGGCGCAGCTCCGCGTCGTCCTTCTGGAACGGATAGGACTTGTCGTCTGAATCCTGGGACATGTTTCGTTTCTCCTGATGGAATGGTCGGTGCGTGCGCGTCACGACGAGCAGCTCACTTCGAGCGAGCCGGCCCAGTCGGGCGGAAGCGCCGCATACGACGCGTATTCGGGTTGTTCGTCGAACGGCCGGCGCAGCACCTGCGCGAGGCGCTCGACTTCGGAAAAGTCCTTTTCCTTCGCGCGCCGGATCGCGACTTCGGCGAGGTGGTTGCGCAGCACGTACTTCGGGTTCACGCGGTTCATCGCGGCGGCGCGCGCCGCGTCGTCGCGTGTTTCCTCGGACAGGCGCGCGCGGTAGAGGTTCGCCCATGCGTCGAACGCGTCGCGGTCGATGAACAGGTCGCGCACCGGCGCGTCACGGCTCGCGTCGTGCTTCGACAGCTGCGACAGGTGGCGGAACGTCAGCGTGAAGTCCGCATGGCTCGCGTGCATGACTTCGAGCAGCTGGTTCGCGAGCGCCGCGTCGCCGTCGCGTTCGAGTTCGAGGCCGAGCTTCGCGCGCATGAGGCCTTCGAGCGCGGGGCCGAAGCGCTCGGGAAACTTCGCGAGCACGGCCTGCGCATCTTCCACCGCGCGTTCGGCGCGCGCATCGTCGTCGGCGATCCCGTGCTGCAGGCCGATCAGCGGCAGCAGCGCCTGCGCGAGGCAGTAGCAGTTCCAGTGCGCGATGCGCGGCTGCATCCGGTACGCGTAGCGGCCGTGCGTGTCGGAGTGGTTGCAGATGTGGTTCGCGTCGAATGCGTCGACGAAGCCGAACGGGCCGTAGTCGATCGTCACGCCGAGGATCGACATGTTGTCGGTGTTCATCACGCCGTGGCAGAAGCCGACCGCCTGCCATTGCGCGACGAGGTCGGCGGTGCGCAGCGTCGCGGCCTCGAGCAGCGCGAGGTACGGATCGTCGGCGTCGCGGCAGGCCGGGTAGAAGCGGTCGATCACGTGGTCGGCGAGTTCGCGCAGCAGGTCGGGGCGGTCGTTCGAGAAGAAATGCTCGAAGTGGCCGAAGCGCACGAAGCTCTCCGACACGCGCGTGACGACGGCCGACGTCTCGATTTCCTCGCGGACCACCGGCTGGTCGGAGCCGATCACGGTCAGCGCGCGCGTGGTCGGGATGCCGAGGTGATGCATCGCCTCCGAGCACAGGAATTCGCGGATCGACGAGCGCAGCACCGCGCGCCCGTCGCCCATCCGCGAGTAAGGCGTGCGGCCGCTGCCCTTCAACTGCAGCTCGTAGCGGCGGCCGTCGGCGCCCGCGAGCTCGCCGATGGTCAGCGCGCGGCCGTCGCCGAGCTGGCCGGCCCACACGCCGAACTGGTGGCCGGAATAGACCGACGCGTACGACATTGCTTCCGCGGGCCAGTCGCGGGTGGGGTTGCCGGCGAACAGCGCGGCGAATTCGGGGTGGGCCGCGAGCGACGCCGGCAGCCCGAGCAGTTGCGCGACTTCGTCGGAGAAGCCGACCACGTACGGCGCCGGCAGCAGCGCGGCCGGCAGGCGCGTATGAAACGCCGCGCCGAGCCGCACGAATGCGCCGTCGGCGGGGGCGCCGAGCGTGGCGGCGAGATCGGGGAGGTCGGGCAGGGTGTCAGCCGCGTCGGCTGCGCTTCGGGAAAACGACATGTTGAGCGCCTCTGGGTAAGCCGATATTGTAAGGCGGCGCTGCGCCGCCCGCATGGCCGCGCGCGCACCGTGCCCGAGGGCATGTTCGCGCGGCCGACGGGCTGGCGCCGGCCCGGGGCCGTGTACCGATTCGCGACCTTCCGGAGAACAACACGATGGGAAAGCCGTTGCTGGGCCAGATGATGGACATGCCGCTCCTGGTGTCCTCGTTGATCGCGCATGCCGCGCGTCACGCGGGCGATGTCGAGATCGTATCGAAGCGGATCGAGGGTGACCTGCATCGCTACACGTACCGCGATTGCGAACGGCGCGCGAAGCAGCTCGCGCAGGCGCTCGCGCGGCTCGGCGTCGACACCGGGGACCGCGTCGGCACGCTCGCATGGAACGGCTACCGGCATCTCGAGGCGTACTACGGCATCAGCGGGATGGGCGCCGTCTGCCACACGATCAATCCGCGCCTCTTTCCCGAGCAGATCGCATACATCATCCAGCACGCGGAAGACCGCTACGTCCTGTTCGACATCAATTTCGCGCCGCTGGTCGACGCGCTCGCGCCGCAATGCCCGCAGGTGAAGGGCTGGATCGCGATGACCGACGCCGCGCACCTGCCGTCCGGCGCGACGCCGTACCTGTGCTACGAGACGCTCGTCGACGCCGAGGACGGCCGCTACGACTGGCCGCGTCTCGACGAGCAGCAGGCATCGGGGCTCTGCTACACATCGGGCACGACCGGCAATCCGAAGGGCGTGCTGTATTCGCATCGCTCGACCGTGCTGCACGCGTACGGCGAGGCGCTGCCCGATTCGATGAACCTGTCCGCGATGGACGCGGTGCTGCCCGTCGTGCCGATGTTTCATGTGAACGCGTGGGGGCTGCCGTACGCGGTGCCGCTCACGGGCGGCAAGCTCGTGCTGCCCGGCAAGGATCTCGACGGCAAGTCGCTGTACGAGCTGATGGAGACGGAGCGCGTGACGTTCTCGGCCGGCGTGCCGACCGTATGGCTCGGCCTGCTGAACTACATGCGCGAGGCGGGCGTGCGGTTCTCGACGCTCGAGCGCACGGTGATCGGCGGCTCCGCATGCCCGCCGGCGATGCTGCGCACGTTCGAGGACGACTACGACGTGCGCGTGATCCACGCATGGGGGATGACCGAGATGTCGCCGCTCGGCACGCTGGCGAAGCTGAACTGGGCGCAGTCGCAGCGCCCGCGCGACGCGCAGCGCAAGCTGCTCGAGAAGCAGGGGCGCGTGCTGTTCGGCGTCGACATGCGGATCGTCGGCGACGATGGCAGCGAGCTGCCGCGCGACGGCGTCGCGTTCGGCGAGCTGCAGGTGCGCGGGCCGTGGGTGGTCGACCACTACTTCCGCAGCGATGCATCGCCGCTCGCGGACGGCTGGTTCCCGACCGGCGACGTCGCGAGCATCGACCCGGACGGTTTCCTGCAGATCACGGATCGCAGCAAGGACGTGATCAAGTCCGGCGGCGAGTGGATCAGCTCGATCGACATCGAGAACGTCGCGGTTGCGCACCCGGCCGTCGCCGAAGCGGCGTGCATCGCGTGCGCGCATCCGAAATGGACCGAGCGGCCGCTGCTCGTCGTGGTCAAGCGGGCGGGCGCCGACGTGAGTCGCGACGCGTTGCTCGCGTTCTACGACGGCAAGGTCGCGAAATGGTGGATCCCGGACGACGTCGTGTTCGTCGAATCGCTGCCGCACACCGCGACGGGCAAGCTGCAGAAGCTGAAGCTGCGCGAGATGTTCCGCGATTACGTGCTGCCGACGGCGGCCAGCCAGCCGTAGCCGTCTGCTCTGCGCCGGTCCGTCCCCGGGATCGGCGCAAGAATAAATTGAACGACCGTTCTTTTTCGTTGTATGCTGCCTCCGTTCGTCTTGGACAAGCGGCCGATCGACCGCGCACAATGAAGCGCAGCCACCCCGGCGCGCGATGCATGGAGGCAGGCAGATGGCAGTGGATTACTCGACTCGCGACGGCGTGGCCGTCATCACGCTCAACAATCCGCCCGTCAACGGGCTCGGTCTGTCGACCCGGCTCGGGCTCATGGAAGGGCTCGATCGCGCCGCGCAGGATCCGGCGGTCACCGCGATCGTGCTGACGGGCGCGGGCCGCGCCTTCTCGGGCGGCGCCGACATCACCGAATTCAATACCCCGAAAGCGCTGCAGGAACCGTCGCTGCACACCGTGATCCGCGCGGTGGAGGCGAGCGCGAAGCCGGTCGTCGCGGCGATCCACAGTGTCGCGATGGGCGGCGGGCTCGAGCTCGCGCTCGGCGCGCACTACCGGATCGCGGCGCCGGGCGCGCAGATCGCGCTGCCCGAGGTGAAGCTCGGCCTGCTGCCGGGCGCCGGCGGCACGCAGCGGCTGCCGCGCGCGGTCGGGCTCGAGGTTGCGCTGAACATGATCGTGTCGGGCGCGCCGGTGCCGTCCGAGCAGCTCGCGAAGAGCGGCCTGTTCGACGAAATGGCCGAAGGCGGCCTGCTCGACGCGGCAGTCGCGTTCGCCCGCAAGGCGGGCGCGCAGCCGGGGCCGCACCCGCGCGTGCGCGATCGCAAGATCGTCCACGAGAACGCCGCGGGCTTCATCCAGTTCGCGCGCAACTCGGCGCGGGCCGCGGCACCGAATTTCCCGGCGCCGCACAAGTGCATCGACGCGATCGAGGCCGGCGTGCTGAACGGCTTCGACAAGGGCAGCGTGGCCGAGCGCGAGGGTTTCGTCGCGTTGATGATGACGCCGGAAAGCCGCGCGCTGCGGCACGCGTTCTTCGGCGAGCGCGCAGCGAGCAAGATTCCGGACGTGCCGGCCGATACGCCGGTGCGCGAAATCCGCAAGGTCGCGGTGATCGGCGCCGGCACGATGGGCGGCGGCATCGCGATGAACTTCGTCAACGCGGGGCTGCCCGTCACGCTGCTCGAGACGAAGCAGGACGCGCTCGAGCGCGGGCTCGCGACGATCCGCAAGAACTACGACGCGCAGGTGAAGAAGGGCAAGCTCACGCAGGAGAAGCTCGACGCGCGCATGGCGCTGATCGCGCCGACGCTGTCCTACGACGACCTGAAGGATGCGGACCTGATCATCGAGGCCGTGTTCGAGGAACTCGGCGTGAAGGAGCAGGTGTTCGGCCGGCTCGACGAAGTCGCGAAGCCGGGCGCGATCCTCGCGTCGAACACGTCGACGCTCGACGTGAACCGGATCGCCGCGTTCACGAAGCGGCCGCAGGACGTCGTCGGCATGCACTTCTTCAGCCCGGCGAACGTGATGAAGCTGCTCGAGGTCGTGCGCGGCGAAGCGACCGCGAAGGACGTGCTCGCGACCGTGATGGCGATCGCGAAGAAGATCCGCAAGACCGCGGTGGTGTCGGGCGTGTGCGATGGCTTCATCGGCAACCGGATGATCGAGCAGTACATCCGCCAGGCGCTGTTCATGCTCGAGGAGGGCGCGCTGCCCGCGCAGGTCGATCGCGCGATCGAGAAGTTCGGCTTCGCGATGGGCCCGTTCCGGATGAGCGACCTCGCCGGCAACGACATCGGCTGGGCGATCCGCAAGCGCCGCTATGTCGAGAATCCGGGCCTCCACTATTCGAAGATCGCCGATCGCCTGTGCGAACAGGGCCGCTTCGGCCAGAAGACCGGCGCGGGCTGGTACGACTACGTGCCGGGCGACCGCAAGGCGAAGCCGTCGGCGCTGGTCGACGAGATGGTCGTCGCGTATTCGCAGGAGCGCGGCGTCGCGCGGCGCAAGATCGGCGACGACGAGATCGTCGAGCGGCTCGTGTTCGCGCTCGTCAACGAAGGCGCGAAGATCCTCGAGGAGAAGATCGCGTCGAAGGCGTCCGACATCGACATGGTGTACCTGACCGGCTACGGCTTCCCGCTGTGGCGCGGCGGCCCGATGCTGTACGCGGACACGGTCGGCCTCTACAACGTCGAGCGGGCGATTCGCCGCTACGTGGCCGGCGCGAACGGCGACGCATGGCAGCTCGCGCCGTCGATCGCCGAACTTGCACAGGCCGGACGCGGCTTCAACGGCTGACCGCCGCGCGGCGCGCGACAGCTTGGGGAGAGGGACGATGAAACACACCGACGACGTGCTGCTCGTGATCGACGCGCAGTACGACTTCATGCCGGGCGGCGCGCTCGCGGTGCCGGACGGCGACGCGGTCGTGCCGGTCATCAACGCGCTCGCCGCGCGTTTCGACCAGGTGGTGCTCACGCAGGACTGGCACCCGCGCACGCACGTGTCGTTCGCGGCCAACCACCCGGGGCACGCCCCGTTCTCCACGCTCGCGCTGCCGTACGGCGAGCAGGTGCTGTGGCCCGTGCACTGCGTGCAGGACACCGACGGCGCGGCGCTGCATCGCGACCTCGACATCCCGCACGCGCGGCTCGTGATCCGCAAGGGCAGCGACGCGCAGGTCGACAGCTACTCCGCGTTCGTCGAGGCCGACCGCACGACGCGCACGGGCCTTGCCGGCTACCTGCGCGAACTCGGCGCGAAGCGCGTGTGGTGCTGCGGGCTCGCGACCGACTTCTGCGTCGCGTGGTCGGCGCTCGACGCGCGCGCGGCGGGCTTCGAGGCCGCGGTGATCGACGACGCGTGCCGTGCGATCGACCTCGACGGGTCGCTCGCGCGCGCATGGCAACAGATGCAGGCGGCAGGCGTGGCGCGAGTCACGTCGGCCGGCGCACGCCCTGCGGCGTAGCGCATTCACTCATTCAATCCCGGAAGCAGGGAGAGGGCGTCAAAGCGCCAACGCTGAATCGACAGCTTTGCATGGGATCAGCGTAAGCGCCAAAGCGCCAACTCTGAATCGACAGGAGACTCGCATGACCGAAGCCGTAATCGTATCGACCGCACGCACGCCGCTGGCGAAATCGTGGCGCGGCGCCTTCAACATGACGCACGGTGCGACGCTCGGCGGCCACGTGGTGGCCGCCGCGCTCGAGCGCGCGAAGCTCGACCCGGCGCGCGTCGAGGACGTGATCATGGGCTGTGCGAACCCGGAAGGCGCGACCGGCGGCAACATCGCGCGCCAGATCGCGCTGCGCGCGGGGCTGCCGGTGAGCGTGCCGGGCATGACGGTGAACCGCTTCTGCTCGTCCGGACTGCAGACGATCGCGCTCGCCGCGCAGCGGATCATCGCGGGCGAAGGCGACGTGTACGTGGCGGGCGGCGTCGAATCGATCTCGTGCGTGCAGAACGAGATGAACCGGCACATGCTGGCTGAGGGCTGGCTGCTCGAACACAAGCCGGAGATCTACTGGAACATGCTGCAGACCGCCGAGAACGTTGCGAAGCGCTACGGGATCTCGAAGGCGCGCCAGGACGAATACGGCGTGCAGTCGCAGCTGCGGGCGGCCGCCGCGCAGGCGGCCGGGCGCTTCGACGCGGAGATCGTGCCGATCACCGTGCGCGCGGGCATCGCCGACAAGGCGACCGGGCGGCTGTTCACGAAGGAGGTGACGGTGTCGGCCGACGAAGGCATCCGGCCGGACACGACGCTCGACGGCGTGTCGAAGATCCGTTCGGCCGTGCCGGGCGGCGTGATCACCGCGGGCACCGCGAGCCAGTTCTCCGACGGCGCGTCCGCGTGCGTGGTGATGAGCGCCGATGCCGCGCAGAAGGAGGGCCTGCAGCCGCTCGGCGTGTTCCGCGGCTTCGCGGTCGCCGGCTGCGAGCCGGACGAGATGGGCGTCGGCCCGGTGTTCGCGGTGCCGAAGCTGCTGAAGCGGGCAGGGCTGAAGGTCGAGGACATCGGCCTGTGGGAACTCAACGAGGCGTTCGCGGTGCAGGTGCTGTATTGCCGCGACACGCTCGGCATTCCCGAAGACCGCCTCAACGTCAACGGGGGGGCGATCGCGGTCGGCCACCCGTATGGCGTGTCGGGCGCGCGCCTGACCGGCCATGCGCTGATCGAGGGCAAGCGGCGCGGCGTGAAATACGCGGTCGTGACGATGTGCATCGGCGGCGGGCAGGGGGCGGCCGGCTTGTTCGAAATCCTCTGAGTATTGCGCGGCGGCGGCGGCCTTCATTGCGAATCGCAAGGCCGCCTTCACGATCCATTCCGTATACGATTCAATTCGTGCCATTGTGGCGATGCCGTTTCCCCTTACTTGTCAAACGAATCGCCCCACCTATACTAAGCTCTGACATTTGCCTTTCGGCAGTGCGGGCCGGATCGCGCGTCGCGCGTCAAGCCGACCACCGCGGTGCATGACCCGAAGTCTGGAGCGGTCTGGAGCGGGCGGCGTGTCGTGATCCGGCGTCTTCCGCATTCGAACAATGCAGCGGATCGATCGGGGGCCGAATTGAGCACGACTTTCTCTGCGGGCGAGCCGCCGCGCGCCGTCAGCGCCGTCGCGAAGATCTACGCGAAGTGCCTGATGGTCGGGTTTGCGCTGTTGCCTGCGTATCTCATTGCCTACCTGTGGTTCTTCGGCGATCCTCGCCTGACCTACGAGAGCCACGTATTCCATGAACTCGCGATTGCCGCGGCGACGCTCGAGGGCGCGTTCGTCACCTATGTGACGTGGGTCTGCTACCGCTCGTCCGGCGAGCCGCTGCTGCGCTGGCTGACGCTCGGCTTTCTCGGCTTCGCGATGATCTATGCGCTGCACGGGATGTTCACCGGCATGGCGCATCACAATATCTGGCTGTTCCTGCTGTATGGGCCGGCATCGCGGCTCGTGATGTCGATCCTGCTGCTGATTGGCCTGATGTCGTATTCGCAGCCGTCCGATCGCGTCGACCGGCGCACGAGCGTGCGCACGTGGCTGCCGTGGATCGTGTTTTTCCTGGTGGTCGACGTCGCCGTTGCGTACATCGCGTATTCGCCGGTGGCCGGCGCGCTCGGCACGCGCCTCACGATGGAAGGTGGCGCGCTCGTGTTTTCGCTGCTGAACGTCGGCGTGCTGCTCGCGCGGCGCATCCGCTCGCCGCTGATGCTGATCTACGGGATGTCGATCACCGCGTTCGCGCTGTCGTCGCTCGCGTTCATTCTCGGCAAGCCGTGGAATCACATGTGGTGGCTCGCGCATGCGATCTTCGCGGGCGGTTTCTTCCTGCTCAGCTATGGCGTCGTGCAGGCGCTGCAGACCACGCGCTCGTTCTCGGCGATCTACAGCCAGGAGGACCTGATGAGCCGGCTGTCGGAGTCGATGGCGCGCACCGAAAGCGCGCTGCAGGAACTGCGGCGCACCAACCAGAAGCTCGAATACCTGGCCGCGACCGACCCGCTGACGGGCGCGTCGAACCGGCGCCAGTTCATCGCGCTGGTCGAACGCGAGATCCAGCGCGCGGAACGCGACGGCACGCCGTTCTGCCTGCTCGCGCTCGACCTGGACAATTTCAAGAACATCAACGATGCGTATGGGCACCAGATCGGCGACGAGGTGCTGCGCGGCGTCGTGCGGCAATGCCTCGAGGCGATCCGGCCGGCGGGCGGGCTCGCGCGGGTCGGCGGCGAGGAATTCATGGCGCTGCTGCCGGAGATGCCGCTCGAGGGCGCGCGGATGACGGCCGAGCGCGTGCGCTCGGCGATCGCGAGCGCGCCGTTCGGGCTCGATTTCAAGCGGGTGCAGGTGACGGTCAGCGTCGGCGTCGCGCAATACGGGATCGACGGCGGCACGGTCGACGCGCTGCTGCGCGCGGTCGACGAACGGCTGTACCAGGCGAAGCGGGAAGGGCGCAATCGGGTTGTCGCGCATTGATGGCCTGAAGCCGCGAGTACGTGCCAGTCCAGCGTCTTCATCGCGGCCCGGTTCGCGGTGGAGATGCATGCCCATCCCTGGTGATTCACGCGTCGCGACGCCGGTCGGTTTTTCAGGTGCGTGACATCGCTGGCCCGCGCACGGCCACGAACGGCCACCCTCCAGATACAACCCATCGAAGCCGGTAAGTTTGGTAGGCTTGGTGCCTGCCTTCGCTTGCCGGGCGCTGACGTCGGCAAGCAGGAGGGGGAAAAGCGGGTATCGTCGCCGCACATTCGGTCGGCCACCCGATTCGATACGCGCTTTTTCCCGTCCGATCGCGAATCATCGCGACCGAAGGCGAACGATGGCGCACCGGGCATGCCCGGCCAGCAGAGGGCTCGGCCAGTGCGGCGGAGCATCACGAACAGGAGCAAAGAAGTGATTCGACATATTGTCATGTGGAAACTGCATTGACATTTGTGATTGTAAGATGATGATTGGTAATGAATTAGTTGGCGAAGTGGGCGTTTGATACCCACTCTAATACCCCCTTTTTCATGTGCTGGATCGACTGGCCACAGCGCGACCATGGATGTTGAGCCGTTAGACTGGATTCGTCGCCATCCGGCCGGTTGTTGCCGATGGCGAGCGACAGCTACCGGCCAGGAGCGGGCCTTCGATGGCATCCACTTCCCGCCATCTGAAAGACACCGATCGCCCATCTTCGCGCAGTTTCGACTTAGAATGCGTCGCGAGACCTGCTAAGAATAATTTACCGAATGCTCAACATATATACTCGGCGCATCTTTTGGGTTGTTGCCATTGTCGGCGCAACCCTCGCGTTTATTTACCGTGGTGACATTGTTCCTGTCCAGGAGAACCTGAACATAGTTTCATACTGGGGAACTGTGGCTACGCTCGTTGCGCTATGGCTGGCCATTTCCGAGATCGCCTATTCGATCCAGGCCACGAAGACGCTGCAGAAGCAAACGGAGGAGGCGCTCGCAGCGGTGAGGCGAGTGGAGGACGCCTCGATGATTAGCGACTGCATTTCGGCCATCGACGTCACTTTGCGTGCTGTCCTCGAGGAACGATACGATGCCGCACTTGGCGCCTTTCAACAGTTCCGGAAGCTTTGTGTCCGCACTATCCCGAAGTTCAATGTCTCTACGAGCGCGGCCTTGCCGGCAACGCTAGCGACGGCAGCGACGGCAGCGACACCAGCAACGCCAGCAACGCCAGCAACGCCAGCAACGCCAGCAACGCCAGCAACGCCAGCAACGCCAGCAACGCCAGCAACGCCAGCAATGCCAGCAATGCCAGCAACGCCAGCAACGCCAGACTTGAGCGAGCTAGGTGAAATAGAACTCCAGCTACTTTCGGCAACCAGAGTGAACGCTGGGGCTGGGCTCAACAAAGGCCAAAAGCGTACCATTTTGAAAATGCTGCTCACGGTCAAAGAGGCAGTCGAGCAACACAACCCTGCGAACCGGAGCAAATGATGCTGCCTGAGAAAATCCAAAACCTTGTAGTCCAACTCCGCGAGCGCACAGAGAGTGGAGAGGTAAAGTGGCGTTACGATGATGATGCGTCGAGGGTCACAACGGATCAAGATACGTACACGCTATCAATCACGTACAGGTTCGACGATGTGGAGGAGGTCGGTCGATTCAACATTAAATATGACAACAAAAAGAATTTTAAGGAATACTTCTTCTCGACGACCCAACAATATCGTGACTATGAACTTGTGCGCAGTCTATTCGATAGCGCTCAGTCCTCAGACCTGGATCTGGACATATGACACTAGTTCTACAGGGTGAGCCGCAGTTTTCGAACCGGGCAGCTTAATTCGACCACCGGCTGCTCTGGGTCGGTCGCGGCCCATCGCCAAAACTATCGGCGTAGGTCTTGGCGTAGCTTTGTGCGTCAGGGCTTGTCAGATAAGGCGCAGATACTGCTGCATCATTGAGGTGACGGTTGCAGGTGCTGCCGTGGGTCGCGTGCTCATGTGACCGGGGAAAGTTGCTTTGGCAGCCCGAGTTTACCAGCGGCCCGAACGGTACCGCACGAAGTTCGCCGTTCGGCCAGTTGCCGGTGACCACGGACGGCGACTGCCGGCCATGAAGAGTCACCCATCCACGTCGTCACAGGCCCATTCGCATGGCCGATCCGCTCTCATTTTGGTCATTGGTCAGCAATATCGAGAAACGATTCCCGCCTGTAACGCAGCCTTGACCAAGGACGAACGCAAACCGGCAACCGTTCGCACTTTTTTCTGTTCTTCCCGTTACTGCCTAGACTGAGCAGGTACGCTTTCGGCCTTCTATGGTGTTTGTGGCAAAATTAAGGGGCAGTGACCTGCTCCCCGCGTTTAGTACGGTGACGGTGTAGAGTCCGTTCCAGAGAGGAACGGCAATGAAAAAGCGATTCACCGAAGAACAGATCATCGGCATCTTGAAGGAAGCCGAGGCTGGCTTGA
>NZ_CADESW010000014.1 GCF_902830275.1 Burkholderia stagnalis | reverse complement strand
TGACTTACTTTAGTGTGAGACTCTTGATACTTTTGCTATCCGATCCGAGGATCGGTTCGCTGCCATCAAGCGCCCACACTTATCGGCTGTTAATTTTTAAAGAACGTTTCTGCGAGAAATTCTTCCTTCTCAGCAGCGCTGCGTTGTCAGCAGCAGAGAAACGAGATTATGAACACTGTTTCGCAGTTCGTCAACAACTTTTTTAACTACTTCGTTGCGACTGCGGGGTTCATCTTCCTGCGCCGGCCGGCCGCCCTACAGGCATCCGACCAACTTCGCTTCCCCCTTCCGCGCTGCGTTGCCGTTAGCGCGAAAGAGGCGTGATTCTAGGCACCCCGCGCCCCAAGCGCAAGGGGGTGCGCGAAATAAATTCAAAAAACCCGTGCGCTGCCGCGCACGGGGCTTTTGATTGTGAATGGGCTCGGACAAGGCGGTCGCGCCACATTCGACATTGCCGCCCGTCAGCGATGCTTGAACACCGGTTTCCGCTTCTCGACGAACGCAGCCATCCCTTCCTTCTGATCTTCCGTTGCAAACATCGAATGGAACAGCCGGCGCTCGAATTGCACGCCCTCGGCCAGCGTGGTCTCGTACGCACGATTGACCGACTCCTTGACCATCATGACGGCCGGCAACGAATACTCGGCAATCGTCGTCGCAGCTTCGATAGCCTCATCCAGCAGTTTGTCCGCCGGCAACACGCGCGACACCAGGCCCGCCCGCTCTGCCTCCGCCGCATCCATGAAACGCGCGGTCAGGCACATGTCCATCGCCTTCGCCTTCGACACCGCGCGCGGCAGGCGCTGCGTGCCGCCCGCCCCCGGCATGACGCCGAGTTTGATCTCGGGCTGACCGAACTTCGCCGTATCCGCCGCGAAGATGATGTCGCACATCATCGCCAGTTCGCAGCCGCCCCCCAGCGCGAACCCAGCTACAGCAGCAATGATCGGCTTGCGAATCTGGCGGATGACCTCCCAGTTTCGCGTGATGTAGTCGCCCTTGTAGACATCCATATAGGAATAGGTCGCCATCATGCCGATGTCGGCCCCCGCGGCGAACGCCTTCTCGCTGCCCGTCACGACAATCGCGCCGATGCCTTCGTCGGCATCGAACGCCTTGAGCGCCACGCCCAACTCATCCATCAACGCATCGTTCAGCGCATTCAGCGCCTTCGGCCGGTTCAGCGTAATGAGGCCAACACGGCCCCGGGTCTCCACCACGATGTTCTCGTAAGCCATCGATTTCTCCTCGATCAATGAAATGTGAAACGCCGCGCACACGCGAATAGTTTGATGCTACCATTCTCCGACCAACCGGTCGGTTAATTAATCGAATCCATCCCTTCAACGTCCATCAGGCTGCCGCCATGACCCACCCACTGTTCACGAAGCACGAAGCCACGCTGAAGCACGCACTCGCCGCCCTCGAGAGCCGCGGTTACTGGAGCGCGTTCGTCGAAATGCCGAGCCCCAAAGTGTACGGGGAAAGTGCCAACGCCGACGGCGAAGCGGCGTTCAAGTCGCACCTCGACAAGACCTTTGCACTCGACCAGCCCGCTTCCGGCGAGACGGTCGGCGCGGAGCAGTCGCCGTTCGGCATCGGGCTGGGTGTGAGGTACCCGAAATCGACGCCCGATGCACTGATCGCCGCGGCCGCAGCAGCCCAGCGCACATGGCGCGAGGCCGGTCCGACTGCATGGATCGGCGTCAGCATGGAAATCCTCGCGCGCCTGAATCGCGCCAGCTTCGAGATTGCCTACAGCGTCATGCACACCACCGGCCAGGCATTCATGATGGCGTTTCAGGCCGGCGGCCCGCACGCGCAGGACCGCGCGCTCGAGGCCGTTGCGTATGCGTGGGACGAACTGCGACACATCCCGGCCGACGCTCACTGGGAAAAACCGCAAGGCAAGAACCCGCCGCTCGCGATGCACAAGCGCTATACGATCGTCCCGCGCGGCACCGGGCTCGTGCTCGGCTGCTGCACGTTCCCGACCTGGAACGGCTACCCGGGCCTCTTCGCCGATCTGGCGACCGGCAATACCGTGATCGTCAAACCGCATCCGGGTGCGATCCTGCCCCTCGCGATCACCGTCCGGATCGCACGCGACGTGCTGCGCGAAGCCGGCTTCGATCCGAATGTCATCACGCTCCTCGCGACCGAGCCCAACGACGGCGCCCTCGTGCAGAACCTTGCGCTGCGCCCGGAAATCAAGCTGATCGACTTCACCGGCAGCACGCAAAACGGCACCTGGCTCGAACGGAACGCGCACCAGGCCCAGGTCTATACCGAAAAGGCCGGCGTCAACCAGATCGTGATCGACTCCGTGGACGACCTGAAGGCCGCGGCAAAGAACATCGCCTTCTCGCTGTCGCTCTACTCCGGGCAGATGTGCACGGCACCGCAGAACATCTACGTGCCGCGCAGCGGCATCCGGACCGCCGACGGACACGTGAGCTTCGACGAGGTCGCCCAGTCGATCGCCGGCGCGGTACAGAAGCTGACCGGTGACCCGGCGCGCTCGGTCGAACTGATCGGCGCGATCCAGAACGACGGCGTGACCGCGCGGATCGACGACGCCCGCAAACTCGGCCCCGTGCTCGCGGACAGCCTGACGCTGCAGCACCCCGCGTTCCCCGACGCACGCGTGCGCACGCCGCTCGTGCTCCAGCTCGACGCCGCCGACCGCGAGAAATTCACGCAGGAGTGGTTCGGCCCGATCTCGTTCGTGATCGCGACCGACTCGACGGCCCAGTCGCTCGATCTCGCCGGCGCGATCGCCGCCGAGCACGGCGCGCTGACGCTCTCCGTCTACAGCACCGACGATGCCGTGATCGACGCGGCGCACGATGCCGCGGTGCGGGGCGGCGTCGCGCTGTCGATCAATCTGACGGGGGGGGTGTTCGTCAATCAGTCCGCCGCGTTCTCGGACTTCCATGGCACCGGCGCGAACCCGGCTGCGAATGCGTCGCTGGCCGACTCGGCGTTCGTCGCCAACCGGTTCCGCGTCGTGCAAAGCCGAGTGCATGTTGCCCCGAAGGCGGCGCCCGCGGAAGCTGGCCAAACGGCATAACCCGAACGGCGGACGTGCAAACGCCGCTCGGTCCTCTACCATGAACGAATCCGCTGCCCGGCGGGTTCGCCTTTCACCGATACGCCCATGACTGACGCCTATATCTGCGACGCGATTCGCACCCCCATTGGCCGCTACGGCGGCGCCTTGAAAGATGTCCGCGCCGACGACCTCGGCGCGGTGCCGATCCGGGCGTTGATCGAGCGCAACCGCGACGTCGACTGGGCCGCGATCGACGACGTGATCTACGGCTGCGCGAACCAGGCCGGCGAGGACAACCGCAATGTCGCGCGCATGTCCGCGCTGCTGGCCGGCCTGCCGACCGCCGTGCCGGGCACGACGCTCAACCGGCTGTGCGGCTCCGGGATGGATGCCGTCGGCTCCGCCGCACGCGCGATCAAGTCCGGTGAAGCGCGGCTGATGATCGCGGGCGGCGTCGAGAGCATGACCCGCGCGCCGTTCGTGATGGGCAAGTCGGCCACCGCGTTCGCGCGCCAGGCCGACATCTTCGATACGACGATCGGCTGGCGCTTCATCAACCCGCTGATGAAGCAGCAATACGGCGTCGACTCGATGCCGGAGACGGGCGAGAACGTCGCGACCGATTACGCGATCAGCCGCGCTGACCAGGACCTGTTCGCGCTGCGCAGCCAGCAGAAGGCCGCGCGTGCGCAGCAAGACGGCACGTTGGCGCAGGAAATCGTGCCCGTCACGATTCCGCAGAAGAAAGGCGACCCGCTCGTCGTGTCACGCGACGAGCATCCGCGCGAGACGTCGCTCGAGGCGCTCGCGAAGCTCAAGGGCGTCGTGCGTCCGGACGGCACAGTCACGGCCGGCAACGCGTCGGGCGTCAACGACGGCGCATGCGCGCTGCTGCTCGCCAATGCGGATGCAGCCGACCAGTACGGCCTGCGCCGCCGCGCGCGAGTCGTCGGCATGGCGACGGCGGGCGTCGAGCCGCGCGTGATGGGCATCGGCCCGGCGCCGGCCGCGCGGAAGCTGCTCGGGCAGCTCGGCATGACGATCGACCAGTTCGACGTGATCGAGCTGAACGAGGCATTCGCATCGCAGGGGCTCGCGGTGCTGCGGATGCTGGGCGTCGCGGACGACGATCCGCGCGTGAACCCGAACGGCGGCGCGATTGCGCTCGGCCACCCGCTCGGCGCGTCCGGCGCACGGCTCGTGACCACCGCCCTCCATCAACTCGAGCGCGTTGGCGGCCGCTTCGCGCTCTGCACGATGTGCATCGGCGTCGGCCAGGGCATCGCGATCGCGATCGAGCGGGTGTAGCCGGCGCGCGACGCATTCATAACGGAGTCATCCAGGAGACACTGCATGTCATATCAGGCGATTCAGCTGGATATCGATCAGGCGGCCCATGTGGCCACGATCACGCTCAACCGTCCGGACAAGCTCAACAGCTTCACGCGGGCGATGCATCGCGAACTGCAGTCGGCACTCGATGAAGTCTCGGCCAGCGACGCACGCGCACTGATCCTGACGGGCGCGGGCCGTGGCTTCTGCGCCGGCCAGGATCTCGCCGACCTCGACTTCACCCCCGGCGCGACAACCGATCTCGGCACGCTGATCGACGAGCATTTCAATCCGCTGATCCGGCGACTGCAGCGCCTGCCGTTGCCGGTGATCGCCGCGGTGAACGGCACGGCCGCCGGCGCGGGCGCCAACCTGGCGCTCGCGGGCGACCTCGTGCTGGCCGCACGCTCGAGCAGCTTCATCCAGGCATTCGTGAAGATCGGGCTCGTGCCGGACTCCGGCGGCACCTGGTTCCTGCCGCAGCGCGTCGGCATGGCGCGCGCGCTCGGGCTCGCGCTGACCGGCGACAAGCTGAGCGCCGAGCAGGCCGAGCAATGGGGACTCATCTGGCGTGCGGTCGACGACGATACGCTCGCCGCGACAGCCCGCCAGCTCGCCGCCCAACTCGCGCAGCAGCCGACGCTCGCGATCGCATCGATCAAGCAGGCGATGCGCGAAAGCATCACGCACACGCTCGATCAGCAACTCGACCTGGAGCGCGACCTGCAGCGCAGGCTCGGTCAGTCGCACGATTACGCGGAAGGCGTGCAGGCGTTCATCGAGAAGCGCGCGCCGCGCTTCGAGGGGCGCTGACATGACGGCCGCCTCCACCGACGCACCCGGCGCCGACGCGCTCGCGCGAGCCACCGCCAAGGCCATGTACGACGCCGACGCATGCAGCCGCGCGCTGGGCATGGAGCTCGCGGAAGTCCGGCCCGGCTATGCGCGCATGCGCATGCCGGTACGCGACGACTTCCTGAACGGCCACCGGATCTGTCACGGCGGGCTCATCTTCACGCTCGCCGATTCGACGTTCGCATTCGCGTGCAATTCGTACAACCTCAGCACCGTCGCGGCCGGCTGCTCGATCGAATACCTGCGCCCGGTGCAGGGCGGCGACGTGCTGACCGCCGAAGCAGTGGAGCAGACGCGCAACGGCCGGTATGGCATCTACGACATCCGCGTCACGAACCGGGCCGGCGAAACCGTCGCGCTGTTCCGCGGCAAGTCCGCCCAGATCAAGGGCACGGTCATTCCGGAAGACCGCTGACGCAACAGCCGCGCACATAACAAGCACTGGAGACACGCATGACTACCCCGCTACCGCTCGAGCCGATCGAGACCGCGACGCGCGACGAGCTGACCGCGCTGCAGCTCGAGCGCCTCCAATGGTCGCTCCGGCATGCCTACCTGCACTCCCCCGTCTATCGACGCAAATTCGACGACGCGGGCGTGCATCCGGACGACCTGAAAACGCTGGCCGACCTGTCCCGCTTCCCGTTCACCACCAAGAGCGACCTGCGCGACAGCTATCCGTTCGGCATGTTCGCGGTGCCGCAGGAGCAGATCTCGCGCATCCACGCGTCGTCGGGGACGACCGGCAAACCGACCGTCGTCGGCTACACCGCACGCGACATCGATACGTGGGCCAACCTGGTCGCACGGTCGATCCGCGCCGCCGGCGCGCGCCAGGGCGACAAGGTTCACGTGAGCTATGGCTACGGGCTGTTCACGGGCGGGCTCGGCGCGCATTACGGCGCGGAGCGCGCCGGGCTGACCGTGATCCCGTTCGGCGGCGGCCAGACCGAGAAGCAGGTTCAGCTGATCCAGGATTTCCGCCCGGACATCATCATGGTGACGCCGAGCTACATGCTGTCGATCGCCGACGAATTCGAGCGCCAGGGCCTCGATCCCGCGCAGAGTTCGCTGCGCATCGGCATCTTCGGCGCCGAGCCGTGGACCAACGACATGCGCGCGGCAATCGAGCGCCGCATGGGCATCGATGCGGTCGACATCTATGGCTTGTCCGAGGTGATGGGCCCGGGTGTCGCGTCCGAATGCGTGGAGACCAAGGATGGCCCGACGATCTGGGAAGACCACTTCTACCCGGAAATCATCGACCCGGATACCGGCGAGGTGCTGCCCGACGGCGAGCTGGGCGAGCTCGTGTTCACGTCGCTGACCAAGGAGGCGCTGCCGATCATCCGCTATCGGACGCGCGACCTGACGCGCCTCCTGCCGGGCACCGCGCGCACGATGCGCCGGATGGAAAAGATCACCGGCCGCTCGGACGACATGATGATCGTGCGCGGCGTGAACGTATTTCCGACGCAGATCGAGGAACAGCTGCTCAAGCAACGTGCGCTCGCGCCGCACTACCAGATCGTGCTAACGAAGGAGGGGCCGCTCGACGTGCTGACGCTGAACGTCGAGCCTTGCCCCGAGACCGCGCCGGACACGGCGGCGATCGATGCGGCGAGGCACGCACTCACGCACGACATCAAGTCGCTGATCGGCGTGACGGCAATCGTCAACGTGCTGCCGGTAAACGGCATCGAGCGCTCGGTCGGCAAGGCGCGTCGGGTCATCGACAAGCGCAAGGGCTGACAGGCTGGTCCCACCGGCGCGCCTGCGGCGCACGTCATGCGCGCCGCCACGAAAAAGCCCGACCGGCTCACACCGATCGGGCTTTTCATTTGCCGCGTGCGTCAAATCACGAATTCGGGAACAGCAGCCACATCCGGCCAATCTGCTTCATCCGCCCGGCCTGGTCGCCCGCGTCGTCGCCGAGCCCCCAGAAGTAATCGGCGCGCACGCCGCCCTTGATCGCCGTGCCCGTGTCCTGCGCGAACACGAGGCGGTTCATCGGCGTATTGGTCAGCGGACGCGTCGTCTGCAGGAAGACCGGCGTGCCGAGCGGGATCGACGACGGATCGACCGCGATCGAGCGCTCGGGCGTCAGCGGCACGCCGAGCGCGCCGACCGGGCCATCCGAGCCGCCGCGCGGCACGTCTTCCTTCGACGGCATTTCGCGGAAGAACACGAAGCGCGGATTCGTGTCGAGCAGCGCGTCGACGCGCGCCGGGTTCGCCTTCGCCCACGCCTTGATGCCCTGCATCGTCGCCTGCGCGGGCGTCAGCTCGCCGCGGTCGAGCAGCCACTTGCCGATCGAACGATACGGCTGGTTGTTGGTGCCGCCATAGCCGACGCGCATCACCGAGCCGTCGTCGAGCAGCACCCGCCCCGAACCCTGCACCTGCAGGAAGAACGCCTCGATCGGATCGTCGACCCACACGAGCTCGTTGCCGTTCAGGATGCCCGCACGCTCGAGCTGCGCGCGCGCCGGCAGCGCGGCGCCCGCGCGATAGCCGGACGGCCAGCGGTAGAGCGCGGTCTGATAAGGCCCGCGCCGCACGCGCGAGCCGTGCAGCAGCGGCTCGTAATAGCCGGTGACGAGCCCGTCGAGCGTGCCGTCGCTGTTGGCGAACTGGAACGGCGTGAAATACGTTTCGAAGAATGCGCGCGCGCTGCCGATGTCGAGCTCGTCGAGGCGCTCGGCGGCCGCGCACGCACGCTGCCACGACGGCTGGCGCGCGAGGCGCGCGCAGTTTTGCCGCAGCGCGGCCGTCGCGCCGATCAGCGAATCGTCCTGCCAGCCCGGCACCTGTTGCCACGCGACCGGCGTCAGCCGCGCGGGGGCGACCTGCCCCGGCACGATCGCGGCGCCGCTCGGCGGCTTCATGGAAGATGTCCGCGTCGGCGTGCCGCCACACGCGGCAAGCAGCGCCGCCGTCGCGACCGCCGCCGCCCACCCGGCCGCCCGGGGCCCAAACCACATACAATGTCCGTTCTTGATGGAAACCGCCATGTCAGATTTTCTCGACCAATATCCGATGCTCATCTTCGCGCTGGAAGCTTTCCTTGCGCTCGCCCTGCTGATCTTCATCGTCGCGTGGACAGCCTCGGGCAGGAAGAAGCACGCCCGCGACAACGACCGTCAGCCGCGCTGATTCCACCGCGTCCGCACGCTCAATGAAGCGTGCGCGGCATGTGCAGCGCGAACTCGTCGATCGGCGCGTCGAAGCGCTCGCCGTCCTCCGCCACGCAGAAGTACGACCCGCGCATCGTGCCGACCGGCGTCGCGATCACGGCCCAGCTCGTGTATTCGAACTGTTCGCCAGGCTGCAGCAGCGGCTGGTAGCCGACGACCCCCAGCCCCTTCACCTCCTGCACCTGACTCTCGCTGTCGGTGATGATCCAGTGGCGCGCGATCAGCTGTGCCGCGACCTGTCCGCTATTGCGGATCGTCAGCGTGTACGCGAATGCATATTGACGGCGTTCGGGGTCGGATTGTTCCGGCAAGTAGCTGGTTTTCACCGTCACGGTGAACTGATACTGACTCATGGTGATTCCGCTGGATAGTGACTGGCCCGTGCTGGCGTCGTGCGACGCCGGGCCGCAGATGCGCCGCTTTGGTTCGGCATTCTGCTTCATGCGGCACCGGCCCGCAACCGCGCGCGGGGCCGCCCGGCGGTAGAATGGCGGTTTTGCGCCGCAGCGTCCCCGCTCCCCCTGCCATGACTCAATTCCGCATCGCCCCCAGCATCCTGTCGGCCGACTTCGCACGGCTCGGCGAAGAAGTCCGCAACGTGGTCGCCGCCGGCGCCGACTGGATCCACTTCGACGTGATGGACAACCATTATGTCCCGAACCTGACGATCGGGCCGCTGGTCTGCGAAGCGATCCGCCCGCACGTGCAGGTGCCGATCGACGTGCACCTGATGGTACGCCCGGTCGACCGCATCGTGCCGGACTTCGCGAAAGCCGGCGCGAACCTGATCAGCTTCCATCCGGAAGGATCCGACCACATCGACCGCACGCTGTCGCTGATCCGCGACCACGGCTGCAAGGCCGGCCTCGTGTTCAACCCGGCGACGCCGCTGAACTATCTCGACTACGTGATGGATCGCCTCGACTTCGTGCTGCTGATGTCGGTCAACCCGGGCTTCGGCGGCCAGTCGTTCATTCCGGAAACGCTGAACAAGCTGCGCGAGACGCGCGCGCGCCTCGACGCTTACACCGAGCGCACCGGCCGCGAGATCCTGCTCGAGGTGGACGGCGGCGTGAAGGCCGACAACATCGCCGAAATCGCGGCGGCCGGCGCGGACACCTTCGTCGCGGGCTCGGCGATCTTCGGCAAGCCCGACTACCGCAAGGTGATCGACGAGATGCGCGCCCAGCTCGCGACCGTCGAGCGGAGCTGACCGTGGCCGAACCGAATCTCGCCGCCGGCGCGGCACCGATCCGCTTCGCGGCGCCGCGCATCGACGCGGCGCTGATCGACCTCGACGGCACGATGGTCGATACCGCAGACGATTTCACCGCCGGCCTGAACGGCATGCTCGCGCAGCTGGACGCGCCGGCGACGTCGCGCGACGAGGTGATCGGCTATGTGGGCAAGGGCTCCGAACACCTGATCCAGAGCGTGCTGAAGCCGCGCTTCAGTGCGGACGACGCACATGCGCGCTTCGACGACGCGCTCGCGATCTACCAGGCCGAGTACGCGAAGATCAACGGCCGCCACGCGCGCCTCTACCCGGACGTCGCGGCCGGCCTCGACGCGCTGCGTGCCGACGGCATCAAGCTCGCGTGCGTGACCAACAAGCCGCATCGCTTCGCGCTCGAGCTGCTCGAGCAATACGGGCTGATCGACCGTTTCGGCATCGTGCTCGGCGGCGACAGCGTGCCGCGCAAGAAACCGGACCCGCTGCCGATGCTGACCGCGTGCGACGCGCTCGGCGTCGCACCCGCGGCGACGGTCGCGATCGGCGACTCGGAAAACGATGCGCTGGCGGGCCGCGCAGCCGGCATGGCGACGCTGACGGTGCCGTACGGCTACAACCACGGCAAAGCTATACAAACGATAAATTCGGATGGTATAGTCGGTTCGCTGCTGGCCGCGGCACGCGCGATCTCCGCGCACAATGCAGGCCGGCCAATCCTCTGAATTATTTCTTCCATCCGCATGTTTCTGAATAAAAAACGGAGTCTGAGCAGCATCGACCGGGGAGCCTGGCCCTGGCGTCGCTGGTCGCGCTAACCTCGTCGATGAGGTACGCTGAAGTTCGTCTTCAGCGCCGTTTTTTATCTCGCTGCGCACCCGCGCGCCGATCGTCGCTTCACCTACCACCGTACCGCGCCCGAACGATTCCGTTCAGGGCCGGCCGCAGGCTGGCGACGTTCGCGCTCCGGGATGCGCCCGCCGGCACCAGGCACATCACGATCGACCGCCATTCCGCCGACGGCAGCCCGCGCAGCTCCCCGTGATCCCCGGCGCACTCCGCCGTTGTCCCGAACAGGACCGGAACATGACTGAACTCGAATTCCAATCGCTCGCGAACGAAGGCTACAACCGCATCCCGCTGATCGCGGAAGCCCTGGCCGACCTCGAAACGCCGCTGTCCCTCTACCTGAAACTGGCGCAGCCGGAACGCGGCGGCGCCAACTCGTTCCTGCTCGAATCGGTGGTCGGCGGCGAACGCTTCGGCCGCTATTCGTTCATCGGCCTGCCAGCGCGCACGCTCGTGCGCACGCGCGCCGGTGTCTCCGAAGTCGTGCGCGACGGCCAGGTCGTCGAGACGCACGACGGCGATCCGTTCGAGTTCATCGCCGCGTTCCAGGCACGCTTCAAGGTCGCGCAGCGCCCCGGCCTGCCGCGCTTTTGCGGCGGCCTCGCCGGCTATTTCGGCTACGACGCGGTGCGCTACATCGAGAAGAAGCTCGCGCACACGGCCCCGCGCGACGATCTCGGCCTGCCCGACATCCAGCTGCTGCTGACCGAGGAAGTCGCGGTGATCGACAACCTCGCCGGCAAGCTCTATCTGATCATCTATGCCGATCCGGGCCAGCCCGAGGCATACGCGAAGGCGAAGCAGCGGCTGCGCGAACTGAAGCAGCGCCTGCGCGCGACCGTGCAGCCGCCCGTCACGTCGCCGAGCGTGCGCACCGAGACGTTCCGCGAGTTCAAGAAGGAAGACTATCTGGCCGCCGTGCGCCAGGCGAAGGAATACATCGCGGCCGGCGAGCTGATGCAGATCCAGGTCGGCCAGCGCCTGACGAAGCCGTATCGCGACAACCCGCTGTCGCTGTACCGCGCGCTGCGCTCGCTGAACCCGTCGCCGTACATGTATTACTACAACTTCGGCGATTTCCATGTGGTGGGCGCGTCGCCGGAAATCCTCGTGCGCCAGGAGAAGCGCGGCGACGATCAGGTCGTCACGATCCGCCCGCTCGCCGGCACCCGCCCGCGCGGCAACACGCCGGAACGCGACGCGGAACTCGCGACCGAGCTGCTCAACGACCCGAAGGAAGTCGCCGAGCACGTGATGCTGATCGATCTCGCGCGCAACGACGTGGGCCGCATCGCGGAAATCGGCTCGGTGCAGGTGACCGACCGGTTGGTGATCGAGAAGTACTCGCACGTGCAGCACATCGTCAGCTCGGTCGAAGGCAAGCTGAAGCCCGGCGTGACGAATTACGACGTGCTGCGCGCGACGTTCCCGGCCGGCACGCTGTCGGGCGCGCCGAAGGTGCGCGCGATGGAGCTGATCGACGAGCTCGAGCCGACCAAGCGCGGGCTGTACGGCGGCGCCGTCGGCTACCTGTCGTTCTCCGGCGAGATGGATCTCGCGATCGCGATCCGCACGGGCCTGATCCATAACGGCAACCTGTACGTGCAAGCGGCGGCCGGCGTCGTCGCGGATTCGGTGCCCGAATCCGAATGGCAAGAGACCGAGAACAAGGCGCGCGCGGTGCTGCGTGCGGCCGAACAGGTCCAAGACGGCCTCGACAGCGACTTCTGACCGGAGACTGACCATGCTGCTCATGATCGACAACTACGACTCGTTCACCTACAACCTGGTCCAGTACTTCGGCGAGCTGGGCGAGGACGTGCGCACCTATCGCAACGACGAAATCACGCTCGACGAGATCGCGCGCCTCGACCCCGCCGCGATCTGCCTGTCGCCGGGCCCGAGCAACCCCCAGCACGCGGGCATCACGCTCGACGTGCTGCGCGAATTCGCGGGCAAGAAGCCGATCCTCGGCGTGTGCCTCGGCCACCAGGCGATCGGCGAGGCATTCGGCGGCCGCGTCGTGCGCGCGAAAACCATCATGCACGGCAAGGTGAGCCGGATCGAAACCGACTGCCGCGGCGTGTTCGCCGACCTGCCGAAGCATTTCGACGTCACGCGCTACCACTCGCTCGCGATCGAGCGCGAATCGCTGCCGGACTGCCTCGAGATCTCCGCATGGACCGACGACGGCGAGATCATGGGCGTGCGCCACAAGACGCTGCCGATCGAAGGCGTGCAGTTCCATCCGGAATCGATCCTGTCCGAGCACGGCCATGCGCTGCTCGAGAACTTCCTCAAGCAGGCCCGCGCGGCCGCGCACGCCGCCTGACCGGAGCCGCACGATGACGATCACTCCCCAGGAAGCGCTGCAGCGCACGATCGAGCACCGCGAGATCTTCCACGACGAGATGCTGCACCTGATGCGGCTCATCATGCGCGGCGACATGTCGCCGGTGATGGCCGCCGCGATCATCACCGGCCTGCGCGTGAAGAAGGAGACGATCGGCGAGATCGCCGCCGCCGCAACCGTGATGCGCGAATTCGCGAACCACGTGCAGGTGCAGGACAACTCGAACTTCGTCGACATCGTCGGCACCGGCGGCGACGGCTCGCACACGTTCAACATTTCGACCGCGTCGATGTTCGTCACCGCGGCGGCCGGCGCGAAGGTCGCGAAGCACGGCAACCGCGGCGTGTCGAGCAAGTCCGGCAGCGCCGACGTGCTCGAGGCGCTCGGCGTCAACATCGACCTGCAGCCCGACGAGGTGGCCGCGTCGATCGCCGAGACCGGCATGGGCTTCATGTTCGCGCCGAACCATCACCCGGCGATGAAGAACATCGCGGCGGTGCGCCGCGAGCTCGGCGTGCGGACGATCTTCAACATCCTCGGCCCGCTGACCAACCCGGCCGGCGCGCCGAACCAGCTGATGGGCGTGTTCCACCCGGACCTCGTCGGCATCCAGGTGCGCGTGATGCAGCGCCTCGGCGCGCAGCACGTGCTGGTCGTGTACGGCAAGGACGGGATGGACGAGGTGTCGCTCGGCGCCGCGACGCTCGTCGGCGAGCTGCGCGACGGCCAGGTGCACGAATACGAGATCCATCCGGAGGACTTCGGCCTGCAGATGGTGTCGAACCGCTCGCTGAAGGTGGAAAATGCCGACGAGTCGCGCGTGATGCTGCTCGGCGCGCTCGACAACCAGCCGGGCGTCGCGCGCGAGATCGTCACGCTGAACGCGGGCACCGCGCTGTATTCAGCGAACGTCGCCGCGTCGATCGCCGACGGCATCCAGCTCGCCCGCGAAGCGATCGCGAGCGGCAAGGCGCGCGCGAAAGTCGACGAGCTGGTGCGCTTCACGCAGCAGTTCAAGCGCTGATCCGCCCTTTCGAACCCGAATCAAGCACGAGACTCCCATGAGCGACATTCTCGAACGAATCATTGCCGTCAAGCGCGAAGAAGTCGCGGCGGCCATGCGCAGCACGCCGCTCGAGGCGTTGAAGCTGGACGCGTCCGCCCGCGACCTGCGCGACTTCGCCGGCGCGCTTCGCGCCAAGCACGCAGCCGGCCAGGCCGCCGTGATCGCCGAAATCAAGAAGGCCAGCCCGTCGAAGGGCGTGCTGCGCGAGCACTTCGTGCCGGCCGACATCGCCCGCTCGTACGCCGCGCACGGCGCCGCGTGCCTGTCGGTGCTGACCGACGAGCAGTTCTTCCAGGGCGGTGTCCGCTATCTCGAGGAAGCGCGCGCGGCCTGCACGCTGCCGGTGCTGCGCAAGGACTTCATCGTCGACGCTTATCAGATCCTCGAAGCGCGCGCGATGGGCGCGGACGCGATCCTGCTGATTGCCGCCGCGCTCGACACGCCGCTGATGCAGGATCTCGAGGCGTATGCGCACTCGCTCGGGCTCGCGGTGCTGGTCGAGGTGCACGACCGCGACGAAATGGAACAGGCGCTGACGCTGAAGACCCCGCTCCTCGGCATCAACAACCGCAACCTGCGCACGTTCGAGACGTCGATCCGTACGACGCTCGACATGCTCGACATGATTCCGGCCGACCGCATCGTCGTGACGGAGTCGGGCATCCTGTCGCGCATCGACGTCGACACGATGCGCGCGGCGAACGTGAACACGTTCCTGGTCGGCGAAGCGTTCATGCGCGCCGAGCAACCCGGCGAAGAACTCGCGCGGATGTTCTTCTGATGGCGATCGAGAAGGAAATCAAGCTCGCGCTGCCGGCCGGGCAGGCCGACGCGGCGCGGCAGTTCTTCGCGACGCTGACCGGCGAGCCCGGCCGCGAGATCGTGCTCGCGAACGTCTACTACGACACGCCCGATCTGGCGCTCGCCCGCTCGAAGAGCGCCGTACGGGTGCGCCATGCGCCGCAAGGCTGGCTGCAGACGTTCAAGACGGTCGGCACCGCGGAAGGCGGGCTGCATCGGCGTCACGAATGGGAACTCGCAATCGCCGGCGACGCGCTCGAGATCGATGCGCTCGTCGCCGCCTGCGACGTGCCGGAAGCGGCCGCCGCGCTGCGCGATGCCGCCCCCGCGCTGCATGCGCTGTTCCGCACCGATTTTTCGCGCACGCTGTGGCGCATCGCGATCGGCGGCGCGACCGTCGAGGCGGCGGTGGATGCCGGCGAGATCGTCGCCCACGCGCAAAACGAGACGCGCCGCGAACCGATCAGCGAAATCGAACTCGAACTGATCGATGGCCCGGAAACCGCGCTCGCGATGCTCGCCGCGGAACTGCAGCAGGCGCTGCCCGGCCTCAGCCCCGACAACATCAGCAAGGCGCAGCGCGGCTACCGGCTGCGCGCGCAATAAATCACGCATGGCAACCCGCAAGACTCCCCGCGCGCCGCAACAGGCGTCGCTGTTTGACGATCCCGTACTCGACACCCCGGCCGGTTCCGCTCCGGCCGACGCGCCGGCAGCACCCGCCGCGCCAATCGCGGCCGCCACGCCAGCCTCGACCGCCGCACCCGCCGCCCCGTCGCCGGCCGCCTCTGACGACGTGCTGCATCTCGCCGCCCAGTTCGACGCGCTGCCGGCTGCATGGCGCGCCGTCCTCGCCCCGTTCGTCGCCGGCGACGCGTATGCCCCGCTGTGCAGCTTCGTCGACAGCGAACGCGCGGCCGGCAAGACCGTCTACCCGGCCGACGTGTTCCGCGCGCTGCGGCTGACGAGCCCGGACGACGTGAAGGTCGTGATCCTCGGCCAGGACCCGTACCACGGCGACGACCGCGGCACGCCGCAGGCGCACGGCCTCGCGTTCTCGGTGCCGCCGGCGGTGAGGCCGCCGCCGTCGCTGCGCAACATCTTCAAGGAAATCGCCGCGAACTTCGGCCACGACACGCCGCGCCACGGCTGTCTCGACACATGGGCGCGCCAGGGCGTGCTGCTGCTCAACACCGTGCTGACGGTCGAGCGCGGCGCGGCCGCCAGCCATGCGAAACGCGGCTGGGAGCAATGCACGGACACGCTGATCCGCGAACTGGCAAGCCGCCACCGCGGGCTCGTGTTCATGCTGTGGGGCGCGCACGCGCAGGCCAAGCGCGCGCTGTTCGACGCGAACGCGCACTGCGTGCTCGAGGCGCCGCATCCGTCGCCGCTGTCCGCGCACCGCGGCTTCCTCGGCTGCCGCCATTTCGCGCTCGCGAACGATTACCTCGTCGAACAGGGGCGCGAGCCGATCGACTGGCGCCTGCCGGACGAAGCCGAAACATTCGCGTAAGCCGTCCGCGCCGATTCGCTCCGCATCGGCCCACACGCAAAAAACGCCGCGTACCTTCCGGTACGCGGCGTTTTTTTATCGGGCTGCACGGGCGGACGCATCGCGCCCGCCGGAACCGGCCTTACGCGGCGGCGATCGCCTCGCGTGCGCCGGCCAGGCCTGCACTCTGCGCATCCGGCCCCATGTTCAGGCCTTCCGCGAAGATGAAGTTCACGTCGGTCATGCCGACGAAGCCGAGGAACGTGCGCAGGAACGGCGTCTGGCTGTCGTTCGGCGTGCCGGCATACTTGCCGCCGCGCGCCGTCACGACGTGGACCTTCTTGCCCTTGATCAGGCCTTCCGGGCCGTTTTCCGTGTAGCGGAACGTGACGCCGGCGCGGGCGATCCAGTCGAAGTACGTCTTCAGTTGCGACGAGATGCCGAAGTTGTACATCGGCGCGCCGATCACGATGATGTCGGCGGCTTGCAGTTCGGCGATCAGCGCGTCGCTCTTCGCGACGATCGCATTCTGTTCCGCGGTGCGCTGGTCGGCCGGCGTGAAGAACGCGCCGAGCACCGATTCGTCGAGATGCGGCAGCGCATCCGACAGCAGGTTGCGAACCACGACCTTCGCGCCGGGGTTCGATTGTTGCAGCTTTGCCGTCAGTTCGTTGGCCAGCAGCGTGGACTGCGCGCCTTGCGAACGCGCCGCGGAATTGATTTGCAGAATGGTCGTCATGTCAGGCTCCGAGTGGGTTTGCGCTTTCAGCAGCGCGAGTGACGCCATTGTGCGTGCACCCCTCATCCCGAAAAAGCGGGCTCAGGGCGACGGATTGTTGCAGCAGCAGAACAATCCGCGGTTACGCCCTGCTCGCGCCAATGGCCGGAGCCCGCCCGTTCACCCCTTCAGCCAGGCTTCGCGCGCCGCGTGCTGCGCCGCCGGCTTCGGCGCGGCGGCCAGCTTGTAGCGTGCGACCTCGGGGCCGTCGAGCTTCAGTTTCGCGGTGCGCAGCTCGTCGCGGCGGAACGCGTGGATCTCGACCTTGTCGCCCGCCCGGTAGCGGGCGAGCAGCGCGTCGAGGTTCGTGCCGGTCACGCGCAGCCCGTCGACCGCAATCAGCGTGTCGCCGGCCGACAGCCCCGCGCGATGCGCGGCGCCGCCCTCGTAGACGGTCGCCAGCGTGCAATCCGCGCCGCCGCGCACGCGCGCGCCGATCGTCGGCTTGCCCTGCGCGCCGTTCGGGCCGACATCCGGCGCAAGCGTCACGCCGAACGGCGCGAGCAATTCCGCGAGCGGCAGGTCACGCGTGCCGCGCACCGCATCGGCGAACAGGCGGCCGAGCGCGACGCCCGTCGCTTCCTCGATCAGCGCCTCGACTTCGTCCTCGCCGACACCGGCCTGCTGGCCGCGATAGAACGCGCGGCCGTAGCGCGCCCAGAGCAGCCGCATCACGTCGTCGAGCGACTTGCGGTGGCGGGTCTGCGCGCGGATTGCGAGGTCGAACGCAAGCGCGACGAGCGAGCCCTTCGTGTAGTAGCTGACGATTGCGTTGGCCGCGTTCTCGTCCTGCCGGTAGTACTTGGTCCACGCGTCGAACGAGCTTTCCGCGACGCTCTGCTTGAGCCGGCCGGTGCCGCGCTGCACGCCGCCGATCGTGCGGCCGAGCGCCGCGAAGTATTCGTCCTGCGACATCAACCCGCTGCGCACCAGCATCAGGTCGTCGTAATACGACGTGAAGCCCTCGAACAGCCACAGCAGCGACGTGTAGTTTTCGCGCGCGAGGTCGTACGGCACGAACGCTGCCGGCTTGATGCGCTTCACGTTCCACGTGTGGAAATACTCGTGGCTGCAGAGGCCGAGATAGGTGCGATAGCCTTCCGTCGTTTCCGGGCGCCCTTTCACCGGCAGGTCGCTGCGGTTGCAGATCAGCGCGGTCGACGCGCGATGCTCGAGGCCGCCGTAGCCGTCGCTGACCGCGAGCGTCATGAACACGTAGCGGTCCATCGGCGCCTTCTTCGACTTCGGCTCGAACAGCGCGATCTGCGCTTCGCACACGCGTTTCAGGTCGGTGCGGAGCCGTTCCATGTCGAGCTGGGTCACGCGGCCGGCGATCACGATGTCGTGCGGCACGCCGTGCGCGTCGAACGTCGCGAGCGCGAATTCGCCGATCGTCACCGGGTGATCGACGAGTTCGTCGTAGTTCGACGCGCGATACGCGCCGAACGCATGGCGTTTCGTGCCGCGCGCCTCGGGCAGCGCGGTGGCCACGCGCCACGCGCGGAAGGCCGCGCCGGCCGGCTTCGCGATCTCCACGTCGCACGGCGCGTCCTCCTGGCCGGCCACGCTCAGGAACACCGCGGTGCCGTTGAAGAAGCCGCCCTGGTCGTCCAGGTACGCGGAGCGCACCGACAAGTCCCATGCATAGACGTCGTAGCGCAAAGTCAGCGCGCCCTTCACCGGCGCGGCCTGCCACGTGCTCTTGTCGGTCTTCGCGATCCGCACCTTGCGGCCGGCGTCGTTGAACGCCTGCAGCGTCACGATGTTGCGCGCGAACTCGCGCACGAGATAGCTGCCCGGAATCCACACCGGCAGCGCGAACCGCTGGCCTTCGGGGTCGGGTTCGGCAACCGTCACGGACACCTCGAACAGGTGCGCGGCAGGATCTTTCGGAGCAATCGAATAGCGGATCGGCGTTTTCATCGTGGGAATCGGTCGGGGATAGCGGCGGCAGAAACGACGAGAGGCGCCGGGCCGGAACCCTGGGCGCCCCTCGCCGGCCGGGCCTCGCGGCCCGGCGCATCATGCGTCTTTTACTTGTTCGAAGCGAGCGCCTGATTCAGCTGCTCGGCGGACACGGCGCCCGGCAGGCGGCGGCCGTCGGGCAGGAAGATCGTCGGCGTGCCGGTGACGTTCATCCCGCGGCCGAGCGCGAGATTCTTGTCGAGCGCGCTCGTGTCGCAGTTCGCGGCGTTGGTCGGCGCGCGATGGTCGAGCATCCAGCCCTCCCACGACTTCACGCGGTCGCCCGCGCACCAGATCGCCTTCGACTTCGCGGTCGAATCCGGCGACAGCACCGGGTACAGGAACGTGTAGACCGTCACGTTGTCGATCGACTGGAGCGTCGTCTCGAGCTTCTTGCAGTACGGGCAGTTCGGGTCGGAGAACACGGCGATCTTGCGCGCGCCGTTGCCCTTGACGACCTTGATCGCGTTGGCGAGCGGCAGGCTGGCGAAATCGATCTTGTTGGTTTCCGCCACGCGCGCCTCGGTCAGGTTCTTGCGCGTTTTCGTGTCGACGAGATCGCCGAGCAGCACATAGTCGCCGCTCGCGTCGCTATAGATGATCTGCGTGCCGAGATTCACTTCGTACAGGCCCGCGACCGGCGATTTCGACACGCTCTTGATTGGCGCGTCGCTGCCGAGGCGGGATTGCAGCGTGGCTTTCAGCTTGTCGGTGGTCTGATCGGCCTGCGCGGTGCAGCCGAGCGTCGTCGCGGCGACGGCCAGCACCAGCGACGCGATACGGATCGTTTTTTTCATGGAAATCTTCCTTCAGCTCAATCGGAGTGCACGGCACAGTGTACGCCGTAACGGAACCGTCTCCGACCGGGGATGAGCCCGAAGGTTCGCTCAGCCGAGCGCGGACGACACGAGCCAGCGCTTGACGAGCGGCTGCGCGCCGACGAACGCCATGCCCGCGTTGCGCACCGCCTTCGCGAGCGAGCCCGGCGCCGCGAACAGCCGCTGCAGGCCGTCGGTCGCGATCATCAGCGCGCGGATGTCCTCGCGGCGCGAGCGCTCGTAGCGGCGCAGCAGCACCGTATCGCCGAGGTTGCGGAAGCTTTCCTTGTTCGCGATCGCGTCGGCGAGCGCGGCGACATCGCGCAGCCCGAGGTTCATCCCCTGGCCCGCGAGCGGGTGGATCAGGTGCGCGGCGTCGCCGACCAGCGCGACGCGCGGCGCGATCAGCTTGTCCACGGTCTGCAGCGCGAGCGGGAAACCGGCCGCCGGCGTCACGCAGTCGAGCGTGCCGACCTTCCCGTGCGACACACGCTCGACCTCGGCCGCAAGCTGCGCGGGATCGAGCGCCAGCAGTTCGTCCGCATGCGCGGTGTGCGCCGACCAGACGAGCGACACGTGGCCGTCCGGCAGCGGCAGCAGCGCGACGATCTCGCCCTCGTGGAACCACTGATAAGCGGTTTCGCGGTGCGGCAGCGACGCCTTGAAGTTCGCGACGACACCGGTCTGCCGATAATCGCGCCGTTCGACCTTGGCCCCCATTTGCGAGCGCACCCACGAGTGCGCGCCGTCCGCGCCGACGATCAGGTCGGCTTCGAGCACCTGCCCCGACGACAGCGTGAGCACGGCCGCGTCGTCGCGCACGTCGAAGCCCTGCGCGCGCGCGTCGAACCACGTCAGGTTCGGCTGGAACCGCAGCGCCGCGTCGAGCGAGGCCTCGACCAGCGACGATTCGACGATCCATGCGAGCTGCGGCACCGATGCCTGGTACGCGGAGAAATGGAGCTCGGCGTGCGCGTCGCCGTAGACGCGCATGTCGTAGACGGGCGCGAGCCGGCCGTGGTCGAGCGCCTGCCAGACGCGCAGCCGTTCGAGCAGCGCCTGCGAGCTGGACGACAGCGCATAGACGCGCGTGTCGAACGCGAGATCGGCGGGGCGCGGCGTCGCCGGCTGGGCGAGCAAGGCGGTCTTGTAGCCGGACTGGGTCAGCGCGAGCGCGGCCGTCTTGCCGACGAGCCCGCCGCCGACCACGGCGACGTCGAAGGTGTGGTGGGCAGTCATGGCGGGCATTATAGCCGCGGGGCCAAACCCTTATGCGGCCGGACTTTGCGGGAAATCAGGGGAACCGCGCAATGGCCTGGCCGCGGCCGGCCCCGTGGCATCGGCCGTTCGGCCGACGGGCGGAAACCGGCGCGGCGGCACGGTACAATAGCGCCTTTGAACGCCGGCCGGTCGCGCACGTGACGGCCGTCCCCCTTGTCCCGCGCCGCCGCGCCCCGCCCGGCCGCGCCGCTTCACCCGTTCGAAGGATTCCATGAGCCTCAAATGCGGCATCGTCGGCTTGCCCAACGTCGGCAAGTCCACCCTGTTCAATGCGCTGACCAAGGCCGGCATCGCCGCCGAGAACTACCCGTTCTGCACGATCGAGCCGAACGTCGGCGTGGTCGAAGTGCCTGACGCGCGCCTGAAGGCGCTCGCCGAGATCATCAGCCCCGAGCGCGTCGTGCCGGCCGTCGTCGAGTTCGTCGACATCGCGGGCCTCGTCGCGGGCGCGAGCAAGGGCGAAGGCCTCGGCAACCAGTTCCTCGCGAACATCCGCGAAACCGACGCGATCACGCACGTCGTGCGCTGCTTCGAGGACGAGAACGTCATCCACGTCGCCGGCAAGGTGAGCCCGATCGACGACATCGAGGTGATCAACACCGAACTCGCGCTCGCCGACCTCGGCACGGTCGAGAAGGCGCTCACGCGTTACTCGAAGGCCGCGAAGTCGGGCAACGACAAGGAAGCGGCGAAGCTCGTCGCGGTGCTCGACAAGGTGCGCGCGCAGCTCGACCAGGGCAAGGCCGTGCGCGGCCTGGCGCTGTCGGACGACGAAGCGGCGCTGCTCAAGCCGTTCTGCCTGATCACCGCGAAGCCGGCGATGTACGTCGCGAACGTGAAGGACGACGGCTTCGAGAACAACCCGCACCTCGACGCGGTGCGCAAGTACGCAGAAAGCGAGAATTCGCCGGTGGTCGCGGTCTGCGCGGCGATCGAGGCGGAGATCGCCGACCTCGACGACGAGGACAAGGAAGCGTTCCTCGCCGACATGGGCATGGACGAGCCGGGCCTCGACCGCGTGATTCGCGCGGGCTTCAAGCTGCTCGGCCTGCAGACCTACTTCACCGCGGGCGTGAAGGAAGTGCGCGCGTGGACGATCCACATCGGCGACACGGCGCCGCAGGCGGCCGGCGTGATCCACACCGACTTCGAGCGCGGCTTCATCCGCGCGCAGACGATCGCGTTCGACGACTTCATCGCGTACAAGGGCGAGCAAGGCGCGAAGGAAGCCGGGAAGATGCGTGCCGAAGGGAAGGAATATGTCGTGCATGATGGCGACGTGATGAACTTCCTGTTCAACGTCTGAGCGAATCGCGCAGACGTCCGGCAATATACGAAAAGCCCCTTGCGAGCCACGCGCCGCAAGGGGCTTTTGCTTTACAGGTTCGTGTGCGATGCCGCGTCGGACCCACGCAGATGCGTAACGAGAGCAGATACGCTTTGACGCAGCGCCGCATTGCGATTACAATTCGCGCCGCGGGGTGGAGCAGTCTGGCAGCTCGTCGGGCTCATAACCCGAAGGTCGTAGGTTCAAATCCTACCCCCGCAACCAACACCGAGGCCCGCTTGGCGACACCAAGCGGGCCTTTTGCTTTGTATCGGCCGCGTCGCTGCATTCGCTGCCGGCAAAACAAATGGCCCGATCGGCAAGCGCCGAGCGGGCCATGCATGTTCCGGCGGAACACCCCGCCATGCCGACGGCGAGCATTCACGCCCGCCGCCGCGCCATCGCTTCGTCACATCGCCGACACGCGCCGCCCCGCGCTCGCCCGCGCATCGCGGCCGCGCTTGTTCAGCCACGACGCCACCAGCACGATCAGCGCCAGCACCGCCGTCGCCCCCACTTCCATCCGGTGCTCCTCGCTCACCAGCATCACGGTCAGCGTGCCGCAGATGAACAGGATCACGGCCCACGTGAGCCACGGGAACATCCACATCCGCAGCGTGAGGTCCGCGCCGCTCACCTCGAGCGTCTTGCGCATCCGCAGCTGCGAGATCGCGATCACGAGGTACACGAGCAGCGCGATCGCACCCGACGTCGCGAGCAGGAAGCCGAACACCTGCTCCGGCATCAGGTAGTTCGCGATCACGGTCAGGAAACCGAACGCGGTCGACGCGAGCACCGCCGCGCGCGGCGTGCCGCTCGCATCGGTGCGATGCAGGAACGCGGGCGCATCCTTGCGCTTCGACAGCGAGAACAGCATCCGCGATGCGGTGTACAGCGCCGAGTTCAGGCAGCTCGCCACCGACACCAGCACGATCACGTCGATGATCGCCTTCGCATGCGGGACGCCGATCAGCTCCATCGCGCGCTGATACGAGCCGTGCTTCGGCAGCAGCGGATCGTTCCACGGCACGATCGCCGCGACGACGAGAATCGAGCCGAGGTAGAACAGCGTGATGCGCCAGATCACCGAGTTGGTCGCCCGCACGATCTGGCGTTGCGGGTTTTCCGATTCGGCGGCCGCGATCGTCACGATCTCGGTGCCGAGGAACGAGAACATCGTCGTCAGCATCGCCGCGAGCACCGCGCCGGCGCCGTTCGGCATGAAGCCGTCGTGAGCGAACAGGTTCGACACCCCCGATACGGCCGGCGCCGGCACGATGCCGACGATCGCCGCGCCGCCGATGCACAGGAACACGACGATCGCGACCACCTTGATCAGCGCGAACCAGAATTCGAATTCGCCGTAGTTCTTGACGGAAAAGAGGTTGGTCATCGTCAGCAGCAGCGTGATGCCGAGCGCGAAGATCCAGGTCGCCACGCCGGGGAACCACGCGTTGAGGATGGTCGCGGCGGCCGTCGCCTCGATCGGGATCACGAGCACCCAGAACCACCAGTACAGCCAGCCGATCGAGAAGCCCGCCCAGTGGCCGATCGCGCGATCGGCATAGGTCGAGAACGAGCCGCTGTCCGGATGCGCGACGGCCATCTCGCCGAGCATGCGCATCACCAGCACGACCAGCACGCCCGCGATCGCATACGCGAGGATCGATGCCGGGCCGGCTTCCGCGATCGCGTGGCCGGAGCCGACGAACAACCCCGCGCCGATCACCCCGGCGATCGACAGCATCGTCACGTGGCGCTGCTTGAGGCCGGTGCCGAGGCCTGTCTTACTACCATTCATGTGTCTCTCTCCAAAAAACGGTTCCGGTATGACCCGGTGTCGCGTGAAGGCGGTGCTGGGGATTGTCGTTGTCGATCCGGTGACGGGGCGCGGCGTGCAGCGCACGCCGGCTCGCGCCGGGGTCGCGGCCGATCGGAACGGTGCGCCACGCAGGTCTGCGAAGCTGCGGTGCGATGCGGCGTACATGTGCCGGCGCATCGCGGCGCCCTGTTCCGTCGGCCGGTGAGTCAACCGCCTTCGAAGCGATGGAGTGTAAGCACCAAACGGTTCGCGACTAAGAACCAATTGATGAATTTCGATGGAACCACTTGTTGCATCGATGCGAATCGATGCAACACACGCGCCATCCGGCAGTGGTCGTTGAACCTGCCGAGCCGCGCAGCGCGCGAGGCGCGCAGCCCGGTTCAGGTCGCGCCGCGGGCCATCTCGTCGCGCCATTTGGCCGGCACGATCGCCAGCCATTCTCGCAGAAGCAGGTTTTTCACGGCGTCGGGAGGCGCGGCCGACAGGCGCACCAGCACGATCGGCCAGCCGAGATAGTGATCGGTCACGTAATACACGTCGGGCGCGGATTCGATCAGCCACGCGCGCTCGTCCGGGCCGACGCCCTTCACGACGAGGGTGTCGCCGTCCTCGCGCAGCCGGGCCAGCAGCTTGCCCTTCACCTTGAGTGCGGGCGTGCCGTACGATGTGCCGTCCTCGACGCCCCGCCATGCCAGCGCGATCTGCCGAACTTCGTCGAATGTCACGCTTCCTCCTCGAACATGCGCCACGTCGCCACGATTCGGCCGCCCTGCCAAAAACCGCGGCGAACGCCTATCCGCCCGCCGCGCGCGCAGCCGCCGGCGCGCGTCCGGTGGTCGCGACGATCGCGAACGCGATCGCATTCGCGGCGGCGCTGGCGAGGATCGGCACGAGATAGCCGCCGCCGGCGTCGTAGATGAAACCTGCGGCGGCCGGCCCGATCAGCGTGCCGAACGCGACGCTCGTGTAGAGCACGCCGATGATCCCGCTCACGTTGCGGCCGCCGAAGTAGTCCATCGCGACGGCCGGCAGCACGGCCACCCAGCCGCCGTAGAACACGCCGAACACGAGTGCGAACGCGGCAAGCGCGGCGAAATCGCCGGCGGTGGCCCATGCGACGAGCGCCACGGCCATCCCGGCGAACATCGCGAGCAGCGACGCGCGGCGGCCGAAGCGGTCGGCCAGGCCGCCGAGAAAGAACCGGCCGGCCGTGCTGCCGACGCCGATCGCGCCCAGCAGCAGCACGGCCGCCGCCGGCTTCACGCCGTGATCGACCGCATACGGCACGAGGTGCACGAACGGTACGAACACGCCGAACGAACACACGAGACAAGCCGCGTAGAGGCTCGCGAACGGCCGCGACGTCACGGCCTCGCGGACGGTCGCGCCGGCCGGTACATGCGCTGCGTGAACGGCGTGCGCCGAACGGCCGTCGTGCGAAGCGCCCGCCGCCGGCGCGTCGGCGGCCCGGCCTCCATCCGGCAGCAGCCCGCGGCCGCGCGGATCGTTCTCGATCAGCAGCGACATCCCCGCACCCACCAGCACCGCCAGCACGGCCAGCGTGAAATACGCGCCGCGCCAGCCGACGTGCGCGATCAGCGCGGACGCGAGCGGCGGCATCACGAGCGTGCCGACCCCGATGCCCGCGACCGCGAGCCCCGACGCGAAGCCACGCCGCCGCACGAACCAGCGCTGCACCGCGCCGACCGCGGGCACGTATGCGCAGCCGATGCCGAGACCGACGCCGAGCCCATACGCGACGTACACCTGCATCAGCGTGCGCGCGGCGCCGGCGGCCGCGAGCCCGGCCGCGGTCAGCAGCATGCCGGCGACGGCCAGCGGCCGCGAGCCCAGCCGATCGGCGAGCGGCCCGCTGACCACGCCGAAGCCGAAATACAGACACCCGGCCAGCGAGAACACGAGCGAGATCTGCCCGCGAGACGCGGCGAAGTCCCGCTGCAGCGATTCGACGAACGCGCTGAACGTGTACGCGCTGCCGAAGCCGACGAACGTCACGGCAAACGCGGCGGCCACCACGTACCAGCCGTAGAAGAGACGCGGCGCGCCCGGGCGGTTCATGACGATGCTCCTCTCAGGTCCGTTCCGGCGCGGCGTCAAGCGCCTGCCGGATTGCCCCATGGATATGGTTGAACGATGTTGATCGCATCCGCCGCCGCTGCGCGGCTATCGCGATGCAACCCGACGGAAGAACGTTACTCGCGCAAGCACGCCGTCTCAAACGATTTTTCGTCGGCCTTTCGCCTTGGAGAAACTCACTAACTGTTCTCCTCCCTAAAGGAAGACGATTTCCACCTCATCGCATGCAACCTCACGTCGCCTCAAAGAGACGTGGGACTTACGCTTGCTCCACGGGCTGACACCCGACGCCGAACGCAAGGGCCGGCACATCGGGTTCGATGCGCGGCGGATCGAGGCTTTCGGCCCGCCGCGAGCGACGTCGCGCCGACGTTCGCACCGCATCGGCTACCATGCTGGCGCGCGCGGCCCGCCGCCGTCGCGCGCCCGATACCAAGCACCGAGAGAGACCATGCCCTTGCCCGCCTTGCGCACCACGGCCGCGATGCGCGTCGCGCGACTGTCGATCGCGCTGCTGATCGCGTGCGCCGCCGCCCCGCACCCCGCGTTCGCCTATCGCGCGCCGCAGACCTACGGCAACGAAGCCGACCTCGACCGCCACGACACCTACCGGAACCGCGACGGCGAAACCGTGCATGCGCCGGCCCGCTCGAAATCGGGCCGCGTCCCCGAGGGCGCGAGCGCGCGCTGCCGCGACGGCACGTACAGTTTCAGCCGCCATCGGCGCGGCACGTGCTCGGGGCACGGCGGCGTCGCCGCGTGGCTCTGACCTTGCGCAACGGCCGCGCCGCGCCAGCGCCGTCCGGCGGCGCAGTACAATAGCCGCTCTCGCCGCCCACACGCGGCGATCCCGCCGCGCGACTCGCGGCATCCTCCGGACCGAATCACCCGACGCCGCGCCGCGAACCCGCTGCGCGGCGCCTCAACTTCTGACTTTCACACGCACATGGCCCAATACGTTTTCACGATGAACCGGGTCGGCAAGATCGTGCCGCCCAAGCGCCAGATCCTGAAGGACATCTCCCTGTCGTTCTTCCCCGGCGCGAAGATCGGCGTGCTCGGCCTGAACGGCTCGGGCAAGTCGACGCTGATCCGCATCATGGCGGGCGTCGACAAGGACATCGAAGGCGAAGCGACGCCGATGCCGAACCTGAACATCGGCTACCTGCCGCAGGAACCGCAGCTCGACCCGAGCAAGACCGTGCGCGAGGCGGTCGAGGAAGGCCTGGGCGACCTGTTCCAGGCCAACAAGAAGCTCGAAGAGATCTACGCGGCGTATGCCGAGCCGGACGCCGACTTCGACGCGCTCGCCGCCGAGCAGGCGAAGTACGAGGCGATCCTCGCGTCGAGCGACGGCGGCAGCCCCGAGCAGCAGCTCGAAGTGGCCGCCGACGCGCTGCGCCTGCCGGCCTGGGACGCGAAGATCGAACACCTGTCGGGCGGCGAGAAGCGCCGTGTCGCGCTGTGCAAGCTGCTGCTCGAAAAACCCGACATGCTGCTGCTCGACGAACCGACCAACCACCTCGACGCCGAATCGGTCGACTGGCTCGAGCAGTTCCTGGTGCGCTTCCCGGGCACCGTCGTCGCCGTCACGCACGATCGCTACTTCCTCGACAACGCCGCCGAGTGGATTCTCGAGCTCGACCGCGGCCACGGCATCCCGTGGAAGGGCAACTACAGCAGCTGGCTCGACCAGAAGGAAGAGCGCCTGAAGCAGGAAGAAGCGTCGGAATCGGCACGCCAGAAGGCGATCAAGAAGGAACTGGAGTGGGTGCGCCAGAACCCGAAGGGCCGCCAGGCGAAGTCGAAGGCGCGTATCGCGCGCTTCGAGGAGCTGAGCAGCCAGGAATACCAGAAGCGCAACGAGACGCAGGAAATCTTCATTCCGGTCGGCGACCGCCTCGGCAATGAAGTGATCGAGTTCAAGAACGTCAGCAAGGCGTACGGCGATCGCCTGCTGATCGACAACCTGAACTTCAAGATCCCGGCCGGCGCGATCGTCGGCATCATCGGCCCGAACGGCGCCGGCAAGTCGACGCTGTTCCGCATGCTGACGGGCAAGGAGCAGCCGGATTCGGGCGAGATCGTGCGCGGCCCGACGGTGAAGCTCGCGTACGTCGACCAGAGCCGCGACGCGCTCGACGGCTCGAAGACGGTGTTCGAGGAAATCTCCGGCGGCGCCGACGTGCTGACGGTCGGCAAGTACGAAACGCCGTCGCGTGCGTACATCGGCCGCTTCAACTTCAAGGGCGGCGACCAGCAGAAGATCGTCGGCAACCTGTCCGGCGGCGAACGCGGCCGCCTGCACCTCGCGAAGACGCTGATCGCGGGCGGCAACGTGCTGCTGCTCGACGAACCGTCGAACGACCTCGACGTCGAAACGCTGCGTGCGCTGGAAGACGCGCTGCTCGAATTCGCGGGCTCGGTGATGGTGATCTCGCACGACCGCTGGTTCCTCGACCGGATCGCGACGCACATCCTGTCGTTCGAAGGCGATTCGCAGGTCACGTTCTTCGACGGCAACTACCAGGAGTACGAAGCCGACAAGCGCGCGCGCCTCGGCGAGGAAGCCGCGAAGCCGCACCGCCTGCGCTACAAGCCGATCAGCCGCTGACCGGCGCGGCCGCGGCGGCCGGGCCGTCGCGCACATGAAAAAAGCGGGCTCAGTTCATCACTGGCCCGCTTTTTTTCCGTCCGGCGGCGCCCGCCGGCCGCTCAGGCGAGCGCGCCCAGCTCGCGCAGCCGCGCCTCGGTGGCCGCCGCGCTCACGTGATGGATGCCGTGCCAGCCGAGCGCCGTCGCGGCGGCGGCATTCTTCGCGTTGTCGTCGATGAACACGAGCTCGTGCGGCGCGATGCCCGGCAGATGCGGTTCGATGCGCGCATGCATCGCGTGGTAGATCGCCGGATCCGGCTTCACGAGCTTCACGCGGCCCGACACGACGATGTCGCGAAAGCGCCGCAGCACCGCGAACCTGTCCCACGCATACGGAAACGTCTGCGCCGACCAGTTCGTCAGCCCGAACAGCGGCATCCCGGCAGCGTCGAGCCGGTCGACGAGCGCCTCGCCGTCGGCGAGCACGCCGCCGATCATGTCGTGCCAGCGCGCGTAGAACGCGCGGATCAGCGCCTCGTGCTCCGGAAACTGCGCGACGCGCTCGTCGGTGCCTTCGGCGATCGTCTGCCCGCCGTCCTGCCGGATCACCCAGTCCATCCCGCACACGTGCGTGAGGAACCAGCGGCGCTCGGCCTCGTCCGGAATCAGCTGCCTGTACAGGTACTCGGGGCTCCAGTCGATCAGCACCCCGCCGAAATCGAATACGACGGCCTTGATCGTCATGCCAGCTCCGTGGCGAGCACGTCCGCGAGCGGACGCGACGTCACCGCGTTGCCCGACAGCGTGCCGTTTTCCCAGATGAAATGATGATGCGCGACGATCTGCGCGGCCGCGAGATGCGGGCGCTCGTTCGTCGTGTGCAGGTCGGACACGACCGTCGTGCGATAGCCGAGCAGCGCCGCGCGGCGCGCGGTGGCGTCGACGCAGAACTCGGTCGCATAGCCGCAGATCAGCACCGAGCGGATGCCTTCGTCATCCAGCCGCTGCCCGAGCGGCGTGTCCTGGAACGCGTCGCCCACCTGCTTGCGGATACGCCAGTCGCCGGGCTCGACAGCAAGGCTCGCGTGCAGCTCCCAGCCCGCCGTGCCGGGCACGATGTCGTCGTCGGCATCGCCGTCGTGCTGCACGAAGCAGACCGGCACGCCTGCCGCGCGCGCCGCCGCGGTCAGCCGGTTGATGCCGGCCACCACGTCGTCGAGCCGGTAGGCCGGCCGCGTCCGCTGCACCAGCCCGCGCTGCATGTCGATCACGATCACCGCTGTCTTCGCCATCCGTTGCCCTCGGTATTGTTGTCGTTGGTTGTCGTTCGAACGGAAACCGCGCACGCGTCAGATCGGCTGCGTGCGCGCCTCCAGCCATGCCTTCGCGTCGCCGCTCACGTGCCGGCCGACACGTTCGCGCACGGTCGCGTGATACGCGTTGAGCCACGCGCGCTCTTCTTCGTGCAGCATCTCGATCAGCACGCAGCGCGTGTCGATCGGGCACAGCGTGAGCGTCTCGAACGCGAGGAAATCGCCGAACTCGGTCTGCCCCGCGGCGCGGTTCACGACCAGGTTCTCGATCCGGATGCCCCATTTGCCGGGCCGGTACACGCCCGGCTCGATCGACGTGATCATCCCCTCCTCCATCGCCGTGTACGGCTCGGCCGGCGCGTAATGGGAGATCACCTGCGGGCCTTCGTGCACGTTCAGGAAGTAGCCGACGCCGTGGCCGGTGCCGTGCCCGTAGTCGAGCCCGGCCGCCCACATCGGCGCGCGCGCGATTGCATCGAGCATCGGCGAGCGGATGCCGCGCGGGAAGCGTGCGCGCGACAGCGCCATCATCGACTTCAGCACGATCGTGAAATCGCGCCGCTGCAGGTCGCTGACCGTGCCCACCGGCACGACGCGCGTGATGTCGGTCGTCCCGCTCACGTACTGGCCGCCGGAATCGATCAGCAGCAGGCCGTCGCCGGCGATCGTCGCGTGCGATTCGGGCGTCGCGTGGTAATGCGGCATCGCGCCGTTCGCATTGAAGCCGGCGATCGTCGCGAAGCTCGGCGACACATAACCCGGGCGCCGCGTGCGCGCGGCCTGGAGCTGCTCCGCGATCGTCAGCTCGGTGATCGTCTCGCGGTTCACCGCCTGCTCGAACCACGCGAAGAATTCGGCGAGCGCCGCGCCGTCGTGCTCCATCGTCACGCGCACATGCTCGATCTCGGTGGACGTCTTGCGCGATTTCTCGAACGTCGACGGATTGACGGCCTCGATCAGCTTCACGCCCGGCGGCACCGCCTCGAGCGTGCCGTAGGTCACGCGGCGCGGGTCGATCAGCAGCGTCGCGCCGTCGGGCAGCGCCGCGAGCGCCGCGCGCGCGGCGTCGTACGCGCGCACGTCGACGCCGTCCTGCGCGAGCGACGCGGCGAGCGCCGGCGACACCTTGCCGTCGGCGACGAACAGCGTCGCGCGGTCGGCGCCGATCATCGCGTGCGCGACGAATACGGGGTTGAAGTTGACGTCGGCGCCGCGCAGGTTGAATAGCCATGCGAGATCGTCGAGCGTCGACACGAAGTGCCACTGCGCGCCCTGCGCGTGCATCGCGCGGCGCACGTCGGCGAGCTTGCTCGCGCGGGTCGTGTCGGCCTGCGGCGCGACATGCTCGAACACGGCGTCGCCGGGCAGCCCCGGCCGCTCGGGCCAGATCGCGTCGAGCAGGTCGAGATCGGTACGCAGCGCGACGCCGCGCGCGCTCAGCGCGGCCGTCAGCCCGCGTGCGGCCGCGACGCCGAGCACCGCGCCGTCGACGCCGACCGTCGCCCCGGCCGGCACGTTCTGCGCGAGCCAGTCGACATGCGGCGCGCTCTGCTGCCCGCCCGTCATCTTCATCAGCTGCACGCCCGTGCCGGCCAGTTCGGCCTCGGCCTGCACCCAGTAACGGCTGTCGACCCACAGCCCCGCGAAATCCGCGGTCACGACGAGCGTGCCGACCGAGCCCGTGAACCCGGACAGCCAGCGGCGGGCCTGCCAGCGCTCGGGCAGGTATTCGGACAGGTGGGGATCGGCGGACGGCACGAGATACGCGGCCAGGTCCTCGCGGGCCATCGCGCCGCGCAGCAGCGCGATTCGGGCCGGCACCGGCGAGGCTTCGGGGAGACGGGCATTCATGATTTCACCTGAGAGCAATCAGCGACGCGCCGCCAGCGCGACCGTCACCGCCACGGCGAGGAACGCGACGCCGGTGCAGACCGGCCATTCGAGCGTCTCGCCATCGTAAAAGAGTCCTGAGAGATTGCCGGCCATCTTCGCCGCGGCGGCGCCGGCGATGCCGACCAGCACCGCGACCCACCACGCCGGCCGGCCGGCGCGCCGCAGCGGGTGCAAGCCCCGGCCGAGCAGCCCGACGGCCGTTCCCAGAACGACGATTCCAAACCAGTTCATTCGCGCCTTCTATTAATTTCAGATTCGTCCCATAGGCGTGAACGACTCCTGCCGCTAGCATCGATCCATCCATCGAACCTGAGACCTGACATCAGCAGGGTACTTGCCGCGTAACGTTTGAGTGTAGGGGCCGACCCGACGTTATGGCAAGCGCGCACCGGCTGCCGTAAAGAAGAAATTCCCATGCGAATCGCTCTGATCGATCCGGATGCGCGTCACGCCGCGCTCATGAATCGCCTCCTGTTCGCGGGTGGGCACCTTTGCCACCCGTTCTCTTCCAGCGCGCGGTTCTTCGAGTGGCTCGCCACCGACACCTGCGACCTGCTGATCACCGGCGACTGGGCCGGCGACCTGCCCGCCGAGGAAGTCATCCCGCGTGTGCGGACGATCCTGCCGGGCCTGCCCGCGATCGCGGTCATGCGCATGCCGCGCGAAAGCGAGATCGTGTCGTGCCTGCATGCGGGCGCCGACGACTGTCTCGTCAAGCCGGTGAGCGGCCCCGAGCTGCTCGCGCGCGTCAACGCGCTGATGCGGCGCGCGGGCGTCCGCCGCCCGCCCAACCGCTCGCGCGATATGTATGGGGAATACGCGTTCGACGCCACGCACGGCCTCGTGCGCTTCGGCGACGAGGTCGTGGCGCTCACCCCGAAGGAATTCCGCTTCGCGCTGCTGCTGTTCGCGAACCTGTCGCGCCCCGTATCGCGCGCCCATATCCTCGAGACGGTCTGGGCCCGCCGGCGCGACATGAAGTCGCGCACGCTCGACACCCACGCCTCCCGGCTGCGCAGCAAGCTGCGGCTGCTCCCGGAGCACGGATACCGCCTGCTGCCGCTCTACGGCTATGGATACCAGCTCGACCAGGTGCCGATCGAACCCCCGAATCACCGCCCGGCTCTGGCCGACGCCCGATACGCGTCGCGTGAGGAAATCGCCGAAACGCTATAATATGGGGCTAAACGATAGCCCTTGATATGCAACTCCTCACGATCGGAATCAACCACCACACTGCGCCTGTCGCCCTGCGCGAACGCGTGGCGTTTCCGCTCGAACAGATCAAGCCGGCTCTCGCCACGTTCAAGAGCGTGTTCCTCGGGCGCCAGGCGCCCAACGCGCCCGAAGCGGCGATCCTGTCCACCTGCAACCGCACCGAGCTCTATTGCGCGACCGACGACCGTGCGGCGCGCGAGGCAGCGGTGCACTGGCTGTCGGAGTATCACCGGATCCCCGTCGACGAGCTCGCGCCGCATGTCTACGCGCTGCCGCAGTCGGAAGCCGTCCGGCATGCGTTCCGCGTCGCGTCGGGCCTCGACTCGATGGTGCTCGGCGAAACGCAGATCCTCGGCCAGATGAAGGATGCGGTGCGCACCGCGACGGAAGCCGGCGCGCTCGGCACCTACCTGAACCAGCTGTTCCAGCGCACCTTCGCGGTGGCGAAGGAAGTGCGCGGCACGACCGAGATCGGCACGCAGTCGGTGTCGATGGCCGCGGCCGCGGTACGCCTCGCGCAGCGCATCTTCGAAAAAGTGTCGGATCAGCGCGTGCTGTTCATCGGCGCCGGCGAAATGATCGAGCTGTGCGCGACGCACTTCGCCGCGCAAGGCCCGCGCGAGCTGGTCGTCGCGAACCGCACGGCCGAGCGCGGCCAGAAGCTCGCCGAGCGCTTCAACGGCCGCGCGATGCCGCTGTCCGACCTGCCGACCCGCATGCAGGAATTCGACATCATCGTGTCGTGCACGGCGTCGACGCTGCCGATCATCGGCCTCGGCGCGGTCGAGCGCGCGGTGAAGGCGCGCCGCCACCGGCCGATCTTCATGGTCGACCTCGCGGTGCCGCGCGACATCGAGCCCGAAGTCGGCAAGCTGAAGGACGTGTTTCTCTACACCGTCGACGATCTCGGCGCGATCGTGCGCGAAGGCAACGCGTCGCGCCAGGCCGCGGTCGCGCAGGCCGAAACGATCATCGAGACGCGCGTGCAGAATTTCATGCAGTGGCTCGACACGCGCAGCGTCGTGCCGGTGATCCGTCACATGCATACGCAGGCCGATGCGCTGCGCCGCGCCGAACTCGACAAGGCGCAGAAGATGCTCTCCCGCGGCGACGATCCGGCCGCAGTGCTCGAGGCGCTGTCGCAGACGCTGACCAACAAGCTGATCCACGGCCCGACGAGCGCGCTCAACCGTGCGAACGGCGCCGACCGCGATTCGCTGATCGACCTGATGCGCGGCTTCTACCAGCACGCGCCGCGCTCGAACGACCAGTCGGGCCACTAGCGCCGACCGCGCCCGCCCACGCCGGCTCGCGAGCCGGCCTTTCCTTTCCGACATTCCTGCCCGGGAGCGCCGCTCCACACCATGAAGACGAGCATGCAACGCAAGCTCGACCAGCTGTCCATCCGGCTGGCCGAACTGAACGACCTGCTGAGCCGCGAGAACGTCACGGCCGACCTCGACCAGTACCGCAAGCTGACCCGCGAACACGCGGAACTCGACCCGGTGGTCGAGCAGTACGCGCTGTGGCGCCAGTCGCGCAACGACGAGGCCGCGGCGCAGGAGCTGCTCGCCGATGCGTCGATGCGCGACTTCGCGGAGGACGAGATCCGCAGCGCGCGCGAGGGGATGGCCCGTCTCGAGGTCGAGCTGCAGAAGATGCTGCTGCCGAAGGACCCGAACGACGATCGCAACATCTTCCTCGAAATCCGCGCGGGCACCGGCGGCGACGAATCGGCGCTGTTCGCGGGCGACCTGCTGCGCATGTACCTGCGCTTCGCGGAACGCCAGCGCTGGCAGGTCGAGATGATGTCGGAAAGCGCGTCGGATCTCGGCGGCTACAAGGAAGTGATCGTGCGGATCGCGGGCCAGGGCGCGTACTCGCGGCTGAAGTTCGAATCGGGCGGCCATCGCGTGCAGCGCGTGCCGGCGACCGAGACGCAGGGGCGCATCCACACGTCCGCGTGCACGGTCGCGGTGATGCCGGAAGCCGACGAGATCGGCGAGGTCGAGATCAATCCGGCCGACCTGCGGATCGACACGTTCCGCGCGTCCGGCGCGGGCGGCCAGCACATCAACAAGACCGATTCGGCGGTACGCGTCACGCACATCCCGACCGGCATCGTCGTCGAGTGCCAGGACGACCGTTCGCAGCACAAGAACAAGGATCGCGCGCTGAAGGTGCTCGCCGCGCGGATCAAGGACAAGCAGTATCACGAGCAGCACGCGAAGGAAGCCGCGACGCGCAAGAGCCTGATCGGCTCGGGTGACCGCTCCGAGCGGATCCGCACGTACAACTTCCCGCAGGGCCGGATGACCGATCACCGCATCAACCTGACGCTGTACCGGCTCGAGGCGATCATGGACGGCGATCTCGACGAACTGATCGGCGCGCTCGTCAGCGAGCATCAGGCCGAACTGCTCGCGTCGCTCGGCGACGCCGACTGAGGTCGACATGCCCGACACATCCGCCGACGAATTGCTGCGCGCGTCGCCGCTCGACCCGGTCGACGCACGCGTGCTGCTCGCGCACGCGCTCGGCTGGACGCGCACGCAGTTGATCACGCGCGGCGACGAGCCGCTCGACGCGGCCGCGGTCGAACGCTATCGCCAGCTCGAGGCGCGCCGCGTGGCCGGCGAGCCGGTCGCGCAGCTGGTCGGGCTGCGCGAATTCTTCGGACGGCCGTTCGACGTGACGCCCGACGTGCTGATCCCGCGCCCGGAAACCGAATTGCTGGTCGAGGCGGCGCTCGACGCGATCGACGGCATCCCGCATCCGGCGGTGCTCGATCTCGGCACCGGCAGCGGTGCGATCGCGGTGTCGATCGCGGCCGAGCGACCCGACGCGCGCGTGTGGGCGCTCGACCGCTCGCCGGCCGCGCTCGCCGTCGCCGCGCGCAACGGCGCCAAGCTGCTCGACCCGCATCGCCCCGGCGGGCCTTTGCACTGGCTGCTCAGCGACTGGTACGCGGCGCTCGATCCGGCGCTCGCGTTCAATGCCATCGTCAGCAACCCGCCGTACATCGCGCAGCACGACCCGCACCTGGCGCAGGGCGACCTGCGCTTCGAGCCGCGCGGCGCGCTCACCGACGACGCCGACGGCCTGAGCGCGATCCGCACGATCGTCGCGGGCGCCGGCGCGTTCCTGAAACCGCATGGCTCGCTGTGGATCGAGCACGGCTACGACCAGGCCGAAGCCGTACGCGCGCTGCTTGCCGCGCGCGGCTACGTCGCAATCGAATCGCTCGCCGATCTCGCCGCGATCGAGCGCACCACCGGCGGCCGCCTGCCCGGCTGATCCGCGCCGAGGCCCGGCCCGCCGGATTGAAATCCGCTATCATTTCGTTCTAACGCCCCGCAACCGCAAGGTCAGTCATGGACACCCAACAACGTATCAAGCAAATCGTCGACGAAAACCAGGTCGTGCTCTTCATGAAGGGCAACGCGCAATTCCCGATGTGCGGCTTCTCGGGCCGCGCCGTGCAGGTGCTGAAGGCCTGCGGCGTCGACCAGTTCAAGACGGTCAACGTGCTCGAGGATGACGAGATCCGCCAGGGCATCAAGGAATTTTCGAACTGGCCGACGATCCCGCAGCTGTACGTGAAGGGCGAGTTCATCGGCGGCTCGGACATCATGATGGAGATGTACCAGTCGGGCGAGCTGCAGCAACTGTTCGCCGCCGCGTAACACCCCTCCCCCGATGGAACCCCGCAGCGCGCCGCCGCGCCGCCTGATCGTCGCGATCACCGGCGCCACCGGCGCGATCTACGGCGTGCGGCTGCTCGACATGCTGCGCGCCGCCGGCGGCGTCGAAACGCACCTGCTGATTTCGAGCGCCGGCTGGCTGAACATCCAGCATGAACTGAAGCTGTCGAAGGCCGACGTCGAACGCCGCGCGGACGTCGTGCATTCGGTGCGCGACGTCGGCGCGACGATCGCGTCGGGCTCGTTCGCGACCGACGGGATGGTGATCGCGCCGTGCTCGATGAAGACGCTCGCGAGCGTCGCGCACGGCCTGTCCGACAACCTGATCACGCGCGCCGCCGACGTCACGCTGAAGGAGCGCCGCCGGCTCGTGCTGATGGTGCGCGAAACGCCGTTCAATCTCGCGCATCTGCGCAACATGACGGCCGTCACCGAGATGGGCGGCATCGTGTTCCCGCCGCTGCCGGCCTTCTACGCAATGCCGAAGACGATCGAGGAACTCGTCGACCAGACGGTCGCGCGCGTGCTCGACCTGTTCGCGCTCAGCGCCCCGCTGACTGCGCCCTGGGAAGGCATCCGGCACGCGCAGTAACGGCGCGCGCCGCCCCGCAGCCCCCTTCGCACCGCTTCTTCCGGCATCGTCGGCGAATTTCGTCGATTCGTATCGAATCACCCATCCGTGCGCGCTACGCCGACCGATTATCAACATATGCGACCGAATAAAATTCGCCGCACCGAATTTATCAACGGTCAGTGCGAGCCTATAGTCACAGGCAACATCACTTGCAGGCCACCGCCATGAACCGCTTGCCTTCGCTCTACCTGTCCCACGGCGCCCCGACGCTGCCGATCGATCCGACACTGCCGTCGCGCGCATTCACGCACCTCGGCGCCGAGCTGCCGCGCCCGCGCGCGGTGCTGATGCTGTCCGCGCACTGGGGCACGCAGCAGCCGGCCGCGAGCATCGCGCAGCATCCGGAAACGATCCATGACTTCTACGGCTTCCCGCGCGCGCTGTACGAGATCCGCTATCCGGCGCCGGGCGCGCCGGACGTCGCCGAGCGCGCGGCCGGGCTGCTGAATGCCGCCGGCATCGCGGCCCAGACGGTCGAGCACGGCCTCGACCACGGCGCCTGGGTGCCGATGCTGCTGATGTTCCCGGACGCCGACGTGCCGGTCGCGCAGTTGTCGATCCAGCCGCGCGCCGACGCCGCGCATCACTTCGCGCTCGGCCGCGCGCTGCGGCCGCTGCGCGACGAAGGCGTGATGGTGATCGGCTCCGGCCAGATCACGCACAACCTGCGCGCCGCGGATTTCGGCGCCACGCCCGAGGATGCCGACCCGCGCGTCACGGAATTCACCGACTGGTTCGAGGCGAAGCTCGCGGCCCGCGACATCGACGCGCTGCTCGACTATCGCCGCCAGGCGCCGCATGCGGTGCTGATGCACCCGACCGACGAGCACCTGCTGCCGGTGTTCGCCGCGCTCGGCGCCGCGGACGACGATTACCAGCTCGGCATCCAGTCGCTCGGCACCTACCAGCGGGTGCTCGCGATGACGAACTACGTGTTCGGCGGCGCCGCCGCCTGAGCGGCCGCCCAAATGAAAAACCCGTTCGAGCCAGGCTCGAACGGGTTTTTTCTCGCCTCCCGCCGCCGCCGAATCCGGCGGCAGGTCAGGATCCGTCAGGCGCCGACGCCCTCGAGGATCTCGTCGCGCGATTCGCGCTCGTCGAGATACTCGGTGCGGTAGCCGGTGTTCACGCCCCAGAAGTAGAACACCAGCGAGATCGCCGCGACGACGAGCATGTCCCAGCCGTACGGCAGCACGCCGTGGCCGCCGAACTCCTTGCTGCCGATCAGCGACAGCACGGCCATCGTCGGCAGGTACGCGACGAGCCACCACGCGGCCTTCAGGTCGCGGCTCCAGCCGCTCCAGCCCGCCTTGGCCTGGAAGTAGAAGTACACCGGCAGCGCGACGATCATCAGCAGGATGATTTCGCCGGTCAGCGGCCACGTCGCCCAGTACAGGATCAGCGACGCGCAGACGAACGCGAACGGCGCGATCAGCTTCATCAGCGGGATCGACAGCGGACGTTCGATGTCGGTCGCCGCGCGGCGCAGCGCCATCAGGCTGATCGGGCCGGTCAGGTACGAGATCACCGTCGCGACCGAGATCACCGCCGCGAGCGAGCTCCAGCCGCGGAAGAAGAACAGGAAGATGAACGAGACCAGCAGGTTGAACCACATCGCCTGGCGCGGCACGCCGTACAGCGGGTGCACGTTGCCGAACATCTTCGGCATCGTGTTGTTGCGCTCCATCGCATAGATCATGCGGGTGGTCGTCGCCATGTAGGTCGTGCCGGTGCCGCTCGGGCTGACGAACGCGTCGACGTACAGCAGGATCGCGAGCCAGTTCAGGTTCAGCGCGATCGCCAGCTCGGCGAACGGCGACGAGAAGTTGAAGTGCGCCCAGCCCTTCGCGACGTCGGCCGGATTCACCGAGCCGATGTACGCGACCTGCAGCAGCACGTAGATCACGAGCGCGATCAGGATCGACGTGATCACCGCGAACGGCACGCTGCGCGACGGGTTGCGCGCTTCGCCCGCGAGGTTCACCGGGCTCTGGAAGCCGTTGAACGCGAACACGATGCCGCTCGTCGCGACCGCGGTCAGCACCGCCGACCAGCCGTACGGCGCGAAGCTCTCGTTGGTCGCCATGCCGAGGTTGTCGGCATGGAAGCTCGACAGCATCAGGCCGGCGATCGTCAGGCCGGGGATCAGGAACTTGAAGATCGTGATCGCGGTGTTCGCGCGCGCGAACGCCTTCACGCCCCAGTAGTTCAGCAGGAAGTAGATGACGACGAGGACGGCCGACAGCAGCAGGCCCGGCGTGGTCAGCTCGCCGTTCACGAACAGGCTGTGCGCCCATTCATACGGCCAGGTGCTCATGTACTGGATCGATGCCTCGGCCTCGATCGGGATCACCGAGACGATCGCGATCCAGTTCGCCCACGCGCTGATGAAGCCCACCAGCGAACCATGCGAGTAGCGTGCATAGCGCACCATGCCGCCCGATTCGGGGAACATCGCGCCGAGCTCGGCATAGGTCAGTGCAATCGCGAGAATCACCACCGCGCCGATGATCCACGCGCAGATCGCCGCCGGACCGGCGATCTTCGCGGCTTTCCAGGCGCCGAACAGCCAGCCCGAGCCGATAATCGAACCCAGCCCCGTCAGCATCAGTGCAAACGGGCCGATGTTCCGTTGTATAGAACTCTTCACATCCTCTCCTGTGTCTCAAAAAGCGTGGTCGGCTCTCAGCTCGGGATCGGCTCGAACTGCACCGCGCACGCATTCTTGGGGGGACGGATCACTCGATCGGAGCAACCCGGTCCATGCGGCGCGTAGTGTAACGGTTGCACCTCGACATTTGCGCTGAAATCGATCAATCCCTACAAAAAATCCGTGACATCCGCAATGTTTGTAAGCTCTAAATTCGTATTAACCCTGAGACAGTGGAAATACGGTTGACCGGACGATGAATTAGCCGTATAAAGATCCACGCAGGATTTCAAGCGGCGAGTGAATTGGTTCTTTCGTAGTTCGCCCATCAACGGTACTCCGGTTGGTCCCATTACCCCTTCCTTGATTTTTTGCGCCCCATGGGCTTCGGCCCCGTTTTATCTTTTTAGGAACAAGTAACATGGCAACCGGTACCGTCAAGTGGTTCAATGACGCTAAGGGCTTCGGCTTCATCACCCCGGAAGGCGGCGGCGACGATCTGTTCGCGCACTTCTCGGAAATCCGCGTCGAAGGCTTCAAGACGCTGCAAGAAAACCAAAAGGTCGAATTCGAAGTGAAGACGGGCCCGAAGGGTCTGCAAGCTGCGAACATTCGCCCGCTGTAAGTTCAGCGCGAGAATTCGTCTGAAAGAAAAAGCCCCGCTTCGGCGGGGCTTTTTTTTGTCTCGTCGCCGGCGACGTTCAGCCGAACAGCCGCTGCGCGTGAATGCCGAGCCCCGTCGCCACGCTCGCGAGCCGGTCGCCGAACACCGGCTGCGCATCCGGGAACGCGCCCGCGAGCGCGCCCGACAGGAACGCCAGCCCGGTCGAGCCGCCCGTGAAGTACAGCGCGCCGACGTCGCGCGGCGCGATGCCCGCGAGCCGCACCGTCTCGCGCGCGGCCTCGACGATGCGCGCGGTGTCGTCGCCGCTCGCATCGATCAGCCGGCCCGCGTCGAACGCGATCTGCAGGTCTTCCTCCACGTCGTTCAGGTCGATCATCGTCTCCCCGCCCGCCGCGACGCCGATCTTCGCCTCTTCCGCGCGCGCCATCAGCGCATGGCCGAAGCGCAGCTCGACCACCCGCGCGAGCCGCTCGAAATGCCGCGCGTCGACGTACAGGTGCTTCATCAGCTTCAGCTCGCCGAGCCGCTTCGGCGTGTAGACCGTGTTGATCAGGTGCCAGGTCGCGAGGTCGAAGTAGATCCGGTTCGGCAGTTCGCGCCCTTCAGGATCGAGCGCGCGGTAACCGAATGCGGGCAGGATCGCCGACAGCTCGACGCGCCGGTCGTAGTCCGTGCCGGCCACGTGCACGCCGTGGTGCGCGAGCACGTCGTCCTTGCGCTCGAGGCGCGCCATCCGCTCGGGGCCGACCCGCACCAGCGAGAAGTCGGACGTGCCGCCGCCGATGTCGGCGACCAGCACGAGCCGCTCGTCGCGCTGGCGCGACTCGTAGTCGAACGCGGCGGCGATCGGCTCGTACTGGAAATGCACGTCGTTGAAGCCGACCGCGCGTGCGGCCGCTTCGAGCTGGTCCTGCGCGAGCTGGTCGGCGCGCGGATCGTCGTCGACGAAGAACACCGGCCGGCCGAGCACCGCGCGGCCGATCGGCGCGCCGGCGCAGGCCTCCGCATTGCGTTTCAGGTGCGTGAGGAAGCGCGCGATGATGTCGGTGTACGCCATCGCGGTGCCGTCGCCGAGATCGGTGGTCGTCTCCGCGAGCGGCGAACCGAGGATGCTCTTCATCGAGCGCATCAGCCGGCCGTCGAAGCCGTCGATATACGACGCGAGCGCCGCGCGGCCGTATTCGACCGTCTCCTCGTCGTTGTTGAAGAAAATGGCGGTCGGCAGCGTCAGGTGGGCGCCCTCGACGGGAGCGAGCCGCATGCCCGCGCCGTCGGGCAGCGCCACGGCGGAATTGGACGTACCGAAGTCGATCGCGCAGTAAGTCATGGGAAGGTGCCGCCGCATGGCCGGCGCGAAAACGGAAAGGACGGGCTTTTTATCACGAAGCCCGCGTGATCACAATCGGGTGCCGGCCTCCGGTGACGGAGAAACGCGGCCGGCGGCCGAGGGATGGCCGCGCCTGCCGATGCCTGAATAAACATCTGAAGAAACCGCAACGCGCGAGGCGCATGCGGCGGGCTCACGCCGCCGCGTCGAAACCCTTCTTCCACGCGCCCGCGTACACCACTTCGCCGATCGGATGGCGCGTGCGCGGCGCCTTCTCGCGATCGCGCAGCACCGGATCGAGCTTGTCGGCATCGCCATAGTGGCCGATCGAGATCAGCGCGGGAATCGCGACGTCCGCCGGGATCGCGAACGCGGTGCGGAACGCATTCGCGTCGAACCCGCTCATCTGGTGAGCCGCGAGCCCGAGCGCGTGCGCCTGCAGCACCAGCGACATCGCGGCCGCGCCGGCGTCGTACAGCGCGGTCGGCGCCGGCTCGCCCTTCGGCGTGAGCGTATGCGCGGTCACCGCGATCAGCACCGGTGCGGGCGCGTTCCAGCCCTGGTTGAACGGCACCAGCGTCGCGAACGCGCGCTTGAACGCCGCTTCGTCGCGCGCGCGATCGAACACGATGAAGCGCCACGGCTGCGCGTTGTAGGCCGACGGCGCCCAGCGCGCGGCCTCGAGCACGGCGTGCAGCTGGTCGGCGGCGACCGGCGCGTTCGAATAGGCGCGCGGGCTCCAGCGGCCCGCGATCAGTTCATGAATCGAAACAGAGGTGGGTGCAGGTTTGACGGACATGCGGATCCTCGTTGGTATCGATGAAGGGGCGCGAACGCCCGGAGAACCGCAAGCATAACCGGTTGCGCGCCGCCGCGCCCGGCCGGGGCGATCAATGCAAATCGCCGATCCTGCTATGGCCGGGCCGCGCGCGGCCCGCCTGCCCGATGCTCAGACCGGCTGCGCCGCCGCGCGCGACGTGCCGCGGTTGATGCGCAGCACGACCAGCGCGCCGAGGATGCACAGCCCGCCCGAGATCATCGACGCGATCGTGTAGGTGCCGAGGCTCGCACGCAGCATCCCCGCGCCGAGCGCCGCGAACGCCGCGCCGAGCTGATGGCCGGCGACGATCCAGCCGAACACGACGGGCGCGGCCGTCTTGCCGAACACGTCGGTCGCGAGCCGCACCGTCGGCGGCACGGTGGCGATCCAGTCGAGCCCATAGAACATCGCGAACAGCGGCAGCCCGAAGAAATCGATGCCGAACGCGTGCGGCAGGTAGATCAGCGACAACCCGCGCAGCCCGTAGTACCAGAACAGCAGCACGCGGTTGTCGTAGCGGTCGGACAGCCAGCCCGACAGCGTGGTGCCGAACAGGTCGAACACGCCCATCGCGGCGAGCAGCGACGCGCCCTGCACTTCCGTCATCCCGTAGTCGCTGCACATCGCGATCAGGTGCGTGCCGACGTAGCCGTTGGTGCTCGCGCCGCAGATGAAGAAGCTGAAGAACAGCAGCCAGAAATCGCGCGAGCGGCTGGCGGTAAGCAGCGTGCCGAATGCGACCTTGAGCGGGTTCTCCTTCGACGCGTCGGCGGCGGGCGGCGCATCGGCCGGCTCGCCGTACGGACGCAGCGCGACGTCGGACGGCCGCTCCGGCAGCAGCAGCGCGACGAGCGGAATCACGATCGCCGCCGCCAGCGCGACGACCAGCACGACCGGCCGCCAGCCGTGCCGCTGCGCGATCGCCGCGAGCATCGGCAGGAACACGAGCTGGCCGGTGGCCGTGCTTGCGGTCAGCACCCCCATCACGAGCCCGCGCCGCGCGTGGAACCAGCGCGTGACGAAGGTCGCCGACAGCGTCAGCGCGACGACGCCCGTCGAACTGCCGACCATCAGGCCCCAGATCAGCACCATCTGCCAGCTCTGCGTCATCATCGACGACAGCGCAACGCCCGCGCCCATCGTCACGAGCGCGGTCAGGATGGTCGGCCGCAGCCCGAAGCGCTGCATCGCCGCGGCCGCAAACGGCCCGGTCAGCCCGTAGAGCGCGATGTTCACCGAAATCGCCAGCGAGATCGCCGCGCGGCTCCAGCCGAGCTCCCGCTCGAGCGGCACCATCAGCACGCTCGGCGTCGCTCGGGTGCCGGCCGCCGCCAGCAGGATCAGGAATACCACCGCCGCCGCGAGCCATCCGTAGTGGAAGCGCCCGCCGATTCGTCTTGCCGCCCAGTTCATGTCCGTATTCTCCTGTCGACCGGACTCGGCGCTTGCGCACTTAGTCCAGTCCCATGCAGCGCTGTCGACCGGAATCAGCGCCTCAGCGCCTCGCCCGGTCCCACGCAAAACGGGCCACCTCCGCCGCACCCCGCGTCGGCCGGCCCCTGGCCGACGCCTGGCAGTTGTCATCGATCCGATCGCATTGTTACCGATCAGTCACAAGTGTGTTGCGATCGTAGTGACCAGTCGGTAACATGTCAAGCATTCAATTTCGACTTCGAGGCCAACATGTCCGACATCGAGACCGCCAAGCCCGCGTCGCGCCGCACGCGGCAGCCGATCTCGGGCGCTGCCGCGCAGGAGCACCTGCTGCGCGCGGCCGAAGAGCTGTTCTACAGGGAAGGGGTGCGCGCGGTGGGCGTCGAGGCCGTGGTGGAGCTGGCCGGCGTCAACAAGATGAGCCTGTATCGCCAGTTCTCGTCGAAGGACGAGCTGATCCTCGCGTATCTGGAGCGGATGGATGCGTGCTTCTTCGAGCGCTTCGACACGAGCGTCGCGAAGCATCCCGGCCAGCCGAAGGCGCAGCTGATCCAGTACTTCACCGATCTCGCCGAGCGCGCGACGCAGAAGGATTACCGCGGCTGCCCGTTCGTCAACGTCGCCGCGGAATTCCCGGACGCGTCGCACCCGGCGCGCGAACGCGTCGCGCAGAACAAGGAACGGCTGATGGCGCGGCTCGTCGAGCTGTGCGCGAGCGCCGGCGCGCGGCAGCCGGCCTTCCTGGCCGATTCGCTCGCGCTCGTGATCGAGGGGATCTACGCGGCGAGCCAGACGTACCGGTACGGCGAGACGCCGATCGGCGCGGCGCCGGCGCTGGCCACGCAGCTGATCGAGGCTGCATGCGCGTGACGAGCGGCCTGCGCCGCGCCCGCTACAATGCGGCCGTCTCCGATCTTTCCGCCCTGCCATGACCGACACCCGCGCCCCTTCGCACGACGACATCCTCGCCGCCACCCGGCACTGGCTCGCGCGCGCGGTGATCGGGCTCAATCTGTGTCCGTTCGCGAAAAGCGTCTACGTGAAGGAGCAGGTGCGCTACGCGATCAGCGAAGCGGCGACGCTCGAGGATGCGCTCGCCGATCTCGAAACCGAGCTGCGGCTGCTCGAAGCCGCCGATCCGAAGCAGGTCGACACGACGCTCGTGATCTACCCGCGCGCGTTCGCGGATTTCGTCGACTACAACGATGCGCTGTTCTTCGCCGACCGGCTCGTGCGGCAGCTGAAGCTCGACGGCGTGCTGCAGATCGCGAGCTTCCATCCGGACTACCGGTTCGAAGGCAGCGAACCCGACGACATCGAGAACTACACGAACCGCGCGCCGTATCCGATCCTGCACCTGCTGCGCGAGGACAGCATCGCGCGCGCGGTCGACGCGTTTCCGGATGCATCCGCGATCTACGAGAAAAACCAGGACACGCTGCGCCGCCTCGGCCACGACGGCTGGCGCGACTGGATGAGCCGCGCCGGCGACGACGTCTGAGCGGCGGGCGGCGGCCGGATCAGTCGGCGACGGGCGCCGCTTCCTCGCCGGCCGGCTGCGCGCCCTGCGGCACGAAGAAGCGCTCGCGCAGCTCCGCGAGGCCGAACATGTCGAGAATTTCGGTGAGCCGCTCGCCCGGGCGACGGCGCGGCAGGTTCTTGTACTGCGCGATGATCAGCTCGTTCTTCATCGAGTGCTCCCAGCCGACCAGCTCGGTCACGCTGACCTGGTAGCCGTGCGCCTCGAGTTGCAGGCAGCGCAGCACGTTGGTGATCTGGCTGCCGAATTCGCGCGTGTGCAGCGGATGCCGCCACACCTCGGTCAGCGCGTTCGCGAGCGACTTGCCCTTGTTCCTGCGCAGCACGCCGGCGATCTCCGCCTGGCAGCACGGCACCAGCACGATGTGCCGCGCCTGCTTCGCGAGCGCAAAGCGGATCGCGTCGTCGGTCGCGGTGTCGCACGCGTGCAGCGCGGTAACGACGTCGACCGTCGCGGGCAGCAGCGGCGACGTGATCGACTCGGCCACGGACAGGTTAAGGAACGACATCCCGCCGAAACCCAGCCGCGCGGCGAGTTCGGCCGAGCGCGCGACCAGCTCCTCGCGCGTCTCGATCCCATAGATGTGCGACGCGAACGCGGGCGTGCCGTGCCCCGGCTGCTGCTTGAAGAACAGGTCGTACAGGATGAAGCCGAGATACGACTTGCCCGCGCCGTGATCGGCGAGCGTCACGCCGCCGCGCTCGGCCTGCACGCTGGCGAGCAGCGGCTCGATGAACTGGAACAGGTGATAGACCTGCTTCAGCTTGCGGCGGCTGTCCTGGTTCAGCTTGCCGTCGCGGGTCAGGATGTGCAGTTCCTTCAGCAGCTCGACGGACTGCTCGGGGCGGATATCGTGGGTCTTGTTCGACATGGTGAAGCGGCACCGGGCCGCGCGCGTGGAAAGCGCGCGGCCCGCTGGCGGGAAATCGTGAGGAATGGCGTCAGTTTACCGAAAACGCGCGCTCAGCTCCGCGCGCCGAGCCGCCAGAGCGACGTCACTTCCGCGCGGCGCGCGGCGTGCAGCGGATCGTCGGCGTCGGCCGCCTTCGGGTGCGCGGGGCGGATGTCGTCGCGGCCGAGCACGACGAGGCCCGCTTCGTCGATCCACTGCAGCAGCGTGTCGCGCGGCCGCAGGCCCAGATGCTCGGCGAAATCGGACAGGATCAGCCAGCCCTCGCCGCCCGGCTCGAGGTGCGCGGCGAGCCCGGCGAGGAAGCCGCGCAGCATGCGGCTGTCCGGATCGTAGACCGCGTATTCGATCGGCGCGCTCGGCCGGGCCGGCACCCACGGCGGATTACAGACCACGAGCGGCGCACGGCCGGCCGGGAACAGGTCGGCCTCGACGACGTCGACCTGCGCCGCATAGCCGAGCCGCTCGACGTTCTCGCGCGCGCAGGCGAGCGCCCGCGCATCCTGGTCGGTTGCAACCACCCGCTTGACGCCGCGCGCCGCGAGCACCGCGGCCAGCACGCCGGTGCCGGTGCCGACGTCGAACGCGAGCGTGTCGGCCGGCAGCGGCGCGCGCGCGACGAGCTCGACGTATTCGCCGCGCACCGGCGAGAACACGCCGTAGTACGGATGAATCGGCGCGCCGCCGAGCGCCGGAATCGGCACGCCCTTCTTGCGCCACTCGTGCGCGCCGACGAGGCCGAGCAGCTCGCGCAGCGACACGACCGACGGCGCGCCGCCGGGGCCGTACGCTTCCTCGCACGCGGCGCGCACATCGGGGGCGCGGCGCAGCGCAATCGTGTAGTCGGCGTCGAGCGGAATCAGCACCATCCCGAGCGTGCGGGCGCGCTGCGACTGCGCGAGGCGATGCAGGTTGAACGCGTCGGCGCCGGCCGCGGCCTTCGCCTTCTTCGGCTTGCGGTCGACGCGGCGCGCCATCGCCTGCACGAGCTGGCGCGCGTTCTGGAAATCGCCCTGCCAGACGAGCGCGGTGCCCTCGCACGCGAGACGATAGGCGGCGTCGGCATTGATGCGGTCGTCGGCCGGCACCGCACGCTTGGGCGGCGCCACGCCGGCTTCGGAACGCCAGCGCACGGCATGATCGACGCCGGCGGCGTCGGTCCAGTGGAAAACGGGAAATTCGGTCACGCGAACTCGGCAACGGTTGACTTCGACAGGCAGCGGGAATCCGCCGCGCGGACCACACCTTACCCTGCTTTGCTCGACGCGGCAAAGGACGGGCGGCGGGGCCGGCGGCGTCCGTGCGGGCGGCGTGTCAGGTCAGATCCTCGAGCGGCGCGTCGGGGGCGTTCTGCTTCACCGATGCGATGCCGTTGTCACGGCCCGCCTCGGTCGCATACGTCTCGCTCGTGCCGATGATCTCGTGGTTTCCGGCCTTCAGGTTGAACATGTACTCGCCGTTGTGCGCGGTCTTGCGCTCGTAGCGGCCGTCGTCCGGCGCATTCTTGCGCACCGACGCGACGCCGTTCTCCGCCGACGCCTTTGTCTTGTACAGCTCGCTGCGCAGGATGATCTCGCCGTTGCCGGCCTTCAGGTGGAACAGGAACTGGCCGTTGGTCGCCTGCTTGATGACGAATTTCGCTGCCATGTGCACTCCTCATCGAAAAGTCCGCCAGTCGGACCCGGCCAGTTTAGGCGCGATCGCGGCGCAACATCGAGAAATCGTGTGAAGAGAACATCAAGGATCGTCAGGCGCCGCCGCGCGTGTCACCCGCCCCAGCCCGGCATCGCCGGCAGGCGCAGCGTGCCCGCGTCGGTGAAGCGCACCGCGCCGAACGCGCTGCCCGCGAGCCGGCCGCGCAGCGCATACGGCAGCTCGCCCGCCGACGCGGCGCCGGCCAGGTTCCACGCCTGCCGCGCGGCGGCGAACGCGGACACCGACACCGGCACGTCGAGCACCGCCTCGCCGAAGCGCGGCACGACGCCGACGCGATCGCTGACGCCGCTCGCGAACGGCTGGCCGTTCAGCTCCAGCGTCACCGCGATGCCGTCGTAGTCGATCGGCGCGTCGGTCGGGTTCTGCACGCGCAGCTTCAGGTTGAAGCGCATCTCGAGCCCCTGGCCGACGAGCGGCTCGAGCCCGGCGACCGTCACATGCACACGGTCGGGCATCAGGCCCGCGCACCCGCCGAGCACGAGCACGGCGGCAACCAGCAACAGGATGGCGCGCAACGGCGCGGCACGGAACGGGACAGGCGACATCGGCGGCCTCCTCGCGGCGAACGGGCGTTGCGGCATTGTACCGGGCGCGCGCCGGCGCCCCGGACTTCGTAGTTTCCCGCGCCCCCGCCGATCTTTAATACATTAAAACTACGGATTCGCGGACTAAACAGACAAGCGAATTAACGACGGAGATCATTCAATGAATCGCGAAAATTTCAAGCGAAGCATTCTCTAAATTTTTCGTTTCCTTTACTCAAAACCATCAAGTATATTGACCCATCCTTCGAGCAGGCTGACAAACCTCGATGCCGCATGACGACGATTTTACGGAGCGCCAACGACGCGTTCCGGTCGCGCGGCGCAAGGCCCGGCCTGCCCCGTTGGCCGTCGATTCGATGGGGTTGCGCGCCCGCCCGGGCGCGCCGCCGCTTGCCGTGCGCGCGAATTCCATTCAGTACAACACGCGCCCGGCATATTTGAACCGACAAGTTAACCGACAATTGAAAATCCAGAGGGGGCAGCAAATCATGATTACCTTCACGTAGTCAGCCAGCCGTCTTTTCGAATAATCCGTCATTGGCATTTCACGTCGCTGTTGATTAACGGCGAGGGGATGCTTTTTGCCGGGTGTTTTCGCAGCACTGAACGACTCCTTTCAATAATCGAGGTTTCAGTATGTGGATGAACAATCGCAAGATGCGTTATCTGCCGATCGTCGCGGCGCTCGCGCTCGCCGGATGCGGCGGCGATGACGGCGGCGCCGGCTCGGCTTCCGCGCTCAGCGCGGCCGGCAACCCGAATGCCGCGTCGACGCCGGCCGCGCCTCAGCCGGCCGCGTCCAACGTGGACAAGAGCGTGCGCCCCGTCGAGATGCCCGACACCGTGGTGCCGGTCAACTACCGTCTGTGGTTCCGCCCGAACGACGCGCTGAACGCGTTCGACGGCCGCGCCGACGTCGAGATCAAGGTGCTCAAGCCGGTGTCGTCGATCGTGGTCGCCGGCCACCGGATCAAGTTCACCAACGGCCGCGTCACGCTGCAGCCCGGCAACGTGCAGCTGATCGCGACGCCGCAGGACAAGGGCGACTTCTACCAGCTGCGCCCGGCCAGCGGCACGATCTCGCCCGGCACCTATTCGCTGCACATGGAGTGGTCGGGCATCATCAACTTCAAGACCTACGACGATCCGGTCAACCACACCGGCGGCAGCTGCGGCGACGATCCGTATCCGGGCTGCTCGGCCGCCGAAGGCGTGTTCCGCGTCGACCTGAAGGCCACCGACGGCACGACGAGCGGCGCGATTCTCACGCAGGGCGAAACCAACCTCGCGCGCCAGTGGTTCCCCGGCTGGGACGAGCCGGCGTTCCGCCCGACCTATGAAATCACCGCCGAAGTGCCGCAGAACTGGCGCGTCGTGTCGAATGGCGCCGAGAAGCCGTCGACGAACGTCGGCGGCGGCTACAAGCTCGTGTCGTTCGAGAAGACCCCGCCGATGCCGCAGTACCTGGTGTTCTTCGGCGGCGGCCTGTTCGATACCTACGAGGACGACTTCTCGAGCCCGCTGCCGGACGGCAAGGGCCTGCACCTGCGCGTGTTCACGCCGCCGGGCATGCGCGACTGGGCGCAGCCGGCGATGCAGCGCACCAAGCAGGCGCTCGACTTCTACTATCGCTACACGGGCATTCCGCTGCCGCTGACGAAGTTCGACACGGTTGCCGCGAACGATGCGTTCAAGGCGGAGAAGAACCTGAACTTCGGCGGGATGGAGAACTGGGGGTCGATCCTCGAGTTCGCGGACGACATCCTGCCCGAACCGGGCAAGCCGATGTCGCGCTACGGCAACCAGGTGCTGACGCATGAAGTCGCGCACCAGTGGTTCGGCGATCTCGTCACCACCGACTGGTGGGACAACGTCTGGCTGAACGAATCGTTCGCGCGCTTCTTCGAGGTGAAGACGACGATCCAGTTCTTCCCGGACGAGTTCAGCTGGCTCGACCAGGTGACGAACAAGTACCGCGTGATCAACCGCGACATCGGCCCGAACGCGTTCCCGGTCGCCCCGAACTTCAACGGGTGGGCGTCGAACGACTTCGTGGTGAGCGCGAGCGCGTTCGTCTACAACAAGGGTGCGCACGTGCTGAAGACGATCGAGAACTTCGTCGGCGAACAGCCGCTGCGTTCGGGCCTGCAGCAATACCTGACCGACTACTCGTTCGGCAACGGCACGCCGAAGCGCCTGTGGGACGCGGTGTCGAAGTCGACCGGCCAGGCCGTCGGCCCGATCGGCGACAGCTACACGCGCCAGACCGGCGTGCCGCTGGTCACGCTCGACACGCAGTGCGACCTGACGAAGAACCAGACCGTCGTCACGCTGAAGCAGCAGCCGTTCCCGAACAAGAACCCGTATCCGGGCACGCAGTGGACGGTGCCGATCACGCTCGCGTATGGCCAGGGCCTCGCGAACCGCACGACGTACGCGCTGAAGGACACGCAGGCGCAAATCCGCGTGGACGGCTGCACGGGCGTGGTCGCGGATCCGAGCGGCCTCGACTACTACGTGGTGAACTACAGCGATGCGGCATGGAGCGGGCTGCTCACGCAGGTCAACCGCTCGACCGACCCGGTGCTGCTCGCGAACCTGAAGAGCGAAGCCGCGCTGCTCGTCGCGAACAATCTCGCGCCGGCATCGCGCTCGACGTCGATCGGCTCGGTCGCATCGCCGGCGGCGATGAAGCTGCGCCAGACGCCGACGTTCGACGGCATCACGACGCCGCAGGAACATCCGGCGCTGCGTTATCAGGGCAAGTTCGTGCCGCGCAAGACGCTCACGCAGTAATACGCCTGAGCCTCGGCCTGCCGCGCGCCCCGCATCGCGCGCGCGGCGGTGTCCGAACGAACGACGGGCCTCCGGTGGAGGCCCGTTTTTCATGCGCGCCCGGGTGCGCCGCTAGCGATCGCCGCCGCGCCGGCGAAATGCCCACCACGCGGCAAGCGCCGTGAAGCCGGCGACGAACAGCACCATCAGCCAGAAGCCGTGCTTGTTCTCCGAGAACGGAATCCCGCCGACGTTCATCCCGAAGAAGCCCGCGACGATGTTGATCGGCAGCGCGATCACGGTCACCAGCGTCAGCGTGAACAGCGTGCGGTTGTTCTGCTCGTCGAGGCGCGAGCCGATCTCTTCCTGCAGCAGCTTGATCCGCTCGACCAGCCCCGCGAGATCGGCGAGCACCAGCGAGAATTCCTCGGTCGACTCGCGCAGCGCCTGCCTGTCCTCCGCATGCAGCCAGGCCGGCGGCTTCGCGAGCAGCCGGAAGATCGAGCCGGGCTCCGGCGCGAGCATGCGCTGCAGGCGCGTCAGCGTGCGGCGCATCACGCCGAGCTCGACGCGGCTCGCGGTCAGGCGCTGCGACAGGAAGCGATCCTCGATCCGGTCGACGTCGATGCTGGTGCGCCGCACGATGTGGATCAGCAGGTCGGCCTGGTCGCGCAGCAGATGCACGAGCAGCTCCGCAGGCGAGCGGAAGCGCTCGCCGTCCCGCACGCTCGCGCGCAGCGTGTCGACCGAACGCAGCGGCTTGAGCCGCGCGGTGACCATCACGCGCCGCTCGACGTGGACGAACAGCGTCGCGATCTCCGACGGCGTCAGCTCGAGGTTGAACATCACGTCGTTGACGATCGCGCGCAGCGCGCCGTCCTCCTGCTCGATGCGCGTCGAGCGCGACCCGTCGTGCAGGAACTCGAAGAAGCTGTCGGGCAGCCCGAGATGCGTGCGCATCCAGCGCTCGCTGGCGCCGTGCGCGAGGTTGAAGTGCAGCCAGACGAATGCGTCGTCCGGCTCGGCCGTCCGCTGCTGGTGCAGCCACGCGGCGGCCGAATCCGCGTCGAGCGTCGCGCCCGGCTCGCCGGGCAGGAAGCGGAACCCGCACACCATGCCGGACGTATCGGCGCCGTAAGTCTGTACGATCATGTCGAAGGTCGTGCGGCGCGCGGCCGCGTCGCGCCGTGCGGCCGGCGCGATCGCCGCCCGCGCGCGGGCGCCGCGCAACAAGGGTAAGGGGGTTATATGCCCGACCAGTGTGCCATCTTCGTGACACCGTCACAAAGCGGGCGCGCGGCGCACAAAGCATGATGGTCCCCAAAAAGAACAATCCCCACTCAGCGTAGTCCGCTGAGTAGGGATCGGGCTGACCATCTCATTAACGCCGCCCGGAGGGGCGGCGCATGCATCAGGGCGCAACGGCGGCTTACTGGCGGTTCTGCGCCGCGGCCGGGCACGCGGGATCCTTGCCCCAGTGGCCGTCGCACACGCGCCACCGGCACAGCTGATCCTCGAAGAAGCCGCGTTCCGAACACTCCTTCACGCGCGCGGCGAGCGCCGTGCCGCCGCCGGATGTCGCAGCGGATGCGGCGGTCTTGGTCGGCGCGGCCTGGGCAGCGGTCGCACTGCTCTTCTTGTCGGCCGGCTTCGTGCGCGCGACGAGCGCTGCGAGCAGGTCGGCGTCCGGATCATCCTTCGCGGTCGCGGTGCGCGCCTGCGCATCGCGGCGCTTCTTCGCCTGTGCGAGCTCGGCCTGCTGCTGTTCCTTGCGGTGCTTCTTCGCGTCGGCCTTCGCGTGCGCGGCGTCGGCCTTTGCGTCCGTCTTCGCGTCGGTCTTGCCGCGTGCGGCCCCCGTGGCGGCCTTTGCGCTCTTCGGGGTATCGGCTTTCGCGGTGTCGGCTTTCACGGCATCGGCTTTCACGGCATCGGCTTTCGCGGCATCGGCTTTCACGGCATCGGCTTTCGCGATATCGGGCTTCGCAGCCGCGGCCGCCGCTGCTGCCGGCGCGGCGCCCGACGCATCGTCGGCGCCGTTCGCGAGCGCGCGCGACAGGCGGCCGTTGTCGGCCGCCGGAGCGGACGCCGCGGATGCAGCGGATCTGGATGCCGTGTCGTCGTTGACGATCGTGGCCGGCTGCGGCGCGCTCGCGGCGTTCTGCGCGAGCTGCGGCGCGGCCGCGCTGGCGGGCGCGGCCTTCGCGGGCGCTGGTGCCTGCACGGCGGGCGCGGCCGCGACGGCCACGGGGGTATCGCTCGCCTGCTGCATGCGCCATGCGCCCCAGCCGCCCACCGCGACCACGAGCGCAACGACCGCTGCGATCGGCGCCTTCAGCGAGCGGCGCGGCGGTTCAGCCTGCTGGGTGACGCGGCCTTCCAGATTCGCGAGAATGCGCGAATGCTGAGGCCCGTCTGCCTGTTTCGTATCGGACAGCAGGCTGGGCGGAGTTTTTGGATTTGAATTTTCCGGCGCACTCATTCAGCGTCTCATTGAATCCTGGTTTAATTCGCCGCGATAATATAGCCCGGCCTCTCAGAGCAGGCCTGATTCTAAGAGCAAGCATTGCAAAACACAATCAATTCCAATTTCCGGGGATATCGTTGATTGCCGTCGCACTCATCGCCTATTTCGCCGCCGCGGTCGCCCTCGCGGCGCTGCTGCTTTTACCTGGCGTCCGCGCGACCGTTTTCGAATCGGTCGCCCAGTTTCACGGCCGTCTCACGCGCCGCGCGAACGATCGCGCGATGCGCACCCGCGGTCAGATTGTTAAATCGGCAACCGTTACCCGGGATGCTTTAAATGGTGTGCAAAATTTACTTGTCCGACGACGCTTGCTGATTATGGTGTCGACAGGTATTCTTGCGACGCCGCCATTGGTCGCCATTGCGTTGCGCGGCCGGCAATTATTTCAATACGACGACACGGCGCGCGCGCCCGACGAGAAGATCGCCGCCCTGCTGCAGGGCGAGCAGCTCGTGCCGCCGCCGCCGTTGCCGCCGGAAGTCTTTGCCACCAAGGAAGTCGAGCTGGTGCGGCCGGCACTGAAGGACGCCAGCCGCGACTGGAACCTGCTGGATCCGGATTTCCGCACGCGCCTGCTGCTGGTCTACAAGATCATGCACGAGCAACACGGTTATGAAATGGCGTTGCTGGAAGGTTACCGGAGCCCGGAACGGCAAAACCGGCTGGCGCAAATGGGCAGCAACGTGACCAATGCGGCGGCGTTCCAGAGTTATCACCAATACGGGCTGGCGTCGGACAATGCGTTCCTGCGCGACGGCAAGCTGGTGATTTCCGAAAAAGATCCGTGGGCGATGCGCGGCTACCAGTTATACGGACAGGTCGCCGAGCAGGTCGGCCTGACCTGGGGCGGCCGATGGAAAATGATGGATCTCGGGCACGTTGAATACCATAAACCCGGTTTTAAGCTGGGACGCGGCCGCTAGCCAACGCGGCCGGACAGGAAATAATGAGGGCGGCATGGGGCTTTTTAATATCCCGGCAGGAAACGATATGGGCGGTACAAGCGGTCGTGCATTCCGGTGCGCGATTATCCGGGGCCGCCGGTTCCGTTTTAAATCTCACAGTGTCCTTTCGTTAATGCGCGCGCCCTCTCCGATGCCGCGGACGCATTGATGCCGGCCCCTTTCACCCCGTTTGACAGCATGGCGACACATCGCGGCGCCACCCTTGCCGCTCGGCGCGCCTGCGTCGCCTCATCGAATCGCACCGGAACCTGAACGTCCTATGCAACGCATCCTCAACGTGCTGACCCATCCGCGTACGCTCTCGATCGTCGGGATCGTCGCGCTCGCGGCGATCCTCTTCATCGTCGCCGATACGCTGCAGCTGCCGCTCCTGTGGGCGGCGCTCGCCTTCGCGGCGATTCTCGCGCTGTGGCTCGCCGTCGCGCTGTGGCGGCGCTGGCGCGTGAAGCGCGCGAACCGCCAGCTCGGCGAGATGCTCGAGGAACAGGCGGAAACCGGCAAGATCACCGCGCCGGCCGCCGCCGCCGCGGCGCAGGACACGAAGTCCGCCGACCTCGACGTGCTGCGCACGCGCCTGTCCGACGCGGTGAAGACGATCAAGACGTCGAAGATCGGGCAGGTCTCGGGCGGCTCCGCGCTGTACGAACTGCCGTGGTACATCGTGATCGGCAACCCGGCCGCCGGCAAGAGCAGCGCGGTGATCAATTCCGGCCTGCAGTTCCCGTTCGCGGACAAGAACAGCGCCGTGATCCACGGCATCGGCGGCACCCGCAACTGCGACTGGTTCTTCACGACCGAAGGCATCCTGCTCGACACGGCGGGCCGCTACTCGGTGCACGAGGAGGACCGCAGCGAATGGCTCGGCTTCCTCGGCCTGCTCAAGCGCTACCGCCCGAAGGCGCCGATCAACGGGATCATCGTCACCGCGAGCATCGCCGAACTCACCGGCAACCGCCCCGAATTCGCGATCAACCTCGCCAAAAACCTCCGCCAGCGCGTGCAGGAACTGACCGAGAAGCTCGAAGTGTTCGCGCCCGTCTACGTGATGTTCACGAAGGCGGACCTGATCACCGGCTTCACCGAATTCTTCAGCAGCAGCGACAAGCACGAGTACGACCGCGTATGGGGCGCGACGCTGCCCTATGAGCCGGACGAGAAGCGCGACGTGGTCGCGCTGTTCGACGAGCGCTTCGAGGAGCTGTACGAAGGCCTGAAGGAAATCAGCGTCGCGCAGCTGTCGCTGTCGCGCGGCAACCAGCTGTCGCCGGGCCAGCTCAGCTTCCCGCTCGAGTTCTCGACCATCAAGCCGTCGCTGCGCGCGTTCCTCGCGACGCTGTTCGAGAACAACCCGTTCCAGTACAAGCCGATCTTCCGCGGCTTCTACTTCACCAGCGCCTTGCAGGAAGGCGAGACCAACAGTGCCGCCGCGCAGCGCATCGCGCACCGCTTCGGCCTCGACGGCAGCGCGCTGCCCAAGCCGCACAGCGCGTTCTCGAAGAACGGCTTCTTCCTGCGCGACCTGTTCTCGAAGGTGATCTTCGCCGATCGCCAGACGGTGCGGCAGTTCGCGAGCCCGACCAAGACGCGGCTGCGCTACGCCACCTTCTTCGGCTTCGTCGCGGCGCTCGCGCTCGCGCTCGGCGGCTGGACCTGGTCGACGATCGGCAACCAGCAGCTCGTCGCGAACGTGCAGGCCGACCTCGACAACGTCACGCGCCTGCAGCAGGGCCGCAACGACCTGCAGTCGCGCCTGCAGGCGATGGACATTCTCGAGGACCGGATCGAACAGCTCGAGCAGTTCCGCCGCGACAAGCCGCTGTCGGTGTCGCTCGGCCTCTACCAGGGCGACCGCCTCGAGCAGCACCTGCTGACCGAGTACTACAACGGCGTGCGCCAGATCCTGCTGAGCCCGGTGTCGCAGAACCTCGCGTCGTTCCTGAAGGACGTGAACGCGCACCCCGACCAGCTCGTGCCGATGACGCGCCCGCCGGAATCCGGCGCCGCGCAGGCGGGCCCGCTGCCGGTGTCGACCAGCCCGGCCGGCGCCGCACCGCAGGCCGGCGCACCGGCCCAGCAGCAGCAACAACAACAGCAGGGCGGCCTGTACAGCGACGCGTCGCCGACCAACGTGCAGGACGCGTACAACGCGCTGAAGACCTACCTGATGCTGTCCGACAAGCGCCACGTCGAGCAGGCGCACCTGACCGACCAGGTCGCGCGCTTCTGGCGCGGCTGGCTCGAGACGAACCGGGGCAACATGCCGCGCGACGAGATGATCCGCAGCGCCGAACGCATGATCTCGTTCTACCTCGCACGCGTGAACGACAACGACTGGCCGATGATCGAGGCGAACCTCGCGCTCGTCGACCAGACCCGCGACAGCCTGCGCCGCGTCGTGCGCGGGATGCCGGCCCGCCAGCGCGTCTATGAGGAAATCAAGGCGCGCGCGGCGACCCGCTTCGCGCCGATGACCGTCGCGCGCATCGTCGGCGACGGCAGCCAGGGCCTGGTGGCCGGCAGCTACGCGATTCCGGGCACGTTCACGCGCGACGCGTGGTTCCAGTACGTGCAGCCGGCGATCCGCGACGCGGCCACCAAGGAGCTGCAGGCGAAGGACTGGGTGCTGAACACCGCGACGCAGGACGACCTGACGCTCGAGGGCAGCCCCGAGCAGATCCAAAAGACCCTCGTCGGCATGTACAAGACCGACTACGCGCAGCACTGGCAGAAGTTCATGCAGGGCATCGCGGTGCAGGGCTTCAGCAGCTTCGGCCAGGCGGTCGACGGGATGAACCGTCTCGGCGATCCGCAGGATTCGCCGATCCGCAAGATCCTCGAGACCGCGTACGACCAGACCTCGTGGGACAACCCGTCGGTCGCGAACGCGACGATCAGGAAGGCGCAGACGGGCGTCGTCAACTGGGTCAAGCAGCTGTTCTCGCGCTCGCAGGCGGGCCAGGTCGCGGCCGCCAACATCGACATCAACGGCAACCCGGCGGACGTGCCGATGGGCCCGGTCGGCCAGGAGTTCGTCGGCCTCGCGCGGATCGTCGCGTCGCATGACGGCACCTCGATGCTGAAGGGCTACATGGACACGCTGTCGAAGGTCCGCACCCGCTTCAACGTGATCAAGAACCAGGGCGACCCGGGCCCCGGCGCGCGCCAGCTGATGCAGCAGACGCTCGACGGCAACGGCTCGGAGCTCGCCGATTCGCTGAAGTTCGTCGACGAGCAGATGCTGACGGGCCTCACCGACGGGCAACGCAAGTCGCTGCGGCCGCTGCTGGTGCGCCCGCTGATGCAGGCGTTCGCGGTGGTGATCCAGCCGGCCAGCGCCGAGGTCAACAAGGTGTGGAACGCGCAGGTCTACCAGCCGTTCCAGGGCTCGCTCGCGACGAAGTACCCGTTCGCGGCGAACGCGAAGGTCGAGGCCGGCGCCGGCGAGATCGCGCAGGTGTTCGGTCCGGACGGCTCGATCGCGAAGTTCGTCGGCACGACGCTCGGGCCGCTCGCGGTGCGCCGCGGCGACACGCTCGCGGCCCGCACCTGGGGCGACATGGGCCTCGCGCTCGCGCCGGACTTCACGAGCGGCTTCGCGCGCTGGGTCGCACCGCTCGCGGGCGGCGCGGCGGGCGGCGGCGCGACGGCCTCGTCGGAACCGCAGACCGTGTTCCAGATCCTGCCGCAGCCGAGCACCGGCACGACCGAGTACACAGTCGCGATCGACGGCCAGCAGCTGCGCTACCGCAACACGCCGCCGCAGTGGACCAACTTCGTGTGGCCGAACCCGCAGGGCTCGCCGGGCGCGACGCTGTCGGCAACCACCTTCGACGGCCGCACGATCCAGCTCGTCAACGAGCCGGGCCGCTACGGCCTCGAGAAGCTGATCAACTCCGCGCAGCGCAAGCGCCGCCCGGACGGCACCTTCGACCTCACGTGGACGCAGGGCAGCGTGAACGTGTCGGTGACGATGCGCATCATCAGCACGTCGCAGCCGACGGCCGGCGGCGGCGACCAGCCGCAGCAGCAGAGCCTGCGCGGGCTGCGCCTGCCGTCGTCGGTCGCCGACGTCGGCGCGGGCTCGGCCGTCAACGCCACCGCCCAGCCGGGTGCCGGCGCATCGGGCGCGGCGCCGGCCGCGGCGGCCGTCGCGGCCGCCGCCGCATCGAACGCACAGGGGGCGCAATGACGCAAACCGTTCAGGCGCAGATCGCCTACTTCGGCAAGATTCCGTCGCGCGGCGACTTCGTGAAGAGCCCGCACAACCCGCAGCTGCTGCAGACGCTGGACCGCTGGATCGCGCAGGCGCTCGAACTGCTCGCCGAGGACCCGCGCTGGAAGATCGTCTATGAAGACGCGCAGCCGATGCACTTCGCGTTCCTCGGTTCGCGCAGCAAGCTCGCGATCGCCGGCCACATGGTCGCGAGCCACGACGTGTCGATGCGCCGCTTCCCGTTCCTCGGCGCGACCGCGCTCGAGGTCGAGCGGCCGCTGTCGTTCCTCGCGCGCAGCCCGCTCGCGTTCGCGCGCCTGTGGTCGCGCGTCGCCGCGCAGATCCCGCCGCTGCTCGGCAAGGAGGAGCCGCCCGGCGCGCTGCAGGCGCTCGGCGACACGCAGGTGCCGATCGACATCGGCGGCTCGCCGAACTCGCACGACGGCACCTTCAACGATTTCATCGAGCACCAGTCGCTGTTCGGGCTCGAGCAGATGCTGCTCGCGAGCGGCCACCCGGTGCGGCTGCGCGGCGCGATGCTCGCGCTCGGCTCGCTGCTGCGCCCGGTGATGCAGAGCGGCTCGTCGCACCTCGAGCGCGGCCTCACGCTGCCGCTGCCGGGCGATCCGTTCTACCGCAGCCTCGTCGCCGCGTTCTGGCTCGAACTGATCGCGCCGTTCGTCGCGCAGGCCGACTTCGAGCTCGCGATCTTCCTCGGCACGATCGCCGAGCGCGAGCGGCTCATCATCGGCTTCAACGGCGCGTCCGCGAAGACGCTGCTGAGCGTCGTCGACCCGCAGACCTATGCCGCCCACAACATCGACATCGACGATCCGGAGTGGATCGACGCACATGCGCAAAACGATCATGGGATCAGCAAGCTCGTCAGCTACCTCGACCAACCGCAACTGTCGCTGCGCGTCGCCATCGACGCGTTCCGCGAAGCGTTCATCGGAGGCTGACGGCATGCGCAACACGATTCACACCGGACGCGCGCGCTTCTCGCCCGTCCTCGCCGCCCTCCTCGCCGCCGGCCTGCTGGCCGGCGGCGCCAGCAGCTTCGCGCAGAACAGCGGCGCGACCGTCACGCCGGTCGGCACCGGCAACGTGCCCGTGACGACGCTGTCCGGCAATGCCGCGCCCGCCGCGCCGGCGTCCGGCGCGGCCGCCCACCCGGCCGCCGTCACCACGCCGCCGCCCGCGAACGCGACGCCCGGCCAGGTCGTCGTCGGCGGCAAGGTGCCCGACGAGGCGACCAAGGCCGCCGTGCTGCAGAAGCTGCGCGACACGTATGGCGCGAACAGCGTCGTCGACCAGATCGAGGTCGGCGACGTCGCGACGCCGCCGAACTGGAGCGCGAACGTGCAGAAGCTGATCGGCGCGCCGCTGAAGCAGATCAGCAAGGGGCAGCTGAAGATCAACGGCACGCAGATCGAGATGAAGGGCGAGGTGCGCAACGAAGCGCAGCGCCAGCAGCTCGCGAGCGACATGGCGAACACGCTGAACCCGACTTATACGATCAAGAACGGGCTGCGCGTGTCGGCGTCCGAGCAGGGGCTGCTCGACCAGACGCTCGCGAACCGCACGATCGAGTTCGAGACCGGCAGCGCGACGCTCACGCCGCAGGGCAAGGTGGTGCTCGACCAGATGGCCGCGGCGCTCACGAAGATGACGAACCGGACGGTCGATCTCATCGGGCATACGGACAATTCGGGGAATCGCACGTCGAACATCGCGTTGAGCCAGGCGCGTGCGGATGCGGTGAAAGGCTATCTGATCACGAAGGGGATCGCGTCGCAGCAGATGACGACGACCGGCGTGGGACCGGATCAGCCGATCGCGCCGAACGATACGGCGGAAGGCAGGGCGAGGAATCGACGGATCGAGTTCCGGGTGGGGCAGTGAGCGGGGCGTCGGGGTCGCGCGGGATCGTCTTCGACGCTTGTCGACGGCCATGATCCCGGCGTTGTTTGCCGGCCCCGGTCACGGCTTCGTTGGCACCCCGCCACTGACGCGCTGAAAGGACTGTGGGCACGCGCATGAAATTCGCTTTGCGGTGCTTGCGGGCGGCGGTCATCCTGTTCTTCGGTGCGCTCGCGCTGTTGAGCGGCGCGAGCGGCATCGTCAATGCCGTCATTCTCCTGCGCGCGCAGGCGTGGCCGCATGTCCCTTCGTCCGTCGAGCAATGCGAGCTGACCAGACGCTACGGAAAGAGCCGTTCGACGTGGGAAGCACATGCGGTATTCCGGTACGGTGCAGGACAGTCGGGGCAATACGATACGACGTGGCAGCCGGTCGGGTCACCGGTTCATGAGCGCCACCCGGATCCGGAAGTCAGCGTCGAGCAGATCGCCGCGATGACGGCGACGTATTGCGCGGCGGCGGCAAACGACGGGCTGCGGGTTTCGCCCGCGTTTCCGGGCATTGCCCGCCGCAATGAAGCCGTCGTGACAGGGACGTGGCACGCCGAGCTTGGATTCGGCGTGCTCTTTCTGCTCATGGGGTTGATGTCGAGCTCAGTGGGCATCGCGCTCCTGCCGTGGATCGAGGATCGGAAAAGGCGAAAGCCAACGCGGAAGGCCCGGCCTTCACGGGATCGCGCAAGGCGGTCGTGATGCGCGTGAAGATGCCGAACCGGATCGTCGACATCTTCAGCGCGTGTCGTGCCACCTGTCGGCGAAGGTGTTCCACTTGTCGCCCGCGCTCACATCATCGATATCCGGCCTGGTGCTGATCCGCAAGATAGCGGGCGCATCATCGCCCTCACTCCGGCTTCACACCCAGCAGCTCCCGCAGATGCGCGAGCGACCCGTCATCCTTCACGACGCTCTCGAGCCACTTGTGCAGCGGCATGTCGGCCCATTCGGCGGCCTTGTCCGCGAGATACGCGACCGGGCTGTGCGGCTCGGTCTGCCGGAAATAGCGGGCGACCGAGCGCAACTGGTCGACTGCCTGCGCGCGATTCTGGATGCCGGCGACCATCTGCGGCACCGGACGCGGAACGGGCTGCTGCTGCACGTGGGTCTCCTCCATGTAATGCGGGGCGCCGAAGCTCGGCTCGATGCGCTCCGGCTGCTGCTGCGACACCGCTTGCTGCAGCTGCGCCTGGGCGTCCGCCTGCGGCGCCGTGCCCGTATAGCCCTGCTCGCGCGCGAAGCGCTCGGCGAGGCGGTACACGGTCTCGAACGCATCGCGCGCCTGCCGGAAGCTCGGCGCCGCGTCGCCGGCGCGCGCGTCGAGCGTTTCCTCGAGCGCGTCGATCGCGAACTCGAACGCCTTCAGGTTGCCGAGCAGCGCCGAGTAGAACGCGAGCGGCGTCATGCGCCGCGACGCGTCGATCTGCTCGACCGACGGCTTGCCGCGCGCGATGTCGTCCGCATGCTCGGGGTCGCGCTTCACGGCCTGCGCGACGTGCTGCGCGACCTCCCAGTCGAGCGTGCTGAACGCGCCCGACGCGCCGTCGGTCAGCGGCACCGCGCGCAGCAGCTCGGCCGTGCGCCCGGCGAGCCACGCGACGTTGCCGAGCCGGTATTCGGTATCGTCGCCTTCCGGCAGCGGATGCACGGTGTCCCAGTACTGCCGGCACAGCCCTTCGAGCAGCGCGTAGCCCTCGGTGAGACCGGCGATGCCTTCCTCGAGCGCGAGCGCCTCGGTCAGCCACACGGCGAGCCGCAGGTCCTTCGTCTGCATGCTCAAGAGCGCGGTCGCGCGCTCGACGACGAAGCCCCAGTCGGCTTCCTTGATCTCGGTCACCCATTCGCCCTGGTCGAGCGACGGATCGTCGTAGCGCCGCGCTTCCTGGATCGCGTCGAAGTCGTTCGAGAACAGCAGGTCGTCGCCGCACGGCGACGCATCGCTGATCGGCGTCAGCAGCTCGGTGTGATTGATCGGCATGGTTCAGTGAATCCGTTGATGCATGTAAGGGCTCGCGCAGGGCTCATTCGACCGTGTAGACGAACTCGCCCGCGTCGTCCGCGCGCACCGCGATGCGCGCGATGGCCGCGCCGTCGGCGATCCGGCCCAGCACGTGGCCCGCGATCTCCGGCAGCAGCGTGCCGTTCAGGATGTGGTCGACGTTGCGGGCGCCCGAGTCGACCTCGGTGCAGCGCGCGAGCACCGCGTCGACGAGCGACTCGTCCCATTCGAACACGGCCTTGTGGTTCGCGTCGATCCGGCGGCGGATGCGGTCCAGCTTCAGCTCGATGATCTCGGCGAGCACGTCGTCGGAAATCGGGTAGTACGGCACGACCTTCATGCGGCCGAGGAACGCGGGCTTGAACGTCTTGTACAGCTGCGGGCGCAGCGCTTCGGCGAGCGCGTCCGGATCGGGCAGTTCCTCCGCCGGCTTGTTGAGGCACGCCTGCATCACCGCCGACGAGCCGACGTTCGACGTCAGGATGATCAGCGTGTTGCGGAAGTCGATCTCGCGCCCTTCGGCGTCGTCCATCATGCCCTTGTCGAACACCTGGAAGAACATCTCGAGCACGTCCGGGTGCGCCTTCTCGACCTCGTCGAGCAGCACGACCGAATACGGGTTGCGGCGCACCGCCTCGGTCAGCACGCCGCCCTCGCCGTAGCCGACGTAGCCCGGCGGCGAGCCCTTCAGGCCCGACACGCTGTGCGCCTCCTGGTACTCGCTCATGTTGATCGTGACCATCTTGCGTTCGCCGCCGTACAGGATGTCGGCCAGCGCGAGCGCGGTCTCGGTCTTGCCGACGCCCGACGGCCCGACGAACATGAACACGCCGCGCGGCTTGTTCGGATCCTCGAGGCTCGCCGATGCGGTGCGCACGCGCTGCGCGATCGCGTCCAGCGCATGATCCTGGCCGATCACGCGCGCGGCGAGCAGCGGCTGCAGGTTCAGCACCGTGCCGATCTCGTCCTTCACCATCCGGCCGAGCGGAATGCCCGTCCAAGACGCGACGATCTCGGCCACCACGTGGCCGTCGACCTGCAGCGGCACCATCGGCTCGCCGCCTTGCAGCGCATGCAGCGCCGCGACGCGTTCCGCGAGCTTCTCGCGGGTGGCCTGCACGTCGACCGGCTGGCCGTCCTCGGACGGGCCGCGCGCGCTGTCGAGCGCGGTGCGCAGCCCGGTGATTTCCGCGACGATCACGCGCTCCGATTCGTAGCGCGCCTCGTCGGCTGCGAGTTGCACGAGCGCCGCGTCGCGCGCGCCGCGCAGCTCGCCGAGCCGCTCGTCATGCGCGGCGCCGCTCGCCGCCTCGCGTTCGAGCGACGCGATTTCCGCGTCGATCCGCTCGATGCGCTTCTTCGTGTCGTCGATCGCGGCGGGCGTCGCGCTCTGCGCGAGCGCGACCTTCGCGCACGCGGTGTCGAGCACGCTGATCGCCTTGTCCGGCAGCTGGCGGCCGCTGATGTAGCGGTGCGACAGGCGCACGGCCTCGGTGATCGCGTCGTCGAGGATCCGCACGTTGAAGTGCTGCTCCATCAGCCCGGCCATCCCGCGCAGCATCGCCGCCGCAAGCGGCTCGCTCGGCTCCTCGACCTTCACGACCTGGAAGCGCCGCGCGAGCGCCGCATCCTTTTCGAAATACTTCTTGTACTCGCTCCACGTGGTCGCCGCGATGGTGCGCAGCTCGCCGCGCGCGAGCGCCGGCTTCAGCAGGTTGGCCGCGTCGTTCTGGCCCGCCTGCCCGCCCGCGCCGATGATCGTGTGCGCCTCGTCGATGAACAGGATGATCGGGTGCGCACTCTTCTTCACCTCGTCGATCACGCTCTTCAGCCGGTTCTCGAACTCGCCCTTCACGCTCGCGCCGGCCTGCAGCAGCCCCATATCGAGCACGTGCAGCGCGACGCCGCGCAACGGCGGCGGCACGTCGTCGGCCGCGATGCGCAGCGCGAGCCCTTCGACGACGGCCGTTTTGCCGACGCCCGCCTCGCCCGTCATGATCGGGTTGTTCTGGCGGCGCCGCATCAGGATGTCGATCGCCTGGCGGATCTCCGCCTCGCGGCCGATCACCGGGTCGATCTTGCCGTCGCGCGCGCGCTGCGTGAGGTTGGTCGTGTACGTGTCGAGCGCGGGCGTCTTCGACGGCCCGGCCACGGGCGCCCCGTCCGCCGCGGCGGACGGCAGGTCGCCGTCGTCTTCCTCATCGCCCTGGCGCGGCTCGGCCTCGCTCGAGCCGGCGGTGATCTCGTCGAACTTGTGCTTCAGGTCCGTCACGCGGATTTCGGCGAACTGCGGCGACATCCGCTGCGCGAACTGCGCGAGGTCCGGCGCGGTGAGCAGCGCGAGCAGCAGATGCCCGGAGCGGATCCGGCCGAGCTGCGAGTCGAGCGACGCGATCAGCCAGGCCTGCTCGAACAGCGCGATCAGGTGCACCGAGAACACCGGCGTGCGCGTGTTGCCGGTCTTCAGGCGCGTCAGCTCGCGCTCGAGGTCCGCGCGCAGCGCATGCGGATCGACGCGGCTCGCGCGCAGCGCGAGCGGCAGGTCGCCGGCCGGCTGCTCGAGCAGCGCGAGGAACAGGTGCTCCAGGTCGACCTCGTAGTGGCCGCGGGCCAGGCACGCGCTCGCCGCGCGCTCGGCCGCCTGCCGGCACAGCGGATTCAGTTTCAGGATCAGGGTCTTCAGGGGCGTGCTCATGGAGTCGGTCTCAGGTTCGATTGCGTGCTTGTTGTTGTCCGGAATCAGTGAATCACGTGCAGCTCGTAGCGCGCGTCCGAGCGATCCTCGGTCGCGTCGCGCGTGCAGAGGAACGCGTCCCAGCCGAGCCGCGAACCCGCGCCGAGCACGCTCGCGCCGACTTCGGTGCGCTTCAGCACGAGCTTGACCTCGTATTCGAGCGTGAGGCCGGCGAGCAGCGTCAGCATCCGCTCGAGCGCGACCGCCTGCGCGCCGCCGGGCAGGAACGCCTCGTAGTCGCGCTTCGACAGCGGCCCGATCACGATCCGCGCGCGCATGTCGCGCTGCCACACGCGCTCGCCGACGAGCGCGGTCGCGCCGAGCACCGCGTTGACTTCGCCGAGCACGCTCAGCTGGTCGGCCGGCACGTCGTACCACTTGCCGACGAACTGGTCGATCTTCACCGGCACGCGGAAGTAGTCGGACAGCGTGCGCTGCAGGTAGGCGGCCGACATCGGCCGGTGCCGCGCGGCCAGCGCGTAGCCGGCCACCGCCTCGTCGAGCACGCCGCCCGCGCCCGCCTGCAGGCTGTCGCGCACGTCGTCGCTCGTCACGCCCGCGATCGCGAGCAAGAGCGGCAGATAGCGCTCGTCGCGGTCGAGCTCGTAATGGAACGGCAGCCGGTATTTCTTCCACGCGGCGTAGAACAGCGCGGTCGCGCGGTTCGAGAACACGTCGAAGAACGCGCGCGCCGCGTGGTCGCGCTTCAGGTACTCGCGCGCGACGATCTGCTCGGTGTAGTGCAGCGGCAGCGCGCCCTGCGTGCCGAGCAGCCCGAAGAACGCGGGCGTCAGCTCGACGCGGCCGAGCTCGCCGGCCGACAGCGCCGCGCCGCGCGCGTCGTCGCTGTCGAGCGGTGCGCCGTCGGCGTCGTACGAGCGCGCGCGCTCGATCTCGCTCGCCGGGAAGCCGAGCGACAGCGTGTTGCGGAACGCGACGCGCTGCGCGAGCACGTCGCCCTGCCGCCACGCGCCGGGCGCGTCGGTCGCCTGCCGCACGAACAGCCCTTCGAGCACGCGCACCGCCTGGAAGAACTCGAAGCGGTGCGGCTCGTCGAGCAGCGCGCCGACTACGCCAGGATCGATTCGCCGGTCCGGGGCTTGCATCGGATGATCTCCTCGCCGGTGCGCTTCGACACGACGACTAGTTGAACGAAACTGTTGAGGTGCACGTACAGCCCGAAGAAGCTGTCGAGCACGCGCACGAACGACGCGAGGCTCGAGCCGACGAAGTGCTCCTCGTCGATCGTCACGCGGATCTCGATGCCGCGCACGAAGGTCGCGAACGGCTTGCCGGGCAGCCACTGCACGGCGCCGCGCTGCTCGACGCCCGCGAGCCCGTCGATCTGCCGCATCGACACCGCGGTGCGCCGCAGGTCGTACAGCGTCAGCATTTCCTTCAGCGGCGCGAGCCCGTGATCGACCAGCGATACGTGATTGAGCGCGAGGTGCGACACGAGCCGCCAGTGCGCGGAGCGGCCGCGCTCGAAGCGCACGCTCGGCGTCGGGCGGCGCAGCAGCGAGATGCCGCTGGTCTGCGCGCCGCCTTCCTGGAACAGGTCGCCGCCTTCGAGCCCGAACGCGAGCATCGCCGGCAGGTCGCGGTTCGTGCAGGTCAGGTCGAGGCTCAGCGTGTCCGTCTGCGGCGACGTCGGCTCGAAATCGATGTCGACGATCGAGATCTCGGTCTCGTAGCCGGGGCTTTTCTGCGCGACCCAGTCGTTGCGGCGCGCGAACCAGTAGTGGCCGACCCGCGCGGATTCGCCGTGATGCAGCGAATAGAACGGCCGGAACTCGATCACCGATTCCTCGTGCGCCTGCTGCCGCACGAGCTTCACCGAGTCGATCGAGTACACCTCATACGCGAACGCGCGCCGCGCCTCGGCGATCACCGGGTACGACACCGCGCGGTGCGTGATGCGGATCGGCTCGCCGTGCTGGCGGAACAGGTTGACGATCGGCGTGCAGAACAGGCGGAAATGGCTCGCCGTCAGCAGTTCGAGCAGGCGCGCGACGTGCGAATCGCCGCGCACGTCCTGCAGCACGAGGTGCAGCGTCGTGCGCTGGCAGCGGCCCGATGCGCGCGCGATCGCGGCGATGTCGAAGTCGATGAAGTCGAACTTGTCGGGGAATGCGAAATATTCGGTGAGCAGCCGGTACGCCGGATGCGATTTCGCGGGGTAGTCGATCAGCGCGTCGGCCTCGTCGAAACCGGCCTGCGCGATCGGCAGCTTGCGCAGCCCGGTCCAGCGGCCGTTGCGCTCCGGCTCGACGTACGCGCCGAGCACGTTGACGAACAGGCAGTCGGTCAGCGCGGCGACGAACGACTGCTCGCCGTGCAGGTGCGCGCGCAGCGTCGGCAGCTTCAGCGCGCCGAGATCGAGCTGCGGCGCGAGCGATTCGAACGTGATCGAGATCACGCCGGTCGCATTGGCCGGCAGCACCGTCGCGCTCGGCGCGAGCGCGACCGGCGTATAGCGCGCCTCGGCGATGCGGATCGGCGCGAGCGTCACGTCGTACGCGGTGCGGAACCGGCACTGCACGCCGCGGATCGGGCGGCTCTTCAGCTCGGTGCCGCGCTCGACGACCACCGGCTCGGTCTGCTGCCCCGGCGCACCGAGCGAGAACTGCGCGATCGAGCACGACGGGAACGGCCGCAGGTAGTGCGGATACAGCACTTCCAGCAGCGCTTCGGTGAATTCGGGGTAGTCGTCGTCGAGCTTCTTGTTGATGCGCGCGCCGAGCAGCGCGAACGACTCGATCATCCGCTCGACGTGCGGATCCTCGCAATGCTCGCCCGACAGCGCGAGCCGCGCCGCGATCTTCGGGTAACGTTCGGCGAAATCCCGCGAATAGCGCCGCAGAAACGATAATTCGCGTTCGTAATACGGCAGCAGTTCTTCCATCGACGACCCCGAAGCTCTTTCTTTCCTTGCCGGAAACTGATCTGCCGCCGGGCGGTCCGGCCCGCGCGGCAGCGTGAATTACAGCGATTTCGCGGCGCGCGCGCGCGTGACCGAATACTGCAGCGTCGACGGCTGCAGCATCGCATCGAAATTGACCGGCTCCTCGGCCGGGTGCACGACGAGCAGCGCCTGGATCGCGAAATAGAGCGCGTTGGTCGACTGCTCGTTGAGTTCGAACGTCACCTGCACCTGTTGCAGGCGCGGCTCATGGCGCGCGATCGCCTGCTGGATCGACTTGCAGATGTAGGTGCGGTCGTAATGGCTCGCGAGGCTCAGGCCCGCGAAATCGTTCAGCCCGTAGGTCAGCACCGATTTCTGGCATTCCGGCAGCGTCGCCAGATCGTGATCGGTGTGCGCGATACGGGTATTGAGGATCGCCTCGACGTCGCGGGCGACCGTGTTCTTCAGCTCGTCCAGCGACAATTGCCGCATCGCGGCGGACGCCGGCAGGTGCGGTTCGTCGTCGAACAGCTTGTCGAGAAAGCTTGGTTCGAATCGTTTCATCGGGCCGGTGCCATGCAGCGAAAACGGCAACGGGACGACGCGCGCCCCGTTGCCGCAACCGACCTTAGACCGCGTAGGTCTTGTCGTTCTTCGTCAGGCTCCAGGCGCCCTGCGTGTTGCCGCCCTGGTTGCCGCCGATCTTCTGCTGCGTCTGCTTCCACTGCACCGCCGCGTACTTCAGCGAGAAGGTCTCGTGCGGCAGGCCTTCCTTCTGAACGCTCGGCGTCACGCTCGAGATGATCACGTACTTCAGCTTGACCTCGAGGTACTTGACGCGCTGGCCTTCGCCGTCCGAACGCATGAAGTCGATCGTGACTTCATCGAACGTCGTGCCGCCCGACGCGTGCTGGTACAGCAGCGGGCTCGACGAATCGATTTCCTTCGTGAACACCATGTCGCCGTGCTCGCAACGCTCCGACGTATGGCCGCCGGCCGTCGACGCAGTGGCCGAGCGCGGCTGGATGATGGAATGGTCCCAGGATTTCAGTTCAATCCAGCTGGCGTGGTCCTTGTCCGCGGACTCGCCCTTGATGGCCGGATTACCGAACTTCAGATACATGTCTAACATGGCCCTTCGACTCCCCAAAGAGGTGGTTTTAACGTCCTACCCAGGCGGCCCGCCCGGGCGATTGGCTTCGCTTATGAATTTGCCGGTTTGGGCAGATCAGCGACAAGTCGCAGAGAAATCGAGAGTTCGTCGAGCTGAAAGTGCGGGCGCAGGAACGCGACCGAACGATACGAGCCCGGCTTGCCCGGAATCTCCGACACTTGTACGGATGCCTCGCGCAGCGGGAATTGCGCCTTCTGTTCCTGCGTCGCGTTGTCGTCGAGCAGGACATATTGCGAAATCCACCGGTTGAGGAACGTCTCGACGTTCTGCGCCGACGCGAAGCTGCCGATCTTGTCCCGCATCATCGACTTCAGGTAGTGCGCGACGCGCGATACCGAGAAGATGTACTGCAGCTGGGCGGACAGGACGGCGTTCGCATTGGCGCTGTCGGTGCTGTATTTTTTGGGCTTCTGCACCGATTGCGCGGCGAAGAACGCGGCGTAATCTGAATTCTTGCAATGGACGAGCGGGATGAAGCCGAGGTCGCTCAGCTCCTTCTCGCGGCGGTCGGTGATCGCGATCTCGGTCGGGCACTTCAGCGCGATCTCGCCGTCGTCGGTCTTGAACGTGTGGGTCGGCAGATCCTCGACCAGGCCGCCGCCTTCGACGCCGCGGATCGCCGCGCACCAGCCGAAATCGTCGAACGCCGCCGTGAGGCGCGCGGCGAATGCCCACGACGCGTTGCACCACAGGTACTTGTCGTGATCGGTGCCGTCGACGTCCTCGACGAAGTTGAAGTTCTCCGCGGTCTGGCCGTCCTTCGGATTGAACGGCAGGCGGCCGAGGAAGCGCGGCAGCGTGAGGCCGACGTAGCGCGAATCCTCGGAATCGCGGAACGACTTCCACTTCGTGTACTCGACCGTGTCGAACACCTTGCCGAGGTCGCGCGGCTTGCCGAGGTCGGCGAACGATTCGAGGCCCATCAGCTCCGGCGACGCCGACGCGATGAACGGCGCGTGCGCCGCTGCCGCGACGTGCGACATCTGCTCGATGAAGTACAGGTCTTCCGGCTGGCGGGAGATCTCGTAATCGCCGATCAGCGCGCCGAACGGCGAGCCGCCGAACGTGCCGAATTCCTCTTCGTAGACCTTCTTGAACAGCGCGCTCTGGTCGAACTCGCTCGCGCCCTTGAAATCGCGCACGAGGTCGCGCTTCGGCGCATGCAGCGCCTTGATCTTGATCGTCTGGCCCGTGTTGCTTTCCTTGACCAGGTAGTCCATCCCGCGCCACGTGCTTTCGAGGCGCTGGAATTCCGGCGCATGCATCACCGCGGAAAGCTGCGTGGAGATCAGCCGGTCGAGCTCCGCGACGCGCGCGTCGATCGTCGCCGACAGGTTGTCCGACACGATCACCGTGCCGTCGAGCACCTGGTGCACGAGCTCGCCGATCAGGTCCTTCGCGCGGGCATGTTCGGAATCGGATTTCGCGACCTTGCTCTTCTCGACGATATCGTCGAGCAGCGAAGTCCCGGCGGCGTATTCCGCGCCGCTCGTCTGGGCCGCAGCCGTTTGCTGGTTCATCTCAACACCCCGTCGTCATTCGCCGTCTTTGTCGCCGCCCGTGCCCTTGGCCAGCTCCTGCAGCTGCTGCGTGTTCTTCAGCACGTCCGACAGGAGATCCTCGAGCTTGTCGTTGCCGGCCAGCTTGTTGCGCAGGTCGGCGAGCTTCGAGCGCGCCTCGAGCAGGCGGCGCAGCGGCTCGACCTGCTCCACCACCTCGTCCGGACTGAAATCCGACAGCGAGCGGAACTTCAGGTCCACCGCGAACTTGCCGCCTTCCGGGCTCAGGCGGTTTTCCACCTGGAACGCCGCGCGCGGCTCGATCGCCTTCATCACGTCGTCGAAGTTGTCGCGATCGATGTTGACGAACTTGCGGTCGCGCAGCTTCGGCTGCTCGATTTCCGACTGGCCCGCCAGATCGCCGACGACCCCGACGACGAACGGCAGTTCCTTCACCTCGATCGCGTCGCCCTTCTCGACCTCATAGGTCAGCTGGACGCGCGGCGGCCGTATTTTCTGCAGGCGCTTCTGAATGCTCTCGTTCTTGGCCATCGACGGCTCCCAGGTTCAGATTGATGGTGTTGTTATCGTCGCGTCCGGCTCAGCGCAGCGCGCTGAACGGGTCTGCCCCGCCCTTCTGCGGCGCGGCGGCGGCGGCGGGCGCCGCGGTGTTCGCGGCAGGTGCGGTCGCAGCCGCTTCGGCGGCGGCCGGCGCGGCCGGGCCCTTGCCGCGATGCACGATGCGGCGCGGCGGCCGCGGCTTCGCGGCGCGCTGCTCCGGCGGGAACAGCGCGGATTCGCCGAGCGTGTCGCGCAGCTGCTTCGCGAGCGTCTGCGCGTCCGATTTCGCGTCGCCCGCGAGCGACGCGTCCTGGCGCAGCTCGCCGAGCGACTGCGTCGCGATCCGCAGGCCGGCGACGGCCAGCACGCTCTTGGCCTGGCGGTCGGTGTTGTCGCGCTGCAGCGCTTCCTGCGCGGCGACGATCGCCTGGCCGTAGTGATTCTGCGCAAACTGGATCTGCGCGATGCGCGACCACGGTTCCTCGCGCGTCGGGTCTGCCTTCGCAAGCGCCTGGTAGAGGCTCAGCGCGCGGTCCTGGTCGCCCGCCTTCGCGACGGCGTCTGCGTCGGACAGCGACTTGTTGAACACTTCGGCGGTCGGCGGCGTGGGCGTGGTCGTGCAACCGGCGATCACGCCGCAGGCCACCACCACCCCGGAAAGTTTTGCGAAGAGACGGTCTTTCATCGTTATATCACCGGCGCGTGAGATTTAAATCGTTGAGAATCTGGTTCTTTTGCTTTGCGAGAAGCGCGCGGGTATAGTACCGATCAATTTTTCATAATTCAATCGCCACGTGCAAGGTAATTCCTTTTAAATCCGTGCGCTACCCCGAGAATGACGCCGCGCGTCAGTTCCGCAATGGATTCGCATTCGGGCCGGATGCGCAAGTTTTACCCGATCCGCGATGCATGTCCCGGGGGCGCGGAAAAATTTGCCGGACGACGGTCGCGGCAGATGCGGGCGCGATGCGTGATTAATGACCAAACAGTGGAAAACCGGTCATTCCCGGCCGATCGGGAAATAAAGGCCGGTAGTTTTGACAGGGAGTAAAAGGCGGCAAGCCGGAAACACGATGAAATCGCTCATGATTCGCTATGCGCTGCCGCTGGTCGCCTGCGCGCTGCTGGCCGGATGCGTGGCCGCCCCGCTGATCGGCTCCGCCGCCAGCGCCGTGATGCAGGCCGCCGGTGTCGGCAAGCCCGAACTGCCCGATTCGCAGAAGCCGCCGCGCAACCTCGGCATCACGCTCGCCGCCGCGCCGAACCTGAACGCCGCGAACGACAACCGGCCGCTGGCGCTCGTCGTGCGCCTCTATGCGCTGAAGGACCCGACGTCGTTCCAGCAGGCGCCATTCGACAGCTTTACCGATCCGAACAAGGAAAAGGCCGCATTGGGCGCCGACCTGCTGAACGTGCGCGAGATCACGCTGATTCCCGGCCAGCGCTATACGGCGACCGAGAAAGTGTCGCGCGAAGCGCAGGCATTCGGCATCGTCGCGCTATTCCGCGACCCCGCGCTGCAGCGCTGGAAACTGACATTCGATCCGGCGAAGTCGGAGAAATCCGGCATAATCATCGGCCTGCATAATTGCGCGATGACCGTCACCGACGGGAGCGTCATCGCACCGCAACAGGGCGCGCCGTCGCAGCCGCTCAATCTGCTTTCGTCTGTCCGCTGCGGTTAAGGATGACGCATGAATGTCAATTAACAAGAGTTAACAAATTGGCGATTTAATTCGGGCACGACCCATTCGATTACTTCGCATCACGACATTAACCGGGTTTGACATGAGTTATTCGGCAAAGGTGCTATGGGGAGAGGGGCTGTTCCTTCGGCCTCAACACTTCCAGAGACAGGATGCGTACCATGAGGCGCGCCTGTTCGAATCCATCCAGGCGATCCAGCCGTACAACTGGGGCGTGCGCTCGGCGCGCTTCGACCGCGATGCGCTCGGCAGCAACGTGCTGCGTCTCGCCGAGCTGGCGCTCGTGTTCCCGGACGGCGCGCTGTACGCCGCGCCGCAGGCCGACGACCTGCCGCCGCCCGTCGCGCTCGACACGCTGCCCGAGGGCATCAACGAATTCGTGTTCTATCTCGCGCTGCATCCGCTGCGCGAGAACGGCGCGAACTACAGCGACGATCCGTCGGCCGGCTTCATCACGCGCTTCGTGAGCGAGCAGACGAGCGTCGCCGACAACTTCACCGACGCGGCCGAGGCCGACGTCACGTTCCTGAAGACGCAGGTCAAGCTGATCGCGCACAGCGAACCGCGCGACCAGCTGCTGTCGGTGCCGCTCGTGCGCGTGCGCCGCACCGCGACGTCCGGCTTCGAGATCGACGACAGCTTCGTGCCGCCGTGCCTCGCGATCGAGGCGTCGCCGATCCTGCACCAGCGGCTGCGCCAGCTGGTCGACGCGCTGCAGGCGAAGGTGAACGCGCTGTACGGCTTTCACCGCGAGCCGTCGAAGAACATCATCGAGTTCCGCTCGGGCGACATCGCGTCGTTCTGGCTGCTGCACACCGCGAATGCCGCGTTCGCGACGCTCGCGCACCTGCACCAGCATCCGGCGCTGCATCCGGAGCGGCTGTTCCAGGAACTGCTGCGCCTCGCCGGCCAGCTGATGACGTTCTCGAAGGGCTACACGCTTGCCGACCTGCCCGCGTACCGCCATGACGATCCGGGCCCCGGCTTCGCGCGTCTCGACCTGATCCTGCGCGAGCTGCTCGACACCGTGATCTCGACGCGCTACTTCGCGATCACGCTCGACGAGGTGCGTCCGTCGTTCCATCTCGGCCGGCTCGATTCCGGCAAGATCGACGAGAAGACCGCGTTCTACCTCGCGGTGTCCGCCGACATGCCGAGCGTCGAGCTCGTCGATGCCGTGCCGGCCCGCTTCAAGGTCGGCGCGCCCGACGACGTCGACAAGCTCGTGCTGTCGGCCATGCCCGGCGTGCGGCTGTCGTACACGCCGCAGGTGCCGCCCGCGATTCCCGTTCGGCCGGGCGCGTGCTACTTCGCGCTCGATTCGCGCGGCGCGCTGTACGAGCGCATGCTGCAGGCCCAGTCCGCGATGATCTACGCGCCGACTGGCATCAATGACCTGAAATTCGAACTGATCGCGGTGACGTCATGAGCTACGCGCCTTCCCTGTTCGGCGACAACGCGCCGCCCCCCGTGCATTCCCCGGCGTCGACGGATGCCGCGTTTCAAGCGCGCTCGCTGCTCGACCTGCTGTACGACGGTTTCTTCGCGCTGTTCCTGCTCAGGAACGGCCGCGAGCCGGACAGCGCGAGCGAGTTCAGCACGCGCATCCAGGAATTCCTCGCCGACTTCGAACGCGGCGCGAAGAAGCTGAACATCGCGGCCGAGGACGTGTACGGCGCGAAGTTCGCGTTCTGCGCGGCGGTCGACGAGATGGTGCTGTCGTCGCAGTACAAGATTCGCCCGGACTGGGAGCGCCGGCCGCTGCAGCTCGTGCTGTTCGGCGAGCAACTCGCGGGCGAGAAGTTCTTCCAGTATCTCGAGGAGTGCCGCGCGCAGGGCGCGGCGCGGCTGCAGTCGCTCGAGGTGTTTCATATGTGCCTGCTGCTCGGGTTCCAGGGCAAGTATCTGCTCGAGGGGCCGGAGAAGCTGGCTTACCTGACGGCGCGCATCGGCGACGAGATCGCGCACATGAAGGGCAAGCGTGCGCCGTTCGCGCCGAACTGGCCGCTGCCGGACCAGATTGCGCATCGGCTCAAGCGCGAGGTGCCGGTCTGGGCGATCGGCGCGGTGTTCGGGCTGGTCGCGCTGCTCGGGTATCTGGGGCTCAACACCTACCTGAAGGACAAGACGCTGCAGGCGCTCGCGCCGTATTCGCAGGTCATCAAGGTCGGGCCGGAATCGGCGAATTTGACGATTTCGTTGCCTTGAGGGTGATGCGCGAGGTTGCGCCGGAGTAAAAAAGGACCGCTTTTTGCGGTCCTTTTTTGTTGGGTTTCGCTCGCGCTGCGAACCCGGCTACGCGGCGCCGTCATCAGGCCCGCGATGTCACAGGAGGATGAACGCGTCGTTCTCCACGTAGTACGCGAATGCGTCGAGCAGTTGCGAGAGACTCGGGTCGTCGACCTGCTCGTGCGCGTTGATCACGATGTCCTCGATCGTCGCGCTACCGAGCGTGATGCGCCAGCCCGGCTGCTTCGCGATGTCGGGCACCGTGCCCTCGTGCGGGTCCGTCGTGTCGGGCGCGAACGCGCCCACGGTATCCAGCGTCCACGGCGTCGGGGGCAGGTAAAGCCAGCCGGAGAAATCGCCGGGCTGTTCCAGAATACGTTTCAGCGAGACGTCAGTCGCCGGTGAAGCCGAGGTCAGCATCGTTGTCGCAGCCATCATTCAAGGGATCGATCGGGCCGCGGAGCGTCGCGGCGGGCCGTGATTATGCCAACGAATCACGGCATGCGGCGAGCGACCGCGTCGAGCACCGTCACCCGGCCTGCAGCGTCGGCCTGCGCCCCTCCGCCAGCTTGAACTCGCCGACCGTCTCCGCGAGCTTGCCGGCCTGCTCGCGCAAGAGCGTCGCGGCGGCGGCCGACTGCTCGACGAGCGCCGCGTTCTGCTGCGTCGCGTTATCGAGCTGCGACACGGCCTGATTCACCTGCGCGAGCCCCGTGCTCTGCTCCGTCGCCGCGACCGTGATTTCGGCGATCACGCTCGTGATGCTGCGCACGCTCTCGACGATTTCGTCCATCGTCGCGCCGGCCGTCTGCACGAGGCCGGAGCCGCCCTCGATCTTCTCGACCGACGAGTGGATCAGTTGCTTGATCTCCTTGGCCGCTTGCGCACTGCGCTGCGCGAGCGCGCGCACCTCGCCCGCCACAACGGCGAAGCCGCGGCCGTGCTCGTTCGCGCGCGCGGCTTCGACCGCCGCATTGAGTGCGAGGATGTTGGTCTGGAACGCGATGCCGTCGATCACGCCGATGATGTTGGCGATCTCCGTCGACGCTTGCGTGATGTCGTGCATCGTCGACACGACCTCGCCGACGACCGCGCCGCCGCGCATCGCGACATCCGACGCCGATTCCGCCAGCCGGCTCACCTGGGTCACCGCATCGGCCGAGTTGCGGGCCGTGCCGGCGATTTCCTCGAGGGCGGCGGCCGTCTCCTGAAGGCTCGACGCGGCATGCTCGGTGCGGCTCGAGAGATCCTGGTTGCCTTGCGCGATCTCGGCGCTCGCCACGTTGACCGATTCGCTGAACGCGCGGATCTCCAGCAGGATCGTGCTGATTTTCTCGGCGAACAGGTTGAACGCATGCGCGATCTGCGCGGCTTCGTCTTCGCCGCTGGCGGGCAGGCGTTTCGTCAGGTCGCCGCTGCCGCTGGCGACGTCGGTGAGCGCGTCGCGCACCAGCAGGATGCGCCTGAAGGCCGCGTTCGTCAGCGCGCCGACGAGCGCCGCCGCGATGACGGCGACGATCAGGATCGCGGCGAGCGTCGTGGTCGCCACGGCACGCATGCCGGTCGTCACGTCCGTTTTGTCGAGCGCCAGCACGAGGGACCAGTCGGTGCCGGCGATCGGCCGGGCGCGCAGCAGCTTGGTCGCGCCGTCGATATCCACGGCCACGGGCTCGGACGCCGCCTTCAGCGCTTCGAGGTGCCCGGCATCCAGCGCCGGCGACAGGTCGGTCGCCGGCTTCATGATCAGATCGGTTTTCGGCGCGGCGATCACACGGCCGCTCTTGTCCACCAGAAACGCGAAGCTCGACGGCGTCGGGTGCACGGCGGTCACGATGGCGCTCACGCTCTGCATGAAAAGGCTGGCGGCCATGACGCCCTTGACGGCGCCGTCGCGCACGATGGGCACCGCGAACGCGAAGGCAGGCTTGCCGGTCGACGCGTCGAGGTAGAGCGCCGTCGCGACCAGATGGCCGGCGCCGACCGCCTGCTGGTACCACGGGCGCGCGGTCGGGTCGTAGCCGGGCTTGAGCGGGACGTTCGAGAAGGCCGTCTTGTCCGGCAGGCCGAGCGTCAGCACCTCGAAGCCGCCCGACTTGCCGAGCAGCTTCAGCGCCGGCAGCGGATCGCCTTCGCCGATCGCGATCGTGTCCGCCAGCGCCTGGGTTTCCCTGCTGCGGCTCGCGACCCACTCGTCGATCGCGAGCGCGTGCCCGGTGAGGATCGACTCGTGGTTCTGGTCGATGGCCTCGTCGTTGTGATGCTTCACGACGAAATAGACCAGGCCGCCCGTGGCGGCCAGCGCCGTGACCACGATGGCGACGCAAGTCGCGAGTATCCGTGTGCGAATCGATGACAGCATGATGACGTCGATCTCCCCTTTGCCGCTTGATATGGAATGGGTCGCCGAAACGGCGGGCAACGTCTTGTTTAACGACAGGTGGGGGGGGATCTGAAGGCCTGACTGGTCAGACCGGGGGTGGGGGGGGTGTTGGTGGGATGCCGGGGCCGCTCTGTTGTGGTGTCTCATGATCAAAATACTGTCCCTGGAAACGGGTCGGATGCGGATACCCGCCTCGCGTGCCGCCTCGCTGATCACCTCCTTCGCCTCGCCCCAAGGCTCGGAAGGACAACGCATCAAGATTCACGTTGAAGCGGAACTACTGATCACCACCACGAATGAACAAAGGGCCGCAGCTCATTCAAGCGCGGCCCTTTTTCTACTAACGCATGTAGACCGCCTTTAGAAGCTCTCCATCTTCAACGGCATAAATATATGTTACCCCACGTCCATTCTTATACATCCCTTGGTCCGCGACCTCAAACGGCACTCCACCGACCTCATAAGCTGGAAGAGGAGTAAATGAAACGGCAACTAAGTTCTCGTTTTTTCCAATATCGACCGAAACTTTGTAATTCTCTAAAGGCCACTCATCCTTTGACAATTTCCGAAATTCGGCCAAAGCCAGACCAAACACCTCGAAACAGTCTCCACGGAAAGAGAAGTCACTTGGATACTTAGTTGCCAACTCAAGAATATCATCTTGGCTATAGATCACGAGTGCCTCCCATGACTGTATAAACCTTGATCTTACCACTTGGCGTACCTAGGTATGAACGATGACACTTGTTCTTGAGCGTTGCAAGAGCACTAATTTCTTTATCTCTTCTTGAAAAATCATCGCTGTTGAAGTCATCCCGGCTTGGATCTGACGTTCTAACAATCTCTCCATTCGCTCCCAGCACAGAATAATCTCCATGCGTATGATAATCACCTACGATGGTTGCCCCCTTTGGTACTTGTGGCAATGCTAGAGCAGGGATAAAGGTTCGGCCCGTACCAGGAACAGGGATCGTCGCGAAATACTGGCCACCCTTTTCATAGACTAAACCACCGAACTCTTTGTTCGTACGAATGGACTTACCCATGACTGATTGGAGCGCACTACGTGCGGCAGCATCGGGACATCCTCCGCTATGAGGCGTTCGAGCTAGCCCGAGCGGATCAGTCCAGTGAATAGGATTGTTGGCGTACTGGAGTGCGTTCAGGCCGCCGGCTAATCCGATCGGGTCTTTCGAGATGAAGCGGCCAGAGTTGGGATCATAGTACCTGTGTCGGTTGTAGTGCAGCCCCGTCTCCTCATCAACCTGCTGCCCCTGGAACCGCAACGGATTCCCCGGCACGATCCCCGCCGCCTTCGACGCCCGCGCGATCACGTCCCGCGCCTCGCCCCACGCCTTGTACGACGCTTCCCACACGACGTCGCCGTCGTCATCCGTCAGTAACTGCGGCGTGCCGATCTGGTCACAGTGGTAATAGAACAGCTTCGCATCCGCCCGGCGCTCCGGCACCTTCTGCAGCAGATCGTCCTCCGGAACGTACCGATCGGTGCTCTTCCATACCGGCGTCGCGATTCCCTCCACCGGCTCCGTCACATATTGCGCCAGCGGCACGAACGTCCCCGGCTCGTAGATATAGTGCGTGCCGCGCGCTCCATCGCTTTCGTACGCCAGCGTATCGCCATCCCAGCCGAACACCGTCCGCTCGCCGTTCACTTCCTTCGCGATCCGGCGGCCGAACGCATCATAGAAATACCGCGCCTGGCTCTGCCGCGACGTCTCCGCCACGCGCGCCGCCTGCAAGCGATTGAACCCGTCCCACTCGTATTCCTGATCACCAGCCGGCGTACGCTTGCGGATCAAATTCCCCCGCGCGTCATACTCGAAGTGCATCCCCGCATACGCTTTCAGCAGATTGCCGAGCACCTTCGGCACTTCCGCCGGCAGCGTGCTTTCCGGCCTCACCGGACTGGGGCGCGAGGCCGGCGCAGCCTGCTGCTGAACCGGATCGATAATGTTGCTCGCCGGATCGAACGCAAACCGCTCCTTCGCGACGGGGTTGATCGCCTCGATCAGCCGCCCGACCGGATCGTATCGATAGTCGGTTCCGCCCTTGCGGCTGTCCTCGATACGCGACAATTGCCCCACCGCATCGTAGCGATACCGCCGCTCTGCCAACGGCGCCGGCGACGTCGTCCGCTGAACCGTCTGCTGCAGCACACGCCCGGCCGGGTCGTACATCGTGCGCTGCCCGACCTTGCTCGACAGCATCCGCACCGTCTCCCGGTGCAGGTCGTCGCGCTCGATCTGCACACGCTCTTCGCCGTCCAGCAGCATCCCGTGCACGTGCCCGGAGCCGTATATCAGCCAGTCGATCGCGTGACCATCCGGACGCACGGTCCGCCGCCGGTTACCCAGTTCATCGTATTCGTGATGCCAGACATAGCTGCGCGACTCGCCGAATACGTTATAGGCGTGATGCTCCCGAACGAGATTACCAACCGGATCGAAGAAGAACTGCACACGGCTGTACCGGTTCGCAGCCTCGACCAACCGTCCGCTCGGGTCGTACGCGAAACGCTCTTCGCTCTCGCCTGCCGCACGCTTCATCAAGCGGCCGCTCGCGTCGATTTCCATCGACGTCACGCTACCCGCTTCGTTGAGCGCAAGAAGGCTGCCGCTCTCCGGGTCATACTCGTAGCGCGTCACCTTCCCGTCGAAGCCGGTTTCTTCGATCAACCGCCCCGCCGGATCGTAATGGAACTGGTACGTCGCGAAATTCGCGTCTGTCAACGCAGACAGTCGGCCGAGGCGGTCATAGCGATATGCAAGCGTCTGTCCCAGCGCATCCGCGCGGCTCGCAATCCGGCCAACCGCGTCGTAGCTGTATCGCGTCGACCGGTCGAGCTGATCGGTATGCCGCAGCAACCGGCCTTCGGCGTCGTAATGCACGTGTTCGACGCCCGCCGGTGAACGAACTTCTGCGAGCTGCCCGTTCGAACCGTAGCGGTAGGCAAGCGCCCCGCCCGCCGCATCCTTCGCCTCGATCACGCGGCCAATATCGTCATAACGCCACTCGGTCTTCTTGCCGGAGCAATCCGTATAGCTCGCCAGTTGCCCGGCGTCGTTGTATTCGAGCGCCTTCGATCCGCCCTTCGCATCGGTGATCTCCGTCGGCAGCCCTTTATCGTTGTAGCTGTACTTCGTTACGCGTTCGAGCGGATCGAGTTCCTCGACGACATTGCCCGCGTCATCGTACTTGCGTTGCCATACATGACCGTTCGGATCGGTCATCCGGATCATCTGGTCCTTGTCGTCGTACGCCATCTCGACCACGCTGCCGTCCGCTCGGTCGTGGCGCGTCAGGTTGCCGCGCGTGTCGTAGCTCATCCGCTCAATGCCGCCATCCGGCCGGATATGCAGCACGAGGTTGTGATGCTCGTCGCGTCGGAACCATTCCTCGTTGCCGTCCGGATAGACAATCCGGTTCACGTAGCCGTGGATGTTGTAGTAGTACCGCGTCATCTGCCCAAGCGCATCGGTCACGTACGTCAGGCGGATGTGCGGATTCCATGCGAGGCGGATGTCGAGGCTGCCGTCGTCGGCGTATTCGCGTATGCACTTCGCGTTCGCGTTGTCGTCGGCGTTCGCGCCATCCCATTCGAGCGTCATCCCGCGCCCGGTGCGGTCGGTGTAGCGAGTGACGAGGTGCCGATGGTACTGATAGGTCCTCGCGTTGCCATGACGGTCGACCGCCCGCACGAGGTCGCCTTCGGCGTCGTACTCGTAGCGTGCGAGCGTCCGACGCTCGCCGCCTTTCAGCACCTGTTCGATCTGCACGATCCGGCCGTGCCGGTCGTGCTCGAATGCGAGCACGTTGCCACTTGCATCGATCAGCCGCGCAAGGCGATCGAGCGCATCGTAGTCGAGCGTGATCGTATTGCCTGCGCGGTCCTTCTGCATCGCGAGGCGGAACGCGTCACCGCGGCGCTCGTACACGTGCAGCGCGTCATGACCGTACGAAATCGTCACCCACGTATCGTCGAGACGCGACAGCGTCAGGTTCTCCGACAGGTCGTCATAAACGTCCCCAGCCGCCAGCGCACGATATTCGACGCTGCGCCCTTCCGGGTCGCGATAGAACCACTGGCCGCCCTTGATATCGATCCGGGTCGTGTACGGCGTAATCCAGCGCGCGCCCAGTTCGCCATTGTCGTAGGCGGACAAGCGCGACCGGTAGGTACGCTCCCAGACAACCGGCAACGCACCCGGCAGGTCGAAGTCCGTATGAGAGAACCGCTCGTCGCCGAACGCGAAATCGATCGACGCGACCGACTCCCCGATCGCACAGGCCTTGCAGCCGCTCTTGCCCGGCCCTTCCACCGGTGCCTGCCCGTTGGTCTTTTCCAGCCCTTCCTGCCCGCGCGTCTTCTGCGCCTTGCCCGTTCCCCCCTGCTTGACCGCCGCATTCTGCTCATGCAGCTTCCCCCGCGCCCTGGCCCGCCCCACAGCCTCGATCAGCTGCACGACGAGCCACATCATCTTGCCTTCCTCGCTACCTGCCAGCGAACGAATCGACTTCGCGACCTTCGGCGCTTCCGTCCTCAGAAACGCCACCGTGCCGCGAAACGGCTCGAGCCACACATCCGGCGCGAGCTTCGCGGCGGCGCCGGTCACCTTGTTCCCGACGGTCTTGCCGAGCGCCTTGTACCCCTCCCACGCGAACGCGATCCCGTCGCCCACCCGGCTGGTGCTGTACCACGGGCGCTTGTCGCCCATCTTCTTCGCGAGCTGCTCCGCGCGCTTCAGGTTGCCGCTGTTGTCGAAGAGCTGGCCGTGCAGCGCCTTGTCCATGCCCGTCGCGAGCGCGACCATCAGCTCTTCCGCCTTCGACGCGCACCCGTTGAGCAGCTCGACGAGCCCGGCCTTCAGCTTGTTCAGGAAATCCTCGATCTCGGTCGCACAGGTCGCATTGATATGCGTGACGAGCACCGAAATGATCGCCGCGCCGAGATTGCTGCGCGTGATCAGCAACTGGTTGCGCACGAGCGCGAGCAGCGGGCGCGCCGACATCCGGAACGGCGCGAGCGTCGGCGGCAGCGGAATGATGCCGATCAGGTTGATCGCGAGGCTCATGTAGTCGAGCACCTGGCCGCCGCGCTTCTGGATGATCTCGGCGATGTCGCCGAGCGCGTCGATCGCCGCCATGATGTTGCCGACGATCGGCACCGCGCCGGCAACGGTCTTCACGTCCTCGAACGTGATGTGATTGCCGCTGATCTTGCGCAGCCACGCGTCGAAGCGATTGCCGCCCTGCGCGACGTCCTTCGGCGAGATATCGCTGAGCCAGGTAACGGCCTGTTCCTTCTCGGCGCCCGGTGGGAGTTGTTGAGCCATGTTCTTCTATCGAATCGCGATTCGTTGTATTCGTTGTTCTCGACGGCTGCTGCGCCGCCCTCTCAGGATTTCAGCGGCCCGCCGAACCCGCTCGTCGGCAGCTTCATGCCGCCCGCTGCGGACGCCACCGACGTGCCACCCTTGCCGGCAATCCCGGCAACGTCGGGCAACGCCCCCTTCAACGCCCCCGTCGCGGCATTCGCCGCCGGCGCGGCCAGCGCCGCGAGCCCGCCCTGACGCGCCGCCTGCACCATCCCGGCCACCTGCTTCGCGGCGCCGCTCAGGCTCGAGGCCGTCTGCACCGCGGACGCGAGGCCCGCCCCGCCCAGCGCTGTCGCCGCGGCCGGCAGCGCAGCACTCGCGAGCCCGCCCAACGCAGCGCCTGCACCGCCACCGCTCACGAGCCCCATGGCCGCGGTTGCCGCGGCAGGCGCCATCCCCTGCAGCTGGCTGGCGAGCTGCCCCGTCGCTGCAGCCTGCGCGGCTTCGGGCGACGGCGCGACAGCCTCGGCCGGCCACTTCGCCTCCTTGAAGTAGTTCGCCGGCTGATCCGATTCGCGCGGGTCCTTGCCGAACTCCACGCGCACCGCCCCCGGCGGCAAGCCGCTTACGATCGTGCGGCCGCTGTCGTCGAGCGCGCCCTTCTTCAGCACGCCGCCGTTCACGTCCCTCACCGTGAACAGCCCGCCCTTCACCGCCTCGCCGTTCACGTACTGGTGCAGCAGCTCCAGCTGCCCCGGCTGATCCGGCCTCGGGCTCGGCAGCGGATACCCCTTGCTCGCCGGCCCGCTGAACGTATGCGACGCGCCCTTCACGTCGATGGCGCCCGGCGCGTGGATCTCGATGTTGCCGCCGGCGATGCGGATATAACCGCCGCCGCTCGTCAGCAGGATCCCCTGATCGGCCGCGATCTCGATCCGATCTGTCGCCGACAGCACCTTGACCGTCTTCTGCGCGGTCACCTCGACGTTGTCCGACTGCGCCTGGATCTCGACCTTGCCCTTGCCCGCGAACAGCTTGATCCCCGCGTTCTGCACGAACAGACTCAGCTTCTGGCCGATGCTCGCCAGCAGCGACTTGCCGGCCGCGACATGCACGCTCTGCCCGCTCGCAACGTTCACATGATCGTTCGCGACCACGTGCACCGACTGCTGCGTCGACATCCCGATCCCGGACGGGCTGCCGAACAGCATCACCGGTTCCTTGAATGCGTTCGCGCTGCCCGTGCCGCCGCCCGCCGTGCGGCCGCCCGATGCGCTGCCCGATACACTTTCTTGCGTCGCATCGGTGAACGCGCGCATCGTGTCGTGCGCGTCCTTCAGGCTTTCCGCCTGGTGCTGTTCGCTCACGCCTGACATCGACTCGACGAGGCTCTCGGCATTCACGAGCTGCTGCTGCGTTTCCTTCACGTCGAGCGGCTGGCTGTTCGGCGCCTTCGGGTGCGTGGTCACGTACAGGCCCTGGCTCGCGCGCACCGCGCCGTATGCATCGGAGCGCAGATCGAACCCGCTGCCGAGATACGACCCGCGCGAATTGCCGTTCTGGTCGATCAGGTAGCCGAGATGCAGCAGGCTGTTCGCGCTGCTGCTCATCAGCTGCACGCGGTTCTGGCCGGTCGCGTCGTCCATCACGAGCTGGTTGTAGCCGCCGCCCGAATATTCCTTCGAGCGGTAGCCGGACAGAATCCCGTCGCTATGCCATTGCGGCTTGGTCGCGCCGTTGTAGACGCGGCCGACGGCCAGCGGCCGGTCGCAATCGCCGCCGACGTAGTCGATCAGCACTTCCTCGCCGATGCGCGGCATGTGCACGCCGCCGTAGCCGCCGCCGGAATCCGACTGCACGACGCGTACCCAGCACGACGCGTTCTCGTCGCCCGGGTTCACGCGATCCCAGACGAACTGCACGCGGATGCGGTTCAGCTCGTCGGTGTAGACCTCCTCGCCCTGCGGCCCGACGACGATCGCCGTCTCGAGATGCATCTCCGGCTTGCGATGCTCGAACGGGCTGCGATACGGCACGCTCGCGCGCTGCGCCTCGACCTCGACGAGATAGAAGCCCACCGAACCGTCGCCATGCGGCACGCGAAACGCCGGATCGGCCGCATGGCCGGCCTGCGCCTGCGCGAGCGCATCGCGCAGGCTATGCGGGAAGGCCACGCCGTCGCTCGACACCGGCAGGTTGTTCTCGATCCACCACGCCACTTCGATCGTCGCGAATTCGCGCTGGTCGGCCGGGTCGCGATCGTGCTCGGGATGGTCCGACAGCGTGAAGCGCCGCCCCGCATCAATGCTGCGCACGCCGCCCGCGGCGTGGAAGCGCTTCGCCTGCGACTCCCATTCCTCCATCCGCACCTTCGTCAGGTGGTCGCCGCGCGACTGGTCGAGATAGGTGTACGCGCCGGTGTACTCGTAGACCTCGAGCTGGTCGGGCAGCTCACCCTGCGTGCCCATCGTCGGCAGCGTCGTGCCCTTCGGGTTCGACGGCGCAGACGGGTTCTTGTAGTCGAACGTGCGCGTCGTGCGCGTGACGCTCTGCAGCGTGCGGGTGCCGGTCCATTGCGTGAACGCATCCGCCTCGCTCGCGGTGCCCGCGCGATAGAAGCGCACCGTCTCCGGCGACAACGGCGCGAACGCCTGCAGGTTGTCGGTGATCACGAGCGTGTGCGACTTGCCGTCGTCGGCCTGCTGCCATCCGCAGTAGAGGCCCTCGTCCTCCATCAGGCGGTGCACGAAATGCCAGTCGGTGTCGTGCTGCCGCGTGTACGAGCGGCTCGGCAGCGGCTGCGACAGCGCGAAGCGGAAGTGGCCCTGCGCCTGCGGATGGCGGTTCAGCACGTCGGTGATGATCTGGTCGACGGTCGTGTCGTTCCAGATCCGCAGATCGCGGCGGAATTTCAGGAAATGGGTGAAATCGGCGAACGCGAGCTGGTAGGTCGTGAGCCCGCCGTCGGCGCCCAGCCGCCGCGCGGTATGCACGTAACCGTGCCGCGGCCGGTAGCTGCGATCGGCCTGCTGGATCCACAACGTCACCGGCTGCGCGATCAGCTTCTTCAGTTCCAGATCGCCGTCCGCCGCCAGCACGTCCAGCGTGAATTCGTAGGACCGCCCGATCCGCGCGCGGCCGACGGCGCGCTGCACCGTCAGCGTGTCGGCGCCCAGCGGCGTGTCGAGCTTCAGCAGGCGGTCCTGCTGAAGCAAGCCGCCTCGCAGCGCGGCAATCACGTTCTGCATGTTCATCGCATCAGCCTTTTTTCTTTTAAAGCACCCTCGGATGGCGCATCGTCAATTTGACGCTCGCGCGATTTTACCGACAAATTGAGACTGTAATCAGACAAATGACCTGATTTAAAGGAACCGGTTTGAATCACGATCGCGAGCCCGTACGGCAGTAAATCGGTCGATCGGCCGTCCGGCAAAGCCCGGCCGGCGTTGGCCGCCGCTGCGGCGCAGCATGCCCGTCGGCGCCTGCGCGGCGATTGCAATCAGGGCCAATTCGGCTATCGGTCGCGCCGGGTTGCGAGTAGTGTCTATTTGCCGCGCATTCCGGCTGCCGGGTTCTTAAAACACCCTATTGGAGATATGTGATGAAACCGTCGAGATTCCTGCTTTCGGGCCTGCTGCTCGCATCGGCCCTGGGCTTCAACGCCGTGGCCGCCCACGCAGAGGACCTGCTGGATTCGGTGAAAAAGGCCGGTGTGCTCAGGGTCGGCCTCGAGGGCACGTATCCGCCGTTCAACTCGCGCGGCACGTCGGGGCAGCTCGAAGGGTTCGACGTCGACATCGCGAATGCCGTCGCGGGCAAGCTCGGCGTGAAGACGCAGTTCATCCCGACCGAGTGGAGCGGCATCATCGCGGGCCTGCAGGCCGGCAAGTTCGACGTGATCGTCAACCAGGTCACGATCACGCCGCAGCGCAAGGAAGCGCTCGACTTCAGCCAGCCGTACACGTATTCCGCCGCGCAGCTGATCCAGCGCAAGGACGACAAGCGCGACTTCAAGTCGCTCGACGATTTCAAGGGCAAGAAGCTCGGCGTGACGCTCGGCACCAACTACGACCAGATGGCGCGAACCGTGCCGGGCATCGAGGTGCAGACGTATCCGGGCGCGCCCGAGAAGCTGCGCGACCTGGCGGCCGGCCGGATCGAAGCGACGCTCGACGATCGGCTGATGCTGCCGTACATGATCAAGACGTCGAACCTGCCGCTGCGCGCGGGCGCAGTGCTCAACGGCGGCAAGCAGGAGATGGCGATCCCGTTCCGCAAGGGCAATCCGAAGTTCGAGAAGGCGATCAACGACGCGCTGACGTCGCTGAAGCAGGATGGCACGCTGAAGAAGATCTCGATGCACTGGTTCGGCAGCGACGTGACGGTGCCGCTCGCGCAGTAATCGATTACATCGTTTCGCGCGTCACGCCGTTCGCGTGGACGGGTGACGCGCATTGCGGGACATCGGCCTTTCGGTCGATGTCCGCCTCATCGTTCGGAACGCGAATCGTTCGGTTGCCCGATCGAGCGCCTGGCACGACAAGCGCCGGCATCATGACCGGTCCGGCATTGCCGGCTGCTGTGCGCTTCGCCTGATCTCGCGCCACCCTTCCGATCCACGCCCTTGCCGCTTACGCGGCTTCGCCGAAGCGTGCGAGCAATGCCTGCCCGATCGACGTCAGCGCCGGCCGCGCGGCGACCGGGTTCGCACGAGCCTGCGTATCGTCGACGAGATGCTTTTCGACGAGCACGGTGTAGGCCGGGTTCGACAGATCGACGCTGTCCGGCGCGCGCGCAATGCGCAGCAGCATCGAGAATTCATGCGGACTCAACATGGTCCTTGTCTCCCTGTCTCAGGCGGTCCGATGCGAACCGCCTTCGATCGTTTTCTGGAATGAAACTGCGCGGGCGCACGCCCCGATGCGGATGGGTTCGCATCGAAACCGTACGGCCGGGCGCGTCGTCACGGACAGCGCGTGAGCGGAACCGTCGCGATCCCGCAGGGCGAGAAGATGCGCCACGGCGAAGCGGCCGCCGCGACGAGAACGTCAAACCATATTGGGTGATCGTGACGTCGACATGACATCAAAAAAGGGCGCGCGAACGCCCGCGTCGCGCCTCGCGCGGCGCAAGTCGTGATGCGGGTCGACGCTCAGCGTGTTCGGTCGTCGCCGTCGGCATCGTCCTGTTCGAGAATCTCGAACACGCGCGCGGCCTTGCCGTGCAATTCGCGCTCCAGCCTGCCTTCGAGGCGGTCGTCGGCGCGCAACCACGTGTACGCATCCAGCACTTCGGAGCTGGTCGGGCCGACGTCGAGGATCTGTGCGATCAGTTCGTCCTCGACCGGACCGACGATCGCGCGGATCTCGCTTGCCGTTGCATGGGCGCTTTCGGAATGGTGCGTGACTGGCATGATGACGCCCCCATAAAAGACGCGCGCGGTGGGCCGGAGGTCGGCGCCCGAACGGTTGCGGGCGACGCAGGTGAACGGCCGGCCGCGCTCACGCGGCGGTCGGAGCCGAGGGCTCGCCGCCGTTGCACGACACCTCGTCAGGATACGCTCTTGCGACGCAAACGGCCCCGGCTCATCGCGCTGCCATCAAGGGGATAGGCCGTTTGGCCAATTGGTCATCTCAATATGCGAGGCGATCTATATTGCTGGCAAACGAGAGGTTTTTCCGGTGCAACGAAGATTGTCAGCATTCGTGTCGGAAACGGATGCCGGAACATATCCGCGAGCTGATCGTCAGGAGCCGAATCGCAGAGGGAAGGAATGGCATGCAGTAAACGAAGCGCGGGCCGCGCGTGCTGCAACACGTTCGGCCCGCTGACCACCGCCAACTCAACCAAGGAGCTGATCATGGCTAACGCCGATCATAAGGCACGTTCGAAGCGACAAGAACGGAAGAGCACCCTTCGGTTGCCGCTCCGAAACACTCCCGACCCGTCCATGACGACGGACCGGCCCTGCATCCCGTGGATGGCCGTCATCGACGAGTACATGCAGCTGTTCGGATTCGAACCCGGCGGGCATGTCTATCTCTCCATCAACTTCGACACGCGGAAGATTTCCATCACGCCGGATTATGGAGACATGCAGAGGGTGAAGGCCGGACGGGGAGCGGAATGCTGACGGTTTGATTCACCGCCAATTTCTTGAGCTGAGCAAAGTCCGGAGGCCGTACTTTTCAGCCCCTTGCCATGCCTTATCCGGCATACATCGAGGAGACAATTGAAAACGTTGTCCGGTGAGGCATCCCCGCGGCGTTACTGTGCGCTGCCCCGTCACTTTCGCCCATATTCGGCGCGGCTTCACATTCGACGAGAAGAGGAAAGGTCATGAGACAAAGCGGATCGGCCGCATTTGGGGGCGGCGCCGTCATTGGCGCATTGGGCGGGCTGATCGGGTTGGGTGGCGCAGAATTCAGGCTGCCGATGCTGATCGGAGTGTTTCGCTTCGTCGCACTGGAGGCGGTGATCTTGAACAAGACCATGAGCCTGGTCGTCGTTGCGGCGGCGCTCGTCTTCCGCACGAAAGTAATACCGCTGACATTGGTTGCCGAACACTGGGCGATCGTCGTGAACCTGCTCGCGGGCAGTTTGATTGGTGCATGGATCGGTGCGAGCTGGGCGACGCGACTTCGCTCCGAAACGCTCTACAAGGTCATTGCCGTCTTGCTCGTCGCCATTGCCGCAGGACTTGTCTTCGGCCACAACCGCGCCGGGATGGGCCACCCGTTACTGACTGGCGTTGCTCAAGCAATCGCTGGCGTCGTCGCCGGATTCGTCATAGGTGTTGTCGCGTCGTTGATGGGTGTCGCCGGCGGCGAATTGCTCATTCCCACACTCGTCCTGCTCTTTGGCGCCGACATCAAGCTCGCAGGCAGCCTGTCGCTCGCCGTCAGCCTGCCGACCATGCTCGTAGGCTTTACGCGCTACAGCCAGGATAAAAGCTTCAAAATCCTCAAACACCAACGTGCGTTTGTGACTGCGATGGCACTCGGCTCTATCGTGGGAGCCTTCATCGGCGGACGGCTACTGGGAGTGATGCCGAGTGCGGTGTTGCTTCCGCTTTTGGCGCTGATTCTCGTTATTTCCGCGTGGAAAGTCTGGCGTCACGCGCAGGAAGCAAGCATTGCCGCTTCCGCCGAGAACAAGCGGGAATGAAAACGCGAAGGGGCTACGCAAACATCGCGTAACCCCTTGCTGGATATGGTGCCGGCTGCAGGACTCGAACCCGCCACCTGATGATTACAAAGCACTTGAAAACGTCAACGATTGCAAGGGGTTAGCGCATTTCCGCGTTTCCAAAACAGATGGTTCTGTCTGCGTTCCAGCCTTATCTGACAAGGGGCCGCCGCTGATTGGAAACGCGGTCGGAGAGGTATTCAAACGAGCCTTCCCGGCAGTCCTGACAGGGCGAGCGGGTAAGCCCGTCGTGCTAGATTCTTCGCCGGCATTCCCATGAGGATTCGGCATGACTTCAGCATTCATCCGCGAAGGCGACACCACCAGCCACGGCGGCCGCGTGCTCGCGTGTACGTCGACCAACATCGTATTCGGGAAGCCGCTGGCGCTCGAAGGCGACATGGTGTCGTGCCCGAAGTGCGGCGGCGTCTATCCGATCATTGGCGTCCGGGTGCGCAGCATGACGTTCGGCGGGCGGGCCGTGGCGACCGATGGGGACAAGACGGCGTGCGGCGCAACGCTGATCGCGTCGCAAGGCCAGGCGACGGTAGAACCGACGTCCGGCGCGGGCAGCTCGATCGGCGCGGGTAAAAGCGTTCTGGCGCAGAACGTCGCGCAGGACGACGGCGCGTATCGCGGACGCTTCCAGCTCGTCGACGACAAGACGCGCGCGCCGATCGCGAATCATCCATACACCGTGACTTCCGCGGACGGCAAGACGATTCAAGGCTCGACGGACGCAGACGGTCACACCGATTGGCTCAGCAGCAACCAGGCGGCGTCGTTGTCGTTCCAGCAGCCCGGGAGCAGTGAATGAGCGGCGGCTATTCCCCGGGCTCTTCCTCCGGGGGCATGAGCCAGGGCGGCCAGACAACCCAGGTCGGGGTAAGCGCGGCCAAACTCTCTCCGAAAGACCGCAAGGTGCTGTGCCACACGTTCTGCGAGTGCCGGCGCATTGGCGTCGCGACGAAAGCCGGGACCATCCAGCGGCAGCGGTGCGTTGAGATGCGCCTCGGGCTTCCGAACGAAGTGTCGAAGATGCAGACGGGCGTCCCGACCGAATACCGCCCGGAACAGCCGTACGATATGACAACGGATCCGCCTGAGCCGATCATGGACTACGACGACCCTCTCGAGCCCAATACCGGGATTCGGCGGTGGATCAAGGACAAGTGGCCGATCAAGGGCAAGAAGTACGAGAAGGGCGACGTGCGCCGCCCCGACGTCGTCATCGTGAACGACCCGGCACAGCCGCCCGTGCAGTCGAACATCAAGACCGTCGTGGAGATGAAGTTCCCGGGGGACACTTACGGCCCCGACCAGGAAGACGACTATATCGAGATCGCCGGCGGCCCGTCGAAGTTCGTCCACCTCGGCGCGGCTGACTGCGGATGCGGCGACGACGACGACGGGCAGAAGAAGACTTCGCGCTCGAGGCAAACCGCCTCACAATCTGACCTGGACGAACTGTACGGGACCAGCCCCAGCGCGCCCGGAGCCCCGCCGCTCCCGCCGCCGCACGTCCAGCCGCTCCCTGCTTTGTAAGCTGACGCCATGACAAACGACGAAATCGCTGCCTGGGCCAAGGATCCGCGCCGAGCGGACACGATGCCCTTCGGCCTGTACGAACCCGCGCACCAGAAGGGCATCACCGGTGCCGCCTTGGTTGTGCGAGGCGTGCTCTACTTCCGCGACGGCTTCACACCCGCCGTCCGCCAAGCCCTGGTGCGCTGCTTCACGCAATACAACGCGGCGATCGAGGAATATCACCACGCGCTCGAGGTGGCAGCCGGCGAGCATCCATCGAAATCCGGCCCGTTGCGCTGGCTGTATGCCGAGGGCGAAGAGCCGGCCCAATACGACAAGGCGCCGGGATTCGAGAGCATCGCGGCGCGCGTGCCCGCCGACGAAACGCTCGCGGTCGCGATGACGAGCGCCGACCACAAGCTCGCCACCGGGTTCTACGAATTTACCGTGTTCGCGCTGAGCGAGGGGAAAGCAGCGCGCAAGCGCGGTCTCGACGGCCTGGCCTTCACCGTGCCGCGCTCGTTTCTCGTTCAGCGGCCGGGCGTATTCGAAACGCTATTCAATGCGTTCGCCAAGGATCTACCGACCGTCCACGGGCACGGCGGCCTGGCCGTGAACGTGCCCCCGATGGGGCGGCGGCCGAACGAAGCCAGCGAATATTTCTACGCACGTCGCTTCGGGCCTGGCATCGACGTCGGCGATCCGATGCGATCGACTGTCCGCAAGCTCTACACGAAGATCAAGACCGTCGACTGGCTAAATGCGCTCGATGGCGATCTCGTTCGCGCCGCGGGCGATGCATCGTCGCTCATGCTTCCGCCTGACTGGTTCTCCCGCCAGCCATTCGGTGACGGCGGACTACTGATCAAGGCCGGCGTCGCGCCGGAGTCCGGCGTGTCCAACGGACCGGGAGTTCCCGTCTCGCCGCCGGCCGCGTACGTCATTCTGAATCGCGCGCTGAAGCCGATCATTGCGGATTCGGTCGATACGCTGCAGGACGGGACGCTCGATAGCACTGCGCCGCTGCTCAATACGGTCGTCGCGACCGAAGGATGGCTGCGCCGCTTTGATGTGTCGGATGACGAGCTCAACGCCTGCTGGGTGGAGTTGCACAAAACACCCAAACTCCATAAGGATGCGTAGCCGTCTAGGCGCGAGCGTCGTTCGCGCCAAACACTGAGTTCGACATACATCCGCGGGGTGCAAGGCGGTCGTGTGTTCCGTCCGCATCGCTGCGGAAGCGGTCGTCTGTACCGCCACGATCGGGCCGCCGCTATACTTATCCGTTAATCTTCGCCAGCCGGCGTGCTCTAGACCTTCCCGGCTCTCATTTATGAATCTTGTTGATCTGTTCTGCGGATGCGGGGGATTTTCCCTCGGCGCTCATCAAGCCGGCTTTGACGTAAAAGCGGCCTTTGATGTTGACCCAATTCTAACGTCGTCGTACCGGACAAATTTCCCAAGGACGAATCTGCAACTTAGGGACGTGAAGACGCTCAACGGCCGAGAAATCAGGGACGCAGCGGGGGGCGAAGTTGACGGTATATTTGGCGGGCCCCCTTGCCAAGGGTTCAGCGACATTGGAAAACGAAACGTCAACGATCCGCGTCGCGAACTCCTTCAGGACTTTTTCCGGATTGTGGACGAGGTGCGCCCTCGGTTCTTCGTGATGGAAAACGTCCGTGGCCTTTCCTACAGAGATGCACGCGAGCTTCTGGAAAAGGGGATCAACCGATTGGGGAATCGGTATTCGATCTCGGGGCCCGTCCTTCTGGATGCCGCGAACTTTGGCGCCGCAACGTCGCGAACCCGGCTGTTTGTTATCGGAACCGACCGGAAGAGATGCCCTGAAGTAACGATAGAGGACATTCTTGATCGGCAGCGACGTCCGACCACCGTGAAATCGGCGATATGTGACTTGGCCGACGCAACGCTCGTCGAAGACCCTGCCGACGGATTCGATGTGTGGCGCATTGCCAAGCGCGGACGACCGTCCGAATACGCGGGGGCGCTGCGGAACGCAGACGGCAGTTTCACTGGCAATAGGCGGACCGTTCATCAACCGAAAACTACAGAGAGATTCGCACGCGTTGCGCCGGGGACACACGATCCCATTGGCAGACACTACAGGCTGAAATGGGACGGACTTTGCCCGACTCTACGTGCGGGTACCGGCTCAGACCGCGGATCATATCAATCGGTGCGACCGCTTCACCCGGAAGAACCAAGAGTGATCACAATTCGCGAGGCGGCTAGGCTTCAAGGCTTTCCTGACGCGCACCTTTTCCATCCGACGATTTGGCACAGTTTTCGCATGATCGGAAATAGTGTTTCACCGATCATGTCGAAGGCGATCTTCGGTGCCATCAGGGATAAGCTAACTGCCTAGGTAGAGTTTGAGGCCAGGGTTATGGTGGATCGTCTCACGAAGGAGCGCAGATCGTGGTTGATGTCGAGAGTACGCTCAACGAACACATCTCCCGAACTGCGCGTCCGACGTGCGGCACACGCGCTAGGGTTACGCTTCCGTCTGCACGTCAAAACGCTACAAGGAAAGCCAGATCTAGTATTCCCGCGGTATCGAACAGTAATTTTCGTACATGGATGCTTCTGGCATCGACACCCCGGCTGCCGGAAAGCATCTACTCCCAAGACGGACACCGAGCACTGGACTGCCAAATTTGCCCGCAACGTTGAACGCGATGCCGCGAACGAGAAAGTGCTACAAGCAGAGGGATGGCGCGTTGAAACAATCTGGGAATGCGAGTCAAAATCTCCGGAAATGCTGTACGCTCGGCTACAGCGGATTTTTTTCGAACGGGCAGACGTATCGGAAGTGACGAGAACGTCGCCCGCAGGGAACATCAACAATAATTAGCGCTAGGGGAATCAACTATGGCGACTGCGACGGATAGACCGAAGATCAATGCTGAGCCCACCAAGACCTTCTTTGTCGACATGCTCACGCGCGATATTGCGCTAGAGCAGGCTGTGCTGGATTTGGTCGACAACTCGGTCGACGGCGCGAAGGCAATGAAAGATGACGGCGAGCGGCCGTTTGAGGGCCGAGAGGTCCAAATTACCTTCGATAGCGAAAAATTCACTATTTGGGATAATTGCGGTGGCTTTGACAGCGACACGGCACGAAACTACGCATTTCGCTTTGGTCGGCCAGCAAAAGCTAAAGCTACTCCCCACTCTATTGGTCAGTTTGGAGTCGGGATGAAGCGGGCACTCTTCAAATTCGGGAATAGATTTTCCGTACGGTCAGCCACATCGAATGACGCATGGGCTGTGGATGTTGATGTCGAAACATGGGAAAACGACGAATCCGGCTGGGAATTTCCGTGGGCAGACTTTGAACCCAATGAAAAATTGTCCCAAAATAATCCGGGTACGGAAATTATCGTCTCAGACCTGCGGCCCGAAGTAAGTGGTAAATTTTCTTCGAAAAATTTTGAAAACAGCATTATCGGGCTAATAAAATCAAAGCATCGCCAATTTATTGCAGGCGGCCTTCAAATTTCAGTTAACGGCTCCGCAATTAATGCAACGAGCGTTCAATTGCTCATGCGGGATGACTTTACGCCGGGAACTGATGAATTGGAATTCGGCGAAGGTAACAATCGAGTAGCAGTGAGAATTATCGTCGGGGTTGGTCCGAGCTCCCCGCGAGAGGCCGGTTGGTATGTCGTCTGTAACGGCCGAGTCATTCTCGAGGCAGACAGAAGAGCCGTGACCGGCTGGGGGCTCATTGAGGAGAGTTCCAACTCTCTTTTGATCCCCACATTTCACAACCAATTTGCTAGGTTCCGCGGAATCGTGCATTTTGATTCACAAAACTCTTCCCTTGTTCCGTGGAATACCACGAAGACGGATGTGGATCAAGACAACGCAATATGGCAGGCTTCGTTTGAGCGCATGATGGAAATGATGCGTCCCGTCATCACGTTCCTCAATGAGCTCGATTCCGACATCGACGAGCATACACGGGAGCAAAGTCCGTTGTATGAGCACATTTCCGCAGCAAAAGTCGTGAGGCCGGAAGAATTGCCAAGAGCCAAGGCCGAATTTGCTGCCCCTGCACGAGGCACGCTCGCGAAGCGAGTGAAAACTGTAAAAATTCAGTATTCGAAGCCCGTGAGTCAAGTCGAGCATTTGATGGAGGAGCTTTCTCTCGGGTCGGCTAAAGCAGTTGGAGAGCGCACATTCGATCTTATTTTCCAAGAAATGGGTGAAGAATGAGCGCCAGTTTCCGACGGATCGATTATTCACTGCGGCCGGCAAAGCACGCCGAACGGCGGATGCTCTGTGACATTTTCCGACGACTCCGCCCATTTGGGCGTGTAGAAGATTACGTATACGTTGGCTTCGGTTCGGTTTGGTTTTCTGATTTTTCATTATTTCACCGTGCGCTGGGAATCAAGAGCATGATTTCCATTGAGCAAACAACCGCAGCAAAAGAGCGAATAGAGGCAAACAAACCGTTCCAGATTCCGGTCGTCTATGACACGTCCACCAATGTCCTGCCGCGACTGGATTGGGCACAAAATCAGTTTCTCTGGCTGGATTATGACGACCCGCTATCGTTGGATATGATGCACGACATGCGCACTGTGGCCACACGCGCGGGGTCCGGTACAGTTCTGGCAGTATCCGTTCAATGCTCGCGCGCCCCGCAACTAGCCGCGTTCGAAGATCAGGGGCCTCCATCAGCGATTGAGCGTTTTGCGCAGACATTCGGACGCGATCGCACTCCGCCGGACGTCAAAGAGGTACAGCTTTATGGATGGAAGTACGGCGCCCTTTCGCGCTCAATGCTCTTTCGCGAGGTAGAAAGCGCGTTGTCGGTCCGAAACTCGCAGGCCGGTGCACCCAAAATGAGCTTTCGTCCTATCTGCGAAATCGAATACGAAGATGGAGCAAAGATGACCACTGTTGTCGGAATCTTTCATCACGACGACGACGCAGAGCTGATCACTCAGTGCCACTTCGACACCCTGGACTTCCTCGTCGGTAAGGCTCAACCGATCCGCATCTCTGTTCCCAAGCTCACGCCAAAGGAATTCCGAAAACTCGAAGCGCAGTTACCGCTTGCCGCCGGCGCCGAACTCGACACCGGAAGCATGCCGCCCAGCGACGCCAAGCAATTTGCGGATTTGTACAGGTACCTGCCAAATTTCGCTGTGCTCGAGACCTAATGTGACAGGCGACAGAACGGCCGGAAGGCCAACACCTCACCGCTTTGTTACGGGTAAGGCCGAGACTGCATAATCAAGGCGCATAAAACCGCATACAAAAAACGGTCCAGCAACCCCCGCCCGGCCCGCGCCGGGCAGGCCGCGGCGCCCGATGCATGCGCGCATAAAAACCGCACGTTCTTGCGGGCAGGTGGGGCGGGGTCACAACTGCGCGCGCCGGGGCGCGGCCGGCATCCTCCGGCAGGGTCCGGCCCCAGGAATGCCCCGCCGGCGCGTTACGCGGCCCGCCACGGGCCTGCTGCCGGTCGGCCCGGCTTGTCACGACCATCGGCAGGCGGCCGCCCTGGCGCGCCCGATTCCGCCTCGGCCGCGCACAAGCGACGGTCGCAAAAAAGCCGCCGGCACCGAAGTGCCCGGCGGCTTTGTTTGGCCGGTTGTGCGTTCGCGCGTCAGCCCTTCGGCATCTCGAATTCCCTGAACCGCACGACCTCGATCCCGAGCCAGTCGTTCACCTCCCGAAGCCGCGCCTTCAGCGGTTCGATCTCGAGGCCATTGAACACCCCGGCCGCCTTCTCCACGTCACCGAACCCGCCCGCATTCGACGGGATGATCCCCATCAGCTGCGGCGGCGCGCGGTGCGCCGCGAGTTGGTCCTCGACCGTCACCTTCTTGATGTTCCAGAACTCGTCCTTCGCCGCGACCTCACCGATCGGCAGTAGCTGGATGCCGTCCTTCTTCCCCTTCGGCGCGTACATGAACAGGTTCCGGAAGTTGCCCGGCCCCTTCGCGTTCTTCAGCGCCGAGCGCAGGTTGTCGGCGTCCTCCTGCTTGTCGGCCGGATCGGTCATGTACAGGATGAAGCCCGCATGGCTGCCGTTCTTGTAGTAGCGCCGCTGCGCAACGCGATGGACCTGGCCGATCTCTGCGCACAACGCCCTTCGGACGTCCTGCGCGTGCAGCGCTCCAACATCGTGCGCGGCAACCTCATCTTCCGCACGCAGAAGACGGGAGCATTCGTCACCGTACAAATCACGGGCGACCTCGCGGCGCTGATCGAGCGACTGCTCGCCTGGCGTGGCTCGAAGGTCGACGTGTCGCCGTACCTGTTGCGCGACGAGGAAGGCTATCCACTCACGAAGGGCAAGCCGCGTTCGCGCTTCGACAAGGCGCGCGAGCAGGCTGGCATCGACAAGGCGAAATTTCAGTTCCGCGATCTCCGCGCGCGCGGCGTGACGCACAAGACGATCGACGAAGGATTGGAGGCCGGGCAGCGCCTGGCAGGACACAGCGGACCAGGCATGACGGCGCGATACGTGCGCGGCGCGCGGCCGGTTAAACCGTCTCGCTGACGCGCATTGGAAACGTGAGGGGGTGATTGGAAACGCAAAGGGGTTACGCAAACATCGCGTAACCCCTTGTCAGATATGGTGCCGGCTGCAGGACTCGAACCCGCCACCTGATGATTACAAATCAACTGCTCTACCAGATGAGCTAAGCCGGCGTAAGCGCGAGATTCTACCTCATTTCACGATCTTGAGGCGAGGTCTTCCGCCCTTCGATCCGTCGCCGTCGGACGTCGGCGGCTCGTTCGCGCCTTCCGACGGTTCCTCGTTCGCGCCGCTGTCGGTCACGGGCGCGAGCCCCGGAGCCGTCGTGCCACGCTCGTCGCCACGCGCGTCATCCGCCGGCACGTCATCCGCGAACTCGCCGGAATCCTGCCCGTCCTCCGCGACCGCGTCGACCTGGAATGCCATGCCCTGGCCGTTCTCGCGCGCATAGATCGCGAGCACGTTGGCCACCGGAATCTCGATCTTGTGCGCCTTGCCGGAGAACCGCGCGGTGAACTCGATCCACTCGTTGCCCATCTGCAGCTGGCTCGTCGCCTCGAAGCTGATGTTGAGCACGATCTCGCCTTCGCGCACGAACTGACGCGGCACGCGCGTCGAATTGTCGACCCTCACCGCGATGTGCGGCGTGTAGCCGTTATCGGTGCACCATTCGTACAGCGCGCGCAGCAGATACGGCTTCGTTGAAATCTCTTGCATCACAATCCTCGAACCGGAGCGAGGCACGCGGCCCTCCGCGCACCCCGCCCCGTCATGCCATTAACGACGCATGACCTTTTCGGACGGCGTCAGTGCTTCAATATACGCCGGGCGGCTGAAAATCCGTTCCGCGTACTTCATCAGCGGCGCCGCGTTCTTCGACAGCTCGATGCCGTAGTGATCCAGGCGCCACAGCAGCGGCGCGATCGCGACGTCGAGCATCGAAAACTCCTCGCCGAGCATGTACTTGTTCTTCACGAAGATCGGCGCGAGCTGCGTCAGGCGATCGCGGATCGCGAGGCGTGCCTTCTCGTGGTTCTTCTCGGCCGCCTTGCCCTTCTCGTTCTCGAGCGTGCTCACGTGCACGAACAGTTCCTTCTCGAAGTTCAGCAGGAACAGGCGCGCGCGTGCGCGCTGCACCGGGTCGGCCGGCATCAGCTGCGGATGCGGGAAGCGCTCGTCGATGTACTCGTTGATGATGTTCGATTCGTACAGGATCAAGTCGCGCTCGACGAGGATCGGCACCTGGCCATACGGGTTCATCACCGAAATGTCTTCCGGCTTGTTGAACAGGTCGACGTCGCGAATCTCGAAGTCCATGCCCTTCTCGAACAGCACCAGCCGGCAACGCTGGGAGAACGGGCAGGTTGTGCCGGAATACAGAACCATCATATTTGCATTTCCTCAAAAAAGCCGAGGGCCAGCGCGCGGAAGAACCCGCCTCCGGGTTCCGCCTTGCGCCGGCCCCACGCCGGTCAGGCGTGATTACTTGATATCTTTCCAGTACGCGGCATTGAGCCGCCAGGCCAGGAAAGTCAGGACGCCGAGAAATACCAGCACCCAGACGCCAAGGCGTTTGCGGGTCTGCTGGGCCGGCTCGGACATCCAGGTCATGTACGCCACCAGGTCGGCCACGGCAGAATCATAATCCACCGGCGACAGCGTCCCGGGGCTCACCTGCTGGAAGCCGACGAGCGCGTGCACCTTCTCGCCCGTCTCCTCGTCCGTCTTTTCTTCGAATTTCGCGGTGCGCTGCCCCTGCAACTGCCAGAGCACATGGGGCATGCCGACGTTCTCGAACACCGCGTTGTTCCAGCCGGTCGGCCGCGTATCGTCGCGGTAGAAGCTCCGCAGATACGTATACAGCCAGTCGCGGCTGCGTGCGCGCGCCTCGACGGACAGATCGGGCGGCGGGGCGCCGAGCCAGTTCTGCGCGTCGTCGGGCCGCATCGCGACGGACATCGTGTTGCCGACCTTGTCGGTCGTGAACAGGAGATTCTTCTCGATCTCCTTCTGGGAAATCCCCAGATCCGTCAGACGGTTGTAGCGCATCAGGTTCGCGCTGTGGCAGTTCAAGCAATAGTTTACAAACAATTGCGCGCCATGCTGAAGCGAAACGAGATTTTCCGTGTTATCGGGCGCCCGGTCGAGCGGAAAATTACCCTCCGAGGCGGACACCGGCGCCGCGAACAGCGCACATGCGGTCGCCCCGATCAGCGCAAGCGTCGAAAGCAGTTTCTTCATGTCGTTCTCTCCTCGCTCACGTTAATGGGGCTTGAAGCGCACCCGCTCCGGCGGCTGCTTGAACGTGCCAAGCGGCGTCCAGAACGGCATGCCGAGGAAGAACGCGAAATAGATCAGCGCGCACACCTGCGCGATCACCGTGCCGACCGGCGATGGCGGCCGCGTGCCGAGGAACGCGAGGATCAGGAACGCTGCGACGAAGATCCCGAGGAACACCTTGTGGAACAGCGGGCGATAGCGGATCGACTTCACCGGGCTGCGGTCGAGCCACGGCAGGAAGAACAGCGACACCACCGCCGAGCCCATCACGACGACACCCCAGAACTTCGATTCCGTCAGGTACATGAACACGACGACCGCCACCGAGAGCACCGGCAGGCCGACCTTCCACTTGCCGCGCGCACGCACCAGCGCGAGCACGCCGAGCAGCGCGATCACGATCATCAGCACGATCTTGAACGGGTCGGTGGTCGCGCGCAGCATCGCGTAGAACGCGGTGAAGTACCACACCGGCGCGATTTCCGGCGGCGTCTGCAGCGGGTTCGCCGGGACGAAGTTGTTCGCCTCGAGGAAGTAGCCGCCCATTTCCGGCGAGAAGAACACGATCAGCGCAAACACCATCAGGAACACGCACACGCCGAGGAAGTCGTGCACCGAGTAGTACGGGTGGAACGGGATGCCGTCGAGCGGGATGCCGTTCTCGTCCTTCTTTTTCTTGATCTCGATGCCGTCCGGGTTGTTCGACCCCACTTCGTGCAGCGCGACGAGGTGCGCGATCACGAGGCCGATCAGCACGAGCGGGATCGCGATCACGTGGAACGCGAAGAAGCGGTTCAGCGTGACGTCGGACACGACGTAGTCGCCGCGGATCCACAGCGACAGGTCCGGGCCGATGAACGGGATCGCCGAGAACAGGTTCACGATCACTTGCGCGCCCCAGAACGACATCTGGCCCCACGGCAGCAGGTAGCCGAAGAACGCCTCGGCCATCAGGCACAGGAAGATCGCGCAGCCGAAGATCCACACGAGCTCGCGCGGCTTGCGGTACGACCCGTACATCAGCCCGCGGAACATGTGCAGGTAGACGACCACGAAGAACATCGACGCGCCCGTCGAGTGCATGTAGCGGATCAGCCAGCCCCACGGCACTTCGCGCATGATGTACTCGACCGACGCGAACGCGAGCGTCGCGTCGGGCTTGTAGTTCATCGTCAGGAAGATGCCGGTGACGATCTGGTTGACCAGCACGAGCATCGCGAGCGAGCCGAAGAAATACCAGAAGTTGAAGTTCTTCGGTGCGTAGTACTCGGTCACGTGCTTCTTGAGCATGACCGTCCACGGAAAGCGCGCGTCGATCCAGCCGACGAGGCCGGACGACTCGGTCGTGACTTCGTTGTGTTCCGTCGTCGCCATTTACGCTTCTCCTTTCTCGTCCCTGCCGATCACGAGCGTGGTCGCCGACGTGAACATGTAGGGCGGGATGTCGAGGTTCTGCGGCGCCGGCTTGTTCTTGAACACGCGACCGGCGAGGTCGTAGGTCGAACCGTGGCACGGGCACAGGAAGCCGCCCGGCCAGTCATCCGGCAGGTTCGGCTGCGGACCCGGCACGAAACGTTGGGAAGGCGTGCAGCCGAGGTGCGTGCACACGGCCATCACGACGAGGATGTTCTTGCGGTCGGCCCGCGCGCGATATTCGTTCGCGCAATACGCGGGCAGCGGCATCGAATACGGGGATTTGCTGGTCGGATCGGCGACTTCCTTGTCGGCCTTGACCACGTCGGCCAGCATCGCGTCGGTGCGGTTCAGCACCCACACGGGCTTGCCGCGCCACGGCACGGTGATCATCTCGCCGGGCTTCAGTGCGCCGATGTCGACCTCGACCGGCGCGCCGGCCGCCTTGGCTTTCGCAGACGGCGCCAGCGACGCCGCGAAAGGTACGACGGTGGCAACGCCTCCCACGCCACCTGCTACGGATGTCGCAATCAGCCAGGTACGGCGGCCGCTGTCGACGCGTTTGTCTTCCTTGTCTCGCATCACACGCCCCACTTCTGAGTTGGATTTTCCGTCACGACTTTCCATTCCGCCGCTAGTTTGCTCGAATGGAGTCGCCATTTACAAGGCCCGGAGAAGAAAATCCCTTCGAAGTGTTTGATAGTTAAGGGTTTTCCCCCACCATCAAAGTGAACGGCCCGGCACATTGTTAAGCATTCGCTTCATAGCGAATTTTCGTGCACCGCCGCAAAGCGGCCGTTCACACCGGATTGTGGATGTCGATAAACAGGTGTTCCAGGTCGAAATGCTCGGACAAATGCGCGCCAAGTGCCTGGATTCCGTAGCGCTCGGTCGCATGGTGCCCTGCCGCAACGAACGCGACGCCGCTTTCCGCGGCCGCATGCGTGACCGGCTCCGACACCTCGCCGGTCAGGAACACGTCGACGCCCGCGTCGATCGCCGCGTCGAAATAGCTCTGCGCGGCGCCCGTGCACCAGCCGATGCGGCGCAGTTGCTGGTCCGGATCACCGAGCACGAGCGGCGTGCGGCCGAGCGTGCGTTCGACCTTGGCAACGAAATGCTCGAGCGTCACCGGCATCGGCAGCGTGGCCATCCAGCCGAGCTCGTTGTCGCCGAAGCGCGACTCGCCGATCAGCCCGAGCTTCGCGCCGAGCTGCGCGTTGTTGCCGAACTCGGGATGCGCATCGAGCGGCAGGTGGAACGCGAACAGGTTCAGGTCGTTCGCCAGCAGCAGCTTCAGGCGCTGGTACTTGCGGCCGGTGATCTGCGGCGCCTCGTTGCGCCAGAAGTAGCCGTGATGCACGAGCACGGCATCCGCCCCCCATTCGAGCGCCGCCTCGAGGAAGGCCAGCGACGCAGTCACGCCGGTCGCGATCTTCTCGACCTTGCGACGGCCTTCGACTTGCAGTCCGTTCGGGCAATAGTCCTTGAAGCGCGCGGTTTCGAGGGTATTGTTCAAGTACAATTCAAGTTCGATCCGATCCATATAAACCTCTAGTCCATTCAGATGCTTAGACGCTTCTGGCTGTTCTTCGCGCAGGCAGTCACGGTGCTGCTCGCGCTGATGTTCATCGTCGTGACGCTCAAGCCGCAATGGCTGCAACGGCAAGGACAGCTCGGCAAGCAGCTCGCCACGCCGATCGTCGCGCTGCGCGAAGTCGCACCCGGCATCGGCGGCGCGCCTGCGACCACCTCGTATGCCGACGCCGCGCAGAAGGCGATGCCGGCCGTCGTCAACGTGTTCTCCAGCAAGGACGGCTCGCTGCCGCACGACCCGCGCGCGAAGGATCCGCTGTTCCGCTATTTCTTCGGCGACCGCAACGCCCGCAAGCAGCAGGACGAGCCGGCGGCCAACCTCGGCTCGGGCGTTATCGTGAGCCCGGAAGGTTACATTCTAACGAACCAGCACGTCGTGGACGGTGCCGACCAGATCGAGGTCGCGCTCGCCGACGGCCGCACGGCCACCGCGAAGGTGATCGGCAGCGATCCGGAGACGGATCTCGCGGTGCTGAAGATCAACATGACCGACCTGCCGACCATCACGCTCGGCCGCTCCGACCAGTCGCGCGTCGGCGACGTCGTGCTCGCGATCGGCAACCCGTTCGGCGTCGGCCAGACGGTGACGATGGGGATCATCAGCGCGCTCGGCCGCAACCACCTCGGCATCAACACGTTCGAGAACTTCATCCAGACCGACGCGCCGATCAACCCCGGCAACTCCGGCGGCGCGCTCGTCGACGTGAACGGCAACCTGCTCGGCATCAACACGGCGATCTACTCGCGCTCGGGCGGCTCGCTCGGCATCGGCTTCGCGATTCCCGTGTCGACCGCGCGCACGGTGCTCGAGAGCATCATCACCACCGGCTCGGTCACGCGCGGCTGGATCGGCGTCGAGCCGCAGGACGTCACGCCGGAAATCGCCGAGTCGTTCGGGCTGCAACAGAAATCGGGCGCGATCGTCGCAGGCGTGCTGCAGGGCGGCCCGGCCGACAAGGCCGGCATCCGGCCCGGCGACATCCTCGTATCGGTGAACGGCGACGAGATCACCGACACCACGAAGCTGCTCAACGTCGTCGCGCAGATCAAGCCGGGCGCGACCGCCAAGGTGCACGTCGTGCGCAAGGGCAAGGAGTTCGACGTGAACGTCACGATCGGCAAGCGCCCGCCGCCGCCGAAGCAGGCGCTCGACGAGCAGGACAGCGATTCGGAATGACACGGCCGGTGGCGTCGCCGCCGGCAGCGGGGAGCGTTCCTCGGGCAACAAAAAAGGGCAGCCGTCGGCTGCCCTTCGTCTTTTGGAGCGGATGCGGGTGCGGACGTCGCCGCGCCGCCTTCAGCTCGTCGCCTCGCCGTTCTCCGGTTCCGCTGCCCGCTGCTTCGGCACGACGAACCGTGCCGCGATGATCCCGGCCTCGTACAGCACGACGAGCGGCACCGCGAGCATCAGCTGCGAAAACACGTCCGGCGGCGTCACCACGGCCGCGACGACGAACGCGCCGACGATCACGTACGGCCGGATCTCCTTGAGCTTCTGCACGGTCAGCACGCCCATCCGGACGAGCAGCACGACCACGATCGGCACTTCGAAGGTCACCCCGAACGCGATGAACATCCCGAGCACGAAGCTCAGGTAATTGTCGATATCGGTCGACATCTCCGCGCCGAGCGGTGCGTTGTAGTGCGCCATCACGCGGAAGATGGTCGGAAACACGAAGAAGTACGCGAACGCCATCCCGCACAAGAACAGGAAATAGCTGCTGCCGACCAGCGGCAGCACGAGCCGCTTCTCGTGCTGGTACAGCCCCGGCGCGACGAACGCCCAGATCTGGTACAGCACGATCGGCAGCGCGATCACGAGCGCGACGAGCATCGTCACCTTCATCGGCACGAAGAACGAGCCGGTGACGTCGGTGACGATCATCTTGCCGCCCTTCGGCAGGTTCTCCATCAGCGGGCGCGCGAGCAGCCGGAAGATGTCCGGCGCCCAGTAGACGAGCCCGAGGAACACGACGATCACGGCCAGCCCCGCACGGATGATGCGGTCACGAAGCTCGACGAGATGGGAGATGAAGGTTTCTTCCGGGCCTTCGTCCGGTTTGTGCTGGGGGTCGCTCACACCGGCCCTCGGTTGGATTGACGAGCGAGCATGCGCTCGGCTCAGAAGAAGCGCGCCGGCCGGCGCAGGCTCGCCGGCTGGTGACGCGCGACGCGCGCGGCGCCGGATTGCACATGCGTGCGGCGCGTGGTGGCGCGCTTGTACCAGACGGGCGCCGCCGTCTGCTTGACGCGCCAGTTGCGGCGCTTCGGCGCGAACGCGGCGCTGCCGCCGCGCCACGACGGCGCGGCAGGCGTATCGTCGGTGCCCGGCGTGCCGCTGGCCGTATCGGACGTGCCGCCGACCGCCGAATTCCACGCGGCGTTCAGGTCGCTCTCGTGCTCGCGCAGGTTGTCGTGAATCGTGGTTTCGACGTTGCGCGCAGCCGTCTCGAAATCACTTTTCATCGTGCGCAGCGCGTCGAGCTCGATCTCGCGCGAGACCTCGGCCTTCACGTCGTTGATGTAGCGCTGCGCGCGACCGAACAGCGCGCCCGCCGTGCGTGCGACACGCGGCAGGCGCTCGGGGCCGAGCACCACGAGCGCGACGACGCCGATCAGCGCCATCTTCGTCAGACCGAGATCCAGCATGGAGAATGCCCGTCAGCGTGCCGGCGTCACGCCTTGTTCGAATCGGAACGCGTCGTTTCCTTCGCGTTGACGTCGACCGAGCCCGAGCGCGGCAGCTGCTGCGCGTCGGCGGACGGCGCTTCGCCGTCCTTCATGCCGTCCTTGAAACCCTTCACGGCGCTGCCCAGGTCGTTGCCGATGTTGCGCAGCTTCTTCGTACCGAAAACCAGCGCGACGATCAGCAGCACGATCAGCCAGTGCCAAATGCTCAATCCACCCATGATGAAACTCTCCTCAACCACGCCGCTTGCGGCGCAAATCGCCGGCGCTATGCCGGCATCGACTATCGATACGGGGCCAGCCCCGCGCCGTCAACCCATCCGGTGCCAGGGACGCGGGCCCGCGAGAATATGCGCGTGCAGGTGGTACACCTCCTGTCCGCCGCCGGGGCCCGTATTGATCACCGTGCGAAAACCGGTCTCGCCGCCCGTATACGCCACGCCGAGCTCGTCGGCCAGGCGCGCGACGAGCACCATCATCCGGCCGAGCAGCGGCGCGTCTTCGGCGCCGGCCGCCGACAGCGTCGGCAGGTGCTTGCGCGGAATCACGAGCACGTGCGTCTCGGCCGCCGGGCGGATGTCGCGGAACGCGACGAATTCATCGTCCTCATGCACCTTCGTGCTGGGGATCTCGCCTGCCGCGATCTTGCAGAACAGGCAATTCGGATCGTGACTCATGTTGCTCCTGGAGGGCTCGCCGTGGCGGTGATCAGAACCACGCCTGCGGATCGAGCGCCTTGTTGTCGTTCAGGTACAGCCAACCCTTGATGATACGGTACAGCGTCCAGACCCACGTCGCAAACATCACCACGAAGCCGATGAACACGAACGCGAGCGCGAAGCCGATCACGTATGCGATCAGCGCGCGCCAGAACGTGCGGATCTGCCACTCGAAATGGTCGGCGTACGGCGTGCCGGCCACGTCGCCGCGCTTCACGTAGTTGATGATGATCGCGATCAGGCCCGTGATGCCGCCCGTCAGCCAATGCAGCGCATAGAGGCCGTACAGCACGTGGGTCAGCGTGCGCAGCCCGCTCAGCCGCTCGCTGTCCGCGGCACTCTGGAACGACTGCGTCGGCAACTGCTCTGGCGTATCGGTCATGATGCTACCCCCGTTCGATGACAATTCTTACAGCGGCGCCGTGCGATGGCTCGCATCAGCCGCCGTTCTCTTCGCGCTCGCGGCGCTTGCGCAGCGCTTTTTCCTCGATGCCCGACAGCCCTTCGCGGCGCTCGAGCTCGGCGATCACGTCGGCCGGGCTCAGGTCGAAATGGGACAGCATCACGAGGCAATGGAACCACAGGTCGGCCACCTCGCCGACCAGCGCGGTCGGCGCGCCGCCCTGGCGCACGTCCTTCGCGGCGAGCACGACTTCGGTCGCTTCCTCGCCGATCTTCTTCAGCACCGCGTCGTCGCCCTTGTGAAACAGGCGCGATACGTACGATTGATCGGGATCGCCGCCCTTGCGGCTGTCGATCACGGCAGCGAGGCGCAGCAGCGTGTCTTCGGTGGTTTGCGTCATTTGTAGATATGTTCGGGATCTTTCAGCACCGGCTCGACCGCGACCCAGTCGCCGCTGTCCGCGGTGCCTTCGAATTTCTGGAAGAAGCACGAATGCCGGCCAGTGTGGCACGCGATGCCCGACACCTGCTCGACCTTCAGCAGGACGACGTCCTCGTCGCAGTCGAGGCGCACCTCGTGCACGTGCTGCACGTGGCCCGACTCCTCGCCCTTGAACCACAGGCGCTTGCGCGAGCGCGAATAGTAGACCGCGCGCTGCGTCTCGATCGTCTTCGCCAGCGCCTCGCGGTTCATCCACGCGAACATCAGCACGTCGTTCGTCGACGCTTCCTGCGCGATCACCGGCACCAGGCCGTTGTCGTCCCAGCGGACCTTGTCGAGCCACGCCGGCATTGCTGCGTTGTCGGTACCCATCACAACCTCACCGGAATGCCCTGGCCGGCCATGAAGCGCTTCGCCTCGCCGACCGTGTGTTCGCCGTAGTGGAAGATGCTCGCCGCGAGCACGGCGTCGGCGCGCCCTTCCTTGATGCCGTCGGCCAGGTGCTGCAGCGAGCCGACGCCGCCCGACGCGATCACCGGCACCGGCACCGCGTCCGACACGCCGCGCGTGAGCGCAAGGTCGAAGCCCGATTTCGTGCCGTCGCGGTCCATGCTCGTCAGCAGGATCTCGCCCGCGCCGAGCTCGGCCATCCTGCGCGCCCATTCGATCGCGTCGAGCCCGGTGCCCTTGCGGCCGCCGTGCGTGAACACTTCCCAGCGCGGCGCTTCGCCGTCGGCGGATACGCGCTTCGCGTCGATCGCGACCACGATGCACTGCGAGCCGTACTTGTCGGCCGCGTCGCGCACGAGCTGCGGGTTCGCAACCGCGGACGAGTTCATGCTGACCTTGTCCGCGCCCGCGTTCAGCAGGCGCCGCACGTCCTCGACGGCGCGCACGCCGCCGCCGACCGTCAGCGGGATGAAGACCTGCGACGCGACCGCCTCGATGATCGGCAGGATCAGGTCGCGCTGGTCGGACGTCGCGGTGATGTCGAGGAACGTCAGTTCGTCGGCGCCCTGCTCGTCGTAGCGGCGTGCGATCTCGACCGGATCGCCGGCGTCGCGCAGTTCGACGAAGTTGACGCCCTTGACGACGCGCCCGGCAGTCACGTCCAGGCAGGGGATGATGCGTTTAGCTAGAGCCATGATGTTGCACTAAGTGCCGCGGTTGAAGCCGCCCGGCGGGCGGGCGGCCAGGGCGAGGAACGCCGTCCGGGTCAGGCGTTGTCGAGCTCGCCGTTCAGTTCGTCCGCGCGTTTCTGCGCGGCCGCGAAATCGAGGTCGCCGGAGTAGATCGCGCGGCCGCAGATCACGCCTTCGACGCCGTCGCCTTCCACTTCGCAGAGCTTCTCGATGTCGTCGAGGTTCGACAGGCCGCCGCTCGCGATCACCGGAATGCCGACCGCCTGCGCGAGCTTCACGGTCGCCTCGATGTTGATCCCCTGCAGCATGCCGTCGCGGCCGATGTCGGTATAGACGATCGATTCGACGCCGTAGTCCTCGAACTTCTGCGCGAGGTCGATCACTTCGTGGCCCGTCAGCTTGCTCCAGCCGTCGGTCGCGACCTTGCCGTCCTTCGCGTCGAGGCCGACGATGATGTTGCCCGCGAACGCGGTACACGCGTCCTGCAGGAAGCCCGGGTCCTTCACGGCCGCCGTGCCGATGATCACGTACGACAGGCCGGCGTCGAGATACTTCTCGATCGTCTCGAGGCTGCGGATGCCGCCGCCGAGCTGCACGGGGATCTCGTCGCCGACTTCGTCGAGGATCGCCTCGATCGCCTCGAGGTTCTTCGGCTTGCCGGCGAACGCGCCGTTCAGGTCGACCAGATGCAGCCGACGGGCGCCGAGATCAACCCACTTGCGGGCCATCGCCGCGGGATCCTCGGAGAAAATCGTGGCCTGGTCCATATCGCCCTGTTTGAGGCGCACACACTGACCGTCTTTGAGATCGATGGCCGGAATCAGCAACATAGCAATCGGTTGTCGTCTGGGAGAAAGAAAAGAGTCGGGCGCGCACCAGCCCATCCGGTGCCGCGTCGTCTCGCTAGTTTAGTACAACTCGTTCGGCGCTTAGGCACGCGAGCCCCGTGCGGCGGGCGTTTCGCGCCCGCCGACTGTGGTTCGCGCACCACGTTTACGGTTTCCAGTGTACGAAGTTGCGATACAGACGCAACCCGACTTCCGCACTTTTCTCCGGGTGAAATTGGGTCGCGAAGAGATTGTCCCGCGCGACCGCGGACGTAAACGGCGCACCGTAGACCGTTTCGCCGACCGTGTGCGCCGGGTTGGCCGGGCTCACGTAATAGCTGTGCACGAAGTAGAAGTAGGCATCGTCCGGCACGCCGTCCCACAGCGGGTGCGGCTGCGACTGGCGCACGCGGTTCCAGCCCATCTGCGGCACCTTGAAGCGCGAGCCGTCGTCCTGCAGCTGGCCGTCGAGCGCGAAGCGCACCACCTTGCCGGGCAGCAGGCCGAGGCCTTTCGTGTCGCCCTCGGCGCTCCAGTCGAACAGCATCTGCTCGCCGACGCACACGCCGAGCAGCGGCTTCGTGCGCGACGCCTCGAGCACCGCCTCCTGCAGGCCCGACTCGCCGAGGCAGCGCATGCAGTCCGGCATCGCGCCCTGGCCGGGCAGCACGACGCGGTCGGCCGCGCGGATCGCGGCCGGCGTGTCGACGATCGCCACGTCGGCGGCCGGTTCGGCCTGCTTGAGCGCCTGCGCGACCGAGCGCAGGTTGCCCATCCCATAATCCACAATCGCAATCGAAGTTTTCATCTCAGTGCAGGCAAAAGCGCCCTCAGTCCGTTGACGATGAATTCCACCGCCAGCGCCGACAGCATCAGACCCATCAGCCGCGTGGCGATGTTGATGCCGGTGCGGCCGATCCAGTTCGCGATCGGCTCGGCGAGCCGCATCGCGACGAAACACAGGCAGGCGAGCGCCGCGCCGATCGCGACGAGCCCGGCCCGCTCATACCAGTGACGCGAATTCGCCGCATAGATGATCACCGTGCTGATCGAGCCGGGGCCCGTCAGCAGCGGGATCGCGAGCGGCACCACCGCGATGTTGTCCTTCTGCTCGGCTTCATGGCGCTCCTCCGGCGTCGAACGCGTGTTGCCGGCCTGCGCGTTCAGCATGCTGATCGCCATCAGCAGCATGATGATCCCGCCGCCCACTTCCAGCGAGCCGACCGAGATGCCGAAGAAGTCGATGATCTGCTGCCCGAGCAGCGTCGTCACCGTGATCACGCAGAACACCGACACCGACGCGATCCGGATCGTGCGGCGCCGCTCGTCGTCCGTCTGCTGCGCCGTCAGGCTCAGGAAGAACGGCACCGCGCCGACCGGGTTGATCAGCGCGAGCAGCGAAATGAACGATTTGAGCAGATCCATCGCAAGCCGGCGCGACGCGCCGAAGCCGTGAGGTTGTCCTGTGCGTGCGTCCGGTCAGAAGGTCAAAGGCTGCCCTTGGTCGACGGAATCTGCCCCGCCGCGCGTTCGTCGAGCTCCACCGCCATCCGCAGCGCGCGGCCGAAGGCCTTGAACACCGTCTCGAGCTGGTGGTGCGCGTTGATCCCGCGCAGGTTGTCGACGTGCAGCGTGACGCCCGCGTGGTTCACGAAGCCGCGGAAGAATTCGATCGACAGGTCGACGTCGAACGTGCCGATCCGCGCGCGCGTGAACGGCACGTGGAATTCGAGGCCCGGCCGGCCCGAGAAGTCGATCACGACGCGCGACAGCGCCTCGTCGAGCGGCACGTACGAATGGCCGTAGCGGCGGATGCCCTTCTTGTCGCCGATCGCCTTCGCGACCGCCTGGCCGAGCGTGATGCCGACGTCCTCGACCGTATGATGGTCGTCGATATGCGTGTCGCCGTGCGCCTCGACGTCGAGATCGAACAGGCCGTGTCGGGCGATCTGGTCGAGCATGTGGTCGAGGAACGGCACGCCGGTGGCCAGCTTCTGCTGGCCCGTGCCGTCGAGGTTGAGCTTCACACGGATCTGCGTTTCGCTGGTATTGCGAACGACTTCCGCCACACGCATGGCAATTCCTTGACTGAGTCGATGTAAATGGGGATTGATCGTTTCGCGCCGCCGCGCCCTCAGGCCTTGCCGGGCAGCGCGAGTTTCAATGCGGCCAGCAGGCGGACGTTTTCATCGGGAGAACCGACGGTCAGCCGCACGCATTCGGCCAGCAATGGGTGCATTTTACTCACGTTTTTGACCAGCACCCGCTCGGTGAGCAGCGCGTCGAACACGGCCGCCGCGTCGGGCACGCGCACCAGCAGGAAATTGCCGGCGCTCGGGAACACCGTCGCGCCGGGCAGCGCGGCCACCGCCTGCGCGAGGCGCGCGCGTTCGGCGCGCAGCTCGGCCGCCTGCGCGTCGAGCACGTCGAGGTGGTCGAGCAGGAAATCGGCGCTCGCCTGGGTCAGCACGTTGATGTTGTACGGCGGGCGCACCTTGTCGAACTCGGCGAGCCACGCCGGCAGCCCGACCAGGTAGCCGAGACGGATGCCCGCGAGGCCGAGCTTCGACACCGTGCGCATCACGACGACGTTGTCGAACTCGGCGGCGCGCGGCAGCCACGAGTGCCCGGCGAACGGCTGGTAGGCCTCGTCGATCACGATCAGGCTGTGCCGCGCGGCGGCGATGATCCGCTCGATGCCCGCGACGTCGTACAGCGTGCCGGTCGGGTTGTTCGGGTATGCGAGGTAGACGATCGCCGGGCGATGCTCGGCGATCGCCGCGAGCATCGCGTCGACGTCGAGCGTCAGGTCGGCCGCGAGCGGCACGCCGACGAACTCGAGCTGCGCGAATTTCGCCGACATCTCGTACATCACGAAGCCCGGCACCGGCGCGAGCACCTTCGCGCCCGGCTTCGCGCACGCGATCGACATGATGCTGATGATCTCGTCGGAGCCGTTGCCGAGCAGCACGTCGCACGCGGCCGGCACGCCCATCGCGCGGCGCAGCTTGTCGAGCAGCGCGGCGGGGCGCGGCGCCGGATAGCGGTTCAGCGCGACCTGCGCGAGCCGCTCGCCGAGGGCCGCCGCGAGCGGCTCGGGCAGCGGATACGGGTTCTCCATCGCGTCGAGCTTCACGAACCCGCTCGCGTCGGGCACCGGGTAGCTCGTCATCGCGAGCACGTCGCGGCGAATGATCTCTTGTGGCGTCGTCATGGTGTGCAAGCCGGCGTGCGTCGCGCCGGCGTCAATTGGCCGGCAAGGCGGCGGCTGCCGCCCTGCCCTTCGTCTCCCGCGTCGAACCGAACGCTCAGTTCTGGCGGTCGTTCGTCCCCTTCATCCGGTATTCGGCGCTCTTCGCGTGCGCCTGCAGCCCTTCGCCGTACGCGAGCTCGGACGCGATCTCGCCGAGCGTCTGCGCGCCTTCGGCGCTGACCTCGATCAGGCTCGAGCGCTTGATGAAGTCGTACACGCCGAGCGGCGACGAGAAGCGCGCGGTGCGCGACGTCGGCAGCACGTGGTTCGGGCCCGCGCAGTAGTCGCCGAGGCTCTCGCTCGTGTAGCGGCCGAGGAAGATCGCGCCCGCATGGCGGATCTGCTGGCCCCACTGCTGCGGCTCGAGCGCGGAGATCTCGAGGTGCTCCGGCGCGATGTCGTTCGCGATCCGGCACGCCTCGGCCATGTCGCGCACCTTGATCAGCGCGCCGCGGCCTTCGAGCGACGCGCGGATCACGGCCTCGCGCGGCATCGTCGGCAGCAGCTCGTCGATCGCCTTCTCGACGCGCTCGAGGAACGACGCGTCCGGGCACAGCAGGATCGACTGCGCGAGCTCGTCGTGCTCGGCCTGCGAGAACAGGTCCATCGCGACCCAGTTCGGATCGGTCGTGCCGTCGCACAGCACCAGGATTTCCGACGGCCCGGCGATCATGTCGATGCCGACCGTGCCGAACACGCGGCGCTTCGCCGACGCGACATACGCATTGCCCGGGCCGCAGATCTTGTCGACCGGCGGCACGGTCGCGGTGCCGTACGCGAGCGCGGCCACCGCCTGCGCGCCGCCGATCGTGAACACGCGATCGACGCCGCCGAGCAGCGCCGCGGCGAGCACGAGGTCGTTCTTCACGCCGTCCGGGGTCGGCACGACCATCACGATCTCGCCGACGCCCGCGACGCGCGCCGGAATCGCGTTCATCAGCACCGACGACGGATACGCGGCCTTGCCGCCCGGCACGTACAGGCCGACGCGGTCGAGCGGCGTGACCTTCTGGCCGAGCACCGTGCCGTCCGCCTCCGTGTACTGCCAGCTATGGGTGCCGCACTCGATCTTCTGCTTCTCGTGGTACGCGCGCACACGCGCCGCGGCCGCTTCCAGCGCCGCGCGCGCCTTCGGCTCGAGGCCGTCGAGCGCTTCCTGCAGCGCTTCCTGCGGCAGCTCCAGCGCGGCGACGCTGTCGGCGCTCAGGCGGTCGAAACGGTTCGTGTACTCGAGCACCGCGGCGTCGCCGCGCGTCTTCACGTCGGCGAGGATCTCGGCGACCGAGCGCTCGATCGCGTCGTCTTCGCTCGCCTCGAACGCGAGCACGGCGCGCAGCGCGGCGTGGAAGCCTTCGCTCGTCGAATCGAGTTTGCGGATGGTGATGGCCATGGGAGTCCCGTTACGGTGATGCGCTCACGCGCCATTCTGCGACGCGCGTTCGAACGCGTCGAGGATCGGCTTGAGCGCCGCGCGCTTGAGCTTCAGCGCAGCCTGGTTCACGACGAGGCGCGACGAGATCTGCATGATCTCCTCGACCTCGACCAGATTGTTCGCCCGGAGCGTGCCGCCCGAGCTGACGAGGTCGACGATCGCGTCGGCCAGGCCGACGAGCGGCGCCAGCTCCATCGAGCCGTACAGCTTGATCAGGTCGACGTGCACGCCCTTCGCGGCGAAGTGTTCGCGTGCCGCCTCGACGTACTTCGTCGCGACGCGCAGCCGCGCGCCCTGGCGCACCGCGTTCGCGTAGTCGAAGCCGGCCGGCACGGCGACCGACAGCCGGCAGCGCGCGATGTTCAGGTCGATCGGCTGGTACAGGCCCGAGCCGCCGTGCTCGATCAGCACGTCCTTGCCGGCCACGCCGAAATCGGCCGCGCCGTATTCGACATAGGTCGGCACGTCGCTCGCGCGCACGATGATCACGCGCAGGTTCGGGTCCGTCGTCGGCAGGATCAGCTTGCGCGACGTTTCCGGATCCTCGGCCACCTGCACGCCGGCGGCGGCGAGCAGCGGCAGGGTTTCCTCGAAAATCCGCCCCTTCGACAGGGCAAGGGTCAGCGGCGCGCTCATGCGTGGCTCCCGGAGAGGCGGCGCACGTTCGCGCCGACGGCGGTCAGTTTGGCTTCCATCCGGTCGTAACCCCGGTCCAGGTGATAGATGCGGTCGACGAGCGTCTCGCCTTCGGCGCGCAGGCCGGCGATCACGAGGCTCGCGGATGCGCGCAGGTCGGTCGCCATCACCTTCGCGCCGGACAGCTTGTCGACGCCCGTCACGAGCGCGGTGTTCCCGTCGATGGTGATGTTCGCGCCGAGCCGGTTCAGCTCCTGCACGTGCATGAAGCGGTTCTCGAAGATCGTCTCGACGACTTGCGCAGTGCCCGCCGCGACCGCGTTCAGCGCCATGAACTGCGCCTGCATGTCGGTCGGGAACGCCGGGTATTCGGACGTGCGGATCGTCACCGCGGACGGCCGGCGGTCCATCTTCACGCGCAGCCAGGCGTCGCCTTCCTCGACCGTCACGCCGGCCTCGCGCAGCTTGTCGATCACCGCGTCGAGGATGTGCGGGCGCATGCCCGTCAGCGTCACGTCGCCGCCCGCCGCCGCGACCGCGCACAGGAACGTGCCGGCCTCGATGCGGTCGGGGATCACCGAATGACGCGCGCCATGCAGCCGCTCGACGCCCTGGATCACGAGGCGGTCGGTGCCGATCCCGTCGATCTTCGCGCCCATTGCCACCAGCAGGTGCGCGAGATCGCTCACTTCCGGCTCGCGCGCGGCGTTCTCGATCACCGTCTCGCCGTCGGCGAGCGTCGCCGCCATCAGCAGGTTCTCCGTGCCCGTCACCGTGATCATGTCGGTGACGATGCGCGCGCCCTTCAGCCGCTTCGCGCGCGCCTCGATGAAGCCGTGCTCGATGCTGATCTCGGCGCCCATCGCCTGCAGGCCCTTGATGTGCTGGTCGACCGGGCGCGCACCGATCGCGCAGCCGCCCGGCAGCGACACCTTCGCTTCGCCGAAGCGCGCGAGCAGCGGCCCGAGCACGAGGATCGACGCGCGCATCGTCTTCACGAGCTCGTACGGCGCGACGAGGTTGTCGACGCGCGACGCGTCGAGCTGCACGTGGCCGCCGTCGGCCGCGCTCTTCACGCCCATCTGGTTCAGCACCTTCAGCGTGGTGCGCACGTCCTGCAGGTTCGGCACGTTCTCGAGGTGAACCGGATCGGCCGTGAGCAGGCCCGCGCACAGAATCGGCAGCGCCGCGTTCTTCGCGCCCGACACGACGATCTCGCCCGACAGCCGTCGGCCGCCTTCGATCACGAGCTTGTCCATCCCATGCCCTTGCGTATCCCGATTGCCGGCCGGGTGTGCCGTGGCGACGCTCTCGACGGCGTCGCGCTCGTTGACGGTGACTTGCACTCAGTGGTTCCGGTTATGCGTTCTGCCATTCGGCGGGCGTCAGCGTCTTCATGCTGAGCGCGTGGATTTCCTGCTTCATGCGATCGCCGAGCGCCGCATAGACGAGCTGGTGCCGCTGGATCGGCCGCTTGCCCTCGAAGGCGGACGACACGATCGTCGCGAAGAAGTGCTGGCCGTCGCCCTCGACTTCCAGATGGGTGCAGGCGAGCCCGCCCGCGATGTATTGCTTGACCTGCTCGGGAGTCGGCAACATGTGATGCTCCTGTCGGTACGCGCCGGGCCGCTCCCGGCTTCGCCGCCCGCCCTTGCGGGACGGCGCGCGCCGCGAGCGGGGCGGGATTCATATCAATGACGCAGTTTGTAGCCGGTCGCGAGCAGCCGCATCGCCAACAGCGCGAGCAGCACGAAGAAACCGGCGACGATCGCGAGGCTCGCGAGCGGGTTGATGTCGGACGCGCCGAAGAACCCGTAGCGAAAGCCGTCGATCATGTAGAAAAACGGGTTGAGACGCGAGATTTCGCGCCACACGGGCGGCAGCGAATGCGTCGAGTAGAACACGCCGGACAGGAACGTCAGCGGCATGATCAGGAAGTTCTGGAACGCGGCGAGCTGGTCGAACTTCTCGGCCCAGATCCCGGCGATCAGGCCGAGCGTGCCGAGGATCGCCGAGCCGAACAGCGCGAACAGCAGGATGAACGCGGGCGCGGCGAAATGCATCGGGATGAACCAGATCGTCACGACGAACACGCCGGTGCCCACCGCGAGCCCACGCACCACCGCCGCGAGCACGTAGGCGCCGTAGATGTCGGCGTACGACAGCGGCGGCAGCAGCATGAACACGAGGTTGCCGGTGATCTTCGACTGGATCAGCGACGACGAGCTGTTCGCGAACGCGTTCTGCAGCACGCTCATCATCACGAGGCCCGGCACCAGGAAGCTCACGTACTCGACGCCCGGATACACCTCGACGCGGCCCGTCAGCGCGTGGCCGAAGATCGTCAGGTACAGCAGCGCCGTGACGACGGGCGCGAGCACCGTCTGGAACGACACCTTCCAGAAACGCAGGATTTCCTTGTAGAACAGCGTCTGAAAACCGCTCATGCCAGCCCCTCGAGCACCCCGGCTCCGTTCATCACCTGGACGAACACATCCTCGAGGTCGGCCTTGCGGACCTCGATCTCGTCGAACGTGCAGCCCGCAGCGCGGCACTGCGCGAGAATCCGCTCGACCTCGTCGTAGTTCGCGAGCCGCAGCAGGTGCTCGCCCGGCGAACGGGCCGCCGGGTCGCTCTCGAGCGCGCGCAGCTCGTGCGGCAGCGCGCCCTGCGCGAGCCGCAGGTAGAGCTGCAGGCCCGCGAAGCGCTGCAGCAGCGCGTCGGTGCGGTCGAGCGCGACCACTTCGCCGCGGCGCAGCATCGCGATGCGGTCGCACAGCGACTCGGCTTCCTCGAGGTAGTGGGTGGTCAGCACGATCGTGTGACCTTCGCGGTTCAGGCGCGAGATGAATTTCCACAGCGTCTGGCGCAGCTCGACGTCGACGCCGGCGGTCGGCTCGTCGAGCACGATCACGGGCGGCCGGTGCACGAGCGCCTGCGCGACCAGCACGCGGCGCTTCATCCCGCCCGACAGCGCGCGCATGTTCGCGTCGGCCTTCTCGGTCAGGTCGAGATTGGCCATCACCTCGTCGATCCAGTCGTCGTTGCGGCGCAGCCCGAAGTAGCCGGACTGGATGCGCAGCGTCTCGCGCACGCTGAAGAACGGATCGAACACGAGCTCCTGCGGGACGACGCCGAGCGCGCGGCGCGCGCCCCGGAAGTCCTTGACGACGTCATGGCCGCGCACCGAGATGCTGCCTTCGTCGGCGCGGGCAAGCCCGGCGAGGATGCTGATGAGCGTGGTCTTGCCTGCGCCGTTCGGGCCGAGCAAACCGAAAAACTCGCCGTCCTCGACCGACAGGCTGACGCCCTTGAGCGCCTGAAGCGATTTGTAGCGCTTCTTGACGTGACGGATTTCTATGGCTGACATGACTGAGCGCGCCGCAAGGGCCGCGACGCTTATTCTGTGCGTGCTGCGAAAGAAAAAGGGGGCCCGACAACGATCGGCAGCCCCGCAAAACGCTTGATTATAGGGCAAACCGGCAGGAGGGGACGGCCCCAGGCGGGGCATCCGGCCATCCGGACAGCCGGGGCCCTGCCGGGCCCGGCTTTCAGTGGAACAGCGTCAATGTCGCCCGTTGATGAGCGCGTCGACGCCGTATGCCTGCGCGAGGCTGGCGAGCTTCGGAGGGAGATTGAGGATCGCGAGGGGGGTGCCGCGCGCTTGCGCGGCGCGTTGCCATGCGAGCAGCACGGCGAGCGCGGACGAGTCGAACTGCGCGAGCCCCGCGCAATCGACGGCGGTGGCGCCCGCGCCGATCTGCGCGAGCCCCGTCGCGAGCGCGGCCTTCGCGCTCGCGTGGGTCAGCGACGAGCCGGCCGCGAAGCCGCTCACGATGCCTGCTTGCCGGCGGCAAGCTCCTGGTTGCGCTGCGACAGGAACTGGATCAGGCCGTCCACGCCGCTTTGCTGGATCTTCTCGTTGAACTGCTGCTGGTAGGTCTGGATCAGCCACGCGCCGAGCACGTTCAGGTCATACACCTTCCAGCCCTGCTGCGTCTTGTACAGGCGGTAGTCGATCTGCACCGGCTGGCCGTTGTTCATCGCGACCGTCTTGACCACGACGTCGGTGTCTTCCGGGCTCGCGCGGAACGGCGGGTACTGGATCTGCTGGTCCGGCTTCAGCTGCGCGAGCGCGCCCGAGTACGTGCGGATCAGCAGCAGCTTGAACTGCTCCTGCACCTGCTGCTGCTGCGCCGGCGTGGCGGCGCGCCAGTGGCGGCCCATCGCGAGCTGGGTCGTGCGGCGGAAATCCGTGTACGGCAGGATGTCCTTGTTGACGATCGTGATGATGCGGTTCGTGTCGCCCTGCTTGATCGTCTGCTGCTTGACTTCGTCGAGCACCTGCTGCGTCGCGCTCTTGATCAGTGCCTGCGGATTCGACTGGTCGACTTCCGCGTGGGCCGCGCCGCCGAACGAGAACAGCGCTGCGAAAACGGGGATCAGGAACAGTTTCTTCATAATATTGACCTGCATGATTGAGTCGATGCGGAGGTTGGAGCCGGTAGCTTACGCGCAAGTTCGCGCCCCCTCCCGGCTGAATCGTTTCCGGCTGTAACGAATGTAAATCCGCTCAATGCAGCCGGATGCTCGGAATGCGCAGCCCGCCGGGCGCGGGCGGCGTCACCTGCATCGGCGGCACGTTCGTTGCGCTGGCCGGATTCGGCGAACCGGCCGCTTCCGACCCCGGCGCCGGCGCGGCTGCACCGGATGCACCTGCCGGCGCGGACGCAGCGGGCGCCGCCGCGCCGTCATCCGGCAGGTCGTATTTCGGCAACGCATCGCCGTCCGACGCTCCGCCCGCTTCGCCGCGCGCATTGCTGATCAGCGTCTGGCGCCGCTGCAGGTAGGCATTGCGCACGAACGAGTACTTGTCGATCGCCGCCGCTTCCAGCACGTCGCCCGCGCCCAGCAGGTTCGCGCGCGTGTTCACGAGGTTCACGCCGAACAGGCCATAGCTCACGCCGTCCGGCTTCACGTAGGTGAGCGGGTTGCCGAGATAGTCGACGCCGAGGCCCGCCGCGTCGCGCACCGTGCTCGGTCCGAGCAGCGGCAGCACCAGGTAAGGGCCCGACGGCATGCCGTAGCGGCCCATCGTGACGCCGAAGTCGGCCGTGTGCTTCGGCAGCTTCGCGATCGTCGCGACGTCGAACAGGCCGCCGACGCCGAACACCGTGTTGATCACGACGCGCATGATGTCGCCGACGCCGTCGGCGATCCGCAGCTGCACGAGGTTGTTCGCCGCGATGTAGACGTCGCCGATGTTCGAGAAGAAGTTCGTCACGCTGTCGCGCACCGGCTGCGGCACCACGTACTGGTAGCCCTGCGCGACCGGCTTCAGCGCATAGGTGTCGACGGTGTCGTTGAACTTGTACATCGTCCGGTTGAAGCCTTCGAGCGGATCGCCCTTGGTCGGCGTCTGCACGGTGGCGCAGCCGCTCAGTGCGGCTGCCGCTGCCACCGCGAGCGCGGCGTGCCTGATGCGAATCGTCTGCATGATGGTCTTACCCTCTTGTGTTCTCTCGTGTGGTTATTGGGCGCCGGACGCAGCGGGCGCCGCCACGGCGGCCGCGCCGGATGCCGGCTTCGCGCCGCCCGCGTCCGCCGCCTTGCTGTACAGGAACTGGCCGATCAGGTTCTCGAGCACGATCGCCGACTGGGTCATCGCGATCGTGTCGCCCGCCTTCAGCATCTCGGAATCGCCGCCCGGCTCGAGGCCGATGTACTGCTCGCCGAGCAGGCCCGACGTCAGGATCTTGGCGGAGGAATCCTTCGGAAACGGGTATTGCTTGTTCACGTCGATCGTCACGAGCGCCTGGTAGGTGTTCGTATCGAAGCCGATCGAGCCGACCCGGCCGACCACGACGCCCGCGCTCTTCACCGCGGCGCGCGGCTTCAGGCCGCCGATGTTGTCGAATTTCATCTTGACCGGGTAGGTCGACTGAAACGAGATCGAACTCATGTTGCCGACCTTCAGCGCGAGGAACAGCACCGCGAGGAAGCCCACCACCACGAACAGGCCGACCCAGAAGTCGAGAGCAGTCTTTTTCATCGTCATCCCAAAAAGGCTTAGCTGAACATCAGCGCGGTCAGCAGGAAATCGAGGCCGAGTACGGCGAGCGACGCGTACACGACCGTCTTGGTGGTCGCGCGCGATACGCCTTCAGGCGTCGGCTTCGCCTCGTACCCTTGAAACAGTGCAACGAAGGTCACGGCGAACCCGAACACGACGCTCTTGATCACGCCGTTGCCGACGTCGCTCCACACGTCCACGCCGCCCTGCATCTGCGACCAGAACGCGCCCGGATCGACGCCGATCAGGATCACGCCGACGAAATAGCCGCCGAGCACGCCGACCGCGCTGAAGATCGCGGCCAGCAGCGGCATCGTGATGATCCCGGCCCACATGCGCGGCGCGATCACCGTCTTGACCGGGTCGACCGCCATCATCTCGAGCGCGGTGAGCTGCTCGCCCGCCTTCATCAGGCCGATCTCGGCGGTGAGCGACGTGCCCGCGCGGCCCGCGAACAGCAGCGCCGTGACGACGGGCCCGAGCTCGCGCACCAGCGACAGCGCGACGAGCAGGCCGAGCGCCTGCTCGGAGCCGTAGCGGTTCAGCGTGTAGTAGCCCTGCAGGCCGAGCACGAAGCCGACGAACAGCCCCGACACCGCGATGATCACGAACGAGTAGTTGCCGAGGAAGTGAATCTGCTTCGTGACGAGCCGCGGCCGCCGCAGCAGCGGAAAGAATTCCAGCACGAGCCGTGCGAACAGGCGGGCGCCATAGCCCGCGCGCGTGAGGCCGCCAGTGACGAAACGTCCGATCGCGCTGATCATGCGCGCCCTCCGCCGAGCCCGAAATCCGCGCCGAGCGGCGGGCTCGTATAGTGAAATTTGAACGGGCCGTCCGGCGCGCCGTCGATGAACTGGCGCACGCTCGGATCGGTCGACGCGCGCAGCTCGTCGGGGGTGCCCTGCGCGAGCACGCCGCCGTTGGCGAGGAAGTACACGTAGTCGGCGATCGCGAACGATTCCGGCACGTCGTGCGTGACGAGGATCGAAGTCGCGCCGAGCGCCTGGTTCAGCGTGCGGATCAGGTTCGCGGTGATGCCGAGCGAGATCGGGTCGAGGCCGGCGAACGGCTCGTCGTACATGATCAGCTGCGGATCGAGCGCGATCGCCCGCGCGAGCGCTATGCGCCGCGCCATGCCGCCCGACACCTCGGACGGCATCAGGTCGCGCGCGCCGCGCAGGCCCACCGCGTTGAGCTTCATCAGCACCAGGTCGCGGATCAGTTCCTCAGGCAAATCGGTATGCTCGCGCAGCGCGAACGCGACGTTGTCGAACACCGACATGTCGGTGAACAGCGCGCCGAACTGGAACAGCATGCCCATCTTGCGGCGCAGCGCGTACAGGCCGTCGCGCGTCTGCGCGCCGACATCGGCGCCGTCGAACAGCACCTGGCCGCGGCGCGCACGCACCAGCCCGCCGATCAGGCGCAGCACGGTGGTCTTGCCGCAGCCCGACCCGCCCATGACCGCGACCACCTGCCCGCGCCCGAAGCGCAGGTTCAGGTTCGACAGGACGAGCCGATCGCCGTAGCCGAAATCGACGTCGCGGAGTTCCAGCAGTGTCTCGGGGGGAGAAGGGCTCACGGATCTGACAATCCTTATACGCAGAACGCCGAATTATAGGGCCTGCATCGGAATGATGTCGCGAGCCCGCCGTCGGCCGTCCGGTCAATGATTGTCAAATTATCCGGGGAATAATTGCTGCAATGCAATAAGCGCCGCACGATAATCGGCCGCGCCGGTCACGGCGCTGACCACCGCGACGCTGCCGACGCCGGTTGCCAGCACGGCCGGCAGCACTTCCCGGCCGATCCCGCCGATCGCGACGAGCGGCGCCAGCGGGCCCGCGAAGCGCGCGTAGCGGGCGATTCGCGCGAGCCCCTGCGGCGGCGCGGCCACTGCCTTGGTCGTGGTCGCGAACACCGGCCCGAGCGCGAGGTAGCTCGGGCGCACGTGCAGCGCGCGCAACATTTCGTAATAACCGTGGCTCGAAAGTCCGAGCCGCAGGCCCGCGCGCGCGATCGCCGCGAGATCGGCCGTCTCGAGATCTTCCTGGCCCAGGTGCACGCCGTACGCGCCGGCATCTGCGGCGATCTGCCAGTGATCGTTGATGAACACGCGCGCATCGGGATAGCGGCGCCCCGCGGCGACCGCGCGCGCGACTTCCGCGCGCAGCTGGTCGGGCGCGGCGCCCTTCACGCGCAGCTGCACGGTCCGCACGCCGCAGTCCAGCACGCGCTCGACCCATTCCGCGCTCGGCACCACCGGATACAGGCCAAGCCGCGCCGGGCACGGCGCAAACGCGGGCTCCGGCGCGGCCGGCAGCCCGGCGACGCGCGGAAACCGTGCTGCGTCGGCCGGCCATGCGTCGTCCGCCGCCTCGTCGCCGTCGCGCCACGCCAGTGCGAGCACCAGCGCGTCGACCGGCGCGAAGCCGCAATCGAGGAACGCGGCGAACGCCGGAATCCAGTCGTCCGCGAGCGGGTGCGCGGCGTCGAGCGCCACCCGCGCGCCCGCGCCGTGCAGCACCGCGCGGCGCTCGCCGAATTCGATGACGGCCACGTCCGGCGCCGCCGGCCGCGACGCGGCGGATGCCAGCGCACGCGCCGCATGGTCGCCTTCCGACACGATCAGCACGTCGCCGTCGGCCGGCAGCCCGGGCAGCGCGACGCACAGCCGCCGCGCCGCCGCGTCGCGCGGCCAGTCGCCGAGCCGCGCGCGGATCCGCTCGGCCGCCTCCGTCAGTTCGTCCGCGGGCGGCCAGAACGTCGCGGCAAACCCGGCGCTCATGCGGCGCCTCCGTCCTGGTGCCAGAACGGCATGCCGACGACCGGCGTGCTCGCGTGCGCGGTCTCGCGCGCGTCCATCGGACCCGCGAGGTACGCGGCGCGGCCGGCCTCGACGCCCTGCGCGAACGCGCGCGCCATGATCTCCGGATGGGTCGCCTGCGACACCGCCGTGTTCAGCAGCACGCCGTCGAAGCCCCACTCCATCACCTGGCATGCATGCGACGGCACGCCGAGCCCCGCGTCGATGATCAGCGGTACGTCCGGCAGCCGTTCGCGCAGCACGCGCAGCCCGTACGGGTTCACGACGCCCTTGCCGGTGCCGATCGGCGCGCCCCACGGCATCAGCGCCTCGCAGCCGGCGTCGAGCAGGCGCCGGCCGATCACGAGATCCTCGGTGCAATAAGGCAGCACCTTGAAACCGTCCTTGACGAGCTGCGTGGCCGCCTCGATCAGGCCGACCGGGTCGGGCTGCAGCGTGTAGTCGTCGCCGATCAATTCGAGCTTGATCCAGTCGGTCTCGAACACCTCGCGCGCCATGTGCGCGGTGGTCAGCGCCTCGGCGACGGTCTGGCAGCCGGCCGTGTTCGGCAGCAGCGGCACCGCGTGGCGCTTGAGCAGGTCGAAGAAGCCGGCTTCGGCGGTGCCGCCCGTCATCTGGCGGCGCAGCGCCACCGTCACCATGCCGGGCCGCGCGGCCGCGATCGAATCGGACAGCGACTGCAGCGACGGATAGCGCGACGTGCCGAGCAGCACGCGGCTCGCGAAGGTTTCGCCGTACAGCGTCAGCGCATCGGCGCAAGTGGGGGACGTCATCTCGTGTTCCTGGAAAGATCGGGGATGCACCGGCGGCGTTCAGCCGCCCGCGACGGGGTGCACGACGTCGAGCTTGTCGCCCGCCGCGAGCGCGCGCGCCGCATGCTGCGTGCGCGCGACGAACGTGCCGTTCAGCGCGACCGCGTACGGCGGGCGCGCACCGTACGCGCTGAGCGCGTCGGCCACCGTCGCGCCGTCGGGCAGCGCGAGGGTCTGTTGGTTGATCTGGATATCCATGGGCTTGCTTCGTCGAATTCGGGTCGCGGCGCGCGTCAGGCCGGCTGGCGCGCGTCGTCGCGGTGATGAAGGAGATCGGGCCAGCGCGCCGCGCCGCGCCACGCGGCGAATGCGTCCGCGCCGCCCAGCGTGCCGGACAGCGCCGCCTGCGCGAGCGCGGCCGCGGCATGCGCGACTTCCGGCGCGATCATGAAGCCGTGCCGGTACAGGCCGTTGACCGCGAGCGTCGCCGCGCCGTCCCAGATCAGCGCCGGGCGATGATCGGGCAGCGTCGGGCGGCACTGCGCATTCAGCTCGAGGATGCGCGCCTCGCCGAACGCCGGATGCACGGAGAACGCGGCGCTCAGCAGCTCCAGCGCGGATCGCACGCTGACGGGCGACATGTCCTCGCCCTCCACCTCGGTCGCGCCGATCACGTACAGGTCGTCCTGCTTCGGCGCGATGTACAGCGGATAGCGCGGATGCAGCAGCCGCACCGGCCGCGTGAGGCCGATGCCGGGCGCATGCAAGCGCGCGACCTCGCCGCGGATGCCGCGCAGCACGGGCAGCACCGGCTTCGCGCCAAGCCCGCGGCAGTCGATCGTGAAATGGGCATCGGGCAGGCTGTTCGCGTCGATGGCGACGTGCCAGTGCGTGTCGACACCGCGCTCGGCGAGGCCCGCCGCGAGCGCGCGCAGGGCCTGGCGGTTGTCGAGCTGGCCTTCGCGCGGCAGCAGCAGCCCGCGTGCGAAGCGGCCCGCGAGCGCCGGTTCGGCCACATCCACCTGCGCGCCGGCGAGCGACACGAAGCCACCGTCGAGCAGGCCGGCCGGCGCGTTCGCGCGCACGCGCCGCTCGAACAGCGGCGCCTCGGCGCGATCCGCGTGATGCCAGACGACGAGCGTGCCGTGCTGCTGGAAGAACACCGGCTCGGGCAGCTCGGCGAGCCACTGCGGCCAGCGCGCGAGCGACGCCGCGCCCAGCTCGGTGATCAGCAGTTCCGCGCTGGCCGCCTCGGCGAGCGGTGCGAGCATCGCGGCCGCAACCCACGCGGCGGACTGCTCGCCGTCCGGGCCGCCGCGCTCGTACAGCGCGACGCGGTGGCCGTCGCCCGCGAGCCGCCACGCGATCAGGCGGCCGACGAGGCCGCCGCCCAGCACCGCGAAATCGGGCCGTGCAGTCACGACGCTCATCGCACGCCCTCCTCGCGAAACACATGCCGATGCGGCGCGCACGCGCAAACGCGACCTCGTGCGAACGCACGCGGGGCGGGACAAAAGACTGAAGATTGAACGGTCATTGCATCCTTCCGCAACGCGCAGCAAGCGCGCGTACCCAAAAGGACGAAACCGGCAGCAAAGGCCGGCCGGGCGGGACAGGGCGCTGACAAATGGGGAAGCAGCCAGCGCGGCCCGGCGGGATCGGAAACTTCCCGCGCCGGTATTACCCGGATCGGGTGCGAAGGGTCTCTCTCAGCCTCGCCGCGCCGCCCGGAACACCGCCGGCCACGCACGAAGCACCCCTGTTTCGTCGACGGCCATTAGACCATAAAAGCGGAAACGGCCGCAAACTGTCCCCCGTCGGCAATTTCACCGATGCCGGGCGCCGCTCTGGCACAATGCCCGCAGGCCGGCGCGCGATCGCGCGCCGGTTGCCGTCCTACCGCGGGCCGTTAAGTGCCGTTTAAGACGGGCGCGCCACAATCCGCAGCGCCCGCCGTCATGCGGCACGTTTTGTCCGGCCCGCCTGTTTCGCGGCGCGCGCCCGGCCTCACCGGCGTGCGCGCCGGCCACACATCAGGAAGCACATGACCCAATCGCCCCATACCGCCCACGACGCACCGCAGGACGAGCGCCAGGTATCCGCGTGGAGCCTCGTCAAGCCCTACTGGGTCTCGTCCGAATGGAAGGTCGCGTGGGGGCTGCTCGTCACGATCATCGCGATCAACCTCTGCGTCGTCTGGATCAACGTGCGGCTCAACAAGTGGAACGCGCAGTTCTACAACGCGCTGCAATCGAAGGACGTCCACGATTTCCCGAACCTGCTGCTGCAATTCTCGGCGCTCGCGTTCGCGTTCATCATCCTCGCCGTGTACGGCCGCTACCTGCGCCAGATGCTCGGCTTCCGCTGGCGGCAGTGGCTCACCGAGCGCTTTCTCGGCCAGTGGCTCGGCGATCGCGCGTTCTACCGGATCGAACGCGACCGCCTCGCCGACAACCCCGACCAGCGGATCACCGACGACCTGCAGTCGTTCGCGACGACCACCCTGTCGCTGTCGCTCGACCTGCTGTCGACGGTCGTCACGCTCGTGTCGTTCATCACGATCCTGTGGTCGCTCGCGGGTGCGCTGACGGTCACGCTCGGCGCCACGCCGATCGCGATCCCCGGCTACATGGTGTGGGCGGCCGCGCTGTACGCGGTGGTCGGCTCGCTGATCATCCAGAAGGTCGGCCACCCGCTCGTGTCGATCAACTACCAGCAGCAGCGCGTCGAGGCGGATTTCCGCTTCGGGCTGATCCGCGTGCGCGAGAACGCCGAGCAGATCGCGTTCTACGACGGCGAAACCACCGAGAACGGCAACGCGCGCAACCTGTTCATGCGCATCCGCGACAACTGGTGGCGCGTGATGAAGTACACGAAGCGGCTCACGTTCGTGCTGAGCTTCTACGGCCAGATCGCGATCATCTTCCCGCTCGTCGTCGCCGCGCCGCGCTACTTCGCGGGCGCGTTCTCGTTCGGCGTGCTGATGCAGATCTCGTCCGCGTTCGGCACCGTCAGCGACTCGTTCTCCTGGTTCATCAACAGTTACGCCACCCTCGTCGAATGGCGCGCGACCGTCAACCGTCTGCGCGAATTCAAGCGCGTGATGAGCGCGTCGCACCTGAAGGAAAGCGTGTCGCCCGCCACCGAGCATGGCGGCATCAACCTGCATTACGTCGATGCCGAGCGGCTGTCGACGTCGTCGCTGAAGCTCGCGCTGCCGAACGGCAACGCGCTCGCGGACATCGGCAGCGTCACCATCGAGCCCGGCTCGCGCTGGCTCGTGGTCGGCAAATCGGGTTCCGGCAAGAGCACGTTCATGCGCGCGCTCGCGGGCCTCTGGCCGTTCGGCGACGGCGCGATCGATGCGCCGGTCAGCGCACGGATGATGTTCGTGCCGCAGACGAGCTACCTGCCCATCGGCACGCTGAAGGCCGCGCTCACCTACCCGGCCGGCGCCGACGCGTACAGCGACGACGCGTGCCGCGACGCGCTGCGCGCGTGCCGGCTCGAGGACTACGCGGACCGGCTCGGCGAGTCCGCGCACTGGACCCGCGTGCTGTCGCCGGGCGAGCAGCAGCGTCTCGCGGGCGCACGCGTGCTGCTGCACAAGCCGGACTTCCTGTTCCTCGACGAAGCGACCAGCGCGCTCGATGCCGACAACGAAGCGCGCCTCTATCACCTGTTCAACGAGCGGCTGCCGCAGGCCGCGATCGTCAGCATCGCGCACCGCGAAGCGCTGGCCGCATTCCACGGCGGCACGATCCGCGTCGAGCGCGTGAACGACAGCGACAAGGTCGCCGCGTAACAGGCCGCGAGCGGGCGGGCGGCGCGATGTGCGCCCCGCCCGCCGCCGGTGCCCGCTCGCATGCGCGACGGGCTTTGCCTGCCGTATTCCGGATGAAATGACGGTGCGGTGCACGCCGCCCCCTGCGCCGAAGCCGCCGCGTCTTCGCGACGCCGCCCGCCATCGCGGCCGGCCCCTACTCCCGGTCCCCCGCATCCGCCAGCGCAACCGGCGCCGACACGATCGGCCGATGCGACACGCCCTCGTGCGACAACTGGCTTTCGAACAGCGTGAGCGCATCGAAATGCAGCGTGACCGGTTCATGCAACGCGCCGCCGTGCGCCGGTTGCCCGACCGCATAGTGCGGCAGCCGCGCGAGCGTGACGTGCGGCCGGAACGGGCGGCGATCGGTCGGCAGGCCGAGATCCCGCAATGCCGCCACGAGTGCGTCGTTCAGCGCGACCAGCGCCGGCTCGACGCCCAGCTCCGCGACGATCAGGCGCGCCTTCGGCAGGCTCGGCCACCACGCGAGCCGCTCGACGGCCTGCAGCGGCAGCGCATGCGCGGCCGCGAGCCCGGGCAGCCGCGCGGCCAGCGCATCGCACGCGCCGCGCTCGATCGCACCGAGAAACGCGAGCGTCACGTGCAGGTGGTCGGCGTGCGTGCGCCGCGCGCCGCGTGCGACCGGCAACGCGTGCAGCGCGTCGCGCGACGCCGCATCGGGCATCAGCGCGACGAATGCACGGAGCCGGTCGCCGTCCATGGTCAGTTGGCCGCGACGCTCGTCGCGACACGGGTTTCCGGCATGGCCGCCGGACGCTGCGGCAGCGGGCCGTGCTCGCCCCAGACGTCCTTCGGCAGCACGCGCGCGAGTTCGGGAATCGTATTGCGCGTGAACACCGGATCGGCGACGCCCGCGGCGCGCTGGCGGCGGTAATCGCGCCACGCCGCATGCGCGTACTTGCCGAGCGCGAGGATCGCGACCAGGTTGATGATCGCCATCAGGCCCATGCTGGTGTCGGCCATCGCCCACACGAGCGGCAGCTGGCCGACGCTGCCGAACATCACCATCCCGAGCACCGCGATGCGAAACAGCGGCAGCACGCCGCGCCGCTTCGTGATGAAGTCGACGTTGCCCTCCGCATACGCGTAGTTGCCGATCACCGACGAGTACGCGAAGAAGAAGATCGCGACCGCCATGTAGATCGCGCCCCAGTCGCCGACATGGCTTGCGATCGCGCGCTGCGTCAGGGCCGCGCCTTGCATGCCGGTGCCGATCTCGTACTGGCCCGACAACAGGATCACGAAGGCGGTCGCGCTGCAGATCACGATCGTATCGACAAACACGCCGAGCATCTGGATCAGCCCCTGCACGACCGGATGCCGGGTGCTGGCCGTCGCCGCCGCGTTCGGTGCGCTGCCCATGCCGGCTTCGTTCGAGAACAGCCCGCGCTTCACGCCCATCGCGACCGCCTGGCTGACCGCATAACCGGTCAGGCCGCCGGCCGCCTGCTCGAGGCCGAACGCGCTCTTCACGATCAGCGCGATCACGTCCGGCACCAACGCGATATGGGTCGCGACCGCGTACACCGCGAGCGCGAGATAGCCGATCGCCATCAGCGGCACGATTACCTGCGCGACGGTCGCGATCCGGCGGATGCCGCCGAAGATGATCGGCGCGGTGAGCAGCACGAGGCCGAGGCCGACCGTCGCGCGGTTCCAGCCGAACGACGTGTGGAACGCATCGGCGATCGCGTTGGCCTGCACCGCGTTGAACACGAAGCCGAACGCGAGGATCAGCGACAGCGAGAACAGCACGCCGAAGCCGCGCGAGCGCAGGCCAGTCTGGATGTAGTACGCGGGGCCGCCGCGATAGGTGCCGTCGTGGTGCGACACCTTGAAGATCTGCGCGAGCGTCGCCTCGACGAACGCGGACGACATGCCGACGAGCGCCGTCATCCACATCCAGAAGATAGCGCCCGGCCCGCCGACCGTCAGCGCAACCGCAACGCCGGCGATGTTGCCGGTGCCGACGCGGCTCGCGAGCCCGGTCGCGAACGCCTGGAACGACGAGATGCTGCCCGGCTCGCCCTTGCTGCCGACCAGCTTCATGCTGAGGAACAGCGCCTTCAGCTGGATCATCCGGAACCGCAGCGTGAACCACGCGCCCGCGCCGAGCAGCAGCGCGATCAGCACGTAGTTCCACAACACGCCGTTGACGGCGTCGATCAGCCCACTTGCGAGTGCTTCCATCCAGTGTCCTTTTAAACGGGGTCGGTCATGTTGGCCGCGTTGCGCGGCTCGGAGGGCGACATGATATGACAATTCGCAAGGATTATTACAAAACGAAAGGAATTGAGTTGATGAAAAATCGCCACCGGATGTCATCAGGTTAGGCGACGCTTCGCGAAAATGCGGCGAGGCCGAGGACGCGGACGGCGACGCGATGATTGTCGACCACATGACATGCGTGTCGAGGCACCTCACCGGCAATACGACGAATGTGGCGCGACCGGCCAGCCAACCGATGTCAAGATACGCACGTGCCGGTTCGGTCAAGCGATCCGCTAAAACGTCGACACGATTGCGAACGAACCCGCTCTCTTTGACATTCCGAAACGTTGTTGGTGGCGCATATAGGCCAAGGAGTGATGCTCTCATTTTCGTCGCTTTGCTTAGTCCATTCGTTCCGCGCTCACCGCTACCAAACACCTATCTTTACCCTGACAGGGTCGGCTTGCCGTTCTGGATAAGGCTCGCAGGCAATCGGAGCAGCCCCCGGATATTTGAATGTCGTGCCGCGAGCTTTCGCGAAAGATCCTCGAAAGCATGCGGATCGAAGGATGTCGCATCACCGCTATCTCTGGAATGATGGGTGAGCCTCCTTGCGTCAAAGGCAACAAAAGTTGATGTTCAAAATTTCGGATAACGAACAATTTCCAAAATCAAGAACGGTACGAGGGTTGAAAATGACAGATCGAGATTCGTCAGCACCTGAAAATACTGAGAGAATTGCACAAACGCGACACCATCGAGAAAGACGGCGATTTTTAGCAAGCTCGACAGCCCTCCCCCTCATCGCGTTATTGAAACACTCAACATGTTCCGCACAATCCGATGCGATGCCGTCGATTTCAGTCACTGCGCCACGTCTACCAAGTCTCGACGGCTTTTCCGGCAAGGTTGGCGGTGGAGGGGCAATGTCAGAGGCCTCGCTCGGCTATCCAAAGCTCCTGTGCTTCGGCAGATATTGCTCCGCCACTGAGATTTTCAATAATGCAGACTATGGCGACATGATTGCCACGACAGAGGAATTCTTTCAATTTCTGTTCGAGAGTCGAAATGTGCTATTTTGGCAAAATCAATTAACTTTATTTGGTGAATTTACCGGATGGCTTGCGAGAGGCGGCTACAAGCACTTCCCTGGCGCAAATTCGTATAATCTCAACGTCGCGTTAGGCCATGCCGACGTATCGACGTTATTCGGCATCTACGCGAACCAGCTGAATGGAATTCGCCCCATATCAGAATTTCAACTTTACGGAAGCCCATTCATGTTCATTGGAGCTGTCTATTATTGGGTTTTCGGAAATGGGGAGCGCAGATCACTCAATCTTGAGTCCATGAATCTAAGAATGGGAGTCTCGGATTTCGAGTTGATCCGGGCAAGCATAGATAATCCTGGATATGGTGCGGGCACTTATCCGATCGACGGACCGTTCAGCACGAACGTCTTTAGCCACGGCGCGCAAGACTTCTGGTCCGCCACGACTGTGGGCGCGTCTCGGGGCACGTTCGAGGAAAATTGACGATGCTGGAAGACAACACCTATCGGTTCGTTGGCTCCTACACATTGAATCCGGACAAATTCGATGCCGACCGCTCCAACCGACCGTTCCTGCAAGAATGGATGACCACCATTTTGCGAGAAATCGGCTCCGCACTTGGCCACACTGACTATCAAATCTACTTCGATGGCGAGAAGGAAATTTCATTCTCTGGTCAAAGGCCCGTCCGGAACGCAGAAACGCGTCCGCCTCAAGCAGTTCACCGGCCATCGTTCGGCGGACTCATGCGCCCGAGGCTCCGGTAGGCTCAACTAACGAGGATTTTCAAGCTTGATCGCTACCTCATGTACAGAGCCTCCCCAAAACGACCATGATCTCAACAATCACTCGTTACATCGTTCGCCTCGTAATTATTCTTGTCGCAACGGCCATCGCTCTGGTCTTGTTGTTTCTCATCATCGTTGGAATTGCCAGATACGAGAGGGACGAAGGTAGTTGCCCTGATGCTCCGGCCAGAGAGCTCGAGGCAAAAATTCTCGCATTCGCCAAAGAACAAGGCGTTCAGCTGAACGAAGTCGAATTCATCGGAAAGCCCCGGTATTATCCCGACAAGCTCGGCTGGTGGGCATTCGATCTGAAGTCACGCGAAGGAAACTACGGAGCGACGATCGATTGCGACCGCCGCATCACGGGTTTCGGGAAAATTCAAAAGCTCCCTCTCGAGCCGACAAAGCCGACGCAATAACGTCATTCGCCAGCAATCATTGGGCCGCATGTCGTCGGTCAGCGGTCTTGCCGTCGATTCAGCAAAGAAACCGGGCGCCCTTTCGGACGCCCGGCCTGATACGACGACTACCAGCGAACTACGTTCAGCGCGGCAGTTCCGAATGCCCCATCAGATACGCATCGACCGACCGCGCACACTGGCGGCCTTCGCGGATCGCCCACACGACGAGCGACTGGCCGCGGCGCATGTCGCCCGCCGCGAACACCTTGTCGACCGACGTGTAGTACGCGCGATCGCCTTCGGTCGCCGCACGCGCATTGCCGCGCGCGTCCTTCGCGACGCCGAACGCCTCGAGCACCTGCGCGGCCGGCTGCGTGAAGCCCATCGCGAGCAGCACGAGATCGGCCTTGATCTCAAACTCCGAATCCGGCACTTCCTGCATCTTGCCGTCCTTCCACTCGACGCGCGCCGCGATCAGCTTCTCGACCTTGCCGTTGCGGCCTTCGAAGCGCTTGGTCGCGACTGCCCAGTCACGCTCGCAGCCTTCCTCGTGCGACGACGACGTGCGCAGCTTGATCGGCCAGTACGGCCACACGAGCGGCTTGTTTTCCTCTTCCGGCGGCTGCGGCAGCAGCTCGAACTGCGTGACGCCCTTCGCGCCGTGACGGTTCGACGTGCCGACGCAGTCCGAGCCCGTATCGCCGCCGCCGATCACGACGACGTGCTTGCCCTTCGCAAGCAGTTGGTCGGCCAGCTTGTCGCCGGCATTCACGCGGTTCTGCTGCGGCAGGAAATCCATCGCGAAATGAATGCCGGCCAGCTCGCGGCCCGGTGCCGGCAGATCGCGCGGCGTTTCCGACCCGCCCGCGATCACGACCGCGTCGAATTCTTCCTTCAGCGTCTCCGGCGAGAGGGTTTCCTTCGCCATGTTGCCGATCGAATCCGGCAGCGCATCCTTGCCGATGAACACGCTGGTGCGGAACGTCACGCCTTCCGCCTCCATCTGGCGCATCCGGCGGTCGATCAGCCACTTCTCGAGCTTGAAGTCGGGGATCCCGTAGCGCAGCAGGCCGCCGATCCGGTCGCTCTTCTCGAACACCGTCACGTCATGGCCGGCGCGCGCGAGCTGCTGCGCGGCCGCGAGGCCCGCGGGGCCCGAGCCGACCACCGCGACCTTCTTGCCCGTCTTGTGCGCGGGCGGCTGCGGCGCAACCCAGCCTTCCGCCCACGCCTTGTCGATGATCGCGTGCTCGATCGACTTGATGCCGACCGGGTCGTCGTTGATCCCGAGCGTGCACGCGGCCTCGCACGGCGCCGGGCAGATGCGGCCCGTGAACTCCGGGAAATTGTTGGTCGAGTGCAGGACCTCGATCGCCTGACGCCAGTCCTGGCGATACACCAGGTCGTTGAAGTCCGGGATGATGTTGTTGACCGGACAGCCGTTGTTGCAGAACGGGATGCCGCAATCCATGCAGCGCGCGCCCTGCACCTTCGCGTCCGCGTCGGACAGCGCCTGGACGAATTCCTTGTAGTGCTTCACGCGCGTGAGCGGTGCTTCGTACGCCTCGTGGCGGCGTTCGAACTCCAGAAAACCGGTTGCCTTGCCCATAAGGTGCTCTTCTGATTCCGTGTATCGGGTGGGGGAGCCGCGCGGCCTGATGGTCAGGCGCGCGCGGCCTCTGCTGTGTCGTTCGTCGCTCAGGCGGCCAGTTCTTCCTTCGCCGCCTTCTTCGCACCGATCTCGCCCAGCGCGCGCTTGTATTCGTTCGGGAACACCTTCACGAACTGGCGCCGCGCCGCGTCCCAGTTTTCCAGCAGCGATTTCGCGCGCGGCGAACCGGTGAACTGGAAGTGACGCTCGACGAGCCCCTTGAGCAGCGCTTCGTCCGTCGCGCCCGCGTGCCAGAGCGCGCGGTCGACCGTGCGCTCCTGTTCGGCCTGCTGCAGCACCGGATCGAGCGCAACCATCGATTTGTTGCACTTCGCCGCGAACGTGCCGTCCGGGTCGTACACGTACGCGACGCCGCCCGACATGCCGGCCGCGAAGTTGCGCCCCGTCTCGCCGAGCACGACGACCGTGCCGCCCGTCATGTATTCGCAGCCGTGGTCGCCGGTGCCCTCGACGACCGCCGTCGCGCCCGAGTTGCGCACGCAGAAGCGCTCGCCCGCGACGCCGCGGAAGAACGATTCGCCTTCGATCGCGCCGTACATCACCGTGTTGCCGCAGATGATGTTTTCCTCGGACTTGCCGCGGAAGTCGTTGGTCGGACGGATGATGATCCGGCCGCCCGACAGGCCCTTGCCGACGTAGTCGTTGCCGTCGCCGACGAGGTCGAGCGTCACGCCCTTCGCGAGGAACGCGCCGAAACTCTGGCCGGCCGTGCCCTTCAGCTGGATGTGCACCGCGTCGTCGTCGAGGCCGTCGTGGCCGTGCTTCTTCGCGATCACGCCCGACAGCATCGCGCCGACCGTGCGGTTCACGTTGCGCACCGGCTGGATGAACGACACGTGCTCGCCGTTCTCGATCGCGGCCTTCGCCTTCTCGATCAGCACGTGGTCGAGCGCACGCTCGAGGCCGTGATCCTGCACGTCGACGTGGCGCGGCGCGACGTCCTCGCAGTCTTCCGGCTGGTAGAACACGCGCGAGAAGTCGAGGCCCTTCGCCTTCCAGTGTTCGACACCCTTGCGGGTGTCGAGCAGGTCGGCGCGGCCGACCAGGTCGTCGAACTTCGCGATGCCGAGCTGCGCCATGATCTCGCGCACTTCCTCGGCCACGAAGAAGAAGTAGTTGACGACGTGTTCCGGCTGGCCCGAGAACTTCGCGCGCAGCACCGGGTCCTGCGTCGCGACGCCGACCGGGCACGTGTTCAGGTGGCACTTGCGCATCATGATGCAGCCCTCGACGACGAGCGGCGCCGTCGCGAAGCCGAACTCGTCCGCGCCGAGCAGCGCGCCGATCACGACGTCGCGGCCCGTCTTCATCTGTCCGTCGGCCTGCACGCGGATGCGGCCGCGCAGGCGGTTCAGCACCAGCGTCTGCTGCGTTTCGGCAAGGCCGAGCTCCCACGGCGTGCCCGCGTGCTTGACCGACGACAGCGGCGACGCACCCGTGCCGCCGTCATGGCCGGCGATCACGACGTGATCGGCCTTCGCCTTCGCGACACCGGCCGCAACCGTGCCGACGCCCACTTCCGACACGAGCTTCACCGAGATGCTCGAGCTCGGGTTCACGTTCTTCAGGTCGTGGATCAGCTGCGCGAGATCCTCGATCGAGTAGATGTCGTGGTGCGGCGGCGGCGAGATCAGGCCGACGCCCGGCACCGAGTAGCGCAGCTTGCCGATGTATTCCGACACCTTGTGGCCCGGCAGCTGGCCGCCTTCGCCCGGCTTCGCGCCCTGCGCCATCTTGATCTGGATCTGGTCGGCCGATGCCAGGTACTCGGCCGTGACGCCGAAGCGGCCCGACGCCACCTGCTTGATCTTCGAGCGCAGCGAGTCGCCGTCCTTCAGCGGGATATCGCTGACGATCTCGTCGCCGATCACCGATTTCAGCGATTCGCCCGACTTGATCGGAATGCCGCGCAGCTCGTTGCGGTAGCGCTTCTCGTCCTCGCCGCCTTCGCCGGTGTTCGACTTGCCGCCGATCCGGTTCATCGCGATCGCGAGCGTCGCGTGCGCTTCCGTGCTGATCGAGCCGAGCGACATCGCGCCGGTCGCGAAGCGCTTGACGATGTCCTTCGCCGGCTCGACTTCGTCGATCGGGATCGCCTTCGCCGGCGACACCTTGAATTCGAACAGGCCGCGGAACGTCATGTGACGCTTCGTCTGATCGTTGATCAGGTGCGCGTATTCCTTGTACGTCTGGTACGAGTTGCTGCGCGTCGCGTGCTGCAGCTTCGCGATCGAATCCGGCGTCCACATGTGGTCTTCGCCGCGCACGCGGTACGCGTACTCGCCGCCCGCGTCGAGCATGTCGCGCAGCACCGGGTTGTCGCCGAACGCGTCGCGGTGCAGGCGGATCGCCTCTTCCGCGACCTCGAACAGGCCGATGCCGCCGACCTTCGACGCCGTGCCCTTGAAGTACTTCTCGACGAGATCGGTCGCGAGGCCGACCGCTTCGAAGATCTGCGCGCCCGTGTACGACATGTACGTCGAGATGCCCATCTTCGACATGACCTTCTGCAGGCCCTTGCCGACCGCCTTCGTGAAGTTGTACACCGCCTTTTCCGGCGACAGGTCGCCCTTCAGGCCGTCGGCCATCTGCGCGAGCGTTTCCATCGCGAGGTACGGGTGCACGGCTTCCGCGCCGTAGCCGGCGAGCAGCGCGAAGTGGTGCGTCTCGCGCGCCGAGCCCGTCTCGACGACGAGGCCCGTGCTCGTGCGCAGGCCCTGCTGGACGAGGTGCGTGTGGATCGCCGAGGTCGCCAGCAGCGCGGGAATCGCGACGTGCTCGGCGTCGGTCTTGCGATCCGACACGATCAGGATGTTGTAGCCCGACTTCACCGCGTCGACGGCTTCCGCGCACAGCGACGCGAGGCGCGCCTCGATGCCTTCCTTGCCCCAGCCGGCCGGGTAGCAGATGTTCAGCTCGTACGAGCTGAACTTGCCGCCGGTGTACTGGTCGATCGCGCGGATCTTCGCGATGTCCTTGAAATCGAGCACCGGCTGCGACACTTCGAGCCGCATCGGCGGGTTGATGTTGTTGGTGTCGAGCAGGTTCGGTTTCGGGCCGATGAACGACACGAGCGACATCACCATGTTCTCGCGGATCGGGTCGATCGGCGGGTTGGTGACCTGCGCGAACAGCTGCTTGAAGTAGTGATAGAGCGTCTTGTTCTTGTTCGACATCACCGCGAGCGGCGAGTCGTTGCCCATCGAGCCGACCGCTTCCTCGCCCTGCTGCGCCATCGGCGCCATCAGGAACTTCAGGTCTTCCTGCGTATAGCCGAACGCCTGCTGGCGATCGAGCAGCGCGGCGCCGACGGTGCGGCCCGCGGCGACTTCCTCTGCCTTCGGCTCGATTTCATCGAGCTTGATGCGCACCGCGTCGATCCAGCTCTTGTACGGCTTCGCGTTCGCGAGGTTGTCCTTGAGCTCCTTGTCGTCGATGATGCGGCCGTGTTCCATGTCGATCAGGAACATCTTGCCCGGCTGCAGGCGCCACTTCTTGACGATCTTCGATTCGGGGATCGGCAGCGTGCCGGCTTCCGACGCCATGATGACGAGATCGTCGTCCGTGACGATGTAGCGGGCCGGGCGCAGGCCGTTGCGGTCCAGCGTCGCGCCGATCTGGCGGCCGTCGGTGAACGCGATCGCGGCGGGGCCGTCCCACGGCTCCATCATCGCGGCGTGATATTCGTAGAACGCGCGGCGGTTCTCGTCCATCAGCGTGTGCTGTTCCCACGCTTCCGGGATCATCATCATCACCGCGTGCACGAGCGGGTAGCCCGCCATCACGAGCAGTTCGAGGCAGTTGTCGAACGAAGCCGTATCCGACTGGCCCGGGTAGATCAGCGGCCAGAGCTTCGGCAGGTCGTCGCCGAGCACGTGGCTCGCGATCGCGCCGGTGCGGGCGTTCAGCCAGTTGACGTTGCCCTTCACGGTGTTGATCTCGCCGTTGTGCGCGATCATCCGGTACGGGTGGGCGAGTTCCCATGCCGGGAACGTGTTGGTCGAGAAGCGCTGGTGCACGAGCGCGAGCGCCGACACGACGCGCGCGTCCTGCAGGTCGCGGTAGTACACGCCGACCTGGCCGGCGAGCAGCAGGCCCTTGTAGACGACCGTGCGCGCCGACATCGACGGCACGAAGTATTCCTTGCCGTGCTTCAGCTTGAGCGCCTGGATGCGGTGGCTGGCGGTCTTGCGGATCACGTAGAGCTTACGCTCGAGCGCGTCCGTCACCATGATGTCCTTGCCGCGGCCGATGAAGATCTGGCGGATCAGCGGCTCGGTGGCCTTCACGGTCGGCGAGATCGGCATCGCGTGGTCGACCGGCACGTCGCGCCAGCCCAGCACCACCTGGCCCTCGGCCTTCACGGTGCGCTCCAGTTCCTGCTCGCACGCGATCCGCGATGCGTTTTCCTTCGGCAGGAAGATCATCCCCACGCCGTACTCGCCGGCCGGCGGCAGCGTCACGCCCTGCCTGGCCATCTCCTCGCGGTAGAACGCGTCCGGAATCTGGATCAGGATGCCCGCGCCGTCGCCCATCAGCGGATCGGCGCCGACCGCGCCGCGGTGGTCGAGATTCTCGAGGATCTTCAGACCCTGTTCGATGATCTCGTGGCTCTTCTTGCCCTTGATATGAGCGACGAAGCCGACGCCGCAGGCGTCGTGTTCGTTTTGCGGGTCATACAGACCTTGCGCGGCGGGCACCGCGGTGAGCGGCTGCTGGTGGTCGTTCATGGGGACACCGTCGTAAAGGGGCCTCGAGGGCCGTTAAACCATTTTCTTGTTGCCGCGCTTCCCGCCTCCCGGCAGGACGCGGCGCGGCCGACGGTGGGTCAGGCATGCTTCGCCCGGCCACCGGAATTCGGAATATACGCGACGAATCAATGGAATAGCAACAAAAACTCGATGATCGAACCCCAATTAAACAAATGCATCGATCTGGTGCCGTTTTATTGGGGCCGTATCGTTTTGGTGCAAAAAGAAGCGGCGCCCGCGGCGCCGCCTGTTCGCCTGCCTGCCAGCGTCTATTGCTGGATCGGCGGCGTATTCTCACGCACCTTGCGAGGGCGCCCGCGCGGCAGCGGCGATACGCGCCGGTTCGCGGTGCGGGCCGCCCATTCGCGGTAGGTGTCGCCGCCGAGCACCCAGCCCTTCAGCGTCGCCTGCTGCAGCTGGTCGGCCTGCCGCTCGTCGAGCGGCTGCTCGCACAGCTCCTTGTACGCGCGCTGGCGCTCGAACGGCGTATTGCCGAGCGCCCAGTAGAGCGGATGGTCGGTGATCAGGCTGTCGACCGTGAGCCCGATGTGGTGCCGGTAGCTCGACCAGCGGTAGGCGTCGGGGGTGGCGGCCAGCTGCGCGCGCACCGGGCTGAGCTCGACTACCCGGCTCGCGAGCAGGAAATACCGCTCGCCCTCGATCACCGTCGCGCGGTAGCGGCCTTCCCAGAGGGTGCCGCGCCGCGAATAGCGCCGGTTGAAGTGTGCGACGTAGCGGCGCCCGACCGCCTGCATCGCTTTCGGCAGGCTGGCCTCGTCGCTCGGCGTCACGAGAAGCTGCACCTGGCGCGGCAGCAGCACGTACGCGTGCACCGCCAGGTGATGATCGCGCGCCGCGGCCTTCAGACAATCGATGAAGAGTTCGTAGTCCTGGTCGTCGACGAACGCGGGTTGCTGATCCAGGCCGCGCAGTATCACGTGCTGCGGCTGGTCGGGAACGTAGAGTCGTGCTAACCGTGCCATGCTGAATGTCCGTTTGATCGCGTTAGGAAATACCCGAAGGTCCGATGAAGCGCACTTGCGTAGAATCCTTTCGCCCGCGGCGCTGAAACGTACGGTCGTGCGAATCCTAGGGAGAAAACTCTAACTTACGAGCTTGTTTGGTTTTAAACGCAGTCGTCATAATGAGCACGCCTATGATCGGAGGAGACACAATGAAACGAAAACTGGCCATTACGGGGGCCGCAGCGCTCGCATTCACGTTTGCGGGCAGTGCGGCACATGCGCAATCCGCAGGTAGCTTCTACGTCAGCACCGGCTGGCTGCACCTGTCGCCACAGGACAGCAGCGACCCGCTATTCCTGTACGGCGTCGGCGGCACGCCCGTCAACCAGTCGATTCCCAACACCGGCGCCGGCATCAACGACGCCGATACGTTTGGGCTGGCAGCCGGCTACTTCGTCACCGACCACATCTCCACCGAGCTCGTCATGGGGATCCCGCCGAAGTTCGACATCACCGGCAAGGGTCAGTTCGAAAAGTTCGGCGTACTCGGCCGTGCATACCAGTGGAGCCCCGCGGTATTGCTTCGCTACCACTTCAACGACGCCAACGCCAAATTCCGGCCGTATGTCGGCATCGGTGCGACCTACGTGTGGTTCACCGGCGCGAAGATCACGAACGGCGCGTTCGAGAACGGCGTGCTCGGCGGCCCGACCAGCGCACAGACCAGCAACCAATGGGCGCCCGTCTTCAACGCCGGCTTCACGTACAACTTTACCGATCACTGGTTCGCCGGCCTGTCGATCTCGTACATCCCGGTGAGTGTCACCGCCACCTTCACGACCGCCAAGCGGACCCAGGTCGGCACCCTGACCGAGACGTCGAAGGCGAAGATCTCGCTCAACCCGATCGTCACCTACCTGAACGTCGGCTACCGCTTCTAAGCGTAGTCGAATATTTGGGGAATGGTTAATCCTGCTGCAATTTGTAGCGGATTTTTCCTGGCGTAACGCCCCACGATGCAAAACGCCCCGGACGGAAGGCCGCCGGGGCGTCGATTTTTTCGCGTCAGGCTCGTTTCCGAGCCATCGTTGCCGATCATGCGCGCTGCACGATCGCATCCAGCGCGTGCGGGCCGATCAGGTCGATGCGGTCCGTGCAGACCGCGTCGACGCCCCAGCTCACGAGCTGCCGCGCCCGTTCGAGGTCGTTGACCGTATAGACGAGGATCCGCAGCCCGGCCGCCTTGATCGCGCGCACCAGCGGCTCGTCGAGCCGCGTGTGGTCCGCATGCAGCGACACGCAGCCGAGCGCATCGACCACCTGCGCACGCCAGTCGTCCGGCACGGCCTCGTACAGCATCCCGCGCGGCAGGCCCGGTGCGGCCTCGCGCGCATGCTGCAGCGCATCGAACGAAAACGACGACAGCAGCGGCGGCACCGCGGCGCCGCGCCAATGCGCCGCGGCATCCGCGGCCACGCGCCGCCCGGTCTCGCGCTCGCGGCCCGGGCACGGCTTGATCTCGACGTTCGCCGCCAGCCCGAGCGCGATGCAGCGCGCCGCTGCCGCTTCCAACGTCGGCATCCGCTCGCCCGCGAAGCGCGCGTCGAACCACGCGCCGGCGTCGAGCGCCGCGAGTTCCGCATAGCGCATTGTCGCCGCCGGCCCTTGGCCGTTCGAGGTCCGGTCGACCGTGTCGTCGTGCAGCAGGAAGGTCACGTCGTCGGCCGACAGCTTCGCGTCGAATTCGACCATCGCGTGTCCGCGCCGCGCGCCTTCGGCGAGCGCGGCGAGCGTGTTCTCCGGCGCGAGCGCGCCGCCGCCGCGATGGGCGACGACGCGCGGATAGGGCCAGTCAGGGCGGAAAGTCATCAGTAGGCCTCGCAGCGGATTCAGCCGGCGCGCTTGCCGGTCTCGGGATCGAAGAAATGCAGCCGGTGCGCGGGCAGCGCGACCGCGAGCGCCGTGCCGCGCGCGGGGCGGTCCGCGTGCGGCAGGCGCACCGCGACGTCGTGCGCGCCCCAGCGGCCGTGCACGAGGTTGTCCGCGCCGAGCAGTTCGCACGAATCGACCGGCAGTGTGGCATGCGGCACGCCCGGCTGCGGCGTCATGTGCTCCGGGCGCACGCCGAGCACCCAGTCGCGGCCGGTTGCGATCTCCGTGCCGAGGCCCGGCGCGTCCGCGACCGGCAGGTCCGGCCCGCCGCCCGCGACGGTGAACGTCGCGCCGTCCGCGGACAGCCGCCCCTGCAGCAGGTTCATCGCCGGCGAACCGATGAAGCCCGCGACGAACACCGTCGCCGGCTTCTCGTACACGTCGACCGGCGCGCCGATCTGCTCCGCGTAGCCGCGGTTCATCACGATCACGCGCTGCGCGAGCGTCATCGCCTCGATCTGGTCGTGCGTCACGTACACGCTCGTCGTCGCGAGCCGCGCATGCAGCCGCTGGATCTCGAGCCGCATCTGCACGCGCAGCTTCGCGTCCAGGTTCGACAGCGGCTCGTCGAACAGGAACACCGACGGCTCGCGCACGATCGCGCGCCCCATCGCGACCCGCTGCCGCTGGCCGCCCGACAGCTCGCGCGGCCGCCGCGCGAGCAGCGGCTCGAGCTCGAGGATCTTCGCGGCCGCGGCGACGCGCGCGTCGATCGTCGCGCGCTCGAGGCCGCGGATCTTCAGCCCGTAGCCCATGTTCTGCGCCACCGTCATGTGCGGATACAGCGCATAGTTCTGGAACACCATCGCGATGTCGCGATCCTTCGGCTCGAGCGCGTTCACCACCCGCTCGCCGATCGCGATCTCGCCGTCCGTCACGCTCTCGAGCCCCGCGATCATCCGCAAGAGCGTCGACTTGCCGCAGCCGGACGGCCCGACCAGCACGATGAACTCGCCGTCGGCGATCTCGACGTCGATGCCGTGCAACACCTGCTGCTTTCCGTCATAGGATTTCCTGACGCCCCTCAAGCTCAGCGCAGCCATACGTCGTCCTTCTCCTCGTAGCGTGTCCGTGGTTACTTTTCAGAATCGACGAGGCCGCGCACGAACCAGCGCTGCATCGCCAGCACGACGACGAGCGGCGGAATCATCGCCAGCAGCGTCGCCGCCATCACGTATTGCCATTCGGTCGCGGCATCGCCGCTCGCGATCATCGTCTTGATGCCGACCACCGACGTCGACAGCGACGCCTCCGTCGTGATCAGGATCGGCCACAGGTACTGGTTCCAGCCGTAGATGAAGGTGATCACGAACAGCGCCGCGATGCTCGTCTTCGACAGCGGCAGCACGACGTCCCAGAAAAAGCGCAGCGGCCCCGCGCCGTCGATGCGCGCCGCGTCCATCAGCTCGTCGGGCAGTGTCATGAAGAACTGGCGGAACAGGAAGGTCGCGGTGGCCGACGCGATCAGCGGCAGCGTGAGCCCCGCGTACGAGTTGGTCATCTGCAGCGTCGACACGACCTGCACGGTCGGGAAGATCCGCACCTCGACCGGCAGCATCAGCGTGACGAAGATCAGCCAGAACGCCGTGTTGCGGAACGGGAATCGGAAATAGACGATCGCGTAGGCGGACAGGATCGACACCGCGATCTTGCCGATCGCGATGCCCAGCGCCATCGCGAGGCTGTTGGCGAGCAGCCGGCCGAACGGCGCGGTCGTGCCGCCGCTGCCGTGCCGCCAGATGTACGCGACGTTCTCGACGAGGTGCGTGCTCGGCACCAGCGACAGCGGCACGCTGACCACTTCCTGCGCGCTCATCGTCGCCGCGCAGAACGCGACGTAGACGGGAAACACGAGCAGCGCGACACCCGCGATCAGCACCGCGTGGCAGAACAGGTCGAAACCCTTGCGATTCTCGATCATGCGTATTGCACCCTGCGTTCGACGAAGCGGAACTGGATCACCGTGAGCCCGACGACGATCGCCATCAACACGACCGACTGCGCGCCCGAGCTGCCGATATCGAGCCCCTGGAAGCCTTCCGTGAAGATCTTGTAGATCAGCGTCTTGGTGCTCTGCGCGGGGCCGCCCGCGGTCGCGGCGTCGATCACCGGGAACGTGTCGAAGAACGCGTACACGAGGTTCACGACCAGCAGGAAGAAGCTCGTCGGCGACAGCAGCGGCAGCACGACGTGGAAGAAGCGCCGCACCGGGCCCGCGCCGTCGATCGCGGCCGCCTCGATCAGCGAGCGCGGGATCGCCTGCAGCCCCGCGTAGAAGAACAGGAAGTTGTAGCTCACCTGCTTCCACACCGACGCGAGCACGATCAGGAACATCGCCTGCCCGCCGTTCAGCGCGTGGTTCCAGACGATCCCGGCTTTCGCGAGCCCAAAGGTGATCAGGCCGATGCTCGGGTTGAACAGGAATGCCCACAGCACGGCCGCGATCGTCGGCGCGACCGCATACGGCCAGATCAGCAGCGTGCGGTATGCGCGCGCGCCGCGTATCACGCGGTCCGCGCACGCGGCGAGCAGCAGCGACACGACGAGCCCGCTCACCGTGACGAGCGCGCTGAACACGAGCGTCGTGCGGAACGAGTCGAGATACAGCGGATCGGCAAACAGGCGCGTGAAGTTCGCCATGCCGACGAACTCGCTCGACGTGCCGAACGCATCCTGCATCTGCGTGGATTGCCACAGCGCGACGCCGGCGGGCCACAGGAAGAACACGCCGGTGATCGCGAGCTGCGGCGCGATCAGCAGGTACGGCAGCAGGCTCGTACCGAAACGGGAACGGGATTGCATCGCAAGGATCCGGTCAGGCCAAACGGGAGGGATGAACGGCCGCCGGCCGCCGCGCGGATGCGCGCGACGCGGCCGGCGGCACGGCGCGACGCGCGCTCAGCTGCCCGACTTCTCGAAGCGTCGCAGCAGCTCGTCGCCGCGCTTCGCCGCGGAATCGAGTGCGTCCTTCGGCGACTTCTTCTGCGCCCAGACCTGCTCGAACTCCTCGTCGACGATCGTGCGGATCTGCGGCATGTTGCCGAGCCGCAGCCCCTTCGTGTACGGCAGCGGCGCCTTGTTCAGCATCTGCTTGATCGCGGTTTCCGCGCTCGGGTTCTTCGCGTAGAAGCCCTGCTGGCGCGTCAGGTCGTACGCGGCCGTCGTGACCGGCAGGTAGCCCGTGTCCTGGTGCCACTTCGCGGCGACGGCCGGCGAGCCCAGGAACGCGAGGAATTTCGCGACGCCCTTGTAGGTCGCCGGATCCTTGCCGGCCAGCACCCACAGGCTCGCGCCGCCGATGATCGCGTTCTGCGGCGCGCCCTTCACGTCCGCGTCGTACGGCATCATGCCGGTGCCGTAGCTGAACTTCGCGAACTTGTGCACGTTCGCGAGCGCGCCCGACGACGTCGTCATGATCCCGCAGTCGCCGCTATAGAACTTCGCCGACGCCTCGTCCTTGCGGCCCGCATACGTGAACGTGCCGTCCTTCGCCATCTGCTGCAGGAACTGGACGTGCGCGACCTGCTGCGGCTTGTTGAATTCGAGCACCGCGTCGGCGCCGTCGAAGCCGTTGTTGCGGCTCGCGAACGGCAGGCCGTGCCACGCGCTGTAGTTCTCGAGCTGGATCCAGCCCTGCCAGCCGGTCGTGAAGCCGCACGCCATGCCCGACTGGCGCAGCTTCTCCGCGTCGGCCTTGACCTCGGCCCAGGTCTTCGGCGGCTGGTTCGGGTCGAGCCCGGCCTTCTTGAACGCGTCCTTGTTGTAATACAGCACCGGGGTCGAGCTGTTGAACGGCATCGACACGAGGTGGCCCGTCTTCGCGTCGCTGTAGTAGCTCGCGATGGTCGGCACGAACGCCTTCTCGTCGAACGGCACGCCGGCCTGCTTGAACACGTCGTAGACCGGCACCACCGCCTTCTTCGCCTGCATCATCGTCGCGGTGCCGACCTCGTAGACCTGCAGGATCGCCGGCGCGTTGCCGCTGCGATACGCGGCGATGCCCGCCGCGAGCGCCTGGTCGTAGGTGCCCTTGAACACCGGCACGATCTTGTAGTCGCTCTGCGACGCGTTGAACTGCGCCGCGATCTCGTTCACCCGCTCGCCGAGCGCGGCTTCCATTGCATGCCAGAACTGGATCTCCGTCGCCGCGAATGCCGCATGCTGCGCGCCGAACATCAGCGCGCCCCCGAGCGCGAGCGAACGAACCAGCGTCCCTACGGGCTTCTTCTCCATCGACCTCTCCTATGAAAACGATACCAACGGCGGGTACACCTTTCCCGTCGCCAGCGAACCGGCGCAGTCTAGTGATCGTTTGTGACAGTCAGTTGTCGCTGACGACGAACAAACGCTGGTATTCCTTCACGGCGAAACGATCAGTCATGCCGGCGATGTAATGCGCGACGAGGCGCGGCTGCTTCGACGCGTCCTCGGACTGGTACTGCGGCGGCAGCAGGCGCGGATCGTCGATGAACGCGTCGAACAGCCCGGTGACGATGCGCTGCGCCTTGTTCGCCATCCTCATGACCTTGTAGTGGCGATACAGGTTCTTGAACAGGAAGCGCTTGAGGGCCGCCGCCTGCGCGGCGACGGCTTCGCTGTGCGACACGAGCGGCGGCGCCGCGCGCACGTCGTCGAGCGACGCGGGCGCGACGCGCGCGAGATTGCGCGTCGTCTCGTCGATCAGGTCGACGATCAGCGTGTTGATGATGCGGCGCACCGTCTCGTGCACGAGACGCCGGCCTTCGAGATGCGGGAATTCGGCGAGCGCCGCCGCGTAATGGCGCTGCCACAGCTCGACTTCCGCGAGCTGCTCGATCGTGACCAGCCCGGAACGCAGGCCGTCGTCGACGTCGTGGTTGTTGTACGCGATTTCGTCGGCGATGTTCGCGAGCTGCGCCTCGAGCGACGGCTGGCGGCCCTGCAGGAACCGCTCGCCAAGCGCGCCGAGCTTGCGCGCGTTGTCGCGCGAACAGTGCTTGAGGATGCCTTCGCGCGTCTCGAAGCACAGGTTCAGGCCGTTGAACGCGCCATAGTGCTCCTCGAGCTCGTCGACGACGGCGAGGCTCTGCAGGTTGTGCTCGAAGCCGCCGTGCTCGCGCATGCATGCGTTCAGCGCGTCCTGCCCCGCATGGCCGAACGGCGTATGGCCGAGATCGTGCGCGAGCGAGATCGCCTCGACGAGATCCTCGTTCAGCCGCAGGTTGCGCGCGACCGAACGCGCGATCTGCGCGACTTCGAGGCTGTGGGTGAGACGGGTGCGGAACAGGTCGCCTTCGTGATTGACGAAGACCTGGGTCTTGTATTCGAGCCGGCGGAACGCGGTCGAATGGACGATGCGGTCGCGGTCGCGCTGGAATTCGGTGCGCGCCGCCGGCGGCGGCTCGGGGTGGCGCCGGCCGCGCGATTGCGACGCGTGGGCGGCATACGGGGCGAGATGGGCCTCCAGCGCCGCCAGGGTCGGCGGCTCGGCCACCGGAGCGGACGCGCTCCGGGGCTGGCGTGGCAACTTGCTGCTGGATGTCTCGCTCACCGTCTCCTCCACGTCAAGGGCGCCGGGCAGCCGGGCCGGGGTTATTGCGTCGTCGTCGCCAGTGTAGCGAACACCGCTTCGTCGGGCGCAGGCGTGATCAGCGTATCGCCGAAGCGCTTCAGCAGGATGAACTTGATCGCGCCCGCCTCGGCCTTCTTGTCGACGCGCATCAGGTCCATGTAGCGCGCGTCGCCGAGCGCGGGCGCGCGAGTCGGCAGGTGCGCGGCCGCGATCACCGCATCCAGGCGCTGCCGCGACGCTTCGTCGAGCAGGCCGAGCCGCACCGACAGGTCGCCCGCCATCACCATCCCGCAGCCGACCGCCTCGCCGTGCAGCCACTCGCCGTAGCCGAGCCCGGCCTCGATCGCGTGGCCGAACGTGTGGCCGAAATTGAGGATCGCGCGCAGGCCGCCTTCGCGCTCGTCGGCCGCGACCACGCTCGCCTTGATCTCGCACGAGCGCTTGACGGCCTCGGCAAGCGCGCCGGGCTCGCGGCGGTTCAGTGCGTCGACGTTCGCCTCGATCCAGTCGAAGAACGCGGCGTCGGCGATCGCGCCGGTCTTGATGATCTCGGCAATGCCGGCCGCCAGCTCGCGGTCGGGCAGCGTCGTCAGCGCGCCGATGTCCGCGATCACCGCCTGCGGCTGGTAGAACGCGCCGATCATGTTCTTGCCGAGCGGGTGGTTGATGCCAGTCTTGCCGCCGACCGACGAATCGACCTGCGACAGCAGCGTGGTCGGCACCTGGATGAACGGCACGCCGCGCATGTAGCACGCGGCCGCGAAGCCGGTCATGTCGCCGATCACGCCGCCGCCGAGCGCGACGAGCGTGGTCTTGCGGTCCGCGCGGTCGGTCAGCAGGCCGTCGAAGATCAGGTTAAGCGTTTCCCAGTTCTTGTACGCCTCGCCGTCCGGCAGCACGACCGTCGACACGCGCTTGCCGAGCGGCGCGAGCGCGGCGCGCAGCGCGTCGCCGTATAGCGGATCGACCGTCGTGTTCGTGACGATCGTGACGGACGAGCCCTTGATGTGCGGGGCGAACAGCTCGGTGCGGCCGATCAGGCCGGCGCCAATATGAATCGGGTAGGCGCGGTCGCCCAGATCGACGTTGACAGTAATCATGCTTGTAATGGCTTGGCGACGACACCCGCCAGTTCGAGCTGCATCAGCACCATGTTGACGAGCCCGTTGACCGACGGGCGGCCGGTTTCGATGACGAAATCCGCGCATTCGCGATACAGCGGATCGCGCACTTCATAGAGCGCCTCGAGACGCGCCTTCGGATCCTCGGTCTGCAGCAGCGGCCGGTTCTTGTCCTTGCGCGTGCGCAGCCACAGATCGTGCGGATTGGCGCGCAGATAGACGACGATGCCGTGCGCCTTCAGGAATTCGCGATTTTCGGGCCGCAGCACCGCGCCGCCGCCCGTCGCGAGCACGACGTTCTCGCGCTGCGTGAGCTCGGCGATCACCTGCGATTCGCGGTCGCGAAACCCGGCTTCGCCTTCCATCTCGAAGATCACCGGAATGCGTGCGCCCGTGCGTGCCTCGATCTCGTGGTCGGAGTCGAAGAATGCCCTGTCGAGCCGGCGCGCGACCGCCCGGCCCACGGTGGTCTTACCCGCTCCCATAAGGCCGACGAAAAATACGTTTGCGTGTGGGTCCCGCGCTTGCAACGGCATTCCTCTGCTTCAATCTTGCTGGTGTGTGGCGCAGCTTACTGGCAAAGCGGCTGCCTTGTCGAGCCTGCGCCGGCGGCTTCCGGCCCCGTTTCACGGGCATCCTCGCCGGCCGTGCCGGTCGCGTCGCAACGCGAACCGACGACCGTCGGGGTGATGAAGACGACCAGCTCGCTGCGCTGGTCGCGCTGCGCGCGATGCCGGAACAGCGCGCCCAGAACTGGTATTTTGCCCAAGAGCGGCACCCGCGTCACATCGTCCCGGCGCAACTGCTCGTAGATCCCGCCGATCGCGACCGTCCCGCCATCCTCCACCTCGACGCGCGTCTGCACATGCTTCGTGTGGATCGCCGGGCCGGCCGCCGTCGGCTCGCCGACGCTGTCCTTCGTGACGTCCAGGTCGAGCACGACGCGCCCGTCCGGCGTGATCTGCGGCTCGACCTCGAGCTTCAGCGTCGCCCGGCGGAACTGCACGCCGCTCACGCCATTGCCGACCTTGGCCTGATAGGGCAGCTCCGCGCCCTGTTCGACGATCGCCTTGGCGCGATCGGCCGTCACGACGCGCGGACTCGACACGATGTGCCCCCGCCCTTGCGCCTCGAGCGCGCTCAATTCGATGTCGAGCACGCGGCTCAGCGGCGCGGCGAACAGCGTGAACCCGGCCGTAGCGGCTTCGAAGCCGCCGAGCGGCCGCGCCGCGAGATCGAGTGCGTTGCGCTCGGCAGCGGCGCCCGCCGCGCCATCGCCGCCTGTCGCCGTGCGGCCCTGGGCGCGCAGCGCGACGCGGGCGCCCAGGTTGCGCGAAAAACCCTGCTCGCCTTCGACGATCCGGGCCTCGATCCGAACCTGCCGCGACGGCCGGTCGATTTCGTCGATCAGGCCCGCGATCTGTGCAATGCGCGGCGCGAGGTCGGTGACGAACAGCAGGTTCGTGCGCGCATCGGCCGCCGCCGCCCCGCGCTTCGACAGCAGGCGCTGCCCCGCACCGCCGGTCAGGAGCCGCTGCACGTCCTGCGCGCGCGGATAGCGCAGCACGAAGGTGCGGCTGGCTAGCGGCTCGAGTTCCGCCGCGCGCGCATGCGCCTCGAAGCGTTCGCGCTCCCGCGCGGCCAGCTCTGCCGCCGGCGTGATCCAGATCACGTCGTCGCGACGGGACATCGCGAGCCCGTGCGTATCGAGCAGCGTATCGAACGCGGCCCGCCAGCGCACATTGTTCAGACGTAACGACACCGTGCCGCGCACCTGTTCGCTGACGATGATGTTGAGCCCGGTGAACCGCGCGAAGGCATCGAACGCGGCGGCGAGGCTCACGCCCTGCAGGTTCAGCGAGATCCGCCGCGCGTCGTCGGCATCGCCCGGGCGCCGCGCGGCCGCGTCGCTCATGCGCACGGGCGGCGGCAGCGGGATCGGCGGACCTTCGAGCGCGGGCGTCGCGACCGGCGCCGAAGGCGCGGCGCGCGGCGCCGGCTCCAGTTGCAATGGCGGCTCCGCCGCCGACGACGCGATCTCGCTGCCGTCGACAGCCCCCTGCGGCAACGGCACGTGCGGCCCGTCGGCACGCGACGCCACGGGCGGCCACTCAGGCGGCACCGGCGGCGGCAGCGCGCCGGATGCCGCTGCGGCATAAAGCCCGATCCCGACGAGCGCTCGCCGCCCCATGCTGATCACCATTGCGCACCTCCGTCGTCCAGCACCATCCTGCGCGCCCCGGACGCCGTGGCGAGCGTCACGGCGTCCGGCTCGACGCGCATCACACGCATCGCGCCAACGGCCTCCCCGGCCGCGACCGCCATGATCGCGCCCATGCCGTCGTCGAACAGCGCAAGCCCGGCGCGCGCATCCCGCATCACGCCGGCCAGCCGGGACGGCAGCGCGCTGCCCGCCCCGGGCGCCGCCGGCGCCCCGAACGGATCGGCATCCGCCGTATCCTCATGGCGCCGCCCTTCGCCATATGCCGCCTCGCCGCCGCGCAACGCGGGGAACACATCGAGCGAGAGCGCCACGCGCGCCGTCCGGCTGTCGCGCTCGACCCGTATCGCCGCCGGCACGACCAGCACCGGCGATGCCGCCAGCCCGTCGATCATCCGCCGCAGCGCCGGGAAACCTCCGTTCGCGTCGATGCGCACCGTGCGCCGGCCCTCCGGCTTCGCGTCCTGCCCGGCCTGCGGCTCGAGCGCGACGACCTGCAGCCCGCTCGACGCAGCCAGTTCCGCCAGTTCGAGCAGCACCGCCGGCCAGCCTGGTGCAGCCGGCGCGCCGCTGCTGTCGCCCGTCTCGGCGCGGGCCGCGCGATGGCGGGACGCGTCGGCAAGCACCCGTTCGGCCGCAGCCGCGCGCGCGATGGCCGCCTCCAGCGACGCGCGGCTGCGTGCGAGTCCGCCCCAGTCCGCGCTGTCCGCCAGATGGATGCCGCCCGCCAGCACCGCGCCGAATGCCAGCGCGCAGCCCGCAACGTGCATGACGACCGGCCGCGAGACGCCGTCATAACCGAATCGATTCGCGAGCGCCGTCATTTCCGCGCCTCCGGCTTGGCCTCCTGGCGCGGCGAAGCCGCCTGCCAGTTCAACTTCACCGAGAACCGGAACGGCATGCGCACCGCGCCCGCCGGGTCGGGCGGAGCGGGCGTCAGCGCGTCGACGTCGACGCGCCATCCATGTGGCTCGCGCGCGATCCGCGCGAGCCAGCGCGCCGCCGCCCGGTAGCTCGCAGCCCGCGCATCCAGCACCGCGCCGGCGGATGTCGTGCGCAGCGCGTCCAGCCGGACTTCGTCGTCGCGCACGCGCACCAGCAGCGCGAGCAGCCCGGCCGCCTGCCGGTAAGGCGCCGCGAGCGCCGCCGCCTGCGCATCGCGCTGCGCGGCGGCCGCGGCCTGCCGGGCAGCGCGCGTCGCCGCGTCCACCTGCGGCTGCCGCCGCAACAGGCCCGCCTCGACACGCGCGCGTTCGGCGTCCGTTCGTACCCGCAGCCACGCCGCGCTGCCCGTCCATATCCCGACGCCCGCCGCCCCGAGCAGGATTGCCGCGCCGCATTGCGCGGCCCGGCGCCGGCGCATCGCGCGGGCGAGACGGTCGCGGTACGGAAGCAGGTTGAACCCGTCAAGCCATGCCTGCCCGGCAGCTGGCCCCCATGACGCGTCCGCAGGCACGCCGCGCGCCCTCATTCCCACACCCCGCGCAGCGCGAGTCCGAACGCGACCGCGAACGCGGGCCCGTCCGTCGAGCCGGATCGCGCCACTGGGCCGCCGCCGGCCCAGCGCGCACAATCGAACGGCAGAACGATCGCGCCGAGCAAGTCACCGACCTCCGCGACGGAGGTGCCGAACCGAGCGAGATACCGCGTATCGCCGCCGACCACCGTGCACCGGGCCGGGCCGCGCGCCAACGCGCGCAGCGCATCGGGCAGCGCGCCGTGCGCGCGATCGGGGAACGCGAACTGCTGCACCGCGGCGCCGCGGTCCAGCAACCAGCCGCGCACGCCGGCATCGGCGAACCAGAGTGCGAAACAGGGTTCGTGCGCGTCCGGTTCGCACAACGCGGCAAAGCGCAACGCCCGCAGCGCGGCGATCGGCTCGCAGTCGACCCCCGTCAGATCGACACCCGCCGCCGCTGCCGCCTCGATCCGCCGCTGCAAGGCGGCCTGCGGCGCGGCGGCAATCGCGATCTCGCCAGGCCGCGCGCCGTCCGTGGGCCGCCAGTCGAACGCGAGACTGTCCGGCGCGAGCCCGGAAATACGCTCGGCGGCCTGCCGCGCGGCATCGGGGATATCGTCGCGCCCGGCGAGGTCGAGCGTCGCGGTACGCATCTCGTCGTCGCGCAGTGCCATCACGCCGGACACGTCGCACCGCACCCCGCGCGCCGCCAGCCGCGACACGGCGGCGGACAGCGCGCGCCCGACCGCCGCCCAGCGCACGTCGTCGGGCCCGTCCGGCTGCCCGAGCGGTTCCGTGTCGATGCCTTCGACGCGCACGTCCATGCCGCGCCGCCGCCGGCTCACCACCACCACCCTCACGTCACCCGCGGCGACGTCGATCCCCGTCGCCGTGCGCCTGCCCATCGCGCGTCGCACCGCCCATCGTCCGGCCATCCAAGCCTCCCGCCATCGCTGCGGCCCATGCCGCAATCCCAGGCTTGCATTCTGCGCAGCGGCGCGGGCCGCCGACAGTCGGCCGAACGGCCAACGTCGCGCTCCGCGCGCACCGGCGCGCTATGCTGGAAGCACGGCAACCCGCGCCCGTGCGCGGCCCGTCGCCCACGTCAGGACCGGTCATACCGGGCAGCTATAATCGCGGGACTGTTTTCCGGTATGCCTATGCAATCCACGTCCCCTACGTCCCCGCCCCCCGCCCCGGAGCCGAAGAAACGCCCCTGGTGGCTGAAAGTCCTGCTCGGCTTCGCTGCGGTGTGCGTGGCGCTCGTCCTGTGCGGCGCGCTCGTGCTCGGCTACGCGCTCGTCGTCGCGTCGCCGAACATGCCGTCGCTCGACGCGCTGACGGACTATCGTCCGAAGGTTCCGCTGCGCATCTACACGTCCGATCACGTGCTGATCGGCGAATTCGGCGAGGAACGGCGCGACATCGTCCACTTCAAGGACGTGCCTGATTCGCTGAAGAAGGCGATCCTCGCGATCGAGGACGCGCGCTTCTACGACCACGGCGGCGTCGATCTCACCGGGATCATCCGCGCCGGCTTCGTCGCGCTGACGAACGGCCATGCGTCGCAGGGCGCGAGCACGATCACGATGCAGGTCGCGCGCAACTTCTTCCTGTCGAGCGAAAAGACCTACACGCGCAAGATCTACGAGATGCTGCTCGCGTACCGGATCGAGCGCGCGCTGACGAAGGATCAGATTCTCGAGGTCTACATGAATCAGATCTATCTCGGCCAGCGCGCATACGGTTTCGCGAGCGCCGCGCACGTCTATTTCGGCAAGGACCTGAAGGACCTCACGCTCGCGGAAGCCGCGATGCTGGCCGGGCTGCCGAAAGCGCCGTCCGCGTATAACCCGGTCGTCAATCCGAAGCGCGCGAAGGTGCGCCAGGAGTACATCCTGCAGCGCATGCTCGAGCTGAACTTCATCTCGCGCGAGCAATACGACGAGGCGATCGCCCAGCCGCTGGTCGTCAAGGGCGCCGGCCGCGAGTTCAGCGTGCACGCGGAATACGTCGCGGAAATGGTGCGCCAGATGATGTACGCGCAGTACCGCGAGGAAACGTACACGCGCGGCTTCAACGTCGTCACGACGGTCGATTCCGCCGATCAGCAGGTCGCCTACAGCGCGCTGCGCAAGGGGATCATGGATTACGAGCGACGCCACGGCTATCGCGGGCCGGAAGGCTTCATCGAGCTGCCGGCCGGCGCCGACGATCGCGAGCAGGCGATCGACGACGCGCTGCTCGAACACCCGGACAACGGCGAGCTGATCGCGGCGGTCGTGACCGCGGCGGCCCCGCGCCAGATCACGATCGCCTTCATCGACGGCAGCAGCGCGACGCTCGAAGGCGACAGCCTGCGCTTCGCCGCCAGCGCGCTGTCGGCCAATGCGCAGCCGAACCGGCGCATCCGTCCGGGCGCCATCGTGCGCGTCGTGAAGAACGACGACGGCAAATGGACGATCACGCAGCTGCCGCAGGTCGAAGGCGCGTTCATCTCGATCGTTCCGCAGGACGGCGCGATCCGTTCGCTCGTCGGCGGCTTCGACTACAACAAGAACAAGTTCAACCACGTCACGCAGGCGTGGCGGCAACCGGGTTCGTCGTTCAAGCCGTTCATCTACTCGGCGTCGCTCGACAAGGGCCTCGGCCCGGCGACGGTCATCAACGACGGCCCGCTGTTCTTCAGCGCCGCGGAAACGGGCGGCCAGCCGTGGGAACCGAAGAACTACGGCGGCGGCTTCGAGGGGCCGATGTCGATGCGCACCGCGCTGCAGCGCTCGCGCAACCTCGTGTCGATCCGGATCCTCAACCACATCGGCACGAAATACGCGCAGCAGTACATCACGCGCTTCGGCTTCGACGCCGAGCGCCACCCGGCCTACCTGCCGATGGCGCTCGGCGCGGGCCTCGTCACGCCGCTGCAGATGGCCGGCGCGTACTCGGTGTTCGCGAACGGGGGCTACCGCGTCAATCCGTACCTGATCGCCGAGGTGACCGATCCGAACGGCGCGGTCGTCGCGCGCGCGCAGCCGCTCGTCGCCGAGCAGAACGCGCCGCGCGCGATCGACGCGCGCAATGCGTACGTGATGAACAGCCTGCTGCAGAGCGTCGCGCAGCGCGGCACCGGCGCGAAGACCAACATGCTCAAGCGCACCGACCTTGCGGGCAAGACCGGCACGACCAACGACTCGCACGATGCGTGGTTCGCCGGCTACCAGCATTCGCTCGCCGCGATCGCATGGATCGGCTACGACAACCCGCGCAGCCTCGGCGACCGCGAAACCGGCGGCGGCCTCTCGCTGCCGGTGTGGATCGATTACATGGGCGCCGCGCTCAAGAGCGTGCCCGAATTCAAGCCGGCGATGCCGGACGACGTCACGACGCTCGGCAGCGAGCTGTATTTCGCCGAGTTCACGCCGGGGCATGGCTTCGTGTCGACGGTCGGCGTGGCTCAGGCGCCGGCGGCGCAGGATGCAGGTGAGGAGGAGGCGCCGCACGTCGACGAACAGGAAAAGCAGGACATCATGAACCTGTTCCGCGGCCACTGACGTTCCGCGCAGACACGAAAAAGCGGCCCGCGGGCCGCTTTTTCATTGATACGACGGTTCGATCCGCTCAGGCGCTGAACGTGATCGGCATCCCCGCCTGCTGCGTCGCGTAGTCGCTGAGCGCCGAGAAGAATTCCGTGCCGGTGCGCGTGTCGCGCCACGCGCCGTCCACGTAGCGGTAATGGAAGCCGCCCGCCTTCGCGGCGATCCACACTTCCTTCATCGGCGGCTGCAGGTTGACGATGATCTTCGAGCCGTTCTCGAACGTCAGCGTCAGGACGCTGCCGTTGCGCTCCAGGTCGATGTCGTGATCGCCGTCGTTCGCGGCGTCCACGGTACGCTCGACGGCCGCCAGCACGGCCTCGGCACGGGTCAGGTAATCGGTATCGGACATGCTAAACTCTATCGATTAAATTGTTCAGGGACGATCATGCGAGTGGTTTTCCGGATGAGCGCGATTGTAGCGGCTTTGGCGATTCTTGCAGGCTGCGGTCAGCGCGGTCCGCTCTATCTGCCCAATGTGCCGCCGCTGCCGCCGAAGCCGATCGAGCAGCAGCAGGACGCGCCGCCTGCCGACGTCAAGCCGGACGACGAAACCGCTTCCTCGTCCGCCAGCATGCCCGATACGTCCGGCACGCCGCTGACGCTGTCGCCGGAGCTGTCGAGCGGCGCCTCATCGACGGGCAAGCCGGCGCCCGCCTCCGGCCCGGCGAGCGTGCAGTAACCCGCGCCGCGCACTGAGAAGGCGATGACCACACGGTCATCGCCTTTCTTTTTGGCGCGCAGCGAAGCGCGCCCCATCAGCCTCGCACGCGCCGCCATCCCCATGCGGCGAGGCGCCAGCCGAGCAGCGCCGCGACGATCGCCGCATACAGCTTCGGCTGCGCGAGATCGTGCTTGCCGGCCTTCATCCACCAGAAGTGCAGCACGCCGAACAGCGCGACCGCGTAGATCGTGCGATGCAGCGTCGCCCAGTGGCGCCCGAGCCTGCGCACCATCGCGCGCGGCGAAGTCGCGGCGAGCGGGATCAGCAACACGAACGCGGCAAAGCCGATGGTGATGAACGGCCGCTTGCCGACGTCCTTCAGGATCGCCGCCAGGTCGAACCACTTGTCGAACCAGAGGTAGGTCGTGAAGTGCAGCGTCGCGTAGAAAAACGCGAACAGGCCGAGCATCCGGCGCAAGCGCAGCAGCGCGGCGACGCCGGTCATCCGCCGCAGCGGCGTCACGCCGAGCGTGACGCACAGCATCACGAGCGTCCACAGGCCGGTCGAACGCGTGACGAATTCGATCGGATTGGCGCCGAGGCGGTCGGTCAGGCCGAACAGCACGACGCGCGCGAGCGGATACAGGCCGGCCGCGAACACCAGTGCCCTGGCGGGTGCGAGCCAGCGCGGCGCAGCGTTGCGGACCCTGTCCGGTGGCCGTGCGGCGGCATCCGCGGCGCGCGCGGGCGTGAGCATCGAAGGGGGCATGTCGTTCCTCACCGGTGCGTCAGAAGTTCTTCTTCAGGTCCATGCCCTGATACATCGACGCGACGAACTCGCCATAGCCGTTGAACATCAGCGTCTTGCGCTTCGGCGTGAAGAAGCCGTCCTCGCCGATGCGCCGCTCGGTGGCCTGGCTCCAGCGCGGGTGGTCGACGGCCGGATTGACGTTCGAGTAGAAGCCGTACTCGTTCGGCGCGTAGGTGTGCCAGCTGGTCGGCGGCTGACGGTCGACGAAACGGATCTTCACGAGCGACTTCGCGCTCTTGAAGCCGTACTTCCACGGCACGACGATCCGCACCGGCGCGCCGTTCTGGTTCGGCAGCACCTGCCCGTAGACGCCCATCGTCAGCAGCGTCAGCGGATTCATCGCCTCGTCCATCCGCAGGCCCTCGGCATACGGCCAGTCGAGAATCGGCGTCGACAGGCCCGGCATCTGCGACGGGTCGGCGAGCGTGACGAACTGCACGTATTTCGCGTTACCGGTCGGCTGCACGCGTCGGATCAGCTCCGCCAGCGGCACGCCGATCCACGGAATCACCATCGACCATCCCTCGACGCAGCGCAGCCGGTAGACGCGCTCCTCGAGCGGCGCGAGCTTCAGCAAATCGTCGAGGTCGAACACCTTCGGATGCTGCACCGCGCCCTCGACGCTGACGCGCCATGGGCGCGGCCGCAGCGTGCCGGCGTTCTGCGCCGGGTCGCCCTTGTCGGTGCCGAACTCGTAGAAATTGTTGTAGGAGGTGAGGTCCTTGAACGGCGTCACCTTGTCGGCCACGACGAATGTCGGATTGGTCTTCGCCGCCAGCTTCGCGGCCCTTGCGTCGGGCGACGCATACGCGGCGAACGCCGCGCCGCTGCCGCCCAACAGGCCGCCCGCCGCCGCGATGCCGGCCGTCTGCAACACGCGCCGACGGTTCTCGAACACCGCGCGCGGCGTGATTTCGCTGCGCGCGATGTCGTCGCCGCGCAATGCGCCCCGGAAAGGACGTTTGATCCACATGCTGCTGTTCCTCCTTGCTGCGCGCGTGCCGACACGCGCTCATGAGCGTTCGATCCGGATCATCATGCGCCGTTCGTCGCACGCGCCGCCCGCTCGTTACAAAACAAAACCGCCGGGCACGCGAGTGCGCCGGCGGTATTGAGTCGGACGAGCGTCGGAAATCTTACAGCTTGCCGTAGCTATGCAGCCCGGACAGGAACATGTTGACCCCGAGGAACGCGAAGGTCGTGACGATCAGGCCCGTCAGCGCCCACCAGGCCGCGACCGTGCCGCGCAGGCCCTTCATCAGGCGCATGTGCAGCCACGCCGCGTAGTTCAGCCACACGATCAGCGCCCAGGTTTCCTTCGGATCCCAGCTCCAGTAGCCGCCCCACGCCTCGGCCGCCCACAGCGCGCCGAGGATCGTCGCGATCGTGAAGAACGCGAAGCCGACCGCGATCGACTTGTACATCACGTCGTCGAGCACCTCGAGCGCCGGCAGGCGATCGGCGAGCACGCCGCGCTCCTTCATCAGGTACGCGACCGACACCATCGCCGACAGCGCGAAGCTGCCATAGCCGATGAAGTTCGCGGGCACGTGGATCTTCATCCACCAGCTCTGCAGGGCCGGCACGAGCGGCTGGATCTGCTGCGCGTCGCGCGCGATCGAGTACCACATCAGGAAACCGACCGCGGCGCTGATGATCAGCAGCACGAACGCGCCGAGCGCGCGCGTGCCGTAGTGGCCTTCGTAATACAGGTAGAGCAGCGCGGTGATCAGGCTGAACAGGACGAACACTTCATACAGGTTCGACACCGGGATATGGCCGACGTCGGCGCCGATCAGGTACGACTCGTACCAGCGCACCATCAACCCGGTGAAGCCCATCAGCACCGCGACCCAGGTGAGCTTCTGGCCGATCGCACCGCCCGTCACCGAACGCGTCAGCGTGCCGATCCAGTAGAAGATCGTCGCGAGCACGAAGAGCGCGCTCATCCACAGGATCGCCGACTGGCTCGACAGGAAATACTTGAGGAAGAACGCCGAATCCGCGCGTGCCAGGTCGCCCTGGTAGATCTGGATCGACAGCAGCGACAGCGCCGCGATCGCCGCCATCAGCAGCCGGGCCGGCTTCCAGCGCCAGCCGAGCACGGCGAGCGCCGGCACGGTGCCGATCAGCACCGCCTTGTCGTAGTAATCCATGTGCGCGCTGTAGTGCACGAACGCATAGCCTGCGCCGAGCACGAGCGCGAGCGCGAACAGCCAGTCGAACGGCGACAGGCGCGCCAGGAACGGACGGTCGTCGAACAGCGGCGCCGGAATCGGGGCCTGAGCCGACCCGTCGCGGGACGGGGAAACTTGAGTGAGATCCATGATGTTACCGGGTGGAATCCTCGGAACCGCCGCCAGCCGGCGGGCGGGAAGCCGACGCCGCACCGGCGGGCGCGGCATCGCGAGGTGCTGCGTGCAATGCGGCGCCGGCCGCGTCGCGCGTCTGCACGAATTCTTTCTCGAAATCGAAGGTCTTGCGGGCCGTGGACATCGCCATCACCACATCGACGCCGGGGCCGGCGTCCTTGAGCCAGAACCAGAGGCGCCGCTCGCGCACATAGAACATCGCGAAGATGCCGGCAACGAGCAGCAGGCTGCCAAGATACACCAGATTCTTGCCCGGTGCGCGCGTCAGCTGAAATACCGAAGCTTGCACCTGCTTGAAGGAGTCGAGCTGCAGATAGACCGGCGAACCGTACAGGAAGCTGTCGGACAGCGCGTTGATCGAATTCTGCACGAACCGGATCGACTCCGCGCCCTGCTGGAGCGGCGCCTCGCCGGCGCGCGCGCGCGCGATCTGCCAGACCTCCCACATCGAGCCCTCGAGCATCCGCAGCAGCAGGCCGGCCGCCTTTTCCTGCTCGGCCTTCGGCACCGACCGGTCGATGAACGTCGCGACGGCCTGGAAGCCGCCCACCGGCTGGCCGTCCGCGCCGCGCCCGACGCTGTCGTCGCTCGCCGCAAACAGGGTCAGCACCTTCGATGCGCTGTCCTGCAGGCGGCCGCGCAGCGACGCGTCGGTGCCCGGCAGCGAACGCTGCGCGAAGCGCGCGGCCGCATCCGCGCGCACCGCCGGATCTTCGAGCGCCGCGCGCAGGCGCATCCATTCGCCGATCGAATCCTGGCTGTCCGCCGGAATCCGCATATAGCGGAACGGATCGTTCGGGCTCGCGCGCACGCCGGCGAGGAACACGCGCTCGCCGTTCATGTCGACGGGCAGCATGTAGTTGTTGAACTCGCGCGCCTGGCCGTCCTTGCCGCGCACCTTGTACTGCACCGACGGGCCGATGTTGTGCAGCTGCGTCGGCTTCGACGACTTCGCGCCCGAGCCGAGCCGCTCGTCGAACGCTTCCTTCAGCGTCGTGGTCTTCGCGACGCCGCGCACGTCCGGCTTGCCGTTCGCGTCGGCCATGTTCTCGACGTTGATCGCGCGGAAATCGGAGAATTCGATCGACTCGCCGTCGGCGCCCGGCATCTGCAGCGGCACCGAATTGCCGATCGCGCCCTGCACCGGGAACGGCTTCAGCGTGCTGCCCGTCATCGGGTAGGCGGTCATCTGCATCTGCGAGCCGCCATCCTGGAAGCTCGACTGGTAGATCGACACGCCCTTGTACGTGAACGGCTTGTTGACCTCCACGCGCGCCGGGATCTTCCGGCCCGTCTCGCGATCGATCACGACGATGTCGCTCGCGAACAGCTTCGGCATGCCCGTCGTGTAGTAGTCGACGATGAACTTGTTGAGCTGGATCGAGAACGGCAGGTCCTGGATCAGCGAGCCGTTCGGCTGGTTGAGGATCGCGGTCGACACGAACTGGCCTTCCGGCACCCACGCGTAGCCGCGGAACGTCGGGTTCGACGCGGACAGGCGATGGTCGGGCGAGATTTCGCTGATCGTCGCGCTCGTGTTGACGGGGCTCTTGCCGAACATCCACATCTGGAATTTGATCGGCAGGTTGCTGTCGAGCAGGCCGCCGACGCAGATCACGACGATCGCGAGGTGCGCGGAGATATAGCCGAACTTCGTCAGCGCGCCGCGCTTCGCGGAAATCAGCGTCGCGCCGTCGGTCTCGCGCACGACGTGCTTGTAGCCGGCCTTCGTGACGAACGCGGCGAGCGTCGCGGTGGCCGCCGCGCGCGTGCCGCCCGCGGAATATTCGGCCTTGTGATGGAACGCGCGCAGGCTGCCTTCGCGGACCTTGTCCTTCCAGCTCTTCGCGTCGGCGAGCATCTTCGGCGCATTGCGGATCACGCACAGCGAGATCGACACCACGAGGAAGATCAGGATCAGCATGAACCACCAAGCGCTGTACACGTTGTACAGGCCGAGCGCGCGGAAGATGTCGGCCCAGAACGGCCCGAACTGGTTCACGTAATTCGGATACGGGTCATCCTGGGTCAGGACGGTGCCGACGATGCTCGCGATCGACAACACCACCAGCAACGCGATCGCGAAACGCATCGAGCTCAACAGCTCGACCGCGCGCTTCGTGGCGCCCTGGCCCGACTTCAACTGCAACCCCGACGTGGTAACGCTCATTCAAACTCCGACTGACAACAAAAAAGGGCGGGCGGCCGCAACGCTGCGGCGCCCCACCCTTTTCTTGTTCTGACTCCGGCCGCCCTGCGGGCGCCCGGTCACTCCGTTCGCGACTGGCGCTCAGCGCAGCCCGGCGATGTAGTCCGCCACGGCCTTGATCTCGCTGTCCGACAGACGCACCGCGATCTGATGCATCGCCTCGTTGTTGTTGCGGGCGCCCGCTCCCTGCTGGAACGCCGTCAACTGGGCGACGGTGTAATCCGACCATTGCCCGGACAGGCGCGGATACTGGATCGGCAGCCCCTGCCCCGTCGGCCCGTGGCAGCTCGCGCAGGCCGGCACGCCCTTCTCCGCGATGCCGCCGCGATAGATCTTCTGGCCGAGCGGCACGGTGGCCGCGACGTGCGCGGTGCCGGGCTTCGTCGCCTGCGAACCGTAATACGCCGCGACGTTGCGCATGTCGTCCGCGCTCAACGCGCTCGCGAACCCGACCATCACGGGGTTGTTGCGCGCCGGCCCCTTCGCGCCCGGCTGCGCCTTGAAATCGTTCAGCTGCTTGACCAGATACTCGGGATGCTGGCCGGCGAGCTTCGGGAAACCGCCCGATGCGCTGTTGCCGTCGGCACCGTGACACGATGCGCAGACTTGCGCCGCGATCGCCTTGCCGCGGTCGAGATCCGGCTTTGCCGCATCCGCCGCCCTTGCCTCTGCTACGAAACCTACGAACCCTGCTGCAACCTGAAGCACCATCAGAGACTTGCACAGTCGATTCATTCGCACACCCTGTTTCGTCTTGTGGGAATTTGAGGTTCTGCAAAAAACGACGGCGATCAGTCTACCGCAGAAGCCGCACTAGCGCGCGAGGCAGGCGCCCGGAGGCCTTCGGCAAAACCGCCGTATTGTACAATATCGCGCTGAAAGCCCCCGCGCCTATCGGGGCTACCCCGCCTCCACCAAGCGGCTCGCGCCGCCCGTCCCATCGGTTCCCATGGCCTTTCTGCTCCATCAAGCCCGCTTCTACACGACCGTCAACCACCTGCGCGACCTGCCGCCGACGGTGCAGCCGGAAGTCGCGTTCGCGGGCCGCTCGAACGCCGGCAAATCGACGGCGATCAACGTGCTGTGCAACCAGAAGCGGCTCGCGTTCGCGTCGAAGACGCCCGGCCGCACGCAGCACATCAACTATTTTTCGGTCGGCCCGGCCGACGAACCCGTCGCGAATCTCGTCGACCTGCCCGGCTACGGCTACGCGGAAGTGCCCGGCGCCGCCAAGGCGCACTGGGAGATGCTGCTGTCGAGCTACCTCGCGACCCGCTCGCAGCTCTGCGGCCTGATCCTGATGATGGATTCGCGCCGCCCGCTGACCGACCTCGACCGCCGCATGATCGAGTGGTTCGCGCCGACCGGCAAGCCGATCCACACGCTGCTGACCAAATGCGACAAATTGACGCGGCAGGAAAGCATCAATGCGCTGCGGACGACGCAAAAGGGGCTCGATGCGTATCGCGACTCGGGCGTGGAAGGCAAGCTGACCGTCCAGCTGTTCTCGGCGCTCAAGCGCACGGGGCTCGACGAGGCCCATGCGCTGATCGAGAGCTGGGTGCGGCCGTCCGTCGCCGACGCGAAAGACGAGCCTGTAGCAAAATGATCGGGCAACGCGCGGCCGGGATCGGCGGCGCGCACCTGACGGCGCCTGCGATTCGGCCGGCTCATAAAAAAACCCGCCGTTTAACGGCGGGTCAAACAGCCTAATCGAATAACGACAGGCACCCGCTCAGGGAGGAGAAGCGGGGAGCATCGCGCCAGGCGCGACACTCGATCGCTATCATATACCAACGCTCCAGAAAATAACCTAAGGGTTCCGTAAGGCCCTTACTGCCCTGATTTCTGCCAAATTGCCATGAGCTTCCATCCGCTTCATCGTCCGCGCCGGATGCGCCGCGACGATTTCTCCCGCCGCCTGATGCGCGAAAACCATCTGACCACCGACGACCTGATCTACCCGGTCTTCGTCGTCGACGGCACGAACGAGCGCCAGCCGGTGCCGTCGATGCCGGGCGTCGAGCGCGTGTCGGTCGACCTGCTGATGCACGTCGCCGAGCAGTGCGTCGAGCTGGGCGTGCCCGTGCTGTCGCTGTTCCCGGCCATCGACCCGTCGCTGAAGACGCCCGACGGCCGCGAGGCGGCCAACCCCGAAGGCCTGATCCCGCGCGCGGTGCGCGAGCTGAAGAAGCGCTTCCCCGAGCTCGGCGTGCTGACCGACGTCGCGCTGGATCCGTACACGAGCCATGGCCAGGACGGCGTGCTCGACGAAAACGGCTACGTGATCAACGACGACACCATCGAGATCCTGATCGAGCAGGCGCGTGCGCAGGCCGAGGCCGGCGTCGACATCGTCGCGCCGTCGGACATGATGGACGGCCGCATCGGCGCGATCCGCGAGATGCTCGAAAGCGACGGCCATATCCACACGCGCATCATGGCTTATTCGGCCAAGTTCGCGTCGGCGTTCTACGGCCCGTTCCGCGACGCGGTCGGCTCGGCGGCCAATCTGGGCAAGAGCAACAAGATGACCTACCAGATGGATCCGGCGAACAGCGACGAGGCGCTGCGCGAAGTGCGCCTCGACATCGACGAAGGCGCGGATATGGTGATGGTCAAGCCCGGCATGCCGTACCTCGATATCGTGCGCCGCGTGAAGGACGAGTTCCGCTTCCCGACCTACGTGTACCAGGTGAGCGGCGAATACGCGATGCTGAAGGCCGCCGCGATGAACGGCTGGCTCGATCACGACAAGGTCGTGCTCGAATCGCTGCTCGCGTTCAAGCGGGCCGGCGCCGACGGCGTGCTGACGTATTTCGCGCTCGATGCCGCGCGCCTGCTGAAAGCGCAGCGCTGATCCGCGCCCCCTGCGCGCAAAGCAAAACGGCGACGCACTTCGGTGCGTCGCCGTTTTTTCTTGCAGGCTGGTTGCGCGACCGGCGTGCGCTCAGACCGTCGGCACCGCCGCGCGATCGAGGCTGCGCAGGAACGTCTCGGCGGCCTGGTAACCGACCACGCGGACGATTTCGTTGCCGTTGCGGTCGAAGAAGATGATCCCGGGCGGGCCAAACAGGTTGAAGCGCTTGAGCAGCGCCTGGTCGGCCGGGTTGTTCGCGGTGACGTCCGCGCGCACCAGGTGCAGCTGCGCCAGCCTCGCCTGTACGCGCGCATCGGTAAAGGTCAGATGCTCCATCTCCTTGCAGCTCACGCACCAGTCGGCGTAGAAATCGAGCATCACGGGCCGGCTCGCCGTCTTCAGCAGCGTATCGAGCTCGGCATTTGACCCCACCGAGGCAAATACCGGGCCTTCCTGCGTGGCCGGCGCGCCGGCGGCGGCCGAACCCGCGACGGATGCGGTCGTGCGCGCGGCGAGCACCGCGAGCGGCTTGACCGGGTCGGTCGACCCCGCCGCGAGCCCAACCAGCAGCGTCGCCGCCCAGATCGCCAGCGCGGCGCCGAGCCCGCGCCCGAGGCGCCGCCAGATCGACGGTGCGCCCGCATGCGGCGAGAACAGGCCAAGCGCGGCAGCCGCGACGAGCAGCCACAACGCCGCCAGCATCATCCTGAACGCACCGCCGAGCACCGGCCAGACGATCCACAGCGCGGCCGCAAGCAGCACGATGCCGAAGAACACCTTCACGCCGTCCATCCACATGCCCGCGCGCGGCAGCAGCGCGCCCGCGCCGACGCCGACGACCAGCAGCGGCACGCCGAGCCCCAGCCCCATCGCGAACAACGCCGCGCCGCCGAGCAGCGCGTTGCCGGTATGCGCGATAAACGCGAGCACCGCGAACAGCGGCGCCGTCATGCAAGCGCCGACGACGAGCGCGGACAGTGCGCCCATCGCGGCAACGGCCGCGAAGTGGCCGCCCTTGCGGCCGCTCGACGCGCTGGCCGCGCCGTTTTGCCAGCGCTGCGGCAAGGCGATGTCGATGCCGGAAATCAACGATGCCGCGAACACCGTCAACAGCACGCCGAAGCTGCCCAGCACCCACGGGTTCTGCAGCCATGCCCCGAGACTCTGCCCGACCAGCGCCGCGGCGATGCCGAGCACGGTGTAGACGAGCGCCATGCCGAGCACGTAGGTCAGCGACAGCGCGAAACCGCGCGTGTGCGTCGCACGGGTGCCTTGGCCGATGATGATCGCCGACACGATCGGAATCATCGGATAGGAGCAGGGCAGCAGGCTCAGCACGACGCCCGCCACGAAATACAGCGCGACGATCGTGAGGAAGCCCTGGCCTTCGAGCAGGGATTGCGCGTAGTCGGCGCTGGTGACCTTGTCGAACCAGCTGCCGGCCGCCGCCTCGCCGCGGGACGGCGCCGCCGTCGAGGTCGCCGCACCCAGCGCGTCGCCGCTGACTTTCACGACATGCTCGGCGGGCGGATAGCAGATGCCTTCGTCCGCGCAGCCTTGCGATGTCACCACGAGCTCGAACGGCCCGGCCGCTTGCTTGACAGGCACGTGGATCACGACCTCGCCGCGGTAGGTCTCGAGGTTCTTCTGGAAGGTCTGGTCGAATTTCACATGGCCGGCCGGCAACTGCGGCTCGCCGAGCGTCGCCTGGCCGCTCTTGACCGCGAACGCGAACCGCTCGCGGTACAGGTAATAGCCGTCCGCGACCTTGAAGCGCACGTCGACCTGCCCCGGCGACTCGCTGGCGCTGAACTTGAACGCGACCGACGGATCGAGGAAATCGTCCGCCGCCCGGGCGAGCGACATGCCGCCGAGCGCGAACGCGAATGACAGCAGGAACGCGAGGAACCGCAGCACGGGGAAGCGCAAGCGAAGAGCCATACCGTTAAACATGAAATAGACGTTGAGTTTCGCCGGTCACCCACTGGCCGTATGCCGGCGACGCCGCGGCCTGCCAGGAGACGATTTCCGGCGTGTCGTACGGGTGATGCGACTGAATGAATCGCTCCAGCTCGAGCGCGCGCATCGGGCTCGTCTTGAACAGGAGCTGGATCTCGCGGGCCGTTTCGACCTTGCCTTGCCAGTGATAGCGCGACTTGATCGCACCGAGTTCCGACACGCAGGCGGCGAGCCGCGCGGCCAGCGCGCCGTCGGCGAGCGCGTCGGCGGTCGCCGCATCCGGCACCGTCGTCAGCATCAGCACCACGACCATACGCGTCCCCCCAGATTCGTTCACCGGCGTGTTGCCTCGTATCGTAGCGCACCCTGCGAGACGGTGCCGGCGAGCCGGACTGCGACAATCGATCGCATCCCGATGGCACCCCAAAAGCAAAAAGGGCCAAGCATTCGCTTAGCCCTTCTTGTTACTGCCACGTACGGGGAAGCTTATTCAGCTTCTTGCACGTTTTCCGTTTCCTCGACTTCCGGACGATCCAGCAGCTCGACCAGTGCCATCGGTGCGTTGTCGCCGACGCGGAAGCCGAACTTCAGGATGCGCAGGTAGCCGCCCGGACGATTCGCGAAACGCGGGCCGAGCACGTCGAACAGCTTCGTGACCGAGTCACGATCGCGCAGGCGGTTGAATGCCAGGCGACGGTTAGCGAGCGACGGCTTCTTGCCGAGCGTGATCAGCGGCTCGACGACCTTACGGAGTTCCTTCGCCTTCGGCAGCGTCGTCTTGATGACTTCGTGCTCGATCAGCGAGTTGGACATGTTACGGAGCATTGCCAGACGGTGGCTGCTCGTGCGGTTCAGTTTCCGCAGACCATGACGATGGCGCATTTCAGTTTCCTTGATTCAAAGTTTTGATCCAGCTCTTCTATCGCACCCGAAGGGGCGCACGGGCCGGTAACGAAAAAAGCAAGATGCGGATTTTAAAGGAAAATCCGCATCTTTGCCAACTTCAGCTACAACCGGGCTTACTTGTCGAGACCAGCCGGCGGCCAGTTCTCGAGCTTCATACCCAGCGTGAGACCGCGCGAAGCGAGCACTTCCTTGATCTCGTTGAGCGACTTGCGACCGAGGTTCGGCGTCTTCAGCAGCTCGTTTTCCGTGCGCTGGATCAGGTCGCCGATGTAGTAGATGTTCTCGGCCTTCAGGCAGTTCGCCGAACGGACCGTCAGCTCGAGATCGTCCACCGGACGCAGCAGGATCGGGTCGATCTGCGGCGCGCGCGACGGTGCCTCGGCAGCCGTTTCCGTGCCTTCCAGCGCCGCGAACACGGACAGCTGGTCGACCAGGATGCGTGCCGACTGGCGGATCGCTTCTTCCGGCGTGATCACGCCGCTCGTTTCGATGTTCATCACGAGCTTGTCGAGGTCGGTACGCTGCTCGACACGTGCGCTTTCGACTGCGTAGCTCACGCGGCGAACCGGCGAGAACGATGCGTCGAGCACGATGCGGCCGATGATCTTGGCCGTATCTTCGCCGTAGCGGCGAACGTTGCCCGGCACGTAGCCACGGCCCTTCTCGATCTTGATCTGAACGTCGAGCTTGCCGCCCTTCGACAGATGCGCGATCACGTGATTCGGGTTGATGACTTCGCAATCGTGCGCCAGCTCGATATCGCCGGCCGTGACGACGCCTTCGCCTTCCTTGCGCAGGGTCACCGTCACTTCGTCGCGGTTGTGCAGCTTGAACACCACGCCCTTCAGGTTCAGCAGCAGGTTGACGACGTCCTCTTGCACACCATCAAGCGTCGAATACTCGTGCACCACGCCCGCGATCGTCACTTCGGTCGGCGCGTAGCCCACCATCGACGACAGCAGCACGCGGCGGAGCGCATTGCCCAAGGTGTGGCCGTAGCCGCGCTCGAACGGCTCCATGACCACCTTCGCGTGGTTCTCGCCCAGCGATTCCACGGCGATGATCTTGGGTTTCAACAAACTGGTTTGCATAGGTTTTCCTTTTCAATACCCTCGGCTCGTTACACCGATAAGGCTGACCGGTAACACCCTGAAAATAAACAGCCGAGGCCCCTCCTTGCGGAACGCAATCGGGGTACCTCGGCTGTCAATCGGATTAACGCGAGTACAATTCGACGATCAGGCTTTCGTTGATGTCGCCGGCGATGTCGGCGCGCTCCGGCATTTGCTTGAACGTACCTTCGAACTTCTTCGCATCGACTGCAACCCAGCTCGGCATGCCGCCTTGCTCGGCCAGCGACAGCGCTTCGACGATACGCGCCTGCTTCTTCGCCTTTTCACGGATCGCGACCACGTCGCCAGCCTTCACTTGCTGCGACGGGACGTTTGCGACGACGCCGTTCACGGTGATCGACTTGTGGCTCACCAGCTGACGCGCTTCAGCGCGGGTCGAGCCGAAGCCCATGCGGTACACGACGTTGTCGAGGCGCGACTCGAGCAGTTGCAGCAGGTTTTCACCCGTGTTGCCCTTGCGGCGGTCGGCTTCAGCGAAGTAGCGGCGGAACTGACGCTCCAGCACGCCATAGATGCGCTTGACCTTCTGCTTCTCACGCAGCTGCGTGCCGTAGTCGGACGTACGGGCGCCCGAGGTACGGCCGTGCTGGCCCGGCTTGCTGTCGAGCTTGCACTTGTCTGCGAGCGAGCGACGCGCGCTCTTCAGGAAGAGGTCGGTGCCTTCACGGCGGGACAGCTTGGCCTTAGGGCCGATATAACGTGCCACTTTGCATTCCTTTATCAATCAGTCACGCGAACCGAAATCCGCGCTAGTTCGCGCCCTTTGGGGCGAACGGTGGGCTTAGTCAATCAAAAAAGCACAGCCCGTCGACGCTAAGCGGCGACAGGCATTGCGCCAACGCATCGTTAGATGCGGCGACGCTTCGGCGGACGGCAGCCGTTGTGCGGAACCGGAGTGACGTCCGAAATCGCGGTGATCTTGATGCCGAGGCCGTGCAGTGCGCGCACTGCCGACTCGCGACCCGGGCCCGGGCCCTTGATCCGCACTTCCAGATTCTTCACGCCGTATTCCATCGCCACGCGACCGGCCGACTCAGCAGCAACCTGAGCAGCGAACGGCGTCGACTTGCGCGAGCCCTTGAAGCCCTGGCCGCCCGACGTCGCCCACGCCAGGGCATTGCCTTGGCGATCGGTGATCGTGATGATCGTGTTGTTGAACGACGCGTGAACGTGAACCACGCCTTCAGCGACGTTCTTCTTGACCTTCTTGCGAACGCGTTGCGCCGCGGTGTTCGAAGCCTTAGCCATTACGTTTTCCTGTAACTGTCAGTTCCGCTTACTTCTTCAGCGCTTGCGCTGCACGACGCGGACCCTTGCGAGTACGTGCGTTCGTACGCGTACGCTGACCGCGCATCGGCAGACCCTTGCGATGACGAACGCCGCGGTAGCAGCCGAGATCCATCAGGCGCTTGATGTTCATCGTCACTTCACGGCGCAGATCGCCTTCGACGACAAACTTGCCCACTTCTTCACGCAGCTTTTCCAGGTCTGCGTCGGTCAGATCCTTGACCTTCTTCGAAAAATCGACGCCAGCTGCCACGCAGATGCTGCGCGAACGGGTGCGGCCGATACCAAAGATAGCCGTCAGGCCGATCTCGGTATGCTGGTGATTCGGGATGTTAACCCCTGCGATACGAGCCATTGTTTTTCCTCAAACAAAAAGCGCAAACAAACGCGCGGTCAGCCTTGGCGCTGCTTGTGGCGCGGATCCGAGCTGCAGATCACGCGAACGACGCCTTTGCGCTTGATGATCTTGCAATTGCGGCAAATGCGCTTAACCGATGCCATCACTTTCATGATATTACCCTTTTTTCCAAATCACTTCGCCCGGAACACGATCCGCGCACGCGACAGATCGTAAGGCGTCAATTCAACCGTCACCTTGTCGCCCGGGAGGATGCGGATGTAGTGCATCCGCATCTTTCCGGAGATATGCCCCAACACGACATGGCCGTTTTCCAGCTTCACGCGGAAGGTCGCATTCGGAAGGTTTTCGATCACCTCACCCTGCATCTGGATTACATCGTCCTTGGCCATAGGTCCTTTTTAACGCATTGGGATGTTGCCGCCCTTGAAGTTTGCCTTCTTGAGCAGCGACTCATACTGTTGCGACATAACGTACGACTGCACCTGCGCCATGAAGTCCATCGTGACGACGACAATGATCAGCAGCGACGTTCCACCAAAATAAAACGGCACATTCCAGCGCAGCACCAGGAATTCCGGCAGCAGACACACGAAGACGATGTAGATCGCACCGGCCAGCGTCAGACGCGTGAGGATGCGGTCGATATATCGTGCGGTCTGCTCACCCGGACGGATGCCCGGCACGAACGCGCCGCTCTTCTTCAGGTTGTCCGCCGTTTCCCTGCTGTTGAACACCAGCGCGGTGTAGAAGAAGCAGAAAAACACGATTGCCAGCGTGTACAGCAGCACGTAGACCGGCTGACCCGGCTTCAGCGCCTCCGCCACGTTATGCAGCGTGTTGGAGAACCAGCTCCCCGACGGCTGCCCCGTGCTGAACCAGCCGAGAATCGTTGCCGGGAACAGGATGATCGACGATGCAAAGATCGGCGGAATCACGCCCGACATGTTCAGCTTCAGCGGCAGGTGGGACGACTGCCCGCCGTAGATCTTGTTGCCGACCTGACGCTTTGCATAGTTCACGAGGATCTTGCGCTGACCGCGTTCGATGAACACGACCAGGTAAGTCACCGCGGCAATCAGAACGACGATGATGATCGCCGAAATGATGCTCATCGAACCCGTACGCACCAGCTCGAACAACCCACCGACGGCATTCGGGAACCCTGCTGCAATCCCGCCGAAGATGATGATCGAGATACCGTTGCCCAGACCGCGCTCGGTGATCTGCTCACCCAGCCACATCAGGAACATCGTGCCGGTCACCAGCGTCACGACCGTGGTCAGCCGGAACAGCATGCCGGGATCGGTGACGAGGCCCGGCTGGTTTTCCAGCGCAGCCGCGATACCGAACGCCTGGAAGGTCGCGAGCACCACGGTGAAATACCGCGTGTACTGCGTGATCTTCCGTTGCCCTGCCTGCCCTTCCTTCTTCAGCGCCTCGAGCTGCGGCGAGACGATCGCCAACAGCTGCATGATGATCGACGCCGAGATGTACGGCATGATCCCCAGCGCGAAGATCGTGAAGCGGGAAAGCGCGCCACCCGAGAACATGTTGAACATGCCAAGGATGCCGCCCGCCTGGCTCTGGAACAGCTTCGCCAGTTGATCCGGATCGATGCCCGGCACGGGGATGTGCGCGCCGATGCGATAGACGATCAGCGCCAGGAGCAAGAACATCGCTCGCCGGCGCAGATCGCCGAACTTCGCCGTGCTTCGACCGGGTTTTGCAAGACTCGGGCTGTTAGCCAAGTACCTTCTCCGATGCAAATGCTAGTGACGACGCGCTAGGCGTGTCACTCGGCAAACGAACCGCCAGCCGCTTCGATCGCTGCGCGCGCACCCTTGGTGGCGCCGAGACCCTTCACGACGATCTTGCGCTTCAGTTCGCCCGTCGCGATGATCTTCGCGCTCTTCGTCAGCTCGCCGACCAGGCCGGCTTGCTTCAGTGCGAGCAGATCGATTTCGTCGACCGGCAGCTTCTCGAGGTCGCCCAGGCGCACTTCACCGACGAATTCCTTCGTCAGCGACGTGAAGCCGCGCTTCGGCAGACGACGTTGCAGCGGCATCTGACCGCCTTCGAAACCGACTTTGTGGAAGCCGCCCGAACGCGATTTCTGACCCTTGTGACCACGGCCAGCCGTCTTGCCGAGGCCCGAACCGATGCCACGGCCGACGCGACGCTTGGCGTGCTTGGCGCCAGCTGCCGGCTTCAGGTTATTCAATTCCATATCAACTCCTTGATCCGTAGGGCCGCTTACGCGATGACCTTAACGAGGTACGAGACCTTGTTGATCATGCCGCGGACCGCCGGCGTGTCCTGCAGCTCGCTGACCGAGTTGAGTCGGCGCAGGCCCAGGCCACGCACGGTCGCGCGGTGCGATTCGCGGGTCCCGATCAGGCTCTTGACGAGCTGAACCTTGACAGTTTTTTCAGACATGGTGACCACCCGGGCTTAGCCCAAAATTTCTTCGACGGACTTGCCGCGCTTCGCCGCGATGTCTGCCGGGGTCGACTGCTTGCGCAGGCCGTCCAGCGTGGCGCGAACGAGGTTGTACGGGTTCGTCGAACCGTGGCTCTTCGCCACGACGTTCTGAACGCCCATCACGTCGAACACTGCGCGCATCGGGCCGCCGGCGATCACACCGGTACCTGCCTTCGCCGGAGCGAGGAGGACTGCCGATGCGCCGTGCTTGCCGTGCACTTCGTGTTGCAGCGTACCGTTCTTGAGCGGCACCTTGAACATGTTGCGGCGAGCTTGTTCCATTGCCTTCTGGACAGCGACCGGCACTTCCTTCGCCTTGCCCTTGCCCATACCGATGCGGCCATCACCATCGCCAACCACGGTCAGTGCGGCGAAGCCGAGAATACGGCCACCCTTCACGACCTTGGTCACGCGGTTGACCGAAATCATCTTTTCACGAAGGCCGTCGTCGCGCTCGTCAGCCTGAACTTTCGCTTGCATCTTTGCCATGACGAATTCCTTCCTTAGAACTTGAGCCCAGCTTCGCGAGCTGCCTCAGCCAGCGCCTTCACGCGGCCGTGGTAGCGGAAGCCCGAGCGGTCGAAGGCGACGGATTCGATGCCGGCGGCCTTGGCCTTCTCGGCAATACGCTTGCCGATCAGCGTCGCAGCAGCAACGTTGCCACCCTTGCCCGACTTGTCGGCGAGCTCAGCGCGCACTTCCGCCTCGAGCGTCGACGCGCTGGCGAGCACCTTGGTGCCGCAGGGCGAGAACACTTGAGCGTAGATGTGCGTATTCGTGCGATGCACGGCGAGACGCGCGACCTGCAGCTCAGCGATCTTGATACGCGTCTGGCGAGCGCGGCGCAGGCGAGATTGAGTCTTATCCATGATTGCGCACCCTTACTTCTTCTTCGTTTCTTTGAGGATCACAACCTCGTCGGAATAGCGCACGCCCTTGCCCTTGTAGGGCTCCGGCGGACGGTAACCGCGGACTTCCGCAGCCACTTGACCGACTTGTTGCTTGTTGATCCCCTTGATCACGATTTCGGTTTGCGTCGGGGTTTCGGCCTTGACGCCTTCCGGCATCTGGTGCACCACCGGGTGCGAGAAACCCAGCGACAGGTTCAGCTTGTCGCCTTGCGCTTGCGCACGATAACCGACGCCAACCAGCGTCAGCTTGCGCTCGAAACCCTTGGTCACGCCGTGCACGGCATTCGCGATGATCGCGCGCATCGTGCCCGACAGTGCATTTGCTTCGCGGCTTTCGTCCGCCGGCGACAGGTTCAGCGTGCCGTCGTTGTTCGCCACGTTCACGAGCGGATTGATCGCTTGCGTGATGGTGCCCAGCGGGCCCTTGACGGTGATCGCACCGTCGGCCAGCTTGACTTCCGCGCCTTGCAGCGCGATCGGGCTCTTACCTACTCGAGACATGTTTCTCTCTCCTCGGCGTTAAGCGACGTAGCAGATGACTTCGCCGCCGACGCCCGTAGCGCGCGCCTTGCGGTCGGTCATCACGCCCTTCGGCGTCGACACGATTGCCACGCCGAGGCCGTTCATGACCTGCGGAATGTCGTTACGGCCGCGGTACACGCGCAGGCCCGGCTTCGACACGCGCTCGAGGCGCTCGATGACCGGACGACCAGCGTAGTACTTCAGCGCGATGTTCAGCTCAGCCTTCGCGCCTTCGGTCTTCACCGCGAAATCGTCGATATAACCTTCGTCCTTCAGGACTTGTGCGATTGCAACCTTGACCTTCGACGAGGGCATCGCGACCGATACCTTCTCGACCATCTGCGCGTTGCGGATGCGAGTCAGCATATCGGCGATAGGATCACTCATGCTCATTTACGTTTCTCCTATTACCAGCTCGCCTTGGTCAGGCCAGGAATCTCGCCACGGAATGCGATTTCACGAATCTTGTTACGCGCGAGGCCGAATTTACGGAACGTGCCACGCGGACGGCCCGTGATCGCGCAGCGGTTGCGCTGGCGGGTCGGGTTTGCGTTGCGGGGCAGTTGCTGCAGCTCAAGGCGTGCTTCGTAGCGCTCTTCGTCCGACTTGCTTTGGTCTTCGATGATCGCCTTCAGCGCTTCGCGCTTTGCTGCGAACTTCGCGACCAGGCGGGCGCGCTTCTTTTCACGTTCGATCAGTGCCAGTTTAGCCACGGTAACCTCAGTTTCTGAACGGGAACTTGAAGCTGGCGAGCAGTGCCTTTGCTTCGTCGTCGGTCTTCGCGGTCGTCGTGATGCTGATGTTCAGCCCACGCAGCGCGTCGATCTTGTCGTAATCGATTTCGGGGAAAATGATCTGCTCTTTCACACCGATGTTGTAGTTGCCGCGGCCATCGAAAGCACGGCCCGACACACCGCGGAAGTCACGCACGCGGGGCAGGGCGACGGTCACGAAGCGGTCGAGGAATTCGTACATCGCGCGGCCGCGCAGCGTCACCATCGCGCCGATCGGGTAGCCCTGGCGGATCTTGAAGCCTGCGATTGCCTTGCGTGCCTTCGTCACGACCGGCTTCTGACCAGCGATCTTCGTGAGGTCGCCAACGGCGTTCTCGATGATCTTCTTGTCAGCGATCGCTTCGCCAAGACCCATGTTCAGCGTGATCTTGGTGATGCGCGGCACTTCCATGACCGACTTGTAACCGAACTTCTCGATCAGGCCGGGCACAACCTTTTCTTTGTAAAACTCTTGAAAACGAGCCATTTTTTACTCCGCTGCGTCAGGCGCTCAGTACGGCACCGGTCGTCTTCAGGAAGCGAACCTTCTTGCCTTCCTCGACCTTGATGCCAACACGCGACGCCTTGCCATTCGCGTCGACCAGTGCGACGTTCGAAATATGCAGGGGCATCGTCTTCGCTTCCACGCCACCCGTCGTACCCTTCATCGGGTTGGGCTTCACATGCTTCTTGACGAGGTTGATACCTTCAACCGTCACATGCTCGGCACCGACGGCCAGCACGACACCGCGCTTGCCCTTGTCCTTGCCGGTGATGACGATCACTTCGTCACCCTTGCGAATCTTGTTCATCGCGACTCCTTACAGCACTTCCGGCGCCAGCGAAACGATCTTCATGAATCGTTCGCTACGCAGCTCACGCGTGACCGGCCCGAAGATACGGGTGCCGATCGGCTCGAGCTTGTTATTCAAAAGCACAGCGGCGTTGCCGTCGAACTTGATCAGCGAGCCGTCTTGACGGCGAACGCCCTTGGCGGTGCGGACCACCACGGCGTTGTAGATTTCGCCTTTCTTCACACGCCCGCGCGGCGTTGCCTCTTTGACGCTCACCTTGATGATGTCGCCAATGCTGGCATAACGACGCTTCGAGCCGCCGAGCACCTTGATGCACATGACTTCACGTGCACCCGTGTTGTCGGCTACTTCAAGCCGAGATTCGGTCTGGATCATGGTTTGTCTTTCCCAACTTAATCCGGATGCACCACCATGATGCATTCGGTCAGTCTTGGTCCCGTCAGCCAATCGGCTGCTTGGGTTGGAACAGCAGCGACGGCAAACGAAACCCGCCATCGCAATTCGGTGAATCTTTCGGACAGGCTGGCGCCAGTCCGCTTCCCCCACCAACTTCGCCCGCGACGGGGCTCCCATAAAGAGGGAAGACCGGGATTATAACAAATAATCCCGGTCACGCAAGCAAAAACTTTGCGATTTCAAGCACTTCGTGAAGAAGTGCCTGTTACTGCCCTACTGCTCGCCTCGCTTAGATGACGCGAGCTGCTTCGACGAGGCGCGACACCGCCCAGGCCTTCGTCTTCGAAACAGGACGCGTTTCCTGGATTTCGACGAGATCGCCTTCGTTGTAGGTGTTCGCTTCATCGTGCGCGTGGTACTTCTTCGAGCGCACGACATACTTGCCGTAGATCGGGTGCTTGACGCGGTGCTCGACCAGCACGGTGACGGTCTTGTCCATCTTGTTGCTGACGACCCGACCGACCAGCGTCCGCTTCAGCGAGGTTTTCACGCTATCGTTCATTTCTGGTTCGCCTTCTGAGTCATGACGGTCCGCACACGTGCGATGTCGCGACGAACCTTCTTCAGCTGGCTCGTGTTCGTGAGCTGCTGGGTCGCGAGTTGCATGCGCAGGCCGAATTGCGCCTTCAGCAGGTCCGCCAGCTCTTTGTTGAGCGCGGCCTGGTCTTTCTGGAGAAGTTCGGAAGCCTTCATGTTTTCTCCTTAGGCGCCGAGCTGGCGCACGATGAATGCCGTCTTCAGCGGCAGCTTCGCAGCTGCCAGACGGAACGCTTCACGGGCCAGTTCTTCGGATACGCCATCCATTTCGTACAGCATCTTGCCCGGCTGAATCTCGGCGACGTAGTACTCCGGGTTACCCTTACCGTTACCCATACGTACTTCGGCCGGCTTCTGCGAAATCGGCTTGTCCGGGAAGATGCGAATCCAGATGCGGCCGCCACGCTTGATGTGACGCGTCATTGCACGACGCGCCGCTTCAATCTGACGTGCGGTCAAACGACCACGACCGATCGCCTTCAGGCCGAATTCACCGAACGACACCGCGTTGCCGCGCGTCGCCTTGCCGGTGTTACGACCCTTCTGCTCTTTGCGATACTTCCTGCGTTTCGGTTGCAGCATCGTTATTCTCCAGTCTTGCCGTCTTCCGGCTTGCCGGCGCCACGGCGCGGTGCGCCACGGCGAGCACCCGGAGCGCCGCCTTCGCCGTCACGGCGCGGACGACGATCGCCCGGACGCGCATTGCGACGCGGACGCTTGTCTTCGGCTACTTCTTCCACCACCGGCGCGTCGTTGCGGCCAAGGGTATCGCCCTTGTAAACCCACACCTTGACGCCGATGATCCCGTAGGTCGTCTTCGCTTCCGAAGTCGCGTAGTCGATGTCGGCACGCAGCGTATGCAGCGGCACGCGACCTTCGCGGTACCACTCCGTACGTGCGATTTCGATACCGTTCAGACGGCCCGCGCTCATGATCTTGATGCCCTGGGCACCCAGACGCATCGCGTTCTGCATCGCACGCTTCATCGCGCGACGGAACATGATCCGGCGCTCGAGCTGTTGCGTGATCGAGTCAGCGATCAGTTGCGCATCGGTTTCCGGCTTGCGGATCTCTTCGATGTTGACGTGAACCGGCACGCCCATGCGGCGTTGCAGTTCCGTCTTCAGCAGTTCGATATCCTCGCCCTTCTTGCCGATGACGACACCCGGACGCGAGCTGAAAATCGTGATGCGCGCGTTCTTTGCCGGACGCTCGATGACGACGCGGCCGACCGAAGCGTTCTTCAGCTTCTTCTTCAGGTATTCACGAACACCGATGTCTTCCTGCAACATCGCCGCGAAATTGTTGTTGTTCGCGTACCAGCGCGAAGCCCAATTGCGGCTGACAGCCAGGCGGAAGCCAGTCGGATGAATTTTCTGTCCCATCGTATGGCTCCTTAATTCCCGACCGTCACAGTGATGTGACAGGATTGCTTCTCGATGCGGTTACCGCGGCCCTTGGCGCGCGCGGTGAAACGCTTGAGCGACGCAGCCTTGTCGACGTAGATGCTCTTGATCTTGAGCTCATCGATATCGGCGCCTTCGTTGTGCTCCGCATTCGCGATTGCCGACAGCACAACCTTCTTCACGATGCCAGCCGCCTTCTTCGGCGAGAACGTCAGAACGTTCAGCGCCTTGTCGACCGGCAAACCGCGGATCTGGTCAGCCACAAGGCGCGTCTTCTGCGCCGAGATGCGGGCACCGCGATGAATTGCTTTCACTTCCATCTTGATAGCCCCTTATTTCTTGGCCTTCTTGTCGGCCGCGTGACCCTTGAACGTCCGGGTCAGTGCGAACTCGCCAAGCTTGTGGCCGACCATGTTTTCCGAGATGTACACCGGAACGTGTTGACGGCCGTTGTGAACGGCGATCGTCAGACCGATGAAATCCGGCAGAATCGTCGAGCGACGCGACCAGGTCTTGATCGGCTTTTTGTCGCGCGAAGCTGCAGCCGCCTCAACTTTCTTCAGCAAATGGGCGTCGCAGAACGGACCTTTTTTAACAGAACGTGCCATTGCCTACTCCTTAACGCTTGTGACGGCGCTGGACGATCATCGTCGTCGTGCGCTTGTTGCTGCGGGTGCGATAACCCTTAGCCGGCGTGCCCCACGGGCTCACCGGGTCGCGACCTGCAGCCGTCTTGCCCTCACCACCACCGTGCGGGTGGTCAACCGGGTTCATCGCAACGCCACGCACCGTCGGGCGGATACCGCGCCAGCGGTTCGCGCCAGCCTTGCCGATCTGGCGCAGGCTGTGCTCTTCGTTGCCGACTTCACCGATCGTTGCACGGCACTCGATGTGCACACGGCGGATTTCGCCCGAACGCAGACGAACCTGCGCGTAGACGCCTTCACGCGCCAGCAGCATGGCCGACGTGCCAGCCGAACGCGCCATTTGCGCGCCCTTGCCCGGCAGCATCTCGATGCAGTGGATCGTCGTACCGACCGGAATGTTGCGGATCGGCAGCGTGTTGCCTGCGCGGATCGGCGCTTCCGAACCCGACATCAGCTGCTGGCCGACGGTCAGGCCCTTCGGGGCGATGATGTAGCGGCGCTCGCCGTCTGCGTACAGCACCAGCGCGATGTTCGCGCTACGGTTCGGGTCGTACTCGAGACGCTCGACCTTTGCCGGGATGCCGTCCTTCGTGCGACGGAAATCGACGATACGGTAGTGCTGCTTGTGACCACCACCCTTGTGACGCGTGGTGATGTGGCCGTTGTTGTTACGGCCGGCGGTCGAGCTCTGCGTGTCGAGCAGCGCCGCGAACGGCTTGCCCTTGTGCAGGTTCTTGTTGACCACCTTGACCATCGCGCGGCGACCCGGCGAAGTCGGTTTAACTTTCACGATTGCCATGATTACTTGGCCTCCGCTTCAAAGTTGATTTCCTGGCCGGGCTTCAGGCACACGTATGCCTTCTTCACGTCCTTGCGGCGGCCCATCGAACGGCCGAAGCGCTTCTGCTTGCCCTTCTGAACCAGCACGTTGACGGAATCAACTTCAACCTTGAACAGCAGCTCGACAGCCGCCTTCACTTCCTGCTTCGTGGCATCCGGTGCGACTTCGAACACGACTTGCTCGTTCTTGTCGGCAACCAGCGTCGCCTTCTCGGAAATCACCGGTGCGAGCAGGACCTGCATCAAACGATGATCGTTCTTGCGAATCTCGCTCATGACAGCAACTCCTCGATCTGGGCGACCGCAGCCTTCGTGACCAGCACTTTCTTGAAGTAGATCAGCGACAGCGGGTCAGCGTAGCGCGGCTCGACAATTGCCACGTGTGGCAGGTTGCGCGAAGCCAGGTACAGGTTTTCGTCGACCGTGTCGGTGATGATCAACACGGAATCGAGACCCATGGCCTTGAATTTGTCGGCCAGCAGCTTGGTCTTCGGCGCTTCGAGAACGATGTCCTCGACGACCGACAGACGGCCTTCGCGGGCCAGCTGCGAGAAGATCGAGCAGAGGCCTGCGCGATGCATCTTCTTGTTGACCTTGTGCGAGAAGTTTTCTTCCGGCGAGTTCGGGAAGATACGACCACCGCCGCGCCACAGCGGGCTCGACGACATACCGGCACGAGCACGGCCCGTACCCTTCTGGCGCCACGGCTTCTTGGTCGTGTGCTTGACCTGCTCGCGGTCCTTCTGCGCGCGGTTACCCTGGCGAGCGTTCGCCTGGTAAGCAACGACGATCTGGTGGATCAGCGCTTCGTTGTAGTCACGACCGAACACGACGTCCGATGCGTTGACCACTGCACCTTCCTGACCATTTTCATTCAGGAGCTTGAGTTCCATTATTTCGCCCCCTTGGTCTTCACGGCCGGCGTCACGAAAACCTTGCCGCCCTTCGCACCCGGAATCGCGCCCTTGACCAGCAGCAGCTTGCGCTCTGCGTCGATACGAGCGATTTCGAGGTTCTGCACCGTCACCGTCACGTCACCCATGTGACCCGTCATGCGCTTGCCCGGGAACACGCGACCCGGATCCTGCGCCATACCGATCGAACCCGGCACGTTGTGCGAGCGCGAGTTACCGTGCGTGGCACGGCCGGAGGAGAAGTTGTAACGCTTGATCGTACCGGCGTAGCCCTTACCGATCGACACGCCTTGCACGTCGACCTTCTGGCCCACTTCGAAGAGATCAGCGCCGACCACGGCGCCATTCGACAGCTCGGCCGCCTTGGCCGCGTCGATGCGGAATTCCTTGAGGATTTCACCGGCTTCGACACCGGCTTTGGCAAGATGACCTGCCAGCGGCTTCGTCACGCGCGATGCACGACGGGAGCCGAATGCAACCTGCACGGCCGTGTAGCCGTCGGTTTCAACAGTCTTGATCTGCGTCACGCGGTTGTCCGACACGTCCACCACGGTGACGGGAATCGAATCCCCTTCAGCCGTGAAGATACGGGTCATACCAACCTTGCGACCTACGAGTCCAAGGCTCATCGTTTTCTCCATTCCCGACTGCGATTGGTCGGGGCTGATTTACAAAATGCCGGGCACGCAAGGCCCGACTTTTTTACGCGAATACGCGAAAAGCCAAGCATTATAGCCCGACCTTCCGTTTTCCGCAAGCAATCAAAGACTTAGCGCCACCCGGCACGCCGGAAGGCGCCGGAAGCCTTACTGCAGCTTGATTTCCACGTCGACGCCAGCCGGCAGGTCGAGCTTCATCAGCGCGTCGACCGTCTTGTCGGTCGGATCGACGATGTCCATCAGGCGCTGGTGGGTACGGATTTCGAGCTGGTCGCGCGACGTCTTGTTGACGTGCGGCGAGCGCAGGATGTCAAAACGCTGAATGCGCGTCGGCAGCGGCACCGGGCCACGGACGATTGCGCCAGTCCGCTTCGCCGTGTCGACGATTTCGGCAGCCGATTGGTCGATCAGACGATAGTCGAAAGCCTTCAGGCGAATGCGGATTTTCTGTTGCTGCATGACGATTCCTTGGAAAGAGCGAGGCGATGTTGCATCGCCGGACACTAAAAGAACGCGAGACACGAAGCCTGCGGGGAGCGAGGCGCCACATCCCGGACGGTACTTCCACTGCTAAGCCCGCGATTCTACACGATTCTTTGGATCGGTGGTGCGGGTTCGTCGAAATGCGACGGGCACGCCAAAAAACAAAACCGGGCGCCAGCCAAAGCTGGACGCCCGGTTCCGGACGGCATGACTACCGTGGAATCGCGGATCCTCTAGAGGACCCGCGGATCGTCGATATTACTCGATGATCTTGGCGACGACGCCGGCACCGACGGTGCGGCCGCCTTCGCGGATTGCGAAGCGCAGACCTTCTTCCATCGCGATCGGTGCAATCAGCTTCACCGTGATCGACACGTTGTCGCCCGGCATCACCATTTCCTTGTCCTTCGGCAGCTCGATCGAGCCCGTCACGTCCGTCGTACGGAAGTAGAACTGCGGACGGTAGTTGTTGAAGAACGGCGTGTGACGGCCGCCTTCGTCCTTGCTCAGCACGTACACTTCAGCCGTGAAGTGCGTGTGCGGCGTGATCGAACCCGGCTTCGCCAGAACCTGGCCGCGCTCCACGTCTTCACGCTTCGTGCCGCGCAGCAGGATACCAACGTTGTCGCCTGCCTGACCTTGGTCCAGCAGCTTGCGGAACATTTCCACGCCCGTGCAGGTCGTCTTCACCGTCGGCTTGATACCGACGATTTCGATTTCCTCGCCGACCTTCACGATGCCGCGCTCCACACGACCCGTCACCACCGTACCGCGGCCCGAGATCGAGAACACGTCTTCCACCGGCATCAGGAACGCGCCGTCAACCGCACGCTCCGGCGTCGGGATGTACGTGTCCAGTGCGTCTGCCAGGTTCATGATCGCCACTTCGCCCAGCTCGCCCGTGTCGCCTTCCAGCGCCAGCTTCGCCGAACCCTTCACGATCGGCGTGTCGTCGCCCGGGAAGTCGTACTTCGACAGGAGTTCGCGAACTTCCATCTCGACCAGCTCGAGCAGTTCAGCGTCGTCCACCATGTCGCACTTGTTCAGGAACACGATGATGTACGGAACGCCAACCTGACGCGCCAGCAGGATGTGCTCACGCGTTTGCGGCATCGGGCCGTCTGCTGCCGAGCACACCAGGATCGCGCCGTCCATCTGCGCCGCGCCCGTGATCATGTTCTTCACATAGTCAGCGTGGCCCGGGCAGTCGACGTGTGCGTAGTGGCGGTTAGCCGTTTCGTACTCGACGTGCGCGGTGTTGATCGTGATGCCGCGTGCCTTTTCTTCCGGCGCTGCGTCGATCTGGTCGTATGCCTTCGCTTCGCCGCCGAACTTCTTCGTCAGCACGGTCGTGATCGCTGCCGTCAGCGTCGTCTTGCCGTGGTCAACGTGACCAATCGTACCAACGTTCACGTGCGGCTTGGTCCGCTCAAACTTCTCTTTTGCCATGATTCTCTTCTTTCAAAAAATAATCGGTTGGTAGATGCAGCTTTACTTCGACTTTGCGCTGATGATCGCTTCGGCAACGTTGCGCGGAGCTTCAGCGTAGTGCTTGAACTCCATCGTGTACGTTGCACGACCTTGCGTCAGCGAGCGCAGCGACGTCGAGTAGCCGAACATTTCCGACAGCGGAACTTCAGCGCGGACGATCTTGCCGCCGCCGACCATGTCTTCCATGCCCTGGACGATACCGCGACGGCCCGACAGGTCGCCCATCACGTTGCCCATGTAGTCTTCCGGCGTTTCGACTTCGACTGCCATCATCGGCTCGAGCACGACCGGGTTCGCCTTGCGCATCGCTTCCTTGAACGCCATCGAACCGGCCATGCGGAACGCGTTTTCGTTCGAGTCAACGTCGTGGTACGAACCGAACGTCAGGTGGACCTTCACGTCGACGACCGGGAAGCCGGCCAGCACGCCCGACTTCAGCGTGTCCTGGATACCCTTGTCGACCGCCGGGATGTATTCACGCGGAATCACACCACCCTTGATCTCGTCGAAGAACTCGTAGCCCTTGCCCTGTTCGTTCGGCTCGAGCGTGATGACCGCGTGACCGTACTGGCCGCGACCGCCCGACTGCTTGACGAACTTGCCGTCGACGTCCTTCGCCGTCGAACGGATCGTTTCGCGGTATGCAACCTGCGGCTTGCCGACCGTTGCTTCCACGCCGAATTCACGCTTCATCCGGTCGACCAGAATTTCGAGGTGGAGCTCGCCCATGCCCGAAATGATGGTCTGGCCCGACTCTTCGTCGGTCTGCACGCGGAACGACGGATCTTCCTGCGCCAGGCGGTTCAGCGCGAGGCCCATCTTTTCCTGGTCAGCCTTGGTCTTCGGCTCGACGGCCTGCGAAATCACCGGCTCCGGGAACACCATGCGCTCGAGCACGATCGGGTGTGCCGGATCGCACAGCGTGTCGCCCGTGGTCGCTTCCTTCAGGCCAACTGCAGCAGCGATGTCGCCTGCGCGGACTTCCTTGATTTCTTCACGCTGGTTCGCGTGCATCTGCAGAATACGGCCGAGGCGTTCCTTCTTGCCCTTGGTCGAGTTCAGCAGCGTGTCGCCCGAGTTGACGACGCCCGAGTACACACGGAAGAAGATCAGCTGGCCGACGAACGGGTCGGTCATGATCTTGAACGCGAGCGACGAGAACTTCTCGTCGTCCGACGCCTTGCGCTCGGCTTCTGCGCCATCTTCGAGCTCGCCCTTGACCGGCGGGATGTCGACCGGCGACGGCAGGAAGTCGATCACGGCGTCGAGCATGCGCTGCACGCCCTTGTTCTTGAACGCGGTACCGCACAGCATCGGCTGGATTTCGCACGCGATCGTACGGTCGCGCAGCGCCTTGACGATGTCGGCTTCCGGCAGATCGCCTTCTTCCAGGTACTTGTTCATCAGGTCTTCGCTGGCTTCAGCAGCCACTTCGACCATCTTCTCGCGCCATTCCTTGCAGGTCTCTGCGAGCTCGGCCGGAATGTCGACGTAGTCGAACTTCGTGCCTTGCGACGCTTCGTCCCAAATGATCGCCTTCATCTTGATCAGGTCGACGACGCCCTTGAAGTTTTCTTCCGCGCCGATCGGCACCACGACCGGAACCGGGTTCGCCTTCAGGCGCAGACGGAGCTGGTCGTAGACCTTGAAGAAGTTCGCGCCGGTACGGTCCATCTTGTTGACGAACGCGAGACGCGGCACCTTGTACTTGTTAGCCTGGCGCCACACCGTTTCCGACTGTGGCTGCACGCCGCCCACTGCGCAGTAGACCATGCACGCGCCGTCGAGCACGCGCATCGAGCGCTCCACTTCGATCGTGAAGTCGACGTGGCCCGGGGTGTCGATGATGTTGATGCGGTGTTCCGGATAGTTGCCGCCCATGCCCTTCCAGAAGGCCGTGGTAGCAGCGGAGGTGATCGTGATGCCACGCTCCTGTTCCTGCTCCATCCAGTCCATCGTGGCTGCGCCGTCGTGGACTTCACCGATCTTGTGGTTCACACCGGTGTAAAACAGAATGCGCTCGGTCGTCGTCGTCTTGCCGGCGTCGATGTGAGCGCTAATACCGATATTGCGGTAGCGCTCGATAGGAGTCTTGCGAGCCACTTTGATCCTCTACTGGGTTGGCGCGATGCGACCCTGTCGCATCGCGCCTCAACACAAACGGGCGAGGCGCTCGAAAAGCGCACCCGCCCGGAATTTTTTCCGCTAAAAGCCCAGCCTGGCGCTTAGAAACGGAAATGCGAGAACGCGCGGTTGGCTTCCGCCATGCGGTGAACCTCATCGCGCTTCTTCATCGCGCCGCCGCGGCCTTCAGCCGCTTCGGACAGTTCGCCAGCAAGACGCAGAGCCATCGACTTCTCGCTACGCTTCTTCGCAGCCTCGCGCAACCAGCGCATCGCCAATGCCATACGACGCGACGGACGCACTTCGACCGGAACCTGATAGTTGGCACCACCAACGCGACGGCTCTTCACTTCGACCACCGGCTTCACGTTGTTGAGCGCAACCGTGAACACTTCCAGCGGGTCCTTGCCACCCTTGGTCTGGATCTGTTCGAATGCGCCATAAACGATGCGTTCAGCGACCGACTTCTTGCCGGACAGCATCAGCATGTTCATGAACTTGGCTACATCTACGTTGCCGTACTTCGGATCCGGCAACACTTCCCGCTTGGGAACTTCGCGACGACGCGGCATGTTTCTTCCTTTACCTGTTCAGTTGGAGCTGTTTCTCAGCCCCGCGGCCACCAACTAACCCGATCACATCTTCACGACTAACCAGCTTGGCCGGGTGACCACTTACTCGACAGCACCGGCAATCCGGCACCACCGCCTTGACCGCCCTGGGGCGATCCCAAATCAAAAACTGCTTACTTCGCAGCCTTTGCACGCTTCGCGCCGTACTTCGAGCGCGCTTGCTTACGGTCCTTGACGCCCTGGGTATCCAGCGAGCCGCGAACCATGTGGTAACGCACACCCGGCAAGTCCTTCACACGGCCGCCGCGGATCAGCACAACCGAGTGTTCCTGCAGGTTGTGGCCTTCACCGCCGATGTACGAAATCACTTCGAAGCCGTTCGTCAGACGAACCTTGGCAACCTTACGGAGTGCCGAGTTCGGCTTCTTCGGCGTCGTCGTGTACACACGGGTGCACACGCCGCGACGCTGGGGGCAGTCCTGCAGGGCCGGGCTCTTGCTCTTCGTCGTTTCCGACTGACGGCCTTTGCGAACCAGTTGGTTGATGGTTGGCATTGTTTATTCCTGAAATTGAACAAAATCCGCACATCGATTTCGGGCAAAGCGAGAATCGAGGTGCGATTGACCTCCGGATCCGGAAAACAGGCACGAACTTTCGCACGCAACCCGTCCAGCCAAGAACCGGAACCTAGCATCATATTCCGGAAATACCAAGCAAGTCAACGGGTTGCGTGCGTTTGCCGCCCGACGGCCGAGACCGGCGCCCGGCCGGAGGCTGGCCGTCAGGCCGATTCGACGACGTCGATCAGCTCGTCGCCGAAGCGTTCGAGCTTGCGGATGCCCATCCCGGGGATATGGCGCAGATCGTCGATCGTCTCCGGCGCATTGCGTGCGATTTCGGCGAGGGTCGCATCGTGAAAGATCACGTACGCCGGCACGCCGTCGGACTTGGCCGTCTCCGCGCGCCACGCGCGCAGCGCGTCCCAGCGGGCGCGCTCGCGCGCGCTCATGCCGGCCGTCGGGTCGACGCGCGTGCCGCCGCGGCTCGACGACTGGCGCGAACGCTGCGGCTTCACGTAGCGTCGCAGCGTGACCTTTTCCTCGCCCTTCAGCACCGGCTTCGCGGCCTCGGTCAGCACGAGCGCGCCGAAGCCGCCGTGGTCGACGGCCAGATAGCCGTACGCGACGAGCTGCCGGAAGATCGCCCGCCATTCCGGCTCGGACAGCGACGCGCCGATGCCGAACGTGCTGAGCGCATCATGGCCGCGTTGCAGGACCTTCTCGTTGCGGCTGCCGCGCAGGATCTCGATCAGATGGCTCGCGCCGAAGTTGAAGCCGCTCGCGCGCTGCGCGCGGAACGCGCATGACAGCGCCATCTGCGCCTCCCGCGTTGCATCCCATGAATCGGGCGGCTCGAGGCAGGTGTCGCAATTGCCGCACGGCTGGCTGGCCTCGCCGAAGTAATTCAGCAGACGTACGCGGCGGCAGGAAATCGTCTCGCACAGCCCGAGCAGCGCGTCGAGCTTGCCCGTCTGCACGCGCTTGTGCGCATCGTCGGCATCGGACTCGTCGATCATCTTGCGCTGCTGGACGACGTCGCCGAGGCCGTACGCCATCCACGCATTCGCGGGCAGGCCGTCGCGGCCCGCGCGGCCCGTTTCCTGGTAGTAGCCCTCGACGCTCTTCGGCAGGTCGAGGTGCGCAACGAAGCGCACGTCCGGCTTGTCGATCCCCATGCCGAACGCGATCGTCGCGCACATCACGATGCCCTCTTCGCGCTGGAACATCTCCTGGTGCTTCTGGCGCACCTCGAATTCCATCCCCGCGTGATACGGCAGCGCGCGCACGCCCTGCGCCTTCAGCCATTCGGCCGTTTCCTCGACCTTGCGGCGCGACAGGCAATACACGACGCCCGCATCGGTCGTGCCGTCGGCATTCGTGTGCTCGGCACGGATGAAGTCGAGCAGCTGCGCGCGCGCGTTGTCCTTCTCAACGATCCGGTAGCGGATGTTCGGCCGGTCGAAGCTCGACACGAACACGCGCGCGTCGTCGAGCGCAAGGCGGTGGACGATCTCGTCGCGCGTGATCGCGTCGGCAGTCGCCGTCAGCGCGATGCGCGGCACCGACGGAAACCGCTCGTGCAGCACCGACAGCTGGATGTATTCGGGACGGAAATCATGGCCCCATTGCGACACGCAATGCGCCTCGTCGATCGCGAACAGGCCGATCTTCGTGCGCTCGAGCAGGTCGAGGAAGCGCCCGGTCATCAGCCGCTCGGGCGCGACGTACAGCAGGTCGATTTCGCCTTCGCGCAGCGCGCGCTCGGTGGCCGCGGCCTCCGCGCCGGACAGCGTCGAGTTCAGGTAGGCCGCGCGCACGCCGACTTCGGAGAGCGCCGCGACCTGGTCCTGCATCAGCGCGATCAGCGGCGAGACGACGATGCCCGCGCCATGCCCGGTTTCGCGCCGCAACAGCGCGGGGATCTGGTAGCACAGCGACTTGCCGCCGCCGGTCGGCATCAGCACGAGGCAATCGCCGCCGCCGGCGACGTGCTCGACGATCTCGCCTTGCTGGCCGCGGAACGCGGAATAACCGAAGACTTCGTCGAGGATTTCGAGGGCGCGGGACATGAATGAGATGGAAGACGGCAAACTGCGATGACCGGGATTCTAACAACCCGTGCGCGCCTGAAGCGGCGAATCGCACAACATTGGCCATCGGGACAGTGCGCGTTGGTGCCGGCGACCGGCGCCGGCCGGGCGAAAAAAAACCGCCCAGTCGAAACTGGGCGGTTTCAGCGACAGCGTAGCGAGGCGGCTCGCGCCGCCAGCACTTACTCGGCTGCCGGATGCTGTTGCGGCTCTTCCGTGGCGGGCGTGCTCGGGGTGCCGAACTCGAACGCTTCTTCCGCTGCGATCTGGTCGAAACGCTCGCGATCCGACGACTCCTTGGCCTTGCGCGCCTTGTGGAACGCCAGGCCCGTACCAGCCGGAATCAGACGGCCGACGATCACGTTTTCCTTCAGGCCGCGCAGATCGTCGCGCTTGCCCATGATCGCCGCTTCGGTCAGCACGCGGGTCGTTTCCTGGAACGATGCCGCGGAGATGAACGAGTCGGTCGACAGCGACGCCTTCGTGATACCCAGCAGCACGTTGTCGTACGACGCCGGACGCTTGTCCTCGGCGATCATGCGATCGTTCTCGTCCAGCATGTCGGAACGCTCGACCTGTTCGCCCGGGATGAAGCGCGTATCGCCGTTGTCGGTGATCTGCACACGACGCAGCATCTGGCGAACGATCACCTCGATGTGCTTGTCGTTGATCTTCACGCCCTGCAGTCGGTACACGTCCTGCACTTCGTCGACGATGTAGCGCGACAGCGCCTCGATACCCTGCAGACGCAGGATGTCGTGCGGATCGGCCGGGCCGTCCACGATCATTTCGCCCTTGTTGACGACCTGAGCATCGTGGACCAGCACCTGCTTTTCCTTCGCGATCAGGAACTCGTGCTGATTGCCCTCGAGGTCCGTGATGACGAGACGCTGCTTGCCCTTCGTGTCCTTGCCGAACGACGTCGTGCCGGTGACTTCCGCGAGAATGCCCGCATCCTTCGGCGAACGCGCTTCGAACAGTTCCGCCACCCGCGGCAGACCGCCGGTAATGTCACGCGTCTTCTGCGCTTCGGTCGGGATACGTGCGAGCACTTCACCCACCTGCACCTGCTGGCCGTCCTTCACGGTGATCAGCGCGCCGACCTGGAAGCCGATCTGCACTGCGTGCTCCGTGCCCGGGATCTTCACTTCCTCGCCGTTCGCGTCGAGCAGCTTCACCTGCGGACGCACGCTCTTCGACGCCTGCGAACCGCGACGCTTCACGTCGATCACGACCAGCGTCGACAGGCCGGTCACGTCGTCGATCTGCTTCGCGACCGTCACGCCTTCCTCGACGTTCTCGAACTTCACCGTACCGCCGTACTCGGTGATGATCGGGCGCGTCAGCGGATCCCACGTAGCGAGCTGCGTGCCGGCCTTGACGGTGACGCCGTCGAGCTGCAGCAGCGTCGCGCCGTACGGCACTTTGTGACGCTCGCGCTCGCGACCGAAGTCGTCGGTGATCATCGCTTCGCCCGAACGGGAAATGACGATCTGCTCGCCCTTCGCGTTCGTGACGTAGCGCATCGTCGACGTGAAGCGCACGATACCGTTGCTCTTCGCTTCGACCGACGACGCCACTGCCGCACGCGATGCCGCACCACCGATGTGGAACGTACGCATCGTCAGCTGCGTGCCCGGCTCGCCGATCGACTGCGCGGCGATCACGCCGACCGCTTCTCCGACGTTCACGAGCGAGCCGCGGCCGAGGTCGCGGCCGTAGCACGACGCGCACAGACCGTAGCGGGTTTCGCAGGTCAGCGGCGTGCGCACGCGCACTTCGTCGATGCCGAGGCGTTCGATCTCCTCGACCGCCGTTTCGTCGAGCAGCGTGCCCGATTCGTACAGCGTTTCCTGCGTTTCCGGATTCACGACGTCCGCCACCGCGACGCGGCCGAGGATACGGTCGCGCAGCGCTTCGACGACTTCACCGCCTTCGACCAGCGCCTTCATCGCGACGCCGTTGCTCGTGCCGCAATCGTCCTCGACCACGACCAGATCCTGCGTCACGTCGACCAGACGACGCGTCAGGTAACCCGAGTTCGCGGTCTTCAGTGCCGTATCAGCCAGACCCTTACGTGCACCGTGGGTCGAGATGAAGTACTGCAACACGTTCAGGCCTTCGCGGAAGTTCGCGGTAATCGGCGTCTCGATAATCGAGCCGTCCGGCTTCGCCATCAGGCCGCGCATACCGGCCAGCTGACGAATCTGCACCGCCGAACCCCGGGCGCCCGAGTCGGCCATCATGTAGATCGAGTTGAACGACTCCTGGCGCGTCGCGTTGCCGTCGCGGTCCGTCACCGGCTCCGTCGACAGCTGCTCCATCATCGCCTTGCCGACCGCTTCCGACGTCGCCGACCAGATGTCGACCACGTTGTTGTAGCGTTCCTGCGCGGTGACGAGACCCGACATGTACTGGCGGTCGTACTCCTTCACCTTCTTCGCGGCGTCGCCGACGATCGTTTCCTTCTGCTCCGGCACGAGCATGTCGTCCACGCAGATCGAGATGCCGGCGCGCGTCGCGAGACGGAAACCCGACTGCATCAGCTGATCGGCGAACACCACCGTCGCGCGCAGGCCGCACTTGCGGAACGCCGTGTTGATCAGGCGCGAGATTTCCTTCTTCTTCAGCGGCTTGTTCAGCACCGAGAACGGCAGGCCGTGCGGCAGGATCTCCGACAGGATCGCGCGGCCGACGGTCGTCGCGTACAGCGTGATCTTCGGCACGAACGCCGGTGCGCCTTCCGACTTGTCCTCGTTGTGGACCATTTCGGTGATCCGCACGTTGACGCGCGATGCCAGCTCGACTTCCTTGTTCTCGTACGCGCGGATCACTTCCGACACGCCGGTGAACGACAGGCCTTCGCCCTTCGCGTTGATCGCTTCGCGGGTCGCGTAGTACAGACCCAGCACGATATCCTGCGACGGCACGATCGACGGATCGCCGTTGGCCGGGAACAGCACGTTGTTCGACGCGAGCATCAGCGTGCGCGCTTCCATCTGCGCTTCGAGCGACAGCGGCACGTGAACGGCCATCTGGTCACCGTCGAAGTCGGCGTTGAACGCCGCGCAGACGAGCGGGTGCAGCTGGATTGCCTTGCCTTCGATCAGCACCGGCTCGAACGCCTGGATACCGAGACGGTGCAGCGTCGGCGCACGGTTCAGCATCACCGGGTGCTCGCGGATCACCTCTTCGAGGATGTCCCACACCACCGGCGTCTGGTTCTCGACTTCCTTCTTCGCCGCCTTGATGGTCGTCGCGACGCCCATCACTTCCAGCTTGTTGAAGATGAACGGCTTGAACAGCTCGAGCGCCATCAGCTTCGGCAGGCCGCACTGGTGCAGCTTCAGCGTCGGGCCGACCACGATGACCGAACGGCCCGAGTAGTCGACGCGCTTGCCCAGCAGGTTCTGACGGAAACGACCGCCCTTGCCCTTGATCATGTCGGCGAGCGACTTCAGCGGACGCTTGTTCGCGCCCGTCATCGCCTTGCCGCGGCGGCCGTTGTCGAGCAGCGAGTCGACGGCTTCCTGCAGCATCCGCTTTTCGTTGCGGACGATGATCTCCGGCGCCTTCAGCTCGAGCAGACGCTTCAACCGGTTGTTACGGTTGATCACGCGGCGGTACAGGTCGTTCAGGTCCGACGTCGCGAAACGGCCGCCGTCCAGCGGCACGAGCGGACGCAGTTCCGGCGGCAGCACCGGCAGCACTTCGAGGATCATCCACTCGGGCTTGATGCCCGAGCGCTGGAATGCCTCGAGGACCTTCAGGCGCTTCGCGTACTTCTTGATCTTCGCTTCCGAGCCGGTGTTCTTCAGCTCGGTGCGCAGCGTCTCGACCTGCTCGTCGATGTTGATCGCGCGCAGCAGTTCACGCACGCCTTCCGCACCCATCTCGGCACGGAATTCGTCGCCGTATTCCTCGACCTTGTTGTAGTAATCCTCTTCGGTCATGATCTGCCGCGCCTTCAGCGGCGTCATGCCCGGTTCGATCACCACGTATGCCTCGAAGTACAGCACGCGCTCGATGTCGCGCAGCGTCATGTCGAGCACCATGCCCAGACGCGACGGCAGCGACTTCAGGAACCAGATGTGCGCGACCGGCGAGGCCAGTTCGATGTGGCCCATCCGTTCACGACGCACCTTCGCCAGCGTCACTTCGACGCCGCACTTCTCGCAGATCACGCCGCGGTGCTTCAGGCGCTTGTACTTGCCGCACAGGCACTCGTAGTCCTTGATCGGCCCGAAGATCTTCGCGCAGAAGAGACCATCGCGTTCCGGCTTGAACGTACGGTAGTTGATGGTCTCCGGTTTCTTCACTTCGCCGAACGACCACGAACGGATCTTGTCAGGTGAAGCCAGACCGATCTTGATCGCGTCGAAAACTTCTTCCTGTTGGACTTGCTTGAATAGATCGAGCAGAGCTTTCATTGCTTTCTCTCCGTAGTCCGATTAATTGCGGTCGAGATCGATGTCGATACCGAGCGAGCGGATTTCCTTCACGAGCACGTTGAAGGATTCCGGCATGCCGGCGTCGATCACGTGATCGCCCTTGACCAGGTTCTCGTACACCTTGGTCCGGCCGTTCACGTCGTCCGACTTCACCGTCAGCATTTCCTGCAGCACGTAGGACGCGCCGTATGCCTCGAGTGCCCACACTTCCATTTCACCGAAACGCTGGCCACCGAACTGCGCCTTACCACCCAGCGGCTGCTGCGTGACGAGCGAGTACGGGCCCGTCGAACGCGCGTGCATCTTGTCGTCGACCAAGTGGTGCAGCTTCAGGTAGTGCATGTAGCCGACCGTCACGCGACGCTCGAACATTTCGCCCGTGCGGCCGTCGTACAGACGGACCTGGTTCTTCGACGGGTTCATGTCGAGGTGTTCGGCGATGTCGTCCGGGAACGCGAGGTCGAGCATCTTCGCCATTTCGTCCTCGGTCGCACCATCGAACACCGGCGTCGCGAACGGCACGCCTTCGCGCAGGTTCTTCGCGAGCTCGAGGATCTCGTCGTCGCTGAAGCTCTCCAGATCTTCCGCGCGGCCCGACTCGTTGTAGATCTTCGTCAGGAAGACACGCAGCTCCTCGATCTTCGCCTGACGCTGCAGCATTTCGCCGATACGCCAGCCGAGGCCCTTCGCGGCCCAGCCGAGGTGCACTTCCAGAACCTGACCCACGTTCATCCGCGACGGCACGCCCAGCGGGTTCAGCACGACGTCGGCCGGACGGCCGTCAGCCATGTACGGCATGTCTTCGACCGGAACGATCTTCGACACGACACCCTTGTTACCGTGGCGGCCTGCCATCTTGTCGCCAGGCTGCAGGCGGCGCTTCACCGCGAGGTACACCTTGACCATCTTCAGCACGCCCGGCGGCAGTTCGTCGCCTTGCGTGAGCTTCTTGCGCTTCTCTTCGAACGCGAGGTCGAACTGGTGGCGCTTCTCTTCGATCGAGTTCTTGATCGCTTCGAGCTGCACCGCTGCTTCGTCGTCCGCGAGGCGGATGTCGAACCAGTGATAGTGGTCGAGGTCTTCCAGGTAAGCCTGGTCGATCTTCGTGCCCTTCGCGAGCTTCTTCGGGCCACCGTTTGCAACCTTGCCCACGAGCATGCGCGCGAGACGCTGGAACGCGTCGCCTTCCACGATGCGCAGCTGGTCGTTCAGGTCGAGACGGTAGCGCTTCAGTTCGTCGTCGATGATCTGTTGCGCACGCTTGTCGCGCTGGATGCCTTCACGCGTGAACACCTGGACGTCGATCACGGTGCCGCTCATGCCCGACGGCACGCGCAGCGACGTGTCCTTCACGTCCGACGCCTTCTCGCCGAAGATCGCGCGCAGCAGCTTCTCTTCCGGCGTCAGCTGGGTCTCGCCCTTCGGCGTGACCTTGCCGACCAGCACGTCGCCCGCTTCGACTTCCGCACCGATGTACACGATGCCCGATTCGTCGAGACGGCCGAGCTGGACTTCCGCCAGGTTCGAGATGTCGCGCGTGATTTCTTCCGGCCCGAGCTTCGTGTCGCGTGCAACGACGTTCAGCTCTTCGATGTGGATCGACGTGTAGCGATCGTCGGCCACGACCTTCTCCGAGATCAGGATCGAATCCTCGAAGTTGTAGCCGTTCCACGGCATGAACGCGATCAGCATGTTCTGGCCGAGCGCGAGCTCGCCCAGGTCCGTCGAGGCGCCGTCGGCCAGCACGTCGCCGCGCGAGACCTTGTCGCCCATCTTCACGATCGGACGCTGGTTGATGTTCGTGTTCTGGTTCGAACGCGTGTACTTGATCAGGTTGTAGATGTCGACACCGACTTCACCCGCGACCGCTTCGTCGTCGTTCACGCGAATCACGATACGGCCTGCGTCGACATAGTCGACGACGCCGCCGCGGAACGCCTGGACCGTCGTGCCCGAGTCGACCGCGCAGGTGCGCTCGATGCCCGTACCGACGACCGGCTTCTCCGGACGCAGGCACGGCACGGCCTGACGCTGCATGTTCGAACCCATCAGTGCACGGTTCGCATCGTCGTGCTCGAGGAACGGAATCAGCGAGGCTGCAACCGACACGATCTGCGACGGCGCCACGTCCATGTACTGGATGCGGTCCGGCGTGACCATCATCGTTTCGCCGGCTTCACGCGACGACACGAGTTCGTCGATCAGCTGGCCGTTCTCGTCGATCGCTGCGTTTGCCTGCGCGATCATGTAGCGGCCTTCCTCGATCGCCGACAGGTAGTCGATCTGATCGGTCACCTTGCTGTCGACGACCTTGCGGTACGGCGTCTCGAGGAAGCCGTATTCGTTCAGGTGCGCGTACAGTGCGAGCGAGTTGATCAGGCCGATGTTCGGACCTTCCGGCGTTTCGATCGGGCACACGCGGCCGTAGTGGGTCGGGTGCACGTCGCGGACTTCGAAGCCTGCGCGCTCGCGCGTCAGACCGCCCGGGCCCAGTGCGGAAACACGGCGCTTGTGCGTGATTTCCGACAGCGGGTTGGTCTGGTCCATGAACTGCGACAGCTGCGACGAACCGAAGAACTCGCGGATCGCCGACGAAATCGGCTTCGAGTTGATCAGGTCGTGCGGCATCAGGTTTTCGCTTTCGGCCTGGCCGAGGCGTTCCTTGACTGCGCGCTCGACACGCACGAGGCCTGCGCGGAACTGGTTTTCCGCCAGTTCGCCGACACAACGCACGCGACGGTTGCCGAGGTGGTCGATGTCGTCCACTTCGCCCTTGCCGTTGCGCAGCTCGACGAGGATCTTGATCGTCGCGAGGATGTCGTCGTCCTGCAGCGTCATCGGGCCGGTGATCTCGTCACGGCCGACGCGGCGGTTGAACTTCATGCGGCCGACCTTCGACAGGTCGTACGCTTCTTCGCTGTAGAACAGGCGGTTGAACAGCGCCTCGACCGCTTCTTCGGTCGGCGGCTCGCCCGGACGCATCATGCGGTAGATCGCGATGCGCGCGGCCGTCTTGTCGGCCGTTTCGTCGACACGCAGCGTCGACGAGATGTACGGGCCCTGGTCCAGGTCGTTCGTGTAGAGCGTCTGGATGTCCTTGATGCCCGCTTCGCGCAGCTTCTCGAGCACGCTTTCCGTGATCTCGTCGTTCGCGCTCGCGATCACTTCGCCGGTGTCGCCGTCGACGACGTTCTTCGCCAGCACGCGGCCGAGCAGATAGTCTTCCGGCACCGAGATGAACTTGGTCTTCGCGGCTTCGAGGTCGCGAATGTGCTTCGCGTTGATCCGCTTGTCCTTCTGGACGATGACCTTGCCGTCGCGATCCGTGATGTCGAAACGCGCGACTTCACCACGCAGGCGCTCCGGCACGAACTCGAGTTGCGCGCCTTCGTCCATCAGCGTGAAGTTGTCGAACACGAAGAAGTTCGCGAGGATCTGTTCCGGCGTGAGGCCGATCGCCTTCAGCAGGATCGTGACCGGCATCTTGCGGCGACGGTCGACGCGGAAGTACAGGATGTCCTTCGGATCGAATTCGAAGTCGAGCCACGAGCCGCGGTACGGAATGATCCGTGCCGAGAACAGCAGCTTGCCCGAGCTGTGCGTCTTGCCCTTGTCGTGTTCGAAGAACACGCCCGGCGAGCGATGCAGCTGCGAGACGATCACACGCTCGGTACCGTTGATGACGAACGAGCCCGTCGGCGTCATGAGCGGAATTTCGCCCATGTACACTTCCTGCTCCTTCACTTCCTTGACGACCGGCTTGTTCGGCGATTCCTTGTCGAGGATGACGAGGCGCACCTTCGCGCGCAGCGCGGAACAGTACGTCAGGCCCCGCTGCTGACATTCCTTGATGTTGAATGCCGGCGAGGACAGCGCGTAGCTCACGAACTCGAGACGCGCGAAACCATTGTGCGAAACAATGGGAAATACCGATGTGAAGGCAGCCTGCAAACCCTCAGGCTTGCGTTGCGCCGTCAGAACATCAGCTTGCAGAAACGTGCTGAATGATTCAAGCTGGGTGGCCAGCAGGAAAGGAACTTGGTGAACGATGGGGCGCTTCGCGAAACTCTTGCGAATGCGCTTCTTCTCGGTGAAGGAATATTGCATACGATCTCCGAATCACGGCGGGTGCTATCGAGGCGGAATACCTGGACGTGTCAAACCCGAGTGTTCACCGACTGAGACCCGATGGCCGTCCGACGGCTTGAACGAGCCGAGAAGCTTGGTGGTTGGCCGCTACCAACCGCTGGCTGACGGCAGCGGATGCCTGTGTTGCCCGCTACCCGACCAAACTTGCCTTCTGCAGTCGCTTCAGAAGACAAAGAAAAACGCCAATCGCAACGATTCGACGGTTATCTTTGGCTTCTCGGGGCGTTTATCCCGGCTCACGAAAGAGTGCCAGAATAACGTTCCCACAAAGCACAAAAAGGCCGGCGGTGGAAATACCGCCAGCCTTCGCACAGCGCGCCGGAACTTACTTGACTTCGACCTTCGCGCCTGCTTCTTCCAGCTTCTTCTTGGCTTCTTCAGCAGCAGCCTTGTCGACGCCTTCCTTGACGGGCTTCGGTGCACCGTCAACCAGGTCCTTCGCTTCCTTCAGGCCCAGGCCCGTCAGTTCGCGAACTGCCTTGATGACGGAAACCTTGTTCGCGCCTGCTTCAGCCAGGACGACCGTGAATTCGGTCTTCTCTTCAGCTGCAGCAGCAGCGCCGCCGCCTGCCGGGCCAGCGACTGCAACAGCAGCTGCCGACACGCCGAACTTCTCTTCGAACGCCTTGACCAGTTCGTTCAGTTCCAGAACGGTCATCCCTTCGACTGCTGCCAGGATGTCTTCTTTTGCGATTGCCATTTGAAATACTCCTAAATTGAATACGGATACAGCCAGCGATCAGTGACGCTGATGTGCGTTCGATTACGCAGCTTCGGCTTGCTTCTTCTCAGCCAGCGCGGCCAGAGCGCGCGCAAAGCCGGAAACAGGCGATTGCATAACGAACAGCAGCTTCGAGAGCAGTTCCTCGCGGCTCGGGATGCTTGCCAGCGCTTGCACGCCGGCTTGGTCCATCACCTTGCCATCGAACGAACCAGCCCGAATGACCAACTTGTCATTGCTCTTGCTGAAGTCGTTGACGACCTTCGCAGCAGCAATTGCATCTTCCGAGATGCCGTAGATCAGGGGGCCAGTCATCTGCTCTGCCAGCGGAGCAAACGGCGTACCTTCGACGGCGCGACGCGCCAGCGTGTTCTTCAACACGCGCAGGTAAACCTGTTGCTCACGCGCTTTCGCGCGCAGCTTGGTCAGATCGCCAACCGCAATTCCACGATACTCAGCCAGCACGACGGTCTGGGCCTTCGCGACTTGCGCGGCAACCTCAGCGACGACGGCTTGCTTGTCTTCTCTATTAAGCGGCACGGTTAGCCTCCAGAAACGATACGTTCGGCACGAAACCTCACGTACCTCGTTCAACAACGGCGTCCGACTCGTTAGGAGTATTTCCACCTCACACCGCGAATCGCTTCGCGGCCTGGGGCTTCACCACTGCAAAACTATTTCGGGTTCGCCATCTGCGTTGGCTTGCATTAAGGGATTGCCTGACTGCGACGCTCCCACCAACGGTCTTTGATAACCGGTTGCCCGCCAAACTGCGCGGACAACCGCCCAAAGCCCTTTGAGGCCGCTTCGTGAAGCGGCCTGAATTCTTGCTTACTGCGCTGCCAGCGTAGCCTGGTCGACACGCACGCCGACGCCCATCGTGCTCGACAGTGCGATCTTGCGCAGGTACACGCCCTTGCTCGTTGCCGGCTTTGCCTTCTGCAGCGCTTCGATCAGCGCCGACAGGTTGCTGCGCAGCGCGGTCGATTCGAACGATGCACGGCCGATGGTCGCGTGGATGATACCGGCCTTGTCGACGCGGAACTGGACCTGGCCAGCCTTCGCGTTCTTGACCGCGGTTGCGACGTCCGGCGTCACGGTGCCGACCTTCGGGTTCGGCATCAGGCCGCGCGGGCCGAGGATCTGACCCAGCGTACCGACGATACGCATCGTGTCCGGCGAAGCGATCACGATGTCGAAGTCCATCTGGCCAGCCTTGATCTGCTCAGCCAGGTCTTCCATACCGACGATTTCCGCGCCTGCTGCACGTGCTTGCTCGGCCTTCTCGCCTTGCGCGAACACGGCAACGCGAACCGACTTGCCCGTGCCAGCCGGCAGAACGACCGAACCGCGAACCACTTGGTCCGACTTCTTCGCATCGATACCGAGCTGGACTGCGACGTCGATCGATTCGTTGAACTTCGCGCTCGCGCATTCCTTCACGAGTGCGAGTGCGTCTTCGATCGCGTACAGCTTCTGACGGTCGACCTTGGCGGCAAATGCCTGACGGCGCTTGGAGATCTTAGCCATTTACACACCCTCCACGGTGATGCCCATCGAGCGTGCGCTACCAGCGATGGTGCGAACGGCTGCGTCCAGATCAGCTGCCGTAAGGTCCGGCATCTTGGTCTTCGCGATTTCTTCGGCTTGAGCGCGCGTGATCGAACCGACCTTGTCGGTGTGCGGCTTGCTCGAGCCCTTGTCCACCTTCGCCGCCTTCTTGATCAGGACGGTCGCCGGCGGCGTCTTCATCACGAACGTGAAGCTCTTGTCAGCGTATGCCGTGATGACCACCGGCACCGGCAGACCCGGCTCCATGCCTTGAGTCTGCGCGTTGAACGCCTTGCAGAACTCCATGATGTTCAGGCCGCGCTGGCCCAGTGCCGGACCGACCGGCGGCGACGGGTTGGCTTTACCTGCAGGGATCTGCAGCTTGATAAAGCCGACAATCTTCTTTGCCATTTGAAAACCTCGTTGGAACGCCAAGCGGCGTTCGGTGAGTGATAACGCGCGTTCGCCGCTGGCTACTGACGCTCCTCAACGGCCATGACGCGGACCGTAAGCGCGAAGGTGGGCAGCCGAGGCTGCCCACCGAATCGGGATCAAACTTTTTCGACCTGGCCGAACTCGAGCTCGACCGGGGTGGCGCGACCGAAGATGGTGACCGACACACGCACACGCGATTTTTCGTAGTTCACTTCTTCGACGGTGCCATTGAAATCCGTGAACGGGCCTTCCTTGACCCGAACCATCTCGCCGACTTCGAACAGGGTCTTCGGGCGCGGCTTCTCCACGCCTTCCTGCATCTGCGACATGATCTTCTCGACTTCCTTGGGGGAAATCGGCGTCGGGCGGTTGCGCGCACCGCCGACGAAACCGGTGACCTTCGCGGTGTTCTTCACGAGGTGCCACGTTTCGTCCGTCATTTCCATTTCCACCAGCACGTAGCCGGGGAAGAAACGACGTTCCGTCACTGCCTTGTGACCACCCTTGACTTCGACCACTTCTTCGGTCGGAACCAGGATCTGGCCAAACTTGTCCTGCATGCCGGCACGTTCAATGCGCTCCTGAAGCGCGCGTTGCACGCTCTTCTCCATACCGGAGTAGGCGTGCACGACGTACCACCGCTTTCCGCTCGGGGATGCCGGAGTATCGCTCATATCATTTCCAACCCAGAATCGCCGAGAAAATCACCCATTCGATGGATTTGTCGCTCAACCAGAGGAAAATTGCCATCACGAGCACGAAACCGAACACGACGAGCGTGGTTTGCGTTGCTTCCTTGCGGGTGGGCCAAACGACCTTCCGGACTTCCTTGTACGAATCCTTGGCAAACGCGATCAGGCCCTTGCCAGGCGCCGACATCAGGCCCACGGCCACGCCGGCGATCAACCCCACCGCCAGAGCGGCACCGCGGACGTACCACTCCTGACCACCCAGCCAGAAGAAGCCCACGAATCCGGCCAAGACCAACAATACGCCCAGGGCCAGCATCAGCTTATCGCCGGAGGTATTTACAGTTTCGACGGATGGATTCGCCATAACACCTTAAAACAAATGCCACGTATGACACGTGGCGATTTTTTGGCAGGGGCAGAGGGAATCGAACCCCCAACCTTCGGTTTTGGAGACCGACGCTCTGCCAGTTGAGCTATACCCCTAGACCATGTTGGGACTGGCTAATGCCAGCCCCAAAACTGTCGATCAACGAATAACTGGCTTACTCGATGATCTTGGCGACGACGCCGGCACCGACGGTGCGGCCGCCTTCGCGGATTGCGAAGCGCAGACCTTCTTCCATCGCGATCGGCGCAATCAGCTTCACCGTGATCGACACGTTGTCGCCCGGCATCACCATTTCCTTGTCCTTCGGCAGCTCGATCGAGCCCGTCACGTCCGTCGTACGGAAGTAGAACTGCGGACGGTAGTTGTTGAAGAACGGCGTGTGACGGCCGCCTTCGTCCTTGCTCAGCACGTACACTTCAGCCGTGAAGTGCGTGTGCGGCGTGATCGAACCCGGCTTCGCCAGAACCTGGCCACGCTCCACGTCTTCACGCTTCGTGCCGCGCAGCAGGATACCAACGTTGTCGCCTGCCTGACCTTGGTCCAGCAGCTTGCGGAACATTTCCACGCCCGTGCAGGTCGTCTTCACCGTCGGCTTGATACCGACGATTTCGATTTCCTCGCCGACCTTCACGATGCCGCGCTCCACACGACCCGTCACCACCGTACCGCGGCCCGAGATCGAGAACACGTCTTCCACCGGCATCAGGAACGCGCCGTCAACCGCACGCTCCGGCGTCGGGATGTACGTGTCCAGTGCGTCTGCCAGGTTCATGATCGCCACTTCGCCCAGCTCGCCCGTGTCGCCTTCCAGCGCCAGCTTCGCCGAACCCTTCACGATCGGCGTGTCGTCGCCCGGGAAGTCGTACTTCGACAGGAGTTCGCGAACTTCCATCTCGACCAGCTCGAGCAGTTCAGCGTCGTCCACCATGTCGCACTTGTTCAGGAACACGATGATGTACGGAACGCCAACCTGACGCGCCAGCAGGATGTGCTCACGCGTTTGCGGCATCGGGCCGTCTGCTGCCGAGCACACCAGGATCGCGCCGTCCATCTGCGCCGCGCCCGTGATCATGTTCTTCACATAGTCAGCGTGGCCCGGGCAGTCGACGTGTGCGTAGTGGCGGTTAGCCGTTTCGTACTCGACGTGCGCGGTGTTGATCGTGATGCCGCGTGCCTTTTCTTCCGGCGCTGCGTCGATCTGGTCGTATGCCTTCGCTTCGCCGCCGAACTTCTTCGTCAGCACGGTCGTGATCGCTGCCGTCAGCGTCGTCTTGCCGTGGTCAACGTGACCAATCGTACCAACGTTCACGTGCGGCTTGGTCCGCTCGAATTTTTCCTTGGCCATTTTCAACTCCCGAAAGGAATTTCACATGTTGCGCCGCGCGCAAACAGACACTGACTGTACTACTGGTGCCCATGGGCAGGATCGAACTGCCGACCTCTCCCTTACCAAGGGAGTGCTCTACCACTGAGCCACATGGGCGGTTTTACGCTTCAACTACGCAGACTGGAGCGGGTGAAGGGAATCGAACCCTCGTCGTAAGCTTGGAAGGCTTCTGCTCTACCATTGAGCTACACCCGCACGGGCCACTAACGATTCCCTACTGCTCTCTGCGCTGATGTCTTGGTGGAGGAGGTTGGATTCGAACCAACGTAGGCGTAAGCCAACAGATTTACAGTCTGCCCCCTTTAGCCACTCGGGCACCCCTCCGTAGAGAACTGACGATTATGGAGGCACATCACACTTGTGTCAAGCGCATCGCGAAGATTATTTTCATTCTCCTCGAGAATGCCTGCACGATCCGCGAGGCGTCAGCCCGGCATGTTGATGCACACATCTTCGTCAGATTCTGGTTTCGCCGCAGATCTGCACCCGCGCCGAAAATCAGAAGACCGCCATCATACGGCCTTCGCGTCACAAAGCCAAGGGGTATATGCAAAAATTCCGGCAAATTTCGTGCCGATCGGTTCGCGACGGGACGGACGCCGCTTTCTTGCGAGCTTTTCAGCGGCATTTCCTGGCGCTGCGCAGTCGATGGGTGCCGCCTATAGGGTGATGTCGTTATCCGCCGAGATCGTCAGCCCTACCGCGATCATGCGTAAGCTCGTTCGCCAGTTCGCGACCGCCGCGCTAGCCGGGACATCGATAGTGCTTGCCGCCGACATGTCGGACAAATGGTGTCGCGCCGACGGCCGGCCTGACGGGCCACCTGGATTCGCCACGTGAGCCGCGAAGCGATAGCCGCTATCACGGCTTCTGAGCGCCCCTTCGACCGCCCCTGGCTCGGCGCGACGCCGCACGATTCCACGAACGACATGAGCAGCATGAACGTCCCGCAGCGCTTGACCGACAACAACATGCGCTCGAACCAATGATTGCCAACGCGGGTGCATGGCCACTGCAGCTGATGTCAGGCAATGAAATCGCTCGCCGCCTCGGCGAGTCGTGCAAGCTGATCAGAATGACTGTCTGGCGGCCTGTCGCAGCGAAGTAACGATCTGCGTGCGATACCAGGCCTGCCCGCACGACATCCATCTGGTTCGCTTGGCCGACGACACTTGCTTCGGCTTCGACGCGGGCGCGTCGCGTCAGCCAGTACGCTCGCGCCGCAGGAAAACTGTCGGGTAAATCTTCGCGCCGCGGGCCCCGATCCGTGCCCCGCGCTCCTCGTGCCGTAGCATGCGCCCCGATACGGCGCTGAGCGATCCGAGCCCGGCTGACGATCTTCGGACCAGCCGGCTTACGGCGGCCCGGATATTGGGGGCTGTACGGAGGTGATGGTCGGAAGCCCAGGCTGAGCGGCCTGTTTGCGCTAACGGCAGTTGCGAGGAATCGAGGTGGCGCCCCTTGTCCGACGATGATCGCACCGGGCTTTTTCGAAGAAGACTGTGCGCCCGGATGGGTGCCCCGCTCGCCACGCGCATTTCCGCGCCACAAATGCAAAAACCCCCGCCGGTTAGGCGGGGGTTCTTGGCTTAGGGAGCCTGACGATTACCTACTTTCACACGGGAATCCGCACTATCATCGGCGTAGAGTCGTTTCACGGTCCTGTTCGGGATGGGAAGGGGTGGGACCGACTCGCTATGGTCATCAGGCAAAGAG
>NZ_CADESW010000013.1 GCF_902830275.1 Burkholderia stagnalis | reverse complement strand
GTGTCACCAGTGCACCTGGATACATGGCCGGCTCCGTGGTCCCGCAAGGAACCGGCCAGCATACCGAGGTCAAAACACGACATTTCTAAATGGCTAGAACACGACATTTCTAAAAAGCTACTACAATTAAAAATTCGCTAAATCACCTTATGTCAAATCGATATCGCGGTCGGCGCGCAGCCAACTGTGATCGTTTCCACCGCGTTGCGTGACCCTATTTTTTCCCGAATTCCTGCCGTCATACCGACTGTAGCCAGCCATCGCCAGCCGCCTATGCTCGACCTGTTCGGGGAAGTCATCGTCACCCAAGACGAAATCGCCGCTTGGGTCGCCGCGCTTGCGCCCGCCTATATGGCAACCGAGCGCAGCTTTGCGCGCTACGTCAGGCTTTGGGACGTGGCCGGCAAGGTGCGCGCCGCGAAGCTGGCCGGCACGTTCGAATCGACCATCGCCCACGCCATCGACCGCCGGTCACACCTTTCCCGGCGGTTCGGCTTCCACACGTAAGGAGACCACCGTGCACCTCAAATCCCTTGCTGTTGCCCTCGCCGTCGCGCTGCCGCTGTCCGCCCACGCGTACAAGCTGGACCGGATGACGAACTGCGACCTGTCCGTTCAGGATTTCTTCGCGCCGCTCGTCCAGGCGCGCGCGATCCGCACGCCGGCCGACCACATCGCGCCGAGCGGCGAAAACGTGTTCCGCAAGACGCGTGACGATTCGCTTACGTTTTTCAACATGACGGTGGGTTGGCTTTGGGGCTACTCCAACGACCCTCTGCTGTTCCAGCACACGGCCGGCACGAACCCGACCGACAACTACGGCTTCTATGTGCAGGCCCCGCTCGCCGACGTGCAGGCCGTCATGCAGAGCATCGGCAACAGCAAGGCGATATTGCGGCGGGTCGACGCGAACGCTACCGCAGTGGTCTGCCAAGCGCCGACTTGAAACGAAAAACCCGGCTCCGGCCGGGTTTTCTTCAGCTTGCGGGCGTGGCCGACTTTCTGGCCCGCCACCACATGAAGCCGTACAGCAGCGCCGCGCCGATCGCGGCTGACTTCCATTCGATCTTCGGCATGGTCCCTTCCGTTATCGCTTGATGAATCGGCCCGTGCGCTTGCTGCGCGCCGGGGTCTTGTGGTGACGCTTATGCGCCGTCTTACGCTTACGAGTTGCCATGGTTCAGCCCCTGTTCGATGTGCCGGTTGAATCGATCCTCGACGGTTTTGATGCGCTCGTCTTGATCCCTGTCCTTCTGGTGAATGGCCCTCAGGTCCGCCCTGATCGCGCCATACACCGCGCCCGCCGCGACGAGCGCCGTGCCGATCTGCCAGAGCGGCCCGAGGTCCATTACTGGCCCTGCGCCGCGGTTCCCTTGCCTTCCGACAGGAACACGCCGAGGATGCCGAACAGCGAAGCGGCGGCCGTGCCGACCGTCGCGACGGTGTGCGGGTCCGCGCCGAACTGCACGGCGATTTGCGATGCGACGCCCGCGAGGCCGGCCAGCGCGGCATGCGTCGAGGGCTCCGTCAGACGGGCGAAAAATGCGTTCATGGTGTCACTCTCCGAGGTTGGTTTGCACTGCTACAGTCCGGCCGGGACCACATCCCATGCCGAGGTTGGAAAAGGCATGTTGACGCCCTGCGCCGCGAGCGGTGCTTGCGCCTGCTGCTGCCGCAGCCTGTCGTCCGCGAACGCAGCCATGTCGGTGACGATGGATGTTCCCGCGTTCGCCGCGACACCGGCCGCGTTGTCCCAGATGACGCCCGCGATATTCGACGCGACGCCGGACGCCCCGCCCGCGTTCACGAACTTGCGATCGAGATAGACACCCGCACCGACCAGCGCCAGCACGCCCGCGAGCATGAGAGCGGTTTTCGGACTCATCGCTTACATGTGCCCGAAAGCGCCGCTGTACGACGGCTCGCCCATCACGCCCGGGCCGCCCGGCGCGTCGATCCTGCCGAACATGTACGCGGGTTGCCCGCTGAACGGATCCCACAGGCTGTTGGTGAAGTTGGTCCCCTGCATCCCGGCGAAGTTGTCGCGCTCGCTCTGCATGGTCGCATCGACCGCGCTCATTCCCGCGTGCGAGCGGTTGTAGCCGTCCCACGCCCAGAGCACGACGAACAGCGCAATCAGGTGATCGGTTTTCATGCGTCAGAACCCGTAGGTGTTGGGAGCGAGAATGTTGTACATGCCCGAGAATGGCGATTCCTGCACCTGCCCGGTCTGGGTGTTGTACGTGACCTGCCCCGGGTCCACATACATGCCGCCGGCCTCATACGTGCCATTCGCGAACACGCGCACGTCTCCCGGCAGCAGCATGCCGCCGGCCGTCGCGCTCGTCGTTGCGACCGGCGCACCGCCCAGGTTGTTGATCGCGTTCGACCAGAACGATGACGCGCCGCTACCGATCCCGCCTTGCCCGCTGCTTGCCGGCGCTCCGGCCGCCGCCGTCGATTTGCGCACCACCATGAGCAGCACCAGCGCCGCGCCAGCAACCATCAGGAGTCCAGTCTTATCGAGTTTCATGCGCTCGTCCCCGCATCCGTCTGCACCCCACCGAACGCGGCGAAGTTGGTTTCATCTTGGGCCAGCGTCAGCGTCGGTTGCCCGTACGGACTGCCGGCTAGGCTCGCCCATTCCTTATTGCATTTCCCGATGGCCGTTGCGACCGCACCGTTTTGCACGTCAGCAAGCGCGCCGCGCCGCTTGATCAGCCAGCACGCGGCGAGGTCTTGCGATGCCGGCGAGAAGTCAGGCAACCCGAGCGCCGCCTGCGCCTCCAGCCACGTCGAATAGAGAATCTGGTACGCGCCTGCCGCCGTCGACGTGTATCCGCCGCGCGTCACCTTGACATTCGGATGGCGCGACGTGTCGGAGAACTGGCCGCCACCGAATAGCGTGGTGTAGCCGTTTGCCCCGGCCGTGCCCTCGCCCACGCGCACCATGCGCAGGAACGCCTGCACGTTCGTATTGCTCAGGGCGGACGCCGGGTCCGTGAATGCGTTCTGTACGCTCGAATTCATGTTGCTCACCATGTCCGTGAAAAATCCGCCGCCGCTTCCGGCATCCGTCGCGCTGCCGCCATCGGCCGCGCTCGGGTCATACGTGACGCCCGCGCTTCCGTTCGTCCACCACACATAGGCCGCCGCCGCGAGCGTGCCCGCCGCGATGAGATAGAGCGGCCCCGGCGCATTCATACGTTCGGTTCCTCATACCACTCGAAGTTTGCGCCGATCGGGGTGTTCACCACGTTTCCCCATACGACGAGTCCGTAGCCTGGCGGCAGGATCAGCGGTTCCTTGAACGGATAGGAGAACGTCGTGTTTGCCTGCAGCGACATTTGCAAGAATGTGGTCGCCGGAAGCGACGAAGCCGTCGAGTCGTAATAGGTTCCTGCCACCGACACGGCACCGCCGGCCAGCTTCGGTTGCCCCATCTGCGTCAGGTTCGCCAGCTGCACCGTGTTGAATACGCACCCAATGTATTGCGTTGCGTTGCCTTGATTCTCCGTTACGGCCTCGATCACCAATCGAATGCCGCTATTCGCTGGATTCCAGAGCTGCACACGCGAATACTGTGCTGATACCGCACCCTGAAAGGACGTGCCGACCTTCGCTGCCGCGCTCAACGTGCGCGACTTTCCGCCGTCCACCACCTGCACGGTTCCCTGAAGCGTGTTGTCGTCAATTCGCCCATCGCCGATCACGATCGTGCCCGAGATTTGCGCCTGCCCGGTCGCGTTCGCGATCGTCCACGCGTTCGGCCCCGCCGTGCCGTCGTTCGGCAACGTAACCGCCTGCCCCGGATACAGCAAAATCTTGCTGCCCGGCTTCCCGCCCGGGGTGACGATCAGGCCCGTATCGTTCCCGCCCGCCGTGCCCGAGACGTATTTCAGGTAGCGCCCCGGCACGTTGACCACCTGCGACGCGCCGCTTGCCGGCGCCGTGAAGTCGTATTTCTGCATGTCAGCCCTTTTTCGAGAACGCCATCACGCCGACGATCGCGACCACGGCCATGCCCGCCGCGATCAGGTAGCGGTTGTCGTTCGCCGCGGCGACCTGGGTCTGCGCGAGCTGCGACGCGATGCCGGTAACCGCCTGCGTGGCCTGATTCACCCCGCCGGCCAGCGAATTCGCGAGCGCCGTATTCGTCTGCAACATCGACAGCCCCACGTCCGCCAGATGACTCGATGCCGTCAGCGCGCTTTGCGAGACCCGCGTCATGTTGTCGGTCGCATTGCCGGCCGTGCCCGCCTCGGCCCATACCGCGCTGTTTGCGACGTTGCTGTTCGCGCCGAGCGCGGCGACCGCCGCACCCAATCCGGCCTGAACTGCACCCTGATCGGTCGTCGTGATCGACGTGAACATGGTGTTGTTGTCGCCGCTGATTGCCGCGCCACCCTGCACCGCGTTCCTCCGGTCCGCGTAGTTGTTTTCCGTCTTGCTTTCGCTGCTGTTCGAATCCGATCGGTTCGCCGGGGTATCCGGCAGGCCGAGCGCCAGCAGTCGAATCTGTTCGGGTCGCTTGATCATTTCAGCTCCATCCGCAGCACCACCGAGGCCCGCGAAAATCCCATGTTTTCCAGCTTGCGCACCAGCCCCGCGCGCCGCGTCTGCACCCGCACCGCCTCGCATCCCACCATCGCGCACTGCCGCTTGATCAGCGGCACCACGTGTTCGACTAGATCGAAGTCGGCCCGACCGTGCGCCACCACGATTTCCGCGTCGCGCCGCGCGCCGCGCACGCGCAGCCTGAGCACGTAGAACGCGACCGGCACGCCGTCATCGAGCACGCGGAAGAATGTGCCGCCGCCGATGCACTCGGCCGCGTCCACCATGCCCGCGCTCGTATCCGTCTTGGCGCGGATCGTCGGCGTGCCGTCGAGCGCCGCCGCGACTTCCGCGCGGATCGCGTCCGTGATCGGCTCGGCGCGCAGCGTGATCATTTGCGCAGCACCACGAACGCGAGCCCGATGACCGCGATCAGCACCAGCGGATCACCGAACGCACCCGTCGCCACCGCCGCACCGTTCGCGAGGCCCTGCGCGAGCGTCGAGACCGGATTCGCGGTCGCGTTCGCGCTGCCGCTGCCGAAGTTGACCGACCAGCCCGAGTTATCGACCGTGAACGGGTTGAACGGCGCGTTCATCGACGTCTGCGGGCCGCCGCCACCGAGCAGCGACGACAGCGCCTGCCCGGCCGCCATCGCCGCCGCGCTGTACGGGTTCGAGTAGGCGAGGCCCATTGCCGGGTTGCCGTTCATCGATCAGCCCTTGTGGATTGCCAGCGCGATCACCGCGAAGATGCCGAGGATCAGCAGCGTCCGGTTGCTCTGGATGCCGTTCACCTGGGCAGCGGCGGCGGAACTTGCCGCCTGCCCTTGCGCGACAAGCCCCGCTTGCGTCGCCTCATAGCGGCGGTAATCGAGGTTCTGACCATTGGTGTAGATGCCCGTGAACGCGTTGAGGCCCTGCGACAGCAGGCCGAACACCTGCGGCGCATAGCTCGCGCCGTAGCCCGCTTGATCCGCGCCAGTGATCGCCTGCCCCGTCCCCGGCACGATCACCGTGCCGTCGGATTGCGGCCCCACTGCCGTGCCGATATCGCCGGTCGTGAAACCGTACGTGTTGTTGCCGACGCCGAACGCCGACGGGTCGAAGCCGTCCATTGAATTCCCCTGTAGGTGTCGAAAAAAGCGCGCGGGACAGCGCAGTCAAGCGGCCCGCGCGCCCCGGCCCTTACATGTTGCTCAGGACGTCCAGCACTTCGACCACAGCCGTCACCGTATCGGCCGCGCTGAAGGTCGGATTGAACTCGAGCGCGGTCGCGTCGGCGGTCTTGATCGCGTTCGCGTAGTTGTTGTCGGCGCACGGGTCGTAGCTGTACAGGTTCGTCTGCGACGTTTTCTGATACTCGCCCTGCCAGAAGCTATTCACGCCCGTGGCCACGTTGTCCCAGATCACGATGCCGTTTTTCTTCACTTCGAGCGCGGTCAGGTTGCCGCCGTGCGCGAAGTGCACGCGCTTGATCAGCGCGCCACGGTTCGTGATATCGATGAGCTTCATCGGGAACTTGCCCGAGGCCGCAAACGACGCCGTGAACGGGATGTGCTTGGCCAGCACGCCGAGCTGGGCCGGCGGCCCCAGCTCCGAGTAGGAATCGAGCGTCGGCGCCGTCGCGCCGGAAATGTCGACCTCGATCGTCAGCGACGAAACGCCCTTGGCCGTGTTGATGTTGCCGATGTACTGCTCGGTCATCGTCTTTGCACGGGGTTCCGTGAAGTCGATGGTCAGGAAGCCGGCGTTGGCCGTCAGGCCGCGATACTGGTTGATCAGGTCGAGGCGCGAGCCGACCGCGTTGACGATGATTTTGCCGTTCAGCTTCACGCGGATGCCGGTGATCATCGCCTTCGTGAACGTCGTGCCGCCCAGGGCCAAGATGACCTTGTTGTACGACATGCCCACCGGCAGATTGACGGTGGCCGTGCCGGTGGCGACGACGTTCGTGAACGGTACGTTTTTGACGAGAAGCATGCGCGGCCCCTTACGAAACGATCGTGGTCAGCAGGGGCACGTTCAGCGACGTGGCCACCGGGCGGACGACGATCTTCGTCACCGCGTTCATCGCCAGAAACAGCGCGTATGCCTTGAGCAGGTCCTTCATGGTTCGACTCTCCGAAGTGAGCCGCCCCGTGCGGCCCGTCTGTGAGCCTCCATGCTGCGTGCGAGGCGCCGGATTCAACGAATCCGCGCCCCATAGGTCGCGCCCTATAGGTCGCGGCTCGCCGACCCGAAAATCTCGAAAAATATTTGCGGTGCGTCGCGCCCTGGCCACGGCCGAGCGAGCATAAAAAAACCGCGCCTGGGCGCGGTCTATAGGTCGCGGTCGAATGGGTCAGCCGCGCGTCGTCTCGCCGGTCGCCATGTCGCGCCGTATCCAGCCGAGATCGGGCAATGCCACGATATCGCCCATGTCCACATGCAGCGCCTTCGCGACCGCCTTCACGTCGTTTTCGTAGGTCAGCCGCCCGGTGCGCACGAAGTTGCAGTTGCCGATGAAGTCTTTGTCGATCGACGCCGGCCGCTGCGACAGGCCGTAGATGACGATTCCGCGCTTCCGGCCGCGCCCGGTCAGCATGCCCCACCCTGTTGGTGAGCGGCTCGGCGTCGTGACGCTCTTGAGCTCGTCCACGATGAACGTGAGCCGCTCGGCGGCGAACGCGATGCGGCAGATCGCGTCGAATTGCTTCACCGCGACGGCCGGATCGGGCGACGGCACGAACACCGCGCGGCACGGCGACGCCGGGTGTGATGCCTTGAACCCCTCCAGCACGTCGCCCACGCGGCGCACGACGGTTCCGAACGCACCCCACTCGCCATCCGGATCGAACACGATCAGCCGCCGCGGCTTCGCGCGCTCCATCAGCCCCTTGACGTAGCTCGACTTGCCGCTGCCGGTCGCGCCGAGTACCGCCTCGATATGCGCCTTCGCGCCGACGCCGTAGGCCGCGTCCACGGCCCTTTTGCAGCTTCTCGCAGTTGCTCGCGCCATCGTCACAGGTCCGGGAACACGGGGGTCTGGCCGGTCGCCTGTCGCAGCGCGTCGGCGGCGTTCGTCGCCGGCTGCTCGCCGCCGCGCACCGTGTGCGGGTCGTCCAGCCCGCGCGCCGCGCGCGCCAGCGCCAGCCGATCGGACTGAATCTTCAGCGCGACCACCTTCGCGGACTGGTAGAGCGCCGGCCCGCACACCGCGAGCGCCATCAGCTCGCACGGCATGCTGCCTTCTATATCCCAGCCGTACTTTTCGAGCACTGGCGCGATGCTGGCCGCCATCAGCGCGCGCTGCTGCTCCGACCATCCGGCCCCCGGCGCGTAGCCGTCGAGCATGCTCGATATCAGATCGACCATGCCGGCCGCGCCTCGCGCGTAGTCGGGCCCGGGTGCCGGTTGTCCAGGCGGAACCGCCGCGCCGGGATTCAGCGCCGCCGCGGCTTCCGCGTCGACGCCGGCCGCCATGCCGTCGAGCGTGGCGAAGCCGCCGCCCGCATCCTGCGTCAGTTCGCCGTCGATCATTTGCGCCCCGCCATCAGATCGAACACGGACCGCGCACCGTGGCGCGCGGGCGTTTCCTGCGTGACAGGCACGGGCGTCGGCTCGCCGGCCGCCGGCTCGACTACCGGCCCAGCCTCGAACAGCGTTACGCGCTTCATCAGAAGCCGATGCGCCTCGGTGCCCTCCTTCGCGTAGTTGGTCTGGTCGCACCACTGGCACGACATGTCGAGCGTGCCTAGCTCGTTCCGCTTCACGGGAATGTCCCGCTCGCAGCAGTGGCACTTCGCCGTGCCGATGACCTGTTTTTTCGGTTTCACTCGCATGGTTCCCCCGTGTTGATCTAGATCGCCTCTACCGCTTCCACCAGCCGCCGCACGGCGTCGATTTGCTTCGCCGCGAGCATCCGTTCTACCGGCGTCAACGCATCGAACAGCGTGCGCAGCGCGCGCGCTTCCCGCCGCGCTACCGCGATTCGCGCCACATCGACCGGTTTTCCCCACTCAGCAGGCCGCGAACCCGCCGTATCGCTCTGATTTTTCATAGTCCGAAATCCAATCGGCCAACTCGACGTCGCCGGCAGCATCGCCGCGCGTACAGTTATTGACACAAGTCCAAGCGCGGGCGATGCCCGCGTGAACACCCTCGCGCACTCGACGGGAGACGATTTCCCATGCGTGCCGCACGCTTTCCACCAGCACCGTGACCAGCTTGCGCCTATCCGCGACGATGCCGTCGCGGTACGTGATCCAGCCGCACGCGCGCACGCCGCGCACTACCTGACCGATCGCCTCGCCATACCGGCCCTCGCGCGCATCCCACTCTTTCGCAAGCTGTATCGGACGAGCATCACGCGGCGCGTGGATGCCGCCGTTTGCCTGAATGAACTCAGCCCACGATGCCGGCTTTGCCTCGCCTTCCGTACCCGCCACCTTGTTGCACGCGCGGTGCGCGGCCACCAGAGATTCCGGAGCGTCTCCAGGAAGTTCGGCAACGCGACGTAGCTCGCGCCAGACAGTGACCGGTGGGCCGCCCACCTGCTGAAACTGGCGAATGCGCCACGTCGACGCCCAAGCTTCGACTCGCGCCGACGATTCAAGCGCCGGATTTCCATACAGGTCATCCCCCACGGCATAGCCATCGATGTTTTTCGAAACGTACTTCGCGACGTAGCCCGCCGCGCTGCCCTTGCTCCAGTCGATCGGTTCGAAGTCCGCGCGGTGTTTCTTGGCGCCGCGCTCGTCCGGCGAATCCTGCAGCGCGTAGCGGCGCACGATCGCGCACACGCGCTGCAGCGCCGCGCGGCGCACGTCGCCTCGCCAGCCCGGCGCGAAGAACACCAGCACATGCCAGTGCGGCGTGCCGTCGTGATTCGGCTCGGCAATGCGGAAGCCGTACCACTGCACGCCAACGCGCGCGAGCGCCGCGCGCAGCCGCGCGAACATGCGCGCGAGATACGCCTGCGCCTCATTCGGCTGCGTGCCGTCGTACAGCGGGTTCGCGCGCGCCTTGCCTCCGGCCTTGCGCCACTTGTGCATGCGGGACGGGCACGTAACCGTGAAGAACAGGCCGACGTGACCCATATCGCGCGCGATCTGCTCGAACCCGGCGATGCGCGTCATCAGTTCGGCACGGCGGATCGCCTTGTTCGCTACGCCACGCGCGGCGAGTTCGGCGAGCGTGAACTCGTCGCCCTCCTCATTCCGTGCGATGGTCTGCTCGAGCATCGCGGCATTGCGCTTGCGCTGCTGCGTGCGCCGATCGAGCGATTCGTCGCTCACGTACATGTCTCGCGCCGCGTTGACGTAGCCGAGCGCGATCGCCGCCGCTTCGACGTGCCGCGCGTGCATGCGGCGCAGCGCGCGGCGCCACCAGAGCGCGTCCGTCATGCGCTTGATGGCCGGCACGTCGCGCACGCCCCTGATTTCGCCCGTGCGCGGGTCGATGCGCTCCGACTCCGGCGCGTCGCACTGGTGCGCCTCCACGATGCGCGCCATCGCCTCGCGCGCCGCGCGCGGTTCGTGATAGACCTCGGCGACGCTCGAGCACGCGGCGGCCAGTTCGGTCGCGCGGTCGCAGATAACGCCGTCGTTCGCGCCGAGCGGCAGGCGCACGGCGTCGAGTTGTTCGGTGAGGGAAAGCAGGAACAGGTTGGAGTTCCGCCGCGCGTCCGGCGCGCTCGTCGCGTGCTGCTCGTCGTACTGATCGAGGATGCGCGCGCGCCAGCGCGGCGGAAGCCCCGCGACGCGCGCGGCGCTCCATTCCTCATCGGACGACATGCGGCGGTAGCTCATCAGAGGTCGAACGCCAGTTCGTCGTGCGGGACGAGGAACACGCGCCCCTCATCCGCCTCGATGGCGCAGTAGCCTTCCGGCACCTGCGGGTGAATCGGGTTCGCCGCGCGCGGGCCGACCGCCATTACGATGGCGCGCCACCCGTCGATGAACGCGTAGAACTCGCCGCGCGCATCAACGCGCACGCGGTCGCCAGTCCGGAACTTCGAGAGCAGCGCGGCCATGGTCAGTTGACGTTGTGAATGGTGACCTGATCCGCGCCCGCGTTCACGGTCTTGACCGGCTTGCCGTCTGCGGTCGCATCGAGGGTGATCGTCAGCACCTTGTCGGTGCCGTCGACGTTGCGCTCGACCATGATCACGACGCCCGCGCGGCCCGCGTCCGGGTGATTCGCGTCAGCCTTGATGATTGCGGTATCCCATGCCTTCGACATTGCCTACTCCTGAAAAGATGAGGCGCGCGCCGTCGCAATAGACGCCGACCGAACCGGCGCGCGCCGGTCTTGGTTCGTTCGGTGTTTGGAAAGCAGGTCGCGGATGCGTGCCAGCGCGGCGTCGCCGGCCGGCGTCGCGCGAATGTGCGCGACGCCCGGCTGCCGGCGCGCGACGAACGAGGCGTGATACTCGCCCGCGTAGCCGATATCGCCGTCCTCGACCATGGTCAGCACCCGCCGCACGCGGGCGCGACGCCCGGCGCAATCAGGTTGAGCGCGAGCCGGCGCAGTTCGGGCGACGTCGGATCGTCGCGGCGCAGTTCGATCAGGTCGGATGCGGTGCGACTCATCAGTGCACCTCGCCCGAACGCACGAACGCGAGCGCCGCCATCGGCAGCTTGCTCGACCACTCCCCGAAGTAGTCCATGTCCGGGACGAGCGTAAGCATCCGCCCGAAATCATCTACGACCTTGAACGGGTCGATCACCGGTTCGCAATCCCGATAGTGGTTCGTCACCATGGTCACACCCCCGTCCGGAAGATTTTTCCAACGAGGCGGCGCAGCCAGCCGGCGCGCCCTGCCCGTACGTACGGGCCTTGGATGGTGTACCCGCCGAGCGCCGTTGTTCGAACCCCACAAAGTTGTAACGATTTTTTGCGCATTGCCGCATCCCCCGATTGCCCCATCCCCCGAAAGAAAACTCGCCCCGCACCTTGCGGGATGGCCGTCCCGCGCCGTCGGGATGGGTGAAACGGTGGCGCTTTTGGGGCGAGTGATCGGAAGAATAGTCAAGTTTCACTCGACACGTCAAGTAACACTCGACGTTGCGCGGCACTCGACGTTGATCTAGCCTTGACGTCGGGTGAAGTCAACAGGGAGGGATGTATGAAAACAACAATTCAATATCTGGATGCGCTGAAGAAGCGCCTCGACCTACCGTCCGACTATGCAGCCGCTCAGGTGCTAGGCGTGACGCGCTCTGCCGTCAGCCTGTACCGCAACGGCAAAACCGTGTTCGATGAGGGAACCGCGATCCGCGTAGCCGAATTGCTCGGCCTCGATCCACTCGAAGTGATTTCCGCGTGTAAGGCAGAAGGCGCGAAGGATGCGCGCGTTCGCCGCGTGTGGGAGAACGCCTGGGGAAAAGCGACGGGAGCGACGGCCACGGCAGCGATAGCCGTGGTTATGGTCGGGCTAGCCGGCGCTCCCTCGCCCGCGCAATCAGCGCCAGTCCGCGCTGACTGCGCAATTCATCACCTTATGTAAAATATGAAAAGACAGGCTGAACCGGATTATCGGGATGTCCGGCCTCCGTGCAGTTGAAGACGCGGGCCGCCTGTGCAGCACATACAAACGCCGTTCAACGCGGCGCGAAGCCACCTCGCGCCTTGTCCAGTTGCGTTAGCGGATCCTAGCCTTCGGCCTGCTTCACGGTGCACATCAACTCGGCTTCGCAGGCCACTTCGCCGCCCACGGTCGCGTTAGCCTGGAACTTCCAGATACCACGGATGCAACGCACCACGGAAACGTTCAGATGGAGTTGGTCGCCGGGGCGCACCACGCGCTTGAATCGCGCGCCGTCTATCCCGACCAAGTAATACAGCGCCCCTGCCCTCCGCTCCATGTCCGCGCCGAGCGTCAGCAGGCCGGCTGACTGGGCCAGCGCCTCAATAATCATGACACCCGGCATCACCGGTTGCCCAGGGAAGTGCCCCACGAAGTACGGCTCGTCGATCGTCACGTTCTTGAGGGTTTTGATCCGCGTCTGCGGCTCGAATTCGAGCACACGATCGACCAGCAAAATCGGATACCGATGCGGCAGCAGCTCCAGAATCTTGTGGATATTGATGTCGGATGCGTTCATGGTGATTTGTCTTCGTCGTGTTTGTGTTGAGCCTGGTACCCGAGGCTGCCCCGATTCAGGGCCATTCGAAAGTGAAAGCTTCCGGGCCGCGGCTCCGATGCCGCTTTCCCATCGCCCGCGTCAATTGTCGTGAAATTGTGTAGGACAACATATAGCAAAGCAAAGATGTCAACTCGAGGTGCCTGATGACTTTATCGACAGCCTCGCCGAAACAATGCCGTCACTTCGTCTATGTTCGAAAAAAGTCGTCAATTCGCATCGTGCACTTCGAAGTCCGAACATAGAGCATTGGTTCTTTAAAAATTCTCCGCACGCGATGCGCCCAGTCGCGACGTCGCGCTCCCGCCTGAGATCGATGGATGTCGTCGGCACCATCACGGGCGACGCGGCGGCCCCTAGCGATCGTCCGCGCGCGAACGTCATGATCTCGACGCGGCGATGCGATCGGCGCACTCGTTCCCGCCGTACACCGTCTTCCCCGGCGCATCGCCCGCACGCTCCGGCAGGGCCCGCGCCGGCAGCGAAATCACGAAGCGCGCACCGCCGAGCGGCGAGTCCTCGAGTCGCACGTTTCCGCCATGCACGAGCGCGACGCGCCGCACGATTGCGAGCCCGAGACCGAATCCGCCGGTCTGCCTGTCGCGGCTCGAGTCGAGCCGCTGGAACGGTTCGAACACGCGCGCACGTTCGGCGACCGGAATGCCGGGACCGTCGTCATCCACGCTCAGCACGAGTGCACCCGACGCATCGCTCGCCGCCGACAGCCGCACCGTGCGCGACGCGTAACGCGAGCCGTTGCGAATCAGGTTCAGCAGCGCGCGCGCGACGAGTTTCGGATCGCACACGTGGGTGGCCTGCGCGCCGGCCGTCGACACGCCGAGCGTGAGACCCCGATCGGCGACATCGTTCGCGACATTGCCGGCAACACTGTCGATCAGCGCATCGACGACGACTTCCATCGGTGCAAGCTCGCTCGCGCCTTGTTCCAGCCGTCCGATCGTCAGCAGCTCGGTAACGAGCTCGTCGAGTTCGCGCACGTCGCGCTGCAGCCCTTCGCGACGCTCGCGCATCCGGGCGCTGTCGTCGCCTTGGGCGAGTAGCGCAAGCCCGAATTCGAGGCGCGCGAGCGGCGTCTTCAGCTCGTGCGAGATCCCGTGCATCATTTCCCGCTGCTGATTGATCGATGCTTCGATTCGCTCGGCCATGTCGTTGAACTGCTGCGAGAGATCGTAGATGTTCGAGCGGCTTGACAGCTTCACGCGCGTTGCAAGGTTCCCCGCGCCGAAGGCGCGAGCGGCATTCTGCAGCCGGCGAAGGTCGCGCCAGTGATACGAAATCCACAGCGCGACGGCGAACAGCGCCGCCAGCGCGACCATGCCGTTTGCATAGATCTTGATGTCGAGGTCGGCCGGCCCGATCGGGTTCGCATGCAATACCGAACCGTCCTTGAGCGGCATGTAGTAATGCTTGCGGTCGTAACTGATTGCGATCCTGCCGGCGTCGAGGTCGCGCAGCGGCGCGCCGCTCAGTTGGCTGCGGGCGTAGGCCATTGTCGCGAAACCGAATCGCTCGTTTCCGTGCTGCGCAAGTTCGCGCAGCGCGAGCGTGCGCTTCGCGCCCGGATGACGTTCGATATAGTCGTTCAGCACAAACGCGTAGGTAGACAGCGCATCGCGCTGTGCCTGCGCCACGCGCTCGTAGAAAATCCTGTTGAACGAGTATTGAATCAACAGGATCGACGCGGCGCAGCACAGAATGACGATGAGATACAGCTTGATCAATGGGCGCAGCATTTACTCGTCCCAGGCAGAAGGGCTGAACAGGTAGCCGCGGCCCCAAATGGTCTTGATCCGGCGCGGCTCCGATGATGCGTCCTCGAAGCGCCGGCGCAGCTTGGAGATGCTCGAGTCGACCGACCGGTCGATTCCGTCGAACTCGATCCCGCGCAGCTGCTTCAGGATGTCGTCGCGGCTCAGCACCGTGCCGGCCGCGCGCGCGAGGATCAGCAGCAGGTTGAACTCGGCGGTCTTCAGGTCGACGAGATCGCCGCGCCACGTGACCGTGCGGTTCGGCGGCGAAATCGTCAGTTCGCCGAACACGAGCGCGGGCGGCTGCGCATCTGCGGCCGGCTCCGGTACGGCGGGCTCCACGCGGCGCAACAGCGCGCGGGCACGTGCCACCAGCACGCGCGGCTCGATCGGCTTCGTCACGTAGTCGTCGGCGCCGGTTTCGAGGCCCGCGACCTGGTCGTAGACATCGGCGCGCGCGGTGAGAATCAACACGGGGACATCGGTGAACGCGCGAATGCGCCGGCATACCTCCGTCCCGTCGAGATTCGGCAGCATCAGGTCGAGTATCACGAGCGCGGGCCGGTATTCGCGTACCGCGGCGACCGCGAGATCGCCGCGCGGCACGATTCTCACGGCAAATTCATAGCCGTCGAGGTATTCGCGCACGAGTCGCGCGAGTCGGTCGTCGTCCTCGATCAGCAGCACTCGGTGTGCAAGCGGATTCTCGTTCATTGTCTCCTCGAAATGCACGCACCGTCCTTCGTCCTGCACGTGGGCGCGCGGCGCGGAGCCGGAATTCTAACCGTCGTTCCGGCCGCACGGGCAGCGCACGACAGTCGGGAACAATCGATCACAATTGAACACACATTCACCGCAGATTCCGGACAGTCGCGCCACGCGGTCGAACCTAGACTTCGGGCTCCGCCACTCTGGTCCCGAAATTGTGCGTCCATCCCTCCGCTCCTTCCGCTATTGCATGCCGCTTGCCAGCCTGACGCTCGCCACGTTGGCCCACGCCGAAAACCAGTACGCGATTTCGCTCGGCGGCGGCTTTGCGCCACGCTATCCGGGCAGCAACCAGTATCGCGCCGTCGTCGCGCCCTCGTTCTCCGCGATGTTCGGCAACGGCTTCTTCATCGACACCAGCGCCGGCGCAGGCTACCGGCTGAACCTGCCGAACGGTGCGTTCGTGTCGGCGGCAGTGGGTTACGCCGCAGGCCGTACCGACGAAAATCGTTTCGATCTGCCCGGTTCGGACCATCTGAAGGGGATGGGCCGGATTCCGGGCGCGGTGGTCGTCGGCATGCGGGCAGGTGTGAAGCTGCTGGATGGCGGCGAATTGAGCGTCACGGTCGACGCTCCGGTCACGCACACGTCGCGCGGCTTGTCCGGCCATGTCGATCTCGCGGTGCCCGTGTTCGCGGCCGGACGGCACGATGTCGTGTTGACGGGCAGCGTGCATGCGGGCACGGGGCGCTACATGCAGACCTTCTACGGCGTGACCGATGCGCAGTCGACGGCCAGCGGATTCAGGCCGTACTCGACGAGCGGCGGGGTCGACAGCGCGACGCTGTCGCTTGCGTGGAACTGGGCGGTGTCGCGGCACTGGTCGGTGCACGCGAGCAGCGGCTTCACGCGGTTGCTAGGGCGCTACGGCGACAGCCCGATCGTCCAGACGCGCAGCAACTACTATGGGATGGCCGGCGCGACGTACAAGTTCTGAAGCGTTGATCGACAACGCAGGCGCGCATTGTCCGCGCGCGACGTGCCGACGGTGCCGCGGACAGCGTGCGGCAGCATGCAGTCGGCTCCGGCGTCAGGCCGGCGCCGCGACCTCGATGAGCGGATCGACCGGACCTGCGTCGGCGGCAACCGATCGTCAACCGCTCTCCGCAGCGGTGAAGTCGCCGGGCGGCAATGGTCGGTTCGCCACGTCCTTTGCCTCCGCGCGCGTCAGGCCGAGCGTCTGCAATACCATCGCCGCGGCCCGCTCGGGGAGCCGGCCCTCGTCTCCCACCGGCTTCCTCGCCCCGCCCGCAGCCGTGTCGGCCGCGTAGGACTCGGCCGCGATCGCCCCCAGAATCGTCCCCGTCATCGCGAGCACGCTCACGAACGGATCACCGACGACGAAGCGGCGTGCCGCGATTCCGCGCTCGCTGTCCCGCCGCAAGCGCTGGCCCAGCCCGTGGTCGAGCGCGCGCACCGAGAAACCCTCCCGCACCAGAAACTGCCCCCAGAGCCGCTCGCGGCGCGCGCGCATCAGCGTGTGACGCACGCAAACCGACACGACCTCGGCCGGATCCGACAAACCGCTCGCAAGACGCTCGAGCCCGTCCGCGAAATCGTCGAACACCCATTCCGTCAGCGCGGCGAAGAGGCCGTCCTTCGATTCGAAGTGGTAGTAAAACGAGCCGAACCCCACATCCGCCGCCTCGGTGATCTCGCTGATCGCGACGTTGTCCCTGCCCTTTTCCGCCATCAGGCCGAACGCCGCCCGCAGCAAGCGCATACGTGTCGCCTGCTTGCGCCGGGCACCGCGCGGTTGGCGCTGCTCCGCGCCGCCCGCTGACGCATTCGGGCGACGCGGCCGGACCGGTTTGTCGTCCACGAGCGCGCCTTCCCCTTCCAAAAGAATTTTCTGCATGGCGCAATTCTAGATTGCTCGCTCATACTTGACAACATTATCAGTTATGAGTCTAATCTCGAAATCACAGAACCGGTTCTTGTGCAGACACTGTGGCGGACCCACGGTAGCGAGCGTCGGGGACGTGCGGACGGCCCCGTCGGCACGCTCGTTGGCCATCGCCGTGCGCAAGCCGTGCCATGTCGGCAATCGGGACGAACTGCACCTCAAACGTCGTAGTACTGGTTGATCGTCATGCGCACCGTCGACGGAGACGCTCGCGCGCGCCTGCATAAACCGGTGCGACCCGCCGTGGTCGCCGAACCCTTTTCAGTTGGCCCCTCATTTGTCTTGGAAACATCGTGAAATCACCCGGTCTTGACGCGCGGACTTCAACGCGCCCGTTTCTGACACGCATCGTGCCGCCGCTTCGGCGCGCCCCGATCGCGTTCGCCTGCTGTGCGATTCTTCTCGCGGCTTGCCACTCGCATGAGGCCCCGGCGCCCGAACTGCAACCGGTGGTCGCGCTACCGGTTCATCCGGACAACGGCGCAGTGCAGCGCGTGCTGCCCGCGCAGGTTCAGGCGCGATATTCGACGCCGTTGTCGTTCCGGGTCGGCGGCAAGATCGTCGAGCGGCGCGTGAGAATCGGCGACACCGTCAAGGCCGGCCAGGCCCTCGCGATGCTCGATCCGGCCGATCTGCACAACACTTTGCTGAACGCGCGCGCACAGCTCGATGCCGCCGAGCATCGCGTCGCCTACGCAAAGCAACAACTGGATCGTGACCGCGCCCAGGCTCAGGCCAACCTGATTGCGCCCGCGCAGCTCGAGACAACGCAGGACGCGTATGCATCGGCGGTCGCGCAACGCGATTCCGCGCTCGCACAAATAGCGCTCGCGGAGGATCACCTGCGCTACGCGACGCTAGTCGCGGATCACGACGGCGTCATCACGTCGGAGGATGCCGATACCGGGCAGAACGTCGAGCCCGGCCAGGCGGTGTTTCATCTGGACTGGAGCGGCGACCTCGACATCCTCTGCGACGTCTCGGAGCACGATCTGCGCGATCTCTCGGTCGGCCGCACCGCGCACGTCAGCCTGACGGCGCTGCCGGGCAAGGTGCTCGACGCACGCGTGCGCGAAGTCGCGGCGGCCGCCGATCCGCAGAGCCGCACCTGGCGCGTGAAGCTGACCCTGCTCTCGCCGGGCCCGGACGTCCGCTCCGGCATGACCGCCAGCGTAACGTTCGACGGCGCCGCCGACACCGCCGCGGACCGTGCGATCACCCTGCCGGCCACGGCGCTCTTTCATCGCGGCGAAGCGCCGGCGGTCTGGGTCGTTCGCAAAGGCAGCGACACGCTGGAACTGCGCCCGGTAACGGTCGGACGCTACGACGAGCGCACGATCACCGTCACGTCGGGCCTCGCGGACGAAGAACGCGTCGTGATGCAAGGCGTCCATACGGTCAGCGCCGGCCAGCACGTGCGCGTGGTGCCGCCGCTGCATGCGGAGGACTTCACGTCATGAATGCTCCGCAACACTGGCATTCGAACGACGGGGGCCACGGCGCGCAAGCCGATGCCGCGTCGCGCGACGATGACCGTTTCAATCTCTCCGCGTGGGCGCTGAAGCATCAGCAACTGGTGATTTTCCTGATCGGCCTCGCGACGATCTTCGGCGTGATCGGCTATACGCGCCTCGCGCAATCGGAGGATCCGCCGTTCACGTTCCGCACGATGGTGATCCAGACCTATTGGCCGGGCGCCACGGCGCGCGAAGTGCAGGAACAGGTCACTGACCGGATCGGCCGCCAGCTCCAGGCCGCACCTTACGTCGATAACGTCAAGAGCTATTCGCGCCCCGGCGAGTCGATGATCTTCTTTGCGATGAAGGATTCAGCACCCGTCGACCAGGTGCCGGAAACCTGGTATCAGGTGCGCAAGAAGGTCGGCGACATCCGGCCGACGCTGCCGAAGGGCACCGTCGGCCCGTTCTTCAACGACGAATTCGGCGACGTCTATACCAACGTCTATGCGCTCGAAGGCGACGGCTATTCGCCCGCGCAGCTGCACGATTACGCGGACAAGCTGCGCACCGTGCTGCTGCGCGTGCCGGGCGTCGCGAAGGTCGACTACTTCGGCGACCCCGCCCAGCACGTGTTCGTCGAGATCTCGAACGCGCAGCTGACGCGCCTCGCGATCACGCCGCAGCAGCTCGCGCAGGCCATCGACGCGCAAAACGCCGTCGCCCCGGCAGGCACGGTCACGACGGCCGACGATCGCGTGTTCGTACGACCGGGCGGCGCATTCAAGGACACGCAGGCGCTCGCCGACATGCTGATCACGGTGAACGCCCGGACGTTCCGGCTCGGCGACGTCGCGAAGGTCACGCGCGGCTACGACGATCCGCCCGTCACGCAGATGCGTACGAACGGTCACGCGGTGCTCGGCATCGGCGTCACGATGCAAAAAGGCGGTGACGTGATCGACCTCGGCAAGGCGCTCGATGCAAAGGCAAGCGAGTTGCAGGCCGGCTTGCCCGCCGGTCTGAAGCTGACCGCGGTGTCGAGCATGCCGCACGCCGTCAAGCACTCGGTGGACGACTTCGTCGAAGCGGTCGGCGAAGCCGTCGCGATCGTGCTCGTCGTCAGCCTCGTGTCGCTGGGCCTGCGCACCGGCATGGTCGTCGTCATCACGATTCCGATCGTGCTCGCCGTGACGGCACTGTGCATGCACGCGTTCGGCATCGGCCTCGACAAGGTGTCGCTCGGCACGCTGGTGCTCGCGCTGGGGCTGTTGGTGGACGATGCGATCATCGCCGTCGAAATGATGGCGGTGAAGCTCGAGCAGGGCTGGAGCCGGACACGCGCCGCGGCATTCGCGTATACGAGCACGGCGTTCCCGATGTTGACCGGCACGCTCGTCACGGTATCGGGCTTCCTGCCGATCGCGCTCGCGAAATCGAGCACCGGCGAATACACGCGGTCGATCTTCGAGGTATCCGCGATCTCGCTGATCGTGTCGTGGTTCGCGGCCGTCGTGCTGGTGCCGCTGCTCGGCTACCACATGCTGCCCGAGCAGCATCACGACGCTCAAGCACATGGGCAGGACGTTTATGAAACGGGCTTTTACCGGCGGCTGTCCGGATGGATCTCGGCGTGCATCGAGCGCCGCTGGGTGGTGCTGGGCGTAACGGGTGTGCTGTTCGCGATCGCGATGGCGGCATTCACGCGCGTGCCGCAGCAGTTTTTCCCGAATTCGGAGCGGCCGGAACTGCTGGTCGACATGCGCTTGCCGGAAGGCGCGTCGTTCGACGCGACACTGCGTGAGGCCAGGCGGCTCGAGAAGGTACTCGATGGCCGGGCAGAAATCGATCACGTCGTCGATTTCGTCGGCACCGGCGCGCCGCGCTTCTACCTGCCGCTCGACCAGCAGCTCCAGCAGCCGAACTTCGCGCAGTTCGTGATCACGGCCAAGGACGTCGAATCGCGCGACCGCTTGTCGCATTGGCTCGAATCGACGCTTGCAAGCCGCTTCCCGACCGTGCGCACGCGCGTCGCGCGCCTCGAAAACGGGCCGCCCGTCGGCTTTCCGATCAAGTTCCGCGTGAGCGGCGACGACATCGCGACCGTTCGCGGCATCGCCGAAAAAGTGGCGGACAAGGTGCGTGCCGATGCCCGCACGCGCAACGTGCAGTTCGACTGGGACGAGCCGGCGGAGCGATCGGTGTCGTTCGAAATCGATCAACTGAAGGCGCGCCAGCTCGGCGTGACGTCGCAAGATGTGTCCGGCTTTCTCGCGATGACGCTGTCCGGCTATACGGTCACGCAGTATCGCGAGCGCGACAAGCTGATCGACGTCGACCTGCGTGCGCCGAAGAGCGAACGCATCGACCCGTCCAGGCTCGCCGGCCTGGCGATCCCGACGCCGCATGGCCCGGTACCGCTCGGCACGATCGGCCACGTGCGCGACACGCTCGAATACGGCGTGATCTGGGAACGCGACCGCCAGCCGACCGTCACGGTGCAGGCCGACGTCCGTGGCGAAGCGCCGAGCATCGGCGTGACGCGCGACATCGACAGCGCCGTGGCGACGCTGCGCGCCACGCTGCCGGCCGGTTACCGGATCGAGATCGGCGGTGCAGCGGAGGAGAGCATGAAGGGCCAGACGTCGATCAACGCGCAGATGCCGCTCATGATCATCGCGGTGCTGACGCTGCTGATGATCCAGCTGAAGCGCTTCTCGCGCACCTTCATCGTCGTGCTGACGGCCCCGCTCGGCCTGATCGGCGTGGTCGCGGCGCTGCTGCTGTTCGGCAAGCCGTTCGGCTTCGTCGCGCTGCTCGGCGTGATCGCGATGTTCGGGATCATCATGCGCAATTCCGTGATCCTGGTCGATCAGATCGACCAGGACATCGCGGCCGGGCAGCCACGCTTCGCCGCGATCGTGGGCGCGACCGTGCGCCGCTTCCGGCCGATCATGCTGACTGCCGCCGCCGCCGTGTTCGCGCTGATTCCGCTGTTGCGTTCCGGCTTCTTCGGCCCGATGGCCACCGCGCTGATGGGCGGCATCACGATCGCGACGGTGCTGACCATCTTCTTCCTGCCGGCCCTCTATGCGACGTGCTTCAAGGTGCGCAGCGACGAACGCGAGTCGCGCGCGATGGACGTCGCGTCCTCGGAGACATGCTGATGAATTTCCCCCGTATCACATCGGTGCTCGCCGCGAGCGCAGCGCTCGGCCTGAGCGGCTGTGCAATGGCCCCGAGCAGCACGCCGCCCGCGATGCCTTTGCCGGCGCACTACGGCGCGACGCCTCAGGCGCCGCGCACCGCCGAAGCGGCAGGCGTCGCGCAGCAATTCGACGTCGGCGCCGCGCCCGTCCCGCAATGGTGGCGCCTGTATCGCTCCAGCGCGCTCGACGCGCTGGTCGACGAAGGCCTGCGCGCAAACCCGACGCTGGCAGCGGCGGAAAAGACGCTCGCCGCCGCGCAGGAGGAACTGCGCGCGCAGATCGGCGCATCGACGCTGCCGTCGATCGACGCGAACGCGCAGGCGGCCCGCACGCGCACGCCGGACATCTCCGGCGCCGGCGCGCAAAGCCTGCGCTACAACGTCTTCGTCGGACAACTGCAGGCGCATTACACCTTCGACCTGTTCGGCGCCACGCGATATGCGAACGACGCGAGCGCCGCGCGCGTCGACGCGCGCGGTTGTGAGCTCGAAGCAGCAAGGCGTGCGCTGGCGGCCAACATCGTCGGCACCGCCATCCGCGCCGCGACGCTCGACCGCCAGATCCTGCTGACGGAGCGCCAGGTCGCCGTCACCGAGGCATCCGCACTCGAAGACCAGCAGCGTTACGCGCTCGGCGCGGTGTCCCACGTGCAGGCGCTGGCGTCGACGCAGGCCGCGGCGTCGCTTGCCGCGACGCTGCCGCCGCTGCGCCAGCAACGTACGAGCGCGGTTCACGCGCTGGCGATCCTGCTGGGCCGCACGCCCGATACGCCGCCGCCGGTCCCCTCCTTCACCGGGCTGTCGCTGCCGGAACACGTGCCCGTGGTCGTGCCGTCCGACCTGCTGAAGGCGCGCCCTGACATCCGCGCGGCCGCGGCAGCCGTGAAGGCGGCATCGGCGGACGTCGGCGAGGCGACCGCCCAGTTGTTCCCGAGCCTGTCGCTCACGGCGACGATGGGGCGCGGCGGCTTCAGCTGGCCAGCGCTGTTGTCGGGCGCGGGCGGGCTGTGGGCCGTCGGCGCCGGGCTGTCGCAGCCGATCTTCCACGGCGGTGCGCTGCTGGCTCACCGGCGGGCGTCGCGCGACGCGTACGACGCCGCAGTGCTGCAGTACAAGGCGGCGGTGCTGTCCGCATTCGGCGACGTCGCCGATTCGCTCGCCGCGCTGGACAACGACGCGCAAGCGCTGGCCGCGAACGAACTCGCGGCGCGCGCGGCCGGCGAGGCCTTCCACGAAACGGTGCAACGCCGCACATTGGGTGCCGTTCCGATGTCCGCGCAACGGTCGGGCGAGCAGCGCTATCTGAGCGCGGAGCTCGATGCGGTGCGTGCCGCGAGCCGACGGATGACCGATACGGCGGTGCTGCTGCAGGCAATGGGCGAACTGCCGCCCGACACCGGCGCGACGGTCGCGGCCCGGCAATAGCCGCTGCTTGCGTCGAGGGGCCGGCCGCGCGCATTCGGGCCGCACCGGTCCGCAATCTCGAAGCCCGATGCCCGGCGTACCGTGCGTCGCGCGGCGCCGGGCCTTAATGACCCGCATGATCGAGACCCGATGAAATCCGACAACCTGGTCGCCTGCCACGAATGCGACCTGCTGCTTCAGCGTCCGCCGCGCCGCCGGCCGATATCGTGCGCCGCATTGGTCGAAGGCGGCGTTGCGGGCGCGCCGGTCGACGTCGGCGCCGGCGGATCGGGCTGCGCGACCCGGTCGTCGGACAGTGCGTCATGGAACCCGGCGTTCGAAGCCGGCTTCAATTTCGCGCCGGGCGGGCATCTCGGCGTTGACTTGCGATGTACATCCCGATGTCGACGACGCTGACCACCATTGCGAAAAGCGCGACGTCGCGAATCCGCTCGTCACGCATCTGGATCTCGTCTATTCGTTCCAGCGCCCGGGTCGACATGACATTTCGCGTGGCGCGATATTGCGCCGCAACAGTCAATTCCACCGCACAGACAGCACAGGATGAAACCCTCACGCCTCCCCCGCGAGCAACGCCGGCTCGACACCCGCGAACGGCTTATCGCCGCCGCTCGCGAATGCTTCATCGCAAAGGGCTTCGCCGATACGACCATCGAGGATATCGCCGGGCGCGCGGGTTACACGCGCGGCGCGTTCTATGCGAACTTCGCGCACAAGCGCGAGCTGTTGATCGAGATCCTGCGTCGCGACCGCGATCGACTGCTGACGAAGGTGCGGCCGGCGACGCGCGCGCGTTGCGGTTCTCGCACGGTCGCCGACTACGCGCACATTGCCGCCGGCTGGGAATGTTTCCCGCTGTGGGTCGAGGTCCATCTGTACGCGCTGCGCGATGCCGGATTCCGGCAGATGGTCGACCGCCTGCAGGCCGAACCGGCCGCGCCACCGGATATGGCAGGCGGCTTGGCGGGTGCCGCGGACGCGATGCCATGCTCGACCGAATGGGCGGCCACGCTCGGCGTTGCGCTGCTGAGCGTCGGCGCGCGATGCGCACGGCGTGGCGATGCGGCGTAGCGGACGGCCATGCGAGCGCTCGTCGGGGCCGTCGCCGGACCTGATACCGCCGTGGACCCAGACGGGCCGTGTTGTCAGCGGGTGGTTTCCGTTCCACTCGCGTCTGTCTTCCGCCTTTCGAGACGCAGAAAGGTGTCTGCGGCCACCCGCCTGAACACGATGTGAGCAAACCCGACAAACGCGGCTCGCCATGGGCAACGAACGCAACGAATCCATCGATGACGGTCAGCCAGCCGATGTGGAAGCGTCGTGGCGGAAATGCATGAAGCCGGAAACGCTCGACGCATATCGCACGGCGTCGTCCTTTGGACCTGGCCTAATCTCGCACCAGAATTCCTGATGACGGGCACCGAGACGGCGGGCCGCCTCATAGCGGTGAAAGTGACTGGCGAGCCAGAACCGGCAGCCATCAAAGAAGACCCTCATTGCCGGCCGTGCCGCGCGCATTGAACCAACGCGGATGGCGCTCATGGCTTCCCCCAGCGCTTCGTCGCCGAGTGACGCCTCGCCGAGCAGCTCGTCGTCAACCGAAAGTTGTAGAAACTTGAGGTAGTCGATTCCGAGCACGCCAGCGGGAAGGCGAATCGATGAGCGAACAGACGAGCGAGCATCGCCGGGCATCGTGATGTCCGATTCTGCGGGACAGCAAGACAGTCGAGACACGGGCCTATGTCGCCACGGCCCCGCTCTGGCTGGTCGGGCAAGTTCACTCGTCAGCCATGAGATGGCGGATGACCAGCGCCGGGTCTGCGATATCCAGAATCAGCCGGCGAAGTATGCGCCTGCGCATGTGCTCCTCGTCGAGACTCCAGGGCTCGCCCTTTTCGCTGAGGTAGCGCGCGAGTGCGTCCTTGTTGTCGGCGCCTGCGGGCAGGTTAAGCCGGGCGGTCAGCAGTCCTGCCACGACGTCGTCGAGCTCAATGTCGAGCGGCTTTGCGTCAATGCGAAGTTCGAGTTTCATGTTGGTTTCCGGAAAAAGGCGGCGCCGCATTACGAGGACAGCGTGCGGCGCCGAACGCGTTGCGCCGGCCGCGACTGTTGGCCGGCGCATGCACGACCCGCTGCCGGGTCAGTACTCGAGTTCCGGTGTGGCGGACTGCACCGGCTTTTCGTCCTTCGGCGCATCGGCAGCCGTTGCATCCGTCGTCAGGATCAGCCCGGCAATCGATGCGGCGTTCCATCCTGCAGCAGCCGGCCGCTGCCGGCTGCGACGACTTCGCCTTGTTCTGGTTTTTCTGCCGCGGAATCGGGTATCACGATGCCCGAAGCCGTCGTCCGCTGCGTCTCGATTCGCTTGACGATAACCCGGTCGTAGAGGGGACGAATCTGCATTTCCATCTCCTGAGCGATTAAAGGATCACCAATAAGGGAATCCGGCTGTGTACCGGGGCGCGTGGAACGCCGCGATGCAGCCGAGCCGATGTCTGGCGGATTGCGAAATAGTGGCGTCCATCGCGCGCTTCAAGAGGGCGTGAAAACGGCTCGTTGTAACAAATTGTTTCCGCGCGGCAGCAGGATGCGATGGACCCTGCCGAGGCGATAGCGAGCGCCTCGGCAGCGCTGGCGCCGATCACGTTGCAGCCGCGCCGCTCGACGCGCTCGACCGCCCACGCGCCGGATTGTATGTCCGGCGGATCTAGCGCGCCGGTCGAAAGCCGAGCGTCACCGTAGCGGAAAATACATTCGTCACCGGTTTTTCACCGGTCGTTGACGGTGGAGAGACGCGAAACCGTATGAATTCGTGAGCTCGTGCGCTGCGCATTGAAATTGTCACCGGGCAGGCGTCGCGAATACCCGTCAATGCGATGCACCGAACAATCCAATCACGACGCCGCGCAGCCACCGGTTGCCCGCCTCATGGTGATAGCGCGCATGCCAATGCTGCCGTACCGCAAACCCGTCAACCGGGATCGGGCACGCATGAACCGCCAGATCGCTCGCCTGAGCCAGTGTCTGGCCGATATGACGGGGTAGCGTCGTGATCAGGTCGGTCGTCTGGACGATCGCACCCAAACCCAGAAAACCCGGCAACTCCAGCACCACGTCGCGCTCGATGCGCGCCTGTCGCAGCGCCTGCTCGAGGAGTTGTGCGCCCGTTCCCGCCGTAATGGCGACATGTCCTTCCGAACGATACTGCTTTGCCCCGAGGCGACCGCGAATCCTCGGGTGATGCCGGTTGGCCAGACAGACCCAGTCCTGGTCGTACAGCTTCTGCTGATAAATGCCGCCGCCTAGCCACGGCACATAGCCGATCGCCAGATCGGCTTCGCCGGATTCGAGCGCGCGTTCCGTATTGCCGTCGATCCGTGCGGCTTCCAGCCGGACGCCGGGCGCCTGCGCCCGGACGTGGGCCAGCAGCCGCGGAAGCAGCGTGATGTGGCTCGCGTCGGTCATGCAGATGCGAAACCGTCTCTGGGCTGTCGCAGGATCGAACGCGATTTCCCACGCGGTGAAGCGCCGCAGCGACTCGAGAATTTCCCGGCATGGCCCGATCAGCGCGTCGGCTTGCGGCGTCGGCGCCATGCCGCCGGGCGTTCGGATGAAGAGCGGATCGTGCAGGTATTCCCGCAAGTGCCCGAGCCAGATGCTGACCGTCGGCTGGCTCTGGCCCAGTTGCTCGGCTACGCGCGTGACGCTGCGCACGTCGTACAGGAGATCGAAAAGCTGAAGCAGCTTCAGGTCGGGCAGGTCGGCGGGCATCATGGCGTTATTGTCCATCGCAATGACGACATTGTATCCATTGTATTGTCGGCATGAACGGCGACTCCTATCGTGAGGCCATACGTCAAGGAGAAGCCATTGAAAATCGCGATTCTGGGGGCTGGCGCATTGGGCTGTGCGATCGGCGCCACCCTCACCCAAGGCGGCCATGAGACCTGGCTGATCGACCGCTCGCCCGCGCACGTCGATGCGATGAGCCGCGACGGCCTGCGCGTCGACGACGCCGGCGGCACCCGCCACGTACGCGTCCACGCGACGACTCGGGCTGCCGACGTCGGCGTGGCCGACCTGGTGGTGGTGCTGGTCAAGTCGTTCCACACCGATGCGGCCATCCGCGGCGCCCAATCGCTGGTGGGGCCGGATACCGCCGTGCTGTCGCTGCAGAACGGCCTCGGACACGAGGACATCCTGATCGACGTCGTCGGCCGCGAGCGCGTCCTCGCGGGCAAGACCTACGTCGGCGGCGTGCTGCGCGGCGCGGGCCATATCGAATCCGGCGTGATCGGCAAGTACACCTATATCGGCGAACTCGACGGCCGCATTACGCCGCGCGTACAGGCGATCGCCGCCGCGTTCGATGCCGCCGGCCTGGCCACGACGATCAGCGACAACATCGTCGGCACGATGTGGGACAAGCTGCTGGTGAATGTCGCGACGGGCGCGCTGACGGGCCTTACCGGCCTCACCTACGGGCAGCTTTACGACGAACCGCTGCTGAAGGCGACGTCGCTCGCGGCCGTGGCCGAGGCGATCGCGGCCGCGCAGGCAGCCGGCGTCAAGCTGTCGATGACCGATCCCGAACAGGCATGGACGCTCGCCGCCGAGGGGCTGCCCGCAGCCTTCAAGACGTCGATGCTGCAAAGCCTGGAAAAGGGCTCGATCACCGAAATCGACTTCATCAACGGTTCGGTCGTGCGCTGGGGGCAGCGCTACGGCGTGCCGACCCCGGTGAATGCAACGCTCGTCGCCTGCATCAAGGGGCTGGAACGCGCAATGGCCGATCGCCAACGGCAGGAGGCCGCCGCATGAATGCCCCGAAAGCCTATCTCGAACACGTTGCGATCTGGGTGAAGGACATCCGCTGGCACATCCGTTTCTTCGAGGAAGTGCTCGGCATGACCCTGCGCGAAGTGGACGGCACGCTCGACGCGCCGCGGCAGTACTGGACGCTCGGCGGCCTGCAGTTCATCCACGCGCCGGAACACGATGGCCCGGAAGGCCGCCTCGCCCACCTCGGCGTGATGTGCGAAGACCTGGAGGCCGCGCTCGCCGCGGCACAACGATTCGGCGTGACGGAAATGCCGCAGGGGCGGAACTGGCTTCGCCTGCCCGACGGGCTTGCCGTCGAACTGATCCAGGCCCGGCCGGCTTCCTGCGTCGCGCAGGCGCTGGCAATCAACCCGCGCGCGGAGGCGTGACCATGACGATCGTCGAAAAATACTGGGACGACGCCCGCGAGGGTGACGTGTGCACGAGTCCGAGCTACATCGTGACCAAGGAGCGCATTCTCGCGTACGCCGACCTCACCGGCGACCATACGCCCGTCCACGTGGACGAGGAATACGCGAACGCGAGCCATTTCGGGTGCCTCGTCGCGCACGGGCTGTTCGGCTTGTCCATCGCCGACGGCCTGAAGACGCAGAGCGACTATCGCTTTCTGCCGGGCATGTCGCTCGGCTGGACGTGGGATTTCCTGCTGCCGATCAAGGTCGGCGACGTGCTGCACGTGAAGTTCCGCGTCGGCTCGATGCGGGCCAGCAAGAGCCGACCGGGCTGGGGCATCGTGGTGCTGCCGTCGGAGCTGATCAATCAGGACGGTCAGGTCGTTCAACATGGCGAGCATCGCCTGATGGTGCCGCGCCGCCCGGAGGCACTGTAATGCAGGCCCGCCCACTCGAAGGCATTCGCGTCGTCGACTACAGCCACTTCCTTGCCGGTCCGTATGTCGGGCGCTGTCTCGCGGCGCTCGGCGCCGAAGTCATCAAGGTCGAGCGGCCCGGCTCGGGCGACGCCGGACGCCAGCACGCGACCGTGCTCGACGACCAGCAAAGCGGCTACTTCCTGCAGCTCAACATGGGCAAGCGCGGCGTGAGCGTCAACATGAAGGACGCGCGCGGCAAGGCGTTCATGCAGCGCCTGTGCGACTCGGCCGACGTGTTCATCGAGAACTATCGGCCGGGCGCGCTGGACAAGCTCGGGCTCGGCTATGCCGAACTGTCGGCGCGCAATCCGGGCCTCGTCTACTGTTCGATTTCGGCGTACGGGCATACCGGTCCCGATGCGCATCGCGCAGGCTTCGGGCTGATCGCGGAAGCCAAGAGCGGAATCATGCAGATGGTCGGCACGCCGGGCGAGCGGCCGCCGTTGCTGCGCATCTCGCTCGGCGACATGTACACCGGCATTCATGCGGTCGCGGCCATCAACGCCGCGCTGCTGGGGCGCGTGAAGAGCGGCCGCGGGCAACACGTCGACATGGCGCTGTACGACACGCTGGTATCGATGCACGAATATGCGGTGCAGTGCTACACGCTGAAAGGCGTGCTGCCCGAGCAGACGGGGCACGACATGCCGACCTCGACGCTCTATGGCGTGTTCCGCGCCGCGGACGGCGATCTCGTGATCGCCGCGCAAGTCGACGACGCGTGGAAGCGCTTTGCCGAGCTGATCGCGACGCATGGCGGCCCGGCAAGCTTCGGCGCCGACACGCGGTTTCACGACAGCACCGGGCGCAACGCGCACCGCGCGGAGATCCTGTCCGTGGTCGAGCCGTGGGTGGCCGCGCGTTCCGTCGCGTCGGTGCTGGATCTGCTGGACGGCATCGACGTTCCCTGCGCGAAGGTGCAGCGCATCGACGAGGTGTTGAACGATCCGCAGATCCAGGCCAGAGGCATGGTCGTCGAGCAACAGCATCCGCGCTACGGGACGCTGCGCCTGCCCAACCTGCCCTTCCGGTTTTCCGATTGCGATACGACGATTCGCGACGTCGCGCCCGATCTCGGGCAGCACAACGCGGAAATCGCTCTTTCCCTCGGGTTCGATGCGGCCGAAATCGACGCGATGCAGGCCGATGGCGTCCTCTATTCAAAAGCGAGCCAATGATGACCGACCAATACGCGGTGATCGGCAATCCGATCGGACACACGAAATCCCCGCTGATTCACGGTCTCTTCGCGCAAGAAACGCGGCAGGACATCAGCTATACGGCGATCGAGGGGCCCGTCGAGCCGGCAGGCGCTTTCGCTGTCGCGGTTCGTGCGTTTTTCGAGGGCGGCGGCAAGGGCATCAACGTTACCGCGCCGTTCAAGCTCGATGCGTTCGCGATGTCGGACGAACGCAGCGAGCGCGCGATGCTCGCGGGCGCGGCCAACGCGCTCAAGTTCGACGGCGGCCGCATCCTGGCGGACAACTTCGACGGCATCGGACTGGTTCGCGATATCGAAGCGAACCTCCATCTGCCGATGGCCGGCAAGCGTGTACTGGTGCTCGGTGCAGGCGGCGCGGCACGCGGCGCGCTTTTGCCGTTCCTCGAAGCCGGACCGGCTGAACTGGTCATCGCGAATCGCGACGTCGACAAGGCGCGCGCACTCGCCGCGCAGGTTGCCGGACGCGGTTCGCTCGTTGCCAGCGGCTACGCAGACCTCGCGCGGATGGGGCGTTTCGACCTGGTCGTCAATGCGACGTCGGCCAGCCTGACCGGCGACCTGCCGCCGGTCCCGCCGAGCGTGTTCAGTCCGGCCGGCACGGCCTACGAACTTGCATACGGCAAGCGGCTGACGCCGTTTCTCCGGCTCGCGAAAAATGCCGGGGTGCACGGGATCGCGGATGGCGTCGGCATGCTGGTCGAGCAGGCGGCCGAAGCGTTCGCGTGGTGGCGCGGCGTACGCCCCAGGACCAGTTCGGTGATCGATCGGCTGGCCGTGCCGTTTGATTGAACACGCGATGGAGATCCACATGAAGAAGATCCTGATGCTGCACGGCATCAATCACAACATGTTCGGCAAGCGCGATCCGGCACAGTACGGGACGATCACGCTCGCGCAGATCGATGCGCGGCTGCAAGGGCTCGCGACGGAACTGGGTGCACAGGTGGAATCGTTCCAGACGAACAGCGAGGGAGCGATGTGCGAGCGCATTCATCGCGCTTTCGAGGAACGTCAGGATGCGGTGCTGATCAACGCGGGGGCGTGGACGCATTACAGCTACGGCATTCGCGATGCCCTTGCCATCCTCACGTGCCCGATCGTCGAACTGCACATGTCCAACATTCATGCACGCGAGCCGTTCCGGCATCACTCCGTCCTGGCCGAGATCGTCAGCGGGCAGATTTGCGGCTTCGGCGTCCAAAGCTATCTGCTGGCGCTGAGGGCTGCAGTGTCGGCGCTCGGCGAGGACTAGGCCGATTCCCGCATCGGCAGCCGATGCGGGACCGACGCCCATGCGCAACCGCTCCCGGGTGCACGGCGATGCTGCCGGCGCTTTTCACGGCAGCCGCACCGCCCGGCGGGCACCCAGTCGCTGATCGCCGGTGCGATCGCGTTCGGCATCGTCGATGCCATATCACCCATGGCCCGGCGCAGCATGACTATTCCATGCCGTCTGACAGCCGACCGGTTCGGCGTCAGGCGCACGTTCCCGATGAACGCCTGAAGTAACCCTGTGCCAGGGCGACCCAATACCGGACGCCGGCCGGAATGATCTCGTCGTTGAAATCGTATTTCGGGTGATGCAGCGCCGGCGCGCCCGTTTCGGCCGGCGCATTGCCGATCAGCACGTAAGCGCCGGGGCGCTCCTCCAGCATGAAGCCGAAGTCTTCGGACGTCATGTTCGGCGGCACGTCGGGGTAAAGGCGTTCGTCGCCGAACGTCTCGCGAATCACCGCTTCGCAGAGCGCGGTCTCGGCCGGCGTGTTGACCGTCGCCGGGTAGTACTGAAAAAATTCGACGTCGGCTTGCGCGCCATGTGCGCGGGCCAGCCCCTCGCACATGAGCCGGACGTCGCGCTGCAGTTGTTGCTGCAATGCAGACGACAGCGTGCGTATCGTCCCGCGCAGCTCGGCGCTGTCCGGAATGACGTTGTCCGTCGTTCCCGCATGGAACATGCAGACGGAAATGACAGCGGGATCCACGGGATCCTTGTGCCGCGCAGCGATGGTCTGACACTGCAGCACCATCGAACATGCGAGCGGGACGGGATCGACGCCCAGATGCGGCTGCGCCGCATGCGCGCCTTTGCCGGCTACCGTGATCCTGAACCGGGCGCCCGCGGCCATGATCGGCCCCGTGCGCAACCCGAAATGCCCGGCCGGCAAACCGGGCCAGTTGTGCATGCCGAATACCGCTTCCGTCGGGCATTGCTCGAACAGCCCGTCGTCGATCATCTTCCGCGCGCCCGCACCGCCCTCTTCTCCGGGCTGAAACACGAAATGAACCGTGCCCGGCAGCTGCGGCAGCGCCTTCATGATGCGCGCGGCCCCGAGCAGCATGACGGTATGCCCGTCATGCCCGCACGCATGCATGACCCCTTGCGCGCCCGATGCGTGTGCGAAGTCATTGACTTCCTGGATCGGCAACGCATCCAGATCGGCACGGAGCACGATGCCGCGGCTCGGGTCCGCACCGGGCAGGCTCGCGACGACGCCCGTGCCGCCCAGCCCGCGCAACACCGTATAGCCGAGATCTTCAAGCTCGCGGGCAACGACGTCGGCCGTCCGGTGTTCCTCGAATCGCAGCTCGGGATGCGCATGCAGATCGCGGCGCAAGGCCGTCCAGTGTGCGTGATGTGCTTTCAGGGACGTCTCGGGGAGGTCAGGGTTTTCCAATGCCGGCACCTTCGAAAATTAGACAGCTTCCATTCTGTACTGCGCCGCGTTCGCACGCAGCGGCTGCTTCAGTCGTAGAAGCCCAGGATCGACTTGACCTCCGTGTACTCTTCCATCCCTTCGATCCCGTACTCGCGGCCGTTGCCCGACTGCTTGTACCCGCCGAACGGAGCCTGAGGGTCCCATGCCGGGTAGTTCAGGTGCACCTGCCCCGACCGGATGCGCGCGGCCACCGCGCGCACGCGTTCCTTGTCGGCGCCCTGCACATGGGCGCCAAGCCCGTAGACCGTGTCGTTCGCGATGGCGACAGCTTCGTCGACGGTGTCGTACGGAAGGATCGCGAGGACCGGGCCAAAGATCTCCTGCTGCGCGATCGCCATGTCGGTGCGGACGTCGGAAAAGACGGTCGGCCGCGCATAAAAGCCCCGGTCGAATCCCGCCGGCCGCCCGGGGCCGCCGGCGATCAGCTTCGCCCGTTCGTCGATGCCCGCGTCGATCATCTGCGCGACCCGGCCGAACTGCGCGCGATTGGCCAGCGGGCCATGCGTCGTCGCCTCGGCGAACGGATCGCCGACCACCATCCGCTCCATGGCCGCGACGGCCAGTTCCTCGACGCGGCCCAGGACGCTGCGCGGCACGATCAACCGGGTCGGCGCGCTGCACGACTGGCCCATGTTCCGGAACGCGGCGGCGACGCCCGGCGCGACGGCGCGCTGCAGGTCCGCATCGGGCAATACGAGGTTCGGCGACTTGCCGCCAAGCTCCTGCGCGACGCGCTTGACGGTCGGCGCGGCCGCTTGCGCAACCAGCACGCCGGCGCGCGTCGATCCGGTGATCGAAACCATGTCGACCTCCGGGTGCGACGCGAGCGATGCGCCCACTTCCGTTCCGCTGCCGCTCACCAGGTTGAACACGCCCGCGGGCACGCCCGCATCGGCGATCACTTCCGCGAACAGCAACGCGCTGAGCGGCGACAGCTCACTGGGTTTCAGCACCACCGTGCAGCCTGCCGCGAGCGCCGGGCCGACTTTCGCGGTGATTTGATAGATCGGCCAGTTCCACGGTGTGATCAGCGCGCAGACGCCGATCGGCTCACGCACGATCGCGGTCGTCCCGCGCCGGGTCCGGAACGGATAACCGGCCAGATTGTCGCGCGCGACCCGGATATGTTCCGCCGCGAGCGGCACATGCGCACTGCGTGCGTAGTTGATCGGCGCGCCCATTTCCATCGCGAGCGCCATGGCGAACCGTTCGGCGCGCGCCAGTATCAACGCGTGAACGCGGTCGAGCAGCGCGGCGCGCTGCTGCGGCGAGGTCGCGGCCCAGCGCTCGAAAGCGTGGCGCGCGGCCCGCACCGCGCGATCGGCGTCGCGCGCGTTGCCGAGCGGGATCTCGCACAGCGTGTCTTCAGTGGACGGACAGACGACCGCGAACCGGTCCCCGCCATCGGGCAAAACCCAGTCGCCGTCGATGAAGAAACGATTCAGCCTTCCGGCTTCCGTCAAGTGACGAACCGGTGAATCGATGGGTGAATTCATTACAGAGTGTCCTTGAGTCGATGCCATGCGCCGCGACACGGCCTCAAACTAGAAATCGGCAACCTTGCCCCACGCGGAATCGCCGAACCGGCTCGGCCGATACGGCATCGGGTCCACGATCGGTTGCGCGCCCGTGACGAGATCCGCGATCAAGTGGCCGGCGCCCGGGCCAATGCCGAAACCGTGCCCGGAAAAACCTGCCGCCAGGATCAATCCCGGCACGCCCGGCACTTCGCCGATACCCGGGACGCCGTCCGGCGTGCTGTCGACGAACCCCGCCCATGCGTGCGTGATCGTTGCTTCGCGTAGCTCGGGCAGCAGTTCGACGGCACGGCGGTACGTTTCGGTGACGGTCGGCATATCGGGCTTCGGATCCAGAATGCGCACCGCCTCCATCGGGGTCGGCGCATCGAGCCGCCACCGCTTGAGCGTTTCATGGCCGCCGCGCATGCCCTCGAGGCCGCCCGGCAGCAGGTTGCGCCAGCGCTTCGCGAACATCGGCACGAACTGCGGAGCGAAGCGCAGGAACTGCGGCGTCACGTCCACGCGCGCGCGGCCGCTGATGGCCAGTGCGTAGCGTCCATCGCTGCGGCGCGTCACGGACACGCCGGAGGTGTACAGCGCATCCGGCAAGCGCTGTTCGACCGGCGACACGCTCAGGATCGACTGGCGGATCGACGCCTGTGGAAAACGGATGTCGAGCTGGCGGCAGAACGACGACGCCCACGCGCCCCCGGCGAGCACGACGGTCCTGGTCCTGATCACGCCGGCTTCCGTGACGACGCCGCTGACGCGGCCGCCCTCGAGCTCGATGCCGCGCGCCGCGCAGTGCTGGTGGACGCTGCCGCCGAGCTTCATGAGCGCAGCCGCCACGGCCGGCGCGGCCTTCCCCGGGTCGGCCGTGCCGTCGCTCGGCGAGAACACGCCGCCCTTCCACGGCCGCCCGGTGGCGCGCCCGCGTTCGCCGGCTTGCTTGCTGTCGAGCATGCAGGTCGTCACGCCCGCGGTTTTCGCGAAGTCGCCCCACTTGGCCCAGCGGGACAGCTCGGCCTCGTCATTGCTCAGATACAGCAGCCCGCAGCGATGAAAACCCGTGTCTTCGCCGGATTCGGCGGCGAATCGTTCCCACAGATCGATGCTCTTGCTCGCCATCGGCAATTCGCGCTCGTCGCGGTTCTGTTGCCGGCACCAGCCCCAGTTGCGGCTCGACTGCTCGGCCCCGATCCGCCCCTTCTCGACCAGCGCGACCGATACCCCGCGCCGGGCCAGGTAGTAAGCAGTAAAGACGCCGATGATTCCGCCGCCGATCACGACGACATCGGCCGCGGCCGGCAGCGTGGGCGAAGTTTCTATATGGCGCAGCGGAGGGGACATGTTCAGTCTCGTTCGGTTGATACGCGGACGTTTTGCACGACGTAGAATTTCGCCACGCGTTCGCGGCTTTCCCACCCGATGGGTGCGCCGCGCGGCACGAACAGCGCGTCGCCGGCGCCGAGCGACAGCACGCTGCCGTCGGGCGCGGCGAACCGCACGCTGCCGGCCAGCAGGAGCATGAACTCGTTCACGCGATGCGGGCGAACGATCCGGTGATAGGGCGTCGAATCCCACGTGCCCGCGCAGCACCCGGCGCCGTCGTCGACGAACACGTTGTCGCTGCGGCATTGCGGTGCGGGGCCGAGCAGCACCTCTGCCGGCAGCGATGCGGAGGGCTTGAAGTCGGCGTCGGCACGCAGCGGGAACACGCCGCGCTTCGTCGGTGCGGTGCACGCGGCTGCGCAGAACATGACGAGCACGCGCGACTCCGCGACGACGCGAAGCGCCGTGCCGCTGCCGATGACAGCCCCCTCCCCCGCGCCCAGCACCAACGGGGCGGCTCCCGCCGCTTCGAGCATCAGCTCGCCTTCGACGACGACGAGCGTTTCAATGTGCGGATAACTCGGGACGTCAAGTTCGCCAGCGAAACGGATACGCCCGGCGGCCATCGAGTCGGGCCCTTCCCACGCGATCTCCCGCTGTCGCGCGAACGGGTCGCGCTCGCCGAACGCCTGCTTGCGGAAGGCGGTTGTATTCGCCGTGCCGTCGGCACGATGCAACACGAAAGCTGCGGTCATTTCTGCTCCTGCCAATGCGCGACGAGGTGGTCGAGAACCCGTCGCGCGGTATCGGAAATCGTTGTTCGCGGACACTGTCCGCGTTTTCGCCTACGCAACGTGACACGCCCCTTCGCTGCGTTCGGCGCGCGTGCGCATCGGCGACGTTCGCGCCGGCGCGCAACCCGGCGGCGCGACCACGTAATCGCGCGGCGTGATGCCGAGCACCCGCCGGAAATGCCGGCACAGATGGCTCTGATCGAAGAATCCGACCTCGGTCGCGACGACCGAAGGCGCCAGGCCGGCGCGCAACAAATCCTGCGCACGCCGCACGCGCACCAGGCACAGATATCGATGCGGCGACAACCCGACTTCGCCGCGAAAGCGCGCGGTGAAGCGCGACACGCTCAATCCGGCCACCGCCGCGAGCGTGTCGAGGTTCAGCGGCTGCGCGAACGATGCATCGATCGTGCGCAGCACGTCGCCGATCGCCCGCGACACGGGCCCCGGGACATGCAGCGTGCGAGGCGTCGCGCCTTCGGCCGGATCGCGGAACAGCGCGACCATGCTCACCGTGTTCATGCGGCCGCCTTGACAGCAGCATCCTGCGCGGCGAAATGCGCGATCGAGAACCGCCCGATCGGCGCGGAAGTCGTGTCGCCGACGCCGAGCGTGCAAACGAATCGTGTGGTCATATCGAATCCTCCCGGGGCAGCCGCTTCAGTGCAGGAAATCCTGCATCCGGTAATACGCGCCGACGAACGGCAGGAACCATGCGTGCCCGAAATGGCCGGGCATCGCCGGCCAGTCGAGCTCGCGCCACGGATTCGACGCGGCCGCGCCGTACAGCACGTCGGCCATTACGCGGCCCATGTGCACGGACATCTGCACGCCGTGGCCGCTGTAGCCCATCGAGTAATAGAGCCCGTTGTGCTGGCCCGCGCGCGGCAGCCGGTCGGCGGTGATGTCGACCAGCCCTCCCCAGCAGTAATCGAGCCGCACGTTGGCCAGTTCCGGGAAATAGCCGGCCATGCCGGTGCGCAGGATCTCGCCGCTTTTCGCGTCGGAGCGCGGGCTCGACATCGCGAAGCGCGCGCGGCCGCCGAACAGCAGCCGGTTGTCGGGCGTCACGCGGAAGTAGTTGCCGATCTGGCGCGACGTCACGTATGCACGGCGGTGCGGGAACAGCCGGTTCAGCTGCGCGTCGGGCAGCGGCTCGGTGACGACGATGAAACTGCCGACCGGCGCGATGCGCCGCCTGAACCAGGCGAACGGGCCATGTTGCGACGCACCGGTCGCGACCAGCACGCGATCGGCGACGAGCGTGCCGCGCGTGCAAGTGATCATGTGGCGCTCGCCCTGGATCCGCTCGAGCTGCGTGACGGCCGCCTGCTCGTAGATGCGCGCGCCCGCCCGCACTGCCGCCTGCGCGAGGCCGACGCCGAACTTGCCCATGTGCATCTGCACGCCATTGCGCTGCAACAGCCCGCCGTAGAAGCCGTCGGAGGCGATTTCATCGCGGATCCGCGACGGCTCGATCAGTTCGATGTCGGGATCCACTTCGCGCCGCAGCACGTCGAACGTCTTTGCCAGTCCCGCGAAATGCTGCGGTTTCGCGGCGAGCTTCAGCTTGCCGGCATGCCGGAAATCGCAGTCGATCGCATGTTCGGCAACGATCGCCTCGACGCTCCTCACCGCGCTTTCGTACGCGCGATAGAACTGCCTGGCGGGTTCGGCGCCGACGCGCGCGACAAGCGACGCGTAGTCCTGCGCGACGCCGGTATTGCACTGGCCGCCGTTGCGGCCGGACGCTTCGCCCGCGACCTGCGCGGCTTCGAGCACGACCACCGATACGCCGCGCTGCGCAAGCGCGAGCGCCGCCGACAGGCCGGTGAAGCCGCCGCCGATCACGGCCACGTCGGCGCGCCCTTCGACAGGCCCTTCGCAGCCGGCACGAAACGCGGGGCGGGTATCCAGCCAGTACGAGTCGAATTTCATCGGATCCTTCTCAAGCATTCCGCAACAGCGATCGGGGCGATCGCCCGTTGAAAGCCATTTAACCACCGTCAGAAAGCGCAGTTGCCGCGTATTCGCGCACCGCGCGCGCACGATTCACCGTTTTGCACGACCGCCGCAGCACACTATGCGGAAGGCCGCTCGCCGGGCCGGCGAGCGCGATGAACGAATGATGCGGCACGCTACTGGCGCGCCGGCTGCACCGGCGCGACGCCCTCCGCCGGCTGGGCCTGGAAGCGCGCGAGATCTTCCTCGCTGCGATGGCACAACACCTGCGCGCCGTTCTCGAGCGTGCGCAGCGTGGGCGCGGTCCGGTTGCACACGCCGTCCACCCGCATCGCGCAGCGCGACAGGAACGGACACAGCTCGGCGTCGTCGGCGCTCGCGCCGATCGGCACGAGCGGCCGGTGGCAGCGCTCGGCCGCATCGTCGAGCCAGCCCGCGCGCAGCTCCGGCGCGGACGACACGAGCAGGTGCGAATACGGGTGGTAAGGCGGCGCGCACAGCGCGTCGCGGCTGCCCGTCTCGACGCGGCGGCCCGCGTACAGCACGACGATGTCGTCGCTGATTGCGCGCACCTTCGCGATGTCGTGCGTGATGAACACGTACGACACGCCGAGCTTCGCCTGCAGGTCGCGCAGCAAGTCCATGATCGCGGCGCCGACCACGGTGTCGAGTGCCGACGTGACCTCGTCGCACAGGATCAGGTCGGGCTCGGCCGCGAGCGCACGCGCGAGGTTCACGCGCTGCTTCTGTCCGCCCGACAGCTCGCCGGTGCGCCGCGCGGCGACCGCCTGCGGCAGCCGCACGAGTTCGAGCAGTTCCGCGACGCGCTGCCGCGCACGCGCGCCCTTGATCCCGTGATAGAACGCGAGCGGCCGCGCCAGCGTGCGCTCGACGGTATGCACCGGATTGAGCGCGGTATCGGCGTTCTGGAACACGATCTGCACGCGGCGGTGCTGCTCCTTGGTGCGCTTGGCCGTATCGAGCGCGAGCGGCTCGCCGTCGAGCAGGATCTGCCCGCCCGTCGCCGGCACGAGGCCGGCGATCACCTTCGCGAGCGTCGTCTTGCCGGAGCCCGATTCGCCGATCACGCCGACCGTCTGCCCGCGCCCGATACGCAGGTCGACTTCGTGCAGGATCACCTTCACGGGCCAGCCTTTCGCGGTACGGCCGCCGTAGCCGGCGACCGCGCCGCGCACGTCGAGCAGCGGCGCCGGCGCGGCGCTTGCCGCTTTCGCGTTGCGTTCGGCATCGCCCGGCGTCACCGCCGCGATCAGGCTCTGCGTGTACGGATGCGTCGGCGCATGCAGGATCTGCTCGGTATCGCCCGCTTCGCGGATCACGCCGTCGCTCAGCACCACGATCCGGTCGGCCATCTGCGCGACCACGGCCAGATCGTGCGACACGTATACGGCGCTCATCCCGCAGCGCCGGATCACGCTCTTGAAGGCCTGCAGCACGTCGATCTGCGTGGTCACGTCGAGCGCGGTGGTCGGCTCGTCGAGGATCACCAGCTCCGGATCGGTGATCAGCGCCATCGCGGCCATCAGCCGCTGCAGCTGCCCGCCCGACACCTGGTGCGGATAACGCTTGCCGATCGTCTCCGGCTCGGGCAGCGCGAGCGCGCGAAACAGCTCGACCGCCTTCGCCTGCGCCTCGCGCCTGGGCATCGTCCTGTGGATCAGCGCACTCTCGATCACCTGGTCGAGGATCGTGCGCGACGGGTTGAACGCGGCGGCCGCGCTCTGCGCGATATACGCGACCTTGCGGCCGCGCAGCGCGGCCAGCGCGTGCGCGGACAACGTGCAGACGTCCGTGCCGCCGAGCTTCACCGAGCCGCCGGCGATCCGGCAGCCGGCACGCGCATGGCCCATCAGCGACAGCGCGATGGTCGTCTTGCCGGAGCCGGACTCGCCGATCAGCGCAAGCACCTCGCCGCGCCGGATCTCGAAGTCGACGCCGTGGACGATCGTCGTTTCCTCGCCGCCGGGCCGGCCGCCGACCACGCGCAGCCCGCGCACCTCGACGAGCGGGTTCGATTCGTGTTGCATCACTGCCCTCCGGCGGCGCCGGCCGCGCCCTTGCGGCGGCCGCGATGCGGCAGGCCGTCGATCAACAGGTTGACGCCCACCGTCAGGATCGCGATCGCGACCGCGGGCATGATCGCGACGGCCGAGCCGTCGCCGAGGCTCGCGATGTTCTCGCGCACGAGCGAGCCGAGATCCGCGTACGGCGGCTGCACGCCGAGCCCGAGAAAGCTCAGCCCGCTCAGCAGCAGCACGACGAACGTGAAGCGCAGCCCGGTATCGGCCAGCATCGGGTGGATCATGTTCGGCAGCATCTCGATGCACGCGATGTACAGCGCGCTTTCGCCGCGCGCCCGCGCGACCTGCACGAATTCGAGCGTGCTGATGTTGACCGCCAGCGCGCGCGCGATCCGGTACGAGCCCGGCATGTAGCTGACCGCGGCGGTCAGGACCAGGAGCGGCAGCGACGAACCGAACGCGGCGACGAACATCAGCGCGAACATCTTCGACGGGATCGACGTGAGCGCATCGAGCAGCCGGCTCATCGTCTCGTCGACCGCGCGGCCCGACACGGTCGCGAGCAGCCCGAGCGTCGTGCCGGTCAGCGCGGCGAGCAGCACCGCCGCGAGCGCGAGCAGCACGGTCAGCCGCGTGCCGTACAGGATCCGGCTCAGCATGTCGCGGCCGAGAAAGTCGGAGCCGAACGGCAGCTTCACGCTGAACGGTGCGAACACGTCCGGCGTGACGATCGCGCCGACGTCATGCGGCGCGAGCAGCGGCGCGAACACCGCGATGAACAGCATCAGGCCGACCATCGACAGGCCGACGCGGCCGCCGGTCGTCAGTCTGACGCGCGCGGCGCGGCGCCTGGGCGGCTGGTCGGGGGAAGGCGCGGCGGGCGGCGGCGCGCCTTCCCACGGCGGGAGCGGATCGCCGGGCGGCGGCAGCACGTTGCTGCGTTGTACGGGTTCGGTCGGGTGCATGGGCGGCATCCTGGAAAGAGGACGGGACACTCAGGTCCGCAGTCTCGGGTTCGACACGATCGAGCACAGGTCGGCGAACAGCACGAGCGTCAGATAGGCGACGCAGAAGATCAGCGTGCACGCCTGGACCAGCGGGAAATCGCGGTTGCCGACAGCATCGACCATCAGGCTCGCGAGGCCCGGATAGTTGAAGATCGTCTCGACGACGATCACGCCGCCGAGCAGATACGACAGGCTCAGGGCGATCGCATTGGCGATCGGGCCGACCGCGTTCGGCAGCGCATGGCGCAGCACGACGCGCGCGGGGCTCGCGCCCTTGAGCACGGCCATCTCGACATACGACGCGCTCAGCTGCTCGATGACCGCGGCCCGCGTCATCCGGGCCATCTGCGCGATCACGACCGCGCACAGCGTCAGCACCGGCATCGCATACGCGCGCAGGAAGTCGTGCACGCTTTCGATCGGGCCGCTGTACGACAACGCGGACAGCCAGTGCAGCTTCACGGCGAGCACCAGCACGGCGACCGTCGCGATCAGGAATTCCGGCGTCGCGACGAGCGACAGCGTACCGAGGCTGATCGCGCGGTCGACCACCGACTCGCGCTTGACCGCCGCGAGGATACCGAGCAGCAGCGCGATCGGCACCGACACGGCGGTCGTGATCGCCGCGAGCGCGAGCGACTTCGGCAGGCGTCCGCCGATCATCTCCGACACCGGCATGTCGCCCGACAGCGAGCGGCCGAAATCGCCGTACAGCAGCCCCGCGAGCCAGTGCAGGTAGCGCACATGAGCCGGCATGTCGAGGCCGAACTGCTGGCGCAGCGCGGCGATCGTCTCCGGTGTGGCCGACTGGCCGAGCGCGGCCTGCGCGGCGTCGCCCGGCAGCAGGTTCGTGATCGTGAAGATGATCGCGGACACGATCAGCAGCGTCAGCGCGGTGACCGCGATGCGCCGGCCGATCAGCGCGAGCAGGATTCGATTCATGAAGCGGCACTCCGTGAAAAGTCGCGCGCGACCGGGGCGGTGGCCCGCACCGGCCGCGCGGCGGCGGCACGCATCGGCGTCACGCGTTCCACCACACGTTCTCGGCGAACATGAAGCCCATCATCCCGCCGGTCGGGATCGACCCGAGGCCCGCGAGCCGCTTGTCGTATCCGTCGAGGAAGCTGATGAAGGCCGGAATGCCGACCCGGCACTGCTGTGCGACGAGCACCTGCATGTCGCCGTACATCTGCTTGCGCTTCGCGTCGTCGGTTTCCGAGCGGGCGGCGAGCAGCAACTGGTCGAACTTCGCGTTCTTCCAGCCCGACTCGTTCCACGGCGCATCCGACTTGAAGAACTGCGTGAACAGCACGTCGGCGCTCGAGCGCGGGTTGATGTTGCCGAAGCCGAGCGGATGCTTCATCCAGTGGTTCGACCAGTAGCCGTCGGGCGACACGCGGTTCACCTGCAGGTTCAGCCCGATCTTCTGGCCGGCCTGCTGCAGCAGCACGGCCATTTCGATCGACCCGTTTGCGTCGGAGGTCGCATAGATCGGCGGCAGCGCGACGCCCAGTGCGCCCGCCTTCTGGAACAGGAACTTCGCCTTGTCCGGATCGTGCGGCCGCTGCGGCAGCGACGCGTTGAAGTAGCGATGCCCCGGCGGGATCGGCTGGTCGTTGCCGACCACCGCGTAGCCGCGGAATACCGCCGAGCGGATCTGTTCGCGATCGAACAGGTACTTCATCCCTTCGACGAAATCCGGGTTCGCGGTCAGCGGGTTGTCGCTGCGCATGATCAGGTCGGTATAGAGCCCCGACTTGGTTTCCTTCAGCGCATAGCCCGGCGTCGACGCGACCCGCTGCGTCGAGCGCGGATCGATCGCGTTGATCAGGTGCACGTCGCCCGACAGCAGCGCGTTCAGGCGCGCGGCGCTGTCGCTGATGCCGATCAGCTCGATTTCGTCGAGGTACGGCATCCCCGGCTTGAAGTAGCTGTCGTTGCGCACGCCGACGGTCGACACGCCCGGCTTGAACGACTTCAGCTTGTACGGGCCGCAGCCGATGCCGGTGCTGAAGTCGGTCGTGCCGTCCTTGACGATCACGAGCTGCGGCGTCGCGAGGATCACCGGCAGATCGGCGTTCGCGCTGGCGAGCGTGAGCGTGACTTCGTCCGGGCCGCTGGCCTTCGCATCGGCGAACTGATCGGCGAGCGGCTTGACCTTCGAGGCGGTGGCCGCGTTCTTGTGGCGCATCAGCGAATACACCACGTCGGCCGGCCCGACCGGTTTCCCGTCGTGGAACGTGACGCCCTTGCGCAGCTTGATGATCCACGTCTTCGCGTCGGTCGTCTGCAGCGACTGGGCGAGATTCATCTGCGGCGTCAGGCTCGCGTCGAGCTGCGTGAGGCCGCTGTAGAACATGAAGAAGCGAATGTAGTCGGCGCCCGTCGAGCCCTTGGCCGGGTCGAGCGTATCGGCCGTCGAGCTCGATTCGTTCGCGACCCGGATCTTGCCGCCGCGCTTGGGCGCCGGCGCGGCGAACGCCGACTGCGCGTCCATCAGCAGCCCGCCGCCGCCGACGGCCATCATGCCGCTCGCCGCCATGACCCGCATCATGTCGCGGCGCGTGAAGCCGCCCTTGCCGCCGCCGTTGTCGATATCGTCGCTCATCCGAACTGCTCCTGACTGTGGTAAGTGGGTCTAGGGTCTGTTTACATGTGGAACGTGCATGCGTTGCCACGAGAACGGCCGCTCGCCGCGCGGCGCCGCGAATACTGACGTATTCGCATGCACGTTCCATATGTAAGCAGACCCTGGGGTCCAGCGTGGTTCGAGAAACCCGCCGCGCCCGCCTGCTGGTGCCGGGCGCGACGTCGTGCGCATTGAGTTCATTTAAGCATCGCCAAAATGCGGGTTGTCGCGATTCGGGGCGGCTGCACGACACGATTCGACCGTTTTGGGCCGCCTGCGCAGCATGATTTGCTGCGTGCCCCGGCGCACCGCCGTTTGCCCGGTGCGGTGCGCGGGCAGCGGGCAAACGGTTCTTCGGAAGATTGCCCGCGCCAGCGAAGCCGGCCTGCCCGGGAAGCGGCGCACAGCCGGCTTGCCGGGCACATGCCGGTGCAACGTGAAGGAGGCGGAGGTGATGCACTTCCTGTCCGGTGCCGGCACGTTCGCACCGGGCGGCCAGGACGCGCTCGAGTTCGGCGCGGGCGATACGCTGTTCTTCGCCGCGAGTACCGGGGGGCTATGGCAGGTGCGCGAGGCGCCGCGCAAGGTGTGCGTGAGCTTCTGATGCCGACGGCCGGCCACGTGCACGGGCTTTCCCGGGCATCGCAGCGGGCCGCCGGTGGGCTGCGCGACGGCACGCATCGCGCAGCCGGCGCGTGGCTTACAGCCCGAGTTGCGTCGCGAGGTGGCCGATGTCCGACACCTCGTAGTAGTTGTAAAACGGCGTGCCCGGCTCATGGCCGCGGTTGACGAACGCCTTGTGCTTGATACCGAGATCCTCGGCCGTCATCAGGTCGTAGCGCAGGCTCGACGACACGTGCAGCACGTCCTCCGGCTTGCAGCCGAGCTTGCCGAACATGTATTCGAAGCCCTGCATCCGCGGCTTGTACGACTGCGCCTGTTGCGCGGTGAACACCGCATGGAACGGCGCGCCGAGTTTGTCGACGTTGCTCATGATCTGGTCGTCCGACGCGTTCGACAGGATCACGAGCTTGTACTTCGTCGCGAGCCGCGACAGGCCCGCCGGCACGTCCGGATGTGGGCCCCACGTCGGCACTGCATGATAGAAACGCTCGGCCTCGGCTTCGTCGAATTTCGTGCCGACCCGCGCACAGGTGCGCCGGATCGCGTTGACGACGACGTCGCGATACGGCTTCCACGCACCGAGCACCTCGTCAAGCCGGTAGGCGGCGAACGCACGCACGAATTCCTCGAGCGCGACGGGTGACAGCCGGTCCGCATAGACCTCCCGCGCCATGTCGGCCATCCGGAAGCGGGTAAGCGTGCCGTAGCAGTCGAACGTGATGAACTTCGGTTCAAATTGGATCATGGTGACGTCCTGTCGGTGTGAAGCCCCGGCAGGGCCGGGGACGGGCTGGGTTGTACGGAATTGAACCAAGGCAAAAAATCCTTCGCGCATCGTTCGGCGCCGCTCAAAACGCAGAATCGCCGCGTGTTGCGCGCGCTGCACGGCACGATCTGCGGTGCGCTCCCGCGCGGTGCGCGCCGGCCGGCCGGCGGGGCGCGTGAAACCGCGACGCGGGTGCCCGGCTCGGCCGCAACGCGGTGCGACGCGGCAGCGAGCGGTGCGCCACCGTGCTTCAATCCTACTGGCGTTCATGCAGCAGAAGCTGCCGGAATGACTGGCCGGGCCGGCACGAACCGCGCGTTCCGGCGCGCCGATCGAGCCGGTTTGCGTCGAACTCGCCCGACCGGCCGCAGCCGCCGCAAAACAGGCGAATCGTCCTATCCGGGCCGCAACGGCGCTGGCACAGTGAACGCGTCATTCCTACCCATCCGGAGTCCGGCGTGGCCGACCTCAATCCTTCCAGCAAGCTCACCTATCGCCCGTTCGCCGAAACCGACCTGCCCGCCGCGCACCGGCTGTCGGAGGCGGTCAAGTGGCCGCACCGGCTCGACGACTGGCGCTTCGCATTCCAGCTCGGCAGCGGCTTCGTCGCCGAAGACGAAGCCGGCATCGTCGGCACCGCGCTCGGCTGGCCCTTCGGCGAGTCGCACGCATCGCTCGGCATGGTGATCGTGTCGCCCGAGCGACAGGGCCGCGGCATCGGCCGCGAACTGCTCGCGCGCGTCGTCGACAGTCTCGGCGCGCGGACCGTGTTCCTCCATGCGACGCCGGCCGGCGAGCCGCTCTATGTGAAGTTCGGCTTCGGCGCGATCGGCACGATCGACCAGCACCAGGGCGCCGCGTTCCAGCCGCCGCTGATCTCGCTGCCGCCCGGCGAGCGCATGCGGCCGCTCGGCACCACCGACGGCCCGCGTCTCGCCGCGCTCGCATCGCGCGCGGCCGGCTACCCGCGCGACGCGGTGATCGATGCGCTGCTCGGCGTCGCCAACGGGATCGCGCTCGATCGCGACGGCGAACTGCTCGGCTTCGCGCTGTTCCGCCGTTTCGGCCGCGGCCACGTGATCGGCCCGGTGATCGCGCCGGACACGCTGCGCGCGCAGGCGCTGATCAGCCACTGGCTCGCGCTGCACGAAGGCATGTTCGTGCGCCTCGACGTGCCGGGCGACAGCGGGCTGTCGGACTGGCTACAGGGGCTCGGCCTGCCGCGCGTCGATACCGTCGTCGCGATGGCGCGCGGCGCGGCGCCCGCCGGCGATCCGGCGCTGCGCACGTTCGCCATCGTCAACCAGGCGCTCGGCTGAGCGGCGCGCGCGATGAGCTTTCTCTACAAGGCCGACCCGGTGCGCGGCACGCAATGGGCGCAGCGCTTCGCGCAACACGCGCCGGACCTCGCGTTCCGGATCTGGCCCGACATCGGCGATCCGCACGCGGTGCGCTACCTTGCCGCATGGCAGCCGCCCGACGACCCGGTCGCACTGCTGCCGAACCTGGAGATCGTGTTTTCGGTCGGCGCGGGCATCGATCAATTCGACCTGTCGCGCGTGCCCGCGCACATTCCGGTCGTGCGGATGATCGAGCCGGGCATCGTCGACGGGATGGTCGAATACGTGACGCAGGCGGTGCTGACGATTCACCGCGACCTGTTCGACTATGCGGCGCAGCAGCGCGCGCAAGTGTGGCGCGAGAAGCCGGTGCGCGCGGCCACGTCGCGACGCGTCGGCGTGCTCGGCCTCGGCACGCTCGGGCAGGCCGTGCTCGACACGCTGCGGCGCTTCGGTTTCCCGTGCGCAGGCTGGAGCCGCACGCCGCGCACGCTCGACGGCATCGACTGCTACGCGGGCGACGCGGCGCTCGACACGTTCCTGGCCCGCACCGACATCCTGATCTGCCTGCTGCCGCTCACCGACGGCACGCGCGGCCTGCTCGGCGCGCGCGTGTTCGACGCGCTGCCGGCCGGCGCATCGCTCGTGCAGGTCGGGCGCGGCCCGCAGCTCGATGCGACCGCGCTGCTCGCCGCGCTCGACAGCGGCCGCCTCGACAGCGCGATCCTCGACGTGACGGACCCGGAGCCGTTGCCGGCCGGCCACCCGTTCTGGACGCATCCGCGCGTTCGCATCACGCCGCACATTGCCAGCGCGACGCGGCCCGACACCGCGGTCGACGCCGTGCTCGCGAACCTCGCGCGCCATCGCGCGGGGCAGCCGATGATCGGCGTCGTCGATCGCGCGCGCGGTTACTGACGCGCGCGGCCGGCGCGGCGGGGCGCGCAGCAGAAAATGTCGAAGCACCCCGGGAAAACGCCGCTTTCGTACGTTTCCGGCCGCAAATTGAAGGCACGTGCGGATTTCTCGCCCGGTAGCATGAACTCACGCTGACACCCGACGAGAGTCCCGCCCTGCCATGAACCAAGCCGCGCTGATCGAAGCCGATCGTCAACACCTGATCCACCCTGTCGTCAACTATCGTGCGCACGAGGCGCGCGGCGTCACCGTGCTCGCATCCGCGGACGGCGTGTTCCTGCGCGACGCAGACGGCCACACGCTGCTCGATGCGTTCTCGGGCCTGTGGTGCGTGAACGTCGGCTACGGCCGCGACAGCATCGTGCAGGCCGCCGCCGAGCAGATGGCGAAGCTGCCCTACGCGACCGGCTATTTTCATTTCGGCTCGCAGCCCGCGATCGAGCTGGCCGAACGGCTCGCGGCGCTGGCGCCGCCGTCGCTGAACCGCGTGTATTTCACGCTCGGCGGCTCGGATGCGATCGACTCCGCCGTGCGTTTCATCACGCACTATTTCAACGCGACCGGCCGCCCGTCGAAAAAGCAGATGATTGCGCTCGAGCGCGGCTACCACGGCTCGTCGTCGATCGGCGCCGGCCTCACCGCGCTGCCCGCGTTCCACCGTCACTTCGACCTGCCGCGCGCGGACCAGCATCACATCCCGTCGCCCTACCCGTATCGCCACCCGCTCGGCGACGATTCGCAGGCGCTGATCGCCGCGTCGGTCGCCGCGCTCGAAGCGAAGGTCGCCGAGCTCGGCGCGGACAACGTCGCGGCATTCTTCTGCGAGCCCGTGCAGGGTTCCGGCGGCGTGATCGTGCCGCCGGCCGGCTGGCTGAAGGCGATGCGCGACGCGTGCCGGCGCCTCGGCATCCTGTTCGTCGCCGACGAGGTGATCACCGGCTTCGGTCGCACGGGCCCGCTGTTCGCGTGCGAAGCCGAGCAGGTCGACCCGGACCTGATGACCGTCGCGAAGGGGTTGACCGCCGGCTATGCGCCGATGGGCGCGGTGCTGATGTCCGACGAAATCTATGAAGGGATCGCGGGCACCCGCGCCGATTCGCCCGCGGTCGGCCACGGCTATACGTATTCCGCGCATCCGGTCAGCGCCGCGATCGGCCTCGAGGTGCTGAAGCTCTATCACGAAGGCGGGCTGCTCGCGAACGGCCAGGCGCTGGCGCCGCGTTTCGCCGCGGGGCTCGATGCGCTGCGCGCGCATCCGCTCGTGGGCGACTCGCGTTCGGTCGGCCTGCTCGGCGCGCTCGAACTGGTGGCCGACAAGGCACGCAAGATCCGCTTCGATCCGGCGCTGGGCGTGCCCGACAAGATCGCCGCCGCCGCGTACGCGAACGGCGTGGTGTTTCGCGCATTCGGCGACGGCGTGCTCGGTTTTGCGCCGGCGCTGAGCTTCACCGCGGGCGAGTTCGACCTGATGTTCGAGCGCGTGGGAAAGACGCTCGACGACGTGCTGGCCGACCCGGGCGTGCAGCGCGCGCTCGACGCCGCGCACGCGCTGCCGGCGTGAGCCCGTCAAGGGAAAGCCGGGCTTGTGGCGGCAATCGTTCGACTCTAAAGTAACCGGACATTCCATTTTTTCCCTCTCACGCGACCATGACGGACAGCAAGCTAGATCGCATCGACCTGCGCATCCTCTCCCAGTTGCAAAAGCGCGGCCGCATGACCAACGTCGAACTGGCCGATGCGGTCGGGCTGTCGCCCAGTCCTTGCCTGATCCGCGTGAAGCGGCTCGAGAAGGCCGGCTATATCTCCGGCTACGGTGCGCACATCCAGCTCGAGAAACTCGGCGACGTGCAGGTCGTGTTTACCGAGGTCACGCTGGCCGACCACCGGCGCGAGGACTTCGACCGTTTCGTCGCGGCGATCCGCAATGTCGACGAGATCGTCGAGTGCCACCTCGCGAGCGGCGGCTACGACTATCTGCTGAAATTCATCACGCGCAGCGTGAGCCATTACCAGACGATCGTCGAAGGGCTGCTCGAGCAGAACATCGGCATCGAGAAGTATTTCAGTTACGTGATCATCAAGTCGCCGTTCGTCAAACGGCACTACCCGCTCGAATCGCTGTTCGGCGAACGTCACTGACGGACAGCGTGCGGCATCCACGCGCGCGACGGTCCGCCGTCCGCGCGGGATAGTCGCGCGCCCGCGCCGCTGGCGTCGTCGCCGAATCGCTCCATCCAAGGATCTGTCATGCCGCTTACGCTGTCTCGAACCGAACTCGTTCGCACCGCCAACCTGATCGACGGCAATTGGCGCGACGCGCTCGACGGCCGCCGTTTCGACGTCACCGATCCGGCCACGCTCGAGACCGTTGCCCACGCACCCGACAGCGGCGCCGCCGACGCGCGCGCCGCGACCGACGCGGCGGCACGCGCGCTGCCCGCCTGGCGTGCAACGCCCGCTCGCGAACGGGCCGCGATCCTGCGTGCGTGGCACGCGGCGATCGTCGCGCACACCGACGATCTCGCAAGGCTGATGTCGCGCGAACAGGGCAAGCCGCTCGCCGAAGCGCGCGGTGAAGTCGCCTACGGCGCATCGTACGTGCTGTGGTTCGCCGAGGAGGCGACGCGCACCTACGGCGACCTGATTCCGCAACAGCAGCGCGGCAAACGGCTCAGTGCGGTCAAGGAGCCGATCGGCATCGTCGCCGCGATCACGCCGTGGAATTTCCCGCTCGCGATGATCGCGCGCAAGATCGCGCCCGCGCTGGCCGCGGGCTGCACGGTCGTCGCGAAGCCGGCCGAAGACACGCCGCTCACCGCGCTCGCGCTGGCCTTCCTCGCGCAGGAAGCCGGCGTGCCGGCCGGCGTGCTGAACATGATTGCCGCGTCGCGCGAACGCGGCATCGATGCCGTGGCCGACTGGCTCGCCGACGGCCGCGTGCGCAAGATCACGTTCACCGGATCCACCCCGGTCGGCAAGCTGCTCGCGCGCGAATCGGCGGCAACGCTGAAGAAGCTGTCGCTCGAGCTCGGCGGCAATGCGCCATTCATCGTGTTCGACGATGCCGAACTCGATGCCGCGGTCGACGGGCTGATGGCCGCCAAGTTCCGCAATGGCGGTCAGACCTGCGTGTCGCCGAATCGCGTGTACGTGCAGGCCGGCGTCTACGATGCGTTCGCCGCGAAGCTCGCCGCGCGCGTCGCCGCGCTGAAGGTCGCGCCGGCGACCGACCCGGCCGCGCAGATCGGCCCGATGATCAACGCGCGTGCGGTGGACAAGATCGCGCGCCACGTCGGCGACGCGATCGAGCGCGGCGCGCGCGTGCTCGCCGGCGGCAAGCGTCTGGCCGAACTCGGCCCGAACTTTTACGCACCGACGGTGCTCGCCGACGCGACTGCCCACATGCAACTGAACTGCGAGGAAACGTTCGGCCCGATCGCGGCGTTGTTTCGCTTCGATACCGAGGACGAGGCCGTCGGCGCCGCGAACGACACGCCGTTCGGGCTCGCCGCGTATTTCTACACGCAGGATGTGCGGCGCATCGCGCGCGTGTCGGCGCGGCTCGAAACGGGCATCGTCGGCATCAACGAAGGCGCGCTCGCGAGCGAGGCCGCGCCGTTCGGCGGCGTGAAGGAATCGGGTTATGGTCGCGAAGGCTCGCGCTATGGCCTCGACGATTACCTGTCGATCAAGTACCTGTGCCAAGGCGGGCTCGATTGAATCCAGCCGAATCCTCGCGCCGCAACCTTGATGTCGATGGCGCGGTTTGCAGGTGGCGAGTACGGCGCCGTTGAGCACGTTCAGTGCGGCAACAGCGTGGTGGCGCCGTGACGACAGAGTCGTGGGTAACGCCTTCGACGTAGCCGAAACCCATCGGCGACGATGCGCTCGTCGATGGCCACCCCCTCCGGGCACTGGAAGAAATCGCTTCCGGGATCGTCGCCGGTATTCGCGGGGTAGCCGCGAAGGCGGCCAGTCGTGCGACGTCCGGACGGGCAGCGTCCGACATGACGCCCGCATCGATCGTGCGCTACCCCGCTTCGACATGCGGCCGGCTGGACGACATACGCCAGGCTCGGCGCACCAAGTCAGCTGACGGGTACCGCGCAAGCGCTGGGGATGGCCTCGCCGGCGCCTGCGTCGCCCCGTTGCGTCACCGTGCCGTCTCGGCCGTTTCCACGACCGGCAGCGGCCGGCTTGCGATCTTCTCGGCTTCCCCGCGCTTGAGCCCCAGCGTATGCAGCAGCGTCGCCGCCGTGCGTTCCGGAAAATGCTCTCCGCTAAAGCCGAGCTCCTTGAGCACGCCGGCCGCCGGCGCGCCCGGCGCGACGAAGTTGAGCTCGGCGGCAATTGCGGTCAGCACCGTACCGCCGACCGAAAGAAAGCCTATGAATGGGTCGGCGACCACGAAGCGCTTCTCGGCGATGCCGCGCTCGATATCCCGCAGCAGGCGCTGACCCAGGCCATGCGTCAGGACGCGCGCCGAAAACCCTTCGCGTATCAGGAAGTGCCCCCACACCGGCTCGCGCCGCGCGCGCATCAGCGTATGCCGTACCGAGACGGAAATGATTTCCGCCGGGTCGGACAAGCCGCTCGCCAGGCGATCGAGCGAATCCGCGAACTCCTCGAATACCGATTCCACGAGGGTGGCGTAGATCGCCTCCTTCGACTCGAAGTGGTTGTAGAACGAGCCAAAGCCGACGTCGGCGGCCTCGGTGATTTCGTTGATGGCGACGCCTTCCATGCCCTTCTCCGCCATCAGTCTGAGCGCGGCGTCCAGCAGGCGGGCACGGGTCTCGCGCTTGCGGCGCGCGCCACGCGGCTCGCGCTCTTCGGCGACCGCGGGATTGCTTGCCTCCGGGGCGGAGCGCTTTGGTGTCCGGCGACTCGGTGTATTCGTCATGACGTTTCCGATCCTTGTTCGTGCCCAAGTATAGATTCAAATGTCTACATTGACAAAATCATCAGCAATGACTTTAATGTCATCAAAGGCGGCGGAACACGGCCTCAGGAACTGATCGAACGACGAATGGAGATACGGTGGAGACACACATGCACACGGGCGCCAGCGCGTCCATTCACAACAGCTCGCTCTCGTCGCCGGAGTGCGGGCTGCCTTCGATGCTCGGCGCACCGATCGCAGGATTCGGGCCGGTCGGCGCCGCATCGGGCCATTTGTCGGCCAGTCGCGGCGCCGGCGACGAGGCGCGCCGCTCCCATGCGAAATCGACGATCGACCTCGCGGCATTCATGGTCCGGCCAATGATGTCGCGCGACGGTGAGATTGCATGCCTGCCGTTGCGCGGCAAGCCCCTCGATGCGACGGCGCCTGCCTTCGCGATTGCCATTCGATCTGCCTGATTGTCATCCGCCATGAAGCTGACCACCCCACAACCGGCTCGCCACCCTCACCCCACAACGAAGGCATCGGCGCTCGCCTATCTGATCTTCGATCGTCCCGATCTCGACGAGGCAGAGCGCTTTCTCAACGACTTCGGGCTCCGAACGGTGCTGCGGGACGACACGCAATTGCTGCTGCGCGGAACGGGCACCGCACACTTCTGTTATGTCGTTCGCCACGCGCCGAAGGCCCGCTTCGTCGGCTTCGGATTGCGGGTCGACAGCCGAGCCGATCTGGCGGCGCTCGCCAAAGTCCCTGGCGCGTCGGAGATCGAGGCATCGGATTGGCCCGGCGGCGGCCTTCGGGTGCGGCTCATCGATCCGTCGGGTTTTCGGGTCGACGCGATAGCGGGCCAGACAGTGGCCGACACGTTGCCGCATCGCGCTGCGCTCCCGTTCAACTCGGTCGACACACCCGTGCGGATCAACGAAACGCAGCGGCCGCCGGCGAGCGCGCCCGAGGTCATTCGGCTCGGACACGTCGTGCTCGAGCTGGCCGACTACCAGGAAACCTGCGCGTGGTACACGCAGCATTTCGGGTTCATCCCCAGCGATGTCCAGGTGCTGCCGGACGGCTCCCCTGCCGTTGCGTTCATGCGGCTCGATCTCGGCGACAGGCCGGCCGACCACCATACGCTCGCGCTCGCCCAAGGGTTCGTGCCGACTTATAGCCATAGCGCGTACGAACTGGTCGATGCCGATGCCGTCGGCATGGGCCAGCGCATGCTCCACGACAACGGGTGGGCGCACGCGTGGGGCATCGGCCGGCACATTCTCGGCAGCCAGATCTTCGACTATTGGCAGGACCCGTGGGGCGACAAGCACGAACACTATTGCGACGGCGACCTGTTTACCGCCGACGAGCCGACGGGCGTGCACGCGGTCAGCCGCGAAGCGATGGCGCAGTGGGGCCCGACGATGCCGCGCAGCTTCACGAAGCCCCGGCTCACGCCGTCGAGCCTCGCGGCGCTGTTTCGCAACCTGCGCCGCAGTCCCGATCTGACGGTCGGCAAGCTGCTGACCCTGGCGAAGCTGTTCGCCTGATCCCCATCCGCCTGTTCGACTCACGAGAGACTTATTCATGTCACTGCTTGTCCTGCACTTCCGGCATCATGGCCGTGCCCAATGGGGGGTGGTCGCCAACGGCGCCGTCACGCCGATTCCCGGCGACTTCGAGACAACCGCGAGCTTTCTCGCGGCGAATCCGGTTGAGCGACTCGCCACGCTCGACGGATCGACGATTCCGGAGTCAGACGTGGAGTGGCTGCCACCGGTCACAGCCAACCAGCAATTCGTTTGCCAGGGCGCGAATTATCGTCGGCACATGATCGAATCGGGCATGGATCCGGACGCGAAAAAGTTCAACATGATCTTCACGAAGGCGACGAGTTGCATCGTCGCCGCCGACTCACCGGTCGTGAAACCGCGGCACGTCCGGTTTCTCGACTACGAAATCGAGCTCGGCCTCATCCTCAAGCGCGACATCACGTCTCACCGGCAGATCACGGACGCGAACCTGCACGACTATGTCGCGGGCACCGTGATCGTCAACGACTATTCCGCGCGCGATGTACAGATCCCGCAGATGCAGTTCTACAAGGGCAAGAGCTTCCGGACGTTTGGCCCGGTCGGCCCCTATCTGTGCCTGCTCGAACGGCGTGACTTCCCGAAGCTGAAGGCGCTCGACCTGACGTTGACCGTCAACGGCGCGGTGCGTCAGCAGGACTCGACATCGAACCTCGTCTACGGTCCGGCGGAAACGTTGACCGAGTTGTCGGGCGTGCACGACCTTCGCGCCGGCGACCTGCTCGCGACCGGCACGCCGGCCGGCTGCGCACTCAGCATCCCGTCGCCGCTCAAGCAGCGAGCTGCCGCGCTTTTTCCCGAATCCGTCAAGTGGAAGATGTTCATGAAGGTGCAGGCAGGACGCGCGCAGTATCTGAAGGCCGGAGATATCGTCGAAGCCCGCATCGCGAGCCGCGATGGAACGATCGATCTGGGCGTGCAACGTAACGAGATCGTGGACGAAGCAGCATGAACGGCATCGCGACCCGGAACGACGTGCTGGCGATCGAAGCGCAGGGCTTTCCGCCCGGCCTCCCGGCCAGCACATACGAGATGATCTGCGCCGGTGCGGCCATCGATCCGTCCGCCCCCGCCCTCTCCTTTTTCATGACCGCCGATGCGCACCGCGACGCCGAGTGCTGGACCTATCGCGAGCTGGTTCGTGACATCACGCGCACGGCCAACATGTTCACGCGCCTCGGCGTGAGCTCGCATTCGGTGATCGCTTATGTGCTGCCCAATCTTCCCGAAACGCATTTCGTGATCTGGGGCGGGCAAGCGGCCGGCATCGTATGCGCGATCAATCCGCTCCTCGAAGGGGACGCGATAGGCAGTCTGCTCAAAGCGGCCGGCGCCAGCGTACTCGTGACGCTCGCGCCATTTCCCGGGGCCGATCTCTGGCAAAAAGTCGCGGAGATCCTTCATGAGGTCGAGCCGCTGCGGCATCTCGTGCTGGTCAATCCGGCCGATCGCGTGCGGGGCATGGCGCAGCCGGCGGCGCGCACGCTCCAGCACGACGCGTGTGCGCAGCTGTACGGCGATGGCGGTTTGCGCAGCGCGGTGCCTGCGCACATCCGGATTCACGACTTCGGTACGGCAATCGCGCGGGAATCCGGTACGGCGCTCGACAATGCGCGCCGCATTCAACCTGGCGACATGTCCTCCTTCTTCTGTACCGGTGGAACCACCGGGTTGCCGAAAATCGCGATGCGCAGCCACGGCAACGAAGTGGCGAATGCATGGAGCGCCGGGCGGTTCTTCGGCGACAGTATCGGCCCCGGCAAAGCGACTTTTTGCGGCTTGCCGCTCTTTCACGTCAATGCCGCGATGGTGACCGGCCTCCTGCCTTTCTCGCGCGGCGCCCATGTCGTGCTCGGCACACCGCAGGGTTACCGAGGCGACGGCGTCGTCAAACGTTTCTGGGAAATCGTCGAACATCACCACATCAATTTCTTCAGTGGCGTCCCGACGCTTTATGCTTCGCTGCTCGACATTCCTGTCGACGATCATGTGATCGACTCGCTCGAATACGGCCTGTGCGGTGCCGCGCCGATGCCGGTCGGCGTCTTCAGGGCCTTCCAGGAAAAAACGGGCATCCGGATTCTCGAAGGTTACGGCCTGACCGAAGGAACGTGCGTGAGCAGCGTCAACCCGCCGACCGGCGAGCGTCGGCTGGGATCGATCGGGCTTCGCATCCCCTTCCAGGCGATGAAGGCAGTCGTCGTGGACGATGCGGGACGGTATCTGCGCGACTGCGCAGCTAACGAGGAGGGGCTGCTCGTCATCTCCGGGCCGAACGTCTTCACCGGCTACACGCGTCCCGACCAGAACAAGGCCCTGTGGCTCGATCTCGGCGACGGCAAGCGCTGGCTCAACACCGGCGACCTCGGCCGCTGCGACAGCGACGGTTACTTCTGGCTGACCGGCCGCAAGAAGGAGTTGATCATTCGCGGCGGACACAATATCGACCCGGCGACGATCGAGGAACCGCTGCATCGACACCCGGCGGTCCAGATCGCCGCGGCAATCGGGCGCCCCGATGCCTATGCCGGCGAGTTGCCGGTCGCGTATGTTCAGCTCAAGCCCGGTATGACCGCTACCGAGCACGATCTGCACGTGTTCATGCAGCGGGAGATCGCTGAACGCGCCGCCCTGCCCAGGCATGTCCGAATCGTCGAAGCGATCCCGCTCACAGGCGTCGGCAAGATATTCAAACCGGAACTCAAGCGCCGAGAGACGAGTGACGCGCTCCGCACGGCATTGGACCAGGGCGGAGCCCCCGGCGCATCAGTCAACGTCGAGACCAGTGATTCCGGCGGAATGTCGGTCGTGGTCGAGCTGAGCAATCCCGCACTCGAGACTGCGGCGCGCTTCGTGCTGGGGCGCTTTCCGTTTGCGTTTTCAATCTCGTTCGCCGCGAAACCAATTCGATCGCCCGATCCGACAGCAACAGATCTGCGGTGACGGCGGCGCGCGACTAGCCGCGACAACACAAATTCCGAGAGCGGCTCGTCATGACCAATAAGGTATCCAGATTATCTGCAGTTCTTGAATCGCATCGAGACAGAGGAGACGAAAATTGGATTTCACGCGAACGATGCATTTTGCAGGCGTGGCGGTTTGTATCTGCACGGCCGCACTTGCCGACCATGCAGATGCGCAGACGGCCGGAAGCATCACGACATCGGTTGGATGGCTGCACATCTCGCCCCAGGGCAACGCGACGCCCTTGACCGTGCAAAGTGTTGGCGGCGTAACGGTGAATCAGCAAATGGCCGGTACCGGGGCGCATGCCAGCTCGACGGATACGATGGGAATCACCACCGAGTACTACGTCACCGACAACGTTGGTGTCGCCATGTTGTTCGGACTGCCACTGAAAGTCAATCTGGCCGGTGACGGGACGTTGCAGAAGTATGGCACCCTCGGCACGACAAGGCCGATGCCGCCCGCCATCGAGCTTCGATATCACCTGTTTTCAGCCGCATCGAAATTCCGTCCGTACGCAGGACTTGGCGTGAACTACACGTGGTTCACCCAGGTGCGGGCAACCAATCGCCAGTTTGTCTCCGACAGCTTTGGGCCGGGTGGCTCGGCGCGCGCGACACTCAGCGCATCGTGGAACCCCGTGTTCGAGATCGGGGCGAGTTACGCGATGACCAAACATTGGTCTGTCGGTACTTCTGTCGGCTACATGCCGGTGAAGACCCACCTCACGTTATACGGACAGACCGCGACCGGGACGCAGATCGTTTCCAAATCGACGCTCCGACTCCATCCCGTCAGCGTTTTCCTGAACGTCGCTTATACGTTCTAGCGGGTGCGACCCGATGCCAGCCCCCCCGCATGGAAGCAACACTTTGGATCGAACGATGAAACGACAGGCTCTCAAGACCATTCTTTTTGCATTGCCCAAGGTTCTGGACCTGACGGCGCGCCGCTTCCCCGCCTATCGCGATCGCCTCAAGGAGCGCAATCTCGTTGCGTGGATCGGGCTCATGGATCAAAGCATCGGTCGCGCCATCGAGTTCAGGAATGGCCGCATTCGGTCGCGCGCCGGCAAGCATCCGCGGCCCGACGTGCGCATGTCCTTCAAGGACGTCGCCACCGCCCTGAAGTTCCTTTCCCCGAGCCCGGACCAGGGCGAAATCGTCCACGCCGCCAAGAACTTCAAGGTGGTCACCGAGGGCGAGGACGAACTGCTGGTCTGGCTCATGCAAACCCTGAGCATGATGCGCACCGTCGGCCTGACGATGGGCACGCCCATGCGCGACGGCACCCGACGCTACACGACCTGTACCAATGGCGGGCCCCTGTTCGTCTACGTCAAGGATGGCCGCATCGTCCGCGTGACGCCCATCGAGCTGGACGATACGGACGCGTCGAGTTGGGTGATCGAGGCACGTGGACGCCGCTTCAGCCCGCCACGGCGTGGATTGGTCGCGCCCCACGCGTTGACCCTCAAGTCGCTGGTCTACTCCGACAAGCGCATCCTTCACCCGATGAAGCGGGTCGACTTCGACCCCGACGGCGAGCGCAACCCACAGAACCGCGGCAAGTCCGGCTATGTGCGTATCAGCTGGGACGAAGCCCTGGACATCGTCGCCAGGGAGATCAACCGGCAGAAGCGTGTTCACGGCCCCGGCTCCATCACGTTCCCGATGTCGTCCCATCACCAGTGGGGCAACGTCGGCTACTACCTCAGCGCGCTGACGCGATTCGCCAACCTGATCGGCTTCACCCGGGTCGCCGCGAACCCGGACAGCTGGGAAGGCTGGTACTGGGGCGCCATGCATCATTTCGGCAACGCGATGCGCGTCGGCGTGCCCTCCGGCTATGGCGGCCTCGAGGATGGTCTCAAGGAAGCCGAAATGATCGTGTTCTGGTCCTGCGACCCCGAAAGTACCAACGGGGCCTACGCAGGATTCGAGGGAACCCCGCGCCGCCTGTGGGCCAAGGAGCTCGGCATCGAGTTCGTTCACATCGACCCGCACTGCAATCCCACCGCACAGCTGCTGGGCGGCCGCTGGATCCCGATCCGGCCGCAAACCGATGCCGCCCTGGCGACCGCCATCATGTACGTGTGGACCGTGGAGGGCCTTTACGACAAGGATTACGTCGCGACGCGCACGACCGGTTTCGACGATTGGAAAGCCTACCTTCTGGGCGAAACCGACGGTATCCCCAAGACTCCCGAGTGGCAGGAGGGCGAGACAGGCGTGCCGGCCAAGGATGCCCGCGCACTCGCGCGCCTATGGGGCAGGAAAAAGGTTCATCTCGCCGTCGGGATGACCGGCGCGGGATTCGGTGGCGCGGGCCGCGGGGCGACCGGGGCGCAATGGGCGCGCTGCATGATCATGATGATGTCCATGCAGGGCTGGGGCAAGCCGGGGGTGAATTTCGGCTGCCTCGAAATCGGCGTCCCGCACGATCTCCAGTTCTACTTCCCCGGCTACGCGGACGGCGGCATTTCGGGCGACCTGGCGTGGACCGCCAATGCGGTGGACAACTACCAGCGCATGCCGCATATCCTGACCATGAATCCCGTCAAGCAGATGGTGCCGCGACAGCAGATGCCCGATGCGATTCTCAACGGTCACGCTGCCGGCTATCTCTGGGACGGCATGTCCCAGGAAGCCCAGTTTGCGCCGTTCACCTACCCGATGCCCGGCTATTCGCCGATCCGCATGATCTATCGCTACGGCGGATCCGCGTTCAGCACCGTGACGAATTCCGGACGCTGGACGCAGGCCTACCGGCATTCGAGCATCGAGTTCGTCGTCAATCAGTCGATCTGGATGGAAGGCGAAGCCCGGTTCGCCGACATCATCCTGCCCGCCTGCACTTCGCTGGAGCGCTGGGACATTGGCGAATGGGCGAACTCGGGTGGCTACGCGCACCATGGGTATGGCACGGTCAACCATCGCATGCTGACGCTGCAGCACAAGTGCATCGAACCCTTGGGCGAGTCCCGTTCCGACTACGACATTTTCACCGCCATCCTGACCCGGTTGGGACTGGGTGGCGTTTTCACCGAAGGCTGCGGCGATCTCGACTGGGTCAAGCGCGTCTTCGACTCGTCGGATCTGCCCGATCACATCTCGTGGCGAGCGTTCTGCCGCAAGGGCTACTTCGTCGTGCCGCCCGAAAAGCCCGAGCTGCGCCATCCCGTGGACATGCGCTGGTATGCGGAAGACAGGAAGAAGGACCTGCCGGAACCTCATCCGCTGCCGTCACAGTTCTCGGAAAAGTTCGGCAAGGGCCTGCAGACGCCGAGCGGCAAGCTGGAGTTCGTGCCCGAGTTGCTGAAGCGACACACGGCGGACAATCCCGAGCGGCCGCCGCTCAACCGATATATCCCCTCCTGGGAGGGTCTGCGCTCGGACCTGGCCCGGCGCTACCCGCTGCAATTGATCGCCACCCACAGCCGCTACAGCTTTCATACCCTTGGTGACGGAAAAAATTCCGCAGTGAACGGCATCGACGATCATCGCGCGCTGATCGCGGGGCACCGGTTCTGGCTCCTGAGGCTCAATCCGGCTGACGCCGCCATTCGACGCATTGCGCATCGCGATCTCGTCAAAGTACACAACGACCGCGGCGCTGTGATCTGTGCGGCCGATGTCTCGCCCCTGGTGAACGCTGGAGTGGTGAAATCCTACGAGGCGAGCGCTGAATTTCAGCTGATCGAAATCGACGGCGAGCAAGTCGAGATTGGCGGTTGCATGAACATGCTGACCCCCGACCGGCCGCAGACCTCCGGCACCAGCAGCATGAGCCCGAATTCCTGCCTGGTGCAGGTCGAGAAATGGCGCGGTGCCGAGGCGTTCATGCTCGGTCGCGCAGCGTGAGGAATTTCAAATGAGCAAGTGGAACCTGATTATCAAAGTCGGCCGTTGCGAAAACTGCCAGAACTGCGTGATCGCCGCGCGGGACGAGCACGTCGGCAATGACTTCCCCGGTTACGCGGCACCCGCCGCGGCCAACGCCGAGAGCCTCATCCGCATCGTGCGTCGTGTACAGGGTGCTTCGCATATGATCGAGACCACTTATCTGCCGGTCATGTGCAACCACTGCGACGACGCGCCCTGCATGCGTGTGGGCGGTAGCGCCATTCGCAAGCGCGCCGACGGCATCGTCATCATCGATCCGGACAAGGCGCGAGGCCGAAAGGACATCGTGAAGGCGTGCCCCTACAAGGCGATCGTCTGGAACGAAGAACTGCAACTGCCCCAGATCTGGATCTTCGATGCGCATTTGCTCGACCAGGGCTGGTCCGGCCCGCGTTGTCAGCAGTCGTGCCCCACCGATGTATTCGAGACGGTCAGGCTCGATGACACGGCGATGGCCGAGAAGGCCCGGCGCGAGGGACTCAAGGTATTGCGCCCCAACCTGGGCACGAAGCCCCGCGTGTGGTACAGCGGCCTCGAGCGCTGGGAAACGTGCTTCATCGGCGGAAGTATCAGTGTTGTGCAGGCAGGAAACGTGGTCGAGTGTGTCGCGGAGGCGGCCGTCGACTTGTATGCCGGTCATCTGCAGGTAGCCGAAACCGTCTCGGACGGCTTCGGCGATTTCCGGTTCGACGGCCTGGCCAAGGGCAGCGGCCTCTACAGAGTCAAAATCCGACATGCCCTCGGCAATGCATGGCGCGAGTGTGAATTGGGCGACAGCGCGTACCTGGGCGAGATCAGGCTCAGTCAGTCGACAAACCCCGTGGCGATCGAGTGCTCATGATCCGAGCAAGGCCGGACGCTGCGGTCATCGCACCGATCTCCGTGGCGCGGCCCGCGCCTGCACGCGCGCCTGGATCGCGCGCGCGCCTTCGCCCTGCGATCGCCACGGCCGGCCTTCCAGTACGCTCACGGTCGCGATGCAGGGCAACGACTCGAACGCTTCGATCGATGACGGTTGCCCATACGCGTCGATCACCGACGCTCGGGAAGCTCATCAGCGGTTTCACGACGCACGCGCTGTCCGGCAGCGCCCCGCGGCCGACGACGACCGCGGGGGGGCCGGGGCGACGACTGCCACGCGCTACGCGCCGGCACTGCTCACGATGGCGTTTGATTCCACTGCATCCGGCTGATCGTCGTCGTCCCGCCCTCTTCGCGATAATTCTTGATTTTGCGTTTGATCGACGCGACTGCGTCGGAGGCGTGCGGGCATATCGATGACGATTTGCCCGCACGTCGCCGGGCGGGCGTGCCTCGCTGAACATGCCGGCACGCACCGCGATACCCGGTCAGCCAAGCCGATAAACACGCGTGACGGTCCCCCGGAACAGCGCGTCGCGCTCGTCCGCGCTCGCCTGCGCGGTCAGCCGCTTGAACGCATTCCAGCCGTTCGCGTACGAATACGAGCCCTTGTCGACCGGGAAATTGCTCTCGAACATGCAGCGCTCGGCGCCGAACGCATCGATGCACGTCATCATCCACGGCTTCCATGCATCGGCGAGATGCGTGGAAGACGGCGGCCGCGCGCCCTTCTCGAAATCGAAACCGTTGATGCGCATCCCGAGCCCGCCGACCTTCACGTACACGTTCGGCAGTTGCGCGAGCATGCGCATCGACGCCGACCAGTGCTTGAACACCTCCGGCCGCCTGTCCGCATAGCTCGCGATCCGCACGACGCCGCCGCAGTGGTTGACGATGATCTTCGTTTCGGGGTTCGCCTTCGCCAGATCGAACAGTTCGGGTAACTGAGGAAAGAACAGCCACGCGTCGTACGACAGCCCGAGCGGCGCGAGCTGCGCGACGCCGGCCCGGTACGCGGGATCGAGCAGCAGCCCGCGCGGCACTGCCGACAGCGGATTGGCAAGCGTCGGATCGGCATCCCACGTGGTCAGGTGCCGCACCCCGCGAAAGCGCCCGCGCCCCGCTTCGAGATGCGCTTCCAGCACGTCGCGCACCCGTGCGCCGAGCCGCAGGTCCGCGTAGCCGACGATGCCTTTCGCGACGGCCGGTTTGCCGTGCCGGAGCGGCTCGGTCACGCCGGCGACATAGGCCGTCTCGCCGGCCGGCTTCAGTTCGGCCGGGCCTGCCTCGCGGTAGCGCGTCTGCGCCTGCATGTAGACCGACGCCTGGATGTTGTGGCCCGACGACCGCGCGTCCTGCAGATAGTCGTCGAGCAGGTAGATCCAGCCCGGCCGTTCATAGAAATGATGATGCGCGTCGACGATCGGCAGGTCGGGCTCGAGCGCGGGTTCGAGCGCCGACGCGAGCCAGTCGGGGCGCACCGCGAGATAGTTGCTTTGCGTCGTCATGCGGGAAGCTCCATGTTGGGCCGGCGCGCGCGTATCGACGCACCCGGGCAGCGCGAGCGACGCGGCGGCCGCGCCGAGCAGCCGGCGTCGCTTGATCGAAACCGTCGTGTCCATGTCATTCGCTCCGTTCGAACGCATACAGCGACAGCGTGAGCAGCGTCGTGATCGCCAGCACGATCGCGAGGCCGAGCATGCCGGCCGTGAAGGTGCCGAAGCTGTCCTTCAGGTAGCCGACCAGATAAGGGCCCGCGAAGCCGCCGAGCGCGCCGATCGAGTTGATCAGCGCGAGCCCGCCGGCCGCCGCCTGGCCGGACAGGAAGCGCGACGGCAGCGTGTAGAAGATCGTGCGGCCGGCAATCGTGCCGATCAGCGCGAGCGTGATGCCGGCGAGCGCGGGGCCGAGCGTCAGGAAATGCGTCGACACGCCGAGCGCCACCGCGCCGATGCACAGCCCGATGGCCAGGTTCCCGACCGGGCTGCCGCGGCGGTCCACCCGCTTCGCCCACCACAGCAGCGCGACCGTCGCGAAGAAGTACGGCACCGAGGACAGCCAGCCCGTCTGCATCGTCGACATGCCGTGCGCCTTCAGCATCTGCGGCAGCCAGATGCCGATCCCGTACGAGCCCATCGTGAAGCCGAACGAGATCAGCGCGAGCACGTACACGCGCACGTCGCGCAGCGCGACGCCGAAACGCTTCTTGCGGCTGGCGGCCGCGCTTTCGCGCTCGAACGCGCGCCGCAGCGCGGCACGCTCGTCGTCCGTCAGCCACGCGGCATCGGCGGGCGAGTCGGACAGCAGCTTCAGCACGAGAAAGCCGAGCGCGCACGCCGGCAGCCCTTCGACGATGAACATCCACTTCCAGCCCGCGAGCCCGAGCGCGCCGTCGAGCTGCAGCAGCCACGTCGACAGCGGGCCGCCGATCAGCGACGACAGCGGCGTCGACACGGTGAACCACGCGAGCACGCGCGTGCGGTAGCTCGCCGGAAACCACACGGCGAGGAAGAAGATCACGCCGGGAAAGAACCCGGCCTCGCCGATGCCGAGCAGCAGCCGGATCGCGTAGAAGCTGGTCGGCCCGGCCGCGAGCGCGGTCGCGGCCGCCATCAGCCCCCACGTGATCATGATGCGGGCGAGCCAGCGGCGCGCGCCGAAGCGGTACAGCGCGAGATTGCTCGGCACCTCGAACAGGCAGTAGCCGGCGAACATGATCCCCGCGCCCCAGCCGAACTGCGTCGCGGTCAGCCCGAGATCGCGGTTCATCGTGAGTGCCGCGAACCCGACGCTCGTGCGGTCCAGATAGTTGAAGAAATACGCGAGCGCGAGCAGCGGAATGAAGCGCCATGCGGCCTTGCGCACGGCCCGCTGCTCGACCGACGCGTCGGTCTCGCGATCGGCGGCCAGCGCCGGGGATGCGGATGTCATGGTTGTCTCCTGGATGGGGCGGCCCGCGCCCGCGCGTTGCGCGGCCGGGGCGCCTTTCGTTCGAGGTTGCGTTCGTTGGATCGCGGCCGCGCTACGCGCTTGCCAGCTCGTTCGGCGACGGCGCGCCGCCCGGGGCGTCGGCCGGCGCTGCGCCATCCGCGCCGCCCGGCCCCGCGACCACACCGGCCTCGATCAGCGCGCGTGCGTCGTCCGGCGCATAGCCGAGCTCGGCGAGCAGCGCGCGCGTGTCCTGGCCGAGCGCGGGCGGCGCCGAACGCAGCCGCGGGCGCTCGCCCGCGAGCGTCAGCGGCAGCAGCGCGGTGCGCGTGTCGACCGGCCGCCCGGCGCTGCTTGCATCGGCCGGCAGCGTCACGGCCGCGAGGCCGCCCGTGGCCAGCAGGTGCGGATCGTCGAACAGGTCCTGCGGCTTCGTGATCGGTGCATACGGCAGGCCGATCGACTCGAAGATCGCGCCGATCTCCGCGGCCGAAAGCGGCGCGAGCCGCGCGCGCAACTCGGGCAGCAGCCAGCCGCGCGCCTGCACGCGCAGGTTGTTGGTCGCGAGGCGCGGATCGTCCTTCAGCGCCGCAAAGCCGAACGCGTCGCAGAACAGCGCCCACTGCGTGTCGGACACGACCGCGAGAAAGATCTGCTCGCCGTCCTTCACGGCGAACACGTCGTAGACGGCCCACGCGGAAATCCGGTTCGGCATCGGCGCCGCGGCCTGCCCCGTCACCGCGAACTGCATCATGTGCTGCGCGACCAGGAACACGTTGTTCTCGAACAGCGAACTCTGCACCTGCTGGCCGCGGCCGGTATGCTCGCGCTGCGCGAGCGCGGCCATCGCGCCGATCGCGCCGAACATGCCGCCCATGATGTCGTTCACGCTCGCGCCCGCGCGCAGCGGCCGGCCGTCGGGGCCGGTCATGTACGCGAGGCCGCCCATCATCTGCACGACTTCGTCGAGCGCGGTGCGATGTTCGTACGGCCCCGGCAGGAAGCCCTTGTGCGACACGTACACGAGGCGCGGATTCAGCGAGTACAGCGCCGGATAGCCGAGGCCGAGCCGGTCCATCGTGCCGCTCTTGAAGTTCTCGCTGAAGACGTCCGCCGTCGCGACGAGCCGCAGCACGATCTCCAGCCCGCGCGGGTCCTTCACGTCGACCGCGAGGCTCTTCTTGTTGCGGTTGAACATCCCGAAGAAGCCCGCGCCCGAGCCGCGCAGCGCGCGTGTGCTGTCGCCCGCGATCGGCTCGATCTTGATCACTTCCGCGCCGAGATCGGCGAGCAGCATCCCGCAGGTCGGGCCCATCACCATGTGCGTCATCTCGATCACGCGCAGGCCGTCGTACGGCAGCCGCGCGGCAGGTTGCCGATCGTTCATGGCGCGACTCCCGCCAGGCAGCCTTCCGGCTGGGCCGCCGCCGGCGCGCGGCCGTCCGCATAGCGGAACCCCTTCGGCAGCCCGGCGTCCGGCACGTGGCCGTACAGCGCCTCCGACGGCAGCGCCGCGTGCAGGATCGCGCGCGCGGCGAGCAGCGCGTCGACGTCGACGCCCGTGTCGCAGCCCATCGATTCGAGCAGGAACACGAGATCCTCGGTGACGATGTTGCCGGTCGCGCCCGGCGCATACGGGCAGCCGCCTAGGCCGGCCTGGCTCGCGTCGATCGTCGTCACGCCCGCGTCGAGCGCCGCGACGACGTTCGCGAGCCCCTGCCCGCGCGTGTTGTGGAAATGCGCGCCGCCGGCCTTGTCGCCGACTTCGCGCCGCAGGCGTGCGAACAGCCGGCGCACCTGCGCCGGGTTCGCGTAGCCGCTCGTGTCGGACAGCCCGATCTCGTCGACCCCGCATTCGGCCATCGCGACGGCCATCGCGATCGTCTCGTCGTCGCTGACGGCGCCTGCGAGCGTGCAGCCGAACGCAACCGACACGCCCGCCTCGATCTGCACCGACGGAAACCGCGCGTCGCGCAGCGCGACGATCGCGCGCACCTCGTCGATCATCTGCGCGGGCGTCTTGCGGATGTTCGCCAGCGAATGCGCTTCCGTCACCGATACCGGCAGCGTCAGCTTGTGCACGCCCGCATCGAATGCCCCCTCGGCGCCGCGCAGGTTCGGCGCGAGCGCGGCGACATGCAGCCCGGGAATCGCCAGCGCATGCGCGACCACGTCGCGGACATCGGCCATCTGCGGCAACAGCCTTGCCGGCACGAACGACCCCACCTCGATCTCGCGCAGGCCGGCCGCGGCCAGCGCGGTGATCCAGCGCAGCTTGCCGGCCGTCGGCATCACGGCCTTGATGCTCTGCAGGCCGTCGCGCGGCCCGACTTCGCTGACCAGCACCTTCGGATATTCGGAAACGCTCATTCGATACTCCATCGTTCTATCTAAAAGAACATCGTTCTGTTTGATAGAACTTTAGACGTGCGCCGAATGAGCGATAAGCGGGGTATACCCGTGAAATCGCGATTTTATGGAACTTGTGTTCTGTCAGGCAGAACGATATAGTCGGTCAACCATCATCCGAGGGAAACAGGCAGTGCCTACGACTCAAGCAGATCACGCCGGCGACGGGCCCGATGCGCCGGCCGACGAAGCCTCCAGCGGCGTCGCCGTTCTCGACCGCGCGTTCGCGATCCTCCGCGCCTTCGGGCCGACCGACGACCGGCTGTCGCTCGCCGAGCTGTCGCGCCGCACGGGGCTCTACAAGAGCACGATCCTGCGCCTGCTCGCCGCGCTCGAACATGGCGGCTTCATGCGCAAGCTCGACGATGGCCAGTATGCGATCGGGCACGAGCCGTTGCGGCTTGCCGCGCTGTATCAGCGCTCGTTCCGGGTCGGCCCGGTGGTCGAGCCGCTGCTCGAGACGCTGAGCCGCGAATTGGGGGAAACGGCGTCGTTCTACGTGCGCGAGGGCGACAAGCGCTCGGTGCTCTACCGCGTCGAGCCCGCACGCGCGGTGCGCGTGTCGATTCGCGTGGGCGAGGAGTTTCCGGTTCGCCAGGGGGCGTCCGGGAAGGTGCTGCTGGCCTTCACCGACACGCAGGACGCGCGGTGGAACGATGTGCGCGAGCAGCTATGGGCCGCGTCGTACGGCGAGCGCGACCCCGAGACGGCATCGGCGTCCGTACCCGTGTTCGATGCGGCCGGTGCATGCGTCGGCGCGTTGACGGTGTCGGGGCCGAAATCGCGGCTCGCCGCCGCGCCGGTGATGGTGGCGGCCATCGCGATGCTGCTGCCGCTCGCGCAGAAGGCGACGGTGGCGCTTGGCGGGGCGGGAGCGCGGTATGACGCGGCCGCCGTGCGGGATAGTCTCGCGCGGCTGAGGTCGGCGGCGGATGATGCGGGTTGAGAGCAAGGAGTCGGCGCGGATTTCTTTGCACGTAGCGTGATGGGGTGAAAGACGTCGCGATTGCGGACGCAACCACGATGACATCTGACACGATTGACCGCAGGTTCCCTGCCGCTGAAGGTGACGCACGGTTTCCCAAATGGCAGAAGATCATTTGAACCCCGAAGGGAAACGCAGCTTGGCTTGATCGAGGCATGCCTGCGGATCGACGTGTCGTTTTCCTATATCGATTCAGTCGTGATACGACAGTGCGACATCGAAGGGCAAGCGTGCAACGGGGCCTGAGAGTGCCCCGCAATTCCGCGACAAGAATATCTGCCGCGACAAGCTCGTCACGATCTTCTGCGGCACGCAAGGCGTGGCCCGCCTAGGTGTTCAGAACACCGAACGGCAGCGTCCACCCCGACAGCCGCCCGCCGTCCGCCCATCGTCCATCCGCGCTCGGGCCGCACGGAAGCAGCACGGGGGCCGCGGCACACTCCAGCGTCTCCTTCGGCGTATGCCCGAACTCGGCCTTGAAGACCCGATGGAAATATTTCTCGTCCGGGAAACCATGCGCCCATGCGATTTCCGCAATGCGCCGGTGCCTGCGCTGCGGGTCGCCCAGCACGCAGTACGCGTGGCGCAGCCGCTTGCGCGTGATTTGCCGCATCACGCCGCCCTCTTCCTTGAAAAGCTGATAGAGCCGCGCCCTCGACACGCCGATGTCCCGGCAGATCCGGTCGGGCGTGAGCCCGGGGTCCAGCAGATTCGCGTCGATGTAGCGCCGGACCCGGTCGAGCAATGCGTTGTCGATCGGGCCGCGCGCGTCGTGCAAGGCCTGCCCGGTCGGCGAAGCCGCGGCGGCCAGAAGCAGCAGCGTCGATTGCACCACGTTGGGTATCTCGTGCGCCCGCAGGCTGCCAAGATTTCGGAACAGCGACAGCATCTGGTCGCCGACGAGGCGGCCGATGCCGCTCGTCAGCGTCTGGCCGTGCAGCTGCGCCGCATGGTTCGGCAGCAGATATCGCGGAACGACGAGACTGATCACGTCGCCGCCCTCGACCCGGCATTCGTTGATCTGCGCGACGTCGTAGACGAACAGATCGCCGGCGGACTTGATCATCTCCGGGCCGCCGGTGCGGCACGTGAGGCGCCCGCCGAGCAGCAGCGTGAACCGGATCGAATCCTGGCCGTCGAGCCGAATCCGCCGCACGGTCCGGTTGACTGTGTAAGTAGGCGGCCGCGAGCGCCAGCGCCGGCCCGACAGGATCAGCGGGCCGAGCGCCGCGCCGCTCGCTTCCGCATCGAATGCGCCATCGCCGCTATCGTCATCCAGCCGGCAGTCGCACAGATTGTCCTTGACCCAGACGTGAAACCGGTCCCGCTCGGGATAGTCGACCGTATGAAACTTGAAAATGGGGACAAAATCTGCTTGATCCATGGCAGTGTTTTATCGAGCCGATGCCGGAGGGTGAATCGGTGCATTGATTATCAGACGAAATCGCGCTCGGCAGATATTCCGGACGGGGGCCTGCCAAAGCACGCCGTCCGGACGTCGGGAAGTCACCGGCGCGGATGGCATTCCCAGCTGTTGTACGTCGGCTGGTCGATCGGCGTCAGCCCGGGAATCATGAACACCGTGCAGCTGAATCGCCTTCCCTTGCCCGTGGTGGCGTCGTAACTCACCTTCTGGCCGCCCAGCCCGTCCTTCTTCCCGTACTGCACATTGGCGACGGTGATCTCGTCCGACGACGCCAGCCCGAGCGTTTTCGCGGTCGACGTCTGCACGTCGGCCATGTTCATCTGCGTCGTACCGCATGCGGACAGGACGAGGCTGGCGACCGACGTGCCGATGGCGGTCCGTACGGCGGAATGCAATGCTTTTTTCATGACTTCTCCTTGTGTCGATTGGCTGGTTGCCGCGTTGGCGCGCGGGACGGTCACGAGCCGGGCGTATAGAAGCTCGCCTGCAGCAGCGTGCCGACGTTCTGGACGGTCGACGCCCAGACGAGCGCCATCGCACCGGCTGCGTTGACGGCCAGCGCCGGCCAGTACGCACTCTGCGAATCCTGCCCCGACAGCGTCGACGCGCTCCACGCACCGTTCCGATAGCTGGCGGCGACCACCGCGGGCGAGCTCGACGCACCCACGTCCTGCCACGCGGCCGTGACGTTGCCCGCCGCATCGATCACCAGCGGCGGGTACTGCCCTGCCGTCGAGTCGAGGTGCGCGGTCAGCTGATGCAGCGGCCCCCAGTTTCCGGTCGCGTCCGCCACGCTCGCCTGCAGCGCGCCGCCGAGCTGCGGCCACATGACGGCCGCCATGCCGGTTTCGTTGACGGTCAGCAGCGGCGTGCCGATGAAGCTCGAGGTTTCCGCGAGCGCCGGCGCCACGGCCTGGGCCGTCTGCCACCCGGTTCCGGAAACATAGCGTTGCGACATGGTGGTGGTGAGGAACTTCCCGCCGGTGACGTCGAGCTGCCCCCATACCAGCGTGATGTTGCCTTTCGCATCCATGCCGGCCACCGGCGAGATGATCGTCGTAAACAGGCTCGTGTTCGACACGACCTGACCGACGTTGGTCCAGCCGTTGGCCGGGTCGTACGTGCCGGTCCAGAGCGCCGAGCGCGTATGGTTCGTCTGCCGCCACGCCAGCACCGCGTTGCCGGACGGCAGGACCGAAATCATCGGCCCCACGTTGTCGGTATCGCCGGTGATCGCGCCCGGCCCGGTCTGCACCGGCATCTGGATCAGCGCGGTCGGCGACCACGTGCCGCCCGGCGAATAGCGCGTCCACGCGATGCGGGAATTGAGCAGGTTGATCTCCTGCGGCCACGCGACGATCGCGTTGCCCTGCTTGTCGATCCCGGCCGAATACGTGGCGCTCGTGACGTTCGGCGCGACCTCGAACGGCACGCCCCAGCCGGTGCCCGGGCTGTACGGGCGCGCCCACAGCGCATAGGCGTTGGGGCCCGGCATCCATTCCGTCCAGAATGCGACCGCCTGCCCGCTCGCGTTGCCGACCAGTTGCGGCTGGATCGTGCCGGGCCCGCTCATTGGATGCGAACCGTCGCTCGTATCGAGGCGCGTCGCCGCGCTCCAGCCGGAACCCGGCACGTACCGCGCGCCCCACATCGCGTTGCTGTTCCCGGTGCCGCTCGTCATCCACGACACGAGCGCATTGCCGCTCGCGTCGATGGTCACGCTCGGTTCGAATTCCGGCGCTTTGCCGTCCATCGCCGCGGCTTTCGACCAGCCCGCCGTTGCCTGCGACCCGCCGCCGCCCGGGCCGCCTCCCGTGGGCGGCGATGGATTGGACGGCGTACCGGGCGTGGCGGGCGTCGACAGCGACGCGCCGCCGTTCGTGGCGACGTCGTCACCGCCGCATGCCGTCAATGCGAGACAGGCGGCCATGATCATCCATGCAATGGGCTTCATGAATTTCCTCTTGTTGTTCATGCTTGTCCGTGATCCCGGAAGCGATCACGTATTCAGCAATCCTATTATTGAAGCGTGGATGGCTCTCTCCTCCACGATCATCGGCCGACCGATCGCCGGGCCGCTCGATGCGACATCGAAGCGCCGGCTGAATCTTAATTCAGGACATCGGAATTCAAGGTGGCGTTGCGTCCACACTGAGTGGACATGCGTTTCACGCCGGAGCGGCGTACGGCGGCTGGAGCCGCTCGACACGCACCTCGACCGCGTCGCGGGGCACCGTCAGCCGCGTGCGGTCGAGCAGCGCGTCCGCGGGCGCGCTGCCGTCGGGGTTCAACGGCTTCACCTTGTTGAACACCACGGAAAAGTGCTCGGGCGTGACGGTGGCCGACGCGTAGCCCTGCGCGTCGTGATCCGCGTGGTGCAGATCGGGGTTGTTGTCCATCAGGAAGGCGTCCAGCCTGGCCGGCGTGGCCGCCAGCGACGCAAACGGCGTGCCGCGCCATGCCGCTTTCACATACGCATGGAAGGACGTGCTGCTGATCCCCGCGCAGACGAAATCGACAATCACGGGCACGCCCGTCGCGGGATCGGGGTCATCGCGCACGACGCCGCACTGAAACGCGTGCAGATCCCCGCTGATCGCGACGACGTTGCGGATCCCCTGCTCCTTCAGGTAAGCGAGCAGTTCGTGCTTGTGCGCCGGGTAGCCGTCCCATGCGTCGCAGTCGACCACGAGGCGTGCCGCCGGGTTCTTGGGCGCGCCCGGCATCACGACCCACAGGCGATTCAGCATCACCTCGTTGCCCCACACCTTCCAGATCGCCGGCGAGTGCTTCAACGTGGCCTTCCACCACTGCGCCTGCTCCGGGCCGAGCATCGACGGCGCGCGGCCGAGCTGCGCGGTATCGCGCGCCTCGAAGCGCTGCAGCACGTCCTGCTTGACGAAGTAGCGCGAGCCGGCCGCGTCGTCGCCCTGCACCGGATCGTGCCCGCGTGCGCGGGCGATCGCCGCCTCGCTCACGACATGGTCGTCGCGATACAGCCGCTCGTCCGTCATCACGAGATGCATCAGCGTGCCGAAGCGGAACGCGCGGTAGAGGCGGATGTTGGTGTACGACGGATCGTCCGGCTCGAAGCGCACGTCGCTCCAGTCCACCGGCATGTATTCCGCCCAGGCACGGCTGGCGTCGCGGCGCCGCCGGGTCTCCTGCCGTTCCTCGTTGGTGTAGACCTGGTGATCCTGCCAGCAGTCGTCGGAAAACTCGTGGTCGTCCCATATCGCGATCATCGGCAGGCGCTGGTGCAGCGTCTGCAAGCGCGGGTCGGTGCGATAGGTTCGATAGAGCGCACGATAGTCGTCGAGCGTGTCGGCGTACATGCCGCCGTCGGCGAGCCGCTTGCCGTCCGGCAGCCGCAACGGCGGATGCGCGGCTTCGACCGCGCGGGGCTTCGCGGCCCCGATCGTTTCGTAGATGTAGTCGCCCACGTGCACGACGAAATCGAGATCGCGCTCGGCCGCGAGCAGGCTCATCGCCTGCCAGTGATTGACGCTCCAGTCCTGGCAGGTGAGCCACGCGAAGCGAACCTGGTCGTTGGCCTCGTCCGCGTCCGGGGCCGTGCGGGCGCCGCCGGTCACGCTCGCGTCGTCGCCGGCGACGAACCGATAGTGGTACGAGGTTTTCGGCGAGAGCGCCGTGACCTTCACGCGCACGGTGTAGTCATAGGCGGCCAGCGCCTTCAGCGGGACGCTGGCGACGCGCGTCGAGAAATCCGCCTGCGTGGAGACGTCGAGCCGCAGCGAGACCGCGCGCGCACCGTCGCGCGCCGGCACGCACCGCGTCCAGAACACGATCGAGCGATCGCGCGGATCGCCGCTCGCGACACCTTGCGGGAACCGGTCGCGACCCTGGTGCGCCGCGGCGCCGCGTGTGGCGGATCGAGGGGCGCCAAGCGCGCCGGTGGCGGCCGCGATCGTGAAAAAAGCCGACGACCTGAGGAAATGGCGGCGATCCATCGATCCTCCCGGTCGGCTGACGGCTGGCCCCTGATGCGCACGCGTGGCGAGGACAACACTACAGCGGCGCTCCGGGCCTGAACAGCCGTGACAACCCCATTTCGGGTTCGGGCGCCTGCGGCCGCCCGTGGCGAGCGGTCAGCTTTCCGCGGCCTCGGCGGGCGCCGACGAGGCCCGTATGCGCATGATGGTCTGGCGGGACGTGCCGAACCTGCGCGCGATCTCGCTGACCGACAGGCCCTTGTCGAGCGAGCGCATCACGCGGTCTCGATCGTGCCGCGACAGCGAGGTTGGCCGGCCGATGCGTTTGCCGTTGTCCTGCGCGGATTGCAGGCTCGTCTTGCCGCGCTGGCTTCGCGCCGCGGTTTCCATCCGGCTCACCGCCCTGAGCGTCTTGATCGCTTGCGGTTCGGGGCGGCTGGCGAGGTCGACGTTGCCGATCTCGACACACAGCACGGACATCTTCTTGCCGCGGCATTGCATCAGCGTGGACAGCGCATCGCGCACGTTGCACCCGAGCGCGGACAGTTCCAGCACCACCAGCGAGTCGCCCGGTGCGGCGCGCCTCAGGAGGCCCGACAGTTCCGGCCGCTCGGCCGCGGCGACGAACGGCGGCACCCGATCGATGGCGACGCGGTTGAGGACGACGGTGTAGCCGGCTTTGTCGAAGGCAATCAGTTCCTGCTCGGGGAATGCGGCATCGACTGAGCTGTTGACGTAGAAAAAGGTTCGTATCAAGACCCTCTCCGAGACGTGCGAGGCTGCTGGCGAATAGGTCGCTTCCGTTACGCACCGGTATCACCCGCAATGGCGTGCAGGATCATGTCGATCGAGGCCGGCTTCACGAGAACGATGTCGAACCCGCGCCACGCGTACCCCCCCAGCGTGGGCGGAACCATTGCAACGATACGTGTATCCGGATACGTCTCGAGCATGTTGGCGGCGAGCCCGCAGGCCTCGTCGGGATCGCGTTCCACGTCGACGATGACTGCCTCGGCCGGCCCATGCGAAAACGATTCTTCGGCGCGATGTTTCGGCACCACGGACGTTCTGAATCCTCGCAGGCGCAACAGCAGCGCAATCGATTCCCCGACGTGCGCGCTGCCCCGCAGAATCACGATGCGCCGGCCCGCGTGCCGCGGCGGGGCGTCGACGATCGTCGCGCTGCGCAATACGGCTTCGGCACTCAGCGAGAGCAGGCGCGCCTCCTGATACGCTTCCAATGCCGCTTGCCGGGTAGCTTCATCCGCGAGCGGGTTCGCGAACAGCGCCCGGATGCGTGCCTCGGCCGCTTCGAGCCGCCGGTTCGCTTCGTCGAACAGTGCTTTCGCGCTTGCGCCGCGGTTACTGCTCCTTTCCATCATGTCTCGCCTGGCACTGACCGCTCGGCCCCGGATGAATGCCCGCTGCCGAGCCTGGGCGAAACAGGCCGCAATTCGCGTTCCCGCCTGCCGCCCGTTGGTCGTAGTACCGCCTGAAAAGCCAGGCCGGTTGCCGCGCCGATGGAACGCGCGTCAACTCCGCAAGCGCAGAAAGACCGACATCAGATCGTCGAGCGTCACGGGTTTTTTCAGGTGCGCATCGAAGCCGGCCTGTTGCGCCTGCTTCACGTCCGCTTCCTGCGCGTACCCGCTCAGCGCGATGCAGACCACCGATTTCAGTGCCGGCGCTTCGCGCAGCTTCCCGACGAAGGCGAGCCCATCCATGCCCGGCATGCCGATATCGGACAGCACGACGTCCGGCACATGGCCGTCGAGCGTCGACAGCGCTTCCTCGCCGCTCGTCGCCGTCCGGACGATCGCGCCCTCGCTTTCCAGCAGCAGCTTGAACGTTTCGACCGTGTCCGCATCGTCGTCGACCATCAGGACGTGCAGGCCCTGCAACGTGTCGGCCGAGCTTTTGGCGGAAGAATCCGCCGCGACGAGCGCGCGGTACGTCGGCAGCGTCACCGTGAACGTCGCGCCGAGGCCGATGCCGGTCGATTCCGCCCGCACGACGCCGCCATGCAGGTTCACGAGATCCCGGACCAGCGCGAGGCCGATGCCGAGGCCCGCGCGGCGCGCTGTGGAATCGCGGCTTTGCTGGAACATGTCGAAGACGTAAGGCAGCAGCGACGGCTCGATGCCGCTGCCGGTATCGGCCACCTGCAGCACGGCGTCGGCATGCTCGTCGACCTGCAGCGACACGTCCACCGACCCGCGGCTCGTGAACTTCAACGCGTTGCTGACCAGGTTCCAGACGATCTGTTCGATGCGCGTGAGGTCGGCATGGACGATGACGGGCGAGTCCGTCATCGCGACATGGAGCGCCAGGCCGCGCTGGTTCGCTTCGTCCCGCACCGCATGGGTGACGCGCTGCACGATCTCCCGCATGTCGACCGGCGTGCGCACGACCGACAGCTTGCCGGTGCGCACCCGCGAGATATCGAGCAGATCGTCGATGATCTGCGCCTGACCGATGATGGTGCGCCGGATCGTATCGGCGGCGCGCGAAATATTCAGGTTTTGCCGGGATTCCGGCGCACGCGCGATCAGTTCCGCGCTCGCCGAGATGAGATTGAGCGGATTCTTGAGCTCGTGCGAAACCACGGCAAGAAATTCGTCGCGGCGGCGCAGCGCATCGTGTTCGCCGGCGTCGCGCAGCTGCTCGGCCGGCGCGTCGCGGCCGGCCTTGTCGGTCAGCGCGAACTCCCCGAGATCGCGCGCGATCTTCGCGAACCCGCTGATGCCGGGCTCGTCGAGGCGCGACAGCACGCCGCTCGCGAAGAAACGGGTGCCGTCCTTGCGCTGATGCCAGCGCTCCTCTTCGGTGCGCCCGTTCAGGCGCGCCTCCGCGAATTCGCGCTGGGCGACGTGATTGACCCGATCCTCGTCGGTCGACAGGAGGTCCGCGGACTGCCCGATCATTTCCGCTTCGGTATACCCGAAGATCCGCTCCGCGCCCGCGTTCCAGCTGGTGACGAGCCCGGCGTCGTCGAACGTGATGATCGCGTAATCCTTGGTGCCCTCGGCGACGATGCGCATCCGCCTTTCGCCTTCGCGCAGCCGGTCTTCCGCGCGCCGGCGGTCGGTGATGTCGATGAACGACAGCACCGCGCCGTCGATGCGGTCTTCCGTCGTGCGATAGGGCACGAAGCGCGCGAGATACCAGCGGCCGTCGTTGCTGCGCAGCTCCCGCTCGATCAGGCGCAGCGAATCGAACGCCTCGGCCGCATCGTCGGGAAGCTTGTCGTATTCGAGCCGGTGCGTGATGTCCAGCAGCGAGCGGCCGATATCCGACGGAATGATGCTGAACACGTCCGTCGCCCGCGGCGTGTAGCGCTTGATGCAGATATTGCGGTCGACGAAGATCGTGCCGATGTCGTTCGCGGCGATCAGGTTCTGCAGGTCGTCGTTGATCTTGCCGGTTTCCTCGACCTTCGACTTCAGCTCGGCATTGACGGTGGTCAGCTCCTCGTTGATCGACTGCAGCTCTTCCTTGCTGGTTTCGAGTTCTTCCGTCGCCGAGCGCAATTCCTCGTTGATGGCCTGCAGCTCCTCGTTGGATGCCTTCAATTCCTCCGTCGAGGTTTCCGATTGCTCGATGGTCGACTGGAGCTGCTCCTTCGTGCGCTGCAGCTCGCGCTCGAGCTGGCTGATGATCGGATCCTTGTGCGTATCGACCGTCGACGTTTCCACGCTGCTCATGCTGTCCTCGACTTCGTCGAACAGCACCAGCACGAAATCCGCATTGGCTTCCGGGTCGTGCACGGGGCGCGCGGTCATGTTGACGAAATACGAACGCGCGTCGCGCTCGATCCGCACCCGCCGCGCCTCCACGCTGCGATTCGTGTGCAGCGCCTGATAGATCGCGGTGCGCAGCTCGAGCCGCAATTCGGGGCGCACCACGGCGATGATGTTGTGGGACGGTTCGCCCCCCGAATACTGCAGGAAGCGCCCGGCGCGATCGGACAGGTGGACGATCTCGGAATCGCGGCTGACGAGCACGCTCGGCGGCGCATGCTGCTCGACGAGGCGCTGGTGCAGGTCGCCGAACGAGAAGCGGCGGCGCCCCGGCGGTTGGATGGTCGTGACGACCGGCCGCGCGCTCATCGTGCCGGTAATCGCGACCGGAAGCGGCGTGTCGCCGCGCACCGCCATGTTCGCGCGGTAGATGCGGTTGCGCTTGTCGACCACGGTGAACATCGAACTGACGCTGTCGGCCGATTCGGAACTGCCGAGAAACAGCACGCCGCCCGGACGCAGCGCGAAATGAAACATCTTCAGGATCTCGATCTGGGCTTCGCGGTCCAGATAGATCAGCAGGTTGCGGCAGCAGATCAGGTCGAGCCGCGAGAACGGCGGGTCGCTCAGCACGTTGTGATGCGCGAACAGCATGTGCTCGCGCAGTTCCTTCTTGATCCGGTAGTGCGCGGTGTCCTTCGTGAAGAACTGGCGCACGCGGCCCGGCGCCACGTCGGCGAGAATCGACTCCGGATAGAGGCCGGCGCGGGCAAACGAGATCGCGCGCTCGTCGATGTCGGTCGCGAACACCTGGAACGAAATGCCCTCGGCCGATTTCAGCGAGCGCTCCTGCAGCAGCATCGCGACCGAATACGCCTCTTCCCCGGTCGCGCAGCCGACCGACCACACGCGGATGCGATCCTGCTCGCCGCGTCCGTCGAAAAACCGGGGCAGCACTTCGCGGTCGAGCACGTCGAACGCTTCCTTGTCCCGGAAGAAGTTCGTGACGCTGATCAGCATGTCCTGCAGCAGCGCCTGGGTTTCTTCCGGATGCAGATGGAGGTAATCGCGGTACGCCTGCAGATCGGTGATGCCGTTGACCTGCAGCCGGCGTTCGATCCGGCGCAGCACGGTCGCCCGTTTGTAATGCCGGAAATCGTGCGCGGTGCGCGTGCGCAGGATGATCATGATTTCGCGCAGCGCGCGCTCGGCCGCCTCGCTGACCAGGTCTTCCTGGCGCTCGTCGTTGTCGACGATCGGCAGGTGAATCTCCTTCGCGGTCAGCCACAGGTCCATCAGCCGCTGCGGCATCTCCGCCGCGGTGGCCACGAAATCGACCATGCCGGTGGCGATGGCGCTGCGCGGCATGCTGTCGTATTCGGCCTCCGACGGATCCTGGGCGAGCGTCACGCCGCCCATTTCCTTGATCCTCGACAGCCCGACGGAACCGTCCGAGCCCGCGCCGGACAGCACGATGCCGATCGCGCGTTCGCGGTGCGCTTCGGCCAGCGTGCGGAAAAACAGGTCGATGGCGGCCCGGCGCCCCCCTTCTTCCGGCCGATTGGGGGCAACCCGCAGATAGTCGTCGACCATGGTCAGCTCGAGCGAGGGCGCGATCAGGTAGACGTGGTCGGGCTCGATCGGCGTGGCGCTCGTGACTTCCATCACGGGCATGCCGGTGGCCTTCTGCAGCAGGCCGGCCAGGTTGCTCGCGTGATCGGGGGCCAGGTGCACGACCACGACGAACGCCATCGACGTGTGTGCCGGCAGGGCTTCGAAGAACTCCAGGAGCGCACTCAACCCGCCCGCCGATGCGCCGATACCGACGACCGGATATGAGGCCTGGCCGGGGAGTGTCTGCCCGCGTCTTTTCGACATCGCTGCTGGTCCTGTCAGAAAAAATAGTATCCGCGGCCAAGGTCGGGCAGGCGCCTTGGCCTGCTTGCGCCAAGATGCGCGTAGATCGCTATTATCCCTCCAGCAGGATCGACTGCAAGAATTTTGCCGCTTCGCCGGCGCGGTGCGCCGCCGCCTCCTGTCCCTCCTGCGCGGCAAGGTCGCCGCAGCGGCCGAAATGCTCGCCTAGCGTACGGCTCATCATCTCGCTCTCGTGCAGTGCGCGCAGCGCGTCGCGCAGCGTGCGCTCGACGTCCTCGCTGCGGCCCTGCGCCAGGGACGCAGCGGAGTATGCGTGCCCCGTATGGCACCGGTAGCGCAGCAGGCGGGAATTCGTCAGACGCCAGAGCGTGCCGCCGCATTCCGGACAGGTCAGCGTGGACGGGCTCGCGATGCGGCTCAGCGCGTCGGGCGGCCCTTCGCTGGCGGTCCACGCGCGCTGCTCGCTGGCGACCTGCTCGCTGGCGCGGCGCCGGGCGGACTCGTCGGTCGTCGAGATGTCCAGCGGGTTGCCGGCCAGTTCGACCAGCCGGTTCGCGAGGCCGTCGAGCGGCAGCACGTAATCGGCGTAAGGCGACGCATGCCGCGGCATGTCGCCGGCGAACGCTTCGGCGGGATCCTGGACGATCGTGGCGCCGCCGCACGACTGGATCGCATCGAGACCGGCCGCGCCGTCGTCCAGCAGGCCCGTCAGGATCACGCCGATGGCGCGCGGGCCCATCTCGGCGGCCACACTGCGAAACAACGGATCGATCGCCGGCCGCGCGAAGTTTTCCTTTGCGCCGTGCAGGAGCCGAAGATGCGTGCCTTCGACGATCAGGTGGTGATCGGGCGGCGCGACGTAAATCCTGCCGGGGAAATACGTTTCGCCGTCTTCGGCGTGGACGGCGCGCAGCGGGCCCGCTGCGCTCAGGAGTGACGGCAGGAGGCTGTCATGCGCACCGACATGCAACACGATCGCGATCGTAGCGGGCAAGTCGCGAGGAAGCCGGGAAACGAGGGTACGGAGGGCGTCGACACCACCCGATGACGTACCGACTGCAATGAAGTCGCGGTGGGTCAAATTGCCTCCGATGTTGCCGATGATTCAAGTGTAGTCATTCGCCTCGCGAACACATTCTTCATTAGTGAAAACGTCGTCGACGGTTTTGCAAGGACAGAACCGGTAACGCGCTCGCGCATCGAGATTCATCGCGTCAACCCGTGCGGTTGAAATGGTTGGGCGCGCAAGTTCCGTGCTGCATGTTTCGCATGCCTTTTCGTTGACATGCGGGCGGGACAGCGCAGTGACAGACGGCCTCATCCATGGCCTGTGCTGCTGTCCGTAAAGCTGCGCATACGGACACGAAACCGCGATGTACTTTTTCATCGCCCCCGTCATATCCTTGGTACAGCCTTTTTTTTCAGGCGCGATCGTCATTTCACGGATCGCCGAAATGGTCGTCCAGAGACTCTCGTTTCAAGCCGCCACCGGCAAGCTTCAAGTCATCGCCGTATGGCGATGCCTCACGAGGAGCGGCGCACGAGTCTGTCGCTGGGGCATGCATGTCGACAGGAGCACGGGCAAGGAATCGATGACGGTCGATATCGTCGGATCGAGTTCGCTGAACACCGACGACATCGCCGAGATGCTCGGCGACACACGCCTGCAACTGACCGTCACGTTGTTTCATATGGCAGTGGTTTCGAATTCCGCAGTCGCGCAGGAACGCGGTAACACGCATTCACAAGAGGCAGCGAATTCGATCGCCATCGCTCGCCCGCATCCGAGGCTGACGCTCGTCAGGGATATCACCCGCCACGTCGTGCGCATCAAACGGGATTGACTGCATGCGGCGCGCATGACGCGTTCGCGCGTCGATGCCGTCCCGGTCTATTCAAAAAAGAAGCGGCAAGGATTGCTCGTTCCGAATCCCAGGAGACAAATATGCTGAGCCCTCACGAAATCGCGGCGCTCATGGTGGTCAAGGCATCGCCCGACCAGATCGACATGGGCCGCGAAGCGCTCGATACGCTGCTCGAGCAGCAGCTCGTCGTGCTCGAACAACTCGCCTCCGGCGCGCATCGCCCTCGTGTGACGAATGAGGGCGAATCGCTGCTGCGCGTCGTGATGCGAACCCGCTGAGCGGCGTTCGCTCGTCGAGCGACGCATGCGCCAATGAGGGGATGACCCCCGCACCACTTTTTCAATCAGGAGATCGTAGATCATGAAAACCCAGGAGCTGGTTTCAAGCGCGCAACGCGCGAACCTCGACGTCGTATTCGGTCTGGCCGGCACGATGCTCGAGTGCATCGGGAAACTGGCCGAACTCAATGCGCAATTCACCCGATCGACATTGAACGACGCTTGGGCGGTTGCACAGAGCGCGGTTGAAAAACCGCAGGACTGGCTGGCCTTCCAGGGCTCGATCGCCGCGCCCATGGCCGAGAAACTCCAGTCCTACACCCGCGAGTTTCTCGGCATCGTGTCGTCCAGCCAGGCCGAAGTGCTCAAGGTTGCCCAGACAGGCGGCGATGCCTACGTGCACCGGATCCAGGCGTTCGTCGAAGATGCGGCGAGAAACGCGCCGTCCGGCCCCGAGGCCGCGGTAGCGGCGTGGAACTCCGCGATCGTCGCGGCCAATACGCTGTATCAGACCCTCGGCAACACAGGGCAGCAGGCGGTCGAGGTCGCGCGCAGCAACTTCGACGTGGCCGTCGCGGCGGCGTCGAAGAGCGCCAGACGCGGGCTCGAGCAGGAACAGCAGGCGGCAAAGCGATAGCCGCCGATACGGGCGCCGCGCCATCGCGGCGCCCTTCGGAACGACCGCGTGAGGTAATCCGATGAGAAGCATGAATTCCCGGGATTTCGTCGTGCAGGAGCTGGCGCACATCGACGCGATGGTCCTGCAGCTCGAACGGCTCAACGAAGCCGGGCCTTCCACCCGCAAGGCCACGGTCGTATTGCTGCCCGACTACTGGCGTACGCGCATCGACGCGATCGCCGACATTCCGCCGAGCCTGCAGCCGCTGGTGTGCGGGCTGCGCGCGCGGCTCAACGCGATCGACATGGCGGCGGCGTCCCGCAACAGGCGAATCTGAACACCCTCGCTCCCGACGCCGCCATGCGCGTCGATGCGCGTGACGCGCGGGCGGGAGCGCTTCCCCGGAAAGTCACCGCGCCCGCGATACGTGCGGCGCGATCGTTGCGGCGTTGTTGTCGGCGTCCATGCGGACCAGGTGCGGGTTGCGCATCGCGAGCCACCACGCCACGCCGATGGCGATCAACAGGAACAGCGCGATAGCCAGGACGATCCGCCATTTCTTTCGCGGCTGCCCCCGGTCACCGCTCGAGCCGCCGCCGCGCTTGCGCGGCGGGCCGCGCCCATTGCCGCGATTCGACGTATTCGGCGTGCGCGGATCGGGGCTTCCAGGGTAATCACGCCCCGGGCGGGCAGCGCCGCCCGCACCGCCGTCACCGGCACGGCCAATGGCGGGCGACACGCGGCGAGCGCGATCGCGCGGCGGGCATTCAAGGACTTCGGACATGGGCCTGCGCTCCATTCGGCGGTCCGCGGCCGCCCGCGATGGATTCGATATCCGTCGAGCGCACGCGGCGGGCCTGCCGGACGGCATTCATGGCGCGGATGCGGCGTCGCCGCCGTCGCGCATGGCGCTTTCCGTGCGCCCTGTCGTCGACAGGCAGTCGTCGACGACCGTCCGCACGCCGCGCACGTCGGCGACGCCCTTGACCGCCGCATCACGCTCGGCGTCCGGCACCTGCCCGGTGAGGCGGACGTGACCGCCGTCGACGCTCACCTCGACCACGCGCGGCCGCCTGACGAGCCTGCCGAGCGCCGCACGGACCCGCTCGGCGAGGCGCACGTCGTCCGTCTCGTCGTCCTTCAGGTAGGCGCGCAGCCCGGCGACGACGCCGCGCGCCTGGCCGGCCGCGTATCGCGTGCGGGCGTTCGCGTAGGCGACGGCGTCGCGCTTGGCCGCGACCGTCTTGTCGCGCACGTACGCGCGCCGGCGGCGGCCGGCCGCGGGATCGAGGAGGTACATCGCGGCCGCGCCGCAGGCAACGCCCAGCGCGAGCGTCAGCAAGGGTTTCATCGGAGTTTGGGGATTCATGGCAGCACCGTGGACGAATGCCCGGAAAGGCCGGGTGTCACCGCGACCTTCAGCACGGGGCGTGCCGCGCGGGGCGGCGGCCCGTGCGGCGCGGCGCGGCGGCCGAAATGACAATCGATTGAAAAAAGCGCCGGGGCGTGCGTCAGGCGGGGCGTTCGGGCGTGTCGGCATCGGTGTCGGTGTCGGCGTAGCCGCGCGCGGGCCGGCCGTCGGGATCGGCGCAGTTCGCGGCAGCCCGGTGCGCGAGGTCGAGATAGGCCTTCGCGAGCCTGCGCAATTCCTCTTCCGACGCATCCTCGATCCCGATGATCTGGTCGCTCGCCGAGCGCGTCGCCGCGACCAGCTCGTCGAGCTTCAGGTGAAGCGCGACGCTGTCGCGATTCTGGTTGCGCTGGAGCAGGAACACCATCAGGAACGTGATGATCGTCGTGCCGGTGTTGATCACGAGCTGCCACGCGTCCGAGTAGTGAAAGAGCGGCCCGGTGGCGAGCCATACGGCCGTGACGGCGACGGCCGAGCCGAACGCGACGGGCGAGCCGGCCCACTTGGTGACGCGCGCCGCGAACCGCTCGAACGCGCGCGTGACGGGATGCGAGTAACTGGGGGCCGGCGTCGTGCCCGCAGGCGATGCGGTGCCGGCTGGATCGTTCGATTCGCGCATGGTGTCTCCCTGTTCGAAATGCCGCCGCGCGAGCGCGGTTCGCGAACCGTCGCGCGGGGTGATGCCGCCCTCGCCTGCGCCTGCGTCTTCGCCCGCGGGCGCTACCGGCTACCCTGCTGCTTCTGCCAGCGCGCCATCTGCGCGATCTCGTCGCGCTGCATGGCGACGATCCGGTTCGCGAGCCGCCGCAGCGCCGGATCCTTGCCGTATTTCAGCTCGACGTGCGCCATGTCGATCGCGCCCTGGTGATGCGGCGCCATGTGGGCGACGAAGTCGCGATCGACGTCGCCCGTGTAAGGCGCGGCGTCCATCGCGTCCATTATCCTGCGATCGGCGCGCCGGAACGCCTGGGCCGGCACGTCGGCCATGCTCGCGACGGCCGGCGCACTCGGGCGCAGCTGCGCCGCCGTGGGCAGCGCGAGTGTCGCCGCGAGCGCGGCCGTGATCGCGCACGCGCACGTGCAAACCACGCAGCGGGTGGAAAGTCGGATTGCGGGCATGTCGCGTCTCCTTCGTTGAATCGGCAAGCGGGCCGCACCGCGTTCATGTCGTGCACACCGCCCGCGTCGAGCGCGCGCGACATCTGCGCGAGCATCGCGCTGCGATTTCAAGCGGCGCGCCGCGCCGGCCGGCAGCGCTTCGTCGCGGTCGGCCGCCCGGCTGCGTCGTCGCATCGTCCGTTCTCCTTCGATCGATCAGACGGCGCATCGCTCGGCGTCGGCGCGCTTGAACGCGAGGCCGAGCCCGGGTCGGGCCGCCGATCCCGCGCGCGCCGTCGAACAGCATGCCGGCGATGCGCACGCGATCGCGGAACCACTCGACGTGGCGGATGCGCTGCACCGCGCGCGCTCGACAGGCGCCGGAAGTCGCCGGACGGCCGGACGCATACGCATGCTCGCCCTCCGCAGCGCCGATGGCCGGTCCGATAGACCGTGGCATCGATGCCCTTCTGGTCGGGTGCCGCAGCGTTCGCAACACCCATGCCCGCAGGCGGCACACGCCTTGCGGAACCGTGACGCATCCCGCCGGGCGCGCCCGTCAATCGGCGTGCGCGCGGCTCATCGCGAATCAGGGAGAACCAGCATGGCGACTGTGGCGGACTTCATCGTCGAACGGCTGTACGAATGGGGCGTGCGCCGCATCTACGGCTATCCGGGCGACGGCATCAACGGCATGTTCGGCGCCCTCGCCCGCGCGGCAGGCAAGATCGAATTCATCCAGGCACGCCACGAGGAGATGGCGGCCTTCATGGCATCCGCGCATGCAAAATTTACAGGCGAGCTCGGCGTGTGCATCGCGACGTCCGGCCCCGGCGCGTCGCACCTCGTCACGGGCCTGTACGACGCGCGGCTCGACCATATGCCGGTGCTTGCGATCGTCGGCCAGCAGGCGCGCGCGGCGCTCGGCGGCCACTACCAGCAGGAGGTGGATCTGCCCGCGCTGTTCAAGGACGTCGCGGGCGCGTTCGTGCAGCTCGCGACCGTGCCGGGCCAGGTCCGGCACCTGGTCGACCGCGCGGTGCGCATCGCGCTCGCCGCGCGCACGGTCACCGCGCTGGTGTTGCCGAGCGACCTGCAGGAACTCGACTACCTGCCGCCGAAGCGCGCGCGGCACCGTGCATTCGGGCGTCGGCTATGCGCGCCCGAAGGTGGTGCCCTACCCCGACGAGCTGCGGCGCGCGGCCGAGGTGCTCAACGCCGGCAAGAAAGTGGCGATGCTGATCGGCGCGGGCGCGCTCGGCGCGACCAACGAGGTGATCGAAGTGGCCGACCGGCTCGGCGCGGGCGCCGCGAAGGCGCTGCTCGGCAAGGCCGCGCTGCCCGACGACCTGCCGTGGGTGACGGGGCCGATCGGGCTGCTCGGCACCAAGCCGAGCTACGAGATGATGATGGCGTGCGACACGCTGCTCGTCGTCGGCTCCGGCTTTCCGTATTCGGAGTTCCTGCCGAAGGAAGGCCAGGCGCGCGGGGTGCAGATCGACCTGAAGGCCGACATGCTGAGCCTGCGCTATCCGATGGAGGTCAACCTGGTCGGCGACAGCGCCGAGACGCTGCGCCTGCTGCTGCCGCTGTTGAACGAGTATCCGGACGGCGGCTGGCGCGAGCGGATCGCGCGCTGGAACGACGACTGGCGCGACACGCTGGCCGCGCGCGCGGCCGCGAAGGCGAGCCCGGGGCGCGGCGTGAATCCGCAGCGCGCGTTCACCGAGCTGTCGCCGCGCCTGCCGGACGGCGTGATCCTCACGAGCGATTCGGGTTCGTGCGCGAACTGGTATGCGCGCGACCTGATGATGCGGCGCGGGATGATGGCGTCGCTGTCGGGCGGGCTCGCGTCGATGGGCGCGGCGGTGCCGTATGCGATCGCCGCGAAGTTCGCGTATCCCGCGCGCCCGGTGATCGCGATGGTCGGCGACGGCGCGATGCAGATGAACAACATGGCGGAGCTGATCACGGTCGCGAAATACTGGAAACGCTGGCCCGACGTGCGCTGGATCTGCATGGTGCTGAACAACGAGGACCTGAACCAGGTCACGTGGGAGCAACGGGTGATGGAAGGCGACCCGAAGTTCGACGCGTCGCAGCAGGTGCCGAACGTGCCGTATCACCGCTTCGCGGAGCTGATCGGCCTGAAAGGCGTCTACGTCGACGAACCGGAGCAGCTCGGCGCGGCGTGGGACGACGTGCTGGCCGCGGACCGCCCGGTCGTGCTCGAGGTGAAGTGCGATCCGGAAGTGCCGCCGCTGCCGCCGCACATCACGCTGCAGCAGGCGAAGCACTTTGCGCAAGCGCTGATGAAGGGCGACGCGCGGGAGCGCAACGTGATCGTCGAGACGGCGCGGCAGGTGCTGTCGGCGGTGCTGCCGTCGAATGGCGATTAGGCGCGACCGGGCGGCGAACGAGCGCCGCCGGTATCGGAACCGGAGGTGGCGCTGCGCGCGCTGCGGCGTACCGGCAACGGTGATTGAGCGGCATCGCGAAACGAAGGGCAAAGCTGGGAAGCGGCACATGGCGGCCGCGCACAGGGAATCCAGGCGAGGTGCGAAGGCCCGCGGAAGCCCGCGCGATCGTCGCCTGCCGGGACGGCGGCCGGGGCTTCAGCGGAGGTGCCCGCCGAACAGCCCGAGCAGCCCGATGACGATCAGGTAGATCGCCACGATGTAGTTCAACAGGCGGGGGACGATGAGAATCAGAATCCCCGCGATCAGCGAAACCAGCGGGCCCGCGCTAGTGAGCATGTTCATGCGCCCTCCGCGAATGACAAATGGACACCGGCCGCTGACGCAAGCACCGTTCCCGGCCCTCCCGTGCCCTGTCGCGCGACGATTGCAAAAAATGCCCGCGCCCCTCGCGGGCCCGGGCCGCGCGGGCCGGGCACGGCGCTTGCGCGCCCGCGTCGGCAGAACACAACACACGGGAGGCACCCGCGATGATCAGCCATCTGGAACTCATGGGCCGCCTGCTGCTGGCGGCGCTGCTCGGCAGCGTGGTCGGCATCGAGCGGGAGCGGCTGAACTGGGCCGCGGGGCTGCGCACGCACATGCTCGTGTGCGTCGGCGCGTCGCTCGTCATGCTCGTGTCGATCTTCGGCTTCGAGGATGTCGTGGGCCGCAACGGCATCGTGGTCGATCCGTCGCGGGTCGCCGCGCAGGTCGTGTCGGGCATCGGCTTTCTCGGCGCGGGCTCGATCCTGCTGCGCGGCGAGGTGGTGCGCGGGCTGACCACCGCGGCGAGCCTGTGGGCCGTCGCCGGCATCGGCCTGGCCGCGGGCGGCGGCATGTACATGGCCGCCATCGGCGCGACCGCGATCGTGCTGGTGATCCTGGCCGGCGTCAAACCGCTCGAGCGGCGCTTCATCGCGCAGCGGCAGCAGCGCCGGCTGCGGATCGTGGCCGATCGCGGCGGGCTGACGCTCGACACGCTGCACGACGCGCTCGGCGCGCGCCGCGTTCGGGTCAAGCAGTTCATCGTCCAGCAGTCCGACGACGACCCGGGCATCGACAACGTGTCGGTCGCGCTGTCGCGCACCAGCCATCCGGAATTCGTCGCGATCTGCCTGACGCTGCAGCAGCTCGACGGCGTGCGCGCGTGCCGGCCCGACACGTCGGCGGGGAGCCTCGCATGACCCGCGTCGACCTGCTCTGCTATCTCGTGACGAGCCAGCTCGCCGCCCGCGTGCGGACCGGCGAGTGGCTTGACCCCGACCATCTGGTGGCCGCCATGCACGTCTGGCAGGCGTGCCATCGGACCGAATTCGACTGGCTCGACCGGCTGCGGATCGGCGCGACGTCCATCACGCTCGCGCAAGGCATCTACGACATCGCGATCGAGCTGGCCGGCATCGCCGACGGCGAACGCATCTGGGTCGACGCGAACGCGCCGGAGCTGCGGGCGCTGCGCATGCGCTGCGAGGCGCTGCTGCAACGCCTCGATGGCGACGCGCGATGAGCGTGCCGGCGCAAGCGGCGCGCACGCGCCCCGGCGGCAGCGACGCCGACCGCCACGGCCTGCTCGAACGCGGCCGCAACTGCGACGCGATCCGCCACGCAAACCGCTTCTCGACGCTCATCGACGGCGCCGCCTGCTTGGCGACGCTGCGCGCAGGTGGAGATCCTGCTCGCGTCGTTCGACACGGGGCGATGCCGGTCATCCTGTTCGGCGACATCAATGAATGGTTCATCCGCAGCCGCGCGCTGCGCGCGCTGGTAACCCCGCTGGTAACCCGTTTCCGGCGCGCGCCCGCGCCGCGCACTTTCCCGACCCTGTCTCCGCTGTTCGCGCTCGACCGGATCTGGATCCATCCCGGCGAGCCGCTGCTCGACGTGGCCGTGCATCGCAGCGCGCATGCGCGGCCCACGTCGGATCATTACCTGCTCGTCGCGCGCATGCGGGTGACGGGCGGCGCGGGCAGCGTGCTCGAGCGCGTCGACGACGTGCGGATCGTGCGATACGACGCCGGGGCCGCCTGCGTCGCCCGCTTCACGGGCCTCTCCGGGACGTTTGCCGCCCACGGCGCGACGCCGCGCATCGCGCTGCTGCGCGCGTTCGTACGCGCGCGCTTCGGCGACGACGTCGACGCGCCGCCGGATTTCCCGCATGCGGTCGAGCGCGGCGCGATCGTCCGCTATGCGCCCGGCGCGCCGATTCCCGAGAGCGGCGCCGTATCGGCGGCCGGCGACAGCACGGACATCCGTTCCGTGCCGCGCATGTAGCGGCACGGCACGCATTGCCGACTTCCACCGCTGATGTAAAAACGCCACGCGCGGGCCGCATGCCGCACCGCGCTGCGCGCCCCCCGACTGGTACGACGAACGCGCGAGCGACGACGCGTTGATCGATCCGCGCCGGCCCGGCGGGCAAGCATCTTGCTCGACGTGCATATCGCGTCGCACCGACGCCTGCCTGGAGACCGCCATGTCGACCGACCTTCGCACCGCGCCGCTCGCCATGCGCCACCGGATCGGCGACTGGCTGTCGGCCAGCGAGGCGCATCTCGCCGCTTTCCGCCAGCAGCTCGCGACCCAGGCCGCCGGCAACGCGGGCGACCGGCTGCGCACCCCCGCGGTTCAGGAGCTCGCGCAGCTGTTCGACGACAACCCGGTGCTGCGCATGGGGATGACGCGCGCGATCGACGAGGCCGCCGGCGACGGCTACGTGCTCGGCTACGCCGGCGTGGACGAGCTGATGGTCGTGATCGACCACCTGATGACCTACACGCCGCCGTTCAGCGAATCGAGCCTCATCGTCTGCCCGCTGAACGCGCTGCTCGACTGGCCGATGTGCATGCCGTCCGGCTATCCGGTGTTTCGCGATGCGGCGGTGAATGCGCACCTGAAACGCGTGCTGGGCGTGTGGTGCGACTTCCTCGGCGGCCCGCATTCGCGCACGCACCTGTCCGAGGACGCGCCCGACGGCTGGTTCTGCGACGAAGCGCGGCAGCGCGTCGGGCTGTCCCAGTTCGTGTACCTGCAGGACGAGCCGCACCTGGGCTTTGCGTCGTGGAACGATTTCTTCACGCGCCGTTTCCGCGCGTATGCGCGGCCGGTGGTCGAGCCCGACGATCCGCACGTCGTCGTCAGCGCGTGCGAGGCGGCCCCGTACCACGTCGCGCTGAACGTGCGCAAGCGCGACCTGTTCTGGATCAAGGCGCAGCCGTACTCGCTGCACGACATCTTCTCGCCGGCCCGCCCGGCGCTGGCCGAGCGCTTCGTCGGCGGCGACGTCTACCAGGCCTACCTGAGCGCGTACAACTATCACCGCTGGCATGCGCCGGTCAGCGGCACGATCACGCACGCGTACCGGGTCGACGGCACCTACTACTCGGCGGCCGACGCGCAAGGCAACGATCCGCGCGGCCTGAACGACTCGCAGGGCTACCTGACCGCCGTCGCCACGCGCGCGATCGTGGCGATCTCCTGCGACGATCCGGGCATCGGCACGGTCGCCTGCGTGTTCGTCGGGATGGCCGAGGTGTCGTCGTGCGTGATCGAGGTCGTGCCGGGCCAGCACGTCGACAAGGGCGACGAAATCGGCTTCTTCCAATACGGCGGCTCCACGTTCTGCCTGCTGTTCGAGACCGGCGTGATCGAGCGCTTCGTGCACGAACCGCCGCTCGACGAGGCCGCCGCGCCCGTCGTGCGCGTCAATGCACCGGTCGCGATCGCGCGCTGACGCCGCCCCGGCGGCCTGGCATCGTGCAGGGTGTCGGACCCGCCCGGGCGTCGCCCGGGGCGGGATCGCGTGCAAACTTTTCAATCGGGTGTAACGCGGCGCGCGTCGCTGCGGCCCGGCCGCCGTTACTGCAGGCGGATCGCCGCGTCGAGCATCGCGTCGGTGATTTCGACGGTCAGCGTGCAGGTTTGCGCCTCCCCTGCGGGGATCTGATCGGCCATCTGCTGCACGGTCTCGTGCAGCATCGCATGGACGCGCCTGCGCACGACGGCGTCAAGCTCGGCGTAGCGTTCCATCGTCCGGCAGTCGATCGCGAGCTCGACCGCGTGCTGCGCCACGCCGCACGTCGCGTCGGCCCACGCCGCATGAAACACGACCTGACCCGTTTCGATCTCGAGATGGACGGTCGTGTTCAGATCGTCGTCGACGTCGGCTGCCACGGCAGCGAGGTCGTCGTGCTCGAGCAGGTTGTCGGGATTCGAAGCCATGATCTTCTCCTTGTTCGAAGGGCCGGCACATCGTTGCGCCAGTTGCCGCGCCGGCCGTCGTGATCGGTCAGTTGCCGCTGGCGCCTGCGTGGCCCCCGACGCCGCCGCCCCCCGTGGCGCTGCCGGGCGCTCGTTCCTCGTCGCCGGCCGCGCCGCCCGGGCGCGGGTAGCCGCTCGCGCTGCTCTGGCCGGGCATCGCCTGGCTGCCCGCGCCGGGCTTCATCTGCCGCTGCATGGGCGGCTGCATCGGCGGCGGCGCGCTTCGGTCGGGCGACGATGCCGCCGTGGGCGGCATGGCGCCGGCGCCCGGGGCGGCCTGCGACTGGGCCCGGGCCGGCGCGGCGGCGGCGATCGCCGCCATCGCGGCGCCGGCCAGCACGCCGCGTGCGACGGCGCCCAGTGTTTCGGTTGCGAATGTCATTGCCGATGCCTCCCTTGCTACGTTCCTGGAGCCCTCTCCTCGCAGGTTCCATGCCTCCTTTCGTCGCGCAGTCGTGCGCGCCACGGGGCCGCACCCTGCGCCGGGCGGCATGCGCATTGCGGCATCGCACGATGCGCAGAACCGATTCCCCCGTTCGACGGAGTACCCCGCCATGAGCCATTCCCCGGCCGCACCTGCCCACGGCAAACGCCTGACCCGACATCCGGGCCGGCGTCGCAGCGCCGTGCCCGGCCATCCGCGTCGCTGGTCCGCCGAGGTCATGCACACCAGCGACGCGCTCGACATCGAGCCGGACATCTTCAAATCCGACGATCCCGGCGCGATCGCCGCGTCGCTCAAGCGTTCGGCCGAGCGCAGCCGGCGCCGCAAGGCGTCGCCGTTCCAGTCCGCGATGTCGATGCTGAACTTCTATGTGAACCGGGCCGGCCGCAACCTGCCGAAGTCGCGCCGCACGACGCTGGAGCGCGCGAAACGGAAACTGCGCGAGGCATTCGGCCGCAAGCCGTGATGCGGGCAGATGCACGAAGCGCTGTTGTATCTGATCGTCGGCGCGGTGCTGCTGGCGATGGGCGTCGCGACGTCGGCGCTGCGCAACCTGCCGTGCAGCACGGCGATGATCTACCTGTTGCTCGGATGGCTGCTCGGGCCGGCCGGCGCGGGCCTGCTGCATCTCGACATCGCCACCGATGCGGCGCTGCTGCGCCGCGTCGTCGAGGTCGCGCTGCTCGTGTCGCTGTTCGCGATCGGGTTGCGGCTGCGCGTGCCGCTGCCCGATCCGCTGTGGCGCGTGCCATGCCGGCTCGGCCTGCTGGCGATGCTCGTCACCGTGCCGGCGCTGGCCGCGTGCGCGGCGCTCGTGCTAGGGCTCGGCGCGGGCCCCGCGCTACTGTTCGCGGCGATCCTCGCGCCCACCGACCCCGTGCTGGCGCACGACGTGCAGGTGCGCGACCCGGGCGACCGCGATCTCGTGCGCTTCGCGCTGTCGGGTGAAGGCGGCCTGAACGACGGCATCGCGTTGCCGTTCGCGCTCGCGGGGCTGGCGCTGTGCGGCAGCCCCGGCGGGATGCACGGGATGGCGCCGCTGTCCGCGGCGTTCGCGTTCGCCGCGCTGTGGGGCATCGCCGGCGCGGCCGCGATCGGCGGCGTGCTCGGCTGGGCGACCACGCATACGATCGGCTGGCTGCGCACACGGCATGCGCAGGCGCTCGGCCTCGAAGGGTTCTTCGCGCTCGCGCTGATCGAACTGTCGTTCGGCGCGGCACAGCTCGCGCACACGTTCGGCTTCATCGCGACCTTCGCCGCCGGCGTCGCGATGCGCCGCGTCGAGCATCGCGCGAGCGGCGACCGCGCGCCGCGCGACGTGATCGGCAAGGTCGATTCGGCGAACGTCGTGGCCACCGAGCAGCATCCCGACAAGGCGCATGCGTACATGGCCGAATCGGTGCTGGGCTTCACGATCGAGCTCGAACGCATCGCGGAAGCCGTGGTGATGACGATGGTCGGCAGCGTGCTCGCGACGCTGCCCGGCGCCCTGTTCACGTGGCGCACGGCCTTGCTGGCCGTGCTGCTGTTCTTCGCGGTCCGGCCGGCCGCGGTCCTGCTGTCGCTCGCCGGCTCGCGCGCGACGCCCGCGCAGCGGCGCCTGATGGCGTGGTTCGGGATTCGCGGCATCGGCTCGTTCTACTACCTGCTGTTCGCGCTCGAGCTCGGGCCCGCCGACACCGTGCGCCCGCTCGTCGCGCCGGTGCTCGCGATCGTCGCCGCGTCGGTGATCGCGCACGGCGTGTCGGCCACGCCGTTGATGAGCTGGTATCACCGGCGCGCGCGGCGGCCCTGACCGCTCGCGCGCTCACGACGACGCGAGCCGCGCCCGCATCTGCGCGCTCACGCGCTGGCGCACGTCGCCGTAGCCGTCCCACGGGTCGCGCGCGAGGCGTTCGAGCCTCGCGTGCAGCGTGTCGATCGTCCACTGCGCGCCGCCCGTCGTGTGCGGCACCTCGTCCCAGCCGATCGGCACGGATACGCCGATGCCCGGGCGCGCACGCGCCGAATACGCGGCGATCGTGCTCGCGCCGCGGCCGTTGCGCAGGTAGTCGATGAAGATCTTGCCGCGCCGGTTGCGCGGGCCCATCTTCGCGGTGAAGCGATCGGGCAGCGCCGCGGCGGCGTGCTGCGCGACGGCCTTCGCGAAATCCTTCACGTCGTCCCAGCCGGCGTGGCGCGTGATCGGCACGACCACGTGCAGCCCCTTGCCGCCGCTCGTCTTGCAGAACGACGCGAGGCCGAGCGCTTCGAGCAGCCCGTGCATCAGTTGCGCCGCTTCGATCATCGCGCGCCACGGCAGCGCCGGATCGGGGTCGAGATCGAACACGATGCGGTCGGGGTGCTCGATGTTCGACGCGTGCGCGTTCCACGTATGCAGTTCGAGCGCGCCCATCTGCGCGGCGCCGACCAGCGCGTCGACGCTGTCGATCGTCAGCAGCGGCCCGTGGCCCGGATCGAGGCCTGCGTGCCGCGTGACGAACGGGATCTCCCGCTGCTCGGCATGCCGCTGGAAAAACTGCTCGCCGCCGATTTCGCCCGGCACGCGCACGAGCGACACGGGGCGGCCCTTCAGGTCGGGCAGCAACCACGGCGCGACCCATTCCCAGTAGTGGACCAGGTCGATCTTGCGGGTGCCGCTGGCCGGATCGAGCATGCGGTCGGGATGCGTGATGCGCACGTGCGTGGTGGCGGCCAAGGCCGGGGCCGAAGTCGAAGCGGAAGCGGAAGCGGAAGCATGGTCGGCGTCGCCGTTGGCTTTGCCCCTGCCTTTGCCGTTGGCCTTGCTCTTGCCGTTGGCCTTGCTCTTGCCGTTAGCCTTGCTCTTGCCGTTAGCCTTGCTCTTGGCGTTAGCCTTGCCGTCGGACTTAGTCTTAGTTTTAGCCTTGGCCTTGCCGTTGTCGTTGCCCTTGCGCGCACCGTCGCCGCGTGCATCCGCATGGCCGTTGCCGCGCGCGCCGTCGGGCTTCGTCGCCTGGTCGGCCGGCTGGGGCCGCTCCATGACCACCTGCCGCGCCGGTTTGTCTTCGCGCAGCGCGACGAACGCCGCCTGCCGGACGATGCCGTCGCCGGTCCACTCCGCGAATTCGCATTCGGCGACGAGCGTCGGCTGCACCCAGTGCACGCGCGTGCGGGCTCGCTCGCGCGGCGGCGTCGCGAACGGCATCGTCGCGCGTTCGCACGCGTGCAGCCGGGCCGACAGCCTGTCGAGCATCCGCGTATCGAAGCCCGTGCCGACGCGGCCGACGTAGCGCAGCGTCGCGCCGTTGCCCGGCACCGGCTCGTGCACGCCGAGCAGCAGCGCGCCGAAGCCGTGCCGGCTGCCGGCCGGCTCGGTGAAGCCGCCGATCACGAACTCCTGCCGCCGCCGGCATTTGAGCTTGATCCACGCGGCCGAGCGCCCCTCGCGATACGGCGCGTTCGCGCGCTTGGCGATCAGCCCTTCGAGCCCGACCTCGCACGCGCTCGCCAGCAGCACGGGGCCGCGCTCGCCGAGATCGGGCGAATAGCGCAGCAGCGCCGGATCGCTGTCGGCCAGCAGCGGTTCGAGCAGGCCGCGCCGGGCCACCAGCGGCGCATCGCGCAGATCGTGGCCGTCGAGGAACGGCAGGTCGAACAGGAACAGCGTCACCGCATTGGCGTGGCCCGTGCCGAGCGCGTTCTGCAGGCGCTGGAAATCCGGCACGCCGTTCGGCCGCAGCACGACCGCCTCGCCGTCGAGCCATGCATCGGCGACGTCGAGTTGCGCCAGCGCGTCGCGCTGCGCGGGGAACTTCGCGGTCCAGTCGTGGCCTTCGCGCGTCGTCAGCTTCACGCGGCGGTGCGCCCCCGTGCCGTCGATGCGGGCCAGGATCCGGTAGCCGTCGAACTTCATCTCGTAGCGCCAGTCGCCGTGCTGCGGCGGCGCATCGACGAGCGTCGCGAGCTGCGGCGTCAGGCGCTCGGGCAGCGCGGCGCGCTTCGCGCCTTCGACGTCGGACACGCGGGGCACACTGGAAACGCCGGAAACGCCGGAAACGCCGGAAACGCCGGAAACGCCGGAAACGCCGGAAACGCCGGAAACGCCGGAAACGCCGGAAACGCCGGAAACGCCGGAAACGCCGGAAACGCCGGAAACGTCGGATGCGCCGGACGCCCGTCGCGCGCGCCGTGCGCCGTTCGATGCCGGCGGCGCGCGGCGGGTTGCCCGCTGCGTTGCCCGCGCATGCGTGTGCAGCACGCTGCCGGGCTGCGCGGCCACGACGTCGTAGTCGTCCGCGCTGCGCGCGTCGTCGTCGCGTTCCTTCACGAGCAGCCACTGCTCCTGCCGCGCATCCTGCCGGCCGCTGCGCACGAGCGCCCAGCCGCCGTGCAGCTTCTCGCCGTCGAGCCGGAACGTCAGCTTGCCCGCGCGATAGCCCTTGCGCGCCTGCGCGACGCCGCCGTCCGGCTCCCACACGCCGGCGTCCCAGACGGTCACGGAACCCGCCCCATAGTGGCCCTTCGGAATCTCGCCCTCGAATTCCGCGTAGTCGAGCGGGTGATCCTCCACATGCACCGCGAGGCGCTTCACCGACGGATCGACGCTCGGCCCCTTCGGCACCGCCCACGATTTCAGCGTGCCGTCGAGTTCGAGCCGGAAGTCGTAATGCAGCCGGCGCGCATGATGTTCCTGGATCACGTAGCGCAGCGGCGCGGCGCCGCGCCGGGTGCGCGCGCCGTCGGGCTTCGGCCTGGCCTTGCGCTTCGGGTTCGGCTCCGGCGTCGCGTCGAAGCGGCGCTTGTGTCGATAGGGATCGAGCTTGCTGGGCATGATGTCGTCCTCGCGGGCCGCGTCACGCCGCCCGCTTCTTGTGCGGTGCGGCCTTCTTCGCCGCGCCGCGCGTCGTGTGCGTGCCCGTGCCGGCCTTCGTCGGCGTGCGCTTCGCGGCGGCCTTCTTCGCCGGTGCGCGCGCGCGCGGCGCGGCGCCGTCGTCCGCCGCTTCGTCGCGGGCGCCGCCCCCCTGGCGCAGGCTGCGTTTCAGCAGTTCAGTCAGGTCGACGACGTTCGCGGCCGCGCGCGCCGACGCGGACGGATGCGCGCCGAGATCCCCGACCTCCTCGATCTTGCCGGAGCGCACCTTGCGCTCGACCAGTTCGAGGATGTCGTCGCGGAACGTGTCGCGATACTGGTCCGGCGTCCAGTCGCCGGACATCTCGGCGATCAGCTTCTTCGCCATGTCGAATTCGCGCGCGCTCACGCCGGCGCGCCGCGCATCGGCGGCGGGCGCCGGCAGCTCGTCGAGCGGGCGCAGCTCCTCCTGCCAGCGCAGCGTGTCGAGCGCGAGCAGCGGCCCGACCGGAATCAGCGCGCCGAGATGCTGACGGTCGCGCATCACGACGTGCGCGATGCCGATCCGGCCGCTGTCCTTCAGCGCGTCGCGCAGCAGCGCATAGACCTTTTCGCCGTGGCGATCCGGCACGAGGTAGTACGGCGTGTCGAGATACAGGAACGACACGGCCTGCTCGTCGACGAAGGTCAGGATGTCGACCGTCTGCGTCGATTCGGGGTTGGCCGCGCGAATCTCGTCGTCGCTCAGGATCACGTAGCGTTCCTTTTCGTATTCGTAGCCGCGCACGATGTCGTCGCGCGTGACTTCCTTGCCGGTGCGCTTGTTGATCTGCCGGTAGCCGACCGGGTCCATCGAGCGCTTGTCGAGCAGCCGGAACGACGGCTTGACCGTGCGCGTCGCCGGGTAGAGCTGCACCGGCACGTGCACGAGCCCGAAGCTGATCGCGCCTTTCCAGATCATCCGGGATGCCATGGTGTGCCCTCCTTCATCGCATGGGCGCGGGCGTCACGGCTTGCGCCGGATCACGCTCACATGCCCGTTGCGCTCGAGGATCGCGGCCGACACGCCGGCGAGGCTGCGCTCGCCGAGCGCCTGCCGCACGCTTTCGTGGACGTCGCTCTCCGTGATGAGCGCCGCGCGCATTTGCGCATCGTCGAAGCGGCCGTCGCGATACACCTCGCGCTCCGCGCCCACCACGAGCCGCTCGAGGCGCGCCCAGCGCACGCACATCCACGCGAGCGCGCGATGGATGAGCACGATCGCGAGCGACGCGACCACCGTCGCGACGAACGGCGACGCGCCGACCACCGCGCGGCTCAGCGTCGCGCCGAGCAGGATGCCGACGACGTAGTCGAACGGCGAGCGCTGCCCGAACGCGCGCCGTCCGGCGATGCGGATCAGCACGAGCGCGATGAAGAACACGACGAGCGCGCGCAACGTCATCTGCATGGGGTTCAGCAGCCGGCCCTCGCCGAACAGCGTGACGATGATCTCCATGGCGTGTCGTCGCGCGTCACGGGCCGCGCACGGCCTCGTCGATCATCCGTGCGGTGACGTCGATCATCGCGCTGCATTCGATGCCGGCGTCCTCGACGCGCGGCGTGCGCGCGTCCACCGCCTGCCGTGCGATATCGCACAGCCGCGCGTTGACGCGCAGGCGCGCGTCCGCGCCGAGGGACGCGTAGTGCGCGAGCACGACGGGCGCGAAGCCGAGATTCACCGTGCAGCGCCATTCGCGGCCGCTCGATTCGTCCGGCACCGGCAGGCGGACCCACGACACCTGGATCGTGAGCCCGCCCGACGCGTCGTCCGCATAGACGACGACGGTCGCCTGCGACGGAAAGCCGTTCGCCAGCGCGCGTTCGAGTTCGGCCACCCGCTCCATCACCTCGGGGGGCGGCGTCGTGCCGCCGCGCTCGCGCGCGGACGGCGGCTGCGGAGTCGTCATCGTCTGACCACGCCCAGCAGCAGCGTGACCAGGAAGATCACGACGAAGATCACGAACAGGACCTTCGCGATTTCCGCGGCGCCGGCGGCAATGCCGCCGAAGCCGAAGACCGCCGCGATGATCGCAACGACGAAGAAAATGAGCGCGTATCGAAGCATCTTGCCCTCCCTTGAATGGAGATCGTGGAAACCGCGGCATGCGCTAAGCGTCGCGCTTGTGCTTCGGCTTGCCGCGCGTCGGCGTCGCCGCCATGTCCTCGAGCTGCTTTTCGCTCATCGACTTGTACATCGACTTCGACGGCGGCTTGAGGTCCTTCGCTTTCGTCGTGCCGCGCTTGGCGGACAGGGCGGCCCCGGCTGCGCGCTGCTGGGCCTGGGATTTTGCTGGCATGGTGTGACTCCCTTTCAGGTTCGCGTGCGTCCGGCGCACGATGCCTGTGCGGTCGCAATCGTCATTCCGGTGCTCGCCGCCGCATGCCGGCGGGCGGCGTTCGTTGCATGCGCAGGTGGATGACGTGCAACTTCCATGCCGATGGCCTCACGCGCGGGGCGCGGGCATCGGGCATCGATTCGCCCGTGCGGCATAGCGGCAGCGCCCTGCTTTTTTTACAAATCGCCAGCAAGTTTGGGGGCGCGCGCGGCAGGCGGCGCCGCCGCGCGTTCGCGCGAGCGGGCACGCGAAGTGCGTATTCGGGGCGCCGCCCCGGCGCGCTGCGCCGATGCGGCGCACACCTTCCATCCACCAACCTGCGTGGCGATCCGGGCGGATGCTCGCGGCGATCGCGCAAGGCAAGCGGGTTCCCCATCCGAGAGGACGACATGGCTTCCCTTCGAACCGTTGTGACTTTGTGCTCGATCGTCACCGCGCTGGCGGCATGCGGCGGCGGCAACGACGTCGGCACCGAGCTTGGCATCTCCCATCCGCAGGCCCGCTTCATCAACGCGGTGCCGGCCGGCCCGAACCTCGACTACTACCTGAACGCGAAAATCGACGCGTCGGGCGTCCCGTACAAGGGGGTGACGCGCTATCACGACGTCGACTCCGGCACGCAGAACGCCAGCTATGACGTGTCGGGCACGACGACGACCGTCGCGGCGCAGACGTTCAGCGCGGCGAACGGGCATCACTACACGACGATCGCGCTGCCCAGCACGCAATCGCCGATCTCGGTGATCGACGATCCGTTCGACAAGGGCCTGCTGTCGGACAAGGCGCGCGTGCGCAGCTTCAACGCGTCGCCGAACGCGCGGGACGTCGACGTGTACGTCGTGGCGCCCGGCACCGACATCACGACGCAGAGCCCGACGCTGTCCGGCGCGGCCTACCAGAACGCATCGCCGGCTACCGGGCAGGATTCCATCTACCTGAGCGGCGGCACGTACCAGGTGATCGTCACGACGGCGGGCAGCAAGACCGCGATCCTGAAGACCGCGCCCGTCAACCTGGCCAACAGCGCGGACTGGCTGCTGGTGACGATTCCGGCGGGCGGTATCGCCGATGTCGTGCCGAACCACATCCACGTGCTGGTCGCGCAAGGCAACGAGGCGGATACGGCCGCGCTGGAGCTCGGGCCGCAATGACGGCGCGATGACGGCTTCCAGGCCGGTGACGGGTGCGCGGATACGGCGCCCGTCGCCGCCTTGAGCATCAGCTGCATCAGCTGCATCAGCTGCATCAGCTGCATCAGCGGCGTCAGCGGCGTCAGCGGAATCAGCGGAATCAGCGGCGTCAGCTGCATAAGCGGAATCAGCGGCGTCAGCTGCATAAGCGGAATCAGCGGAATCAGCGGAATCAGCGGAATCAGCGGAATCAGCGGAATCAGCGGCGTCAGTCGATCCGCTCGAAGCGGATCACGTGCTCCGTGCGCGTGACGTCGCCATGCGCGATCTCGACCACGCCCACGTGGCGGACCTGCCAGCCGGGGCGCGTCGCGATCTGCGGCAGGCTGCCGCCCGGCCGGCTCTCGAAGCCGCCGAGCCCTTCGTCGGGCGTATCGACGCTGTCGTCGAGCGACGCGTTCGAGTAGATCACGTTGTCCTGCCATTCCGACGCGCCATGGCGCGCCTCCATGCCCTTGCCGTCGACGTCGACCGTGTTGTCGGTCGCGGCCATGTTCGCGTTGTCGAGCGTGACGATCCGGCTCGCGGCGCGCCGCACGGGGTCGACGCTGTCGCTCGCGTACGCATCGCGATCGATCGGCGGCAGGCCGGTCGGCGCCTTCGCCGCGACGGCTTCCGCGGACAGCGGCTTGGGCGGGTGCGCGAAGCCGGCCGCCTGGGTCTGCGCGTCCGGCATGTCGGTGCCGGCGGCCGGCGTTTTCACCGGGCTCTGCGCCGCGATCTCCTGCTGCTGCTTCGGTGTGGGGTTCGATTCGCTGTTCTGCATCGTGGCTCCCGGTACGTCGGCCGCGCATGCCGCCCCGTCGCCGACGGCACGGCACGCGCGGCGCGCGAGCGTCAAGTCAATAAACCGTCGCGGGCTGCGCGCCGGGGTTCCGGCTCTCGCCGCTCGACGGCGCGGTGCCGCCCATCGGCGCGTGCGTGTCGTAACGGCTGCTCGCGTCCGTGGTGGGGGCCGGCATCGCGCCGCTCTGCTGCTCGGTCGTGCCGGGGCGCGTGCCGCCATACGGGCCGTTCTGCGTGCATGCGGCCATCCCGCACGTGGCGACGATCGCGCAGGCGATCGCGCACAAGGTTCGATTCGGTTTCATTGGCTTTCCTCCGGAAAGTGACAGCCGGGCGCGTGTCGCGCTTAGAACCGGTTGATATGAAAATCCCCCGCATACGCGGAAGGGCTGCGCCGTGCCATCATTTCGGCGAATTTCGCGGCGATGCGCGCGAGCGCCCCACGCTTGCGCGGGGCGTCCCATCGGTCGAACGACGCGAATGCGTCGCGATCGAACGTGACGGCGACCACGGCGGGATGGCCGTCGATCCGGAAGCCGACACGCAGCGTATCGGCCGGCCGCTCCTCGATATGGAACGGCATGCCCCGGGCGTCGAAATACCCGCCGATCGTCTCGGCCAGCTCGCGCTTGATGCCGGGCGCCACGCGTATGCTCATCGCGCCCCTCCCGGCCGCATCGGGCGGCGGCAGGCGGACGGCGCCGCACGCACCGGCGGTTCGCGGCCGGGCGGTTCTCGTTCGGGCGGCCGGTGCTCCGGCGGGTCGCCCTCCGGGTGCCGATATGGCTCCGGCATGTCGGGCGGCAGGTCGTCGTTCTCGTCGGGCGGCGCCGGGTCCGGTTCGACGTCGGGCAGCGGCGGTTCGGGCCGATGGGACGTCAGCGGGTCAGGTTCCATGCGTCTGTCCTCCTGACGGATATGCCGCAGTGCCGCAACCGGCATGCCAGCCCGGCACGGGCCGTGGCGCCGCGAGCCGGCAGCGGTCATTGAAATAGCTACATCGGCCGGACAAATCTTTCATGCGTCGTATGCGGCCAGCACGAGCCACAGTTCGCGGCCGTCTTCGCGCGCAGGCGCGGCCAGCGCGAAATCGTCCTGTGGCCGGCAGGCTTCCTGCAGCGCACGGCGCGCGGCTTCGGTGTCGCCGAAGCAACGCGCGTCGAGCCGGCGCACCTCCGTCTTGCCCTCGAACATCAGCCGCCCGGGGCGCGCGATCAGCGGCTCGCGCTTCCATGCCTGGAAGCGCTCCTTGACCGTCTCGAATCTGCCGCCGCACACGTTGAGTTCGTAATGCACGCTCGGTGTCTGCTTTTGCGGTGCCATTCCCCCTCCCCTGTCGCCCAACGGGCCATGTGTTGCGGAGGCCGGTCGCCACGCCGACCTCGCGTCGTGACGGTGGCACCCTCCGTGCGGCAATGCGCATACCCATACCGTCATACGGGTACGGCCGTTGCGACAGCAAGCCCATCGTCAGCCAGGAGTCTCGACATGACCCACCCCAAACATTCCGGCCGCGACACGCCGGCCCGCGAGCAGGCCACGCCGCCGCTGAAGGAGCACGACCAGGCACGCACGCGCCATTCGGAGCGGCATATCGACAAAGCGCTCGAGGACACGTTCCCCGCCAGCGATCCGCCGTCGACGGGCGGCGTCACGCGCATCGATCCGTCCAGGCAGAAGAAAAAGTGAGCGCCGCCGCGGCATGCCGCTTGCGGAGGTCGCCCCACACCGATACGAGGAGAGTGCCATGCACCGCGTCAACGCAATCCTGCCGCCGGAGTTTGCTTGGCCGACGGAGCGCGACGACGCCGGCGCATCGCGCGACGTGCTCGCGACCACGCCCGAATGCGTGTCGCAGCCGAAGCAGACGTGACGGCGCGCTCGCACGGCGTGCCCGATCGATCGTTCCAACCGCGCGACACATCGCCCGCTACGGGCCTCGCTCGCGCCATCCAGGAGGACTACCATGCATACCCCCGACCAAGGCCGAACCACGATCATCCGCAAGGGGCGCGAAACGGCCGACGGCCCCGGCCCCGACGTGATGGCCGCCAGCACGCTGGAGGGCGACAAGGTCCTGACGACCGATGGCGACGACGTCGGCAAGATCAAGGAAATCATGCTCGACGTGAGTTCGGGCCGAGTCGCCTACGCGGTGCTGTCGAGCGGCGGCATCCTCGGCATCGGCGACAAGCTGCTCGCGATCCCGTGGAGCGCGCTGACGCTCGATACCGAGCGCAAGTGCTTCCTGCTGTCGGTGTCCTCGGAGCGCATCCGCAGCGCGCCGGGCTTCGACAAGGATCACTGGCCGGCGATGGCCGATCCGCAATGGGCCGGCCCGATCCACCAGTATTACGGCAGCGCGCCTTACTGGGACGTCGGCGACGATCTCGGCCTCGGCCTGCCGGAAGACGACGTGCCGCCGCCCGACTATCGTCCGGATCGCGGCCCCGGCCATCGCTGATCCATCCTTTGCGATTGCATCATCGCGGGCGCCTTGCGGCGCCCTTTTTTTCATGTGTCGCGCGCACCGCAGCCCGCTTTTTTACAAGCCGCGTGTAATGGCCCGTGCGTCGTGCGCGCGCCGCGCCCGTCACGGCGACGGCATGCCGATTGCGCGATCGAGCGCACGACCGAAAGGGAGCCGCAGATGCACGACCAATCGTTCCATGCCGCGCGCGCCGCCGGCGATGCGCAAACCGGCGCCGATCATGCGTAAGCCGCCGAACGACCCGCACGACGCTCCCGCCACGCTCGACGCGTGCCGGCGCTGCCCGCTGTGGGAGCACGCGACGCAGGCCGTCCCCGGCGTGGGCCCTCGCGATGCGCGCATCATGCTGATCGGCGAACAGCCGGGCGACCGCGAGGATCGCGCCGGCGAGCCGTTCGTCGGCGCCGCGGGCCACGTGCTCGATCGCGCGCTCGAGGATGCGGGGTTGTCGCGCGCGTCGGTCTACCTGACGAACGCGGTGAAGCACTTCAAATGGGAACCGCGCGGCAAGCGCCGGCTGCACAAGACCCCCGCTCAGCGCGAGGTCGACGCATGCGGCTATTGGCTCGACCGCGAGATCGACGCCGTCCGGCCCGAGGTGATCGTCGCGCTCGGCGTGACCGCGCTGCGCGCGGTGCTGCACGACCACGACGCGACGCTGCGCGGCGCCACGGCCACGCTGCAGACCGCCGACGGCTACGCGGTGGTTGCCACCTACCACCCGTCCTACGTGCTGCGCACGCGCGGCGCCGATGCGCGCGAGCACGCGTATCGCGTGCTCGTCGATGCGCTGCGGACGGCGGCCGGCCTCGCGCATGCTGACCGTCAGCGCGCCCATGCCGCCCGATGATGGGTCGATGACCGATGGGCGCACGCGTGCCCGGCGCGATCGCGGCGTGCGGCGGCGCGGCCGTGGTATCGGCGGCTCGGCCCCGGCCTGCTCGCCGGCGCATCGGACGACGACCCGAGCGGCACTGCCGTGTACGCGCAGGCCGGCAGCCGGTACGGCTTCCACCTGCTGTGGCTGCCGGTGGTCGTGCTGCCGATGATGGTCGAGGTTCAGCTCGCCGCCGCCTGTGTCGGGGTGCCGGACACGGCCGCTATCGCGAGGGCGTCGTCGCGGCGATCCGGCGGCACTACGCGGCACGGTTCGCGAAGACGCTGATCGCGCCGGTCGTGGTCGTCAACGTGATCCGCGCGCTGTACTGGAGCGCGCGGTGCTCAACGGCGTGGCGGCGGTTCCTGCTGGATTTACGCTTTGGCCGCGGCTGCGCTGCCCCGTAGCGAGAGCGTGAGCACCATCACACGCTGACGTTGAGCGCCGGGATTCCGGTCGCGTGAGGTTGACCTGCCCAAGGCGTCTATGTGCTTTCCCCACTGCCGCTGCCGGGCATCCTCGTGCTCCGGCGACGCGTGCCGCTCGGATGAAGCACGTCGAGGAACGTTCTGCCCTCGTCGGTCAGGTACGCGCGCCGTCCGCCTGCGGCGCACTGTTCCAGTGTCACCAGTTGGCGTTCGAGCAGCGCATCGAGCTCGGCGCGATTCATGTCGAGCTGGTCCGGCGCTTGGCGAACCAGCATCAGGGTCGCAAATTCGTGTGGACTGAGCATGTCCGTCTCCCGTGAAACTGGGCCCCGAATGCAGGGGAACGATGCAGAAAAACGAGCCGCGACGATGGAGCGTGCCGCCTGAAATCTGCCCGCCATCGTTGCACTTTGCGTGCTTGCCTTAGCTGTATTAGCCGATATCGATCGTCCGACTGGTGGGCCGCGCCGGCTCCGTCTTCGGCACGGTCAGCGTGAGTACGCCGTTGTCGAACTTTGCCAAGGTGTGATCGGGGTCGGCGTTTTCCGGCATCAGGATCGTGCGCATGAAGCTTCCATGAGCACGCTCCAGCCGGTAGCAGCCGTTTTCCTCGCTTTGCACATCCTGCTTTTTCTCTCCGCGCAGCACGATTGCCCCATCCTCGACGCTCACCTTCAGATCTTCGCGCTCCATTCCGGGCAGCTCGGCGGTCACGCGCAGCACCGGCCCTTCGTCGACGACGTCGATGCGCGGCTGGAAGCGCGATGAACTGAAGTCGCCGAACCATCGTTCGAGCGCGCCACGGCCTGCAAACGGGTCATGAAAGTACTCCTCCACTGCACGCCACGGGTCGCGCGAGAACAGTCGCGGGATGTCCGCCCACGAGGATCGCCACGGTTCGCTTGTCGGCGGGCTTTCCGGGCCTTCTGCGTCCGGCTTGCGGGCAGTTCCCCGCAGAAACTTGAAGGGATTCCACTTTCTCAAATCGGTATTCATGGCGTCCTCCGATTCAGCTTCGATCTGTTTTGTTTCGCGTGTGGCGGCCGGCCCATCCGGAGAGCGTGCGTGCGCCGAGTCTCAACGCGCCGCGCTTGTGCAACGCTCGCCGAAACACGGCAGGTGCGCGATCGCCGCCACCCGTGCTCCCGACCGCCGATCGTTGCCCACAGGTCAAGTGGTCTTGACTTCAATGCGCCGTGGGCGCGCCTCGTCGCGGCGTGGGATCGTCAGCTTCAGCACCCCGTCCTGCAGGCTCGCCTCGATCTTCGACGTATCGAAGTCCGGCGACAGCGTGAACGTCCGGGCGAAGTGCGGTTCGCGGACTTCGGCATGCTGCACACGCAGGTTTGCCGGCGTCGGCACCACCGCCTCGGCCTCGATCGCGAGGCTGCTGTCGTGAACCTTGACGTCCAGCTTGTCCTTCGTCACGCCGGGCAGATCGGCCCACAGCGTGACGCCGTGGCTGTCCTCGTATATGTCGACGGCCGGGACGAGCGTGATCCGGCGCGCGGGCTCATCGGTATCGCGACGGGCTACGGTGGACGGGTCGCGTTCAGTAAGTTGGGTCATGTCGTTCATGATCGGCTCCTCGAGTTACTGGACAGTGATGGCGCGCGGCTTGGACGACTCGCGCTTGCCGACGCTGATCGACAGGCAGCCATTTTCGTAACGCGCCTGGACCTTGTCGGGATCGGCGGTGTCGGGCAGCTCGATGACGCGCCGGAAGGCACCGACGAAGCGCTCCTGCGCATACGTACGCGTCTCGCCTCCAGTGTCGGGTCGCGTCGATTTGCGCTCGCCGCTGATGGTCAGCAAGCCCTTGTCGATCGATACGTCGAGTTCGGTGGCCTTGATGCCCGGGGCGAAGGCAACGATCTCGATCGACGCGTCGGTCGCGCCGATGTTGATCTGCGGAAACGCGCCGAGCCGGCCGGCGCGAATGCTGGACGGGAAACCGCCGAAGAGTTGCGCCATCTGCTGCTGCAGGCGGTCGAACTCGCTGAAGAGGTCGGTTCCGAAGTAAAGATCGCTCATGATCGTATCCTCCTCGATGGCAACCGGGAGGCGAACGGGCCTACGCGCTCCAGTTCGCCTGCCGGACGCCGGCAAACAAATCGAAACACGCAGCGCGCGGAATGGAACGGCCCGCGCGTCTGCCTGAGCGAACATCAGGATAGGATCTCTGCCGAAAATTTCAAGGGGGGCGGTGGCGGATTTCCTGCGGAACACGTTTTGCGCGACAGAGAGCCGGAACGATCCGCCGCCGGGCCGCCAGGCGACCGCGCACACCGACAACCGCCATCGAGGCCATCACATGTATCGGGTACCGTTATCGGTCTTGAGGCCGACCCAAATTACGATCGGCATGGACTACGTGCATGCCAAGGCGCTCATCACCGCCCGCTACAGCGGCACCCGGCTCAAGCGGTTCATGCGCGATCACGCGCTCCACGTCGTCGTCGGTCCGCACAACGCGCTTTATGTCGTCGATCATCATCACTGGGCGCGCGCGTGGCTGGATCTGGGTTACTTCGATGCGCCGGTTACCGTCGTCGCCGACTGGCACCACCTCGGGCCTCGGCGCTTCTGGAAAAAAATGCAGGCGAGGCGCTGGGTGCATCCTTTTGACGAGCATGGCAGGCGACGCAGCATCGATCACCTGCCATCGACGATCACCGGTCTGGTCGATGACCCCTATCACAGCCTGGCGGCGTTTTCCCGGCGCGCAGGCGCGTACCGCAAGCCGACGCGCGCGTTCGTCAGCTTCGTGTGGTCGGAGTTCTTGCGGCAGCATGTGGCTGCGCCCGACAAGGAAGCGGGGTCGTTCTCTTTGGCGTTGCTCAGGGCGATCAAGATTTCCCGCAGCAAATTGGCCGAAGGCATGCCGGGCTATCTTGGCGACAAGCTGCCGTGACCGGTGTCGCGACCGGGCCGGGATCGACGAACGTGAGGGCTTCCCGGCCAGCGCGGCGCCGGCATGGAGCCCACGCCGGCGCCGGCACGCGCAGGGCGTTGTGAGTGAACATGGAATCTCCTTCAAGAAGCCGCGTTCCGGATGGGCAGGAAACGCACCCATGGCAAGGACACGGACGCACATCGGACGCCATTGCCGTGTACACAGCCGATATCGACATACGCGCATGGCAGCCCTGCCCCGCATCGGCGTCGCGGGCGGCGTCCAGTGTCGAATTTTCAAAGGCTTGTCACAACGCATACCCCTATCGCGCACCAGCCTGGATCTGGGTCGCAAAGTTTCCCGGGTCCACACAGGCGATCGACGCAATGACCGCCGGACCGACGAACAGAAACGCCGCGGCCGTGCCTCGACGCCCGCCGGACAGCGTGTCCCGGATTGCCGGCGTTGTCTGGTCGGTGAGAGAAATTCGCGCCATCGGTTCGTGTGTTCAGTTTCGGATCGCGGCACCTGCGTGCAATCGCATCGGCCGCCGCAGCTTCAATATGGGAACATGCCGTGCGTGATTTCCGTTGCCCGATGTCGGGCGTCAACCGGAGAATCACCATGAACACCCAGCGGTCTGGTCACAAGGACGAAACCCAGCGCGACAAGAAAACGACGGAGCGCAGCCCGCATAGCGGGCAGAAGGACGAAGGCAGCCGCAGCAAGCACGAAGCTCGACAGGAGCCGAAGGAACAAAACCGGCCCACCGAACGGCGCTCGTGAGCGGCGATACGAAGCGGGTCGCGTTGCCTGGCACGATGGACCGGCGGCAACTTGATGTCGGCCCACGGCCGCGGCTCAGGCGACCCGCATCACCGGCTTCACGCAACCGTCCCCGCGCGTGCGGCAGCGCTCGTACAGCGCGGGGCCGTCCTCGAGCCGCCCGCGATCGGTGATGACGAACGCGGGATCGATCTGCCCGTTGCGGATGCGCGCGAGCAGGTCGTCCGTCCAGCGGTTCACGTGCGTCTGGCCGCCGCGCATCGTGAGGCCCTTGTTGACGAACGCGCCGAGCGGCACGTGGTCGACGAGCCCGCCGTACAGCCCCGCGATCGACACCACGCCGCCGGGGCGGCACGTGTAGATCATCTCGCGCAGCACGTGCGGCTGGTCGAGGCCCGGCACGATGGTTTCCTTGAAGCGATCGAGCGTCGCGTCGACCGCATCGGCCGCGTGCGCCTCGAGGCCGACGGCGTCGATGCACTTGTCGGGCCCGCGGCCGCAGGTGTGCTCGGTGAGCGTGTCCGACACGCTCAGGCGCGTGAAATCGACGGCCGTGGCACCAAGCTCGCGGGCGAGATCGAGGCGCGCCGGCACGCAGTCGATCACGATCACCTCCCCTGCGCCGAGCAGCCGCGCGGCAAGCGCCGCGTAGAGCCCGACCGGCCCGGCGCCCCAGATCGCGACCACGTCGTTCGGCTGGATCGCGCACTGCGCCGCGGCTTGCCAGCCGGTCGGCAGCGTGTCGCCGAGCGGCAGTGCGCGCTCGTCGTCGACGTCGTCCGGAATGCGCACCGGGCCGACGTCGGCGAACGGCACGCGCACATATTCCGCCTGCCCGCCCGGATAGCTGCCGGCCAGGTGGCCGGAGCCGAACAGGCCGCCGGTCGCCTGGCCGTAGACCCGCTCGACGAACGCGCGATTCGGGTTCGACGTCTCGCAGCACGCGAAATTGCCGTGCCGGCACTGATGGCACATGCCGCACGCGATCGTGAACGGCACCGACACGCGATCGCCGACCCGCAGGCGCCGGTTCTCATGACCGACCTCGACGACCTCGCCGAGAAATTCGCGGCCGAGGATCGTCCCGTCGTTCACGCCGGGCATGACCGCGTCGTACAGATGCAGATCGGCCCCGCCGATGCTGCAAAGCGTGACCTTCACGATCGCGTCGCGCGGATCCACGATCGTCGGATCGGCAACGCGCTCATGGCGCACCGCATGCTTGCCGTGCCAGCACAATGCCATCATGTCGTTCTCCTTGACTCAGCGGAACCGCGGCGCCGCGCACGCGCACGCGCCGGCGGCGATCACGTCATCTTGCCGCGTGCCCGCTCGGCCCGCGCGGCTTCGGCCGCGGAGCCGACCTTGCGCACTTCCTCGGGCGGCGGCAGCACGGCCTTGAAGCCCATCGACGCGATCCACATCTCGCGCGCCCAGCCGCGCGTGTGATAGAGGTGATGATCCTCGTCGGGCTCGACCTCGTCGTGCGCGTCCTTCAGCAGCTTCGCGGCGTCGCCGGACAACTGCTCGGCCGCATAGCCGATCAGTTCCCAGTTCAGGTGATCCTTGGTCTCGGCCAGCACCACGCATTCGGCCGCGACGATCTGCGCGGCGGCCGGCTCGGCCTGCTGCTTCGCCGTCTCGATCGTCTTCACGAGCGCGTGCCCGATCGACGAGACGGCCTTGCGTCCGGGCGTCTGCTCGTCGGGATCGAGCCCGAGCGCGTCGAAGATCCCGCGCAGCACTTCCTGGTGCCGCAGCGTCTCCTTGCGATACTTCTGCCACTCTTTGCGCAGGTCTTCGTCCGTCGCGCACGCGAGCGCGGCGTCGTAGAGCTTCTCGCCGCCAAGCTCGGTTTCGAGCGCCTGGCAGAGCAGCTCGCGAATGTCCGCGTGTTTCGGTTGCCGGTGGGCCATGACTGTCTCCTGAAAAACGGGCCGCGTGCGCGGCCCTCGGGGTTGAACGGCGCGCGCTATTGCGCGCCGACCTTGCGGGCAAGCGCCTGCGCCATCGTCAGGTGATGCCTGAGCGTCGGCAGCGTCGCCTGCGCGAATGCGCGCAGGCCGGCGTCGTGGCCGCCGCGCGCCTCGTCCTCGAACAGCCGCACCGCGTTTTGATGCGCGTTGGGGCCGGCCGCGGCGACGTACGCGGCATCGAAGTCGCGGCCGCGCTTGTCGCGCAGCGCCTCGACGTCCGGATCGACGCGCCGCGCCGACGGCTCGGCAGCGCCGTCGCGCGCCGCGAGCTGCCGCAGGCGTTCGTTCGCCTTGCCGTGATCGTCGATCATGTGTTGCGCGAACGCGCGCACGTCGGGCGACGTCGATTTCTCGAGCGCGAGCCGGCTGGCTTCCACCTCGCTCTTGCCGGCAAGCTCGGCCTTGTCGACGAAGTCGGCGTCCATGCCCCGCGCGCGCGCGGCATCGCGCGTGTCGCCGGCGTCCGGCGCCGGCTTGACCAGCTCGGGCGGCGTGCGGGGATTCGTCGCCGCGGGCTCGCTCGGCGTTTGCGCGTGCACGGCGGCCGCGAGGCCCAGTGCACCGGCGGCCAGCGCCGCGATGATCCGGATGTTCGGTTCCATGTGTCCTCTCCTGATACGGGCGGCCGCCTTCAGCCGCCGACGATCGACCCGCCGTTCGGATGCAGCGTCTGGCCGGTCATGTAGCTCGCGCCGTCGGACGCGAGCAGCACGTAGCAGCCGATCAACTCGTCCGGCTGCCCCGGGCGCTCGAGCGGCACCTTCTTGCCGAAGTGCGCGACCTGGTCGGCCGTGAACGTCGACGGAATCAGCGGCGTCCAGATCGGCCCCGGCGCGACCGCGTTGACGCGGATGTCCCGCCCGGCCAGCGACAGCGCGAGCGAGCGCGTGAACGACACGATCGCGCCCTTGGTCGCCGAGTAGTCGAGCAGCGTCGGGTTGCCGTGGTAGGCCGTGACCGACGCGGTGTTGACGATGTGGCCGCCGTGCGCCATATGCGGCAGCGCGGCCTGCACGCAGAACACCATGCCGAACACGTTGGTGCGGAAGGTGCGCACGAGCTGGTCCTCCGTGATCGCGTCGATGTCGGGCTGCGGATGCTGCTCGCCCGCGTTGTTCACCAGCACGTCGAGCCGGCCGAGCCGCTCGACGGTGCGCGCCACCGCGCCCCGCGCCTGCTCGCGCACGCCGATGTCGCACGCGATCGCCTCGCAGCGCCGCCCGGCCGCCTCGATCAGGCGCTTCGTATGCGCGGCGTCGTCCGATTCGTTCAGATAGACGATCGCGACGTCCGCGCCTTCCTTCGCGAAGCCGATCGCCACCGCGCGGCCGATGCCGCTGTCGCCGCCCGTGACGAGCGCCACCTTGCCGGCGAGCTTGCCGCTGCCGACGTAGGCCTCGGCCTCGTCGCTCGGTTTCGGCCGCATCTCGCGCTCGACGCCGGGCCGGCTCGATTGGGTCTGCGGTGGGACGGTGCGGGTTTCGGTCATGTCGTTTCTCCGGTTGAATGCAACGGCGCGGCCCCGCTCACGCGGGCCGCTTCGGCGCATCGCCAGGGCGGCGGGCCGGATCGAAATCGCACCATCGTCCGTCCTGCCAGTCACCGTCGATGCGCTCGATCGAGGTCGCGCCGCTCGCGCGCAGCACGGCTTCCGCCGTCTCCGCCGACGCTTCGGTGACGTGCGCGGCGAGCATCACGCCGCCGTCGCCGCTCTCGAACGGCCCGGCGCCTTCCTCCGCGCGCTCGCGGATCCCGCCGAGCGCACCGCCCAGCGCGCCGACGCAGGCGCCGGCGAGCGCGGCGATCGCGGGCACCAGACCGTCGCGCCAGCCGAGCGCGTAGACGCCGAGCCCGACCATGCCGCCCGCCAGCAGCCCGCGCAACGCGCCGGCCATCGCGCCGCGGCCGCCCGGCCGCCCGGCGGCATCCGCATATTCGTCGCCGTCGATCGGAAAGCGCGCATGGCGGCCGCGAGGATTCAGGAAAAAGATCGATACGTCGTCCTGGCCGAACGCGCGGTCGTACAGGCAGCGTGCGCTGCCCTGCGCGTCGTCGAACGTCGCGAAACGGCCTGCCACGATCATCGCCATGCCCGCCTCCTCGTGACGGCCCGCCGCGGCAGCGCGGCGGGCGCCGGCCTCAACCGAGCCGGCCGACTTCCTTCGACACCGATGCCGGCGTGTCGTACTCGCGATCGGGAATGCGCTTGAGCATGTCGACCACGTGGCTGTCCGCGTGCGAGCGCTCGGCGCACTTGACGACGTCGGCCTTGCTCGCCGGATAGTCCATGCCCTTCAGCGCCTTCTGCACGTCGACGGGGCTCGGCGACTTGCCGTGGCCGGCCTGGCGGCCGCCCTTGTCGGGGTCCTGCTGCGAGCGGTCGCCTTCGTGCGCGCGCGTGCGGCTCGTTTCATGGCCTGTATGGTGACGGGATGTCATAGCCTGCCTCCTTCGATGGTGGATTGACGTTCAGGATGCCGCCCGCCGTGCGCGGGCAAATGCGGTGACGACGAGCGCCGCGGCGGTCAGCGCGATCGCGCCGGCGACCTTCGGCCGTTGCACGACGGTGTTGTACGCGCAGCCGCGCAGCACGACGCCGTCCATCCCCTCGCGCTCCTGCAGCGCGCGGCCCGGCTCGTACAGCGCGTTGTCGTCGCGCGGCCGCGCGGGCCGCACCGTGCGCTGGCCGCGCGAGAACAGCGTCGCCGCGACGCGATCGAACAGCCGTGGCGCGTGGTATGCGCTCGCGGACGCGAACTTCGCGGCGCCGCCGACGAACAGCGCGCGGCGCGGATGCGCGGCCGCGAACAGGATCGCGTCCGCCGCGATGTCCGGGTCGTAGATCGGCGGCGCCAGCTTTGCCTCGACGTTCATGTAGTTCTTCGCGTGCATCACGAGCATCGTGTCGATCGCGGCCGGCTTGATCAGCGTGACGGACACCGGCAGGTGGTCGGCCTCCAGCTCGAGCCGCAGCGAATCGGTGAACCCTTTCACCGCGTGCTTCGATGCGACGTACGCGCTTTGCAGCGGCACCGGCGCGTCGGACGCCTCGCTGCCGAGGTTGATGATCGCGCCGCCGTGGAAGTCGCTCTTGCGCCGGAAGTGATCGACCGCGACGAGCGAACCGTGCACCACGCCCCAGTAGTTGGTGTCGAACAGCTTGCGCTGATCCTCGAGCGGCACCGCGCTCGACGTGCCGAAGATCGACACGCCGGCGTTGTTGATCCACGTATCGAAGCCGCCATAGGTTTCGACCGCCTGCGCCGCGACGCGCTGCACGTCCTCGTAGTTGCCGACGTCCGCGACCACCGGCACCGCGAGGCCGCCGTGCGCGCGGATTTCCTCGCACAGCGTGTCCAGCGCCTCCCTGTTGCGCGCCGCGAGCACCAGCTTGGCGCCCTGCTTCGCGGCCTTGCGCGCGGTGACGAGGCCGATACCGCTGGACGCGCCGGTGATCACGATCGTCTGTTCGCCGACCGGTTTCAGCATGCGATTCATGGATGCCCTCCTGGTGCGGCGCCGCCGTTTTACTTCGCACGGAGCGTGAGCTGGTCGCGCACGGAATGCACGCCTTCGAGCTGCTTCACGGCGTCGACGGCCAGCGTGCGCTGCTGCTCGTCCGGCACGCTGCCGGTCAGCGTGACGACGCCGCCCCGCGTCTTCACGTGGATATCGCCGGACGACAGATCCTTCGTGCCGATGAGTGCCGCCTTCGCCTTGGTCGTGATCGTCGCGTCGTGGATCTTCGTGCCGGTCGACGTGTGCATCGTCGATCCGCTGTCGTCGCCGGCCGCCATCACGCCCGGCGCGGCGCCGGCGCAGAACGCGGCCGCGGCGATCGCGGCGGTCGCGCCGAGACGCTTGGCCGGATGGCGCTTCAGCCATTCTTTCCACGCTTGCAATTGTCTTGCGTTCATCGTGACCTCCTTTCGTCAAGCCGGCATTGCGCCGGACATGCTGGCTGTCGCAAGGCGCGTACCGCGCGCCGGGCTTGCCGGGCGGCCTTGTCCACCGCGCCGGCCACGGCCGCCGGGCGTGCTTTCATCCAACGCGTTGTAATTTTTGCGTCGCGTCGAGATGCGTTGCGCGCATGGATCGACGGGTACATCGCTTGCGGGGTCGGCGCGCACGAAGCCCACATCGCGCGGTTCCGATCGACGGAGCAACCCTCATGCAAAGAATCGCGTTGATCAGCGACCATGCGTCGCCGCTGGGCGTGATCGGTGGCGTGGATGCCGGCGGGCAGAACATCTACGTGGCCCACGTCGCGAAGCAACTGGCGGAGCGCGGGCTCGACGTCGACGTCTACACCCGCCGCGACGATCCGCACCTGCCCGACGTCGTGCCGATCGGCGCGCGGATCCGCGTGATCCACGTCCCCGCCGGGCTGCCCGTCGAGGCGCCGCAGGAACGGCCGCTGCCGTACATGGGCGCGTTCGCGGACGACGTGATCGCCCGGCTGCGGCGCGAAGCCGCGACGATCGACCTGATGCACGCGAATTTCTTCATCTCGGGCGACGTCGCGCTGCGCGTGAAGCGGCGGCTCGGCATTCCGTTGGTCGTCACGTTCCATGCGCTCGGGCGCGTCAGGCGGCTGCACCAGGGCGCGGCCGACGGCTCCCCGACGCGCGCGTCACGATCGAGGACACGCTCGCGCGACGCGCCGACCTGCTGATTGCCGAGTGCCCGCAGGACGCGGACGATCTGCGCACGCTGTATCGCGCGGACGCGAAGCGGATCGCCATCGTCCCGTGCGGCTTCGATGCGGACGAATTCCGGCCGGTGGCGCGCGCCGCGGCGCGCGCACGGCTCGGCTGGCCCGACGACGCGTTCGTGGTGCTGCAGCTCGGCCGCCTCGTGCCGCGCAAGGGCATCGACACCGTGATCGACGCGCTCGCGCGGATGCCGCCCGACCCGCGGCGTCCGGCCCGCCTCTACGTGGTGGGCGGCAGCCAGTACGCGCCCGATCCCGCGCGCTATTTCGTCCAGCAGCAGGCGAACCGCCGCGCGCGCGGCGGCGAGCCGATGCGCGGCGCGCCCGTTGCGTCGCCCGTGCTCGCGCAGCTCGGCCTGCCAGGCCCCGCCGCACCGGCCGAATGACGCGGCACCGGACGGCGCGCGCCCGTCAGCCCGTGCCGTCCGTCGTGCGCGCGATCGCTTCCGCCAGCTCCCGCACGTCGACCGGCTTGCGCAGGTAACCGTCGAAGCCCGCCTCGCGCACGCGGTGCTCGTCCGCCTGCCCCGCATGGGCCGTCACGGCGAGCACGCGCACGCCCGCACCGCTCGCGTCGTGACGCAGCGCGTCGAGCAGCCAGAAGCCGTCGCCGTCGGGCATCGCGAGATCGGACAGCACGACGGTCGGGCGCACCTGCGCGACCATCTCCATCGCTTCGCGGCCCGACGATGCGACGTCGACCTGCGCGCCGAGCGTGGTCAGCGCGGCGGACAGGCTCGTGCGCGTGGTCGCGTCGTCGTCGACCAGCAGCACGTGCTGGCCGTCGAGCGCCATCGGCTCGTCGTCTTCCGCCTGCTCGGCCAGCCACGCCATCACGCCGACCGGCTGCCAGCCGATCGGCAGCATCACGGTGAAGGTCGCGCCGTGGTTGCGCCCCTCGCTCTCGACCGTCACCGCCCCGCCATGCAGCTCGACGATGTGCCGCACGATCGACAAGCCGAGGCCGAGGCCGCGGCGCGGCGACGCCGGCGATTCGTCCGCGCGGCTGAATGCGTCGAACACCTTCGGGATGAACCCGCGCGCGATGCCCTGCCCGGTGTCCGCGACGGTCAGCACCGCTTCGCTGCCGGCCCGCGCGAGGCCGACCGTCACGCGGCCGCCGCGCGGCGTGAACTTCAGCGCATTCGACAGCAGGTTCGACAGCATCTGCCGGAGCCGGTCGCCGTCGCCCGACACGACGCACGCATCGACCGCGCAATCGGTGTCGAGCACGATGTCGTTCGCCGACGCCGCCTTGCGGAACACGTCGGTGACATCGGTGACGATGCGCACGAGGTCGACCGGCATCGCTTCGAGGCGCAGCTTGCCCGTTGCGAGCGACGACACGTCGAGAATGTCGCCGACCATCCGCGACAGCGACCGCGCACTGCGGTCGATCGCGTCGACCGCCTGCCGGTGCAGGCTCGCGTCGGCGGAGTTGCGCAGCACCTCGACCCAGCCGTAGATCACGTTGAGCGGCGTGCGCAGCTCGTGCGAGACCATCGCGAGCAGTTCGTCCTTGAGCCGGTTCGACGTCACGGCCTGCCGGCGGGCGTCGCGCGCGCCGCGCAGCGAGCGCTGCGCACGCCGGTCGCGGCGGCGCTGGTCGGCGGCGCGCCGCACGCCGAGCGCCAGCGCGACGCGTTCGCGCATGCCGTCCTGCGGCGGGCACGCGGCGACCGTCGCGCGGAACCGCTCGCCGTCGACGCCCACGCACAGCAGGTCGAGGGGGCCGACCATGTGGCGCATGTCGCGAAACGCGTCGTCGAGCGGATGCCGCCGCAGCCAGCGCGCCGCGACCAGCATCGCGACGTCGCGCCCGAGCACGTCGTCGGTGTCGTAGCCGAACATCCGCTGCGCGGCCGGGTTCCAGCTCACGATGCGGCGCGCCGCGTCGATGCCGATCAGCGCATCCGGCGACGCGTCGATGACCGCGCGCACCGTCCGGTTCGCGTCGGCGCGCGCCCGCTCCGCGCGCGCGTCGCGCAGCAGCAGCACCGCGCCGTCGACGTTGCCGCTTTCGTCGAGGATCGGCGACGCGATCTCGACGATCGGCATCGGTTCGCCGTCGTGCATCAGCCAGTGCTGATCGGAGATCGCGGCATCGCCGCCGTCGAGCACGCGATCGAGCGGCGTCACCCGCACCCGCCGCCCCTTGCCGTCGTAGACGCGCAGCACGTCGTGCACGGGCCGGCCGATCGCGTCGTGCTGCGTGCAGCCGGCCAGCGCCTCCGCCCGCGCGTTGACGAACGTGACCCGGCCTTGCAGGTCGCTCGCCAGCACGCCCTGCGCGAGCGACTGCAGCATGGCCTCGTATTGCCGGCGCGCGATCGACTCGCGGCGCAAGTGCGTGCCGTGGACGAACCGCGCGCGGCGCAGCATCGTCGCGATCGCACAGGCGAGCACGCCGGCCAGCACGAAGGTGCCGAGCCGGATGAGCCGTTCCGGCAACGATTGCGTATAGGCGGACGGATCGGACAGGAACAGCGTCCACGCGAGCGCGCCGCTGGCGGCCGTCGCGGCGAGCCCCAGCGGAAACGACGTTGCCCACGCCACGCACGCGAGGATCGGGTAGTACAGCAGCAGCGGCAGGTTCACGCCGCCGAAGCGGATCGCGAGCGCCTGCAGCACCGTCGCGATCGCGACCAGCGTGATCGCGATCGCGACGCCCCGCAGAAATCTTGCACCGTGTGTCATCGCGTTGCCTCCCATCGCCGCGCATCGGCGCGCCGGTACGCGACTTGCGCGCACGCATGACGCCGCCCATCTGCGCGGCGCCTCATGGAGATCCGTTCATGCCCTTCCCGACGCGCTGGCTCGTCGTCTCGCCGCACCTCGACGACGCCGTATTCAGTTGCGGGCAACTGCTCGCCCGATCGCCGGGCTCGGTGGTCGCTACCGTGTTCGCCGGCATTCCGCCGCGCGGCACGCTGGCGCGCCGGATGGCACGCGCTTGCCGGGCTCGGCTGGACGCTTCGGGAGCGCCGCACGCTCGGTGCGCGCGTCGAACGGATGCGGCGGCGGGTCGCGGCGGGCGAGCCGGAGGGCGACAACTAGCCGCGTGCGCCTGTTCATCACGTGCCCGGTTTGTCCGGCGGCTTGCCGGATGACGCATCGGGCGTTGCGTCAGGTGTTGCGCCGGGCGTTGCGTCAGGCGTTGCATCGGGCGTCTCTTCGAGTTGCGCGAGCCGGTTGTAGATCGTCTTCAGGCTCACGTCGAGCAGCTCGGCCGCCTGCGCCTTCACGCCGCCGCACTGCGCGATCGTGCCCTGGATCAGTTGTCGGTCGACTTCGTCGAGCGACGTGCCGAACGGCACGACCACCCGATCGTCATGCGGATCGACCATCGCCGACAGTTCCTCGAGGATCGGCGGCGGCAGCGTGTCGATCACGTCGCCGTCGCAGAAAATGGCCGCGCGCTGCACGAAGTTGCGCAATTCGCGCACGTTGCCGGGCCACCCATACGATTTCAGCGCCTCGCGCGCGGCCGGCGCGAAGCGCAGGTTGCGGCCGCTCTCGGCGCAGAACTGCTGCAGGAATGCGTCGGCGAGCATCGGGATGTCGTCCTCGCGCTCCCTGAGCGGCGGCAGCGCGATCGGAAACACGTTGATCCGGTGATACAGGTCGGGCCGCAGCTTGCCGTTCGCGAGCGCGTCTTCCGGATCGCGATTCGTCGCGGCGACGATCCGCACGTCGACGTCGACTTCGCGCGTGGAGCCGAGCCGCGTCAGCTGGCCCGTCTCCAGCACGCGCAGCAGCTTGACCTGCGATTCGATCGGCATCTCGGTGATCTCGTCGAGAAACAGCGTGCCGCCGTCCGCGCGCTCGAAGAAACCCTTGTGCTGACGGTCCGCGCCGGTGAAGCTGCCGCGATCGTGGCCGAACATCTCGCTCTCGACCAGGTTCGCCGCGATCGCGCCGCAGTTGATCGCGAGGAACGGGCCGCGCCGCCGCAGGCTCAGGTCGTGGATGGTCTGCGCCGCCAGCTCCTTGCCCGTGCCCGATTCGCCCGTGAGCAGCACCGACGCCTCGGTGCGCGCGACGCGGCCGATCGCGTCGTAGGTCGCCTGCATCGCGCTCGAGCTGCCGATCATCCGTCCGAAGCGCCCGAGGCTCTGCAGTTCGGAACGCAGCGCCGCGATTTCCTCGTGCAGCGCGCCGGTGCGCGGCACCCGCGCGAAGATGCTGTTCAGGCGCTGCATGTTGATCGGCTTCACGAGGTAGTCGGTCGCGCCGCGCCGCAGCGCGTCGATCGCGGTTTCGAGGCTCGCGTGGCCGGTGGTCAACACCATTTCGCAGTGCGCATGTTTCGGCAATGCATCGAACAGCATCATGCCGTTTCCGTCCGGCAGCACGAGATCGCACAGCACGAGATCGGGTGCGCGCGTCGCCAGCAGCGCGCGCGCCTGTTCGACCGTGGCGGCGGTGTCGCACACCAGCTGCTGCGATTGCGCGAGCGCCGCGAGCATCGCGCGCGTATCGGCATCGTCTTCGACGATCAGGACATAGGGCATCGAGCCTCCCGGGGAATGCGCGCCGCCGGCTTCGCATGCGCGCGTTACAACAGATGAATCATGTGCACGGCACACCGTTCATCGAGTATAGAAGACGTGTGTCGCGCGTTCGGCGCACATCGATTAAATCTATCCGGCCGCGCGGCACGCATTGCGAGATTCAATAATCGGCGCGCATGAAAATCGGTATCCTTTCCGCATGAAAATCGCGAGACGGGCGGCAAAATTTTCGTCCGGCTGCGAGACGTCCGGTCAATTTCTCCCTATCTGACACCACATCATGTCGAGACCCGGCGATGACGGAAAGCGGCTGTTCGGCACCTCGCTGTTGATCCAGGCGCTGTTGCAAAAAATCGCGAAGGTCGCGACCACACGGGCGAGCGTCCTGATCGTCGGCGAAAGCGGCGTCGGCAAGGACATCGTCGCCCGGCTCGTGCACGACATGAGCGCGCGGCGCAACGGCCCGTTCGTGCCGGTGAATTGCGGCGCGATCCCGCCCGACATCGCCGAATCCCAGTTGTTCGGTCACGAAAAAGGCAGCTTCACGGGCGCCGTGTCGCAGCACGTCGGCTTTTTCGAAGCGGCGCGCGGCGGCACGCTGTTTCTCGACGAAATCGCCGAGATGCCGGCCGAATTGCAGGTGAAGCTGCTGCGCACGCTCGAATCGAACACGATCACGCGGGTGGGCGGTCACGAATCGATTCCGCTCGACGTGCGCATCATCTCGGCCACGCATCACGATCCGGTCGCGGCCGTGCGCGAGGGGCGCTTGCGCGAAGACCTGTTCTACCGGATCGCGGGAATCGCGCTGCACGTGCCGTCGCTGCGCCAGCGCGAGAACGACGTCGACAGCATCGCGCAGGCGTTCATCGATCGCCTGAACGTGCGCCATTGCACGCGCAAGCGGCTGTCGAGCCAGGCGATGAAGGCGTTGCGCGCGTATTCGTGGCCCGGCAACGTGCGCGAGCTGCGCAATGCGCTCGAACGCGCGTTCATCCTCGCGGACGATCAGATCGACCTGCATCTGCCGCGTCGCGCGGCGCCGCGCGACGAGATCCTGAAGAACGCGATGACGCTGCACTTCGGCACGAAGCTCGCACATTCGCAGCAGCGCTTCATCCTCGCGTCGCTGCGGCATTTCAACGGCGACAAGCCGCGCACCGCGAAGGCGCTCGGCATCAGCCTCAAGACGCTGTACAACCGCCTCGCGCTGGTATCCGAGCGCGAGCGCGAGCGCGAGCGCGACGCGCAGGCCCGGCGCCGCGCGTGACGCGTCAGCCCACGGCATCGCGCAGCGCCGCATCCCAGTCCCGCACGAACCGCTCGATGCCGAAGCGCGCGAGCGCGTCGCGGCGCGCGGCGGCGCCCCACTCCTGCGCGAGCGCCGGCTCGCGGATCAGCGCGCGCATCGCGTCGACCAGCACGGCGGGCCGCGTATCGGCGACACCGTTGTGCCCGGAGCGCACCAGCTGCGCCATTTCGGTCGTCGCGACCGCGATGATCGGCAGCCCGATCGTCATCGCCTCGATCACCGCGAGCCCGAGGCTCGTGTAGCGGATCGGATTGAAGAAGAACCGGTAGTGCGACAGGAAATGCGGCAGCGCCGGGTTCGGCACCTCGCCGATGCCGCCGAGCTCGGCCGAGCCCATCCCGACGAGATCGAGCGGCACGCTCCGGCGCACGGTCTCGAACACGTCCGCGCCGAGGCGCCGGCCGCGCCGCGCGAGGTGGTTGACGACCGTGACGCCCTTCGGCAGCGTGCCGCGATAGGCGACGTCGTCCGGGATCAGCACGCCGTGCTCGATCACGCGGGTCGGCGTGACGCCGTTGTCCCACATCAGCGCGTTGAACGGCGTCACGTGCACCAGCAGCATGTTCGGATCCTGCACGGGATGCAGCGCGTCGGTCGGGTGTTCGCGCGGCGGGTCGTGTTCGACGAACAGCGCCGGCAGCTCGCGCTGCGCGTCGCTCAGCACGTGCACGCGGTCGTGCCGATAGTGATCGTGATGCTGGTAGAGCACGCAGTCGAACGCCGTGTCGCGCACGCATTCGATCGGCACTTCCCGCACGTTGTCGCCCCACGGCAGATGGCCGACGCGGCCGGCGTAGCCGGGCGGATGCCGCGCCTTCGTCACGACCAGGAAATCGTGCGGCGCCTGCGACAGGTAGTACAGGTAGTTGCCGTGCACCTGCCAGGTCAGCACGCGCAGACGTCTATCCGACATGGCGCACCTCCCTGCCGAGCAGTTCGTCCACGCGGCCGATCACGTCGTCGACGCCGAGCGCGGTCGCGCAGACGTGCTCGTACGGACAGGTGTCGTACATGCATGGCCGGCAGGCCGGATAGATCGCGAGCACGCGATGCCGTTCGCGATCGAGCGGCGCCCAGCGCGCCGCATCGCTGCCGCACGCGACGACGATGCTCGGCGTGCCGACCGCCGCGGCGACGTGCGAGACGCCCGTGTCGTTGCACAACAGCAGCCGCGCGCGGCCGATCAGCACGGCGAGCGTGCCGAGCGGCGTGCCGCCGCACAGGTCGATGCAGGGCCGCTCGAGGCGGCTCTCGAATGCGTCGGCCAGATCCGCTTCCGCGTGCGTGCCGGTCAGCACGATCCGCAAGCCGTGGTCGGCCAGCCAGCGCGCGACCGCGGCGAAGCGCTCGACCGGCCAGCGCCGCGACGGCATGCGCGCGCCGGGATGCACGACCGCATAGCGGCCCGCCTTCAGGCCATGCTTGTCGGACAGCACCTGCCACGTCGCATAGTCGAGGCCGCCGAGCGGGAATTCGAGGTAGTCGCCCCAATCGTCGTAGCCGAGGCTGCGCATCAGCTGCAGATAGCGCTCGATCTCGGGCTTGTCGTCGGGCCACGGAATCGCGTGGTCGAGCGGCGTGGCGCGGCCGTCCGGCGGGACGAAGCCCGCCGTGCGCGCCGCGCCGAACGACGCGACCACCGCGTTCGCGTATTCGCCGCTGCCGTGCAACTGGATCGCGAGATCGAACGCGCGCGACCGGAACGTCTCGCGGAACGCGTCGGCGTGCGCGGCATCGGGCTCGGGTTGCTCGACGAGGCCCGGCGCGCCGGGAAATGCAATGAAGTCGTCGATGTATTCGGAGAATCGCGATGCGAATGCGCGCGCCCACGGCAGGCCGACCAGCGTGATTCGCGCGTTCGGTTCGCCGCGCCGCAAGGCGCGCAGCGCCGGCACCGCGCACAGCATGTCGCCGAGCTGCAGCGCCCTGAACACCGCGATGCGCGGGCGGCCGGGCGTGTCGGGCAGCGAGGGGGAAGGTTCGAGTTTCATAAGAAGATCACCTTGAAATGCAGCGCGCCGCGCACGCGCCAGAACAGCGACACCGGCGGAATGACGATCGACGTGACGATCATTTCCGCGACATGCGACGGCGTGCGGCGCGCGCCGCGCAGCCGCAGCGCGCAGAACGTGCCCGTGATCACCGCCCAGAGAGCCGCGCATGCGGTGCCCAGCGCCGTGCGCCCCGTGGCGAAGCAGGCGAGCGCGGCGCACGCTGCCAGCGTGGCCACGTAGTAATGCCACGGCGGCACGGCGCGGATGTGCAGCCGGTACAGGACGCGATGCTTCTTGTACAGCAGCGCGTCGAAGAACACCTTCGACTGCTGCGCGATGCTCACGCCCCATGGCGCGGGGCGCACCGGGTGGACGATGCGCGCGGCCTGCGCATCGACGATCGGCCCGGCCTGCTCGCGCAGCGCGAACATCAGGTCCGCATCCTCGCGCCACGCGCGCGTGAAGCGTTCGTCGAAGCCGCCGACGCGCTCGAGCGCCGCGCGCCGCACGAAGCAGTTCGCGGTCGCGAAATCGGCGGATGCGAGCCCCGCCACGTCGCGTTCGTAGTCGGTCGGCCGCGGCGGCAGCGGCACGTCGATGCGTCCGGCGGCGGCCGCCGCGCCAGGCTCCGCGAGCAGCGCGTCGGCGCCGTGCCGCAGCCAGTCCGGATCGGCGATCGTATCGTCGTCGGTGAACGCGATCACCGCGCCATGCGCGGCCCGCCAGCCGACGTTGCGCGCGGCGGCGGGGCCCTGCGTGGCGGGCGCGGTCAGGTAGCGCAGCGCGGGCCTGCCGCTCAGGCGCGCCCGATGCGCATCGACGACCGGCCAGGCGCTGCCGTCCGGGTCGTCGTCGACCACGAGGATTTCGTACGTGGCCGGATCGAACACCTGCGCGCACAGTGCGTCGAGGCAGCGCGCGAGCAGGTCGGGCCGGCGGAAGGTCGGCACGACGATCGAGATCACGGGCGGCGGCGCCGGCTGCGCGTTCATCTGCGCTTCTCCAGCAGGAACGAGCCGATCACGAGCGCGTCGAGCGGCGATGTCCAGAAGCATTCCACCGCGTCGCGGGGCGTGCAGACGATCGGCTCGCCGCGCGTGTTGAACGACGTGTTGACGAGCACCGGCACGCCGGTCAGCGCCTCGAACTCGGTCAGCAGCGCGTACAGCAGCGGATGCTGCGCGGCGTCGACCGTCTGCACGCGCGCGGTGCCGTCGATGTGGCACACGGCCGGAATCTCCGTATCGCGGCCCGGCACGATGTCGTAGACGAACAGCATGAACGGCGCGCGCAGGCGCGCCTGCTTGCCGCCCGCGAACCACCGGCTCGCCTTCTCCTCGAGGACGACCGGCGCGACCGGCCGGAAATCCTCGCGATCCTTGATCCGGTTCAGCCGCTGCTGCATCCGCGCATCGATCGGCGACGCGAGGATCGAACGTGCGCCGAGCGCGCGCGGGCCGAATTCCATGCGCCCCTGGAACCACCCGACGACCTGGTTCTCGGCCAGCAGCGCGGCCGTCTGCGCGGCAACGTCAGGCATGCGCCGGTACGGCACCTGTGCGTCCTGCAGGAACGCCTCGATCGCGTCGTCGTCGAACGCCGGCCCGAGATACGCATGGTCCATGCGCCAGTCGCCGCGCGCGCCGCGCATCCGGAAATCGGTCCATAGCGCGGCGCCGAGCGCGGTGCCCGCATCGCCCGCGGCCGGCTGCACCCACACGTCGTCGAAGCGGCCCTGGTCGCGCAGCTTCGCGTTCATCACGCAGTTGAGCGCGACGCCGCCCGCCATCGCGAGATGGCGCTCGCCGGTCGCGCCCGCGAGCCAGTCGGCCGCCTGCAGCACGGTGTCCTCGAGCACGCGCTGCAGCGCATGCGCGACGTCGCAGTGATGCGGCGTGATCGGGCCGCCGCGTTCGCGCGGCGGCCCGAACATCGCGGCGAGGTCGCCGTCGACGAGTTCGTACTGCCCGTCGCCGCGATAGCGCACGAGGCCTTGCATCGCATCGGCGAACACCGGCGTGCCGTACGACGCCAGCGCCATCACCTTGTATTCGTCGGACGAGTGCAGGAAGCCGAGATAGCGCGTGACGCGCTCGTAGAGCAGGCCGAGCGAATGCGGGAGGTCGACCTGGCCGAGGCGCCGGTAGCGGCGGCCGTCGAACGCGCCATAGCTGGTCGTCGCGCGTTCGCCGCGCCCGTCCATCGTCAGCACCGCGCATCGCTCGAACGGCGCGGCGAGAAATGCGCTCGCCTCGTGCGCGAGGTGATGCTCGACGAAATGCCAGCGATACGGGCCGTCGGGCGCGACGCCGCGCAGCCGCCGCTGCAGATGGTGCGGCGCGCCGCCGGCGAGCTGCCGCGGCGCGTTGACGATCGACGACAGGAACAGCGGATGCCACGGCGACCCGGCCGCGCCGCCGGCCGGCCGCGCGTGCGCGGACGGCGACAGCGGCAGCGTGAGCGCGGGCTCGGCGGCGTCGTGGCCGAGCTCGATCCATGGATCGTACGAATACGCGACGTGATGCACGTCGACGAGCGCGATGCCGGCCTGCGCGAGACAGCAATCGATCGCGTTGAACGGCAGCTCCCAGGTCGAGAACGGCACCGGCCGCTTCGCGTGCTTCACGTGCGTGAAGCGCTCCTCCTCCGCCGCGGCGAGCACCTCGCCGTCGCGCACCAGGCACGCGGCGCTGTCGTGGAAGGCGGCGTTGATGCCGAGCGTGTACAGCGGTTCAGGCGTTCCAGGCCGGGGCATCGGTTACCTCCTCGTGGTCGCGGACGCGAACGGAATCACGTTCGGGCCGTCCGCTGCCGCTTCGTCGTCCGTGCACCGGCCGGCCTGCGCCGCGGCGGGTTCGATCTCACGCCGCGCGCCCCCGCGCAGCAGGCTGTGCGCGGCGCGCACCACGTCGTCCACGCCCACGCCGAGCAGGCACGGATGGCCCGGCTGGTCGCACGCGCTGCGATAGCAATTGCGGCACGGCACGTCGACGTTCAGCACGCGGTGCGGCACCTGCCACGGCGTGTGCTGCGGGTTCGTCAGCGCGTACAGGTCCACCACCGGCGTGCCGAGCGCAGCCGCCACATGCACGGGGCCGCTGTTGTTCGAGATCAGCAGGTCGGCCACCTCGATCAGCGCGCCGAGCTCGCCGATCGACAGCGCGCCGGCGAAGCCGACCGCGCGCGGGCCGGCGCGCGCGCACACGGCCGCGACCAGCTCGCGTTCCGCGCTGCTGCCGGTCACGGCGATGCCGTCGAAGCGCGGCGCGAGCTGCGCCGCCACGTCGCCGAAGCGCTCGGCGGGCCAGCGCCGCGACGCCGCGCTCGCGCCCGGATGGACGACCAGCCAGCGGCCGAGCCCGTCGATCGGCCGGGCCGCGCCGTCGAGCCGGGGCAGCGCCGCGCGCAGCCGCGCATGGGCGGCGCGCCGCGCCGCGTAGCCGGGGTCGAACGTCATCCGCCAGTCGGCGGTCGTCGCGCCGACCGTGCGCACCAGCGCCATCTGGCGCGCCACCTCATGCCGCACGCGGCGGTGCGGCTCGGTCTCGGCGACGTAGTCGGTCAGCAGCTGGTACGGGTTCTCGCGGCAATGCGCGAGCCGCAGCCGGATCCCCGCGAGCCAGCACATCATCGCGGCCGGCAGCGCGCTCTGGCTGTAGACGGTGAAGATCGCCGCCGCATCGAAGCGGGCCGTCAGCAGGCGCGCGACCATGTCGAGATCGGCCACCGGGTTGCCCGGCGCATCCGGATGCTTGACCCACGGCGCGTCGTACGCCCACACGTCGTCGATCATCGGCAGGTGGCCCGCGAGCGACGCGGCGGCGCTCGAGGTCAGCAGCGTCAGGTGAACGCCGTCGCCATCGCCGCTTTCCTTCAGCGCGCGCAGCGCGGGCGTCGTCATCAGCACGTCGCCGAGGTTGTCGAGCCGCACGCACAGGATGCGGCGCGCGCCGAACCATGCCCCGTTCATCTGCACACCTCCGGATGACACCGCGCGGTGACGCGCGCGACGATCGCCGCCGCGTCGTCGAGGCGGCCGACGATGTAATGCGGCGTGCGGCTTGCGTCGATCCGCCATTCGGTCTCGTGGCCGCGGTCGACGAGCACCGTGCTGCAATGCGCGGCGCGGCCGGCCTCGACGTCGTCGAGGATGTCGCCGATCATCCAGCTCGCATCGAGCGCCACGCCGAGCGTCGCCGCCGCGCGCTGCAGCATGCCGGGGCGCGGCTTGCGGCATACGCAGTCGCATGCATAGGCCGGCACGACGCCGCCGGGATGGTGCGGGCAGTAGAAGAACGCCGCCAGCGTCGCGCCGTGCTGTTCGAACAGGTCGGCGAGACGCCGGTGGACTACGCCGAGCGCGCTTTCGGTGAAGCGGCCGAGCGCCACGCCCGGCTGGTTCGACACGACGGCGACCGGCATCCCGAGCCGGCCCAGCAGGCGCAGCGCGCGGGCCGCGCCGGGCGCGAGGCGCATGCGCGCCGGATCGACGTTGTACGGCACGTCGTCGAGCAGCGTGCCGTCCTTGTCGAGCAGCACGGCCCCGCGCGCGCGTTCCGGGCGACGAATCAGGGCCATGACGTCTCCCGCATCGGCAGCACCATCAGCTCCGGAATGACCGTGCCGGGCGGCTGCGTCAGCACGAAGCGCACCGTCGCCGCGACGTGCTCCGGCGGCTGCAGCGTCGCCTCGTCGATGTCCGGAAAGCGGTCGAGCAGGAACGGCGTGCGCATGCCGCCCGCGACGATCGCCGACACGCGCACGCCCGCCGGCCGCAGTTCCGCGTGCAGCGCGTGCGACAGCCCGAGCAGCCCCCATTTCGTCGCGTGGTACGCGGACGCGTTGGGCCATGCGCGCTTCGACGCGGTGGACGCGATGTTGACGATGTGGCCGTCGCCGCGCGCCTTCATCATCGGCACGGCCGCATGGCACACGAGGTAGGGGCCGAACAGGTTCGTCATCAGCACGCGCTGCCACGCGGCCACGCTGATGTCGTCGATCGGCGACGTCACGTCGATTCCCGCGTTGTTGACGATCACGTCGAGTTCGCCGAACGCTTCGCGGGCGTCGTGCACGGCCTGCATCACCGACGCCTCGTCGGCGACGTCGAGCGCCTGGCCGACGGCACGCCCGCCGTGGCGGGCGAGCTGCGCGGCGACGGCGGCCGCGCGATCGGCGTCCAGGTCGGCCACCACCACGTTCGCGCCCGCGCGCGCGAGTTCGTCGCAGATCGCCGCGCCGAGCCCGCGCGCGCCGCCCGTGACAAAGGCGGTCTTGCCGACGAGCGGCGGCCGGGAAGAATCGAGGGTTTGGCTCACAGGCGCCTCCGCGTACCCATCCGAACGGTTGACGCTTGTGGGGACAAGCGTCGCTGCGAGGGATCAAGCGAGATCCATGCCCGTGCGGCAATACGCGTCGACACGCGTCGGGCGCGCTCGCGGCAGAGGCGCCACGGCCCGGTCATGCGCGGCGGCCGATCGTTTTTATAAGCGGGTGTAAAACGGCCCCGCGCGGTTCACAGCGCGAGCGCATCGGGCGTTGCATCCGCCCGGTGCTTCGCGAACGCGCGCAGGCATTGCGCGATGCAGCCGGCGAACGCTTCGTCGAACCAGGGCAGCGCGCCGGACACGCCGACCACGATGCCGTCGCGCGCAACGCCGCCCCACAGGTTCGTGTCGCCCGCGCGCAGCCGGTGCGGCTCCAGCGCCTGCACGAGATGGCCGTCGCGGCCCGTCTCCCACGACAGCCGCGCTTTCGCGCGGGCGTACGCGCGATAGTCGGCGTCCCATTCCTTCGGCGCGGGCAGCGAGAACTCGTACAGGATCGCGTCTTCGAACGGCGCGTCGTGCGGGCCGAGCCCGGGATCCATGATCACGATGTGCAGGCAGCCGCTGTCGCCGATGGCGTCGCCTTGCAGCGCGGCGGACAGGCTCGGCAGCAACAGCTCGACGGCCGCGATCGCCGCCTGGCGATCGGCGAACGCGCTGCCGCTGCGGCGCACGGGCAGGCCGCCCGTTGCGGGGTTCAGAAGGTTCGACATGGTGTTCTCCCACGGTGGATCCAGGCGGACGACGGGCGGCGGCCGCGCTCGGCCGGCATGCCGGTCGTCACGCGGCCGCCGCCCGTCGCCGTCGCGATGCGTCGCGCGATGCGCGGCGCCGGTCCTGCCCGCGAGAAGCGTGCGCGGATCAACGGCGTGGCACGTCGCCGGTGGACGGCGTGTCGGCCGGCTCCTCCCGCAGCGGATTCTGCGTCGGGGTGACTGTCCGGTGGTCCGGACGCAATACCGTCGACGGATGCTCGTCGTCGTCGCGCTGCACCCGCACCCGGTTCTCGACGTCGCGCACGCACATGCAGCCGTCGGCGATATCCTCGACGCAATGCTTCATCCAGCGCGCAGGCACGGTGCCGTCCAGTTCGACCCGGCCCTCGTTCACCTGCACGCTGACGTTGCTCACGTCGATGTCGAGTGCGCCCGCCAGCCGTTCGCACACGTCCTCGCGGATGCGCTCGTCCGAGCGCGTATAGCCCTTCGGCCCCTGCCGCCGGCGCGGCGTGTCGGCTTCGCCGAAGCGCGGCCGGTCCTGCGCGCCGCCGCGGCCGCGCGGTTCGCCGCCCTGGCGCATCGCACTCCCGGCGTGGCTGCCGCCATAGTTGGCGTCGCCGTAACCGCCGTAACCGCCGTATCGGCCCGTCCGGTGCTGCCCGTGCAGCTCGGCGCGCTCGTCCGGATAGCCGCCCTGCTCCGTGCGCCGGCCGGGCTCGCCGCCGCGGCGCTGCTCGCCATAGCCGCGCTCGCCGCCGTACTCCGGCGACGACGCGCCGCGCCGGCCGCCGCCGTAGCCGCGCCGGCCGAGGTCCTGCGACGCGCGATCAGCCCACTCGCCCCATTCGCTGCCCCAGTCCTCGGGGCCCGTGTACTCCGACGCGAGCCGGTAGGCCGATTCGTATTCGTCGTCGGGCAACAGCGATTCGTCGTAATTCGGCGTGTCGCGCTCGCCGCGGCCCCAGAACGCGCGTTCGTTGCGCTCCTGCCAGTTCGATGGGCCGCGACGTTGCGTCGGCCGCCCGAGATATCGTCTTTGCATCGCACGTCTCCTTGATCGGGTTCCGCCGCCCCGGGTCGTTCCGCGCGGCGGAAATCGCGTCGCGGTCCCGCAATCGGCGTGCCGGGGCCGTCGCTCGCCCGGTTTCGCGAGCGACGGCGTCGCGCGTGCCGTGCACGACCAATCTGCAACGCGTTGAAGTTTTTGCGCGTATTACGCGTCGTCGGGCGGGATTTCGTCGCTTTCGTCGCTTTCGTCGCTTTGGCCGGCGTCGCTCAGCCGTTCGATGCGGTCGGGTTCGATGTCGGCGGCATCGCGCTCGCCGCCCTCCGCCGACGCGCGCTCGCCCGTGCCCGTGCGATCGGTATCGCTTTCAAGTTCCGCGTCGTCCGGTTCGGGCGCGTGCTCGTCGAGCGGCGAATCGATGTCGAACGGGTGGCGCTTCGCGCCGGCCGCGTCGCTGCCGCTGTCGGACGAGTCGCCCGGCCCGAGCGCACGGCCGTCGCGGCCGCGGCGCGCGTTTTCATCGTCGGGGCCGTAGGGCTCGTTGTCCGGATCCAGTGTGCTCATGTCGTTCACCTCGCTGCCAGGGCCGCGCGGCGGCGCACGTCGCGTCGGGCGGTGCGTCGCCGCGCCGGGAAACCCGTGTCGTGCAAGCGGCGTGCCGCGTCGAAGGGGGCCTCGGCGGCAGGAGGAACGGCAATTGCGACGGCGTGAATTGTCCATGCGGCCCGAACGGCTCGGGGCCCCTGCCGAATTCGGGGCCATCCGCACGTGGCAGACAGCCCGTTCGCCGCATCGAGACATCCCGGCCGAGCCGGCGCACGCCCTCACTTCTCCAACTACAGCGCCGCGCGATGAACATACCAGGCTCCGATTCGCCGCCCGAACGCGATCCGCTCCAGACACCCGATGTCCGGACGCTGACGCACCAATACGCGGAATTCCGCTTTCGCACCGTCGTCGAGTCGATCACCGACTATGCAGTGTTCATGCTCGACCGCGAAGGCCGCGTCGTGACGTGGAATGCGGGCGCGCAACGCATCAAGGGCTATCGCGCGGACGAGATCATCGGCCGTCACTTCTCGTGCTTCTATCCGCCCGACGCGATCGCGGCCGGCCGCCCCGCCCGGGCGCTCGCCGAGGCGGCCGCGCGCGGCCGCTTCGAGGACGAGGGCTGGCGGGTGCGCAAGGACGGCTCGCTGTTCTGCGCGAGCGTGACGATCAGCGCCGTGTACGACGACGCGCAAAACCTGCGCGGCTTCATCAAGATCACGCGCGACATGACCGAGCGCCGGCGGCTCGAGGAGCTCGAGGCATCGACCCGCCGGCTCAGCGTCTTCATCGCGATGCTGGCGCACGAGCTGCGCAACCAGCTTGCGCCGCTGCGCAATTCGATCGGCGTATTGCAAAGCCTGCCCACGGTCGATGCCGCGTTCGAAGCGTGCCGCGACGCCGCGGACCGTCAGCTCGCGCAGCTCACGCGGCTGGTCGACGATCTGCTCGACATCGGGCGGATCACGGCCGGCAAGATCGAGCTGGACAGCCGTCCCGTCGCCGTGCGCGACATCGTCTGTCGCGCCGCGGAGGGCATCGAGCCGCTGCTTGCCGCGCGCGCGCAGAGCATTCACATCGACCTGCCGACCGAATCCGCCGTGCTGCAGGGGGACGAGATCAGGCTGATCCAGGTGCTGCACAACCTGCTCGACAACGCGTCGAAGTTCTCGCCGACCGGCGGCCGGATCGACGTCGACGCCCGCCTCGACGGCCGGGCCGTCGTGATCCGCGTGAGCGACCGCGGCATCGGCATCGCCCCGCACGCACTGGAATCGATCTTCGACCTGTTCGTTCAGGAAGGCCAGGCCAGCCCGCACACGGTCGGCGGCTTCGGCCTCGGCCTCGCGATCTGCCGGTCGTTCGTCGAGCTGCACGGCGGCACGATCACCGCGCACAGCGACGGCCTCGGGCGCGGCGCGACCTTCGTGGTGCGCCTGCCGATCCGCCGCGCAAGCCCGGAGTCGATCGCGTCGCCGCGCGCCGGCGCGGCCCAGCCGGCCTCGCCGTTGCGGATCATCGTCGTCGACGACAACCGCGACGCGGCCGATACGCTCGAAATCCTGCTGCGCGTGAAGGGGCATGCGCCCCATGCGGCATACGACGCGCGACACGCGCTGGCGCTCGCGCAGGAACACGTTCCGCATCTGATGCTGCTCGACCTGTCGATGCCCGATGTCGACGGATTCGCGCTGCTGCGCGCGCTGCGATCGATCGATGCGCTCAGGCGAACGCGGTTCGTCGCGGTGTCCGGTCTCGCGCAGTTGTCCGACCGCCTGCGCACCGCGCGTGCCGGATTCGACGATCACCTCGTCAAACCGGTGGAGATGGCCACGCTCGACGCGCTATTGCAGCGGGTTGCGCGCGACCTGCTGCCGGAAGCCTAGGGCATGCGAATTGTTCCCGCTCACCTTTTCACGGATCGCGAACCCGCAGCGGACGCGTGAGTCCAGTACCACCATTCGTGGTGATCCAGGTTCCTCAGCAATTCCGCGCGACGATGCGCGCGGCGATAACGGCTCGTCGCGGCAATCACCGCACACGCCAGCACGCATGCGACGACCCCGAACCCGATCCATGCTTCGCTCATGGCAGCCTCCGACATCACTCAACGAATTCGCGACACCGCTTTCAGGACGGCGCGGCCCTCCGCCGTCACCTGGACGCGCCGGCGGCCCGATGCGGGTTCATCGACGGCGATCAGGCGATGCTCGATGAGCGTGACGAGTTCGTCACGCTCGAGTTCGATCTGATCGGGGGCGTCCCACGCGATCATCAAGGTCGTCATTTCGTGCGGACTCAGCATGGTCTGCATGGGTTGCTCGTATCGGAGAAATCGGATTGTGTGTACATGCGCAATCGCATGTCGCCCAGCGTTTCGCGTACTGCCCAATGATGCCTTGCCACACGCATTTCCGGTGCGCCGCCGCGTAGGGGGATGCCCTGACGCGTAAACGTTCTCATTGATTTCGATCATGCAGGCATGCGAAATGATCTGAGCATATAGCCTTCAGAAATCCATATAAGCACAGAGTCGTTCGTATTTGAAGCTGTCAGATCATGTAGCGCGCTATTTGACCGAAGCCATCGGCCCCGCTCATTCGACATCCTCACCTTCGTTGTATCGCTGGAGAGACAGCGCGAGTGCATCGACGTCGCCTCGATAGCCTGCAATGACGTCCGCCCGTTCCGGAAATCGTTCACATTGCAACGAAAGCGTTTCCATCGCGGCGGCATGCCGCCTGACGAGCTGCCCGCGCGTGACCCATTCGTAACTGCCTCCGGTGCCGGGCGTCTTCACGTGCTTCAGCACGCCGTCGCCGAGCACCTTGAGCGGCGCGTGTCCATTGATGAATTCCGCGTAGTGTCCGGAGAAGAACTGGTCCCACTCGAGCAATTCCCCGTCGTGCCGAAACGCGTGCAGATGCCCGTCGAGATCGACCGCATAGCGATAGGACAGGTCGTCATGCCCGTCGGCCGACGTCAGCTCGGCAGCCTTGTTCGCTCGATGAAACCGGTCGGCGAGCGATCCGTCGCCATCGGCGAGATGCGCGGCGAGAAAATACAGCGCCGCGCCGGACGGACAGCCGTTCCGAGCGATATAGAACGTGGCGTGGCCGCCGTGCTGCAACGCGAATGTGTAAGTCGCAACGATGCTCATTACGAATTCCTCGTATTTCCGGTGATGACGATCGGGCGCAATCTCAGTAGCAAGCGATATGCCATTGCATGCGATTCGATGTGCATGGCGACGTGAGCCCGAAATACGTGGAAATCCGGCGCGAGCAATTGAAAAAATGTTTCGGCACCGATACGTTTCGCACTGCCCGGCACGCATGTACGCGCCTGTTGCCGTCGCGCGAAGCGTGCGGCCGTCACGGAAGGTCTTGCCTGGCGCGATTCGGCCGCGCCCGCGGGTTTCCCGGCGCGCCTGATCGGTTGCAACCCTGAAACCCGACCGGCTGGCCGGTCGAAGCGCGCCATCGGGAACGTGGCTTGCGGCGGGATTGCCATGATGCCCAACCGGGAGTGAGAGATGCGCAACGGCCACACCGTCGGCAAGGTGGCCGCGTGGCTCGCCGTTGTCGTTGCCCTGACGATTGCCGCGCTGTTCGTGTTCGTCGTGACGTTCGACTGGAACCGTGCGCGCCCCTGGGTCGACGACAAGGTATCGGACGCGATCGGACGGCCGTTCGCCATCAACGGCGAGCTGCGCGTCGAGTGGCGCCGGCCCGCGAGCGAGCAAGGCTGGCGCGCGTGGGTGCCGTGGCCGCGCTTCAGCGCCCGCAACGTCACGATCGCCAACACGGACTGGGCGCGTACGCAGCATTTCGCCACGCTCGACGCGATCAGCTTCGAAGTCGAGGCGCTGCCGCTGATCGCGCGCCGCATCGTGATTCCGGCCATCGACCTCGTCAATCCGTCCGTCGACCTCGAACGCCTCGCGGACGGGCGCGACAACTGGACGTTCCACCTCAGGAAGCCCGATCGTCCGGGCAAGTGGACGCTCGACCTGCACGATGTCGCGTTCACCACCGGCAAGCTCCGCTACTACGACCAGCAGAAGCAATTCGACCTGAGCGGCGTGATCGACACGCTCGGCAAGCCGATTGCGTTCGGCGAGGCGATGAAGCAGCAGGCGGCGCTGGCGCGCAGCGAATCGGCGCAGGCCGTCGGCCAGGCCGGCCAGAAGAAGCTCGCGGCGCAGGCGCAGCGCGGTGCGGCGCCAGCCCCGGCACCCGCGTCGGGTGTCGAAGCGGCCTCCCGCGCATCGGCGGCGGCGTCGCAGGCGCTGGCCGCGGCGTCGCAGGCGTCGGCGGCAATTTCCACGACCAGAATCGCGCCGGCGGCATCGGCCGCATCGGGCGCGTCCGCGACGGCGGCGTCGGGCGCGAAGGCCGCCGCGGCATCCGGTGCATCGGCAGGCGCCGCGCCCGCGGCATCCGCCGGCGCGGCCGACTACACGATCGGGTGGACCGTCGACGGAACCTACAAGAAAGGGCACGTCGCCGGCAGCGGCAAGATCGGCAACGTGCTGGGGCTGCAAGGCGGCGGCGCGCAGCGCCCGTTTCCGGTCCAGGCCAGTTTGCACTTCGGCGATACGACGCTCGCGCTCGTCGGCACGGTGACCGATCCGGCGCACCTGGCGGCGGTCGACCTGCGCCTGTGGCTCGCGGGCACCAGCATGGCGCACCTGTACGACGTCACCGGCATCACGCTGCCCGAGACTCCGCCCTATGCGACCGACGGCCACCTGATCGGGCAATTCCGCGCGTCGGGCAACGTCTTCAAGTACGAGGACTTCACGGGGCGCGTCGGCGGCAGCGACCTCACCGGCACGCTGGTATACGTATCGCGCGAACCGAGGCCGCTCCTGTCGGGCACGCTGGTGTCGAAGGTGCTGCGGTTCGCCGACCTCGCGCCGCTGATCGGCGCCGACACGAATGCGAGCAAGGCGCGACGGGGCGCGCCCGCCGCACAGCCCGCGAACAAATCGCTGCCGGTCGAGACGTTCCGCACGGAGCGCTGGAAGAAGATGGACGCCGACGTCCGGTTCACCGGGCAGCGCATCATCAAGTCGCCGAGCCTGCCGATCACCGGCCTGACGACCCACGTCGTGATGCAGGACGGCGTGCTGACGCTGAACCCGCTGAACTTCGGCGTCGCGGGCGGCACGCTGGCGTCGAACGTCTACCTGGACGGCCGGGGCACGCCGCTCCAGGGGCGCTTCACGCTGCAGGCGCGGCACCTGAAGCTGAAGCAGCTGTTCCCGACCTTCAAGGTCATGCAGACGGCGCTCGGCGAAGTCAACGGCGATGCCGCGCTGTCGGCCACCGGCAATTCGCCGGCGGCGCTCGCCGCCACGTCCAACGGAGAAGTGAAGACGCTGGTCACCGACGGCACGGTGAGCCTGTTGCTGATGGAAGCAGCGGGGTTGAACGTGGCGAACGTGGTGTACGAGAAGCTGTTCGGCGATCGCGACGTGAAGATCAACTGCGCGGCGGCCGATTTCGTGGCCACCAACGGTGTGCTCGACTCGCGCGTATTCGCGCTCGACACCGAGGACGCGGTGATCGGCATGAACGGCACCGTGAACCTGCGCGACGAAACCATGAACCTGACGATTCGACCGCATACCAAGGGGTTCCGGATCGTATCGCTGCGCTCGCCGCTGTACGTCACCGGCACCTTCAAGCAGCCGCACGTAGGCGTGAAGCCGGGCGCGCTGATCGCGCGCGGCGGCGCGGCGGTGGCGCTGGGCCTGCTCAATCCGGTCGCAAGCCTGCTCGCGCTGATCCAGCCGGGCCGCAATCAGCCGTTGCCGTGCCACCAGATGCTGGTCGACATGGAGCGGCGCCCGAGCGCGCCGCCGCCGGGCATGCGCAAGGAGAAAAAGCCTGCGCCGGCGTACATGAGTGCGCCGCCTGCCTCACAGGCTCGCGCGCAGGCGGCGGCCGAACCCGAGCCGGCCACGCGCGCGGGCGGAACTTCCACGCCAGGGCGGTAATGCCGCGGGGTTGCGGCGCTTGCCGCCCTTGGCTGCGCGATTCGCGCGCGCTCCGCACCGCCGATCCGGCCAGCGCGGCGCCCATCGACCCGCGCTTCAGCTCGGGCGATCCGGCGCCGCCGTGCCGATGCTGCCGGCGCGGTGGCCCGCGACCATCTCGTCGAGCCAGTTCACGACCAGCGCCGTGTAGGCCCGCTGGCTGCCGGCGTCGGAGAGCGCGTGATCCGCGCCCTCGATCACGCGATACGTCAACGAATGGGCATGCAGGAAGGATTGCAGATAACTGGCGATGACCGTATGCGGAACGATCTGATCGTGTTCCGATTCGACCAGCAGCACATCGCCGCCGAAGCCGGCCGCCGCGCGCAATGCGCGGTTTTCCGTCGCCGGCACGATGCGCTTGCGATATGCAACCAGATCGTGCTCGACGTGCAGCGCGTATTTCGGCGTCGTCCAGCCGTCGTCGAGATACAGCGCGGGCACGCGCAGGCCGAGCCATCGCACCGGGCGCAGCTCGGTCAGGATCGTCGCGAGATAGCCGCCATAGCTGCTGCCGATCACCGCGATCGAATCGCGATCGACCAGCGGATGCGCGGCCAGCACGTCGTAGGCCGCGATCAGGTCGGCGAGATTCGTCTCGCGCGTGACCGACTGCTGCTCGCCGTGCGTGCGCGCATGGCCCGACAGGTCGAACGTCAGGCAGATGCAGCCCATCGCCGTCGCCTGCCGCGCGCGCTCCATGTACTGCTCCTGGTTGCCGCCCCAGCCGTGCACGAACAGCACGCCGGGCGCGGTCGTTTTCGGCACGAGCATCGTGCCGTCGAGATAGCCGTGCTCGACCTTGATCTGCAGCGGGTAATGATCAGCCTTCATCGACCGAAGCTCCCTGGCGCCGTCGTTCCTCCAGCGCGTAATACTTCGTGAGCGGGCCGGCCTGCGCGTCGACGCCGCGATAGATCACGCACGCCCCGGCGGGCGCCTGCGCATCGTCGCCGTAGATCTCGCGCGTCGATGCGCTGACCAGATACGTGTCGGGGTCTTGCCGGAATGCGCGCAGCGCGCCGATCTCGGCCCCCGTCGCGCCGCCGACGCGCCACGATTGCTCGAGCACGCCGCAATACGGCAGCCCCGCATCGTCACGGCCGCGCGCCACGTCGTAGTTGCGTCTCGATGCGAAGAAGCCGGCATAGTCGGTATGCACGGCCGCGTCGAACGCACGCGCCTTCGCCACGGCCTCGCGTATGTCCTGCGGGAGATCGAGTTGCTCGAGCGCATCGAAGCCGCCCCGCGCCACGACCAGATCCGAGCCGCCGTAGACGTGATGGCCGTGATTGTTGACGGTCAGGTGCTGGATGCCGTAATAGCTCGCGACCAGGTCGTCGAGCACCACCTGCCCGACGCTGTACGTGTCGATGTCGTCCAGATGCCGCTCGATGACGACGCCCTCCGCCTGCAGGGCCGCGTCGCCGATCGCATCGAGTTCCGCGTTCAGCTCCGTCATGTCCGCAACCAGTGTCTGTCCGGCGCCGCCGATGCCATAGGGCCGCTTGATGCGCACGCGGCCGCCTTCAAACAGCGCGTGCGCGGCATTGCAGGCGTCCTCTCGGGAGAACGCCGAGTAGCCCGGCAACACGAGCGATGCCGTATGCGCGCTGAACGCGTGCGACCAGCCAGGCGGCGCAACCGTTGCGCGGTCGGGCAGGCCGTGCGCGATCAGCTTCGTCGCGACGAACGGAAACGGCACGACGCCGCCATACAGGTCGCGCACGGAGCGCACGCCGAGCTTGCGCGCTTCGGCGAGGGTCAGCGTGTCGTCGGGAACCAGGTAACGATGGGCCGGATACGCACATCGTGCATCGAACTTCCCCGCAAACTGCGTGCCCTTGAGTTCCGCGATCTGGCGCGCCAGTTCCCGAAGCGTGTCGGCTTCGTGCCCCTGTTCCGGCGCGTTGCCTTCCTTGCGATGCAGAAGGACGACCGGTAGCGCAGGTGCCGCGCAAGCGGCGTCATCCGTCGATGGTTCCATGCTGCGCCCTCCGTCGCGATACGCTCGTGCAGCAATTTCGATGCCGGCGCCCGGGCCGCGATGGCGCGGCGCGTGATGGCGGCGACATGATGCGAAGCGTCGGCCGTTCATTCATCCACGACCCGATCCGCGGCCGGATCGATCTCGACGAGCCGGCCGTGCGCCGGGTCGTTCACGAACATGTGGCGGGATAGCGGTGCGCGCAGCGGCCGAAATCCATGCAGGGCGCAACTTCCGGACCCGGTCGCGATCACGGATATGGAGGGTCGAACCCATGCCGCCTCGCGCGGCCGACACTCAAGCCGTGTCGCGGCGCGCCCCCTCGTCGGCGTATGCAACGTCCACGCCCCGCCGGCCTTGCGCCGGCGGCACCATCACGTCGACCCGCTCGAACTGCTGGAACGCCTCGGCGATGTGCCGGCGCAGCAGCGCGACGTCCCACGGCTTGGTCAGCACCTTCTGCACCGATCCGTCGTCGAACGTGCCGGCAATCGCCTGCGCGTCGGCGTAGCCGGACAGCAGGATGCGCACGACGTCCGGGTACAGCGCCTTGACCCGCTGCAGCAGATCGATGCCGGGCAGCGCCGACACGATCACGCCCACGCGATGGCGCGCGAGCAGTTCGAGCGCTTCGCCGGAATGGGTCGCGCCGAGGATCTCGTAGCCGTCGCGGCTGAGCGCCCGCCGGATCATTTGCAGCGCCGACCGGTCTTCGTCGACCAGCAGCAGCGTGCGGTGCAGCAGCTCGCGCCGCCGGCAATGATCCGGCAGTTCGGTGCCGACGGCCAGCATGCCGGCGATTTCCGCGCCCGTGACGGGGTGGCTGAAGTAGTAGCCCTGCATCGCGTGGCAGCGATGCCGGTTCAGGAACGACAGCTGCGCCTCCGTCTCCACGCCCTCGGCCACCGTCTCCATGTTCAGCGACTCCGCCATCGCGATGATCGAGCGCGTCAGCGACGCCCCTTCCGCGCTCGTGGTCACGTCGCTCAGGAACGACTTGTCGATCTTGACGACGTCGATCGGCAGATCCTTCAGGTAGGACAGGCTCGAATAGCCGGTGCCGAAATCGTCGAGCGACAGCACGACGCCGAGGGCCTTCAGGTCCTGCAGCGTCTGCGCGATCGAGCGGCGGTCCTGCATCAGCACGCTCTCGGTCAGCTCGAGTTCGAGCCACGCGGGCGCGAGGCCCGTTTCGGCGAGCGTCGTGCGCACCAGTTCGGCCACGTTCTGCTGCTGGAACTGGCGCGCCGACAGGTTGACGGCGATCGGGATCGGCGGATGCCCTTCCTGCTGCCATGCGACGGCCTGCTCGCACGCGGTGCGCAGCACCCATTCGCCGATCGGCAGAATCAGCCCGGTTTCCTCCGCGATCGGAATGAACCGGTCGGGCGGAATCACGCCGATGCCGGGGCGCCGCCAGCGGATCAGCGCCTCGACGCCGCTGATCTGGCCGGTCTTCAGGTCGACCTTCGGCTGGTAGTACAGCTCCAGCTCGTTGTTCGTCACGGCCTGATACAGCGCGTTTTCGAGCCCGGCCCGCTCCTCCACCCGCACGCCCAGCTCGCGCGTGTAGAAGCTGTAGCCGTTGCGCCCGCGCTCCTTCGCGCTGTACAGCGCGGCGTCGGCCGTGCGCAGCAGCGCTTCCGCGCTGGTGCCGTCGATCGGGCACAGGCTGATGCCGATGCTCGTCGTCACGTGCAGGTCGTGCCCGTCGAACGCGAACGGCGCGACGAAAATGTCCAGTACCTTGCGGGCGACCACGTCCGCATCCGCCGGCGTCGACAGGTTCGCCAGCATCACGACGAACTCGTCGCCGCCGAGCCGCGCGACCGTGTCGCCGTCGCGCACGGCCTCCTTGAGGCGCACCGCGACGGCCTTCAGCAGGCTGTCGCCGACCGAATGGCCGAAGGTGTCGTTGACGTGCTTGAAGCGGTCCAGGTCGAGCACCATGACCGCGACCAGCTGCCCCGTGCGCCGCCCGTGCGAGATCGCCTGCTCCATGCGGTCGCTCAACAGGTTGCGATTGGGCAGCCCGGTGAGCGCATCGTGGTTGGCCAGGTATTCGATGCGCCCCTGCTGCACCTTGCGCTCGGTGATGTCCTGCACGATGCCGCGCAGGATGATCGCGTGGTTCAGGTCGCGGCCCGCCTCGGCCTGGTGCAGCACGTGGCGCTCGGTGCCGTCCGCGTGGATCAGCCGATGCTCGAGCGTAAACGCGGCGCCCTCGGTGCGCAGGCTCGTGAACGACTGGATCAGCAGCGGCTGCTCGTCGGCCGGCACGCATTGCAGCAGCCGGTCGAAGGTGGCCGGCGTGCGTTCGGGATCGAGGCCGACGATGCGGTACAGCTCCGGCGACCAATAGCCGTCCTGGCGGCCGGCCTGGTACGCCCAGTTGCCCACGTGCGCCAGCGCCTGCGCATGGGTCAGGCTGGTCTCGGTGTTCGCGAGCTGTTCGAGCGTGGCGGCGGCCCGCAGCAGATAGCGGATCCGGTAGCCGAGCAGCTTCCAGCGCATCGGCTTGGACACGAAATCGGTCGCGCCGGCGTCGAAGGCGCTGGCGATCGACGCGTCGTCGTCGTTGCCGGTCAGCATCACGATCGGCACGCGCTGCCCCTCGGGCAGCGCACGCAGCTGCCGGCAGCATTCGAAGCCGTCGCCGCCCGGCATCTCGACGTCGAGCAACACCAGGTCGGGGCGATGACGCAGGAACGCGTCGACGCCTTCCTGCGGCGCGGCCGCCTCCTCGACGCGAAAACCGTCGGGCTCGAGCGTTTCCACCACCAGCAGACGCGTCATCGCGTCGTCGTCGATGACCAGGATCACCGGTGCGTCGGATTGTCGATCGTTCACGGCTGGGTTCCCTCCTTCTCCGGCTGCGCGCGCGCGGCCGTGTTCGCGTCCACGTCCACCCGTTGCGCGCGCAGGACGGCCTGCGCGCGCGCGAAATCCGCAGCCGCGCCGGCGACCAGGCTCGCCGCCGCCGAGACGTCGGCCGCCCGCGCCAGCTGCTCGATCTCCCGGCAGCGGACCGACAGCGCGTGCGCGCCGACGTTCGCGCTGCTCGATTTCAGCGTATGCGACGCGAGCTTCAGCGCATCGGCGTCGCCGGCCGCGACGGCCGCGTGCATGCCCGCGATCAGCCGCGGCGCATCGAGGTCGAACTGGTCGATGATCCGCGTCAGCACGTCGGGCCGGCCCGGCCGCTGCAGCGCGCGCAACGCGTCGAGCGCCTTGCGGTCGATCACGTTCGCGTCGTCATCCGGGGCGGTGCTTGCCGAATCGGCGGTCGCTTCAGCGGCCACGTCGCCTGCCGCCTCGGCGGTCGTTTCGGCGGGCACGGCGCTTGCCGCCTCGGCGGCCGCTTTAGCGGCCACGGCGCCTGCCGAATCGGCGGCCGCTTTAGTGGCCATGTCGACTGCCGCTTCGACTGCCGCTTCAGCGGTCGCCTTAGCGGCCCCGGCGCCTGCCGCGTCGCTCGCTCCTTCATGCGCCCGCACCGCCGACCGCGCATCGCCCCGCGCAAAGCGCGCGAGCATCTGCAGCAACGCATCGCGGCTGAACGGCTTGCTCAGGTAGTCGTCCATGCCGGCGGCGAGACACCGCTCCCGGTCGCCACTGATCGCATTGGCCGTCAGCGCGATGACCGGCAGCCGCGCCGCGCCCGTCTCCGCCTCGCGCAGCCTCAGCCATTGCGTCGCCTCGAAGCCGTCCATCAGCGGCATCTGGCAGTCCATCAGCACGACGTCGAAACGGTCTTCAAGCAGCCTGTCCAGCGCCTCCCGGCCGTTTTCGGCCACCTCCACCGCATAGCCCGTGTCTTCCAGCATCGCCAGCGCGATCTGCTGGTTGACGGGGTTGTCCTCGACCAGCAGCACGCGCGCCGGCGCCGCGCCGTACGGCGGGCCGCCCTCCGGCGCAACGCCGGCGCCGGCATCGGCATCGACCGGTGCCGCCGACGGCAGCCGGGGCGGCGTCACGCGCATCACCGACGCGATGCACGCGTACAGGTCCGCACCGTGGAGCGGCTTGGTCAGGCGCGCGTCGATGCCGAGTTCGCGCGCGACCTGGATGCTGTCCATCCGCTCGAACGCGGTCAGCGTGATGATCCTGAGCGCGCGCAGCGCGGGATCGTCGCGGATGTGCCGCACGAGCGAGATGCCGTCCATGCCCGGCATCCGCACGTCGACGATGGCCAGGTCGAACGGCTGCCCGTCGTCGGCGGCGGCCCGCAGCTGCGCCAGCGCGTCGTCGCCGCCGCTGGCCGTGGCGACGCGCAGCTGCCATTCGATCGCATGCTCGACGAGCACGCTGCGATCGGTCTCGCTGTCGTCCGCGATCAGCACCTTCAGCCCGGCCAGCGACCGGCTCGCGCTCGTGGCGGCCGCGCCCGCGGCGTCTGCCGGCTCGAGCCGCGCCGTCACGGTGAACACCGAGCCCTGGCCCGGCGCGGATTCGACCGAGAGCGTGCCGCCCATCATCTCGGCCAACTGCCGCGAAATCACGAGCCCGAGCCCGGTGCCGCCATATTGGCGGGCGGTCGAGCTGTCGGCCTGCTGGAACGGCTTGAACAGTTGCGCCGACACGTCCGGCGCGATGCCGATGCCGCTGTCGGCGATCGTGAACACGACGAGGCCGTGCTCCGGCGACGAGACGGCCAGCTCCACCTGCCCGCGCTCGGTGAACTTGATCGCGTTGCCGACCAGGTTCGTCAGGATCTGCCGCAAGCGCACCGGGTCGCCGCGCACCCATTGCGGCACCGGGTCGTGCTTGCGCAAGCGCAGCGCGAGCGCCTTGCGCCGGGCCATGGGTTCGAGCAGCGACACGACGTCGTCGAGCAGCTGATACAGGTTGAACGCGATGCGCTCCAGCACCAGCTTGCCGGCTTCGATCTTCGAGAAATCCAGGATGTCGTCGATGATCGTCAACAAGGTCTGGCCGGACCGGTACACGGTGTCGACGAAGTTGCGCTGCTTCGCGGTGAGCGTCGTGCGCTGCAGCAGCTCGGTCATGCCGAGCACGCCGTTCATCGGCGTGCGGATTTCGTGGCTCATCCGCGCGAGAAACTCCGACTTCGCCGAATTCGCCGCTTCCGCCGCCGCGATCGCGGCCTGCAGCTCGACGTCGCGCCGCTCGATTTCGTCGAGCATCGTGTTGAAGCCCGCGATCAGCGTCGCGACTTCGTCGGTGCCGCGGTGGCGCATGCGCAGCGACAGGTCGCTGCCGCCGCGAATGCGCGCCATCGTGCGCGTCAGGTTCGACAGCGGGCGCGAAATCGACGTGCCGATGCGATGGCTGATCGCGAGGCCGACCACCGCGAGCAGCAGCGACACGACGACGATCATCGCGACCGCGCCCGCCATCGCGCGGTACACCTGCGACACGATGCTGCGCTGCTGCAGGTCGACGCGCAGCACCGCCTGTTCCGCGGCAGCCTCGAGGCGGTTCGCGGTGGTGTCGATATCCGCGACGATGCGCTGCATGGCCGCGTCGTTGGCCAGCGTCCGCTGCTTCGTCGCGACGATGCGGCGGGCCGATCCGGCCAGCTCGGCCGCCAGCGGGACCACGTCCTGCGTGCGGCTCAATTCGCCCTGCCCGCTGGCCACGAGCGCCGCCCGCAGCGCATTCGCCGATTCGCCGAGTGCGTCGACGCCGGTCCGGATCTCGCGATCGGCGCGCGCGAGCTGCCCGGTGTCCGCGCTTTGCGCGGCCACGCGCAAGTGGGCCGTCAATTCCTCGATGCGGCCGTTGACGAGCACCGACAGGTACTTGATCCGCGCGGCCTGCTGCTGGAACGCGGTCGCTTCGTCGAGACGCCGGCGCGCCTTGAAGATGCGCATGGCGTACGGATCGACGATCTCCGCGAGCGTCGTATCCAGCGACTGGAGCGACGTCGAGAGGTCGGCCTTCGCGGCCCGGTAGCGGGCCTTGACGGCCGGCTCCGCGAGCGCCCTGCCGCGCAGCGCGACGAGGCCTGCGGCGCCGTCGAGGAGATCCGTCTCGAGCCGCCCGAGCGTCGCCACGACGTCCCGCGTCGCATCGGCATCGCCATTCGCCGCGGCGATCGCCACGCCATTGCGCGCGCCGTCGAGCGCGGCCTTCAGCCGCTCGCCCAGCGGGACGAGCCGGTATCGGGACGGCGCGTCGTCGATCGCGTCGACGAGGACGATGACATCCTTCACGTCCGCACGGGCCTGGTCCAGCGCATGAATCGCCCGGTTGGACGCGGTGTTGGCCGCCAGCGCGTCGGTCACGGCCGCCACGGCCCGGCTGTCGAGCCGGCCGGTTTCCTTGCCGATGACGTCCAGCAGCGCCGCGCTGCTTTCCCGGACATGCGCGACCCGCGCGCTTTCGGCGTCGAGCATCGCGTTGTCCCGCCGACGCTGGCCGACGCCTGCGTTCATCGACGCGAGCATGCTGCGCAGCTCGGCGGAAGGCACGTCGACGCCGTGCGCGTCGATCGCGCGGATGGCCGCCGCTTCGACCGCGATCCGCTGCAATTGCGCGCCGATCGCCGCCGTCACCGCCTCCTGCCCGGCCCCGTCCTGCGCCTGCGCGAGCCGGCCGAAATCCGTCACGAGGTCGCCGTACGCGCGCTGGAGCGCGTTGCTGTGCGTCTGCAACGGCAGCGACTCCGTCGTCAGCGTGCGCACGCCGGATGCGATGCCGTGCACGGCCAGCAGACTGGTCGCGGATATCGCCAGCACGCCCAGCAGCATCAGGCTGGTGCTGGCGACAAGCTTGGCCTTGATATCCATGCATCCCCCTCGATGGAGACGGCCCGCGCGCGGCCGTCCGGATGCGTTACCTGGCCGGTTCGCCCAGTGGCACGACCCGGCCGCGCTCGATCTCGGAGAGAAACACCGTATTCAACGCCTGATGGTTGTCCGCCCCCAGGTCGACCACCACGCCGCCGATGTCGAGATGCCGGATCGACTCGAGCGCGTGCAACAGGCCGGCCCGGGTCGGCGCGGGGCCCGCGCGTTCGAGCCCGATCAACATGACCTTCGCATCGATGCAGCCCTCGAGCCCCACCACGCCGACGCGCTCTTCCGGAAAGCGGCGCGCGATCAGCCGCATGCAGTCGCGGGTGACGTCGCGGTCGCTGCGGGACAGCGGCACCACCTGCGTGATCAGCATGCCGTCGCCGTCGGCGCCCACGAGGCGCAGCAGGTCGTCGGTGCCGACGAACGAAACGGTCGCGAGCCGGGCCTGAAGGCCCTCGCGGCGCGCGGCGCGGATGAATGCGGCGACCGGCGTGTAGGGGCCGACCATGATGACGACGTCCGGCCGGCCCTCGAGCACCGACACGAGCCCCGTCTCGACCGCCGTCGTCCCGCGGCGGAAGGTGCCCGTGGCGACCACGTCGAGGCCGTGGCGCCGCAGCGCCAGCCGCGTGCCCGCCAGCACCGCGAGCCCGGACGCGTCGTCCTGGTAGAACACGGCGAAGCGTGTCGCGCCGCCGCGCGCGATGAGATGGTCGACCAGCACGCGCGTCTCGTCTTCATAGCTGGCGCGAATGTTGACGACTTCGGGAATGACCGGCCTGCGCAGCGACATCGCGCCGGTGAACGCGCCGACGAGCGGTATTCCGGTGTCCTTGACGATCGGCAGCACCGCCGTCGTCGTCGGCGTGCCGACGTAGCCGAACAGCGCGAAGACCTTGCGCTGCTCGATCATCTCCAGCGTGCCGTCGATGGTCCTGTCCGGGTCGTACTGATCGTCGTCGACGACGAGGTCGATCCGTCTGCCGTGCACGCCGCCGCGCGCATTCGCGTCGTCGAACACGGCCTGCGCGCCGATGCGCAGCGCGCGCCCGAGGCCTGCCGCATCGCCTGACTGCGCGTTGACCATGCCGACGCGGATCGTGTCGTCGTTCACGCCGGGTTCCGCGGCCACGCACGCGGCGGGTGCCGACATCGCGACGAAGCAGGCGGCGACCCACATCCCGCGCCAGGCCGCGCGTCGACCCCCTGGCCTATCGATGTCGACTATTTCCCTGGCGAAAGACCCACTGTCGCTCATTCCACATTCCCGTGCCGCACATGATGATTGCGATCGCGCGTTATATCGCCGCATTCCGCATTGGCGACGGGATGGAATGCGTTAGTTATATATAGCTTGCGGTGAATCCAATCACAAGCCGGGCGTTTAAATCGCGAGCCGTGTACGCCTTGCTGATCGGGCGCGACCGGGATCGTTTACTTTTCGCTCTCTTTTCGATATTCCATTTTTAAATCCGAAACAAAAGCGCGAAAGCGCTCACGGCGCCGCCCTCAGGTTGACGACCGTCCGGCCGTGCCCCTGGCCTTTCGCCAGTTCGCCCGCCGCGTCGACCACCTGTTCGAGCGGCACCTCGCGAATCATCCCGTCGAGCAGCGCGCCCGGCACGCACTGCGCGAGCCGCTGCCACGCCTCGACGCGGCGCGGCGTCGGGCAGCGCACCGAATCGATGCCGGCGACGGTGACGCCGCGCAGCAGGAACGGAAACACCGTGGTTTCGAGCTCGATGCCGCCGACGAGCCCGCAGACGGCCACGCAGCCGCCGTACGACAGCCGCGCGAGCGCTGTCGACAGCACGGGGCCGCCCACCGTGTCGACCACGCCCGCGAACAGTTCGGGTTCCATCCCGTGGCGCCCCGGCTTGCGCGGCGTGACGTAATCGTCGCGGCCGATCGTGCGCGACGCGCCGAGCGACTTCAGGTAGCCGTCGTGCCCCGGCCGGCCCGTCATCGCGACGACGCGGTAGCCGAGCTGCGACAGGATCACGATCGCGAGGCTGCCGACGCCGCCGCTCGCGCCCGTCACGAGGATCTCGCCGCTCGCGGGGCGCACGTCGTGGTGCTCCAGCGCGAGCACGCACAGCATCGACGTGAGCCCGGCCGTGCCGATCCCCATCGCCTGCCGCAGCGTGAGGCCGGGCGGCAGCGGCACGAGCCAGTCGGCGTTCACGCGCTCGACCTGCGTGAAGCCGCCCCAGCGCCGCTCGCCGAGCCCCCAGCCGGTCAGCACGACCGGGTCGCCGGGCCGGAACCGCGCGTCGGCCGACGTCGCGACGACGCCGGCGAGATCGATGCCCGGTATCGCCGGAAACGTGCGGATGATGCCGCGATTGGCCAGCGCCATCGCGTCCTTGTAGTTGATGCTCGAATAATGGACGTCGACCACGACGTCGCCGTCCGGCAGATCGTCGACGCCCAGCCATTCGATCGACGGCGCGACGCCGTCGTCGGTTTCCTTCAGCATCAATGCCTTGAAGCGGGATGCGCTCATCATCATCTCCCTCGCGCCGTGGCGCGTTACGGCGATGCGGTGCGCTTCGCGATCGCGTGCGCGGCGCGCATGCCGGGCAGCGCGTCGACGAAGAAATCCGCCTGCAGCGGCGAACCCGCCTGCACGTCGTACTGCGCGAAATCGCGCACGCCCGCGGCGAGCAGCACCTCGTCGTCGATGAAAAAGTTGCCGGTGCAGGTGGCCGCCGGCTGCGTGAGGATCGCGTGCGCGGCGTCGGCCACGATCTCGGGCCGGCGCGACGCGGCGATCATGTCCGCGCCGCCGAGCTCGTTGCGCACGGCGGCGGTCGCGATCGTCGTCCTCGGCCACAACGAATTGACCGCGATGCCGACGCTCGCGAATTCGGCCGCGAACGCGAGCGTAAACAGGCTCATCGTGTACTTCGCGATCATGTACGGCGGGTAGTCGCGAAACCACTTCGGGTCGGTCGACAGCGGCGGCGACAGCGTGAGCACGTGCGGATTCGCCGATTTCAGCAGATGCGGCAGGCAGGCCTGCACGCACACGAAGGTGCCGCGCCCGTTCACGCCGTGCATCAGGTCGTAGCGCTTGACCGGCGTGTCGAGCGTGCCCGTCAGGCGGATCGCGCTCGCGTTGTTCACGACGATGTCGATCCCGCCGAACGCGGCGACCGTCTCGGCGACGGCTTCCTGCACGCGCGCTTCGTCGCGGATGTCGGCAACCAGCGGCAACGCGTGGCCGCCCGCATCCTCGATCGCCTGCGCGGCCGTGTAGACCGTGCCCTCGAGCTGCGGATGCGGCGTGGCGGTCTTCGCGGCGATCGCAATGTTCGCGCCGTCGCGCGCCGCCCGCAGCGCGATCGCGAGGCCGATGCCGCGGCTGCCGCCCGACATGAACAAGGTCTTTCCGGCAAGGCTCATGCGTCTCTCCTTCATGCCCGCTCGTGCGTGCTTTACTCCTGCTCTTCGGCCGGCACCGCGCGCTCGGCCGCCCGCGCGCCCCGCTTCGAGGCCGGCCGCGAACCGGCGCGCGCCGCCGTGGGCGCCGGGTTCTGCGCGGGATCGTCGTCGAGCTCCGGAAACTGCTGGCGGATCGCCCGCTCCAGCTGCGGCACGCTGCGCCGCACCGCGAGCCAGATGAGCTTTCTCAGGCGCTCGGGGTCGTGCGTGTGCTTCAGGTATTCGGCGCGCGTGCCGATCAGCCGCCATGGAAAATCCGGCAGCCGCAGCCGGTAATCGGGGCTGAGGCACGTCCACGTATAGCCGATGAGTTCGATGTTGCGCACGACGGCGTCCTGCAACAGGTCGGAGCCGAACAGCGCGCGGCGGCCGTCGCGCGTGTATTCGCGGATGCGCGCGATCCGGCTTTTCATGTCGAGCAAATAGCGTACGTCGTCGTCCATGTTCCCTTCTCCTCGCGCGGCGCTACAGCGCGGCGCGTTGCAGATCCGCAGGATTGCCGAGCAACTGCCGCCCGATCGTGTCGAGCACCGCCCGCTGCGCGTCGCGCAGGTAGAAGTGGCCGCCCGGAAACACGCGCACCGCCGCCACGCGTTCGTGCGCGCGCCAGCGTTCGAGTTCGGCGGCCCGCACGATCGGATCGTCCGCGCCGCCGAGCACGGTGATCGGGCAGCCGGGCGGCACGCCCGCCGGCCGGTATGCATCGAGCAGCGTCATGTCGGCGCGCAGCACGCGCACGAATTCCTGCGCGAAGTCGGGGTAGCGCAGCAGCACGTCGGGCATGCCGCCGTAGCGGCACACCGAATCGAGCAGCTCCGCGTCGGTCGCGCGCTCCATGAAGCGCCTCGGGCGCGCGGGGTTCGGCGGCAGCCACGACGATACGAACAGGTGCTCGGGCGCGCGGGCGAGCCGCGCCGCGAGCTCGAACGCGATCGCGCCGCCCATGCTGTGCCCGAACAGCGCGAACGGCCGGTCGAGATGCGGCTGCATCGCGGCGGCGATCGCGTCCGCCGCGGCTTCCATGCGGGTGTGCGGCGCCTCGTCGAAGCGGCTTTCGCGGCCCGGCAACTGCACCGCGAACACGTCGATCGCGGGCGCCAGCGCGGGGCGCCAGTCGCGAAACGCCGATGCGCCGGCGCCCGCGTGCGCGACGCAGAACAGCGACAGGCGCGCCGCCGCCGTCGGCGTTGCCGACGGAAACCACGGGTTCGACATCGTTCGATCGGCGGCCATCGGCGCTCACGCGGCCAGCGCGTCCGAAATCGCATCCAGAATGAACACGCGATCGTCGACGACGCCGAAATGCGCGCCGTCACGCGTGAACAGATTGAATTCGCCGGTCGTGAAATCGCGCCACGCAAGCGCGTCCTCGTGCGTCACGTAGATGTCGTCCTTGCCGCGGAAGCTGGTGATCGGCATCGTCCACGGCGAATTCGGCACGAACACGTAGCGGCTCGCCATCTCGAACTCCGCCCGCACGACGGGCAGCACGAGCTCGCGCAGCTCCGGTATCGCCAGCATCTGCTCGGTCGCGTCGATCTGGAAGTGGCGCAGCGCTTCGGCGAGCACCTCGTCCGATTGCCGGTAGAGCGGCGCGACGATGTCGAACTCGCGCAGCCCCACGAGCGTGGCCGCGAGCTTGCGCTCGAACGCGGCGTCGGCGACGAGCCGGTGCGGCGGCCGCGCGCCCGACGCGAACAGGTGCACGGGCGCGATGCCCTCGCGCTCGATCAGCGCGCGCGCCGTCTCGTACATCGTCAGGCCGCCGATGCAGTGCCCGAAGAACGCGACCGGCTTGTCCAGCAGCGGGCGCAGTTCCGCGAGCAGCCCGTCGACGAATGCGCCGATCCGGTTCACGGGCGGCTCGCCGATCCGCGCGAGCCGGCCGGGCGGCTCGACCGCGAGAATCTCGGCGTGCGGGTCCGTGCCGTTCGCCCACGCGCGGTAGATCGCCGAGCCGCCGCCCGCGAACGGGAAGCAGATCAGCCGGTAGCGCGCGGCGGGATTCGGCCGGATCTCGACCAGCCAGCGTTCGCTCTGCGCCGGCAGCGCGGTGGGCGCCACGTGTATCGACGCAGAGGCGGAGGCCGACACCGCGCGCGCGGCGAGCGCCGCGCCCGCCGGCTCGGGTGCCGCACCGCCGGCCGTGACCTTGACCTTCGGCAGCAGCTCGTCGACGAGCTGCTCGAGGCTCGGCCCCTTCAGCATCGCGGCGGCCGGCAAGCGCACGCCGACGGCCGCGTCGAGCTGGTTGATCAGCGTGATCGCCATCAGCGAATCGAGGCCGAGCTCGCGCAGCGGCTGCGTCGCGTCGAACGCGCCCTTGATCTCGAGCACCGCGCGCACCATCTGGCTGACGATGTCGCGCAGCACGTCGCGCCGTTCGCTTTCCGGCGCGGCCGCCATCCGCGCATCGACCTGCGCGCGCGTGAACAGCGCATTGGCCGCCTGCGCCGGCGCGCCGCGCACGAGCCGCTCCAGCAGCGCCGGGCGCTTCGGATACTGCGCGGCCCATTGCGGCCACTCGGTGATCGTGACGACGGCCTGCTGCAGGCCGCGCGCGAGAATCGCGTGCAGCAGCGCAATGCCGGCTTCCGCGTCGATGTATTCGGTGCCGCGCGCGCGCCAGATCGCCTCGCCGCGCTCGCCCGATTCGGTCGCGAGGCCCGCGCCGCCCCACGGCCCCCAGTTGATCGCCTGCGCGGGCAGCCCGAGCCGGCGGCGATACTCGGCGAGGCCGTCGAGGAACGCGTTGCCGGCGACGTAGTTCGCCTGCCCCATCGCGCCCGTCACGCTCAGCACCGACGAAAACAGCACGAAATGGTCGAGCGGCAGGTGGCGCGTGGCCGCGTGCAGCGCCCAGCCGCCGAGCACCTTCGGGCCGGTCGTGCGCGCGAACTTGTCCCAGTCCATCTGCGCGAGCACGCCGTCGTCGAGATTGCCCGCGCAGTGGAACACGCCCTTCAGCGGCGGCAATTCGGCGCCGATCTGCGCGATCAGCGCGTGCGTGTCGGCCGCGCGCGCGACGTCGGCCTGCTTGACGACCACGTTCGCGCCCTGCTGCCGCCACCGCTCCAGCACCGGCGCGACCTGCTCGCCGGGCGCGCGGCGCGCGGTCAGCACCAGGTGCCGGACGCCCTGCGCGGTAATCAGCCAGTCCGCCACCTTCAGCCCGAGCGCGCCGAGCCCGCCCGTGAGCAGATAGGTCGCGGCCGGATCGAACGGCGGCACGATGCGCTCGGGTGCCGGTTCGTCGTCGCGGTCGAGGCGCAACGCGTAACGATGCCCCGCGCGCAATGCGACTTCTTCTTCGGCGTCGCTCGCGAACAGCTCTGCGGCCAGCGCCGCGACATCCTCTTCGCCGCCGATGTCGATCGTCCCGGCCCACAGTTCCGGATATTCGAGCGCCGCGACGCGCCCGATGCCGCCTGCCGACGCCTGCAGCGGGTCGCCGCCCGGCGCGCGCGGCACGGGTGCGCAAGCGCCGCGTGTGACGAGCCATACACGCGGCATGGCGCCCGCTTCGGCGCCGGCGTCCGCATTCGCTTCGGCGAGCGCCGAGAGCGCCCGCACGAGCGCGAGCGTGCCGCCGCTCGCCCGGCGCTCCGCCGCCGCGAGCGCATCGACCGTGGTCGCTTCGTCGACGCGTTCGCCGAGCCCATGCGCGAGCACGACGCCCAACGCGCCCGCCGAACCGGCCGGGCGTGCGGCCAGCGCCGCGCGCAATGCCGCGTGGACGTCGGCATCCGTGCCGCCGTCCGGCAGCGGCAGCACCGACGCGTGGTGCCCAAGCACCCGCAGCTGTGCGTCGAGCGCGTCGGCAAGGGTGCGCTCGGCGCCCGCGACGATCAGCCAGTGCGACGGCTCGGCCGCCGGGGCCTCCGGCAACGGCTGTGCGGGCCGCTCGACCCAGTCGAGCCGGTGCAGCGCGCGATTGCGCGACGAAGCCGCGTTCGGCGCAATCTGCGCACGCGTGATCGGCTTCACGGTCAGCCCGCCGAGCAGCGCGACCGGCGCGCCGTCGTCGCCGTAGATCTCGATGTCCAATGTGATGACATCCGCCTGCGCCGCATCGCGCCGTTTGGCCCTCACCCATACGCGATCGGCGCCCGGGCGGGCGATCTCGAACCGTTCGATCGAAATCGGCAGCCACGTGCCTTCCGGCTTCGCTTCGAGGCCCGCCAGGCTCCGGTAGTCCGGCACGAGCGCCGGATAGATGTGCAGGCACGCATCCAGCAGCGCCGGATGCAGCGGGTACGCGGCCGCGTCGAGGTGCTCGGGCAACTGCACGCGGCTCACCGCGGCATCGTCGCCCTGCCACAGCGCGACGATGCCGCGAAAGCCCGGCCCGTAGCCGAACCCGAGCGGCGCGATCGCTTCGTAGTAACGCGCCGGCTCGATCGGCGTCATCTGCTCGACGCCGGCCGACGCGGGCAGCGGCGTCGCGATCGGCGCCAGGCGCGGCGCCGCGAGCGTGCTCACGCGCGCGCGCAGGTGGCGATGCCATGCGTCGTCGGCCGCGTCGCGGCTCACGAGCTCGGCGTCGAGGTCACCGCCGTCGCCCTGCAGGAGGGTCTGGACGGCGCGCGCGCCGTCGTCGGGCACGACGAGCGCATCGTCGTAGGTCAGCGAGTCGATCGCGACCGCCGCGCCGCCCGCCCGCTCGCGCCCGGCCGCGGCGAGCGCGACGAGCCCGGCCGCCACCGGCAGCACGGCCAGCCCGAAGATCCGGTGATCGGTGAGCCACGGGATCGCGTCGAGGTCGTAGGTCGCCGCGAACTGCCACGCGGCGAGCAGCGACGACACGCGCCTGCCGGGAATGTCGGCGCCCGGCCCCGTCGCCATGCCTGCGCCGCCCGCCGCTGTGCCCCGGCCGGCGTCGAGCCAGTAGCGTTCGCGCTCGAACGCGTAGGTCGGCGCGGACACGCGGCGCCGCGCATAAGGCGCGTCGAACGCGCGCCAGTCGACCGGCGCACCGCTGCGCCACAGCGCGCCGAGTGTCGCCGTCAGCTCGCCCCATTCGCGGTCGCGGCCGATCGATGCGAGAAAGCGCCGGCCGCCGGCCTCGTCGCTGCCCAGGATCTGCTGCGCGAGCGACACGAGCGTCGTGCCGGGGCCGACTTCGACGAAATCGACGATGCCGGCCTGCGCGAGCGCCTGCACGCCTGAAATGAAATGCACCGGCTGCAACGCGTGGTCGCGCCAATAGGCTGGCGTCGGCGGCGCATCGGCAATCGCGCCGGTCAGGTTCGCGACGAGCGGAATCTTCGGCTTCTTGGCGTGATAACTGCCCGCGAGCGTTTCGAGCTCGGCCGCCGCGCTCGCCATCAGCGGCGAATGGAACGCATGCGACACCGTCAGCTCGCGCCCGCCAATGCCCGCCTGCTGCGCGCGCGCGAACGCGTCGGCGACGGCGTCCGCGCGGCCCGACACGACAGTGTTCTCGGGCCCGTTGTACGCGGCGATCGCGATCGCCTGCGGGTCGCTCGCGTCGAGCAGCCGCTCGACCGTCTCGCCGTCGGCGAACAGCGCCGCCATCGCGCCGCCCTTCGGCAGCGCCTGCATCAGCCGGCCGCGCGCGGCGATCAGCGCGAGGCACGCGTCGAGGTCGTAGCAGCCCGCGACGCAGGCCGCCACGTATTCGCCGACGCTGTGGCCGAGCACCGCGTCCGGCACGATGCCCCACGATCGCCACAGCTCGGCCAGCGACCATTCGATCGCAAAGAGCGCCGGCTGCGCGTAGGCGGTCTGGTCGATCAGCGCCTTCGCCTGCGCATCGCCGTAGAGGACCGACAGCAGCGGCGTGTCGAGATGCGGGCGCAACAGCGCGTCGCAGCGGTCGAGCGCGTCGCGGAACACCGGCTGCGTGCGGTACAGCGCGGCCGCCATTCCCGCGTACTGCGCGCCCTGGCCCGTAAACAGGAACGCCAGCGGCCGCTTGCCGCCGCGCTCCGTCGCCTGCGCGGCCGCGAGCTGCGCCGACAGCTCGCCGGCCGTGCCGCCCGCCACCGTCAGCCGCGCGTTGCGCGGCGCGCGGCCGGTGTTCGCGGTGTAGCAAAGGTCGCCGATGGGCGCGTCCGTCGTCGCCAGGAACTGGCGCCAGCGGTCCGCGAGCGCGGCAAGCGCGGGCGCCGAGCGGGCCGACAGCGCAAGCACGTGCAGCGGCCGGTCGTTCTCCGCCGCTGCCGCTGCCGCCGCCGGGCGCACGGGCGCCTCCTCGAGCACCGCGAACGCGTTCGTGCCGCCGAGCCCGAGCGAGTTGACGGCCGCGAAGCGCGGCGCGGCGTCGCGCGGCCAGTCGCGCAGCGCGGTGTTCACGAAGAACGGCGTCTGCGCGAACGGAATCTTCGGGTTCGGCGTGTCGAAATTCAGGCTCGGCGGAATCTGCCCGCGATCGAGCGCGAGCGCGGCCTTGATCACGCTCGCCACCCCCGACGCCTGTTCGAGGTGCCCGATGTTGGTCTTCACCGAGCCGACCGCGCAAAAGCCGGCGTCCGGCGTGTGCCGCCGGAACGCCTTGGTCAGCGCGTCGATTTCGAGCGGATCGCCGACCACCGTGCCGGTGCCGTGCGTCTCGACGTAGCCGACCGCGCGCGGCGCGACGCCCGCGCACGCGAACGCGTCGAGCATCGCCTTCGCCTGCCCGCTCACGCTCGACGCCGTGTAGCTGACCTTCGACCCGCCGTCGTTGTTGATCGCGGTGCCGCGGATCACCGCATAGATGTGGTCGCCGTCCGCGAGCGCGTCGTCGACGTGCTTCAGCACGATCGCGCCCGCGCCGCTGCCGAACACCGTGCCCTGCGCGTGCGCATCGAACGCGCGGCAGTGGCCGTCCGGCGACAGGATGTCGCCCTGGCGCGCGGTATAGCCGGCGATATGCGGCACGCGCACGGTGGACGCGCCGGCGATCGCCATGTCGCATTCGCCGTTCAGGATGCTGCTGCACGCGAGATGGATCGCGACGAGCGACGTCGAGCAGGCGGTCTGCACGGTGACGCTCGGCCCCGTCAGGTTCAGCTTGTACGACACGCGCGTCGCGAGGAAATCCTTGTCGTTGCCGATGTGCTCGACGCCGCCGGTCGAGCCGCGCAGCGCGGGGTTCGACGCGAAGTAGCTGCTGACCACGCCGCCCGCGCCGGCGAACACGCCGATCGAGCCGTCGCAGGTGTCGGGCCAGTAGCCGGCGTCTTCGAGCGCATCGTGGACGACTTCGAGAAACACCCGGTGCTGCGGATCGATCACGCGCGCCTCGCGCGGCGAATACTCGAACAGGCCCGCATCGAAGCGATCGAAATCGTCGATGACGGGCGACGCCTTCACATAGTCCGGCGCGGCGAGCTGCGCGGGATCGACGCCGGCCCGCAGCAGCGTCGCGTCGTCGAAGAAGCGGATCGACTCGACGCCGTCGACGAGGTTCTGCCAGAACGCGCGCCAGTCGTTCGCGCCCGGCAGCCGGCAGCCGATCCCGACGATCGCGACGCCGCCGTTCGCGCTCGCGAGCGGCGGGCTGGCGTCAGGGGTGGCGGTTGCGTCGCCGGCCGGCTCCGGCGGGTGCGTTGCCGTCATCCGCGCGCCCCCCGCCGTTGCCGGCGGCGTTCGCTCGCCGCCTGCGCTTCGGCCAGCTCGTCGTCGGCATCGGCCGGCACCGGCGCGTTGTCGAACAGCCGCTGGTACGCATCGACGAGCTGCCCGACCGTCTGCACCGACGTGATCGGCACGAGCGTCTGGAACGGGTCCGCGCCGAACGTGAGTTCGAGATCGAACACGAGCTGCGCGAGATCGAGCGAGCTCAGGCCGAGCGTCGCGTTCAGCTTGTCGTCGGCGCGCGGCTCGCGCGGCGGCAGCCCGTGCTGGCTCATGATCCTGGTCACCGCGGCATGGACGAGACGCTCGGTCTCGTCGCGATCGAAAGGCTGGGTCAGCATGTGATGCCTCCATCGACTGCGATTGTTTGCCCCGTCACGAACGCGGCGCGATCGGACACCAGGAAGGCGACGACGTTGGCGATGTCGGCCGTGTCGGCCAGCCGGCCAAGCGGCGTGCGACGCGCGATGCGCGCCCGCGCGGTTTCGTCGAGGTGCTGGACCATGTCGCTCTCGAAATAGCCCGGCGCCACCGAGTTCACGCGGACGCTGCGCCCGCCGAGCTCGCGCGCGAGGCTGCGCGTCAGGCCGTCGAGCGCCGCCTTGGTCGCGCTGTACACGGCCACCCCGGCGTGGCCGCGGATCGCGTTGACCGACGCGATGTTCACGATCGCGCCGCGGTTCGCGCGGATCATCCACTTCGCGCAGCACTGCGTGAGCAGGATCGTGCCGGCCAGGTTGACCGCGATCATCTGCTCGATCAGCTCCTCGCGCATCAGCGTCAGCAAGCCGTCATGGCTCACGCCCGCGTTGTTGACGAGCGCGCCGACGCCGCCCCAGCGCTCGGCCACGCCCGCGACGAACGCCGACACCGCCGCGCTGTCCGTGCCGTCCACCTGCGCCCAGTGGAACCGCGCGCCGCGCATGTCGCGCTCGACCAGGTTCTCGATCTCGGCCGTGCGCGAGCGGCTGAACGTCGCGACCCGCTTGCCCTCGTCCAGGAACGCGCGCACCAGGGCGAGCCCCAGCCCCCTGCTGCCGCCACTGATGATGACCACGTCGTCTGCATCGCTCATACGGGTTGCTCCGTCGTTCGTGACGCTCTGGCCTTCTTGAACCGGTCGTTGTGATGCGCGCCTTCGTCGATCACGATATGCACCGGCACCTTGAAACGTTCGAGGCGGCTCGCGCAGAATTCACGCAGCCGCGCGACGAGCGCCGCCTGCCCTTCCGGCTCGATCAGCGACACGTGCGCGACCACGACGTGGCCGGTCACCGGATTGGGCCGGCCCGACACGGTCACGTCGCGCACGTTGCCGGCCGCCAGCAGCGTGTTCTCGACCTCGCTCGGGTAGACCTTTTCGCCGCCCACGTTGATGATTTCCGAACGACGCCCGAGCACGCGCACGTAGTCGCCGTCCGTCTCGACGACGTCCTGCGTGTTGAACCAGCCTTCATCGTCGAACGGCGACGGCGCGTTCAGGTAGCCGAGCATCGCCGTTTCCGAGCGCACCCACAGCACGCCGTCGACGATCTTGTGCTCGAAGCCGTCGGTGCCGAGCTTCATCCACAGCGAGCCCGAATCCTTCGACTGCGTCGGCAGGATGCCGAGCTCGGACAACCCGTAGGTCTGCTTCAGCTTCACGTCCGGCAGCGCGTCGTGCAGCGCGGCGAGCGTCGTTTCGGGCATCGGCTCGGTGCCGTACGTAATCAGCCTCAGCGACGACAGGTCGTGGCGCGCGGCCGCGTCGGAGATCAGCATCATGTTGATGAAGGTCGGGCTGGTGGGCAGCAGCTCGACGCTGTAGCGCGCGATGGCTTCGCACACCGCATCGGGCGTGCGGTTGGCCGGCGTCACGATCGTGCCGCCCTGGCTCAGCACGTTGAGCAGCGTGTTGATGCCGCCGATGTGGTCGAGCATCAGGAACACGAGCGTCACGTATGCGCGGCCCTTCGCGCGTTCGATCCTGGCGATCATGCGGTCGAGGTCGAGCAGCGACGCCTTGCTGCGGCCGGTCGACCCCGAGCTGAACAGGATCAGGCCGGCCGCGTCGGCCACGCGCAGCCCCGCGATCAGCGGATGCGCATCGGCGGGCGGCGCGCGGCGCTCGACCTGCGCGGCGCCCGCCGCGTCGAACGTCACGACGAAGCCCGCTTCCGCGATCTCGATGAACTCGTCGCGCTTCGCGCCGGCCGACGTGATCGGCACGACGATCGCACCGGCGAACGCGAGCGCCAGCAACAGCGCGCAGACGTTCGGCGCGTAATCGCCGCACACCGCGACGGTGTCGCCGCGCCGCACGCCCCACCGGTCGAGTTCGCCGCGCCACGCGTCGATCCGCTCGCAAAACGCGTCGTACGTGACGGTCTCGCCCGCCGCGACGAGGCACGCCCGCGTGCCGAACGCGCGCATCCGCTGTTGGAAAGAGGTCGTCATCGCGCGCTCACCGGGATGCGTGCGCGTTGGCCGCGTCGTCGTTCGCCGGCCCCGGCGCCGCGAGCCGCACCGCGACCGCCATCGCTTCGCGCAGCGGCTGGCCGAACAGCTTGCCGGCGGTGTTGTCGTCGATCGTGTCGCGCAACACGGACTGGAACGCCTCGACCGCGAGCAGGCTGACGCGCAGCTGCGTGTCGGCGAGCAGGCGCCACGCCTCGTACGTGTCGTTCAGGCTCTGCACCCATTGCTGATAGGCCTGGGTCTGACTCGGAATGACTTCGATTGACATCGCGACAGCCTCCTTGGCGAAGACGCGCACGCATGGCGGCACCCTGGACGCCTGCATGCGCCGTCATGAAAAACGTGCGTCGTGCGTGCGTCAGGACGTGGGCCGGCCGGCCCGGGCGTGGCGATCGAGCACCTCGTGCAACGCGGCCAGCTCGCGTTCGATCTCGTCGCCGCGGTAGTAGAGAAAGGCGCCTGTCTCGCCGCCGACGACCACTTCGAGATAGGGCTCGGCCTCGGAGACACCCGACTCGCAGCCGGCGCTGAGCACGTCGAGGCTGTCCCGCCGCGGCTCGCGGGCCGTCGTCACGATCGACGCGAGGCCCAGCGTGCGCAGCCGGTCGGCCCACGCGGCGAGCTGCCATTCGGCGCCGTCGGGATCGGTCGGCACGTAGAGGCAGAACGAACGCTCGTCGAGCCAGCTCGCGTGATTCGCGCGATCCTCTTGCGCGGCGCTTGCGTCGAAACGGGCCGGGGATGGCGCCGGTGAGGCATCTCCGGCGTCGGCCGATGCCGCGTCGCGATGCCGGCTGAACAGATGCGCGACCGCTGCCGGCCATACGCGCGAGATGATGGATCGACTGGCTTGCCTCATGGGATGCTCCTTCGTGTCCAGCAATCAAACTGGTCGAATCACGACAATTCGATAACAGGCAACATCAAGGCTATTTCCACGCGGCGGAGGCAAAAAAAACGCCGTCCGTTTTGAAAACGGAAATCAGAAAAGCACGGGGAGCGCAGCGGTGACATGGCCGATCTTCCACCCGCTGGCAAATCGTGATCGCCGGAATGGAGCGCCATGCAGTTATGTGATTGAGCATAGGAGGAAATCCGGAAGATGCAAGACGCGATCGCGCGAATTTTGCTGCTTGGCAGCATGCGTATGCGTTCGCGATAATTGCATTGCCGAATTGCGTGCGATTTCGAATAAAACCGCTGCGGAATTTCGGAAATCGATATGGTTATCTGGATCGTCGAAACTCGAATCCGAAAGTCAGGATAAGGAAATAAAAACGGGGCTGGATTATATGCGCGCGATCGAATTCAAGCGCGAATCGGCGCGGTCGTATAACGGGCCGGCATTCCCGGGCGCGAAACCGGCAATGACCGACCGACGGTTGGCTTCGCACCCAACCCGGCACGCGCTGCACGAATGCCGCGACACGCGCCGGACCCGGCAAAAACGACCGTTTTCGCAGCGTTTCAGCTGTCGCCGCCCGCCTCGACGATCGCCAGCGCTCGCGCGCCGTCGCGCTGGGCCGCATCCTCGGCGGAAAAGATTTCCTCGCTGAATGCGATCAATTTGAAGCCGCATCCCGTGGAACGCGGAATCGTGATGCCCCAATGCCAGCCGCCATCCTGCTCGAATACATGGAGGACGGCGGGCGACTGGCCCGGTGGTGGTGCAGAAGTCGTCATGGCGTGCTCTCCCGTCATGGAGCGACCGAGGGGTAACTGCTTCGAACGCACGAGCCCAGTCTACGGGGGTTCATGCTGCGCCGCAATATTGCGATCGCTGCAAAAAATACCGATCGGTGACACGTCACAATTTTGAAATACCCGTGTGTCCATCAAGACGCACGCTTAATATATTGGTACGACAAATACGGCCATTCGGAGGCTTCATGGGCAGCGCTTCGCTCGTATGGGCAGGAGTCCCGCATAACGGTGACGGCGTCGTCTTTCAGGTTCGCATCGCGCGCGGGCTGCAGCGTTTTCATATTTCGCGGGCGATCCTCGAAGCGGTGCACGATCTCGAGCGACTGGCGTCGGACGCGCGGCAGCTCACCTGCTTTTATGAACACCTGGAGCCGATCCTCGGCGTCGCCCGGAAGGCACGTTCGGATGCCAGGGCCGATACCGTCCCGCTGAGCGTTTCCGATTTCGTCCGGACGGTCGAGGCGCGGACCGGACAGGATGCGTGGGCGGCGACGCAGCCAGGCTGACGTTCGTGCTGTCGACTTCATCGCGGAGTTGCAACGGGCCTTCATGACGCTGCGCCGCTCCCGATAACCGGGCCGCAGCCGATCGCCGCATCTCAGGCGATCGAATCGTGAAAGCGCTTCATCTCCTTCTCGATCCACGCAACCAGGCTGAACGACGCATGCGCCTGCACGGCCGGCGGAATCATCACCCTTTCCTCCGTCGCGATGTGCTCGGTGAGGGATTCGCACATCAACCTGCCGAGTTCGGGCTTGCTGCTGATGAGCGGGGACAAGTCGCGACCGCGCAGCTGATAGACCGTCACGGCGGTCACGGCGTAAACGGTCGCGTGAAGCCGCGTGCCGGCGAGCACGACCGACTGGCCGATCGCATCGCCGGGCGCCATCCGCCTGACCTCCACGTCGCCCGCCGCGCCCGGTACGCGCACCGACGCCACGCCCGATTCGACGATCGTCAGCAGGCGCGTTTCGGAATCCGACGCATAGATCACGTCGCCCTTGCCGAACGCGCGCGATGCGAGCGTGTCGGCGAGCACCGCGAGATCCTCGTCGTCGAGGCGCGCGAATAGTTCGACCGCGCGCAGCAGCCGCTCGCGGCGCGAAGCGGAGCCGCGCTCCGCGGCCGTCACCGCGAGCGGGCGCAATGCAACGCCGGCGGCGGCCAGATGCCGATGGGCGAGATCGTAAAGCCGGTTGCGCACGGCCACCTTCTTCTGCAGCGCGTCGACGTAACAGATGAGCGCGTATTCGACCGAGTTCGTCCCGAACGCCTTGACGAGCGCGACCGGTTCCGGACTGGCCAGCACGTCGAGCGAACTGGCGGCGGCCCGGCCGAGCGCGTCGATCACGACGGCGGGCCGCACTGCGGGATCGACCTCGAGCGTCAGCGTCACGCCATGCGTGTTCGCGGGCTCGCTGAGGTTGACGATCGTCGCGCGGGCGGCGGTGCTGTTCGGCACGACGACGAGGTTGCCGAGGCTGTCGATCAGCTTCGTCGCACGCCAGTTGCTTTCGACGATCCGCCCTTCCAGATCGCCGATGGACACCGTATCGTTCAAGCGAAACGGCTGCGTGGTGTTCAGGACCAGGCCGGAGAACACATCGTTCAGCGTGTTCTGCACGGCGAGGCCGAGTATCACGGCCACAGCCCCGGAGGTCGCGACCAGGCCGCTCAGCGGCAGGCCGAGCGAATAGCCCAATGCGGCGACCGCGGCCGCGCCGAAGACGACGCCCGCGGCGATATCGTGAAACAGCCGCTGGCTGCGCCATGCGCGCGGCAGCAGCAGATGATCGAGCATCAGGCTGAACACGATCGCGCACTGCAGCCACCACGCGACGCAGATCGCCTGGATGGCAAGGCGGCCGATGCGCTCGGGCGATGCGGGCACCGCGAGCGGGCTGACGCCGGTCGCGAACAGCACATAGGTGAGCGCCGCGAACGCCGCGCATCGCCACGCCGCTTTCGCCGTGGAGCGGCCGCGCCCCAGCAGCCGCCAGGCGGCCAGGTCGGCAAGCACGATCGGCGCGCCGTACGCGACCGTATCAGGGAGGTTCAGCATATCGGAGCGGGACTCGGGCACGCAGGGCGACCCATGACGACTGCGCGTCGCTGCATGGCATCGGCCTGTCTTGCATTCAATGGATTCCGCGACGTCGACCGGGCGGTCGCCGTGTCGTCAATGTAGGCGCACCGGGCGCGAATGTCCTGTATTCAGGCTGAAACGTTCTGAATTTTGCGGCGGCCGGTGCGCAGGCTCAATCGCGCACGCCGGCCGGGCCGACGCCGAGCGCTTCGGCCTTGCGCACGAGATCCGGCAGCGTGCGCGCCTGCATCTTCTTCATGACCTGCGCCCGATGCACCTTGACCGTGATTTCCTGGAGGCCGAGCGCCGACGCGATCTGCTTGTTCATCCGGCCGGCGATCACATGGCTCATCACCTCGCGCTCGCGCGGCGTCAACGACGCGTAGGCGCGGCGAATCGGCTCCAGCACGCGCTCGCGCGCGAGGCGTTCGCCGTCGCGGGCAAGCGCCCGGCGCACGGCGTCGAGCATCGCCTCGTCGTCGAACGGTTTCGTCAGGAAATCGAGCGCGCCGCCCTTCATCGCCTTGACCGTCGTGGCCACGTCGCCGTAGCCCGTCATGAACAGGATGGGCACGCTCAGGCCCGCGCGCGCCGTCTCCTCCTGAACGGCGAGCCCGTTCTCGCCGGCCAGACGTACGTCGAGGATCAGGCAGCTCGGCACGTCGGGCCGCTCGAACGCGAGGAATGCGCGCGACGACGCGAACGTCTCGGCGCGAAATCCCGCCGAGCGCAACAGCGCGCTCAACGAGCGCCGGAGCGTTTCGTCGTCGTCGACCACATAGACGATCCGCGCGGGATCGCCCGTGCCCGCGCGGCCGGCCGGAGTCGTATCCTGCGTGCTCGCCATTGCGTTCCCTGTATAGGTCCGAGGATTCATCATCGAAGATGGAACGAAGACCGGGGCCGCACGATCATGCGGCCGGGGGCGCCGAAGCGATTCGATCGATCAGGTTGAGCATATCGTCCGACGGGAACGGCTTGCGCATGAACGCGACCGCGCCCTGTGCGAGCGCGCGGCGGACCGATTCGTCATCGCCGTGCGCCGACATGAAGATGACCGGGATCGTCGATCGGCGCTGCACCAGCAGCCGCTGGACGTCGAGGCCGCTCATGCCCTTCATCTTCAGATCGACCAGCACGCAGGACGCCGTGTCCAGCGGGCCGCTCGCGAGGAACTCCTCGCCCGACGCGAACGGCAATGCGGTATGGCCCGCCGATTTGAGCAGGCTCGCGAGACTCTTACGGACCGACGCATCGTCATCGATGATGCAAACAATCGCCATGAAATGAAAACCTGAAAATTTTGTCAATCCGGAACATCGCGGCGACGCCCCGGTCGGGATGCACGGCGCAACCGCTTCGCGCCATGCCCGTGCAACCGGCGTCTCACGCCCACGGCGTGCCGGCCAGCACGGGTTGCGCGGCCACGGCCGGCGCCGGCCGCAGCGCGTCCGCGCGCACCGGCTCCCTGGTCGCAAAGGCCGCGCAGCGGGCGTGGACGCGGCCGGCTTCGCCCGACTCCGCCAGCCGTTCGAGCGCATACGCGCGCACGACCTCGAGGAACGAATAGCACTTCGAGAGCCCGACCGAATGAACCACCAGCAGCGATTTCGACGCAAGACTGACCAGGCAGTCGAGCACCCGCCCGGCGCCGAGTTCGTCGCACGCGGCCAGCGCGCATGCCGCGTCGAGCTGGAACGCATCCGGAAACACCGCGAGGCGGCAGAGCACGGCGCGCTCCGCTTCGTCGAGCAGCCGATAGCTCCACTCGATGGTCGCCCTGAGGGTTTGCTGGCGGGGATGGGCCGTGCGCAGCCCGCCGGACAGCGACAGCACGGATGTGTCGAGATCGGCGGCCAGCCCCTGGATCCCGAGCGACGCGACACGCGCGGCGCCGAGCTCGAGCGCCAGCGGCAAGCCGCTGAGACGGCGGCAGAGGGTCGCGATCGCGTCCAGCGTCTTCGGGTCCGCCGCAAGGTCGGCGCCCATCGCGCGCGCCCGCGTCCGGAACATGCGTACGGCGCCGCACGCGGCGATATCGCCGTCGGTCGCGCCGGCCGGCGGCACGGCCAACGGCCCGACGCGATAGACGCGCTCGCCCGCGACGCGCAGGGGCTCGCGGCTCGTCACGACGAGCACCGCGCCGGGGTTCGCCGCGACGATCGCTTCGCAGAGATCCGCCAGTTCGTCGACGTGCTGCTCCGCATTGTCAAGCACCAGCATGACGCGCCGCTCGCCGATCGCGCGCACGACGTCGGCAGGCTCGGCATCGGACCTGCCCGGCAGTTCGAGCGCCTCCAGCACCGCGGATTCCAGCGTCGCCTCGCCCTGGCAGCCGGCCAGATCGATCCGGCAAAGATCGATGCCGCGCGCGGCCGACCATGCCGCGGCCACCTCCAGCGCCAGATGCGTCTTGCCGACGCCTCCCGGGCCGACGAGCGTCACGACCGCCTCGTGCTCGAGCAGCGCATGCAGCTCGGCGGCCTCCTTTTCACGGCCGATCAGCGGACATTTTCGCGGCGCGGCGCCCGCGCGGGCCACGACGTCCGCGTGCCCGGGCGTTTCCGGCGGGAGGTCGGCCGCGGCCAGGTCCGCCGCCGACGCGAAGCGATAGCCCCTGCCCGATTCCGTGCGTATCCAGCCGTGCTTGCCGCCGAACAGCTTGCGCAACGCCGCGATGTGCACCTGGATGTTGTTTTCGACGACGAACGTGTTCGGCCACACCGCCCGCATGATCTCGTCCTTCGACACGAGCCTGCCGTCGGCCTTCAGCAGCAGCTCGAGAATCTCGAACGCCCGGGCTCCGACGAAGCGGCGCTGTCCGTCGACACATACTTCGCGACACTCAAGGGAAACCGTCACCCGCCCGAACGTATACATGATCCGCACCCGCTTCCGCTGCTCCGCACCTTGCGCCGCCTGGACGGGGCGGCGCGCTCTTCTGCCGAACCGGCCGCATCGCATCGACGCGCGCCGGCAGGCTTGACGGTATCCTACGGCGCGATCCGCGACGCGGCCATTATCCATAGGTTTAATCCCGCGCCGGCCGGCGCCGCGCCGGGAACGGGGCCGAATCAAGGACTACTGCAATTTCCGGCAGGCTGACGCACAATGCACGTGCCGCGAAGCCGAAGCCCCGTCACGAGCCGGCTCCATCCTGCCCGACCCTGCCTGCTATCCGACCGTGAACACATCCTTGCGTGCCCCGGAAGACGCCAGCCGAATGGACGCCGACTGGCTCGCGCGCGCCACCTTGTCGAATGCGGCGCGCGCCGGCGACGTGCTGACGTTCGACCTGACGGACCGCGACACGGGTGTCGTCTGGTGCGCGCGCCAGACCTGGTGGGAATGCGATCTGCGCTGCCGGCAATTCGAGCGCGAATACGCACTGAACGACGCGCTGGAACCGGAATGGGCGCTCATGCCGGTTGCGCTGATCCGCGCCTGCGACGGCCCGGTGCTCGTCTATCCGCGTGCGGACGGGCCTGCGTTCGACACGCTGGCGGACGGACGGCTGCCGCTCGGCGCGTTTTTCGATGCCGCGCTCGGCGCGGTGCGCACGCTCGGCGAACTGCATCGGCGCGGCTGGCTGCACGGCGATCTGCAACCGGCGAGCTTCGTCGTCGCCGCGCACGGCACGGTCATGCTCCGGTCGTTCGCGCATGCATGGAACCGGCAGACCGACAAGCCGCCATCGGACGCGATGCGCACGGATTTCGCCGCATACGCGGCGCCCGAAGTCCCCGAAAACGCCGGCGTCGACGAGCGCTCCGACCTGTACGCGTTCGGCATCACGCTGTTTCGCCTGCTGACGGGCGCGATGCCTTACCAGGCCGCGTCGACGTCCGAATGGGTTCACGCACACGTCGCGATGCAGCCGTCGCCGCCTGCGGCGTTTCGCGAAGACACGCCCCCGATCCTGGGCGACCTGATCCTGAAACTGATCGCCAAGGAGCCGGCCGACCGTTACCCGTCCTGCGAAGCCGTGCAGCACGACCTCGAGCGGCTCCGGCGCGACTGGCTCGCGTCGGGCCGCATCGAGCCGTTCGCGCTGGGCGGCCACGATCCGCTTGCGCGTTTGCGCAGCCCCGACATGCTGGTCGGCCGCGAAGCCGAATCGCGGCGGCTCGCCGACGTGCTGTCGGCCGTCTCCCGCACGGGCGACACGGCGATCGTGCTGATCGACGGCCCGGCCGGCGTCGGCAAGACCGCGCTGGCCGAGGCCTTCGCGCGCCATGCGCGCGAGGCCGCGCCGGCATCCTGGCGCGCGGCGGGGAAAGTCGACCAGTTCCAGCCCGTGCGCCCCTATGCGCCCGTGCTGCAGGCGCTGCGCTCGCTGTTCGGCAGCGCGCTGGCCAAGCGCGACGACGAGATCGCCGCGATCGCCGCACGCGTGCGCGACTGCGTCGGCCGCCAGGCGCATCTGCTGTCCGGCATCTTTCCCGAGATCGCGTGGCTGCTCGATGTCGAACCGGTCGCGTTCGGCCACACCGATGCGCTGCCGGAATTTCGCCTGTGCCAGATCGTCGTGAATGCGTTCCGCGCGTTCGCGGCGCCGGCCGAACCGCTCGTCGTGATGCTGGACGACATCCAGTGGGCCGACGACGCGACGCTCGCGTTTCTCGCGTCGATCGCGCGCGATCCGCCAGCCAATTTCTGCATCGTCGCGGGGTATCGGAGCGCGCAGCACCACGACCACACGCCCGCATTCCGCCGGTTCCTGCGCCGGCTCGATACACCCCGCGTCTCGACCCTGACGCTCGCGCCGCTCGCGCCGCGCGACGTCGCGCGCATGGTGGCGGGCATGCTCGGCGATTCGCCGGAGCGGCTGTCCGCGCTCGGCGACATCGTTCACCGCAAGACCGGCGGCAATCCGTTCTATGTCCAGCAGTTGCTGCGCACGCTGATCGACGAGCAGCTTCTCCGGTACGACGCCGTGCAGCGGGCCTGGCAGTGGGATGCGGCCGACGTCGACGCGCACCATTCGACCGAGAATGTCGTCAGCCTGCTGACGAAACGGATGCGGCGCTTGCCGCACGAATCGAGAACGCTGCTGGCCCTGCTCGCCTGTATCGGCACCGATGCCGACGAAGCGCTGTTGTGCGCGGCGTCCGGCCAGACGCCGGCCGAACTTCGCGGCTGGCTCGACCCCGCGCGCCAGGCGGGCCTCGTGTCGATGCTCGGCCAACGCTGGCGCTTCGCTCACGACCGCATCCTCGAGGCTGTGCACGCGCTCGGCGGGCCTGCGGAGCGCGCGCGGCACCACGCCCGCATCGCCGCCGCGATGCTCGCCCGTTCCGGCGCGCGGTCGACGGAATCCCTGCTCGAACTCGCGGCGCAGATCGAGCAGGCGACAACCGCACCGCTGGACGCCGCGCTCGCACTCGCGTTCGCGAACGCCCTCGTCACGGCCGCCGAGGCGGCCGTCGCGGCCGCGGCACGCGAGCGCGCGCTGTCGTTTCTCGCGTCCGCGCAAGCGTTGCTCGGCCCCGACGCATGGCGCCTGCACCCTGGCCTCGCGAGCCGGATCGGCCTGCTGCGCGGCGGCATTCTCCTCGCGGTCGGCGAAACCGCGCAAGCGGCCGACGTGATCGACGAACTCATGGCGCGCACGCGCACGCCGGCCGATCGCGCCGAGGCGCATCGCCTGAAGGCCGCGCAACTCACCGTCGAATCGCGCTACCGGCAGGCAGTCGACGTCGCGCTGGCCGGCCTGGCGCTGCTCGGCGTGGCGTTGCCGGCCGCCCCCGCCGAGGCCGATCTCGCGGCGGCCTGCGATGCCGTGCGCGACGCGCTCGCCGGCCGCGACATCCGCGAGCTCGTCGATTTGCCCGTGATGACCGACGCGCGCATCGAGGCAACGATGGCGCTGCTGACCGCGCTCGAGGCCGCGATGTTCTATCCGAGCAACGGGCTGATGCTGCTGCACTTCGCGACGATGGTGCGGCTGACCCTGCAATACGGCGTCACGGCCGCGTCGGTGCAAGGACTCGCGTGGTACGGCGTCAGCATCGCCGAGCATCACGACGCGTATGAAGACGGCCTGGAATTCGCGAAGGTCGCGCTCGCGCTCGTCGATCGTCACGGCTTCGAGCGCTACCGCTCGGCCACGCTGATCGCGCTCGACCAGGTGAGCGTCTGGACCCAGCCGCTGTCGTACGCGCTCGAGCGCGCCCGCGACGCGAAGGCCGCGGGCAACGCGAGCGCCGAACTGCGCTGGATGTGCTACAGCTGCAACCATATCGTCAGCGACCTGCTCGCGATGGGCGAAGCGCTGCCGGCCATCCGCGACGAGATCGATCCGCTGCTGGAGATCGCGCGCAGCGCGCGCTACGACGACATCGTCGACCTCGTTTCCACGCAGTCGGAATTCGTCGACGCGCTGCAGCTCGGCCACGGGCGGCCGATCGGCACCTGGCGCGCCCGCGCGTCGGCGAAAACGCCGATGTCGGTCCTGCAGTTCTGGACCGACGTGCTCGCGGGCCAGGCCGCATTCATCTTCGGCGAGGCGGACGCGGCGCGTGCGTCGCTCGATGCGGCGGCTTCGTTCGCCTGGTCGACGCCCGCGCACATCATGCTGTCCGACTTCCATCTCTTCAGCGTGCTGGCGGGCATCGCGAGCGATCGCGGCGCCACGCCGCCCGATCGGCTGCTCGAGCGATACGCCGCGCAGCGTGCCCGCTTCGCGTCATGGAGCGCGCGCAATCCGCCCACGTTCCGCAACAAGCTCGCGCTGATCGACGCCGAGTTCGCACGCGTGCGCGGCGAGCACGTCGTCGCGATGCAGCAGTACGAGACGTCGGCCGCACTCGCGGCGGAGCGGGGCTTCGTGCACGAACAGGCGCTCGCGCACGAACTGGCGGGACGGCACGCCGCCTCGCTCGGGTTGGCCGGCCCCGCGCGCCATCAGCTTCGGCTCGCGTATGCGTGCTACCGGCGCTGGGGCGCAACGGGCAAGACGCAGGCGATGGAATCGCAGCATCCGTTCCTGATCATGGAGCCGCCGCCGGGCGGCGCCGCCTCGCCCGCGCGCGAGGATCTCGACTTCGCGCTCGCGATGCGCGCGGCGCACTCGCTGTCCGAGGAAATCGTGCTGGAGCGGCTGATCCAGACGCTGATGCGCAACATGATCGTGTACGCCGGCGCGCGCTACGGCCTGCTGCTGCTCGCGCGGCACGAGCGGCTGACGATCGAGGCGGCCGCGCGGATCGTCGGCAGCGACGTGATCGTCGATATCGCCCGCAGCGAGCCCACCGAGCAGGACATCCCGCTGTCGATCCTGAACACGGTGGCGCGGACCCGCAAGCCGATCGTGCTCGCCAACGCGCAGCGCGAAGGCGTTCCCGACCACGTCGACAGCCTGCGCGCGCATTCGACGCGCTCGCTGTTCTGCCTGCCGCTCCTGAAGCAGGGGGCGCTGGTCGGCGTGCTGTATCTCGAGAACGCGTTGACCAACGGCGTGTTTTCGCCGCGGCGCATCGCGATGCTCGAAGTGCTTGCGCCGCAGGCGGCCAATGCGCTCGAATCCGCCTGTCTCTACGCGGAACTGATCGAGGAGAACAAGCGCCGGCTCGAGACCGAGGCCGCGCTGAGGCGTGCGCGCACCGAGCTCGCGCGCGCCGCGCACATGACGGTGATGGGGGAGCTGGCCGCGTCGATCGCGCACGAGATCAACCAGCCGCTGACGAGCGTCGTGTCGAGCGTCGGCGCGTGCATGCGCTGGCTGCGCGGCCCACAACCCGATATCGGCGAAGCGCTCGCGAGCCTCGAGGACATTCGCGCGTCCGGCAACCGCGCGGCCGACATCGTGCGGGCCTTGCGCTCGCTGGCCCGGCAGGCGCCGCCCGCGATGGCGCCGCTCGCGATCGACGAGCTGATTCGCGACATGCTGCATCTCACCGCGCCCGAAATCGACGCCAAGCAGGTCGCGCTGCGCATCGATCTGCGCTGCAACGGCATCTGCGTGATGGCGGATCGAACCCAGATCCAGCAGGTGATCCTGAACCTGGTCACCAACGCCCTCGACGCGATGGACGGGCTGGCGGCGCCGCGCGAACTCGAGGTCGCGTCGCGCCATGACGACGGCCACGTGGTCGTCGCCATCGCGGACCGCGGCGCCGGCATCGACGCCGGGATCGCGAACCGGATCTTCGATCCGTTCTTCACGACGAAGTCGAACGGCATGGGCATGGGCCTCGCCATCTGCCGCTCGATCATGGAAGCGCACGGCGGGACGCTCGAGGCCGCGCCGCGGGACGGGGGCGGCACGGTGTTGACGTTCCGGCTGCCGGTTTCGGCGCAGCGCTGACGCAACGGGCGGTGCGCGACCCGCGTGCGAAATACGGCCGCATTCAGAACGTTTCAGCCTCGCTTCAGGATTTGGCGTCGACGCCCGCGTAGACTGCCCTCACCCATCGCCGCACGCGGCCATCGCCCGTACACGGCCTCTCTTCCTGGAGTGACAGCATGCCCCCCGTCGCGCATCCCTGCCGCCGCGCAGAACCCGCATGAAGCCGAAACGACTCTGGCTCGGCGCGGCCGGCGTCGCGATCGCCGGCCTCGCGATCGCGATCGGCATCATGGTTCAGCCGTCGATCGCACCGATCGATCCGCCCGCGCGCGCGTCGTTCGATCCGCAGCGCGTGCGCGCCGGCGCACGCGTCGTCGCGCTCGGCGACTGCATCGTCTGCCACACCGCGAAGGACGGCCAGCCGTTCGCCGGCGGGCTGCCGCTCGCGACGCCGTTCGGCACGATCTATGCGACCAACATCACGCCGGATGCCGACACCGGCATCGGCCGCTGGTCGCGCGACGCGTTCGCGCGCGCGCTGCGCAGCGGCATCGCCCGCGACGGCCACCTGCTCTACCCGGCGTTTCCGTACATCCATTTCACGCGGATGACCGACGACGACATCACGGCCGCCTACGCGTACCTGATGACCCGCGAGCCCGTGCGCGCGGCCGCGCCGGCGAACGACCTGATCTTCCCGCTCAACTTCCGGCCGCCGCTGGCGTTCTGGAACCTCCTGTTCCTGCGCAAGGGCGCGTACCAGCCCGATCCGGCGCAATCCGCGCAATGGAATCGCGGCAAGGCGCTCGTCGACGGCCTCGGCCACTGCGCCTCCTGCCATTCGCCGCTGAACGCGATCGGCGGCGAACAGGCCGGCAAGGCCTTCGACGGCGGCCTCGTCGACGGCTGGGAAGCGCCGCCGCTCAATACGCTCGGCCAGGCCGTGCGCCCGTGGACGCAGGCGCAGCTCGTCACGTACCTGCGCACCGGCCGCGCGAGCGAGCACGGCGCGGCCGCCGGGCCGATGCTGCCCGTCACGCGCGATCTCGCGACGGTGCCGGTGGAGGACGTCGAGGCGATCGCCGCCTACCTCCTGTCGATCCAGAGGCCGGCCGGCGCACGGCCCGCGCCGCCCGCCGCCGCGCGCCATGCGGCGACGCCCGACGAACATCGCGGCGCGATGCTGTTCCAGGCGTCGTGCGCGCAGTGCCACGGGCCTGCGTCGCCGATGCAGTCGATCGGCGAACGGCCGACGCTCGCGTTCAGCACGGCCGTCAACGCCGACACGCCGCGCAACGCGATCCAGATGATGTTCAACGGAATCGGCTGGCATGGCGAGGATACCCTCAACTACATGCCGCCGTATCTCGACCAGTACGACGACGCGCAGATCGCGGACCTCGCCGCGTACATTCGCGCGGCCTACTCCGATCGCCCCGCGTGGACCGGCGTCGAAGCGATGGCCGCGAAGCTCAGAAAGGAGAACAGCGCGCGATGATCACCCTCAACGTGAACGGCGTGCAGCACACGCTCGACATCGACCCGTCCACGCCGCTGCTTTATGCATTGCGCAACGAACTGCACCTGCACGGCGCGAAGTTCGGCTGCGGGCTCGGGCAATGCGGCGCCTGCACCGTGATCGTCGACGACAAGCCGATGTTCTCGTGCCTGCTGCCGGTCGCAGCCGTCGGCGCGCGCCGCGTCAGGACGATCGAGAGCCTCGGCAGCGCCGAGCATCCGGGCCCGCTGCAGCGCGCGTTCGTCGATCACCAGGCCGCGCAGTGCGGCTACTGCATCGCGGGGATGATCATGCGCGCCCAGGCGCTGCTCGAACGCAACCCGAAGCCGACCGAACGCGAGCTGCGCACGCACATGGAGCCCAATCTGTGCCGCTGCGGCACCCACATGCGGATCCTGGCGGCCGTGCGCCAGGCCGCGGGCCTGCCCGAGCCGGACGCCGCGTCCGCCCCTGTCATGATCACCAGGTCACTGTGATGAACGACCACGACGACATCGACGAAGGCCGCCGGCACTTCATGGTTTCCGGCGCGCTGTTCGTCGCGTTCAGCCTCGCGCCGGCCGCCCGCGCCGCCGCGCAGATGGTGATCGCGGACGAAGGCGCCGCCGTGCACGTATCGAAAGCCACGGCCGCGCTCCCCGGCAGCCTGAAGACCAACCCGCTGCTCGACGCGTGGATCAGGATCGCGCCCGACGGCAAGGTCACCGTGTTCACGGGCAAGGTCGAGCTCGGCACCGGCGTGCGCACCGCGCTGCTGCAGGTGGCCGCCGAGGAGCTCGGGATGAAGCCCTCGCTGATCACCTTCCTGACCGCCGATACCGGCGCATCGCCCGACGAGGGCTTGACCGCCGGCAGCCACACGATGGCGGACAGCGGCTCCGCGCTGCTGCATGCCGCCGCGCAGGTGCGCGGGCTGCTGGTCGACGCGGCGGCGAAGCAGTTCGGCGTCGACGCGCGCCTGCTGACGACCGCCGACGCCGTGATCAAGGCGCCCGACGGCCGCACGCTGCGCTACGGCGACGCGGTGCGCAGCGTCGACCTGCATCGCAGCGCGACGCCGACGTCGCCGCTGAAGGATCCGGCCACGTTCATGGTGATCGGCACGTCGCTGCCGCGCGTCGACATTCCGAACAAGGTCACGGGCGGCGTCAGCTACGTGCAGGACATGACGCTGCCGGACATGCTGCATGCGCGCGTCGTGATGCCGCCCGTATACGACGCGAAGCTGCTCGCGTTCGACGAAGCCGCGATCCTGAAGCTGCCCGGCGTCGTGCGGATCGTGCGCAACGGCAGCATGCTCGCCGTCGTCGCGCGCGGCGAATGGCAGGCCGTCGTCGCGCAGCGCGCGCTGGCCGCCGGCTGCCGCTGGTCGCCGGGCCGGCCGCTGCCCGATCGCAAGACGGTGCACGACGACCTGAAGCGGATCGCGACGCAGCGCATCGAGATCGCCAACGCACATGCGCCAACCGCGCCGGCCACCAAAACGCTCGCCGCGACGTTCCGGAAGAACTACCTGCTGCACGGCTCGATCGGGCCGTCGTGCGCGGTCGCCCGGCTCGAGAACGGCATGCTGACCGTGTGGACCCACTCGCAGGGCGTCTACCCGCTGCGCGACGCGCTCGCCGAGATGCTGTCGATGCCGAAGGAAAGCGTGCGCTGCATCCACACCGAAGGGTCGGGCTGCTACGGGCACAACGGCGCGGACGACGCGGCCGCGCATGCCGCGCTGATCGCGGCCGCGCTGCCCGGCAAGCCGATCCGCGTGCAGTGGATGCGCGAGCAGGAACATACGTGGGATCACTTCACGCCGGCGATGGTCACCGAACTCAGCGCGTCGCTCGATGCGGGCGGCCATATCGTCGACTGGAACTACGCGCTGTGGAGCAGTTCGCACAACGAGCGCATCGTCAACGCGGGCCGGCTGCTGCCCGCGCGCATGCTGGAGCCGCCGTTCGCGCCCGCGCCGTCGACGCCGATGCTGCAGCCCGAGGGCGGCGGCGACCGCAACGCGATCCCGCTGTATGCACTGCCGAACCTGCACGTCGTCAATCACTTCTCGCCGACGATGCCGCTGCAGACCTCGGCAATGCGCTCGCTCGGCGCGCACACGAACGTCTGGGCGATCGAGAGCTTCATGGACGAGCTCGCGCACGCGGCCGGCGTCGATCCGGTCGAGTTCCGGCTGCGGCACATGCAGGATCACCGCGCGCGCCACGTGATCCAGCTCGCCGCGACGCGCTTCGGCTGGCCGCGGCCGCCGCGCGCGCGCAACCGCGGAGTCGGCTTCGCGTTCGGCAAGTACAAGAACCTGATGGCCTACGTCGCGCTCGCGGTCGAGATCTCGGTCGTGCCGGAAACCGGCCACGTGACGCTCGAACACGCGGAGGCGGCGGTCGACGCCGGCCAGATCGTGTCGCCGGACGGCATTCGCAACCAGATCGAAGGCGGCATCGTGCAGGCCGCGAGCTGGACGCTGTACGAGGCGCTGCAATACGATACGCAGCGCATTCGCAGCTTCGACTGGAGCAGCTATCCGATCCTGCGCTTCTCGGCCGCGCCGCAGAGCATCAAGGTTCATCTGATCAATCGTCGCGGCGCGCCGTTCCTCGGCGCGGCGGAGGCGTCGATGGGGCCGACCGCGGGCGCGCTCGCCAATGCGATCTTCGATGCGACCGGCCAGCGCATGCGCGAAATGCCGTTCGCCGGCGACGGGCTCAGGAAGCGCATCGACGCATAGCGGCGCACACATGCACACGACAGCGCGCCGGCACGCACCGGCGCCGACGATTCACGGGTTGGAGAGGATCGAACGATGGATACACTGCTTTCGATGCGCGTGTTTACGCGCATCGTCGAGACGGGCAGCTTCACGCGCGCGTCGGATACCACGGGGCTCACCACGCCGCGCGTGTCCGCGCTGCTGAGCGCGCTCGAACAGCACCTCGGCTGCCGGCTGCTGAACCGCACGACACGCCGCATCGCACTGACCGAGGACGGTCAGGCCTACTACGAACGCTGCGTCGCGGTGCTGCGCGAGATCGACGACATGGAAGCGTCGGTATCCCACGCGCGCGACGCGCCGCGCGGCCGCCTGAAGGTGAACCTGCCGCCGGCCATGGCGAAGCAGATCATGGTGCCGGCGCTGCCCGCGTTCCTGGCCGCGCATCCGGGCATCATGATCGAGCTGGGCGTGACCGATCGCCAGATCGACCTCGTCGGCGAGGGCGTCGATTGCGTCGTGCGCATCGGCGCGCTCGACGATTCCGGCCTGATCGCGAAGCGGATCGGCAGCCTGACGACCTGCACCTGCGCATCCCCCGCCTATCTCGAACGGTGCGGCGAGCCGGCCACGGTCGACGATCTCGCGCAGCACGTCGCGGTCAGCCACGTCTCCGCCGACACGGGGCGGCCGCGGGCCTGGGAATACGTGGTCGACGGCGAACCGCGCGTGATGCAGATGTGCGGCACGGTGGCCGTCAACGACGCGGATACCTATATCGCGTGCGGCGTCGCGGGAATCGGCTTGATCAAGACCTCGCTGTTTCTCGTCGAGCCCTACCTGAAGTCGGGCGCCTTGCGCGAGGTGCTGACCGACTTCAATATGCCGCCGCGGCCGATTTCGGTGCTGTATCCGCCGAACCGCCACGTGCCGGCCAAGCTCAAGCTGTTCGTCGACTGGCTCGCCGGCCTGTTCGAGCAGATTCCGACGCTGCAGGGCAAGCGGGGCTGAACGCGGCCGGCGCATGCGCGGTGCGGCGGCCTTTGCACGGTGCGCAAAGCTCGATTGCGCACCGGACGTATTCCTCCGCGATCGATCGACCTCTAACCTGACGGCAGTGCGGTGGCCTGTTTCGCCGCGGCGGCCAGGGCCGTTCGCGCGCAGCAACGCTGCCGGCACGCTCCCCCGACTTCCCGCGGGATCGGCCGCTTCCCCGGCACGGCCCTGCCTTACGTGAGAGGAAACCATCATGTCTTCCCTGCTCGGCAATTACGATCTGCGCGGCCTCGCGCTGCCCAACCGCGTCGTGATGGGCCCGATGACGCGTTCGCGCGCGCCATCGCGCGGCCAGCCGACCGAACTGATGGCCGAGTACTACGCCCAGCGCGCATCCGCCGGGCTGATCGTGACCGAAGCGACCCACGTCAGCCCGGCCTCCGCACCGTTCGAGCTGACGCCGGGGCTCGTCACCGACGAACAGGCGGCCGGCTGGAAAACGATCACGGACGCCGTCCATGCAAAGGGCGGCCGCATCTTCGCCCAGCTGTGGCACGGCGGGCGCGTCGGCTCGATGGCGCTGCTCGGCGGCGCGGCGCCTCTGTCGCCGTCCGGCGTGAACGACGATCTCGAACAGCTTCAGGTATGGGCCCAGCTGAGCAACGGCTACTACACGAAGATTCACGCGACGCCGTCGCGCGCGATGACGACCGGCGAAGTGGTCGAAGCGGTGGCCGAATTCCGGCGCGCGGCGGCGCGCGCGATGGCGGCCGGCTTCGACGGCGTCGAAATCCACGCGGCCAACGGCTACCTGCCGCACCAGTTCCTGTCGTCGACGCTGAACCGCCGCGACGACCGTTACGGCGGCTCGGTCGCGAACCGTGCGCGTTTTCTCGAGGACATCGTCGACGCGGTGGGCGGCGTGATGCCGCTGAGCCGCGTCGGCGTGCGCATCTCGCCGTACGCGACATACAACAACGTGCGCGACGCGGACCCTGACGCGACCTACGCGTACGTCGGCCGCATGCTCGACGAAGCCGGCATCGCCTATCTGCACGCGGCCGACACCAATGGCTGGAGCGGCGAACCCGATCTGCCGCGCATCGTCGAGCACGCGCGCAAGACCTTCGGCGGCACGCTGATCGTCAACGGCGGCATCTCGCCGGAAGCCGCGAACGCGCTGATCGCAGCCGGCGACGCCGATCTCGTCGCGTTCGCGCGCGCCTACATCGCGAACCCCGACCTGGTCGAGCGCATCGCGGCGAACGCGCCGCTCGCCGCGCCCAAGGCAGTGGGCTGGTATGGCGGGGACCGCGCGGGATACGTCGACTATGCGCGTCACGGCGAAGCCGGTGCGGCGGCCTGAGCAACGGGTGCGCGTGTACGCCTCGCAAGCGCCGGGTCATTTCGGCATCGGAAGATAGCGCGTGCGCGCCGGCGACAGGATCGCGAACGGCATGCAACGCAAGTTTGCGGACGACACCGAGGCAACGACATGGACAAATTCTCCTCACTGCGCGCGTTCGTGGAAGTGGCGGAAGCCGGCGGCTTCTCGCGCGCGGGACGACGTCTCGATCTCGCCGCTTCGTCCGTGGTGCGTGCCGTGGATGCGCTCGAGGCGTCGCTCGGCGCCGTGCTGCTGAATCGCACGACGCGGCAGGTGACCCTGTCGGACGCGGGCGCCGTCTACTACGCACACGCGAAGCGGCTGCTCGAGGCGCTCGCCGAAGCCGACGCGCTCGTCTCCGATCGCGGCAGCGAACCGTCCGGGCCGTTGCGCGTGTCCGTTCCCGTCGTCTACGGCGCGCGCTGCATTGCGCCGCACGTCGCCGCCTTCCTCGCGCGCTACCCGAAGCTCGACATCGACCTGCAGCTCACCGACGAACGGGTCGATCTCGTCGTCGGCCGGATCGACGTCGCGATCCGGCTCGGCGCGGCCGAGCCCTCGGCGGATGTCGTCGCGCGGCCGCTCGGCACGTTCCGGCGCTATGTCGTCGCGAGCCAAGCGTACCTGGACGCGCACGGCACGCCGGCGATGCCCGGCGAGCTGGTCGATCACGCCTGCCTGCGCTTTCACTTCGGCGGCGATCAACAGGCCTGGACCTTCGCCGATGCCCACGGCACCACGAAAGTCATCGTTGCCGGGCGCCTCAAGTCGAACCACAGCGAAGTGCTGCGGGATGCCGCGCTCGACGGCGGCGGCATCGCGCTGCTGCCCGACTGGCTGGTCGGCGCGGACGTCCGGTCGGGCCGGCTGCGCCGGTTCTTCGAACAATACGACGTCACGCCCGATGCGGCCCGCTCGGTCATCACCGCGCTCTACCTGCCGAATCAGCGGGGCTCTAAACGCGTCGCCGCGTTCATCGATTTCGTCGAATCGCTCGCGCGCGCGCCAGAATTCCATGAGGAGAACGGAGCATGACGAACGACGTATCGGGGCCGCTGGCTGTCGTGATCGGCGGATCGGTGGGCGGGCTTTTCACGGCGACCGCATTGCGTGCGGCCGGATGGCGCGTCAAGGTATTCGAGCAATCGCCGCGCGAGCTCGACAGCCGTGGCGGCGGCATCGTGCTGCAGCCGCCGATCGTCCGTGCGTTCGCGTTCGGCAGCGTACCCGTGCCGCGCGAGGCGGGCGTCGATTCGGTCGAGCGGATCTATCTCGACGCGCACGACGGGATCGTGCAACGCCTCCGCAGTCCGCAAACGCAAACCGCGTGGAACGTGATCTACACGGCGCTGAAGCGCGCGCTGCCCGCCGGCATCGTTCACGCAGGCGAATCGTTCGAGCGGTTCGAGCAAGGCGGCGACCGCGTGATCGCGCGCTTCGCGAGCGGCCGCGTCGAGCAGGCCGACCTGCTGGTCGGCGCCGACGGCGGCCGGTCGAACGTCCGCGCGCAACTCGTTCCGGACGCACGGCCCGCATATGCGGGCTATGTCGCGTGGCGCGGGCTCGTCGACGAACGCGCGCTTTCCGATTCGGCGCTGCGCACGTTGCGCAACCGCTTCACGTTCCAGCAAGGCGATGCGCATCTCTTCCTGACTTATCTGGTGCCCGGCCGTGACGGCGCGGTCGAGCCCGGGGAGCGGCGCGTGAACTGGGTCTGGTACCGGCGTCTCGCGCCAGACCGGCTGCCGGCGCTGTTCCTCGCACAGGACGGCACGCAGCGCGACGGCTCGCTGCCGCCCGGCGCGATGCGGGACGACCATCGGCGCGAACTCGTCGACGCGGGCCGCCGGATGCTCGCGCCGACGCTCGCCTCGCTCGTCGACGCGACGCGCGCGCCGTTCGCTCAGGCCATTCAGGATCTCGCGGTCGACAGGATGGTGTTCGGGCGCGTGGTATTGCTCGGCGACGCGGCCTGCCTCGTGCGGCCGCATACGGCGGCCGGCGTCGCGAAGGCCGCGACAAATGCGGTCGATCTTGCCGAGGCGTTGCGGGACGTCGCGCGTGGCGAGGCGCTCGATGCCGCGCTGGCGCGGTGGGAGGCCCGCCAGCTTGCGGGCAATGCGTCGCTGTCCAGGCTCGGGATCTCGCTCGGTACGCGGATCATGGGGGCTGCGTGATGGAAGGGCCGACGGCGTAGGCGCGTCGTTCGCTCGCGCAATCGTTATGACCGCGCCGCGGTCGACCGATCCGTGCCGCCGCCCTCACCGCACCCACAGATCGGCGAAAGGCACGAAGCCCCAGGGCACGGCCTCGACGCCGGCCACACGCGATCCCACCTCGATATGCTGGTGCTCGTGCGAGATCGGGATCAGCCAGCCCGCCTCGACCAGTTGCCGGCCGATCGTCTCGTAGTCCGCCATTCGCGCAGCCGCGTCGGTTTTCGCCTGAACCTCGGCCAGCCGGCGATCCAGCTCGACGGTGGAATGCGCCGGCATCCACTGCCGGAACAGGCTGTCGGCACCGAACCACTCGTAGCATCCGAAATCTTCGTCGTCGTGCAGGATCTCGCTGCCCAGCAGCAGGTCGGCCGAATCCAGCCAGTCGCGGCGGATCAGGTCGGCATAGGGCAGCGCCATCACGCGCAGCCTGATATCCGCGTCGCGCAGCCTGGCTTCTATCGCGCGGGCCAGGACCAGCTCGTCGTGGGTCTGTCCCGTCACCAGGGTGAGTTCGGTCCGTGCCGGTATGGAAGGTCTGGGCCCCGGTCTCGCAACGCGATGCCGCCAGGCCGGCAGCAGGCCGGCCGCCGGCCGCCGCGCCGGGTCGTCCCGGCCGAACAGATGGCTCGGCGCGAGCCAGTCCGCCAGCGCCAGCCGCTGCCCGACTTCGCGGAACACGTCGCGCGTGGCGTTGCACACCACGTAGGTACATCCTGCCTGCACGCGCACGATACCCTTGCTGCCTTGCGCATCGGAAGCCGAGTGGCCGAACCTGAGATCGAATTCGTCCACCGGTTCGGAGGCGGGAAGAAACCAGAGATCCACTTCGTCGAGCAGCGCGCGCTCGCGATAGTGATGGCCGAACGCCGACAGCGTGATGCGGTATTCGCTGTGGCGCGTCAGCTTGAACGGCCCGGTTCCGATCGGCATGCGCGCGAAGTCGGGCTTGCGGTGGCGCGGCACGATCGACGCATTGGCCGCCGCCAGGCGATGCGGCCACAAATGATCGATCTCGCTCAAGCGGCAGACGATGCGCCGGCCTTCGCCGATTTCCACATCGCGCAGGTGCCGGTACAGACGCTGGAAGTGGCTCGGTTCGTCGCGCATGCGCAGCAGGGTGTGCCGTACGTCTTCCGGCTCCAGGGTCCTGCCGTCGTGAAAGCTGACGTTCGGCCTGAGCCAGAAATGCCAGGCCCGGCCCGCGTCCTGAGGCTCCCAGTGATGGGCCAGCGCCGGCACCAGGCGCTGCGTAGCCCCGTCGAACTCGGTCAGGCGCGAGAAGATCTGCCGCACCAGATGCGCTTCCAGCCGGCTGATCACGCGATAGGGGTCGAGCAGATCCACTGGACGATAGAGGGGAATGCGCAGGCGATGGCCGTGTGACCCCGCAGCCCGGATCCCGAGAAAATCGGGGAGCAGCTTCAGCAGTTGCTGGCGCTGCGGGTCCGCCAGGCTGGCAAATGCCTGCTCCAGTTCGCCTTCGGCCAGCAGCGCGGCAAGACGGTCGAGCCCCGCGTGCTGCGGCGGCACCAGGATCGTGAGCCGGGAAAAGTGGCCGCGGCCGCGCGAGGCCTCCCATCGCAGCCAGCCTTGCGCCTCCATCTTGCGCAACAGGCCCCGCGCATTGCGCTCGGTGCAATTCAGGGCCCGCGCCAGCGCCGTCAGACCAGGCTGGCTGTCCTGCCCGTCGAGAAACTCGGCAAGCCGCCGAAACTGGTCGATCAGTCGCATAAAAGAGGAAACGAAAATTTCGATATTTGCCGTTTTTATTGTGTCCGACCTTATGCAGAATGTCTACGCAAATAAAATGAATCGAATCCAATCCGGCATCCCATCGATATGCGCCTGCGTCGTTTTGGTGATTTTTTCGATTTTGTTGCCAATGACCAACGCGCATGCGATTTCAATTCTTTCAATTATTAACTCAACCACCGTCGCGTGAATATTGCTACTTGGGCACGGCATCGCGCCGGTCATTATCAATAATCCTGGATAGTTAATGAACGAAATCGAATTTCACCACTCGCCGCCCCACAACCGGCTGGTCCACCAGGTCGAACGGCCCCACGGCGAACCCCGTCAGCTGAAGCTTTTGTGCCGGACAAAACAAAGGGCAGCCATAATGTCTATGGCCGAAATTAAATTCAAATACTTCGAAGCATTCAGCAAAACCTCGCATCAACTCAAAGCAGCGGATGCCTATCGTCATCTCCATTTGCGATTGAGTATCCGCCGCCATCGGCAGTTCGAGACCGTGCGGTTCAATATCGAATCTTCAGGCTCACCTCGATTCAACGGAGCGAATGCCGAATGACCAAAGCCCCGATACTCCGGCCTCTGTACGCGCTGGCCTTCCTGCTGAATTTCGGCCGCGCCCTGACCTTCACCTTCTTTCCGATCTACCTGTCGACGAGCCTGGGGTTTTCTCCCTTGCAGGTGGGCTATGTCCTGGGCTTTCCCCTGATGATCGCGACGCTGGGCGGCGTCTATTGCGGGATCCTGGTCGACCGCTTCACGCCGCTGCGCGCGCTGCTGATCGTGATCGTGGCGTCCGCCGTGATCTATGCGCTGATCCCGACGACCAGCGGGTTCTGGTTCGTGTTCGTCTACCTGACGCTCATCGAGCTGTCGTTCACGACCATGCACCTGTCGATCAAATCCCTGCTCACCGGCCTGCTGCCGGAACAGCAGCGAAGCGCCGCATTTTCGGCCAACTACACGATCATCAACGTCGCGTTCTGCACCGCGCCGGTGGCCGGCATCGCGATCAGCCGTGTCTCGCCGCGGCTTCCGATGCTGGTGTCCGCCGGCTTGATCGTGGCGGCCCTGGCCATCCTGATCGTCCATTTCCAACGCTACCGCATCGATGCGAACACGGCCGGCCCGCAGGCGCGGGATCGCCTCGGAGCAAGGGAGATCCTGGCCGTGCTCGCCAGCGATACGCGCTTGCAGCTGTTCACCCTGGGCGGATTTTTCAGCTCGCTCGTCTACGCGCGATTCGCCACCTACCTTTCCCAGTATCTCGGGCGCGTGACGTTCGAGGCACAGGCCATGGAACTCGTGTCGCTGATCACCGCGGTCAACGCCGCAACCGTCATCCTGCTGCAATACCTGGTGGGGCGCCGGATATCCACCCGCAACATGCTGGCAGCCGTGGTGGCCGGCAGCGCCATGCTGGCAGCGGGGCTGCTGGTTTACGATCGTTCCGTGCTCCCCGCCGTCTGGATCGCCGGAACCCTCCTCTTCACGCTCGGCGAGATCCTGATCGTGCCTGCGGAATTCCTGTTCATCGATGCGATCGCGCGCCCCGACATGAAGGGCGCCTATTTCGGCGTCCAGAACATTGCGATGCTGGGCGGCGGGCTGAATGCAGTCCTTTGCGGGTTCTTGTTGAACAGCGGGCTCGGCGCGAACGCCCTGTTCTACTTCATGGTGTTTTTTTCCATGGTGGGCTGCCTGTTCTACGTGGCAGGCGTTCGCCATCAAGCCGGCGCGAAACCGGTCGGGCCGGCAAACGGGGGAGTTTGAGCGCATGCGGTCAACGATTCTCGAACATTGCGTCGCCTGTTCCCCCAGCGACTGCGCGGCCACCGCGGCATGTTCGCGAGCGCGGCATTCTGTTGCGCGGCCTGACCCATTTGCACGATGGTCTGGTCGACTTGCTCGATGCCTCGGCGCTGTTCGTCAGACGCGGCGGCAATCTCGCCGACGATGTCGGCGATCCGCGCCGGGCGAACCGCAAAGCCCGGAACAAATATGAGAGAATCCGCTCGTCGCGTGACTGGCGCCACGAGATAGAACACTATCGGGAAGCGCGACATTGTCCGACTTGCCGCGCGCCTGGGCTCATTTCCATTTCAAATAACTGACGCCCAGGATATGCCTGCCCCCCTTCACGCATCGCCCCATCCCTTGCTGACGCGTTGGCCGAAGGTTTGCCCGGCCCTGCGGCGTGCCAGCCAGCCTTGGATGCCCGAGACCTCCCCCTTCACTCCCGTCACGTCTCGATTTGAATCGAGCAGATCGATCGTCACTTCCGCGACACGTCGCTCAAAGGACGATGCACGCGTTGCACGGAGTGCCCGATGACAGTCTGCCGATTCGAGAATGCAATCCAGAAAGAAGCGCTCGCGCTATATGGACTTATCAGAAAAATTGAAGTAAGGACGGCCGCTGAGTTGCCGTCGGCAATGGCTGAAATCGAAAACGCCCGAAAAGAAGGGCGTTGGGTCGCCCTTCAACTCGGCTATTCCCTCGGCGCATGGCTCGAGCCGGCGCTCATGGACGAAGGCACTCGCTCGACGAAGGGCGATGTGCCCCGCATGACCGCACTCGTCTTCGAACGTGCCGCGCACGAACCGGCATGGGAATCCCCGTCTCGTCCGCAATCCGGCCGCATCGTCAACGCTGCCCCAAGAATCGGCCTCGGAGAATACCGAAAGAAGATATCCGACATCAAGCATTGGCTGGAGAACGGCGACGTCTATCAGATCAATCTCACTTTTCCGATCGACGTAGAAATAGAGGGCAGCCCCGAACTTCTGTACAGGGAAATCATAAATCGCCACCCGGTAGCGCATGCGGCATTTATCGACGACGGTGAATCGCAGGTGCTGTCATTTTCGCCGGAGCTGTTCCTGTCCAGATCGGGAAGCATCCTGACGAGCCGCCCGATGAAAGGCACGTCTCCTCGGCACCGGAATCCGGAACAAGACCTGATATCCGCTCGCACTCTGCAGGCCAGCACGAAAGACCGGGCCGAGAATGCCATGATCGTCGACCTGTTGCGTAACGACATGGGAAAGATCGCCCGCACCGGCTCCGTCAAAGTGGAGAAGCTGTTCGATCTCGAGTGCTATCCGTCGATTTGGACCCTGACCTCCACGATCAAGGCCGATATCGGACAGGCATCCTTCTTCGAGATACTCCGCGCGCTCTTCCCGTGCGGCTCGGTCATCGGAGCACCGAAAATCGCAGCGATGCGCTACATCCGGCAGCTCGAGCGCGAAGACAGAGGCCTCTACTGCGGGAGCATCGGGTGGATGGCACCCAATGGGGACTTCTCGCTGAACGTCGCCATCCGGACACTCGTGCTGGAAAAAGGCGGCGCCGGCGTGTATGGGGGCGGCGGCGGCGTGGTACTCGACTCCGAAGCGGATCTCGAATGGAGCGAATGCCAATGGAAATCCCGGGTACTCGGCAACGTCTGCGACGAAGGGTGGGCGTGAAACGCCCGGCACGCTTCGGCAATCGACCATGCGCATTCAGCGCCCGATGATGCCGGTCGCCAGACCGGGGGGGTTTGGGCACCATCGTGAGCGAAGCTCATGCAAGAAGCCCGTGGACCTGCGCCATCGGATCGAGCATGCGTCGCTCCTTGACGACGACGATCTCCGAGCCATGAAGCGGCTGAACGTCTCTCCCAGTTTCCTGATCGGCCATGTCGGCTACTGGGGGCGCGCTTTCCGGAGCATCATCCTGGGCGAAGAACGTGCTCAGAAGCTCGACCGATGCAAGTCGGCGCTGCGCGAGGGTCTTCGCATCAGCCTGCACAGCGACCGCTTCGTCTCTCCGCTGGGGCCGCTGCGCTATATGGACCAGGCAATAGGACGGGTGATGGAAGCCGATCCGGAGCTCGGTGTGTTGAACGAGGCGGAATGCCTGACCGTGCCCGAAGCGCTACGCGCGGTGACCATCGACGCTGCGTGGCAATGCCATCTGGACGAGCAGATCGGCTCACTGAAGGAAGGCAAGCAGGCTGACCTCGTGATTCTGGACCAAAATCCGCTTCAGGGTAAACCGAGCAATCCTTATCAACTGCGCAATATTCATGTGCTGGAGACATGGGTCAGCGGGCGCAGGGTTTACGCGGCTTCGCCGACGGAAAACAGCTAGGCCATCACGCTTCGTCGCCGCGCGGTCCGGTTCGCGGGTCACTCGCCTGGATACCGGTGATCAGCGCCCCCCGCCGGAGAATGGTTCATGCGAAATCGTTCCGGGCAAACCGGACTTCTACCGGGAATTCCGCCGTTCGCCACCACGCCCGTGAGGCGGGCCTGACGCCCGCCCGCGCCACGCATACGCCACCCATGGCACATCTGAATTTTTCCAGACGGTATGTACGCCGCCCCAATCGGGCGTTAGCATGCATCCCTGACGCCCGGCTGCTCGGGCGTGCATCGTTTTCTCCACGGAAATTCCCAGATGAAGCTTTCCTTCGAAGCGCTCGAAGCACTGGACGCGATCGACCGCACCGGCACGTTCGCCGAAGCGGCCGAGTTGCTGCACCGCGTCCCGTCGGCGCTGACCTATCTCGTCCAGAAGCTCGAAAGCGATCTCGGCGTGGTGCTGTTCGATCGCAGCGGCCGCCGGGCAAAGCTCACGCAGGCAGGCCGCGTGGTCGTCGACGAAGGCCGGCGGCTGCTGTTCGCCGCGGGCCAGCTCGAAATGCGAGCGCAGCGGATCCAGTCGGGATGGGAAGCGGAACTGCGCATCTGCATCGACGAGATCATGCCGTTCGCGGCGCTGTGGCCGTACGTCCATGCGTTCGACAAGCTGCAGATGGACACGCGCCTGCGCCTGTCGACCGAAGTGCTCGGCGGTTCCTGGGACGCGCTGATCACCCGCCGCGCCGACCTGATCGTCGGCGCGCCCGGCGAGCCGCCGGCGCTCGCGAACATCGTCACGCGCCCGATCGGCGAGATGCGCCACATCTTCGCGATCGCGCCGCACCACCCGCTCGCGGCCGAGCCGGAACCGCTGACGATGGCCGACGTCGCGCGCCATCGGCGCATCGTCATCAGCGATACGTCGCGCGAGCTGGCGCCGTGGTCGATCGACGTCGAGCCCGGCCAGCAGGTGCTCGCCGTGTCGAGCCTCGCCGCCAAGGTCGCCGCGCAATGCGAAGGCCTCGGCGTCGGCGCGCTGCCGGCGTGCATCGCCGATCGCGAGATCGCCGACGGCAAGCTCGTCGCCCGCACGGTCACCGGGATGCGGGACGTCACGCAATGCTTCCTCGCGTGGCGCGACGACGAGGTCGGCCGCGCGCTGGGCTGGTGGATCGAGCAGTTCGACCGCCCGGACCTGATCGAGCGGTTCACCCAAAGCCTCTGATCGAAACGGCCGTCAGGTCGCCACACCGTGCGCGGCGGCGGCCGGCCGCTCGATGCCGGCAAGCGTGCCGCCGAGCCGCATGAGTTCCGCGACGAGCCAGCGTTCGCCCGTTTCTTCGCAGCGCTGCAACGCGGCGTCGAGCACGGCCTTCGCTTCCTCCGCGCGACCGTCGGCGGCGATGCAGCGCGCGTATTGCGCAAGCAGGAACGTCCGCGGCGCGCCATAGCCCGTTTCCGACAACGCGTCGAGCGCGGCACGGAACGGCGCCGCCCGCGACGCACCCGCGCCGGTCGCGGCCTTCACGCATTCGTCGTAGCAATCGCAGCAGGCCAGCCATACGCGAAAGCCCGCGCGGCTCGCGCACGCGCGCAGCGCGGCAATGCCCCGCTCGGCCACGTCGAACGCGCCGGCGAGCAGCGCGACCGGGATCAGCCCCTCGGCCAGCACGTTGCCGATCACGGTGTCGGGCGCGTAATCCCTTGCGAGGTCGAACGCCTGCGTCGCGCTGCGCAGCGCGTCGTCCGGCGCGCCGAGCGCCCACTGCACGCGGGCGAACATCGCCTGCGCGACGATCCCGTGCTCGGGGTGCAGGCCGGCCTCGTGCCAGCGCCGTTCGCCGTACGCGCACACGCTCAGCATCTGCTCGAGCCTGCGGTGCGCGGCTTCCTGCTCGCCCGCATAGTGAAGCGCGCTTGCCTCGGCATGTAACGCGAGCACCTTCGCCGACCCACGTTCGCTTCCGTGCGCCCGGGTGCGCAGACGGCGCGCCCACCGCAATGCGTCGCGCGCATCGCCGGCCTGCTGGCTCGCGCTCCATCGGCCCCACAGCGCGCGCAGCTCGTATTCGGCGTTCCCCGCCGCGACGGCAAGCCCATGTACCTCCGACCAGGCCGCGTGCACGGCCTGCGTCGCGTTCGCCGTATAGGCCAGCGCGACCGCAAACGCGGCGAGCAGGCGCATCCGCGTGTCGTCGGACACCGGCCCGACGTCCGGATCGCGCGCCGCGGCCAGCGCGACGCGCGCCCGCTCGCAGCATTCGTCGACGAGCGACAGGTCGAACAGGCACGGCACCGCGACCGCCGCCAGCGCGATGCCGACCGTCTTGTCGCCGCTCGGCGAGAAGGCCCAGTCGAGCGCGGCGCGCAGGTTGCCGAGCTCGTGCCGGACAGCCTCGAGCCAGGTGGCCGCCCGCGCGTCGAATCGGCCCGCCGGCGCCTGCATGAACAGCGTGTGGAAGAAACGCGCATGCGCGAGCGCCGCGGCCTTGCATTCGCCGTTGTTCTCGAGTTGCCGGAGCGCATAGGCACGCGTCGTCGCGAGCAGCCGGTAACGCGGCGCGCCGCGCGCGTCCTCGCGGATCAGCAGCGATTTCGCGACCAGGCCGGCCACCGCATCGAGGATCGCCGTGCCCGACAGCACACCGCCTTCGACGACGTGCTCGACCGCCTCGAGCGAGAAGCTGTCGCGGAACACGCCAAGCCAGCGCAGCAGCATGCGCTCGTGCTCGTCGAGCAGCCGGTAGCTCCAGTCGTACATCGCCTGCAGCGTCTGGTGGCGCGGCAGCGCGGTCCGGAAGCCGCCCGTCAGCAGCCGGAAGTGGTCGTCGAGATGCGTCGCCAGCACGTCGACGCCCAACAGCGCCGCACGGGCCGCCGCCAGCTCGATCGCGAGCGGCAGGCCGTCGAGGCGCCGGCAGATCGCCGAAATCAGCAGCACGCCGCGCGTATCGAGCGGAAAGCCCTGGTCGGCGGCACGCGCGCGGGCGATGAACAACTGCACCGCGCTCGTCGCCAGGATCGCGTCGCAACCGTCGGCTTCGCCGGGCACGTTCAGCGGCGGCACCGGGCGCAACCATTCGCCGCGAATGCGCAGCGCCTCGCGGCTCGTCGCGAGGATGCGCAGGTCCAGGTGGGCGTCCGCGAGCGCGCCGGCGAGCTGCGCGACCGCATCGATCACGTGCTCGCAGTTGTCGAGCACGAGCAGCATCCGGCGATCGGCGAGGTGGGCGACGAGGGCGTCGAGCGTGGCCGGCCCCGTCGGCTCGTCGATGCCGAGCGCGGCGGCGAGCGCATCGGGCACGAAACGCGGGTCCGACACGGCCGCCAGCGGCACGAATGCGACGCCGTCGGCGAAGCGGGCGGCGACCTGCGTCGCCACCTCCACCGCGACGCGGGTCTTGCCGATGCCGCCCGCGCCGACCAGCGTCACGACGCTCGCGGCATCGAGCGCGGCGATCACTTCCGCGATCGTCTGCTCCCGGCCAATGAGCGCGGACGACGCGACGGCGCACCGCGGCAGCGCGTCGCGCGGCGGCGGCGGCGGCGGTGGTTCGTCCGGCCCGCGCGGCGCATCGTCGTCGCGGCGGAGCGCGAGCCGATAGCCGCGGCCCGGGACGGTCACGATCAGGTCGCGATCGTCGGCAAGCGCCTTGCGCAGCGCGGCGATATGCACCTGCAGGTTGTTTTCCTCGACCACCGTGCGCGGCCACACGCGCTGCATGATGTCGTCCTTCGATACCAGCGCGCCATTCGCGTGGATCAGCAGCTCGAGAATGTCGAAGGCTCGGCTGCCGATCCGCAACGGCTCGCCGTTCGCGCGGATTTCACGTCTATCGAGAAAGACTTGAAGTGCTCCAATGTGGATCATGGCGATTCGGTCTTTCCTGAAATGAGTCAACGGCGGCAGGCGCGGCATGCCGCCGGTCAGGCTATCGATGCTACGTCTTATGCACGTTTCCATGCTTTAAATATTCAGAACCCACTGATCAAATTTATTGAAATGACGCAGTGCGGCAATCCGGACATGCCCTGCGTTGACGCGGGTCTGCCGGGTTTTCGGGCAATATTTCAGCGTCCGGCGCGCTTCCCGGTATTTCATTCCGAAGATCATTTTAATCGGCCGAATGGTGCGACAGCCGCGCATGCTTTATACGAATGAATATTCGAATTTACCCATGCATTCATATTCCAGCCGTGAACCGGCAATTCGGCGCCGCTGCCGTGCGGTGCTTCGCTTCCGCTTCAGAACGATTCAGGTTTTGCGCAGGACTTTCGGTGGACGGCCGCGCACACTGCAGCACAGCGACGGCACAACGGCCCGCTCGCGCCGGTGCGCGCCGGCGGCGTTCCTTTCACCGACACCGGACCTCCCCACCCAAATGAACGACGCACCAACCGCCGACACGATCGCCTTCGACAGCGGCATTGCCGCGCGGCACGACCGCCGCGCGCGCGCGATGGCCGCCCGGTTCGCCCGCTGAGGACGACGACGATGGGACGAAGCGTCGCCGGCATCCCGATTCCCGACAGCGCACTCGCATGCGCGGCGGCCGCGACGGTGGCCGCGCAGGAGCCGGAGATCCTGTACCGGCACGCGATGCGGGTGTTCCTGTTCGCGTCGCTCATCGGCCGGCGCCGCACGCTGGCGTTCGATTCCGACCTGCTGTACGTCGCCGCGCTGTTTCATCTCGTCGGCCTGACGGAGCGTTACCGGCATTCATGCCAGCGCTTCGAGATCGACAGTGCGAATGCCGCGCGCACGTTCCTCGCCGAACACGGCGTGCCGCCGACGGACTCGGCCGACGCGTGGCAGGCAATCGCGCTGCATACCGCATTCGGCCTCCATTCGCACATGGCGCCGCTCACGGCGCTGCTCGGCACGGGCGTCGAAACCGAGTTGTTCGGCGCGCACTTCGACGAAGTCACGCGCGCCGAGCGCGATGCCGTGCTGTGCGCGTGGCCGCGCGGCGCGGGCTTCAAGGAGCTGTTCCTCGAAGCGCTCGCCGAAGGCCTCGCGCAGCGCACGGCGACGACCTTCGGCAGCATCGGCGACGACGTGCAGGAGCGGTACGACCCGAACTACCGCCGCATGAACTTCTGCGGCCGGGTGCTCGGCTCGAACTGGCAGGACTAGTGCCGCGGGCGCGCGTGAACGAAGCCCGGCGAGCGTCACCGCTGACGGTTGAAGCGGAGGATGAGGCTGTCGATTTCCGTCGCGAGGATCATGTCCGCGCAGTTGGCCGGGAGTTTCTCGCCCCGGCACTGCGGCTTGTAGACCGCGTCGCCGATCCGGATCGACCGCCCGCTCAGCGCGCAGCAGCTGCGCTTGCGGGACTTCGCGCTGATCCAGCGCTGTTCGTCGTAGCGAAAGCGCGTCGCGTCGCTCCACGACAGCAGCACCGCCGAGCCGGTCTGCCGCTCGGCGGCGACGACCGTGGCCCGACGGCGCGTGCTGCCGCTCGACGGCACCGGCGCGGCGTTGCGGCGGCGGTAGCCCGCGCCGCTCGCGTCGCGCAGCGATGGCGGCATTGCGCGTCCGGTCTCGGGGGATGCGTCGAGCAGCGTGATCATCCGCGCCCAACGGCTGAATTCGTTCATGGCGGCGTGTCCTTGGAAGTGGCGCAGCCCCCCGTTCGCGTCGCTGTCCGGCACCGGCAGCGCGGCGTGGGCCGACACGGGGCGACGATAACCGCTGCGCGATGAAAAGTCCTTTAGCGAATCTGAATCGTTCTGGCCGCGCTTCCGACACCGCCGACAGGAATCCGAATCACCCCTCGAATCCGTGCGCGCGTTCAAGAAATTTCAGATCGCTTCAGTACAGGCCGGGGGGCTGACGTGTAGCCTCCCCGCTGTGTTCGTATCCGTCGCGATCGCATCGTCGCATCGTGACGGCGAGCGCCTTGCGGTTGTCGGGCGAGGTTGCCACGCACCGATCACCTTCATCATCGTTTCACGCGGTGTCGTTCCGCCGCACGCTCAAGGAGACCCCATGCGTTCCACGCAAACCGACGCCGTCGAATCGACCCGGCGTCGCGAGATGCTGTTCGCCGGCGCGACGGCCGTCGCCGCCGCCGCGCTGCCCACCGCGGCCACTGCCGCCGGCGCGCCGAAACAGGCCGCCGCCCCTTCTGCCCATCACGGAGCCCATGCCATGAACACCATCACGACGAAAGACGGCACGCAGATCTACTACAAGGACTGGGGCGCCGGCCGCCCGGTGGTCTTCTCGCACGGCTGGCCGCTGTGCGCCGATGCATGGGACGCGCAGATGCTGTTCCTGGTGCAGCACGGCTATCGCGTGATCGCGCACGACCGCCGCGGCCACGGCCGCTCGGGCCAGCCGTCGCACGGCAACGACATGAACACCTATGCCGACGATCTCGCCGCGCTGCTCGACGCGCTCGACCTGCGCGAAGCCACGCTGGTCGGCCATTCGACGGGCGGCGGCGAAGTTGCGCACTACATCGGCCGCCACGGCACCAGGCGCGTCGCGAAGGCGGTGCTGATCGGCGCGGTGCCGCCGATCATGGCGAACACGGCCGCCTACCCGGGCGGCCTGTCGATCGACGTGTTCGACGGCATCCGCAAGAACGTCGCCGAGAACCGCTCGCAGTTCTACAAGGATCTCGCGGTGCCGTTCTTCGGCTTCAACCGGCCGAACGCAAAGGTGTCGCAGGGCACCATCGACGCATTCTGGGCGCAGGGGATGATGGGCGGCATTCTCGGCCAGTATCTGTGCGTCAAGGAATTCTCCGAGGTCGACTACACGGAAGACCTGAAGAAGATCGACGTGCCGACGCTGATCCTGCACGGCGACGACGACCAGATCGTGCCGATCGATCATTCCGCGCACCTGTCGGCGAAGCTCGTGAAGAAGGCGCAGCTCAAGGTGATCCCCGGCGGCTCGCACGGGATGTGCGTCGTCGACGCCGACAAGATCAACGCCGAACTGCTCGCGTTCCTGAAGGCGTAACGCGCCGGCGCTCGCGGCGACGCCCGGGCGCCTCGGGCGCCGCGAGCGCCTGCCGGCGCGCGCCGAATTCGCTCACGCGTGCCGGCGCGGCGGCGGCGCGGTGCCCGCCGGCTGCCATTCCCGTTGAAATTCCCGCTGCAATACCGGCATCGATGCCGGCCCGGCCAACGCCTTTTCGCCCGCCCGCTCGCGCGCGTAGCGCGCATGGCATACGGCGACGCGTTCGAATTCCCCCTCGGCGCGCAGCTTTTCCAGTGCATACGCGCGGGTCGATTCGCTGAGCCGGTACTGCGCGCGGGCGGTACGGAACTCGACGCTCAACAGCGACTTCGCGACCAGCTCGCCGAGCCCGCCGATGGTCTCCTCGATCGGCGTACCGAATACCGCCGCCACCGCGCACGCAGCGTCGAACGTGAACGGGCCGAAGAAGCATCCGAGGCGCCGAAACAGCGCGCGCGCCGCGGGGCTCAGCAGCGCATGGCTCCAGTCGAACGTCGCGCGCAGCGCCTGGTGGCGCGGCAGCGCGGCTCGCAAGCCGCCCGTCAGCAGGTTCAGGCGGTCGTCGAGGCGCGTGGCGACGCCTTCGATGCCGAGCGTCGCGACGCGCGCGGCCGCCAGTTCGATCGCCAGCGGCAGCCCCTCGAGACGCCGGCAGATGTCCCCGGCCAGCCGGATGCCGGCTTCGTCGGGCGCGCAATCGGCCGTCGCCGCGCGGACGCGGCAGAGAAACAGCTGGACCGCGGAACAGCCGGCGATCTCGTCGGCTCGCGCGCCGCTGGCGGGCACGGCGAGCGGCGCAACGCGCAACATCTGCTCGGCCGGGACGTGCAGCGGCTCGCGGCTGGTCACGAGCATCCGCAGCGTCGCGATGCGCGCCGCGAGCGCGTCGACGAGACCGGCAACCACGTCGACGACGTGCTCGGCGTTGTCGAGCACCACCAGGCAGCGCGACGCGGCGAGCGCGTCGGCGATGCCGTCGATGCCGTCGATGCCCGGGTCATCGTGGCCGGCCATGTCGAGCGCGGCGGCGAGCGCGCGCAGCACGTCGTCGCGCGTCGTGGCGCGCGCGAGTTCCACCCAATGCACGGTGTCGCGCGCGCGGCGCCGCAGGTCGCGGGCGACGTGCGCGGCGAGGCTCGTCTTGCCGATGCCGCCGGCGCCGACCAGTGTGACGACCGGCATCCGGTCGAGCATGTCGACGATCTGGCCGATCTCGGCCTGCCGCCCGATCAGCGGCGCGAATGAGGAAGGCAGGCCGTCGCCGCGCAGCGGCGCGTGCTCCGGCCGAGCCGCCGGTGCATCCGCGCGCGGGCCGGCCACCAGCATGTAGCCCCTGCCGGGCACGGTCTTGATCAGGTCGCGGCGGTCGCCGAGCAGCTTGCGCAACGCGGCGACGTGCACCTGGAGGCAGTTCTCCTCGACGATTACGCCCGGCCAGACGGCGTCCATGATGTCGTCCTTCGACACGACGCGACCGGCCGCGCGATGCAGCACCTCGAGAATGTCGAACGCGCGCGCGCCGATGCGCAGCGGCATGCCGTGGCGGCGAATGTCGCGCTGTTCGAAATCCACCGACAACGTCCCGATCTGGATCATGGCTGCCTCCGGCGACCTTTCGACGATGGCCCGCCGAACGCTGCGGCATCGGGCCGGGAATCGGCGCCCTGCGCCCCCTGGCGCACGATCGTGACTGGCATTGCCACGTGTGCAACCCGACTGTAAGCAGCCGCGGGCCGCCTGTCTTGAACGAAAGTCCACTGTGTGGGGGGCACGCCGCGGATTTTCGTTCAATTATGCTTGGGGCTGTCACGCGTCCCGTATAAACTGGCCGCCGGATTGTTCGCTCCCCTTCAAGGATTCCGCGCCATGTCGCCTTCACTCGCCGCGCCCCCCGCACCGCCGCCCAAGGACACGCTCGGATGCGTGGCGGGCCTGCTGTCGAGGGATGTCGAACATGTCGCGGACGGCCTCACGCTGCATCGCAAGTGCATGCCCAGCGAGCAATTCGAGCGCATCGTGATGCCCGCCTGCGACCGCGGCTTCCTGGTCGGCGTTTCGCTGAACGACGGGCATCGCCGCACGTTGTATCGGGGTGCGCGCAGCGCGGAACGATCGTTCCGCCATCACTCGATCTACATCCGGGACTTTTCCGAGCATTTCCACGCGGACCTCTACGGCAATTTCGATTTCGTGCTCGTGGAGCTGTCACGCGCGTATCTCGACCGGCTCGGCGACGAACACGGCGGCGCGCCCATCGGCGGCCTGACCTGCGCGGCCGACGCGCGCGACCCGCTCCTCGGCCATCTCGCGCATGCGGTTGCCGACAGCCTCGACGTGCCGGGCGCGCTCAATACGCTGTTCGTCGAGCAGATGGGGCTCGCGATCGGCACGCACCTCGCGCGCCGCTACGGCAGCGCGGCCCAGCGCGACCTCGCGCGCAAGGGCACGCTGTCGCCCGCGCACCTGGCGCGCGCGAAGGAACTGCTGATGCAGAAGGCGAACGCCGGCGTGTCGCTCGCGGATGTCGCGCAGGCGTGCAACCTGTCGCGCGGTTATTTCATCCGCGCGTTCTCGCGGACCACCGGCCGCACGCCGCACCAGTGGCTGCTCGATCAGCGCGTGGCCGAGGCGCGGCGGCTGATCGAAACGACCGCCATGACGCTCGCTGAAATCGCCGCGGCGTGCGAATTCGCGGACCAGAGCCACCTGAGCCGCGTGTTCGCGAAGGTCGTCGGCCATGCCCCCGGCGCGTGGCGGCGCGGCGCGGGGCGCTGAACCGACGCTTGCGCCGGCGCATAGCCCATCGCACGGCGCAATGCAAGTTAATCGTTATGAAGATTCCGGCGGCGGGGACGCATTCAGAACGTTTCATGTGACGGGGCGCGACGGGTCGCCTATCCTCGGCGTGCCAGCCCGGCACCCACCGAACCGCCGACCACCAGGCATCACCAGGAATCACCATGAACGACACCCGACTGCCCGTGCTGCTGAGCTTCAACGGCGGCTTCGTCGATACCGCGGGCTTTCTCGCGCTGCAAGGGCTCTTTACCGCACACGTGACCGGCAACTTCGTCACGCTCGGCGCGACGCTCGTGTCCGGCACGTCGGGCGCGATCGCGAAACTCGCGGCGCTGCCCGTGTTCTGCGTCGCGATCGTGCTCGCCACTGTCTGCGCGAACCGGCTGAACGCACGCGGCGCCGACGCGCTGCGCGTGATGCTGCTCGCGCAGGCCGCGCTGCTGACGGGCGGCGCGGCGCTCGCGGTATCCGTCGGGCCGTTTCCCGACAGCGATGCGCTGCCCGCCCTCGCGACCGGCATGACGCTCGTCGTCGCGATGGCCGTGCAGAACGCGCTGCACCGCCTGCATCTGTCCGACGCGCCGCCCACCACGCTGATGACGGGCACCGTCACGCAGATCATGATCTCGCTCGGCGAGCGCATCGGTTCGCACACGCCGCGCAAGCCGGGCGACGATGCGCGCCTGCGGAAGATGGCCGTCAGCGTCGCCGCGTTCGCCGCCGGTTGCGGCGCGGCGGCCGGCCTCTATCTGGCGGCGGGGCTGTGGTGCCTGTTCCTGCCGCCGCTGCTCGTGATGATCGGCCGCGCGTGCAGCGTTGCGCCGGGCAGCGCGCCCGACAGCACGCCGCGCTGATTGCCCCCGTCTCCCGCCGCGCGCCTCGCGTCGCGCGTCGATAAAAAAAGCTGCCGCGTCGCCGACGCGGCAGCTTCTTCACGTGTTCACGGTTCGAGCCAGGCGAGCCCGGCCCGCCGTCCTTACTTCGCGTGCACCGCCGGGATGATCTCGTGGGCGTTCGCGGTACGCTGCTTCGCCTTGTGCACCATCGTGTACGCGTAGTCGACGCCGATCCCGTACGCGCCCGAATGCTCCTTCGCGATCGCCATCACGGCGTCGTAGGTGCCGCGGTGCGCCCAGTCGCGCTGCCATTCGAGCATCACCTGCTGCCAGGTCACCGGCACGACGCCGGCCTGGATCATGCGCTGCATCGCGAAGTCGTGCGCTTCCTTCGTCGTGCCGCCCGACGCGTCGGCCACCATGTAGATCTCGTAACCGCCTTCGAGCATCGCGCACAGTGCGAACGTGTTGTTGCACACTTCGGTCCACAGGCCCGACACGACCACTTTCTTGCGGCCGTTCTTCGCGAGCGCGTCGCGCACCTTCTGGTCGTCCCACGAGTTCATCGAGGTCCGCTCGAGCAGCGGGTGATCCGGGAACACGTCGAGCAGCTCCGGATACGTGTAGCCCGAGAAGCTCTCGGTCTCGACGGTCGTGATGATCGTCGGGATATCGAAGGTTTTTGCCGCCTTCGCCAGCGCGACCACGTTGTTCTTCAGCACTTGCCGGTCGATCGACTGCACGCCGAATGCCATTTGCGGCTGCTGGTCGATGAAAATCATCTGACAGTTGTCCGGGGTAAGTACTTCGAGTTTCGGGTTGCTCATGTTGACTCCATCCTCTCAATCATCAAAACGTTACGGGCAGGCCGGCTTTCGCCGCACAACCGATGCGTCGGACGCACGGCAAGCGTGTGTCGCCGCATCGGCGCCGCCGAGCTTTTCGGCGTCTTTTTCATGCTAGCAACGTCCGGCTGAAATATCCTTAAATCTCCTTAATTCACCCGCGATGCACGGCGCAAGCGCGCATCGCCTGCCTACAATGCAATCGTCGCGGAGCATGCCGCACGCGCATTCCTGCCTTTCGCCTCATTCGTCCACGCACCGCCCGAGGTTCCACCCATGAAGATCTATGTCCTGTCGTTGCTCGCCGGCCTGCTGGTCGGCGTGATCTACAGCCTGCTGCACGTCCGCTCGCCCGCGCCGCCGCTCGTCGCGCTGGTCGGCCTGCTCGGCATCCTCGCCGGCGAGCAGGTCGTGCCGGTCGCCAAGCAGATGCTGTCGGGCACCGCGTTCCACACGGCATGGCGCGAATCGAAGTGCAATCAGCATATGTTCGGCGCATTGCCGGGGCGCGACGCGAATGCCGCCACCCAGGTCGCCAGCCAATCCACGGAGAACCGTACATGACCACGTCCAGCCCGAAATCGCCCGACATCATCCTGCGCAACGGGCGCTTCACGACCCTGAACCCGTCGCGCCCGACCGCGAGCGCGGTCGCGATCACCGACGGCGTCTTCTCGGCCGTCGGCGACGACAGCGAAGTGATGGCCCTCGCGGCCGGCCACACGGAAGTCGTCGATCTCGGCGGCCGCTCGGCGCTGCCGGGCCTGATCGACAATCACCTGCACATCATCCGCGGCGGGCTGAACTTCAACATGGAGCTGCGCTGGGACGGCGTGCGCTCGCTCGCGACCGCGATGGACATGCTCAAGCACCAGGTGGCGATCACGCCGGCGCCGCAATGGGTGCGCGTGGTCGGCGGCTTCACCGAGCACCAGTTCGTCGAGAAGCGGCTGCCGACGATCGAGGAACTGAACGCGGTCGCGCCCGATACGCCGGTGTTCATCCTGCACCTGTACGACCGCGCGATGCTCAACGCCGCCGCGCTGCGCGTGGTGGGCTACACGAAGGACACGCCCGAGCCGCCGGGAGGCGAGATCGTGCGGGACGCGCACGGCAACCCGAGCGGCCTGCTGCTCGCGAAACCGAACGCCGCGATCCTGTATTCGACGCTCGCGAAGGGCCCGAAGCTGCCGCTCGAATACCAGGTGAACTCGACGCGCCACTTCATGCGCGAGCTGAACCGCCTCGGCGTGACGGGCGCGATCGACGCGGGCGGCGGCTTCCAGAATTATCCGGAGGACTACCAAGTCATCCAGCAGCTCGCCGATGCGAAGCAGCTGACGATCCGCCTCGCCTACAACCTGTTCACGCAGAAGCCGCAGCAGGAGAAGGACGATTTCCTGAACTGGACCAGGACGTCGCGCTACAAGCAGGGCGACGACTATTTCCGCCACAACGGCGCGGGCGAGATGCTGGTGTTCTCCGCGGCGGACTTCGAGGATTTCCGCCAGCCGCGCCCGGACATGGCGCCGGAGATGGAATCCGATCTCGAGGACGTCGTGCGGATCCTCGCGCAGAACCGCTGGCCGTGGCGCATGCACGCGACCTACGACGAGACGATCAGCCGCGCGCTCGACGTGTTCGAGAAGGTGAATCGCGAGACGCCGCTCGCGGGCCTCAACTGGTTCTTCGATCACGCGGAGACGATCTCCGAGCGTTCGATGGATCGCATCGCGGCGCTCGGCGGCGGCGTCGCCGTGCAGCACCGGATGGCGTACCAGGGCGAGTATTTCGTCGAGCGCTACGGCGCGAAGGCCGGCGAGGCGACCCCGCCCGTCGCGAAGATGCTGTCGAAGGGGCTGAAGGTGTCCGCGGGCACCGACGCGACGCGCGTCGCGAGCTACAACCCGTGGGTGTCGCTGTCGTGGCTCGTGACCGGGCGCACCGTCGGCGGCCTGCGCCTGTATCCGCAGGCGAACTGCCTCGACCGCGAAACGGCGCTGCGGATGTGGACCGAGAACGTCACGTGGTTCTCGAACGAGGAAGGCAAGAAAGGCCGGATCGAAGTCGGCCAGCTCGCCGACCTGATCGTGCCCGACCGCGATTTCTTCGCATGCGCCGAGGCCGACATCGCCGACACGACGTCGCTGCTGACCGTGGTGGGCGGCAAGGTCGTCTATGCGGCAGGCCCGTTCGCCGGCCGCGACGCGCCGCCGCCGCCCGCGATGCCCGACTGGTCGCCCGTGCGCGCATTCGGCGGCTATGCCGGCTGGGGCGCGGCAGGCGGCGACGGCCAGCCGCTGCACCGCGCGGCCGCGCAGATGTGCGGCTGCGCGAGCGCGTGCGGCGTGCACGGCCATGCGCATGCGCGCGCGTGGTCGAGCGAGGTGCCGGCCTCCGACCTGAAATCGTTCTGGGGTGCGCTCGGCTGCGCATGCTGGGCCGTCTGATGAACGGCATCGTCCGCCGGATCGACGCCCACGCGGCCGCGCTGCTGCGGCCGCTGGTGCAGAGCCGGTTCGTCCGCTGGCTGGGCCTGCTCGGCCTGTGCTCCGCCTACCTGCAGGGCGGCCTGCACAAGGCCGGCGATTTCGGCGCGGCCATCGCCGAGATGCAGCACTTCGGCGTCGAGCCGGCCGCGCCGGTCGCGGCGCTGGTGATCGCGGTCGAGCTGGTCGCACCGCTGCTGATACTCACCGGCGTGCTGCGCTGGCTCGGCGCCGGCGTGCTCGCGGGCTTCACGCTGTTCGCCGCGAGCGTCGCGAACGCGTTCTGGCACGCGCCGCCGGATGCCCGCTTCGGGCTCACCGCCGCGTTTCTCGAACACGTCGGGCTCGCATGCGCATTCGCGCTGGTTGCGCTGCACGACCTGCATGAGCGCAGCGTGCCCACTCCCCCCGACACCGGCTCCCGATAGCCGGTTCATCCTCTCATGCCAACACCATGTCGAACCAGGTAATGAAACAAACTTCGATGAAACTCAAGACGCTCGTGCTTTCCGCCGCACTCGGCCTCGCCGTGTCGATCGGCACGGCGGGCGTCGCGCACGCCGCGCAGCCGGCCCGCCCCGCGCCGACCGTCGCCGTCGCGCCGCAATTCGATACGACCCACGTGTACGTCGCGCCCGAGGACGTCGACCGCTTCGTCGCGAGCTTCCTCGCGACCTTCGGCGGCAAGAGCACGCCGCAGGTCGTCGCGACGGTCACGCCGACGCCCAGCTCGACCACGTCGCAACTGCTGCAGACGCCGGTCGGCACGGTGTCGCTGTTCGGCTTCAAGACGCCCGTGCCCTATCCGTTCGGCGCGGAACGCACCGGCTACCTCGTGAGCGACATCGACCGCGCGATCCGCGATGCGCGGGCAGCCGGCGCGAGCGTGCTGGTCGAGACGTTCCCGGATCCCATCGGCCGCGACGCGGTGATCCAGTGGCCGGGCGGCGTCAACATGCAGCTCTACGTCCACACGACGAAGCCCAACTACGCGCCGTTCGAACGCGTGCCGGAGAACCGCGTCTACGTGCCCAGCGACGTCGCGAACGCGTTGATCCGCGGCTTCGCGCGCTTCTCGCACGGCAAGGTGGTGTCCGACGTCGCGCAGGCGCCCGGCGTCGAGATCGGCCGGCCCGACGACCACTATCGCCGGGTGCGGATCGAATCGCCGTTCGGCAAGATGGTCGTGCTCGTGACGGACGGCCGCCTGCCCTATCCGTACGGCCGCGACACCACCGGCTACGAAGTCGCGAACCTGGCGGAGACGCTCGACAAGGCGAAGGCCGCGGGCGTGACCGTGCTCGTGCCGCCGTATTCGGCCGATGGACGCGACGCCGCGATGGTGCAATTCCCCGGCGGCTACGTCGCCGAGATCCACCAGACGGCGCAGCCGTGACGCGCACCGCCAGCCGCGCGCCTGAACCGCGTCGCGCGCGCGCCGTGCGGTTCTGCGCATCGCTGTTCGCGCTGCTGCCGCTCTGGCCGATGGCGGCCGCCGCGCAGGAAACCGACGCGCCGATCGTGCCGGACGACCTGCCGGCGCAGCGCCCGGCGATCATGACGAACCGCTGGCAGGAACGCTGGTATGCGCTCGCGAACCCGGCCTTGCGCACCGAACCGCTCGACAGCCTGAAGTACATCCCGCTGTCGGCCACCGATCCGTACAGCTACGTGTCGCTGGGCGCGGTGCTGCGCGAGCGGTTCGAATCGTCCGACGCGGGCAATTTCGGCGTCGGGAAGACGGCCGGCGATTCGTACCTGATCCAGCGTTTTCGCTTCAACGTCGACGTGCACCTGAACCGGCACGTCGAGCTGTACACCGAGTTCGAGGATGCGCGCGCGTTCGGCAAGAACACCGTGACGCCCGTCGACAAGAATCCGCTCGACCTGCGGCTCGCGTTCGTGTCGTTCGTGCAGCCGTTCGATGCGGGCACGTTGAAGGTCCGCGTCGGGCGGCAGGATTTCCTGTTCGACCTGCAGCGCTTCGTGTCGTCGCGCGACGGCCCGAACGTGCGGCAATCGTTCGATGCGGTGTGGGCGAACTGGGTGAGCGGCCCGTGGCGCGTGATCGGCTTCGTCAGCCAGCCGGTGCAGTATCGCGACGTCAAGGCGTTCGACGATACGTCGAACCCGGGCATGCGGTTTCATACGATCCGGATCGAACGCCAGGTGCTCGGGAAAAACGAGCTCTCCGCGTACTACTCGCTGTACGAGCGCGACAACGCACGCTACATCGGCGCACGCGGCAACGAACGCCGCAACGTGTTCGATGCGCGCTTCGCGGGCGCGGCCAGCGGCATCGATTGGGATCTCGAAGCAATGGGGCAGACGGGCAGCGTCGGCCCCGAGCGCGTGCGCGCGTGGGCGGCGGGTTCGCGCGTCGGCTACACGTTCGCCAAGGCCGCATGGTCGCCGCGCGTCGGATTGCAGATCGACGCGGCGTCCGGCGACCGGCATCCGGGCGACGGCACGCTCGGCACGTTCAATCCGCTGTTTCCGAACGGCTACTACTTCACGCTCGCGGGTTTCACCGGCTATTCGAACCTGATTCACGTGAAGCCGTCGATCACGGTCAAGCCGTTGCCGAAGCTCACGCTGCTCGGCGCGCTCGCATTCCAGTGGCGCGCGACGACGGACGACGCGGTCTACACGCAGCCCGCCACCCCGGTCGCGGGCACCGCCGGGCGCGGCACGCGCTGGACGGGGGCATATGCGCAGGTGCGCGCCGACTATACGTTCAACAGCCACCTGACGGGGGCCGTCGAAGGCGTCTACTATGCGGTCGGCGATACGATCCGCGCGGCGGGCGGCCACAACAGCGAGTACCTGGGCGTCGAGCTGAAGTTCGGGTGGTGAGCGCGCGGCCACGCGGGAAGGACTCGCCGGCCGGCGCCGGGTCGGCCGCTTTCCATTCGGGGCTGCCGGCCCGTCACGTTCCGGAATGGCGTCCCTCGCACCTGATCTCGGCCGAAGGCATGCCGAACAAGTAGCCCTGCGCCAGCACATCCGGAAATTGCCGGATCCAGTCCAGTTGACGATCGTTCTCGACGCCTTCGACGACGACCGACAGACCGAGCTTGCGCGCCATCTCGATCATGCTCGCGACGATCAGGCAAGGTCGCGCGTCATGCGGGATATCCTCCAGCAGCGAGCGATCGATCTTCACTCCGCTGAGCGGATATCGCCACAAGTTGACCAGCGACGCATATCCCGTGCCGAAGTCGTCCATGACGATCCCGACGTTCATCGCACGCAACGCATCGAGCTGGGCCATCACGTGATCGGCGTGCTCCAGCGTGGCCGTTTCCGTCATTTCAAGAATCAGCCGCTCCGGCGGAACATCGAAACGCCGAAGGACGGAGCGAATCGCATCGGGCACCCCGCCTGCCGTCAGGCAAACCGCTGAAAGGTTGACGGATATGGGAAAGCGTCCGCTCCCGATCTTGAGCGTGCGACACACCTGCTCCAGCACGACTTCCGTGATGCGGAGAACGAGCCCCGTCCGCTCCGCCGTTTCGATAAATGCCCCGGGCGTCACCAGCCCTCTCACGGGGTGCTGCCAGCGGATCAGCGCCTCGTGCGACACCACCCGGTTCGACGCGACGTCGACAACCGGCTGGTACACGACGAAAAACTCATGACGCAGCAGCGCGATGCGCAGATCGTCGTGAAGACCGGCATCCGTATGCTGCTGCGTGCTCACGCCGTCGGCATGACATGGGTCGCTGTGCATCCCGCCTCCGCTGTTGCAAAGTCCGCCAACGCCCGGCCGTTGCAATCGGGCCAGTGGCCGCGATTCATTGCGATTCGTCGTTCCGGCGCAGCGCGTCGTCGACATGATCGATCCGGAATTGCTCGGGATCCTTGCCCACCAGCCAATGCGGCGTGCGCCCTCTCCCGGACCACGTGGCGCCCGTTTTCGGATCCCAATACTTCGGCTTGACCGACACGCGAACGCGCCGATTCCGACCTTGCTGCGCGAGGGAGCCGCGAATGACACCGCTCTCCGCGAGCAGCTCGACGACGCGTTCCGCGATCAGGCGCGCCTCCTGCTCACGGGCGACCTCGATTTCCATCTTCAGCTTTTCGAGTTGATTCAATAATTCGCGATACGTATTCATGGCCGTTTCTCGTCGATACGCGTCTGCCGAGGCTCACGCCGCCCGGCGCTGTCTTACCTGCACCACCCGCTCTACCGCGCCACGCCCCAGTTGAATCCGACCTGCCTGCGGATGATCAGGCAGCTCGGTGGCGAGTCGACGAGCGTCACGGTTTCGCGCGGCCGAGCCGGATTCACGTAGACGGTCACGGCCTTGACCAGCTGCGTACCGCTGTAACCGGCCAAGGTCGAACGCGCGACCGCCTTGCACGGCGTCGGCGCGCTGGAAATCCGCTCGACCATGATCGTGCAGCCGCCCGCCGGCGATGGCGCCGTTGTCAGCGACAACACCGCGGACGCGTCCGGGTATTCGAGCCCGGATAGCGAGAACACCGGCTCTCCATCCGGATTGCCGCGATCCCAGTCCAGCGCGACATCCGTATGCTTCGTTTGCGCGAACATGCGATCGGATATCTGAGAAACCGCTGCCAGGCAGCGTCGCGCACCCACGGCGCGTGCCGCCTGTGCGAGTACCGTTTGGGGGAGATCTGGCGTCGTCGACGGCACCATCGAACCGGATTGGGCGATGGCCACCTGCATGGAAACTCCCGTCAGCGCACCAATGCCGCATGCCACCTTCAGGCATGCGGCATACCATGATTTCGCCGAAGGGCGTCGTGCACGCGAATTCGAAATGAACATGGCTGGACTACTGCTTCGATAAAAAGGGGGCATCCCGTGACGCCCCAACCACCACGGCACAGCTGCTCATCAAGGAACCTGACGCGAGGCCACCAAGTCGCTCCCTGCGATAAACCGATGCCTTTCCGGCAACCTGCTACGACCTGCCGATATCCATCAGCACTTCTACCCGACGATTCTTCCCGCGCCCGGCTTCGGTCGCATTCGAATCGACCGGATTTTCCTTGCCGTATCCGTGATTCACGAAGCGTTCCGCCTTGAGCCCGTGCGCCTGGAGATACGTTGCGACGGCGCGTGCGCGACGCTCGGAAAGATCCTGGTTGTACGCGTCGGATCCGACCGAGTCGGTATAGCCGTTGACGGTCACCGTGCCGATCCGCGCACCGCGAACCTGATTGATCAGGTCATCCAGCCGCGCCCGTGCGGCAGGCTTCAGCGTGTCCTTCGCCGTATCGAAGTTCGCATCGGCACTCAGTGACACGTTTTTCGGCAACGATGATGTGGATGGCGTAACGGCAGGCTCGGCCGGCGAAGCCTGCGCCTCAGCGCCGCATTGGAACGTGATGCTCCGGTCATCGGGCTTTCCGTCGGTCGTGACGCCCAGGCGAGATTCGGCGGACAGCATCCTGACCGGCTGCCCTTTGCAGATCTCGTCCGCCTGTTTCCGACAAGCGCCCGGCCCTTCGAGGAGACCATGGCAAGTCACGCGATAGGCCGCCTCACCATTGGGTAACGTAAGCGTGTAATTCGAATAGGTCGGCCCCGATGCGCTCGTGCATCCGGCGAGCAACACCAGACCGAACAGAATTACGGATTTTCCAGTAGACATGACGTCCCTCACTCTTGTTGTTTCACGTTCGCCCATGCCTGGGAAGCACACCGCGACACGCATGGCGTCCCGATGCGTCCCGTCGCTCGCTTACCACTGGTAGCCGACACCCACACCATACGTGTAACCCGCACTGCCGCCGCCGACTCCACCTTTCAGCTTCAGGTTGTCCGTGAGGCGCGCGGTGAACCCGATCGCAACGGCGCTGTAGCCTTGATAGCTCGCGCTGCCAATCCCGACGGCAATCGTCTTGCCCGCGTCCACCTCCGGAATCATCGTCAGCGCGGTGGCGGCCGCAACGCCTGCATACGCCTTGCGAGCCACGTCGTTGACGCTGGACTGCACGGCGCCCAGCTGCGACACGTTCACCGCGTCCGTCGGGTTGACGCCTGCCGCGACATTCGTGATCCGACGCTCGCTGCCGGGCGCACCGACCGATACCGTGTTTGCCTCGGTCGCCATCGAGTTCGCGCCCAGCGCCACCGCACCGGGCGCCATCGCCGCTGCGCCCTGGCCGATCGCCGTGGCGTTGCTGCCCGACACCAGTGCCTTGGCACCGATCACGGTCCCGCCATCGCTGTTCGCGCTGGCGCCGTTGCCCAGCGCCACGGAGTTGGCTTGCGATGCGATCGCGTTTGCGCCGATTGCGACCGCATTCGTTCCGGTTGCGCCCGTGTTGTCGAAATTCCCTTGCTGCGAGCCGGCGTCGTTCACGCTGACGTAATGGGCGGTGCTACCCGTCGATGCAGTGGACAGGCGACTGATGCTCGTCGACAGCGACGTGATCAGCGTGGTGCTGGTTCCCTGGCTCGTCGAAAGCGACGCGATATTCGACATCGTCGACGTCGACAGGCTGTTGATCGCCTGGATCGTCGTGTACAGCTGCGAGCCGTTGACCGCGTCCGTGCTGCTCGCCGTTACCCGGCCGGCTGCCACGTTGGTGATCTGGCGTTCCGCGCCCGGTGCGCCCACGCTGACGACGCTGACCGGTGTCGCACCGGCGAACGTGTAGCTCGCGCCGCCGATCGTCGCACTTGCCGTCGGGTTCGCCGCCGCCGTCGTCGAACCCGAACCCAGCGCAACGTCGCCCGCGTTGTTCGCCACCGCATTCGGGCCGATCGCCACCGAATCGGCGCCGAGCGCCTGGCTGTCCGGCAGCGTCGAATTCGCGTGGAAGTACTTGATGCCGCCGCCGTTGACAATGTTGTTGACGGTATTGCCAAGGCTGTCGACCGCCTGATTGGTCGCGTACAACTGCGACCCGTTGACTGCATCGGTGCTCGTCGCCGAGGCCCTGCCTGCCGCCACGTTGGTAATTTGGCGCTCCGCGCCCGGTGCGCCCACGCTGACGACGCTCGTCGGACTTGCGCCGGCAAGCACATACGTCGTGCCATTGATCGTCGCGCTGGCGGTCGGGTTCGCTGCCGCCGTTACCGAGCCCGAGCCCAGCGCCACGTCGTTCGCGTTGTTGGCCACGGCGCTCGAGCCCAGTGCGATCGAACCCGCGCCCGCTGCCGTCGATGTGTTGCCGAGCGCGACCGAGCCCGTCCCCGTCGCGACGTTGGCATTGCCCAGCGCGACCGCGCCCTGGCCGTTCGACGTGTTGTTCGCCCCCATCGCCACTGCGCCCGTGCCGGTTGCCACGTTCGGATCGCCGATCGCAACCGCGCCGTCGCCCGACGCCGTGTTGCCGACCCCGATCGATACCGCCTTGCCGCCCGTCGCCATCGCGCTCTGACCGATCGCGACCGCGCCGCCCGAGTTCGCATTCGCGCCGTCGCCGACCGCTACGCTGCTTGCGCCTGCCGCCGTTGCGTTCGTGCCTGCGGCCAGTGCGTTGATGCCGGTCGCGCCGTCGTTGTTGTAGTTGCCCTGCTGCGTGCCGTTGTCGTTCACGCTGTAGTAGTGTGTTTTCGATGCGTTCAGCGCGGTCGAAAGCGAGCTGAAGCCGGTCGAGGTCGACGTCGACAGCGAGGCGACGCTGCTATTGGTCGTGCTCAGGCCGGTGGACAGCGAGCCGATGCCGGTCGAGGTCAACGTCGACAGCGAGGCGACCGTGCTGTCGGTTGTGCTCAGGCCCGTCGACAACGAGCTGATACCGGTCGAAGCCGACGTGGACAGCGATGCGATCGAGCTGGTGGCCGCGCTCAAACCCGTCGACGTGGACGTCGACAGGCTGTTGATCGCCGTGTTCGTCGCGAACAGCTGCGAGCCGTTGATCGCGTCCGTGCTCGTCGCCGTCACCTGGCCTGCTGCGACGTTCGTGATCTGGCGCTCCACGCCTGGCGCGCCGATGCTCACGACGCCCGTCGGATTGGTGCCCGCGTAGTTGTACGTCACGCCACCGACCGTGCCCGACACCGTCGGATTGGCCGCCGTCGTCACCGAGCTCGAGCCCAATGCCACGTCGTTCGCGTTCGTCGCCATCGCGCCCTTGCCGATCGCGACCGAACCGCTCGCGCCCGAGTTCGCGCCGTCGCCGACCGCCACGCTGCTCGCACCCGCCGCAGTCGCGTTCGTGCCCGCGGCCAGTGCGTTGATGCCGGTCGCGCCGTCGTTGTTGTAGTTGCCCTGTTGCGTGCCGTTGTCGTTCACGCTGTAGTAGTGCGTCTTTGCTGCGTTGATCGCCGTCGAGGTCGAGGTTGAGAGCGACGCGATCGAGCTGGTCGCCGTGCTCAGACCCGTCGACGTGGACGTCGACAGCGATGCCACCGTGCTGTCAGTCGTGCTCAGGCCCGTCGACAACGAGCCGATGCCGGTCGATGCCGACGTGGACAGCGATGCAATCGAGCTGGTCGCCGTGCTCAACCCTGTCGACGTGGACGTCGACAGCGAAGCCACCGTGCTGTCAGTCGTGCTCAGGCCCGTCGACAACGAGCCGATGCCGGTCGAAGCCGACGTGGACAGCGATGCAATCGAGCTGGTCGCCGTGCTCAACCCCGTCGACGTGGATGTCGACAGACTGTTGATTGCCGTGTTCGTTGCGAACAGCTGCGAGCCGTTGATCGCGTCCGTACTCGTCGCCGTCACCTGGCCCGCTGCAACGTTGGTCACCTGACGCTCGGCGCCGGCTGCGCCGACGCTGACGACGCTGCTCGGCGTCGCACCAGCGAACGAGTAGCTTGTGCCGCCGATGGTCGCGCTCGCCGTCGGGTTCGCCGCCGCCGTGACGGAGCCGCTGCCGAGTGCGACGTCGCCGGCATTGTTCGCAGCGGCGTTCGGGCCGATGGCGACCGAATCGGTGCCGAGAGCCTTGCTGTCCGGCGCAGTCGAGTTCGCGTGGAAGTACTTGATGCCCTGGCTGTTGATACTGTCGATCGCGGCGCCCACATTGTTGACGGTACTCGTCGTGCCGTTCGCGTTGTACGTGGTGTACGACGGCGCGGAAATCGTGCCGGTCGCCGGATTGTAGGTCGCACCACCGCCAAGCGCCGCAGCGGTGCCGCTGCCGAGGTTGTTGGTGGTGGAGACAGCGGTGCTCAAGCCCGTCGACAGCGAGCCGATGCCGGTCGAGGCCGACGTGGACAGCGATGCGATCGCGCTATTGGCCGACGAGATGCCGGTCGAAGCGGAGGTCGACAGTGACGTGGCCGTGCTGTTGGTGGTCGACAGCCCCGTGGACAGCGAGTCGACGCCACTTTGCGCCGTGCTGATCCCCGTCGACGCTGATGTCGACAACGACGTCACCGTGCTGTTGGTCGTGCTCAACCCCGTCGACAGCGAACCGATGCCGGTCGACGTCGAGGTCGACAGCGACGCGATCGAACTGTTGGCCGACGAAATTCCTGTCGAAGCCGACGTCGACAGCGACGTCACCGTGCTGTTGGTCGTGCTCAACCCCGTCGACAGCGAACCGATGCCGGTCGACGTCGAGGTCGACAGCG
>NZ_CADESW010000012.1 GCF_902830275.1 Burkholderia stagnalis | reverse complement strand
CTCCGCTTCAAGGTGCGCTGGGGCAGGCGCACGACGCGCTTGGCGGCGCGGTTGGCCAAGTAACGGGCGCACTGGGCAACGTCGGCGGTGGCTCGAACCCCCTGGCTCCGCTGCAAGGTGCGCTGGGGCAGGCGCACGGCGCGCTTGGCGGTGCGGCCGGCCAGGTAACGGGCGCGCTGGGCAACGTCGGCGGTGGCTCGAACCCCCTGGCTCCGCTGCAAGGTGCGCTGAGCCAGGCGCACGGCGCGCTTGGCGGCGCGGTTGGCCAAGTGACCGGTGCATTGGGCAGTGTCGGCGGCGGCAATCCGGCCGACGCGCTGGCCAACGCGGTGAACGCGATCGCAGGCCAGGTTGGTAGCGGCTCAAGCCCGCTTGCGCCGGTGCAAGGCGCGCTGAACCAGGTCGTCGGCACGCTCGGCAACGGCAACCCTGCCGGCACACTCGGCAACGCGGTGAACACGATCACCGGTACGGTCGGCAACGTCGGCGGCGGCGCAAATCCGCTGGCTCCGGTGCAGGGCGCGGTGACCCAGCTCGCCGGCACGCTCGGCGACAACGATCCGGCCGCTGCGCTCGGCAACGCCGTGAGTTCGTTGACCGGTGCTCTCGGCAACCTCGGCGGCACGAATCCGCTGGCGCCGGTCCAAGGTGCGGTGACGCAGGTCGTCAACACGCTGTCCGGTGCCGGTGGCGGCAGCCCGATCGCGCCGATCACGAACCTCGTCAACGGCCTGCAGAACGCGTTGCCGACCGGCGGCAACCCGGCCGGCGCGCTGACCGGTGCGCTGGGTTCGGTGACGGGCGCGCTCGGCAGCCTCGGCGGCACGCATCCGCTCGCGTCGCTGCAGGGTGCGCTGAGCCAGGCGCAAGGCGCGCTGGGCGGCGCGGTTGGCCAGGTGACGAGTGCGCTGGGCAATGCCGGCGGCGGGTCGAATCCGCTGGCCCCGCTTCAGGGCGCGCTGAGCCAGGCGCAAGGCGCGCTGGGCGGCGCGGTTGGCCAGGTGACGAGCGCACTGGGCAATGCCGGTGGCGGGTCGAATCAGTTGGCCCCGCTTCAGGGTGCGCTGAGCCAGGCGCAAGGCGCGCTGGGCGGCGCGGTTAGCCAGGTGACGAGCGCGCTGGGCAATCTCGGCGGCGGCAATCCCGCCGCTGCGCTGACCGGCGCCGTGAATTCGGTGACCGGCGCGCTCGGCAACCTCGGCGGCGCGAACCCGCTGGCGCCGGTGCAGGGCGCCGTGACCCAGGTCGTCAACACGCTGACCGGCGCGGCCGGCGGCAGCCCGATCGCGCCGATCACGAATCTCGTGAACGGCCTGACGGGCGGCCTGCCCGGCGGCAGCAATCCGGCCGGCGCGCTGACCGGTGCGCTCGGCAACGCGGGTGCACCGCTGTCGCAGGCGGCCGGCGCACTGACAGGCGCGCTGGCGAACGGTCCGGCACAGTTGTCGCAGGCCGGCGGCGCGCTCGCGGGCGCGGCCGGTTCGACGGCGGCGGCCGGTGGCAGCCTGATGGGCTCGGGCGCCAGCGCCGCGGGCAGTACGGCAGGCACAGCCGGCGCACTGCTGACGACCGGCGCGAACGCGACGGCCACGGTCGTCAACGCGGCCGGCACCGCAGTCGGCACGGCGCTCGGCTCGACGCCGGGCCTGTCGGTCACGCCGCATTCGAGCGGCGGTTCGCCGAGCAACCCGCTCGCCCCGGTGTCGTCGCTGCTGACGACGCTCACGGGCGCACTGCCGAAATAACGCAACCGGACGGCGGGCACCAGGCGGGCGTTGCCCGCCGCCCGCCGGCACGCGCGCAAGGCGGCATGACAGCGATGTCATGCCGCCTTTTTCTTGCGATCCCTCGTCCGCCCGCTACACCCGCAGTCGCCAGCACCTGCATAAATGCGACGGAATAATCGGCCGCGCTCGTCCGTTTATTTACCGAGTCACGGCGTCGTCGCGCGGCGGGATAATTTCCGCATCGAAGTCGATCTCCCGTTCCGCGACGGCGGCGTCCGCGCAAAGCAGGCGGCGCCGCACGCGCCGCGATGTCACGCGAAGGAGAACCGGAATGAAACGGATACTGCTCGTCGTCGCGCTGACGGCCGGGGCGTCGCTGCCCGCGGCCGCGGAGCCGCCGCAGGTCAGCGGCGGGAAGCTGGTCGACGAAGACCACATGACGCTGTACACGTTCGACCGCGACGCGCCCGGCAAAAGCATGTGCGACAGCGGGTGCGTGGCGAGCTGGCCGCCGGCGCTCGCCGACGCGTACGACAAGGCGTCGGGCGCGTGGAGCATCGTCAGGCGCGACGACGGCAAGATGCAATGGGCGTACAAGGGCCATCCGCTGTACCGCTGGAGCATGGACCGCAAGGCGGGCGATGCGGGCGGCGACGGCATGGGCGGGATGTGGCACGTCGCGCGGCCGTGATGGCGCGCCCGTGTGCGAGGCATCCGGATGAGTTACGAATCGGACCTGCTCGTGTGGCTGCCGCGCCTCACGCGGTATGCGCGTGCGCTGACGGGCGACCCGGCGTGGGCCGACGATCTCGTGCAGGACACGCTCGAGCGTGCGCTGAACAAGCCGCCGCGCGTCGCCGGCAATCTCTGCGCGTGGCTGCTGACGCTGCTGCGTCACCGCTTCATCGACCAGCTGCGCGCGCGGCACGAGATCGCGGTCGACGACGCGACGGCGCCCTGGCAGACGATGGCCGCGCCCGCGGGCGAGATCAGCGGGCTGCTGCTGCGCGACGTGCAGCGCGCGCTGTACCGGCTGCCCGTCGAGCAGCGCGAGGTGCTGCTGCTGGTGGCGCTTGAGGAGCTTTCCTACCAGGAGGCCGCGCAGGTGCTGGCGGTGCCGGTGGGCACGGTGATGTCGCGGCTCGCGCGGGCGCGCGAGCACATGCGCGCGCTGCTGTCGGACGAGCAGTCCGGGCGCGGCGCCGCGCCGCTACGGGTGATCGGGAAGACATGATGGACGAATCGCGCAAGCCCTCGAACGAGCACGATGCCGACGTGTCGGCCCAGCTGCTGTCCGCGCTGCTGGACGGCGAGCTGTCCGGCGCGGAGCGGCGCGAAGTGCTCGACCGCCTGCAGGCGAATCCGGAGGATGCCGAACGATTCGCGCATTACCGCGCGCAACGCGCCGCGCTGCAGGCGCTGTTTCCGCTGCCTGCCGCCGCGCCGGCGCTGTTCGTGCAGCGCCGCGCGTCATGGCGGCGCAGCGTCGCGATCGGGCTCGGCGGGCTGGCGGCCGGCGTGCTGCTCGGCATCGCGCTGCACGCCGGATGGACGGCGTTCGGCAACGAGCTGGCGTTCGCGGCGCGCGCGGACGTCGCCTACGCGGTGTACGCGGTCGACCGCCAGCATCCGGTCGAAGTCGGCGCCGGCGATCCGGAGCGGCTCGCGGCATGGCTGTCGGCGCGCGTCGGCCGGCCGGTCCGCGCACCGTCGCTCGCTGAGTACGGCTACGCGCTGATCGGCGGCCGGCTGTTGCCCGGCGTGTCCGGCCCGGCCGCGCAGTTCATGTACGAGCGCGCCGACGGCGAGCGCGTGACGCTGTACGCGACGGTGTTCGCCGGGCACGACCTGAAGCCGCGCGCGTTGCGCGCCGACGGCCGCCGCACCTATTTCTGGGCGGATCGCGGCATGGGCTATGCGCTGTCCGGCCGCGGCGACGATCCGCGCCTGCGCGAGATCGCGATGGAGGCGTGCGGCGCGCTCGGCGGCCGGACCGACGTATGGAAGGGTTGACGCGCGCGTCGCGCGGGAACGGAGATTGCGGAGGGTGCGATGACGCGAATGGCCCGGATCCTGTTGATCGCGCTGGCGGCCTGCGCAGGCGCCGCGCGTGCCGCCGAGGACGTGCCCGTGCACGTACCGGTCGACGCTGACGGCGTGCAGCGGGTCGTGATCGTCGGCGGCAGCTATTTCTTCCGTCCGAACCATGTGATCGTGAAGGCGCGCGTGCCGGTCGAGCTGACGGTGTCGAACGGGACCGGGTTGATTTCGCACAACTTCGCGATCGACGCGCCGCAGGCCGGCATTGCGGTGCGCACCGAACTGACGACCGCGCCGAAGACGTTCCGCTTCACGCCCACGCAGGCGGGTCGCTTCGCCTACTATTGCACGCATCGCCTGCTGTTGTTCAAGAGCCATCGCGACCGCGGCATGGAAGGCGTGCTGGAGGTCGAGGAGGGGCCGTGATTGCCGGATGGCTGGCCGCCGCCGCGCTGCTTGGAGCGAGCATGACCGCAGACCCCTTGACCGTCGCGCAGGAACGTTTCGAGCAGGCGAGCTCGTACCGGGCGACGATCCGCTCGTCGCCGCGGCATGGCGAGCGCACCGAAATCCACTATGCGTACCGCAAGCCCGGCTACATCCGGATGGACTTCGTGTCGCCGCATCATGGCGCGGTGCTGATCTACGATCCGGCGAGCGGCAAGGTGCGGCTGCGGCCGTTCGGCGCGCACGTGCCGCCGGCGCTGTCGCTGTCGCCGGCCAATCCGCTCGTGCGCGACGCGAGCGGCCACCGGGTCGACCAGTCCGATGTCGGCGAGCTGCTGCGCAACGTGCGCGCGCTGCAGGAAGGCGGCGTGACCGTGACGCAAGGCGAGGAGACGGTCGGCGGCCGGGCCGCGCTGCGCGTGAGCGTCACCGGCGCGCCCGCGCACGCGGTGGCGGGCGTGCACCGCTACCAGCTGTGGCTCGACGTGCGCGACGGCTTTCCGCTGAAGGTGCTCAGCTTCGCGGATGGCGACGAGCAGCCGCTCGAAACCGTCACGCTCGACGATATCGAGATCGACGTTGCATTCCCCGATCACTTCTTCGATCCCTGAATCCCGACGCGCCGGAGGCGGCATGGCTGAGTACCGGTTTTCGACGACGTGGCGGGTGGACGCGCCGTTGGCGGCGGTCTGGCACGCGATCTACGAGGCCGACCGTTGGCCCGCATGGTGGAAGAGCGCGGAGCGCACCGTCGAGGTCGAGCACGGCGACGCGCACGGCGTCGGCGCGCTGCACCGGTACACGTGGAAGGGCGCGCTGCCGTACCGGCTGACGTTCGACATGCGGGTGCTGCGCGTCGAGCCGATGCACTCGCTCGAAGGCCGCGCGAGCGGCGCGGTCGAGGGCGACGGGCGCTGGTCGTTCGCGAACGACGGCGAGCGCACGGTCGTTCGCTACGAGTGGCACATCCGCACGCACGTGCGCTGGATGAACTGGCTCGCGCCGCTCGCCCGCCCGCTGTTCAAATGGAATCACGACGTCGTGATGCGCGAAGGCGCGCGCGGGCTCGCGCAGTGGCTCGGCGCGTGCGTCGAATCGGACGGCCGTTCGTTCCTGCCCGCCGCCGGCGCGTGACGCGGGCGGCCGGGCGGCGTGCCGGGCTGTCGGCGGCGCCTTGCCCCTGTCGGCGAATCCCTACACGCGGGCCGGCATAAATATGACGTGAAGATCAGCCTCCGTTGATTTGATTCCCGTCAATCGTTGCCGATACTTTCCTCACAACAAACGTATTTCGTTTTTCGTCCGACGTGATCGAGCCCGTTTCGAGCCCGAACCCCGCACGACGGACGCCTTCGTGCCCCGCTCCGCAATCGAACGTCGCATGAGGCTTGGGTGGCTGGATTCTTCCCTGTCGAACCAGCAGCTTCATTCCCGGCATCGCACAACGAAACGGAGACCGACATGAGCCGCGCAGCACGAGACCTGATCGAATTGCAACGCCTCGCCCAAAGCGGCGCAGGCGCACTGACCGAGCATCTTTTACGCGAACTGGCGAAGCATCTCATCGCCGCGGGCGTGGCCGACTCGCGCGGCGGATGCTGAACGCGGCGCGCCCGGCGCGCGGCGACGGAACGGACGTCAAACCGGCGGAGGGCGCCGGGCGAACGGGGCGACCCGCCCGGGCGGCCCCGCCTGAACGGAGAAAAGACGTGAACAACAGCGACACGCTCGACTCGATCCGGGACATCAACATTTCGTACCTGATGCTCGCGCAGCGCCTGCTGCGCGACGACCGCGAGGCCGGCATGTTCCGGCTCGGGCTGTCGGCGCCGCTCGCCGAGCTGCTGTCCACGCTGACGCTCGCGCAGACGACGCGGCTCGCGGCCTGCGACCAGCTGCTGTGCGGCTTCCGGTTCGGCGACCACGCGATGCTGTCCGCGCTCGCCACGTCGCCGAAGCAGGCGGACGTGTCGCACACGCATGCGGCGATCCTGCTCGCGGGCCAGCCGGCCGCGCAATTCTCGTGACGGCGCGGCCATGTCGAACCCGAGCCTGATCGCCTATGCGCGCGAAGTGTCGCGTGCGGTCGACCTGATCGAACTCGGCGCGCGCATGCAGCTGCTCGAATCCGAGCTCACGCTGTCGCGCGAGAGACTGACCCGGCTTTACCGCGAGGTGAGGGGCGTGTCGCCGCCGAAGGGCATGCTGCCTTCGTCGGCCGACTGGTACATGACGTGGCGCGGGAACATCCATGCGTCACTGTTCTACAACACGTACCTGTTCCTGAAGGACGAGGCGTGCTGCTCGCACCTGGATGCGCTGACGAAGGGCTACCGGCTGTACCGCGAGCACTGCGCGCACGCGGGCATGGACGTCGAACTCGACCTGACGCGCGCGTGGACGCTCGTGCGCTTCTTCAACGGCGGGATGCTGCGGATGACGCAATGCGGCCGCTGCGGCGGCAAGTTCGTCGCGCACAAATACGATCTGCACGGACGCGGCGCGTGCGTGATTTGCCAGCCGCCCGCGCGTGCGGGCAAGATGACGAAGCCGGCGATGCATTGATGGTTCGCGTGCCGGCCCGGTAAGTCGGGCCTGACCCGTGCGGTCGCCCGATCGCTGCCGCCCGCGCACCGATTCGACACCCCGTGCTTACCCTGTGTCCGATCTGGCCCCGATCGCCGATGCCGGCAGCGGATGCCGGCATCGGCTGGGTATTCTCGTCATATCCCCATGTTTTAAAAAGACATTTCAGGTTTCTTGAGGGGCGCGGCGGCGCTTTGCGCCAGGCCAAAAAAACCGCCATTCCCCCTTCTTGAATTTGTCAAAACCCGTCCATATAATTAGCACTCGCTGCACGAGAGTGCTAACAATTCTCCGCCTGGCGTCGTGCCGGGCGGATTCCCAAAGCGTTCTTCAATCTCAGTCAAGAGAGGAGTGAATATGAACCTTCGTCCTTTGCACGATCGCGTGATCGTCAAGCGCCTGGATCAGGAAACCAAGACCGCCTCGGGCATCGTGATCCCCGAAGCTGCTGCTGAAAAGCCGGATCAAGGCGAGATCCTCGCGGTCGGCCCGGGCAAGCGTGACGACAAGGGCGCGCCGATCGCGCTCGACGTGAAGGTCGGCGATCGCGTCCTGTTCGGCAAGTACGCTGGCCAGACCGTCAAGGTCGACGGCCAGGAACTGCTGGTGATGCGCGAAGAAGACATCATGGCCGTGGTCAACGCCAAGTAAGCGTCCACCGACGGTACATATTCCCAAGAATTCAAGGAGTTAGAAGATGGCAGCTAAAGACGTCGTATTCGGCGATTCCGCCCGTTCGAAGATGGTCGAAGGCGTGAACATTCTCGCCAACGCAGTCAAGGTCACGCTGGGTCCGAAGGGCCGCAACGTGGTGCTCGAGCGCAGCTTCGGCGGCCCGACGGTCACCAAGGACGGTGTGTCGGTCGCGAAGGAAATCGAGCTGAAGGACAAGCTCCAGAACATGGGCGCGCAAATGGTCAAGGAAGTCGCTTCCAAGACCAGCGACAACGCAGGCGACGGCACGACGACGGCAACCGTCCTCGCGCAATCGATCGTCCGCGAAGGCATGAAGTACGTCGCATCGGGCATGAACCCGATGGACCTGAAGCGCGGCATCGACAAGGCCGTTGCAGCGGCCGTCGAAGAGCTGAAGAAGATCAGCAAGCCGTGCACGACCAACAAGGAAATCGCGCAAGTCGGCTCGATCTCGGCGAACAGCGATTCGTCGATCGGCGATCGCATCGCTGAAGCGATGGACAAGGTCGGCAAGGAAGGCGTGATCACCGTCGAAGACGGCAAGTCGCTGGCCGACGAACTGGACGTCGTCGAAGGCATGCAATTCGACCGCGGCTACCTGTCGCCGTACTTCATCAACAACCCGGACAAGCAAGTCGCCGTCCTCGAGAACCCGTTCGTGCTGCTGCACGACAAGAAGGTGTCGAACATCCGCGATCTGCTGCCGGTGCTGGAACAAGTCGCGAAGGCTGGCCGTCCGCTGCTGATCATCGCAGAAGACGTCGAAGGCGAAGCGCTCGCAACGCTGGTCGTCAACAACATCCGCGGCATCCTGAAGACCGTTGCGGTCAAGGCGCCGGGCTTCGGCGATCGTCGCAAGGCGATGCTGGAAGACATCGCGATCCTGACCGGCGGTCAAGTGGTTGCGGAAGAAACCGGCCTGACGCTCGAGAAGGCAACGCTGGCAGAACTGGGCCAGGCGAAGCGCATCGAAGTGGGCAAGGAAAACACGACGATCATCGACGGCGCAGGCGAAGCCGTGAACATCGAAGCGCGCGTCAAGCAAATCCGCACGCAGATCGAAGAAGCGACGTCGGACTACGACCGTGAAAAGCTGCAAGAGCGCGTGGCCAAGCTGGCTGGCGGCGTTGCAGTGATCAAGGTCGGCGCTGCGACCGAAGTCGAAATGAAGGAAAAGAAGGCACGCGTCGAAGACGCGCTGCACGCAACCCGCGCTGCCGTTGAAGAAGGCATCGTCCCGGGCGGCGGCGTCGCGCTGATCCGCGCACGTACCGCGATCGCAGGCGTGACCGGCCTGAACGCCGATCAGAACGCCGGCATCAAGATCGTGCTGCGCGCGATGGAAGAGCCGCTGCGCCAGATCGTCACGAACGGTGGCGAAGAAGCGAGCGTCGTGGTGGCAGCGGTTGCTGCAGGCAAGGGCAACTACGGCTACAACGCAGCGACGGGCGAGTACGTCGACATGGTCGAGGCCGGCGTGGTCGACCCGACCAAGGTCACGCGCACCGCACTGCAGAACGCAGCTTCGGTTGCAGGCCTGCTGCTGACGACGGACGCAGCCGTCGCGGAACTGCCGAAGGAAGACGCTCCGATGCCGGGCGGCATGCCGGGCGGCATGGGCGGCATGGGCATGGACATGTAATCGACTTCGGTCGATGCGGTCCGGAACGCGCAGCAGTGCGCGTTCCGGCCAAAAGAAAAGACCCGCAGCGATGCGGGTCTTTTTTTGTTTGTATCGAAGTATTTGTCGCTGGCGGCGCCCCCGAAACGGGCGCCCCGTGCATTCAATGCCGGTGCGACGTCCTCGGCAGCGCATCCGGCGTCGCGGCGGGCGGCGATGCTTCCTCGTCGTTGCTGCGCGCCCAGAAGAAGCGATCCGGCAGATACGCGCCCATCCCCGGCCGGAACGCGTCGCGCACGGCCTGGTACAGGTATTCCTGCGCCTCGCGCACCGCTTCGGGCGGCTCCTGGCCATTCGCGAGCAGCGCGGCGATCGCCGCGCCGAGCGTGTCGGTGAGGCCCATCAGCCGGTGCGGCGTACGGTCCCACATGTCCTCGCGGATCTGGCCTTCCTCGCCGTACAGCGTATTGACGAGCCGGTGCGAGCCCGATTCGGTCGCGAGCACGTACTCGCAGCCCTGCGACAGCAGATGCGACAGCGCGGCGTCGAGGTTCGGCGCTTCCGCGTCGCCGTCCGGCTGCGCGAGCGCGATGAGCGTCGCGTGGTCGGCGACCAGCAGCGTCGTCTGCGGCGCGAGCAGGTCGGCGATCGATTCGCGCAGGTCGTCGGCGGCGAGCACGTGCTCGTCGTCGAGCGTGAAATCGGGTGCAAGCACGAGCGGCACGCCGTCGTAGTCGGCGACCACCTCGGCGATCGCGCTCACGACTTCCGCGCGCGTGGCCGCGCCGATCTTGAACGCGGCAACCGGCATGTCCTCGAGCAGCATCCGCGCCTGCGCGGCGACGACGTCGGGGTCGAGGCCCGTCACTTCGTCGCAGGCGGCCGAGTCGCGTACGGTGTAGCCGGTCAGGACGGACACGCCGTGACAGCCCATGCTCGCCAGGGTCATCAGATCGGCTTGGAGGCCGGAGCCACCGGTGGGATCGGACAGGCCGAAGGTGAGAACGATCGGAGGGGCGTTGCTGGACATGGACAAATGGGCAAGAAAAGACGGGAGAGCAGGGCGGCCGCACCGGCCTGGTGCGGCCTTCGCAGCCATTATGAGGCGGAATCCGGCGGTTCGAGCGGATTTTTTAGCGCACCGCAACGCAGGCGTACGACTAGTGCGCGATCGCTAGGCAGTCAGGCCCTGACACGGTACCATCATGGCTCCCGAATTTACCGACCCTCCCGACGCGGCTTAAGATGGAATACAAGAGCTGGATGTGCCTGATTTGTGGCTGGATTTACGACGAAGAAGCCGGACTGCCGGAAGAGGGCATTGCCCCGGGCACGCGCTGGGAAGACGTCCCGATCAACTGGACCTGCCCGGAATGCGGCGCGCGCAAGGAAGACTTCGAGATGGTCCAGATCTGACCGGACCGTCGCTTCAGGACATTCCGCTCGGGCCTCGCGTGCCATCGGCGCCATTGCGCCGTGGTGGACGCGGGCGGCTTGGCCATGACTCGCGCGAGTGTCCCCGATGTCCGATCCGGCAGTAATCCCCGTGATTGATGCGCTGCCCAACCCGCGTGGCGGGGCAGTGCGCGCGGCCGACGCGTGGCTCGCGGCGGCCGATGCGGCGCTCGAGCGCCGCGACGACGCGGCCGCGCCGCTGTCGGCGGCTGCAGCCGTGCTCGCCGAAGCCGGCTGGCTGCCGGCGGCCCGCTTCGCGGCCCAGCTGGCCGAAGCGGCGGCGCTGGTCGCCACCGAGCCGACTTCCTCCGGATGCCGGGCCGCGCTGCGGGAATTCCGCGCCGCGGTCGCGCGGCACAACCTGCGCGAGCTCGCCTGCTCGCCGCTCCTGTTCGAACACTATCGCGCGCTGCGTGCGCAAAGCGCGGCGGACCTGCGTGCGCGCGTGCCGTACGACACGCTCGCGCTCGTCGGCCGGACGGTGCCGCCGGCGTCGCTGCGCGTGCTGCCGGCGGCCGCCGTCGCGCGGCTGCGCGCGCGCTTCGAACAGGCGCTGCTCGCCGTGCTGCGCGCGCAGCAGGCGCCACCTGAGGCGGCGCTCGACGCGCTCGACGCGTGCATGGCCGAACTGGCCGACGACACGCCCTATGACTACTGGCGGCTCGCGGCCGCGTGCCTGCGCGCGCTGCGCGCGAGCGGCGCGGCCGAGCTGAAGCGCTTTCTCGCGCGGACGAACCTGCTGCTCGGCGAGCACGCGCAGGGCCGCCGGGCCGCGCCGCCCGACCTCGTGCGCGAGACGGCCGCGCTGTTGTGGCGGGATTTCGCGCTGTTCGGCGCGGCGGCCGAGGACGTCGCGCTCGTCGACGTGCTGCACGATTACGGATTGACGGTCGACTGGCACGTGGCCGGTACCCCCGCGTCCGAAGCGTTGTGGGAAGCCGATGCCGCGCGCGCCGAGCACGATGCGCTCGCGGTGGCGCCGACCCGCGAGCTCGGCGTCGTGACCGTCAACGCGCATGCGTATGAGGATTTCCTGCAGACCGCCGATGCGTCGATGGCCGACCTGACGGCGGACCCCGCTCACGCCGACGCGGGCGCCGCGTGGCGGGCGGCCGAGGCGGCCTACCGCGTCGGCGCGGCCGCCTGCGCGCTCGGCCTCGGCCACGCGGCGCTGCTGGCCGACACGCTCGGCCTCGCGTGGCGCCGCGCCGCGCATGGCGTGCCGCCGGCCGAAGGCAGCGTCGCGGCGCACCGCCACGCGTCCGACATGCTGCGCGGGGCACTGCTCAAGATCGCGGCGGGCGTCGCGCCGCCGGACCTGACCGCCGCGAGCGAAGCGCTCGGCGCGGCGCTCGGCCGGGCCGGGCACGGATGATCCCGGGACCCTGCGGCGGCCGGTGCCGCGCCCCCCGGCAACGCACTGCCGTGCGCTTGCGCGCGCGTGTTAGAGTGCCGTGTGATCCGTGCGCGCCGTTGCCAGCGCGGCGCGGCGTTGCTTGTTGATCGCGGCCTCGATCAGGCCGCGGCGTCTTTGCTAAAATTCAAACCATGTCAAAGCCTTCCGATCGCATCAACCTGACCAACCAGTTCCTGATCGCCATGCCGAACATGGCCGATCCGACGTTCTCGGGAACGGTGGTGTACCTTTGCGATCACAGCGAGCGCGGCGCGCTCGGCCTCGTCATCAACCGTCCGACCGACATCGACCTCGAATCCCTGTTCAACCGCATCGACCTGAAGCTCGACATCGAGCCGCTGCTGCACATCCCCGTGTATTTCGGCGGCCCGGTGCAGACGGAGCGCGGCTTCGTGCTGCACGAGCCGGTCGAGGGCGCGAACTACAACTCGTCGATGTCCGTCGAGGGCGGGCTGGAGATGACCACGTCGAAGGACGTGCTCGAGGCGGTCGCGACGGGCACCGGCCCGAAGCGTTTCCTGCTGACGCTCGGCCATGCGGGCTGGGGCGCGGGGCAGCTCGAGGAAGAGATTTCCCGCAACGGCTGGCTGACCGTCGCCGCCGATCCGCGGATCGTGTTCGACACCCCGGCCGAGGAGCGCTTCGAGGCGGCGCTCGGCCTGCTCGGCGTCAGCTCGTCGATGCTGTCCGGCGAGGCAGGGCACGCATGAACGGCACGAGCGCGCGCGACGCGACGCTCCTGGCGTTCGACTACGGCGAGAAGCGCATCGGAGTGGCGATCGGCAATGCGCTGACGCGCTCGGCCCGCGCGCTCGTCGTGATCCCCAACCTGAACCGCGAGCACCGCTTCAAGGCGGTCGGCGACCTGCTGGCCGAATGGCGGCCGGACGCGCTCGTGGTCGGCCTGCCGATGCATCCGGACGGCACGCCGCACGACATGACGCAGCAGGCCAAGCGCTTCGGCAACCAGCTGAACGGCCGCTTCGGCCTGCCGGTCACCTGGGTCGACGAACGCTATTCGTCGGTCGAGGCCGAAGCGGAGCTGCGCGCGCGCGACGTGCGCGGCCGCGCGCGCGCCGACATGCTCGATGCGGAAGCCGCGCGCGTCATTCTTCAACAGTATCTCGATCAATTGTCCGACCATGAGCACCATTGATGCCGAGGCGCTATACCGCGTCCTGCTCGACCAGATCCGCGACGCATACGGCGCGGCCTTCGCCGAAGCGGGCGGGCCCCGGCTCGCCGGCATTTACAGCGGCGGCGCATGGCTGGCCGAGCGGCTCGCGCGCGATCTCGGCGCGCCGGGCTTCGGCGTCGTGAACGTCGCGCTGCATCGCGACGACTACGCGAAGAAGGGCCTGCACAGCCAGGCGAGCCCGACGTCGCTGCCGTTCGACGTCGACGGCGCGCGCATCGTGCTCGTCGACGATGTTCTGTATACCGGGCGCACCGTGCGCGCGGCGCTCAACGAACTGTTCGACTACGGCCGTCCGGCCGCGGTCGAGCTGGCGGTGCTGGCCGACCGCGGCGGCCGCGAGCTGCCGGTGGCCGCGCGTTTCGCCGGCGGCGCGCTCGACGTGCCGGCCGACGCGACCCTCGTGCTCGCGCGCGACGACGCGGCGAACTTCACGCTGCGCGTCGAAGCGCACGGCGGCTGAGCGCACCGAATCCGGATCCCGGGCCGCCGGCGAGTGCCGCGGCCCGTTTGCACAAGTTGGAATCACGCACATCATGACCACCGACACCACTGGCCGCGCCGGCAATCCCGCTGCGGCCGCGAGCCCCGAGCGATTCCGCTACGGCTTCCTGAAGGGCAACCCGCAGCTCACGAAGAACGGCGAGCTGAAGCACCTGCTGTCGATCGAGGGCCTGCCGCGCTCGATCGTCAACCACATCCTCGATACGGCCGAGCAGTTCGTCAGCGTGACGGACCGCGAAGTGAAGAAGGTGCCGCTCTTGCGCGGCAAGTCCGTGTTCAACCTGTTCTTCGAGAACTCGACGCGCACCCGCACCACCTTCGAGATCGCCGCGACGCGCCTGTCGGCGGACGTGCTGAACCTGAACATCAACGCGTCTTCGACGAGCAAGGGCGAATCGCTGCTCGACACGATCAACAACCTGTCGGCGATGCACGCCGACCTGTTCGTCGTGCGTCACGCATCGAGCGGCGCGCCGTACCTGATCGCCGAGCACTGCGCGCCGCACGTGCACGTGATCAACGCCGGCGACGGCCGCCACGCGCACCCGACGCAGGGCCTGCTCGACATGTACACGATCCGCCACTACAAGCGCGATTTCACGAAGCTGCGCGTGGCGATCGTCGGCGACATCCTGCATTCGCGCGTCGCGCGCTCGGACATCCACGCGCTCACCACGCTCGGCGTGCCGGAAGTGCGCGCGATCGGCCCGCGCACGCTGCTGCCGGGCGGCCTCGAGCAGATGGGCGTGAAGGTGTTCCACAACCTCGACGAAGGCCTGAAGGGCGTCGACGTGATCATCATGCTGCGCCTGCAGAACGAGCGGATGAGCGGCGCGCTGCTGCCGTCCGCGCAGGAGTATTTCAAGAGCTGGGGGCTGACGCCCGAGCGCCTCGCGCTCGCCGCGCCGGACGCGATCGTGATGCACCCGGGCCCGATGAACCGCGGCGTCGAGATCGATTCGCAGGTCGCGGACGGCCCGCAGTCGGTGATCCTCAACCAGGTCACGTTCGGCATCGCCGTGCGGATGGCGGTGATGGGCATCGTCGCGGCCAACCACGACTGAGCCCGCGCGCCGCGCCTCCCTTTTACGCATTCAACGCATTCACAGACAGCGCATGAAGATTCATATCAAAGGCGGCACGCTGATCGACCCGGTCACCGGCACCGAGCGGCAGGCCGACGTTTTCGTCGCGGCCGGCAAGATTGCCGCGATCGGTACCGCGCCGGCCGAATTCAACGCCGCGAAGACGATCGACGCCACGGGCATGATCGTCGCGCCCGGCTTCGTCGACCTGTGCGCGCGGCTGCGCGAGCCGGGCTACGAGCACAAGGCGACGCTCGAATCCGAGATGGCGGCGGCCGTCGCGGGCGGCGTGACGAGCCTCGTCTGCCCGCCCGACACCGACCCCGTGCTCGACGAGCCTGGCCTCGTCGAGATGCTGAAGTTCCGCGCAAGCAACCTGCACCAGGCGAACGTCCATCCGCTCGGCGCGTTGACGGTCGGCCTCAAGGGCGAAGTCATCACCGAGATGGTCGCGCTGACCGAGTCGGGCTGCGTCGGCTTCACGCACGCGAACGTGCCGGTGCGCGACACGCAGGTGCTGCTGCGCGCGCTGCAGTACGCGAGCACCTACGGCTTCACCACGTGGCTGCGGCCGATCGATGCGTTCATCGGCCGCGGCGGCGTCGCGGCGAGCGGCCCGGTCGCGTCGCGGCTCGGCCTGTCCGGCGTGCCGGTCGCGGCCGAGACGATCGCGCTGCACACGATCTTCGAACTGATGCGCGTGACGGGCGCGCGCGTGCACCTCGCGCGGCTGTCGTCGGCGGCCGGTCTCGCGCTTGTGCGCGCGGCGAAGGCCGAAGGGCTGCCGGTGACCTGCGACGTCGGCGTGAACCACCTGCACCTGATCGACGTCGACATCGGCTATTTCGATTCGCAATTCCGCCTCGATCCGCCGCTGCGCAGCGAACGCGACCGCGAGGCGATCCGCGCGGCGCTCGCCGACGGCACGATCGATGCGATCTGCTCCGATCACACGCCCGTCGACGACGACGAGAAACTGCTGCCGTTCGGCGAAGCGACGCCTGGCGCGACCGGGCTCGAACTGCTGCTGTCGCTGACCGTGAAGTGGGCCGACGAAGCCGGCGTGCCGCTCGTGCAGGCGCTCAAGCGCATCACGTGCGCGCCGGCCGACGTGCTGAAGCTGCCGGCGGGGCGCGTGAGCGAAGGCGGCGCGGCCGACCTGTGCGTGTTCGATCCGCGCGCGCACTGGCGCGTCGAGCCGCGCGGCCTGAAGAGCCAGGGCCACAACTCGCCGTTCCTCGGCTATGAGCTGCCCGCCCGCGTGCGCGCGACGCTCGTCGCCGGGCAGGTCGCGTTCGAGAACTGATCCAGCCGGAACGCGCCATGACTGCCCTTCGCAAGCTGCGCCTCGTCTTTCACCTGCTGCGCGGGATGGCGATCGTCGCGCTGCGTTTCTCGCGCGTGACGCCCGCGCACCGCGCCGAGATCACGCGGCGCTGGTCGCTGAAGCTGCTGCGGATCTGCGGGATGCGCCTCGTCGTCCACAACGACGGTGCGCGCCTCGATTCGAGCGCGCTCGTCGTCGGCAACCACATCTCGTGGCTCGACATCTACGCGATCAACGCATGGCGGCCGACGCCGTTCGTGTCGAAGGCGGAGGTGCGCCAGTGGCCGGTGGTCGGCTGGCTCGCCGAGCAGCTCGACACCGTGTTCCTGCAGCGCGAGAAGCGCACCGAGGCGATGCGCATCATGCACGAGATGGCCGACCGCCTGCGCAACGGCGGGCTGATGTGCGTGTTTCCGGAGGGCACCACGTCCGACGGCCAGGGCCTGCTGCCGTTCCACGCGAACCTGTTCCAGGCGGCGGTGTCCGCCGGCTGCGCGGTGCAGCCGGTTTGCCTGATGTACGAGGACGCGCAGGGCCGCCAGTCGGTCGCGCCCGCGTACGTCGGCGACCTGTCGCTCGGCACGTCGCTCGACATGGTGCTGCGCGGCGGGCCGTTGGTCGCGCACCTGTACGTGTGCGACCCGATCGAGCCGGGCGGCGACCGGCGCGCGACGTCCGCGGCCGCGCGGGATGCGATCGCGGCGGCACTCGACGCGATGCAGGCGAGCGTCGGCCGGCCCACGGCCGAGGCGCTTGCGCAGTTCGCGAAGGATGCGTACCCGGCGACCGAAATCGGCGCGGGTGCAGCGGCGGACGGCGTGGCCGACGAGCCGGTGCCCGGCCGCGAGGGCTGAGCGCCGCTTACGTTTGAAGTCGAACCGGCGCCGTGCGCCGGTTTTTTTTGCGATGCGGGCGCGGCGCATGCCGCGGCCGCAGCCGTGCGTTCACTCCCCGGGCGTGCGGCACGCTTCGCACTGCACCTGCGTGACCGTGCGTGCGGCTGGATCCGCCGTCAGGCGCACGGCCGACAACTGATTCCCCCATACGCACCCCGAATCGAGCGCGACGACGTTGTCGCGCAGCATCAGGCCGAGCGCGGCCCAGTGCCCGAACACGACCGTCACGTCCTCGGTGCGCCGCCCGGGCACGTCGAACCATGGCAGGTAGCCGGGCGGCGCGCTGTCGGGGCCGCCGTTCGCGCGGAATTCCATCGCGCCGTCCGGCGTGCAGAAGCGGATGCGCGTGAACGCGTTGAACGCGACGCGCATCCGGTCCCGTTTTTTCAGGTTCGGATGCCATTGGTTCGGATCGTTGCCGTACAGGTGCGAGAGCGTGTCGCGCCAGTCGGGCGCGCGTAGCGCGCGCTGGAGTTCGTCGGCGAGCTCCAGCGCGAGCGTGGCGTCCCATTGCGGCAGGACGCCGGCGTGGACCAGCAGCATCCCGTGCTCGAAGTGCGCGAACGGGCGGTGGCGGACCCATTCGAGCAAGTCTTCTGCGTCCGGTGCGTCAATGATCTCGCCGATCGTGTCGCCCGGGCGCTCGGTGCGGATGCCGGCCGCGACCGCCAGCAGATGGAGGTCGTGGTTGCCGAGCACGACGGTGGCGCGGGGGCCGAGGTCGACAAGGGCGCGCAGCGCGGCGAGGGAGGCCGGGCCGCGGTTGACGACGTCGCCGGCGATCCAGAGGGGAGTGTCGGAAGGGGCGGCGAGTTTTGCTGTCAGGGACTCGAAAGCCGAGTGACAGCCTTGGATGTCGCCGATGGCGATGGGGGGAGGGGGCATGGGGGCGGGTGGTTGCAAGTCGAAGGGCAAGGTAGACAAAAGTCGACGAAATGGCTGAGCTGAAAACAATAATTGCGAAAAATTGGATGATTGAGGAGGAATCTTCTCAATCAATGGGGGTTCGCACCGCTGTTTCAAGTTGTTAGCAGCATGGCTTTTTCATCTAACGGCTTCCTATAATTGTCGTTTCCGCCCAGAAAATTAACATCACATGACTTTGGCGGGCATGGCGACCGGTTAAAATGCCGGGCCTGAGGCGGCGGGGACGATGCTGCCACTTGCAATATCCGACGCGGCGAGATCCGAAGCGATGCTTGCCATGAATTTCTAGAGGGAGCCTCATGATCCTGGTTACGGGCGGCGCGGGTTTTATCGGTGCCAATTTTGTACTCGACTGGCTGAGCCAGTCCGATGAGGCGGTGCTCAACGTCGACAAGCTGACCTACGCAGGCAACCTCCGTACGCTGCATTCTCTCGAAGGGAATCCGAAACATGTGTTCGCGCGCGTCGACATCTGCGATCGCGCCGCGCTCGACATGCTGTTCGCCGAGCGCAAGCCGCGCGCGGTGCTGCATTTTGCCGCGGAAAGCCACGTCGACCGCTCGATCCATGGTCCGGCCGATTTCGTGCAGACCAACGTCGTTGGCACGTTCACGCTGCTCGAAGCGGCGCGCGAGTATTGGAATGGCCTGAACGATGCCGACAAGGCCGCGTTCCGCTTCCTGCACGTGTCGACCGACGAAGTGTTCGGCTCGTTGTCCGCGACCGATCCGCAATTCTCCGAAACGACGCCATACGCACCGAACAGCCCGTATTCCGCGACGAAGGCCGGCTCCGACCATCTGGTACGCGCCTATCATCACACGTATGGATTGCCGACGCTCACGACGAACTGTTCGAACAACTACGGCCCGTACCAGTTCCCCGAGAAGCTGATTCCGCTGATGATTGCGAACGCGCTTGCCGGCAAGCCGCTGCCGATCTACGGCGACGGCCAGAACGTGCGCGATTGGCTCTACGTTGGCGATCACTGCAGCGCGATTCGCGAAGTGCTTGCGCGCGGTGTACCGGGCGAGACGTACAACGTCGGCGGATGGAACGAGAAGAAGAACCTCGCCGTCGTGCACACGCTGTGCGACCTCCTCGACAACGCGCGGCCGAAGGTGACCGGTTCGTATCGCGACCAGATCACTTACGTGAAGGATCGTCCGGGCCACGACCGCCGTTACGCGATCGACGCGCGCAAGCTCGAGCGAGAGCTGGGCTGGAAGCCGGCCGAGACGTTCGAGACGGGTCTCGCGAAAACGGTCGACTGGTACCTCGACAATCAGGCGTGGGTCGACGAGATCGTCTCGGGTGAATACCGCAAGTGGGTCGAGACTAACTATGCGCAGCGCGCTTGAGGGCATCGGCGATGGCACGTAAGGGCATCATTCTCGCCGGCGGGTCCGGCACGCGGCTTTATCCGATCACGCACGTCGTATCGAAGCAGTTGCTACCGGTATACGACAAGCCGATGATTTACTATCCGCTGTCAACCCTGATGGTGGCGGGGATCCACGATGTCTTGATCATCTCCACGCCGCAGGACACACCGCGCTTCGAGGCCATGCTCGGCGACGGCAGCCAGTGGGGCATGAACATCCAGTATGCGGTTCAGCCGTCGCCGGATGGTCTGGCGCAGGCGTTCATCATCGGCAAGGAATTCGTCGGAAATGATCCGTCGGCGCTGATCCTCGGTGACAACATCTTCTACGGCCACGATCTCGCGAAGCAGCTCGAACGCGCGTACCGACAGGAAGCGGGTGCAACGGTATTCGCGTATCACGTCAACGATCCGGAGCGCTACGGCGTGGTCGAATTCGATCAATCTTTCCGCGCGTTGTCGATCGAGGAGAAGCCGGCAAAGCCGCGTTCGAACTACGCGGTCACAGGGCTGTATTTCTACGACAAGCGGGTATGCGACATCGCGGCCGACATCAAGCCGTCGCCGCGCGGCGAGCTTGAAATCACTGATGTCAACTCGCGGTATCTCGCGGACGGTACGCTCGACGTCGAGATCATGGGGCGCGGCTACGCATGGCTCGACACAGGTACGCACGACTCGCTGATCGAAGCAGCGAGCTTTATTGCGACCCTGCAGAAGCGTCAGGGGCTCGTCGTCGCGTGCCCGGAAGAGATTGCCTACCGCAGGGGCTGGATCGACGCGGAACAGGTGCTGAGGCTTGCGCAGCCGCTTGCGAAGAACGCGTACGGACAATACCTCAAGAATTTTCTTACGGATAAGGTTGCATGGCCATCCAAGTAACGGCAACGGCATTGCCCGAAGTCAAGATCATCGAGCCGAAGGTGTTTGGCGATGCGCGTGGGTATTTCTACGAGAGCTTCAACGCGCGCGAGTTCGCGGAGTTGGTCGAACCGGGTGTCGAATTCGTGCAGGACAACCATTCGAGGTCTTCGAAGGGGGTGTTGCGCGGCCTGCATTACCAGATTCAGCACTCGCAGGGCAAACTCGTTCGTGTGGTCGAAGGCGAAGTGTTCGATGTCGCGGTCGACATCCGCAAGGGTTCGGCAAATTTTGGCAAATGGGTTGGTGTGCACCTGTCGGTCGACAATCACCGGCAACTATGGGTGCCGCCCGGCTTCGCCCATGGCTTTGTCGTGCTGTCGGAGTCTGCGCAGTTTCTGTACAAGACGACCGATTATTGGTACCCGGAGTTCGAGCGCTGCATTCGCTGGAATGACAAGCAGATCGCCATCAATTGGCCAATCGACAGGGAGCCGCTCGTGTCCGAGAAGGATGCACAGGGTGCGACGCTCATAGGAGCCGAGGTGTTTGCATGAAGATCCTGGTGACGGGGCGCACGGGGCAGGTCGGCTGGGAGCTTGCCCGCTCGATGTCGGTGCTCGGAGAGGTGCATGCGCTGGATCGCGCGTCCGCTGACATGACGCGGCCTGACGAGCTGGCCGCGCGCGTGCGTGCATTGCGTCCGGATGTGATCGTCAACGCGGCCGCGTACACTGCGGTGGATCGCGCCGAGACCGAGACCGCGCTCGCCGACGTCGTCAATGGCGAGGCAGTGGGCGCGCTGGCAAACGCGGCCCGCGAAATGGGTGCGCTCTTCGTGCACTATTCGACGGATTATGTATTCGACGGGACCGCGCGCGAGCCATATCACGAGGACGCGGCCACGCATCCGCAGAATGCCTATGGCCGCAGCAAGCTGCTCGGAGAGCAGTCGGTAGCTGCATCAGGCGCGGATTACCTGCTGTTTCGCACGACTTGGGTTTATGGTGCCCGCGGCGCGAACTTCCTGCTGACGATGCTACGCCTGATGCGCGAGCGGACGGAGCTACGCGTCGTGGCTGATCAGCACGGCGCACCGACCAGTGCGCGCTTCATTGCCGATGCAACCGCGCATGCAGTCAGGCAAGCGGTCATCGAGCGGCGCGAGGGCCGTTTTGCCAGTGGCCTCTTCAACCTCACCGCTGACGGCGCGACGACCTGGCACGGTTTTGCACAATACATTCTCGAGCGCGTTCGCCTGATCGGCGCCGGCGAACTGCGTACCGAGCGGATCGAACCGATCGCAACGAGAGATTATCCGTTGCCGGCACCGCGTCCTGCCTATTCGGTGCTCGACGGCAGTCGCCTGCAAGGCCGGTTCGGACTGCGCCGCCCGCAGTGGCAAGAGGGCGTCGACCTAGTGCTCGACGAGCTGATCCGGCGCTGACGGCGTTTCGGTCGTCGGCTTAATGTGGCGGACGTGTTGTAACTATAGGTTTGACTAGTAGATGAACAGGAAATTTGCACTTCGTGATCCGTTGGCAGTGATTCGCTCGCTGATGTCGGATCGCCCGTTGATCGTTCAGTTCATAAGGCGCGAGGTGGTTGGCCGATACAAGGGTTCGTTTTTGGGCTTGTTCTGGTCGTTCATCACCCCGCTAGTGATGCTGGCGATATACACATTCGTGTTTGGCTTTATTTTCAAGTCGCGCTGGCGGCCCACGTCGACCGATCATGCCGAATTCGCGATTGTAATGTTTGTGGGCGTGCTGGTGCACGGTCTGATGGCCGAGTGTCTGAACCGAGCCCCGACGCTTGTCGTCGGGAATCCAAACTATGTGAAGAAAGTTGTCTTTCCTCTGCAGGCGCTTGGCTGGATTTCCGTCGGTACGGCGCTGTTCCATATGTTGATCGCGTCCAGCATCTTGCTGGTCGCCGTCTTTTTGTGGCAGGGACATCTGCCGCTCACCGCTGTGCTTGCACCGGTCGTGCTGCTGCCGTTCCTGATCCTCACGGTTGGGCTGGTCTGGATTCTGTCGTCGCTCGGCGTGTTCATGCGTGACCTTGGGCAGGTGATGGGGATCGTGACGTCGTTGCTGATGTTTCTCGCGCCGGTGTTCTATCCGATCACTTCCGTACCGAAGACCTTTCAGGTCGCCATCATGTTCAATCCGCTCACGTTCGTCATCGAACAATTGCGCGGTGTCGTCATCTGGGGCCACGGAATCGATTGGGCGGGATGGTGCATCTATTCGCTCATCGCTTATGCGGTCGCCTGGGGCGGCCTGATCTGGTTTGAAAAGACGCGTAAGGGTTTTGCCGATGTCCTTTGATAACAAGCCTTTTGCCATTGAAGTGAATGGCCTCGGCAAGCGGTACGAGATTTACGCTGCTCCACAGGATCGGCTGAAGCAGATGGTGCTGCCGCGCGTGAGCCGGCTGTTCGGTCGCGAACCTTCTGCTTATTTCCGTGAATTCTGGGCGCTGCACGACGTTTCGCTACAAGTGCGTCGCGGCGAGACGGTGGCGATCATCGGGCAGAACGGGTCGGGGAAGTCGACGTTGCTGCAGCTGGTTTGCGGGACGATCTTTCCGTCGCGCGGCTCAGTGACGACGCATGGCCGCATCGCGGCGCTGCTTGAGTTGGGCGCGGGCTTCAATCCTGAGTTCACGGGCGAGGAAAACGTCTACCTGAGCGGCATGCTGTACGGGCTAACCGAAACACAGTTGGCTGAGCGCTATGACTCGATCGTGAAGTTTTCGGAGATCGGCGATTTCATCTCGCAGCCGGTGAAGACGTATTCGAGCGGGATGTACGTCCGCCTCGCGTTTGCGATCGCGGCACACGTCGATGCAGATGTGCTCATTGTCGACGAGGCACTGTCAGTTGGTGACGTCCGCTTTACTCAGAAGTGCATGCGGTTTCTGCGCGAGTTTCAGAAGAACGGCACGCTGCTGTTCGTCAGTCATGATACGGGCGCCGTGACCAACCTGTGCTCGCGGGCGATCTGGCTCGACCACGGCGTTGTGCGCATGGACGGCGGCGCGAAGGAAACGGTCGAGGCGTACCTTGCGGAACAGCACGCGCTCGACCGGGGCACACAAGGCGCGGTCGTGAAGGTTGCGGGGCGGAAGAAGCAACGCGAAAGCATCGTGCTCGACGTCGTCGACTCGCGCTGGGATGCCATGAGGCAGAACGGGGCCGCAACGCGCTTCGAAGTGTTCGAATTCGACCCCGATGGCGCAAATGGTGATTTCGGTGCGCGCAGCGCGACCATCGAACGTGTCGGGTTGACGGACGAAAACGGCAAGCCGATCACGCTGGTTCAGGGGGGCGAGATCGTCGAGCTGAAGATATCCGCATCGGTTCACGCGCCGCTGCGGAATCTGATCTTCGGCTTCTATTTCAAGGACCGCCTTGGGCAGCGCCTCTTCGGCGATAACACGTTTCTTACTTATAACAACCAACAGATCGACGGCAACGAAGGGCAGCGCCTGCAAGCGGCATTCCGTTTCCGGATGCCAATGTTGCCGACGGGTCCATACTCGATCGACGTGGCACTTGCTACGGGATCGCAGGATGACCATACGCAGCAGCACTGGATACATGACGCGTTGACGCTACGAGCCGTCGAGAGTTCGATGCGCTATGGTCTGGTCGGCATTCCGATGCTGGATATAACTATTTCCGAAGAGGCGTAGCAATGCTGGACTTTACTGGCGAACGATTCATACCGACCGAGCAGGGAGAGATTCGCTATGAGCACATGCATCGTTACGGCTGGATGCTGGAGACGCTGCAGGGAAAGGACGTGCTCGACATCGCCTGTGGCGAAGGTTACGGGTCGGCCCTGCTCGCGACAAGAGCCCGTTCGGTCATCGGCGTCGACATCGATGTAGGTGTCGTCGAGCATGCATCGCAGCGATATAACAGCCTCCGCAACCTGAATTTCAAGGCAGGCAGCGTGACCGCGATCCCGCTCGCGGATGCGAGCGTCGACGTGGTCGTCTCATTCGAGACGATCGAGCATCTTGCCGAACAGGACGACATGCTGGCGGAAATCCGCCGGGTGCTACGGCCGGCCGGCATGCTCGTCATCTCGTCGCCGAATAAGAAGGTCTATTCTGACGATCGAGGCTACCAGAACGAGTTTCACGTCAAGGAACTGTATTTCGACGAATTCGACGCACTGCTGCGCGAGCATTTTCCGAACGTGCGTTACTTCGGGCAACGGATGGTGACGAGTTCGATGCTGCTGCCGATGGACAAGGCGGCCGACCGATACGACGCGTTAACGCTGCAGGGCGAGTCGATCGTGAAGGAAACGATCGCACCGGAGCGGATCATGTACTTCGTCGCCGTGTGCACGTGCGCGAAGGATGTGGAGATCGCCATGCCGATCGAAAGCTCGGTGTTCTTCGAGCAGGGCACGGACCTGTATGCGCAGCGGGAAGACGTGCTGCGCTGGGCGTCGAGCGTCAGCGACGAGATCGACGCGCTTCGCACGCGTCACGCGGAGCTGCAGAACGAATTTGAGGATCGCTCGCGCTGGGCGCTTGAACTCGATGCTGAGCGTGCGACACTGCGCGATGAGCTCGGCCGCATGGAAACGGCTTGCTCGGGTGCGACGCCGGACTCTGGTACCCGCGCGTGCCTCGAAGCGCTGCAGCGCGAATTCGACGAGCGCAGCCGATTGGCGGAGAGGCTCGGCGACGAATTGACCGATGTCAGAAGCCGGCTGGCGTCCCTCCAGGTAGAGTGCGGCGCGCATGTGCAGAGCATTGCGGCGTTGCGGGGAGAACGCACGGCGTTGATCGCCGAAAACGCGCGACTGTCCGAGCGTATTGCCACGCTGGCGGCCGATCACGAATCGTTGCGCGCGCTTCACGATGTGGCGTTGGGTGACAACGTCTCGTATGCGGCAAGCGTCAGCCGTCTCGAGCAGGAATGGCAGGAGCGGTACGCAAAGGCGCTTGCGCTCGAGCAGGAATTGCACGACGCGAAGGCGCGCAATGCGGAGCTGATCGGCCGTTGCGAGCAGTTGACGCATCAGCGCGACCAAGTGAATGGCGCGCTCGACGAGATGCTCGAGTCGCGCTCGTGGAAGGTGACGGCGCCGCTGCGCGCAATCGTGCGCGCGACGCAGGGCGCCAAGCACGCGTCGCGCGCGCGCATGCGCCCCGGCCTCGTGCGCGCCGCTCGCGCGGCATACAAGCGCGCGCCATTGCCGAAAGCTTGGAAGGACTGGGGCGTCGATTTCGCCTATCGCCACGGCGGCTGGGTCTTCCAGGGCGTCGTTCACTACGAGGTGTGGGACCGTCATCGGCGCGGACAGATGCCGGCACCGATCGATACGCAGCAGGTCGCGCGCGAGCAGATCGACGAGGCGCTGATGATGCTGCGGTTCGACGAAGTCGCGGTGCCGGTCGTTTCGATCATCATTCCGACCTACGGCAACATCGTGCACACGGTATCGTGCCTGCGGTCGATCGCGCGCCATCTCCCGACCGTGCCCGTCGAAGTCATCGTTGCCGAGGATGCGTCCGGTGACGACGAGATTCTGCGCCTGCAGGGTGTGCCCGGCCTGCGGTTCTTCCTTAACGAAACCAACCTCGGCTTTCTGCGGTCGTGCAACCAGGCGGTTACGCATGCGCGCGGTGAATACGTCTACTTCCTGAATAACGACACCGAGGTGACGGCGGGCTGGCTCGATGCGATGCTCGACGTATTTGCGCATGAGCCCGACTGCGGGATGGTGGGCTCCAAGCTCATATATCCGGATGGCCGACAGCAGGAGGCTGGCGGGATCATGTGGCGGGATGGTTCGGCGTGGAATTTTGGTCGCCTTGACGACCCGAGACGCAGCGTCTACGAGTACGTGAAGGATACCGACTATTGCTCGGGCGCATCGCTGCTGATTCCAACCGCGTTGTTCCGCGAACTCGGTGGCTTCGACGAACTGTACGTGCCTGCCTATTGCGAGGACACCGACCTCGCATTCCAAGTGCGCGAAAAAGGGCTGCGGGTCCGCTATCAGCCCAAGTCCGTCGTCGTGCACTACGAGGGCGTATCGCATGGCACCGACACGTCGAGTGGCGTGAAGGCGTACCAGGTAGTCAATCAGAAGAAGTTCGTTGAGCGGTGGCGCGCGCGTCTCGAGCGCGAGCATTTTCCGAACGGCGAAGGCGTCTTTCTCGCGAAGGATCGCTCGACGCTGAACAAGACGGTGCTTGTGATCGACCACTATGTGCCGCAGCCGGATCGGGATGCGGGGTCGCGCACCATGTGGCAGTTCATGCGCCTCTTCCAGAAGCATGGGCTTAACGTGAAGTTCTGGCCGCACAACCTCTGGTATGACCCGGAGTATGCACAGAAGCTTGAGCAGATCGGCGTAGAGATCTTCTACGGCGCGGAATACGCGGGGAAGTTCGATCAATGGATCGCGCAGAACGGCCAGTTCGTCGATTACGTGCTGCTGAGCCGTCCGCATGTGTCGATCGAATTCGTCGACGCGATCCGGAAGCACTCGGCTGCGACGATCATGTATTACGGGCACGACGTCCATCATCGCCGGCTGCAGGATCAACTGGCCATCCAGCGGAACGCGGGGCTCGAAGCGGAGCTGAGGCAAGTGCGTGAATGGGAGCACGCGCTTTGGCGCAAGGTCGATGCGATCTACTATCCGTCGGATCTCGAAACGGCTTACGTGCACGAATGGCTCGTTGCCAACGATTCCCGATCCAGGGCGTATACGATCCCGGTCTACGCATTCGACAGTTTCCCGGTCGAACCGTGGCAGAATCTCGCGAGCCGGAAGGATTTGATTTTCGTTGCCGGGTTCGGGCACGCGCCGAATGCGGATGCCGCTGAGTGGTTTGTCTCGCGGGTTCTCCCGAAAATTCTCGAGGAATGTCCCGATGTGCATCTGTACATCGTCGGGTCAAATCCGACTGATAAGGTGAAGGCGCTTGCCGGCCGGAACGTGAGCGTGACAGGGTACGTATCCGACGAGGTGCTCGCGAACTACTATCGCGACAGTCGCGCGTGCGTCGCGCCACTGCGCTTCGGGGGCGGAATGAAGGGCAAAGTCGTCGAGGCGATGCGTTTCGGATTGCCCTGCGTGACGTCAAGTGCGGGCATGCAGGGCCTTGCGGATGCTGCATCGTTCCTAGCGGTTTCGGACGAAGAACAGCAATTCGCCGACCACGTGATTGCGTTGTTGTCCGACGACGATCTCTGGCTGCGCGTCTCGAAACATTCGCAGGAATTCGCACGCATGCGGTTTTCGGAGGACGCGCTCTGGCGCATTGTTGCGACCGATGTCGATCCGACGCCGTATCCGAGCGTTGTGGAACGCTTGCAAGCCCATCGTACCAATTAAGAGCTAGAAGAGGCTGATAATGAGAATCCTGATCTTGGGCGCTACCGGATTCGTCGGTAGTTATTTGATGGAGCGCGCGACAGCCGCCGGACACGACGTGACCGGCACACATTACCACGCGACGATCGGGACTGGTGATTGGGCCAGATTCACCGATCGAATCGTCCGGTGCGACATTCGTTACCGCGAGCAGATCGATGCGGTGATGAAGGCGGCGCGCCCGGATATCGTCTACCTGCTGTCTGCGCAAAGCTACCCGGCACTGTCGTGGACCGCACCGGCCGAGACCCTTGAGACGAACGTGGTCGGCACGTCGAACGTCTTCGAAGCGATTCGCGCGGCCGGTATCGATCCCGTTGTTGTTGTCGCGTGCTCAAGCGCGCAGTACGGCGAAGTCGAGGCCGATGCCATTCCGGTCAAGGAATCGCATCCGATGCGCCCGATGCATCCGTACGGCGTCAGCAAGGTCGCCACGGAAATGCTCGCGCTTCAGTACTGGGCCAACAACCGGATTCGCGCAGTGTGCGCGCGGATCTTCAATACTACCGGCCCGCGCAAGACCGGTGACGTGTGTGCGGACTTTACGCAACGCGTCGCCCGCATCGAAGCCGGCGAGATCGCACCAGTACTGCGTGTCGGCAACCTGGAGACGCATCGGGCGATTACCGACGTCCGCGACCTAGCGCGCGCACTCGAACTGCTGGCGGAGCGGGGCGCCCCTGGCGGCGTCTACAACGTGAGCGGCTCGAAGACTTACCAGATCCGCGAAATCGTCGATCTGATCGCGGCCGCATCGAAGGTGCCGTTTACGCTCGAAACAGATCCGGCGCTACTGCGACCGAGCGACGAGAAGGTCATTTTCGGCGACTCAACGCACCTGATCGAGGCGACGGGCTGGAAGCAGGCGATCCCGCTGTCGCAGACCGTCAACGACATGCTGGCCTACTGGCGTCGCACGCTATCGCAGCAGGAGGCGAAATCATGATCGTTCGTTCCAGGGCACCGCTGCGGCTCGGGCTTGCCGGTGGCGGTACCGACGTGTCGCCTTATTCGGACCGCTTCGGCGGTCTGGTACTGAATGTGACGATCGACAAGTATGCGTATGCGACTATCGCGACGCGCGACGACGGTGATGTTCGCCTAGTGGCCGCTGACAACTGCGTCGAGTGGCAGGGGCCGGCGGCCGCCGTGCTCGAGCCGGTGGCCGGACTTGGCCTCCACGTCGGCGTGTATAACCGCATCGTGCGCGACTACAACGGGGGCGAGCCACTTGCGGTCACGATCACGACGCATTCGGAGGCGCCTCCCGGATCGGGTCTCGGATCGTCATCGACGATGGTGGTGGCGCTCGTGCATGCGTTCTGCGAGTATCTGCAGATTCCGCTCGGCGAATACGACGTCGCGCATCTGGCGTATGAAATCGAGCGCGGCGACCTCCGGCTCGCCGGCGGGAAGCAGGATCAGTATGCAGCGGCGTTCGGCGGCCTGAACTTCATGGAGTTCTACGGCGGCGATCGCGTGATCGTCAATCCGCTGCGCATCAAGCAATCGGTGAAGGCCGAGCTTGAATCGTCACTGGTGCTTTTCTATACCGGCGTATCGCGCGAATCCGCGAAGATTATCGAGCAGCAGACGGCCAGCGTCACTGACAAGGACACGACGTCGCTCGAGGCGCTGCACCGGGTTCGGGAAGAGGCGACCAAGATGAAGGAAGCGATCCTGAAGGGCGACTTCGAACGGTTCGCACAATCGATGCGGCTCTCTTGGGAATCGAAGAAAAAGACCGCGAAGAGCATCAGCAACTCATCGATTGACCAGGTCTACGATGCGGCGCTCGCAGCAGGCGCGCTGGCCGGTAAGGTGTCCGGTGCGGGCGGCGGCGGCTTCATGATGTTCATCGTCGAACCGACATCACGGCCCGCGGTCATGCGTAAGTTGAGCGAATTCTCGGGCCAGGTCTTTACCTGCAACTTTACCGAGCACGGCGCGTATTCCTGGAGAAACTAACTCATGAAAGATTCCATCATTGCTCAGGTCGACAAGGCGATCGAGATTTTCACGGCCATTCGCAACGATGACTCGCTGCTCGGCACCGTGGAAAAGCTCGTCGACCAGATCGTCGCGGCGCTTGGCGCAGGCGGCAAGGTGCTGATCGCCGGTAACGGCGGCAGCGCGGCGGACGCTCAGCATATCGCAGGCGAGTTCGTGAGCCGTTTCAACTTCGATCGTCCGGGTCTGCCGGCGATCGCGTTGACTACCGACACGTCGGTGCTGACGGCGATCGGCAACGACTACGGCTACGAGAAGCTGTTCGAGCGTCAGGTTCAGGCGCTGGGGCGGCCGGGTGACGTGTTCTGGGGCATCTCGACGTCGGGCCGTTCGCCGAATGTCCTGCGCGCGATGGAGGAGGCCCGCAAGAACGGTCTGTTCGTCACGGGTTTCACCGGCGCGAACAGCAATGCGATGGGCGAGTTGGCAGACCTGTGCGTGTGCGTGCCGTCCCGCGAGACGCCGAAGATCCAGGAAGGCCATATTCTGCTCGGCCATATCGTCTGCGGCTTGGTCGAAGAGCGCGTGTTCAAACGTCCATGATTCCTGCAATCGTTCTGGCCGGCGGGCTCGGCACCCGCCTGCGCGCGGTCGTTCCGGACCTGCCAAAGCCGATGGCCAACGTCGCGGAGAAGCCGTTCCTTTGGTGGCTGCTTGGCTACCTGCGGGCGCACGGCGTCGAGCAGACCTACTTGTCCGTGGGGTACAAGCGCGAAGCCATCGCGGAATACTTCGGTACGCAATTCGGCATGATGCGTGTTGCCTATGTACCCGAAGAGTCACCGCTCGGCACGGGCGGTGCGATCGTCAATGTTTTCGACAGTGCGGATGTTGACAGCGCGCTGGTGTTGAATGGGGACACGATTTCTACGCTCGATATCCGCAAATTCGTGCGCGATGCGCAAGAAGCGGAGGCGGACGTCGCGATGGCGGTTGCCCGGGTGGAAGACATTTCCCGCTATGGCGCCGTGCAGATCGATCGTACCGACAACCGCGTGATTGGCTTTACGGAAAAAGGCATCGCCGGGCCGGGCCACATCAACGCCGGCGTGTACGTCGTCAAGCGCGAGCTGTTTGCGCGATTCGGCCTTACGGGCAGGTTTTCGTTCGAAGGCGATCTGCTGGCCGCGCATCTGGGCGAGATGCGGGTCGTCGCTTTCGACTGCGTGTCCCGTTTCATCGACATCGGCGTGCCTGAGGACTATGCGCGAGCACAGACCGAAGTGCCTGCGATGATTGCTGGAGCGTAATGTGACGCCTGCGTTGTTTCTGGACCGCGACGGCGTGGTCAATGTCGATACCGGCTATCTGCACCGCCCGGAGGATTGCAGGTTTGTCCCGGGCATCTTCGATCTGGTGCGGGCGGCGAATTGTGCGGGGTATCGGGTTTTCGTCGTGACCAACCAGGCCGGAATCGGCCGCGGGTTCTACACGGAGGAGACGTTCCATGTGTTCACTGACTGGATGGTCGGGGAATTCGCCGAGCAAGATGCCGTGATCGACAAGGTCTACTTTTGTCCGCACCATCCGGACGCAGGCGTGGGGGCATACAAGATCCATTGCGATTGCCGCAAGCCAAAGCCCGGCATGTTGTTCGCGGCGCGTGATGAATTCGACGTCGACATGAGTCATTCCATCATGGTCGGCGACAATCGAACCGACATCGAGGCCGCCCAGTCGGCAGGCGTCGAGCATGTGTTCTGGCTGGTCGACGACGCGGCGGCCCCCATTCCGCCGGACGGTTGTAGGGTCGTCCATTCGCTCGAACCGATCGTCGAAACACTCGATCGACGAGCCTGAGCAGCTTCTGCATCGCTCCCGCGCTGTATAAACTGCAGGGTGAGCGGGCGGAATGGCTCGTGCGGCCCGAATCGGCCCGGCAGGAAACTGAGCAGATGAAGGGCGAATTCCGGTTCGTCGTGGCATCCCGGTCGAGGTGCATGATCCCTCTCCGCTGCGCGGACATGCAGGCCGTGCAGACGCACGCGCAACTCCTGCGTCTCGCGCGTTCGCTGTATTACCGCGTGCCGTTGAGCGCTCGCGCGAAAACCACTATCGCGATCGACGAACGCGGCACCTTCGTGTCGGTCGGCGTTGACGGCAACTTCAAAGACCGGAGGGCAAGTACGGCGTCACTCTGGTTGACAATGCAACCGGCGAGTGACTTGTCGCCGACGCGATTACAGTTGCGCAAATGTATCGCCGGTGTAATCGAGTCGACTTGACGAGTCGCGTCGGTCGCCGAAGGTCGGCGCACGTCGTGAATGGCGTGTACTACACGTGGTGCGGTCGTTAGCGTACGGAAGTACGTACGCTTTGCACGCGCTCATCCCTGTCCGGCATCTTGTCGCACTGTATCCGGTGATTCGGCGCGGCTGGGTCCGATAGCCCGATGGCAGGCGCCGCGTCGGCGCCTGCGTTACGCAGAATTACTGCGTAACGGTGCCTTCTAGCTCCGCGATCCGGCGAATATCCGCGTCAGCGCGTGCCGCCGCCACATCATAGAGCGCCATGTCGAGCGCATTGCAGTCGAGCAGCTGGTCGTACAGCGTTTTACCGATCGATTGTTCGATTCGGGCGAGGCGCTCGTCGAGCGTGGCTGCCCGGCCTTCGCTGCGGTTCTCGATGCTGTAGGTGAAATCCAGGTTGCCGAAGAAGGGCCGCAGATAGTGGCTCAGCACCTGCATCGATTCGTGGAACCGATCGACGAGACCGACGAAAGGCGCTTCGTGAATGCGTTGAATCGAAATATCCAACTGCTCTAGCGTGGCGCGTGCGACACGCATGTCCCGATCTACGGCGGCAAGGTGAGCGACCTGGAAGTCTCTTGCGACGACGGTCGACTCGCTGCTCAGGATCCACTCCACGAAGCCTGCGAGACCGTGCTGGCGTGCAATCGCGACGCTCGGGCTTTTGCTGTCTTCGGCCTGTCGGCGCTCGAACATGTACACCGATTCGACTCGATCGATCGGGTGTCGAATGAAAAAGACAGGATGAATTTGCGTGCCTTCGACAGGCAGGCAGGGAAGGCGAGCCTGGTGGCTGGTGACGAATTTCAGCTGGGGGTTGTTCTTGACGAATGCCTGCATCTCGTCGGGCTGCAACGTGTCCCACGGCATCGTGCCTTCGATCGAGCCGTTCGCTTTGCCGGCGAAGTTGCGGGTCATGATCGCATCGAATGTCGATCCCGCATTCTTAAACAGATGGTAGTGGACGATTACATGACGCATTGGACATCCTGAGTGAGAACTGGTGAAGCGCGATTCCGAAAGGGTAGGGGTGCTCAATGGACCTGCTTGCCATGCCGCACGCGAGGCAGGGATAGTACGCTACCGTCCTGATGAGGTACACGGTCGAATATTTCGGTATATTCGGTTGCTCGGTGCCCGAAGTACCGGCTCGGACCGGCAGAATCCTGGAGACTCTCCGGGCGATACCGGGTGATCGACGGAATGGGATATGCGAAGCGCGCGGCGTGTCGTCGTGCGCTCCCGGGGGTGTCGAATCGTCGGATCAGGCGCGATCCGCCGACAGCGGTGCGGCAGGGCCGGGTCGCCCTGCGGGGCTCTGGCCGATCTTCAGTCGCTGGAGCGGGTAGTCGACCAGCTTCAGCATTATCCACGACACGACGATCGTCATCGCGAACGACAGCGCGAAGAACTTGAAGCTTCGGCCAAACCCGAACTGCGGCAACAGCCACGCGGCAACGGTCGTGTGAAGAAGGTACATCGGGTAGGAGAGATCGCCGAGAATCTTGTCGGTACCTGCCGTCTTGCGCGGCGCGAGCGACAGGACCACCCATCCGGACAGAATCACGGAGACCCAGAGGCCATAGGTCCACGGCCATGAGTCATTGACGAGCCAATAAAGGCCGTGTACACACCACACGACGATGCTCGGAATCGGCGCAGCGAACTTTGCAAGGCTCGCGCGATAGTGGCAGACGACCGCCCCCGCTGCGAACGGCATCAGCCCGGTTGCGAAGCCGCAGTAGCGCGGCACGAACGATGCCGTGTCGAAGCCGAACTGCACGTTCGCGAAGAAGGCGACGGCAAGCCCGAGTAGCGCTGCATACTTGTCTCGCGCGAAGAGCGGCAGGAGTGCGTATGCCCATACTTCGACGAATAGCGCGGCAGAAACCGGAACCGGCAGGCCTTGCTGCGTGACGAAGGGGAACATCAGCAGGTTCGACACCCATTCAAGGGGGCCTTTCGGAAAAGCAAACTGTGGATTCAGTCCCGCCGGATCGACGCCGACATGGCGCAGCATGACGATCGTCACGATCCCGATTGCGCCGGCGACGATGAACGACGGATAGATTCGGAGCAGGCGATTGAACGCATAGTGCCGTAATCCCTCTGGCTTCAGACCGTACTTGGTCGAGAGCACGAGGGTCATCAGGTAACCGCTCAGCACGAAGAAGCCCCAGACCGCGTACGCAGCTGGACCGTCGATCATGTGTGCATAGAGGTGGGAAATGGCAACAAGAAATGCAAGAAAAAAACGCCAACTCCCCAGCCCGAGCTTCATGATCATGTCCTTTGGTAAATCATGCGAGATTTTACTACGCAATGCGTGCGGATACGCCGCATGTTGTGGCCCTTTGGGGCTTGAATGCGCATATGCTGCGCGCAGCCATTGTGGCTGCTGCCCGACGACGTAGTGGAACGGGCAAACAGACGCGCCCGCGTCGGGGTGTAATCTCGACGTCTCCCGGCGCGATGAACTGCCTCCGGTTGTGGTCGAGTAGGCAGGAGAGCGTAAAATGCCGATCTGGCACAAGCCACGATTGCCGGCGGCTAGGCTTCATCCGTAACAAAACGAAAACGTGGTTGTTCGATATGCGAAGGCCGCGCAGACTGCTTAATTAAATTGGTGGGACACGCTGGTGCATCGCCTGCATCGATTCCACCCGACGATACATGACTGAAACGACGCCCGCGCTGCATGCAGCCCCGGGAACCCTGTCCGTCTCGATAGTGACCTATCGCCCGGATACCGCGCAATTGGCGCGCACGCTGGACAGCCTTGCGATTGCGTTCGATGCGTTGCATGCGAACGGGCCGTATACTCCGGTTTCGTTGTACCTAGTCGACAACGGTGGGTTGCGCGATGCCGATGCTGCGCTGTCGCGTCTGCGCACGACCGTCGTCTGCAAAGTGCTACGAGGCCACGGCAACGTTGGCTACGGCCGAGGGCACAATCTGGCGATTGAGCGAACGGCATCCCGCTACCATCTCATACTCAATCCGGACATTGACCTCGCGCCGGACGCACTCGCGCGAGGGATCGAGTTTCTGGAGCAGCACCCCGACACCGGCCTACTGACACCCTGGATCGGCGACCACGACGGCGAGCAGCAGTACCTGTGCCGGCGCTATCCGTCGCTGTTGGACCTGCTGGTGCGTGGCTTCATGCCGGCCCGCGTTCGACGCCTGATGGACCGGCGTCTCGCGCGCTACGAAATGCGTGATCTGATCAACGAGCGCGACGTGACCTGGGAGCCGCCGATCGTGAGCGGGTGCTTCATGCTGTTCCGCACGGACGTGCTCAAGGCGCTTGGAGGGTTTGATCCCCGGTATTTCCTGTACTTCGAGGATTACGACCTTAGCCTGCGGACTCACGAACTCGCGCGCGTCGTCTACTCGCCGTGTGTTCGGGTCGTGCACCACGGCGGCGGGGCAGCTCGCAAAGGCAGGGCGCACATCATGATGTTCGCGGCCTCGGCGTTCAAGTTTTTCAACAGATTCGGCTGGAAATGGCTATGAGCCGGATACTCGTGACTGGCGCTGGTGGTTTCGTCGGGCGTGCACTGAGCCGCGAACTGCTCGCGCGAGGCAACGACGTGGTCGGGTTCGTGCGGCGCGCCGGCGTCTGTGTCGACGGCGTGCGCGAGTGGGTCGACGGATCGCCCGACTTCGCGGGGCTGGACCGTGCCTGGACGGCCGATGCGCCGGTGGATTGCGTGATCCATCTCGCCGCCCGTGTGCACGTGCACGACGAGCGCGACGCGGATCCGGATATCGCGTTCGAGCGCACGAACGTATCCGGGACGCTGCGAGTCGCGCAGGCGGCGGTGCGCCACGGCGTGCGGCGGCTCGTCTTCGTGAGCAGCATCAAGGCGGTTGGCGAACGTGACCATGGCCTGTCGTTGCGCGAAGACGATGTCGCGGAGCCGCAAGACCCGTACGGGCGCTCGAAGCGCGCGGCCGAGGCTGCATTGATGCAGTTTGGCCTCGAGCACGGGCTCGAAATCGTGATCGTGCGCCCGCCGCTGGTTTACGGCCCCGAAGTGCGCGCCAACTTCCTGAGCATGATGGACGCCATCTGGCGCGGCATTCCGCTCCCGCTGCGTTCCGTCACGGCGCAGCGGAGTGTCGTCTTCGTTGACAATCTCGCCGATGCGCTCGTGCTATGCATAACGCATCCGCGCGCGGCCGGCCAGTGCTTTCACATAGCTGACGATGCGCTTTCTGTTCCGGAACTCCTCATGCGTCTGGGCGTACTCTTGCATCGCCCGGCGCGCCTGGTGCCGGTTCCGGTCGATTGGCTGCGCATGGCTGCCCGCATCACGGGGCGCACCGCGCAGATCGACCGGCTGGTGACGGACCTGCGGGTCGATGCGAGCCGGATACGCGACGTCCTCGGATGGCAAGCGCCGTTCTCGACGGATGAAGGGCTTTCCTTGACGGCCGATTGGTATCGGTCGACGCACTGATTGAACATGTCGGCTTCATTTCAGATGATATTTGCCAATCCTTGGGCGGGTTCCACGGTTATCGCAGCCGGCGCCGCAGCGCTGACGGTAGCCATCCTGCTTTTCCTGTTGCGCTCCGGGCTCGCGTGGCGCATCGCGATGGACATTCCGAACGCACGTTCGCTGCATGCGCGGCCGGTCCCCCGTGTGGGCGGGCTGGGTATCGTTCCGGTCGCCGTGGCCGCGATCGGGCTGTTCGCGCCGGATCGGTGGGTACTGGCTCTCGTTACGGTTGGCCTCGCTGTGGTGTCTCAGATCGATGACCGGCGCGGTCTGCCGGTGCGGGTCCGCTTCGCGGCTCACGCGGCCGCGGTCGCCGTCGCGGTGCTGGCCGTCCCGCATGCATCGTTCCCCGTTCCGCTATGGCTTACGGCGGGATTGGCGTTCCTGATGCTCTGGCTCATCAATCTATACAACTTCATGGACGGCGCGGATGGCCTTGCCGGCGGCATGACCGTATTCGGATTCGCGACATACGCGATTGCCGCGCCGGCCGACGTGGCATCCGGGCTGGTCTGGGTGTCGGCGGCAATTGCAGGCGCGGCGCTTGGCTTCCTGCTGTTCAATTTTCATCCGGCGCGGCTGTTTCTTGGTGACGCGGGTTCGATATCGCTCGGCTTCATGAGCGGCGCGCTCGGATACTGGGGTTTGCTTAGCGGTGCGTGGCCGGTCTGGTTTCCTGCACTAGTGTTTGCGCCGTTCATCGCCGATGCGTCGATTACACTGCTACGGCGACTGTTGAGAGGAGAGAGATTCTGGCAGGCGCACCGCGAGCACTATTATCAGAAGATGGTGCGCCTGGGGCTGGGGCACGCGCGGACTGCTTTGCTTTGGTATGGTGCGATGGCGGTCAGCGCTGCACTGGCGCTCTGGGCGCTCGGCCGCTCGCCGGTTGCGCAGTGGAGCATCGTCGCCGCATGGTATGCCACGCTCGCATGCGTGGGTGCGGTGATCGATGTTCGATGGCGCCGTACGGAGGAAACCGTTTCTCATCGAGTTCGAGGTTAGACGCCGATGTTACGAAATAAGGCATTGTGGTTGTCGCTGAGCGCGTTCCTGTTCGACGTCGCGGCGGTCGTTGCCGCGTGGTTGTTCGCGTACCAGGTCCGCTTCAATGGCAGCGTGTCGCCCGACTTCATGCGGGGTTCGCTGATCGCGCTGACCTGGGTGCTCCCCGTCTACGCACTGATGTTCCACGTGTTCGGCCTGTATCGCGGCCTGTGGGTGTTCGCGAGCCTGCCCGACCTGATGCGCATCTCGAAGGCGCTTACGGGCGGCGGCGTGATCGTGATGATCGGCGCCGTGATGTTCCAGCCGTCGCCGATCATTCCACGCTCGGTGTTGCTCGTCTCCCCGCTGATGCTGTTCCTGATCATGGGCGGCGCCCGCGCGCTGTATCGCGCGACCAAGGAGTTCTACCTGTACGGCGGCCTCGTCGGGCAGGGCAAACCCGTGCTGGTGATCGGCGCCGGCACGGCCGGCGCGAACCTCGCGCGCGAATTGTCGCGTTCGGGCGAATGGCGTCTCGTCGGCCTGCTGGATGACGAAAAGACGAAGCAGGGCCGCGAAATCTACGGCTACAAGGTGCTCGGCGCGATCAACGATGTCGCGCACTGGACCGAGGCGCTGAAGATCGAATACGCGATCGTGGCGATTCCGTCCGCGTCGGTCGAGGTGCAGCGCCGGGTGGCGACGCTCTGCGTGCGCGCCGGCCTGAAGGTGATGGTGCTGCCGTCGCTGACCGCACTGATGCCGGGGCAGGGCTTCCTGTCCCAGATCCGCGAGATCGACCTCGAAGACCTCCTCGGCCGCGACGCCGTGACGATCGACACCCCGCACGTCGAGGCGCTGCTGCGCGGCCGCGTCGTGATGGTGACGGGCGCCGGCGGCTCGATCGGTTCGGAGCTGTGCCGGCAGATCCTGCGTTTCGCGCCGGCGCAGCTGGTCGCGTTCGACCTGTCCGAATACGCAATGTACCGCCTGACCGAGGAGCTGCGCGAGCGCTTCCCCGACCAGCCGGTCGTGCCGATCATCGGCGACGCGAAGGATTCACTGCTGCTCGACCAGGTGATGTCGCGCCACGTGCCGCACATCGTGTTCCACGCGGCGGCCTACAAGCACGTGCCGCTGATGGAGGAGCTCAACGCGTGGCAGGCGCTGCGCAACAACGTGCTCGGCACCTACCGTGTCGCGCGGGCGGCGATCCGCCATGACGTCCGCCATTTCGTGCTGATCTCGACCGACAAGGCCGTCAACCCCACCAACGTGATGGGCGCGAGCAAGCGGCTCGCGGAGATGGCGTGCCAGGCGCTGCAGCAAACGAGCGAGCACACGCAATTCGAGACGGTGCGGTTCGGCAACGTGCTCGGCAGCGCGGGCAGCGTGATCCCGAAGTTCCAGCAGCAGATCGCGAAGGGCGGCCCGGTGACGGTCACGCACCCGGAGATCACGCGCTTCTTCATGACGATCCCGGAAGCGTCGCAGCTCGTGCTGCAGGCATCGAGCATGGGGCATGGCGGCGAGATCTTCATTCTCGACATGGGCGAACCGGTCAAGATCGTCGATCTCGCGCGCGACCTGATCCGCCTGTACGGTTTCTCTGAAGGGCAGATCCGCATCGAATTCACCGGGCTGCGTCCGGGCGAGAAGCTCTACGAGGAATTGCTCGCGGACGACGAGACGACCACCCGCACGCCGCATCCGAAACTGCGGATCGCGCGTGCCCGCGAGGTGCCGGACAACCTGCTCGACGAGCTGCTGCCGTGGCTGATGCAGCATCGCGTGCTCAGCGACGACGAGGTGCGGCGCGACCTGCGCCGCTGGGTGCCCGAGTATCAGACGGCCGTCGCGCCGGCGCTGCAGAGCGTGTCCGCGCGGGTGGTGTCGAACCGGTAACGGCAGCCGGCCCCTGGCAGGCACGCGGCAACAAAAAAGCGCCCACGGGGCGCTTTTTTGTTGCGACGGGCAGGCCGCTCAGGGGTTGTGGCGCCGCGTCTTGCGCACCACCATCCACCGCGGCGCCTTGAACCGCACGATACTGATGTACAGCCACACATAAGTCAGCGCGAACAGCACCACAAACGCGAACAGATGCACCGTATGCCGCCAGAACAGCGTCGCCGGAATCACGGCAACGAGGCACAGCAGCCACAGATACGGCGACGTCAGCGAATTGCGCCGCGTCAGGTCATACGCCTGCTTCGTGCCGACCGCCCAGCGCATCAGGCGCTTGTACACGAGCATATGCAGGTGCACGCCGTCCGGAATCCCCGGCGACATCCCGCGCACGAACTTCTTCCGGTAGATCGAGAAGCAGGTCTCGAAGATCGGATACATGAACAGCAGCACCGGATACCACGCGGACACTTCGCGGTTGCGCATCACCAGCAGGATCGCGAGCTCGGCGAGCATGAAGCCGATGAAGTACGCGCCGCCGTCGCCGAGAAAGATCAGCCCGGCCGGGAAATTCCACACGAAGAAGCCGAGCACCGCGCCCATCATGATGAACGACGCCGACATCACGACCGGGTCGCCGACCTGGAACGCGACATACGCGAGCGACGCGAACATCATGAAGCTGACCATCGACGCAAGCCCGTTGAAGCCGTCGATGATGTTGACCGCGTTCGCGAGCGCCGCGACCGCGAGCACCGTGACGAACGCGGAGATCGCGACATAGCCGAGCAGGAAGTCGAGCGGCGGCACGCTGATGCGCGTGACCGCGATGTGCAGCACGCCGAACGCGAGCGCCGCGGCGCCCATCGTGCAGATGAGCCGCGCGCGCGGCGACACGCGCTTGGTCAGGTCCTCGACGAGCCCGGACAGGAAGGCCGGCATCCCGCAGGCGACCAGCCCGAGGATGCTGCCGGCGATCGTCGGGTAGCGCTGCATGAGCAGCAGCGCCGACGCGACGACCCCGGCCAGGATCCCGATGCCGCCCACGCGCGGCACGGGCCGCACATGGAATTTCTGCACGCCGGCCAGATCGCTGTCCACCGAGAACTTCTCGTGCAGATGGGCGTAGCGCACGATGAAGAGCGTGACGAGCAGGGAAACGATGAAACCGGACGCGAAGCTGAGCATGGGATTGCTCGGAAATGGGACAGCGGATTATACAAAACCGCGCGGGTTGTTCTCCTGCCAGCGCCAGTGGTCGACGCACATCTCGTCGAGGCCGTATTTCGCGCGCCAGCCGATGACGTCGGCCGCGGCCTGCGGGTTCGCGTAGCACTCGGCGACGTCGCCCGGGCGGCGCGCGACGAGCTCGTACGGCACTGGCCGGCCCGACGCCTTCTCGAACGCGCGCACCACTTCCAGCACGCTGTAGCCCTGGCCCGTGCCGAGGTTCACGACGAAGCTCGCATCGCGCTTCACCAGCGCGTCGAGCGCGGCGATGTGGCCTTGCGCGAGATCGACCACGTGGATGTAGTCGCGCACGCCGGTGCCGTCCGGCGTCGGGTAGTCGGAGCCGAACACGCGCAGCCTGTCCAGCTTGCCGACGGCGACCTGCGCGACGTACGGCATCAGGTTGTTCGGGATGCCGGACGGATCCTCGCCGATCAGGCCGCTTGCATGCGCGCCGACCGGGTTGAAGTAGCGCAGCGTCGCGATCCGCCACGACGGGTCGGACAGCTCGAGATCGCGCAGCACCTGCTCGGCGATCAGCTTCGACTGGCCGTACGGGTTGGTCGCCGACAGCGGGAACGATTCGTCGATCGGCGAGCGCTCGGGCACGCCGTACACGGTCGCCGACGAGCTGAACACGAACTGCTTCACGTTGCGCTCGCGCATCACCTTGAGCACCGTCAGCAGCCCGCCGATGTTGTTGCGGTAGTACTCGAGCGGCTTCGCGACCGATTCGCCGACCGCCTTCAGCGCCGCGAAATGGATCGCGCCGGTGATCGGGTGCGCGTCGAACACCTTGCCGAGCGCGGCCTCGTCGCACACGTCGACCTGGTGGAACGCCGGCGTCTTGCCGGTGATCTGCGCGACGCGCCGCACCGATTCGGCCTTGCTGTTGACGAGGTTGTCGACGATGACGACGTCATAGCCGTGATCGAGCAATTCGACCGCGGTGTGCGAGCCGATGTAGCCCGCACCGCCCGTCACGAGAATCGTTCCCTTCGTGGTCATGGCTTCGTGCTCCTTCAGAGAGTGACGCCCGTCAAGGCGCGTATGGTGATTGTGTATCGTTCGACGACCTTCTGCTCGTCGAATTCGGCGGCCACCTTGCGGCGGCCGCGCGCGCCCATCGCTGCGCGGCCGGCCGGGCCGAGCTCGATCATCTGCACGAGGCGCGCGGCCAGGCTCGCGCTGTCGCGCGCCGCGCACAGCAGGCCGGTGTCGCCGTCGGCGACGACGTCGCGGCAGCCCGGCACGTCGGTCGCGACGATCGGGCGGCCCATCGCGGAGGCCTCCATCAGCGTGCGCGGCACGCCTTCGCGGTACGACGGCAGCACGACGCAGTCGGCGGCGGCAATGTGCGGGCGCACGTCGTGCGCTTCGCCGAGGTATTCGACGACGCCTTCGCGCACCCACGCGTCGACGTCCGCGCGGCCGATCGCGCTCGGGTTGTCGACGCCGAGCGGGCCGAGCAGCTGGAAGCGCGCGTGCGGATACCGCGCACGCACGGCGCGCGCGGCGTCGACGTATTCGCGCACGCCCTTGTCCCACAGCAGCCGGCCGATCAGGATGAACACCGGCGCGTCGCCCGCCGGCAGCGGCACGGGCGCGAACTGTTCGAGATCGACGCCTTCGCCGTGCAGCAGGTGCGCGCGCTCGGGGTGCGCGAGCAGCCGCTCGTCGGTGAAGGTCGCGAGGTCGTCGCGGTTCAGGAACCAGACTTCGCGCGGGAACCGGAACGCGAACCGGTAGAGCCGCTTTGCGATGCTCGCCGCGCGGCTCTTCTGGATGAACACGTAGCCGAGCCCGGTCGTCACGGCCACCGACGGCACGCGCGCGAGCCACGCGGCGACCGAGCCGTAGATGTTCGGCTTGATCGTGTAATGGAACACGAGGTCAGGCGCGAGCGCGCGGTAATGGCGGTACAGCGCGGCGAGCGTGCCGAGATCCTCGCGCGGGCTCGTGCCTTTCGACGCGACCGCGAGCGGCACGTAGCGGCAGCCCATCTGTTCGAGCAATGGCACCGTGCGGTCGTGCGGCGCGGCGACGATCACCTCGGCGCCGCGCGCGACGAGCATGCGGATCAGTCCGTGGCGATACGTGTAGATCGCCCAGGCCGTGTTGCAGACCAGCACGATGCGCAGCGGAGGAGAGGCGGTCATGAAAAAAAGAAAAAAATAAAGCGTCGAAAAAGCCGAATATGCGTCACGCGGACGGCCGCGCGGCGAACAGTGCCTGCTTGATCCGCTGCAGCGTCCGGTACGGCGTCACGAAATGCAGCAGGTTCTTGGCGAGGCCTGCCCAGTCGTACGGGTTCAGCGCGTTGAAATGGCGCAGCAGCAGCGTGAGCGTCGACATCAGCTGGCGGCGCCGCTTGGTCGCACTGATCCCGCCTTCGTTGAGCTCGTAGTAGAGGCCGAGCTCCGGCAGGTTCGCGCAATCGTAGCGTTGCATTAAGCGTAAAAAAAGATCGAGATCCTCGGCCGCGCGGTATTGCTCGCGATAGTTGCCGACCTCGCGCACCGCGTCGACGCGCAGCATCACCGACGGATGCACGAGCGGCGAGCGCAGGAAGCGGGTGCGGCGCAGCACGCGCGGATCGGCGGGCGGCGTCAGCATGAAGCGCGGCTCGCCGGCGCGCGACACGACCTGCGTCCACATGCCGACGCAGGCGACCTGCGGGTGCGCGTCGAGGTACGCGCGCTGCTTTGCGAGCCGCTGCGGCGCGGCGAGGTCGCCCGCGTCGATGCGGGCCGCATAGCGGAAGCCGCGCGCGGCGAGCGCATCGATGCCGGCTGCGAGCGCGCGCTCGATGCCGCCGTTCTGCGGCATGCGCAGCACCTCGACCGTGAGGCCGGCCAAGTCCGGCACGGCGATCGGCGGCGTGCTGCCGTCGTCGACGACGAGCACGTATACAGGCGCGTCCTCGTGAAACGACGAGAGGGTCCGGACGACGTCGTCGTGCGCGTTGTAGGCCGGCATCAGCACGGCGACGTCGCCGAGCGGGCCGGCGGCGCGCGGCGCGGAAATAGGGGACGTCATGAGCGCAGCTTGAAACGGATGTAATAAAAATTGACCGCAGCGGCGGCGAGATAGCCGCCGGCCAGCCCGACGAGCGCGCCGTACAGGCCGAGCCGCGGGATCGCGACCAGGTTGACGAGCGCGGCGATCGCGAGCGCGAGCAGCCACTTTGCCAGCAACACGAATTTTGCTTGATATTTGAGAACGATAAGATTGCCTATCGCCTCGACGCCGGCCGGCACGGACAGCCAGACGGCCCAGCGGAAGATGTCGACCGACGCTTCGTAGCCGGGCCCGAACACCTTGCCGACGATCAGCGGCGCGGCCGCGTCGAGCACGAGCGCGCCGGCGGCCATCAGGGCGGCCGTCATCGCGATCAGCCGGACGATGTTGCGGCGCAGCCGCGCGACGTCCTGCACGCGGTACACGAACGCGGGCGCGATGGTCTGCGCGAGCATCAGCGCGAGCGTGATCCAGTTCTCGTTGAGCTGCTGCGCGGCGGCATAGCGGCCGAGATCGGCGAACGACACGGCGCGCTCGAGCATCAGGCGGTCGAGCTTGAGGAACAGGTACATGCAGATGAGGCCGAGCCAGAACACCGTGCCGGCCGTCGCGAAATGCCGGAACAGCGCCCGCTCGATGCGCCAGCCGAGCGTGCCGCCGTGGCGGTGACGGAAGTACAGCAGCAGCACGGCGCCGATCGCGGCGGCCTCGAGTGCCCACAGCCACGCGAAGCGCGCGGGCCCGGCGGCGGCGCGCACCAGCAGCCACACGAGCGCGGCCTTGGCGAGCGCCGTGACCATGCTGGCGACGAGCTGCGGCTTGCTGTACGTCATGCTCTGCAGCCACGCGTTGACGACGCCGACGAACGGTTCGCGGAAGATCATCGTCACCGCGAGGCCGGCGAGCATCGCGCCGACGAGCGGATCGAACGCGCCGGCGGCGATCGCGATCCAGGTCGCGGCGAGTGCGGCGGCCGACACGGCGATGCGCAGCGCGAACGCGCTGCCGAGCACGGCGCCGAGCTGTTCGGCCGGCCGCTGCACGATGGTCGGAACCAGGATTTCCGCGCCGCACACCCAGGTGAGCGGCGCCAGCACGAGGAGCAGCGTATTCGCATACTGCCATTTGCCGAACACGTCCGGCCCGAAATAGCGGGCCAGAAGGCCGCTGACCGCGATCGCGACGCCGATCTGCGTGAGCCGTTCGAGCCCCAGCCAGACCAGGTTCGAGACGGCTTTCGCGACGTCAGGGTTGGCGAGACGCTTCAGCATGGCGCGGCGCGCCGGCAGGCGCACGGGGCGGGCGCAACGGCGCCGGCGGGCGCCCGTTTTGCGGCGGCGGAACGGCTAGGCATTAAAATGGGCGGTATCCGCGTAATCAAAACGAGCGATTATAAGTGGGTTCGGGGTCGCTTCCGCCATCTCGACCCACCCCGGCAGGCCCCGGCCGCCATGCCGGGCGCCGCCGACCAGGCGGCCAATAGTTTCCATGCACGCAACCGAGAGTGAATCGATGATTTCCCAATCCATCTTCAAGGCATATGACATCCGCGGCGTGGTCGGCAAGACGCTCGACGCCGATACGGCGCGTGCGATCGGCCGTGCGTTCGGCAGCGAAGTGCGCGGGCAGGGCGGCGACGCGGTCGTCGTCGCGCGCGACGGCCGGCTGTCGGGCCCCGAACTGGTCGGTGCGCTGGCCGACGGCCTGCGTGCGGCGGGCGTCGACGTCGTCGACGTCGGCATGGTGCCGACGCCGGTCGGCTACTTCGCGGCGAGCGTGCCGCTCGCGCTGAAGGGCGGCGAGCGCCGCGTCGATTCGTGCATCGTCGTCACGGGCAGCCACAATCCGCCGGACTACAACGGCTTCAAGATGGTGCTGCGCGGCGCGGCGATCTACGGCGAGCAGATCCAGGCCTTGTACCGCCGCATCGTCGACGCGCGCTTCGAGTCGGGCAGCGGCACGTACGAGCAGATCGACGTGTCGGATCAGTACGTCGCGCGCATCGCCGGCGACATCAAGCTGGCGCGGCCGCTGAAGATCGTCGTCGATGCCGGCAACGGCGTCGCCGGCGAACTCGCGCCGCGCCTGTTCAAGGCGCTCGGCTGCGAACTCGTCGAGCTGTTCACCGATATCGACGGCACCTTCCCGAACCACCATCCCGATCCCGCACACCCGGAAAACCTGCAGGACGTGATCCGCGCGCTGAAGGAAACCGACGCGGAAATCGGTTTCGCGTTCGACGGCGACGGCGACCGCCTCGGCGTCGTCACGAAGGACGGCCAGATCATCTATCCGGACCGCCAGCTGATGCTGTTCGCCGAGGAAGTGCTGTCGCGCAACCCGGGCGCGCAGATCATCTACGACGTGAAGTGCACGCGCCATCTCGCGCAGTGGGTGAAGGAGAAGGGCGGCGAGCCGCTGATGTGGAAGACGGGCCATTCGCTCGTGAAGGCGAAGCTGCGCGAAACCGGCGCGCCGCTCGCGGGCGAGATGAGCGGCCACGTGTTCTTCAAGGACCGCTGGTACGGTTTCGACGACGGCCTCTACACGGGCGCGCGCCTGCTCGAGATCCTCGCGAAGACGGCCGATCCGAGCGTGCTGCTCAACGCGCTGCCGGACGCGATGTGCACGCCGGAGCTGCAGCTCTGGCTCGACGAGGGCGAGAACTTCCGCCTGATCGAGAAGCTGCAGAAGGAAGCGACGTTCGACGGCGCGGACGAAGTCGTGACGATCGACGGGCTGCGCGTCGAGTATCCGGACGGCTTCGGCCTCGCACGTTCGTCGAATACGACGCCGGTGGTCGTGATGCGTTTCGAATCGGAGACGCAGGAAGGTCTGAAGCGCATCCAGGAAGACTTCCGCCGCGTGCTGACGGCCGCGAAGCCGGACGTGAAGCTGCCGTTCTGAGTGAGACCGGCGGCCTGGCGGCCGCCGGCATGAAGCGATATCAGCCCCGAAAAGCGGCGCACGCGCAAGGCGTGCGGCCGCTTTTTGTCTATCGGGGCCCCCGGCCGCGATAAAATCGCGTCTTTATGCCTGTCGCCGGCCGTCCGCCGGCGTTTTTTCAGCGTGCAAAAGATCCTGATCGTGCGCGTGTCGTCGCTGGGCGACGTCGTGCACAACATGCCGGTGATCGCCGACATCCGGCGGCGCCACCCCGATGCGCAGATCGACTGGCTCGTCGAGGAGAGCTTCGTCGACCTCGTGAAGCTCGTCGACGGCGTGCGCCGCGTGCTGCCGTTCTCGCTGCGCCGCTGGCGCAAGAAGCCGTTCTCCGGCGCGACCTGGCGCGAGATCCGCGCGTTCCGCAAGCAGCTCGCCGCCGAGCGCTACGACCTCGTGATCGACTGCCAGGGGCTCATCAAGACCGCGTGGGTCGCGAGCTGGGCGCGCGGCCCGCTCGTCGGCCTCGGCAACCGCACCGACGGCGCCGGCTACGAATGGCCGGTGCGCTTCTTCTACCGCAAGCGCGTGCCGATCGAGCCGCGCACCCATGTGGTCGAACGCACGCGGCAGCTCGTCGCGGCCGCGCTCGGCGATCCGGCGCCGGCGCCGGCCGACCCGATCGACTTCGGCCTCGACACGGCCGCGGCGTCGCGCGCGGTCGCCGCGCTCGGGCTGAACCTGCCGGTGCCGTACGTGGTGTTCGTCCATGCGACGTCGCGCGCCGACAAGCAGTGGCCGGACGCCGCGTGGATCGAGCTCGGCCAGTCGCTGGTGCGGCGCGGCGCGTCGCTCGTGCTGCCGTGGGGCAACGACGCGGAACGCGCGACGAGCGAGCGGCTCGCGAAGGAATTCGGCGCGGCGGCGATCGTGCCGCCGAAGCTGTCGCTGCCGGCGGTGGTCGGCCTGATCGACGGCGCGGCGGCCACCGTCGGGGTTGATACAGGTCTGGTTCATATCGCCGCCGCGCTGAAGCGTCCGACGGTCGAACTGTACAATTTCGCGACGGCCTGGCGGACCGGCGGCTACTGGTCGCCGAACGTCGTCAACCTCGGCACGGCGGGCCAGCCCCCGTCGATCGCGCAGGTGAAGTCGGCGCTCGCGGGCTTCGGTCTCCTGTAACCGCACGCACTCCAGGACCATGAGCGAATCCCAGATCATCGAAGTCTCGTCCGCCGACTGGCGCGGACACAATCTGTCGCTGCCGCGCGAGCAGCTGCTGGCCGCGGTCGAAGAGGGCAAGGTGCTGTATTTCCCGCACCTGCGCTTCGCAATCGAAGGCGGCGAGGAAGCGCTGCTCGATCCGGCGCTGGCCGACCCGAAACGCAAGAACATCAGCCTCGCGCCGAACGGCGGCGCGCTCGCGGGCGTGCTCGGCGACAACGTCACGCAGTCGGCGGTGCGCGCGCTCGTCGCGCGCTTCCAGCAGCAGGCCGGCGCGCTCGTCGACGGCCTTTTCCCCGAATATCGCGGCAAGCTGCGCGTCGCGCCGACGAGCCTGCGCCTGATGCAGGTCGAAACGCGCCAGACGTCGTGGCGCAAGGACGACAGCCGGCTGCACGTCGACGCGTTCCCGTCGCGCCCGAACTACGGCGAGCGGATCCTGCGCGTGTTCACCAACGTGAACCCGGCCGGCGCGCCGCGCGTGTGGCGCGTCGGCGAGCCGTTCGAGGACGTCGCGAAGCGCTTCCTGCCGCGCATCAAGCCGCAATTGCCGGGTTCCGCGTGGCTGCTGAACCTGCTGCACGTGACGAAGACGCCGCGCAGCGCGTACGACCACCTGATGCTGAACCTGCACGACGGCATGAAGGCCGATCTCGACTACCAGAAGACCAGCCCGCAGGAAACCATGCCGTTCCCGCCGGGCAGCGTGTGGATATGTTTCTCGGATCAGACTTCGCACGCTGTGATGTCCGGCCAGTTCATGCTCGAGCAGACCTTCTTCCTGCCGGTCGACGCGATGGTGCGGCGCGAATGCGCGCCGCTCGGCATCCTCGAGCGCCTCACGGGCAGGGCCCTGGTTTGAGCGCGCCCCGCAATCGACGACACGAGGTGGCCGCTTCATGCTGAGGGTGATTTATCGCGCGCTGTGGTGGCTCGTCGCGCCGCTCGCGGTCGTGCGCCTGGTCGTGCGTTCGCGCAAGGAGCGCGGCTACCGCGAGCATATCGGCGAGCGCTTCGGCTGCGGGCCGGGCCGCGGGCCGGACGACCGCGCGCCGCTGATCTGGGTGCACGCGGTGTCGGTGGGCGAGACGCGCGCCGCGCAGCCGCTGATCGACGCGCTGATGAAGGCGCGCCCGGACGCGCGCATCCTGCTCACGCACATGACGCCGAGCGGCCGCGCGACCGGCACGCAGATCTTCGGCGATCGCGTGCTGCGCTGCTACCTGCCGTACGACATGCCGGGCGCGGTGCGGCGCTTCCTGCGCGCATGGCGGCCGACGCTCGGCCTCGTGATGGAAACCGAGGTGTGGCCGACGCTGATCGACGAATGCCGCCGCGCGGACGTGCCGCTCGTGCTGACCAATGCGCGGATGTCCGCGCGTTCGTACAAGCGCGCGGCGAAGTTCGGCGCGGCGACGCGCGACGTGTTCGGCGGCTTCTCGCGGGTGCTCGCGCAGAGCCCGGCCGATGCGGAACGCCTGACGTCGCTCGGCGCGCGCAACGTGGCGGTGCTCGGCAACCTGAAGTTCGACATGACGACGCCGCCGGAGCTCGCGGCGCGCGGCCGCGCGTGGCGCGATGCGATCGGCACGCGCCCGGTGTGGGTCGCGGCGAGCACGCGCGAGAACGAGGAGGCGCTGGTGCTGCAGGCGTTCGACGCGGTCAAGACGCCGGACGCGCTGCTGATCCTGGTGCCGCGCCATCCGCAGCGCTTCGGCGAAGTCGAGGCGCTGGTCGCGCGCAGCAACCGCAAGTGCGTGCGGCGCTCGGCCTGGGCGGCGGATGCCGCCGCGCTCGCGGCGGGCCGTCCGGCGGCGCCGCCGCTGCCGTCCGACGTGACGGTGCTGTTCGGCGATTCGATGGGCGAGTTGGGCGCGTATTACGCGGCGGCCGACGTCGCGTTCATCGGCGGCAGCCTGCTGCCGCTCGGCGGGCAGAACCTGATCGAGGCATGCGCGGTCGGCGTGCCGGTGCTGATCGGCCCGCACGTGTTCAACTTTACGCAGGCGACCGCCGATGCGGTCGCGGCCGGCGCCGCGCTGCAGGTCGAGGATCCGCTCGATCTCGCGCACGTGCTCGACGCGCTGTTCGCCGACCATGCGCGGCGCATCGCGATGGGCGCGGCCGGCGCGGCATTCGCGGCGCGCCATCGCGGCGCGACCGCGCGCTCGGTCGACGTGCTGGCCGCACTGCTGCCACCCGTCGTGAACGGCGAGCGGGTCGCGCAGGACGAGTAGGCGTGATGTAGGCAAATGCGGGCGCCGCATCGTGCATGCGCCCGCCGCCTTGCCGCTCACACCTTCAGCAATCCCTTCTTCTCGATGAACGCGACGACGTCCGCGACGCCGTCGAGCGCCTTCAGGTTCGTCATCACGTACGGCCGCGCGCCGCGCATCTTCTTCGTATCGGACGCCATCACGTCGAGGTTCGCGCCGACGAGCGGCGCGAGGTCGGTCTTGTTGATCACGAGCAGGTCCGACTTCGTGATGCCGGGGCCGCCCTTGCGCGGAATCTTCTCGCCGCCCGCGACGTCGATCACGTAGATCGTCAGGTCCGACAGTTCGGGGCTGAAGGTCGCCGCGAGGTTGTCGCCGCCGGATTCGATGAACACGATGTCCGCGTCGGGGAAGCGCGTGAGCATCCGGTCGACGGCTTCGAGGTTGATCGACGCATCCTCGCGGATCGCGGTGTGCGGGCAGCCGCCCGTCTCGACGCCCATGATCCGTTCCTCGGGCAGCGCGCCCGCGACCGTCAGCAGGCGCTGGTCTTCCTTCGTGTAGATGTCGTTGGTGATCGCGACGAGGTCGTACGTGTCGCGCATCGCCTTGCACAGCATTTCGAGCAGCGTGGTCTTGCCGGAGCCGACCGGCCCGCCGATGCCGACGCGCAGCGGCGGCAGTTTCTTCGTGCGGTGGGCGGACGGGGAGTAGGGTGCGTTCATGGCGTGTGGGTCGGTCAGGAGCGGAACAGCCGCGAGTACTGGGTTTCGTGCCGCGCGGACAGGATGCCGAGCTGCGGCGCGAACGTGTTGATCCGGTCGGGCGGCGTCGCGAGCGCGCGCTGCACAGCCGCGTCGATCGCGCCGCGCAGCGCGACGATGATTTTCTGGCCGGCGAGCTGGCCGAGCGGCACTGCCTTCAGCGCGGCGGCCGTCTGGTTCTCGACCCAGCCGAACGCATAGGCGGCGAGCAGCGCGTCGGGGCGGGCGTCGTGCGCGGCCGCCGCATAGGCGAATGCGGTCGGCAATGCGATCGGCGTGATCGCCGCAAGCGTTGCACGGCGTGCCTCGTCGCCCCATTCGAGCGACGTGCAGAGCTGCGCGAGCGACCAGCCCATCTGTTCGGTCTCGCGGCGCAGCTCCGCCGATTCGCGGCTCGCGACGAACCACGCGTTCTCGCGCGCGAGCGCGTCGGCGTCGTGCGCGTGCCAGCGCGCGAGCTGGTGTGCGAGGAACGGCAGTTCGCCATGCGCGAGCACGTCGGCGAGGCCGCTCGCGATCCAGTCGCGCGCGGTGTCGGCGTCGTGGATCAGGTTCGCGTCGAGCGCCGCTTCGAGCCCTTGCGAATAGCTGAACGCACCGATCGGCAGCGCCGGCGATGCGAGGTGCAGCAGCGCGACGAGTTCAGTGGTGGTCATGACCGTGGCCGTGCCCATGTGCGCATCCCGGGCCATGCTGGTGATCGTGATCGTGCGAGTGCGAGTGCGAGTGGCCGTGATGCTCGCCGAACACCTGCTGCGCGAGCGCGTAATCCTCGGCGAACGTCGCGTCGTGCCCGTGCTTGTGGCCGCCGCCATAGGCGCCGGCTTCCGGCTGGAACGGCGCATCGACCTGCTCGACCTGCGCGCCGAGCCGCCGCAGCATGTCGGCGAGCACGGGATCGGCCTCGAGCTTCAGGTAGCCGTCGCCGATCTCGACCGGCGTGTGGCGGTTGCCGAGGTGATACGCGGCGCGCGTGAAGGTCAGCGGATCCGGCGCGCGCACGAGCAGCACGGTTTCGGTCGCGGCCGCGACGCGCACGAGCGCGCCGTCGTCGGCGACGAGCACGTCGCCGTCGCGCAGCACGGTGCCGCGCGGCAGCACGAGCGCGACGTCTTCGCCGGTGTCGAGGGTCGCCGCGAGGCGGCTCCTGCAGCGGGCGTCGTAGGCGAGCGTGAGCGTCGGCGCGCGCGAAACGAGCGACGCGGCGAGCTTCACGTTCGGGGCAATGCGTTTGTCGATGGTGCGCATGAAACGAGAACCGGGAATCAGAACAGGAAATAACGCTGCGCCATCGGCAGCACGGTGGCCGGCTCGCAGGTGAGCAGCTGGCCGTCGGCGATCACGTCGTAGGTTTCGGGGTCGACGCTGATCGCGGGGCGCCACGCGTTGTGGATCATGTCGGCCTTCGTCACGCTGCGGCAGTTGCGCACCGGCACGATCCGCTTCGCGAGCCCGTAGCGCTCGGCGATGCCCGCATCGGCCGCCATCTGCGACACGAAGGTCAGCGAGGTGCGCGCGAGCGCGCCGCCGCGCGTGGCGAACATCTCGCGATAGTGGACGGGCTGCGGCGTCGGGATCGACGCGTTCGGGTCGCCCATCTGCGCCATCGCGATCATCCCGCCCTTCAGGATCATCGTCGGCTTGATGCCGAAGAACGCGGGCTCCCACAGCACGAGGTCGGCCCACTTGCCGGGCTCGATCGACCCGACCTCGTGCGCGATGCCGTGCGTGAGCGCCGGGTTGATCGTGTACTTCGCGACATAGCGCTTCGCGCGGAAGTTGTCGTGGCGCGCGCTGTCCTCGGGCAGCGCGCCGCGCTGCACCTTCATCTTGTGCGCGGTCTGCCAGGTGCGGATGATCACCTCGCCGACGCGGCCCATCGCCTGCGAATCCGACGACAGCATCGACAGCGCGCCGAGATCGTGCAGGATGTCCTCGGCCGCGATCGTCTCGCGGCGAATCCGCGATTCGGCGAACGCGAGATCCTCGGCGATCGACGGATCGAGGTGATGGCACACCATCAGCATGTCGAGATGCTCGTCGAGCGTGTTGATCGTATACGGGCGCGTCGGGTTGGTCGACGACGGCAGCACGTTCGACTCGCCGCACACCTTCAGGATGTCGGGCGCATGGCCGCCGCCCGCGCCTTCGGTGTGATACGTGTGGATCGTGCGGCCCTTGAACGCGGCGACCGTCGATTCGACGAAGCCCGCTTCGTTCAGCGTGTCGGTGTGGATCGCGACCTGCGTGTCGGTGTCGTCGGCAACCGACAGGCAGTTGTCGATCGCGGCGGGCGTCGTGCCCCAGTCCTCGTGCAGCTTCAGGCCGATCGCGCCGGCCGCGATCTGCTCGACGAGCGGCTGCGGCAGGCTCGCGTTGCCCTTGCCGAGAAAGCCGAGGTTGATCGGCCAGCCGTCGGCCGCCTGCAGCATCCGCTCCATGTGCCACGGGCCCGGCGTGCAGGTGGTCGCGTTGGTGCCGGTGGCGGGGCCCGTGCCGCCGCCGAGCATCGTCGTGACGCCGGACGCGAGCGCCTCGTCGATCTGCTGCGGGCTGATGAAGTGGATGTGCGTGTCGATGCCGCCGGCCGTCACGATCAGCCCTTCGCCGGCGATCACCTCGGTGGCCGCGCCGATCGGGATCGTCACGCCCGGCTGGATGTCCGGGTTGCCGGCCTTGCCGATCGCGGCGATGCGGCCGTGCTTGATCGCGATGTCGGCCTTCACGATGCCCCAGTGGTCGAGGATCACCGCGTTCGTCACGACGGTGTCGGGCACCTCGGCGGCGACGCGCTGCGACTGGCCCATGCCGTCGCGGATCACCTTCCCGCCGCCGAACTTCACTTCCTCGCCGTAGATCGTGAAATCGCGTTCGATCTCGATCAGCAGCTCGGTATCGGCGAGACGGATGCGGTCGCCCGTCGTCGGCCCGAACATCTCCGCGTACGCGCGGCGGCTCAAGCGTAGTGTCATGTTGCTGTTCCTGAAGAGCGGGGCGCGGCTTACAGCGGCCCCATCACCTTGCCCTGAAAACCGTAGACGGCGCGTTCGCCCGCGAGCGCGACGAGCTCGACGGTGCGCGTCTGGCCCGGCTCGAAGCGCACCGCCGTGCCGGCCGCGATGTTGAGCCGGAAGCCGCGCGCGGCGGCGCGGTCGAACGACAGCGCGTCGTTGACTTCGTGGAAGTGGTAGTGCGAGCCGACCTGCACGGGGCGGTCGCCGGTGTTCGCGACGGTGAGCACGATCGTCGCGCGGCCTGCGTTCAGTTCGTGCTCGCCGTCGTCGGTGAGGATTTCGCCGGGGATCATGCGCAGGGCCTCACGGAATCGGGTGATGGACGGTGACGAGCTTGGTGCCGTCCGGGAAGGTCGCCTCGACCTGGATGTCGGGAATCATCTCCGGCACGCCGTCCATCACGTCGTCGCGCGTGAGCAGCGTCGTGCCGTAGTGCATCACCTCGGCGACGGTCTTGCCGTCGCGCGCGGCTTCCATCAGCGCGGCGGTGATGAACGCGACCGCTTCCGGATAGTTGAGCTTCAGGCCGCGCGCGCGGCGGCGCTCGGCCAGCAACGCTGCCGTGAAGATCAGCAGCTTGTCTTTTTCGCGGGGAGTCAGTTTCATGAAGGCAAGCGTTCAGGAAAACGTAATTTTTCTCGGCGCATTGCAGTGGTGCGAAGGGCAGCACTTAAGCGCGGCCCATCGTAGCACCGCGCCATTCGGCGTGCGCCGTGTATCGGATCTGTAAGCAGCAAGTCGCATGCCATGCATGCGAAGCGCACGCGAATGCGCGTTCGTGGTGCGCGCTGCCTGCGCGGCGTGCAGCGCGGGGCACGGCGCTGCGCCGAAGTGGTGCGTTCGCGCCGAGGGGATCGGCGATCGGGATCAGGTCTGCCAGAGGCGCAGCGGCCGCGCGTCCACGCCGTGCACGATCGGCCGCAGGTGCAGCCAGCATTCGGTGAAATGGCGCTGCAGCGCTTCCATCGACACGGCGAGCGCGCGCACGAGCACGACGCCCGGCGTCACGCAGGTCGCGCCGGCGCGCAGGGTGTCGTCGAACGGCATCCGCTCGGCGAGCGCTTCGGCGAGTGCCGCGTCGCATGCGGCGCCGGCCGCCCAGAGCGTGCCGAACACGGGGAAGCCGGCCAGGCCCTGCGGTGCGGCGCGCAATGCGTCGTGCGCGTCGAGCCGTGCGCGCTCGGCCCACAGCGGCCGCCCGTCGGCGTCGACGAAGGCCGACGCTGCCGCGATGCGGCCCGCCGACCACGCTTCGCCAGCCGCCTGGCGGCCGAGCTGCGCCGCATCCCAGCCGATCGCGCTCGCGCCGGCGCCGAGCGTCAGCGTGAAGTCGAGCGACGCGTGTGCGGCGTCGAAGAACAGGTTGTTCTGCGGCAGCCAGTCGAGCTTCGCATCCCGGCCGACCGTGATGCCGATGCGCTGCGTCGCGTCGAGGCCGTTCGACTTGTACCACTTGGTCGCGCCGGGCGTGGTCAGCACCGCGTGCGTGCCGTCGCCGAGCGCGATGTCGATGTCGAGCCGGTCGCCGCCCGCGACGCCGCCCGGCGGATGGACGATCACCGCGTGGCAAATCGCGTCGCCTTCCGGATACAGCGGCCGCTGCACGCGCAGCGGGCCGTCGTGCAGCCGGTGGACGAGCGTCGTGCGCGCGCCGTGCCGCTCGAAGCCGAGTTCGAGCCGGGCCCGCCACGACTTGGCAACGGCGGGGCGGGACAGCGAGGCGTGCGAATCGGGGGCAGACATCGGCGGCGAACGGAAAACGAGGGAAACGGGCGCGAGGAACGTGGATGCTACCGGAACAATAATGCAGATGCCGCGTTCGTTGAAAGCGCCGCGTGCGGGCGTCTTGCGAACCGGCTGCTCGTATCCGCTGCCGTGCGTACCATCGTGCCTACCGCCGTGCCGCACGTCAGACCGCGATCAGCTCCCGCACGCCGTTCGTCTCCATGTCCTTCGCCTCGCCGCCCGCGACGATCTCGCCGCGGCTCATCACCCAGTAGCGATCGGCGATCGACTGCGCGAAATCGTAATACTGCTCGACGAGCAGTACGGTCATCTTCGATTCGTCGACGAGCTGCCGCAGCGTGCGGCCGATGTCCTGGATGATCGACGGCTGGATGCCTTCGGTCGGCTCGTCGAGGATCAGCAGCTGCGGCTCGCTCATCAGCGCGCGGCCGATCGCGAGCTGCTGCTGCTGGCCGCCCGACAGGTCGCCGCCGCGCCGCGCGCGCATGTCCTTCAGCACCGGAAAGAGCGCGTAGATGCGATCCGGCACTTTCGACGGCGCGCGCCGGCTGGCCGCGCCGACGAGCAGGTTCTCCTCGACGGTGAGCCGCGGAAAGATGTCGCGGCCCTGCGGCACGTACGCGAGCCCGGCCGCGACGCGCGCATACGGCGGCATCGCGCCGAGCGCCGTGCCGCGCCACGACACCGTGCCGCTCTTCGCGGCGACGACCCCCATCAGGCAGCGCAGCAGCGTGCTCTTGCCGACGCCGTTGCGGCCGAGCAGCACGGTGAGCTTGCCGTCGTCGGCGGCGAGGCTCACGTTGCGCAGGATGTGGCTGCCGCCGTAGTACTGGTTCAGTGCATCGATCTTCAGCATTGCATCATCGTCCGAGGTAAGACTCGATCACCGCGTCGTCGCGCTTGACCTGGTCGAGCGTGCCTTGCGCGAGCACCGCGCCTTCGGCCATCACCGTCACGCGGCCCGTGTCGCCCGCGAGCGCCGCGACGAATTCCATGTCGTGCTCGACGACCATCATCGAGCAGGTGCCGCGCAGCGTGTTCAGCAGCTCGGCGAGTTCCATCGTCTCGTGGTCGGTCATCCCGGCCGCCGGCTCGTCGAGCAGCAGCAGCGCGGGACGCTGCATCAGCAGCATGCCGATCTCGAGCCGCTGCTTCTGCCCGTGCGACAGCTCGCCGGCCGCGCGGAACGCGTGCTCCTCGAGGCCGATCAGCGCGAGCGTCTCCTCGATCTTCGCTTGCGCCGCGCGGTCGAGCCGCGCGCGCAGCGATGCGAGCCAGCCCTTGTCGGCCTGCATCGCGAGCTCGAGGTTCTCCCACACGGGGTGCTGCTCGAACACGGTCGGCTTCTGGAACTTGCGGCCGATGCCCGTGCGCGCGATTTCCGGTTCGCTCATGCGCGACAGGTCGAGCGTCTGGCCGAGAAACACCTTGCCCGCGTCGGGGCGCGTCTTGCCGGTGATCACGTCCATCATCGTCGTCTTGCCCGCGCCGTTCGGGCCGATCACGCAGCGCAGCTCGCCCGCGTCGATCGCGAGCGACAGCTTGTTCAGCGCGCGAAAGCCGTCGAAGCTCACCTCGATGTCCTCGAGATACAGGATCGTGCCGTGCGACGTGTCGATGCCGGGCGTGACGACGCGCCCCATCGACGCGGTGCCGCTTACCGCGAGCAGCTCGTCTTCGCTCGGCGGCGCGAACTGGTAGAGGGCGGTGCCGTTCATGCGCGTTTCCCCTTGGAGATGACCGCCTCGACCAGCCCCATGATCCCGCGCGGCAGCAGCAGCGGCACGAGCACGAAGATCAGGCCGAGGAAGAACAGCCAGTATTCGGCGAAATACGCGGTGAACAGGCTCTTCGCGCCGTTCACCGCGAACGCGCCGACGATCGGCCCGATCAGCGTGCCGCGCCCGCCTACCGCGACCCAGATCGCCATCTCGATCGAGTTGCCCGGCGACATCTCGCCGGGGTTGATGATGCCGACCTGCGGCACGTACAACGCGCCGGCGATGCCGCACAGCACCGCCGACACGGTCCACACGAACAGCTTGTACGCGAGCGGGCTGTAGCCGAGGAACATCAGCCGCGTCTCGCCGTCGCGCACCGCGGTGACGACGCGTCCGAGCTTGCTCGTGACGATCGCGCGCGCGGCGACGAACGCGAGCACGAGCGTCGCGAACGTCAGCAGGAACAGCACCGTGCGCGTGCCGGGCGACGTGATCGGAAAACCCGCGATGCGCTTGAAGTCGGTGAAGCCGTTGTTGCCGCCGAAGCCCGTCTCGTTGCGATAGAACAGCAGCATCGCGGCGAACGTCATTGCCTGCGTGATGATCGACAGGTACACGCCCTTCACGCGCGAGCGGAACGTGAAGAAGCCGAACACCCACGCGAGCACGGCCGGCACGAGCACGACCAGCAGCAGCGCGAGCGCGAGATGGTTCGTGCCGCTCCAGTACCACGGCAGCTGGTGCCAGTCGAGGAACACCATGAAGTCGGGCAGGTCGCTGCCGTACTTGCCGTCGCGGCCGATCTCGCGCATCAGGTACATGCCGATCGCATAGCCGCCGAGCGCGAAGAACAGGCCGTGGCCGAGGCTCAGGATCCCGCAGTAGCCCCACACGAGATCGAGCGCGAGCGCCGCGATCGCGTAGCACATCAGCTTGCCGGCGAGCGTCATCGCATACGCGGAAAGATGGAACGCGCTCGACTCGGGCGCGACGAGCGCCGCCAGCGGCACGCCGACGCCGATTGCGACGCACAGCGCGACGAGCGCGAGCCACGCGCGGCGCGACAGCAGCGCGGGGCGCGGCGGCAGGCCGAGCGCGAAGCCGTCCTGCACGCGCGCGGCGGCGGGCGGCGTCGGCGCGCCGGCGACCGGGTTCGACAACGAATCGGTGATGGAAGTCACGTCAAGCCTCCGCGCTGCGTCCCTTCAGGGCGAACATGCCCTGCGGACGTTTCTGGATGAACAGCACGATCATCACGAGCACCGCGATCTTCGCGAGCACCGCGCCCCAGAACGGCTCGATCGCCTTGCTGACGAGGCCGAGCCCGAAGCCGCCGAGCACGGTGCCGGCGATCTGCCCGACGCCGCCGAGCACGACGGCCATGAATGAATCGATGATGTAGTTCTGGCCGAGATCGGGGCCGACATTGCCGATCTGCGACAGCGCGCAGCCGCCGAGGCCCGCGATGCCCGCGCCGAACGCGAACGCATAGGCGTCGACGCGTGCGGTCTTCACGCCGACGCACGCGGCCATCCGGCGGTTTTGCGTGACCGCGCGCACGAACAGGCCGAGGCGCGTCTTCGTCAGCACGGCCCACGCGACGAACACCACGGCGAGCGCGAACGCGAGGATCACGAGCCGGTTGTACGGCAGGATCAGGTTCTGCATCACCGTCACGCCGCCGCTCATCCACGACGGGTTCACGACCTGCACGTTCTGCGCGCCGAACAGCATCCGCGTCGCCTGGATCAGGATCAGGCTCACGCCGAAGGTCGCGAGCAGCGTCTCGAGCGGGCGGCCGTACAGGTGCCGCAGCACGAGCCGTTCGAGCACGATGCCGACGAGCGCGGCCGCCGCGAACGACACGGGCACCGCGACGAGCGGATACCAGTCGAATGCACCGGGCGCGTAGCGCTGGATCAGCGTCTGCACGACGTAGGTCGCATACGCGCCGATCATCAGGAATTCGCCGTGCGCCATGTTGATCACGCCGATCAGCCCGTAGGTGATCGCGAGGCCGAGCGCCGCGAGCAGCAGCACGCTGCCGAGCGACAGGCCCGCGAACAGCGTGCCCGCGATCTCGCCGCGGCGCTGCAGCGCATGCAATGCGTCGAGCCCCTGCTGCGCGGCGTCGCGCACGCGCGCGTCGGGTTCGGCGAAGCTGCCGTCGGCGTTCTTCGCGACGAGCGGGCGCAGCTGCTCGATCATGTCGAGATCGTTGCGCGCGGCGACGACCTGCACGGCTTCGAGGCGTTTCGCGGAATCGGCGTCGTGCAGCGCGGCGATCGCCCACAGCGCGTCGAGGCGGCGCTTCAGCGACGGGTCGGTTTCCTTCGCGCGGGCGCGGTCGATCATCGGCTTCAACGCGGGGTCGGGCGATTTCAGCAGCGCGTCGATCGCGTCGCGCCGCGCGGCGACGTCCGGCGACGCGAGCGCGAGGCCGGACAAGGCGCCGGCGATCTTGGTGCGCAGCAGGTTGTTCAGCGTTACCGGCTGCGCGTCGCCGGGCGGCGCGGCGGCCTGCGTGAGCGCGTCGTGCGCGGTGTCGCCGGTCTGGATCAGGATGCGGCCGTCGCCGGTCGCGAGCGCGTCGCCGCTCGACAGCGCGTTGAGCAGCGTGACGGCGTGCGGATCGGCATCGGCGGCGAGCCGTTCGATCGCGGCCGTCTTCGCGTCGAAATCGTCGCCGGCGAGCGCGGCGGTATCGGCGGCCGTCAGCGCGAACGCGGCGCGCGGCAGGCCGCCCGCGAGGGCGGCGCACGCGACGGCGGCGACAGCGGCGCGACGAAGGAATCTGGGCATCGGGAAGTCCTGGCAGGCGTGGAGGGGAAGTCTCGTGCGGCGTTGCGCGGGCGTCGGCGGAGACGCCCGCAACCGGCGTGCCGCGCATGCGCGCAGCGCCCCGGCCCGCGGCGCGTCAGGCCAGCGCCGCGCGCTGCCGGCGCAGGAACGCCGGGATCGAGCTGACGACGTCCGGCTTGCCCTGGTTGCCCGCGATGAACGGGCTCCACGGCTGCGCGCGGATCGCGGTCTTGGTCTTCCACACGACGTTGAACTGGCCGTCGCCGCGAATCTCGCCGATCATCACCGGCTTGTGCAGGTGATGGTTGCCGTCCATCGTCAGCGTGAAGCCGGACGGCGCGGTCACCGCCTGGCCGATCATCGCGACGCGCACCTTGTCGACGTCGGTGCTCTTCGCCTTCTCGACCGCCTGCTTCCACATGTGGATGCCGACGAAGGTCGCTTCCATCGGGTCGTTGGTCACGCGCTTCGTGCCGCCGGGCAGGTTGTTCGCCTTCACCCACGCGGCGAACTGGTCCTTGAACTTCGTGTTCGACGGGTTCTTCACCGACATGAAGTAGTTCCATGCGGCGAGGTGGCCGACGAGCGGCTTCGTGTCGATCCCGCGCAGCTCCTCCTCGCCGACCGAGAACGCGACGACCGGCACGTCGGTCGCCTTGATCCCCTGGTTGCCGAGCTCCTTGTAGAACGGCACGTTCGAATCGCCGTTGATCGTCGAGATCACGGTCGTCTTGCCGCCCTGCGAGAAATTCTTGATGTTCGCGACGATGGTCTGGTAATCGCTGTGGCCGAACGGCGTGTAGACCTCCTGAATGTCGGCATCCTTCACGCCCTTCGATTTCAGGAACGCGCGCAGGATCTTGTTGGTCGTGCGCGGATACACGTAGTCGGTGCCGAGCAGGAAGAAGCGCTTGGCGCCGCCGCCTTCCGCGCTCATCAGGTACTCGACGGCCGGGATCGCCTGCTGGTTCGGCGCGGCGCCCGTGTAGAACACGTTGCGCGACATTTCCTCGCCTTCGTACTGCACGGGGTAGTAGAGCAGGCCGTTCAGCTCCTCGAACACGGGCAGCACCGACTTGCGCGACACGGAGGTCCAGCAGCCGAACACGCAGGCCACCTTGTCCTGGGTGAGCAGCTGGCGCGCCTTCTCGGCGAACAGCGGCCAGTTCGACGCGGGGTCGACCACCACCGGCTCGAGCTTGCGGCCCATCACGCCGCCGCTCTTGTTGATGTCGGCGATCGTCATCAGCGCGGTGTCCTTCAGCGACGTCTCGGAGATCGCCATCGTGCCGGACAGCGAATGCAGGATGCCGACCTTGATCGGCCCCGTGCCGGCATCGGCGGCGTGCGCGAACGGGCTCTTGCCTGCCAGCGCGAGCGCGCCGGCCATCGATCCGAACTTCAGCAGACTGCGGCGTTTCATCGAGTTCCCCTTGACGTGTTGGATGGGTGCGCGCCGTTTCGGCGTCGACCGTCAAGGGTTACGCAAGGCATGTGCCAGTCGCGCACATGCACGGCGGACGTGCCTGCGCGGGCGGCGGCGCGGTGCGCGTGATGCGCGGTGCGGCACGAATGGTCCGCCGCGGTGCAGTGCCGCGGGCACTATTGGTGCACGATTGTGCTTCACGGTTTCGGTGCTTACACTCGGGTTTCGACTTGCGTCGCAGCCTGAAGGCGCGGTGTCGTCGCGCCGATCGAACCCACCGAGGAGCCGTCCATGAGTCAGCAGCAAACGAACACGCCCGACCTGTCCGCGTTCTGGATGCCGTTTACCGCCAACCGCCAGTTCAAGGACGCGCCGCGGCTGCTGGTGTCGGCGAAGGGGATGTACTACACGTCGCACGACGGCCGGCGCATCCTCGACGGCACCGCGGGGCTGTGGTGCGTGAACGCGGGGCACTGCCGCGACGAGATCGTCGCGGCGGTGAAGGCGCAGGCGGAGGAGATGGATTTCGCGCCGACCTTCCAGATGGGCCATCCGAAGGCATTCGAGGCGGCCATGCGGATCGCGCGCCACACGCCCGGCGATCTCAAGCACATCTTCTTCACGAATTCCGGCTCGGAAGCGGTCGACACCGCGCTGAAGATCGCGCTCGCCTATCATCGCGCGCGCGGCGAAGGGCAGCGCACGCGCTTCATCGGCCGCGAGCGCGGCTATCACGGCGTCGGCTTCGGCGGCATCTCGGTCGGCGGGATCGCGCCGAACCGCAAGGCGTATTCGGGCGCGCTGCTGCCGTCGGTCGACCACCTGCCGCATACGCTGAACCTCAAGGAGGCCGCGTTCTCGAAAGGGCAGCCCGCGTGGGGCGCGCACCTCGCCGACGAGCTCGAGCGGCTCGTCGCGCTGCACGACGCGTCGACGATCGCCGCGGTGATCGTCGAGCCGGTCGCGGGCTCGACGGGCGTGCTGATTCCGCCGCAGGGCTATCTCGAACGGCTGCGCGAGGTGTGCGACAAGCACGGCATCCTGCTGATCTTCGACGAGGTGATCACCGGCTGGGGCCGGCTCGGCGCGCAGTTCGCCGCGCAGTTCTTCAACGTGACGCCCGACCTGCTGACGATGGCGAAGGGCACCAACAACGCGGCGGTGCCGATGGGCGCGGTGGCGGCGAGCGGCGCGATCCACGACGCGATCGTGAACGGCGCGCCGGCCGGCATCGAGCTGTTCCATGGCTATACGTACTCGGGGCATCCGCTCGCGGCGGCCGCCGCGTGCGCGACGATCGACCTGTACGAGCGCGAAGGGCTGTTCGAGCGCGCCGCGCGGATGGCGCCCGTGTTCGAGCGCGAGATCCACAAGCTGAAGGACGCGCGCCACGTGATCGACGTGCGCAATCTCGGCCTCGTCGGCGGCATCGAGCTGACGCCGCGCGACGGCAAGCCCGGCGCGCGGGCTTACGACGTGTTCGTCAAGTGCTACCAGAAGGGTGCGATGGTCCGCTATACGGGCGACATCCTTGCGTGCTCGCCGCCGCTGATCATCGAGGAGGCGCAGATCGTCGAGCTGTTCGCGATCGTCGCCGAGGCGCTGAAGGAAACGGAGTAGGGCGGGAAAGCAAAACGGGCGCGCGATGCGCGCCCGTCGGGCAATTCATGGGGCCGCCTAGGTGGGGCCGCCTGGGTGGGGCCGCCGAGGTGTGGCTGGCGCGGTGCAGCCGGCCAAGCCGGATCAGTAGCGCGGCACCGACGGATCGACGTCGCGCGACCACGCGTCGATGCCGCCCTGCAGGTTGTACAGCTTCGTGAAGCCGCGCGATTCGAGGAACATCGCGACCTGCGCGCTGCGCATCCCGTGATGGCACACGCAGACGATCTCGGCTTCGTCGTCGAGCTCCTCGCTGCGCGCGGGGATCTGCTGCATCGGGATCGATACGCTGCCGGCGATCTGCGCGGTCGCGATTTCCCACGGCTCGCGCACGTCGAGCACGACGGGCGCGGGGCGGCTCTTGTCGGCAAGCCATTGCGCGAGCAGCGCGGGCGTCAGGATCTGCATGGCGGGGCTCAGAACTTGAAGCGCGACGGCTCGACCGCGTTGACGAGATGGTCGACGTAGGTCTCGAACACGTCGGCGACGCGGTACTGCTTGTCGTCGATGCGCGTGATCACCTGCGCCTTCATCACCGGACGGCCGCCGACGAAGGCCGACAGGCGGCCGCCGACCTTGAGCTGCTCGAGGATTTCCTGCGGCACGACGGGCAGGCCGCCCGCGACGCAGATCACGTCGTACGGCGCCTTCGCCGGCCAGCCGCGCGAGCCGTCGCCGAGCACGACTTCCGCATTCGTCACACCATTGTTGCGCAGGTTTTCCTCGGCGATCTTCGCGAGCGCCGGATCGATCTCGACCGCCGTCACGTGCTGGCCGCGGTGCGCGAACAGGGCAGTCAGGTAGCCCGAGCCCGCGCCGATCAGCAGCACGTTCTCGTGCTTCTTCACCGCGAGCTCCTGCAGCACGCGCGCCTCGACGCGCGGGAACAGCATCTTGTGGCCGCCCGGCAGCGGCAGTTCGAGGTCGGCGAACGCGAGGTCGCGGTACGCGGCCGGGACGAAATTCTCACGCTTGACGATCGCCAGCAACTCCAGCACTTCCAGATCCAGGACGTCCCACGGACGGATCTGCTGCTCGATCATGTTGAAACGCGCTTGTTCGATATTCATGGTGGTCATGCAGCCTGGTCGGCCGTCAGCGGAGAGAGAAAAACTTGCGGATTGTACCAAACAGGGCGGTGCGCCGGCCTTCAGACGCCCTGCAATGAAGCTTATCGCTTGCTGTTCTTGATCTGTTCCTCGAACGCGAGGTCGAGCTTGCTGGCCTTGCGCGGCTTTTTGGGGCCAAGGTCGTCGACGAATTTCACGAATTCATCGAGCGGCAGCGGCTCGCAGCGCTTGTCGGCCGTGCCGCCGGCGCGGTCGACGAGATAGAACAGGCCGCCCGCCATCGCGACGGCCGCGAAGTGCGGGTTGCCGGTGCGGGTTTTCAGGCGTTCGACCGCGTGGGTCGCCTTGGTGGTGCGCATGGTGGGGGTTCTGCTGCTGGGGGGAGGCCCACACTTTAGCAACAACCGGCCGCGCGTGCGCGGCCGGCGGCCGCCGTTCAGACCGTGCGCGAGTAGCACGTGCGCGGCGTGGCGGCGAGATACGCGTCGAACGCCATCGCGATGTTGCGCACGACCATCCGGCCGGCCGGATGGATCGTCAGGCGGTCGCCGGCGATCGTCAGCAGCCCGTCGCGCTCGAACGCGCGCAGCGCGTCCAGCTCGCGCGCGAAATGGTCGGCGAAACGGATGCCGTGCGCGGCCTCGACGTGCGAGAACGGCAGCTCGAGGTTGCACATCAGCTGCGTGATCACGTCGCGGCGCAGCCGGTCGTCGGCGCTCAGGCGCACGCCGCGCGCAATCGGTAGCCGGCCCGCGTCGAGCGCCGCGCCGTACGCGGGCAGGTCCTTCGCGTTCTGCGCGTAGACGTCGCCGACCTTGCCGATCGACGACACGCCGATGCCGATCAGGTCGGTGTCCGCGCGCGTGCTGTAGCCCTGGAAATTGCGCTGCAGCGTGCCGTTGCGCTGCGCGGCCACGAGTTCGTCGCCCGGCCGCGCGAAGTGGTCCATGCCGATGTACACGTAGCCGGCCGCCGTCAGCCGCTCGATCGCGAGCCCGAGCAGCGCGACGCGCGTCGCGGGCGGCGGCAGCGCGGCGTCGTCGATCTGCCGCTGCATCTTGAACAGGTGCGGCATGTGCGCGTAGCCGAACACCGACAGCCGGTCCGGCGCGAGTTCGATGATCGTCTCGAGCGTGCGGTCGAAGCTCGCGACCGTCTGGTGCGGCAGCCCGTAGATCAGGTCGACGCTGACCGAGTGGAAGCCGGTCGTGCGCGCGGCGCTCAGCAGGTCGGCCGTCATGCCGAGCGGCTGGATGCGGTTGATCGCCTGCTGCACGGCCGGATCGAAATCCTGCACGCCGAGGCTCAGCCGGTTGAAGCCGATCGTGCGCAGGTGGACGAGCGTGGCCGGCGTGACCGTGCGCGGGTCGATCTCGATCGAGAACTCGGCGTCGGCGTCCGGCGCGAGCGCGAAGTGCTCGCGGGTCGCCGCCATCAGCTCGGCCGTCTCGTCGTCGGACAGGAAGGTCGGCGTGCCGCCGCCCCAGTGCAGCTGCGTGACGGGGCGCGCCGGGTCGAACAGCGCGGCCTGCAGCGCCATCTCGCGCTTCAGCTGGTCGAGGTACGGCCGCGCGCGGCGGTGGTTGCTGGTCGCGATCTTGTTGCAGCCGCAGTAGAAGCACGCGGTGTTGCAGAACGGGATGTGGAAGTACAGCGACAGCTCGCTCGACGACGCACCCGGGTCGCCTGCCGCGCGTGCATAGTCGGCGGGGTCGAAATCGTCGCGGAACTGCAGCGCCGTGGGGTAGGACGTATAGCGCGGACCGTTTGCACCGTACTTCGCGAGCAAATCGGGGCGGAACAGGATGTCGGCAGAGCTCATCGTTGACTCGCGCTTTTTAGATGCATTCGAGTATATAAACGCGCGATTGGCCTGCATTGTGTAATAACGTCGCAGCCAGCGATGGCACAATGCGGGGTGCGGCGGCCGCACGCGTTGTGCGGCCGCCGCGATGTTTCCGTTGTTCCGCCAGAGAGAGCCGAGTGTCCGTCGATTTGCCTGCCCGCCCGGCGCCTGCCGAAACCCCGCCGCCGCACGCATGCCGCGAGGGATGCGGCGCGTGCTGCATCGCGCCGTCGATTTCCAGCCCGATTCCGGGGATGCCCGGCGGCAAGCCGGCCGGCGTGCGCTGCGCGCAGCTCGGCGACGACCTGCGCTGCCGGATCTTCGGCCGGCCGGAGCGGCCCGCGTGCTGCGCGGGGCTGCAGCCGTCGGCGGAGATGTGCGGCGCGTCGCGCGCCGACGCGCTCGCGTGGCTCACCCGGCTCGAAACCGCGACGCAGCCGTCGCGGCCGGCATGATTCGGCACGGGGCCGGGCGCCCTGGTCCGCACAGGAGATTCAGCATGACCGTCAGTCGCGCCCTCAGCCGGCGTCGTTTCCTCGTTGCATGCACCGCCGCCGCGGGCGTGTCGCTGTCGCTTGCCGCGTGCGCATCGACGTTCCCGTTCATTCCCGATCACTACACGTTCTCGCGCGACGACGTGCAGAAGGCGATCGCGCGCAAGTTTCCGTACCAGAAGAACGTCGCGCCCGTGGCCGACGTATCGCTCGCCAATCCGGTGGTCGGCCTGCTGCCGGACCAGAACCGCATCGCGGTGCAGCTCGACGCGCGCTTCGCGAGCCCGTTCCTGCGCGCGCCGGTCAACGGCAAGTTCACCGTTTCCGGCCAGCTCGCATACGACGCGGCGAGCCGCTCGGTCGTGATCAAGGCGCCGGCCGTCGACAACCTGACGGTCGACGGCGACGCGCAGATGTACGCGCAGCAGATCGGCGCGGCCGCCGGCATGATCGCGACGCAAGTGCTGACCAACTATCCGATCTACACGTTCAAGCCCGAACAGCTGCAATTTGCCGGCGTGAACTACGAACCCGGTACAATCACAATTCTTACAAACGGCATACGCGTGGCGATCGTCGAGAAATGACGGCGTGCCGCGCGCGGCCGGGCGGGCCGCGGCGGTAACGACGCGGCCCTTTCTTTGACCACTTCGGAGTTGGGCCACGGATGGACTGGATCCTGATCTGCAAGGCATTGATCCTCGGCGTCGTCGAGGGGCTGACGGAATTCCTGCCGGTATCGAGCACGGGCCACCTGATCGTCGCGGGCAGCTTCCTGAACTTCAACGACGCGCATGCGAAGACCTTCGACGTCGTGATCCAGTTCGGCGCGATCCTCGCGGTGTGCTGGGAGTATCGGCAGCGGATCGTGTCCGTCGTCGCGGGGCTGCCGAGCCGGCCCGACGCGCGGCGCTTCGTGCTCAACGTCGTGATCGCGACGATTCCCGCGATCGCGCTCGGCCTGCTGTTCGAGAAGAAGATCAAGGCGGTGCTGTTCTCGCCGGTGCCGGTCGCGTTCGCGCTCGTCGTCGGCGGCGCGATCATCCTGTGGGCCGAGGCGCGGCAGCGCGAGCGCGGCGAGACGCCGCGCGTGCAGTCGGTCGACGCGCTCACTCCGCTCGACGCGCTCAAGGTCGGCCTCGCGCAATGCTTCGCGCTGATTCCCGGCATGTCGCGCTCGGGCTCGACGATCATCGGCGGGATGCTGTTCGGCCTCGAGCGGCGCGTCGCCACCGAATTCTCGTTCTTCCTCGCGATCCCGATCATCTTCGGCGCGACGCTCTACGAAACCGTCAAGGACTGGCACGCGTTCACCGTCGATTCGATCGGCCTGTTCGCGCTGGGGCTCGCCGCGTCGTTCGTCAGCGCGTTCGCCTGCGTGCGCTGGCTGCTGCGCTATGTCGCGTCGCACGACTTCACCGCGTTCGCGTGGTACCGGATCGTGTTCGGCCTGTTCGTGCTGCTCGTCGGCTACAGCGGCTGGCTGAACTGGTCGTGACGCGCGGCAGGGGCGTCGGGCGCGCGGGCGGGTTCGCGCGCCACATGCAAAAGGCCGGACCGGCAAATGCCGGTCCGGCCTTTTTTCTTGATGGGGTCGGTGCGTTGCGCGATCAGCCCGCGCGCTTGCGGAACACCAGATCCCAGACGCCGTGGCCGAGCCGCAGCCCGCGCCGTTCGAATTTCGTCACCGGGCGGTAGTCGGGGCGCGGCGCATAGCCGTCGGCCGTGTTTTCGAGCGACGGCTCCGCAGCGAGCACTTCCAGCATCTGCTCCGCGTAGTTCTGCCAGTCGGTCGCGCAATGCAGGTACGCGCCGGGCTTCAGGCGCGACGCGAGCAGCGCGACGAGCGGCGGCTGGATCAGCCGGCGCTTGTGATGGCGCGCCTTGTGCCACGGATCGGGGAAGAAGATGTGCACGCCGTCGAGGCTTTCCGGCGCGAGCATGTGTTCGAGCACCTCCACCGCGTCGTGCTGGATGATGCGGATGTTCGTGAGGTCCTGCTCGCCGATCAGCTTCAGCAGCGCGCCGACGCCCGGTTCGTGCACCTCGACGCCGAGGAAGTCGTCGTCCGCGCGCAGCGCGGCGATTTCCGCGGTCGACGCGCCCATTCCGAAGCCGATTTCGAGCACGCGCGGCGCCTGGCGGCCGAATACCGCGTTCCAGTCGGGCATCTGCGGCGTGTACGGGACGACGTAGCGCGGGCCGAACTCGTCAAGCGCGCGGCGCTGGCCGGTCGACACGCGGCCGGCGCGGGTGACGAAGCTGCGGATGCGGCGGCGGTGCAGCGGATTGACTTCGTCCGCGCCATCGGCGGTTTCGTCGGGAAGGGCGTCGTCGTGCGGCGGCAGGCCGGCTTCGTTCGGATCGTCGTGCATCATCGGTGCTGAGAATGGCTGGGTTGCGGGCGGGGAACCGTCGCGCGGTACAAAAAAGCCGCCTTCGACGAGGCGGCTGGCGCGCAGGCTGCGGCGCAGCCGGAATGTGGGGCGGGTGACGGAACAGTCGGCCATCGGCCCGGGATTCCTCTTGCATTCCGCTGCTTGCCCGGTTGCCTGCCTGAACGTCGGGCAGGCGGGCGCGGACTACAGGCCTGCCATGCAGGGGTCGGTAGAGTAGCACAGCGCAAAATCGTCCGTCCAGCCGGCGGGGGAAGCGTGCAGATGCAATGCGGCGGGCGGTTCGCGCGCCATCCGCCGGTCGGGCGTGTATCCGCGGGCAGGAACAATGAGGATTCCATCGCATGCATGTGCGCGGCGAATCAGTCCACGTCGAGCTTCGCGCGCGGCGGTTGCCCCGTCCAGCGCCGGTACGCATGGCGGAAGCTCCGCGGTTCGCTGTAGCCGAGGCGTTCCGCGATCGCGGCAACCGTCAGCATATGGTCGCCGAGCAGCCGGGCGGCCTCCTCATGGCGGACTTCGTCCAGCAAGGACTGAAACGTGATGCCGTCCTTGTCGAGCCGCCTGCGTAGCGTGCGCTCCGTCATGTGCAGCGCGTTCGCGAGCGACGTCATCGACTTGAAGCGCGACAGGTCGCGTCCCATCAACTCCTTCGCGCGATCGGCGAAGCGCGTCCCGATCGATGCGGCCCACTGCCGCTCCAGCGCCTCGCACTGGCCGTGCAGCGCATTGAAGCTGACCTCGTTCGCGAGATGCGGGATCTCGGCGCCGCTCACCGTCTCGAACACGAGACGATTTTCACCCGCGTTGAACTTCACGTCGCAGCCGAAGTGGCGCGCGTACTCGGCCGCATGGCGAGGCGTGCGATGCGCGAGATGCAGTTGCGAAGGCCAGACCGGCTTGCCGACGAGATCGGACACGATCAAGCGAAGGCTCGACACGCACATGTCGGTTTGAAACACCGCGAGATCGGGCTCGCCGTTGTACCGGCCGATCGATACGCTCATGCCGTGCGGGCGCGCATGGACACGCACGTCGAAGTAGAGGCCCATGAACAACGGAAACTGGCTCATGCATTCGAGCGCCTGCGTGACGGAGCCGCTGATCAGCATCGCGTAGCCGGCCAGCCCGAGCGTCGAGACATGCAGCCGGCTGCCGATCGCGAGGCCGATCGACGGCACGCCGCTGCACCGCAGGAGATTCCTGAAGCAGCGCTGCTCCTGGCTGCGGTTCACGTAGGTGGTGGGCGACGCGACTTCGTCCGCGTCGAGCCCCGTGCCTTCCAGCAACGCAGCGCCGTCGATCTGTCGCACGCGACACTCGTCGAGCACGGCCGCGACGGCGTGAACGGTGGCCGGTATGTCCTCCTGGCGTCCGGCCGGACGCGCCAGTCCGAGCGACGAACGCAAGCTGCGTTCCGCGCCGCTCTGATTGCGATGGGGTCTGCCGATCATGTTGCCGACGCCGCGAGTGGTTTGCGTAGAACATAGCCGGAACGGCCGCGCAACGCCAGTGGCGGCCGTGCGTCCGGAAATATCCCTCGATTACGTCCGCTTTTCTCATTCGTCCTCGACTTTTTGGCACACCACACTTTTCCTCGAATCGAGCGACCACGTGAGGACAGCATGCAGAGCCAAAGGCCGGATCGACTTGCGTCCGACGGCGCCACGGATCACGTCGGGCCAGCGCCTGCGCGCCCGCTCGGGCTCGTCACGCTGGTGATCTTCGGCCTCGCCTACATGCTGCCGATGACGGTGTTCACGACCTACGGGCTCGTCACCCGCGAGACGAACGGGCATCTCGCGGCCGCGTATGCGCTCACGCTGGTCGCGATGCTGTTTACCGCGCGCAGCTACGGGCAGATGGCGCGACTGATGCCGTGCGCAGGCTCGGCCTATACGTTCGCGAGCCGGAACTTCGGCACGTCGGCCGGGTTCATGGTCGGATGGGCGTTGCTGATGGACTATCTGTTCATTCCGATGATCAGCTACCTGGCGATCGGCATCTACATGAAGCAGTTGTTTCCGATCGTGCCTTCCGGCGTGTGGATCGTGGCGAGCATCGCGCTCGTCACCGGACTGAACATCGTCGGCATCAAGCTCGTCAATCGCGTCAACCTGATCCTGATCGCCAGCCAGCTGGTCTTTATCGCGATCTTCCTGGCCGCATCGGCGCGGCTCGCATCCGGGCAGGGCCTGCCGATGGCGGTGGCGTTGCCGCAAGCGGGCGACGCCCGCGCGATCCTCGCCGGTTCGGCGATCCTGTGCCTGTCGTTCCTGGGCTTCGATGCCGTGTCCACGCTGTCGGAGGAAACGCGCGAGCCGCGGCGCACCGTCCCGCGCGCGATTCTGCTCTGCACGCTGTCGAGCGGCGTGCTGTTCATGCTGATCGCCTGCGCGGGGCAAGTGGTCTTTCCGGACTGGCATGCATTCAAGGATCTCGATTCGGCCAGCCTCGAACTGATGCAGCGCATCGGCGGCGGCACGCTGGCGGTGTTCTTCGTCGCGGTCTACGTTGCCGGCTGCTTCGCCAGCGCGATGGCGGGGCAGGCGAGCGTGACGCGCGTGCTGTTCGCGATGGGCCGCGACCAGGTGTTGCCGGGGTGCGTCTTCGGGCACCTGCATGCGCGGCTCGGCACGCCGGTGCGCGCGACGCTCGCGGTCGGCGCCGTCTCGCTTTCCGCGCTGTTCATCACGCTCGATCTCGCGTCGACGATGATCAGCTTCGGCGCGCTCGTCGCGTTCGCGGCCGTGAACCTGTGCGTGATGCGCAGCTATCTCGCGCGGCCGGAGCACCGCAATCTTGCCGGCTGGATCGGGTTCGGCCTGATCCCGGCAATCGGATTCGCGATGAATGTCTGGCTCTGGTCCGGACTGTCGCGCCAGACGTTCTATGTCGGCATCGGCTGGCTCGCGCTCGGGTTCTGCCAGCTGCTGTGGCTGACCCGCGGGTTCACGCGCCCCGCGCCGACGCTGACGATGAGTTGAGCGGCCGGTCATCGAAACCCGGTTGTGAACCTGACCTGTGAAGGAGGAGCGAAACAATGAACGGTGTTGACGTCAATCCCGACGCGAATCTGGAGGCGCTGGCCAAGCGCCATCTGCTGATGCACTTCACGCACGCCGATGCATACGGCGACAACGCGCTGACCGTGTTCGACCGCGGCGAAGGGTGCTGGCTCGTCGACCGGAACGGCAAGCGCTACTTCGATGCACTGGCCGGGCTGTACTGCGTGCAGGTCGGCTACAGCCACGGCGCGGAGATCGGCGACGCGATCCGCGCGCAGATGGCGCGGCTGCCGTTTGCCACCAACTGGGGCTATGGCCACGAGCCGGCGATCCGTCTCGCGCATAAACTCGCGACGCTCGCGCCGGACGGCATGAATCGCGTGTTCTTCACGTCGAGCGGGTCGGAGTCGAACGAGTCGGCGATCAAGCTGGTGCGCCAGTACCACCAGGCACGCGGCGAGCCGCAGCGGCGCAAGTTCATCGCACGGCGCGTCGCGTATCACGGCACGTCGTTCGGCGCGCTCGCGCTGAACGGCATGACCCACTTCCGCAAGCATTTCGAGCCGCTGATGGCCGGCGTGCGGCACGTCGGCAACACCAAGCGCTACGGCCGCCCGGCCGGCGAGACGGAAGCGCAGTTCACGCGCCATCTGCTCGACGAGATCGAATCGCTGATCGTGCAGGAAGGGCCGGATACGGTCGCGGCGATCGTCGTCGAGCCGCTGCAGAACGCGGGCGGCAGCCTGACGCCGCCGGCCGGCTACGCGGCCGGGCTGCGCGAGATCTGCGACCGGCACGGCGTGCTGCTCGTCGCGGACGAAGTGATCTGCGGGTTTGGCCGGCTCGGCGAGTATTTCGGATCGCGCCGCTATGGCCTGAAGCCGGACATCCTGACTTTCGCGAAGGGCATCGCGTCGGGCTACGTTCCGCTCGGCGGCGTGATCGCGAGCGATGCGGTGGTCGACGCGGTGCTGCGCGGGCCGCAGCAGATGTTCCTGCACGGCGCGACGTACGGCGGCCATCCGGTCGCGTGCACTGCCGCACTCGCAAACCTGGCGATCATCGAGCGGGAAGGCGTGCTCGCGAACGTCCGCGAGAACGAAGGGTATTTCCGCGCGATGCTCGACGGCCTGCTCGAATTGCCGTGTGTCGGCGACGTGCGCGGCGACGGCTACCATTACTCGCTCGAACTCGTGACCGACAAGCACGCGCGGCGCTGGATGGCCGACATCGGCGCGCAGGCGTTCGTGTCGACCTTGCTCGCGCCGGCAATCTTCGAGGCCGGGCTGCTGTGCCGGGCCGGCGTCGACCACGAGGGCACGCCGATCGTGCAGTTCGCGCCGCCGCTCGTGATGTCGCGCGACGAGATCGCGTGGTTCGTCGCGCGGATCCGTGACATCCTTACCGACGCGTATGCGCGCGCGATGCGCTGAGCGCAGCGGCGACCTCCCAAACACACAGGAGCATGCGATGCGAACGTCACACCAGACTTACATCGACGGACAGTGGCTCGACCCAGACGGCGCGCAGGCGATCGACGTGATCGACCCGGCCACCGAGCGGCCGTATGCGCAGCTCAGAGTCGGCGGGCCTGCCGACGTCGACCGCGCGGTCGGCGCGGCGAAGCAGGCATTCGACGCGTTCTCGCAGTGGCCGGTCGACGCGCGCGTCGCGCTGCTGCAGCGCGTGCTGGACATCTACCGGCGCCGCTACGACGAAGTGGCGCGGACGATCAGCCAGGAGATGGGCGCGCCGATCGCGTTTTCGCGTGCGGCGCAGGCTGTGGTCGGCACCGCGCATCTCGAGCAGACGATCCGCGCGCTGCAGTCGTTCCGGTTCAGCACGCAGACCGATTCGCTGCTCGTGTCGCACGAGCCGATCGGCGTGTGCGCGCTGATCACGCCGTGGAACTGGCCGATCAACCAGATCGTGTGCAAGGTGGCGCCCGCGCTCGCCGCCGGCTGCACGATGGTGCTCAAGCCGAGCGAAGTCGCGCCGTTCAGCGGCATCCTGTTCGCCGAGATCCTGCACGAGGCGGGCGTGCCGCCCGGCGTGTTCAACCTCGTGCACGGGTATGGAAACGTCGTCGGCGATGCGCTGTCGCGGCATCCGGATGTCGACATGGTGTCGTTCACGGGCTCGACGCGCGCGGGTGTCGAAGTCGCGAAAGCGGCCGCGGATACCGTGAAACGGGTGCATCAGGAACTCGGCAGCAAGAGCCCGAACCTCATCCTGCCGGACGCCGACATCGAGGCTGCGGCGACGCTCGGCGCACGAAGCTGCTTCAGCAACAGCGGCCAGTCGTGCAACGCGCCGACTCGCATGCTGGTGCATGTCGATCATCTCGCGGCGGCGGAAGCGGCCGCGAGCAGGGAGGCGGCGCGCACCGTGGTCGGCGATCCGCGCGCGCCGGACTCCGAGATCGGGCCGGTGGTCAGCCGCACGCAGTTCGACCGCATCCAGCACTTCATCCGGCTCGGGATCGACGAAGGCGCGACGCTGATCGCCGGCGGCCCCGGCCGGCCGGAAGGCTTGAGCGAAGGGTTCTACGTGCGGCCGACGGTGTTCTCGAACGTGGCGCCGACCATGTCGATCGCGCGCGAGGAGATCTTCGGGCCGGTGCTGTCGATCATCGCCTACCGGACGGAGGAGGAGGCGATCGCGCTCGCGAACGACTCGGTCTATGGGCTCGCGGCCTACGTGCAATCGCCGGACATCGAACGCGCGCGGCGGATCGCATCCCGGCTGCGCGTCGGGAACGTCCACATCAATTACCCGGCGTGGAACCCGGCCGCGCCGTTCGGCGGCTACAAGCGCTCCGGCAACGGGCGCGAGTATGCGGAGTTCGGCATTGCGGAATACCTGGAGACGAAAGGCACGACCGGATACGTTTGAGCAAGCGTCCGCCGCGTTGTCGCTGGTGTGCGGCGCGAACCGTTTCGTGCGACGGGCGTGGTGCGGGCGATCACCGACGGCGAATAGGTGATCACGGGGCCGACGTATACGGGGCAGCGCGCGTATATGGGGCGGACGGCCGTGCTTGATATCGGCAGGGCGGTACTCGTCGTCACGGAGCGCACGCAGGAGCCTTGGGATCTGGGTGTGTTCGAGCGCGCGGGTGTCGATCCGCAGCGCGCGCGGTTCCTGCTGCTGAAGTCACGGATGTATTGCCGGCCCGTGTTCGTGCCGATCGCGGCGGCGCTGGTCGAATGCGACAACCGGGGCGCGACGAGTTCCGATTACGCGCTGTTTCGGTATGCGCGGCTCGTGCGGGCTGTTTATCCGCTCGATGAGGTGGATTGGTAGGTGAGGTGTGACTTGGGCGGAGCGGGGTTCGCTCGCGTATCACGCCGGATATCGGGGAGTCGTGCGCAAGAAACGCGTGTCGCGCCGACTTTCTCGGGCAACCGGGGAGATGATCAGAAGGGGAGCGGCCGCATCGGGCCAATCGGCGGAGCCTTATGGAACAAGGCTGGAGATGTCCTGGAGCGGGCGATGGGAATCGAACCCACGTCATCAGCTTGGGAAGCTGAGGTAATGGCCATTATACGACGCCCGCAGAACGCGTAATTCTACAGGGGTTTGGGTGGGGATGGCAAGTGGGTGGTTTGGGGCGCTGGCAGCGAAACTGGCATGGCTCGATGCTGGGGCGCTGGCATCGCTGGCCGCTCAAGATCGACGTAAGGCAGTCGTTTCACATTTAGGATTGGGGAATCCATCAGCGATAAGCACCGGCACCCCGTGAACGCCTGATAACCACGCCGTCTAATTCGTTTTCAACGAGCTTATTCCGAACCTCCATCTCTGTCAGTGTGCACAGCGGGCCCAGAACCACCTCCTCAATCGCCCGCACATTTTGGAAGTTGGTGTTGAGGCGGTGGTACGTCGCTTCACCGAACTCGGATTGGCGGACTTGCAGTTTGTATGGATCGACTTCAGCATTGATCTCAATGAAGCCGCGGATTTCACGTTCGTCTGCGAAAAAGTGATCTTTGTATAAAGTACAAAGTCGCGTCAATGCAATTTTTAGCGTTCTAGTATGGACTGCGGCATGTACATTGGAGTCCTCTCCTGATAGATTTTTCAATTGATTCGACGCGCTTTGAATATATTGACGTAGCATTGACCTGTAAGCTTGGTCATCATAAATCACCGGAAGAAATAAAACTTTCCCTGATATCGGATTTCTCTTTGTAAGGTATCGGCCAAACATGCAGTGATCTTGTATTTTTTTGGGATCGTATCCAATAGCTGCACCGTAGCAATTGTCTCCGTACCCACGCCACATGCTCAAGCAATCACCAAGACTTCCAAACGAGCATATTAGGATCATGAAATGCGGATCCATTTTATCCGGTGAAATAGCCTCAATAGCAGCCGTCAGTTCAGGAAAATCACAGGCGATGATTTCGCTGGCGATTCGAAAGCCAGCCTCGTATTCGTTCCAGTCGTTCATTTGGCGCAAGTCGGTAAACCACAGTTCTTGACTGTGCAGCATTGATAAAAAGGTGGAGGCGTTCGCGTAACGATAGACGAGGTTGGTCATATGCTTCAGATCAAAAGGACTAACACATCAGATAACGAAGCGACTGCGCTGCGGTTTAGTGGCACGTTGCTGCGCGCGTGCTTGTAATGGTGATGCTGTCGGAGACTCTTTGCGCGCACGTTAAAGGGAGACTGACTCCGGGCCATTCGGGTGTTCCTCAAAAAAAACATCGGCGTCTCGCACAAAACGAAAAAACAAGCGCCAATACGCCTCGGTCATTGCTATGCCTGTTTGAAAATTTGCTCCGTACATTGCGCATCTAGCGTAATGACCGAACATGTAGAGGGCGACTTGCTTGTCCAGTTGGCCGCTATCAATGAGAATTTGAATTTCTTCGAAGAAGGTAATGAACTTTCTCTTTCGATCCCACATGTCAGGATTGGCTAGGGCTTCATTATCAGAGTCAACCAGGCACAGGACGGCGTAAAGTTCCGGGTTATCAAAAAGCCGACGATGCTGGTTTAAGAAAAACTCCGTTCGTTTTAATTTTGCGGCAGCATCTCTGTCAATAATTTCCTTTTCACGCTGTTCGTTCAGGCGTTTGAGCTCTGCACGAACCTTATAGAGACCGAATACCCCGAAGATCACGGCGGCCAATGTTCCGAGAGCCTGCCAATAGACCCCCCACTCGGACATTAGCATGCAGGTTGACGTATGCAGTGCACAAAACAAGCTTGGATTGTTAATCATCGGTTTGGATTGGGATCGCGTCGTGAATTACGTATCGCTTTACAAATCCTTGTGCGCTTTCAATCGATGACACTTTAAGTTGCAGCTTCCCAGTTCTGCCGTCTATGCGCTTCGCCATGGAGTCAACTACAAGCTTCTTGACTCTATTTCCCGAGCTTCCTGCGATTTCAAATGAAATTACTTTTCCGTCTTCGTCGGAATAGAGGCGACCAAAATCACTCAGGACGTTATATCTTGTTATATTTCCTTGAATGATTCGTTTGTCGGTTTTTATTTCGCGAACGGTTACGAAATCGCGTGTGTGCCGGTCCATTGTGAGTAGGTCACCTTTGCGGAGGCGAGCCAATGTGATGCTTACGCTATCGTCTGATTCAATAGGGCGTTGCAACTCTCTCATGGCTGACTCTAGTGCATCAGCGATTTCATATATAAAATCAGGGTCCCTGCTAAGAGTGGCTTGGACATATGCCGTTTCCGGCGTGTACGGTAATCCCAGTGCAGCAGACCAACAGCATGTCAGATAGTCCCAAAAGCTATTGACTAACTTGCTGGGGCCAATTCGCTTGATTGTTGTCGCATTGAATCTAATATCGATGCGCTCTTCAAAGCAACCTTTGAGGGACGAGTGGACGAACGCTTGAACGCCATGAGCTCTGTCGGCGCGGGTGCGAATCTGATCGTTGTTGGCAAACGCGTGGCTAGCAATGTTAACTGCTCGAGCGATCCCGAGCATAGTCCTAGCTCCGTCGTGCAAATCTAAGATGCCTTCGTCTGCGGTGCCGCCTTCAACACGGATGAGGGCGCTTACTTCTTTTTCTTCGCTAGGCTGATTCATACATTGCTATTTTAATCCCCGTTTTTTTGCACGTTACCACAGAAGTACAAGCCGCGTAAGTGACCGGTGCGTGATGTGGAAATGAGAATTATTATTGGTTGTGTGTCGACCCAAAGGTGCGAGCCGACACAGATGATTTTGTGTTCGGATCGAGAGCGAATGATCTGACCGTTATTTCTTTTATGAGGCTTAGAGATAGTCGTCGCATGGACGACATTATCTGTCTCCCTCAATTGCCCCAAAGACTCGCTATGTACGCCAGCTCAGCATTGATCATTCGCTGAGTTGTTGCCGAACTCGCGCCGTAGGTGAATGCCTTCGCTTTCCTGATGTCTAGCACTGTCATCACATCGGTTGGTGCTGCCAGTTTTCGGAGCTCGGTTTCCATGAGATAAGTTATCAGGTCGGCGCGCGGTTTCGTCAGTGCATCGGCCTTGAAATACAGTTTGATGACATGACGGATGCTGTCAACCGACATGCCGAGCTCTGGATTGATATTGATTTGAATGCCGGCATGCTCATAGCTCGCTCTTGGCGGCGAGAACCAAACAAGGCTTTTCTTTCCCCACCACTTTCTGTAGCCTTCGAGTAGCGCAGGGTAGTTCTTAATTTTCTTAGGATCACTCAGCTTGTCGAGGATGCGATCCAATTCGCTTTTCGGTTTGCTGCTCTGGTGAAGGTGAATGATTCCCTCACGCAACGTACGATAAAAATCGAGTGCTGGCTCATAGTCGGGGCGTTCCTTGACGCTCGCAACCTTGGTTGCTTTTGGCGTTCCAGACTTCGAGACGATGTCCACGAAATCGGTAAGTGAAATGACGGCCATCTGCTTTCGCCCTTATGAGAGCCGTAGACCCCTATTTGCCTTTCGGCCCGCGCTTGTGCGGTTCGGGATCGTTCTTCTCGTCGGCAAGGATTCGGGCTGCCATGCTCTTCACGGTTTTCTTGCTGGCAGTACCGGTTTTCAGGGCGCGAGCGGCGTTGCTTGCGAGATTCTTTGTCGGTTTTTGCTTTTCTGCCACCGCAGCCTCCGCACACTTAACAATCGTCGTACAAAGATAGTCGGGCATATCGTCACATTCAAGTAATAAGTGCGTGAGCGAGTCGCGGGTGGGGAGTTGTTACCGATTGACTCATCAGGCAAAATACACCGGTTCGGTAGCGCCCACGGGCATCTCTGCGGGTTGCGCTGCACGTTACCAATCGGCCCTTTGGCGCCCATGCGAGCGATCGCGTGTGCGTGACCGGCGGAATCAGGGGCGGGTCCGAATCGCAAGATGCGGTCCGCAACGAGGATGCCGAAGGGGCGACCGGGTCGCTTTCTGTCCCTAGAACTGTTGGGAAGGCGATTAACAAACGTGTGGGGCATCCCCCAGGCAGGGAGGCGGGCGCGCCGGCAACGTCGCGGCGCATGTCTTCGAAGCATCGCCCTCGTTGCGCCGGCCGGAAGCTGGTCTGCGCGGCCGTGGCCGCCATCGCTTGCATCACCGGGATCAAAACCAGCGTAATGGAGGTGATAATGAGAAGCATTTGCATCGACGCGGCCGCTTCGGTCGAAGTGCTGCGCCCACGGGCATCTCTGCGGGTTGCGCTGCACGTTACCAATCGGCAACCTGCGCCCATGCGAGCGATCGCGTGTGCGTGACCGGCGGAATCAGGGGCGGGTCCGAATCGCAAGATGCGGTCCGCAACGAGGATGCCGAAGGGGCTTTCAGCCGCTGGTCTAGGGAGGATGTTCAACGCCAGCGAAGCACCTGAGATATGGCTAGAAACGCATACCATACTGCCCTGTCACTTGATGCCCTACGCGCGGCGTGGGGCATTCTATTTAAGAAATCTTCACCTCGATCCCGCAATACTACGGGCGTCGATGACATCTCCATCAACGACTTTCGTGCTGACGAAAAGGCTCGTCTCAATCGATTGGCTCGCGATTTGCACCGCAAAGCGTTCCAGTTTTCCGATCTTCGACCACACCTCATTCCGAAGTCTTCAGGAAAGGATCGGTTGATCTGCGTTCCGACGGTCCAAGATCGCATTGTGCAGAGAGCGCTTTTGAATTTTCTTTCGGATCGCTACGCAGATCGGCTTGCTAACAAGATCAGCTATGGTTTCGTGAAGGATCGTGGGGTGAAGAAGGCTGTTCACGACGCTTGTGAGATTCGAGCGAAGTATGGATGGGTCTACAAGACAGATATCGCGTCTTTTTTTGATTCCATTGATCGGTTGCATCTTGAGCGAGCGCTGAAGGTTGTCATCCGTGAGCGCTCCCTCCATCCGCTGCTGGTGCAGGCAATTGGTTGCGAGATTTCCGCGACGAAGGGGAGCGTTGCGAAGAGGATCAATCGACTCGGCATCAAAGCCGGGCGAGGCGTGCGACAGGGAATGCCGCTATCCCCATTCTTTTCCAATATTATGCTGGCCGGTTTTGATCGCGTGATTGAGCAGCGGAGTCTTCGTGCGGTCAGGTATGCGGACGACCTGATTTTCTTTGCCTCGTCTCGTGGTGAGTGTGAGGATGTTGCTGAATTCTGCGCGCGCCATCTCGCCCCGATTGGGTTGATGGTGCCACCGGTTGAGCCCGGCTCGAAGTCAGTGATATACGAACCCGAGCAGGCTGCCGAATTTCTTGGTGTGAGCTTGGTTCGCCACCAGTCCAGCTACCGGCTTGAGTTGACGCAGGAACAAATCGATGTCATTCGTGATGACCTGCTTAAGCTCGGCTCAGTCCAGGAACTCGTGGCGCGACGGATAGCTCTGCCAAAACTGGGTAATGTACTCATGTTGAGGCGAAACGGGTATTTGGCAGCCTATGACATGTGTCACAACGTAGAAGATCTGGGTCGAGAGTTGGGGAAGCTGGAGCAGCGGGTACTTCGAAGAATCTATAGCGAAGGCCTCGGGATCGATCTCGCCAAGTTGTCGCCTGTGGCCCGCAACTTCTTGGGATTGAATTGACGTAGTTCGTTGAAGAGTATGGCAATAAGTATTCGATCTTGAGGTGAACAGTGGCTGCTGCATGTGAAAATGGCAGCACGTTCGTCTTCATTGGAAATCAAATCACTGGACCTGATGATGGCAGAGAGCATTCCTCCCAGAGTATTCATTTCCTATTCTTGGGACAGCGAGGACCACAAGGCTTGGGTCCGCGCCTTGGCCGAGCGTCTCACAAAAAATGGTGTTCACGCGAGATTGGATCAATGGCATATTGTTCCAGGACAAAGCCTCACTCAGTTTATGGAGGCGGAAGTTTCTGGATGCGATTTCACCCTCGTAGTCTGCACCAAGGAGTACGCGCGGAAATCTCTGGCGCGAGTTGGCGGTGTAGGCTATGAACAGCAAATCATTACTGGAAATATTGTCTCTGGGAAGGCTAGGGAGCACTTTATTCCAATCGTTCGTGATGGCGATTTCGCTGCGGGTCCTGAGTGCTCGATACCTGCTGCATTCCACGGAACTTACGCCATTGATATGCGCTCCGACGCTAATTCGGATTTTTCAATGGAGTCGCTGCTAAGAGCGATTTTCAAAGCGCCGATGTATTGTCCGCCTGACCTTGGCGAAGCTCCGATCTTCGCAGTTGATCAAGAACCGATCACAATTGAGCAAGAACAACAAGAAGGTGAGGAAATCCATCTTGCTGAACTTGATATAGATGGTTGGCGCCTGCGAAGTGGCGTTGCTAGTCACCGCCGATGGCCCGAAACGTTTGAGATTCCGGATGAGCAAGAGCGTCGTGGACTCGTAAGCGGCGACATCGTCAAGCTTATGTTCGATATACAGGTGCCAGACGATCCCGAACTCGGTGATTGCTCTAGCGAGCGGATGTGGGTCATCGTACACGAGCGATCTGGTCCCTACTATATTGGAGAGCTAAACAATATTCCCGCTTGCGCCGACGAGCAGGAGCACCTAGCGGTTGGCGATCGAGTCGTGTTTTTGCCGGAACATGTCATCTCGATCTATTCGCGTGGTGGCGCAGAGGTGACAGTCGATGACGAAGGCCAGGCTTAACGGTTTTTAGAATCGAGTTCTTAACCGTAATTTCCTCCCTGCTCGAAACGCTCGTTGCCGAGAGTGCGTCTCGAATTGCAAGGGGGAATGAAACGGTCTCCGTGCTTTAAAAGGTGAGGCTATATCGTCAGCTTCTTGATGTCGGTGCTGGCATGAAAACTGGCATCGCAATGAATCCCGCATGAACAGCGGTTCTTCGTGGAGCCGGGAGAAATTATGACGTGTGAATGCGCGTGGTTAGTGATTCTAATTAACGCGTTGGGGCTTGGGAAGCTGAGGTAATGGCCATTATACGACGCCCGCAGAACGGGTGATTGTACAGGGGGGGCGGGTGGGGATGGCAAGCGGGCGGTTTGGGGCGGTGGCGGCGAAACTGGCGTGGCTGGATCGTGGCGCGGTGGCGTCGCCGAGAATGGCCGTCAAAGATCGGCCCAAAACGGTCCGTCGACGCGATTCGCTCGATTGGTTGAATCCGCGAATAGCTGGGGCTATTCCGCCCGAGCCAGGTGCAACGAGCTGGCAGCGCGCTTGCAGGCGAGCCTGCTGTCGAAAATAGACGAGTCGGTGTCGGAAGCAAACAAGCCCCGGTAACGCTTCCGAATTAACGTGACGGACCACTTACCCGATCGTTTGGAGCTGACATGTCTGATTTCATCACCGTTTTGCGCGAAACCTGCCCGACGCCGGTCCTCGACGCGACCAAGTGGAAGCGCATCGGCGGCGATCCGCACACCGTGAACCTCAACGCTTACGTCTCCAAGGACGGCAGCAAGATCATGGGCACCTGGATCTGCACCCCGGGCAAGTTCGAGGTGAACTACGAGAAATGGGAGTTCTGCCACTTCCTCGACGGCTACTGCATCATCACGCCGGAAGGCGAGGAGTCGGTGCACCTGAAGGCCGGCGACGTGTTCGTGATTGAACCCGGCATGAAAGGAACCTGGGAAGTGGTGGAGACGGTGCGCAAGTACTTCGTCTTCGCCTGAGCGGGCCTGTCGATTCGACCACGCATATCGTCGTCGTCCAAGTACCTTCCCGGTTCGCGGCCTCTGTCATCGCGGCCCTTGCATCTTGCAAGGGTCCATGCACATTAAAGGCAAGACGACGCCCGCGGAACGCGTACGCCGGGCGAACGCGGTTGCGGGGCGTACCCGGGCCTACGCCGTTGTTTCGTCCACAGGATTGCCGGGATAGTCGTCGCATGGCGACACTCGACATCCCATCGATTTCGCGCCGCTGGCCATCGAGCAGATTCGCGATCTGGCCGCCGCCGTTCGAGAAGACGGCGACTGAAGCGACGCAACCGAATTCATCACGCGTCGATCGCGAAACGGATCGCAAAGCCGATCATCATCACCGCGACGAACAGGTCGAGCACGCGCCAACCGAGCGTGCGCGAGAACCACGCGCGGCAAGCGCGCGCCCCATAGGCCAGCATCAGGAACCATGCGAGCGAAGCGACCATCGTGCCGGCCGCGAACGGTGCGCGCGCCTGCGGCGCATGGCTCGCGATCATGGTGCCGAGCAGCAGTACCGTGTCGATCCATGCATACGGATTGAGCAGCGACACCGCGGCGGTGACCAGCGTTTCGCGGCGAACAGGCGCTTGCAGCAGGCGCCGCCCCTACGCCCGCACGACCGTCACGCCCGCCGCCTCGATCGGCTTCGTCAGCGCCGCATCGGTCGCCTCTTCGACGACGACCGTCTGCGCGAGCGCGATCTCGCCGATCACGAACGGCGACGCCGCGTTGAGCTTCGACGACGACGCGAGCACGACCGTCTCCGCCGCGCGCGCGGCCAGCGCGCGCTTGATCGCGGCCTCCTCGAAATTGCCGGTGGTCAGCCCGGCCACCGGATGCACGCCCGTCACCCCCATGAAGTACAGGTCCGCATGCACGCGCGCGATCGCCTCCATGGCCGCCGCGCCGACCGTCACGATCGAGTGCTTGAACAGCTGCCCGCCGATCAGGATCACGTCGATCGACGGATGCTCTACGAGTGCGACGGCGACGCTCGGGCTGTGCGTGACGACCGTCGCCGACAGGTCGGCCGGCAACTGGCTCACCAGCAGCGCCGACGTCGTGCCGCCGTCGACGATCACGACCTGCCCCGGCGCGATCATCCCGGCGGCCCGCCGCGCGATGCGGCGCTTGGCGGCCGATTCGAGATCCTGGCGCTGCGCGAACGGCGCGGTGGCCGGCGAAGCGGGCAGCGCGCCGCCGTGCACCCGCTGCAGCAGGCCTTCGGCGGCCAGCTCGCGCAGGTCGCGCCGGATCGTGTCCTCCGATACGCCGAAGGTCGCGCTCAGTTCACCGGCCAGCACCTGGCCGTCGCGCCGGAGCGTGTCGAGGATGGCTTTCTTGCGTTGCGTCGTCAGCATGGCTTTGCACGAATATTCTTGATATTGCACGAATGTGCACGTTACCATCGGCGCCGTCATCTGTCGAATGGAGGCTGTCATGGTCGTAACCACGCAGGAGCGGGTGCGCATCGTCGATACCGTCGTGCTGTCCGACGACTGGTATGTGCTGAAGAAGATCACGTTCGATTACCGCCGCCGCGACGGCACCTGGCAGCGGCTCAGCCGCGAGACCTACGATCGCGGCAATGGCGCGACGATCCTGCTGCGCAATCCCGCGACCGGCACCGTGCTGCTGACGCGCCAGTTCCGGATGCCGGCGTTCGTGAACGGCCACGACGGGATGCTGCTGGAGGCGGCCGCCGGCCTGCTCGACGACGCGACGCCGGAAGACCGGATCCGCGCCGAAGCCGAGGAGGAGACGGGGTACCGCGTGCGCAACGTGCGCAAGGTGTTCGAGGCCTACATGAGCCCGGGCTCGGTCACGGAGAAGCTGCACTTCTTCGTTGGCGAATACGACGCGTCCTTGCGTACCGGCGACGGCGGCGGCCTGGCGGACGAGGGCGAGGATCTGGAGGTCGTCGAGATGTCGCTCGACGCGGCATTGCGGGCAATCGAGCGCGGCGAGATCGTCGACGGCAAGACGATCATGCTGCTGCAGTACGCCGCGTTGCACGCGCACGCGGGAGGGCAGGCCGCATGACGCCGCAACTGATCCTGGTGGCGGGCCCGTACCGCAGCGGCACCGACGGCGACCCCGCGCGCATCGCCGCGAACCTCGTGCGGCTCGAGCAGGCGGCGCTGGCCGTCTATCGGCGCGGGCACGTGCCGATGATCGCCGAATGGGTGTCGCTGCCGCTCGCCACGATGGCCGGGTCGCAGCAGGTCGGCGACGCGATCAGCGAGACGTTCCTCTATCCGGCCGCGCACCGGCTGCTGCACCGCTGCGACGCGGTGCTGCGGATCGACGGCGAATCGCGCGGCGCGGATGCCGATGTCGCACTGGCGCGCAGTCTCGGCAAGCCGGTCTATCGCGCGCTCGACGACGTGCCGGCCGCGACGCCGGAAACGCGCGGCGACGGCGGCCCGTGACGCCCCGGCGGACGGAGTCGTCATGCGGGGCGCGTCGGCGTATGATCGCGACGGCGAAAACCACGCCGCCCCGCACCTCACCACCGAACCCTCATGCCGCCCCTCGATCCTGCCGCCGACGGCGAATTGCCGCTGCCTGACTCCCTGATCGACGCCGCCGTCGCCGCGCTGTCCCGCGCCGACGCGCTGCTCGTCACGGCCGGCGCCGGCATCGGCGTCGATTCCGGCCTGCCGGATTTCCGCGGCACGGACGGCTTCTGGCGCGCGTACCCCGCGTTGCGTCACGAGCGCTTCGAATTCCACGAGATCGCGTCGCCGCAGGCGTTCCGCGCGCGGCCGCAGCTCGCCTGGGGCTTCTACGGCCATCGCCTCGGGCTGTACCGGTCGACCGTGCCGCACGACGGCTTCGGGATCCTGCGCCGCTGGATCGACGCGATGCCGAACGGCGGCTTCGTGCTGACGAGCAACGTCGACGGGCAGTTCCAGAAGGCCGGCTTCGATCCGGCGCGGATCGTCGAGATCCACGGCTCGATCCACCGGATGCAGTGCCTGCGCCCGTGCTCGGAGCACACGTGGTCGGCGGACCCGTTCACGCCGGAGGTCGACGCGGCGGCCTGCCGCCTGGTCGGCGAGATGCCGGCCTGCCCGCACTGCGGCGGCCTCGCGCGGCCGAACATCCTGATGTTCGGCGACGCCGGATGGATCGGCGCGCGCTACGACGCGCAGGAGCGCGCGCTGGAAGACTGGCTCGCCGGCGCCGGGCGCGTGGCGGTGGTCGAAGTGGGGGCCGGCACGGCGATCCCGACCGTGCGGCTGATCAGCGAACGGCTCGGCGCCGACGTGATCCGCATCAACGCGCGCGAGGCGCATGCGCGCCGCGCGGACGTGATCGGCCTGAAGGGCGGCGCGCGCGCGACGCTGCGCGCGCTCGATCGCGCATGGCGCGGCGGCTGAGCGCCGCGCCACGGGCCCGCCGACAGCGGCCGCTCGGCTACGGCCGGGCGACGAGCGCCTGCACGAGCGATGGCGCGAGCGGCGAACCGAGGCCCGTCACGTAGTCGTAGCCGCCCGCGGCGCTGCAGACGCCGCCGCAGTTGCCGTTGGTGCCGGTCGTCACGTCGTGATAGTCGCTGCCGTAGGCGGTTTTCCCGAGCGCATAGAGTGCGTCGTAGGTGCCGCTCAGCCGGCTCTTGCCGGCCGCCGCGCGCAGCGAGTTCGCGATCGCGACGAGCGCCGCCCATTGCGGCGCGCCCGCGCTCGTGCCGCCGACCTGGAACCAGCCCGCCTGCCCCTGATAGGTGACCGAGTCGTACACCGCGAACCCGCTGGACGGATTCGCGTCGTAGCTCACGTCCGGCACGCCGCGCTTGCCGGCCACCGGAACGGGCCACGCGGCCTGACCGGCGGGCTCGGTCTCGACGGTGCTCACGCCGCCGCCGCTGCCGCTCCAGGCCGCCTCGCCGACGTAGTTGCCGTACGCATCGGTGGTCAGCGTGGTGCCGCCCACCGCCACCACGTACGGCGACGCCGCCGGGTATTCGGTGCCGGCGCCGCTGTCGCCGGACGACGCGACGAAGGTGACGCCCGGCACGCTGAAGTGGCTGTCGAAACCGGTCTCGCTGCTGAACTCGTTGCCGCCGAAACTCATCGACACGACGGACGCGCCGCGCTTCACCGCGACGTCGACCGCGGCCAGCAGGTCGTTGAAGCTGGCCGACGCGGCCTCGACGAGGATGATCCGCGCCTTCGGCGCGATCGCATGCACCCACTCGACGTCGAGCGCCATTTCGAGCGACCAGCCCGCGTCGGTCCTGGGCCGGACGCCGCGCGCGTACACCTTGGTGAAGCAGCCGTTCGCCGTGGTGCAGGCCGGCAGCGAGAACGCGTTGCTGAACACGCCGAGGTCGGCTTCGATCTTCGGGTCGTCGTATGCGTCGACGATCGCGACGACCATCCCGTCGCCCTGGTTGGCGATCGCGTCGAACCCGTACGCATGCCGCGCGAGCGCGGGCGTGAGGCCGGACACCGCGGCCGTGCTCGCGCGCTGTTTCGTATGGAACGGCGGGCGGGCGAACCCCTTCGGCGCGCGATTGCCTTCGACGTAGGACGGCGGCCCGTTGCCCTCGGCGAGCGCGACGCTCGACGCGAGCAGCGACGCGCACAGTGCCGGAATCAACATGGACGACAGGCGGATATTCTTCATTTTTCGAGTCTCCATGCCGATGGAGTGAGTGGGTCGAAACAAGTCTACGAAATTGGCAAAGTCAATTGCATGAAATATCGGTGGAATTCGGGAAAGTCTGATAAGGGAAAATACGTGGAGCGCCTATGAGACGGGCGTTTTCAGGATTGACGCGCCATCGTGGAAAACCGTTTTCGTGAATTTAAGAAGGCTGGAAGATAATCGGTCAATCTCGAATTTATTTGTAATGTCCAGCGTAATGCGCCGGAAAATATCCGTGACGCCGGACGTGCGTGAATCATGAATCGCTTCATGAAATTGCCGGCGCGGCGCGATTCCGCATACAGTTCAGCGTGGGCCGCATCGGCCACGCCGCATCGTCACCGAGGAGTTCCCTTGTTCCAATCGATCGTCGCGATCTTCGTCGGCGCCGGGCTCGGCGCGCTGCTGCGCTGGTTCCTGAGCCTCGCGCTCAACGCGTTCCTGCCCGAGGTGCCGCTCGGCACGCTCGCCGCGAACCTGATCGGCGGCTACGTGATCGGCATCGCCGTGGTGATGTTCGCGACGCGCGCCGGGCTGCCGCCCGAGTGGCGGCTGTTCGTGATCACCGGCTTTCTCGGCGGGCTCACGACGTTCTCGACCTTCTCGGCCGAGGTGATGACGCATGCGCTGCAGGGCGAGTTCGGATGGGCGTTCGCGGTGGCTGCCCTACACTTGATGGGATCGTTCACGTTGACGGCCCTCGGCATGTGGACCGCCCGTGCGTGGCTCGCTGCGGCCTAGCGCCGGCGCAAGCCCGTTATTGGCGCGAACAGGCCCCAGGCGGCCGGCGTCGGAGGTGGCGATGGACAGGATCTTCTTGCGCTTCTATGTGCACGAGCAGCACCGGCTGCACTGGAAGCCGCTCTGGGAATGGCTGCTCGAGGAAGGCCGGCGCATGGGCGTCGCGGGCGGGTCGGCGTTTCGCGCGATGGCGGGCTTCGGCGCGCACCGGGTGCTGCACGAAGACCGCTTCTTCGAATTGCAGGGGTCGCTGACGATCGAGGTCGAGTTCGTCGTCACCGACGACGAGGCGCGCCGGCTGCTCGAGCGGCTCGGCCAGGAGAAGGTGCGCGTGTGCTACGCGATGATTCCGGCGCGCTTCGGCGTGATCGACACGCTCGGCGCGCCGGCGGAGCAGGCTGGCGGTTAGATGCCTAGATGCCGAACAGCGTGAGCGACACGGCGGCGCGCGTCACGATCATCAGCAGCACCTGCACGATCACGAACAGCAGGATCGGCGACAGGTCGACGCCGCCGAGGTTCGGGATCACGCGGCGCAGCGGGTTGAGGAACGGCGCGGTGAGCTGGTAGAGGATCGGCATTGCCGGCGAGCGCGGGTTCAGCCACGACAGCAGCGCCATCAGGATCGTCATCCAGATCACCAGGTTGAGCGCCCACTTCAAGACGGTCAGCAGCGCGACGATCACGATCGTCGGCACCAGCGCGGTCGGGTCGACGCCGGCCATCACGATCATCAGCACCACGTACACGAACGACGTCAGCACCGCGGCGACGACGCTCGCCCAGTCGATGCCGCGCACGCCGGCGATCACGCGGCGCAACGGCAGCACCAGCCAGTTGGTGGCCTGCAGCACGGCCTGCGTGACGGGGTTGTACGGCGGCACGCGGACGGCTTGCATCCAGACGCGCAGAATCAGCGCGGCGCCGAACAGCGTAAAGACGGTATTGAGCAGAAAACGGGCGATTTCGCCGAACATCGTTGGCATCCTTTTTTTACAGTCGAGTAGCGTGCGGCCGCCAACGCCGGATGGCGGCGCATCGGCCGACACCTTATCACGCCTCGTCGCGCGCGGGGGAGGGCGGCGCGGCGGTGCGCGCGAGTGACGCTTCGACGGCGTCGGCGAGCGCCGGCAGCGACGCGGGCGGCGCCGCGCGCTGCGCCGCGAGCGCGACCGCGCGGCGCGTCATCAGCGCATAGAGCGTCGCGTGATCGCCGCCGCGCGCCTCCAGCAGCGCGAGCTGGCGTTCGACGATGCCGGTGTCGCCGCGCGACACGGGCCCCGCGAGCGCGTTCGACAGCCCCTTGTCGCGCGCCGTCTCGATCGTGCCGGCCAGCATCGGCAGCAGCGCGCGCAGCGCGGCGTCCTCGTCGAAGCCGAGCGTGCGCCACAGGTCCACCGCTTCCGCGAGTCCGCACAGGGCGAAGCTCGCCGCATAGTGCGCGGCCGCGTGGTACAGCATCCGGCCGCCGGCCGGGATCGACAGCGGATGGCAGCCGAGCGCGGCCGCGAGGCGCGCGAGCACCGCGTGCAGCGCGCCGTCGGCCTCGATCGTCACCGAGCAGCCGTCGATGCGGGTCAGGTCGGCGTCGCCGCCGCCGAACAGGTAGAGCGGATGGAACCCGCCCGTCGCCGCGCCTTGCCGTTTCGCGGGATCCAGCAGGTCGACGCTCGACGCGCCGCTGCAATGCACGAGCGCCTGGCCGGCCGCGCGCGACGCGTCGAACCGCAGCAGCGCGGCGCTCGCCGCGAGATGGTCGTCGGGCACGGTCAGGAAGATCAGGTCGGCCGCATCGACGACGTCCTGCGGCGACGCGAGCGCGCGGCAGCCGTCGATGCGCGCGGCGAGCGCCGCGGCCGACGCCGGCGTGCGGCTCGCGACCGCGACGACGGAAAAGCCGGCCTGCGCGAAACGCTGCGCGACGCAGCGCGCGAGGCGGCCGGCGCCGATGAAGCCGAGACGGGGCATGGCGGGAACGGTCATGGCAGTGGACGAAGCGAAAACGGGAAGCCGCCAGTATCGCAGGAACGGGGAGGTGGCCGCGGCAGACGGGCGGCGGCTTGAACGGTCGCGATCCGGCCCCGAGCAGCGCGCCGGCCGGCAGCGCCGCGACCGCTGTTGGCTTTTTGTCTCAAATTTGTAATCGTTCATTACGGCGGCCGGCACGCCCCGCGCGCGGCAATCGGTAAGGCTGACCTGACGACCCGTCGCCGACGGTCCGACCCGCGGATTCATGCGGTCCGCCGGGGCGCTCGGCGGGCGCGTGCGCCAGGCGGCGCGCGGCCGGCACGGGGGCGCGATTGCAATTTGCTACAAATGCAGACGACGGGCTCGAGTGCTTTTCGCTACATTGCATGCATGCGACGTGCACGCCCGCCGTTGCCGACAGGAGCGCATAAAATGATCGCTCCAGCAGGAGAATCGAAGTGAAAAAGCTCATTCCGTTCATCGCCGCCGCCGCGCTGGGCCTGGGTGCCGCAAGCGCCGCGCAGGCTCACGTGTCGATCGGGGTCGGCATCGGGATTCCGGTCGCGCCCGCGTATCCGGTCTATGCGGCGCCGCCGCCCGTCTATTACGCACCGCCGCCGCCTGTCGTCTATGCCCCGCCGCCGGTCTACTATCCGCCGCCGGCCGTGGTGGTCGGTGGATACGGTGGCTATGGCGGCTATTATGGCCGTCCGTACTGGCGCCACCATGGCTACGGCCACGGCTACTGGCGCCGCTGATTGACGCCCGCGCGGCTCGTCCGCGCGTGGCAAACGGCGCAGCGTCCCTCGCGGGAGGCTGCGCCGTTTTCTATTGGGGCGGCCGTTCGCTGCGCGTTCAGACCGCGTGTGCGATCAGGTCGCGATAGCCGCCGACGATCACGCTGTACGAGAAATACGCGAACAGCAGCGCCGACGCGACGTGGCACGCGCGCATCAGCCCCGCGCCCGCGCGCTTGCGGCCCTGGCTCGCGAGCGTGCACATGAACAGCGTCCACGCGAGGCCGCCGAGGAAGAAGCCGGACAGAAATACCGACGCGGTGGCAGGCGTGGTCGCGCCGGCTTTCGCGATCAGCGCGCCGCCGACCGCCGCGAACCACAGGATCGCGCTCGGCGACGACATCGCGAGCAGCATCCCGCGCATGAAGCTGCGCCGTGCGCTCGCGCGCGGCGGCAGTGCGCCATCCGCGGCGGCGTGGTCCGGCGCGTTGCCGGGCGCCAGCGCTTCGCGCGCCATCTTCCACGTCAGGAACAGCAGCACCGCGCCGCCGCCGATCCAGACCACCCAGCGCACCGCTTCGAACTGCAGCAGCACGGCCATCCCCGCGAGCGCGAGCGCCGCGTATACGAGATCGCCGACGCACGAGCCGATGCCAAGCCAGAAGCCCGGCCGGAAGCCGTGCGACAGCGTGAGCGACAGCATCGCGACATTCACGAGGCCGATGTCGAGGCACAGCGACAGCGACAGGAAGAACCCGTCGGACAGCATCGAGGCAGGGGGGAAGCTCATCGTCGGTCTTGTCTGGGCGCCCGGCGGGCCGGGCGCCGGTTCGCGTTACAGGCCGAGGTCCTGCCAGATCCGGTCGACGCGCGCCTTCACGGCGGCGTCCATCTCGATCGGGCGGCCCCATTCGCGACTGGTCTCGCCGGGCCACTTGTTGGTCGCGTCGAGCCCCATCTTCGAGCCGAGCCCCGCGACCGGCGACGCGAAATCCAGATAGTCGATCGGCGTGTTGTCGACCATCACGGTGTCGCGCACCGGATCGACGCGCGTCGTGATCGCCCAGATCACTTCCTTCCAGTCGCGGATATTCACGTCCTCGTCGACGACGACGATGAACTTCGTATACATGAACTGCCGCAGGAAGCTCCAGACGCCGAACATCACGCGCTTCGCGTGGCCCGCGTAGCTCTTCTTCATCTGGACGATCGCCATCCGGTAGCTGCAGCCTTCGGGCGGCAGATAGAAGTCGGTGATCTCGGAGAACTGCTTCTGCAGCAGCGGCACGAACACCTCGTTCAGCGCGACGCCGAGCACCGCGGGCTCGTCGGGCGGCTTGCCCGTGTAGGTCGAGTGGTAGATCGCGTCGCGGCGCATCGTGATGCGCTCGACCGTGAACACCGGGAACCACTCCTGCTCGTTGTAATAGCCGGTGTGGTCGCCATAAGGACCTTCGAGCGCGTGCTCGTACGCGGCGCTCGCGCCGTTCGCCGGGCGCGGCGGCGCGCCGGCGGGGGCGGGCGCAGGCGCGCCGTCCTGCGGGTAGATGAAGCCCTCGAGCACGATCTCCGCGCGCGCCGGCACCTGCAGCGTGTCGACGCCGGGCGTCAGGCACTTCGCGAGCTCGGTGCGGCTGCCGCGCAGGAGGCCGGCGAACTGGTACTCGGACAGCGAATCGGGCACCGGCGTCACCGCGCCGAGCGTGGTGGCCGGATCGGCGCCGAGCACGACGGCGACCGGATACGGCTTGCCGGGGTTGCGCAGCGCGAACTCGCGGAAGTCGAGCGCGCCGCCGCGGTGCGCGAGCCAGCGCATGATCAGCTTGTTGCGGCCGATCAGCTGCTGGCGGTAGATGCCGAGGTTCTGGCGCGGCTTGTTCGGCCCGCGCGTGACCGTCAGGCCCCAGGTGATCAGCGGGCCCGCGTCGCCCGGCCAGCAGGTCTGGATCGGCAGCTTGCCGAGATCGACGTCGTTGCCTTCCCAGACGATTTCCTGGCACGGCGGCGACGACACCGTCTTCGGCGCCATGTCCCACAGCGCCTTCGCGAGCGACAGCAGCTTGCCGGCGTCCTTCAGGCTGCGCGGCGGATCGGGTTCCTTCATTGCGGACAGCAGGCGCCCGAGATCGCGCAGCGAGTCGAGCGCGGCCTCGTCGCCGGCATCGACGCCCATGCCGAGCGCGACGCGCCGCGGCGTGCCGAACAGGTTGCCGAGCACCGGGAAGTCGCTGCCGGGCGGCGCATTGAACAGCAGCGCGGGGCCGCCGGCGCGCAGCACGCGGTCGCACAGTTCGGTCATCTCGAGCACCGGCGACACGGGCTGCGTGACGCGCCGCAGCTCGCCGAGCGCCTCGAGGCGCTGGATGAAATCGCGTAAGTCTTTGTATTTCATGAATAAGGTCCGGGCCGCCCGCACGGCGGGCGGCGATGGGCGGGCGCAGCGGCCGGCTGCGGCCCCGAATCGACCGACGATTTTACCCGGCCGGCCGCGCGGCTGCCCGGCGCAGAAAAAAGTCGACGGCGCGCAAACCCCCTACGGCAAGGGGCTCCGGCTTCTGAAGGGTCAGCTGTAATTACTTTTTGTTATGATTTCGAGTTTTTATAGTGTTGACGATCTATAAAACCCTGATAGAATCCGCTCACATTGGTTGCAGGGTAAAAGGCTTCAAGCCGCCAATCACCGATCTTTGACGCAGCGCGTCACCGTCCGCCGGAACCTGCACGGCCTGTCGACGGCTCTAGTCGTAGTCACAGCCAGCGCCTCCTGACGCTGGTTTTTTGCGTGAGTGCCACCGCATTTGCCCGCCTTGAGAAAGGCGCCGGCCCTGTCCTGCCGTGGCCTCGAACGGTACTTATACCGTTTCTCCGATGCCTGCGCGTCCAGCCATGACGTGCGGCGTCGTGATTCCGCGGCGCGTGTTCCGTCTCGCCATCGAGCAGAGCGAGCCGCATGAATCATGTTCATGGGAGATCTGAATGAACGCTTGGTTATCGTGGCGTCCCAATGAGCGGCATACGCACCTCGTGCGTGAAATGCTGCGTCGCGGGACGCGTGTCAGTCACCACTTATTCAGCGTCGTAGGTTGTCTCGCTGTTGCGGTCGCGCTTGCCCTCTGGATGCTGCCGGCCGTGCGCGGCACGCTCGCCGCGAAGTTGATGCCGGTCGTGTCCGCGGCCGTGCAGGCCGGTCCGGCCCGTTTGCTGACCGGCCATCCGCTGCCGAATTTCGCGCCCGCGGGCGCGCAGCCGCAGCAGGACGACGGTCCGGAGACCGACGCGCTGGCGGCCGATCTCGACGTCGCATCGGAAGCCGTCTCGCAGAACGACGCCGCCGACGACGCCCGCAACGGCCAGTCGCCGGTCACGCTCGCGAAGCTGATCCCGGCCCAGCGGGTGCCCGCCGATGCGCGCGACGACCGCGCGCTCGCGTCGAACCGCCAGCAGGCGCTCGTCGCCACCTACCTGTCGCGCCGCTACCGCGTCGCGCAGGAGCCGGTCGGCCAGCTCGTCAAGGCGGCGTTCCAGACCGGCCACGACGTCGGCCTCGATCCGCTGCTGCTGCTGTCCGTGATGGCGATCGAATCGGGCTTCAACCCGTACGCCGAGAGCGGCGTCGGCGCGAAGGGCCTGATGCAGGTGATGTCGAAGGTCCATTCCGACAAGTTCGAGTATTTCGGCGGCACCGGCACCGCGCTGCAGCCGCTCGCGAACATCCAGGTCGGCGCACTCGTGCTGAAGGACTGCATCGCGCGCGGCGGCTCGCTCGCGAGCGGCCTGCGCCTGTACAACGGCTCGACGAACCCCGATGACAACGGTTACGGCTCGAAGGTGATGGCCGAGCGCGGCCGGCTGCGCGACGTGGCCCGCGGCCGCAGCGTGTCGGTGTTTGCGCCGCAGGCGCCGGCCCAGCAGGCGAAGCCGATGGTCACGGCCGCGGTGTCGTCGACGGGCGGCGCGAAGCGGGTCCGTGCCACGCTCGACAACGCGCAACCGATCGTCGCCGCCAAGTCGGCCGCGCCGAAGGCGCCGCAGCAGGACGACGCGAGCGTCGATTCCGCCAAGCAGTCGCGCGGCGATCACTCGGAGTTCGGCGCATAACGTGCGAATCCGGCCCGGAGAAAACGAAAAAGCACCCGCGAGGGTGCTTTTTTTTCGCCTGCCGGCTTGCGCCGGCGTGCCGCGCAGCCCCGCTCAGCGCTGCCCGAACAGCGTCGCGAGCCGCTCGACCGCTTCTTCGAGGCGCGGGTACGCGGTCGCATAGGACAGCCGGATATAGTCGCGCGGCGCATGCACGCCGAAATCCATGCCCGGCACCAGCACGACGCCCGCGTCGTGCAGCATCGTCTGCGTGAGCGCCGCGCTGTCGCCGGCCGCCGGATGCGCGACGCCGCCGCAGTGCGCGTATACATAGAATGCGCCGTCCGGCATCACGGGCACCGTGAAGCCGAGCCGCTCGAGCGCCGGCGCGATGAAATCGCGGCGCCGCTTGAATTCGAGGCGGCGCGCTTCGTAGATCTCGAGCGCGGCCGGTTCGAAGCACGCGAGCGCCGCGTGCTGCGCGAGCGCGGACGGGCAGATGAACAGGTTCTGCGCGAGCTTCTCGAAGGTGCTGACGAGCGCCGGCGGCACGACCAGCCAGCCGAGCCGCCAGCCGGTCATGTTGAAGTACTTCGAAAAGCTGTTGACGGTGACGACGTCGTCGCCGAACGACAGCGCCGACACGGGCGGCGCGTCGTAGCTGAGCCCCTGGTAGATCTCGTCGACGATCGTGAAGCCACCGCGGGCGCGCACCGCCTCGACGATCCGCTTCAGCTCGTCGGGCTCGAGCGACGTGCCGGTCGGGTTCGACGGCGACGCGAGCAGCACGCCGCGCGTCCTGTCGCCCCATAGCCGGCGCACGTCGTTCGCGGTGAGCTGGAAGCGCGCGGCCGGGCCGCTCGGCACGAGCACCGCGCGGCCTTCGGCCGCCGCGACGAAATGCCGGTTGCACGGGTACGACGGGTCGGGCATCAGCACCTCGTCGTCGCGGCCGACGAGCGCAAGGCACGCAAGCAGCAGCGCGGCGGACGCGCCCGCCGTCACGACGATCCGCTCCGGGCTGACCGTGATGCCGTACGCGCGCGCATAGTGGGCGGCGATCGCCTCGCGCAGCGGCGCGATGCCGAGCGCGCTCGTGTATTGCGTGACGCCGCGGCGCAGCGCGGCGGCGGCGGCCTCGACCACCGGCTCCGGCGCGGTGAAATCCGGTTCGCCGATGCCCATGTGGATGATGTCGCGGCCCGCGGCTTCGAGCCGCTGCGCCTCCTTCACCAGTTCCATCACATAGAACGGCTGGATCGCGTCGACGCGCGCTGCGAGCGTCACGAGCGAATCGGCGGTGGTATTCATCGGTCGGTCGGAAGAGGGGAGCGTGAAATGAAAAACGGGCGCATGCGCGCCCGTCGGAGGTCAGCCGTTGCGGCGCGCCTGCGTTTCGGCGGGGCGCAGCTTCGCGGCGAGCTTGTCGAGCACGCCGTTCACGTACTTGTAGCCGTCGGAGCCGCCGAACGTCTTGGTCAGCTCGACCGCTTCATTGATGATCACGCGGTACGGCGTTTCGAGGTGATGCGTGAGTTCGAAGGTCGCGATCAGCAGCACCGCCCGTTCGATCGGAGACAGCTGGTCGATCGGACGGTCGAGGCACGGCGTGAGCGCTTCCGCAAGCGTTGCATGCTCGCGGATCACGCCGTGCAGGATCGCGTCGAGCAGATCCTTGTCGGCCTTGTCGTAACCCAGCGCGCCGCGCAGTTGCGCGTCGATCTCGCCTGAAGACGCGTTCGACAGCAGCCACTGATACAGGCCTTGCGTCGCCAGCTCGCGCGATTGTCGGCGGGCGCTCTTCTTCATGCGCGCTCCTCTTCGTCGTCTTCGTCCTCTTCTTCGTCTTCGTCTTCGTCGTCGCCGAGCTGGTCGAGCGCCATCGTCAGGTTGGCCATCTCGACCGCCACGCGCGCCGCGTCACGACCCTTCTCGGTCATGCGCGCGACGGCCTGCTCGTCGGTTTCGGTCGTCAGCACCGCGTTCGCGATCGGCAGGTTGAAATCCAGGCCGATGCGGGTGATGCCCGCGCCGCTCTCGTTCGATACGAGTTCGAAGTGGTAGGTCTCGCCGCGGATCACCGCGCCGAGCGCGATCAGCGCGTCGAACTGGCCGCTTTCCGCGAGCTTCTGCAGCGCGAGCGGGATTTCCAGCGCGCCCGGCACCGACACCAGCAGAACGTCTTCGCCGGAGACGCCGAGGCGCTCCAGTTCCTCGACGCACGCGTCGGCGAGGCCGTTGCATACCGGCTCGTTGAAGCGCGATTGCACGATGCCGATACGCAGGCCGTCGCCTTCGAGATTCGGTTGGTATTGTCCGATTTCCATGATCTTTGTCCGTGGTGTGGATGAACGGTTATAAGGCGAAAGCGCCGTGACGGGTTACGCGTGCGGCGTCGAGCCGCAGGCCTTGGCTTCGCCGCCGGGCATCGGAATGAAGCCCGTGACTTCGAGGCCGTAGCCGGACATGCTGCCCAGCTTGCGCGGATTCGACAGCACCTGCATCTTGCTGACGCCGACATCGCGCAGGATCTGCGCGCCGATGCCGAACGTCTTGAAATCGACCGGACGGCGCTTCAGCACCGCGGCCTTCTCTTCCTCGTCGAACGCCTTGAAGACGTCGACCAGATGTTCCTTCGTGTCGCCGCAGTTGAGCAGCACGATCACGCCGTGGTCGCGCTGCGCGATCTCGCGCATGGCCGCGTCGAGCGTCCACGAGTGGGTCGACACGCCGGTCTCGAGCAGGTCGAGCACCGACAGCGGCTCGTGCACGCGCACCGGGGTGTCGCGCTCCGGCGACGGCGTGCCGCGCACCAGCGCGATGTGCGGCGAGCCGGTCGGCTGGTCGCGGTACAGCACCGCGCGGAACGTGCCGTGCGCCGTCTGCATCGTGCGCTCGGCGACGCGCTCGATGATCGACTCGGTGCGGCTGCGATAGTGGATCAGGTCGGCGATCGTGCCGATCTTCAGGTTGTGCTCCTGCGCGAACTCGATCAGGTCGGGCAGGCGGGCCATCGTGCCGTCGTCCTTGATGATTTCGCAGATCACCGCGGCGGGCGTAAGGCCCGCGAGCGCCGTGAAGTCGCAGCCGGCCTCGGTGTGGCCGGCGCGCACGAGCACGCCGCCCGGCTGCGCCATGATCGGGAACACGTGGCCCGGCTGCACGATGTGCTCGGGGCGCACGTCGTGCGCGACCGCCGTGGCGATCGTGTGCGCGCGGTCCGCCGCCGAGATGCCGGTCGTCACGCCTTCGGCCGCTTCGATGCTGACCGTGAACGCGGTGCCGTACTGCGTGCCGTTGCGGTACGTCATCAGCGGCAGGTGCAGCTGCTTGCAGCGTTCCTGCGTCAACGTCAGACAAATCAGGCCGCGGCCGTATTTGGCCATGAAGTTGATCGCTTCCGGCGTCACGAACTCGGCGGCGATCACCAGATCGCCTTCGTTTTCGCGGTCTTCTTCGTCGACCAGGATCACCATCCGGCCGGCTTTCAGCTCGGCAATGATGTCGGGCGTGGAGGCGAGCGTCATAAAGGGGGAAGGGCGAGAAAGAGGAAAGTGCGTATTTTACGCCAGCCGGGCCCGGTTTCGGCTGGCGCGGGCGGCGGCCGTCGCGCCGCGGGGGCAAATGCCGGCGCAGCCGGCCGCCGGGCAGGCCCGGCCGGCGTGTTGCGCGCCGGCCGGGGCGGGGCGCCGCCGTTACGGGCGGCCGAGGAAATCGAGCTTGCCGAGCTCGACGCCGTTGTGGCGCAGGATGTCGTACGCGGTCGTCACGTGGAAGAAGAAGTTGGGCAGCACGAAGCCCAGCAGGTACGACTGGCCGGTGAACTCCAGCGGGCCGGTGCGCATCTTGAGCACGATCTGGCGGTCTTCCATGCCGTCGATCTGCGCCGCGTCGAAGTGCTTCAGGTAGTCGATCGTCTTCTGCAGGCGCGCCTGCAGCTCGTCGAAGGTCTGCTCGACGTCCGGGTAGCTCGGAATCTCGACGCCGGCCAGCCGCGCGGCGCAGCCCTTCGCCGTGTCGGTCGCGATGTAGACCTGGCGGACGAGCGGCAGCATGTCCGGGTAGAGGCGGGCGCCGATGAACACCGACGGATCGATCTGCTTCTCGGCCGCGTGCGCCTGAGCCTTGCCGAGGATGTGCTGCAGGCTGGTCAGGCCGCGAATCAGGACAGGCACGGAGGCCTGGTACATCGAAATGGACATGGGGATACCTCGATGGAGTGCGTGAGCGCGATGGGGCGCGTGACGGTTCTCGGGATTGCGCGCTGGGCGCTTCGGCATCATAGCGCGGACGCAATGTCGCGCGCGCACGCGTGAGCGCGCGGCGCTCGCGTGCCGTCAGCCGCAGCGGTTAGAATGCGCGCACCGTTCGCACGACGTGCGGGCGGACCAGAACGCCGGGCGCGACGGATCGCGTCCGTACCGACCCGATCGCATCGCCGGCGCGCAAGCGCGGCACGCACTTTCGGCGGGGCCAGCCAGACGGCGCGATGCGCCGGGGGGCGGCACACGGGCGGCGGCGTTCGGCGATTCAGATTGGGCGCTCCGGACATGTCGACTCCCGCCGTTCTCCTGCTGATCCTGTTGATCCATTGCATCGTGTCGCTGGCCGTGCTCGGCTCGCTGCTGCGCGCCGGCCTGCCGGGCCTGCGCAGCTGGCTCGCCGCGCAGGCGCTGATGGCCGTGTCGATCGTGCTCGCGCTCGCGGACGGCACATCCACGGCCGTGGTCGGCGTGGCGGCGGCGCTGTATGCGTGCGCGACGCTCGCGGTGCTGCACGGCTTCCGGCAATTCTTCGGCGTGCGCGCCGTGTATCGCGCCGAGCTGGCCGCTGTCGCGCTGCTGATCCTGGTGCTGGTCGATTTCGCGCTGAACGGCGGCGATTCGCGCGTGCGCGTCGTGCTGATGTCCGCATTCGTCGCCTACACGCGCTTCTCGATCGGCTGGCTGGCGTGGCGCCGCCGGCCGGCGAACCGGCCCACGTACAGCTACGTGTTCGTCGCCGTCGTGGCCGCGGCCGGCGCGCTCGCCCATGCCGCACGCAGCGCCGGGTTCATGCTCGGCCACCTGCGCGACACGTCGGTGGCGAGCGTGGCCCCGGCGAACGTCGTGTTTCTCGCGCTCGGCGTGCTGAGCCTGCTGTGCCTGTCGATGGGCGTCGTGATGCTCGCGCACGACCGGGTGGCGGAACGTCTCGAGCGGCTCGCGACCATCGACGGCCTGACGGGGGCGATGATGCGCGGCGCGTTTCTCGAGCGGGCCGAGCAGCATTGCCTGCGCGCGGTGCGCGCCGGCGTGCCGCTGTCGCTCGCCATCGTCGACCTGGACAACTTCAAGACGATCAACGACCGCCACGGCCATGCGGCCGGCGATCAGGCGCTCGTGCATTTCGCCGCGGTCGTGTCGGGCGGAATCCGGCCGTGCGACCTGTTCGGGCGGCTCGGCGGGGAGGAGTTCGCCGTGCTCTGCCCGGACACCGCCGAGGGCGATGCCACGCGCGCGATCGAGCGGCTGCGCGCTTCGCTGGCGCGTGCCGCAGGCGGCGGCGGGGCGGGCGGTGTCCGGTTCACGTTCAGCGCCGGCGTGGCCGAGCGCGCGGCCGATGAACCGTTGTCGCAGCTGATGGCCCGCGCCGACGCCGCGCTCTATGCGGCGAAGGCGGCCGGGCGCGACCGCGTGACGGCCGCCGCGCACGCCGATATCGCGGCCTGAGACGCGGGCGCCCGGATGGCTCCGGGGCGCCCGCGCCGGACGGTCAGTCCTGCGGGGTGCCGGCGGGTTGCGACGCCGACAGCATCCGCTCCACGTATCGCGCGATCATGTCGACCTCGAGGTTGACCGTGCTGCCTGCCTTCAAGTGCCGCAGCGTCGTCACGTCGACCGTGTGCGGAATCAGGTTGATCGAGAATTCGCAGCCGTCCGCGCGGTCGGCGACCGAGTTCACGGTCAGGCTCACGCCGTTCACGGTGATCGAGCCCTTGTATGCGAGGTAGCGGCCGAGCTCGCGCGGCGCGACGATGCGCAGCTCGTGCGACTCGCCGACCGGCGCGAAGTGCGACACCGTGCCGAGCCCGTCGACGTGGCCGGACACGATGTGCCCGCCGAGCCGGTCATGCGCGCGCAGCGCCTTTTCCAGATTGACGTCGCCGGGCGCCGCGAGGCCGACCGTGCGGTTCAGGCTCTCGCGCGACACCTCGACGTCGAACGCGTCGGCCGACTTCTCGATCACCGTCATGCACGCGCCCTGGATCGCGATGCTGTCGCCGAGCGCGACGTCGGCGAGGTCGAGCCCGCCGGCTTTCACGGTGAGGCGCACGCCCGCGTCCGGCGACGCGCCGAGCGGCTGGATCGATTCAATGCGGCCGACGGCCGCGACAATTCCGGTAAACATCGTGACGATTCCGTTCAATGAGAGGCGTTGAGCGGCGCGAAGCGCGCCAGGATGCGCAGATCGTCGCCGATCCGCTCGATGCTGTGAAACGTGAGCCGCGCGCGCGCGTCGAGGCTGGCCGGCGCGGCGAGATCGAACATGCCGGCCGCGTCCGCGCCGAGCAGGCTCGGCGCGAGATAGACCAGCAGCTCGTCGACGCAGTGTTCGCGCAGCAGCGAGCCGTTCAGCTTGTGGCCGGCCTCGACGTGCAGCTCGTTGATGCCGCGCGCGCCGAGCGCCGCCAGCATGCCCGGCAGGTCGACCTTGCCGTGCGCGTTCGGCAGCGGCACGATCTCCGCGCCGCGCGCCTTCAGCGCGGTGGCGCGCGCTTCGCCCGCTTCGTCGAGCCGGCCGCAGAAGATCAAGAGCGGCGCGCCTTCGAGCAGGCGCGCGTCGAGCGGCAGCTCGAGGCGGCTGTCGACGAGCACGCGCTGCGGCTGGCGCGGCGTGTCGATGCCGCGCACGGTGAGCTGCGGGTTGTCCTCGCGCACAGTGCCGATGCCGGTGAGGATCGCGCATGCACGCGCGCGCCACGCGTGGCCGTCGAGGCGCGCGGCGTCGCCGGTGATCCACTGGCTCTCGCCGGACGGCAGCGCGGTGCGGCCGTCGAGCGACGCGGCGCTCTTCATCCGCACCCACGGGCGGCCGCGCGTCATCCGCGACACGAAGCCGATGTTCAGTTCGCCCGCCTCGTGCGCGAGCAGGCCGCAGCGCACGTCGATGCCCGCGTCGCGCAGCATCCCGAGGCCGCGCCCCGACACCTGCGGATTCGGGTCTTCCATCGCCGCGACGACTTTCGCGACGCGCGCGTCGATCAGCGCGTTCGCGCACGGCGGCGTGCGGCCGAAGTGGCTGCACGGCTCGAGCGTCACGTAGACGGTCGAGCCCGCGACGTCGTGGCCGCGCGAGCGCGCGTCCTTCAGCGCCTGCACTTCCGCGTGATCGTGGCCGGCCGGCTGCGTGTAGCCTTCGCCGATCACGTTGCCGTCCTTGACGATCACGCAGCCGACGCGCGGGTTCGGCGTCGTCGTGTACATCCCGCGCGCGGCCAGCGCGAGCGCGCGCTGCATGTGGGCGAAATCGGTGTCGGAGAACATCCGCGCGGCCCCGCGTCAGGCTGCCAGCGCGGCGAACGCGCGGCGGGCGGAGGCGAGCGTCGCGTCGATCACCGCGTCGTCGTGCGTGCTCGACACGAAGCCGGCTTCGTACGCGGACGGCGCGAAATACACGCCTTCGTCGAGCATCAGGTGGAAGAAGCGGTTGAAGCGCTCGACGTTGCTCTGCGTGACCTCGGCGAAGCTCGTCGGCACGCGCTCCGCGAAGTAGAGGCCGAACATCGCGCCGATCGAATCGGCCGCGAACGGCACACCGGCCGCGCGCGCCTCGGCGGCGAGGCCGTCGGCGAGGCGCTTCGTCTGCGCGGTGAGCGCGTCGTAGAAGCCGGGCGCCTGGATCAGCTGCAGCGTCTTCAGGCCCGCGGCGACCGCGATCGGGTTGCCCGACAGCGTGCCGGCCTGGTAGACGCCGCCGAGCGGCGCGAGGTGGGCCATGATGTCGCGGCGGCCGCCGAACGCGGCGGCCGGCATCCCGCCGCCGATCACCTTGCCGAGGCAGGTGAGGTCGGCCTGGATCCCGTAGTGGGCCTGCGCGCCGCCGAGCGCGACGCGGAAGCCGCACATCACTTCGTCGAAGATCAGCACCGCGCCGTGCTTCGTGCACAGCGCGCGCAGCGCGTTCAGGAATTCGGGCGTGCCGCGCACGAGGTTCATGTTGCCGGCGACCGGCTCGACGATCACCGCGGCGATCTCGTCGCCGAACGCGCCGAACGCTTCCTCGAGCGCGGCGACGTTGTTGTATTCGAGCACGGTCGTGTGCTTCGCGATGTCGGCGGGCACGCCTGCCGACGTCGGGTTGCCGAACGTCAGCAGGCCGGAGCCGGCCTTCACGAGCAGGCTGTCCGCGTGGCCGTGGTAGCAGCCCTCGAACTTGACGATCCGGCTGCGGCCCGTGAAGCCTCGCGCGAGGCGCAGCGCGCTCATCGTCGCCTCGGTGCCGCTCGACACCATCCGCACCTGCTCGATCGACGGCACGAGCTTGCAGATTTCCTCGGCGATCACGATCTCGGCCTCGGTCGGCGCGCCGAACGAGAAGCCGTCGCCGAGCACCTTCTGCACCGCCGCGAGCACTTCCGGATGGACGTGGCCGACGATCATCGGCCCCCACGAGCCGATGTAGTCGATGTACTGCTTGCCGTCGGCATCCCAGAAATACGGGCCCTGCGCGCGCGCGACGAAGCGCGGCGTGCCGCCGACCGAACGGAACGCGCGGACCGGCGAGTTGACGCCGCCGGGGATGGTTTGCTGCGCGCGTTCGAAAAGGATCTGATTGTTGGACATGGGCGAAACCTGCGAGAGAAGGGCGCGGGCGGGCCGGTGCACGGGCCGCGGCGCCTGGGCGGAACGATCGTCCGATTGTACCGGAGACGCGCGCGGCGAGCCGGCGGGCGGCCCGCGGCGATTCGGCGCGCGGGGGGCGGCGGCGCGGCGCTCAGCGCGGCGGCTTGCGCTTGCCGCCGGTCAGCTCCGCCCAGCGCTTTTCGAGCGGGCCCTCGACCATCGGCTTGATCGACGTGCCGGACGTCTGCGCGTCCCAGGTCTGCACCGAATACGGGTGGACCCGCAGCGCGTCGCGCGGGATCACGACCTCCTGGTGGCCGTCGACGAGCCAGTCGTAGACGAAGTCGATGCAGAGCCGATAGCCGCGCCTGGTCGACGGATCGGGCACCTCGTACGGCGCGCGCGTCACGTAGCCGGAGCCGAACACGCCCTTGGGCTCCTTCGCGACGCGGTGCAGGAACACCCGGTCGCCCGGCAGGATGCCGCGCGCGAAGCCGCAGCCCCACGCATCGTGCACGGCCTCGCCGGCCTTCACGCGCGCGGCGACGTCGGGCAGCTCGGGCCACGGCCATTTCTTTGGGCTCCAGATCAGCAGGAAGGCGGTCATCGGTTCGGGCGGGACGCGGATTGTTCAGACAAGGGCTGCAAGCTTAATCCAATCGGCGCACGATCGCGCGCCGCGCAGTGCGATCCGCGTGGGGCCGCGACGGCGGGGGCCGGCCGCCGCCGTCGCGGCCACTCGAAAAAGTTGCGCGTACAATCATGGGCTCGGCGGCGAGCCGCATCCGGCCGCCGCCTTCCGTCTCACCGCCGCGCGCCCCCCCGGGGCGCACCGGCTCCTTTCCGGATCCTCATGTCTCACGTCGTCCGGCGCCGGCCCGATGCCCGGCTGATCCTGCTGCTCGGCGCGCTTGCCGCCTGCGGACCCATCGCCACCGACATGTACCTGCCGAGCCTGCCGTCGATCGCGCAAGGCTTCTCCGTGAGCGCCGGCGCCGCGCAGCGCACGCTGACGAGCTTCATGGCCGGCTTCTCGATCGGCATGCTGCTGTACGGCCCGCTGTCCGACACCTGGGGCCGGCGCCCGGTGCTGCTCGGCGGCATCGCGCTGTTCACGCTCGCGAGCATCGGCTGCGTCGTGGCCGGCTCGATCGACATGCTGATCGTCGTGCGCTTCCTGCAGGCGCTCGGCGCGGGCGCGGCATCGGTGCTCGCGCGGGCGATCGCGCGCGACGCGCACGAACCGAGCGACGCGGCGAAGGTGCTGTCGATGGTCGCGATCGTCACCGCGGTGGGCCCGCTGCTCGCGCCGCTGCTCGGCGGGCAGGTGCTGCGCTTCGCCGGCTGGCGCGGCGTGTTCGTCGTGCTCGCGGCGTTCGGCGCGCTGTGCGCGGCGACCGCCTACCTGCGCGTGCCGGAAACCTGGCCGAAGGAGCGGCGCAAGAGCGCGGCCGTGCTCGCGTCGTTCGCGTCGTACGGGCGCATCCTGTCCGATCCCGTCGCATGGGGCCACATGCTGTGCGGCGGAATGGCATTCGCGTCGATGTTCTCGTACATCACCGCGACGCCGTTCGTCTACATCGAATACTTCCACGTGTCGCCGCAGCATTACGGCCTGCTGTTCGGCCTGAACGTGGTCGGCATCATGATCGGCAACTTCACGAACACGCGGCTCGTCGGCCGCCTCGGCTCGCTGCGGATCATCGCGGCGGCGTCGCTCGTGAGCTGCGTCGCGTCGCTCGCGGTCGCGCTCGTCGCGCTGACGGGGTGGGGCGGGCTGTGGTCGATCGTGGTGTGCCTGTTCTTCGTCGTCGGCGTGGTCGGGATCCTGTCGGCGAACTGCACGACCGACCTGATGCACCGCTATCCGCACAACGCGGGCGCGTCGGCGGCCGTGTTCGGCGCGATGCAGCTCGCGCTCGGCGCGCTCGCGAGCGTCGCGATCGGCGCACTCGCGGACGGCACGCCGTTCGCGATGGGCGTCACGATCGGCGTGACGGGCATCCTGTGCTTCGCCGGGCGGATCCTCGTGCTGCGCTGGCATGGCCGGCCGGTGAAGGCCGGCGCCTGAGCGGCGCGCTGGAATGAAAAACGCCACCGGGGCATCGCACCCGGTGGCGTTTTTTTACATGCGGCCCGCGCGACGCAGCCGCGGCGCGCGTCAGTCCCTCGCCGCGTCCCGCGCGGCAGGCGACGCGCCGTGGCTCAGCCAGTCGAGCACGTCGGCCGTCTCGTCGTCGCTGGCGCGCGTCTTCGCCTGCGCGACGGCCTCGCTCAGCTCCGCGTTCGGCGAGGCGCGGCGGATCGCGACGCCGACCGCGAGGATGTCGATCATCAGCAGGTGCAGGATTCGCGAAATCATCGACAACTGCGATTCGCGCATCTCGATGTGATCGGTCTCGAGCGCGACGGTCGCGCGCTTCGCGAGCGGCGTGTTGCTCGACGTGATCGCGATCACCTTCGCGCCGGCCTGCATCGCGACCTCGAGCACGCGCAGCAGCTCCGGCGCGCGCCCCGACTTCGACACCGCGACGATCACGTCGCCCTTGCCGAGCAGCGCGGCCGACGCGGCCTGCATGTACAGGTCGCCGTACGCGATCGTCGGGATCCCGAAGCGGAAGAACTTGTAGTGCGCATCCTGCGCGACGATGTTCGAGTTGCCGAGCCCGTAGAACTCGATGCGCCGCGCGCCGTTCAGGATCTCGATCGCCTTCTCGACGTGCTCGAAGTTCAGGTGCTCGCGCAGCTGCAGGATCGACGACACCGTGTTGTCGAGCACCTTCGCGCCGAAGTCGGTCGCGGTGTCGCCGAGATGCACCTGGCTGTGGCTCATCGGGATCGTGCCGGTGAGGCCCGTCGCGAGCTTCAGCTTGAAGTCGGACAGCCCCTGGCAGCCGAGCGAGCGGCAGAAGCGGATCACGGTCGGCTGGCTCACGTCGGCCTTGCGGGCGATGTCGACGATCGGGTCGTTGATGATCGAGCGCGGATGGTTCAGCGCGAGATCGGCGACGCGGCGCTCGGCCGGCGTCAGCGCGTCGCGCATCTGGCGGATCCGCTCGAACACCGCCGACGACGCGCCGCCCGAGCGGTTCGACAACTGCTCCGCGAGGATCGCCGACACGCCGAGGAACGCCGGGTATTCGGCGGTGATCAGGTAGGTCGGCACGTTCTCGAGGTAGTGCGCGAAGCGGCCCTTCGCCTCGAAGCGCGCGCGGAACGGCGAGCGCGTGAACAGCTCGCCGAGCTTCAGCGCGACGCCGCCGCCGATGTAGACGCCGCCGAGCGCGCCGAGCGTGAGCGCGACGCTGCCCGCGAACGAGCCGAGGATCGCGCAGAAGCATTCGACCGTCTCGAGCGCGAGCGCATCGCCCGCATGCGCTCGCTCGACGATCTCGGCCGTGTCGACGCTCGCAGCGACGCGCTTCTTGTCGCGCGCGGCGAGCGCGCGATAGATGATCTCGATGCCGGGCCCCGCGCACACGCGTTCGAACGACACGTGCGGAAACTTCTTGCGCGCGTACTGCAGCACGAGATCCTCGCGCTCGTCCTGCGGCGCGAACGACGCATGGCCGCCCTCGCTGCCGAGCGCGATCCAGCGGTCGTCGGCCGGAATCAGCCCGGACACGCCGAGCCCGGTGCCGGGCCCGAGCAGGCCGATCACGCTGTTCTGGCGGCGCGCGCCGCCGCCGATCTGCACGCGCTGCGCGTCGGTCAGGCCCGGCAGCGCCATCGCGAGCGCGGTGAAGTCGTTGACGACGAGCAGCGTGTCGAAGCCGAGCGCGCGGCGCGTCGCCTCGATCGAGAAGCTCCAGTCGTGGTTGGTCATCGTGACCTGGTCGCCGTCGACCGGGTTCGCGATCGCGATCGCCGCGTGGTTCACGCGGGCGATCTTCACGTCCTTCAGGTATTTGCGGATCGCGTCGGTGAGCGTCGGATACTCGGCGCCCGGGTAGACGCGAATCTGCGTGATCTCGCCCGGCCCGGTTTCGAGCGCGAAGCGCGCGTTGGTGCCGCCCACGTCCGCGAGCAGGCGCGGGCCGTCGGCATGTTGGCCCGCGGCGGCGGCGGCTTTACTTTGCGCACCAGTAGACATCGAGCTGGGTCCCCTTGTCGTTGGCCAGTTTCGAAATGGCGTTCTGCTGCGGCGACGCAGCGGCCGCCTCGAGCACCTCGCGCTTGCGGCTGCCGGCGATCAGCAGGAACAGCCGGTCGATGCGCGTCAGCGCGTCGAGCGAAAAGCTCACGCGCGCATGCGGCGCCGCGCCGGGATGCACGGCGACGAAGCGCTCGGCGGTGGTGATCGCGTGGCCCCATTCGGGCGCGTCGGCGAAGATCGACGCGGTGTGGCCGTCCTCGCCCATGCCGAGCACCGCGATATCGGGCAGGCGGTGCGCGGGGTTCGCATTCAGCGCGGCGACGTGCGCGTCGAGCGCGGCGCGCGTATCGACGAGCGGCAGGAAGGTCGCCGCCGCGGCGGCATGCTGCAGCAGTGCGCCGCGCACGAGGCTCGCGTTGCTCGCGGCGTCGTCTTCCGGCACCCAGCGGTCGTCGACCAGCGTCACGTCGACATGGCTCCAGTCGAGCGCCGCGTGCGACAGCGCCTGCAGGAACGGGCGCGGGCTGGTGCCGCCGGACACCGCGAGCGTCGGGCGCGCGGGGCGGGCGAGCACCGCGCGCAGCGCGTCGCCGACGGCTTGCGCGAGCGCGTCGCTTTGCGCTTCCTGGGTGTCGAAAGCGTGGATCTCGATCACATCTCCTCCGGACTGCTGTTATCTGTTCAATCGTGTTGGGGTACGGCGGCGGGCGCCGCCTGCGCGGCGCCCGCCCGGGACATCGTCAATTCTCTTCCTCGAGCCAGCAGGTGCCGTGCTGCGCGAGCATCGCGCTCGCCGCGGCCGGGCCCCACGTGCCCGCCGCATACGGCTTCGGCGGCTTCAGCGAGCGCGCCCATTCGTTCAGGATCGGCTCGACCCAGCGCCACGCGGCTTCCTGCTCGTCGCGCCGCACGAACAGGGCGAGGCGGCCGTTGATCACGTCGAGCAGCAGGCGCTGGTACGCCTCCATCTGGCCTTCCTTGAAGAACTGGTCGAACGCGAGGTCGAGGTGCACGCTCGCGAGGTTCATCCCTTCGCCGGGCTGCTTCGCGAGGCAGTACAGGCGGATCGTCTCGTTCGGCTGCAGGCGGATCACGAGGCGGTTCGCGCCGGGGCGCAGCGCGGTCGGCCCGAGCGCCGAATGCGGCACCGGACGGAAGTTGACGACGATCTCCGCGACGCGATCGGCGAGCCGCTTGCCGGTGCGCAGGAAGAACGGCACGCCGGCCCAGCGCCAGTTCTCGATCTCGACCTTCAGCGCGACGAAGGTCTCGGTCGGGCTGTCCGGCTTCACGCCCGGCTCGGTCGCATAGGCGGGCACCTGCGCGCCCTTGATCACGCCGGCGTGGTACTGGCCGCGCACCGCGACCTTGCCGATGTCGCGCGGGTCGACCGGCTTCAGCGCGCGCAGCACGCGCAGCTTCTCGTCGCGCACGGAGTCGGAATCCATCGAGTGCGGCGGTTCCATCGCGACGATCGACAGCAGCTGCAGCAGGTGGTTCTGCACCATGTCGCGCAGCGCGCCGGTGTTGTCGTAGAAATCGCCGCGCGCCTCGACGCCGAGCTCCTCGGCGATCGTGATCTGGATGCTCTCGACCCATTCGCGGCGCCACAGCGGCTCGAACAGCGCGTTGCCGAAGCGCAGCGCGAGCAGGTTCTGCACCGGCTCCTTCCCGAGGTAGTGGTCGATCCGGTAGATCTGGTCTTCCGCGAAGATCTCGCCCACCGCGTCGTTGATCGCGTTCGACGAGCGCAGGTCGTAGCCGAGCGGCTTCTCGAGCACGATGCGCGCGCCCTGGTTCAGGCCGACCGCCGCGAGCGCCTTGCAGATCGGCTCGAACAGCGACGGGCCCGTCGCGAGATAGAACACCCGGGTGCCGGGCAGCGGGTGGACCGTGTCGCGCAGCAGCGCGTAGTCTTCCGCGCGGCCGAGGTCGAGCTTCACGTACACGATGCGCTCGACGAAGCTTTTCCATGCGGCCTCGTCGAACGTGCCGCGCGACGCCTTCGCCGCGTGCGGCTTCACGTGTTCCTCGACCCATTCGAGATACCCGGCGAGATCGGCCGCGTGGCGCGCGACCGCGACGATCTTGCCGGTCTCCGCCAGCATGTTCGCGCGGTGTGCTTCGAACAGCGCCGGGAGGATCTTGCGCATCGACAAATCGCCGGTGCCGCCGAAAAGTACGAAGGTAAAGCTGGAATCGGTATGCATGTGTCTCCGCCCGGGTTGGGGTGCTGGGAAGCGATCCGTAGTGCGATAAAAATATTTTTGACACTGAATTGTAGTTTAACTACAATCCGCCGCAAGGGGTAGCACCCGGGCGAAGAAAAAATGAAGCGCGGTCGATGCAACAGCGCGTTCTTCGTCGCGGGGTATGCCATGTGCCGAATGTTATCGGACATTGATGACGCGCATCGTGCGAGCGTCGTCGGCCCCGGGCTCGCGCCGCGTCGCGGTGGGCCAGAAACACAAGAGGAGACACGCCGTTGAATCTCAAGTCACGCTTTCTGTAAGAGCCCGGCCGGTCATCGGCCCCGTGCGCGCAGCGCCCTGCGGCTCGATTTCCCCGTCGTCACCAAGAAGCCGGTTCCCGCTGCGGAACCTCACGAGTTGATTCAGTCTGGAGGAGATAAGTAATGAAAGTTCGCGCGATCATGGGCGCGCTGTGCGCCGCAGGTCTGATGGTTGGCGCCGTGGCGGCGCAGGCGGCCGAGAATGTGACGGTGCTGCACTGGTGGACCTCGGGCGGCGAATCGAAGGCCGTCGGCGTACTGAAGGACGACCTGCAGAAGCAGGGCTACGTGTGGAAGGATTTCGCGGTCGCGGGCGGCGCCGGCGCGGCGGCGATGACCGCGCTGAAGACCAAGGTGATCAGCGGCGACGCACCGTCGGCCGCGCAGATCAAGGGCCCGCTGATCCAGGATTGGGCGGACCAGGGCGTGCTCGTCAACATCGACCCGGCCGCCGGCGACTGGAAGCAGAACCTGCCGCCGGAAATCGACAAGATCATGAAGTACAAGGGCCACACCGTCGGCGCGCCGTTCTCGGTGCACCGCGTGAACTGGCTCTACGTGAACAAGGCCGCGCTCGACAAGGTGGGCGCGAAGGTGCCGACCACCTGGCCCGAATTCTTCGCGGTCGCCGACAAGCTGAAGGCCGCGGGCATCCAGCCGGTCGCGATGGGCGGCCAGCCGTGGCAGGACCTGACGCTGTGGGAAGACGTCGTGCTGTCGCAGGGCCCGGCGTTCTACAAGAAGGCGATCGTCGATCTCGACCAGGCGACGCTGACGTCGCCGCAGATGCTCGACGTGTTCAACACCGTGCGCAAGATCCAGGGCTACTTCGACGCCGGCCGTAACGGCCGCGACTGGAACCTCGCGACCGCGATGGTGATCAACGGCAAGGCCGGCATGCAGTTCATGGGCGACTGGGCGAAAGGCGAGTTCGAGAACGCGGGCAAGAAGGCGGGCAAGGACTACATCTGCGCGCCGGTGCCGGGCACCGCGAATTCGTATACGTTCAACGTCGATTCGTTCGTGTTCTTCCAGCAGAAGGGGCAGAGCGCCGCGACGCCGGGCCAGGTCGCGCTCGCGAAGACCATCATGACGCCGGAATTCCAGGAGCAGTTCAGCCTGCTGAAGGGCTCGGTGCCGGTGCGCCTCGGCGTGAAGATGGACAAGTTCGACGACTGCGCGAAGAAGTCGTATGCCGACGAGCAGACCGCGATCAAGTCGGGCGGCTTCGTGCCGTCGCTCGCGCACGGCATGGCGCAGGGCGACGCAACCGCCGGCGCGATCACCGACGTCGTGACGAAGTTCATGAACTCGCAGCAGGATTCGAAGAGCGCGGTGGCCGCGCTCGCGAAAGCCGCGAAGGTGAAGTAACGCGCGCAACGCACGCCCGGCACGTCACGTTTCATCCGCCGGGCGTTTTTGCATGCGCAGCAATCGGGCCCGCCCGCCGGGCCCGCGCCGCATCCGATGCCGGCCCCGGCTTGGCCGGCATCACTCTCGTCCCAGGAGTCGAATCAAGTGGCTGCCCCTCTTAGCGGAAACGGATCCGGCGCTGCCGGCGCCCGGCGCACGTCGCCGATGTCGGCGTTCGCCGACCGCTGGATCCCGAAGCTGGTGCTCGCACCCAGCGTGGCGATCGCCGTGGTGTTCATCTATGGCTTCATCCTGATTACCGGCTATCTGTCGCTGACCCGTTCGCGGCTGTTGCCGAATTACGAGTTCGACGGTTTCGGCCGTTACTCCGACCTGTTCCAGAACGACGTGTGGTGGACCTCGGCCGCGAACCTCGGCTGGTTCGGCATCCCGTTCATCGCGATCTGCGTCGCGCTCGGGCTGTTCCTCGCGATCCTGCTCGACCAGCGGATCCGCAACGAAGGCGCGCTGCGCGCGATCTTCCTGTATCCGATGGCGCTGTCGTTCATCGTCACCGGCACCGCGTGGCAGTGGATCCTGAACCCGGGCCTCGGCCTCGAGAAGGTGATGCACGACTGGGGCTGGACGAGCTTCTCGTTCGACTGGCTCGGCGATCCGGACAAGGCGATCTTCTGCGTGGTGATCGCGGCCGTGTGGCAATCGACCGGCTTCGTGATGGCGCTGTTCCTCGCGGGCCTGCGCGGCGTCGACAGCGAGATCTTCAAGGCCGCGCAGGTCGACGGCGCGACGCTGCCGACGATCTACCGCAAGATCGTGATCCCGAGCATGCGCCCGGTGTTCTTCTCGGTGCTGCTGATCCTCTGCCACATCACGATCAAGACCTTCGACCTCGTCGTCGCGCTGACCGCGGGCGGGCCCGGCACGTCGTCGTCGCTGCCGGCGATGTTCATGTACACGTTTTCGTTCAACCGCGGCCAGCTCGGGCTCGGCGCCGCATCGTCGGTGATGATGCTCGCGACCGTGGTCGCGGTGCTGGTGCCGCTGATGTACCTGGAATCGAGGAGCACCCGCAATGCAGCCTAAGATGACCATCAGCCGCGCGGTCATTTACGCGGCCCTGATCCTGTTCGCGCTGTACTTCCTGTTCCCGATCTACGTGATGCTGTCGACGTCGTTCAAGGATCTCGACCAGCTGCGCACCGGCAACCTGCTGACGCCGCCGTCGCACTGGACTCTCGAGCCGTGGGTGAAGGCGTGGAGCGGCGCGTGCACCGGCGTGCGCTGCGACGGCATGAAGCCGTTCTTCCTGAATTCGCTGCAGATGGTGATCCCGGCCGTGCTGATCTCGTCGCTGATCGGCGCGTTCAACGGCTACGTGCTCACGCACTGGCGCTTTCGCGGCGCGGACGCGCTGTTCACGATGCTGCTGGTCGGCTGCTTCATCCCGTTCCAGGTGATCCTGCTGCCGATGGCGCGCCTGCAGGGGATGCTCGGCCTCGCCAACACGATTCCCGGCCTCGTGTTCGTGCACGTCGTGTACGGCATCGCGTTCACGACGATGTTCTTCCGCAACTTCTACGTGAGCGTGCCGGCCGAGCTGGTGAAGGCCGCGCGCATCGACGGCGCGGGCTTCTTCACGATCTTCACGAAGATCCTGCTGCCCGTGTCGCTGCCGATCTTCATGGTGTGCCTGATCTGGCAGTTCACGCAGATCTGGAACGACTTCCTGTTCGGGATCGTGTTCTCCGGCGTCGATTCGATGCCGATCACGGTCGCGCTGAACAACCTCGTGAACACGTCGACGGGCGTGAAGGAATACAACGTCGACATGGCGGGCGCGATCATCGCCGCGCTGCCGACGCTGCTCGTCTACGTGATCGCCGGCCGCTACTTCGTGCGCGGCCTGACGGCGGGCGCGGTGAAGGGCTGAGCGCGGTTTCATACGAGACGACGAACCGGCCGCGCGCGACGCGCGGCGCATCGAAACGAACCGGACGCGGCGCGCGGGGCGCGCCGCTCGAGACAGAGGATTCACAGCATGGCAAGCCTTTCCATCCGTGACGTGTACAAGACCTACCCGAACGGGGTGCCGGTCCTGAAGGGTGTCGACATCGACATCGAGGACGGCCAGTTCCTGATTCTCGTCGGCGGCTCGGGCTGCGGGAAGTCGACGCTGCTCAACATGATCGCCGGGCTCGAGACCGTCACGAGCGGCGAGATCCGGATCGACGGCAAGGTCGTCAACGACCTGTCGCCGAAGGATCGCGACATCGCGATGGTGTTCCAGTCGTACGCGCTGTATCCGTCGATGACGGTGCGCGAGAACATCTCGTTCGGCCTGAACATCCGCAAGGTGCCGAAGAGCGAGCAGCAGCAGATCGTCGATCGCGTGTCGCAGATGCTGCAGATCCAGCACCTGCTCGACCGCAAGCCGGGCCAGCTGTCGGGCGGCCAGCGGCAGCGCGTCGCGATGGGCCGCGCGCTCGCGCGCGACCCGGCGCTGTTCCTGTTCGACGAGCCGCTGTCGAACCTCGACGCGAAGCTGCGCATCGAGATGCGCGCGGAAATCAAGCTGCTGCACCAGCGCCTCGGCACGACGATCGTCTACGTGACGCACGACCAGATCGAGGCGATGACGCTCGGCGACCGCATCGCGGTGATGAAGGACGGCGTGGTGCAGCAGTTCGGCGCGCCGCAGGACATCTACGATTCGCCGTCGAACCTGTTCGTCGCGGGCTTCATCGGCGCGCCGCCGATGAACTTCATCAACGGCCGGCTGGTGGGGCAGGGCAGCGGCGTCGCGCTCGAGATCGACACGGGCGTCACGCGCGGCGCGCTGAACCTGCCGTTCGACGCGGGCAAGCTGAACGCGCACGTCGGCCGCGAGGTGATCCTCGGCCTGCGCCCGGAGCGCATCACCGACGTGCGCCACGCGCACAACGGCGACGCGTCGCACCTGCAGCCGCTCGACGTGCGCGTCGACGTGACCGAGCCGACCGGCCCCGACACGCACGTGTTCGCGCAGGTGAACGGCAAGCGCATCGTGAGCCGCGTGCATCCGGCCGCGAACCCGCAGCCCGACCAGACGCTGTCGCTGCTGTTCGACGTGTCGAAGGCCGTGCTGTTCGATCCGGCTTCCGAAGAGCGGATCGCGTAAGCGGCCGGTCCCGACCGCCCGCGCACCCCCGGCGCCCCCTCGCGGCGCCGGGAATCTGTCCCCATCGATTTACCCCATCCGCGTTCTCGCGGGCGCCTCCGTTCGCGCAGCGCCCGGATGCCGCTTGCCTGCTTCCCGAGCCTTGAAGCGCGCAATCTTTCCCCGATTTGTCTAGACATTATTGACGCCGGCCGTCGCGCGGCGACCGCTTGTCACCCCCTCGCCGCTCCCCGCATTGCCTGTCTGACAGCCTTTTTATAGGGGCTTTCCCTCGGTTTCTGCCTTTTTTTTGATCAGCGCTTGTGGCGAATTTTTTTTCGCCGCATGCTTGTATATACAAATTCCCGATGCGGTTCGGTTGCTTGACGGGATGGGTCTTCAACGAAAGGAGAAATGACGTGTACGGCAAGCCAATCAAATCGGGAGTCCGGACGATCGCCGCGATCGTCAGCCTCGCCGCCGCCCTCGCGGTGCCGGTGCCGGGACAGGCGAAGGAATGGAAGACGGTCACGGTCGCCCTCGAAGGCGGCTACGCACCGTGGAACCTGACGCTGCCGGGCGGCAAGCTCGGCGGCTTCGAGCCGGAACTGCTCGCCGACGTGTGCGCACGCATCAAGCTGCAGTGCAACATGGTCGCGCAGGACTGGGACGGCATGATTCCCGGCCTGCAGGCCGGCAAGTTCGACATCCTGATGGATGCGATCTCGATCACGCCCGAGCGCGAGAAGATCCTCGCGTTCTCGCGGCCGTACGCGGCCACGCCCGCGACCTTCGCGGTCACCGACACGAAGGTCATCCCGAAGAGCGACGCCGCCGCGCCGGTCGTCAAGCTGACCGGCGATGCGAAGGCCGACAAGCCGACGGTCGACACGCTGCGCAAGCAGCTGAAGGGCAAGACGATCGGCATCCAGTCGGGCACGGTCTATACGAAGTTCATCAACGACAGTTTCAAGGACGTCGCGACGATCCGCGTGTACAAGACGTCGCCCGAGCGTGATCTCGATCTCGTCGCGGGCCGCATCGACGCGTCGTTCGACGACGTCACGTACTACGCGGCGAACGCCGGGAAGAAGGAAACCGCGTCGATCGTGCTGGCTGGCCCGAAGCTCGGCGGCCCGATCTGGGGGCCCGGCGAAGGGCTCGCGTTCCGCAAGCAGGATGCCGACCTGAAGGCGAAGTTCGATACGGCGATCGGCGCGGCGCTCGCGGACGGCACCGTGAAGAAGCTCGCCGACAAGTGGTTCAAGACGGACGTCACGCCGTAACGGCGCGTCGGCCCGCACGCGTGACGAAAGCCGCGCACGCGGGCCGACTGTCGATTCCATCCTAATCAGCAGGGGACGCACATGGCGCTCATCGAAATGCTGGGTTTCGGAACGGACGGCTGGGGCGGCGTGCTGCTGCTCGCCGCCCTGATGACGGTGGCGCTGACGCTCGTCGCGCTGGCCGTCGGCGCCGTGTTCGGCGCGCTGGTCGCCGCGGCGAAGCTGTCGCGGTATCGCGTGGCGCGCGTGCTGGGTGATCTGTATACGACCGTGTTTCGCGGCGTGCCCGAGCTGCTCGTCATCTATCTGTTCTATTTCGGCGGCTCGACGCTCGTCACGACCGTCGGGCAATGGTTTGGCGCGGAGGGCTTCGTCGGCGTGCCGCCGTTCGTGATCGGCGCGCTCGCGGTCGGGATGATCTCGGGCGCGTACCAGGCCGAGGTCTATCGCGGCGCCGTGCTCGCGGTGTCGAAAGGCGAACTGGAGGCAGCCCGCTCGATCGGCATGCCGTCGTCGATGGTGCTGCGCCGCATCCTGGTTCCGCAGGTGCTGCGCTTCGCGTTGCCGGGCATCGGCAACGTGTGGCAGCTCAGCCTCAAGGATTCCGCGCTGATTTCGGTCACGGGCCTCGCCGAGCTGCTGCGCACGAGCCAGATCGCGGCCAATTCGACGCATCAGTATTTCGTGTTCTTCGTCGCGGGCGGTGCGCTGTACCTGCTGATGACGGGCCTGTCGAACCGCGTGTTCAATCGCGCGGAAGCGTACGTCGGGCGCTCGTTCCGACGCAATTTCGCACGCAACTGACGCACGGAGCATGAACATGGATTTCGCATTCCTCGCCGACACGGTGCGCCAGCTGCTCGCGGCCGTGCCGATGACGCTCAGCCTGTTCGTCGCGTCGCTCGTGCTCGGCGGCCTGCTGTCGCTCGTCGTCGTCGCGATGCGCGTGTCGCCGCACTGGCTGCCGAACCGCATCGCGCGCGTCTATATCCTGATCTTTCGCGGCTCGCCGCTGCTGATCCAGATGTTTCTCGTCTACTACGGGCTCGGCCAGTTCGGCGTGATCCGCGAGAGCTTCCTGTGGCCGGTGCTGCGCGAGCCGTACATCTGCGCGGTGCTGTCGCTCGCGCTCTGCACGGCCGGCTATACGGCGGAGATCATCCGTGGCGGCCTGATGGCCGTGCCGGTCGGGCAGATCGAGGCCGGCTATTCGATCGGCCTGTCGGGCTTCGCGCTGCTGCGGCGCGTGATCGGCCCGATCGCATTGCGCCAGTGCCTGCCCGCGTACTCGACCGAAGCCGTGCTGCTCGTCAAGTCGACGGCGCTCGCGAGCCTCGTGACGGTGTGGGAAGTGACCGGCATCGCGCAGCAGATCATCCAGCAGACCTATCGGACGACCGAGGTGTTCGTGTGCGCGGCGCTCATCTACCTGTGCCTGAACTTCCTGATCGTCCGCGCGCTGGGCGCGCTCGAATGGCGCCTGTCGCGTCACCTGCGCGCGCCGCTGCCGGGCGGCGCGAAAACCGCCCCGGCCGCCGAAGCGCGCCGCATCACCCCGTGACCGAACCGTCCACTTTCCGGAGCATCCGATGAACACGTCCGCGCCCGTCGCCCTGTCGGTCAGGAACATCCACAAGTCGTTCGGCAGCCATCACGTGCTGAAGGGCATTTCGCTCGACGCGCACGAAGGTGACGTCATCTCGATCCTCGGCGCGAGCGGCTCGGGCAAGAGCACGTTCCTGCGCTGCCTGAACCTGCTCGAGACGCCCGACGACGGCTCGGTCGCGCTCGCGGGCGAGACGCTCAAGATGGCGCGCGCCCGCGACGGCAAGCTGCATCCGAGCGACCGCCGCCAGGTCGACCGGATCCGCTCGCAGCTCGGCATGGTGTTCCAGAACTTCAATCTGTGGTCGCACATGACGGTGCTCGACAATCTCGTCGAAGGCCCGCTGCGCGTGCAGAAACGCAGCCGCGCGGAAGCGGTCGAGGAGGCGGAGGCGCTCTTGGCCCGCGTCGGCCTCGCCGACAAGCGCGGCCACTATCCCGCGCACCTGTCCGGCGGCCAGCAGCAGCGCGTCGCGATCGCGCGTGCGCTGGCGATGCATCCGAAGGTGATGCTGTTCGACGAGCCGACGTCGGCGCTCGACCCCGAGCTCGTCGGCGAGGTGCTGCGCGTGATGCGCTCGCTCGCGGAGGAGGGGCGCACGATGCTGGTCGTCACGCACGAGATGGGGTTCGCGCGCCATGTGTCGAATCGCGTGATGTTCCTGCATCAGGGCGAGGTCGACTCGGACGGCACGCCGGACGAGGTGTTCGGCGGGTTGAAATCGGAGCGGTTCCGCCAGTTCGTGTCGAGCCATCAAGACCGCTCCGCGCACTGAGGCCACGATGACCGTCATTCGTTCCGGCCGCCCGCTCGACTGGCGGCAGATTGCGGCAATCGCGGGCGGCGCGCCGCTCGCGCTCGCCGACGACACGCTCGCGCGCATCGACGCCGCGCGCGGTCTCGTCGAGGAAATCGTCGCGCGCGGCATTCGCGCATACGGTGTGAACACGGGCGTCGGCGCACTGTGCGACGTGATCGTGTCGCCCGGCGAGCAGAGCTCGCTGTCACGCAACATCCTGATGAGCCACGCGGTCGGCGTTGGCGCGCCGCTCGACGCGGCGCAGACGCGCGCGATCATCGCGGCGGCCGTCAACAACTATGCGCACGGGCATTCGGGCGTGCGCGTCGAGGTGGTCAGGCAGCTCGTCGCGCTGCTCGACGCGGATTGCCTGCCCGAAGTGCCCGCGCACGGCTCGGTCGGCTATCTGACCCACATGGCGCACGTTGCGCTCGTCTGCATCGGGGAAGGCCATGCGCGCTATCGCGGCGAGCGGTTGCCGGGGCGTGACGCGCTGCGCCGCATCGGGCTTGCGCCGCTCGTGCTCGGCGCGAAGGAGGGGCTCAGCCTCGTCAACGGCACGCCCTGCGTGACGGGGCTGGCGGCGCTCGCGCTCGCCCGGGCCGAGCATCTGCTCGACTGGGCCGACTGCATCGCCGCGATGAGCTTCGAAAACCTCGGCGGCCAGCTCGCCGCGTTCGACGCGGGTTCGCTCGCGCTGCGCGTGTCGCGCGGGATCGAGCGGGTCGGCGCGAGGATGCGCGGCGCGCTCGCCGACAGCGGGATGCTGGCCGCGATGGCCGGACGGCACACGCAGGATCCGCTCAGCCTGCGCACGATTCCGCACGTGCACGGCGCGGCGCGCGACGTGTTCGACGTGACGTCGGACGTGGTCGACCGCGAGCTCGCGTCGGTCACCGACAACCCGATCGTCGCGGGCACGCGCGACGCGCCGCGCGTGCATTCGCAGGCGCATGCGGTCGGCGCAGGCATTGCGCTCGCGATGGACAGCCTCGCGGCCGCGATGGCGCAGGTCGCGGCGATCGCCGAACGCCGGCTCGACCGCCTCGTCAATCCGCTCGTGAGCGGCCTGCCGGCGTTTCTTGCGGCGCCCGGCGGCACCTGTTCGGGGTTCATGATCGCGCAGTATACGGCGGTCGCGCTGGTCGCGCAGAACCAGCGGCTCGCGGCGCCCGCGAGCCTGGACGGCGGCATCACGTCGGGGCTGCAGGAAGATCATCTGTGCCATGCGACGCCGGCTGCGTTGAAGGCGCTCGACATCATCGAGAATGCGACGCGCGTGCTGGCGATCGAGCTGCTCGCGGCGGCGCAGGCGTACGACCTGCAGCCCGGCGATGCGCGCCGCGCGGCGCTGACCGATACGGTGTGGCGACGTCTGCGCGGGCGCGTGCCGCCGTATCGCGACGACCGGCCGCTCGCCGACGACATCGCGGCGGCAGCGGCGCTGCTCGCGGACGCGGCACCGCCCGTATCGTAGAGAAATTCGCCCGCGACCGCGTGCGGCGCCGCCATCCGCGATGCGCCGACCGCTGGTTCGCGGCCCGGGACCTTACCGATGGACCGATGCGAAGATGAACCATTCAGAGCAAGTGACCCGCCCATCCCCGCGCGCGCTCGGCGAAGACGCGCCGGCACGCGCACTGCCGGCGTATCAGCAGATCAAGCGCTACGTCGTCCAGCGGATCGCCGCGGGCGATTGGAAGCCCGGCAGCGCGATTCCGACCGAGGCCGAGCTCGTGAAGGAGTTCGGCGTCGCGCGCATGACCGTGTCCCGCGCGTTGCGCGAACTGACGGCCGAGCGTGTGCTGACGCGCATCCAGGGCGCGGGCACGTTCGTCGAGCCGCGGCGTTATGAATCGACCGTGCTCGAGATCCGCAACATCGCCGACGAGATCGCCGAGCGCGGCCACCGGCACACGGCGCGCGTGCTGATGCTCGAGCGCAGCGACGACGCGCACGCGATCGACGCGCTTGCGCTGGCCGCCGGCCCCGTATTTCATTCGCGGATCGTTCACTACGAGGATGGCGAACCGATCCAGTTCGAGGATCGCTACGTCAATCCGAAGGTGTTTCCCGCCTATCTGGAGCAGGACTTCACGGCCGAGACGCCGAACCACTACATGGTGCGGCTCGCGCCGATCCAGCGCGCCGAGTTCCGGATCTATGCGCAGAAGTCCGACCAGCAGGTACGGCGGCACCTGATGATGGAGATCGGCGAGCCGTGCCTGATGCTGTGGCGCCGGACGTGGGTGGGAGAGCAGGTCGCGACGTCGGTGCAGCTCTGGCACCCGTCGTCGCGTTTTCATCTTGCGGGCCGCGTCTAGCGCGGGGTGGGCCCGCCGGTGCGGCGCCGCGCCGCTCAGTGCGGCAACCGCACGTCGAACTTGTACGTGGCGAGCCGCGCGACGAGGATGAAGCCGGTCGCGGTCAGCACGCTGTAGACGGAATCCATGTCCAGCCACACGAGCAGCAGATAGAACCAGCAGCCGACGAACGCGCAGGTCGCGTACGGCCGCGAATCGCGCAGGATCAGCGGGATGTCGTTGCACAGCACGTCGCGGATGATCCCGCCGACCACGCCGGTGATCACGCCCATCATCACCGCGATGAAGCGCGGCATCTCGGCGTCGAGCGCGATCGACGTGCCCGAGATGCTGAAGATGCCGAGCCCGATCGCGTCGGCGACCAGCAGCAGCCGTTCGGCCGATAGCCGCGACAGCATCCGCAGCACGAACGGCGCGAACAGCGCGAGCACGAAGATCGCGATCACGTAGTCGTCGTGCACGACCCAGTAGAACGGCCGGCGCTCGAGCAGGATGTCGCGCAGCGTGCCGCCGCCGAACGCGGTGGCGAGCGCGACGACGAACGTGCCGACCGAGTCGAGCCGGTTCTTGCGCGCTTCGATGAAGCCGGAGATCGCGAAGGCCAGCGTCGCGATCGCTTCGAGCACCGCGATCGCGAGCGTCAGCCTAGGATGCGGCACGCGGCCCCCGCTCGCCGGAGGCGGCCAACAGCTGCAGCAGCACGAGCACCGCGCCCGCGCCGCCGTCGTGGCCGCGCGCCTCGCAGAATGCGATCACTTCTTCCTTCTGCACGAGCCACGCGCGCACCTTGCCCTTCAGCACCGGTTCCTTGCCGGCCGAGCCGAGGCCCTTGCCGTGGATCACGCGCAGGCAGCGCAGCCCCTTCTTGCCGGCTTCGCGGATGAACTCGGCGAGCGCGTCGCGCGCTTCGTCGCGGCGCATCCCGTGCAGGTCGAGCTGCGCCTGCACGATCCACGCGCCGCTTCTCAGCTTGCGCACCACGTCGCGGCTGATGCCGGGGCGGTGGTAGTACAGCGACTCGTCGCTGTCGAGCAGCGTCTCGGGATCGAACTCGTCGGACAGCGTCGCGTTCAGCACCGCTTCCTCGTCGCGCTGCGTCTGCTTCGGCACGGGGTCGGGCTGCATGCGGCCGGACGCGGCGCGCGGCGGCGCGTTCAGCGGCCGGATCGCGCCGATCTCGTTGCGGAACAGGTTCGCGTCGGCCTCGGCCTGGCGGGTGGCCTTCGCGGTTTCGACGCGTTCGCGCTCGCGGCGCTCGGCTTCGCCCTTCAGCGCGGTGCGCAGCGCGCCGAGGCCGGCGAGGCCCTGGCCGCGCAGCGCGGCGGGCTCCGGCGCCGGCGGCGCGGCGGGGGCGGTGGGCTGGGGGCGGGCGGCGGCCTGCCGCTTCGCGGGATCGCTCGGATGGGGTTGATTCTTCGCCATGATTCACACACGCAAGGCAAATGGCGCGCGGGGCGCGCGGGCACAAAAAAGCCGCTGCGTCGGCAGCGGCTTGTCGGCAGGCATGCGTCGCGGCAGCGGACGCCATTGTAGCGCCCGCCGGGCGATTCGCTTACTTGTGGTCGTGCAGGCTCTCGAGGTAGCGCTGCGCGTCGAGCGCGGCCATGCAGCCGGTGCCCGCGCTGGTGATCGCCTGGCGATACACGTTGTCCTGCACGTCGCCCGCGGCGAACACGCCCGGCACGCTCGTCGACGTCGCGTTGCCCTGCAGGCCGCTCTTCGTCAGGATGTAGCCGTCCTTCATCTCGAGCTGGCCCTGGAAGATGTCCGTGTTCGGCTTGTGGCCGATCGCGACGAACACGCCCTGCACCTGGATGTCTTCCGTTGCGCCGGTCTGAACGTTCTTCAGGCGCAGGCCCGTCACGCCCGAATCCTCGCCCGTCACTTCGTCGAGCACGTGGTTCCACTTGATCTCGACCTTGCCTTCCTTTTCCTTCTCGAGCAGGCGGTCGACGAGGATCGGCTCCGCGCGGAACTTGTCGCGGCGGTGGATCACCGTGACCTTGCTCGCGATGCCCGTCAGGTACAGCGCTTCCTCGACCGCGGTGTTGCCGCCGCCGACCACCGCGACGTTCTGGCCGCGGTAGAAGAAGCCGTCGCAGGTCGCGCAGGCCGACACGCCCTTGCCCATGAACGCTTCCTCGGACGGCAGGCCGAGATACTGCGCGGACGCGCCGGTCGCGATGATCAGCGAGTCGCAGGTGTATTCGCCGGCATCGCCGATCAGGCGGATCGGCTTCTCGTGCAGCTTCGCGGTGTGGATGTGATCGAACAGGATCTCGGTGTTGAAGCGCTCCGCGTGCTCGAGGAAGCGCTGCATCAGGTCGGGACCCTGCACGCCCTTCGCGTCCGCCGGCCAGTTTTCGACGTCGGTCGTGGTCATCAGCTGGCCGCCCTGCGCGATGCCGGTGACGAGCACCGGGGACAGGTTGGCGCGCGCGGCATAGACGGCGGCCGTGTAGCCGGCGGGGCCGGAACCGAGAATCAGGACTTTGGCGTGTTTGGGCGTGGACATGTGCGAAATCCGTAAGGGGTGGCCGCGGCGGCAGGATGAGCCTGCCGGACGGTCGGGGTTGACCGGGATGCCACCGTAGATGGGTATCAGACGCGCATTATAAAGGTCCTGCCGGTGCGCTGCCGAACGAGAGTTTCAATCGCGGCGATAGCATTCGGCGGGAGCGCCGGCGCGCGCGCGGGGCAGGGCAGGCGGGGGCGGGGCGCAGTCGGCCCGGGCGGTGCCGCCTCGCCGGCCGTACCTGGGCGGCCCCACCTGCGCGGCCCCCATGTAACCGTCATTTACACTTGGGCAGGCGGCGCTGCGCTTACAATATGCGGGATCGAACGATCGGCGGGCGCGCGGCGTGCGCGGCCCGCCTTTTCTATACGGATTCATGGCAAAAGCTCCTTATTCCGCTCAGGCACAGGCGTTGCCGCACCGGATGTCGAAGCTCCTCACGGAGATTCGCTGGATCCTCCAGGTCGCGCTCGGCGCGTTTCTGGTGATGGCCCTGCTGAGCTACAGCCGGCGCGATCCGAGCTGGACGCACGCGGCGCAGGTCGATCACATCACGAACTGGGCGGGCCGCGTCGGCGCATGGACGGCCGACATCATCCTGCTGCTGTTCGGCCTGTCGGCCTACTGGCTGATCGTGCCGCTCGGCCGGCGCATCGCCGCCAACTACCGCCGCATCACCGGCCACGAGGCGCTGGACGACGAGCCCGAGCGGCCGATCGGCTGGCTGACCGAGGTGCTCGCGTTCGTGCTCGTGCTGCTCGCGTGCGACGGCATCGAGGCGCTGCGCATGTGGTCGCTGAAGGTGCAGCTGCCGCGCGCGCCGGGCGGCGTGGTCGGCGAGGCCGTCGCGGGCGCGATGTCGCACGCGTTCGGCTTCACCGGCGGCACGCTGCTGCTGCTGATCGCGCTCGCGATCGGCCTGTCGCTGTATTTCCGCTTCTCGTGGCTGTCGGTGTCCGAGCGCGTCGGCGGCGCGATCCTGTCCGCCGTCAACGTCGCGAAGCTGCGCCGCGAGGCCGAGCGCGACCGCAAGCTCGGCGAGGCCGCGGCCGTGCGCCGCGAAGGCAAGGTCGAGGAAGAGCGCGTGCGCATCGAGGATCACGAGCCGGTGACGATCGTGCCGCCGGTCGTCACGCCGGTGAAATCCGAGCGCGTCGAGAAGGAGCGCCAGGTGCCGCTGTTCACCGACCTGCCCGGCGATTCGACGCTGCCGCCGGTGTCGCTGCTCGACTCGGCGCCGAAGGCGCAGGAGGCCATCTCCGCCGATACGCTCGAATTCACGTCGCGCCTGATCGAGAAGAAGCTGAAGGACTTCGGCGTCGAGGCGAGCGTGGTCGCCGCGTATCCGGGCCCCGTCGTCACGCGCTACGAGATCGAGCCGGCCACCGGCGTGAAGGGCAGCCAGATCGTCAACCTCGCGAAGGATCTCGCGCGCTCGCTGTCGCTCGTGTCGATCCGCGTCGTCGAGACGATCCCCGGCAAGAACTACATGGCGCTCGAACTGCCGAACCAGCGCCGCCAGACGGTGTTCCTGTCGGAGATCATCGGCTCCGAGGTCTATGCGGCCGCGTCGTCGGCGCTCACGCTCAGCCTCGGCAAGGACATCGGCGGCAAGCCGGTGTGCGCGGATCTCGCGAAGATGCCGCACCTGCTGGTGGCCGGCACGACCGGTTCGGGCAAGTCGGTCGGGATCAACGCGATGATCCTGTCGCTGCTGTACAAGGCGACCGCCGAGCAGGTGCGCCTGATCCTGATCGATCCGAAGATGCTCGAAATGAGCGTCTACGAAGGCATTCCGCACCTGCTGTGCCCGGTCGTCACCGACATGCGCCAGGCGGGCCACGCGCTCAACTGGACCGTCGCCGAGATGGAGCGCCGCTACAAGCTGATGAGCAAGCTCGGCGTGCGCAACCTCGCCGGCTACAACAACAAGATCGACGACGCGGCGAAGCGCGAAGAGAAGATCCCGAACCCGTTCAGCCTCACGCCGGACGAGCCGGAGCCGCTCGGCCGCCTGCCGAACATCGTCGTCGTGATCGACGAGCTCGCCGACCTGATGATGGTCGTCGGCAAGAAGGTCGAGGAGCTGATCGCGCGGATCGCGCAGAAGGCGCGCGCGGCCGGCATCCACCTGATCCTCGCGACGCAGCGGCCGTCGGTCGACGTGATCACCGGCCTCATCAAGGCCAACGTGCCGACGCGGATCGCGTTCCAGGTGTCGTCGAAGATCGACTCGCGCACGATCCTCGACCAGATGGGCGCCGAATCGCTGCTCGGCATGGGCGACATGCTGTACCTGGCGCCCGGCACCGGGCTGCCGGTGCGCGTGCACGGCGCGTTCGTCGCCGACGACGAAGTGCATCGCGTCGTCGAGAAGCTCAAGGAGCAGGGCGAACCGAACTACATCGAGGGCCTGCTCGAGGGCGGCACCGCCGACGGCGACGAGGGCTCGGCCGGCGAGGGAACCGGCGAAGGCGGCGGCGAGTCTGATCCGCTGTACGACCAGGCGGTCGAGATCGTCATCAAGAACCGCCGCGCGTCGATCTCGCTCGTGCAGCGCCATCTGCGGATCGGCTACAACCGCGCGGCGCGGCTGCTCGAGCAGATGGAGCAGTCGGGGCTCGTGTCGGCGATGTCGTCGAGCGGCAACCGCGAAATTCTTGTGCCGGCGCGCGACGCGGAATGAGTCCGCGGCGTACGCGACGCCGGCCACCCAGGGAGAAAACCGCATCATGCAGCAACATTCGTTCGCCCAATCCGTTCGTTCGACGCGGCGCTGGCTCGGCGCGGCGCTCGCCGGCGCATCGCTGATGCTCGCGGCGACGCACGCGTTCGCCGGCGGCACGGCCCAGCTGAAGGCGTTCGTGTCGCAGGTGCACGCGGCGAAGGGCGAGTTCACGCAGCAGATCGTCAAGGCGCCCGCGAAGGGCGCGAGCGCCGTGCAGGCGGCGCCGAAGGCCGGCGACAATTCGAGCGGCACGTTCGTGTTCTCGCGCCCCGGCAAGTTCATCTGGACGTACCAGAAGCCGTACCAGCAGGTGCTGCAGGCCGACGGCGAGAAGCTGTTCGTGTACGACCGCGACCTGAACCAGGTCACCGAGCGCAAGCTGGCCGGCGCGCTGGGCGCGAGCCCGGCCGCGATCCTGTTCGGCAGCAACGACCTCGACAAGAACTACACGCTGCGCGATGCGGGCGAGAAGGGCGGCATCGAGTGGCTCGAGATGCTGCCGAAGGCGCAGGACACGCAGTTCCAGCGGATCGGCATCGGCTTTCGCAACGGCACGCTCGCCGCGATGGAGCTGCATGACGTGTTCGGCAACGTCACGCTGCTGACGTTCACCAACATCCAGACCAACCCGCCGCTGAAGTCCGATACGTTCAAGTTCGTCGTGCCGAAGGGCGCCGACGTGATCACCGGCTGACCGGCGCCGCGCGCCGCTTTCGCAACGGGCCTGCCGGCGATGGCAGGCCCGTGTCGTTTCCGGGCGCGGGCACCGGGCCCGGCGGCGCCGTCGCGCGGCTGTCATAATGGCGGGTCCGGCGGCCCGTTCGGCCGCCATCGCATGATGTGGAGCCTGGGTTCATGTCCGACCTGTTTCAAGTCGAACCACGCCGGCCGCTCGCCGAGGCGCTGCGGCCGAAGACGCTCGCCGAGGTGATCGGCCAGACGCATTTGCTCGGTGAAGGCAAGCCGCTGCGGCTCGCGTTCGAATCGGGCAAGCCGCATTCGATGATCCTGTGGGGTCCGCCCGGCGTCGGCAAGACCACGCTCGCGCGGCTCACCGCGCTGGCATTCGATTGCGAGTTCATCGCGCTGTCCGCGGTGCTGGGCGGCGTGAAGGACATCCGCGAGGCGATGGAGCAGGCGAAGGACACGCTGAACCGCACCGGCCGCCACACGATCCTGTTCGTCGACGAGATCCACCGCTTCAACAAGGGCCAGCAGGATGCGCTGCTGCCGTTCGTCGAATCGGGGCTCGTGACCTTCATCGGCGCGACGACCGAGAACCCGAGCTTCGAGGTCAACTCGGCGCTGCTGTCGCGCGCGCAGGTGTACGTGCTGAAGTCGCTGACCGACGACGAGATGCGCCAGCTGCTCAAGCGCGCGCAGGAGATCGCGCTCGACGGCCTCGCGTTCGACGACAAGGCGGTCGACACGCTGGTCGGCTATGCGGACGGCGATGCGCGGCGGTTCCTGAACCTGCTCGAGCAGGCGCAGACGGCGGCGGCGTCCGCGGGCGTGACGACGATCGACGCCGAGTTCGTCAGCAGCGCGATGACGCTGAATGCGCGCCGCTTCGACAAGGGCGGCGACAACTTCTACGACCAGATCTCGGCGCTGCACAAGTCGGTGCGCGGCTCGAGCCCGGACGGCGCGCTGTACTGGTTCTGCCGGATGATCGACGGCGGCGCGGACCCGAAATACCTCGCGCGGCGGATCGTGCGGATGGCGTGGGAGGACATCGGCCTCGCCGATCCGCGCGCGATGCAGATGGCGAACGACGCGGCCGAGACCTACGAACGGCTCGGTTCGCCCGAGGGCGAGCTGGCGCTCGGGCAGGCCGTGATCTATCTCGCGTGCGCGGCGAAGAGCAACGCGGGCTACAACGCGTTCAACCAGGCGATGGCGTTCGTGAAGCAGGACAAGTCGCGCGAGGTGCCCGTGCACCTGCGCAACGCGCCGACCAAGCTGATGAAGGAGCTCGGCTACGGCCACGCGTACCGTTACGCGCACGACGAGCCGAACGCGTACGCGGCCGGCGAGACGTACCTGCCCGACGGAATGCGCGAGCCGCGCTGGTACAAGCCGGTGCCGCGCGGGCTCGAATCGAAGATCGCCGACAAGCTCGCGTGGCTGCGCGAGCTCGACCGCGAGGCCGGCAAGAAAGACTAGCGGCCGGCGGTGCGGCGCGGTTTCGCTCAGCGCTTGCGCGCCGGCTGTTTCTTCCAGTAGCCGAACGGTTCCTCGTGGCATTCGATATCGAGTTCCGCGATGCGCGCGTGCAGGCGTTCCTGCGCGTCGGCGATCGCGAGGTTGTAGATCGCCGGCGCAATTTCCTCGACGAAGAAATGCAGCAGCGCGCCGGCCTGGATGTTGCCGATCGGCTCCTCCATGTTTTCGGTGAAATAGCGTTGCAGCGACGCGATCGCGCGGTCGCGCACGTCCTTGTCGAGTTCGATGGCCATCGGTTCTCCGGTTTCCTGCGTTGCGGTCGGCCGGCACGCGGCGCGCGTGACGGCAATGCGATACTGCCACGGCGCCGCCGTTTGAGGCCTTGTCCGTCAGGCCGACGCCGTGGCGGCCGCGCGGTGCGTTAGAATCCCCGTCTTACACAACGATTTTCCTGTCCTCCCATGCTCGACATCCAGTTGCTGCGCAAAGACCTCGACGGCGTCGCCAAGCGCCTCGCCGATCGCGGCTACACCCTCGACGTCGCCGCGTTCTCCGCGCTCGAAGCGGAACGCCGCGCGATCCAGACCCGTACCGAAGAACTCCAGGCGCGCCGCAACAGCCTGTCGAAGCAGATCGGAGCGATGAAGGGCAAGGGCGAGGACACGTCGGCGGTGATGGCCGAGGTCGGCGGCATCGGCGACGAGATGAAGGCGTCGGAGGTGAAGCTCGGCGAGATTCAGACGCGCCTGTCCGACCTGCTGCTGCTGATGCCGAACCTGCCGCACGACAGCGTGCCGGTCGGCAAGGACGAGAGCGACAACGTCGAAGCGCGCCGCTGGGGCACGCCGCGCCAGTTCGACTTCGAGGTGAAGGATCACGTCGACGTCGGCACGCCGCTCGGCCTCGATTTCGAAACCGGCGCGAAGCTCGCCGGCGCGCGCTTCACGATGCTGCGCGGCCCGATCGCGCGCCTGCACCGCGCGCTCGCGCAGTTCATGCTCGACACGCATACGCAGCAGCACGGCTACAGCGAGACGTATACGCCGTACATCGTGAACCCGGACATCCTGTACGGCACCGGCCAGCTGCCGAAATTCGCGGACGACATGTTCCGCGTCGAGAAGGGCGGCGCGGAGAACACCGTCACGCAATACCTGATCTCCACGTCCGAAATCTCGCTGACGAACACCGTGCGCGAATCGATCGTCGAAGCGTCCGCGCTGCCGATCAAGCTGACCGCGCATTCGCCGTGCTTCCGCTCGGAAGCGGGCTCGTACGGCCGCGACACGCGCGGGATGATCCGCCAGCATCAGTTCGACAAGGTCGAGATGGTGCAGATCGTCGCGCCGGACGCGTCGTACGCGGCGCTCGACGAGATGGTCGGCCACGCGGAAGCGATCCTGCAGAAGCTCGGCCTGCCGTACCGCGTGATCACGCTGTGCACGGGCGACATGGGCTTCGCGGCCGCGAAGACGTTCGACCTCGAAGTGTGGCTGCCCGCGCAGAACACCTATCGCGAGATCTCGAGCTGCTCGAACACCGAGGCGTTCCAGGCTCGCCGGATGCAGGCGCGCTTCCGCAATGCGCAGGGCAAGCCGGAACTCGTGCACACGCTGAACGGCTCGGGCCTCGCGGTGGGCCGTACGCTCGTGGCCGTGCTCGAGAACTACCAGAACGCGGACGGCTCGGTCACGGTGCCCGAGGTGCTGCGTCCGTACATGGGCGGTCTCGAACGGATCGACGCGCCTGCACAGGCGTCGTGAGATTGAACGTCGGCGCGTCTTCCGGGCCCTCGCAAAAAAAATGCAAAAAGGGGCTTGGCAGATTCGAAGAGACCGTTCTATAATCTTGTCTTTCGCGGAAACGACCAGCCGCGAAGAGCAGTAAAAACGGAGAGGTGGCAGAGTGGTCGAATGTACCTGACTCGAAATCAGGCGTACGGTTTCCCCGTACCGTGGGTTCGAATCCCACCCTCTCCGCCAGAACACGAAACCCCTTGATTCGGAAGGATCAAGGGGTTTTTCGTTTTTGCCGATTCGATACGGTCTCGTGTTCACCGCTTCGAAACATGTTCCCCGTGGCTATACGCATCCGGTCGATCATGGTCCCGCTCATCCGGACGAAAAATCACTAGCAAATGGATGTTGCGAGAGCACGAATGGCCGTGACGGCCACCGGCCAAAAATGACGGTGACGTACCTTCCTTGAACTGCCGTGGTGCACGTGTGTTCGACTGTTGAAAGGCGATGTTGTGCGCGCTCCTTTCGTCATGCTTTCGATTGTTGACAATCGATTCCTTTGGTTCATCTTCGTCTGTAGAATCGCGCCGCACGTGTGCAATTCATGGGGTAGCCGTCCCCATCCATGAGAGCACGGGCCGCTACAGGCCCGAGATGAAAACAAGATGAAAAACGCATGAACATGATCGATTTGGTTCGGGCCATTCGTGGCGGTCTGATTCAGCAGGACCGACTGCTCAAGACCGACATACCGTCATTGCCGTTGAACACGTTGGTGCCGCGACGTGCGGTGACGTCGGCAGAACTGGGACGCGATTTCACGGTCACGCTCGATATGGTGTCTGCAGCGGGCGCGGTCGAACTCAAGACGCTGATCGCGGCACCCATGACGTTGTGGATACAGCAGGCGGACAAGTCCTATCTGCCGATCAACGGTTATATTCATACTGCCCGCCGACTCGGCGCGGACGGTAGCCTGACGACTTATCAGTTGACTTTTGCATCGTGGCTGCACTTCCTGAAGTTTCGCAGCGACATGCGCTACTGGCAGGACAAGGCGGCGGACGAAATCATCGCGGATGTGTTCAATCAGCATCCACAGGCGCGAGGGCAGTTCCAGTTCGCACTGTCGAAACCATTGCCGTCACGTTCGTATTGCCGTCAAAGCGAAACCGACTGGAATTTCGTGCACCGTCTGATGGAGGACGAGGGCCTGTTTGGTTTCTGGCAACACGACGGAGACGGCAAATCCCATCGGTTCGTTGTGACCGACACCATTCAATCACTCGACGAGATGTCGCCGCGCACGGCCCGGTTCCAGCGCACCGGCACGCGCCGCGAGACGGACGGATTCGTGCAATGGGCCGGCTCGCGAACGCTGCAGAGCGTTCTGCACACGACGCGTACGTTCGACTACAAGGCTCCGTCCGCACCGTTCAATCCCAAAGGCACGACGTTGCCGACGCGGGCCGACCAGGGAAATCTGCCGCAGCAGGCCGAGGTGTATGAATACACGGGCCCGTATACCTATCAGGACCATGGGCGCGGCGAGCATTTGTCGAAAATCCGGCTCGAGGAATGGGAGTCGCGCGCGAAGCGATATTTTGGCGTGGGCGGCCTTCGCGGTATCGACGTCGGGCGACGTTTCGTTCTGGCGGATCATCCGGACCACGATCGAGATCCCGATGGTCAACGCGAATTTGCCGCGATCAAGGTATGGCGGTATATCGAGAACAACCTGCCGCTGTCGGATCGTGAATCGAGTTTTCCCCATGGCCTGAGCCATCAGATCGCACAGGCGAAGGCCAGTCAGGCGGCGGACGCGGGGTTCCAGGTCGCGCACCACGACGGCTCGACAGGTTTTTACCTGGCCGAAGTCGAGGCCCAGCGGGTGACGGTGCCGTATCGCAGCCCGTTCGAACACAAGAAACCCGTGATGCAGCTGGAGACCGCGATCGTCGTGGGTCCGAGCGGGGAAGAGGTTTATACCGACGAACTGAACCGGGTCAAGGTCATGTTCGTCTGGGATCGCGTTAATCCCGGGAACGAGCTCGCATCGTGCTGGGTGCGCGTTGCACAATCGGATACTGGCGGCGGATACGGCGGTGTCCATGTTCCGCGCGTCGGAGAAGAGGTGATCGTCGGATATCTCGGCGGTGACTGCGATCGTCCGATGGTCCTGCATCGCGTCTATAACGGTGCCGTCAAGCCGCAATGGCACTCGAACGGCATCATGTCGGGCTATCGGTCGAAGGAATTCTCGGGCGCCGGCTACAACGAGATGGTGCTCGATGATGCGACCGCGCAAAACCGCGTGCGGCTGTTCAGCAGCAGCGCCAACAGTCTGCTTCACCTCGGCTATTTGATCGATCAGAGCGGCAACACGCGGGGTGCCTATCTTGGCAGCGGCTTCGACCTGAAGTCGGATGCTTATGGTGCTATTCGTGCGGGGCAAGGCATCTACGTATCCAGTTATTCGGCGTCGGTCAATCAGCCGATGGACGTGCGGCAGGCAGCGGCACAACTGACCAACGCGGAGAACGTCGTCAAGTCGCTCTCGGGAGCGAGCGCTGCCCACCAGGCTGAGGGGCTCGATCCCGGGTATGAATCGCTGCGTGCATTCAACGATGCCACGCAGTCCAGCGTGGCCGGCACCGCATCGGGCGGCCGCACGGCTGGAGGCGGAGCGGGGAGTGCGAACGGCTTCAAGACGCCGATCATGCTGATGGCAAGCCCGGCCGGTATCGCGATGTCGACGCGGCAGTCGACACAGATCGCCGCCGATCAGCACGTGAACGTCGTGAGCGGCGAGAGTACGCATCTGGCGGTCGGCAAGTCGCTGGTGGCGAGCGTGACCGAAAAGATCAGCCTGTTCGTGAAAAGCGCGGGGATGAAGCTGTTTTCCGCCAAAGGCAAGGTGGAGATTCAGGCACAGTCCGACGACATAGAGCTCATTGCCGACCAGGTGCTGAAACTGATCAGCGCGAAAAAGCGCATCGAGATCACGGCGGCGGAAGAAATCCTGCTGCAGGCCAGGGGCAGTTATATCCGGATCAACGGGGCCGGCATCGAGCATGGCACCCCGGCGAAGTGGGTCGCCCACGCGGCGAGCCATGCAATGCCCGGCCCGAAGTCGTTGCCGGTTTCGATCCCGGGCATGGACATGCCCAAGGCGTTCAGCAATCGTCTCGATGTCTACGACATTTACTGGCGCAGGTCGTTTGAAGAGGTCGAATATACGGCTCGGCGTGTCAGCGGCGAGGTGCTTGCCCAAGGCACGCTCGATCAGGAGGGCAGGACGTCGCGCCTTTCGACCGATCAACCGGAAACGATTCAGGTTCTGGTTGGCACGCAGGGGGCGTGGCTGGTGGAAACCGAGGCTGGCGATAACGCCAACCAGTACGACGTTTCCGGCGATGAACTGCCAGACGATCCGTATCATTACGTCAATCAGAGTGCTTGACCGACTATGGCTACATCCAACAATACCAACGACGCTCTCTCCGCGGTCACTGTCTATTTCAAGGACCACTTTGGCCAGCCTATCCAGAATCTGAAGGTCGAGATAAAGGGTATGGAAGAGCGGCTCGACCATGTCTATCACACCGCATCGACGAACGCACAGGGCGCAGTCGAGTTTTCCGTGCGCATGGGGGAAGCCCTTTCCGTCCATGTGAAGCGATGGACCAGCGACAGCATGAAAGAAGTCGCACGGCTTGAAGCCGCACTGTCGCAAATCAAATTCCACCTGACGAGTCCGAAGACGCTGCATGACCTGCCGACGAAGACCGATGACGGAGCCGGCGGTGACTACTGGCGAGGTACCTACAAGGTCAAAGCGCATGACAACCTGACCGTGATCGCCAGGAAATATCACACGAGCGTCGATCTCCTCAAGCATGTCAATTGTCTGAAATCCGACCTGATCGTGGTTGGGCAGGTACTAAAGGTGCCGCCTGTCGATTCGAGAAAATCGGATGCGCCCGCACCGAAGAAGCCGGATCCGAAGGGGGCGCCGCCGAAGAACGATCACGACAACAACGATCGGGGAGCGCCGACGACTACGCCGCGCAAGGGCGGCGCGCCGATTATTTTCCCGATCCAGACTCGTCCATTGAATGACGAGGGAGGGAAATATGGTGACTGTTCGTGGGTCAAGCCTTTGGGCGCCGGTGGGATCACTCTGGCACGTTTCGGCACACTCCGCGATCGCGGCCGTCGAAAGCATGCCGCGCGGGACTTGTATGTCGAGGCATATACGCCGATCGTTGCGATCGCGCCAGGTGTCGTGATGAAACGGGAACCCTTTTATTGTCAGACGTGGCAGATCAGCATTCACCATAAAACTACCGACGGACGTGAGTTCATTGCGTTGTATGGAGAGGTTGATCCATCGTCGATCAAGGTGAAAGTTGGCGAATCGGTTAGCCAAGGGCAACTGATCGCCAAGAGCGGGGTTTTGCTGCACGATGACGGAACTCCGCTGACTATCGTACACGGCAAGAACGTGTCGATGCTTCACTTCGAGACCTATTCAGGCGCGCTGGGGTTTGATCCGAATTCGAAGTTGAATGGAAAGGTCTTGAAGAATATGTTCCAGCGTCGCGAAGATCTGATGGATTCGGTGGATATATTGCAGGAGGGGTATCGGGCGATATTTCTCGATGCACCGTCGCTGCCGCCGGTCGGGAATCGGATTCCAATTGCGCAACTCAAGCTCTCGGAACGCGGCAAGGACTTCATAAAAGAATGGGAAGGTGTCCATTTTGACAAGGCCAAAGAAAATACTTACTACTACGACGATAGCAAGGGCTATTGCACGGTTGGGTGGGGGCACTTGATTCGGGAAGCCAGCTGTGCGGCAAGTGGTTATGTCGCCATGTCGAGCAAGATCCCGGTGGCCGATGCGAAAAAACTGTTCGATGATGATGTGGCGGTCATAGAAGGACGTGTTCGGAACGCGATCACTGTTCCGCTCTACCAGTACGAGTACGATGCCCTCGTGTCGCTCGCATTCAATCTTGGTAGCTTGTCGAAGACACCTAATCTTCGCGCAAAATTGAATAAATGCGACTATACGGAGGCTCCCAAGGAGTTCCTGGATATCGAAAACGCGACGCGCCGGAAGCGAGAGTACGATATGTTTTGCCAGGGTGTTTATAATTCAAAGCACTGAGCCGCGTGGTCAAGATTATGAAAGAATTTAAGAAAGTTGCAGTATTTCTGAGTCTGGTGTTTTCGTTGTCGGGTTTCGCTTTCGCGCAAGACCGATACTTGATGACCGGAGCCGCTCAATTCGAAAGAACGAAGGATGATCATGCTCTTCCGTTTCCTGTGAATCCGGTTAGTTCGGGTGCACTGATTCCGAGCGATGATGGCGTGACTTTTCGGTATGTCGGGCACGAGTGCACGGTCAAGATTCAAAAGCGATTGAATTTTTATTTTGATCCGGTCATTGCGCACGCCTTCGGATCGCTTGATACGTTTGGGAAGTTTCTGAGCGATAAATTTCATATGGGCTACAAGAACATGAGTGAAATTTATCTTCTTGGAGATGCGAATGTGCCGCTTTGCTCGGGTTTGCGATTCGCAATGATTTACAAGTCGTCAGACGCTCTCGTTCTGGCGAGCGGATCGTGGATGTATGCGTTCCAACGCGAAACGCATCCTCCCATGAACGCCGAAAAGAGTTTCGATTGTGCCAAGGCCCAGACGAGTGTCGAGCGACTTATTTGCGCCAATCCTGATCTCGTGAAGCTTGATGAAACGGTGAACCGTGGATTTGTTGCGATGCAGCTGGTTCAGTCGAAGGAAATTTCTTATCAGGACCCGGTCAGAAAAGATCAGATCAATTGGATCAGAAACGTCAGGAACAAGTGTGTGAATAGCGAGTGTCTTACCGATGCCTACCGTGCGCGAGTTCAATACATCAAGGGCCGGATATCCAGTACCTATCCGTCGTATCCGGAAAAAGAGCCCGAGCAGGATGGCGATTGAGCGACGGCGCGCATCAAGTCGCAAGCGATCGCAGGGCTGACGCGTGACGAAAAAGGAGGTGTCGAGATGGCATTGCAGGTTATCGTGGTCGGTGACATGACCTCGCACGGCGGGCGAGTCATTACAGGCTCGGAAGGCCATACGATCGATGGTAAAAGGATCGCCCGGCTGCACGATCTGGTGGATTGCCCGGAAAAGTATCCTGATGGGCGTCCGCACGGCGTGAACAAAATTATCGAGTCCCATCCGACATTCACGATTGGGGGAGAGCGTGTCGCGTTGCATGGCCACCGTACCGAGTGTGGCTGTACGTTGATTGGAAGTACGGCTGCACAAGTCGGCGATTAGTCATGTAGCGCATCCATCGACCGTCGCCGATCGTTTCGTCGACCCTGGGCACAGCCCCTTGATCCGTCAGGACCAAGGGGCGTTTCGTTTTTTGGGGCCCGGAATCGGCGATGACCGGCGCATCACCTCAGTGTGGTCCGGTACGCGCCGGCTTGCGGCGAACGCCATTTGTTCGCAGCCATTAACTATTCAGTGGACGCGACAGCCAGTCGCCCTCAAGCCGGGCGTCCTCTTCACACGCAAAGTTGTGCCCACCTCTCCAGCCAATCGCTTTCGTCTACTTTAAGCCGCCAGCCTCCCCGCCGTTAACAGGTTTCGACAAACAGGCGTCCGCGCCGCGACGCCGTCATCCCTCTGTCGATCCAAGGTCCCATGAAGCTGAGCTACAAGATTCCCCTCGCGTTTGCCGCCGCGCTGTTGCTGATGTTCTCCGGCGCGCTGTACGGCATTCACATCCTCAACCGCTCGATCGACACGTTCACGAACGACGTGCAGACGAACGTCGCCAACGAGCGGCTCGTCTCGGCGACGCTCATGCAGTTCAAGCTACAGGTCCAGGAATGGAAGGACACGCTGCTGCGCGGCAAGCAGCCCGACAAGCTCGACAAGTACTGGAGCGCGTTCCAGACGCGCGAGCGCGCGGTCGCCACGCTCGCCGCGCAGCTCGACAAGCAGTTGCCGGCCGGCGAGAGCCGCACGCTCATCGAGCAGTTCGCGCGTGCGCACGCAGCGATGGGCGACGGCTACCGGCGCGGCTTCGACGCCTTCAAGGCGGCCGGCTTCGAGGCGGCGGCCGGCGACGCGGCGGTCGCGGGCGTCGATCGCGAGCCGGCCGCGCTGCTCGAACGGGCCGCGAAGACGATCGCCGACGAGAGCGCGGCGGTGTCCGAGCGCGCGGGGCGCGACGCGCAGCATGCGACGATCGCGAGCATTGTGCTGATGCTGGTCGTGCTGGTGGTCGCGATGATCGGCGCGTTCCTGTTCAGCCGTGCGATCCTGCGGCCGCTCGATGCAGCAGTCGCTTGCGCGAAGGCCGTCGCCGACGGCGACCTGACGCAAGCCTTCTCGGTCTCCGGCCGCGACGAGATCGCCGACCTGCTGCGCGCGCTGCAGACGATGCAGGCGGGCCTGTCGGACGTCGTGCTCGAGGTGCGCTCGCACGCGGAAGCGGTCGCGACCGCGAGCGCGCAGATCGCGTCGGGCAACCACGACCTGTCCGCACGCACCGAATCGCAGGCCGCGTCGCTCGAGGAAACCGCGGCGAGCATGGAGCAGTTGACGGGCGTCGTCCGCCAATCGGCAGAAAACGCGCAGCACGCGGCGCAGCTTGCGCACGACGCGTCCGGCATCGCGTCGAACGGCGGCAGCGTGATGACGCAGGCAGTCGAGACGATGAACGGTATCGCCGACAGTTCGGCGAAGGTCGGCGAGATCATTGCCGTGATCGACGGGATCGCCTTCCAGACCAACATCCTCGCGCTGAACGCGGCGGTGGAGGCCGCGCGCGCGGGCGAGCAGGGCCGCGGCTTCGCGGTGGTCGCGTCCGAGGTGCGCACGCTCGCGCAGCGCAGCGCCGCCGCGGCGAAGGAAATCAAGGTGCTGATCGAGCAGTCGACCCGGCGCGTCGACGCGGGCGCCGCGCTGATCGGCCGCGCGGGCGAATCGATTCACGAGATCGTCGGGGCGGTGCAGCGGGTTACGTCGATCGTCGGCGAGATTTCGGCGGCATCGCAGGAGCAGAGCGGCGGCATCGATCAGGTCAACATCGCGGTCACGCAGATGGACGAAGCGACGCAGCGCAACGCGGCGCTCGTCGAGCAGGCGTCGGCGGCGACGCAGGCGCTTGCCGAGCAGGCGCGTGCGCTGCAGCACGCGGTGGCGGTGTTCAAGCTGCCGCAGACGGCGGCCGCCTGAGCGCGCGGCCGGAGCCGAGTCGGGAACGGCGCCGCGCCGCGAAGGCTCAGGCCGTCGCCGCGTACTGCGCGAGCACCTTGTCCCGGATCGACGGCTTGATGTTCGACTGCGCCATGTCGCCGCCATAGTGCGCGACGACGCGCGGGTTCATCACGCGATACCAGAGCGGCGGCACGTAAGCGAGCAGGATCATCGTCGCGTAGCCGGCCGGCAGCTGCGGCGCATAGTCGAAGTGGCGCAGCGCCTGGTACGAGCGCGTCGGGTTCGCGTGATGGTCTGCGTGCCGCTGCAGCTGGTACAGGAACAGGTTCGTCACGACGTGATTGCTGTTCCACGAGTGCTGCGGCGTGCAGCGCTCGTAGCGGCCGCTCGGCAGCTTCCTGCGCCCGAGCCCGTAGTGCTCGACGTAGTTCACCACCTCGAGCAGCGACGCGCCGTATGTGGCCTGGATCAGCAGGAACGGGATCACCGCCTTGCCGAACAGCGCGATCGCGATGCCCCACACGACGGCGGTCATCGCCCACGCGTGCAGCACTTCGTTGCGCCACGTCCACGGCGACTTCCCGAGCCGCGCGAGGCGCGCCGCTTCCAGGTTCCAGGCGGAGCGGATGCTGCCGATCACGGTGCGCGGCAGGAACGCCCAGAACGATTCGCCGTAGCGTGCGCTGGCCGGATCCTCGGCGGTCGCGACCCGGACATGGTGGCCGCGATTGTGCTCGACGAAGAAATGCCCGTAGGCGACCGGCGCGAGCGTGATCTTCGCGAGCCAGCGCTCGAAGTGGCTGGTCTTGTGACCGAGTTCGTGCGCGGTGTTGATCGAGATGCCCGTCGCCGCGCCGAGCGACAGCGCGAAGCCGACGTAGTCGTACCACGCGAGCGCGTGCGTGGCGACGATCCATGTACACAGGAAGAACGCGACGTACTCGACGAGCGTCGCGAGGTAGACGATGACACGGTAATAGCGGTCCCGTTCCAGGCGGGGCACGACGTCTTCGGGCGGGTTGTCGCGATCGTCGCCGATCAGCGTGTCGAGGATCGGGATCACGCCGAACGCGAACAGCGGGCCGAACCACCAGAACACGTGCAGGCCTGTCGACAGCGCGAGCTGGGCCGAGAGGATCGGCAGCGTGATCGTCAGCACGCCGAGCAGCCAGAGGTAACGCTTGCCATCCGACCAGCTCGCGGCTGATCCGTCGGTCATTGCCATTGTCTCCCTCCTGTCGGCCGGACTTGGCGCTTTAGCGCCTGGTCCGGCCCCATGCAGAGCAGTCGGCCGGAGTTGGCGCTTTAGCGCCTGGTCCGGCCCCATGCAGAGCAGTCGGCCGGAGTTGGCGCTTTAACGCCTGGTCCGGCCCCATGCCGAGCTGTTTGAATCCGTCATTGGTCCGCGGCGAACGCTTGCGCGCGGCGCCGGGTCGCGGCCCGGTTTTGCCAGTTATACGACCGGCGCGCCCACTTTTCCAAACCCCGGCGCTAGGCGGGAAACTCCAAACGGGCGGCTGCCGGCCGCGCATGCGGGGAAGGGCGGCCGCGCCCCGATTGAAACGACCGCAAACGCGGCGGGCGACCCCGCGCCGGTTGTCGATTGTCTGACGAAACCGGAATGGCCGGCGATGCAGGCACGAAGCGCCATGCCGGACAACATATGTTGCGACGCAATAAAAAACCGCGAGGCGAGCGGGCGTCCGTTTGATTTTCGGCAGGTGAGGCACCGGGACGATACGGAAACGTCGGCCCGGCGCGACCCGATCCGCGCGCGCACTGTCCCGCTCATCAAGGCGGCGCGCCGGCTGCGCCGGGGCGGGTCGTCGTCGTTCGCCGAGCGCAACCGAGCCCGGGCCGGCGATGCTGCACCTGCACAGCCGCGCACGTTCGACGGCCTTCGCGGGCGCCCGCAACGCCTGTTGCCTTTCGATTCGCGCCGGCGTTTGAAAATAACGATTTGACTCATGCCCCGCTTTCGGTTGAAGCTAATAGCTTGCTGTCCGAAGGGGGCTGTGCCTGCATGAGTTCGACCTTGACCGTTCGTCGTATCGCTGCCGACCAGGGCATCGTGTATCGCGAACTCCGCGCCGCGTCGCTGCGTGAGCCCTACGCACCGGGCGAGGCGCCGGAGGCCGAATTGCTGAACGTCGATTCCGACGCGGCGGCGGCCATTGCCGCGCAGCGCGCGACATCCGATCAATCGACCACGTTCCTGCTGTACACCGAAGGCCATCCGGCCGGCATGATCGGCGCGTATTTCGACAATACGCCCGAACGTCGCGCATTCGTCAGCGAGCTGTGGGTCGCGCATGCGGTGCGCCATCTGCGCGGCGGCGTGCTGCTCGTCGAAACGGCGACGGCCTGGCTCGCCGAACGCGGCGCGCAGGAAGTCTTCGCATGGATCGCGGACGCGAACCGCAACGCGATCCGGTTCTACGAGCGCGCGGGCTTCGGCAACACCGGCGAACATGCGCCGATCGCGCGGATGCCCGGCGCGATGAAGACGCTGTTCGTGTCGCAGGCGAAACACTGACCGGCGGGCCGTGCCCGCCGGCGCCGGCGCACCTTTCTCCCCGCGGCGGCCCGACGTCGACCGCCGCGACGCCTGTTGCGCGACGCCCAAAAATAATGGCTGGTCGCGTGGACGCCTGTAAAATACGCAAAAATTTTTTGCAGAGTGTCCATGTCGCTTAAAAAATCGCCATTCTTCGAACTGCGCAGCGGCTCGGTCGATACGTTGCTGTTCACCGTGAAGACGACCGATCTCGACGCGTTGCGTGCCGAACTGGTCAAGCGCTTCGAAGCGACTCCCGAGTTTTTTGCCGACGATGTCGTCGCGATCGACGTCCGCCGTCTTGCGGACGGCGAACGCGTGGCGCTGGCCGACATCCGCCAGATGCTCAGCGACGTGCGGATGCGCCCGGTGGGCGTCGTCGCGCTGGCGTCGCAGGGCTGGGCGGGCGAGGCGGGGCTGCCGCTGCTCGAGGCGCGCGACCGCCGCGCGCCGTCGGGGAAGGCGGCCGGCGACGCGGACGCGGCACCGGCGGCCGACGCGATTGCCGACCAGGCGCCGGTCGTAGCAGCGGAGCCCGAGCCGGCACCGGCGGTGGCGCCGGCCGGCGGCCAGACGCTCGTGATCGACAAGCCGTTGCGCTCGGGGCAGCAGATTTACGCGAAAGGGGACCTCGTGGTGCTCGCGCCGGTCAGTCATGGCGCCGAGATCATTGCGGAAGGCAATATCCACATCTACGCGCCGTTGCGCGGCCGCGCATTGGCGGGCGTGCACGGCAATCACGACGCGCGCATCTTCTGCACGTGTCTGGAGCCGGAACTGATTTCGATTGCGGGTATCTATCGAACGACCGAGAACCCGCTGCCCGCCGACGTGCTGGGCAAACCGGTGCAGATCCGGCTCGAAGAGGAAAAACTGATGATCGAACCGTTGCGCCTGACGTGAAGCACGCGGCGCACACCGGATCGATCGGCTCTCATTGACGAACACAGGGTATAGGGTAAATGGCAAAAATCATCGTGGTGACTTCCGGCAAGGGCGGCGTTGGCAAGACGACGACGAGCGCGAGCTTCGCGTCCGGTATCGCGCTGCGTGGCCACAAGACGGCCGTGATCGACTTCGACGTCGGCCTGCGCAACCTCGATCTCATCATGGGCTGCGAGCGCCGCGTCGTGTACGACCTCGTGAACGTGATCCAGGGTGAGGCGAACCTGAACCAGGCGCTGATCAAGGACAAGAAGTGCGAGAACCTGTACATCCTGCCGGCGTCGCAGACCCGCGACAAGGATGCGCTGACGCGCGACGGCGTCGAGAAGGTGCTGAACGACCTGGCCGGGATGGATTTCGAGTACATCATCTGCGATTCGCCGGCGGGCATCGAGGCCGGTGCGCTGCACGCGATGTACTTCGCGGACGAGGCGCTGATCGTCACGAACCCGGAAGTGTCGTCGGTGCGCGATTCGGACCGCATTCTCGGCATCCTGTCGTCGAAGACGAAGCGCGCGACCGAAGGCAAGGACCCGATCAAGGAGCACCTGCTGATTACCCGCTACAGCCCGAAGCGCGTCAATGAAGGCGAGATGCTGTCGCTCGAGGACATCAGCGAGATCCTGCGCATCAAGCTGATCGGCGTGGTGCCGGAATCGGAAGCGGTGCTGCACGCGTCGAACCAGGGCCTGCCGGCCGTGCACCTCGACGGCACCGACGTCGCCGAGGCGTACAAGGACATCGTCGGGCGCTTCCTCGGCGAGGACAAGCCGCTGCGCTTCACCGAATACCAGAAGCCGGGCCTGCTGCAGCGCCTCTTCGGCAGCAAGTAACGGAGGCCGCCCATGTCCATTCTGTCGTTTCTCCTCGGCGAGAAGAAAAAGTCCGCGTCGATCGCGAAGGAGCGCCTGCAGCTCATCATCGCGCACGAGCGGGTGGGCGGCAAGCCGCCCGCCGACTACCTGCCGGCGCTGCAGAAGGAGCTCGTCGCCGTGATCTCGAAGTACGTGCAGATTTCGAACGATGACATCCGCGTGAGCCTCGAGCGTCAGGACGATCTCGAGGTGCTCGAAGTGAAGATCGAGATTCCGCAGGCCTGACCTGCGTCGCTCCCGTTCCGCACGGCGGCTTCAGGCCGCCGTGCGCGTCTTACGCCCTGTTGCACTTTCGGGCACGCCGTAACACGGCGCCTGTCGGCCGTAACCCCTGCCTCCGCATTGATTGAATACGCTCGCGTTGCTTGTTCAATCAGGAGGTTGTGATGGCTGTCTCATCGATTCGTCGCGTTGTCCTTGCGTTCGCCGCCGCTGCGGCGGGCGTGTCTGCTTTCGCCGCGCCGCTTGCCGCGCGCGCGGATGAAATTCTCGTCGCCACGCCGGTCGTCACCCGGCCCGGCGAAGTCGTCATCGCCGAGCCCGCGGCGGCGCGCGCCGAAGAGGTCGTGATCGTCGCGCCGAACGCACCGCCGCCGATTCGCTACGAGGTCGTACCGGAAGCGCGGGTCGGCTACGTGTGGGAACGCGGCCACTGGCGCTGGGATCATGGCCGCTACGTGTGGATCGGCGGCCACTGGGAAACCGAGCGGATCGGCATGCACTGGGTGCCGGGCCACTGGGCCCAGCGCGGCCCGAACTGGTTCTGGACGCGCGGTCACTGGGCGTAACGGAGGCGCGAGATGAAGAAGACCGTATTCGTGATCGCGCTCGTGGCCGTCACGCTCGCCGGCTGCATCGTGGTGCCGGCCCGGCCCGTCTACTACCGGCCGGCGCCGGTGGTGATCTACTGAGCGTCGCGCGGGCCGGCCTGCGTCGTGGCGGAAGGCGCCGCGGCGTCGGCCGGTTCGTCGCCGTTCTCGCCGCCGCGCTCGTCGCGCAGCGTATCGAGCGGATCGGCCGGCGCGGCGTCCGCATCCTGCGGCGTGGTGATGCCGGATGCCGCCGGAGCGGCGGCTGCCGGCGCGTCGGCTGGCGCGGGCGGTGCGAGGTAGCGCTGCGCGAGCGTCTCGTACAACGGCGGCGCGAAGAAGCGCGACACGCGGCTCGCGATCAGCGCGGTGGCCATCAGCGAAATCACGAGCGCATGGCCGTTGATCATTTCCATCACGATCACGAACGACGTGATCGGTGACTGCGTGACCGCGGCGAGGTAGCCGACCATCGCGAGCGCAATCAGCACCGGCAGGCGCATGTCGCCGAACACGAGGTGCAGCAGGTTGCCGAACCCCGCGCCGATCGACAGCGACGGCGCGAAGATCCCGCCCGGTATGCCCGGCAGGTACGACGCGACCATCGATACCATCTTCAGGAACGGATAGAACACCGACAGCTGCTCGCGGCCGTCGAGCAGGCCGCGCGCTTCCGCGTAGCCGCTGCCGAACGTCGTGCCGCCCGACACGAGGCCGACCACGGCGATCACGAAACCGCACAGCGCGGCGAACGCGATCGGCCGCTCGCGATACAGCGCGAGCAGCCGGGGCGGCAGCCAGCGGCCCGTATTGAGCAGCAGCCATGCGAACAGCCCGCCGGCGATGCCGGTCACGAGCGCGGCGACGAGCACCGCGACCGCGAGCAACTTCGGGAAATGCGGGCCGGCGTCGATCGTGCCGAAATACGTGTAGTTGCCATTCAGCCCGAGCGCGACCACGCCGGCGATGATGATCGCCGTGATCAGCACCCCGCTCGCGCGTGCGGAAAAGCTGCGCGTCAGCTCCTCGATCGCGAACACGATGCCGGCGAGCGGCGTGTTGAACGCGGCCGACAGGCCGGCCGCCGCGCCCGCGAGCACGAGCTGGCGCTCGATCTGCGCGTTCGAGCGCGGATAGAAGCGCCGCAGGTTGAACATCAGCGCCGCGCCGACCTGCACGGTCGGCCCTTCGCGGCCGATCGTGAAGCCGCCAAGGATCCCGAACCACGAAATCACGACCTTGCCGAGCAGGATGCGCAGCGTCAGCAGCCGCGCGCCGAACGCGCTCGGGCGCGCGTGCAGCGTCGCGATCACCTGCGGGATGCCACTGCCCTCCGCGCCGCGAAAGAAGCGACGGGTGAGCCAGACGGAGCCGGCCGCGATGGCCGGAGTCAGAAAGAGTGGCACCCAGGGCGCGTGCTGCCGCAGCGTGCGGAACGTGTCGTAACCCCAGTCGATCAGCCGCGCGTAGAGCACGGCGGTCAGGCCGACGGCAATTGCGCCGAGCCAGAACACGCCGTACTGGCGCCAGAGGCGCTGGGTGCGGCGGGTGAGGGTGGGAAACAAGTTGGCAGGGGACATCGGCGGGGGGCGTCGGACGAGAAAGGATGACAAAAAGAGCGCGGGGAACCGCACGGTGTTCTACACTCTTTCACACTTGCGCCGCATATCGTTACAAATGTAATTGCGCTGTAATGCTAGCGGGGCCGGGAATCACTAGTATGCCGAAATGGCACGCTCTCGCGCACTGACAACAAACGTGAAACGCATCCTCATCGTGAAAGTGACGTCGCTCGGCGACGTCGTCCAGACCTTGCCGGTCGTTGCCGATCTACATCGCGAATTTCCCGGCGTCACGGTCGACTGGGCTGTCGACGAGTCGTGCGCGGAAGTGGTGCATTGGCACCCTGGCGTGAGCAACGTGCTGTGCGCGCCGCTGCGGCGGTTCAAGAAGCTGCGCAACGGCGGCGACCTGAAGGCGATCTGGGCCTCGATCAGCGCGTTGCGCGCACACCGCTACGACGCGGTCGTCGATCTGCACGGCGTCTACAAGAGCGCGATCATTTCGGCGTTCGCGCGCGCCGCGCGCCGCGTTGGCTACCAGACCCAGGATCTCGGCGAAACCGGCGCACGCTTCGCCTATTCGCACCGTTTCGGCCCGCGGCGCGGTTTCAATGCATGGCACGGGATGCGCGTGAGTGCGGGCGAGGCGTTCGGCTACGATCCGCAGGGCATCGCCGATTACGGAATCGTCACGCCGCAGGGCGTGAGCCTGCCGGACGCCGTGACCGATGGCACGCCGTTCATGATGATGTTCCATGCGACGTCGAACGACGAGAAGCGATGGCCCGCCGAGCGCTGGGCGGCGCTCGCGACGGAGATGATGGCGCGCGGCGTGCGCGTGCTGTTGCCGTGGGGCTCGCCGGGCGAGCACGATGCCGCGCAGGACATCGCCGCACGAGCGCCGGGAGCGGTCGTGCTGCCCGCGCTGTCGGTGCGCGAGCTCGGCGCGGCAATCGGCCGGGCCGTGCTGGTGGTGGGTGTCGACACGGGGTTCGTTCACATGGCGCACGCGCTGCGTCGGCCGACCGTGATGATCTTCGTGGCAACGTCGCGCCAGCACTTCGGCATCGGCGGCGCGCCGAATGCCTGCTCGATTGGCGATTCGGGCGCCGCGCCGTCAGTCGACGACGCGCTGGAGGCGATCGAAACGGTCAGTCCGGCCTACGGCAGGCGTCGTACGCCCGTCGCGGCCTGACGCACAAGTGCGGCGCGCGCTCACGCGAGCAGCGCTTCGACCGCAAGTACCGTCGCGACGGCGGCCACATTCGCGACTAGCGCCTCGATCGCGATGCCGCGCCAGGTCTTCGGCCGGAAGCGCGTCGCGAGCAGCAGCGCACAGCCCAACGCAAGCATCAGGATCAGGATGAGATCGGCATTGCCGAGGCGGATGCTCATGGTCGCTCCCTGGCGATCGCGGCGCAGCCGGCGGCGCGCCCGGTTGCCAGTATGGGAGGGCGCCGGCCGCCATACAACCCGGGCGGCCCCGGGTATCAGACGAGCGATGCGTCGCGCGTTTCGCGCATCAGCAGCACGCCGAGCAGGCTGATCGCCGCCGCGGCCGACACATACCCGCCGACCCACGACAGGCCGCCCTGCGCGGCCAGCAACTGCGCAATGTACGGCGCGATCGACGCGCCCAGGATCCCGCCCAGGTTGTACGCGACGCCCGCGCCCGTGTAGCGGACGTTGGTCGGGAACAGCTCCGGCAGCAGCGCGCCCATCGGCGCGAACGTCACGCCCATCAGGAACAGTTCGAGCGTCAGGAACAGCGCGACGAGCGGGATCGAGCCGCTGCCGAGCAGCGGCGCCATCGTGAAGCCGGACAGCAGCGCCGCGATCGCGCCGGCGGCGAGCACCGGCTTGCGGCCGAAGCGGTCCGATGCCCAGGCCGACAGCGGCGTCGCGAGCCCCATGAACACGACCGCGAAACACAGCAGGCCGAGGAAGGTCTGGCGCGGGATATGCAGCGTCGCGACGCCGTACGACAGCGAGAACACCGTCGAGATGTAGAACAGCGTGTAGCAGACCACCATCGCGAGCGCGCCGAGCAGCGTCGGCCGCCAGTGATGCGTGACGAGCGTCGCGACCGGCACGCGCACGCGCTCGTTGCGATCGAGCGCGGCCTGGAAGGCGGGCGTCTCGGCGATCTTCAGGCGCACGTACAGGCCGAGCGCGACGAGCACGGCGCTGACGAGAAACGGAATGCGCCAGCCCCAGCTGCGGAACTGCACATCGGACAGCGACAGCGCGAGCGCGAAGAACAGCCCGTTCGACATCAGGAAGCCGACCGACGGGCCGAGCTGCGGGAACATCCCGAACCAGCCGCGCTTGCCCTGCGGCGCATGCTCGGTTGCGAGCAACGCGGCGCCGCCCCATTCGCCGCCGAGGCCGATGCCCTGGCCGAAGCGCAGCACGCACAGCAGCACCGGCGCGAGCGTGCCGATCGCGTCGTAGCCGGGTACGAGGCCGATCGCGGTGGTCGACACGCCCATGACGAGCAGCGACGCGACGAGCGTCGACTTGCGGCCGATGCGGTCGCCGAAATGGCCGAACAGGAACGAGCCGATCGGTCGCGCGATGAACGCGATGCCGAACGTGACGAACGCGGACAGCGCCTGCGCGGTCGCCGAGCCGTGCGGAAAGAACACCGGGCCGATCACGAGCGCGGCGGCGGTCGCGTAGACGTAGAAATCGTAGAACTCGATCGCGGTGCCGATGAAGCTCGCGAACACGATGCGACGGTGGCTGACGGCGCCGGCCGGACTGGTTGCGTGCGCAACGGCCGGTGGGGATGCGGACATGGAGGTCTCCGTGATGTTCTGGGGAAGGGGTGGCCTTGTGGCCGGCGCCTGCCGGAATGGCCGGGCGCGACGCGGTGGCGGCGTGGACGCGCGCCGCCGATCGTCATCCGCCGGTCGACGCGGGAGACGGGCAGGTCGCCGCCGCCCGGTGCCGGCATGGTCGGTTCGCGGGCCGGGTGAGGCGCGAACGCGCACGCGGCGTGATGGCCGCGCGGGTGCGGAAAATTATAGCCAGCGGCGGCGCGCACCGGCAATCGCGCGCGGCGCGCATTCAGTCGATCGACTGGGCCTGTGCCGACGCCGTGCTTTGCAGCTGGAACTTGCCGTTGTCGTTGAAGAGCCAGCCCTCCATCAGCTCCAGCTGGCCTTTGCCGTCGAGCAGCTTCGCGGGCGGCGGCGGCAGCGGCGCCGAACGGCGCAGTGACGCGAGCGCGAGCGCTTCGGCTTCGCTGTCGCCATTGCTGCGATATACCGACGCGTGCACGAGCTGGCCGTTGCGGTCGACGGTGAACGCGACCACGACGAGCGAGCGCAGCATTGCCTGCGGCGTGCCGTGCAACATGCCCGACGGATTGCTTTCGGCGACGCGTTCGGCGACTTCGGTGCGGTATTGGGCGATATTTGCGCTGCGCGTGATCGACGGCAGTATCACCACGGAATGCGGAGCGGGCGGCGTGACCGTGATCGTGCAGGCGGCGAGCGCGGCAACGCCGGCCAGCGCGGCGATGCGCAGGCGGACGACGCTCGGGCGGAGCGGGATGACCATGGAAAGGTGGGCAGGTCTGACTATACACAGATGATAGTCGCGGGCCCGTGCCGCGACATCGGGGGAAACACATATCGCGCGGCGTGCGCATTACGGTGGCGGACGATGATGCCGGCAAACGCACGCGGCGCGCGACGGTGCCGAAGCGGAACCTGCCTGACACTGTTGCGCGCAGGCGAGCGGGGCGAGTCAGCGGCGTGCGCGCACGCCGGGATGGCGCGATAAATGCATGACGTGAGCGGCGGCGCTGATCGGCATCGAAAGGTGACGCGTGCCGCCTGCTTGCGCAACGGCATCGCGCCGCATCGGCGCGCTACCGGACGTGTCGGACGGCGCCTCAGTAGCCGTGGGTGACGAGCGACAGCACCGACAGGTCCGGATGCGTGCCGTCGACGATGCTGCGTCCGACGTGCACCGCTTCGTGGATCGCTTCGTCGAGACTGGGGAAGCTTTCTTCGCCGTCGGCATGGAACGGCACCGCATGGCCGGGCAGCGCCGGATTCGCGCCGGGGTGGCACACGTAGCCGGTGTACGTGAAGCGCGTGTCGTCGCCCGGCAGCGGGGCCGGCACCACGTGAATCTCGAAACCTTCGTAATCGACGTGGCGGATGGGAGTCGACTGTTCGGACATGACGGTCTCCGTGTGCGGCGCGAGCGGGTAAGCTCGCGCGGCATCGAATGCGCGGCGGCGTTCGTGTCGCCGGTCTGATCCGAATTCTAGGCGATGGCGGTGCAACGCGCGCATTGCCGCGGCGCGTGGCCGACGGCCGCGCAAAAGAAAAATCCCGCCTGGCTGCGCGAGCGTCGGCGGGATGTTCTGGCGGAAGCGGTGAGATTCGAACTCACGGACAGTTGCCCGTCGCTGGTTTTCAAGACCAGTGCCTTAAACCGCTCGGCCACGCTTCCGGAGGCGGCATTGTAACCGAAATGCCGCGCATGTAGACCGGAGACGGTACCTGGGTGCCGACTCCGGTCGCAGAGCGATGCGGCCGTGGTGGTCAATCGTCGCGCAGGAACAGTTCCTGCAGATCGTTGAGGAAACGCTGGCCGAGCGGCGTCGGCGCAATCTGCGTGAAGTCGCGCGTGATCAGCCCGCGCCGCTCCGCTTCCTTGAGCGCCGGCTCGATCGTGCTCATCGGCAGCCCGGTGCGCTCGGCGAAGCTGTGCACCGGGAAGCCCTCGACGAGCCGCAGCGTGTTCAGCATGAACTCGAACGGCAGGTCGCGCGCGCCGACTTCGCGCTCCTCCTGCACCGGGGTGCCGGCCAGCGCCTGCTCGATGAAGGTCGCCGGGTGCTTGTAGCGCGCCTGCCGCACGATGCGGTTCGGGAACGACAGCTTCGTGTGCGCGCCGGCGCCGATGCCGAGATAGTCGCCGAAGCGCCAGTAGTTCAGGTTGTGCTTGCACTGGTGGTGCGGCTTCGCATACGCGGACACCTCGTAGCGCTCGTAACCGGCCTCGGCCGTGCGCGCGTGGATCCATTCCTGCATGTCGGCCGATGCGTCGTCGTCCGGCACGGCAGGCGGAAACTTCGCGAACAGCGTGTTCGGCTCGAGCGTCAGGTGATACAGCGACAGATGCGGCGGCGCGAACGCGAGCGCCGTCTCGACGTCGGTGCGGCATTCGTCGAGCGTCTGGTTCGGCAGCGCGAACATCAGGTCGAGGTTGAAGTTGTCGAACGTCCGCGCCGCGACCTCGACGGCCGCGCGCGCCTGCGCGGCGTCGTGGATACGGCCGAGCGCCTTCAGGTGTGCCTCGTTGAAGCTCTGGATGCCGACCGACAGGCGGTTCACGCCGCTCGCACGGAACTGCGCGAACTTCGCGGCCTCGAAGGTGCCCGGATTCGCCTCGAGCGTGATCTCGGCATCCGCGTCGAGCGGCAGCAGCGCGCGCACGTCGGACAGCAGGCGGTCGAGGCCGGCCGCGGACAGCAGGCTCGGCGTGCCGCCGCCGATGAACACGGTATGCACCTGGCGGCCCCAGACGAGCGGCAGCGCGTGCTCGAGATCGGCACGCAGCGCGTCGAGATACTCGGTTTCCGGAAACCGTTCACCCTTCCACTCGTGCGAGTTGAAGTCGCAATACGGGCACTTGCGCACGCACCACGGGAAATGCACGTACAGCGCGAGCGGCGGCAGCGACGTGAGCCGCACCTGGCCGGGCGACGTGAAGGTCGCGACGACGCGCGCGCCGGTGTCCGCAGCCTGGCTCATTCCACCTCCGCGAGCCGCGCGAGCAGCGCCTTGAGCGCGAGCGCGCGATGGCTGAGCGCGTTCTTCACGGGCGGCTCCAGTTCCGCCGCCGTCGCGCCGAGCGACGGCAGGTAGAAATACGGGTCGTAGCCGAATCCGTGCGCACCGCGCGGCGCGTCGACGATCTCGCCGTGCCAGCGGCCTTCGGCGAACAGCGGCTCCGGATCGTCGGCATGGCGCACGAGCGCGAGCACGCAGCAGTAATACGCGCGGCGATCGTCGACGCCGCGCAGCTGATCGACGAGATGCGCGTTGTTCGCCGCGTCGCCTTTCTCGAGCCCCGCGCGCTGCGCATAGCGCGCCGAATAGACGCCCGGCGCGCCGCGCAGGGCGCGCACGCACAACCCGGAATCGTCGGCGATCGCCGGCAGCCCGGTGAGCTGCGACGCGTGCCGCGCCTTCGTCAGCGCGTTCTCGATGAACGTGCGGTACGGCTCGTCCGCTTCGGGCACCGCGAGGTCGCCCTGCGGAATCACGTCGATGCCGACGGTGGAGAACATCGCCGTGAATTCGCGCAGCTTGCCCGCGTTGTTCGACGCGAGCACGATGCGCGACAGCGACGGCGTGATGCGATCGTCAGACATGGCTCACACCCAGCGCGTCCTTCTGCAGCCGCACGAGCTCGCCGATCCCGCTTTGCGCGAGGTCGAGCAGCGCGTTCATCTCGTCGCGCGAGAACGGCACGCCTTCCGCCGTGCCCTGGACTTCGACGAAGCCGCCCGCGCCCGTCATCACGACGTTCATGTCGGTGTCGCAGCGCGAATCTTCCGGGTAATCGAGATCGAGCACCGGGGTGCCCTCGAACACGCCGACCGAAATCGCGGCGACGTGGTCGGTGATCGGCGAGCGTGCGAGTTTGCCGGCGGCGATCAGCTTCGACACCGCATCGTGCGCGGCGACGAATGCGCCGGTGATGCTCGCGGTGCGCGTGCCGCCGTCGGCCTGGATCACGTCGCAGTCGATGTGGATCGTGCGCGGGCCGAGCGCTTCCAGGTCGAACACCGCGCGCAGCGCGCGGCCGATCAGGCGCTGAATTTCCTGCGTGCGGCCCGTCTGCTTGCCGCGCGCCGCCTCGCGATCGCTGCGCGTATGCGTTGCGCGCGGCAGCATCCCGTATTCGGCGGTCAGCCAGCCTTGCCCGCGCTCGCGCAGGAATTCGGGCACGCGCTCGGCGACGCTCGCCGTGCAGATCACCTTGGTATCGCCGAATTCGACCAGCACGGAGCCTTCCGCGTGCTTCGTGTAGTGGCGCGTGAGGGTGACCTTGCGCAGTTCGTCGGCGCGGCGGCCGCTCGGCCGGGAGGTGGATTGCGTCATGAGGGAAAGATGGCAGAGAGGAAACCCTGATTTTAGCGCCGAACGGCTGGCGTGCCCGGCGGGGTCTGCGCCAAAAATGGGATAATGCCCGTTTCCCGCCCCGCGCTTGCGAATGCGCCGGGCGCCTCGACTTATCCCCGGCCCGCGAGGGCATCCAGACGGCGAGACGAACCATGATCTACAGCATGACGGGCTATGCGAGCGCCACGCGCGAACTCGCGGCGGCGACGGGCAACGGCGGCACCAGCGTGTCGGTCGAATTGCGCACCGTGAACTCGCGTTTCCTCGACCTGAATTTCCGCATGCCCGACGACGTGCGCGCCTGCGAGCCCGCACTGCGCGAGATGCTGATGAACAAGCTGTCGCGCGGCAAGGTGGACGTGCGCATCAACCTGCAGCGCGGCGAGCAGAGCATCGGCGCGGGCGCGCTGAACCAGGCGGCGCTCGGCCAGCTCGCCGATCTCGAGCGCACGGTGCTCGAGTCGTTCCCGGGCGTCGGCCGCCTGCGCGCGGGCGAGATCCTGCGCTGGCCCGGCGTGATCGCCGAAAGCGGCGTGTCGGCCGACGCGATCCGCGATGCGGTGCTCGCGTGCGGCAAGGAAGCGATCAACGAGCTGGTCGTCGTGCGCTCGCGCGAAGGCGCGCAGCTCGCCGCGATGCTGCTGTCGAACGTCGCCGAGATGGAGGCGATCGTCGCGCGCATCACGCCGCTCGTGCCGGAGCTGATCGCGAAGCACCAGCAGAAGATCGTCGAGCGGCTGCAGGAAGCGCTCGGCATCGCGGCGCCGGAAGGCAGCGCGCCGATCGTGACGCGCGAGGAAGCCGCGGAGCGCATCCGTCAGGAAGTGACGATGTACGGGATCCGGATCGACATCGCGGAAGAGCTGTCGCGGCTCACCGCGCACCTGAACGAAACGCGTCATGTGATCGAGAAGGGCGGCCGCGTCGGCAAGCGCCTCGACTTCATGATGCAGGAACTGAATCGCGAAGCGAACACGCTCGGCTCGAAGGCGGCGGCCAAGGAACTGGCCGACGCGTCGATGGCGCTGAAGCTGCTGATCGAGCAGATGCGCGAGCAAGTGCAAAACCTGGAGTAACGCAACATGACCCAACCCACCCACGACGGCCACGCCGCGCATTCGCTGCACGGCGGCGTCTATCCCGGCAACCTGTTCATGGTCGTCGCGCCGTCGGGCGCCGGCAAGTCCACGCTCGTGAACGCGCTGCTGTCGAAGGACAGCGACATCTGCCTGTCGATCTCGTACACGACGCGCAAGCCGCGCCCCGGCGAGCACGACGGCCAGCACTATCATTTCACGACGGTCGACGATTTCCGCACGCGCCACGCCGCGCACGAATTCCTCGAGAGCGCGGAAGTGCACGGCAACTACTACGGCACGTCGCGCGTGTGGATCGAAGAGCAGATGATGAACGGCCACGACGTGCTGCTCGAAATCGACTGGCAGGGTGCGCAGCAGGTGAAGAAGCAGTTCCGCAACGCGGTCGGCATCTTCATCCTGCCGCCGTCGCTCGACGCGCTCGAGGAGCGCCTGAAGAAGCGCGGCCAGGACGAGCCGAACGTGATCACGCGCCGCTTGCTCGCGGCGGGCAGCGAGATGGCGCACGCGTCCGAAGCGGAGTACGTCGTGATCAACGAGAATTTCGATCGCGCGCTCGCCGAGCTCGAATGCATCGTCGCCGCGACACGCCTGCGCTTTGCTTCGCAGTACGCGCGACACGCGGAGCTGTTCATCGAGCTCGGCATCCACCTGCCGCATGTGGAATGACGGCGACGGACAAGGGACATAAGGTAGAATAAGCACTATATTCAGAAGGAATTACCCACCATGGCTCGCATTACTGTCGAAGACTGCCTGAAGCAGATCCCGAACCGCTTCGAACTGGCGCTTGCCGCCACCTATCGCGCGCGTCAGCTCGCGCAAGGCCACACGCCGAAGATCGAAAGCCGCGACAAGCCGACCGTCGTCGCGCTGCGCGAGATCGCGGCTGGCCAGGTTGGCGTCGAGATGCTGAAGAAGGTGCCGGTCTAACCGCACCGCTTCACGCCAGCCATGTAGTCCACGCGCGCAACGATTGCTGACCGAGGAGGCGAATATGAGCACCACCCCATCGTCCGCCTCCGCGGATCCGACCACCGAAGCCACGGCACAATCGCCTGCGCGCCAGTACATCGACGCGGTCCTCGAACAGTCCTTCCGGCATCTGTTCGGGCCGACCGCCACCCCGGAGCAACCGCGCAAGCACGGCGTCGTTTCGATCGCGAATCTGACTGCCGCGCTGGCCGAGTATCTCGCTCCGGAGGAAATCAAAGAGGTCAAGGCGGCGTTCCACTTCAGCGACGAAGCCCACCTCGGTCAATATCGCCAGAGCGGCGAACCCTACATCACCCATCCTGTCGCCGTCGCGGAAATCTGCGCCGGCTGGAAGCTCGACGCGCAGGCGGTCATGGCCGCGCTGCTGCACGACGTGATGGAGGACCAGGGCGTCACCAAGAGCGAGCTGGCCGAACGGTTCGGGCCGAAGGTCGCCGAGCTGGTCGACGGGCTGTCCAAGCTCGACAAGATGGAATTCCGCAGCCGCGAGGAAGCGCAGGCGGAAAACTTCCGCAAGATGCTGCTCGCGATGGCGCGCGACGTGCGGGTCATCCTCGTCAAGCTCGCCGATCGCCTGCACAACATGCGCACGCTCGGCGCGGTGCCGATGGAAAAGCGCCGCCGCGTCGCGCGCGAGACGCTCGACATCTATGCGCCGATCGCGCACCGCCTCGGTCTGAACAATACGTATCGCGAGCTGCAGGACATGAGCTTCGCGAACTTCAATCCGCATCGCTACGCGACGCTCGAGAAGGCGGTGAAGGCCGCGCGCGGCAACCGCCGCGAGGTGATCGGCAAGATCCTCGAAGCCGCGCAGCGCGCGATGGCGGACGCGAAGATCGACGCCGAGATCACCGGGCGCGAGAAGACCATCTACAGCGTGTACCGGAAGATGCGCGACAAGCAGCTGTCGTTCTCGCAGGTGCTCGACGTGTACGGCTTTCGCGTCGTCGTCGAGAATCCGCTCGACTGCTACACGTGCATCGGCGCGCTGCATGCGCTCTACAAGCCCGTTCCGGGCAAGTTCAAGGACTACATCGCGATCCCGAAGATCAACGGCTACCAGTCGCTGCATACGACGCTGGTCGGCCCGTTCGGCGCGCCGATCGAGTTCCAGGTGCGCACGCGCAAGATGCACGAGATCGCCGAGGCGGGCGTGGCCGCGCACTGGCTGTACAAGAACGGTAGCAGCGCGGATCTCAGCGACGTGCAGAAGCGCGCGCACCAGTGGCTGAAGTCGCTGCTCGACATCCAGAGCGAGGCCGGCGATTCGAGCGAATTCCTCGAGCACGTGAAGATCGACCTGTTCCCGGATGCGGTCTACGTGTTCACCCCGAAGTCGAAGATCATGGCGCTCCCGCGCGGCGCCACGGCGCTCGACTTCGCGTATTCGATCCACAGCGATCTCGGCAATCAGTGCGTCGCCGTGAAGATCAACAACGAGCTGCTGCCGCTGCGCACCGAGCTGAAGAGCGGCGACATCGTCGAAGTGATCACCGCGCCGTATTCGAAGCCGAACCCCGCGTGGCTCGGCTTCGTGCGCACCGGCAAGGCCCGTTCGGCGATCCGTCACTACCTGAAGACGATGCGCCTGAACGAGTCGGTGCAGCTCGGCGAGCGGCTCGTCGACCAGAGCCTGAAGGGCTACGGCCTCGCGCTCGCCGACGTCACGCCGGAAGTGTGGGAAAAGCTCGTGCAGTGGACGGGCAACAAGAGCCGCCAGGAAATCTTCGCGGATATCGGCCTCGGCCGCCGCGTCGCCGCGGTGATGGCCAAGCGCATCGAGGTGCTGATGAGCGGCCGCGATGCGGACGACGACCTGCCGAAGGCAGAGCGCCATGCCGCGCATCATGCGCCGCCGGTCGTGATCACCGGCACGGAAGGGATGTCGGTGCAGTTGTCCGCGTGCTGCCGGCCGATTCCGGGCGACGCGATCATGGGCTATATCGGCATCGGCCTCGGGATGGCGATTCATACGACCGATTGCCGTGTCGCGCAGCGCATCCATCGCCGCGATCCGGGCCGCTGGATCGATGTCGAGTGGGCGCCGCAGCCGGGCCGCCTGTTCGACGTCGCGGTGAAGGCGCTCGTGAAGAACACGAAGGGGATTTTCGCGCGGGTTGCGGCGGACATCACGTCGGCCGACGCGAACATCGTCCACATCGCGATGGACGAGGATCTCACGCACGAATCGACGGTGTTGCGCTTCGTGATCCAGGTCAGCGACCGCGTCCACCTCGCGAACGTGATGCGGCGCGTGCGGACCAATCCGGACGTGATGCGGATCATGCGCGAGCGTTCGACCGACGACGGCACGCATGCGCGTCACGACGGCGGGATGCGGATCGAGCGCGAGCGGCAGGATTACTGACGCGCGGGCGTCTGATGCGTGCGATACGACGGCGGCCTCGGGCCGCCGTTTTCATTGGGGCGTACCGGGTGAAGGCCGTGTCGGCAATTCGTGCGAAGGGAAGGGGAAAAGAAAAAGGGCCTTCCCGGAGGAAGGCCCTTCTGAAGTGGCGCGGCTGGCAGGATTCGAACCCACGACCCCTTGGTTCGTAGCCAAGTACTCTATCCAACTGAGCTACAGCCGCACGCAAAGCGATACTACTTCAAACTGCCAGGACCTTCTGCGATGGGAAGGCCCCTTAAAGATGGCGCGGCTGGCAGGATTCGAACCCACGACCCCTTGGTTCGTAGCCAAGTACTCTATCCAACTGAGCTACAGCCGCACGCAGAAGAGGGATTATAGCAGGGTTATATAAAAAGGGAAGCCTTATTCGCAAAATGCTGGAGGCGGGCTTGCGCGGCCACGCATCGTGTACCCTTGAAGCATCCGCAATCCACGTTGAATGTGCATCATGAACAAGGCGTTTGTCAAAGAGTCGGACGGCGACGACGACGATCTCGACCAGGCCCACACGGCGATCCCGGCGGGCTCGAAGAACTACATCACGCCCGTGGGGCACAAGCGCCTCAAGGACGAACTGCTGAGCCTGATCGATACCGAACGGCCCGAGGTCGTGCGGCTCGTGTCGTGGGCGGCGTCGAACGGCGATCGTTCCGAGAACGGCGACTATATCTACGGCAAGCGGCGGCTGCGCGAGATCGACCGGCGCATCCGCTTCCTGACGAAGCGGCTCGACATCGCCGAAGTGGTCGACGCGAGCCGGCAGGAGAATACCGACCAGGTGTTCTTCGGCGCCACCATCGACTATGCGACGCCGGATGGCGAGGAACATACGATCACGATCGTCGGCATCGACGAGGTCGATCTCGACCGCGGGCACGTGAGCTGGATCTCGCCGGTGGCGCGCGCGCTGCTCAAGGCGAAGATCGGCGACACCGTCACGCTGATGACGCCCGCCGGCCCGCAGCCGATCGACGTGCTCGACGTGCGCTATCCGGAGCCGGGGGCGGCCTGAGCGCGTTGGCTGCGCGGTTGCCGCGTCATGAAAAAAGCGCCCCGCGTGGGGCGCTTCGTCGTGCCGGCGGCGACCGCGCGGCGCCGTTCAGAACCGGTGGCGCAGGCCGGCTGTCACCGCGACCTGCTTGTTGTTCGACGACGCCGTGCCGAGGCCGTTGATGTTCGCGCGCAGGTGCAGGCCGTCCGTGTTGACCTTCTGGTATTCGCCCTGCAGGTAGACGTCGGTGCGCTTCGACAGCGCGTATGCCGCCTGCAGGTTGAACTGGTGCCAGTTCGGGCTCTGGCCGACGATGCGGCCGTCGGTGTACGTGTACGACCCGGCCAGCGAGAGCGCCGGCGTCAGCGCGTAGCGGCCGTTCAATTCGTAGTTGTTGAAGCGCACGCCACCCGCGAGCCCGACGCCGCCCGTCACGCCCGATTGGCCGGCGCTGATCGCGACGCTATCGGTGAGGCGGGTCTGCGTGAACACGAAGCCAGCCGTTGCCGGACCAAACGTGTAGTTCAGGCCGGCGCCCCAGGTGCGCTGCCGTGCGGCGGCAAACGTCCAGTCTCCGGCAACCGCGCCGGGATCGCTGACCGTCTGCGCCAGTCCGTTCACGTTGTTGTTCAACTGCAGGTACGCGGCCGCGACGTTGAAGCCCATGAAGTTGTACGACACGCCGACGCTGTACGCGCGGTTGTTGGCAAAGCTGGTCGAATTCGAGAAGCCGTACAACGCGCCGAACTTCAGGCCGTTGTAGTTCGCACTCTGGTATTTGACCGAGTTATTGATCCGGAACGAATTGTTGAGGTTGTCGTTGTCGAACGGATGCGCGAATTGCGTGCCGCCGAATTGCGTGCCGGTCAGCGACAACGGGCCGAGATAGTCGACGACGCTGTCATATTGGCGGCCCAGCGTGAGCGAGCCGAACTGGTTGTGGGCGAGCCCGACGAATGCCTGGCGGCCGAATTCGCGGCCATTCTGTTTCAGCGTGCCGTTATTGATGCCGAAGCCGTTTTCCAGCGTGAAGATCGCTTTCAGGCCGCCGCCGAGGTCTTCGGTGCCGCGCAGGCCCCACCGGCTGCCGTTGACCGAGCCGGTCGACTGCTGCCAGGCGCTGTGGCCGCCCTGGTTGTTGGTGTACGTGATGCCGGCGTCAAGCAGGCCATACAGCGTCACGCTACTTTGTGCGTGCGCCGCGGTCGCGAACACGCTCGACAATGCCGCGACGATCAGAGTCCTTTTCATTGATCTGTCTCCAAACCGGATGAAGGGAAGCGAACCTGTTGCGGGCTCCGGTGCGGCGCGCGACATCGGCGCTACTGCACGGGCGGGCTTGTTGCTCTCGTCTCAAAATTCAATTTCAGTGTAAGAAGCGGCTCCGAATGGCGAGGAAGCCACTTTAAGCAATACTGTATTTTGGAATGCGCAATGATTTTCGGTCGGCCCGGGAGCCTTGCGGATCAAGGCTTTGCGGCGCTGCGGCAGATTGCGGGCAAGGGGTGGTGCGGGTGTCAGGCGTTGCGCAGTCGCGACAGCGGCCAGTCGGCCACGCCCATTGCGTCAGCGTCATTATTGTCGCTTCGGCAATAGAGGTTTGTGCGTAGCATGGATAATGAAAGGATGTTATCTCGCTATACTGCGATCTCTGCTTTCCGAAGCAGACTTTTTCGTTGACGGAAAAGATCTCCAAACCTTTGTCGGCGCGACTTCCCAGTCGCGCTTTTTTTTTGCCCGTCGGGCCCGCTTCTATTGTTCGTACCAGCGGCGGCGCTTGCGCCTGCCGGGTGGCGGCGCGTCCCGGTTTTCCTCGGCCGGGGGCGGGGTATAGGTCCAGTCTTCCATCACGTAGTGGCGCGCATCGAGCGGCGACGCGAGCAGGTTCTGCCAGTGGTCGCCATGCCAGGTCGTATCGAATTCGGCGTCGCAGGGCTTTTCGCGGGCGGCGTCGGCAAGTGCGCGGGACTTGCGGCGAACGCGGCCGAGCCGGCTAGCGAAGCGCTTGATTCCGTCCAGCCACATGACTTTCTCCGTCGCGTCGATGTGACGTTCAGCATCGCAACGTCCGCCGTTTTCTGCAACCCGGAAAAATACCGAGCATTTTTGCCGATGCGATTCGACCCCGGTAGGTTTTTCGCGGCGCGGATTATGGCCATGTCGAACCCGGTAATAGTGACAGGTTTTTGTGTGGAATCGATTTATCGAAATCGATCGGGTACCGATTCCACCGGCATTAGCGTAATTTTTATAATACGTTCGCTAAAAATCCTCTTGACGCAATGGGATTGTCCAATTTATAAAGTCACCACTCCGTCCTCGGGCGGCGTGTGTAGCTGGTGTCAGAGGCGACGCTTCGAGATTTCGGGAAACGGCTATAACAGTAGCTTTTTTGAACAAAATAGAGTGGGGAACGAAGGTATGGATACCGGTATCGTGAAATGGTTTAACGATGCTAAAGGTTTCGGCTTTATCACGTCGGACAACGGCGGCGAGGATTTGTTTGCGCATTTTTCCGAAATCAAGATGGACGGCTTCAAAACGCTGAAGGAAAATCAGCGTGTTTCGTTCGACGTGAAAGTCGGGCCGAAAGGCAAGCAGGCAGCGAATATCCAGGCGATCTGACGCGCCACGTATTGCCGATCACGTCCGAGCCCCCGCGATGCGGGGGCTTTTTGCATTATTGCGGCCCGGAATTGTCGCGCGGCCGCTTCGGGCTGGCCGCGGACCGGCCTGCCGGTGCATACTCACGGGAGCACCGATTCCCAGTTCCTTCATGTCCGATTCCCGCTCGCCCGATCCCGCCTGCGAACAACCGCTCGTTTTTGTCGACCTCGAAACCACGGGGGGCTCGTCTGCCGAACACCGGATCACCGAAATCGGCGTGGTCGAGATCGGCCCGTCCGGCGTGTCGACGTGGGCCTCGCTCGTCAATCCCGGGCAGTCGATCCCGCCGTTCATCCAGCAACTGACAGGCATTTCGGATGCAATGGTGCGCGATGCGCCATCCTTTGCGTCGCTTGCGCCCGCGCTGTTCGAGCGGCTCGACGGCAAGCTGTTCGTTGCGCACAACGCAAGTTTCGACCGAGGTTTCCTGCGCGCCGAGTTCGAGCGGGTGGGGTTTGCGTTCAATCCCGATGTGCTGTGTACCGTGCGCTTGTCGCGTGCGTTGTTTCCGCGCGAATCGCGGCATGGCCTCGACGCGCTGGTCGAACGGCACAGCCTCGTACCGTCAGCGCGGCACCGGGCGCTCGCGGATGCCGACCTGATCTGGCAGTTCTGGCGGCAATTGCACGAGATCGTGCCGCTCGAGCGGCTGCGCGAGCAGATCGCGCGCACGACGCGCCACTTCCGCCTCGCGGGCGGCCTGACCGAGGCATGGCTCGATACCGCGCCGGCCGGGTGCGGCGCGTATGCGTTGTTCGGCGAAGCGGACGAGCCGCTCTATGTCGCGCGCAGCGTGCGCGTGCGGCAGCGGCTTCGCGCGTTGTTGACCGGCGAGCGGCGCTCGGCGAAGGAAATGCGGCTGGCGCAGCAGGTGCGTCGCGTCGAGTGGCGGGAAACCGGCAACGAACTCGGCGCGATGCTCGCCGAGGCGCAGTGGATCGCGCGCCTGCGCCCGACGTTCAATCGCCGTCCGGCGGCGGAGGCGCGCGCAGGCGCGGCGGCACCCTGGCCATTCGACGGCGCGGTGGCGTTCGAGGCGCACGGCGAGCGCAAGATGTTCCATGTGATCGATGGCTGGCGCTATCTCGGCGCCGCGGCGTCGCTCGAAGCGGCCGCGCGGCTGGCCGCCGACGATACGGCCGGGCCGTTCGAACCCTTCACCCATCGGCTGCTCCAGACGCACCTGGCGCGCGGCCTGCAGCTGATCCCGCTCGCCGCGCTCGCGACGACGGCGGAGTAGACGCTGCGGGTCAGCCGATCGCGCTTGCGCCGCCCGCCGCACAGACGTGCGACAGCGCGGTATTGAGCGCCTGCGCCTGGTTCGCGTCGTAGCGCGTCAATGTCTTCCAGTTGGCGATGCTGCGTGCGAGCCGTGACTGGCAGTCGGGCGCATTTCGCAACTGACCGACCTGCGCGAGCCCCGCGAGCATCGCCTGCGTGAGTCGGTCCAGCTTCGGCCGCGTGCCGGTCGCGAGATCGGGCGGCGTGCCTTCGGGTGGCCGCGTCGCCCGCCACGTCGCAAATAGCGCGTTCTGCACGTCCTTGCTGGCCGCGATCTGATCGGCGAAGAACGTCCTGGCGAAGGCCGGATCGACGCCGGCTTGTGCCGCCCGCTTCTCGACCGACGCGAGCAGTTCCGCTTCGCGTGGACGATCCTCGATCGGCTTGCCGTTCGCCCATTTCCAGCGGGCGACCGGCTCGGCGAGCGCGAGGCGTTGCGACGCGAGCGCGACGAGGTTGGTCAGGGCCGTGTCGTCGCCGTCGGCGGCGGCGATGCGTGGCGAGGAGACGAGGGCGAGGCCGAGTGCTGCTGCGGCGAGGCCGGCGCGAATAGCATGCTTCATCGGAACGATCGGGAGCCGGGCGGGCCGGAAGTGGAAAACCAGAAGAATAGACGAAGACAGTCGCGCGGCGTGGCGTCGCGACCCAGGAATCAGCGGACGAGCTGACCCGGCACCGTCAGGCCGTTGCGACCCGGGTGCAATGCGAACTGCGGCAGATGCGCAGCAATGAACCGCACGATGTCGACTGGCGTCACGCAGCGGTTAAAGCGCGGAATGGCCGTTCACTTCGGCGCGTACAGCTTGTGCTGCTCGTCGAAGAATGCCCGCACGTGATCGGGCAGCTCGGCGAGGAATTCCACGCCAACGGGTTCCGGATCCGGGCTCATCACTTGCTCCGGGGGCGGCACGCGGGTCGGTTTTTCGTCCATGATCGTTTCTCCAACAGGTTCAATGATTATCGACCTCGTGCTCAGATTTATGCCAGAAACGAATCGTTAGATTTTGTCTCTGTTGTATTAACGGCACATGCGCGACCATGTCGATCATACGGTCAGCGGAATCGGCAGCGCGCGCCTGCTTGCTATACTTGCGCGCACTTTTTCCTGGACCGCGATGAAACGAACGACGCGATGGATCGGCCTCGTCTGGCTGGCGCTGGTACTGAACGTACTGTCGCCCGTCGTCGGCTACGCGCGTCTTGCATCGAGCGGGTCGGGAGCACTCACGCTCGAATTGTGCAGTGCAGCGGGCGCGCGTCATCTCGTGCTCGCGCAGGCAGGCGACGATCGCAGCGCGGCGTCGGTCGATCACGCAGGCGTACCGCATTGCGTGTACTGTCCCGGCTTCGCCGCGAACCTCGCGCTTGGCGCGAGCCTGCCCGCAATGCCGGATTTCGTGCGGACCTTCACGGTTCGCACGCCCGCACCGTCTTTTCCCGTCTTCGTGCGCAAGGGCATCCGCCTTGCCCAGCCGCGCGCCCCGCCTGAAACCGTCTCGATCTGATTTCGCGCGCGCCTGACGGCGCGCTGTCCGCACGCGGCGCCGGCCGCGCGCCGCGCCGGTTCGTGCGCGCTGCGCAGCCCGGCGCCCGGCGGCGTTCGATCACGTTTTCAGGAAACGATTCATGTCATTCACCCTTGCCGCGCGGCCGTCGCGCGGCCGGATCGCGCTGGCATGCGCGGCCGCTTTCGCATGGCCCGCCGCGTATGCGGCGCAACCGGACGGCGCGCGTGCCGAGCCGGTATCGGAATCCGTCGCGGAGACCAGCCGGGCAGCCGCCGCGGCGCCCGCTGCCACGCGTCCGGCGGCGGTTGCGCCTGCCGGCGGCGATACGCTCGCCGCCGTCAGCGTGACCGCGCAACGGCGACCGGTCGACCCCGATACGCCGGCCGTCGTCGAGTCGATCACGCGCGAGCGGATCGACGCGCACACCAACGTCAACACCGAGGACGCACTGAAGTACGCGCCGAACCTGATGGTGCGCAAGCGCTACATCGGCGATCGCAACGCGGTATTCGCGGGCCGCGATTTCAACGAATTGCAGAGCGCGCGCGGGCTCGTCTATGCCGACGGCGTGCTGTTGTCGAACCTGCTCGGCTCGAGCTACGCGTATCCGCCGCGCTGGTCGCTGATTCCGCCCGACGACATCGCGCGGGTCGACGTGCTGTACGGCCCCTTTTCCGCGCTGTATCCGGGCAATGCGATCGGCTCGACCGTGCTGCTGACCACGCGGCGGCCCGAGCAGCTCGAGGCGTCGCTGTCGACGCAGTTCTTCACGCAACGCTATCGCGACGGCTACGGATTCGCCGACAGCTTCGGCGGCAATCACCAGACCGCGCGGATCGCGAACCGCGTCGGCCGCTTCTGGTTCGCGCTGTCGCTCGACCGGCTCGAGAACAACGGGCAGCCGATGCAGTACGCAAGCCCGAACGCCGCGTACAACCCGAAGCTTGGCCGTGCGGTGCCGGTGACGGGCGCGGCGACCGACGTCGGGCCGAACGGCAAGCCGCGCACGATCGTCGGCGCCCAGTCGCTCGAACGCACCGAGCAGATCAACGGGACGGTGCGGATGGGCTACGCATTCACCGATCACGTCGACGCGACGCTCACGCTAGGCCACTGGGAAAACCATTACCGGCAGCACGGCGAGACGTTCCTGCGCGACGCGGCGGGCAACCCCGTGTACGGCGGCAACGTGTCGATCGGCGGGCAGAACATGACCGTGGCGCCGAGCGCGTTCGCGCCGCAGCGCGGCGACCAGGAGAACTGGCTGTATGCGCTCGGGGTGAACGCGCGTCTTGACTCGGGCTGGCGGCTGTCGGGCGTCGTGTCGGCGTACGACGTGTCGCGCGACGTGCTGCGCGCGGCGTCGACCGCGCAGGGCGGCGCGGGTACGCAGTTCCAGGGCGACGGCACCGGCTGGCGCACGCTCGACCTGAAGGCGGAAGCGCCGGAAGTGAAGGGGCATGCGTTCACCTTCGGCTATCACTACGACAACTATTTCCTGCGCAACGTCACGTACAACACGGCGGACTGGCTGAACGGGCCGACGACGTCGCTCGCGAGCATCTATCGCGGCGACACGCGCACGCAGGCGCTGTTCGCGCAGGACGCGTGGCGCTTCGCGCCCGGCTGGCTCGCGACGCTCGGGCTGCGCTACGAGCGCTGGGATGCATACGGCGGCGCGCTCGGCAACGCGAGCGGCACGCTCGGTTATGCGGGCCGCAGTGCGAATGCGCTGTCGCCGAAGGTGGCGCTGCAGTGGGACGCCACCGACGTCTGGCGTTTCCGGCTGTCGTTCGCGACGGGCACGCGCTTTCCGACGGTCGGCGAACTGTTCCAGGGCACGATCTCGAACAACGCCATCGTCAACAACAACCCGAACCTGCGTCCGGAAAAGGCGATCGACTGGGATTTCACCGCCGAGCGCGACGTGGGCGTCGGTGTCGTGCGCGCGAGCGTGTTCCAGAGCGACCTGCGCGACTCGATCTACAGCCAGACGACGGTGTCGGGCGCGTCGACGGTCACGAACATCTCGAACGTCGATCGCGTCCGCGTGCGCGGCGTCGAGCTCGCGTTCAGCGGGCAGAACGTCGGACTCAGGGGGCTCGACGTCGATGCGAACGTGTCCGCGAGCAATGCGCAGATCCTGTCCGACGCGGCGAACCCCGCGTATGTCGGCTCGCGTTTCCCGCGGATTCCGCGCATGCGCGCGAACCTGCTCGCGTCGTACCGCTTCGACGAGCACTGGCTCGCGAGCGTCGGCGTCCGCTATTCGGGGCGCCAGTTCAACACGCTCGACAACGGCGACGTGAATCCCGGCGTCTATGGCGGCACCAGTTCGTACACGGTCGTCGACCTGAAGGCGCGCTACCGCTTCGACCGGCACTGGGTTGCATCGGTCGGCATCGACAACCTGACGGACCGCCGCTACTACGTGTTCCACCCGTATCCGGGCCGCACTTTCTATGGAGAACTGAAATGGTCGCTGTGAAATCATTCGCGGCAGGCTGCGCGCTGTGGCTCGCGGGGCTGTCCGCTGCCGGCGCGCACGACGCGGCGAAGCCCGCCGATCCGCACGCCGCGCACATGGGCATGCAGGCGGCGGTCGCGTCGCAGAAGCAGCCGCTCGCCACCGGCGCCGCGTTCGATGCGCGGCATCGGTTGTGGGCCGCGTGGGTCGAGGGCGAGCATGTGGTCGTCGCGCATTCCGACGACGCGGGCCGCACGCTGTCTGCCGCGGTGACCGTCAACGCGATGCCGGAATCGATCTACACCAGCGCGGAAAACCGTCCGAAGGTCGCGGCGAGCCCGGACGGCCGCGCGATCTACGTGTCGTGGTCGATGCCGCTCGACGCGCCTTATACGGGGATGGTGCGCTTCTCGCGCTCGCTGGACGGCGGCGCGACGTGGAGTGTGCCGATCACCGTGCATCGCGACAGGCAGATGATCACGCACCGCTTCGACATGATGGCGGTCGACCCCGCGGGACGGATCTATCTGGCCTGGATCGACAAGCGCGACCTGACCGCCGCGAAGGCGGCCGGGCAGGCGTACGACGGCGCGGCGATCTACTACGCGGTGTCGCGCGACGGCGGCGCATCGTTCGAGCCGGAGCGCAAGGTGACCGACCACACCTGCGAATGCTGCCGGATCGCGATGGCAATCGACCCGGCCGGGCGCGTGGAGGCTGCGTGGCGCAACGTGTTCCCGGGCCAGATTCGCGATCACGCGCTTGCGGTGCTGCCGGCCTCGGCCGATGCACCGGTTGCGCCGCTGCGCACGACGTTCTCGAACTGGCACGTCGAGGCGTGCCCCGACCATGGTCCGGCGCTCGCGATCACGTCGGACGGCACGCGGCATCTTGCGTGGTTCGGCGTGGTCGACGGCCGTGCCGACGTGTTCTATTCGCGGATCGCCGCGGACGGCCGGCCGCTCGGCGCCGCATGGGCGTTCGGCGCGAATCCGGCCGCGCCGGGCGAGCAGGCTTCGCATGCGGCGATGGTCGCGCGCGGCGATATCGTGTGGCTCGCGTGGAAGGCGTTCGACGGCGACACGATGCAGATCAAGTTGCGCCGCTCTGACGATCGCGGCGCGCACTGGTCGGAGCCGCGCGTGATCGCGTCGACGTCGGGGGCGAGCGACAATCCGCAACTGCTCGACGATGCGGGGCGCGTCTACTTGTCATGGCGCACGCGCAACGACGGCTACCGGCTGATTGCGGTGGAGGGCGGGCAATGAAGCGCCTGATCGTGCTGGCGAGCCTGGTGCTCGCGTGCGGGCCGGCGCTGGCCGGCGCGCTGCAGCCGCTGCGCGCGGCCGATGTCGGCCGGTTGTTCGAGCGTGCGCACGAGCGGCCGTTGGCGGTCGAAATCTGGTCGCTCGACTGCGGGTACTGTCGCGAGAATGCCGCGCATCTCGTCGAATGGCAGCGCCGTCACCCGGAGGTGCGCATCGCGATGGTGGCCATGGATGCGTACGACGAGAACGGCGCGGCGATCGGACAGGCGCTCGCGCAGATGAACCTGCCGCCGCACGTCGCGCAGTATGCGAACGCCGAGGCGATGCCGGAACGCCTGCGCACGGCGCTCGATGCGGAATGGCGGGGAGAACTGCCGCGCACCGTATGGATCGGCCGCGACGGCGTGCGCGACGCGCGCAGTGGATTGCTGACGCCCGCCGTGCTCGATGGCTGGCTGCGCGCGGCGCCGCGTCGTTGAGAGGGTGGGGCGGCGCACGGCGATCGGGCCGTGCGCCGGTGACTGCGAAAGCGCGCCCGATGGCGCGCACGAAGGCTTGCGAAGCGGAGCGACAGGTGCGTCAGGTGGCTCGCTTGAACAGGCGGATCACGAACAGCAGGATCACCGCGCCGATGACCGCGACGATCACGGAGCCGAAGAAGCCGCTGCCGATGCTGATGCCGAGCAGCCCCGCGAGCCAGCCGCCGATGATCGCGCCGACGATCCCGACGATGATGTCGACGATGAGCCCGAAGCCGCCGCCCTTGACGAGCACGCCGGCAAGCCAGCCGGCAATCGCGCCGATGATGAGCCACATAATCAAGCCATGAGTCATGGTTGTCCTCTCCTTGTAACGAATCGATAAGACCGGACGCCGTGCGGTGTGCCGGCCAGCGCGGTACGTCGACTACGCAGCGTCGCCCACGCAATGTAGCGCGATAGGCGGGTCAGGATCGTTAAGTAATGTTATGTACTGCGATCGGGATTTTCCAGGGGATTTGTCTGCGCAGCGCGCGAGTCGAATCTTGTGGAGGAGGACGTTGACCGCAGCGAGTGCTGCGATGCGATGAGTACGTTTATCGCTTTCCGGCGCGGAAAACGATAAAGGCCTGACAAGCGATTGCTTGTCAGGCCTTTTTATCTTGGTGCCGGAGATAGGAGTCGAACCTACGACCTTCGCATTACGAATGCGCTGCTCTACCAACTGAGCTACACCGGCAGCAGAGAAATGAAATTATATGGTGGAATCTTCGATCTTGGCAATAGGTTTTGCGAAAAATTTTTCAGCTTTTTTCGGCTGCTTCGCAAAACCCCTGCTTCGACAGGTCTTCCAATTTCATTTCACCGCGATGCGACCCCTTAGGGCTGCATCGCGAGGCGCGATTGTACGTGCGTCTCGCGACGCCGTCCAGTGTTGCCTTGCAATCAATTGCCTTCGGTGTGATAGCGCGTCACGCGCTCGACTTCGTTCTTCGAGCCGAGGAACACGGGCACGCGCTGGTGCAGGCCGGTCGGCTGCACTTCCATGATGCGCTGCGTGCCGGTCGTCGCCGCGCCGCCCGCCTGTTCGACGATGAACGACATCGGGTTCGCCTCGTACATCAGGCGCAGCTTGCCCGGGCGATCCGGCGTGCGCTTGTCGGCCGGGTACATGAAGACGCCGCCGCGGTTCAGGATGCGGTGCACGTCGGCGACCATCGACGCAATCCAGCGCATGTTGAAGTTGTCGCCGCGCGGGCCGTCCTTGCCGGCGTTCAGCTCGTCGATGTAGCGCTTGACCGGGTCGTACCAGTGACGCGCGTTCGACGCGTTGATCGCGTATTCGCGCGTCTCTTCGGGAATCCGCATGTTGCTCTGCGTGAGCACCCACGAGCCGACTTCGCGGTCGAGCGTGAAGCAGTTCACGCCGTTGCCGGTCGTCAGCACGAACACCGTCTGCGGGCCGTACACCGCATAGCCGGCCGCGACCTGCTCCGTGCCCGGCTGCAGGAACGACTCCTCGGTTGCCTGCTTGCCGTCCGGGCAGCGCAGCACCGAGAAGATCGTGCCGATCGACACGTTCACGTCGATGTTCGACGAGCCGTCGAGCGGATCGAACACCAGCAGGTATTCGCCGCGCGGGTAGTTCGACGGGATCGGGAAGAACGTTTCCATTTCCTCGGACGCCATCGCGGCGAGGTTGCCGCCCCATTCGTTCGCGTCGAGCAGGATTTCGTTCGACAGGATGTCGAGCTTCTTCTGCACCTCGCCCTGGACGTTTTCGCTGCCGGCGGTGCCGAGCGCGTCGCCGAGCGCGCCCTTCGACACGTTGTAGCTGATCGCCTTGCAGGCGCGGGCGACGACTTCGATCAGGAGGCGCAGGTCGTAGGGGAGGTTGTTGGTCGCACGCTGCTGTTCGATCAGGAACTTGGACAGCGTGGTGCGGCGGGCAATGGACATGACAGACTCCGAGAGGCCAAATAATCCTTGAATTGCCTCGATTTTACCCGTCGTGCCTCACGCAACGACCGCTTTTTTCGTCCGGTTACACGGCCGGGCGGCCCGATCCCGCCGCGCCGGCCGGCCGGGGGCGCAAAAAAGCCGGCGCCGCATCGCGCGGCGCCGGCTTTGTCATGCGCGGCGAACGAGCCGCGGGCGACGCCGTCAGGCGAGCGCCTTCTCGACGATCTCGCGTACGTCGCGCGACTTCGCGCCGGCGGCAACCTGTTCGAGCGCCGTTTTCATCCGGTCGCGCAGCGCCGGCGTGAAGCGGCGCCACAGCTCGAGCGAGCGGGCGAGGCGCGCGGCAACCTGCGGGTTGATCGCGTCGAGCGCGAGCACCTGTTCGGCCCAGAACGCGTAACCGGAGCCGTCCGCCGCGTGGAACTGCGCGGGGTTCGCCGCGCAGAAGCTGAAGATCAGCGAGCGCGCCCGGTTCGGGTTCTTCAGGTTGAACGCCGGATGCGCGAGCAGCTTGCGCACCTTGGCGAGCGTCGGCTGCGCGGGCGTGCCGCGCTGCGCGGCCTGCATCGCGAACCATTTGTCGATCACGAGCGCTTCCTTCTCGAAGCGCCCGTAGAAATCGGCCAGCGCACGCTCGGCCGGCGCGTTCGCGCCCGCCGCGGCGGCCGACAACAGCGCGCCGAGCGCGGCCGCGCGATCGGTCATGTTGTTCGCCGCGTCGTATTGCGCGTTCGCGAGACGCACCGCGTCGGCCGGATCCTCAAGCTCGGCGAGGTACGCGAGCGCGAGGTTCTTCAATGCGCGGCGGCCCGACGCGTCCGGCGTCGGCTCGTACGTGCCCGGCGTCTGGTGCTGCTCGTACGCGGCGAGCCACTCGGCGCGCAGCGCGGTCGCGAGCTGGCGGCGCACGAACTGGCGCGCGCGGTGGACGGCGGCCGGATCGGACTCGGCCATCTGGTCGGCGAGGTAGGTCTCCGACGGCAGCGTCAGCGCGAGTTCGCGGAACGCCGGCGACAGCGTGTCGTCGGTCAGCACGCGGCGGAACGCGGCGACGAAGTTCTCGCCGAGCGCGAGCGGCTCGTTTGCGGCTGCGCGCGACGCGAGCGTCAGCAGCGCGCGCGTCGCGAGGCGCTGGCCCGCTTCCCAGCGGTTGAACGGATCGCTATCGTGCGCGAGCAGGAACGCGAGGTCGTCGTCGCTGTAGTCGTACTCGACGATCACCGGCGCCGAGAAGTTGCGCAGCAGCGACGGCAGCGGCTGTTCCGGCACGTCGACGAACGTGAAGGCCTGCTCGGTGTCGGTGAACTCGAGCACGCGCGTCGTGCCCGATGCGGCCGCGTCGCCGTCGAGGCGCAGCGGCAGGTCGCGGCCGTCGCGGCCGATCAGGCCGAGCGCGAACGGAATCAGCAGCGGCCCCTGCTGCGTTTCGCGCGCGGCGGGCGACGCGTCGCCGTAGCCCTGCGCGAGCGTGACCGTGTAGCGTCGCGCGGCCGCGTCGTATGCGGTCTTCACCGTCACGCGCGGCGTGCCGGCCTGGCTGTACCAGCGCTCGAACTGCGCGAGGTCGCGGCCGTTCGCGTCGGCCATCGCGTGACGGAAATCGTCGCAGGTCACCGCATGGCCGTCGTGACGCTGGAAGTACAGGTCCATCCCCTTGCGGAAGCCGTCGCGGCCGAACAGCGTCTGGTACATCCGCACGACTTCCGAGCCTTTCTCGTAGACGGTCATCGTGTAGAAGTTGTTGATCTCGACGTAGCTTTCAGGGCGCACCGGGTGCGCCATCGGGCCCGCGTCCTCGGCGAACTGCAGCTGGCGCAGCACGCGCACGTCCTCGATGCGCTTGACCGCGCGGGCCGCCGATTCGACGTCGTCGCCGGCGGCCATGTCGGCCGAGAACTCCTGGTCGCGGAACACCGTCAGGCCTTCCTTCAGGCTCAGCTGGAACCAGTCGCGGCAGGTCACGCGGTTGCCCGTCCAGTTGTGGAAGTACTCGTGGCCGACCACCGATTCGATGTTCGCGAAATCGGTGTCGGTCGCCGTTTCGGGGTTCGCCAGCACGTACTTCGTGTTGAAAATGTTGAGCCCCTTGTTCTCCATCGCACCCATGTTGAAGTCCCCGACCGCGACGATCATGAAGCGGTCGAGATCGAGCTCGAGGCCGAAGCGCTTTTCGTCCCAGCGGATCGAGTGGATCAGCGAGTCCATCGCGTGGCGGGTTTTGTCGAGGTCGTGCGCCTCGACCCATACCTGCAGCAGCTTGTCCTTGCCGGAACCGGTCGTGATCGTCTCCTCGATCGCGACCAGCGTGCCCGCGACGAGCGCGAACAGGTAGCTCGGCTTGCGGAACGGGTCTTCCCATTTCGCGAAGTGGCGGCCGTCGGGCAGGTCGCCCGAGTCGACGAGGTTGCCGTTCGACAGCAGCACCGGGTATGCGGCCTTGTCGGCGCGCAGCGTCACCGTATACGACGCCATCACGTCGGGCCGGTCGAGGAAGTAGGTGATGCGGCGGAAGCCTTCGGCCTCGCACTGCGTGAAGAAATTGCCGCTCGATACGTACAGGCCGGACAGCGTCGTGTTCTGGTCGGGCGCGCAGGCGCTGTCGATCGTCAGCTCGAACGCGTCGGGCACGTTCTCGACCGTCAGCCCGTGCTCGTGCGCGCGGGCCGTGCAGGGCGCGCCGTCCAGCCGCGCGCCGACGAATTCCAGGGCCTCGCCCATCAGCTCCAGATGCGGGGCCGGGGCGGCGTCGGGGTTGCGGCGCACGCGCATCGTATTCCTGACGATCGTGCGGGCCGGTGCCAGGTCGAACTCGAGGGCAACGGAATCGATGAGGAAGGCCGGCGGCGTGTAGTCGGCGCGGCGGATCACGGCGGAATTGGCGTTGTCGGACATGGTCGTCGAGGTCGGGGGAATCGGGGGCGGGCGCGCGGCGCGGCCCGGTGAACCGGCCCATTGTACAAAGGCTTGAGTTTGCGTGCCGTGCGAACTTTTTACCGCGCCGGACAGTCCGCGTATTATCGGCATCCCGTCCGCGTCGCGCGATGCGGCCAGCGGGTGACGGATTGACGAGGATGATCATGAAACGCGAATGGATTCAACGCGGTGCGGGATGGGCGGCGGCGCTGTGCGTGGCGCTGCTGGCGGGCTGCACCAGCTACGTGACGACCCAGGTCACGGCCTTCTCCGACTGGAGCGGCAGCGATGCGACACGCACGTATGCGTTCGCGCGCAGCGACGCGCAGAAGAACAGCATCGAGCAGTCGACCTACGAGCCGATCGTCGCGAACGAGCTGTCCGCGTACGCGTTCCGGCAGGCGCCGCAGGCGAGCGCCCGCTACCTGGTCGGGCTGACGTACGGCGTCGGCAGCGATCTGGTGACGGTGCCGCAGCCGGTCTATTACGACCCGTGGTTCCCGGGGCCGTACTGGCGCCGCGGGCCGTGGGGCCCGTGGGGGCCCTGGGGCCCGATGCCGACCGGCTACGTGAACCAGACTTACCAGGTGTTCGACTACATGCTCGGGATCCGGATCACCGAGCGCGCGACGGGCAAGGAGGTCTATAACGTCACCGCGCGCACGACCGGCGACAACGGTGCGCTGCTGTATGCGATGCCGTTCCTCGCACGCAGCGCGCTCGCCGATTTCCCGCTCGGCAACGGCGCGGTCAGGACAGTGCGCCTGCCGGTCGACAAACGGGGCGGGCCGGCCGCGCCGGCGTCCAACGAACGCGTGGTGCCGGCCGCGCCCGCGTCCGGCGCGGCGGCGGCCAAGTAACGCGCGCGGCGGCGGATGCCGGCACGCCGGTTCGCCGGGCTCCGCCTGCCGCCGCCTGCCGCCACCGCGGCGCCGGTCACATTCCGGCGCCGAACAGCGCGAGCGCGCCGAGCACGATGAACAGCACCGCCGCGATCCCGTGCACGACCGTGGTCGGCAGGCGGTGCGCGAAACGGTCGCCGAGCAGGATCGCCGGCACGTTCGCGAGCATCATCCCGAACGTCGTCCCGGCGACCACGCCGATGTAGTCCTGGAAGCGCGCGGCGAGCGCGACGGTCGCGAGCTGGGTCTTGTCCCCCATCTCGGCGAGGAAGAACGCGACGAAGGTCGCGCCGAACACGCCGAGCCGCGTGCGGTTCGCGTTGGCTTCGTCGGCGTCGAGCTTGTCCGGCACCAGGATCCACAGCCCCATCCCGATGAACGAGAACGCGAGCGCCCAGCGCATGATCGACGGCGTGACGAGCGCGCCGAGCCATTCGCCGAGCGCGCCGGCGCACGCGTGGTTGACGAGCGTCGCCACCAGCACGCCGAGGATGATCGGCACGGGCTTGCGGTAACGCGCGGCGAGCACGAGGGAAAGCAGCTGGGTCTTGTCGCCGATTTCTGCGAGAGCGACGGCGCCGGTGGAGATCAGGAAGGCTTGGGTCACGACGGGGTTCCACGGGCCTGTTGTTGTGCGTGCGAGCGACGATCCACCGCGCGCCGGGCCCTGATGCGGCGCACTGTGAACCATCGGTCTCGCCAGGCCTTCGGTGGCTGCGCCCGCCATGGCCGAACGGCCAAGTCTGTTGACGGACGCCTCCGTCACGATGCGCGCCGGTGGCGCGAGGCATCGAGCGGAGCGGCTACTCCCCAATGAGGAGCGGATTCTAGCACGGCGCATGGGGCGCGGAAAGCGGCCGGGGGCCGCTTCGCGGCGAGCGGAGGCCGCAAAGGGCGCGGCCGGGCAGCCCGGAAATGCGGCATGACCGCGGCATGGGCAAAACAAACGGACGCCATGCGCCCGTCCAAAACACCCGACCCGTGCGGCACGCGACGCGTGACGCGCGCAGGCAGGCGTACCGTCAGGCCGCGCGGCGCGCGGTGCCGCGTTCGTGCACGCAGCGGCCGGCCGCATAGGTCCGGTACACGGCCCGGTCGTCGCCGAGCAGCGCGAACGCGAACAGCAGTTCCTCGAGCGATTCCGCGCGCTTCGTGCGGCGCGCGAGCAGCGGCGTCGCCTGCGGATCGAGCACGACGAAATCGGCCTCGGTGCGCGGCGCGAGCGTGCCGACCGTATCCGCGAGATCGAGCGCCTGCGCGGCGCCCGTGGTCGCGAGCCAGAACATCCGCGTGGCGCTCAGGTGGTGGCCCGACAGCCGGGCCACCTTGTGCGCCTCGTTCATCGTCTGCAGCATCGAGAACGACGTGCCGCCGCCGACGTCGGTCGCGAGCGCGACCGGCACGCCGTATTCGCCCGCCTTGTCGAAATCGAACAGCCCGCTGCCGAGGAAGAAGTTCGACGTCGGGCAGTGCGCGACCACGGTGCCCGTCTCGGCCATCCGGCGGCGGTCCTCGTCGTCGAGGTGGATGCAGTGGCCGTACACCGCGCGGCGGCGCAGCAGCCCGTAGTGATCGTAGATGTCGAGGTAGCTGCGGTGGCCGGGGAACAGCTCGGCCGCCCACTTCACCTCGTCGACGTTCTCCGCGACGTGGCTCTGCACGAACACGTCCGGATGGCGGCGCGCGAGTTCGCTGCAGGCCTCGAGCTGCGCCTCGGTCGAGGTCGGCGCGAAGCGCGGCGTGAGCGCGTACATCTGACGGCCGCGGCCGTGCCAGCGGCCGATCAGCTCCAGGCTGTCGTCGTAACCCGACTGCGCGGTGTCGCGCAGGAACTCGGGGCAGTTGCGGTCCATCAGCACCTTGCCCGCGATCATCCGCAGGTCGCGCGCATCGCTCGCCGCGAACAGCGCATCGGCCGACTGCTTGTGCACCGTGCAGTAGACGAGCGCGCTCGTCGTGCCGCACGCGAGCAGTTCGTCGACGAAGAATTCCGCGACCTCGCGCGCGTGGTCGGGGTCGGCGAACTGCCGCTCGGTCGGGAACGTGTACTTGTCGAGCCACGGCAGCAGGCCGGGCGCCGGCGACGCAATCATGTCCGTCTGCGGATAGTGGATGTGCGTGTCGATGAAGCCGGGCACGATCAGCTTGTCGCGCAGGTCGTGCACGTGCGCGTCGGGCGCGAGCGTCGCGGTGAGCTGCGCGTGCGGGCCGGCCGCGACGACCTTGCCGTCGTCGACGATCAGGAGGCCGTCGGCCTCGTAGTGCGCGGCCTGGTCGGATTGCGCCGGGTCGCCGCTGAAGGTCAGCAACTGGGCGCGGAAAGCGGATTGCGTCATGACGAATGGTCCTGCGTGGAAAAAACGGTCAGCGTGGTGCGAGCGGCGGCGCGGGGTGGGTTCGACGGCCCCCGCCGCCTCGGATATCAATCGGAAAAGCGCTCCTCAAGGTCGGTCGCCGTGACCGCGGCAGTCCGCATTCGTCGGGTGCATCGTCAGGCGGCGTGCCAGTACGCGTCGAGGCGCGCGGTCAGCGCGTCGCGCTGCGCCGCGTCGACGAACGAGGCCTCGAAGCCGTTGCGGATCACCGCGTGGACTTCCGCGTCGGTCAGGCGCAGCCCTTCCACGGTCGCGAAATAGTTGTCGTTGACGTAGCCGCCGAAGTAGGCCGGATCGTCGGAATTGATCGTCACCGCGACGCCCTGGTCGAGCAGCGCCTTCAGCGTGTGCTTCGCCATGTCGTCGAATACGCACAGCTTCAGGTTCGACAGCGGGCAGACGGTGAGCGCCATGCGCGATTGCGCGAGTCGCTCGACCAGCGCCGCATCCTCGATGCTGCGCACGCCGTGGTCGATCCGGTCGACCTTCAGCACGTCGAGCGCTTCGTACACATAGGCGGGCGGGCCTTCCTCGCCCGCATGCGCGACGAGCTTCAGGCCGAGCGCGCGCGCCTTCTCGAACACGCGCGCGAATTTCGACGGCGGGTTGCCGCGTTCGGACGAATCGAGCCCGACGCCGATCAGGCGATGCTTGTACTGCTCGAACAGCGGCAGCGCGGCGTCGAACGTCGCCAGCGCGTCTTCTTCGGACAGGTGGCGCAGGAAGCACAGGATCAGCCGGCTCGACAGGCCGCGCCGTTCGGCATCGGCGAGTGCGCGCTCGATGCCCGCGACGACCGTCGCGATCGGCACGCCGCGCTCGGTGTGCGTCTGCGGATCGAAGAACAGCTCGGTGTGGACGACGTTGTCCGCGAGCGCCCGCTCGCAGTACGCGGCGGTCATGTCGTAGAAATCCTGCTCGGTGAGCAGCACGCTTGCGCCCGCGTAATAGATGTCGAGGAACGACTGCAGGTCGGTGAACGCATACGCGGCGCGCAGCGCGTCGATCGAGTCGTACGCGAGCTTCACGTCGTTGCGCTGCGCGAGCGCGAAGATCAGCTCCGGCTCGAGCGAGCCTTCGATGTGGATGTGCAGCTCGGCTTTCGGCGCACGGGCAATCTTGTCCTTGAATGTCGGGGTCATGGCGTTTTTTCTTGGTCGGTCAGAAAGTAGGGGAAGCCTGCGCGGCCGCATTCGCTTCGACGGCCTGCAGCAGCTGCGCGGCCACCGAGATCGCGATCACTTCGGGCGCCTTGTCGACGATGCCTTCGACGCCGATCGGGCAGTGCATCCGCACGATTTGCGCCGGATCGATGCCGATCGCCGCGAGCCGGTGGTCGAACTGCACGCGCTTCGTGTGCGAGCCGATCATCCCGAAGTACGCGTAGTCGCCGCGCCGCAGGATGCGCTCGGCCAGCGCGAAATCATGCGCGTGGTCGTGCGTCATCACGACGAAGTAGCTCTGCGGCGGGGCGGCGTCGACTGCTTCCTCGGGCGTGTCGCGCGCGTCGATCGTCAGGTTGCCGATGCCGGCGAGCACGTCGGGCGGCGGAAACGCGGCGTCGCGCCGGTCGACCCAGCGCACGCTGCACGGCAGCGTCGCGAGCACCTTCACGAGCGCGGCGCCGACGTGTCCGGCGCCGAACAGCACGACGGGGAACGCGTACGGCGCGATCGTTTCGGTCATCAGCGACACGCCGCCGGTTTCCCACAGCAGGCAATCGGCGCGCGCGGCCGACGGCTCGGGCTCGCTCAGCAGCGGGGCGCCCGGCGAGGGGCCGAATGATACGCTACGCACGGTCGCGGCGCCTGCCGCGACGCGCTTCGCGAGCGACATGATCCACCCGAGGTCGCCCACGTCGAGCCGCTCGAACGCGAGCACCACCGCGCCGCCGCAGCACTGGCCGAGGCTCGGGCCGAGCGAGAGCCGCTCGAGCTTGCGCGCGTGGGGCACGTGCGCGCCGTCTTTCAGCAGATGCCGTGCGATCTCGATCGCCTTCCATTCCAGATGGCCGCCGCCGATCGTGTAGCGCGCGGTGTCGCGCGTCACGAGCATCTTGGTGCCGGCTTCGCGCGGCGCGGAGCCGTCGGTGTGCGCGACGGTCACGAGCACGGCCGCCTCGCCGTGCGCGAGCAGTTGCTGGAGATCGCCAAGCCAGGGTTCCATCAGCACGCTCCCGGTTGGCCGGTGCGCGCGGTGCGGCGCGGGCTGGCGGGCGCAGTGGCGACGGCGGCGACGGTGGACGGCAGCGGGCCGGGCCGGGCGGGCACGCGCCGCGCGCTCGCGCTCGCGCTCGCGGTGGCGGGCCCGGGGCGGGGCGCGTGGGCAGCGCCGCCGAATGCGCGGACGCCATGAGGGTGACAGAAGCGGATGGTGTGCGTTGTCATGATGAATCCAGTCGACATTGCGGATCAGGCGCGCGTTACGCAGGGGTCGAGACCGCCCGGCCTCGCGCACGTAGATCGCCATCCAGCCAGCACGATAGCACTGCAAAAAAGCCGGAAGATGGTCCGGCGCTGATGCGTGCTATCAGACGGCGATCATGTCGATCATAGGCGCGTCGCGGGACGCTGAGGGCCCGATGGCGGGGCAGCGGCTCGAAACGCAGGCCCGGCGGGGCTCGGTGGAGCGCGACGATGCAGCGGAGCGGGACGCGAGCCGCCCGGAATGGCGGGGCGTCACGGGGTAGGGGTTTACGCGCGGCGGGCGAGGTGCAGCAGGCCAGGTGCGGCGTCAGGTGCGGCCCGGCTAGGCTCGGCAGGCCGGCCGCCGCGACATGCGCGAAAGCGGCCGGCCGACATACGGCCGGCTCAGGCCGCGAGCTTGCGGCGATGGCGCCAGAGGCTCGCGACGACCGCGATCAGGATCACGGCAAAGCCGATCAGCGCCCAGCCGGGCAGCAGGATGCCGAGGATCGGCGGATAGACCGTTTCGCACAGCCCCGCGACCTTGAACATGCCGGGGAACCACTGCGCGGGCGGCAGGCTGTCGACGATCGGCTGCAGCGTGTCGAAACCGCAGCTGAAGCCGGGGTTCATCTGGATCGTCAGGTGCCGCGCGGCGGTGCCGGCGCCGCCGGCCGCGGCGATCGCGATCAGCAGCTCGAGCAGCCAGATGCCGCGCCAGTTCCGCATCCCGGCGGCGAGGAACGCGAAGATGCCGATCGCCGCGAAGAAGTAGCGCTGGATGATGCACAGCGGGCACGGATCCTCGTTCTTCACGTACTGCAGATAGAGCGCGCCTGCCAGCAGGGCAATGCAGACCCATCCAAGCAGCATCAGCAGACGGCGTTCGCGGCGCAGCGCAAGCGTGAAATCGTTCATGGTCGGCGGGGTTCCTCGTCGGTCGGTCCGGAAAACAATCGCGCGATTTTAGCGCGAACCCGCTGGCACGAAACTGACAGCGCGCGTGCGGCGCGCCGCCGCATCCGGCCGCCTGCGTCAGCGGATCGTGTTCAGCACCGCTTCCACCGCCTGGCCGATCGCGAGCAGCGCGTCGTCGCGATGCGGCGCGGCCGCGAGCATCAGGCCGACCGGCGCCGCGTCGCGCGGATGGCACGGCAGTGACAGCGCGCACGCGTCGAGGAAGTTGAACGCGCTCGGGTTGCGCAGGATCAGCGCGTTGGTGCGTGCGAACGCGTCGTCGTCGGCTTCCAGCTCCGCGATGCGCGGCGGCACGACCGGCACCGTTGGCGCGACGAGCGCGTCGAAGCGCGACCAGACCGTGTGCGCCGCTTCGTCGAGCATCGCGTCGCGCGCGGCGACGAGGTCGAGGTAATCGGCCGCGCTCGCGGGCTCGCCTTTCAGAATTCGCGACAGCACGCGCGGGTCGTACCGGTCGCGATGCTGCGCGAGCAGCGGCCGGTGCCATGCGTACGCCTCGATCGGCGAGAAGCCGAAGCGGTTGACGTCGGGCAGCCGGTCGAGCGCGGCGAAGCGCACTTCGGTGACGACCGCGCCGGCCGCCTCCAGGTGCGTGAGCGCGGTGTCGAGCGCGGCGGCGACATCGGCGTCGACGCCGTCCGTCACGTAGTTGGTCAGCACGCCGAGCCGCACGCCCTCGAGCGGGCGCGCCGCGGGCACGTGCGGCTCGAGGCCCGCGAGCACCCGGTCGACGAGCGCGCAGCAGGCGACCGTCAGGCCGATCGGGCCGAACGAGTCGAGCGTCGCCGACAGCGGCACGCCGCCTTGCTTCGGAATCCGGCTCGCGGTCGGCTTGAAGCCGGTCAGCCCGCACAGCGCGGCCGGGATGCGGATCGATCCGCCCGTGTCGGTGCCGAGCGCGACGGCGGCCATGCCGTCGGCGACGGACGCGGCCGCGCCGGATGACGAACCGCCGGCGATCCGCGCGTCGCCGGGCACGTCGCGCCGGAACGGCGAGCGGGGCGTGCCGAAATGCGGATTCAGTCCGAGCCCGGAGAACGCGAACTCGCTCATGTTGGTGCGGCCGACCAGCACCGCGCCCGCGCGCCGCAGCCGCGCGACGGCGACCGCGTCGGCGGTGGCCGGCGGCGCGCCGTCGAGCACCCGCGAGCCGGCGCGCGTCACCTGGCCGGCGACGTCGAACAGGTCCTTCACCGACACCGGAATGCCCGCGAGCGGCGACAGCACGGTGCCCGCGGCGCGCAGGCGGTCGTGCGCGTCGGCGGCCGCGCGCGCGTTGTCGGCATCGACCTCGGTGAAGACGACGGCGCCCTGGCCGGCCGGATCGGCGATCCGTTCGAGCGCGGTGTCGACGAGCGCGCGGCTCGTCGTGCGGCCCGCGGCGAGGTCGGCGGCGAGCTGGGCGAGCGGGGGGAAAGGCGTGAAGGTGGTCATGATCGGGTCAGGGGCGAAGGCGTTGAAGAAGCGTGGCGCGGAACGAATCGATATGGCGCTCGACGGCCGCGCGCGCGCCGGCGGCGTCGCGTGCGCGCAACCGCTCGAGCAGTTCGCGGTGCTCGCGCTGCACGTCGGCGAGGTGATGCGGTTCGGACAGCGTGACGAACCAGAAGCGCAGCGAGCGCTCGTGCAGCCCGCGCAGGATCTCGGCCAGCACCGGGTTGCGCGCGGCCGCGCCGATCGTCAGATGAAACGCGCGGTCGAGGTCCATCATGCCTTCGACGTCGTGCGCGTCGGCGCAGGCCTGGCCGTCGTCGAGCAGCGTGGACAGGTGCGCGAAATCGTCGGGCGTCGCGTGGCGCGCGGCCAGCTCGGCGCAATGCGCTTCGTTGATGCGCCGCACGTCGATGACTGCGACGATGTCGTCGAGCGACAGCGGCTGCACCAGCAGCCCCTTGCGCGGCATCACCGACAGCAGCCCTTCGAGCACGAGCCGATGCACGGCCTGGTGGACCGGCGTGCGGCCGATGCCCGTGCGTGCGACGAGGTCGGCTTCGTTGAGCGCGGCGCCGGGCTTCAGGCGCATCGTGATGATGTCGCGCTGGATCAGCGCGTACGCGCGTTCGGCGAGGGAGGCGTCGGGCCGGGCGCGCGGCGCGTCGGTCAGCGCATTCATGAGAGCGGCGGCGTGGCGGCCGGAAGAGGCGTAGGCATGCGCGGGATCCGGGCGCGTGGCGGTGCATGGATACTATTGTGATATATCACTGGTGTCCAGTGCCGTGCGGCAGCCGCGATCCGTCTGGGGATTGGCCGGGCGCCTGCAACAATATCGACAAGATGTTGCCGGTTTGCCGCGCGATCGTGCACTGAAGCATAATGAATCCTCATCTATCCTCCCGCGTGAGCGACGCACCAGACCATCGTCATGAGCGAAAACACGCCTTCCACTGCCGGTTCGGCCGGCACGTCTTCCGCTTCTTACCGTTCCGTCCACCCGACACCGGCGCATCCGCCGTCCGGCGCCGCGAGCGACGCGTCTGCCGGCGCGGCCGCGCAGGCGTCCGCGACGCAGGATGTCGCGGACGCGGGCGCTTCCCCCGTTACCGAGGGGTCCGAACCGGGCGCGCCGGGCACGGCCGCAGCGCCCGGCGCAGCGACGCACGAGCGCAAGCCGGGCTCGCCGCCGCCGGGATTCGGCGCACCGCCCGATTTCGACACGCCTCGGCCGCCGCCCGCGGGCGCGCCGATCGCGCCGCCGGCCTACCTGAAACAGAGCGACACGCCGTGGTCGGTGTTCGGCCGGATCATCGCGGCGCGTGCGCGCCGCCTGTTCGATCGTGCCGGCCAGCGCATCACGCAGCGCACGCTGCGCATCGGCGTATCCGCGCGTATCTTCCACCCGGAACCCGGCGCGAAGGGGCTGCGCGGCAAGACACTGCAGTACCTCGAGGAATCGATCGCGCACTGGGTGATGTCGCGCGACGTGCTGGTGTTCATGATTCCGACGGTCGGTCACCAGGGCATGCTGCACCCGAGCAACATCCGCCTGCGCGACTATGCGAAACATCTCGACGGCCTGCTGCTGCAGGGGGGCGCCGATGTGTCGCCGCAGACCTACGCCGCATCGGACGCCCATCCCGAATGGCCGGGCGATCGCGTGCGCGACATGTACGAGCTCGAGCTGCTGCACGAATTCGTCGAATCCGGCAAGCCGGTGCTCGGCGTGTGCCGCGGCTGCCAGTTGATCAACGTCGCGTTCGGCGGGTCGCTGTACCAGGACATCGCGACCGACGTGCCGACCGCCAACGCGCACGTGAGCGAGCATTACGACCAACATCGCCACGCGATCCGCTTCCCCGACAGCTCGACGCTCGCGAGCATGTTTCCGGGGCGCAGCGAGGCGATCGTCAATTCGATCCATCATCAGGCGATCCGCGACCTGGGCCGCGACCTGAACATCGAGGCCGTGTCGGCCGGCGACGGGATCATCGAGGGCATCCGCTACCGACGCGCACCGTTCGTCGTCGGCGTGCAGTGGCACCCCGAATTCCATCGCGCGGGCGGCGCCGAACTGCTCGACTGCACGCCGCTGCTCGACGCGTTCCTGCGTGCCGCGCGCGAGACCCGCCTGTAAGACTGTCGAACTTTGTGGCGGCGGCCGCATCCCGATTGAATTCGAGATGCGGCCCTGGCGTTTTGAACGATAATCGCGACTTTCCGATTCATCCGCCGGAGTCTGACGTTGGCCTTCCGAGATCTTTCCCCTGTCCGATGCGCAACGTGGGTCGTTGCGATTGCCGCGTGCGCGCACGCCGCGGCGGCGTGGTCCGCCGACGATACGGCACCCGTCGCGGGCACGCGTCCGGCCGTGACGAGCCTGAGCGGCGATGCCGCGCCCGGCGCGAGCGGCGCCGCACAGGGCAACGTCGCCGAACTGACGCAGATGCTGCGTGACGGCAAGGTCGTCGAAATGCGCACGACCTACAACGGCAGCTACGGCGCGAGCCTGATGTTCGATCCGCGGGAAATGACGTACTACGCCGCGCTGTTCCAGGACAAGCATCTGTGGCGTGTGCTCAAGTCGCAGGACAAGGGCCGCGCGGATATGGTGTATGCGAACTTCGTCCAGCAGACGGTGCAGTTGTCGGACATCGAAATCCGCCGGACCGAATTGCAGGCGCAGAAGGCCTTTCTTGAGCGCGTGATCGCGCTGTCGTCGAGCCGCGCGCAGCAGCTGCAGGCCGACCTGAGCGTCGCGCGCAGCCAGCAGGCGGAGGTTGCGCAGCGGCAGAAGTCGGCGCAGGAGCAGGCACACGCGCTGCAGATCGAGAAGCGCGCCGCGCAGGCGCAACTGCGCGAGTTGCAGCAGCAGGTGCAACAACTCGAACGACAGACCGAATCGGGGTTGCCGACGCACAAGTGACGGCGCGCACGACGCTCTGACCGACACACGACAAAGCCCGGCGAAGCGGATCTTCGCCGGGCTTTTTGCTGGGCGCGCGTCAGCGCGTCAGCGCGTGAACGCGTCCGGCGAGTCGGTCAGGCGTCGATGAGACAGCCGGGATGTCCAGTCGAAGCCGGCCTCGGGCGATGCCGACGGCGTGGCAGCGGGCTGTTCGGTGCGCAATGCGCGCGCCATCGCGATCAGCGTACGCGGATCGTCGAGTGCCTCGGGCGCGGGTGCCGGGACTGCAGAGAGACGCGGCACGGCACGCTGCAATTGCGGCATTGGTCGGACGTGGGCAGCCACGCGCGCCGCGGCGGGCACGGACCTCGCGGTCACGTATTGCGGCGGCATCGCACGAGCACCCGTCGCGCGCGGCTGCGGCGCGGTGGCGGGCCGTTGCGCGTGGCGTGTCGGAACCGGGCGCGTGGGCGCGGGAGGATGCGGGGCGACCACGATCGAGGGCGATGGCCGGGCCGCGATGGCGGTCGGCGTACGTGATCCAGTGGCCGTCTGCGAGACCGGCGCGGCAACGTGCGCCATCGGTTGCGCTGGCTGCTGGACGATAACCGCGCCCGATCGCGCGAAGTGCAACGACGCGTCGGTGCTCGATTGGGGCGCGTGTGCCGCGACGAGCCAGCCGATGATGCCAAGGGCGCCGACGCTCCAGCACGCAGCAAGCATCGCGCGTCTCGATCCGCCGGCGGAGGCCGGGTGGGGAGGGGGCAATGCGGGCCCGGGTGCGGGCGGGCGTTGCAGCCGTAACGGCAGCCAGTTGCACGCGCGATGCGGGAACGTGACGTCGATGCACGAGGTGACGATCCGGGCGACGGGGGCATTGTCGGCATGTGCGTCCGACGCACCGCGAAATGTCCATTCGCGACCGAACGGGATACCGTCGAGCGGCGTGAATCGGGGGCGGGCGATTTCGCCTTCGACGGGAACGAGCGACGATGGATTCATGGCAGCGAGGCGCGGCATGGAAAGCCAGGATGCGGCCGGCGCCGGAGCAAATTCTTAATCCGAAATTGTGGGCGCTGGCAGGTTGGCCGTCGATCAGACGAATTCGATTTTTGGGGTCTGCTTTTTGACGACGGGACGTGATGCGCACCGCCGGATTTTCGCTCGCGTACAGCCGAACGATGACGATCGGCGGCTTCATGCCCGCGATCTCGACGCGCCTGATCCATCAAACGGGCAACGAGGCAACGCCGGGGCGGTGGCGCTCCGGCGCGGCGCTGTGCGGGCTGATCGCGACGTTCATGCCGTATCGCACGCCGGCGGCGTGCGGTCAGTACAAGTCGGCCTGCGGCCGGCGCGCCGGTGCCGCGTCGGCGCTCAGGCGGCGCGCAGCGCGGCGGCGACTTCCTCGACGACCTCGCGCCATTGCCCCGGCGCGGGCTGGCGCACGAGCCGGGCCTGCGGATACCACGGACAGTCGGGGCCCGAGAACCAGCGCCAGTCGGCCGCGAACGGCAGCATCAGCCACAGCGGCTTGCCGAGCGCGCCCGCAAGGTGCGCGACCCCCGTGTCGATCGACACGACGCCGTCGAGCCGCTCGATCAGCGCCGCCGTGTCGGCGAAGTCGGTCAGCCGGCCGCCGAACGGGTGCACGCGCGGATGCGCGTCGAGGCTCGCGCGCTCGTCGTCGTCGATCTCCGGTTGCAGCACGATCCAGTCGACGTCGGGCAGCGCGAACAGGGGCTCGAGCGCGGAGAGCGGTATCGCGCGGTTGTCCTGCGCGAGGCGCCGGCCGGACCAGACGATCGCGAACTTGCGTCTCTGCTGTCCGCCGAGCGAGCCCCGGAAGCGCCGGCGGGCGTTCTCGGGCGCATCGAGGTAGCGCGTACCGGACAAGATGTCGTCCGGCTGCAGCCCGAGCGCGAATGGCAGGCTCAGCAGCGTGCATGCGACGTCCGCGGCGGGTGCCTTCGCCGCGCCCTGCGCGACGAGCGTCACGCGCCAGCGCGCGGCGGCCGGCTCGAGCAGCGCGACGAGTTCCGGCTGCACCTCGAGCACGACGCGCGCGCAGCGCGCGCGGGCAAGCGGCACGAAGCGGACGAACTGCAGCGTATCGCCGAAGCCCTGTTCCGCGCGGATCAGCAGCGTGCGCGATGCGATCGGCTCGCCCTGCCAGCGCGGCAGCGCGCCGAGTGGTGTCGCGCCGGGCGTGGCGTGACGCGCCTCGTACGCGGGCAGGCCGCGGGTGAAATCGCCGAGCGTCAGCAGCGTGACCGCGCGATGCAGTTGCGCAAGCGTGAGATCCGGTGCGACGCGCAGCGCCTGGTCGAATGCGCGCAGCGCCATTTCGTGCGCGCGGAGCGCGTGATGCGCATTGCCGAGGTTCAGCCACGCGAGGCCGAATGACGGATCGAGCCCGACCGCACGCTCGTAGTAGGGCAGCGCGTCGCGGTGACGGCCCTGCGCGGACAGCGCGTTCGCGAGGCCGAACAGCGCGAGCGGAAACGGCGCATGCAGCGCGAGCGCGGCTTCGAACGCGGCGGCCGCTTCGGCGTGGCGGCCGATCGCGTCGAGCGTGTTGCCGAGGTTGAAATGCGCGGCGACGAAGCGCGGCTGCGCGGCGATCGCCGCGTTGAAATGCGCGATCGCGTCGTCGGCGCGGCCCATTGCGGCGAGCGCCATCGCGAGATTGTTGTGCGCGCCCGCATGGCCCGGCTTCAGTTCGAGCGCGCGGTGGAATGCGGCCAGCGCGTCGTCGTGGCGGCCGAGCGCGTTCAGCGCGTTGCCGAGGTTGTTGTGGATCGACGCGTCGTCCGGTGTCAGCCGGAGCGCGCGGCCGAACGCGTCGATCGCATCCTCGTGACGCTGCAGCGCCGCATACGCATTGCCGAGGTTGTAGTGTGCGAGCGGAAATTCGGGCGCGAGCGTCAGCGCATTGCGGAAGCGGTCGATCGCTTCGTCCAGGCGGCCGAGCGCCTTCAGCGCATTGCCGAGGTTGAGCTGCAGCGCGGCATCGCCCGGGCGCAGCGCGACCGCGCGGCCGACGAGGTCGGCCGCTTCGGCATGCTGGCCCTGCTGATGCCGGAGCACGCCGAACAGATGCAGCGCGTCGGCGTCGGCGGGATTGGCGTCGAGCGCGGCGCGGTAGCCGTGCTCGGCGTCGGCGAGTTGGCCCGCGCGGTGCGCGGCATACGCTCGGTCGAATGCGGATTCCATGACGCGAAAACTGGCGGAAAACGCGTATTTTCCCACACCCGTCCGGGCGGCCCCGCTCGGCCGTCCGGCATATGGTCCCGTCAGGCGGAGCGGCGTAGACTTGCAGGGTCGCGTGTCATCGAGGTTCTCATGGTCGACGAACTGCTCGATATCCCACCCGTGCTGATCGTCGGCGCGGGGCCGACTGGCCTGGCCGCCGCGATGAGCCTTGCCCGCGCGCGGGTGCCGGTGCGCATCATCGACATGGCCGGCGCGCCCGTGCCGTATTCGCGCGCGATCGGCATCCAGGCGCGCACGCTCGAACTGCTGGAGCAGCATCGCGTGGTCGAGCCGTTCCTCGCGAACGGGCATCGCGCACACGCGGCAGCGCTGCATGCGGACGGCCGCGTGATCGCGCGGCTCGACTTCGATCCGCTGCAGACGCGCTATCCGTATCTGCTGCTGCTCGACCAGAGCGTCACGGAGCGCCTGCTTGCCGAGCATCTCGAAGGGCTGGGCGTCACCGTCGAGCGCGGCCGCACGCTCAGCGCGTGCGATGCGGGCGGCACGTCGCTCGACGTGACGATCCGCGACGCGCGCGGCGCGGAGGAGCGCTTCGCGCCGTCATACCTGATCGCCGCCGACGGCGCGCACAGCACGGTGCGCCACCTGCTCGGCGTGAGCTTTGCCGGCCGGCCGTTCGAGCAGACGTTCCTGCTCGCCGATCTCGCCGCGATTCCCGACTGGCCGGACGACGAGATTCATTTGTTCACGACGGCCGACGGCCTCGCGGGCCTGTTCCCGATGGGCGGCGGCCGCTACCGGCTGGTCGCGGACCGGCCGCGGGAAAACGGTCCGCTGCCTGACGAACGCGGGCCGACGCTCGCGCAGTGCCAGGAGATCGTGCGCGCGCGCGTGGGGACGTCGATCGTGCTGAGCGACCTCACGTGGTCGTCCTATTTCCACCTGCACAGCCGGATGGTCGAGCGCTTGCGGCTCGGCCGCGTGTTCTTCGCGGGCGACGCCGCGCACGTCCACAGCCCGGCGGGCGCGCAAGGCATGAACACGGGCATCCAGGAGGCGTTCAACCTCGGATGGAAGCTGGCGAGAGTGCTGGGGGCGGGCGCGCCGGAACGGCTGCTCGACACGTATCACGCGGAGCGTCACCCGATCGAGCGCGACGTGCTGCGGCAGACGAGTGTCCTGACGCAGATCGTCGAGGCGGACCGGGGGCCGATGAAGCTGCTGCGCGACCACGTCGTGCCGCTGCTGTCGTCGTTCGGGCCGATGCGCGACGTGGTGCGGCGCACGGTCAGCGAGCTCCGGGTGCAGTACCGCAAGAGCCCGCTCACGCTCGAGCGCGTGCTCGACGGCGGCCCGCGCGCGGGCGAGCGGGCGCCCGATGCGCTCGTGCATGTGCTCGACGGGCCGCTCGGGCAGGCGCCCGGCGTCGCGCGGCTGTTCGACCTGCACGAGCCGGCCGGTTTCACGCTGCTGCTGCTCGAGGAGCCCGCGCAGCCGGGCGGGGCGGGCGATGCGCCGCCCGCCGACCACGCGGCGCATGTGCTCGTGGAATCGCTCGAGCGGATCATGCCGGGCGCGGTGCGGGTGTGGCGCGTTACCGATGCAGAAGGCGACGGCGCGGCGGGGCTGGCGGACGTCTACGGCCGCTCGCGTCCGTCGTTCTATCTGCTGCGACCCGACGGCTATATCGCCGCGCGCGGCCGGCTCGCGTCCGACGCGAACGCGCTGCTGCGCCACTGCGAAGGCTGGTTTGCCGGGGTGTCGTTGCCGGCATAGCAGCAACGTCTGCGGCAACGGCAGCGCGGGGCGGTCAGGCAGGCGCGGCGGCGGGCGTCAGCGTGTCGCGGTAGCGCGCGATCGCGTCGCGCACGATCGGGTCGGCACGCTGTGCCGCGTCGCCGGCCGGTTCGTCGAGCGCCGCGAGCAGCGCGCGGCGCATCCGCGGTTCCCAGAAGCGCCGGATATGGTCGGCGATGCCGGCCAGCGCTTCGTCGCGATCGGGCATCGACGCGAAGAACGCGCCGATCTGGTTGGCCATGTCGATCAGGTGCACGGTGTCCATGGCGTCCTCACTTGCCCGTCGTCACGGTCGCGGCCGGTGCCGCGCGGCGCTCGAGCAGGTCGAGCTGCTCGGCGTTGAAGCGCGCGTACGCGCGCTGCCAGTCGGACGGCTGCGCGACCGGCATCACCTGCACCGCCGTCACCTTGTACTCGGGGCAGTTCGTCGCCCAGTCCGAGCTGTCGGTGGTGATCACGTTCGCGCCCGACTCGGGGAAGTGGAACGTCGTGTACACGACGCCCGGCTGCATGCGCTCGGTCACGAGCGCGCGCAGCACGGTCTGCCCGGCGCGCGATTCGATGCCGACCCAGTCGTCGCTGCGGATCCCGCGGTCCTGCGCGTCGTGCGGATGGATCTCGAGGCGGTCCTCCTCGTGCCACCGGACGTTCTCGGTGCGGCGCGTCTGCGCGCCGACGTTGTACTGCGACAGGATGCGGCCCGTCGTCAGGATCAGCGGATAGCGCTGCGTGACCTTCTCCGGCGTCGGGATGAACTGCGTGATCACGAACCTGCCCTTGCCGCGCACGAAGGCATCGATGTGCATCGTCGGCGTGCCTTCCGGCGCGGCGTCGTTGCACGGCCACTGGATACTGCCGAGCGCATCGAGCTTCGCGTACGACACGCCGGTGAAGGTCGGCGTGAGCCGCGCGATCTCGTCCATGATGTCCGACGGATGCGCATAGTCCATCTCGTAGCCGAGCGCGCGCGCGAGCATCAGCGTCACTTCCCAGTCGGCATGGCCGGCGAGCGGCGGCATCACCTTGCGCACGCGCGAGATGCGGCGCTCCGCGTTCGTGAACGTGCCGTCCTTCTCGAGGAACGACGAGCCGGGCAGGAATACGTGCGCGTACTTCGCCGTCTCGTTCAGGAAGATGTCCTGCACGACGATGCATTCCATCGACGACAGCGCGGCCGCGACATGCTGCGTGTTCGGGTCCGACTGCACGATGTCCTCGCCCTGGCAGTACAGCCCCTTGAAGCTGCCGTCGAGCGCCGCGTCGAACATGTTCGGGATGCGCAGGCCGGGCTCGGGCTGCAGCTTCGCGTGCCACGCGTCCTCGAACAGCGCACGCACGCTCGCGTCGCCAATATGCCGGTAGCCGGGCAGCTCGTGCGGGAACGAGCCCATGTCGCACGAACCCTGCACGTTGTTCTGGCCGCGCAGCGGATTCACGCCGACGCCTTCGCGGCCGATGTTGCCGGTCGCCATCGCGAGGTTCGCGATGCCCATCACCATCGTCGAGCCTTGCGCATGCTCGGTCACGCCGAGGCCGTAGTAGATCGCCGCATTGCCGCCCGTTGCGTACAGGCGCGCGGCCGCGCGCACCTGCCCGGCCGGCACGCCGGTCACGTCGGCGGTGGCTTCCGGCGAATTCTCGGCGCGCGCGACGAACTCGCGCCATTGCTCGAACGCGCGCGTCTCGCAGCGTTCGGCGACGAACGCTTCGTTCACGAGCCCTTCGGTGACGATTACGTGCGCGAGCGCATTGACCATCGCGACGTTGGTGCCGGGGCGCAGCTGCAGGTGATGCGACGCCTTCACGTGCGGGCCGTCGACGACGTCGATGCGGCGCGGGTCGACCACGACGAGCTTCGCGCCTTCGCGCACGCGGCGCTTCAGCCGCGAGCCGAACACCGGATGGCCGTCGGTCGGGTTCGCGCCGATCACGACGATCACGTCGGCCTTGCCGACCGACGCGAAGGTCTGCGTGCCGGCCGATTCGCCGAGCGTGGTCTTCAGGCCATAGCCGGTCGGCGAATGGCACACGCGCGCGCAGGTGTCGACGTTGTTGTTGCCGAACGCCGCGCGCACGAGCTTCTGCACGAGATAGGTTTCCTCGTTCGTGCAGCGCGACGACGTGATGCCGCCGATCGAATCGCGGCCGTATTTCGCCTGCAGCTTGCGGAACTGCGTCGCCGCGTAGGTGATCGCTTCTTCCCAGCTCACCTCGCGCCACGGATCGGTGATCCGGTCGCGGATCATCGGCTTCGTGATGCGGTCCTTGTGCGTCGCGTAGCCCCACGCGAAGCGGCCCTTCACGCACGCGTGGCCTTCGTTCGCGAGCCCGTTCTTGTACGGCGTCATGCGCACGACCTGATTGCCCTTCATCTCAGCCTTGAATGCGCAGCCGACGCCGCAGTACGCACAGGTCGTCACGACCGAGTGCTCGGCCTGGCCGAGCTGCACGACCGATTTCTCCTGCAGGGTCGCGGTCGGGCATGCGGCCACGCATGCGCCGCACGACACGCATTCGGAATCCATGAACGACTCGCTCTCGCCGGCGGCCACGCGCGATTCGAAGCCGCGCGCCGCGATCGTCAGCGCGAACGTGCCTTGTGTTTCCTCGCATGCGCGCACGCAGCGGTTGCAGACGATGCACTTCGACGGGTCGTACGTGAAATACGGATTCGACTCGTCCTTTTGGTCGCGCAGGTGGTTCGCGCCGTCGAAGCCGTAGCGCACCTCGCGCAGCCCGACCACGCCCGCCATGTCCTGCAGTTCGCAGTCGCCGTTGGCGGGGCAGGTCAGGCAGTCGAGCGGGTGGTCGGAGATGTACAGCTCCATCACGTTGCGGCGCAGCGCCTGCAGCCGGTCGGATTGCGTACGCACCTTCATGCCCGCTTCGGCGGGCGTCGTGCACGACGCCGGGTAGCCGCGCCGGCCTTCGATCTCGACGAGGCACAGGCGGCACGAGCCGAACGGTTCGAGCGAATCGGTCGCGCAGAGCTTCGGCACGTTGACGCCGGCTTCGATCGCCGCGCGCATGACCGACGTGCCGGCCGGCACCGTCACCGGCTGGCCGTCGATCTCGAGCGTGACGTCGATGTCGGCATGGCGCTGCGGCGTGCCGTAGTCGGTGTCGTCGAACGGATCGCGCGCGCGTGCCTGCGCGGCGCTCTTGCACGCGCATTGGCCCGAGCCGCAGCCGCCTTGGCGGACGTTGTTCGTGTCGAGGGACATGTGGGGCTCCTTCGTGGTCAGGCCGCAGCCTTGGCCGGGCCCGGCGCGGCGTCCTGGCCGGCGGCGAGACCGAAATCTTCGGGGAAGTGATCGAGCGCGGACAGCACCGGATACGGCGTCATCCCGCCCATTGCGCAGAGCGAGCCGGCGAGCATCGTGTCGCACAGGTCGCGCAGCAGCGTGACCTGTCGTTCCGACGTGTCGCCCCGGCGGATGCGCGCGATCGTCTCGACGCCGCGCGTGGAGCCGATCCGGCACGGCGTGCATTTGCCGCACGATTCGATCGCGCAGAATTTCATCGCGTATTCGGCGAGCTCGGCGAGGTTCGACGTGTCGTCGTGCAGCACGATGCCGCCGTGGCCGACCACCGCGCCGATCGCCGCGTAAGCCTCGTAGTCGAGCGGCACGTCCCACTGATGCTCGGGCAGGTAGGTGCCGAGCGGGCCGCCGACCTGTGCGGCGCGCGCGGGCCGGCCGGACGCGGTGCCGCCGCCGAAGTCGAACAGCAGCTCGCGCAGCGTGACGCCGAACGCGAGTTCGACGAGGCCGCCATGCCGGATGTTGCCGGCGAGCTGGAACGGCAGCGTGCCGCGCGAGCGGCCCATGCCGAAGTCGCGGTAGAACGCGGCGCCGCGCGCGAAGATCACCGGCGCGGTCGCCAGCGTGATCACGTTGTTGATGACGGTCGGCTGGCCGAACAGCCCAGACAGCGCCGGCAGCGGCGGCTTCGCGCGCACGACGCCGCGCTTGCCCTCGAGCGATTCGAGCAGCGCGGTTTCCTCGCCGCATACGTACGAGCCCGCGCCTTTCGCGACATGCAGCTCGAACGCGTGCGCGGAGCCGAGCACGCTCGCGCCGAGCCAGCCGGCGTCGCGCGCCCGCGCGATCGCCGCCTCGAGCGTCGCGATCGCATGCGGATACTCGCTGCGCACGTAGATGTAGCCGATCGTCGCGCCGGTCGCGATGCCCGCGATGATCATCCCTTCGATCAGGCAGTACGGGTCGCATTCCATGATCAGGCGGTCGGAGAACGTGCCCGAGTCGCCTTCGTCCGCGTTGCAGACGATGTACTTCTGCGTTGCGCTCGCGTGCCGCACCGTGCGCCACTTGATGCCGGCCGGGAACGCCGCGCCGCCGCGTCCGCGCAGGCCCGATTCGATCAGCGCGTCGCATGCGGCGTCGCCGTCGAGCGCGAGTGCGCGCTTCAGGCCGGCGAGGCCGTCATGCTGCAGGTAGTCGTCGATCGACAGCGGGTCGGTCAGGCCGATGCGCGCGAACGTGAGGCGCTGCTGGCGGGCGAGATACGGCAGCGCGTCGACGAGGCCGACGCCGCTCGGGTGCGCGCCGCCTTCGAGCCAGCCGGCATCGAACAGCGCGGGCACGTCGGCGGCCGACAGGTTCGCGTAGCCGACGCGGCCGGCCGCCGTGCCGACTTCGACGAGCGGTTCGAGCCACAGCAGGCCGCGCGTGCCGTTGCGAACGAGTTCGATCGCGGCGCCGCGCCGTTCGGCTTCCGCGATGATCGCGGCGGCGAGCGCGTCGGCGCCGAGCGCGAGCGCGGACGAGTCGCGCGGGACGTAGATGCGGGTCGTCATGCGGCCTCCCCGGTATGGGCGACGGCGTCGGCCAGCAGCGCGTCGAATTTCTCCGGCGTGACCTTCGCATGCAGCACGCCGTTGACCGTCATCGACGGCGACTGCGCGCAGAGCCCCAGGCAGTAGACCGATTCGAGCGCGACGGCGTCCGGCGCACCAGCGTGCGGCGCGTCGCCGTGCGCCGCATCGAACGTACAGCCGGTGCGCGCCTGCGCATGGGCCGCGAGCGCTTCGCAGCCCATGCTGCGGCACGCTTCGGCGCGGCACATCTGGATCGTCACGCGCGCCGGCGGTGCGGTGCGAAAGTGGTGGTAATAGGTGAGGACGCCGTGCACTTCGGCACGCGACAGGTTCAGCGCTTTCGCGAGCGGCGCGACGCAACCGGCGGGCACGTAGCCCGCGTCGTCCTGGATCGCGTGCAGGATCGCGACGAGCGACCGGCCGGCGCGCGCGTGACGCTCGACGAGCGCATCGGGCGCATGGGAATTCGGGGACATCTGCTATGCTCCTCCAAAGTCTCATATGTGCTGGCAATTCATATACAGCACATGCAGACTTCGTTCTGATGGATTTTGGCCAACGATAAGCGGAACTCTGGATGGTCGCAATAGGAAATCCGGGTGCATAAATGATTCGAGTCGAATGCGACGCGCATTTGATCGTGCGCGACAGCCAGGGGCGCACGGCGAGCCTGTCGGACGTGGTGCCGCTGCTCGAGCTGGTTGCCGAGACGGGCAGCATCGCGCAGGCGGCGCAGGCCAAGGGGCTGTCGTACCGGCATGCGTGGGGCGTGCTGCGCGCGCTCGAGGCCTGCGTCGGCGGGGCGTTGATCGAGACCGCGCGGGGCAAGGGATCGACGCTGTCGGAGCTGGGGCGGGCGGTGGTCGACGCGCAGCGCCTTGCGCGCAGCCGGCTCGACGGGAACCTGCGCGCGCTGGCGGCTGAAGTCGCCAGCGACCTGAACCGGCGGCTCGCGCAGCGCGACGGGGCCGTGCGGATCCACGCGTCGCATGGTTATGCGGTCGCGGCGCTCGTTTCCGCGCTGGTCGATGCGCATGCGGCGGTCGACATCAAGTATCGCGAGAGCGTCGAGGCCGTGAAGGCGCTTGCGCGCGGCGAGTGCGAACTGGCGGGGTTTCATCTGCCGCGCGGCGCGTTTCGCGAGCAATGCGCTCAGATCTACCGGCCCTGGCTCGACGACACGCGCCATGTGCTGATTCACCTGACGCGGCGCAAGCAAGGGCTGTTCGTGCCGCGCGGCAATCCGAAACAGGTGCGCGGCCTGTCCGACCTCGCGCGCGACGACATCCGCTTCGTCAATCGCCAGCCGGGCTCGGGCACGCGCATGCTGCTCGACCTCGCGCTGCGACGAATCGGCGTCGATCCCGAGCGCATCAACGGCTACGCGTCGGCCGAGCTGACCCACTCGGCGATCGCGGCGTTCGTCGCGAGCGGCATGGCGGATCTCGGCTTCGGTGTCGAGCCGGCCGCGCATCATTTCGGGCTCGATTTCATCCCGGTGATCGACGAGGATTACTACTTTGCGTGCGAACGTGCGCGGCTCGACGAGCGGCCGCTCGCCGGTGTCCTGGCGCTGCTGCGCGACGCGCGCTATGTCGAGCGGGTCGCGCATCTCGACGGCTACGATCCGGCGGCGTGCGGCACGCTGACGAGCGTCGCCGCGGGGCTCGCCGGCGCGGACGTGTAGCGCTCGCGCGGCGGTCACGCACGGCAATTGCGCCAGGCGCGAGCCCCGCTGCAGCAGCGGGGGATTTGCGCTACGCTTTCCGCTTGATCAACGTTCCAACAAGCACGCCGGCAAGGCGTCGTCCCGCCATGAAACTTTCCGTTCCCCTTTCCGCGGCAGCGTTGACCGCGGGTCTTCTGATTGCCGTTTCGCCGTTCGCGCTTGCGCAGAATTCGCCGGGCGTGCCCGGCGGCATCCTGAATGAACAGTTCCGCCTGAACGAACATCCGCAGATGCCGTTCGCGGCGTCGACGCCGTCGAAGAAATATCAGAGCGGCAAGAAGTCCGCGCTGCGCCGCAAGGCGGACCTGGGCGACCCGAACGGCTGCAACCTGAAGTGCCCGATGGACGGCGAATGAAGCGAGGGTGACGGCGTCCGGGCGGTGCCAAAGCGGTATCGCGCCCGGACGGACCGACACGCCTCATGCATTGCGAGCCCCGCGAAGCACGCCGCTTCGCGGGGCTCGCGCGTTTCTGCGCGTGCCGTCAGCCAGTGACGCGGATGACGATCCGGCGCTTATGTAGTGGTTAACCCGCATTCTGGAAGTATGTCTTCCCGAAACCTGCCTTATTCTTAAGCAGCTGCCTACATAAACTTCAGTTGTCGGCGATGAACAAGGTGTTCATCGCGAAAAACGGACAAATCTGGAGGTAGGTCATCATGAAGTCGCTCGTTCAAGCCGCCGTTGTTGCTGCCGCTCTCGTTGCCCCGGTCGTGTCGTTCGCCCAGCCGGGTTCGCAGATCACCCGCGCCCAGGTGCGCGCCGAACTGATCCAGCTCGAACAGGCCGGTTACAACCCGGCGCGCGGTGAAGATCCGCACTATCCGGACTCGATCCAGGCCGCGACGGCGCGTGTTGCAGAGCAGCAGCGCAATGCAGTCGCGCAGGCGCAGGGTGTGGATGCCAGCGGTTACGGCGCGCAAGTGCAGGGCGCATCGGCATCGGGTTCGCGCGCGGCAATCGTGCGTCCGGCCAGTGACGAAGAAATGAAGTCGCTGTATCGCGGCAGCTAAGCTGCGCGTCGCCGGGCATGCCGGATGGCGCGCCGGGTGCGACGATCGGTCGCGTCGCGCGACGCCGATGGGCCCGGCATCCGTTACCTCCTGTCGCCGGGGTTCCGGCGGCATTCCGCCTGGCCCGTCGCGGCTAGGCGCTTTTTCCCGAAGGAGGGCGGCAGCGTGCGCAGCAGACGGCGTTTCGCCGGCAACAAAAAACCCCGCAGACGATTGTCGTGCGGGGTTCGTGCGTCGGAACGCGAATTTGGTGGAGGCGGCGGGAATCGAACCCGCGTCCAGAAGCGCTCCACGACCAGTTCTACATGTTTAGTTCTGTCATTTGATTTAACCGCAGCGACGCGGACGAACACGCTGCACTACGGCGATTCGCTAGATTTTCGACCCTGGCGTCGCGACGCCGACAGGGCTTAACTGACGTATATGACCTCTGTCGGTATTGCTACCGGTCTTGCGACACTAGCCCGTCAGTGAACTAGGCAGAGGACGGCGGCCCTTAGGCTGCCAGTGCGAACGTATCGTCGTTTGCAGTTACGTTTTTCCCATTGATTAACGAGGTGACGGGTCCTCGACATGCCCTAGCCGCTTCACAACCCCTGTCGAAACCAGGTCGCCCCCGCGGATAAGATTGATCATTATAGCCCAACATCGCGCAGCAGCTCGCGCAATTGCAAGGTCGTCTCGACGAGATGCTGTGCTTGCCAGTCCACCGGCGCGGCGCCGTCGCCGCAATAGCCGTATGCGGCCGCGATCGTTGCCATACCTGCGGCGCTGCCGGCCTGGATATCGCGCAGATCATCGCCGACATAGACGATGCGTTCCGGCGCGAGCGTCAGTTGCCCGGCTGCGTGCAGCAGCGGGGCAGGGTGCGGCTTCGGGTGCGGCGTTGTGTCGCCCCCGACGACGCACGCGGCGCGCGGGCCGAGACCGAGCAGGCCGACGAGCGGTTCGGTCAGGTGCATCGCCTTGTTCGTGACGATCCCCCAGCGCACGCCGCGCGCGTCGAGTTCGTCGAGCAGCGTATCGATGCCCGGGAACAGCGTCGTGTGCACGCAAAGGTCCGTCGCGTAGTTCGTCAGGAACTCGTCGCGCATCGCATCATAGTCGGGCGACTGCGGATGGATGCCGAACGCGCCGCCGAGCAGGCCGCGCGCACCGGCGGACGCCAGCGGCCGCAGCGTGTCGAGCGGCGTTTCGGGCAGCCCGCGCACGCGCTGCATCTTGTTGACGGCGGCCGCCAGATCCGGCGCCGTATCGGCGAGCGTGCCGTCGAGATCGAACAGCACCGCGTCGCAGCGTTGCAGCGGCTGTTCGTCGAGCGTGGCCTGCGTGGGCGAAAGGGGAGTCGTCATGCCGGTCGAATGGTGATCACGCGCCGCGACGGCACGCGACGAGATAGTTGATGTCGGTGTCGTTCGACAGCGCAAAGCGCTTGCCGAGCGGGTGATACGTGATGCCCTTGATCTCCGCGATGTGCAGATCCGTCGCGCGCACGAAGCCGGCCAGTTCCGACGGGCGGATGAAGCGCGCGTAATCGTGCGTGCCCTTCGGCAGCAGCTGTGCGATGTACTCGGCGCCGATCACCGCGAACAGGTAGGACTTCAGGTTGCGGTTCAGCGTGGAGAAGAACACCCAGCCGCCCGGCTTGACGAGCGTCGCGCAGGCCTCGACCACCTTGGCCGGCGACGGCACGTGCTCGAGCATTTCCATGCACGTGACCACGTCGTAGGTGCCGGGTTCGCGCGCCGCGATCGCCTCGGCCGCGATCGCCTCGTAGTCGACCGTCACGCCGCTTTCGAGGCTGTGCAGGTCGGCGACACCGAGCGCTTCGGTGGACAGGTCGATGCCCTTCACCTGCGCGCCGAGGCTCGCCATCGACTCGGACAGGATGCCGCCGCCGCAGCCGATATCGAGTACGCGCTTGCCGGCCAGGTGGGCATGCGCATCGATCCAGCCGAGACGGACCGGGTTCAGGTCGTGCAGCGGCTTGAATTCGGCATTCGGATCCCACCACCGATGGGCGAGGTCGCTGAATTTCTGGAGTTCGTGCGGATCGGCGTTGGTCATGTCGGCAAACGGGCTACGGGAGGAGGGCGATGCATGGCTGCATCAAGCCCCGAGTATATAAGCGGGCGCACGGCGAAGCCAGCGAGCGCCGGAGCGGGCATCAATGAAAAAGCCCCGCCGAGGCGGGGCTTCGAAGCAGGCGAGAGCCGTGGCTTACTGCGCCGGAACGGTCGTCTTCTGCACTTCTTGCGTACCGACCACTTCGACTTCCACGCGGCGGTCCGGTGCGAGGCAGGCGATCAGTTGCTTGCGGTTCTTCTGGTTGCAGCCGGTCGTGACCGGGTTGCGCTTGCCCTTGCCTTCCGTGTAGATCTTGTTGGCCGGGATGCCCTTGCTGACCAGGTACGACTTGACAGCTTGCGCACGGCGCAGCGACAGACGGTCGTTGTACTTGTCCGAGCCGATACGGTCGGTGTAGCCCGTTGCGACGACCACTTCCGTGTTCATGCCCTGGATCTTGCCGGCCAGATCGTCCAGCTTCTGCTTGCCCAGCGGCTTCAGCGTTGCCTTGTCGAAGTCGAACAGTGCGTCGGCTTGGTACGTGATCTTCTGGCTCGAGATTGCCGGAGCAACCGGTGCGACCGGTGCCGGTGCCGGAGCCTGGGCGACCAGTGCGCCATCGCACTTTGCGTTGGCGGTGGCCGGCGTCCAGAATGCATCGCGCCAGCAAAGCTCGTTCGTGCCGTTCATCCAGACGTATTCGCCGGTACCATTCACCCAGTTGTCATTCACGGCTTGTCGCGACGCCGGCACCGACTGTGCCGATGCGGATGCAGCCATAACTGCGGTAGCTGCAATGAACGCGAGCTTTGAAAGTTTATTCATATTTCTCCTCTCGAAATTGAGATTACCGCAGGTTTACTGCGAGCCTGTTGACGGTGACAAGTCATACATTGCTCGAAGTATAACATTGGTGCGGCACAAAAAACGCGGCGCCGCTCTGTGTAGACTTCGAGCAGCGTCTAACTTTCAGTGCGTTGGCATTTTGCCATATCGTTCCCTTCCCACGAAAAAAAATCCTCCCCACCCTAACATCGCCTATCCGTTTGTGGCGCATGCGCAACACCGACCTGCCGTAACTTTTAGAGATTGTCAAGCGTGCACACGCAAAATTGCGCGGGAAGACAGGAATGTTTACACGCGGGCGTGAGACGGCGGCGCGCGGCGCTCGCCGGCGGCGAAGGGAGCGCCGGCCGCGCCGCGACTTTTGCCCTTCTTATATAGAGGGGGCGCCGAATTGGCGCGAGAAGGGCGCATGTTAGAATCTCGCGTTGCGTTGCTGATGCAGCGCCCACGCGAAAGGCGTTTCCGTCTTCGCCCCGAATAGATACGGATACATGGATCAATTCGCCAAAGAGACCCTGCCCACCTCCCTCGAGGAGGAAATGCGCCGTTCGTATCTCGATTACGCGATGAGCGTAATCGTCGGACGTGCCCTCCCGGATGTCCGCGATGGCCTGAAGCCCGTGCACCGGCGCGTCCTGTTCGCGATGCACGAACTGAACAACGACTGGAACCGCGCGTACAAGAAGTCGGCGCGTATCGTCGGCGACGTGATCGGTAAATACCACCCTCACGGCGATAGCGCGGTCTACGAGACGATCGTGCGGATGGCGCAGGATTTCTCGCTGCGCTACATGCTGGTCGACGGGCAAGGCAACTTCGGCTCGATCGACGGCGACAATGCCGCCGCGATGCGTTACACCGAAATTCGCATGGCGAAGATCGGTCACGAGCTGCTCGCCGACATCGACAAGGAAACCGTCGACTTCGGCCCAAACTACGACGGCAGCGAGATGCAGCCGCTGATCCTGCCGGCGCGGATTCCGAACCTGCTGATCAACGGCTCGTCGGGCATCGCGGTCGGCATGGCGACCAACATCCCGCCGCACAACCTGAACGAAGTCGTCGACGCTTGTCAGCACCTGCTGAACAACCCGGAAGCGACGATCGACGAACTGATCGAGATCATCCCGGCGCCCGACTTCCCGACGGCCGGCATCATCTACGGCGTCGCCGGCGTGCGCGACGGCTACCGGACGGGCCGCGGCCGCGTCGTGATGCGCGCGGCCACGCACTTCGAGGAGATCGACCGCGGCCAGCGCATGGCGATCATCGTCGACGAGTTGCCGTACCAGGTGAACAAGCGTTCGCTGCTCGAACGCATCGCCGAGCTCGTCAACGAGAAGAAGCTCGAGGGCATCTCAGACATCCGCGACGAGTCCGACAAGAGCGGCATGCGCGTCGTGATCGAGCTGAAGCGCGGCGAAGTGCCGGAGGTGGTGCTGAACAACCTGTACAAGGCGACCCAGCTCCAGGACACCTTCGGCATGAACATGGTCGCGCTCGTCGACGGCCAGCCGAAGCTGCTCAACCTGAAGGAAATCCTCCAGTGCTTCCTCGCGCACCGCCGCGAAGTGCTGACGCGCCGGACGATCTACGAACTGCGCAAGGCGCGCGAACGCGGCCACGTGCTCGAAGGCCTCGCGGTCGCGCTCGCGAACATCGACGACTTCATCGCGATCATCAAGGCCGCGCCGACGCCGCCGATCGCGAAACAGGAGCTGATGGCGAAGTCGTGGGATTCGTCGCTGGTGCGCGAGATGCTCACCCGCGCCGAAACCGAGAACGGCGCGGCGGGCGGGCGCGACGCGTACCGTCCGGAAGGGCTGAACCCGGCGTTCGGCATGCAGGGCGACGGCCTGTACCGTCTGTCCGACACGCAGGCCCAGGAAATCCTGCAGATGCGCCTGCAGCGCCTGACCGGCCTCGAGCAGGACAAGATCATCGGCGAATACCGCGACGTGATGGCGCAGATCGCTGACCTGCTGGATATCCTGGCCCGCCCCGAGCGGATCACCTCGATGATCGGCGAGGAGCTGACGTCGGTGAAGGCCGAGTTCGGCGACGCGCGCCGCTCGAAGATCGAGCTGAACGCGACCGAGCTGAACACCGAAGACCTGATCACGCCGCAGGACATGGTCGTCACGATGTCCCATTCCGGCTACGTGAAGTCGCAGCCGCTGTCCGAATACCGCGCGCAGAAGCGCGGCGGCCGTGGCAAGCAAGCGACGCAGATGAAGGAAGACGACTGGATCGAGACACTGTTCATCGCGAACACGCACGACTATATGTTGTGCTTCTCGAACCGCGGCCGCGTGTACTGGATCAAGGTCTACGAAGTGCCGCAGGGTTCGCGCAACTCGCGCGGCCGCCCGATCGTCAACATGTTCCCGCTGCAGGACGGCGAGAAGATCAACGTCGTGCTGCCGGTCAAGGAATTCTCGGCCGACAAGTTCGTGTTCATGGCGACGTCGCTCGGCACCGTGAAGAAGACCCCGCTCGAGGCGTTCAGCCGCCCGATGAAGAAGGGCATCATCGCGGTCGGCCTCGACGACGGCGATTTCCTGATCGGCGCGTCGATCACCGACGGCGCGCACGACGTGATGCTGTTCTCCGACGCGGGCAAGGCGGTGCGTTTCGACGAGAACGACGTGCGCCCGATGGGCCGCGAGGCGCGCGGCGTGCGCGGCATGCAGCTCGAGGACGGGCAGCAGGTCATCGCGATGCTGGTCGCGGGCAGCGAGGAGCAGTCGGTGCTCACCGCAACCGAGAACGGCTACGGCAAGCGCACCCCGATCACCGAGTACACGCGTCACGGCCGCGGCACGAAGGGCATGATCGCGATCCAGACGTCCGAGCGCAACGGCAAGGTGGTCGCCGCGACGCTCGTCGATGCCGAGGATCAGATCATGCTGATCACGACGGCCGGCGTCCTGATTCGCACGCGTGTTTCCGAGATTCGCGAAATGGGGCGCGCCACGCAAGGTGTTACACTCATCAGCCTCGACGAGGGTACCAAGCTCTCCGGCCTGCAGCAGATCGCGGAAGCCGAAGAGGGCGACGGCGAGGCCGACGAGGCGTCGGACGGCGAAGCCTGACCAAGGATGTGACTCTCGAGCGGCCGCAGGCAGGCGCGCCACGTAAAAGGCGCGCCGCGTGAGGCGAAGTACTTATTCATATTTCCAAGAAGGGAGTGATGATGCAAAAGCAATTCAAGCAACTGGTCCTGCTGGCTGCCCTGGTGCCGACGTTCGCAATGGCGCAAGCGCTGTCGAACCCCGCACCGGCTCCGGCGGCAGCTGCGCCGATCGACGCCGACAAGAAGGCGGCGATCAAGGATCTGCTCGATGCGATCGACGCGCCGAAGCTCGTGTCGGCAATCGGCAACAGCGCCGAAATGCAGGCGAAGCAGCTGGTTCCGGCGATCCTGTCGGACGCGCTGTCGGAAAACAAGACGCTGAACGACAAGCAGAAGCAGGCTGCGGTCCCGACGCTGCAGAAGAACGCAGTGCCGAAGCTGGTCGACGGCGCAGGCAAGGTGTTCGCGACGCAGGCGTTCAGCAGCGATGCGATGCAGGCTCAGTACGACGCGTACGCGAAGTACTACAGCACGTCGGAAATCAAGGATCTGACGACGTTCTACAAGAGCCCGACGGGCCGCAAGTTCATCCAGGTGCAGGATCAGGTTGGCCGCGACGTGGTCAACGGCCTGATGCAGAAGTACATGCCGCAAGCGATCCAGGCAACGCGCGCCCAGGCCGACAAGGAAGTCGCGGCGGTCAAGCCGGGCAAGTAAGCCGTCTCGGCCCGCCCCTGGCCGTGCGGCCGGGTTTGGCGACAGCCTGACGACAGTGCGATAATGGCCGTTTGCGCGCGAGCGCAAGCGGCCATTTCTTTTCTGGCGCGGCTCATTTGCAACTGACTTGCCGGCGGCTAGCCGGCCGCGTTCCCTCCCGAGGTTTTCACGATGCGCGTCTTTAATTTCTCCGCTGGTCCCGCGGCAATGCCGGAAGAAGTGCTGCGGCAAGCCGCCGACGAGATGCTCGACTGGCATGGCAGCGGCATGAGCGTGATGGAGATGAGCCATCGCGGCAAGGAATTCACGTCGATCCACGAAACGGCGCTCGCCGACCTGCGCGAGCTGCTCGACGTGCCGGCGAGCCACCGGATCCTGTTCCTGCAGGGCGGCGGCATCGGGGAGAATGCGATCGTGCCGATGAACCTGCTGGGCACGCGCAAGACGGCCGATTTCGTCGTGACGGGCTCGTGGTCGCAGAAGTCGTTCAACGAGGCGAAGAAGTACGGCACGCCGCACCTGGCCGCGACGGGCAAGACCGACGCCGGCTACACGCGTGCGCCGGCCCGCGCGGAATGGCAGCTGTCGGACGATCCGGCTTACGTGCACCTGTGCACGAACGAGACGATCGACGGCGTCGAGACGTTCGAGATCCCCGATCTCGGCAACGTGCCGCTCGTCGCGGATGTCTCGTCGCACATCCTGTCGCGCCCGATGGACGTCGCGAAGTACGGCGTCATGTTCGGCGGCGCGCAGAAGAACATCGGGATGGCGGGCGTCACGCTCGTGATCGTCCGCGAGGACCTGCTCGACCGCGCGCTGTCGATCTGCCCGTCGGCGTTCGACTGGAAGACGGTCGCCGAGAACAACTCGCTGTACAACACGCCGCCCACCTACGCGATCTACATCGCCGGCCTCGTGTTCCAGTGGCTGAAGCGGCAGGGCGGCCTGCAGGCGATCGAGGCCCGCAACATCGAAAAGGCGAAGCTGCTTTACGACACGATCGATGCAAGCAGCTTCTATCTGAACAAGGTCGAGCCGGCGGTGCGTTCGCGGATGAACGTGCCCTTTTTCCTGGCCGACGAAACGCGCAACGAAGACTTCCTTGCCGGCGCAAAGGCGCGCGGGCTGCTGCAGCTGAAGGGCCACAAGTCCGTCGGCGGTATGCGGGCGTCGATCTACAACGCGGTGCCGCTCGAGGGCGTGAAGGCGCTCGTCGAGTACATGAAGGATTTCGAGCAGCACCGCGCCTGACGGCGGCGGCGCTGGTCAACAGCACGGCAACTACGCATGGACGACGAACTGAATTCCCGCCTGAAACCGCTGCGCGACCGCATCGATGCGATCGACGCGCAGCTGATCGAGCTCCTGAACCAGCGCGCCGCGGTGGCGCTCGAGGTAGGCGAGGTCAAGAAGCATTTCAACGCGCCGGTGTTCCGGCCGGAACGCGAGCTGCAGGTGATCGCGCGCCTGCAGGACATGAGCGCGGGCCCGCTCGCGAGCGACCACATCAGCGCGATCTGGCGCGAGATCATGGCCGCGAGCCGCGCGCTCGAACAGACGATCCACGTCGCGTTCCTCGGGCCGGTCGGCACGTATACCGAACAGGCGATGTTCGAGTATTTCGGCCAGTCGATCGAAGGGCTGCCGTGCCCGTCGATCGACGAGGTGTTCCGCTCGGTCGAGGCGGGCGCCACGGCGTTCGGCGTTGCGCCGGTCGAGAATTCGACCGAAGGCGCGGTGTCGCGCACGCTCGACCTGCTGCTGCAGACGCAACTGCTGATCAGCGGCGAACTCGCGCTGCCGATTCACCACAACCTCCTCACGCAGGGCGGCACGCTGGATGGCGTGAAGCGCGTGTGTGCGCACGCGCAGGCGCTCGCGCAGTGCCAGCAATGGCTGTCGGCGAATGCGCCGCAGCTCGAGCGGCAGGCGGTCGCGAGCAATGCGGAAGCTGCGCGCCTCGCCGCGGCCGATCCGACGGTCGCGGCCATTGCCGGCGACCGCGCGGCCGCGCACTACGGCCTGCAGATCGCGTTCGCGCTGATCCAGGACGATCCGCACAACCGCACCCGCTTCGTGATCGTCGGCAAGCATCCGGCGGGGCCGACCGGCAACGACCAGACGTCGCTGATCGTGTCGGTGAAGAACGAGCCGGGCGCGGTGTTCAAGCTGCTCGAGCCGCTCGCGCGGCACGGCGTGTCGATGACGCGCTTCGAGTCGCGTCCGGCGCGCGTCGGCACGTGGGAGTATTACTTCTACATCGACATCGAAGGGCACCGGGACGACGCATCGGTTGCGGCCGCACTGACGGAACTCGGCAAGAAGGCCGCGTTCCTGAAGGTTCTCGGCTCGTATCCGCGCGCGCGCTGACGCGGCCCGTGCGGCCTGCGCCGGCATGGCGCGGGTCGTGCCGAAGCAGGCGAGGCAGGCTGGTGGCGCTGCCGAAGGCGGGGCGGGCGGCGTCCGGCGCGGTGTGTGCGCGCCGGTTGTCGGCCCACCCGGAATCTGGACCCCGCGTGGCGCGGCACCGCCGCTACGCGTAACTTGGCTCTTGTCGTGTCAGGCTTTGCATTCAACAAACTGGTCATCTTCGGCGTCGGCCTGATCGGCGGATCGCTGGCCCGCGCGCTGCGCGAGCGCGCGCCGGGCGACGCGGGCGAGATCGTCGGCGTCGGACGTTCTGCTGCGTCGGTCGCGCGGGCGCTGGCGCTCGGCGTGATCGATCGCGCCGCGGCGCTCGACGACGACGCGCAATTGCGCGACGCGCTCGCGGGCGCCGATCTGGTGCTGCTGGCCGCGCCGGTCGCGCAGACGGGCCCGCTGCTCGCGCGCATCGCACCGTGGCTCGACGGCGCGACGATCGTCACCGATGCGGGCAGCACCAAGTCGGACGTCATCGCGGCCGCGCGCGACGCGCTCGGCGCGCGCATCGCGCAGTTCGTGCCCGGCCATCCGATCGCCGGGCGCGAGTCGAGCGGCGTCGAGGCCGCGCTGCCGGACCTGTACGTCGGCCGCAATGTCGTGCTGTGCCCGCTGCCCGACAATCCGGCGGCGTCGGTCGCGCGAATCGATGCGATGTGGCGCGCGACGGGCGCCGACGTGCGGACGATGAGCGCTGCGCAGCACGACCGCGTGTTCGCGTCGGTGAGCCATCTGCCGCACCTGCTGTCGTTCGCGCTCGTCGAGCAGATTCTCGGCGAGGCGGACGCGGAACTGAAATTCTCGTACGCGGCGGGCGGATTCCGCGATTTCACGCGGATTGCCGCGTCGAGCCCGGAAATGTGGCGGGACATCTGCGTCGCGAACCGCGCCGCGTTGCTCGACGAGCTCGACGGCTACACGCGCGTGCTTGCGCGGCTGCGGGCCGCGATCGACGCCGGCGACGGCGCGGCGCTCGAGGCCGTGTTCGCGCGGTCGCGCGATGCGCGTTCGGCGTGGCAGGAGCGCGGCGGCAAGCCCGCATCCGGCGAGCCGGTTTCCGGGCAGCCGGCCCACACGATCAGGAAATAACAGGAAGCCCTCATGGAACATCTCGATCTCGGCCCGTACTCCAGCGCGTCGGGCACCGTGCGTCTGCCCGGCTCGAAGAGCATCTCGAACCGCGTGCTGCTTCTCGCGGCGCTCGCCGAAGGCGAAACGACCATTACCAACCTGCTCGACTCCGACGACACGCGCGTGATGCTCGACGCGCTCGGCAAGCTCGGCGTGAAACTCGCGCGCGACGGCGACACCTGCGTCGTCACCGGCACGCGCGGCGCGTTCACCGCGAAAACGGCCGACCTGTTCCTCGGCAACGCGGGCACCGCGGTGCGGCCGCTCACGGCGGCGCTCGCGGTGAACGGCGGCGACTATCGCGTGCACGGCGTGCCGCGCATGCACGAGCGGCCGATCGGCGATCTCGTCGACGGGCTGCGGCAGATCGGCGCGCAGATCGACTACGAGCAGAACGACGGCTTTCCGCCGCTGCGCATCAAGCCGGCGTCGATCACGGTCGACGCGCCGATCAGCGTGCGCGGCGACGTGTCGAGCCAGTTCCTGACCGCGCTCCTGATGACGCTGCCGCTCGTGAAGGCGAAGGACGGCCGGATCGTCGTCGAGGTCGATGGCGAGCTGATCTCGAAGCCGTACATCGAGATCACGATCAAGCTGATGGCGCGCTTCGGCGTGATCGTCGAGCGCGAAGGCTGGCAGCGCTTCATCGTGCCGGCCGGGGTCCGCTACAAATCGCCGGGGCAGATCATGGTCGAGGGCGATGCGTCGTCGGCGTCGTATTTCCTCGCGGCCGGCGCGCTCGGCGGCGGGCCGCTGCGCGTCGAGGGCGTGGGGCGCGCGAGCATCCAGGGCGACGTCGGCTTCGCGAACGCGCTGATGCAGATGGGCGCGAACGTGACGATGGGCGACGACTGGATCGAAGTGCGCGGCATCGGCCACGACCACGGCAAGCTCGAGCCGATCGACATGGACTTCAACCTGATTCCCGATGCGGCGATGACGATCGCGGTCGCGGCGCTGTTCGCCGACGGCCCGAGCACGCTGCGCAACATCGCAAGCTGGCGCGTGAAGGAAACCGACCGCATCGCGGCGATGGCGACCGAGCTGCGCAAGGTCGGCGCGAGCGTCGAGGAGGGGCCGGACTATCTCGTCGTCACGCCGCCGGCGCGATTGACGCCGAACGCCGCGATCGACACGTACGACGATCACCGGATGGCGATGTGCTTCTCGCTCGTGAGCCTCGGCGGCGTGCCGGTGCGCATCAACGACCCGAAATGCGTCGGCAAGACGTTCCCCGACTATTTCGACCGCTTCACCGCGCTCGCGAAGGCCTGACCCCGTATTTTCGATGAAATCCAACCGACCCTTTCACCCGACCCCGGTCATCACGATCGATGGCCCGACCGCATCCGGCAAGGGCACCGTCGCGGCGCTCGTTGCCGCCCACCTCGGCTTTCACCTGCTCGACAGCGGCGCGCTGTACCGTCTCGCCGCGCTCGCGAGCATGCGCTACGACATCGCAGCCGAAGACGTCGACGCGCTCGTGAAACTGATCGACGATCTCCACATCACGTTCCGCGAGGGCTGCGCGCAGCTCGACGGCGTCGACGTGTCGAACGACATTCGTGCGGAGGCGGTCGGCAATCGCGCGTCCGCGATCGCCGTGCATGCGCCGGTGCGCACCGCGCTCGTCGCCCGCCAGCGCGCGTTCCGCAAGACGCCGGGCCTCGTCGCGGACGGCCGCGACATGGGCACGGTGATCTTCCCGGACGCCGTGCTGAAGGTGTTTCTGACGGCCAGCGTCGAGGCGCGCGCGGCCAGACGGCATAAGCAATTGATGCAAAAAGGTTTTTCTGCTAATATTGATAACTTGCTCCGGGATCTTCGAGAACGCGACGCGCGCGACAGCAATCGTGCGGCCGCGCCGTTGAAGCCCGCGGCAGACGCCAGGCTGCTCGATACGTCGGCGCTCTCGGTCGATCAGGCGGTCGATCAAGTGCTGCAGTGGTATCGGGCGCCCGGTCAGCCCGCCTGAGAAGGCGGGGTGGCAGTAGGTGCTTCGCGCGCAAGCGCGAAGCGTGTTTCAACCCTTAACCCCGTGTGGCTTTCGCTCTGGCCCTCGTAGCCGACCATTCCGGACGGCGCGGCCCTGCGATCCATGCACAATCAGATTTTTATGTCCGACCTGCAAACCTCCAACCCGAATACCGAATCCTTTGCGGCTCTGTTCGAAGAGTCGCTGACCCGCCAAGACATGCGCGCCGGCGAAGTGATTTCCGCCGAAGTCGTGCGCGTCGACCACAACTTCGTGGTCGTCAATGCAGGCCTCAAGTCCGAGGCTTACATTCCGATCGAGGAATTCCTGAACGATCAGGGCGAGGTTGAGGTGCAGGCGGGCGATTTCGTGTCCGTCGCGATCGACGCGCTCGAAAACGGCTACGGCGACACGATCCTGTCGCGCGACAAGGCGAAGCGCCTTGCATCGTGGCTGTCGCTGGAAAAGGCCCTCGACAACAACGAACTCGTCACCGGCACGATCACCGGCAAGGTGAAGGGCGGCATGACCGTGATGGTCAACGGCATCCGCGCGTTCCTGCCGGGTTCGCTGGTCGACACGCGTCCGGTCAAGGACACGACCCCGTACGAAGGCAAGACGCTCGAGTTCCGCGTCATCAAGCTCGACCGCAAGCGTAACAACGTCGTGCTGTCGCGCCGCGCAGTGATCGAAGCAACCCAAGGCGAAGAGCGCGCGAAGCTGCTCGAGACGCTGAAGGAAGGCGCGATCGTCAACGGCGTGGTCAAGAACATCACCGACTACGGCGCGTTCGTGGACCTCGGCGGCATCGACGGCCTGCTGCACATCACCGACATCGCATGGCGCCGCGTGCGTCACCCGAGCGAAGTCCTGTCGGTTGGCCAGGAAGTCACCGCGAAGATCCTCAAGTTCGACCAAGAGAAGAACCGCGTCTCGCTGGGCATCAAGCAACTGGGCGACGATCCGTGGGAAGGCATCTCGCGCCGTTACCCGTCGGGCACGCGCCTGTTCGGCAAGGTCACGAACATCACCGACTACGGCGCATTCGTCGAAGTGGAATCGGGCATCGAAGGCCTGGTCCACGTGTCGGAAATGGACTGGACGAACAAGAACGTCGCTCCGTCGAAGGTTGTCCAGCTGGGCGACGAAGTCGAAGTCATGGTCCTCGAGATCGACGAAGACCGTCGTCGTATCAGCCTCGGCATGAAGCAGTGCAAGCCGAACCCGTGGGATGACTTCAGCCGCAACTTCAAGAAGGGCGACAAGATCACGGGCGCGATCAAGTCGATCACCGACTTCGGCGTGTTCATCGGTCTGCCGGGCGGCATCGACGGCCTGGTCCACCTGTCGGACCTGTCGTGGAGCGAAGCTGGCGAGGAAGCCGTCCGCAAGTACAAGAAGGGCGACGAAGTGGAAGCGATCGTGCTCGGCATCGACGTCGAGAAGGAACGCATTTCGCTGGGCATCAAGCAGCTCGAAGGCGACCCGTTCAGCAACTACGTTGCAATGAACGACAAGGGTTCGATCGTCGACGGCGTGGTGAAGTCGGTCGATGCGAAGGGTGCCGTGGTCACGCTGACCGGCGACGTCGAAGGCTACCTGCGCGCGTCGGAAATCTCGCAAGACCGCGTGGAAGACGCTCGCAACGTGCTGAAGGAAGGCGACAAGGTCAACGCGATGGTGATCAACATCGATCGCAAGTCGCGCGGCATCAACCTGTCGATCAAGGCGAAGGATTCGGCCGAGCAGCAAGAGGCGATCCGTGGCCTGCAGTCCGACAGCAGCGCAGCGGCAACCGGCACGACGAACCTCGGCGCGCTGCTGAAGGCCAAGCTCGACGGCCAGAACCAGTAAGCCTTACGAGGTCTGCTGAAGTATGACCAAATCCGAGTTGGTCGCACAGCTGGCATCGCGATTTCCGCAACTTGTCCTCAAGGATGCGGATTTCGCGGTGAAAACGATGCTCGATGCGATGTCCGAAGCTCTGTCCAAAGGGCATCGCATCGAAATTCGGGGCTTCGGCAGCTTCGGCCTCAACCGTCGCCCGGCGCGCGTCGGGCGCAACCCGAAGTCGGGGGAGAAAGTGCAGGTGCCCGAGAAGTTCGTGCCGCACTTCAAGCCCGGCAAGGAATTGCGCGAACGCGTCGACGGCCGGGCCGGCGAACCGTTGAAGCCCGAGGACCCGGACGACGATCGTTGAACGTCATCCGGCCTGCCTGGAACCCATCCAGCAAAGGCTGAAGAAGAGCGCCCCCTCGCGGGGCGCTTTTTTGTTTTCGCGGCAAGCATTCGATGCGTGCCGGCGCACGCGCGAAACGGATGCGCTGTCGCAGAAACGCATCCTTTACAATACGGGTCGATTCGGCGTGGCGAGGGGGAGTCGCGTGCGCCGCGGTGAAATCTCAATCAAGAGAGGGCTTCATGAAATTTATCGTCTGGCTGATCCGGGTATTGGTGTTCGTGCTGTTGCTGGTGCTCGCATTGGCCAATACGCAAGCCGCGACGCTGAATTTCCTCGCCGGGTACGCCTGGCAAGCTCCGTTGATCCTGATCGGTCTCGCCTTCTTCGCGGTCGGCCTGGCGGCCGGCCTGCTGTCCGCGCTGCCCTCGATCTTCCGCATGCGCCTCGAGAACGGGCGCCTGAAGCGCGACTTGCGCACGGCGCGCGAAACCCCGGCCATCGTCGACCAACCGCCGATGCCGCCGGTCATTTAACGACCCTGTGAGCCGCGCGAAACGCCGCGCGGTTTTCGTTTCCGCTTCGATATTTCGCATGGATCTGGATTTCTGGTGGTTGCTCGCGATTCCGGTCGCTTTTGCGCTTGGCTGGGCCGCATCGCGCTATGACCTGAAGAATCTGCTGTCGGAGAGCGCCAATCTGCCGCGCTCGTATTTCCGCGGCCTGAATTTTCTGCTGAACGAACAACCCGACAAGGCGATCGACGCGTTCATCGAGGTCGCGAAGCTCGACCCCGAGACGGTCGAACTGCACTTCGCGCTCGGCAACCTGTTCCGCCGCCGCGGCGAGACGGATCGCGCGATCCGCGTGCATCAGAACCTGCTGAGCCGCACCGACCTGCCCGTCAACGAGCGTGATCACGCGCTGTACGAACTCGGCCAGGATTTCCTGAAGGCCGGCCTGCTCGATCGCGCGGAAGAAACCTTCCACATGCTGGCCGACGGCGACCGCGCGCTCGGCGCGCAGCGTGCGCTGCTGACGATCTACGAGATCGAGAAGGACTGGAACAAGTCGATCGACACCGCGAAGCGCATCGAGTCGATGGGCGGGGGGCAACTCGGCACCGAGATCGCGCAGTTCCATTGCGAGCTCGCGCAGGAGGCGCTGCAGCGCAAGAACGCCGCGGCTGCCGCGGAGCAGTTGCGGCTCGCGCTGGTCGCGAATCCGCAGAACGTCCGCGCGACGATCCTGTCCGGCGATGCGGCGGCGGCGGCGGGCGACCACGCGGGCGCGATCGGGCACTGGAAGCGCGTCGAGGCGCAGAACCCGGCCTACCTGCCGCTCGTCGCCGACAAGCTGATGAAGGCTTTCATCGCGCTCGACCGGGCCGGCGAAGGCGCGGAGCTGCTGATGGGCTACGTCGACCGCTATGCGTCGAACGACCTGCTCGAGATCGCGTACCAGCACATCGCCGCATTGCGCGGGCAAGATGCCGCGCACATGCTCGCGCGCACGCAGATGGAGAAGTCGCCGAATCTGTCGGGCATGCTGCACCTGCTCGATGCGCAGATCGCGGCGGCCGACGAACCGCGCCGTAAGGAGCTTGAAATGATGCGTGCGCTGATCAAGCAGCGCACCAAAAATCTGCCACGGTATACGTGCCAGAATTGCGGTTTCCGGGCACGGCTCTTTTACTGGCAGTGCCCCGGTTGCAGCGGTTGGGAAACCTATGCGCCGCGCCGCGTCGAACCTGCCGTGCCGAACTGATCGGCGCGGGCGGGACGAACGCGATGCGGACGCCGCCGGGCCCGGCCCGGCGGCCAAGTCAGTCAATCACCGGGAACCCTTACCGGAACATCTATGAAAATCACCATCATCGGCACCGGGTACGTCGGTCTCGTCACGGGCTCCTGTCTCGCGGAAATCGGTCATGACGTCTTCTGTCTCGACGTCGATCCGCGCAAGATCGACATCCTGAACAACGGCGGCATGCCGATTCACGAGCCAGGGCTGCTCGACATCATCGCGCGCAACCGCGCGGCGGGGCGCCTGCGCTTCTCGACCGATGTCGAGGCGAGCGTCGCGCACGGCGAGATCCAGTTCATCGCGGTCGGCACGCCGCCCGACGAAGACGGCTCCGCCGACCTGCAATACGTGCTCGAGGCGGCACGCAACATCGGCCGCCACATGACCGGCTTCAAGGTGATCGTCGACAAGTCGACCGTGCCGGTCGGCACCGCGCAGCGCGTGCGCGGCGTGGTCGACGAGGCGCTGGCCGCGCGCGGCCTCGCGGGCAGCGTCGCGCACCGCTTCTCGGTCGTGTCGAATCCCGAATTCCTGAAGGAAGGCGCGGCGGTCGAGGACTTCATGCGCCCGGACCGGATCATCATCGGCGTCGATGACGACGAGGTGGGCGTGATCGCGCGCGAGAAGATGAAGAAGCTGTACGCGCCGTTCAACCGCAATCACGAGCGCACGATCTACATGGACGTGCGCTCGGCGGAATTCTCGAAGTACGCGGCGAATGCAATGCTCGCGACGCGCATCTCGTTCATGAACGAGATGTCGAACCTGGCCGACAAGGTCGGCGCCGACATCGAAGCCGTGCGGCGCGGGATCGGCTCCGATCCGCGCATCGGCTATCACTTCCTGTATGCGGGCGTCGGCTACGGCGGCTCGTGCTTCCCGAAGGACGTGCAGGCGCTGATCCGCACCGCGGGCGAGAACGGCCAGCCGCTGCACATCCTCGAGGCGGTCGAGGCGGCCAATCACGCGCAGAAGAGCGTGCTGATCGGCAAGATCGAGCAGCGCTTCGGCGCGGATCTGAGCGGCCGCGAGTTCGCGGTCTGGGGCCTCGCATTCAAGCCGAACACCGACGACATGCGCGAGGCGCCGAGCCGCCGCCTGATCGCCGCGCTGCTCGAGCGCGGCGCGGCGGTGCGCGCGTACGACCCGGTCGCGATCGAGGAGGCGCGGCGCGTGTTCGCGCTGGATCTCGGCGCGGACCCCGATGCGCTGTCGCGCCTGCATTTCGTCGACACGCAGGACGTCGCGGTGACCGGTGCGGATGCGCTCGTGATCGTCACCGAGTGGAAGGAATTCAGGAGCCCCGATTTCGCGCGCCTGAAGGCGGAACTGAAAGCGCCGGTGATCTTCGACGGGCGCAACCTGTACGAACCGGATGCGATGGCCGAGCTCGGCATCGACTACTACGCGATCGGGCGTCCGCATGTCGATCCCCAGACCGTTTCCCGTGGATGACCGGACGATGAACGCCCCTCGTGAAATCGGCCCGGTGCCGCGCGAGCAGATCGCGCGCTCGCGCGTGCTCGTCGTCGGCGACGTGATGCTCGATCGCTACTGGTTCGGCAATGTCGACCGCATCTCGCCGGAAGCGCCGGTGCCCGTCGTGCACGTGCAGCGCCAGGAAGAGCGCCTCGGCGGCGCGGCGAACGTCGCGCGCAACGCGGTGACGCTCGGCGGCCAGGCCGGGCTGCTGTGCGTCGTCGGCTGCGACGAGCCGGGCGAGCGGATCGTCGAGCTGCTCGGCACGAGCGGCGTGACGCCGCACCTCGAGCGCGATCCGTCGTTGCCGACGACGATCAAGCTGCGCGTGCTTGCGCGCCAGCAGCAACTGCTGCGCGTCGACTTCGAGGCGACGCCGACGCATGAGGTGCTGCTTGCCGGGCTCGCGCGCTTCGACGCGCTGCTGCCGCAGCACGACGTGATCCTGATGTCGGATTACGCGAAGGGCGGCCTCACGCACGTGACGACGATGATCGCGAAGGCGCGCGCGGCCGGCAGGCCCGTGCTCGTCGATCCGAAGGGCGACGACTGGGAGCGCTATCGCGGCGCGTCGTTGATCACGCCGAACCGCGCGGAGCTGCGCGAGGTCGTCGGGCAATGGAAATCGGAAGACGACCTGCGCGGGCGGGTCGCGAAGCTGCGCGCGTCGCTCGACATCGACGCGCTGCTGCTCACGCGCTCGGAGGAGGGCATGACGCTGTTCTCCGGCGCGGGCGAGCTGCATGCGCCGGCGCTGGCGCGCGAAGTGTTCGACGTGTCCGGCGCGGGCGACACGGTGATCGCGACGGTCGCGACGATGCTCGGCGCGGGCGTGCCGCTCGTCGACGCGGTCGTGCTTGCGAATCGCGCGGCGGGGATCGTGGTCGGCAAGCTCGGCACCGCCACGGTAGACTACGACGAACTGTTTCACTGAGCGCATGCGCGCGGCGCGCTCGTTGCGCCGCGCGCTGCCTCGTCACTTTTTCAGACAGGACGACCATGACCCTCATCGTCACCGGCGCGGCCGGTTTCATCGGCGCGAACATCGTCAAGGCGCTCAACGAGCGCGGCGAGACGCGCATCATTGCGGTCGACAATCTGACGCGCGCGGACAAGTTCAAGAACCTCGTCGATTGCGAGATCGACGACTACCTCGACAAGACCGAATTCGCCGAGCGCTTCGCGCGCGGCGATTTCGGCAAGGTGCGTGCGGTGTTCCACGAAGGCGCGTGTTCGGACACGATGGAACACGACGGCCGCTACATGATGGACAACAACTTCCGCTACAGCCGCGGCGTGCTCGATGCGTGCCTCGCACAGGGCGCGCAGTTCCTGTACGCGTCGTCGGCAGCGACCTACGGCGGCTCGACGCGCTTCGTCGAGGAGCGCGAGGTCGAGGCGCCGCTCAACATCTACGGCTATTCGAAGTTCCTGTTCGACCAGGTGATCCGCCGCGTGCTTCCGAGCGCGAAGAGCCAGATCGCCGGCTTCCGTTACTTCAACGTGTATGGCCCGCGCGAGACGCACAAGGGCCGCATGGCATCGGTCGCGTTCCACAACTTCAACCAGTTCCGCGCGGAAGGCAAGGTCAAGCTGTTCGGCGAATACAACGGCTACGCGCCGGGCGAGCAGACGCGCGATTTCGTGTCGGTCGAGGACGTCGTGAAGGTGAACCTGTTCTTCTTCGATCATCCGGAGAAGTCGGGCATCTTCAACCTCGGCACCGGCCGCGCGCAGCCGTTCAACGACGTCGCGACGTCGGTGGTCAACACGCTGCGCGCGCTCGACAACCTGCCGCCGCTGACGCTCGCGCAGCAGGTCGAGCAGGGGCTGATCGAATACGTGCCGTTCCCGGACGCGCTGCGCGGCAAGTACCAGTGCTTCACGCAGGCGGACCAGACGAAGCTGCGCGCGGCCGGCTACGATGCGCCGTTCCTGACGGTGCAGGAAGGCGTCGACCGTTACGTACGTTGGCTGTCCGGCCAGGTTTAAGCCGGCGCGCCGATTCCTTAGACTGGGTCTCACGGTCGGCGGCCGCCGGCCGTTTTCACTTGGAGATCCGGAACATGATCAAGAAATGGTTCGCTGCGGCAGCCCTGTTCGGCGCGATCGCGTCGGCGTGGGCGGCCGTCGACGTCAATGCCGCGAGCGAGGATGCGCTCCTCGGCATCAAGGGCATCGGGCCCGCGAGGGCCAAGGCGATTCTCGACGAACGCAATGCGCGGGGGCCGTTCAAGAATGCGGACGACCTCGCGGCACGCGTGAAGGGGATGGGCGGTCACACCGTCGAGCGCCTGCAGCGCGAAGGGCTGACGGTTGGCGCGGCGCCGCCGGCTGCCGCGGCGAAATCCGCTGCCGCACCGACTGCCCCGGCGACGGCGACTGCGCCGGCCAAGCCCGGCGCGGCGCGCACCGCACAGAAATAGCGTTCGAGCGATCGCGTACGCGAGCCGGACGAACAGGCTCCTTCAGCCGTCGTCATTGCGACGGTTTCCCGCGGCATGCCGCGGGTTTTTTGCGTGGCGATGCCGCGCGCATGCCGTCGCCGGGTGCGGGTATTCCATCGCGGCGAAGGGGGTAGAACGCGTGTGCTGCGTCGCTGGTTTACAATCGACCGATTGATCAGCCTCGTACTCACGGTATCTCCATGGCTTACAAAACTATCGAAGACACGATCGGCAACACGCCGCTCGTGCAACTGGTCCGCCTGCCGGATGACGAGATTCGCGCGCGCAACAACGTGATTCTCGCGAAACTCGAAGGCAACAATCCGGCGGGGTCCGTGAAGGATCGTCCGGCGCTGTCGATGATCCGCAAGGCCGAGCAGCGTGGCCGCATCAAGCCGGGCGATACGCTGATCGAGGCGACGAGCGGCAACACGGGCATCGCGCTCGCGATGGCCGCGGCGATCCGCGGCTACAAGATGGTGCTGATCATGCCGGAGGATCTGTCGGTCGAGCGCCGCCAGAGCATGGCCGCATACGGCGCGGAAATCATCCTCACGCCGGTGAAGGGCGGGATGGAGCTGGCGCGCGATCTCGCGGAGCAGATGCAGCGCGAAGGCAAGGGCGTGATCCTCGACCAGTTCGCGAACCTCGACAACCCGCTCGCGCACTACGAAGCGACGGGGCCGGAAATCTGGCGCGACACGGACGGCCGCATCACGCACTTCGTGTCGGCGATGGGCACGACCGGCACGATCATGGGCGTGTCGCAGTACCTGAAGGAGCGCAACGAGAAGATCGAGATCGTCGGCGCGCAACCGGAAGAGGGCTCGCGCATCCCGGGCATCCGCAAGTGGCCGGAAGCCTACCTGCCGAAGATTTTCGATCGCAGCCGGGTCGACCGCGTCGAGAGCGTGAGCCAGGCGGCCTCCGAAGCGATGGCGCGCAAGCTCGCGGCCGTCGAAGGGATCTTCGCGGGCATCTCGTCGGGCGGCGCGTGCGAAGTCGCGATGCGCATCGCGCGGCAGGTCGAGAACGCGACGATCGTGTTCATCATCTGCGACCGCGGCGACCGCTACCTGTCGACGGGTGTATTTCCCGCGTAAGCGTTATCGTTCGCACGCAATAAAAAAACGCCGCGATGCGGCGTTTTTTGTTGTCCGTGCGTGATGCTTTACTGTGGTGCCTGCGTATTCGAGTCGGCGGGCGCGAGCGCACCGTTCGCTTCCATCTGCGCCTTCACGCTTTCGCCGAGCTCGTAGACCGCGAGCGCGTAGAAGAAGCTGCGGTTGTAGCGCGTCAGCACGTAGAAATTCTTGAGCCCGAGCATGTATTCGGTCGCGCGCCCCGGCGACGGCAGATCGACGACGGTCACCGGCGTGTCTGCCTCGCCGGCCACGTTGATCGTCGGCTCGTTGAGCGTCAGGCCCGCGCGCAGCAGTTGCGACAGTGCCCAGTGCGGCTCTGGCTGCCCGTCCGCCGCGGCTTGCGCGATGCCCTGGCTGCCCGTGTCGGGCGCGATCTGCCAGACCACCGGCCGGTTGGTTTCCCAACCGTGCTGCTTCAGGTAGTTCGCGACGCTGCCGATCGCATCGGCCGGGCTGTTGCGCAGGTCGACGTGGCCGTTGCCTTCGAAATCGACCGCATATTCGCGGATGCTGCTCGGCAGGAACTGCGGGATGCCGATCGCGCCCGTGTACGAGCCGAGCACGGTCGTCGGGTCGAGCCGGCTGTCGCGCGTCCAGACGAGGAAATCCTCGAGGTTCTTGCGGAACGTCGCCTGGCGGCTGTCGCGGTTCGGCGTGTCCGGATAGTCGAAGGTGAGCGTCGTCAGCGCGTCGAGCACGCGGAAGTTGCCCATGTAGCGGCCGTAGATCGTCTCGACGCCGATGATGCCGACGATCACCTCCGGCGGTACGCCGAATTGCTCCGACGCGCGCTGCAGCGTCGCCTGGTTCGCTTTCCAGAACTTCACGCCCGCATTGATGCGGATCGGCTCGATGAAGCGCGAGCGATACAGGCGCCAGTTCTTGACCGACGGCGTCGGCGCAGGCTTCACGAGCTTGACCGCGGTCGCCGAGTAGCTCACGCGTGAAAACAGCGTGCGCAGGCTCGCCTGATCGAAGCCGTGGCGGCTCGCCATCTCGTCGATGAATGAATCCACCTGCGTATTGTTCGCGTAGCGCTGCGGGACGATCTCTTCCTCGAAGGTTTGCCCTTGCTGCGCCGCCTGTTGCGGCTGGGCCTGCGCGACGAGCTTGCCGGCGGGCTTCGCCGTCTTCGTCTGCGCGCCGGCCGGCGCGGCACAGAACGCGGCGGCGAGGACGGCGGCAATGAACGGGAGACGGAGGCGGGACAGCGCGGCGGGAGATGCGGCAGGCTTGTTGTAATTCATGACGAACCGGGTCGGACAGGGCGAATGTGTTCGGCGCAGTATACCCGACGCATCTGGCACATCGGGGCGGTTCGGCCTTCCGTTGTGGTAAGTTAGCGGCGAATTCGCGACAGACGATGGACCTTATCGATGGAGACCTGCGGCGCCGGCGCGCCGCGGACGACGCTTATGGCAACCGCCTTTTATACGCACCCCGACTGCATGCTGCACGAGATGGGGGAATGGCATCCGGAATGCCCGGCCCGGCTGTCGGCGATCCAGGACCAGCTGATTGCCAGCCGCATCGACGACCTGATCGCGCACGAGACCGCGCCGTTCGCGAGCGAAGTGGCGCTCGCGCGCGTGCATACGCAGGCGCATATCGACTATATCCGAAGCATGACGCCGGTCGACGGCTACGTCGAGATCGATCCCGATACGCTGATGAACCGCGATACGTGGCGCGCGGCGCTGCGCGCAGCCGGCGCCGCGATCGCGGCGACCGACGCGGTGATCGAGGGGCGCTACGACAATGCGTTCTGCAGCGTGCGGCCGCCCGGCCATCACGCGGAGCCGGCGCGCGCGATGGGCTTCTGCTTCTTCAATAACGTCGCGATCGCGGCGCGGCATGCGCTCGACGTGCACGGGCTCGAGCGCGTCGCGATCGTCGACTTCGACGTGCATCACGGCAACGGCACCGAAGCGGCGTTCGCGAACGACGAGTGCGTGCTGATGTGCAGCTTCTTCCAGCATCCGCTGTATCCGTTCTCGGGCGCCGAGCACCAGGCGCCCAACATGGTCAACCTGCCGATGCCCGCGCGCAGCAACGGGATGGCGATCCGCGAGGCGGTCGACATGTTCTGGCTGCCGCGCCTCGAAGCGTTCAAGCCGCAGATGCTGTTCGTGTCGGCGGGCTTCGACGCGCACCGCGAGGACGATATCGGCGGCCTCGGCCTTGTCGAGGCGGACTTCGAATGGCTGACCGCGCAGGTCGTGGACGTCGCGCGCCGTCACGCGCAGGGCCGCATCGTCAGCTGCCTCGAGGGCGGTTACAACCTGTCCGCGCTCGGGCGCAGCGTCGTCGCGCATCTGCGCGCGCTGGCCGGCATCTGACGCCGCGCCGCCGCGCTCAGCGCGCCGGCGCGCGCGCGTGAATCCACGCGATCAGCGCGCCGATCACGCGCTCGCGGTCGAGATCGTTCATCGTCTCGTGGAAGCCGCCCTCGTATAGCGTGAGCGTGCGGTCGGGCGAGCCGACGCGCGCGCCGAACGCGCGGCTGCCGTCGGGCTCGGTCAGCTTGTCGTCGGTGCCGTGATAGACGAGCACCGGCACGCGCAGCGCGCCGCGGCCGCGCTCGATGCGCGCCATCGCATCGAGGATCTCCGCGCCGGTGCGCGCGGGCACGGCCGCGTGATGCACGAGCGGGTCGGTGCGGTTGGCCTCGACCACCGCCGGATCGCGCGACAGCAGCGCCGGATCGATCCGGATCGCCGGAAAGGTCGGCCACACGCGGCTGATCACGCGGCTGACCGCGAGCATCCAGCGCGGCACGTCGCGGCCCGGCGCCAGCGCGGGGCTCGACAGCACAAGGCCTGCAAGCGTGCGGCCGCGTGCCGCCGCGCGCTCGATCGCATACAGTGCGGCGACCGCACCGCCCATGCTGTGCCCCATCAGGAACAGCGGCGCGCCGCCGCGCGCGGCCTTGTCGACGAGCGCATCCGCGTCGTTCAGGTAGCCGTCGAAGCGCTCGACCCACGCGCGCTTGCCCGGCGACTGGCCATGCCCGCGCAGGTCGACGGCGAGCACGTCGATGCCGGCCGCGTTCAGGCGCGCGGCGAGCGCGGCGTAGCGTCCCGCATGCTCGGCGAGGCCGTGCACGAGCGCAACCGTCGCGCGCGGCGCGCCTTCGCCGGCCAGCCAGCGGTACGACGCCAGCTCGAGCCCGTCGGCAGTGCGCAGCCGCCCCATGCGCGGCGGGTGCGACGCGGGCGGGGCGGAGGCGGGTGCGGCGGCCGGGCTCGGGGTGGCAGTCATCTGGCGTGTCTCCTTCGTTCGTTGGCATTCGCGCTCCCGATCATAGACGCCGCGCCGCCGCCACGCGCCAGCGCTGCCCTCTAATTTCGATCAGTTATGAAAAGATCGAAATCGATTATTAAGGGGAATTAGTGGATTGCGGTAGAATCGCCGGCTATTCCAGATGCATCGGCGGCCGACTGGCGGGGCCTGCACAGGCAGCTCCACAGCCGTCCGCCGTTTTGTTTACATGATCGAATTACGTAATCTGTCGCAGCGCTTCCCGGGGCCGAATGGATGGGTCGAGGCGCTGCACAACGTCAATCTGACGGTTCCCCAGGGCGAGGTGTTCGGCATCATCGGCCGCAGCGGCGCCGGCAAGAGCACGCTCGTGCGCACCATCAACCTGCTGACCCGGCCGACCGAAGGCAATGTCGTCGTCGGCGGGCGCGACCTGACGCTGCTGCCCGCGCGTGCGCTGCGTGAAGCGCGCCGCGAGATCGGCATGATCTTCCAGCACTTCAACCTGCTGTCGTCGCGCACGGTGTTCGACAACGTCGCGCTGCCGCTCGAGCTGGCCGGTGCGAGCCGCGCCGACATCGAGGCCGCGGTGCTGCCGCTGCTCGACCTCGTCGGGCTGTCCGCGCAGAAGGACCGCTATCCGGCGCAGATCAGCGGCGGCCAGAAGCAGCGGGTCGGCATCGCGCGCGCGCTCGCGAGCGAGCCGAAGGTGCTGCTGTCGGACGAAGCGACGTCGGCGCTCGACCCGGAAACGACCCGCGCGATCCTCGACCTGCTGAAGCGCATCAACCGCGAGCTCGGCCTGACGATCGTGCTGATCACGCACCAGATGGAAGTGATCAAGCAGGTCTGCGACCGCGTCGCGGTGCTCGATGCCGGGCGCGTGGTCGAGGAAGGCAAGGTCATCGACGTGTTCCTGCAGCCGCACCACGAAGTGACGCGCGCGCTGATCGGCGACGTGATCGCGCAGGAGCTGCCGCCTGCGCTGAAGGCGCGCGTGGCCGAGCGGCTCAAGACCGGCAGCGGCCACCTGCTGCGCCTCGCGTTCACGGGTTCGGGCGTCGACCAGCCGATCCTGTCGGAGACGATCCGCCGCTACGAGCTCGATTTCAACATCCTGCACGGCCAGATCGACGAGATCCAGGGCCAGGCATTCGGTTCGCTCGCGGTGCTCGCGGGCGGCGAGCCGGGCAAGGTCGGACAGGCGCTCGCGTTCCTGCGCGAGCAAGGCGTGGTGGTGGAGGAGCTTTCGTATGTTGAGTGAAATGTTCGACATGTTCGTGCAGTCGTTCTGGGAGACGCTGATCATGGTCGGCATCTCGGGCGTGGTCGGCGCGCTCGTCGGGCTGCCGCTCGGCGTGCTGCTGTACCTGACCGACCGCCAGGGCGTGCTGCAGAACCTTGCGGTGAACCGCGTGCTCGGCGGTATCGTGAACGCGGTGCGTTCGACGCCGTTCATCATCCTGCTGGTCGCGGTGATTCCGTTCACGCGGCTCGTCACCGGTTCGTCGATCGGCACCGCCGCGGCAGTCGTGCCGCTGACGCTCGCGGCCGCGCCGTTCATCGCGCGGCTCGTCGAGACCGCGCTGCGCGAAGTGGACCGCGGGCTGATCGAGGCCGCGCAATCGATGGGCGCGACGACCTCGCAGATCGTCTTCAAGGTGCTGCTGCCGGAATCGCTGCCGGGCGTCGTCGCCGGGCTGACGATCACGTTCGTGTCGCTCGTCGGCTATTCGGCGATGGCGGGCGCAATCGGCGGCGGCGGGCTTGGCGACCTCGGCATCCGTTACGGCTACCAGCGTTACCTGCCGGAAGTGATGTGGACGGTGGTCGCGATCCTGATCGTGTTCGTGCAGCTGGTGCAGTCGTTCGGCGACTGGCTCGTGCGGCGGCTCAGCCACAAATAAGACGACATTCTTGCGCTTGGGGGAAAGACGATGCAACGACGATTCATGCTGAAGCTGGCGGCGGCGCTCGGCGCGGCCACACTGTTCGCGGCGGGCGCACCGGCCCGTGCGGAGACCATCAAGGTCGGCGTCACGGGCGGCCCGCACGCGCAGGTGATGGAGGCGGTGAAGAAGGTCGCGGCAAAGAGCGGCCTCGACATCCGGATCATCGAGTTCTCCGACTATGTGCAGCCGAACGCGGCGCTCGCCGCCGGCGACCTCGACGCGAACAGCTACCAGCACGATCCGTATCTGCAGGCGCAGGTGAAGGACCGTGGCTACAAGCTGATCAAGGTGGCCGAGACCGTGACGTTCCCGATGGGCGTCTATTCGAAGCGCGTGAAGTCGCTGGCCGAGCTGAAGCCCGGCGCGCGCGTCGCGATCCCCAACGATCCGACGAATGGCGGCCGCGCGCTGCTGTTGCTGCAGAAGCAGGGCGTGCTGAAACTGCGTGCGGATGCGGGGCTGAAGGCGACGCCGCTCGACATCGTCGACAATCCGAGGAAGCTGAAGATCGTCGAGCTCGATGCGGCGCAGATTCCGCGCTCGCTCGGCGACGTCGACGCGGCAGCGATCAACACCAACTTCGCGATGGAAGCGGGGTTGAAGCCCAAACAGGACGCGATCGCGATCGAGGGTCCGAACGGCCCGTACGCGAACATCATCGCGATCCGCGAGGCGGACCGGAACAAGCCGTGGGTCGCGCAGCTGGTCGCGGCCTATCATTCGGCCGAGGTGAAGCAGTTCATCGAAGGCAAGTTCGGCGGCGCGGTCGTCGCCGCCTGGTAACGTGCGGCGCACGGGGCGCCCGGCGGCGATTAGAGTCGATGATCGAAAACCCGGGCTTTGCGTCCGGGTTTTTTCTCTTTTAAAATAGAACGACCGTTCGATATCATTGGCGCGTCGCCAAGAAGCGGTATCCTCGACATCCACGATGGATGGGTCCGCTTGGCCGCGCAGTCACGAGGCCTCGCTATAAAATGGCCTCTGGTCGTATTCGTAACTTTGGAGCGTGTGCATGAAAATCCTGGTGCCAGTGAAAAGAGTGGTCGATTACAACGTGAAGGTCCGCGTGAAGTCGGACAACACGGGCGTCGACATTGCGAACGTGAAGATGTCGATGAACCCGTTCGACGAAATCGCGGTTGAGGAAGCGGTGCGCCTGAAGGAAGCGGGCGTGGCGACCGAAGTGATCGCGGTGTCGGTTGGCGTGACGCAAGCGCAGGAAACGCTGCGCACGGCGCTGGCGATCGGCGCGGATCGCGCGATCCTCGTCGAGTCGAACGACGGCGTCGAGCCGCTGGCCGTCGCGAAGATCCTGAAGGCGCTGGTCGACAAGGAAAAGCCGCAGCTGGTGATCCTCGGCAAGCAGGCCATCGACGACGACTCGAACCAGACGGGCCAGATGCTGGCCGCGCTGGCGGGCCTGCCGCAGGCGACGTTTGCATCGAAGGTGACGGTGGCGGACGGCAAGGCCACGGTGGCGCGTGAAATCGACGGCGGCGCGGAAACGCTGTCGCTGACGCTGCCGGCGGTCGTGACGACCGACCTGCGCCTGAACGAGCCGCGCTACGTGACGCTGCCGAACATCATGAAGGCGAAGAAGAAGCCGCTGGAAACCGTGAAGCCGGAAGACCTCGGCGTGGACGTGACGCCGCGCCTGAAGACGCTGAAGGTGGCGGAGCCGCCGAAGCGCGCGGCCGGCGTGAAGGTGCCGGACGTGAAGACGCTGGTCGAGAAGCTGAAGACCGAAGCCAAGGTGCTGTAAGGGGAGCGGAAAGAAATGACGATTCTGGTAATTGCAGAACACGACAACGCGTCGATCAAGGCGGCCACGCTGAACACGGTGGCGGCGGCGACGAAGATCGGCGGCGACATTCACGTGCTGGTTGCAGGCCACAACGCGCAGGGCGCGGCGGATGCGGCAGCGAAGATCGCTGGTGTTTCGAAGGTGCTGCTGGCCGACGCGCCGCAACTGGCCGAAGGCCTCGCGGAAAACGTCGAAGCGACCGCGCTGAACATCGCGAAGGATTACTCGCACATCCTCGCGCCGGCGACGGCCTACGGCAAGAACATCGCGCCGCGCATCGCCGCGAAGCTGGACGTCGCGCAGATCTCGGACATCACGGCAGTCGATTCGGCCGACACGTTCGAGCGCCCGATCTACGCGGGCAACGCGATCGCAACGGTGCAATCGAGCGACCCGATCAAGGTGATCACGGTGCGTGCGACGGGCTTCGATCCGGTGGCGGCCGAAGGCGGCAGCGCAGCGGTCGAGAAGATCGAAGCGGCAGCCGACGCAGGCAAGTCGCAGTTCGTGAGCCGTGAAGTGACGAAGCTGGACCGTCCGGAGCTGACGTCGGCGAACATCATCGTGTCGGGCGGCCGTGGCCTGGGCAGCGGCGAGAACTACACGAAGGTGCTGGAGCCGCTGGCCGACAAGCTGTCGGCGGCACTCGGCGCATCGCGCGCCGCAGTCGACGCCGGCTACGTGCCGAACGACTACCAGGTCGGCCAGACCGGCAAGATTGTCGCGCCGCAGCTGTACATCGCGGTCGGTATCTCGGGTGCGATCCAGCACCTGGCCGGCATGAAGGATTCGAAGGTGATCGTCGCGATCAACAAGGATCCGGAAGCGCCGATCTTCAGCGTGGCCGACTACGGCCTCGTCGGTGACCTGTTCACGCTCGTGCCGGAACTCGTGAGCGAACTGGGCTGATGCGGCGTGATGCGCCGCAGCTGATGCTTCAGCGGTAAGCACACGATACGAGGGGCGCGACGAGCGCCCCTTTTTTTACGCCATAAGCAGAAGAAGGAGGAGCAACGATGAGCTACATCGCCCCCGTCAAGGACATGCTGTTCGTGCTGAAGGAACTCGCCGGCATCGACGCCGTTGCGCAGTTGCCGGGCTTCGAGGATGCGGGTTTCGACACCGCGCAGGCCGTGCTCGACGAATCCGCGAAATTCTGCGGCGAGGTGCTGGCGCCGCTGAACGTCGAAGGCGATCGCAACCCGAGCAG
>NZ_CADESW010000011.1 GCF_902830275.1 Burkholderia stagnalis | reverse complement strand
AACCGGCGCCACCGTGCAATACAGCGTCGACAATGGCGGCCATTGGAACACCAGCTTCAGCGCCGTCGAAGGCACAAACAACGTGCAGGTTCGCCAGATCGACGTGGCAGGCAATACCTCGGCGGCGACGTCGTTCGGCTTCACGCTCGATACGTCGGCTGCCGCACCCGGTGTCGCGCTGACCACCGACTCCGGCAGCAGCGCCTCCGACCACGTCACCAACGTCGGCACGCTGAACCTCACCGGCATCGAAACCGGCGCCACCGTGCAGTACAGCGTCGACAATGGCGCCCATTGGAACACCAGCTTCAGCGCGATCGAAGGCACGAACAACGTCCAGGTCCGCCAGATCGACCTGGCAGGCAACATCTCGAACGCGACCAGCTTCAATTTCACGCTCGACACCACCGCCCCGTCCACGCTGTCGTGGCAATACAGCGGGAACACGCTCACAGCCACCACCGACACATCGAACGTCTGGAAAGTGACGGTCCACGACAACACCACCAACGCCGACTACAGCGCAACGCAGCAAAACGCCGGCACCTGGACCTTCACGCAACAGAGCCTCAACCTCAACAAGGACTCCCTCACCGTGACCGAGTGGGACACGGCAGGCAACACGCGATCCTCGACGCACGCGGCGCCCGCCGGCGTCGCCGTATCCGAGATCAATCTGGCGCTGGCCGATCCGTCGGGCCATGCGTCCGACCTCGCGGTGACGATCGCCGGCATCCCGTCCGGCTGGACGCTGAACGCCGGCACCGACCTCGGCAACGGCGCATGGCTCGTCCCGACGAACGATCTCGGCGCACTCTCCGTCACGCCGCCCGCTTCCTTCACGGGCGCCACGGTGCTCACCGTGACCGAAACCTGGACCGCCGCGGACGGCAGCCACCAGGCCGTCACGGTCGCCGACAACGTCGAAGCGTTCGCGGCCAACGCGCCGATCTTCGCGTGGTCGGGCGACGATCAGCTCACGGGATCCGCCGGCCACGACCTGTTCGTGTTCGCGCAGCCGATCGGCAACGACACGCTGCACAATCTCGACCTCGCCGCCGACAAGATCGACCTCGTCGGCTTCACCGGCATCACGAGCTTCAGCGACGTCCAGGCGCACATGACGGACGACGCCAACGGCAACGCGGTGATTGCACTGGGCGACGGCGCGACCATCACGGTGGCGGGCGTTCACGCCACCGACCTCACCAGCGACAATTTCGTGTTCGACCAGGAGGCGGTCACGACCAACGCCGGCGTCATGACGGTCAACGACGGCGCGATGCTTCCCGTCGGCGGCACGATCGACAACACGGGCACGATCGCGCTCGGATCGACGGGCGACCTGACCCGGTTCGAGGTGCTCGTCAAGAGCGCGACGCTGGAAGGCGGCGGACACGTGACGCTGTCGGACGACAGCCACAACGTCATCTTCGGCAGCACGCCGGACGCGACGCTCGTCAACGTCGACAACACGATCGCCGGGGCCGGCCAGCTCGGCGCCGGCCAGCTGACGCTCGTCAACGAAGGGACGATCGTCGCCAGCGGCGCCAACGCGCTCGTGATCGACACGGGCGCCCACGCCGTCGTCAATACGGGCACGCTCGAGGCAACGGGCAGCGGCGGCCTCGTGATCGACAGCGCCGTGGCGAACACGGGCAACCTGTGGGCCAACAACGGCAACCTGACGATCCACGGCGACGTGACGGGCGCCGGCAGCGCGACGATCAGCGGCGCCGCGACCCTGGAGTTCGGCGGCGCGTCCGCGGAAAACACGACGTTCGCCGACGGCGCCGCCGGCACGCTCAAGCTGGACCAGTCCGCCGGCTTCACCGGCACGGTCAGCGGCTTCGGCGCGGCCGATACGCTCGATCTCGCGGATGTCCTGTTCAACGACCACACGACGCTCAGCTTCACGGCCAACGACACCGGAACGGGCGGCACGCTGACCGTCAGCGACGGCGCCCACACGGCGCAGGTTGCGCTGCAGGGCAACCTGTCGGCCGGCGGCTTCCAGCTTTCGCACGATCAAGGCAGCGGCACCGTCGTCACTTACACCCCGCCGCCGCTGCCCCACGTCCAGGAGGTCTAGCCGGCCGGAACGCCCCGCGAGCGACGCGTGCACGCGCGATCGAATGCAGCACGCCGTCGCTCGCGGCGGCAGGTCCGACGCATCCTGCGCAGCGCACCGACGCGAATATCTTCACGGGAAATCCGTCGAATGGACTAAGCTGCCAGAAGGCGCAACGTGATTCCGGCGAGCTGCGCCGGCCGCATGATTCCGAGCATCGCGAAATATCCGATCGTGCCTGAGCCGTGCTGCTTGCTGGCAGCCGTCAGGCGACAGGCGACAGGAAACCGAGTCGATGAACCGAAACTGCCCGCTGCTAGCCGTGCTCGCACTCGCGTCGGCGCTTGCCGCCGCCTCGTCGCTCGCCGCCGCGCAAAGTCTCCAGGAAGCAGTCGAGCAAGCGATCAGAACCAACCCCGAAGTCCGCGCCACCACGTATAACCGCGAAGCGGCCGATCAGGGCCTGAAGCAGGCGCGGGCCGGCTACTGGCCGCGCGTGGACGTCGACGCGTCGATCGGCAAGGAGCAGCGCGACGATGTGGAGACCCGCCTGCTCGGCCTGAACCGGACCACGTTCACGCATCGCAACGCCAACGTGACGTTGTCGCAGATGCTGTTCGACGGCTTCGCGGTCAGGAGCGAAGTGGCGCGTCAGCAGGCGCGCATCGACTCGTCCGCCAATCGCGTCGCCTCCACGTCCGAGGACGTGGCGCTGCGCGTGGTGGGCGCCTATCTCGAGGTGCTGCGCCGCCGGGAGACGACGGCCGCCGCCGAGGACAACCTCGAATCCCATCGCCGGATCCACGACCAGATCAAGCTGCGCAGCGACCGCGGCGTCGGGCGCCGCGCCGACCTTTACCAGGCGGAAAGCCGGCTGGCGCTGGCCCAGGACAACTTGCGCACCGAGCAAAGCAGCCTGAAGGATGCCGAAGTGGCTTACGCCCGTCTCGTAGGCTCGGCGCCGGATGCGCTCGTCAAGCCGGTGGCGCCGGAAGGCGCGCTGCCGCCGACCGAACGCCTCGCGCTGGACGCGGCGCTGGCGAACCACCCGTCGCTCGCCGGCGCCGAGGCGGACGTGGCCCAGGCACGCGCGCGGTACGACGGCGCCAAGGCCGCGCTGTGGCCGCGCCTCGACCTGGAGCTCAGCGCGAGCCACGACCGCGACGGCGTGCTCGGCCCGACCAACGACCGCCGCGTGATGCTGCGTCTTCGCTACAACCTGTTCCAAGGGGGCGCCGACAAGGCGCGCATCGGCGAAGCGCACGCGCAGATCCGCGAAGCGGAAGAGGAACGCAACCGCACGCGCCTCGAGATCCAGGAAAGCGTTTCGCATGCGTACAACGCGTACCTCACCGCGCGCGACCGGATGGTCGTGCTCAAGCAGTACGTCGATTCCAGTGCGGCGACGCGCGAAGCGTACATGCTGCAGTTCGGCATCGGGCAGCGCTCGCTGCTCGATCTGCTCAATGCCGAGAACGAGTATTACAGCGCACGCATCGATTACATCGGCGGCCAGTATGCGGAAGCCGCGAGCGCCTACCGGGTGTTCGCCGGCATGGGACAGTTGCTCGACACGCTGCACGTCGGGCGGCCGGCCGAGGCGTGGGGAGCCGGCAGCGCGCGGCCGGCGGTCGCCTTCAATCGCGGCGGCCAGGACACCGGGAAATGACACTCGCCCGGGCGGCGCGGCTGACCGGACCCGGCGCGCTCATCGGATGAAGGCCTCGGGCATTCGGCCCGCGCGCGCCGCCCGTCACAGCATGCTGCGCGGCCGCACCATCGTGCCGTCGACGAAACGCCGCGCGCGGAACGCCGCGAGGTCGAGCGACGGCGCGCCGGTGTCGACCCATTCGGCGAGCAGCCGGCCGACGATCGGCCCCATCGCGAAGCCGTGACCGCAGAAGCCGGTCGCGATCGCGAGCCCGGCGGGCGTGCCGGGCGCGTCGATCACCGGAATGCCGTCGGGCAGCACGTCGATCAGGCCGGCCCACGCCTCGACGACCTGCGCATCCTTCAGCGCCGGAAAGATCGCCTTCAGCTTCGCGAGCGCGCGCAGCGCGTGCGCGCGGTTCGGCTGCGGCTGCGGATCGCGCGGCTCGATCGGCCCCGGCCCGCCGCCGATGCGCGCGACCAGATCGCGCCATGCCGCACCATTCAGGTGCAGCCGGAATTTCTCGCGCTGCGACCAGAATTCCGGCCAGAACACGCTCAGCCCGCGCAGGTGGCCGAGCGTCAGGTCGACGTCCACCTGCATGTCGTCGGCCAGATTGATCGCGCCGTTGCGGCGCTGGCGGATGCCGAGGCCGTGCCCCCAGATCGTCGACGCGGACACGGGCGGCAGCACGTTGGTGCGCATGCAGGTGCCGCGCACGGCCTGCTGCGGCAGCCGGATCCCGAGCGCGTCGAGCAGCCGGAAGCTCGCCGCGCCGGCCGCGCAGATCACGCGCGACGTGCGGATCGCGCCGCGCTCGGTCATGACGCCGACGACCGCGCCGCCGGCCGTCTCGATCGCCGTCACGCCGCAGCCCTCGAAGAACCGCGCGCCGGCTTCGCGCGCACGCGCGGCGAACGCGGCGGCCACGCGCCGCGGCTCGGCCTGGCCGTCGCTCGCGGTGTAGAGGCCGCCGAGCGCGGGCGCGGCGAGGCCGTTCACGTGCTCGCCGATCTGCGCGGGCGTCAGCGTGCGCGTGTCGAGCCCGTGGTCGTGTGCGACATTCAGCCACGCCTGGAACGACGCCCAGTCCGCTTCGTTGTCCGCAATATAGAGACAGCCGCCCTGACGCCATTCGAGATCGAAACCGAGGGCGGCCTCTAATCCTTCCCAGATCCGCATGCCGGCCATCATCAGCGGCACCTCGGCCGCCTCGCGCCCCTGCTGGCGCACGAAGCCCCACGCGCGCGTGGACTGCTGCCCGGCGAGCCGGGACTTGTCGAGCACGACGGCCTTCAGGCCGCGCAAACCCAGGTAGTACGCGGCTGCGCAGCCCATGATGCCGGCGCCGGCGATCACCACGTCGGCCTCGGCCGGAAAGGCCGCGTCGGCATGCGTAAGCGTGTCGTGAAGCGGGTACGTTGTCGTCATTATTTCTTGTTGGTGAGTAATGCGCGAAACTCGGGATCGCGCCCCGTAACGTTGCGAAACACCTTTCACACAATCGCACCTATCGCAACGAGGAACCGATGCCATTTTGCGGTAAAGTTATCTTTTCCGCGCGTGGCCGGTCGGCTCGCCACCGGACATCGCAACCGATTGTCCGCCGAGTTCCGCCGCAAGGCGTCGTCCTGAACGTCATTCGACCCGATCCGTTCCCGTAGCATGACCACTGAAGCAATCACCACGGATTCCCTCGCGGTTGCCGAGCGCGTGCGCGAGCTGATGACTCGCAACGGCATCGGCAAGCGGCAGCAGACCACCGAGCTGTGCCGTATCCTCGACCTCAGCTTTTCCCAGGGCCACCGCAAGCTGCGCGGCAGCAGCCCGTGGACCCTCTCGCAGATCAAGAAGGTTGCCGAAGCGTACGGCGAGCCCGCCGCGCAGCTGTTCGGCGCGCAGACGCTCGACCCCGGCATGGTCGGCGCGTATTCGCAGGAAGCCGTGCTGTACGCGGGGGTCGCCGAGATCCCGTGCACCGCCTGGATCGGCGCGCCGCTCGAGGCAGGCGCGCGCCCCGAGTTCGTCGCGTACGAGCAGAACGGCCGCTGGCGCGTGCTGCGCCATAGCGGCGTGCTCTACCAGAACGCGTACGACGTGCACAAGATCGAGATCTACCCGCGCCGCGCGGAGAACGACAAGCTGCTCGTCGCCGTGATCGACCCCGATCGCGTCAGCGCGACCGAGCTGTGCCGCTATCTCGAACGGCAGGGTTTTGCGACGGCCGCATTCGACGGCCTCGCCGCCTTCGTCGACGCGCTGCAGGGCCAGGCGTTCGACGCCGTCGTCACCGAATGGCTGTTCGACGACTGCACGGCCGCCACCGCGATCAAGGCGGTGCGCACGTCCGACAACCCGGGCGCGCCGATCTTCGTGCTGACCGGCGACCTGCTCACCGGCCGCGCGAGCGAGGCCGACATCAGCGAAGCGATCCGCGCGTTCGACGCGGTCTGCTACGAAAAGCCCGCACGCATGGCGATCCTCAGCGCGGATCTCGCGAAACGGCTCACGCGCGGCTGAGCGCCGCGCGCCGCCACGCCTCCACCGCCGGCCCGACTGCCGGCGCGCACGCCACGGCCGCGCACGGGTTCCTCAGTACAATAGCCGCACCCGTTCACGCCCGCCGGCATCCGCCGCGCCCGACGCCATGGCCCGCCTCATCCCCGACGACTGGAAAAGCCTCGCCGCCACCGGTGCGGCCGAACGCGAGCGCGAGACGCTCGCCGCCCTCGAACACGCGCTGCCGGACGACTACACCGTGTACCACGGCGTGCACTGGACCCGCGCCGAGCAGGGCTTCTCGGTGTTCGGCGAAGCGGCGTTCGTGGTCGTCAGCCCGGCCGGGCGCATCCTGCTGATCGAGCAGAAGGCCGGCTTCCTGCGCGAGACGCCGAAGGGGCTCGTCAAGGTCTACCTGCAGACCGAGCGCAACGTGCCGATCCAGCTCGCGCGCACCCAGGAAACGCTGCACCGCCGCCTGACGGCCGCGCTCGGTGCGGGCGTCTACGGCGTGGATGCGCTGCTCTACTGCCCCGACTACGCGGTCCGCCAGGCCGCGATCGCGGGCGTGCCCGCCGAGCGCATCGTCGACGCGGCGCGCAAGGCGCAGCTCGCGCAGGTGATCCTGCAACTGCTGCCCGCCGACGAGCCGCGCTTTGCAAACGCGCCGAAGATTCACCATTTCCTCGCCGACGAACTGGCGCTCGCCCCCGATACGAGCGCGCTCGTCGGGCAGGCCGGCACGCTCGTCACGCGGCTGTCCGGCGGCCTCGCCGCGTGGGCGCGCCAGCTCGAGTTCACGCCGTTCCGGCTGCGCGTGACGGGCACCGCGGGCTCGGGCAAGACGCAGCTCGCGGTGCAGGCGATGCGCGACGCTGTCGCCGCGGGCCGGCGCGTGCTCTACGTGTGTTTCAACCGGCCGCTTGCCGACTACATCGCGCGCATCGCGCCGCCCGGCGCGAAGATCGCGAACTACCACCAGCTGTGCGACTGGGTCGTGCGCGACAGCGGCCATACGCCCGATTTCCAGGCGCCCGACGCGTTCGAGCGGCTCGCGGCGCGCTTCGCCGACACGCCGGTGCCCGAGCGCTGGCGCTTCGACGTGCTGATCGTCGACGAGGGGCAGGATTTTCATCCGTCGTGGGCGGTGGCGCTGGAGCGGCTGCTTGCGCCGGACGGCGCGTGGTGGTGGCTCGAGGATCCGTTGCAGAACCTCTACATGCGCGAGCCGGTCGCGCTGCCGGGCTGGGTCACGCTGAAGGCGCTCACGAACTACCGCAGCCCGCGCGACCTGCTCGACTTCGTGCGCGACGTGGTCGGCCGCGTGGAGCCGCTCGCCGCCGAGCTGCGCTCGGGCAGCCCGTTCGACGGCTCGGATCTCGCGGTGTCCGCGTACGGCGATGCCGACACGCCGCCCGCCGCACTCGCCGACGCCTGCATCGACGCGACCAAGCGCGCGATCACGCACGCGCTGTCGCTCGGGTTCCGCAAGCAGGACATCGCGGTGCTGTCGTATCGCGGCCGCGAAAGCTCGGCGCTCGCGGCGCTCGACCAGCTCGGGCCGCACCGGGTCAAGCGCTTCACCGGCAAGTACGACCTGTTCGGCAACCCGGAATACGTCGACGGCGACGTGCTGCTCGATTCGATCTACCGCTTCAAGGGCCAGTCGGCGCCGTGCGTGATTCTCACCGAGATCGACTTCGACACGCTCGACGCGCGCGCGGCCCGCAAGCTGTTCGTCGGCGCGACCCGCGCGACGATGAAGCTGCTGCTCGTCGCGTCGTCGCGCGCGGCCGGGCAGCTCACGGCGGCGTAACCCGAACGTCCATCCGCCCGGGCCGCCGCCATCCGCCCGGGCCGGTTCCCGCCTGCCCGCGTCAGGCGACGCGGAACGCGCCCACCGCGCGGCGCAGCACGTCGGCCTGCTCCTCGAGCGACGCGGCGGCTGCCGCGGCTTCCTCGACGAGCGCCGCGTTCTGCTGCGACACCTGATCCATCTGCGACACCGCGCGGTTCACTTGCTCGATGCCGTCGCGCTGCTCGTTCGACGCCGCCGCGATCTCGGTCATGATGCTCGTCACGCGCGCGATCGCCTGCTGGATGTCCTGCATCGTCGAGCCGGCCACGCCGACGAGCCGCGAGCCGTTCGCGACGCGCTCGACCGATTCGCCGATCAGCGTGCGGATTTCCTTCGCCGCGGACGCCGAGCGCTGCGCGAGCGTGCGCACCTCGCCCGCGACCACCGCGAAGCCGCGGCCCTGCTCGCCCGCGCGCGCCGCTTCGACGGCCGCGTTCAGCGCGAGGATGTTGGTCTGGAACGCGATGCCCTCGATCGTGCCGATGATGTCGGCGACCTTCTGCGAGCTTTGGTCGATCTCGTTCATCGTGTCGACGACCTCGCCGACCACCGCCGCGCCCTTCGACGCAATGTCGGACGCGCTATCCGCACAGGCCTGCGCCTGGGCCGCGTTGTCGGCGTTCTGCTTCACCGTCGCCGTCAGCTGCTCCATGCTCGCGGCCGTCTGCTCGAGCGCGGCTGCCTGCTCCTCGGTGCGCTGCGACAGGTCGGTGTTGCCCGCGGCGATCTGGTGCGTCGCGGTGACGATCGCCTCGGAACCCTGCGTGACCTGGCGCACCGTGTCGACCAGGCTGCGCTGCATGCCCGTCACGCCCTTCACCAGTTCGGCCATCTCGTCCTGCGACGACCAGCGGACTTCCGACGTGAGGTCGCCGCCCGACAGGCGGCGGAAATGCCCGAGCAGCCGCTCGACCGGCTGCGAGATCGCGAAATGCAGGCCGATCGCGCAGCCGAGGCACGCGGCGAGGCCGAACGCGATGCCGGCGACCGCGCCGGCGCGCAGCCAGTTGTAATAGGTCTGCGCGGTGTCGAACACTTCCTTGCCGCGTGCGGCCTGGAAATCGTCGAGCGCATTGGTGGCCTGCGTGAGCGCGACCGACAGCGGCGGCGCGACCGTCATCAGCAGCCGGTCGGCCTCGTCGCGGCGGCCGCTGCGGATCGCGTCGGCCATCGGCTTGAGCGCCTGCCCGACCAGCGCCTGGCGCGCGGCGTCCATGCGGCTCGCGAGCGCGGTCTCGTCGCCGTCGTGCGGCATCGCCGCGTACGTGCGCCACTCGGCGTCCGCCTTCGACAGGTAGCCTTCCGCCTTGCTCACGAGATCCGGCACGTCCGGCGCCTCGGGGTGCAGCATCGCGCGGTCGAGCGTCGTGCGCACGAACGTCAGGTTCAGGGTCGCCGCGGCGAGCGCGTTCTTCGCCGCCAGCTGCCGCGAATAGGCCTCCTCGAGCGCGCGGTTCGAGCTCTGCATGCCGGCGAGGCCGATCAGCCCCGAGACGACGAGCAGGCCCGCGACCAGGCCGAGCGTGGAGAAGATCCGCGTCCGGATCGAGAAACGGGAAAACAGGGCATTCAGGTTCATGACGGAACGTGGGCGGTATGAAAAAGCCGCGGCAAACGGCGCGCGGCACGCTGTATTACGGTTTGCCTGCAAAAAACTTGAGCCTGTCCCTGCTTTTTTGCGTGATCCACGTCAATTTCCGCGTACATCAACCTCCTGTTACGCCTGCAACAATTCGAGCATCGGCAGAAATTGACCAGGCAACTTCAAGCCTCTATATTTCCGGGCAATTAACTGCCTAAGCAGGCATCTTCCATGCAAACCGAAACCGTTTCGCGCCCGCCGGCCGTCGACGCAGCCCGCCGCGACGCCCCCGTCGGCCTGATCGTCGCCGCGCTGCTGCTCGTGATGCTGCTGTCCGCGCTCGACCAGACCATCGTGTCCACCGCGCTGCCGACGATCGTCGGCGAGCTCGGCGGGCTCGACCGGCTGTCTTGGGTCGTCACCGCGTATCTGCTGTCGTCCACCGTCGTACTGCCGCTGTACGGCAAGCTCGGCGACCTGTACGGCCGCAAGATCGTGCTGCAGGCGGCGATCGTGCTGTTCCTCGCGGGCTCGGCGCTGTGCGGCGTCGCGCAGGACATGACGCAGCTGATCCTGCTGCGCGCGGTGCAGGGGCTCGGCGGCGGCGGCCTGATGGTCGTCACGATGGCCGCGATCGGCGACCTGATCCCGCCCGACGCGCGCGGCCGCTACCAGGGGATGTTCGGCGGCGTGTACGGGCTCGCGACGATCGTCGGGCCGCTGCTCGGCGGCTTCCTGGTCGAGCACCTGTCGTGGCGCTGGATCTTCACCATCAACCTGCCGCTCGGCGCGGTCGCGCTCGTGGTGATCGGCATCGCGTTCAAGCCGCACACCGCGCATGTGAAGCACCGGATCGACTACATGGGCGCCGCGTTCCTCGCGACCGCCCTCACCTGCATCGTCCTGTTTACGAGCGAAGGCGGCTCGCTGCTGCCGTGGTCGTCGCCGCAGTTGTGGATGATGCTCGCGCTCGGCGTCGTGGCGGTCGGCGGCTTCGTGTACGAGGAGCGGCTCGCCGCCGAACCGATCATGCCGCTCGCGCTGTTCCGCCACCGCTCCTTCGTGCTGTGCAGCCTGATCGGCTTCGTCGTCGGCATCGCGCTGTTCGGCTCCGTCACGTTCATTCCGCTGTACCTGCAGGTCGTGAAGGGCTCGACGCCGTCGCAGGCCGGCATGCAGCTGCTGCCGATGATGGGCGGGATGCTCGCGATGTCGGTCGTGAGCGGCCGCCTGATCTCGAGGTTCGGCAAGTACCGCGTGTTCCCGATCGCGGGCACGCTGGCCGGCGGCATCGCGATGGCGCTGCTGGCGACGCTGACGCTCGACACGCCGCTGCACACGATGTACGGCTACATGGCGCTGCTCGGCATCGGGCTCGGCATGGTGATGCCGGTGCTCACGCTCGCGGTGCAGAACACGGTCGCGTTCCGCCACATGGGCGTCGCGACGTCCGGCGTCACGCTGTTCCGCTCGATCGGCGGCTCGCTCGGCGTCGCGGCGTTCGGCGCGCTGTTCTCGAACGGCCTGCAGTCGCGGCTCGTGCAGGCGCTGCCGGCGGGCAACGAGCTGCCGCGCGCACTCAGCCCGGCCGCCGTGCACCAGTTGCCGGACGCGGTGCGGCATGCGTACCTGGATGCGTTTGCGGGGTCGCTGCACGTCGTGTATCTGGCGGCGGCGAGCACGATCGCGATCGCGTTCGTGCTCGCGTGGTTCGTCGAGGACGCGCCGCTGCGCAAGGGCGGCTGAACGTGCTTGGCTCGGCTCCAGGGACAGCAACGGGCCTCGCGCCCGGTCTGCAGCGCTGGTCCAGGTGCAGGTCGGCAATGCGTTGAATGCCGGCACTCGAGCGCTTGGATCGGGTAGTCGATTTAAAGCATTAACCCGACCAAAATTGACGGTGCGATCTGGCGTACCTGCGGCGCGGGACGAGATTTCAGATTTCGCCCACACGGCAAATTGCGTCAATACCTCGCAAACAAAGAACACAAGAGCAGTTCGGCCCCATATCCGACCGTGATCGGCGGTTTGTTCAATCACACGACACGCGCCCCAGCTACCGGGGGTCGTTCCGTTCAACACGGAAGCGTGGCCGAGACGATGCGAGCGACGGCACCGAAATCGCGTCGATCGTGCAGGTGCGGAAATCTGATTTTTTGCTTGACCAATGGATCGCGCACGATCCGCATCGGCACTCAATTAATCGAAATAATTACACCTCAAATGTAAATTATTACAGCAACACTCGATTATTGATGACAATAAAATTACCTGGTTTTATTAATTGACGATACATAACAAATCCCGCCTTGCATCCCGATAACCTCCATATAAAATCAAGCCACCTAGCCGATTCACAGCGAATCCATAGGTAGCCCAATTATCAAGGCCGATCATTCCCATTCTTTAATTGGGTTTTTACTAATCCATATAGAAATAGAGGTGGAATCATGGCAACTGGAGTCAGTGTTCAGAACTTGTCGCCGATCACGTTGACTGCATCGATCAGTCGCTGGACCGATGGCGACCCGGGTCGCTTCCAGGTTGCACCGGGGCAGATCGAAAATTGGCCGTCGCGCACCGATCCGCGTGGATATATCGTGTATTTGGAACAAGACGGGGGTTTGCCGTTTTACGCGCCCACCGGCGCCACCGTCACGTTCTACTCGATGACCAAGGTCACCGTCGATGGTCAGCCCGTTGAACCTCTCTCCGATGCGATTGCTGTGGCCGAGGCCCTGGCCAGGTAACTCACGAAAGCGCCGCGCCAATCGTCTTGCTCACTCACGGTGAAGGGTCGGGCACTGCCGTCAAGATTGTCCGGCTGTTCGCGAAGCGACTTGGCGCAACGGACCGAGTAGCGGGTTTCAACCGGGAGGGGGAACGCAGGAACCTGCCCCCTCCCCATTCCTGCAAAAATACGGCCGTTTCCTTTTACCAAGTGCCGATCCGCACGCTCGATGCTCGATAGGTGACGCCGACTCATGAGCGAGCGCGGTCAGCGTGTAGCGTCTGGTGCGCCATTGGCGAATGCCGCGCCGCTCACGGCACCAGCACCACCGCCCCCGTCGTCGCACGCGCTTCCAGCATCCGGTGCGCATCGGCCGCCCGATCCAGCGGCAGCCGCGCGCCGATCTCGACGTGCATCCCGCCCGCCAGCTGCTCGAGGGTCACGCGCGCGGCTTCCCGGTAGCCGTCGACGTCGCGCGCGATGAACCCGAGCACGCTCGGCCGGGCCAGCGCGATCGAGCGCGCCGGCCCGAGCTCGTCGAGATCGATCGTCTGCCGCGCGCCGACCGCGGCCACCTGCCCGATGCTCGCCACCATGCCGAACGGCTTGACCGCGCCGAGCGTGCGGGTCAGCACATCGCCGCCGATCCCGTCGATCGCGTAATCGACGCCCGCGCCGCCGCCGAACGCGCGCGCCGCCGCGACAAAATCTTCCTCGCGATACGTGACTACCGCCTCCGCGCCATGCGCCCGGACGAGCGCGCCCTTCGCCGCCGATCCGACCGTGCCGATCACCCGCGCGCCGAGCGCGCGCGCCCATTGCGTGGCCAGCAACCCGACGCCGCCGGCCGCCGCGTGCACGAGCACCGTGTCGCCCGGGCGGACCTGCCGGACCCGATGCAGCAGCATGTAGACCGTGATCCCTTTCAGCAGCCCGGCAGCGGCCGCATCGTCGCTCAGCCCGTCGGGCACCGGCAGCACGCGCGCGGCCGGCAGCGTGCGCAGGGTCGCGTAGCTGCCGGTCGGCAGCCCGGCGTACGCGACGCGCTGGCCCGGCACGAGATCCGTCACGCCGGGCCCGACCGCGTCGATCACGCCGGCCGCCTCGACGCCGAGCGCGTCCGGCAGCGCGGGCAGCGGATGCGCACCGGTCCGGAAATAGATGTCGACGAAGTTCACGCCGACGGCCGTCTGGCGAATCCGCACCTCGCCAACGCCGGGCGGCGCGACGGGCGCATCCACGCGGCGCAGCACGCCGGCATCGCCGTATTGATCGATCCCGATCCGGATGGCGGTGGCAGTTTGGGTCATGACGGTCCTCGCAGTCGAATGAAGTGACACGATGATCCCATCGTGCATAATCGATCGGAATTCACGATTTCCGCCCACTGACTGTGCAAAATTCGACAGATGATGGCGTCACGCCGGCGCCCGCGATGAGCTGGGACGACATCCGCTACTTCCTCGCGGTGATGCGCGGCGGCAGCCTGTCGGCCGCCGCGCGCGCGCTGCGGGTCCAGCATTCGACGGTCGCGCGGCGCATCGATGCGCTGGAGGACGCGCTCGGCATCCGGCTGTTCGACCGCCTGCCGCGCGGCTGGCCGCCGACCGACGAGGGCCTGCGGCTCGCCGACCATGCCGCGCACATCGAAGCAGGCACGCAGGCGTTCGCGCGCGCCGCGCAAGGCGCGGCCGATCTCGACGGCGTCGTGCGCGTGTCGGCCTCGCCGGTGTTCGCGAGCCACTTCCTCGCGCCGCGCCTGGCGCGCGCGCTGCGCGCATGGCCGCGGCTGCGGATCGACCTGCTCGGCGAGATGCACGCGGCCAACCTGTATGCGCGCGAAGCCGATCTCGCGGTGCGCCTGTCGCGGCCAAGCGAGCCGGGGCTCGCCGCGCGCCGGCTCGGCACGATGCGCTTCGTGCTGTGCGCGACGCCCGAATGGGCAGCCGCGCCGCCCGACGCATGGCAGTTCCTCGGCTACGACGACGCGCTCGCGCAAACCCCGCAGCAGCAATGGCTCGCCCGCTTCGCGGCCGGGCGCCGCTTCGCGTTCGTCGCGAACGATCTGGCCGCGCTGCATCGCGCGTGCGCGGCCGGCGCAGGCGTCGCGCTGCTGCCGCGGTTTCTCGTGGATGATCCGGCGATCGATTCCGTGACGGCGGCGCTTCACCCGCCGGAGGAGTGTGAATCCGGGCGACCGCCCGTCGCCGATGCCGCCCGCGCCTTCGCCACCACAGACGCAGCCGCGCCTACCCGCACCGGGCCCGCATCCATGCCGCTCGTCGAACTGACCTCCGCGCCGCGCTGCGACATCGAGCGCGAGATCTGGCTCGTCGTGCACCCCGACGTGCGCCGGTCGCCGCGCGTGCAGCGCGTCGCGGACGCGATCGCCGATGCGGTGCGCGCGGCGGACGGGCGGCTCTGACGCCCCGGCCCCATCGGAACCGCTGCGGCAGCCCGCCCATGATCCCCGGCTGGTTCCGCCCCATGTCGACCGTCCCTCCGGCGGCGACCGCCGTGGCGGCCGTCGCGCTACGCCACATCCAGCCGGCCGACGTATGGACGCGCATCCGCTTGGACAGAAGATGGTCGGCACGCCCGCCCAGCAGGGCCGCGTTCGCGTCAGCGCTGCAGACGGCGCGTGCCTTGCGCGGCGAACGATGCCGCATTGCCGCGCGCGAACGGCCGCCGGCCTCGCACGGGCGCCCCGCCGATGCACCGCTCACGACGGTTGCGCATGCGACGCCTGCCGCCCGCCGGCCGCAGCCGCGGCCGGGAGACCGTGATGCGACGCCGAGCGCCGATGGTCGATCAGGCCGACCGCGACAGCCGCCGCCAGCGCGGGCAACCCGATCGCCATGAAGTTCTGTTCCAGCGGCAGCTCGATGCCTACCAGCGCGCCGATGACGATCGGCGCCAGGATCGCGCCGGCGCGGCCGACGCCCAGCGTCCAGCCGATGCCGGTCGAGCGGATCGCCATCGGATAGAACTGCCCTGCATACGCGCAATTGACGATCTGCGTGCCGATGGTCGTCGCGCCCGCAAGCCCGACCAGCACGAACAGCAGCGCGGTCGGCACCTTGTAGCCGAGCAGCGTGATCGACGCCGCGGCGAGCAGATACATCGACACGAGCACCGTCTTGATCGGAAAGCGATCGGCCAGCCAGCCGCCGCCGATCGCACCGACCATCGCGCCGGCGTTCAGCACCAGCACGAACGTCAACGCGGAGCCGAGGCTGTAGCCCGCGCCCGCCATCAGCCGGGTCAGCCACGAGCTGAGCGCATACACCATGAACAGGCACATGAAGCAGGCGATCCAGAACATGACCGTGCTGAATCCGCGACCGTCGTCGAACAGCTGGCGAACCGGCGCGTTGCCCGCGTTGTCCTCGCGCGGCACGACATAGCAGTCGCCCGGTTGCGGCCGGTACGCCGGATCGAGCCGGCGCGCGATGCGCGCGAGTTCGTCCGTCCTGCCGCGCCGGATCAGGAACGGCAGCGATTCCGGCATCCATTTCACGAGCAGCGGCACGAGCAGCACCGGCGCGCCCGCGGCGACGAACACGGACTGCCATCCGTACGCCTCGATCATCCCCTTGCCCATCACGGCCGCCAGCATGCCGCCGACCGAATAGCCGCTGAACATGAGCGTCACCAGCGTGCTGCGCACGCGCCGCGGCGCGTATTCGGTCATCTGGGCGATCACGTTCGGCATCACGCCGCCGATGCCGATGCCCGCCAGGAAGCGGGCGGCGCCGAACAGTGCGGGCGTGGGCGCCAGCCCGGCCGCCGCGGTAAACACGCTGAACAGCGTCAGGCAGGCCGCGATGGCCCAACGGCGCCCGATCCGCTCGGCGACGGTCCCGAACACGATATTGCCGAACATCATGCCGAACAGCGCCGAGCTGACCATGAAGCCGGCCTGCGCGGGATTGACGCCCATCTCCTTCATGATCGCCGGCAGCGCGATGCCGGCCACCGCCAGGTCGTAGCCGTCGAACACGATGATCAGCGCGCACCAGAACAGCACGACGCCGTGCAGCGGGCCCAGCCGCGCGTTATCCGAGAGCGCCTGCAGGTCGATTTGACGCATGGAGCTTCCTTCCTTTTCCAGTGGGGATTCAGGACCGGCGACAACCGTCGCATCGCGCGCGCTCGAACCAGCACGACCGCTCAGCCGGTCTATTTAGTAGATGTACGAAATATCGTCGCGAAATGCGCCGCTTTCCGTCCAGATGCCGGCGCAGTGTAGGAAGCCACAATGATTCCCACTAGCCGGAATTTGCAGGCCGCGCACGATTTTGATCCGTTTTTTCTCGCGCCGCGCGCTATCCGGATTTTTCCCGAGCGGGAATGGGACTATCCGATTCTTGCAATATGTTGCGATACTTTAGACAAGCCTGACGAAGATCAATATGATCCCTTCAGGATATCTCGCACACAAGAGAACCCGATGTGGCACGACGCGCAACCGCGGCCAGCCGGATGCACGGCACGGATACGCCACACAGGAGACGCCCCATGCCCCTCACCCCGAATGCGGAAGTGCTGTCCGCGCTGTACCGGAATTGCCTGTTCCGATCCGGCTCGCGCATGGATGCGCACGAGCAGGTCTCGGCGGAGCTGGCCGAGCATGCGCTGCGCTGGCAGCGCGGCGTGCCCGACGCGGCGCTGTTCAAGGGGCAACTGAATCATCTGAGCGTCTACGCGCTGCAGTACGGCGCCGAAGTCGAGGTCGCCCCGCGCCCGTTCGACGGCTTTTCGCTCGTCCACACGTCGCTCGCGGGCGGCGCCGAAATCGAGTGCGACGGGCATGTGATGGACGTGTTCGAAGGACGCACCGCCGTGCTCGCGCCCAGGACGCGCGTGCGCCTGCGCTGGCGGCCCGGCACCCGGCAACTGATCGTCAAGGTGCCCGATGCGCTGATGCGCGCGGTGTCCGGCCGCCCGCCCGACGACGGGGCGCCCGGCCTCGCGCCGGGGTTCCTGTTGCCGAGGGCGCTCGCGTCGCAATGGGATCTGCTTGCGCAGTCGCTGCTCAACGTCCTCGCCGTAGCCGGCGACGGCGGCATACGGGCCGAATGGCGCGACCACTTCGAGCGAAGCCTCGCGTTGTTCCTGCTCGTGCATTGCCCGCCGTCGCCCGACGCCGCGCATGCCGGCCCGGCGCCGGAAGCGCACGGCGCACCGGCGGCATCCGGATCGCGGGGCGGCATCCGGCAGATGGATGCGCTGCTCGAATTCATTCACGCGCGGCTCTGCGCGCCGATCTCGCTCGAAGATCTCGCCCGGGCGGCCGGCGTCAGCCTGCGGACGCTGAACGTGCTGTGCCGCCGCTACCACGGCGCGACCCCGATGGAACTGCTGCGCAACATCCGGCTCGACGCCGCGCGCGTGCAGTTGCTGACCGACCCGATGGCCAGCATCACCGATACGGCGCTGACGTTCGGCTTCGGGCACCTCGGCCGCTTTTCCGCGTATTATTCCGCCCGTTTCAACGAGTTGCCGCGCGACACGCAGAGGAAGCGGCCGCCGGACTGAACGCCGCCGCGACGCCGCGCACGCGGCCGCCGCTTTACGTGCCGGGCGATCGCCCGCATAGTCATGGTTTCCCCGCACCGCCCCTGTCGCCCCGTCATCATGTCCGCCACGCCCGCCGCCTGCGTCGTCCGCGATTCGACCGACGCCGATCTCGCCGCCATTCGCGCGATCTACGCTCACCATGTCCGCCACAGCGTCGCGTCGTTCGAGGAAACGCCGCCCGACGTCGCCGAGCTGCGCGCGCGCCGCAACGCGGTGTTGCACAGCGGGCTGCCGTATCTCGTCGCCGAATGCGGCGGCCGCGTGGCCGGCTACGCGTATGCGACGCCGTACCGCACGCGCAGCGCCTACCGCTTCACGGTCGAAGATTCGATCTACATCGACGATGCGCAGCGCGGGCGCGGCGTCGGCCGCGCGCTGCTCGCGGCCCTGATCGCGCGCTGCGAGGCCGGCCCGTGGCGGCAGATGATCGCGGTGATCGCCGACGGCGGCACCGGCGGCTCGACGTCGCTGCATCGCGCGTTCGGCTTCGAGCCGGCCGGCGTGCTGAAGGCGGCCGGTTTCAAGCACGGCCGCTGGATCGACACCGCGCTGCTGCAGCGCCCGCTCGGCGACGGCGCGCACACGCTCCCCGCCTCGCCCGCGCCTGCCGCGTCGCGCTAGAATGGCCGCATGCCAAAATCGACTCACACCACACCTGACGAGGCCGTCGCGGAACCTTCCCGCAACGAGTACACGGTCGACGAGCTCGCGCGCGTGTCCGACACGACCGTGCGCAACGTGCGCGCGTACCAGGATCGCGGCCTGCTCGCGCCGCCCGAGAAGCGCGGCCGCGTCGGCATCTACGACGACACGCACGTCGCCCGCCTGAAGCTCATCAACCATCTGCTCGCGCGCGGCTACACGCTGTCGAACATCCAGGACCTGATCATGGCGATCGACGAAGGCCACGACCTTCGCTCGATCCTCGGCCTCGAGAACGCGATCGGCGGCCGCTGGTCGCACGAGTTGCCGAAAACCTACTCGCTCGCCGCGCTCGCGCAGATGTTCGGCCCGCAGACGCCCGCGCAGATCACGCGCGTGACCGAGCTCGGCCTGCTCGAGCGGCGCGGCCTGTCGTTCGTCGCGAAGAGCCCCGCGCTGCTCGAGGCGGCGGCGGCGATGACCAGGGAAGGCATCCCGGTGCGCGAACTGCTCGACGTGATCAGCCTCGCGCGGCCGCACTTCGACGCGATCGCGCGGCTGCTGGTCGACCTCGTCGTGAAACGGCTCGACCGCTACGACGAAGGCACGCTGCCGCCGGCCACCGACGTGCCCGCGCTGGTCGACGCGATCTGGCGCCTGCGCCCGCTCGCGGCCGTGTTCGTCGAAGGCGAGACGAACCGCGCGCTCGAGGCCGCCGCGAGCGCCTACCTCGGCGGCCGCGTCGCGACGATCCTCGACCGCAAGCTCAGCGACGAAGCGGCGCGCCAGTCCGGCGCGCCCGACACGCACAGCGACGGCGACAAAGCATAGGCGCGCCGGCGTCATATTGATATCGGCAATGCTTGGTTTGCCGGCCACACCGCCCATGCGACGATTCTTCCAACCGAGCGGCGCCCGCGCCGCCCGCCCGAAGACGTTTCGCATGGAGTCCGATCGATGTTTCGTTTCACCCGCTGGATCACCCACATCGCCGCGACGACGCTCGTCGCGCTGTCCGCCGCGTCGGCCTTCGCGCAGGGCGGCGCCGACCAGGTCGTGCGCATCGGCTACCAGAAGGCCGGCCTGCTGTCGGTCGTGAAAGCGCAAGGCGCGCTCGAGACCCGGCTCAAGCCGCTCGGCTACCGCGTGCAGTGGTTCGAATTCCCGGCCGGCCCGCAACTGCTCGAAGCACTGAACGCGAACAGCATCGACTTCGGCTATACGGGCGCGCCGCCGCCCGTGTTCGCGCAGGCGGCCGGCGTGCGCTTCGTCTACGTCGGCGCGGAGCCGCCGGCGCCGCACAACGAGGCGCTGATCGTCAAGCCCGATTCGCCGATCAAGTCGGTGGCCGACCTGCGCGGCAAGAAGGTCGCGCTGCAGAAGGGGTCCAGCGCGAACTACCTGCTGCTGAAGGCGCTGCAGAAAGCCGGCGTGCGCTACGACGAAATCCGCCCGGTCTACCTGCCGCCCGCCGATGCGCGCGCCGCATTCGAGAGCGGCAACGTCGACGCGTGGGCGATCTGGGATCCGTATTACGCAGCCGCGCAGGATTCGCTGAAGGCGCGCACGCTGTCCGACTACACGGGCCTCACGGCGACCAACAACTTTTACGAGGCCACGCGCGATTTCGCGCAGCGCAACCCGGCGATCGTCGCCGCGATCCTGCAGCAGGCGCGCGCGACCGGGCTGTGGATCAATGGCCATCCGGCCGAGGCCGCCGCGCTGCTCGCGCCGAAGGTCGGGCTTGCGCAGCCGCTCGTCGAGGCATGGATCCGGCGCGTGCCGTTCGGTGCGGTGCCGATCGACGAGAAGATCGTCACGACCCAGCAGGGGGTTGCGGATGCGTTCCACGACGCGAAGCTGATCCCGCAGAAGCTCGTGGTCGGCGACAACGCGTGGACCGACTCGAACGTGTCGGCCGCGCTCGCGGCGAAGTAGGCTTGACTCGATGCGCGCGCATTCGACGCGCGCATCGCTCTAGAAGGATTCGCCGGTTTCCCCACCGCCGTTCTTCCGGATAATGGCCGGCAGCCGCGCCCGCGCAGGCGCGCCGCCGACAACGATATTCCGGAGACCTCCCGCCTTGATCGCCACGCTTCCCGCCGCCTACCGCCGGCTCTGGCCGCTCGCCGTCGCCGCCGCGCTCGCGTACGGCGCGTCGCTCGCCGCCGCCCCCTATCCCGGACAAGCCGTCGCGAAGGCCGCGATGGGCCTGCTGCTGCTCGCGGCCGGCAGCGCGTGCGGCGCTGCGCGCGAACGCGCGTGGCTGTGCGCGGCGCTCGCCACCGCCGTGCTCGGCGACGTGCTGCTCGCGCTGCCCGACTGGCCGCTGTCGTTCGTCGGCGGGCTCGGCGCGTTCCTGCTCACGCACCTGTTCTATAGCGCGATCTTCCTGCGCTGGCGCGCGCGCCCGCACGGCTGGCGCATCGTCGCGCTGATCGGGCTGTGGCTCGCGGCCCCCGCGTTCTACGCGGCGTTTTTCCCGCATCTCGGCGAGCTGGCCGCGCCGGTCGCCGTCTACATGCTCGTGCTGTGCGCGATGGCGAGCTTCGCGCTGGCCGCGCGCACCCGCGGCCCGCTCGTCGCGCTCGGCAGCCTGATCTTCGTCGGCTCCGACACGCTGATCGGCGTCGGCCGCTTCCTCGGCGGGTTCGCCGGCATCGACTACCTGATCTGGGCGCTGTACGCGCTCGCGCAGGTCACGATCGTCGCCGGGGTTTTCCATGAGACGACGGGCCGTTCGATCCGCCCCTGATTCGGTTTCAAACAGGCCGCCGCCCGCCGGCGGCCTGCTCCCGCCACTGCGATCCCATGCCCGACGGCCCTCGCGGCCCTGCACGGCCACCCCGTTCCAAACCCGCTCCCGCCTTGTCCCACGGGGCTTCCGGCCCTTAGAGTCCACCGTCTAGTCGCTTGCGGTTTCCCGGTTCACCCACTATCGTTACATCAAACAATGTAACATTCAAAAATGAGCCATAGCGGAGACTCCCGGATGAATGCTCGCACTTTGCCTTTCGGCCCCCCTGGTCACGACGGCCCCGACGAATCCGTCGACGTCGCCATCATCGGCACCGGCTTCGCCGGCCTCGGGATGGCCATTCGCCTGCGGCAGACCGGCGTGACCGATTTCGTCGTCCTCGAGAAGGCGGCGTCGGTCGGCGGCACCTGGCGTGACAACCACTACCCCGGATGCGCGTGCGACGTGCAATCGCACGTGTACTCGTTCTCGTTCGCGCCGAACCCGCGCTGGACGCGCATGTTCGCGCCGCAGCCGGAGATCCGCGCGTATCTCGAGGATTGCGTGCAGCGCTTCGGGATCGGCGCGCACCTGCGCCTGAACCACGAGCTGCAGCGCGCCGAATACGACGAGGCCGCGCAGCGCTGGCGCCTCACGTTCGCGAACGGCAAGCGGCTTGCCGCGCGCGTGCTGGTGTCCGGGATGGGCGGGCTGTCGCGCGCGGCGCTGCCGGCGATCCCGGGCGTCGAGACCTTCAAGGGCCGCGCGTTCCACTCGCAGCAGTGGGACCACGACTATCCGCTCGACGGCAAGCGCGTCGCGGTGATCGGCACCGGCGCGAGCGCGATCCAGTTCGTGCCGCAGATCGCGCCGCGCGTGAAGCAGCTCGCGCTGTTCCAGCGCACGCCGCCGTGGATCATGCCGAAGCCCGACCGCAACCTGACGAAGCTCGAGCAATGGCTGTTCCGCTCGCTGCCGTTCACGCAGAAGCTCGTCCGCAGCGGCATCTACTGGATGCTCGAATCGCGCGTGCTCGGCTTCGCGATCCATCCGTCGCTGATGAAGAACGTGCAGAAACTGGCGCTGCGCCACATCCGCAAGCAGATTCCCGATCCGGCGCTGCGCGAGGCCGTGACGCCGAACTACACGCTCGGCTGCAAGCGCGTGCTGATCTCGAACGACTACTACCCGGCGCTGTCGCGCAAGAACGTCGACGTGATCACCACCGGCATCGAGCGCATCGAGGCCGACGCGGTCGTCACGACGGACGGCGTGCGCCACGAAGTCGACTGCCTGATCTACGGCACCGGCTTCCAGGTCGCCGATCCGTTCCCGCGCGGCGCGGTGATCGGCTGCGGCGGCCTCGACATCGTCGATGCGTGGCGCGACGGCGCGCATGCGTATCTCGGCACGACGCTGCCCGGCTACCCGAACTTCTTCATGATCGTCGGCCCGAACACGGGCCTCGGCCACAACTCGATGGTGTTCATGATCGAATCGCAGATCGAATACATCCTCGGCGCGCTGCGCGCGATGGCGCGCGAACGCGCCGACGCGATCGAGGTGCGCCCGCTCGTCGAAGCGCAGTTCAACCACGACCTGCAAGGCCGGCTGAAGAAGGCGATCTGGTCGACCGGCGGCTGCAAGAGCTGGTACCTCGACCCGCGCACGGGCAAGAACACCACGCTGTGGCCGGGCTTCACGTGGCGCTTCCGGCAGGCGACAGCCCATTTCTCGATGGCCGACTATCACGCGTACCACGCGCCCCGCCGCGACGCCGCCGCTGCGCCGGCCACCGCGGCCGCCGCGCCCGCCGCTTCCGCCCCGTCCGTTGAAGCGGCCTGAGACCCGAACAGGAGCCACCGACATGAGAGATTTCACCAACAAGGTCGCCGCGATCACCGGCGCAGGCTCGGGCATGGGCCGCTCACTCGCGCTGCAGCTCGCGCAGGCCGGCTGCCACGTATCGCTCGCCGACAAGAATGCGATCGGCCTCGCCGAAACCGAACGGATCGTGCGCGCGCTCGCGCCGAACGTGCGCGTGACGACGCGCGTGCTGGACGTCGGCGAGCGCGACGCGATGTTCGCGTGGGCCGACGACACCGCGCAGGAACACGGCAAGGTCAACCTGGTCTTCAATAACGCGGGCGTCGCGCTGTCGAGCACGATCGAGGGAATGGAATACGGCGATCTCGAATGGATCGTGAACATCAACTTCTGGGGCGTCGTGCACGGCACGAAGGCGTTCCTGCCGCACCTGAAGGCAGCGGGCGAAGGCCACGTGATCAACACGTCGAGCATCTTCGGAATCTTCGCGCAGCCGGGCATGAGCGGCTACAACGCGACCAAGTTCGCGGTGCGCGGCTTCACCGAATCGCTGCGCCAGGAACTCGACATGATGAAGTGCGGCGTGTCGGCAACCTGCGTGCACCCGGGCGGCATCCGCACCAACATCGCACAGTCGAGCCGCGTCGCGAAGAACATGGTCGGTTTCATGGTCGGGAGCGAGCAGCAAGGCAAGGACTCCTTCGAGAAGTTCTTCATCACGACCGCCGACGACGCCGCGCGCGCGATCCTCGCCGGCGTGCGCAAGAACAAGCGCCGCGTGCTGATCGGCCGCGACGCGCGCGCCGCCGACTGGATGGCGCGCATCCTGCCGTGCGCGTACCAAGCGCTCGTCGTGCTGGCGAGCCGGCGCGAAGCCGCGAAGGCGTGCCGCCTCTCGGCCCGCACGACGCCCGCGCCGATCCACGCCACGTACAACAATGCAGGTAATCAGGGAGGTGAACAATCATGACGACCCCGAACATGATGCCCGTGCGGCGCGACATCCGTTTCGCGCTGCCGCCCGAACACGCGCGCGACTGGCATGTCCAGGGCGTGCCCGTCACGCACTTCATGAACGCGCTGTCGCTGCTGTTCCCGGCCGGCGAGCGCTTCTTCATGGATTCGGTGCGCCACTACCGCGACCGCATCGAGGATCCGGAGCTGAAGAAGCAGGTGCTCGGCTTCATCGGCCAGGAGGCGATGCACACGCGCGAGCACATCGAGTACAACGACCTGCTGCAGGCGTCGGGCCTGCCCGCGCACAAGCTCGACAAGCGCCTGTGGGCGATCCTCGGCTGGTTCAGGAAGGCGCTGCCGCATTCGATGCAGCTCGCGATCACGATCGCGCTCGAGCACTACACGGCGATCCTCGCGAACCAGCTGCTGTCGGGCCACGAGCACCGGATCGACGGATCGGTCGAGGGCTACCAGCAGATGTGGATGTGGCACGCGATGGAGGAAACCGAGCACAAGGCCGTGTCGTACGACGTGTGGAACGCGGTGATGAAGCCGGGCCTCGGCAGCTACCTGCTGCGCACCGGCACGATGCTGTTCACGACGTTGACGTTCTGGACCATCGTGTTCGACTTCCACGTGCGCCTGATGACGGCGCATCGTCGCCGTCACGGCAAATTCGGCGGCATGTGGCGGCTGGTCAAGTACCTGTACAGCCCGAAGAACGGCGTGTTCCCGAGCATCGCGCGCGAATGGCTCGACTATTTCCGGCCGGGCTTCCATCCGTGGGACCACGACAACCACCAGTATCTGCAGGGGCTCGACACGCTGCTCGCGAACATCGACGCGACCAACGCGCGCTATGCCGCGCAGGCCGCACCGCGCCGCGTGCCGCTGCATCCGGTTCCGCAGGCCTGACGCGATGACGCGCGCCAGCGAGATGCTGACCGTCCAGTCCGGCGACGTGAAGCTCGCCGTCTACGTGAGCGGGCCGCGCCGCGCGCCGCCCGTGATCCTCGTGCACGGCTACCCGGATTCGGCCGCGGTGTGGGCGCCAATTCGCGCGCGGCTCGCCAGGCGCTACCGCGTGATCGCGTACGACGTGCGCGGCGCGGGCGCGTCCGATGCGCCGCGGCGCCGCGCCGACTACACGCTCGCGCGGCTGGCGTTGGACCTGAAGGCCGTCGCCGACGCAACCTGCGGCGAGCGGCCGTTCCATCTCGTCGGCCACGACTGGGGTTCGATCCAGTGCTGGGAGGCGGTGACCGACCCGGCGTGGCGCGGCCGCATCGCGTCGTACACGTCGATCTCGGGGCCCTGCCTCGACCACGTGTTCCGCGCGAAGCTGCGGCTCAGGCAGAGCCTGAAGTCGTGGTACATCGCGTTCTTCCACCTGCCGCTCGTGCCGTCGCTGGTCTGGCGGCTCGGCGGCGCCGCACTGTGGCCGCGCTGGCTGCAGCTCACCGAGCGGATCCGCCCCGAGCCCGATCCCGCGCAGTTGAAGAACGCGCTGAACGGGATGAAGCTGTATCGCGCCAACTTCGTCGCGCGCGCCCGGCGGCCGCGCGAGCGTCACGCGCAGGCGCCGGTGCAGATCCTCGTGCCGGTGCGCGACCGCTACGTGACGCCGGAGATGACGGTCGGCCTCGAGCGCTGGCTCGGCGAACACGTGCGCGAGGAAATCGCCGGCGCGCACTGGATCGTGCTGCGCGACCCCGACCTGATCGCGTCGCGGATCGACCGCTTCGCGGCCGCGCACGAGAAGAACACGGCGCTGCCCGCTCAGCCGAGCGCCGGCAGGCGCCTGAACAACGTCTCGTAGTCGATCACGAGGCCGTCGTCGTCGATCTCCATCTCGGCGGTGAAATCCCGGAAGATGCCTTCGTAGCGGTAGCGCCGGCCCGGTTCGATGCACACGTATGCCTGCTGGACCCGCGACACCTTCAGGTCGGGCGTCGACACATAGACGACGTCGATCGGCCGCCGCTCGCCGCGCGCGAGCCCGAGGCGGCCGATCGGCAGCGAATTCGTGTACGGGGTGGCCGCGATGTCGATGTCGACGCAGCCGTCCAGATCGGGCAGCGCCTGCCCCGCGCCGTCGCGCCAGTGACCGAGGCCGTCGCCGTGCAGTTCGAGCGTGCCGCCGCCCATCACCTTGAGCACCGCATAGGTCGCGCGCCACTGCGCGTCGCACTCCACCCGGTATGCAAGCCCGTAAGCCTTGCCGTACCGCTGGCCGACCACGGCGCTCTCCACGACGATCCCGCCGTCGCCGCGCTCGAACGTCAGATGTTCGATGCCGTCGCCTTCCAGCGACGCCCAACGCACTTCACGCATCGTCCTGCCTCCTTCGTTGTTGTCGAATGCCGGGCATCGTCGCACAAATTCCGGGTATCCAACATTCACTATTCCGGTGCATCGCGATCTGCCCTATCCTCGCGGCTCGTCCTGTCTCGCCGCCGTCATGCCTATCGCCCAACCCGCCTCGCCGCCGATCGACCTGCGCATCCTGCTGCGCAGCATCGGCCAGATCGTGCTGCAGGCGAACGCACTGACCGGCGCGCTGCTGCTCGCCGCGCTGGCGCTGACCGATGCGCGGCTGGCGTGCGCGGCGCTGCTCGGCGCGGCGGCGGCCAACATGTGCGCGGTGTTGACGGGCGCCGCACGCCGCGACGTCGAGCAAGGGCTGCTCGGGTTCAACGGCGCGCTCGCCGCGCTGGCCGCCGTCACGTTTGCGCCGCCGACGCTCACGGCGGTCGCGCTCGCGCCGCTCGCCGCGATCGGCGCAGCGCTCGTGCAGCGCGCGCTGCGCCGGCCGCTCGAGAAGGCGCGACAATGCCCGTATTCGAGCCCGTGCCTGGCCGTTACCGCGCTGTGGCTGCCGTTTGTCGCGGCGCAGCACGCCGCGGAGGCAGGTGCCGCGGCGATGGCGCCGTCGCTGCCCGCGTTCGGCCCGGCGCTGCTCGCCGGCGTCGCGCAAACCACCTTCGCGCAAGGTGCGTGCGCGGGCGCGCTGATGGTGGCCGGCCTCGCGGCCGCCTCGCGCCGCGCGGCCGCGTATGCGCTCGGCGGCGCGCTCGTGTCGACCGCGCTGCTGCTCGCGCTCGGCGCCGGCGCCGCGGCCTTTGCCGACGGCCTGCTCGGCTTCAACGGCGCGCTCGCCGCGATCGCGCTGATGCCGCGCGGCGCGCGTGCCGCGTGTGCGGCCGCGGTGCTCGCCGCGCTGCTGCAGGCGCTCGCGATGCGCGCGGGCATCACGGTGCTGACCTTGCCGTTCGTGCTCGCGTCGTGGGGCACGGTGTGGGCCGTGCGCCGCTTCACCCTGGGAGATGCCGATGTCGTCATTCGCTCACCGTCCTGACGCCGTGAAACCGGGCGGCCCGATCTCGGACGCCGAACGCCGGCTGCGCGTCGATCTCGCCGCCGCCTACCGGCTCGTCGCGCTGAACGGCTGGGACGACCTGATCTACACGCACCTGTCCGCGACCGTGCCGGGCGCGCCCGGCCACTTCCTGATCAATCCGTTCGGGCTGACGTTCGACGAGGTGTGCGCATCGAACCTCGTGAAGATCGACCTCGCCGGCCACCGGATCGGCGACGGCGAACACGCGGTCAACGTGACCGGCTTCGCGCTGCACGCGGCCGTGCATGCGGCGCGGCCCGACGCGGTGTGCGTGATGCACCTGCACAATACGGCCGGCATCGCGGTGTCGATCCAGCGCGACGGGCTGCTGCCCGCGTCGCAGCATGCGCTGCGCTTTCACGGCGATCTCGCGTATCACGACTACGAGGCGCTCGCGTTCTCGCCGGCCGAAGGCGCGCGGCTGACCGCGAGTCTCGGCACGAAATCCGCGATGCTGCTGCGCAACCACGGCACGCTGACGGTCGGCCGCACGGTCGCCGAGGCCTATGTGCTGATGGATACGCTGATCAAGGCGTGCGACATCCAGGTGCGCGCGCAGTCGAGCGGCGGGCCGCTCGTGCTGCCCGAGCCGGCCGTCGCCGCCCGCACGGCCGAGCAGTTGCGCGATGGCTGCGCGATCGAGGGCGAGCTGGAATGGCCTGCGCTGCTGCGCCGGCTCGACCGGATCGATCGGTCGTATCGCGATTGAGTTTCCTTGAATCCATCTACGGAGAATGTGTCATGCCGACTTTCAATATCCAGCTGTTCGAAGGCCGCACCGTCGAGCAGAAGCGCCGGTTCGTCGAGGCGATCACGCGGGTCACGTGCGAAACGCTCGGCTGCGAGCCGGGTTCGGTGGACATCATCCTCACCGACGTGAAGAAGGAAAACTGGGCGACCGGCGGGACGCTGTGGAGCGAGCGCGAATGAGCCGCTGACGCAACCCGATCGAACCTGCCCCACTGGACGGGACGCATCGCGTCCCTGATCCGCCCGCCTGCTCTCCCTCGCTTCCCCTCCCCATCCGCAAGCCAGCCGACGCATGACGCGCCGGCTGGCGTCTTTGCTACCAAACGCCGCACCCTTTACCCCGGAAATTGCCGATTGACATCGATCAAAATCGATATCGACGCCCGGCGCACAATTGCATCGAAATATCGCTTATTCATTCAATTCAGAATAAGGATAAAGAGGAAAAACGGCCCGACAGCCCGCCATCCACCACGCCATTGGTCCACACGCGATTTTCATTTCGACTTTCCGGCCTTCAATCTCCCATTCAATGATCGAAATCGATTCAATTCGTCTTCAGGCAGAAATCCGGGAGTGGCAATGAGAATTCTCGTTGACAACATCAATCCGGAAACCACGCCGAACGAGCTTCGGGACTTTCTCTGCAAGTACACCGGGGAAACCTTCACGCACATCCGGCTCATCGGGCAAGCGGGCCCGAGGCCCGGCGCACTGATCGACGTCGAAGGCGCCAACCGGGGTGCGCTCGCGGAAATCCGGCGGCGCCTGAACGGCATGTACTGGCAGCGGCGCCGGATCGGCATCTGGCTCTTTGCGTTCTGGGACCGCAGCGACGCCGCCGACGCCCGGCGTCAACGGGAAGGCCGGAGCGGACAACCGCCCGAACGATCGACGACGACGCTGCGCCGATAACCGCCGGCCCCCGGCAGCAAGCAAACAGCAAGCCACAGCCCCCGCGCTTTCCGCCCCGGCGGACGCGCGACGGCCCCGTGCGCGCCGCGATTTCGCGCACCCTCAACTGCAAGGAAACCTCATGGCTGAACTGATTCAAACCGATGCAGCGCAACCGGCCACGCACAAGCTGCAGCTTGGCGCGCTGACCGCCCTCGTCGTCGGCTCGATGATCGGCGGCGGCATCTTCTCGCTGCCGCAGAACATGGCCGCCGCCGCCGACGCCGGCGCGATCCTGATCGGCTGGGGGATCACCGCGGTCGGCATGCTCGCGCTCGCGTTCGTGTTCCAGACGCTCGCGAACCGCAAACCCCGGCTCGACGGCGGCGTCTACGCGTACGCGCAGGCCGGCTTCGGCGACTACATGGGCTTCTCGTCCGCGTGGGGCTACTGGATCAGCGCGTGGGTCGGCAACGTCGGCTACTTCGTGCTGCTCTTCTCGACGCTCGGCTACTTCTTCCCGGTATTCGGCGAAGGCAACACGCGCGCCGCAATCGTGGCCGCGTCGGTGCTCCTGTGGGCCGTGCATTTCCTCGTGCTGCGCGGCATCAAGGAGGCGGCGTTCGTCAATCTCGTCACGACCGTCGCGAAGATCGTCCCGCTCGTGGTGTTCATCCTGGTCGGCTTCTTCGCGTTCCGGCTCGACGTGTTCCGGGCCGACATCTGGGGCCACGCGAACCCGTCGCTCGGCTCGGTGACGAACCAGGTCCGCAACATGATGCTCGCGACCGTCTGGGTGTTCATCGGCATCGAAGGTGCCAGCATCTACTCGGCGCGCGCGGAAAAGCGCAGCGACGTCGGCCGCGCGACCGTGATCGGTTTCGTCGGCGTGCTGCTCGCGCTCGTGCTCGTCAACGTGCTGTCGCTCGGCATCATGACGCAGCCGCAGCTCGCGAAGCTTCAGAACCCGTCGATGGCCGCCGTGCTCGAGCACGTCGTCGGCCATTGGGGCGCCGTCGTCATCAGCGTCGGCCTCGTGGTGTCGCTCGTCGGCGCGCTGCTGTCGTGGGTGCTGCTGTGCGCGGAGATCCTGTTCTCGGCCGCGAAGGACCACACGATGCCCGCGTTCCTGCGCAAGGAGAACGCGAACCATGTGCCGGCCAACGCGCTGTGGCTCACGAACGCGATGGTCCAGGTGTTCCTGGTCATCACGCTGTTCGCGCAGGGCACCTATCTGTCGCTGATCTATCTCGCGACGTCGATGATCCTGATCCCGTACTTCTGGTCGGCCGCCTACGCGCTCCTGCTCGCCGTGCGCGGCGAGACCTACGGGAACGACGCCCGCGCGCGCCGCAAGGACGGCTGCATCGCCGCGCTCGCGGTGACTTACGCGGTGTGGCTGCTGTACGCGGCGGGCGTCAAGTACCTGCTGCTGTCCGCCCTGCTCTACGTACCGGGCGCGCTGTTCTTCGCGAAAGCGAAGCGCGAACTCGGCAAGCCGGTGTTCACCACCGCCGAAAAACTCGTTTTCGCGGCGGCCGCGGCCGCCGCCGTTCTCGCCGCCTACGCGCTCCATAGCGGGCTCATCTCCCTTTGATCGAAGAGGTAACGAACATGACTCACGCCATTCCTCAAGTCGGTGTCCACTCCGAAGTCGGCAAGCTGCGCAAGGTGATCGTCTGCTCGCCCGGGCTCGCCCATCATCGCCTCACGCCCAGCAATTGCGACGAACTGCTGTTCGACGACGTGATGTGGGTGAACCAGGCCAAGCGCGACCACTTCGACTTCGTGTCGAAGATGCGCGAACGCGGCGTCGACGTGCTCGAGATGCACAACCTGCTGACCGACACCGTCGCCAACCCGGCCGCGCGCAAGTGGATCCTCGACCGCAAGATCACGCCCGACACCGTCGGCATCGGTCTCGCCGACGACGTGCGCGCGTGGCTCGACAGCCTCGCGCCGCGCACGCTCGCCGAGTTCCTGATCGGCGGCGTCGCCGCGAGCGACCTCGCGGGCGGCGGGCAGTCGAAGGCGCTCGCGCTGCTTCTCGACTACCTCGGGCGGTCGTCGTTCGTGCTGCCGCCGCTGCCGAACATGATGTTCACGCGCGACACGTCGTGCTGGATCTACGGCGGCGTCACGCTGAACCCGATGCACTGGCCTGCCCGCCGGCAGGAAACGCTGCTCGTCGCCGCGATCTACAAGTTCCATCCGCAGTTCGCCGACGAGACCTTCGACATCTGGTACGGCGATCCCGACCGCGGCCACGGGATGGCCACGCTCGAAGGCGGCGACGTGATGCCGGTCGGCCGCGGCGTCGTGCTGGTCGGGATGGGCGAACGCACGACGCACCAGGCGATCGGCCAGCTCGCGCAGTCGCTGTTCGCGAAGGGCGCGGCCGAGCGCGTGATCGTCGCCGGCCTGCCGAACGCGCGCGCGTCGATGCATCTCGACACCGTGTTCAGTTTCTGCGACCGCGACCTCGTGACCGTGTTCCCCGACGTCGTGAACCGGATCGTGCCGTTCACGCTGCGCCCGCGCGGCGACAGCCGCAACGGCATCGACATCGAGCGGGAGGACAAGCCGTTCGTCGACGTCGTCGCGCAGGCGCTGGGGCTGAAGGCGCTGCGCGTCGTCGAGACGGGCGGCAACGATTTCGCGGCCGAGCGCGAGCAATGGGATGACGGCAACAACATGATCTGCCTCGAACCGGGCACCGTCGTCGGGTACGACCGCAATACCTATACGAACACGCTGCTGCGCAAGGCGGGGGTCGAGGTGATCACGATCGGCTCCAGCGAGCTTGGCCGCGGCCGCGGCGGCGGCCACTGCATGACCTGCCCGGTCCTGCGCGATCCGGTCGATTTCTGAAACGGCGCACGCACCGCGACGCTACCCCCCGATTTTTCACGGAGATGCCCGATGAGCTTCAACCTGCACAACCGCAATCTGCTGAGCCTGATGCACCACAACGCACGCGAGCTGCGCTACCTGCTCGATCTCGCCCGCGACCTGAAGCGCGCGAAGTACAGCGGCACCGAGCAGCCGCGCCTGATGCGCAAGAACATCGCGCTCATCTTCGAAAAGACCTCGACCCGCACGCGCTGCGCGTTCGAGGTCGCCGCGTACGACCAGGGCGCCAACGTCACGTATATCGATCCGACGTCGTCGCAGATCGGTCACAAGGAAAGCATGAAGGACACGGCGCGCGTGCTGGGCCGGATGTACGACGCGATCGAGTATCGCGGCTTCAGCCAGGAGATCGTCGAGGACCTGGCGCGCCATGCGGGCGTGCCCGTCTTCAACGGGCTCACCGACGAATACCATCCGACGCAGATGCTCGCCGACGTGATGACGATGCGCGAACACAGCGACAAGCCGCTGCACGACATCAGCTACGCGTATCTCGGCGACGCCCGCAACAACATGGGCAACTCGCTGCTGCTGATCGGCGCGAAGCTCGGGATGGACGTGCGGATCGGCGCGCCGAAGTCGCTGTGGCCCGCCGCGGACCTGATCGCGCAATGCGAGGCGTTCGCGGCCGAAAGCGGCGCACGGATCCTGTTGACCGAGGATCCGCACGCGGCGGTCAGCAACGTCGACTTCATTCACACCGACGTGTGGGTGTCGATGGGCGAACCCGTCGAAGCATGGGACGAGCGGATCGACGCGCTGCTGCCGTATCAGGTCAACCGCACGCTGATCGAATCGACGGGCAATCCGCGCACGCGCTTCATGCACTGCCTGCCGGCCTTCCACAACAGCGACACGAAGGTCGGCAGGCAGATCGCCGAACGCTATCCGCATCTGAAGGACGGCATCGAAGTCACCGACGAGGTATTCGAATCGCCGCGCTGCATCGCGTTCGAACAGGCCGAAAACCGCATGCATACGATCAAGGCCGTGCTCGTATCGACGCTCGGCGGTATCTGACGCGCCGGCGCGCGCAACCGGATGGCGCGGCGCAGCGCCGTCCGCACTTTCAAGGAGAAACACGATGCGTATCGTCATCGCATTGGGCGGCAACGCGCTCTTGCAGCGCAATCAGCCGATGACCGAGGCCCAGCAGCGGCAGAACGTGAAGACCGCGGTCGCCGAGATCGCCCGGATCGCCCCCGGCAACGAACTCGTGATCGCGCACGGCAACGGGCCGCAGGTCGGGCTGCTCGCGCTGCAGGGCGCGGCCTACGCGCCGGTCGAGCCCTACCCGCTCGACGTGCTCGGCGCGCAAACGGAAGGGATGATCGGCTACCTGATCGAGCAGGAGCTCGGCAACCTGCTGCCCGCCGACGCGCCGTTCGCCACGCTGCTGACGCAAGTCGAGGTGGATCCGGCCGATCCGGCATTCGAGCGGCCGACCAAGCCGATCGGCCCCGTCTATTCGCGCGACGAGGCCGAACGGCTCGCGCAGGAAAAGGGCTGGCGCATCGCGCCCGACGGCGACGCGTTCCGCCGGGTCGTGCCGAGCCCGCGACCGCGCCGCGTCTTCGAGATTCGTCCGATCAAATGGCTGCTCGAAAAAGGCGCGATCGTGATCTGCGCGGGCGGCGGCGGCATCCCGACGCGCTACGACGCGAACGGCAAGCTCGCGGGCGTCGAAGCCGTGATCGACAAGGATCTGTGCGCGTCGCTGCTGGCGCGCGAATTGCACGCGGACTTGCTGCTGATCGTGACCGACGTCGACGGCGTGTACCGCGACTGGCGCCAGCCGACGCAGGCGCTGATCGAAGCCGCACATCCGGACGCGCTCGAACGGCTCGGCTTCGCGGCCGGCTCGATGGGGCCGAAGGTGCAGGCCGCGATCGAATTCGCGCGGCAGACGGGGCGTGACGCGGCGATCGGCTCGCTCGCCGACATCGCCGCGATCGCCGCGGGCCGGGCGGGCACCCGCGTCAGCATGCAGGTGGACGGCATCCGTTGCAGGAAACCGCAATAGCGGAAGCACGCGGCGCGGACGCGGCGTTGTGCACCCGCACATCGCTTTGCCGCGCATTCGGCGCATAATGGCCCACTGACGATGCAGTCGATGGCCACCCGACGAGGAGAACGCGCCATGGAAGCGAAGAACGAAGAAGTCGTCGCACACCTGCTCTCCGATGTCGTCGAATTCGCGCGCGGGCGATTGCCCGAAGCCGCGTTCCAGATCGTCGAACCTTTCCTCCGCCATTACTACGATTTCGCCGATGCCGACGACCTGCAAAGCCGCGGCATCGCCGACCTCTACGGCGCCGCGATGGCGCACTGGCAGACCGCACAGAAATTCGTCCCCGGCAGCGAGCGGCTGCGCGTCTACAACCCGATCCTCGAGCAGCACGGCTGGCACTCCGATCACACGGTGATCGAGATCGTCAACGACGACATGCCGTTCCTCGTCGATTCGGTGACGATGGCCGTCAACCGTCTCGGCCTCGCGCTGCATTCCGGCATGCACCCCGTGTTCCGCATCTGGCGCGGCAAGCACGGCGGCATCGAGCGCGTCGACGTGGGCGGCGCCGCGACCGACGACACGCACTCGCAGCTCACGTCGTTCATCCACTTCGAGGTCGATCGCTGCGACGCCGCGACGCTCGACACATTGCGCAACGACATCGCGCGGGTGCTCGGCGACGTGCGCGCGTCGGTCGAGGACTGGCCGAAGATCGTCGACATCGCGCGCAGCACGATCAAGGACCTGAAGGGGCGCGAGACCACCGCCGAGGACATCGAGGCGCGCGCGTTCCTCGAATGGATGGTGGCCGACCATTTCACGTTCCTCGGGCAGCGCGACTACGCACTCGTGTCGCACGGCTCGGGCTTCGCGCTGCGCGGCGTCGAAGGCACGGGCTTCGGCCTCCTGCGCGAAACGCTGCGCGCGCCGGGCACGCCGGACCTGACGCCGCTGCCGCCCGCCGCCGCGGAGATCATCCACGGCAGCTGGCCGATCTTCCTGACCAAGGCGAACTCGCGCGCGACCGTGCACCGGCCCGGCTATCTCGACTATGTCGGCGTCAAGCTGGTCGGCCCCGACGGCAAGGTCAGCGGCGAGCGGCGCTTCATCGGGCTGTACACGTCGACCGCCTACTCCGTGTCCTGCTCGGAAATCCCGATCGTGCGCCGCAAATGCGCGAACATCGTGCGGCGCGCGGGCTTCTTGCCGAAGGGCCATCTCGGCAAGTCGCTCGTGACCGTGCTCGAAACCTACCCGCGCGACGAGCTGTTCCAGGCCGACGAAGACCAGCTGTACGACATCGCGCTCGGCGTGCTGCGCCTGCAGGAGCACCAGCGCACGCGCCTGTTCGTGCGGCGCGACCGCTTCGACCGCTTCGTGTCGTGCCTCGTCTACGTGCCGCGCGACAAGTACACCACCGACCTGCGGCGGCGCATCGCGCGCCTGCTGGTCGACGCGTTCAAGGGCGTCAACGTCGAGTTCACGCCGCTGCTGTCGGAATCCGCGATCGCGCGGATTCATTTCGTCGTCCATGCGGAGCCGGGCACGATGCCCGACGTCGACACGCGCGAGCTCGAAACGCGGCTCGTGCAGGTCACGCGCCGCTGGCAGGACGACCTGTCCGACGCACTGCTCGACGCGTTCGGCGAGGAGCAAGGCAACCGCCTGCTGCAGCGCTACGCGGATTCGTTTCCGGCCGGCTACCGCGACGACTACCCGGCGCGCACCGCGGTGCGCGACATCGAGCTGATCGAGCGCGTGAAAGGCACCGAACGCCTCGCGATGAACCTGTACCGGCCGATCGAGGCCGACGCGCGCGCGTTCCGCTTCAAGGTCTATCGTTCCGGCGATCCGATCGCGCTGTCGCGCAGCCTGCCGATGCTCGAGCATCTCGGCGTGCGCGTCGACGAGGAGCGGCCGTACCGGATCCAGACGCAGGACGCCGCGCCCGCGTGGGTGCACGATTTCGGGCTCGAGCTCGTGGACGACACGGAATTCGACATCGAACGCGTGAAGGGGCTGTTCGAAGACGCATTCGACCAGATCTGGGGCGGCCGCATCGAGAACGACGATTTCAACCGGCTCGTGCTGCGCGCGCACCTGAGCGCGCGCGAGGTCACGATCCTGCGCGCATACGCGAAATACCTGCGGCAGGTCGGCTCGACGTTCAGCGACGCGTACATCGAGCGCGCGCTGACCGGCAATCCGGCGATCGCGCGGCAACTCGTCGACCTGTTCGTCGTACGCTTCGACCCGCGCACCGGCGACACGCGCGACGCGCAGGCCGAGCGGCTGCTGAAGGCGATCGAGAGCGCGCTCGACCAGGTGCCGAACCTCGACGAGGACCGCATCCTGCGGCAGTTCCTCGGCGTGATCAATGCGACGGAACGCACGAACTACTACCAGCACGATCAACACGATCAGCACGACGGGCACGGCGAACCGAAGCCGTACCTGTCGTTCAAGTTCAATCCCGCGAAGGTGCCCGGGCTGCCCGAGCCGAAGCCGATGTTCGAGATCTGGGTGTACTCGCCGCGCGTCGAGGGCGTGCACCTGCGCGGCGGACGCGTCGCGCGCGGCGGGCTGCGCTGGTCCGACCGCCGCGAGGATTTCCGCACCGAGGTGCTCGGCCTGATGAAGGCGCAGATGGTGAAGAACGTCGTGATCGTGCCGGTCGGCTCGAAAGGCGGCTTCGTCGTGAAGAACCCGCCGCCGCCGAGCGATCGCGAAGCGTGGATGCGCGAAGGCATCGCGTGCTACCAGACGTTCCTGCGCGGGCTGCTCGACCTGACCGACAACCTCGCCGGCAACGCGATCGTGCCGCCGCCGGACGTCGTGCGGCACGACCCGGACGATCCGTACCTGGTCGTCGCGGCCGACAAGGGCACGGCCACCTTCTCCGACTACGCAAACGCGATCTCGCACGCATACGGCTTCTGGCTCGACGACGCGTTCGCGTCCGGCGGCTCGGTCGGCTACGACCACAAGAAGATGGCGATCACCGCGCGCGGCGCGTGGGAATCGGTGAAGCGCCACTTCCGCGAGATGGGCGTCGATACGCAGACGACGGACTTCACGGTGGTCGGCGTCGGCGACATGTCGGGCGACGTGTTCGGCAACGGCATGCTGCTGTCGCCGCACATCCGGCTGGTCGCGGCGTTCGACCACCGGCACGTGTTCCTCGATCCGAATCCCGATCCGGCCGCGAGCTTCGCGGAGCGCGCGCGGCTGTTCGCACTCGAGCGCTCGAGCTGGGCCGACTATGACTCGGCAGTCATCTCGGCGGGCGGCGGCGTGTATCCGCGCACCGCGAAGACGATCCCGCTGTCGGCCGCGGTGCAGGCCGCGCTCGGCATCGATGCGGCCACGCTCGCGCCGAACGAGCTGATCCGCGCGATCCTGCAGGCGCCGGTCGACCTGCTGTACAACGGCGGCATCGGCACCTACGTGAAGGCGGCCCGCGAGACCAACGCGCAGGTGGGCGACCGCGCGAACGACGCGGTGCGCGTGAACGGCGCAGAGTTGCGCTGCAAGGTGATCGGCGAAGGCGGCAACCTCGGCTTCACGCAGTTCGGGCGCATCGAGTTCGCGCAGCACGGCGGGCGCATCAACACCGACGCGATCGACAACTCGGCCGGCGTCGATTGTTCGGATCACGAAGTCAACATCAAGATCCTGCTCGGGCTGGTGGTGTCGGACGGCGAGATGACCGAGAAGCAGCGCAACGCGCTGCTCGCGGAGATGACCGACGAGGTCGGGCTGCTCGTGCTGCGCGACAACTACTACCAGACCCAGGCGCTGTCGATCGCGGGCCGCTATACGGTCGAGCTGCTCGATGCGGAAGCGCGCCTGATGCGCTGGCTCGAGCGCGCGGGGCGCCTGAACCGCGTGATCGAGTTCCTGCCGACCGACGACGAGATCGCCGAGCGGCAGGCCGCCAGGCTCGGCCTCACGTCGCCGGAACGCGCGGTGCTGCTCGCGTACAGCAAGATGTGGCTGTACGACGCGCTGCTCGAATCGGACGTGCCGGAAGACCCGCTGGTCGCCGGAATGCTGGTCGACTATTTCCCGAAGCCGCTGCAACAGCGCTTCAGCGAACCGATGCGCCGCCATCCGCTGCGCCGCGAGATCCTCGCCACGCACCTGACCAACGGGCTCGTGAACCGGGTCGGCTGCGCGTTCGTGCACCGGCTGATGGAGGAGACCGACGCGAAGCCCGGCGACATCGTGCGCGCGTGCATCATGGCGCGCGACGTGTTCGATCTCGATGCGGTGTGGCGCGACATCGACGCGCTCGACAACCGAGTGGCCGACGACGTGCAGGCGCGCATGTTCGTCGATGTCGCGCGGCTGCTCGAACGCGCGGCGCTGTGGTTCCTGCGGCACCTGCAGGCGGGCGCGGTCGGCGACGGCGGCGTCGGCGAGCTGCTCGCGCGCTGCCGCGACGCCGCCGAGCGGCTCGCGCCGCAGCTGCCGTCGCTGCTGCCGGCCGCCGATCTCGACGCGCTGTCCGAGCGGCAGCGCGCGCTGACCGAGGCCGGCGTCGACAGCGCGCTCGCGGCGCGGGTCGCGAGCGGCGACATCTCGGCCGCGCTGCTCGACATCGCCGAGGTGGCCGCGACCTGCAATCGCAGCCTCGAGCACGTCGCGGGCGTGTACTTCGCGCTCGGCACGCAGCTCAACTACGGCTGGATCAGCGAACGCGCGGCCGCACTGCCGACACCCACGCACTGGGACATGATGGCGCGCGCGGCGGCGCTCGCGGAAGTCGCGCGCCTGAAGCGCACGCTGACGACGAGCGCGCTTGCCGAAGCGGCCGACTCGGCCACGCCGGAGACGATCGTCGACGCGTGGCGCGGGCGGCGCGAAGCCGCGCTCGAACGCTATGCGCAGCTGCTCGCGGATTTGCGTGCGACCGGTGGCGCGAGCCTGTCGGTGCTGCTCGTGATCGTGCGGGAGATGGCGGTGCTGGAACGGGCGTGACGGATGCGAGACGCAGGCGGCGCACGCCGCCGCCCGTCAACCTCGCGTACGCCAGGGGAGAGAGGTACCGGTGCGCGGCCGGGGACGGCCGCGTCGAGGAAGCCGAGCCGTCGTTCCGAGGTGGGACGGCAGGCGGGAGTGCCTCTAGCCGAAGGGTCCAGCCAATCCGCGCGGCAACAGGCACAACTTGCGACGTCGTTGCCGCATGCGCGCCGCGTTCGAGTTTCGAACCGCGTGCCATGTCGCGCCGCCGACCTCGGATTGCCGCATGGCCGAGCGCCGCGGCGACATTGTCATGGAAGAAGTAGAAGGCCGGGCGGGCCACGGCGCGACGTTTCGCGTGGCCCTGCCGATCGCCGAGGCGAACCCGGCGAGGAACGGCCCGGCGTGGTGCCGTGATGGCCTGTCCGTGCGCTGTCAGCCGGTTCTGTCCAGATAGCCGCCCGGAAGCTGACCCGGCGCGCAGGCGATCACTTCGTCGTTGTCGCGTCCGCGCTGTTCCATCAACGTGATTTCGGCGAATTCGCCGACGATCACGTACGGATACGCAGGGCCCGCGTCACGAAACCGGTGCATGTCGTCGATGAAATTGTTCTGATAGCAGATCGTATTTTCGGGGTGCTGGCCCTCTCCCGCGATCCATTGCGGGAAAAAGATCGTGCCGTGAATCAGACGGCGCGCGGTGTCGAAGTAGAGGCTCACGCAGGTGCCGGTCGGCTCGTGCCAATCGGCCTTGAACATGTCGGGCGCAAGCTGAACCAGGTCAACCTGCTGGCCGGTGACCCAGCGGCCGCCCACGAGCCCGTGATGAATGCGGTAATCGCAAGTCGTCTCGTTGCGCGCATACCATTCGTATTTCCAGCCATTCGCGTAGGTATAGATGAAGTGCGTGCCGACGAACGACGACAAGTCCTGACTCGGCTGACAGTTTGGAAGGTCAATCATTTGGAACATCGATAACGGGAATGGAGGCGCAACAATACCGGCGATTATTTCGCCCATCAATTGGACTAGTCCGATTTTGCGTATCCCCGGTGGCGTGCGTTTTCCAGCGCCATTGCATGCGTGGTGTCTGTTTTGAACAGCAGCCCGTCGAGCAGGCCCGGAACGGCCGTGACCTCGTTGCTCTTGTTGCGCATAGAGCGCCAGCGCCCGTTCCTCCACCGTCCCGACCGACCGCGCTCTCGACAACTACAGAGCTTCATGAGCGGCGCATCCTGAAGGGCTGCAAGGCCGGACTCGAGCTTGTGCGTCTTGCCCGGCCCAGCCCATCCTGAACGTCGTCGAGCGTCGGACGTAGTTCGCGGATCGACAGCGATGCGTGCAGTACCGCGACGACGTCTTCCCCCTGATGCGCCTGTTCAGGCCTTCGACGTGAGGCATGCTCACGTCGGTCGGGATCAGGTCATGCCCGCCCGATGCGCATTCGTGCATCGCCTGGCGGCCGTTCGTCGCGATCTCCACGTTTTCATGGCCGATCTGCTGGACGACGACGGCCGAAATGCCGTGCGCAGGACGTGATTCGATCCCGCACGCCTTGCGGCCCCCGTCAAGACGCCATGGTGCGCGCCACCGCCCGCGCGAACAGCGCGTCGAGATCGAAGCCGGTCGTGTCGATGCCGATCGTGTCGCGCAGGCATGCGCCCCATGCGGCCGCGTCGTCGAACGTGACCGTCTGCCCCACCCCGCTCGCATCGCGCAGCGTCAACCCGGTGTTGAACATCGTCGCGCGGCGATCGGGCAGCACGCGGCACGCAATCAGGTCGTTGACGAACAGCGAATCGGGGTGCGTCGACGTGAACCAGCTCGCGGCCTCGTAATCGATCCACTCGGCACGCCTCAGCGAGAACCGGTAGGTCGTCTGCCAGCCGTCCGGCGTCTCGCACTGCATGTCGAGCTCGCCGTCGGCCGGCGCGTCGATCACGCGAAACGCGCCGTGCGGCGTGAGCTGGCGCTCGCCGGGCGCGTAACGCACCGGCGCGGTCAGCGTCGCGGTGCCGAAGCCGATATCCGCGAACCAGGCCGTGCCGTCGAGATCGACGCGCAGCAGCATGTGCGTCTGCGCGGTGATCTCGTCCGGCGCGCGCATCCAGCGCACCCGCGCGATCAGCGGCGTGACGCGAAAGCCGATCTGCGTGAGCGCGGCGTAGAACAGCTTGTTCAGCTCGAAGCAGTAGCCGCCGCGCCGCCGGTCGAGCACTTTCGCGACCAGCGCGGGCAGGTCCAGCGCGACGCGCGCGCCGGTCAGCGGCGTGAGGTTTTCGAACGGAATCGCCTGCGGATGCAGCAGGTGAAGGCGGCGCAGCACGTCGAGGGTCGGCGCGACGGGGCCGTCGTAGCCGATGCGCGCGAAATAACGGGAGAGGTCGAACGAATGAGTCATGAGCCGGCACGGTAGCAAGGACGCCACACGATAGCACCGGCTGAAATCCCCTGGGTGTGCAAGGTCATCGCAATGGATGACCCCGCACCCTGCGGGACGCCGAAAGCGGCTGCGTTACGGCAGCAGCTTGAGCGCCGACGACGCGACCGACGGCACCGAGATGCCCTGGCTCGTCGCGAACTGGACGGCCTGGCTGAGCGTCGTCGCGAGCGACTGGAGCTGGCCCGGCGCGCTTTGCGCGATATACGACGCGGCCTGCATGTTCTGCGGATTCAGGCCCGCTTGCAGCAGCGCGGCGGGGCTCGTCGAGCCGAGGCCGCCGAGCCCCGACTGCAGTTGCGAATACTGCGTGAGCCCCTGGCCGAGCGACGCGAGGCCGTTGCTGAACGCCTGCTTGTCGACCGGGCCATGCGTGCCGCCGCCGGACGCGAACGCCTGCCCCAGCGCCTGCGACACCGACTGCTGCGCGCCGCCCATCTGCGACAGCGCGGCGGGCGTCAGCGCGTTGCCGCCGCTGCCCAGCAGGCTCGCCGCCTGCTGCGCCTGGCCGGCCGCGCCGGTGAGCCCCATCGCCGACGCGAGCGACGACTGCCCGGTCAGCACCTGCTGATTCGCGCCGACGTACGCCTGCAGCAGTTGCGCGACCGCGCCCTGCGCCGGCGCCGCCGCGGCCTGCTGCTGCCCGCCGCCGAGCAGCGACGCGCCCAGCGACTGAAGGTCGAGCTGCGCATGCGCGGCGCCGCTCAGCAGCGCACCGCAAACGAGGCCCGCCTGGGCGATGCGCTTGCCCGTCGCGCGAATCGTGTTCATGTGTTGTTCTCCGTGCCGGAATGATGAGGCGAACATTTTCGAAGCGCGCCGCGCGCCGCCGCAACGATTGATACACATCGATACGAAATCGCCCGCCCCGCCCGCTTGCAATTCCGCCGCGATCCCCGGCCGGCCCGCGCATTCATGCGCATCCGCTGCGCGATATCAAGCGCGCCGCATCATTCGTTCCTTTTTCGCGTCAATCGTCTGAAATTCCCCGTGCCGCGATTGACGAGGCCGGCCGCGTTTCTTACGATTCGCCCGCCTTGCCCTCAACTGCCGCGCTTGGCCGTTGCGCGGCCCACCTGTCGCTTCGCCTACAAGGATCGTCATGCCGCTCGCTTCGCCGCATTTCGCCACGCCCCGCGCGACCGCGCGCAAGCTGCGCCGCCTGTCCGCCGCCGCTGTCGCATGCGCGACGCTGCTCGGCGCCGGCGCCGCCGTCGCGCAGGACGCGCCCGCCGCGGACCCGGCCGCACCCGCCGCCGACAGCCTGTGGACACGCGACACGCTGCTCGGCGACATCGGCGGCATCCGCCCGTGGCTCGGCAAGTACGGCGTCACGTTCGGGCTGACCGAATCGAGCGAACTGCTCGCGAACCTGCGCGGCGGCCTCGACCGCGGCGTCGCGTATCACGGGCTGACGACGATGACGCTCGGCGTCGATACCGACAAGGCGTTCGGCTGGAAAGGCGGCAGCTTCAACGCGAGCGCGCTGCAGATCCACGGCCGCCAGTTCAGCCCGAACTATCTCGGCACGCTGAACACCGCGAGCGGGATCGAAGCCGAGAGCACGACGCGGCTGTGGGAGCTTTGGTATCAGCAGTCGCTGCTCGACGAGCGCGTCGACGTGCGGGTCGGCCAGCAGGCGATCGACCAGGAATTCATGACGAGCGCCTACTCGGCGGCCTTCATCAACACGATGTTCGGCTGGCCCGCGCTGCCGTCCTACGACCTGCCGAGCGGCGGCCCCGCGTATCCGCTGTCCGCGCTCGGCGTGCGGGTGCGGGCGAAGCTCACGCCGTCGCTGACCGCGCTCGCCGGCGTGTACGACGGCGATCCGCTCGGCAACAACCCGAACAACCGCAGCGGCACCAACTTCAACCTGCACGACGGCGCGCTGTTCATCGGCGAGCTGCAGTACGCGATCAACCAGGAAGGCAGCACGGGCGGCACCAAGACGCCCGGCGGCCTGCCCGGCACCTACAAGCTCGGCGTCTGGTATCACAGCGGCAGTTTCGCGGACCAGCGCGACGACACCACCGGCCTGTCGCTCGGGAACCCCGATTCGAGCGGCGCCGGCCGGCCGCATCGCGGCGACTACAGCGTCTATGCGGTGGCGGACCAGATGGTGTGGCGCGCGGGCCCCGACAGCCCGCGCAGCCTCGGCGTGTTCGCGCGCGTGATGGCCGCGCCGGGCGACCGCAACCTCGTCAGCGCGGCGGCCAACGTCGGCGTCGTGCTGAAGGCGCCGTTCGCGGGCCGCGACAACGACAGCGCGGGCCTCGCGCTCACCTACATCAAGGTCGGCCGCCACGTGCGCTCGCTCGACGAGGACGCGCGCGCGTTCGGCGGCGGCGGCCCGTACGGCGTGCGCGGCAGCGAGACGGCGCTCGAGGCGATGTACAACTACCAGGTCGCGCCGTGGTGGCAGATCCAGGCCGACGCGCAGTACACGTTCAACGCGGGCGCCGGCCAGAACCCGAGCGACCCGCGCGCGCCGCTGCGCAACACGTTCGTGCTCGGGCTGCGGACCAACGTCACGTTCTGAGGGTGCGCCGGGCCGTCAGCGCGCGACGCGCGACATGACGGGCCGGGCTTTCATCCTGCGGCGCGCAGCAGCCGGGCCGCCATCCGGCGCTCGCCGCGCTACACCGCACTACACCGCCATCCACGCCGGCAGCCGCGTGCCGACCCAGTCGGCCGCCTGCTCGTACCCGCGCGCGAGCTGCAGCACCGCGCGGTCCGCGCGCGGCCGGCCGATCAGCTGCATCCCCATCGGCAGCCCGGCCGCGTTGAAGCCGACCGGCACGTTGATCACCGGGCAACCGGCGAGCGTCCATGGCACGACCGTTTCCATCCAGCGGTGATAGGTGTCCATCGGGCGGCCCGCGATCTGCTGCGGCCAGCGCGCGTCGACGTCGAACGGAAACACCTGCGCGGTCGGCGCGGCGATGAAGTCGTAGCGCTCGAAGAAGCCGAGCAGCGCGTGGTGCCATGCGGTGCGCTCGACGCTCGCGTCGAAGATCGCCTGCCCCGGCAGCGCCAGCAAACCCTCGACCTCGTAGATCGCCTCGGGCTTCAGCAGCGCGCGCCGCGCCGGATCGCGGTAATGCGCGAGCAGCCCCCCGCCCGACAGGAAGTGCCGGTGCGCGAGCCAGATCCGCCAGATCCGTTCCGGCGCGAACGCCGGTAGCGCGGCGTCGACGTCGCAGCCGATCTCGCGCAGCGTCGCGAGCCCGGCCTCGCACTGCGCGAGCACGCCCGGCTCGGTCGCCAGGTAGCCGTTCCAGTCGCCGACCCACGCGACCCGCTTGCCGCGCAGGTCCGCGTCGAGCGGCTGCGCGAACACGGCAGGATCCTCCGCGAGCGACAGCGGGTCGTGCGGATCGTAGCCGGCCTGGATCGCGAGCAGGTTCGCGACGTCGCCGACGGTGCGCCCCATCGGCCCTTCGATGCCGAGCTGCTGCACGAACACGTCGACGCCCGGCCAGCGCGGCACGCGGCCCTGCGACGGCCGCATGCCGTAGATGTTGCAGAACGCGGCCGGATTGCGCAGCGAGCCGCCGAAATCGCTGCCGTCCGCCACCGGCAGCATCCGCGCCGCGAGCGCGGCCGCGGTGCCGCCGCTGCTGCCGCCGGCGCTCTTCGTCAGGTCGTACGGGTTGCGGGTCGCGCCGTAGACGTCGTTGAACGTATGCGAACCGAGCCCGAATTCCGGCGTATTGGTCTTGCCGACGAAGATCGCGCCCGCGGCGCGCAGCCGCGCGACGCCGACCGAATCCGTCTGCGGCACGTTGGCGCGGAAAATCGGCGAGCCGAACGTGGTGACGAGCCCCTTCGTCATCGCCAGATCCTTCGGCGCCTGCGGGATGCCGTGCAGCCAGCCGTGATGCTCGCCGCGCGCGAGCGCCGCATCCTTCTGCGCGGCCTCGGCCACGAGCACGTCGCGCTCGCGCAGCGCGACGATCGCGTTGACCGCGCCGTTCACGCGCTCGATGTGGTCGAGGTACGCGTTCATCGTCTCGACGCACGACACGGCCTTGCGGCGGATCGCCGACGCGAGCTCCGCCGCGGACAGGCGCACGATCGGATCGACGGGAATGGAGGCGGGAGCGGAAAGCGACGGGGCGCCGTGCGGCATGCGAGGTCTCCTGGGATGCGGACGGGGATGGCGGATGTCGCGGCAGGCGCCGCGCCGCCGTTTGACGTTCTACTCTACGCGACGCGCCGCCCGCGACCTCCGATTTTTTCCGTGCGGATTCAGTGGGGATTCGACTGAATCGCGGCAAACCCGCCGCCCGCCCGATGAAAACGTTTATGCGCATAAACGTAAATTTCTTATATTTCTTATTAGCGGCATGCGCGCGGCCGGACGCGTATACGACATGTTTACGCGGCCGCCCGATCTCTTTAGATCATTCCGGCCGGACGCGCGCTACGCTGAAAGCATCTCGTTACTGGAGCATCCTCCATGCTCAAGCTGCTGGTTCCGGTCGGCCACTCGTCCCGCTCGCTGCAGGCGGTTCGCCATGCGACCTTTCTCTACCGGGAACGGTGCGCGTCGGAGATCGTGCTGATCAACGTCCAGCCGCCGCTCGAGGCAACCCGGCTCGAGGCCTATCATCCGCTGTCGCGCCTGCGCGATATCGAGCGGCATTTCTCGGAAGGCGAACTCGCGAAGGCCGAACGGGTGCTGCGCGATGCCGGCGTCGCGTACAGCGTCGTGATGAAGGTCGGGCCGGTGGCGGATACGATCGCGGCCACGGCCGCCGAGACCGGCTGCGACGAGATCGTCGTCGTCGCGCCGCGGCACGATCCGCTGCACAGCCTGCTGTCGCTGTTCCGGCGCAGCGTGCTCGACCGGCTCGTGCGGATTTCGACGATTCCCGTCACCGCGGTGCAGTAAGCGCCAGGCCATCACCCGCGCGGCGGCGGCCGCGCTCAGCGCGCGTAGTAGTCCAGTTCCTGGATCCGCGCGCGAATCGCATCCACGTTGAGCGCCTCGATATCGACGCTCGCGATCGAGCCGCGGTCGGCACGCCACGGGCCGTTATCGGCCTTGCGCTGCGCGTCGCGGTAGGCGAGCCACTGGCGCTGCGCCTGGCGGATCAGTTCGCGCGTCTGCGGATCGGCGCTGCGCATCACGCGCTGATAGACCTCGTTCATGCGCTTGTCGTACGCCACGTACGCCTGATGCGAGCACTCGATCATGCCCGACGTCGTCTGCCCCGCCGGCGCGGCAAGGCACGCGTTGGCCTGCGCCTCGATCGGATCGACCTTCTGCTGCGCCGATGCAATCGGCATCGCAAGGGCCATCAGGACCACCAACCCGGCTGTTCGCGTCATCGTCCGCCTCCATCCGTTGATCGGCGTTCATCCGCCATCACGCATGGTGCGCGCATTGGGGCACGCCGTGTCGGCCGAATTTCGTAGACGGGCCCGGACCGATTCTCAATGGCCTGCAACGTTGCGCGACGCGACCAGAAACGCGCCGAGCACCAGCAGGCCCGCGCCGGCCAGCGCCTGCAGGCTGGGCTGCTGCGCCTGCGCCCGGGCGGCATCCACCAGCAAGCCGAACACGAGCTGGCTCGCAACCACGACCGCGATGGTGGTCGCGGCGCCGAACCGCTGATAGCCGGTCAGGCTCGCGAACACGAAGAACGACCCGAGCAGCCCCGGCAGCAGGCTCCAGGCCCGGAACGACCGCGCGATCTCGCCGAACCCCGCCGCGCCGGACCGTGCGAACAGCAGCGCCGCCAGCAGCACGAGACCGACCACCGAATTCATCACCAGCGCGATCAGCACCGTCGACGATGACGCCGTGATGCGTGCCATCAGCGCATTCTGCGCGACGATCGCCGCGCCAGCGCCGACCAGCAGGCCGAACGACAGGAGCAGCATCATGGCGCCGGCGCGGCGTCGGGCGTCGGCCGCGCATCGAGCCTGAGCTGCATGAACGCGAGATCGAGCCACTTGCCGAACTTCATGCCGACTTCTTTCAGGTGCCCGACGTGCTCGAAGCCGAGCTTGTCGTGCAGCCGGATCGACCCGGCGTTGTTCGCCTCGATGCCGGCCACCATCACATGCTTGCCGATGGCCCGCGCGCGGCCGATCAGCGCCTGCATCAGGGCCAGGCCGATGCCGTTGCCGCGCTGGTCGCCGCGGACGTAGACCGAATGCTCGACCGTATGACGGTAGCCGTCGAAGGCCCGCCAGTCGCCGAACGACGCATAACCGAGCACGGCACCGCCCGCATCGACCGCGACGAGCACCGGGTAGCCGGCCTTCTGCCGATCGCCGAGCCATGCCGTACGATTCGCGGCATCGACCGTCAAGTCGTTCCAGATCGCAGTCGTATGCGCGACGGCATCGTTGTAGATGGCCGTGATACCTTCCACGTCATCCGGACCCGCATCGCGAATTACCATATCAGCCTCATCGATAGTCCACTATAGTAAAACAAGTGTACACCATGTTAGACAACGTAGATCAGCGTGTCGGCGCGCGCATTCGAACCGAGCGCGAGAACCGCGGCTGGTCGCTGACCAATCTTGCCGAGAAGTCCGGCGTGTCGCGGGCGATGATTCACAAGATCGAGCGCGGCGAGAGCAGCCCGACCGCGTCGCTGCTGGCGAAGCTGGCGGGCGCGTTCGGCTTGACCATGTCGGCGCTGCTGGCGCTCGCGGAACTCGAGGAAGGCCGCCTGCTGCGCGCGGCGGACCAGCCGCTGTGGGTCGATCCGCAAAGCGGGTATGTGCGGCGTCACGTGTCGCCGAAGTCCGCGTCGCCGCTGAACCTCGTCGAGATCGACCTGCCGCCGGCGACGGAAATCCCGATGCCGGCGTCGGCCTACCTGCACGCGCGGCAATTGATCTGGATGCTGGATGGGGAGCTGGTGTTCATCGAGGGCGGCACGCGCCATGAACTGGCGGTCGGCGACTGCCTCGAACTCGGGCCGCCGAGCGACTGCGTGTTCAGGAATGAAAGCGCGCGAAGCTGCAAATACGCGGTGATTCTTGTGCAGCGGGCTTGATTGTCTCGTCGCAAAGCGCCGGCTAATCGCGGCGATCTCTGCCGAGATACGCAGCGACCGCATCCGTCACCGCGAAGCCGCTCAATTCCTCCGGCGAAGCCAGATGCGCGGCGACGATCTCGCGATGATCGAGCCGCAGCTCGGGCATGCTGTCGAGGTGCAGTTCGAAGAAGTGCACCCGGTCTCTTCGCCCGTCCCAGATGCCGCTGACGCTGCCGGCGGGGATCAACGGGTGCGACGAGAGACCGATCTCCTCGTCCATTTCGCGCTGCGCCGCTGCCTCGGGCGACTCGCCGGGCCCGACACCGCCGCCGGGAAAATTCCATTCGGCCCGGTACGATGACTTCAGCAGCAACAGCGACCGCCCGACGTAGACGGCGATCAGCGCGCCCTCATGGCTGGGCCGTCGAAGGCGCCACCAGACGCGAGCGAGCCGGAATCCGATGCGAAGCGCCATGCGCCAGCCAGCGTCGATGAACCTGGCAGATCGCGTTCGCTCAAGGCTCGGCATGAGGTCTCTCCTTTCCTTTCATGATGAACTGACGTTTCGGGTCATACGGGTTTGTCGCGCCTGTCGTCGCGACCGGGCGACACGGTAACACCGCAGTCGACACTCGGTACACCTGAATCAGTGCGACGACACATACGCAGCGTCCGCAAATGCGGCCGGAATCGCGAAGCGCTCGCGCATGCGCTTCGCCTCCGCCGCCGGCGTCGAGCCGAACAGACGCTTGAATTCCCGGCTGAACTGCGACGGGCTCGCGTAACCCACCGCGTGGCCCGCCGCCTCCGCGCTCAGGCCCTGGCGCACCATCAGCAGGCGCGCCTGATGCAGGCGCGTCGACTTCACGTACTGCATCGGCGACACCTGCGTGATCGCCTTGAAGTGGCTGTGGAAGCTCGGCACGCTCATGCCCGCCTCTCCGGCCAGCTGCGCGACGTCGAGCGGCTGCGCGTAGTCGGCATGGATCAGGCGCAGCGATTTGCCGATCCGGCCGAACTGGCCGCGCATCGCCAGCGCGGCGCGCATCGCGTCGCCCTGCGCGCCGGTGAGAACCCGGAAATACAGTTCGCGCAGCAGCGCCGGCCCCAGCACCGCGGCTTCGAGCGGCCGATGCAGCGCCTCGACGAAGCGCAGCACCGATGCCTGCATCGCGTCGTCCATCGGCGTCGACATCATGCTCTTCGGCGCTTGCATGCGCTCCGTTGCGCCCTCGCGGTCGATCTGTGCCGCGAGTTCGGCAGCCATCGTGAAATCGAGGTGCAGATACAGCGCGAGCAGCGGATGCGCCGGCGTGGCGTCGGTTTCCATCGTGAACGGCACGGGCACGGACACGGCCAGGTAGTGATGCGCGTCGTACAGGTAGCGCTGGCCGCCGAAGTAGCCGCGCTTGCTGCCCTGGCAAACGATCACGATGCCGGGATCGTACAGGACCGGCGTGCGCGACAGCGCGCGGTTCGAACGCAGCACGCGCACGCTCGGCAGTGCCGTCAGGTTGTAGCCCTCGTCGGGGGCCAAGGCGCGCAGCAGCGCGACCATGCGTTTCCGGCTGCGGGAAAGCGGCTCCGGGGGTCGCGTTGCCGCGCGCTTGGTGCTCATAGTTTTATGCAAGAAGTTCAGCGGAATGCGGCTGTTTCGGCGTCGTTTGCAAGACTAACATGCAGGCTCCAAACGACATTCGGGAGAGGCTCCGATGGCATCCAGCAAGATCCTGCTCATCACCGGCGTCAGCAGCGGCTTCGGGCGTGCGCTCGCGCAAGAGGCGCTGGCGGTGGGTTACACGGTGGTCGGCACGGTGAGAAGCGAACAGGCAAGGCGTGAATTCGAAGCGCTGCACGCGTATGGCGCGGTTGGGCGGGTGCTCGACGTGACCGACTTCGACGCGATCGACGGCGTCGTATCAGATATCGAGGCGAGCGTCGGGCCTATCGACGTGCTGGTCAACAATGCCGGCTACGGCCATGAAGGCGTGATGGAGGAAGCGCCGCTGTCGGAAATGCGTCGGCAGTTCGACGTGAACGTGTTTGGCGCGGTCGCGATGATCAAGGCTACGCTGCCCTTCATGCGCAAACGTCGGCGCGGGCACATCCTGAACATCACGTCGATGGGCGGCCACATCACGATGCCGGGGATCGCGTATTACTGTGGGAGCAAGTTTGCGCTGGAAGGAATTTCCGAAGCGCTCGGGAAAGAGCTCGGGCCTTTCGGTATCGCCGTGACCGCCGTCGCGCCGGGTTCGTTCCGCACCGATTGGGCCGGCCGGTCGATGGCGCGCACGCCCCGCTCGATCGCGGATTACGACGCGCTCTTCGACCCGATCCGAAAAGCGCGCGAGGAGAAAAGCGGCAAGCAATTGGGCGATCCCGTGAAAGCCGCGCGGGCGATGCTCGCGGCGATCGCGGCGGAACGGCCGCCGGCTCATCTCTTGTTGGGGAGTGACGCGCTCAGGCTCGTGCGGGACAAGTTGTCGGCGCTGGACGGGGAAATCCGGGCTTGGGAGGCGGTGACGGTTTCGACGGATGGTTGAAGGCCGGCGGGACGGTGACGCTGGCGAGAACGGCATGCCGCTTTGTCGCGCCTCGAGGGCACGATGCATGACCACGATACGATAGCGCCATTTGGACCTGCCAGATCCAGTGGCAGCGCGCCGTCCAGCGTGTACCCGCGACGAACGCCGTCGGGTATGGCTTCCCACTGCGACGAAATGTCAGCGCTGTTATGGTTCCTTGGTTCCATTCGCACGAGGGAGCGTTACTGAAAAGGTGGTCTCCGTGCCGTCGGACCGCGCTTCGATGACGCCGTGGTGGGACTTGGCGATTTCGCTGGCAATATACAGCCCCAGCCCGAGACTCGCCGCCCGCTCGTGTTTGCCCTGATGGTCTGCCCCTCGCGTCAGCGGATTGAAGATGTCTGCCAGCAGGGTGCTGTCGATGGCAGGTCCGCGATTGCTGACGTCGATCCGGACATGCGTTGCGTCGCCTGTTACCGTCACTCGCACGGGCGTATCTTGCGCACCATACTTGATGGCGTTGAGAACCATGTTTCCGATCATTTGCTGCACGCGCCGGCCGTCCCAGACCCCCTGTGAATCACCGCCAACGTGTAACTCGATCTGCCTGTCAGGATGAATTGCACGCAGCTCGTCCACCTCATCAGCAAGCACATCCGCCAGATTGATGCTCGTGGGGATGACCTTGATGCCCAATCCCAGGTTGGTCCGGTTGAAATCGGTCAGGTCATCGAGCAACGCCTGCATCCGCGCTCCGCTCCGTATCATGCGGGCCGCGGCTCGCGATACCTGTTCCCCGTCATTCAGGGCCGCCAGATACGAAGCGGTCGCCACGATCGCCTGAAGAGGGCCGCGCATGTCGTGCCCCAGCATGCCAAGCAGGAGGTTACGGCTCTGCTCGACCTGCGCACTGAAAAAGCCGACCGATTCGGCAATTGCCTGATCGATCGCTTCGTTAAAACGAATGACGTCGTCCAGCTCAGGCGCCGAGGGTGCGCAGTCGTCCATCCACAAGCGCAGCACGCTTGCGCGCAAGGCACGATATTCGGCGGCGAGCTGGTTGATATCGAAACCGGCCCTTGCTCTCAACAGCGCATGCGTTTGCGCGGCGGTTTCGGTCGCGTCGATCTGACTGGAGCCGCGCCCCAGGGATTTTTCGCGTTGGGCTTCCCTGGTCTGCGAAGTCCGCAGGTCCTTTACCACCGCGAGAAGAATCTGCTGCGCGTGGTCGCGCAATGCCAGCGATTGCATGTTTGCTGCCGCCGGCAGCAGGGTGGCGGCGAACGCCTCCCATTGCACCAGGATCGGCTCCATGTCTCGCACGATAAAGTCAGCAAGGAGCATGCAGGCATCTCCAAAGCGTAAACAGGGTCACAAAGTGCGATCAACCGATCCATGTTACGCGTATTTGGGGCGAACGCCGATCGGAACGAACCCGACCGAGGGCGAATACCATCGTCAGGTCAAGACGCAGGAGACCGGGATCTTGGGGCGGTCAACCGGAAACGGCCGTTCGCGCGACATAGCCGACCGTCTCAAATTGGCCGAACACCGCAGTCGGCCCCGCGCTTCCCGGCGATCGTCGATGAACCCAAGAAAAACGGCCCGGACATCGTCCGGGCCGCATCGCGCTCAGGCATCCCGCACCACCGACACCTACGCCTCCAGCGCCTCCAGCACCTTCCCCTTCGTCTCGATTCCGACGAAATGCACGGTGACGGCCGCGATCAGCGGCACCGCGCCGAGCAGGTAGAACGCGGGGCTCAAATCCCCGCCGATGATCGCGTGCGGCACCACCATCGGCGCAACGAACGACGCGATCTTCAGCCACGCGCTGCCGAGGCCGCAGCCCGACGCGCGGATGCTGGTCGGATACTGCTCCGGCGTATACACATACGCGGTGATAAAGCCCGACGCCATCAGCCCGAGCGACAGCGAGCAGAACGTCGCGACGACATACACCGACGCCGCGTGATAAACCCCCGCCAACGCCAGCGACACCGCGCACAGCACGAACGACCACACGATCACCGGCTTGCGGCCGAGCTTGTCGACCAGCAGCGCGGACACGAGCGACCCGAGCACACCCATCACCGAGCCGATCACCGCAAGGTTCAGCGCGAGCTGCAGCGGCGCGTGATAGAAGTTCTTGTAGATCGTCGGCAGCCACGTCGACAGCCCGTACTGGATGAAGCCGCAGGTCGCCCACAGGGTCGCCACTGCAAGCGTGCGCTTCCGGTACGCGGCGCTGAACAAATCCACCATCCGGCGCTTCGGGTGCTGCCGCACGATCTCGTCGAATTCAGCAGCCTGCGTGACCGGCGGCAGCGTGCCCTTCACCGACGCCTCGAACACACCCAGCGCCTGCCCCGCCTCCGGCAGCCGCCCGCGCGACGCGAGCCAGCGCGGCGATTCCGGCACGATGCGCGTCAGCACGAGCGCGAGCAGCAGCGGCATCCCGCCGATGAAGTACATCACCTCCCAGCCGAGGCGCGGCACGAGCCACGCGCCGAGCGCCATCGACGCGAGCAGGCCGATCGGGAACACGATCTCGTACAGCAGCACGAAGCGGCCGCGGCCGTGCGCGCGCGTGATCTCGTTGATGTAGGTCGCCGCCACCGGCAGCTCGCCGCCGAGGCCGAGCCCCTGCAGGATGCGCAGCAGCACGAACACCTCGAAGGTCGGCGCGAACCCGCACGCGATGCTGGTGACGCCGATCACGGCCGAACTCCACGCGATCGCCTTCACGCGGCCGTGCTTCTCCGCGAGCGCGGGAAACAGGAACGCGCCGATCAGCTGGCCGATCGCGCCGGACGCGATCAGCATGCCGATCTGCGTCGGCGACAGCCCCCACTTGTGAATCAGCAGCGGCAGCGTCGCCGCGATCGTGATCACGTCGAAGCCGTCGAAGAAGGTCGCGGTGCCGATCAGCACGCGCGCGCGGATCTGCATCGCGTTGGCGGGCAGCCGTTCGAGCCGCGCGATGATCGCGCCGGGCGTCGCGGCAGCGGCGTCCATCGTGGGCCGACCGGCCACGACGTTGTCGAAAGTGCTCATGCGGGGTGTCTCCTTTGTCTCGTCGCCCGGTCAGGCCAGTGCCTTGCTCGTGTCTGCCAGGGCTTCCGTATCCACTGCCCGGCCCTGGTTCATCCACTTGCGCGCGAGCTTCAGCTCGCGCGCGTTGTTGACGGCGATGACACCTCTCACATGCCCGTCGCCCACGAAAAACAGCGTTGCGCGCCGCGCGGCGAGTTCGCCGCGCACGACGAGCTGCGCATCGGCCGGCAGATCGCCGAGGATCTGCAGGTTCACGTCGTACTGATCGGACCAGAACCACGGAATTTCCGCGTACGGCGCGCGCACGCCGAGCACCGCCTTCGCGGCCGCGATCGCCTGGTTCTGCGCGTTCGCCCACGATTCGAGCCGCACGCGGCGCTTGAGCCAGCCGTTGTGATGATTCGCGACGTCGCCGCACGCGAACACGGCCGGGTCGCTCGTCATGCCGAACTCGTCGACGACGATGCCGTCGTCCACCGCGAGGCCTGCATCGCTCGCGAGCGACGCGTTCAGCGCGAGGCCGATGCCGGCCACCGCGAAATCGGCGTCGATCGTCGTGCCGTCGGCGAGCGTCGCGCGCACCTTCGACGCGTCGTCGGGCTGCCCATCCAGCGACACGAGCGATGCGCCGAGGCGCACGTCGACGCCATTCGAGCAATGCAGGTCGAGCAGGAAATCCGACACGAGCTGCGGCACCGAGCGCCCGCACAGGCGCGGCGCGCCTTCGACCACGATGGCCTCGACGCCGAGCTTGCGCGCGGTCGCCGCGACTTCGAGGCCGATCCAGCCGCCGCCGATCACGAGCACGCGCCGGCTCGCACGCAGCTTCTCGCCGAGCGCGGCCGCTTCGTCGAGCGTGCGCAGGTAATGCAGGTTGGAAGTCCTTACCAGCGATGCCGGCAAGCGGCGCGAGGTGCCGCCGGTCGCGATCACGAGGCGGTCGTATTCGACCTCGCGGCCGCTCTCGGTGCGCACGACGCGGCGCGCACGGTCGATCGAGGCCGCGCGTTCCGGCTGCCACGCCTCGACGTTCAGCGAATCGAACTCCTCCGGATGCACGACGCGCACCGTCTCGATGTGCGCGTCGCCGGCAAGCACCGCCTTCGACAGCGGCGGGCGCTCGTACGGCAGGTGCGGCTCGTCGGCGATCATCACGAGCCGGCCCGCGAAGCCTTCCGCGCGCAGCGTCTTGAGCACCCAGCCGGCGGCCTGGCCGCCGCCGATCACGACCACGGTCTGCACCGCGCCCGCTTCGTTGGTTGCGTCGGTCATGATTTGCGCTCCGTCATGAACTTGCCTTCCGGCGCCTTCGCGTGCTTCTGGCGCCGCGTGTTGCCGTCGAGGCCGCCGTCGACCGCCCATTCGGCGAACACGGTCGGGCCCGGCTCGAATTCGCGCGGCTGCCAGTCGGGCGTCAGCACGTCTTCATCCGCGTAGTACTCGATCAGGCCGCCGGCCGGGTTCTGGAAATACCAGAAATACGCGGACGACACCGGATGCCGGCCCGGCCCGAGCTGGGTTTCCCAGCCGCAGCGGTCGATGTGCATGCCGCCGCCGAACACCTCGTGAATGTCGCGCACGGTGAACGCGACGTGGTTCAGGCCGCGCTTGCCGTTCGGCAGCGCCAGCAGGAACAGGTCGTGATGGCCGCCGTGCGGCGCGCAGCGCATGAACGCGCCGCGGCCCGGGTAACGGTCCGACGTCTCGAAGCCGAGCAGCGCGTGATAGAACGTCTCCTGCGCGTCGAGCGCGTTCGTGAAGAACACCACGTGGCCGACCTCGACCGGCTCCGCGCGCGCATAGATCGTGCTCGGCGTATCGACGCGCAGCGTCTCGCCCCACACGTTCGACAGCGAGCCCTTCACGTCGAGCGCGCGCTTGCGCGTCACCTCGATGCGGATCGCCATCCCGTTCGGATCGATGCAGCCGACCGCATCGTCGTGCGCGTAGTAGCCGGGCTGGCCGGCGAGCTTGCCGCGCAGCGCGTCGAGTTCCGCGGGCGTTGCGACGCCCCAGGTCACTTCGCGCAGCGTCGGGCCGGCCTCGAACGCGGGCGGCAGCGCCGGATCGTCGGCCTTGACGAGCAGCACGGTGCAGCCGTTCATCGTCTCGAAGCGCGCGCGCGTGTCGTCGTGCGCGACTTCCTTGAGCCCCCAGTCGGCGAAGAAGCGCCGGCAGGTCGCCAGGTCGTCGACGCCGTACGTGATCTGCTCGATACCCAAAATGCTCATTGCGTCATTCCCCTTCGCTCAGTTCGCCCACGGCAGCGGCGCGTCGTTCAAGCCCCAGTAGAGGCTCTTCTGCTGCATGTACTCGCGGATGCCGAGACGCCCCTTCTCGCGGCCCATCCCGCTCTCCTTCCAGCCCGAGAACGGCGTGGAAATCGAGAACAGCTTGTACGTGTTGATCCACACGGTGCCCGTTTCGAGCGCGCGCGCGGTGCGCCACGCGCGCTTGTAGTCGCGCGTCCAGATGCCGGCGGCAAGGCCGAACACGCTGTCGTTCGCCTGCTTGATCAGCGATGCCTCGTCGTCGAACGGCATCGCGACGAGCACCGGCCCGAAGATTTCTTCCTGGCAGATGCGCGCGCTGTTCGGCAGGCCTTCGAGGATCGTCGGCTGATAGTAGAAGCCGCCCTCGCGCCCGTCGCCCGACGGCCGCTCGCCGCCGCACAGCAGGCACCCGCCTTCCTCGAGGCCGAGCGCCACGTAGCGCTCCACCGACTCGCGATGCTTCGCCGTGATGAGCGGCCCCATCTGCGTATCGGCGCGCGTCGGGTCGCCCACGCGCAGCTTGCGTGCGCCGGCCACCAGGCGCTGCATGAATTCGTCGTACACCGAACGCTGCACGAACAGGCGCGAACCGGCGATGCAGGCCTCGCCCGACGAGCTGAAGATGCCGTACAGCACGCCGTTGACCGCGTGATCGAGATCCGCGTCGTCGAACACGATGGTCGGCGACTTGCCGCCGAGTTCGAGCGATACGGGCATCAGCTTCTCCGCCGCGATGCGCGCGATGCCGCGCCCGACTTCGGTGCCGCCCGTGAACGACACCTTCTTCACGAGCGGATGGCGCACCAGCACGTCGCCGATCACCGAGCCCTTGCCCGGCAGCACGCTCAACACGCCCTTCGGCACGCCGGCTTCCTCGCAGATGCGCGCGAGCGCGAGCGACACGAGCGGCGTGACTTCGGCCGGCTTCAGCACCACCGCGTTGCCGCCGGCGAGCGCCGGCGCGAGCTTCTGCGCGTCGGATGCGATCGGCGAGTTCCACGGCGTGATCGCCGCGATCACGCCGATCGGCTCGTACACGCTCATCGTCAGGTAGTCGCCGCGCGACGGCGTCAGTTCCTCGTCGAGCGTTTCGAGGCAGGCCGCGAAATAGCGGAACGTGTTCGCCGCGCTCGCCACCAGCACGCGGGTCTCGCCGATCGGCTTGCCGTTGTCGCGGCGCTGCAGGTTCGCCAGCGCCTCGTGGCGCTGCATGATCAGATCCGCGATGCGGTACAGCACCTGCGCGCGCTGGTGCGGCTTGAGCCCGGCCCAGTCGGCGCGGCGCCACGCGGCGTCGGCGGCCTCGACGGCTTCGGCCGCGTCTTCCGCGTTCGCGGTCGACACTTCCATGTTCAGCGACTGGTCGGCCGGGTAGAGGCTCGCGTAAGGCGCGCCACGGCCGCGCCGCCACGCGCCGCCGACCAGGATGTCGCCGTTGGGTACGAGGCTCGTATCGAATGGAGTCATTTCACAAATCCCACAAGTCTGTCTCTGCGCCCCCGCCCTTGCAGCGGCGCGGATCGATCTTTCGGTCGCCCGGGCCGCCCGCTCAGATCACGCAGCGGGCCGCGCGGTTGCGCAGCGCGCGGATCGCGCTGAACGCCGTCAGCGCGGACGTCTTCGGGTTGTCGGGCAGCGGCTTGCCGCTCATCTCGAGCGACATCTCGCCGAACGCGCCGCGCGCGGTGATCCGGTGCACGTTGCGCGCGACCGCCGGATCGGCGATCAGCCGCACGCGCGTCTGGTCGAGCCCGAGGCCCGCGAGCGCGACGGTCGCCGCGACGTTCGCGTTCTTCGGGTACAGCCGCGCCGCGTCGCGCGCGGTGCCTTCGAAAATCACGCGCTCCTCGGTCATCGCACGCAGGTCGCACAGTTCTTCCGCCGGCGTGCCGAGCCAGCCGAGCGGCGGCTTGCGGCCGACGTACAGCACCTCGTCGAGGCCGCCCTGCTTCGCGGCGGCGAGCGCGTCGATGCCGCCGATCGCGCCGGACAGCAGCGTGAGCGTCGCGTCGCCCTCGTCGGCGGCCTGCGACAGCGCGTCGAGCAGCGCGAGATCGGACAGCGCGCCGATCGACGCCACCGCGCAATCCGTGCCGGCCTTCAGCAGCGGCACGACGTGATCGACCAGCGCGCTGTGGCCCGCGCATTCGAGCGCGAACTCGGGGCGATGCGCGAGCGCGCCGACCGACGACACCACGTCGACCGCGCCGCCGAGCGCGCCCTGCACGGCCGCGCGCTGATGCTCGGGCACGATCACGTGCGCGACCCGCAGCGACGCGTCGTGCTCGACCGCGCGATACACGGCCGCGCCGATCGCGCCGAAACCGATCATCGCGACGTCGACGGGCGCATGCCCGTGTGCGTGATCGTTACGCATACTGGCGCTCCGACGGCGCTTCCTTCTTCACCGGCGGGCCGGCGAACTGCGATGCGAACGAGCCGACCGACAGCATGTCCACTTCGACGAGCACCGGGCCCTCTTTGGCCAGCCCTTCGCGCACGATGCCCTCGGCCTGGTCGAGCGACGTGATCCGGTAGTGCGTGAGGCCGAAGCTCGCGCAGAACTGCGCGAAATCGGGCTGGTGAAGCTGGACGAAGCAGCGGCGGCCGCCGTAGTGCGCGTCCTGGATGTTGCGGATCACGCCGTAGCACTGGTCGTTCATCAGCACGATCATCACGTTCGCGTTTTCCTGCACGGCGGTCACGAGTTCGCCGACGTTGACCATCAGGCCGCCGTCGCCGACCAGGCAGACCGTCTTCGCCGCCGCGCCCGCGAGCGCCGCGCCGATGCCCATCTGGATCCCCTGGCCGATGCCGCCGCCGAGCGCATGCACGCCCGCGCGCGGCTCGAAGATCTGCAGCAGGCGGTTGCCCCACGTGCTGTTCGAGATCGTCACGTCGCGCACCCAGTTGTAGTCGCGGCCGACCGCGGCCTGCAGCGTGTCGACGAGCTGCTTGTAGGGCCCAAGGCCCTTTGCAACGTCTGCAACCGCCTGCTCGCGCGCCGCCGCCAGATCCGCCGCGAATTGCGGATCGACGTTCAGGCGGCCTTCGAGACGGTCGGCCAGTTCGGCCAGCACGCGCTTCGAATCGCCGTGGATGAACAGGTCGTTGCGATAGCCGCGGTTGTCGGCGAGCGCATCGGCATCGACGCGGAACAGCGGCTGCGGCAGCGCGAGCTTGTACTTCAGCGTCTCGTTGCCGCGCAGGCGCGAGCCCACCACGACGAGCGCGTCGCAGGTCTTGTAGAACGCTTCCACCGCCGCATGCACGTTGAACGCGCCGAGCGTCGCCGGATGATCCTCGGGCAGCACGCCGCGGCCCTGCACGCTCGTCACGACGCCGAAGCCGAGCTTCACGAGGCGCTCGACTTCCGCCCGCGCGTGGCGCGCGCCGCCGCCGAGCCACAGCAGCGGGCGGCGCTTGCTCGCGAGCGCGTCGGCGAGCTTCGCGATGCGTGCGCTGTCGTGTTCGCGGACTGCAACGTGTGCAGGCGCGAGGTCTTCCGGCCATTCGATCTCGGCCGCCTGGATGTCGATCGGAATCTCGACCGACACGGGGCCCGTCGGCGCGGTCTGCGCAACGCGCACGGCCTCGCGGATCGTCGGCAGCACCGTCTCGACCGTGCGCACGCGGAACGCGGCCTTCGAGATCGCGTCGAGCATCGTCAGCTGGTCCGGCGCTTCGTGGATGTACGCGAGATCCTGGTCGAGGTACGGCGTCTCGATCTGGCCGGTGATGTGCAGCAGCGCGGTGCCGGCGGTCAGCGCCTCGACCATCGCGCCGGCCGCGTTGCCCGCCGCCGTGCCGGTGCTCGTGAACGCGACGCCGAGGCCGCCCGACACGCGGGCCAGGCCGTCGGCCATGTTGAGCGCGCCCGCTTCGCCGCGCGCGCCGACATAGCGGATGTTGCCGCGCGAGTTGATCGCGTCGAGGATCGGCATGTTGTGGATCGAGATGACCCCGAAGGCGGTCTTCACGCCGCACTGCTCGAGAAAGGCGGCAATCAGCTCGCCAACCGTGGTTTTGTTAGACATGGCGTGCAAAGCCTCCAGAAACGTCGATATGGCTGCCCGTCGTGTAGGACGACAGATGCGTTGCGAGATAAAAGAGCGCCCAGGCGGCCTCGTCAGGCCGGCCGAAGCGGTTCAGCGGAATGTTCTTGTTGCGGGCGAGTTCGCCCGTCCAGTCTTCCCAGCTCTGGCCGGGCTGCGCCTGCGCTTCGTAGCGGCGGCGCCACTGGCCCGATTCGACGATGCCGATCAGGATCGAGTTGACGCGGATGCGCTGCGGCGCAAGCTCGGTCGCGAGCGACTTCACGAGGCTCAGCACCCCCGCGCGCGCCGACGACGTCGCGACCATGTGCGGCTCCGGCTGCAGCGCGAGCAGCGAGTTCACGCAGGTGATGCTCGGCGCGGCCGCATCGCGCAGCATCGGCAGGAACGCGCGGGTCGGCCGGATGATGCTGAAGTACTTCAGCTCGAGTTCGTCGCGCCATGCGTCGTCGCTCGTGTCGGCGAACGTCGACACGCGCCCCTGCCCGGCGTTGTTGATCAGCATGTCCGCGCGGCCGAAGCGCGCGGACACGGCTTGCGCGAAGCTCGCGACGTCGCCCTCGTCGAGCACGTTGCAACGCGCGGCGAGCAGCTGCGCGCCCGGGTATTGCGCGCCGAGCATCGCCTCGGCGCGCGCAAGGCGCTCGCCGTCGCGGCCGCATATCGCGACCGACGCGCCCGCCTGCAGGAACCGCTCGGCCGTCGCGAGGCCGATGCCGGACGAACCGCCCGTCACCACCGCCACTTGCCCGGTCAAATCGATCTGGATCATCAGAGCCCCAATGCCTTCAAAAACGAATGCTCGTCGTCCGAGCGGTAGTTGAGCCGCCGCGACAGCTCGGCCGCCGCGCGCTGCACCTTGTCGATCAGGCCGTCGGCGATCAGCGTCGCGTCGATCTCCGGGCGCGGCACCGTCACCGTGATGCACGCGACGATCTTCTGCGTCTCGTTGCGCACCGGCGCGGTGACCACGGAAATGCCGCGCTCGAATGACGAGTTGCTGACGCCGTAGCCGCGCAGCGCGTCCTCGCGGATCACGCCGTACAGCGCGTCGACCGTGTCCGGCGTCGCCTGCGTCATCCGCTGCAGCGTGCCTTCCGGATACAGCGCACGCAGCTCGCCCAGCGACAGGTCGCCCATCAGCACGTGCCCGTGCGTGGTGGCGTGCGCCGGCAGCCGCGTGCCGACGTTCACCCGGATCGAGCTGAACACCGGCGCCTGGCTCTGCGCCTTCGCGACGAACACCACGTCGCGGCCGTCGCGGATCACGATGTGCGTCGTGAAGCCGGTGGCGTCGCGCAGGCTTTCGATCACCGGCAGGCCGAGATCGGTCAGCTCCAGCGAGCTCAGGTATTCGAAGCCGAGCCGCAGCACCGCGATGCCGAGCTTGTAGTTGCGATCCTTGTCGGCGCGCTCGAGGAAGCCGAGCGATTCGAGCGTCTGCAGCAGGCGGAACACCGTCGTGCGCGGAATGCCGAGGCGCTTCGACAGCTCCGGCGCGCCGAGCACCGGCTCGCGCGGCGAGAACTCCGCGAGAATCCGCAAGCCCCGTTCGAGGCCCGGCACCACGTAGGTCGCTTCGCTTTTCTCGTCGCCCTTCGCGCCATCGGTTTCGTTGATCAGCGGTTCGCTCATGCTGTCTCCCGCCGGGCCGCCACAAGGGCGGCAGCCGCCCCCTCGGGGGGCAGTGAACGTGTCGATCCGGCGTGGCGCTTTAGCGCGTATTCCGGTCCCATGCAAAGCAAGTGGATGTGGGGGTCGTTCATCTCATCCCCCGCTGCTGGTCGCATTGACGGCAGAACGTGTCGATCAATGCCGTATAAGCGGCCGGCGCTTCCACGTAACCGGCATGCCCGGCCTGCGGAATCACCTGCAGCCCGACGTGCGCGGCCGCCGCGATCCGCTCGCATGCCGCGGGCGGCGTAATCGCGTCGCTCGCGCCGACGGCCACCGCCGTGCGGCCGCGAAAGCCGGCGAGATCCGAAGCGAGATCGGCGTTCGCGAGCAGGTGCGTCGCCTGCGCATAGCCGGCCGGCACGATGCGCGCCATGTTCCAGCGCACCCATGCGCGCGCGTCCTCGCTCGCGTTGCCGGACAGCATGTTGGCGCTGCGCTGCGCCGCGAGCCCGGCCGGGCCGAGTTCGGCCAGCATCGCGAGCCGCGCGTCGCGGCGCGCGTCGCGCGTCTCGGCGGGCGCGCTGCCGTAGCCGCCCGCGGGCGAGATCAGCAGCAGCCCGGCGACGCGCGCCGGCAGCGCGCGGGCGAAGCCGCCCGCGACGATCGCGCCGAGCGAATGGCCAACCAGCACGCAGCGTTCGATGCCGAGCGCATCGAGCCACGCGCCGAGCGCCGCCGCATAGTCGGCGGCCACCGGCGACGCGCCGCGCACGGGCGTCGATGCGCCGTAGCCCGGCGCGTCCCACGCGAGCACGCGCCGCGAAGCGCCGAGCGCATCGAGCTGGCGCACCCACGACGCGGCGCCCGAGCCGATCCCGTGCAGCAGCACGACGGGGTGCGCGCGGCCGGCCAAGGTGTGGCCGGCATGCTGCGCGCCGGCCTCGCGGTAGCCGATCGTGCCCGCCGCGCCGGCCGGCGAGCGCTGCTCGGGGAACCGCTCGAGCAGCGTCGCGAAGGCGGCGACGCGCTCGCGTTCACGTTTGTCGATGACACTCATCGCTTCACCTGTCTGCGCTCAACGCTTGATCTTCGCGAGCGGCGAATCCGGCGGATACGTCGGCGTGATCGGCTTCGACGAACCGAGCATCACGCACATCAGCGCGTCTTCCTCGCCGATGTTGATTTCCGTGCGGTACACGCCCGGCGGCACCGAGATCAGGTCGCGCTCGCCGAGGATCGCTTCCCAGGTCTCGCCGTCGCGCTCGCAGATCACCTTCATCTTGCCGCGCAGCACGAAGAAGATTTCCTCGACGTCGATGTGGATGTGGCTCGGGCCGATGTTGCCGGCCGGGATCACCATCGTGGAGAACGTGAAGTTGCCGGCCGGCACCGTGTTGACGTCCTTCGCGACGCCCGTGCCGCCCGTGCCGACGTAGCGCATCTGCGCGCGGCGGTACTTCGGGTCGTAGTCGGCCTGGAACTTCAGCGCATCCCAGTCGTAGCGCCGCGTCGCGTAGCGCGCGACGCGCCCTTCCATCCAGTCGCCAAAGCTTGCGCCTTCCGGCTGGTCCCACGATTTGCGATCGAGATCGGCGTCCGCCATCGTCATCTCCTTCATTCGGATTCAGAGTGAAAATCAGTTCATTACGAAGCCGCCGTTCACCGGCAGCAGTTGCCCCGTCACGAAGCGCGCGGCATCGGACAGCAGGAACAGCACCGGGCCCGTCACGTCGTCGGGCACCTGCGCGCGCGTCAGCGCGCGGCCCTGCTGGTAATACGCGTGGCGTTCGGCCGGCACGTAGGCGGTGGCCTCGACTTCGGTGAGGCCCGGCGCGATCGCATTGACCGTCACGCCGTGCGCGCCGAATTCGCGCGCCTGCGCATGCGTCATCGCGATCACCGCGCCCTTGCTCGCGACGTACGCGAGCAGCTTCGGCGCGCCCCACAGCGCGGTGTCCGACGCGAGGTTCACGATCGCGCCGCGCCCCGACTGCGCGAGGTACGGCAGCGCCGCATTGCTCGCGAGCCACAGGCCGCGCACGTTCACGTTCATCACCGCGTCCCAGGTCGCGACGTCGAGTTCCGTCGACAGCCGGCCGCCCGAGTTCGTGATCGCCGCGTTGTTGATCAGGCCGTCGACGCCGCCGAGCGCCGCCGCGCCCTGCGCGACGAACGCATGGACGCTGGCCGGATCGGCGAGGTCGAGCGCGAAGAAATGCGCGGCATGGCCCTGCTGCGCGAGCTGCGCGGCGAGCGCGCGGCCGTCGTCGGCCAGCACGTCGCCGAACGCGACCTGCGCGCCGGCGGCGACGAGCGCCTTCACGAACGCCGCGCCGAGACCGCGCGCGCCGCCCGTGACGAGCACGCGCCGGCCGGCGAGCGACACGACGGATGCGCGCTCAGCCATGAGCCTGCTCCGTAGCGGCCGGCTGTTGCGCGGCGCGATACGCGTCGAGCGCGGACAGGTGTTCCTGCGCGCGCTGGCGCAGCATCCGCCGCACGCGCGTGATGCCGACGTCGTGCTGGTACAGGTATTCGTGGTCGCGCGCGTTCGGCGCGAGGCTTTCGAGCACGTAGCGGTCCTGCTCGAGCACGTCCCAGTGCAGGCCCTCGAGACGGTTGCGGTACATGAAGCGCCACACGTCGCGCTGCCAGCCGCTGACCTTGCGGGTGCGCCAGAAGTACACCTGGCAGTGGTCGTCGTCGACCGGCGTCGCGAAGCCGATGATCCCGAAGTTGCCGCCCGGGCCGAATTTCTGCTTGTACGGAATCGCGAGGCGCATCCACAGGCAGCCCGTCTCGCCGAGTTCGACCCAGTCGAAGTTCACGTCGCGCTGGCCGATCTTCTCGAACATCAGGCCCGTTTCCGTCTTGCGCACGCGCATCTCGGCCTGCTTGTCGCCTTCGGCCATCGAGTGCGACGTCGCGTGCAGGTACGCGCCGTGCATCGGGTCCATCACGTTGTCGATCGCGTACTGGTAATTGCAGGTCCAGTTCGACACGCACAGGAAATGCGCGTATTCGTCGGCGACGAGTTCCTCGGGCAGGTTCAGCGGCGCCGGCTCGGCATGCGCATCGTCGCCGAACCACAGGAAGATCGCGCCGGCCTTTTCCTGCACCGGATACGACTTCACGCACTTCGTGCCTTCGAGCGGACAGTTCGACACGGCCGGCACGCGGTTGACCGTGCCGCTGCCGTCGACTTCGACGCCGTGATACCAGCACGCGAGGTTGCCGCCGAGGTTCCAGCCGAGCGACAGGCGCGCGCCGCGGTGCGGGCAGCGATCCTCGAGCGCATGCACCTGCCCCTGGTGGTCGCGCCACAGCACGATCTGCTCGGACAGGCGCGTGAGGCCGACGGGCGCGTTCGACACCTGCCAGCTCGGCGCGACGGGATACCAGTAGTTCTTGATGCCGCGGTCGAGATAGGCGCGGACCGGGTCGTGTTGGGATGCGGGTTGTGCGGGGGACGTCATCAGTGGGCTCCGGATTCGGTTGTCGTCGGGTCGGCGGGTCACGCGCGCGGCGCGCTCATTCCGCCAGCGCGGCCAGCTCGGCGCGGAAGCGCTCGGCCGTCCACGGCGCGCCGTCCGGCGTGCGGAAGCCGATGCGGTTCAGGCCCGCGACGACGTCGTCCAGCTCGGTCGCGCCGGCCTCGAACACGCGTTCGAGCGCGTCGCCGAGATCGTTCTCGTACTGCGTCGGCTCGGCCTTGCGGTTCTGCCACACGCGGTTCTCGACCTGGCCCGGGATCTCGATCTGCCCCTTGCCCGCGACGTTGTTCGGCTGCGGCGCCACCCACGGCTTCAGGAAGGGATTGAAGTTCACGGTCGCTTCTTTCATCAGTCACTCCACCTTGATCTGGATTTCCTCGCCGGCGAGGCGCACCGCGTACTGCTTCAGCGCGCGGCCGCCCGGCCCCTTCAGGCACTGGCCCGTCCGGATATCGAACACGGCTTCGTGCAGCGGGCATTCGACCGTGCCGTCGTCGACGAAGCCCTGCGTCAGCAGCGCGTATGCATGGGGGCACACGTTCTCGAGCGCATACACCTCGTCGCCGACGCGGTAGATCCCGATTTCGACGCCGTCGGTCCGCTTGAACTCGATCGGCGTGTCCTCCGACAGCGCGCCGGCGTGTCCGGCGCAAATCCATTGTTCAGACATCTCACACCCTTCCTTCTGATCGACGCTTGGTTTGTTCCATACCCGGAACAGCAGTTTATGGATGGTGATTATAGGAGCGACTTTCCGGGAGAAGAATAAAAAGCTGCATGTCCTAGGGAAAACACCGACCGCCGGGTCCGAAATCGTCCGACCCAATCTCGCCGATGCGGATTTCTTCTTATATACCGGGGAGTTATTCCGTTTTCGATGGATCCCGCGCGATGCCTGCGGCCCGGCAGGCATGCCGCTCCGACCCGAAAAATTTATTTTTTTTCATGCTTGGCCCGGTCCTATACTTCATTCCACCAGAGGCACATTGTTCCTTGTATGGAACATACAAATGCCCAGCCAGCAGTGGAATGCGCGGAGCCGGCAGGTCGTCCCGTTCGCGCGCCGCCACGGCCCGTTTTTCATTCGAGTGAGACTCAGGAAGGAGATCCAATGGTCAAGCATGCGGTAGCAGCCGCGGTGGTCGGAATCGGCGCCGTGTCGGGCGCGTGGGCGCAGAGCAGCGTGACGCTGTACGGGAGTACGGATGCGGGCGTCGCCTACGTGAACAACGTCGGCGGCCACGCGAAGTGGGCGATGATCCAGGGCAATACCCAGCCCGACCGCTGGGGCCTGAAGGGCAAGGAAGACCTGGGCGGCGGCCTGTCGGCGATCTTCCAGCTCGAGAACGGCTTCTATACGAACAATGGCCAGTTCGCGACCGCGAACACGATCTGGAACCGCGCCGCGTGGGTCGGCATCGATTCCGCGCGCTACGGCACGCTGACGCTCGGCCGCCAGACGCCGCTGACCTTCGACTATCTCGACCCGCTCAGCACCGCCTACCTCGCGGCGAGCTGGTTCGCGTTCCACCCGGGCAACATCGACGGGCTCGCCGCGACCGGCAACGTGCCGTACAACAACGCGATCAAGTACCGCTCACCGAGTTTCGCGGGCTTCAGCGCCGCCGCCGTGCTGGCGCTCGGCAACACGACGAACTTCTCGACCGGCAAATCGGTGGGCGTCGCGCTGAACTATGCGAACGGGCCGTTCAAGGCGTCGGCCGTCTATTCGAGCGAGCACGACCGCGCGGTGCTGATCGGCCAGACGGGGATCGCGCGCTTCCAGGGGCAGAACACCGCGAACGGCTATCTCGCGAGCAAGGTCGAGAACATCGGCGCGGGCGCGTCGTACCAGTTCGGCGACTTCCTCGTGCACGGGCTCTACACGCGCGTGAAGCTGCAGTCGAACGGCTTCTCGGATACGTTCCAGAGCTACGACGCCGGCGTGAACTACCGCACCAGCGCGTTCAACACGATCGCGGGCGGCGCGGCCACCTCGACGCTGGCGGGCCGGCGCTGGACGCAGCTCGAGCTCGGCGACATCTATGCGCTGTCGAAGCGCACGCAGCTCTATGCGAACGTGCTGGTCGAACACGGCACGGGCGGCGCGAAGGCGGCGTTCTTCACGGCCGGCGTGTCGAGCACGGCGAACCAGGTCGTCGTGCTGGCGGGGATCCACCACTCGTTCTGACGCGGTGGCGGTGCGTCGCACGGGCGCGCGCCCGTGCGACCGGCGCTCAGAGTTTCGGAATGCGAATCCGGCTGATCATCAGCGAACCCGACAGGCCGAACACCAGCGCCAGCGGATGAAACACGCCGACGCGCGTCGCGATCTCGCCGAGCCACATGGTCGGGCCGATCCCGCCGCAATAGGTGGCGACGGCCAGCATCAGCACGATGACGATCGAAGTCGGAATCGGCGTGCCCTCGAAGTACGTCACCTTGCCGGCCTCCTGCGACAGCGCCTCCGCCGTCACGTTGTAGCGCGCGAGCCGCGACACGCCGCATGCGACGAAGTAGACCAGCAGGACGCGGTCGACCATGCCCCGCATCCCGCACCCGTAGCCGATGACGGCCGGCGCGACGCCGAACGAAATGACGTCGGCGAGCGAGTCGAGCTCGCGGCCGAGCACCGACGACTTCTGCCGCCAGCGCGCGATCCTGCCGTCGAGGATGTCGAAGATCAGCGCGGCGACGATCAGCCCGGCCGCGTAGTACACGTGCCGCACGTCTTCGGTGGCGATGTACGAGATGATCGAGAAAATGGCGCTGGTGCCGCAGACGGCGTTGCCGAGCGTGAACCAGTCGGCCAGGTGGAATTCCCGGATCATCGAGAAACGTCGGACGGGTTTGGTCTTGTTCATCTATCTGTCGGGAGAATGGGGGCCGGCACAAGGTGCTGCCGATGTCGCTCCCCGACGAGGCGGCGTCGCGCCGCTTCGCCGAGTCGCCCGCGTATCAGGACATTTCCACGGAGCGCCACGCCGGCCGCGCGTCAGAACATCGCGACCTTGTGGCGCGCGTGCGCGAACGTCGGATCGCTTTCGAGCGGACGATAGTTGAGCCGTTGCGACAGGTCGACTGCCGCGCCGCAGACGGCCTCGACGAGGCGCTCCTTCTCGCCTGCCTCGCCGATCTCCGAGCGCGGCACCGTCGCGGTGATCGCCGCGACGATCGAGCCCGAATGGTCGCGCACCGGCGCGGTCACGGCCGAGATGCCGGCTTCGAACGCGGCCTCGCTCACCGCATAGCCGAGCCGCGCATAGTGGCGCACGCGTTCGTACAGCTCGTCGACCGTGCCCGGCGTGCGCTCGGTGAACTGCTCGAGGCGCTTTTCCGGGTAGAGCTGGCGCAGCGCGTCGCGCGTCAGGTCGCCCATCAGCACGTGGCCGTGCACGGTCGCGTGCGCGGGCAGCCGCGTGCCGACGTGCACCTTCACCGAGCCGAACATCGACGCGTTGCTCTGCGCCTTCGCGACGAACACGACGTCGCGCTGGTCGCGGATCAGCAGGTGCGTCGACAGGCCGGTCGTGTCGCGCAGCCGTTCGAGCACCGGCGTGCCGAGATCGGTCAGTTCGAGCGAGTTCAGGTATTCGAAGCCGAGCCGCAGCACGCCGACGCCGAGCCGGAAGTGCCGGTCGCCGTTCACGCGTTCGAGGAAACCGAGCGCTTCGAGCGTCTGCAGCAGGCGGAACGTGGTCGTGCGCGGAATGCCGATGCGCTTCGACAGCTCGGGCGCGCCGAGCACCGGCTCGCGCGCGGAGAACTCGGCGAGAATCCGCAGGCCGCGCTCGAGGCCCGGCACGAGGTAGGACGACGCGCCGCCGGCCGCTTCGTCGTCGCCGGCCGCGACGGGTTCCGGCGCGTCGCCCTCGGCCGCGGCCCGGCGTGACGGCCGCGCCTTCGCGGCAGGAGGTTTGGTCGCGCCACTCATCGTAGTCTTGGCCATGTGGACATGGACGGAAGGAAATCGATCACGAAACAGGTCATGGATCAGCGTGGAGATTCGGTCATGCTACCTCAGCGCGCGCCGCCAGTTTGCACCCACGGGCACCGCCGGGGCGCGGCATGCGCATCCACGATCCATTGAATAGTCAGACACGATCGAGAGGATATCAGCGATAGACGGCGCGACGCCATACGGATATCGCCGGACGACGGGTGGGCGCGGCTCGGCCCGTCGCCGGTTCGACGCCGGTTCACCCCGTCATTTACAGGCGCGACAGGTGTACCCGAATGTTCGTCCTGTCGTACAAGAAGGTGCCGTCGTCGCCGGGAGCAAGCACGCGCGCGAGGTCTACCGGCAACAACCATCCGCTCCCCAGACGCCCGCCGTTTACGGCCCGGATCCGGGTGCCGCCGACGGCGATCGCGGCATGAAAGACATTGCCGCCCCGCGAGAAGCCGACCGCGGTTCCCGCCGCAATGCTGCCCCGCCCGTCCCATTGACTGCCGGCCTCGAAGTTGAACCGCGGCCGCCAGTGCTGGCCCGTCGTGTCGAGCAGCATGCCCGGCGTGATCAAACCGTGACCTTGCAACAGGTATCTCACGAAGGCGGCGGCATCGTAGCAGACGCCCCTGGGAACGTATTCGGCGATGTTGGCCATGCCATACAGCAATGCCTGCGCGTGCTTCTGCCTTTCGGCAAAACCCAGTTGGGCGACATGCGAGCCTAATTGAGTGAGTTCCATGGTCGGATCCCTTGCGATTCGAAATAGGAAGTGATCGGAGAGACATCGTCAAGAGCAGAAGACGCGGCGATGTACGAATCGGGGCGAACGAGGATCATTCGATCCGCATACGGGCTCTTCTCTTCTCGAATCCGGATCACTTTGACGAATGCCGGCAGATCCAGGGGCAACTTGCAGTCGCCGAAGACAAGAAGCGTAAAAAACCGGTAGTCCAGCAGCGAATAGATGCGCGTATCCGCCTGCGCCCCCTCGTTGCGAACCATGAAGTCGGGCAAGCGCGTGCCGTGCAGCGCGTGCTCGCCGTAGCGAATGCCCATTCCCGTGATGTAGCCAGCTCTTTTCTCGACGATCCTGACGTAGTCATCCGCGTGCGTTCCCGCCTCGGAGTACTTGGTGGAGCGCACGAGCGCGCTGGACGTCTCGACCACGCCCATGGCCACCGGCTTGCGCTCCTGCTCGTAGGTGCGCAGCAGCGCCGTCGGTGCGCCCATGCCCAGCACCATGCTCATCTTCCACATGAGGTTGAAGGCATCCGCCAGGCCGGTGTTCAAGCCCTGACCGCCATTCACCGAGTGAATGTGGCACGCATCGCCAGCCAGAAAGACCTTGTCGGCAATCGCATAATGCTCGGCCACCGATTCCTTCACCGAGAACTGCGAGAACCAGACGAGCTCCTTGAAGCGCAGCGCGTGCGGCTGCATCGCGCGATTGATCTTCGCGACCGCCTGTTCGACCGTGAAATCCTTCGTATCCATGCGAACGTAAAAGCGGTCGAGATTCCCCTCGCGTGGAATCCACGCCACGTCGGACGTCTCCGCCTGAAAGACGATGATTTCCGGCACCTTCTCGAAGTCGGTCTCGATCACGCCATCCAGCACCGCCCAGATCAATTGCGGCCGCGTCACCTCGAACGGAACGTTGAACAGGTCGCGCACGAACGAACGTGAGCCGTCCGCGCCGATCACGAACCTGGACGTGACGGTCTCGCCGGTCGACAGCGTCGTCGTGCATCCATCGCCGGTAACCTGGATATCGGTGACGGACGTGTTGCGCCGTACCGCGGCATCCAGCGCCTCGAGCTTCTCGTCCAGCAACTGCTCGACGAACGACTGCCCCAGCATCAGGAAATGCTTGTGAAAGCAGCCTTCCAGCGCTTCCCACCACGTCGACTGACGCGAAACGAACTTGCCCCCGGCCCACACCGAGCTGGTGTTGCAAGGCTTCCCCTGCGGATAGAGATCGTCGAACAGATCGACGATCTCGAGCAGCTGCAAGGTGCGCGCATTGAGCGCATCGGCCCGCCCCACCTGCAGCGGCGCCGCCGATTTGTCGACGACCAGCGTGCGCAGATTGCACAACTGCCCCAGGTACGCGCAGAGCAGCCCCACGGGGCCCGCGCCGACGATGACGACGTCCACCTCCCGCGCGCTCATGCGTATGCCACCAGGTGAGGATTGTCGAGCGGCGGGTTGCCGAGCACATGCACGCGGCGAAGATGTCGCGGCGCGCCGCTCGTGAACCCTTCGCGACCATGGAGCAGCGTGTAGTTATCCGAAATCACCACGTCGCCGGTCTGCCATGCATGCGCATAGAAGTTCTCGGGCGCGTACAGCGCGGCGCGCAGGCTGCGATGAAAGTCGCCGATGTCGGCTTCGGCAATACCCGTGAACGCCAGGGCCGGCCGATTGACGAAGCTCTCGTCGCCTTCGACGGACGGCTCGTTGTAGCGGACGACCGGAAAGCCGCTCACCGGGTGCGTCGTGACGATCGGCGCAATCGTCTTGCTGTCGTAGAACGCCATCTTGCGATGGTAGACGCCGGTTACCTTGCTCCAGAGCGCGCGGGCCTGGGGCGCGGCCCGCTCCAGCAAGGCCTTCGTGTTCGAGAACGTGGTGCGCCCGCCCTGCTCGGCCTCGGGCGCACTGACACAGTGGAATAGCTGAAACTCCGGCACCTGCTGCCGGTACATGCCGTCCCAGTGAAGGGGCACGTAGTTGTTGTCGAAGATGTGGTCGTCGGGCTTTTCGTGTTCGATCAGCTCGAGGGTCTTGCCGAACGGCCATACGCTGATCTCGCCCCAGCCGCCGCAATATGCCTCGAAAGCCTCGGCGCCATCGAACGTCTCGAAACCGCGAAGCACCAGCAAGTGGTGTTGCCGCACCAGTTCGCGCATGCGTTCGGTCGGCAGTTCGCGCACGTCCGCGCGGCCGGACGCCGGCCGCACCATCACGCCGAACGGTGTCACCTGTGTGGTCTCGTAGTTCACCTTCATTCCTCCATCCCGGCCGCGCCGAGTCTGCGATTGGGCAACGCCGAGCCATCGAGAACGTAATGGCTCGGACGTCCGTTTTGAAAGACGAGCGCCGCGCCCGCCGCTTCGGCCTCGCGCCGCTTGAGCAACCTGAAGCTGCCGTTCACCAGGGCCGCGACGCCGTGCCAGGGCGTGAGCCATCCGTCCGCTGTCGCCATCATGTGGATGCCGATCTTCCTGCTGCCGCAGCTCTGCGGGTGGATCGACAGGCGGACCGCATCGGGAAAGATCGTCGCGAGCAGCCCGTCCCATGCCTTGCTGCGCTGCACGACCTGGTATGCGCGCTCGCGGCATTCCTTCTGCAGCGCCGTCTTGCTGATGTCCATGTCGGGCCGGGTGGCATCCTCGACGAGAAAGCGCGTGATTCCGCAGTACATGCGCCGGGCCTCGCCGCCGGCCCGGACGGCGGCCCGCAGTTCGTCGAGCGGCTGGCCATGGCGCGTCATGAGGCGCGCGCGCATTTCGTCGAAACCGCTGCCGGGAAAGACATCGTCCAGGTTGAAGGTGCTGAGCGCGCTCGCGCCGAGCTCCTCGATCAACGCAGAGATCCCCTGTTGATAGGCGGTGACGTCGCTTTCGTCCATCCCGACCGCATCGCTGAACACGCGGCCGTCCGAGCACAGAATGATCCGCGCCCCTGGCGCGTACACGGCGCCGATGCGGTTGCAGAGTTCGTTGAGAAACGCGAGCGACTGCCGCTCGGCCATGTCCGGCGTCGGGCCGAGCACCTTGTCCGGGTTGGGCGATTTGGCGGGAAAAGCGGGCAGGACGAACACGACAGGCTCGTCGCGCTCGATCGCCTTGATGACCCGGCCGAGATGCGGACCAAGACAGGTCGCGCACAGCGGGCTCTCGCAAGGACTCTGGGCCGCGACGCGGCGATGCTTCATCACGAGCCCCAGAATCTCCATCGCTTGCGCGTGGATGGATTGATCAGGCAGATCGCGCTTCTCGGGGGGCGTACAGGAAAAGGCTGTGTGCATCGATGATCTCGACATTAGGGCGTGTTGACGTGATTAAAGGGATGCAAATAGACATTCCACCTATTCGCTCTGCGAACTATGTTTCATTCGCCGAGAGACCGGGAAATTCTGCCGATACTTTTAACATTAAATATTATTTGCGTCGAGATTAAAAATTCGAAAAATATAGTTGAGAAGATAAACGGAAATAAAGGACTCCACTGAAACGCAATAATGAATAATGGCGTGCATATGTTTATTTAGAGCTGCTGACACATGCGCACGGATCCCCGGGCCGATCGAAACGCTCACGATCTGCGCAGGCTCCGTCGCGCTCGTCGTTCAGGCGAGAGCATGTATTGCATTCCAGGCCGGCCATCAGCGCAGGAGCCCGTTTGGCGATTATGCGAACGACCCGCTGAGTGTGTTCATGCAAAAACATATCGCGGCCTGAACAGAACGGCGCGCGTTTCAGAAAGATCGGGTTGGCCCGCAGGAACGCGCCGTAAATGCGCCACTGATTGACGGCCGGCTCGCTTCGATCGCGGCGAGAATCTCGACCCCATACTCGCCGCGAATCCGGCCGCCGAACCCGTCGATGACTTCATCGAACTTCGGCGCCGATACGGTTGGTCTTTCGCGGCGCACTGTTTCTGTGATCCGCGCATGCGCTTCGAGCGACGCCTCGCATCGCCCGGCAAGCCGCCTGCCACGCGCGCCGCAGCGCCGCCCGCGCCGGAGCAACTTCCCGGCGCAAGCGTTCGAGCTGCGCCCGCGCAGGCTGCGGGCCGATCCGGCCGGTCAGCGCGTCCACATGCGCGGCGAAGCCGAACAACGCGGCGATCGCCGGCACGACCAGGATCAGCACGATCATCATCGCGCCGCTCCGGACGGCCCGCGCCGCGCGCGCCGCTTGCCGATGTCGGTCACTCGCCGCACCGGATCCCCGCTTCGAATGTCGCCGCGCGCGCCGCGTGCGGCTGCAGCGGTTCTGGATGCGGCGACGGGCGGCCGCATTCGTCGCGCCCGCGCCGCGCCCCCGACCGGTGCGCACCGGTCGCTCACGGCGCGCCCGACACAGCAGCCGTCGCATCCGGATTCGGCGTGAGACGCAAACGCACGCGCAGCGGCTGGCGCATGCCGGGCGGCGGCGGCTCCGCCAGCGGGCCGGCCATCAACAGCTGCCGCAGCGCGGCATCCGCGTCCGCATCGCCGAGCGGGTCGAATTCGACGCGCGTGACGGTTCCGTTCGCGCCGATCCACGCGCGCACGACGATCGCGGGCGGCGGCGCATCGGCGCGCGCGTTCAGCACGCGTGCCTCGAGCGACCGGTGCAACCGGTCGGCGGCGTCGCCGTCGGCTTCGAGCCAGCCCTGGAACTGCCGCCCGACGCGCTGCGCGTAGGCAATCCACGGCTGCGGCACGTCGGCGGTCTGCGCGCGCGCGGGCGCGCCCGCCGCGAGCGTCCACGCGACGACGAGCGTCGCACCCCAGCCCAAAGCGCGTATGCGCGGGTTTCGTTTCATGAGGATGTTCGCCTCTCCGTCCGTTTCCGCGATGCGCGATGCGCTGCCGCGCTCACCCCGGTTCCACGGCCACATACAGGCGCGTGCCGCCGCGCTGCACGAGCAGCGCGGCCGTGCCGCGCGCGCGTTCGATCTCGCCGACCAGCGCGCCGGCGTTCGCCACCGGCGCGCCGTTCACCGACAGCACCACGTCGCCCGCCCTGAGCCCCGCCCGCGCGGCCGCGCCGCTCGCCTGCTCGATCACGAGCCCCTGGCTCACGCCGAGCTGCCGCCGCTCCTGCTCGTTCGCCGGACGCAGCGCGAGCCCGAAGCGCGCGAGCCCCTGCGCCTCGCTGCCCGGCGCGTCGCCGCTGTCGAACGCCCCCACCGTCGCCTGCAGATGGCTCGCGCGCCCCGCGCGCCACACCAGCAGATCGGCCACGCGCCCCGGCCGCATGCCCGCGACGGTGCCGAGCAGGTCCGCGGAATCCGCGACCGTCTTGCCGTCGATCGCGAGCACCACGTCACCGGCCTGCAGGCCGGCCTGCGCGCCGGGGCCGCCGGGTTCGACCATCGTGATCAGCGCGCCGTCGGAATGGCGCAGGCCGAACGAGCGCGCGAGCGCCTGGCTCACTTCCTGCAGCGCGACGCCCAGCCGCCCGCGCGTGACCTTGCCGGTCTGCAGCAACTGGTCCTTCACGTCGAGCGCGATGTCGATCGGGATCGCGAACGCGAGCCCCTGGTAGCCGCCGGTCTTCGAATAGATCATCGAATTGATCGCGATCACGCGGCCGTTCAGGTCGAACAGCGGGCCGCCCGAGTTGCCGGGGTTGATCGGCACGTCGGTCTGGATGAACGGGATCGCGCGCTCGCCGGGCAGCGCGCGCGACTTCGCGCTGACGATGCCCTGCGTAACGGTGTTCGCGAACCCGTACGGCGAGCCGATCGCCATCACCCAGTCGCCGACCTCGGTGCGCGCCGGGTCGCCGGTCACGACCGTCGGCAGGTTGCGCGCGTCGATCCGGATCACCGCGACGTCGGACACCGGGTCGCTGCCGATCACGCGGCCCCGGAACTCGCGCTTGTCGGTCAGCTTCACGTCGACCGCGGCCGCGTCGGCGACCACGTGCCGGTTCGTCAGGATGATGCCGTCCGCGCCGACGATGAAGCCCGAGCCGAGGCTCACTTCCTCGCGGTTGCCGATCACGCGGCGCGCGAGAAACGGCGCGAGCGGATTGTCCGGCGCGATGCCGGGCGGCAACTGGATGCCCATCTGCGCCACCTCGCGCGTGACGCTGATGTTGACGACTGCCGCGCCATACCGCTTGACCAGCGCGGCGAAGTTCGGCAGCGACGCTGCGGTGATCGCCGGTGTCTGAACCGGCCGCTCGCCGGCCGGCGCCGCGCCCGCGCCCGCGCCGGTCAGCACCATCGCACCCAGCATCGCGAGCAGCACGGCCATCTGTCTGCAGATACCCGATTCCACGATTCCCTTCCCTTTGGGTTCACGGCCGCACGACAGGCGACGCACATCGCGCCGCCCGCTCATTTCGGCGGCACGGCCACCGGCGGCGCCGGGCGCTGCGGCGTCGCCGACTTGCCCCAGTTCGTGCCGAAACGGTTGCGCTCCGCCGACAGGTTGAACGTGCCGAGCCGGTTCGACGGCGCCTTCGCGAGCCCCTCCGTGGACGCCTGCGATGCGCCGGCCTGCGGCGTGCCCTTCGGCTTGAGCTGCGCGCTCAGGCAGTCGTACGACAGCGCACGCCGCCCGTCCACTTCGGCGTCGACGCACACCGGCTTCGCCGCCGCGCCCGGCTGGCTGCCGGCCGCGGGCGGATGGCCCGCCTGCGTATGAGCGACGCCCGCGAGCCACATGCCCGCGACCATCACGCTCCACCTCACTCCTCTGGTCATGCCTGCCTCCTTCGATGCTCGCCGGCGCGCCGCGCGCCCGCGTCAGGTTGGCTCGCGCCGCGCCGAGCGGGCGACGAAACGCGCGAACGCCGCGCGCTCGGCCGGCCCGATGGCGGGCCGGCGCGCGTCCTGCTGCTGCGCCCACGCGTCGCGCACGCCGCCGATCTGCTGCCACGCGACCACCTGCGCGCCGGTCGGGAACGGCGTCGCCTGCGGCTCCCGGTAATCGACGCGGAACAGGCGCGGCGCGTCGGCGCCGGCGGTCCACAGGTCCGCCGCATCCCGCACGCTCGCGTCGAACCAGAAGCGCACCCAGCGCACCGCCGCGCCGGCCGCCGGCGGGTCGCGCCCGTCCTGCTCCGCCTGCTCCTGCGGGGCCGGCACCCGCATGAAGCCGGCCAGCACGAGCAGCACGGCCGCGAGATCGTCGTCGCGCAGCGACGGATACGACCACAGCGCCTGCACGTCCGCGCAGGCCAGCACGGCCGTGAAGCGCGCGATCGTGAACGCGGGCCACACGCGCCGCACCAGCGCATAGTGGCGCTCCCAGTGCGCGACGAACCGCTCGCGCTGGCGCGCCGACGCCTGCGCGTCGCGCCCGCCGCGAATCGCCAGCTCGTCGGGCTGGTACTGGCGGGTCGTCAGCACGCATTGGGCCGAGCACCGCGCGCTGCGATGGCGCACCCGGCCCGGCATGCCGGGCATCGGCTCGAGCGTGCCGAAACAGAGCGGGCAATGCGACGGCGGCGTGCCGGGCCCGCCGGGCCACGCCACGGTGGCCGCGACGCGCGCCGGCGGCTGCCCGGCGGGCGGATGCTGCTGCCCGCGCGCGGGCGGCGCGGCCTCCTCCGGTGTCGATGCGGTTCGGATGACGGTCATGGCGCTCCCTACCGGGCGGACGCGAGCGCCTTCTTCAGCGCGTCCTCGTTGATCGGCGCGTTGCCGCCGAGCTTTGCCAGATACGCCTGCGCGTTCTGCTGCGTGCGCTGCGCACGCAGCGTCGCGCGCAGGCGCTCCTTCACGTCCGCGAGCGGGCTCGGCGCCGCCGCCCGCGTCTCGATCAGCTTCACTACGTGAAAGCCGGCCGACGTGCGGATCGGCGCGGACACCTGCCCCGGCTTCAGCGCATCGGCCGCCTGCCGCACCGCGGGCAGCATCACCGTGTCGGGCACGAAGCCGAGATCGCCGCCGTTGACGGCGCTCGCCTTGTCCTGCGAATGCGCTTTCGCGAGCGCCGCGAAGTCGCCGGTGCGCGCGCGGGACGCGAGATCGGCGGCCTCCTTGCGCGTGCGCTCGACGGCTGCCGCGTCCGCATCCGGCGCGACGGCCAGGTAGATCTGCGCGACATGCAGCGCGCGCGGCACGGTAAACGCCGCGCGATTCCGTTCGTACGCCGACTGGATCTCCGCATCGGACGGATAGTCGGCCGGCGGCGCATTCACCGACGCGAGATAGCTGCGCGCGATGATGTCGCGCCGCGCCTGCTCGATCGCCGCCTGCACGTCGGCCTGCTTGTCCCAGCCCTTCGATTTCGCCTCGGCGAGCAGGGCCTTCTGCGCGAGCGTCCCGCGCACGAGCTGGTCCAGCGCGGCCGGATCGGCCGCGAGCCGGGTGCGCGCTTCCGCGCCCGCCGATTGCAGCAGCGCGGCGATATCGGCCTGCGTGACCGATGCCTGCGGCACGTTTGCGATCACGTCGTCCTGTGCGGCCGCGACGAGCGGCAGGCTCAACGGCACGCTTATCAGCAGGCCGGCCATCATTCTTGCGAGTGTCTTCACGGTATGTCCCGTTCCTGTGTTCCTGTGTCACTGCCGTTACCGGCCGCGCGCATCGTGCGATAAGCGCGTGCCGTCTGTTTCCATCGGCCGCTACGCCCCCGCCCCGACATGCACCCGTACGACCACCGGCTGCACCATCCCGCGCGGCGGCGGCGCGCCGATCGGCTGGCCGACCAGCACCGAGCGCAGATCCGCGGCGACGTCGGGCACGAATGCCGGAATGCTCTCGATGCGTTCCACGTCGCCGCGCCGATCCAGCCACGCCCGAAGCAGCCACTCGGGCGGCATCGCGCCGTCGTTCTCCGCGGCTCCGGCTTGACATTCGAGGTACGCGCGCAAGCGGCCGGCAGCGGCCCCCGTGCCGTCGAGCGCCGCTTCGAGCCGCCGCGACACGCGCTGCGCGTAGACGACCCACGCTTCGGGCGCATCGGCGAGCGAGACCGGGCCCGACTGCGCCGGCCGGCCGCCCGTCAGCAGCGAACGCAACGCGGCGCCGATCCAGCCCGGGCCAGTCATCACGCGGCGGCTTCCGCGCGAACGGCGGCGGCGTCACCCGCACCGTCACCGGCCTGCGCATCGTCGCCGTCGGACGCCGTGCGCGCGGCGGCGTCCTGCTCGGCCAGCGCCGGCCGGTTGCGCAGGTGCAGCAGGAACTCCTGCACCATCCGGTCCCACAGCTCGATCGTCGAGCGCAGGTAGCGCACCGACACCCCGCCCGCGACGATCACGTCCATCTCGAGCGCGAGGAACGGCCCGTGGCTCGCGAGCCGCGCGAACCGCTTCGTGCGGTTCCAGTCGCCCACGAGCTGCGCGGGCAGGTCGCCCTGCACCTGCAGCACGCAGCCGAGCGTGTAGTCGAGATAGCGAAGCGTCGCGGGCTCCGCCTGCGCGGCGGACGGCAACGCATTGCCGAAGCGCACCGCGAAGCCGACGCCCTGGCTCGCGCTCATCAACTGCACCGCGCCGTTCTGTTCGGTCGCGCTCACGCGGTAGCCCGCGCCACGGAACACGTCCGCGAGCTGCTCGACGCCCACCGCGTCGATCAACCCCTCCTGCGCCGGGTGCTCGCCCGGTGCGTGCTGCTTGCTGTCCAGCATGGCTCTCATCCTTGTTTCAACGAATCGTTTTGATTACACGCGACGGAAGGCCCGTGCCGTCACGGCGCGGCGGCCCCGCTGGCCGGGTTCGCCGGGCGCGCGGCCCGGTCGTACTTGCCCGCATACAGCGCATCGCCGTAGCGCTGCGCGAGCGTGTCGTACTTCACGCGCGCCGCTTGCGCGAACGGCTGCCGCGACGCAAGCACGGTGCCGATGCCGACCTGTTCGTAGGCCTCGAGGATCTCGTGGCCCACGCGGTACAGCGCTGCATTGTGGGCTTCGCAGGTTTGCAGTTGCGTGTCACGCGCGCCAATTTCCGCCTGCCGCTGCGCGTTCTGCGCATCGCGGGCGCGCGACACCGTCAGCAGATCCTCGTAGGACGCCTTGTATTTCGCGAGCGCCTGCGCGTCCTGCTCGCGCGCCGCCTTCTCCTGCGCGAGCGCGCGTTTCGCGGCCGCCTCGCCGCCCGACTGCCCCTTGGCCGCCGCGAGCTGCGCCTGGGCCGCCTTCAGCTGCGCCAGCGCGTCGTCTCGCTGCTGTTCGGCGGCGGTCTTGTCCGCCTGCAGCTGCGCCTGGCCGTTCTGCAGTTGGCGCAGCTCCTGCACGGTCGAGCGCAACTGGCTGCGCAGCTTGTCCTCGATGCCCTGCGCGCCGGCGCCGCCGGCGGTCAGCAGCAGCGCGCCGGCCAGGCCGGTCGCGAGCAGCGCGTATTGCGTGGTTTTCATCCGCGCCTCCGGTCAGAAACGGGCGTTGAGCTCGAGCTGCAGCACGTCGATCGACACCGGCGGGCCGTACACCTCCTTCGCGCTCAGGTAGCGGGCCGACACCCACGCGTCGCGCGCGACCGCGTATGACGCGCCGATCACGTAGCCGCGCGCGTTGGTGCCGCCGAGGTGGAAGTCCGAATCGTTGAACGCGTCGAGCACCGCATCCGGCTGCAAATACTTGTACGCGATCGAGAAGTTCCACTGCCCCTTGGCGCGCGGTTCGGGCTCGCCGATCGTCGCCTTCGCGAGGAAGCCGTTCGGGCCGCTGCGGTAGTCGCTGCGCGACGCGTTCACCGTCGTCGATTCGTAGTTGTTGACCGGCAGCGACGCCGCGCCGAACGCCTTGTTCTCGTTGTACGCGAGGTTGCGCACGTATTCGCCGTCGAGCCGCAGCTTGAAGCGGTCGGCGACCACCGTATCCCACTGCGCCTTCAGGTCGAGCAGCCGGTAGTTGTACGCGAGCCCGAACAGCTGCGGCTGCGGCGTCATGCCCGGCGCGAGGTTCGGGTTCTGCACGATGTTGCGCAGCGCGACCAGCGTGTTGCCGCCCTGCATGAACGCCGGCGCCTGGTTGTCGGTGCTGCAGTTCGTCGCGCCGAGATACAGCGCGCACGGCGACGACAGCGTGCCGCGCATGTTCTGGAAGTCGTAGTACGCGACCGCGCCCTTCAGCCGGTTCTTCGCGTCGATCTTCCAGTCCGCGCCGAACTGCGCGCCGAACATCCACTTCGTGTCGCTGCCGGCCTTGTCGGTGCTGTTCGACGGGAAGTTCTCGCTCGTGTACTGGATCGGGAACACGCCGAGCGTGCCGAACAGCGTGACGTCCGGGTTCCACGGCAGCGCATGGCGCAGGTTCGCGGCGAGGCCGTCCATCATCAGGTCGTCGGAGAACACCAGGTCCGACTTGAAGAACGGGTTGTCGAAACGGCCGGCCTTCAGGTTCAGCCACGCCGTCGGGCGGTACGAGAAGTACGCCTTGTTCAGCCAGATGTTCTTCTTCGCGAAGCCGCCGCCCGCCGTGGCCGTGGTCGACACCGGCCCGTTGTCGTTGCCGCTCGCGAGCTGCACGCCGGCCGTCAGCTCGTCGGAGAGCGCCGCCGTCACGCCGAGCCGCGCGCGGTAGCGCAGCAGGTTGTTGCGGTTCTGCGTCGTGTTCTGCGTCGGCAGCTGCGTCGTGTTGGTGTTCGAGTTGATGTCGAAGCCGCCGCCCTGGTTGATCGCGGCGAAGTTCGTCACGTTGTTCGCGTTGCGGCTGCCGTAGAAGTGATACTCGTCGCGCACGCGCAGGTCGCCGTCGAGCGTGATGCGCGACACCCAGTCGGGAAACGTGTTCGGCTGCGCCCAGTTCTCGGCCTTCGCCTGCGCGATCACTTCCTGCTTGACCTGGTCGCGGATCTGCTCGCGCACCACCTGCGGCACGTACGGCACCGCGACGTCGCCCGGCTGCGTCGGCGGGTTGACGATGCCCGCGCCCGCGACGGCCGGCGCGCGGGCCGCCTTCGCCTGCGCGGCTTCCGTGCGCGCTTCGGCGATCAGCTCGTGCGCGTTCTGCTGCGTCAGCACGCCGCGCTTGACGAGCAGGTTGATCAGGTTGATCACCACGCTCTCCGTCGGCGCGGCCTTGCCCGCTGCCGCCTGCGCGTCGAGCGATTGCCCGTGTGCGGCGGACGCGCAGGTCAGCCCGAGCATCAGCACCGCGCCGCCGATGCGCGACAGTCGCGCGGGCAGCGCGCCTTGTCCGTTCATCTTCCGAATCATTAATGGACTCCGAACAATTTCCGTTTCTTTTCCGGCAGCATCCGAGCGACGGCGCTGCCCCGTGATTCACTCGCGTGTCGTGCGCGTCGCGTCATGCCGGCTTGCGCCCCTGCAGCCTGACGAGCACCGGATAGGTGGTCGCGGGCGGCGGCGCCTCGTCCACCTTGCCGAGCGCCTCGACCGCCGCGACCACCGCCGCGTCGAGCTTCGCGTCGCCGGTCGACTGCACGACCGTCACCTTCGCGATGCGGCCCGACGGCTCCAGCCACAGGTGCAGGCTGCCCGCGAAGCGCGCGCCGCCCGCCTCCTGCACGCCCTTGTCCTGCTCGATCGCGCGCTGCAGCACGTAGACCATGTACTGCGCATAGCTCGCGTTGCCGAACCGGCCACCGCCGCCGCTGCCGACCATCCCCGAGCCGTCGCCCGCGCCGATGCCGAAGTTGTCGCTGCCGGCCTGCGCATCGGCATTCATCGTCATCTGCTTCGGCTGGTTGTCCGACGGCTTCGGCGTCTCGGACGGCTTCGGCGCGACGGTCGGCTTGTCGACCGGCGTCTTGACCTCTTCCTTCACCTTCTCCGGCGGCGGCTTCTGCTTCGGCGGCGGCGGAGGCGGCGGCAGCGGGATTACGGTCGTCACCTGCGGCGCGGCCGCGCGCTTCACGCCCGCGGTATCGCTCGCGAAGCGCCAGACCAGCGCGGCCAGCCCCGCGAGCACGAGCGCGATCGCAACCGGCTTCACGAAACGGCCGGGGCCTTTCTGCGGCGGGCCGCCGTTGTAGGTCATTTCCATCGCGCTAGCCGCCCTGCTTCGCCTTGCCCGTCACCAGGCCGACCTGCGACAGGTCGAGGCGACGCAGCAGGTCGAGCACGTCCATCACGCGCTGGTACTGCACGGCCGCGTCGCCCTTCAGCACGATCGGGAATTCCGGGTGGGTCGCCTTCTCGGTGCGCAGCCGGCTCTCGAGTTCGTCCATCGTCACGGGGTACGCGTCGAGGAAGATCTGCCCCGAATCCGCGACCGTGATCGCCTTCGTCTTCGGCTTCGCGAGACTGGCTGACGAGCTCGCCTTCGGCAGGTCCACCTTGATGCCCTGCACCGACGCGGTGGTCATGATGATGAAGATGATCAGCAGCACGTACGCGAGGTCGAGCATCGGCGTGATGTTGATGTCGTCGTACGGCTTGTCGTCGTCCTGAACCTGCATGGTGGTCTCCCCGCGTCCGTTCAGTCGGCCAGCACCGCGTGATCCGGCGCGCGATGCGCTTCGGCCAGGCGCGTGACGAATTCGTCGACGAACACCTGCATGTTCGCGGTCACGTTCTTGTTGCGGATCAGCAGGTAGTTGTAGCCGAACAGCGCGGGAATCGCGACGAACAGGCCCGTCACGGTCGCGAGCAGCGCGGCCGCGATACCCGGCGCGATCGCGTTCACGTTCACGTCGCCGGCCGCGGCGATCGCCGCGAACGTGATCATCACGCCCACCACCGTGCCGAGCAGGCCGAGGAACGGGCCGCCCGAGATCGCGATCGTCAGCAGCACCATCGACTTCGACAGCTTCTGGTTCTCGCGCACGAGCGTCGCGTCCATCGACGCGCGGATCGCCTCGATCGATTCGGTCGTGATCACCGTGCGGCCGTTGCCGTCCACGCGGCTGTGGATTTCATGAACGCCCGAGCGATACAGCCGGTACAGCGACGACTGGTGCAGGCGCCGGCCGTCGTCGCTGCGCTCGTCGACGTGCGCGAGCCCGACGAGGTGCTTGCCCGCCACTTCGCGAAAGCGCTGCACGAAGTAGAGGTTTGCCTTGTCGACGGTGCCGACGTAGCGCGCCTTGGTCCACATCACGATCCACGACACGATCGCCATGCCGAGCAGGATCGTGATCACGACCCACGCGTCGACCGTCACCGACTGCACGATCACGCCGAAGTAGCCGAAGCCGAAGCCCGACTGCTTCTCGTCGTTGCCGTAGGCGACGAGCTTCGATTCCGAGCCTTGCGACAGCACGTCGAGCGCGAGCGCGTCCGGCGTGCGCGCGATCTTCGACAGGCGCAGTTCGTCGATCGCGCCCACGTAGCCCGCGAAGCCGGCCGGCGCGCCGGCCGCACCCGCGCCCACCGCCGCCGCGCCGGCGAGTGCCGGCAAGGCCGCCGCGGCCTGCGCCGCCTGCTTGCCGTTCACGTAGACGGTCAGGTGCTTGCCGTCGGCCGTCACGGCCACGTGCGTCCACTGGTTCGCCGCGACCGGCTGCGCGGCCGGCGTGCGGACCGGCGCCGAACCGTTGGCAGCGCCGTCGACCTGCGCGAACGGCACGCCGTTGTCGAGGCCGATCAGCAGGGCGTTCGCGCCGTCGCGGCGGCTGTACAGCAGCGCGTTCGGCGCCAGCGCGGACGGTTTGACCCACGCGCTGAACGTGAAGCCGCCGCCCGCGGCGACGTTCAGCGACGGGCTGGCCGGCAGGGTCAGCGCGGCACTGCCGTCGAATTGCGCGGCCTTGCCGACGATGCCGTCCTCGACGGTGCGCAGCGGCGCGTTCTGCGCGTGGTTGCCGTACGCGGTCGCGTCCTTCGGCGGTGCGCCCGCCGCGCCGTTGAAGTGATAGACGAGCGTGTAGTCGGCGTCGAAGGTATCAGCCGGCTTGCCGCCGTCCGGCGCCTTCTTGTTGCCGTAGTACATCCAGATCGACTGCGCGGCGCCCGCCGGCATCTTCGGCACGTCGATCCAGACCAGCGCGACGCCGAGCATCGGGTCGTACTGCTCGACGTGGTAGTTCAGCGGCGTCTTGTCGTCGGCCGCGACGAAGCGGATGTCCGCGCCGTTGTCGGCGAGCCCGTCGAACTGGAAATTGCCCGAGTGCAGCCGGATCAGCAGCGGCACGCGGCCGGCCGATTCCGCCAGGTTCGCGCCCTTGCCGCTGGCGTCGATCGTGATCGCCTTGCGGTACGACCAGTCGTTCTGCCACCACGCACTCGCGATGCCGGGCAGCACGCCCAGCATCGCCGCCAACAGGAAACCCAAGACTCGCTTCACGATCCACTCCCCGAATGTGCCGCCCCGATGCGCGGGTGCGCGGCACGATCAAAAAAAATCCGTCAGAACCCCAGCCGCACGTAGAAATCGAACCGGGGGCTGTATTGCTTCGTATGGACGCCGGCCTTCAGCGGCCAGCCCGCCTCGAAGTCGGCGCTCAAGTACTTGGCCAGTTGCAGCCGCGTGCCGACGCCGACGCTGAGCAGGTTGAAGCTCGACGTCTGCTCGGGCAGCGGGCTCAGCAGCCACAGGTGCGCGGCATCGACGAACGCATGGAAGCGCCATTCGTTGATGCGGCTGCCGATCGCGCCGCCGAGGAACTTCGCGAGCGACGGGGTGCGCAGTTCGAGCGAACCGATCACGCCGCTGTCGGCCGTGTCCTCGGCCTGCATGTAGCCGCGCACGCTGTTCGTCCCGCCCGCGGCAAACTGCTCGCTCGACACCAGCGGCGAATTCGAGATCTGCGCGCTGACGTGCGCGTTGGCCTGCAGGTCGTTGTCGAAGCGCTGCGTATGGTTCACGTCGAACTTGCCGTAGACGAAGTCCGGCGTCGCCTTGTAGCGCTTGCTGTCCCACGCGCCCCAGTCGCTGCCGATGCCGCGGATGTTGGTCACGAGCGCGGCGGAGAACGACGTCTGCGATTGCTTCAGGCTGAGCTGGCCGTTGTACGAGAACGTCACCGGCACGTAGGTGAGCGGCACCGTCGACGTCTGGCCCGCCACGCTCACGTTCTCGTCGTAATGCTTGCGGTCGATTTCGATGCTCACCGAGTGCGCATAGGTATCCGACGCCGGCAGCGCGTAGATCGCGGTGAAGCCGAAGGTCGTGCCCTTGCCGAGCACGTTGGTGCCGCCGACCGACGCGACGTTGCTGTCCGAGTGGATGACGGTCGCGAGGAAGCTCCAGCGCGAATCCTTGAGCGGCGCGAGATACGAGAACGCATAGACGCGCGCATCGTTCGGATGCTGCGGCGCCAGCACGTAGGTGCCGGAAATCACGTGGCCGAGCTGCCACAGGTTCGAATAGCTGAGCGTCGCGGTGGTCCGCAGCGCGGAGGTGCCGGGGCTGCTGTCGTTGTTCAGGTCGATCGAGCCGTGCAGCGGGCTGCGGTCGTCGACCTTCAGGTCGACGTCGACCGTCTGCGGCATCGTGCCGGGCTTCAGCACCGGAATCACCTGGCGGTCCGCCGAGCGGTTCAGGTCGGCGAGCTGCTGCTGCGCCTGGTTGAAATCGGGCACGACGCCTTCCGCGAGGGCCGGCACCGCGTCGCGGACGTTCTGCAGCGACGTGTATTTCGCGCCGTCGACACGCAGCCGCCCGACCTTCGCCTCGACCACCTGCAGCACGATCACGCCATTCTTCACCTGCTGCTGCGGCAGCTCGACGACGACGGACTGATAGCCGCTGTCCTGGTACACCTTCTGCAGCGCGTCGCGCGCCGCGTTCACGTCGGCGAGGCTCCGGCCCGGCCCCTCGAACGGATACACGGCCTTCTCGATCTCGATGCGCGGCAGCGTCGTGTTGCCGCGCACGATGAATGCATTCACGTCGAACGTCTGCGGCACGCCGCTCGCGGGCGTCGCGGCCGGCGGGGCCGGCGGCGCCGCGCCCGCGTCCTGCGCGCGGGCCCCCGATGCGAGGCTCAGTCCCCCGACCAGCGCCACGCCGGCCAGGCACCGGCGTCGCAGCCGCCCCGGTTCGCGTGATTTACGGTCTGCTCTTGGCGGCATGCGCCATTCCCCTTTTGTTTCGGATCATCCTCGCGCTGACGGGGGCCTCCGGTGCGCCCCGCTATCAAAGCGTTGTTTCAGATTGATGACGAATGCTTAGCCATCCTCATCGCGCTGCGCGGCATCGTCCTGTCCGATACCGCCATCGCCGGCCCGGCCGCCGATCTCGCGCGCTCACCGACAAGGACGAAGCCCATGCGCGAAACCCGCAGTACGCATCACGACGCATCGCATCGCGGCATTCACCTACCTAGACGGAACGACACGCGAATTGCCGCAGATTTTTTTGCGCGCAGGACACGGGCGCGACGCGGGCAAGACGGCGGAACACGACGAAAGGACCGGCGCGGGCCGGCGAAGGGCGAACGCGCCGCGCGACGACGATGCGCGACAGGCCGCCCGCGCGTGAAACGCGCGGCGCGTGGCAGTTGGCGTTGAATGGCCCTCGTTTCGTATGCGTGCCGTTCGTCCGAGTGCGGCACTGTCGGCAAACGTCCCGCCGTCATGCGCGCGCGACGCGTTCGCCACGCCCCGTCATGCATGCAGCCCGACAATCGTCAGGTTTCAACAGGGAAGTTTTTGTGACATTCGCCGGAAGATTCGCACCAGACGGCGCGCGACGAAAAATTCTGCGGCATTCGCCGCGCCGAAACGTCCTAACCGTTGAGAAGATCGTCAACGACGGGAGTCACCATGTCGCTCGCCACACTGCTGCTGCGGTGGCTCGCCGATAGACTGGCGGGCGTCGCTGCAATGCCGCATCCGACGCATCCGCATCCGCGCGGCGGCCGCCCGCTGCGCTGGCGTGCGCCGTGGCTTGCGTGGCAGCTGCTTTCGTGGGTCGCGCTCACGCTGCTGGCCCCGCCGTTCTGCGCGATCGGCGCGCTGCTGCTGATCGATCCGTCGAGCGACCAGCCGCTGTTCTGGGCCGCGGCGATGGCGATCGTGCCCGTGGCGAACGGCGCGGCGATCGTCGCCGCGAACCAGCGCCATCACCGCGCGCCGTTCACGAGCCGGCGCGCGGTGGCGTGGTACGGCTTCGTCGCGGGCGCGACGATCGCCGCCGCGCTGTTCGTGCTCGTGCTGTGGCTGACCCACGCGATCGATGCGCTGATCGGCCCGCTTGCGGCCGCAACGGCCGGCACGCGGCCGGCCACGCTCGCGCCGTGGATCGCCGGGGTGGCCGCGCTGTTCGGCATCGCGTCATCTGCGCATGCGAGCATCGCGCACGCGTGGCTCGCGTTCGACGCATGACGGCCACGCCCCTGTTTCCTGTTCGCACGAGGAGCGCACATGCATCGTTGCGGTGATGGCCGGACCCGGGGCGCGCGGCGCGAGCGCGGCATCGCGATCGTGACGGTGCTGCTCGTCGTCGCGCTGGCGGCGACGCTCGCCGCCAGCGTGCTGTGGCGCCAGCAGGTCGCGACGCGCGACGTCGAGAACCAGCGGCTCGGCGTGCAGACGATGTGGGTCGAGCGCGCGGCGGTCGAGTGGGCGCGCGCGGTGCTGCGCGCGCAAAGCGCGACGTCGAACGTGACCGTCGCCGGGCAGCCGTGGTCGTCGCCGATCGCCGACGTGCAGCTCGCCGACTTCCTGCCGCCGGACGCGGCCGCGGTCAACGCGGAACTGTCGCGCGCGTGGATTTCCGGGCATGTCGAGGATGCGCAGGCCCGCTACAACCTGATGAACCTCGTGTCGCGGGTCGCGCCGGGCAAGCCGTGGCAAGCCAACGGCGAAGGCGTGCTCGCATACCGGCGCCTGCTCGGCGAGCTGTCGCTGAACCCCGAACTCGCGCAACAGACGGCCGACTACATGCTGCGCTCGCTGCGCGACGCGAACGGCCCGGGCGGCTGGCCGCTGCAGCTCGTGTCGGTCGACGATCTCGCGCGGGTGCCCGGCTACGACGCGCGCACGCTCGACGCGCTCGCGCCGCACGTGACGATCCTCCCGGACCTCACGCCGGTCAACGTCAACACCGCGGCCGAGCCGGTGCTGGTGGCCGCGATCCCGTCGCTGTCGCGCAGCCAGGCGCGCCGCCTCGTCGAGCGGCGCCGCACCGCGTACTTCGTCGGCACCGGCGACATCGCCGAATACCTGGCGCCCGTGCAGGGCAACGCAACCCTGCCGGACGGCGCGGCCGTCGGCGTCAACAGCGGCTACTTCATCGTGCATTGCCGCATCCATTCGGCGCGCGTCAACGCGCGCATCGATACGCTGATCGCCCGCTACGGCAGCGGCAACTTCAGCTGGACGTCGGTGATCTGGGTGCGGCGGCTCGCGAGTTAGGGTCTGTTTACGCGCATGCGAATACGTCCATCGCGCGCCTCGCGAGCGGCCGTTCTCATGGCAACGCATGCGCGTTCCATATGTAAACAGACCCTAATTCAGCGACGGCTCGCCCAGCGCGACCGGCCGCACGACCTGCGTCGCGCCCGCATGGCCGAACGACAGCCGGCTCACGCTGGTCTCGCGCACCTCGCCGAGCAGCCGGTTCCAGTCGTCGATCGACACCAGCAGCGCGATCGGCCGGTTGTATTTCGTCACCATCACGAGCGCCTCGCTCGCATGCCGCAGCGCCTTCGACGGGTTGCTGCTGAAATCGCGGGTCGCCATCGCGATCGTGCGCAGGCTGAACACGTTCGACGCCGCGTCGTCGCCGTCGTCGTGCAGCAGCCGCTCGAGCGTCGCCGCGCGCAGCAATGCCTGCGATTTCGCCGACAGCTTGTTCTCGCGGCGCTTCCTGCGCTCGCTGCGCGGATCGACGTGGATCGCGAGCAGCCGCACGATCTGCGCGAGCGCCGTTGCCGGCATCTGGTCGTAGCGCCGCCACCAGTCCGGCGGCAGCGCGATCATCATCCCCGCGTAGGCCGCCGCCACGCCGGCCGCGATGTGGGCCGGCAGCCGCTCGGCATCGCGCGCGTCCAGCTCCAGCGCGTGCGTGACGACGTTCGCCATCACGCCGAACACGTTGTATGCGAGCGCGACGATGCCGCGCGCCAGCAGCGCCGCGCGCGCCGGCACGTTGCCGCCGGCTGCATCGCCGAGCACCGCATCGAGCGGCAGCGGCAGCGCCTCGCGCCAGCGCCGGCTCGCGAGTTGCGCGACCTGCACCGCGTCGAGCTGCGACGCCGGCGCGTTGGTCAGCACGCGCAGCGGCGCGTCGGCACCGCCACGACGCCATTCGATGCGCCGCAGCGCGAGGCCCGGCTCGCCGTCGACGCGAACCGCCTGCTCGACCACCCGCCCGCCATCGAGCGTGCCGGCATCCTGCCAGTCGCCGGGTGTGGCGAACCCGCCCGAGCCGTCGTCGCCGTCGCGGACCACGAACGCGCTGCCGCGACGCGGCCAGCCCGACTGCAGCGCGCCGACATCGAGCGGCGCGTCGACGATCCACAGCTCGCCCGGCTTGACCGACTCCAGCACCGCGGCAACGAATGCGCGCGCGTGAATCCGGCCGCGCTCGGCCGGCAGCAGGTCGACGATCATCCCGAGATCCGGATCGTAGACGGGCAGCATGCGCGGGCCGTCGGCCGGCGCGTGCGCCGCGTCGTCGGCATCGCACGCGGGCGCTGCACGCGTTGCGCCGCCGTCCAGCACGCGCAGCCGCAAGCCGCCCGCCGCCCGTGTCCATTCGCGCTCGCGCGGCACCGGCGCGGTCGCGGGCAGCAGCAGCTCGACGCTGTCCTGCACGAGCGCGCGCCCCCAGCCGGCGCGCAGCCGGCTCATCCGGTCGTGCAGCGCGGTGACCGCCGCGCCGAACCCGGCCGGCAACCCGGCGACCTGCGCATCCGACGGCCGCGATCGCGCCGCGATCGTTGCGATCGCATCGACCGCCAGCGAAAACAGCGCCTCACGCAGCTGCTCGCCGTCGGGCTCGCCCTCCATTTCCGCGGCGACGTCGACCCACTCGTCATGCAGCGCACACTGCATGACGAGGCGCGCCATGATCGCCATCGGGCTGTGCTCGACAAAGCGTTCCACGACCGTGCGTATCACCTGATCACCCCATTCCTGTCTGGTTGAGCGCGCATGCGCACACTTGACGCGCCATTTCAGGCGCAGCAGCATCGTGGACGACCGGATGCGCGCGGCCGACACGCCGCGGCCATCCGCCCGCAACGGTTGCACGAGGCCCCGCATGTACGTAGACCCCCGCGTGGCGCACGGCCGCGCCCGCTTCGACCTGAGCCGCTCGCCCCGCCTGTTCGCCGAGGAACGGCGCTGGGAGATCAGCGACGTGGTCACGCGCTGCATCGACCAGTTCGCGGGCGTGCGCAACCGCCGCAACCTGATGCGGCTGCTCGAACGGCAGATCGCGCCGAAACTCGCGCGGCTCGGGCTCGAACCCTACGTCGGCGCGCTCGGCCGGCATGAAGGCCTGTTCGTCAATTTCTCGACGATGAGCGCCGAGCATGGCCTGCGCGAATTCCAGCTGCAACTCACCGTGCCCGACCTCGTGCTGCGCAGCTTCGCGTCGAGCGTGATCCGCCCGCACGCGGTCGCGCGCTGCATGCAGCGCAACGGCGTGATGTCGCTGGCGGAAATCGAACATGAAACGCGCATCGCGTTCGTGATCGCACGCGTGATGCGCGCGCTGGCGCGGGCCGAGCAATGGCGGCAGGTGGGCGTGCCGACTCCGCACGGGCTGTTCGTCGGCGCACTGACCGGCGGCGACGACGTCTGCATGAACACCTACTTCCGGCCCGGCGACAACGACCGGCCGTCGCGCTGGCGCGGCTTCGCCGGGCTGTTCGCCGCGATGCCGGACTGGCGAGCGGACCAGGTCCGGCACGGCGGCGATCTGCTGCAATGGATGATCAACCATATCGTGGCCTTGCAAGAATCCGCACCGTTCGTCGAACGCTTTCCATTTCTGCTCGAACCGCATCGCGACGCCGACGACCCGCTCGACGCGGCCTGGGCCGGTGCACGCGCCGGCGCGCGGGACGATCCGGCGTCGCACTGACGCCGGCGCCGCGGTTCCTGATTGTTCTTGCTCGCTTGCTCTCTCCGTGGCGGCGATCCGGGGGCCGTCCTCGTCAGCCCCCGGTGCCGTCTCACGATCACGCTTCTTGGCCCTCGTGCTCTCGTTTACTAGGTCGCAACGGGCGCGCCTAACCCGCAGACTTTCTTGCGATGAACGCCGCGCATCGTTCAAATCGTTCGCCACATCCGCCGCGTTCCGGTAGGGTTGCCGTGTCACACCGCCGTCACGACCACGACACTTCAACGGACTGCGACATGCCCCTGCTCAGCATTTACCTGACTGCACCGATGGCATCGACTGATTCGGAAATTTGGTTCTCGGCATACGGGTTCGGATGGGGCTACGCAGCATTCGCGCTGCCGTTCGAAACGCTGCGCGAGCATCTCGGCGCGTCGGATACGAGCCATCGGCAATGCATGCTGGCCTTCGAACTGAACCGGCAGCGGATCCTGCGCGCGGTCGCGCTGCGCGCCATCCCGCTCGGCGGCCAGCGCGTCACGCTGCTGCCGTCGGATCTCTAGGCGTGCCGGCGGCCGCCTCAGTGCGTCCGCGCCGGGCCATCCGGTTCCGGATCGCCAAGCATGCCGAGCACGACCCACAGCCAGATCAGCTCTTGCGCGGCCCCCGCGTGCGCGGCGCTTTGCATTTGCCAGCGCCGGAACGCGTCGAGCTCGCGCTCGGTCGCATCGCCCGCGCGCAGCCAGAGCAGCCAGCGCACGGCGCCCTCGCAAATCCCGTCGGCGAGCGCATGCGCGTCGCCGGAATGGTCATCCCGTCGCGATATGGTCATGATCACGCCACCGCCCGAAGCTCATTGAACGCATCTTCCCCACGCAACGCGTCGATACGCTGCACGGGGCGCCTTGCCGCACACGCCTCGGGTCCGACGACGCCCCACCGGGCTGCCGCTGACGGCAGCCCGGCGTTTGCCGGCCCTCATGGATAAGGTCGAATCGAAGACGCGCAACCCGCAGAACGCGGGCGGCGATGATGTTGCTCAGCTCAGCAGCACGATGTTGCCGGGCAGGCGCGTGACGTGCGCGCCGTACAGGCGGCCGACCATGTCGATCACGTCGTCGAGCCGCGCGATCGGGAATTGCGCCTGGATGCGGTTCGCGCCGAGCGCGGCGCTGCGCAGCACGACCTTGCCGCGCCGGTAGCGGTTGATCTCGTCGACGACGTCCGCGAGCGGCACGCCGTTGAACACGAGCATGCCGCGCCGCCATGCGCTGACCGCGCCCGGATCGACGCGCGACACGAGCCGCATGCCGCGATCGTCGTAAATCACCTGGTCGTCGGCGCGCAGCGTGCGCGCGCCGCGCGGATGCGCGAGCGCGACCGTGCCCGACAGGCAGGTCACGCACACCTGCGCGCCGGTGCGCCGCACGTTGAAGCGGGCGACCGCCGCCTGCATGCGCCCTCCGCCCGCGACCACCACGACGGGCCGCAGCGCCGCAGCGCCCCCAGGCGGCGCCGCCGCGTCGATCTCCGCTTCGCCGGCCACCACCTCGACGCCGCGTGCCGCGACGCTCGCGGGCAGCACGTCCACCCGCGTCTGCGTGTTCAGCTCGACCGTCACGTTCGCGGCCAGCGCGACCTGCCGCTGTTCGCCGGTGCCTGTGCGGTAGTCGGCCGCGAGATCGGCCAGCGACGGCCAGAGCGCCATCGGCGGGCGCAGCGTGAGCCACGACGCGCCCGCCGCGACCGCGAAGCCGACGAACGCGCGCCGGCCCGTGCGGATCGTGCGCTCGCGCTTTGCAACGTTTGCCCACGCGGCGGCCGTGCGCTCCTCCTGCGCGAGTTCCGCCGCGGCGGTGCGCAGCGAACCCCACGTGTCGCGCAGCAGGTGCGCGGCCTGCGGACGATCCGCGCACCAGCGCGCGAACGCGTCGGCATCGTCCGGGGCCGCTTCCCCGGAGCGCAGACGCAGCAGCCACGCGCTCGCTTCGTCGAGCGGATCGTGTGCGGTATCGGCCTGGGCTTTCGTCATCGTCGGGATGCTCAAAATTTGCGGGGCCCGCCGCGCGAACCCGTGTACGACTCACCCTCTTCCTGCATGCGCTGCAGGCAGTGCTTCATCGCCGCGCTCAGCTCGCTTTCGACGAGCCGCAGCGAAATGCCGAAACGCTCGGCGATCTCGCGATTCAGCAGCCCGTCCACCCGGGCCGCCAGCAGGATCGCCCGGCGCCGCGGCGGCAGGCCGCGCAGCACTTCCTTCAGCGTCTCGACCTTGCGCCGCGCGGCGACGATGCGCTCGGGATCGGCCACTTCGTCGGGCAGTTCGAGCAGCGTCTCGACGTCGTCGTCGTGCAGGTGACGCCGCTCGCGGCGATGCTGGTCGATCGCGACGTTGTTCGCCATCCCGAGGATATAGGCGTCGGCGTTGGTCACCTGCGTGGACACGTTCGCGTTCTCGAGGCGCAGCCAGGTTTCGTGCAGCGCGTCGGCGGCGCCGTCCTTCGAGCCGGTCACGCGTTCGAGCCGCCTGACCAGATACGCGTAGCGCGACGCCAGCAGCTTCCGGAGCCCGGCGCGAGTGGTGTCGGACATGGCCGCCTAGTTCCGTTCGGCTGTCTGCGGACAGCGGAAATGCACGCCGTTGCCGACCCGCCGCAACAGGATCGTGACCGGCTGCGGCAGCGCCGCGGGCGGCGCCGCGTCGAGCTTCAGCGCGCGCAGCGCGCGCACGATCGCCGCGTCGCGCGAGGCCAGACCACTCGATGCCACCATGTTGACCGCCACCACCGCCCCCTTGTTATCGATGCGCAGCTGCGCGACGAGCCGATAGCCGCCCGGCACCGCCGCCGGCTGCGCGCACAGCGCATCGATCAGATGCGCCTGCAGCAGGCCCGCGAACGCGCGCCGCTCCGGCGAATCGCCGACGCCGTCGATCGGCAGCGCGGCATCCGCCGGCGTGTCGAGCGCGGCGGACGCCGCATCGCCGGCGGGCCGCGCGACGATGATCGCCTCGTCCGGCCGCGCGAATTCCGCGCGCAACCCCGTTCCCGCCAGCACCCTCTCCAGTGCGTCGCGCGGCAGGAATTCGCCGCTGACCGGCGCGCTCGTCCGCCCGTCGAGCAGCGGCGCGGGCGCCAGCACGATCAGCTCGGTGATCCGCGCGAAATCCTGCAAGGCCTTCGCGAGCGGCTGCGCGGGCAAATCGAAGTGCGCCGTGGCGCCCGGCTGACGTCCTGCGGTTCCGGTCTCCTGCGCCTGCACGACACGCATGAACAACGCGGCAAAGGTGAACCACGCGACGATCGCCAGGACACCGGCCGGCGCCCGTGAACGCGTCATGAATGCCTGGATGGAATTGAGGTTGCATGCTGCCACCGGATTCCCCGCACCCCCGTGAGCGCCCCGTGGCAAGCGAATGACAGATTGTGCGCGCCGTCCATGACAGTCAGGTGAATTGTGCAGCGGGCCGGCGCGACGGCAAGCCGCGCGTAAGGCGGCCGTGTGCATCCTGCACCGTGCATCGATCGAGCACGGTCTGCGCCGCGTTCGGCCACGCATTGCGGGGCGCATCGCCCGTGTTTACCCATTGCCCGCGCCGGGCGAACGGCGCGTACGGCGTCGGCACGTCCTGTCATTGCGCGGCGTCGAACGCGCCGGGCGAAGGCAGCGGCACGATCAGGCTGGACATCGCGCACCTCGCGCGGGCCGCGTGATGGCCTTCATGGTGATCGCGCCGCCGCTCAAGGCCGCTGCACGACGAAATTGCCGATCCCGGTGCCGACGACGAGCAACCGCACGTCGCCCGACGTCAGCGTGATCGTCACCGGCACGTCGATGCTTTCGTCGCCGAGCACGACGCGCGCGATCGGCTCGCCGCCGCCCGTGTAGCGCACCGTCACGGCGGTCACCGCCGTGCCCCAGCGGCGCGCGCGAAACAGGTCGTCCGTCATCGGCGACCACGCGCCGCCCTCGGTGCGTTGCACGAACCGGTAGCCGCCGCCGATCGGCTGCCATGCGATCGGCGTCGAGCGCACCTGCGCCTCGTCGCCCGCCGATTCGAGCAGGCTCGCGAGCCGCTGCGCCTCCTCGGCGAGATCGGTGCGCCGGTTGCGCGACGGCGCGAGCGTCACAACCGCGACGAGCAGCCCGACGATCATCAGCACGACGAGCATCTCGAGCAGCGTGAAGCCCGCCGCGCGCCGCTCGGCCATGCGCTTATTGCCACGAGCCGATGTCCGCATCGTTCCCCTCTCCGCCCGCCTTGCCGTCCGCACCGTAGCTGAACACGTCGATCGCACCGTGCGTGCCGGGGCTCAGGTACTGGTATGCATTGCCCCATGGATCGTTCGGCAGGCGCTCCAGGTAGCCGCCGTCCTTCCAGTTGCTCGGCATCGGGTCGACGGTCGGTTTCTGGACCAGTGCATGCAGCCCCTGCTCCTGCGCCGGATAGCGGCCGTTGTCGAGCCGATAGAGATTCAGCGACTGCATGATCGTGCCGATGTCCTGCTTCGCGGCGATGCGCCGCGCCTCGTCGGGCCGGCTCATGATCTTCGGCACGATCAACGCGGCGAGGATGCCGAGGATCGCGACCACCACCATGATCTCGATCAGGGTGAAACCCCGTTGCGCACGGCCGCGCTTGGGTGCTGGATGCTCGTCTCGCATCATCATGCATTCACTCTCGCGTCAAATCGCGCTGCCCGCCGTGCGGAACCCGCATGCGTTCGTGCGCTGAGCGGCGCATCACTGCACCATGTTGTTCAGTTCGATGATCGGCATCATCACCGCCAGCACGATCACGAGCACCACGCCGCCCATCGCGAGAATCAGCAACGGTTCGAGCAGGCTCGTCAGGAACATCGTGCGCCGTTCGAGCTCGCGCGCCTCGCCTTCGGCCGCGCGGTCGAGCATCGTCGTCACGTCGCCGGTGGCCTCGCCCGAGCGGATCAGGTGCACGAGCACCGGCGGGAACGTCTTCACATGGTTCAGCGCGCGCGACAGCGCGGAGCCTTCGCGCACCCGCACGATCGCATCGTCGATGTTCGCGCGCATCGCGCGGTTGGAAAGCGTCTCGCCAGCGGCCTGCAGCGCGCGCAGGATCGGTACGCCGGCCGCGGTGAGAATCCCCAGCGTGCTCGCGAAGCGCACCGTGTTGTAGCCGCGCACGAGCTTGCCGGCGAGTGGCGCGGTGAGCGTCCACCGGTCGAACGCGAGCCGCGGGCGCGCTTGCGACAGCACCTTGCGAATCGCGAGCACGGCCGCCGCGAACGCGACGAGCGACGCCCACCACCAGTGCCGCACGAAATCCGACAGCGCCATCATTGCAACCGTCAGGAACGGCAACTGCTGCTTGGTGCTCGTGAACACGTTCGCGACCTGCGGCACCACGTAGCTCAGCAGGAACGTGACGATGCCGAACGCGATCAGCGTGACGATGCCCGGGTACGTGAACGCGAGCAGGATCTTCTGCTTCAGCGCGTTGCTTTGCTCGATGTAGTCGGCGAGACGCGACAGCACGACGCCGAGCTTGCCCGTGTGCTCGCCGGCCGCGACGAGCGCACGATAGATCTCCGGGAAATCGCGCGGATGCTGCGTGAGCGCGTTCGCGAACGTATGGCCGCCGACCACTTCCGCGCGGATCGACGCCATCAGCTCGCGCACGTATTCGCGTTCGGCCTGCTCGCTCAGCACCGACAGCGATTCGTCGAGCGGCAGCCCGGCGATCAGCAGGCTCGCGAGCTGGCGCGTGAGGATCGCCTGTTCGCGCTGCGACAGCTTGCGGCCGAGTGCGAGACGCTGGCTGCGTTCGCCGTGCAGCCGCGACGCGGCAAGCTCGACGACGAGCGGCGTCAATCCTTGCGTGCGCAACTGGCTGCGCCCGGCGCGTGCGCTGTCGGCTTCGAGCACGCCCTTGCGGGCCTTGCCGGCTCCATCGATCGCTTCATAGCGGAATGCGGACATGTCAGTGGCCTCCGGTGACGCGCAACACTTCGTCGAGCGACGTCGCGCCCGCCGCGGGAATTTCCGCACCGGCCCGTATAGCCCGAGTGCCCGCACTTATCGTGTGCAGCGCAAAGACTAATGAATGAACCGGCGCAAATTTGTGACGGATGTTGGGCTACCTTTCGGGGCGGCGGTGATTAATCGTTCCGGTTATCGACTTATCGTCTTTTTGAAACTTTCGACTCACCCTAAATGGATTAAATGAGTATCCGTTTCGAATCCGCTCTCTTCTCGATTACTCGAATTCGAAAGCGTGGGCGGCACGAATGTTCCGTAGCATCTGCCACGAAATTGACTCGGCGCCGCGCTAGCACGGGTCGGCATGCAGCCCGGGAATCGCGAATCGCCCCGAATCCTGTTTATTCCGATGCGCGACCCGATCGAATAAGGCATTCAGTCATTCCGTTAAAAATGTTCCGTAGCATTCTTTATGAAAAGTTCACACGCGCACGGCGCGTTTCCTCCTACAGTTCATCCGGCGGTCGACACGGCATTCCGGCCGCAGCAGCAGGCTTCCCGTTTATCTTCGTCCAAGGACATTCTCATGAAATCCAGCAAGCGCAAGATCTGTCAGGTCCTCGCTCTCGTCGTTTCGGGCATGGGCGCCTCCGTCGCGATGGCCGCCGGCCCCGTGATTCAAGGTGGCGGCTCGTCGCTCGTCGCGCCGACCATCGGTTCGGTCAGCAACCCGGCCACGGAAATCGGCCTGTTCGGTACCTCGCAAGCCACGTTCACGTACTTCTCGGTCGGCTCGGGCGCCGGCCAGAATGCATTCCTGAACAACCAGCCGACGTTCTTCGGCGCGGGCGTGACGGGCACGGCTCACTTCGCGAACAGCGATGCCGCGCTGAGCAACGCGCAGGTCACGAACTACAACAACACCGGCCGCGGCACGACCGACGGCCCGCTGATCCAGATCCCGTACATCGTGACGCCGATCACGATCCCGGTCGTCAACGGCCCGGCCGTGACGAGCACGACGACCCCGCAAACGACGCCGGGTCAGGCACACAGCATCGCGCTGAACGACAACGATCTGTGCGGCATCTTCTCGGGCAAGCTCACGAACTGGAATCAGGTCACCAATCCCGAAACCAACGCGACCTACACGACGAACGCTCCGATCAAGGTGATCTATCGCTCGGATGGCAGCGGCACGACGGAACTGCTGACCCGCCACCTGGCCGCCGTTTGTACGACTGCCAACACGGCCACAGGTGTGAAGTTCGTCGACTCGCTGACGTTCACTGCGTCGTTCCCGAGCGGCTTCCCGACCACCGCGTCGTTTGTCGGCGTGTCCGGCAGCGGCGGTGTGCGCAATGCGCTGTCATCGTCGACGACCGCCGCAGTCGCCTACCTGAGCCCGGACTACACAAACACGTTCCTCGCGCCGTCGAGCTCGGTCGTGACGGCAGCCGGCGCGCTGCAACTGCAGGTGGCCAGCCTCCGGAACGGGAACACGTACTACGCGCCGACGTACGCAAACGCGACGGCGGCACTCGGTACGGTTGCGGCGCCGTCGGGTGCTGCCGCAGCAGATCCGACGCAATGGGTGCCGAACGCGGGTAACCCGTCCACCGGCTATCCGGTTTCGGGCACGAGCCAGATCATCCTGAGCCAGTGCTATGCGAACGCGACGGTCACGAGCGCCGTGCAAAACTTCCTGAACAGCCACTACACGAACGCCAGCTTCGCATCGATCGTGCATGGCAACGGCTTCGATACGGTGCCGTCGAACTTCCGGTCGGCGATCTCGGCGAACTTCCTGAGCAACACGAGCGGGAACGGCCTCGACATCGGCGACGCATCGACCTGCTCGCTGTACACGGGTCGCTAATCGAAAGCTGATCCCGTCATATCGGGTATGACCGCACCCCGGCCTTGAATATTCAAGGCCGGTTTTTTTTACGCGTCACGGCCACACGTGACGACGCATCCGGCAGAGCCGTCTCACGTCACGTCGTATCGCACGGATACGTCGCACTCGATGGTTCCTCAAGGAAACCCTCATGAAAACCAGCAAGCGCAAGATCTGCCAGGTCCTCGCTCTCGTCGTTTCGGGCATGGGTACATCGCTCGCGATGGCCGCCGCCCCATGATTCAAGGTGGTGGATCGTCGCTCGTCGCACCGATGATTGGTAGCGCCGGCAACCCAGTCACGGAAATCGGGCTGTTCGGTACGGCCAACGGCACGTTCACGTACTACCCGGTTGACGCCGGAGCAGGTCAGTATGCATTTTTCAACAATCAGCCTACATTCCTTGGCCCGGGCGTGACGGGCACGGTTCATTTTGCCATCAGCGACGCGACACTCACGACGAACCAAGTCACGTCGTACAACTACACAGGCCGCGGCCAAACCGACGGCTCGCTGATCCAGATTCCATACGTCGTCACGCCAATCACGATCCCGGTCGTCAACGCCCCGGCCGTGACGAGCACGACAACCCCGCAAACGATGCCGGGTCAGGCACACAGCATCGCGCTGAATGACAACGACCTGTGCGGCATCTTCTCGGGCAAGCTCACAAACTGGAATCAGGTGACCAATCCTGAAACCCTCTGGACCTACCCGCTAAACGCTCCGATCAAGGTGATCTACCAAGCGAACGCCAGCGGTGCGACCGAACTCCTTACCCGTCATCTGGCTGCCGTTTGTACGACAGCCAACACGAAGAGCGGCGTCACGTTCTACGACTCACTGACGTTCGCCAGTACGTGGGCTTTCCCGAACGGCGTGCCTTCAAACTTCGTCGGTGCGAACGGCAGCGGTGGTGTGCGCAGCGCGCTGTCGTCGTCGATGACCGCAGCGGTGGCCTATCTGAGCCCGGCCTACACGAACACGTTCCTTGCGCCGTCAAGCTCGGTCGTGACGACTGCGGGCGCGCTGCAACTGCCGGTGGCCAGCCTCGTGAACGCGAAGAATGGCGCCTACTACGCGCCGACGTACGCGAACGCGACGACGGCTCTCGGCACGGTCACGCCGCCGTCGGGCGCCAGCGCATTTGATCCGACGCAGTGGGTGCCGTACGTCGGCAACCCGTCCGCCGGCTATCCGGTTTCGGGCACGAGCCAGATCATCTTGAGCCAGTGTTATGCCAACCCCGCAGTGGCGACGGCCGTGCACGATTTCCTGAACCTCCACTACACAAATGCAGCCTTCGCATCAATTGCGCATGCAAACGGCTTCGATATCGTGCCGTCAAACTTCAGGTCGGCGATATTTTCGAATTTCCTGAGCAATACCACCGGTAACGGGCTCGATATCGGCAATACGTCGATATGTGGCCTCTATCCTGGTCGATAACCGAAAACAGGTCTGATTCCTCTGACTGCCCCCGCGTCGGGCATTCCATGCGGGGGGTTTCCCTGCAATTCCGTCATCGCGTGATTTCGTTCACGTCGACATGCGAACCCTTCGCCGAACAACCCACCCAGGATTTGCATCGACAAGACATACCGACGCTTTCAGCTTGCAAGTCGCCACCGCTCGGCATCTTCGACCGATCGCGACTTGCTCCCCGGACTCTCTCCCGCACTGCACTCAGAACCTGTTCAACTTCCCGAGCTCGTCCTTGCTGAGCAACGTCCGCTGCGTCGGCCCGGCGGAGCCGAATCCCAGCAGCGAAACGGCGTTCGACGGATCGTAGCCGACCTGTTCCGACTTGCGCCGCTTCGCGCCGCCATCCGCGCCGCTATCGCCGAAGCCCTCGACCTGCACGGTGATCGTCCAGCGACGCTGGCTGCCGCCCGCCGCGTTGTTCTTCGCGAGGTCCTGCGCGACCTGGCTCGCCGCCGACGCCGCCGCACTCGCGGCAGTCAATGCGCCCGTATTCACGGCCTGCACGAGCGGAATGCCGGTCGACTTGCCCGTCACCTGAATGTTGTCCGCATTCACGACATGCAGCGCCGCGACGTTCAGGTTGCCCGCGCGAATGCCCGCATCGCCCGCATCGACCGTTCCGCGCGGCGCGATCAGGTTGATCGTGCCGTTCGGCGCGCCCGGCACGCTCTGCAGCGTCGCGATGCCTGCCCCCGTCACCTGGCCGCGCGCGTCGACCGTGCAGTAGTGGTTCGCGTCGCACACATACTGCGGCGCCGGCGTGTCGGCCGACGACTTGGAGCCCTTGCCCGCGTTGATGTCGCCATTTGAACTCCAGATCGTCATGTCGCCGCCCTGCTCGGTGAAGATCCGGCTCTGCGCAAGCAGCACGCTCTGGTCGGTGAAGATGTTGACGTCACCTTTTTCGAGCGCGAGGATCCCCATCGTGCCGGGACCGGCGACGACCGTCCCCGTGCCATCGACGACCTGCGGCGGCGCCGAGGCGCTGCCGACGAGCGCCTGCCCGCCCGGCCCGAGGATCGTGATGTCGCCACCCTGCTGGGTCTGGATCGTCGTGCTGCGGATGTCGAGATTGCCCGTATTGGCGGTTTTGTTCGCGCCGTTGGAGCCGCCGCCCAGATTGTTGGCGGTATAGCCGTACGAAGCCGGGAACAGCGTATTGATCGCCTGATAGCCTCTCGCATACTGATCGTGGTACGGACTCGACGCATCGTTGAAATCCTCGCCGACGCGCGTCAGTACGCCAAACAGCACCTTCTCGGCAAAAAGCTGCTGCACATGCGACGGCAATGCCTGGAACTGCTTCCACGCTTCGTCGGCCGTCAGGCGGCCCACCCTGGCCTGTGCCGCCTGCTTGTCGACCAGCAATCCCGTGTCGACGCCAAGCCCCGCGTCGTACTGCTCCATGAACGCGATCAGGGCCGGCGTCGCGCTCGGTATGCCTGCCACGGCGCTGCCCGGCGCGATGTAGGCCGAGATGAACCCCTGCAGATCGACACCCGGCCCGACGCCGAACCGCACGTTGACGTTCGCGCTTTCATGCGGAAGGTTCGGGTTGTTCGCGTTGCCGACCGCGTTGATGCCCGTGAAAACCTGCGTAACCGACGCGGTGTCGGCATGCGCGTTGAACAGTTCGGCCCGGCTCGTCAGCGGACCGATATTGCGCCCGGCTTGCACGTCGAGCCAGCCTGGACCGCCGACCGCCAGCACAGGCACTGCACCGCCGCCGCCATTAGGTATCGGCGTATCGTAGATGTCGCGGCCCGCTACGATGCGGGTCATGTCCGAGCTGCGCAGGTTCTGGCCCAGGAACGCGAGGTTGACGATATCCTGCCCCGCCTGGATGAGCGCCGGCTTGTCGATCGAAAGCGTGACGAGACTCCCGTAGAGGCCGTCACCTGCGCCTGGAATATCTGGCGTACTGGCCACGCCGTTGACGATGCTCCCGTTCAGGCTGTAGATGCGCGCAGGCGTCGAATCGCCGCCGTGCAGCGCATTGAGTGCATGTGCAGCAAGCGTCACATCGGTCGGAAGCGGGACCTTCGCCAGCGGGTTCGTCGGTGACGGCATCTGCGCCTGATCCGCATCCGACATGCCCAGTACGCCGGGCAGGTAGGCCGCGGTGTATTTCGTCGCGACGTTGGAGAGACTCACGGACTGGGTGGCAATCAAATTCATCTGCCCGGTGGCGGACGGATACAACGTGCCGCCCGAATCGATGCCGATGCCGCCGTTGAACGCGGTCAGATTCAGGCTGGCTGGCAATACACCGTTCGTGCCGGTCAGCGTTGCGCCGAGCGTACCGAACCGAACATCGCCCGTCGTGGACAACACGTTCACCGCGGAATACGAGGAATAGCCTTGGCTGTCGGCATACTGCGAATAATCCGAGAGACTAATGTTTGGCTGTTCGCTGTTGTTGGCTTGCTGGAACGTGCTTGAATAAGACGGATTGAGCATCGCGCCTATATCGACGCCCTGCCGCGCGGTCACGTTCAACACGCCATCCTGCGCGGCAAGCACCGTCGATACGGCAATCGGCTCAGCGCCGAGCATTCGCCACGGCAGGGCGATATCCGCGCCGATGCTTCCACCGGCCGCGATCGCTCCCGTTCCCTTCGCGACGAAGTAGCTGCCGCTCAGGATATCGCCACCCGCCCTCACGGTCAGGTTGCCGCCGCCGACGGTCACCGGGGTGTCGCTGGCATCCTTGTACCAGGTCGTCGGCAGCGATACGGCAAGGTCGGAAATATTGCCGCCCGCGCTGATCGACACATTGCCGCCGACGCTCATCACCCCCTGGCCAAACGCGCCGAAGTCGATCGAACTGCGGGCCAGCGGCGTATAGACCATCGTACCGTCGGTCTTCTTCGTGACCGTCTTGTCCGGCGAGATCTGCATCCACTGCCACCAGTACTGGCTGATGCTGTTGCCGGCCTGCCCCGTCACCTCGCCTGTCGTATCGGTGACGTTCTGCACGCCATCGACGTTGCGCTGCGCATGAATCGTGATATCGCCGGCCGAATCCGGGTTCACGGCCGGCGTGACCAGAATGTCGGGGCTCCCCGGTGCGCCGCTCATCAGTGCGCTGGCCAGACCCAGCGCGGGCGCACCCTGCGCGGGTGCACCGGCCGTGTACACCACGCCCGGCGCAGTCGTATCGGACAGCGCGAAGTCATTGCCCGCGGCGATGTCGATCGACCCGGTGCCGGTACGAATCGTCGTCGGCTGCAGCAGCGTCCGCCCGTTCGAATCGACATACGCGGTATGCTGGTTCAGCGTCACGTTGCCCGTCGACGCGCCGCCGGAGCCGAATGCCGCAACGGCCTGCAGCGCAAGCGGATTGGCGCTGGCGGTATCCGCGCCCGCGACGATCCGGTACGACGCACTCTGCCCACCGAGGAGCGCCGCGAAACTGATCGGCAACGGGTTGTTGGCGGTCGCGACGTTGGCCGGCGCATTTCCCGGCAACGCGCCGATGTTCACGCCCGTGAACGGGATCGACAACGGCGCGGTCGGCGCGAAGAAGAAGCTGTATACGCCCTTCGGCTGCAGCACGGGCGGAGTGGCCGTCGTAATGCTCGTGACTTGGTTCAGATAGCCGTTATAGACGGAAATGTACTGTCCGTAATCCTTCGGATTCGACGAAGAAACCGGTGGCGTCGGTGTGCCGAATTTCGGAATGACCGTCGTGCCATTCCGCACGAAGCCGACAATGGTGAAATTGGTATAGCCTTTCAGCCAGCTCTGTCCATTCACGTCGTAATACGCGAGCGCGTAATCCTGATAGGTCGGGAAACTCGACGGAACCGGCGCCGGCGTATTCAGCGGACTGTAGGGCAGGATGTGCGACGTGTACCGGCCGCTTGCCCAGTCGCCATAGTACGTTCCCCACGCATTCGCGTATTGAAGGTAGTCGGAATAGTACTCGGACGCCTGGCTCGTGAGCGGTGCGCGCAACGAAACATTGGGGTCGTACAGCGGGTTTTGCGAATCGCTGGCGAACGAAGCGAGCGACTGGCTCGCCCCGCCGAAGAACTGCACCGTAATCGACGCCGGATCGTTCACGGCCATCAGCCCGTTGTACAGCTTCAACGCATCCGCATACGTGCCGGTGGCCGACGCATCCCCCGCCGCCCCGAGGATCGTCGCCACCTGACTCTGGAAGAACCCGTCGGTGATGCTGGCCTGCGCGTCGACATTGCCTGCCGCGCGGAACGTCAGCATCGGCGCGATCGTGTCGTGGTAGCGGTACGCCGGCGTGATCGAGCCGTTGTCGTTCGGCAGCCCGGCGCCGAGATTCCAGTTCGACAGGATCGAGATGTTGCCGTTGTTGATCGTCGCGCCCGGATTGTCCAGCTCGATGCCCGGCACCACGCGGAAGTTCGCGATATTCGACGTCTGCCCGACGAGCGCGGGCCCGCTCGCACCGAGGCCGCGCTGAATGAAGGCCATCAGCGTGCCGGGCTGCATCGTCAGCGTTCCGTCGGCGGCCTTCACGATCTGCCCGCCGTAATAGTTCTGGTGATCGGTATTCGCGCTCGTCGGCGAGAAATACATGCCGTTCAGCCCGTTGAAGCCGGCGAACGCGTCCGACTTCACCCCCGCGTAAAGCTGCGCCGGATCGGTCAGCGTGAATTGCGCGCCCGTCGCGGTGTTCGTCACCGTGCCGAGGCCGCTGCCGTTCGGATCGGGCGCGAACGTAAACGTTGCGCCGCCCGCGCCCTGCGCGGTAAACGTGCCGGCCAGCAGGTGCCCCTTGCTGTCGAACCAGCCGGCCGGATCGACGATGCCGTCGAAGTGCTGCGCGCCCGTCGACGCGTCGGTCGTACTCCACACGCCATACGCCTCGAGCGACGTCGCACGCGAGCCGGTGACGCCCTTGGCGTTCTTGAACGCTGCCGGCAACTGCACGTTGACACTGCCGTCGGCGAGCAGCGGCGCGCGGAACGTCACCGTGCCGCCCGACAGCCCGCCTGCCGTACCGCCCGACACGTCGATCAGCGCGTTTTCGCCGACCCGGATCAACCCCGCGCGCGACGGATCGAAATTCTCATAGCCATACGTCCCGTTGTACGGATTCGCGACGCCCGGATCGAACACCGCGCTGGTGCCGATGTTCACCGTGCCGCCGCGCTGGGCCGGATCGGTGCTGCGCGCGAGCAGCGTGCCTTCGACATCCACCCCGCTGCGGCCGAACAACGCGATCTTCCCGCCTGCTTGCCCGGACGCATCGATCGTCCCCAGCACGTTCACATTGCCGTTCGCCGTATCCGACGCATTCCCCGCCCCACCATCGGCCGTCAGCGACACCGCATGCGCGGTCAGCGCATTGCCCGGCGACAGCGTCAGGTTGCCCGTCTTCGTGTGCACCGTGATCGACTGGTTCACGCCGCTCGACGCGAGCGTCTTCGCGAGCGCGTCGAGATCCGCCGCGCCCGCGGTGTCGAGCGACAGCGAGCCGCCCGCGTAGCCGTTCGCCGCGCCGCCCTTGATTGCGCCGTTCAGGTTCACCCCTTGCTTCGGCGCCGCCAGCGTCAGGCTGCCCGCCGCGCCGCCGCCCTTCGCGCCCGAGAAGTCGAGGGTCGCGCCGGGCTGCACGTCGACCGTGCCCGCATCGGCGGTCAGCTGGATCGACCCGGCCGGCGCGTACTGCGTCACGTCGAAGAACTGCTTCGACACGCCCGCCGCACTCACCGTCGCGCCGCTGCCGATCGTCAGGTTCCCGCTCGTCGCCTGCAGGTTCACGTTGCCCGCCGGCGCGGCGATCGTCGCGCCGTTGTCGAGGATCGTTCCGCCGATGAAGCTCCACGCGCCGCCCACCGGCGTTTTCGTCAACGCCGTGCCGGGCGCCGCGTTCAATGTCAGCGCACCAGTCGTCTTCACCGTCGACGCCGAACGCGTATCGGCGAGGTACACCGGTGCATTGAGCGTCACCGGCAGCGCGCCGAAGTCGAACGTGCCCGTGCCTTGCCCGACGATGCCGCCGGTCGCGTTCAGGGTGGCCGCGCCGAATCCGCTCACGGTCTTCGCGCCCGTGCCGAAATCGATCTCCTTCGCGTTGACCGTCAGCGTACCGCCGCCCGGCGCCGCCGTGCCGACCGGCGCGCCCATCTCGTTCGTGAACGCGAGCTGCGGCGCATTCAGCGTCACGCGGCCGCCGTCGCTCGTGAAAGTGCCCGCGCTCAGGTCGACGCTGTTGCCGAACGTCGCGTTGACGTCGCCGACGAAGCCGATCGCCCCGTAACTGCGCAGCGTCACCAGTTGCGCGTTCGCGAACTGCGCGAGCCCCGCCGGATCGATCACGAACCCCGGCAGGTTCGCCGCCGCCGCGCCCTTCGCGTTCGTGAACGTGATGGCCGAGCCGTCCGCCGTGATCGCCTTCGCCGACAGCACCGCGCTCGGGTCGACCTTCAGGTTGCCGGACGAGTCGAGCAGCAGCGCCTGCCCGCCGGCCAGCGCCGCGCCCGCGCCGACCGTCAGCAGGCCGGTGCCCGTGCCGCCCGTGCGCGCGAGCGGCGCCATCGCGCCGTTCGACACGCGCAGCAGCGCGCCGTCGCCGGCGATCGCGATCGGCTGGTCCTTCGCGGCCGGATAGTCGCCCGCCGCCGCGATCGACGCGCCCGCATCGACGCGCAAGCCGTTGGCCGCGTTCGAATCCGTGCCGCTCGCATCGGCCTTCGTCACGAGCAGGATCTCGGGCCCCTTCAGCGCGGAGTTCGCGTCGTTCGACACGACCACGCTGTTCGCGATCGGCGCGATCGTCACGCCTTTCGTCGTCGCCGTGCGCGTGCCGCCGATCAGCAGGCTGCCCGCGTTCAGCGAGCCGAGCTCGTTCGCGCCGATCTGCAGATAGCCCGCCAGCGCCGCGCTGCCGTTGCCGGTCACCTGGATGTCGCGCGACGCGATATCGACCTCGGCCGGCGCGCCGCCCGCGCCGGCGGCGGTGTTCAGCGTCGCGCCGAGCGCGAGCGCGCGGGTCGCCGCCAGCACCAGTTGCCCGCCGTCCACCGGCAGCGGCGGCGTGACGTTGCCCTTCTTTGCCGCTTGCTCGGTGAAGAACGTGTTAGCGCCCTTCAGCGTGTATTGCGAATACTGCTGCCACACCGGCCCCGACTGCACGCTGAACAGCGTCGGCGTCGCGCTGCGGCCGCCCGTCACCGCGTCGGCGAAGTAGCCGGCCGTGACCACCGTGCCGTCCGGCAGCACCTTGCTCGCGCCCGGCGCGACGTTGCCCGGCGTGCCCGACACCGTCACGCGATACGCGCCCGGCACCGTCGCGTACTTGCCCGGCAGCAGCGTGTAGTAGCCGGCGGCCAGCCCCGGCACGCCGGACAGGTACACCGCCTTGCCGATCGCGTCGTTCATCCCGGCCCGGCCGACGCCGAGCGTGGCGGTCGTGGTGGACGCCGTGCCGTTGTCGTTGAGCTGCGGCTGCACGGTTTGCGCGAACACCGGGTCGTATGCGGCAACGGGCGACTGCGCGCCCGGCAGGATCGCATACACGTTCCCGCCGCCGGCGTTGACCGGCACGGCCGTCGCGCCCTTGCCGTTCGCGTAGCTCACGTTGTATTGCGACAGCACGTCGCGCGTGCCGCCCGTGCCCGGCACCCATTCGGCGGCCTGCAGGTCGCCGCCGCCCGACAGGTCGATCGTCGCGCCCTTGTCGAGCGCCACGCGGCTGCCGTTCACGCCGATGAACTTCGCCGGCGGCGCGCCCAGGTCGGCCGCCGTCGTCCCCGCGAACGGGTTGTACTGCCACTGCACGCCGTCGACGGTCGTGCCGTACGGAATGATCGCGTCGCCGTTCGACACCGAGGTCACGCTGCCTTTCGCGAACGTCACCGAATCGGTCGCGACCAGCGGCAGGTTGTTGAACTGCGCCTGCGCCGCCGCGTTCGCCGGGTCGCCGACGCCGAACACGAGGGTGCCCGACGGCGCGCGCACCGCGCCGCCCTGCACGATGTTCGTCGCGTCCACCAGCAGCGTGCCGCCGGCCGACAGCGGCGCGCCCGACGCGCCGTTCGACGCGAACGTGACCGTCGTCGGCGCAGGCTTGCCCGTGACCGGATCGGCCGGGCCGACCGCATCGACGATGAACGTGCTGCCGGTGGCCGGATACAGGCTCGCCGCGCTGAACGTCAGGTTGCCGGGCGTGTACAGCACGCCGGCCAGCGGCGCGACCGTGCCCGCCGTCGTCACGTTCGTCGAACTGAGCCGGATGTCGCCGCGGCTGTTGAAGTTCGCCTGGCCGAAATTGTTCAGCTGGAACTGATTGCGCAGATCGATGAACGACGCGTTGACGTTCAGCGTCGCATCCGACAGCGCGGCGACCGGCGCCAACCCGGGCGACTGCGTCGTGTTCACCGGGCCGGCCACCGCAACATACGGCGCATCGATCGACACACGCGTGCCGAGCGGCGGCTGCGGCTGCGCGAGCAACGTCGAGAGCACCGTCGGCGGAGTCGAATTGATGTCCGGCTGGCTCGCGGGCTTCGACAGCAGCGTCGTCAGCTGATCCAGCCCAAGCGCCGCGATCCGGCCGGTATTCAGCGTCACCGACTCCGGCAACGTCAGATTGACGTTGCCGGCGAATGCGATCGGCGGCACCGGCGACCTGAGGTGCGACGACGCACTGTCGCCCAGCACGAGATTCGCGATGCCCGAGCCGTTCAGGCTGTCGGCGACGAACTGGATCACGCCGGTCGGTTGCCCGACCGGCAGCCCGGTGGTCGGGTCGATCGCCGTCGAGAAGGCTTGCCCCGGCGCCAGCCCGGCCGGCACGAGCGTCCCGCTCTGCCGCACGACCAGCGCGGTCGCCCCGGCGCTGCTCGGGTTCTGATGCGGCAGGATCGACAGCGTGCCGCCCCGCGCCGGCTCGGCGCCCGCGCGGGCTGCCAGCGTCGCATCGGCAAAGAGGCCATACGCGGCGGACAGCGTGATCGACCCCGCGTCGCTCCACACCGGCTGCGATGCATACGCGCCGTTCGCCTGCAACTGGTCGAAGTTCGCCGACGCGCCCGACGCGTCGATCTTCGAGCCGGCCTGCGCGACCACGTAGCCGGTGTCGCTCGACAGCGTGACCGAACCGCCCGGCAGGACCTTGCCGACGTTCGGCACGACGGCTTGTCCGCCGACCTTGACCGGCGTCGCGAGCGGATTGGCCAGCGCGACGCCCGCCACGTCGAGCGTCGCATCGGCGCCGAGCCAGACCGACCGGCTGTCGCTCGGAACGTAGACGCCGAACTGCCCCGGCTGCGCGAACGCGCCGCCCGTGTCCGCGCTCAGCGTGATCGCGCCGCCCGGCGCACGCACCGAACCGAGCACGGTGACTTGCGTCGGCGAGCCGAAGCCGATGCTCGCGCCGGCATCCGCAAGGATCGACGCGCCGGCCGACACCGTAACCGCGCCGGTCACGCCCGGATACGACGGCGTCGCGACCGACGGCGTGAGCCACGACACGTAGTTGCCGCCGGTCAGCACGAGATTCGTTGCCTGCCGGTGATAGGCGTCGAGCCGGCCGATCGTCGTCAGGCCGCCGGCCGACAGGTTCGCGCCCGTGCCCGCCTGCCGCAGCGCCGGCAGGTCCGGCACGAGGTTCCGCTGCGTCAGCGCGATCGTCGCGCCGGGTGCGACGACCGAGTCGTAGTACGCGTTCAGCACGTACTTGCCGAAGCCCTGCTGCGCAAAGAAGCTCTCGGGCAGATACACGTCCCACGGCGCGGCCGCCGCCGGATCGCCGCCGATCCGGAAGCCGAGCGCCTGCAGCGACAGCGTGCCGCCGCCGGAGAAACCCTCGCTGAGGATCGTGCCGCCCAGCGCGAGCGTGCCGGCCGTCGGCTGCCTGTCGGGAAGGTTGGCCCCCCCGTCGCCGGTATGCCCGAACTGCTGGGCGAGAGGCGCCACATACGTGCGCAGCGACACATTGCCGGCCCGCCCGGCCGGGATGCCGTCCTGCATCAGCAGTTGACCGTTCGCCAGCATCTGCCCGCCGCTCGAGACGTCGAGCACGCTGCCGGGCCGAAGCAGGATCGAGCCGGTCGTATCGGCGGTGACGCCGTTATTCGCGATCACACTCTCGGTGGCCGACAGCGAAATGCTGCCGCCGTTGATGAACTGGCTGTTGCCGGGCGTCGTGCCCGGCGCTGCCCGCACATTGTTGTTCACCCATTGACCCGCGGTACTGAGCACCGCCTGCGGGCCCACGACGACATTGCCGCCGCTCGTGATCGAGATCGAGCCGCCCGGCGCGGACAAGCGGCCCTCGACGTTGACGTCCATGCCGCCCGTCGAACTGTTGAGCGTGACGGAGCCGCCCGGCTGCAGGTTCAGTTGCGCATGCTGCTCGACCGCGATGCCCTTGCCGCCCGCCTTGTCCTGGGTCACGTTCAGGTTCGCGAAGCCGCCCTGGTTCAGGGTCGCGGCCGGCACCACCATCGTCGTCAGGACATTGCGCGGATCGGTGTCGGGCAGCGTTTGCAACGCATGCTTGTCGAGCGGCGTATCGATCGAAAAAGCCGGCGCCAGGTCGTTCAGCTGCGGTGCCCGATCCTGCAGGATCGTGAACCCCGTGATGCCCGACGGCGCGGCGGTGCTGTTGTTCCACGCGAGCGCGGCCAGCGCGCCGCCGCCGAGCTTCGGATCGGCGCCGAGATTGAACGTGCCGCCCGACGGCAGGCTGTTGCCCTGCATCTGCTTCGCGCCGCCGAACGCCTGCGCGCTGATGTCGCCGTCGAGCACCAGCGCGCGCGACGCATAGAGGTCGACCGTGCCCGCGTTGCCGCCGACGATGGTGTCGGCCTGGTACGCGCCCGCCGTCTGCAGCGGGTTGAACCAGGACTTCGTCACGCCCCAGCGCGGGTGGCTCTCGACGTACTGCCCGGCGATCCCCACGTATCGCTCGTACGGGCTCGCCTGCCCGATCGGCACGATCGCGCCGTTCGCATCGACGAGGCGCGTCGTGTTCACCATCCCGCCGGCGTAATGCACATAGCCGCCGTTCAGGTTCATCGACGACCCGGCGGCCGTCATCACGTCCCCGCCCGAAAGCGTGATCGTGCCGCCGTTGGTCAGCAGCTGGTCGACGGTGCGCGGAATCAGGTTCGCATAGCCCGACAGGTTCAGGATCGGGCTGCCGACCCACTGCACGCCGTCGCTGCGCGTGCCCGTCAGCGTGCTGTCGACCACCATGCCCTTCAGCCCGTACAGGAAGCTGTTGCGCAGCAGCGGCGAATCGGCCAGCTCGTTCTGCCCGATCCGGTCGATCGTGAGCAGCGTCTGCGCGATCGGCGCGCCGACGTTCGCGAGGCCCGACACGTCGATCGTCGCGCCGCTGTCCACGTAGATCCGGCCGGGCACCGCGGTCTGCCCCGGCGGCGGCGCCGCGCCGGCCACCTGCGGCACGTACGCCGTCACCGACACGTTCGAGCCCGGCGCCTCGATCAGCGAGCCGCCCTGGAACCATACCGATCCGGCCGTCATCGCGATGCCGCCCGGCGTGAAGGTCGTGCCCGGCGTGGACGTCGCGGTCTGCCCGTTGCTGTCCGGCAGCACCGCCGTCACCGATCCGGGGCCGAAGCTCAGCAGGCCCGCGCGGTGCACGTCGTCGGCGCCGCCGCCGGGCCCGCCCACGACCGCGCCGGCCTGGCCCGGGTACGCCCGGCCCAGCGGATCGTTCGACGCGTATTCGTCGGCGGTCGAGATCGTGATCGTGCCGGGCGTGTTCACGCTCGTCGTCACGCCCACCACGCCGTTCTGCGCGACGCGGCTGCCCAGCAGGTTCACGTTGCCGCGCGCGGCCTGGATGATGCCCGTGTTGGTCAGCGTGCCCGCGGGCGTCACGTCGATCGTCGCGCCGGTCTGCGGGTCGCTCGTGACGATCTGCCCGCTCAGCTCCGGCAGCAGCACCTGCGGATTGTTCTTCCCGGCCAGCCCGTTGGGGCGCAGGCTCACGCCCACGCCGGCCGCGAGCACGACCTGCCCGGCCGTCGCGGTGATGCTGCCGCCGTTCGTCACGTTCGGCGCGGCCACCAGCACGAACCCGCCGTCGCTCACCGTGCCGTTGGCGTGCGTCGTGATCGACGCGCCCGGCTCGATCGTGATGTCGCCCGGCGCCTGGTACGCGCCGGCGAGCGCCGCCTGGGTGCCGAGGCCCAGCACTTCGTTCGGCCGGTTCGACCCGACCACGCCGGTCGAGCTGCCCGACTGCGGATACGCGAGGCCGCCGGTCGTGCCGGCCGGCAGGCTGAGGAACTGCCTGTTGCTCGCGACGATGCCGTCCGGCGTCGGCATCAGCTGGTTCTTCGTGTCCAGCAGGTGCAGCGACGACGCCACCAGCGAATGCACGTTGACCTGCGACCCGGCCCCGAACAGCACGCCGTTGCGGTTGATCACGTACACGGCGCCCTGCGCGGTGATGTTGCCGAGGATCTGGCTCGGCCGCCCGCTCGGGTCGTTCACGCGGTTCAGCACCGCCCAGTTGTTCGCGCCGTTGGTCTGCGTGCCGGCCGACTGGTCGAAGTTGAGCGTGGTCTGCCGGCCGACGTTCATCGTCTCCCACGTCAGCACCGCGTTCTGCCCGGTCTGCTTGACGTCGACGTTCACGTGCCCGTTCGCGTCGACGCTCTGCCGCGGCGCGTTCGCATTGAACCAGAGCACGGGGTTGTTCGAATCGCTGCTCGCGCCCGCCGCGACCTGCAGGCCGCCCGGCGCGAGCCCGTTCGGCACGGTCGACGGCAGCTTCGCGGCGGCCGCGGCCGCATTCTGCTGCGCCGCGATCTGCGCGGCGATCGCATGCGCCGCGTAGCCGAGGTTGCGGATCGACGGCTGGCTCGCCTGCAGCGCCTGCTGCGGCGACACGCCGAGATTCGGCACGCCCGGCATGCCGCCGGCCCCGCCGCCCGCACCGCCGCCCGGCGCGCGCGCCGCCGCCTGCCCGAGGTTCACGATGCCCGCCGCCTGCGCATGCGCGGTGACGCCGGCCGCCAGCACGAGGGCGACGGCCCGGCATAGCGGACGCAGGTCCGATCTCAGGATCGACCGCGAACGAATCGGGTCATGTTGTCGTGCTGTGCGTGCGCGTGCTGCCATTCTCCACCCCGAACCCTAGAAGATTGCGCGCGGCCACGGTCGCGCCGACGTCGACGCCGATCCGCTGCCGCGCATGTCGTTGCGCCTTGAGCAGGCTGCCGGAATCCGAAGACCATACGAAGCCCGCGTGGCAGCGACGTGGCGGGTGCTACGGACCATTCCGGCCGCCGTCGAAAGGTCCGTAACTTTTGTCATGGGCGCGCGCTCGCGCGCGCGGCCAGCGCCGCGCCGACGCGCGCGACGACGGCCGGCCAGTCGCCGGGCCGCGCCTGCCGGAACAGCGTCGCGCCCGGGTACCACGGGCTGTCGTCGCGCTCGAGGAGCCAGCGCCAGTCCGGCACGCGCGGCAGCAGCACCCACACCGGCCGCCCGAGCGCGCCGGCCAGGTGCGCAACCGACGTGTCGACGCTGATCACCAGATCCAGCGCGTCGACGAGCGCGGCCGTCTCCGCGAAATCCGTCAAGGCATCCTCGAACGACGCGACGCCGCTCGCCGCGAACGCTTCGGCATCGCGCGGCCGCACTTGCGGTTGCAGGCTCACGAAGGTCGCGTCGAGCGTCAGCAGCGGCGCAAGCGCGGCGAACGGCATCGAGCGGTTCTCGTCGTTCGCGTGACGCGGGTTGCCGGACCACGCGATGCCGACCTTCAGGCGGTGCGGCGGCGCGATCCCGGCGAGCCGCGCCGCCCACGCATCGCGGCGCGGCGGGTCGGCGTGCAGGTAGCGCGCGTCGGCCGGCACCGTGTCGAGCGTCGTGCGAAACGCGTAAGGCAGGCTCATCAGCGGGCAATGCAGGTCGAACGCCGGTAGCGGCGCCCCTTCGGTGACGACGCGGCTCACGCCGCGCAGCGTGCCGAGCAGCGCGCCGAGCGCGGCCGGCGCTTCGACGATCACGGTCGCGCCGCGGTCGTGGACGAGGCTCGCGTAGCGGCAGAACTGCAGCGTGTCGCCATAGCCCTGCTCCGCATGCAGCAGCACGGTCCGCCCGGCGACGGGTGCGGCGCCGTCCCACATCGGCCGGTCCGCATGGCGCCGGTGCAGCATCGTGTCGGCGGCGCTCCAGCGCGCTTCATGCCGCTTCCAGCCCGTGTCGAAATCCCCCATCAGCAGGTGGCAGAACGCCTCGGAGCGGCGCGCCGCGCCGTGGTGCGGATCGCGTTCGCACGCCAGCTGGAAATCGGCCAGCGCCGCGTCGTGTTCGCCGAGCTGCTGGCGCGCGACCGCGCGCGTGAACAGGTGCTGCGCGCGCATCGCGGGCGCGCGGGCCGCCGCCGCATGGCTCGCGTACGCGTCGTCATAGCGGCCGAGCTGCTGCAGTGCCAGCGCGCGGTGATACAGCAGTTCCGCATGCGGCCCCGTCGTCGCGAGCGCGCGGTCGTAGTGCGCGAGCGCGTCGTCGAACGCGCCGAGCGCACGCAGCGCGGCCGCGCGGTTGCGCAGCGCATCGACGTCGTCCGGCGTGCGCGCCAGCGCTTCGCCATACGCGTGTGCCGCGTCCGCATGCCGGTCGAGGCCGAGCAGCGCATTGCCGCGGCCGATCCACGCGGCCGGGTTGCCGCGATCCAGCGCGATCAGCCGGTCGCAGCGCTTCAGCAGCTCGTCGCGCGCGTGCAGCAGGTCGAGCGCGACGCAGCTCGCGAACAGCAGCTGCGCATCGTCCGGCGCGCCCGCGAGCCCTTCGTCGAGGCAGGCGAGCGCTTCGGCCGGACGGCCGAGTTCGGTCAGCACGACGCCGCACGCATGCACGAGTTCAGGCGTCTTGCCGCGCACGACCATCGCGAGCTGGTAGGCGTGCAGCGCTTCGTCGCGCCGGCCCAGCGCGCGCAATGCATGGCCGTGCTCGACGTGCGCGGCCGGGTCGTTCGGATCGATCCGCAGCGCGTGTTCGACGCTGATCAGCGCATCGGCGGGCCGGCCGAGCAGCCGCAGCGTCTCGCCGCGCCGGCACCATGCGCTCGCGTAGCCCGGTTCGCGGCCGAGCACGCGATCGTATGCGGCGAGCGCGTCGTCGTAGCGCCCGAGCGCGCGCAGCGCGTCGCCGCGCGCGAAGTGCGACGCCGCGTGGCCGGAGTCCTGCGCCAGCGCGCGATCGCTCGCGGCGAGCGCATCCTGATGGCGGCCGACGCCGGCCAGCGCCGCCGCATGGTTCGCGAGATTCCACGGTTGACTCAAGCCGCCCCGCATCGAGCGGGCGATCAGCGGCTCCGCGCGCGCCGGGTCGCCGAGCCGCAGGTACGCGACGCCGAGCAGGTGCAGCGCCTCGACGTGATCGGGCGCCATCGTCAGCACGCCCTCGTACAGCCGTGCGGCGCCGCCGAAGTCGCGCTGTTCGAGCCGCGTGCGCGCGTTGCGCAGCGCGTCGTCGAGCGCCGCGCGCAGCGTGCCGATGCCCGCGCCGGGCGCGAGCGCCTGCGCCGCGTCGCGCGTGCTCATCGCGCGCCTCCGTCCACCATCGCCGGCAACGCAGCGCGGATCCGCTCGACGACCGGCGCCCACTGTCCGCCTTCCGGCTGGCGGAACAGCCGCGCGCCCGGATACCACGGACTGTCGTCGCGATCGAGCAGCCAGCGGAAATCGGGCGTGTACGGGATCATCAGCGCGAGCGGCCGCCCGAGCGCGCCGGCCAGGTGTGCGACCGACGTGTCGACGCTGACCACGCCATCCATCAGCGCGGTGAGCGCGGCCGTATCCGCGAAATCCTCGAGCGCGTCGCCGACGAAGCGGACCGGCGCAGCATCGAGCAGCGGGCGATCCTCGTCGCGCAGCACCTTCTGCAGGCACACGCATTCGTAGCGATCATCGAGCAGCGGCAGCAGGTCGGCCAGCGCCATCGAGCGGTTGCGGTCGTTCACGTGCAGCGGGTTGCCGGACCACACGAGCCCGATGCGCGGCCGCGCGGGTTCGCCGAGCCGTTCGCGCCAGCGCGCGATGCGCGCCGGGTCCGCCCGCAGATACGGCACGCCGGCCGGAATCGACGCGAGGTCGGTGCGGAATTCGTGCGGCAGGCTCAGCAGCGGGCAATGCAGGTCGAACGGCGGCAGCGGCGCGCCGCGCGGCACCAGCGCGTCGACGCCGTCGAGCGTCGCGAACAGCGCCGTCAGCTCGACCGGCGATTCGAGCACCACCCGCGCGCCCAGCGCCTTCACGAGCGGCACGTAGCGGCAGAATTGCAGCGTGTCGCCGAGCCCCTGCTCCGCGTACAGCAGGATCGTCTGCCCGTCGAGCGGCAGATCCCGCGTCCAGCGCGGCTGCGCGAACGCGCGCCGGCTCGCGTCGAGCTGGCGGTCGCGCCAGCGCCATTCGTATTCGGCCCAGCCTGCTTCGAAATCGCCGATCGACAGGCACAGGAACGCACGCATGCAGTGCGCCTGCACGTAATCGGGATCGATGTCGATCGCGTCCGCGTACGCCTGCCGCGCCTCGTCGTGGCGGCGCAGCGCGCGCAGCGCATTGCCGCGGTGGAAATGCGCGAGCTTGTCGCGCGGCGACGCCGCGATCACGCGCGTGAAGTCGGCCAGCGCATCGTCGTAACGATGGGTCTCCAGCCGCACCCGGCCGCGCGTGAACCACGCGTGCGCGTAGCCCGGATCGGCCGCCAGCGCGCGGTCGCACGCGTCGTGCGCGTCGTCGTGGCGGTCGACGGCGATCAGCGCGCTCGCGTAGTTGCACAGCACGCCCGGGTTGTCGGGTTCGGCGTCGAGCGCGCGCGCATAGCTGTCGATCGCGTCGCGATAGCGCGCGAGGTGGCTCGCCGCATTACCGCGGTTGGCGAGCGCCCGCGCATGACGCGGATCGATCGCGAGCACCCGGTCGCAGCGGACCAGCGCCTCGTCGTGCCGCCCGAGCTGTTCGAGCGCGACCGAGCTGTTGAAGATCGCATCGACGAAACCGGGGCTCGCGGCCATCGCGGTGTTGAAGTCGGCGAGCGCGCGTTCCGGTTCGCCGAGGTCCAGGTACGCGACGCCGCGCAGGAACAGCACTTCGGCGCTGCCCGGCACGAGCGCCAGCGCATGATCGTAGCTTTGCGCCGCGTCGCGGAACCGGCCGAGCCCGCGCAGCGCCAGCCCGCGCGCGCGCAGCGCGTCGAACGTGCGCCCGGCGAGCGCGATCGCGCGCTCGCAATCGGCCAGCGCCGCGTCGAAGCGGCCGAGCGCCAGCAGCGTCTCGCCGCGCTTCACGAAGCCGTCGGCGAAGCCCGGCGCGAGTTCGAGCAGGCGGTCGTAGGCCGCGCACGCGTCGCCGTGGCGCGCGAGCTGCGCGAGCAGGCCCGCGCGCTGGAACAGCGCGCGCGGGTGCGCGGGATTGATCGCCAGCGCTTCGTCGAGACGCGCCAGCGCTTCCGGCTCGCGCCCGAGGCCCGCGAGCACCGCCGCGTGGTTCGCGAGCGCGAGCGGCGCCGGCTGCCGCTCGATCGAGCGCCGCATCAGCGTGTCGGCTTCGGGCAGCTGCCCTTGCTGGAATCGCACCGCGCCGAGCAGATGCAGCGCCTCCGGATGATCGGGCGCGAGCGTCAGCAGTTGCGCATACGCCTGCTCGGCATGCTGCAGCGCGCCCTCGCGATGCGCGTTGCGTGCCCGCTCCAGCAGCCGGTCGAGCTGCGCGGCGTCGGATGGACGGATCTCGGGCGACGGCTGCGCGATCGTCGATGTCGCGAGCGGCGTGCCTGCACCGTTCGATGTCATTGTGTGGCCCCCGGGTTGTCGCATGTGTCGTCTAATGTGTCAGCCGGCCGAGCGCGGCCCGCACCGCGTCGATCACGCCCGCCCATTCGCCCGGAACGGACTGGCGGAACAGGCGCGCGCCCGGATACCACGGGCTGTCGAGCCGCTCGCGCATCCAGCGCCATTCCGGCGGGTCCGGCAGCAGCACCCACACCGGATGGCCGAGCGCGCCGGCCAGGTGCGCGACCGCCGAATCGACGGAAATCACGAGGTCCAGCGATGCGATCAGCGCGGCCGTCTCCGCGAAATCGCCGAGCTCGTCGTCCACGCGCAGCACCGGCGCGTTCTCCAGCAACGCGCGCTCGCGTGTCGTCACGTTCTTCTGCAGGCTGATCCAGTCGACGTCGAGGTCGAACAGCGGCGCGAGCCGCGCGAAATCGATCGAGCGGCGGTGGTCGTTCCGGTGTTCCGGATTGCCGGCCCACGCGAGCCCGACGCGCGGGCGGCGCCGGTTGCCGAGCAGCGCGGCCCACTGGCGAACCCGTTGCGGATCCGCATGGAGATAAGGCACGGGTTGCGGTATCCCGGGCAGCAGCGCGCGCAGCGCGAACGGCAGGCTCGGCAACGGGCAGTGGCAGTCGAACGGCGGCAGCGGCTCGCCGCGCGCGATCACCTGTGCCGGCCCTTCCAGCGAGGCGACGAGCGCGCGCAGCGGCGGCGGCACTTCGAGCACGACGCGCGCGCCCTGGGCGGCGAGCTGCGGCACATAGCGGCAGAACTGCAACGTATCGCCGAAACCCTGCTCGGCATGCACCAGGATCGTCCTGCCGTCGAGCGCGCCGTCACCGCGCCACGGCGGCTGCGTGAACGGGCGCGCGTGCCGCGCGATCGCCGGATCGCGCAAGCGCCATTCGTACTCCGCCCAGCCGCGCGCGAAATCGCCTTCGACGAGGTGGAGCGACGCGCGCGCGACGCGCGCTTCCACGTCGTCGGCATCCAGTGCGATTGCGCGATCGTAGGCAGCCAGCGCATCGTCCGCGCGCCCGGTCGCGGAGTGAAGGTTGCCGCGGTCGAGCCAGCTCGTCGCATGGTCCGGCCGCAGCGCCAGCGCGCGATCGAGCGAGTGCATCGCTTCGTCGTAGCGGTGCAGGTCCTGCAGCACGCTGCTGCGGTTGGCCCAGGCCTCGGCGAAGCGGTCGTCGCTTGCCAGCGCCGTGTCGTAGCAGCGCAGCGCCTCGTCGAAGCGCTTCAGGAAACGCAGCGCGGTGCCGCGATTGCATTCGATGTCGGGCGCGCCGGGCGCGAGGTCGAGCGCGCGGGCGTAGCTGTCGAGCGCGTCGTCGTAGCGCGCGAGCTGCAGCAGCGCGTTGCCGCGGCACGCGAACGCGCGCGCATCGTGCGGCGCGAGCGCGAGCATGCGTTCGCAGCGCGCGAGCGCCTCGTCGGCGCGGTTCAGCCGTTCGAGCGCGACCGCGCTGTTGTAGAGCGCGTCGATCAGCGCGGGATCGGCGGCGATGGCCTCGTTGAACGCGCCCAGCGCTTCGTTCAGGCGCCCGAGCGCGACGAGCGTCTCGCCGCGCGCCGACAGCATCGCCGCGATGCCCGGCCGGAGCCCGATCGCGCGGTCGAAACACTGCAGCGCGTCGGCCGGACGCTGCAGCGCGCGCAGCGCGAGCCCGCGGTTGAACCACGATTCGAACGAGCGCGGGTCGACCATCAGCGCGCGGTCATAGGTGTCGAGCGCATCCTGATGACGCCCGAGCGCGCGCAGCGCGCTGCCGCGATTGCACAGCGCATCGAGCACGAGCGGCGACACGGCGAGCGCCCGGTCGAACGCGGCCAGCGCCTGTTCGTGGCGGTGCAGCCCGATCAGCGTATTGCCGAGCCGCACCAGCGTCTGCACGTCGTTCGGCTCGACGCGCAGCGCCGCGTCGAACTGCGCGAGCGCTTCGTCGATCCGGCCGCTTTCCCCGAGGATCGCGCCGAGATCCGACAGCGCCCGCGCACCCGCCTCGATCGCGATCGACTGCCGCAGCAGCGCCTCCGCGTCGGCGGCCGCGCCGCGCTGGTATTGCAGCACGCCGTACAGGTGCAGCGCCTGCGGATGGTCCGGCTCGTTCGCGAGCACGGCGAGATAGTCGCGCGCGGCGTCGTCGAACTGCCCCGCGCTGTGCCGGTTCCTCGCGCGGGTCAGGATCGCCGCCGACGCGTGTGTTCCGGATGCGTGATGCGCGGATGCGCGCACCGGTGCACCATGTGAGTACTCGCCCGCCACGTTGGCCCCCTTGCCGTCTTGCGGAATCCGTCGCCGATCGCCCGCCGGAAGCGGCGGGTCGCGGCAATCGCTCTCGACGCGAGACTAGGGACGGGCGGTAACACGCGTATGACGAATGTTACGGACCATTTTGCCGGGCGCGCGGGATGCGCCGCCGCGCATGCGCGGCGGGCGTGCCGCTCACTGGCCGATCGGGATCGTGCGCACGTATTCGACCGGCGGCGTGCCGAGCGCGACCGCGAAGCGGATGCCGCGCGGCAGCGGCATCCCGAGCGACGTGGTGCTGCTGATGCCGTGCTGCGCGAGGAACTGCGCGTAGGTCTGTTCGACGAGCGGCTGGCTGGCCGTCCACCCGTCCGGCGCGATCCATACCGACAACTGCAATGCACGCGCGTCGCGGCTCACGACCACGCGCGCGAAGCTGTCCATCTGCTGCAGCGCGCCTTCGAGTTCGGCGAGCGACGCCAGCGGCTGCGACGCGCTGCGCGCAAGTTCGCGCCCTTTCAGCTGATAGCGCACGACCTGCACGTGCGTCGGCCCGGCGCCGACGCCGACGTGCCGCACGAGCACCAGTTCGTTCGGGCGGATCCGCAGCGGCGGCCCGAACACCTCGTCGGCCGTCACGAGGTTCAGCAGGTCGAACTGGAGTTGCGAGAAATAGCGGCCGAGCAGCCGCGTTTGCGTCAGGTTCGACGCGATACCGTCGCGCCCGCGAATCGTCGCGTCGAGGCCGCGCCACGACAGCAGCGCGATCACGGCCAGCAGCGCGATCGCAACCAGCATCTCGATCAGTGTGAAGCCGCGGGCGCGCCGCCGCGCGCGACGGTCAGCGGCGCGCTTCATTCTGGACGACGGTGACGACTTCGGCGAGCACGTTCCGGCTCGACGCCGACGGGTGCACGCTCACCGTCACCTGGCGCACGAGCGGGCTCGGCAGCGCCGTCACGCGCTGGCGGCACACGAACCGGTACGGCCCCTGCGGGCACGCGAACGTGCTGGTGCCGACCGGCGGCCAGGCGGCGGCGATGCGGATCGCGCCGAGCGCGTTGTCCGCGCTCCACAGCGCGAGCAGGCGCATGCGGGCCGTGTCGGTGTCCGACGCGAGCGCGCCGATCGCGCGCATCACCGCGCCCAGCGCAACCGCGACGATCGCGAGCGCGATCAGCACCTCGATCAGCGTGAAGCCCGCTTGCTGCCCCCGTGCCGCAAGCGGCGCGCCGCGCACGGGGCGGTTGTCGTGTTCAGTCTGGTCGTCGCGCATGGCCCACGTCGGTCGGTTGTCCGGCTCGCCGGCCGGATGCGCGGCCAACGTTAAGCGAAACCTGTGGCAGGGGCGTGTCGAAAGATACGGACCATTTCGGCCGTGCGAGGAAGGGAGATACGACTGGCGGGATGGGAAACCGGCAACGGGCGTCATCCCCCGCCGGTATGAACCGCAAGCAATTCGAATGGCGATTGCGACGAAACCGCACTGCGATCACACGCCGGCAGCGCGCACCGTCCGCCCGTCACGGGCGTCGACGCCGGCCGGCGCTTTCACGCCATCACGGGGCCGTCGAACGATGCGAGCGCACGCTCGCCGGCCGCCTGGGCGTCCGCTTCCCGATAAAAGCCGTCACGGCTGAACGCGACCACCTTCACGCCGACGCCAGCCGCCCGCTTCACCGTCAACGCCCATTGCCATTCGCCGTCCTGTTCGAAGACGTGCAGCAAGGGTTCGAGGGATTCATGCAGTCCGGTCACGCGCTGTTCTCCCGCTGCCCGCCGTTCGGCGCCTGCCGAGGTCCGGGCATGCGATGCAATCATTCCGGCGGCTGTCGATGCTCTCTCAGTAGTCGACGCACGCCGGTCCATCACGCAGTGTAGTCGAGGATTGTTGCAACGCACCATTAGCGGTTCTACTCAGCTATCGAGCGACATAAATCGATTCATTGATTCAATTTCGAGTCACGACGCGTCAACCAGCCGGAACGTCAGGTTCACGCGCTCGCCCTGCACGGCCGGCGCTTTCGGCACGCGATGCTGCCATTCGGCCTGGGTCCGGCCGCGCATCACGAGCAGGCTGCCGTGCGTCAGGCGGTACGCGTGCGTGACGCCGCTCGCGCGGTGCCGCAGGTCGAACACGCGCATCGCGCCGAGGCTCACCGACGCGATCACCGGCGCGGCGCCGAGCTCGGGCTCGTTGTCCGCGTGCCAGCCCATGCTGTCGAGCCCGTTGCGGTAGCGGTTCAGCAGCACGCTGTTGAAGCGCGCGCGGCAGGTCGCCTCGACCGCGCGCTTCAGCGCGAGCACGGCCGGCGTCCATGGCGCGGGTACGTTGCGGATGCCGGAATACACGTAGACGGCTTCGGGCTCGCCCTGCCATGCGGTCAGGCGCGGCAGCGGAATGCGCCCGCGCGGCGTGCGGATCGCGTCCTGGCGCCACGCGACCTCGTCGATCAGCGCGGCCAGCAGGCGATCGGCGTCCGGCGGCGCGAGCCAGTCCGGATACCAGTCGACGTCGAGCGCGGGGGTGTCATCGAAGAGATCGGGCGTGGAGGACATGTCGAAGGGATGGAAATTCAGGCAGCAAACATCGACGGGCGATGCATGATTGCATGTTAGCGAACGGCGCGCGCGGCCGCCATGCTCGCTCATTCGTGCGGCGTCGCCCGTCGCGCCGGCCGGGCGCGGGCGTGTCACGCTATCATCGCGGCATGCTGCCCCCCGCGTTCCGGCCATGCCGGCCGCCGCGGCGCGGCTTTTTCGTCACCCTGCGGCCGGCGCGACCCGGCCGCGCTTCTTTACCGTACTCATCATGACGCTTTCCGATTCCGCCCTCGACCAGCTGTTCCTCACCGCGCGCACGCACAACGCCTGGCAGGACAAACCGGTCGACGACGCGCTGCTCCACCGCCTGATCGACCTGGCGAAATTCGGCCCGACGTCGGCGAATTCGAGCCCCGCGCGCTTCGTGTTCGTGAAGTCGCCGGAAGCGAAGGCGCGCCTGAAGCCGGCGCTGTCCGAAGGCAATCTCGCGAAGACGCTGGCCGCGCCCGTCACGGTGATCGTCGGCATGGACATGGCGTTCTACGACCACCTGCCGCGGCTGTTCCCGCACGCGGACGCGCGCAGCTGGTTCGCCGGCAACGACGCGCTGATCCAGGCCACCGCGTTCCGCAATTCGTCGCTGCAAGGCGCATACCTGATCATGGCGGCCCGCGCGCTCGGCCTCGACGCCGGCCCGATGTCCGGCTTCGACAATGCGGCGGTCGACGCCGCGTTCTTCGCCGGCACCACGGTGAAGAGCAACTTCCTCGTCAATCTCGGCTACGGCGACCCGGCCGGCCTGCACCCGCGCGGCCCGCGCTTCGACTTCGACGACATCGCGCGCATCGCGTAACAGTCACGCGGGGCACGTTGCGCACGCCCGCACGGGCGGCCGCGCCGCCCCCTTCCGCTGCCGCCTACGCGCCGCGCGTCAGCCGGATCAGCGTGATCTCGGACGGCACGCCGAAGCGGTTCGGCGGCCCCCAGTACCCGGTGCCGCGGCTCGTGTAGACCCACAGATCGCCGAATTTCCGCAGCCCCGCGATGAACGGCTGCTGCAAGCGCACGAACGGCGGCCACGGCAGGAACTGCCCGCCGTGCGTATGGCCCGAGATCTGCACCGAGAACCCGGCCTTGCTGGCCTGCTCCGCGCTCCTCGGCTGGTGCGCGAGCAGGATCCGCGTGCCGACGTCGCGCGGCGCGCCCGCGAGCGCGCGCGCCGGGTCGCTCCGGTGCGCCGGGTCGAACGCGCCGGCCGTGAAGTCGGTGACGCCCGCAACCACCGCGCGCGCGCCGCCGTGCTCCACGACGACGTGCTCGTTCAGCAGCACCGTCAGCCCGATGCGGCGGAATTCCGCGATCCATGCATGTGCGCCCGCGTAGTACTCGTGGTTGCCCGTGACGAGGAAGCTGCCATAGCGGGATTTCATGCGGCCGAGCGGCGCCGTATGCTCGCGCAGCCGTTCGACGGACCCGTCGACCACGTCGCCCGTCACGGCCACGATGTCCGCATCGAGCGCGTTGACCGCGCCGACGATGCGCTCGACGTACGGGCGCTTGATCGTGGGCCCGACGTGGATGTCGGACAGCTGCACGATCGTCAGCCCGTCGAGCGCGGCGGGCAGGCCTGCCACCGGAATCGACACGCGCTTCACGGCCGCGGTGCGCCGCGCGCCCGCGAAGCCGATCGCGGTGACCAGCAGCGCGCCGGCCAGCACGGCCAGCGCGCTGTCCGCCGCCGCCCCGCTCCACGCGCCGGCCTGCACCAGCGCCCGCCATGCGGCCACGCCGAGCAGCACGAACTCGCGCAGGAACGTCAGCGCAAGCAGCGACGAAAAGAACCCCATCGCGATCGCGCCCGCCCAGCCGAACGCGGTCGCCGCCCAGCCCTCGTCGAAGCGCCGCGAGAACATTCCGAGCGGAATCAGCACGCAGAAGCTGGCCAGCACCAGCGCCGCGACGACGCGCGCGCCGGTCGACGCGAATGCGTCGGGAATGATCCGCATCCCGACGTACAGATGAAACGACACGCCGATCGCAATGAACCGGACAAAGAAACTTCGCATGGAGCGCTCACCCACCACGTTGCGATACAAGCCAGCGAGGCGCGCGTCGAAGCGGGACGTTGCGCCCCGTGCCGCGTGCCCCGCACCGTACGCACGATGGTACACATATCGCGCCGAACGCGACGGCGGCGGGCCCGGACGCACCTGCCGTCGCGCCATGCCACGCGCTTCCATCCGGCATAACCCGTAGTGGCGTCCGCGCGCCGTTTCGCGGCTTCGCGCGATAATCGGCACATTCATCCGCCCACACCGCCATGCGCTTCGATCTGGTCGACCTCAATCTCTTCACGCACATCGCCGAGGCGAGCAACCTGACGCGCGGCGCGGAACGCGCGCACCTGTCGGTGCCCGCGGCCAGCATGCGCATCAAGAATCTCGAGGAACAGGTCGGCGTGAAGCTGCTGAGCCGCACGAGCCAGGGCGTGAAGGTCACGCCGCCCGGCGAGACGCTGCTCGCGCATGCGCGCCGCGTGCTGCGGCAGCTCGAGCAGCTGAGCGGCGACCTGCAGGAATATTCGTCCGGCGTGAAGGGGCACGTGCGCGTGTTCGCGAACACCACCGCGATGAGCGAGTTCCTGCCCGCGGTGCTGCGCAGCTACCTCGTCGACCATCCGGACGTGACCGTCGACATGCAGGAGCGGCTGAGCCCGGACATCGTGCGCGCGGTGCAGGAAGGCGTCGTCGACATCGGCATCGTCGCCGGCAACGTGCGCACCGAAGGGCTGCAGGCGATGCCGTACCGGCGCGACCGGCTCGTGCTCGCGGTCGCGCCCGGCCATCCGCTCGCGAGCCTGAAGTCCACGCCGTTCGTCGACACGCTCGGCTACGACTTCATCGGGCTGCCGGAAGCGAGCGCGATCCAGAACTTCCTGAAGCGCGCGGCCGCGGACGTGCAGCGCACGCTGCGCTGGCGCATCCAGGTCAGCAACTTCGAGACCGCGTGCCGGATGATCGAGGCGAACGTCGGCGTCGGCGTGCTGCCCGAAGGCACCGCGCGCCGGCACGCGAAGACGATGGCGCTGCGCATCATCCGGCTCGACGACGACTGGGCCGAACGCCGGCTGCAGATCTGCGTCGCGGATCTCGACGCGCTGCCGCTGTTCGCGCGCAAGCTCGTCGACCTGCTCGTCGAGGACGGGCTCGGCCGGCAGGACTGACCGCGTTCGTACCGATTCGCGCCCGTTCGCCACGCAATGCGCGCGTCGCGCGCCGATTCTTTCGTCGACGGTTCCTTTCGATCCTTAGCGACCCTACGCATGACCGGGCGCGCCGGCCGTGCGACGGCTGGCCGCCGGCGTCGCCGTGATTTATCATCGGCACCGTCACGCAAGCGCGGCGGCCGCATCGCGCCGCGCCCGGCCCCACCCTCATCCGTCGAGCCCGTCACACCATGAGAAAAACAACGTCGCGCGCGCCCGTGCGCGTCGCCGCCGCCGTGGCGCCCGCCCTGCCGCTCGCGGGCTGCGCATCGCGCGGCGCGCCTTCCTACGTGCTGTTCGGCGCCTATTTCCCGCTGTGGCTCGCGAGCGCCGTGATCGGCGTGATCGGCGCGATCGTCGCGCACCGCGTGTTCGTCGCGACCGGCTGGGCGGCCACGGTGCCTTATCAACTTGCCGTCTGCACCGCGATCGGGCTCGTGATCGCCGTGCTCGTCTGGCTCACCGGCACGGGGCCCTTCGCATGAAGCTCGCCGGCCTCTCCCGCCCCTCCGTCAAGGGCCGCGCGATCGCGCTCGCGATCGTCGCGCTCGGCGTCGCCGCCCTTGCCTATGCGTATCTCCGCACGAGCGCCTATCCGTCGACCGACGACGCGACAATCGACGCGGACGTCGTGCACGTCGCGTCGCCCGTCGGGGGGCGGATCGTGCGGCTCGCGGTGCACGAGAACCAGCGCGTCGCGAAAGGCGCGCTGCTGTACGAGATCGATCCGGTGCCGTACCGGCTGACCGTCGCGCAGGCGCAGGCCGATCTCGAGCTCGCCCGCGCGTCGCTCGACACGCGGCGCAGGACGCTGATCGGCGAACGGTCGGGCGCGTCGGTCGCCGCCGAACAGGTGAAGCGCGCGTCGCACAACTACGATCTCGCGACGCGCAACGTGAAGCGGCTCGCGCCGCTCGCCGCGCAAGGCTACGTGAGCGCGCAGGCATTCGACCAGGCGCAGGTCGCTCAGCGCGACGCGGCCGTGTCGCTGGCCCAGGCGCAGGAGCAGCAGCGATCGTCCGCACAGACGATCGGCGACGACGCCGACGCGATCGCCACGCTGCATGCGCGCGAAGCCGCGCTCGCCCGCGCGCAGCATGCGCTCGACGACACCGTCGTGCGCGCGCCGCACGACGGGCTCGTGACGGGCCTGTCGATCCTCGCGGGCGAGACGGTCGCGCCGAACCAGTCGATCTTCACGCTGATCGACGCGAGCGAATGGTTCGCGGTCGGCAACTTCCGCGAGACGTCGCTCAAGCAGATCGCCGTCGGCGACTGCGCGACCGTCTATTCGATGATCGACCGCGGCCGGCCGCTGGCCGGCAAGGTGGTCGGGATCGGCGCCGGCATCGCGGATACCGACCGCGTGAACCTGCCGCGCTCGCTGCCGCTCGTCCAGCGCTCGGTGAATTGGGTGCGCGTCGCGCAACGCTTCCCGGTGCGCGTGAAACTCGACGAGCCCGACGCCAGGCTCGTGCGCGTCGGCGCGAGTGCGATCGTCGAGGTGCGGCATGGTTCGGCCTGCCGCTGACGTCGTCGCGCCGGGCCCGCGCGAGATCCTGCGCCTGCTCGCGCCGTTTCCGGGCCGCGCCGCGATGGTCGCGCGCGTCGCGCTGATCTGCACGCTGACCGTGCTCGTCACGAGCGCGTACGGCACGCCCGAAGCCGCGATTTCCGCGTACGTCGTGTTCTTCCTGATCCGGCCGGACCGCGTGACGAGCGTCGTGCTGGCCGTCGCGATGCTGCTGCTCGTGACGATCGTGATCGGGCTCGTGCTCGGCGTCGCGATGTTCAGCGTCGACTATTCGATCCTGCGCGTCGCGTGCATGGTCGTGCTGTCGATCGGGCTGCTCTACCTGACGTCGGCCAGCAAGCTGCGCCCGGTCGGCGCGATTCTCGCGATGATCGTCGGCTTCGGGCTCGACCAGCTCGGCCTCGTGCCGTTCGGCGAGGCCGCGACGCGCGGGCTGATGTATGCGTGGCTGATGGTCGCGATCCCGGTCGGCGTCGCGATCGTCGTCAATATCTTGATCGCGCCGTCGCCGCGCCGGCTCGCGTGCGCGCGGCTCGCGCAGCGGCTGCGGCTCGCCGCGCAGCGCCTGCGCGGCGGCGACGACGAGGCCACGCGCGCCGCGTTCGACGCGAGCCTGCGCGAAGGCGACCAGCAGCTCCTGACCTGGCTCAAGCTGTCGAAGCTCGAAGGCTCGTCGTCGGCGGCCGACGTCGTCGCGCTGCGGCAGGCGATCGCATCGAGCACCGCGATTCTCGTCGCGGCCGCGCTCGCGACGCGCGAACCCGGCGCGCGGCTGCCGGACGCGTTTGCCATGCCCGTCGCGGCCACGCTCGACGAGATGGCCGGCATGCTCGAGCAAGGCGGCTATCCGGTCGACATCGCGCTCGCGCTGCCGCCGGACGATGCGCTGCCGCCGCTCGCGCGCGTCGCCGCGGCCGACCTGCGCGACGCGATCATGCATTTCGCGGAACCCGCCGACCCGGCCCGTGCCGCACCGGCCACATCCGCCGCGCCACCCGCCTCGCCGCCCCCCGCCGCGCCGCGCGGCGGCTTCTTCCTGCCGGACGCGCGCACCAACCCCGATCACATCCGCTACGCGCTGAAGACCACCGCCGCCGCGATGTTCTGCTATCTGCTGTACCTGCAGCTCGACTGGTCAGGCATCCATACGTGTTTCATCACGTGCTACATGGTGTCGCTCGGCACGACGGCCGAGACGGTCGAGAAACTCACGCTGCGGATCGCCGGGTGCATCGCCGGTGCACTGATCGGCACCGCCGCGATCGTGTTCGTCGTGCCGTCGCTGTCGTCGATCGGCCAGCTGATGGCGCTCACGTTCGCCGGCGCGTCGATCGCCGCGTGGGTCGCGTTCGGGTCGCCGCGCATCGCGTACGCCGGCTTCCAGATCGCGTTCGCGTTCTTCCTGTGCGTGCTGCAGGGCCCGAGCCCCGGCTTCGACCTGACGCTCGCGCGCGATCGCACGATCGGCATCCTGCTCGGCAACGTCGTCGTGTATCTCGTGTTCACGCGCGTGTGGCCGGTCAGCATCGGCAAGCAGGTCGACGCGGCGCTGGCCGCGCTGCTCGACCAGTGGCGGCGGCTCGCGCAGGTCGCGCAGCCGGCCGAGCGGCGCGCGAAGGCAGCCGACGCGTTCGCGCGCCATCGCGCGATCGCGCAGGATCTCGGCCTGATCCATTACGAACCGTCTTGGGTGCGGCCCGCGCCGGCGTGGGTCGCCACGCGGCGGCGCACGCTCGCGGAACTCGATGCGCTCGAAGCGCCGCTGTTCCTGCTCGCCGAGCGCACGCCGGGCGACGCCGCGATCGGCGAGCGGCTCGCGCGCGTGTCGCATGACGCCGGGTCGGGCGACAGCGGCGCGGGCGCCGACACCCTGCCGCCCGCGCCCTCGCCGACCGTTGCCGACCCCGCGCGCGACGCTTTGCTCAACCTGATCGACACGAGGCTCGCGCACATCGCCGACGCCGCCCGTCAAGCCTCACCGAAGGAGCCCGCCCGTCATGCGCCGACCTGAATCGCCGGCCGCCCCGCTCATCGTCGCCGTCGCGGCCGCCGCCGCGCTGGCCGGCTGCGCGACCTCGTCGCTCGAATTGGCGCCGCAGGCGTCGGACCATCCGTGGCAGCCGCAAACCGCGCCCTCCGGCGAGATCGTGCCGGGCGCAGCGAAGGTATCGGCAAATGCCGCCGGCCACGACTACACGCTGCCCGCCAACCCCGCGCTCGCCGCGGTGCCGCCGCCGGCCGCACTCGATCCCGCGCATGCGTACACGCTGCCGGAACTGATCGACCTCGCCGAATCGACGAACCCGCTGACGCGTATCGCATGGAACGACGCGCGCAACGCGGCGCTCGCGGTCGGCATCGCGAAGACCGCCTACCTGCCGCATTTGTCCGCGACGGCGATGGGCGGCTACCAGGCCGGCCACGGTTCGACGTCGACGCAGCTCGGCAGCGCGTCCACCGACACGAGCGTGCGCGGCACGATCTCGGCGCTGTCGCTGCAGTGGCTGCTGTTCGATTTCGGCGGCCGGGCGGCGCGCGTCGAAGCGGCCGAGCAGGCGTCGATCGTGTCGAACGTCGCGTTCACGGCCGTCCACCAGCAGGTGATCCACGACGTGACGGTGGCGTACTACCGGTACGAAGCATCGCGCTCGCGCGCACGCAGCGCCGAGCAGAGCCTCGCCAACGCCGACGCGATCGTCGCGGCTGCGCGCGCCCGGCTCAAGCAGGGCGTCGGCACGGTCGTCGAGACCGCGCAGGCGACACAGAACCGCGCGCAGGCCAACCTCGCGCTCGTCGAGGCGCGCGGCGCGGAGAGCGACGGTTACCTCGGCCTGGTGTCGGCGCTCGGCATTTCGCCGCTGTCGAAGCCGACGATCGCGGCGCTGCCCGCGCGGCCGCTGCCGCCGGCGCTGCGCACGTCGGTCGACGCGATCGTCGCGGATGCGATCGCGCGGCGCCCCGATCTGCAAAGCGCGTATGCGCTCGAAAAGACCGATCGCGCGAAGGTGAAGGCGGCCGAGGCGGAGTTCATGCCGAAGGTGTTCATGTCCGCGTCGACGTCATACAGCAGCGGCCGCACGGCGATCACCGCGCTGCCGGCGATCGGCCAGCAGGCGCCGACCGTCAACCTGAACGGCAGCCGCTACGGCGGCGGCGTGTTCGTCGGCGTGACGATCCCGCTGTACGACGGCGGCCTGCGCTCGGCGGTGCTGATGCAGGCGCGCAACGATGCCGAGAGCGCCTCGGCGCGGCTCACGCGCACGAAGGAGGAAGCGGTGCGGCAAGTCGTCGCCGCGCAGAACGCGCTGCAGACGAGCCTCGCGTCGAACGAGGCCGCCAAGGCCCTCGTCGATGCCGCGCAGACGAGCTACGACGCGGCGCTGACCGCGTACCGCAATGGCGTCGGCTCGGTGACCGACGCGACGCTCGCGCAGAGCCAGCTGCTCGCGGCCCGCAACGCGGATGTCGACAGCTACTGCGGCGCGCTATCGGCCGCCGCCGCGCTGGCGCTCGCGACCGGCACGATCGGCGCGGCGCAGTGACGCGGGTGCGGGCGGCGGCCCGCCACCCGCGGCACGAACGAACGGTGCGAATGAACCCCATGAGTTGACGCACCCGTGCGCCGCCCACTAGAATGCCGCCCATTCAACTTTCAGGAATCAACGTGGACAGTTGCAGCACATTGCGTGCGCTTCTCGCCGCCTGAACGCCTGCCCGCCGCAGTTCTCCTGCCCCGGCTCGCGTTCCCGCGAGTCAGCACGCCGCTTCGCTCCGTTTCACATTGCATGACGCATTCGCCGGGTAGAGTACCGGGCGATGACGGCTGCCGCATTGCCGCCCGTTTCGACGCCGGCACGATGCGAGCCCGCATGCGCGCCCCGTACGGCAGGACAACTCATGACTTTCGATTTCGCACTTCGACTTTTTACCGCGTTCGCCTGCGGCGTCGCGATCGGCCTTGAACGCCAGATGCGCCAGCGCACCGCGGGGCTACGCACGATCACGCTGGTCGCGAGCGGCGCCTGCCTGTTCGTGACGCTCGGCGTGCTGACCGGCAACGGCGTCGCGGGCGTCACGCAGATCGCCGCGTATGTCGTGTCCGGCGTCGGCTTCCTCGGCGGCGGCGTGATCATGCGCGACAAGGGCTCGATCCAGGGCATCAACACGGCCGCGACGCTGTGGTGTTCGGCCGCCGTCGGCGTGCTGTCGGGCTCCGGCCATTACGTGCCCGCGCTGGCCGGTACGGGCGTCGTGCTGCTCACCAACACGGTGCTGCGCGGCGTCAGCCAGGCAATCAACGCGACGCCCGTGTCGAATGCCGACCTCGTGCGCGAGTACCAGATCACGGTGATCTGCCTCGAGGCGGACGAGGTGCACATCCGCACGCTGCTGTCGAATTCGATGTATGCGAAACCGTTGTCGTTCCAGAGCCTGACGAGCGAGGACGTGCCCGATCAGCCCAACCGGCTGAAGGTCACCGCGACGCTGAAGCTGCATCCGAAGGACCAGCCGAAGCTCGAGCAGATCGCGAGCCGGATCAGCATGGAGAAAAGCATTTCCAGCGTGAGCTGGACCGCGAAGGAAGCGGAACCGCTGATGGAGTGAGCGGCGCGCGGGCCGGGCGCGCCGCGCGTTACGGCGTATCGATGAGCCCGGCCGAGATCGCCTTGACGACCGCCTGCACCTTGTTGGTCGCGCCGAGCTTCTCGAGGACGTTGTTCACGTGGAAGTTGACCGTTCGCTCGGAGATGCTGAGGATCTGGCCGATCTCGCACGCCGTCTTGCCCTCGGCGGTCCAGCACAGCACTTCGCGCTCGCGCGCGGTCAGCGCGACGCTCGCTTCGGGCGACAGCTTCGCCACCATGAAGCGGCTCATCAGCGAATGCGACAGGTTCGCGAGCCAGTTGGTCTGCAGCGTCAGCATGTTGATTTCGGCGGGCGTGAGCGGATCGGCGTGGCGCGCGATGCTCAGCAGGCCGAACGCTCCGCGCGCCGCCCAGCTCGACTGCGCGACGCCGACCGACAGGCCGTAGTCGCGCGCGTCCTGCCACAACGGCGACGGCCCGATCTTGTCGACGTCCGGCCATACGATCATGTTGGTGCTGAGCGCGCCGTCGCGGACCGTCGAGTCGATCTCGATGTAGTTGTTCGCCTGGTAATGGGCCATCCAGCCGTCCGGGTAGGTGTCGAAGATCGCGACGGTCGGCTTCGACACCGGCAGCGGCACCCGGATCCCATAACAGCAGTACTCGAAGCCCAGGCGCTTCGAATACGCGGCAATCCGCTGAAAGAGCTGGTGCTCGTCTTCAGCGGCGCTGAATTGTTGGTAGGCATCCTGCCAGCGCAGTTCCATTCGTTCTCCGACACGTCACGCTGTCATACTTATCAGGTTTCAGCCCCAGGTGGGGCTGATACATTCCGCGCATGACCTCACCTTTGCTGTACCCCTTCCACGGCCCGTCTCCGGACGGCTACGTGCGCCTGTCCGAAAGCGCACTGGCCGAGCTTGCGCTCGACCATGTTTCCAGCGGCATCGATGCGTCGCTGCTGGTCGAGCTGCGCAGCAGCGCGATCGACGCCCGCCTGGCCGGCTACACCGAGTGGCAACGGCCCGCCCGCCCCGGCATCGCCTACGTCACGCTCGGCTGGGACTGGTATCTCGAACGTGCGTCAGGCACGTTCGTGATCGCCGGCGGCGACGTCCGCAGCAATGTCATGGCCACCGACGCCAGCGGCGCCGACATCGGCATGTTCCGCACCGCCGCCGCGCTCGTGGCCCGCCTCGCCCGCCTCGACTGGCCGACGGCCGTCGCGTTCGCCGTGTTCGCGCATCGCGACGCCTATCATGCCGGGCCGACGCTCCAGTGACAACCGGCCAGCCGCGCATTCATCCGATGATTCAGCAGCGTTGGCGCTCTTTATAAGCAAATCCGCGCCAGTTTTCAATCCCGGCGATCAAGAAACCGTTACCACGCCCACGCCGGTTATTTTCACCGGCCACCCTGTAAGAGTTACCAGTTACCGCCCCCTCGGGACGCGCGCTGTAATGCGTGCATACCAAGCAAACATCCGAGGACACCATGCGGACCTTCGTTCACGAAGAAGGGCGGTTACCACACGAACTCGCGGCGGATATCGGGCGTTACCGGCATCGAGTGTTCGTCGAACAGCTCGGGTGGTCGCTCCCGTCGGCGAACGAGTGCTTCGAGCGCGACCAGTTCGATCGCGACGATACCGTATACGTATTCGCGCGGAACGGCCACGGCGAGATGTGCGGATGCGCGCGTCTGCTGCCGACCACGCGCCCGTACCTGCTGAAGTCGTTGTTCGCGGACCTGATCGCCGAGGACATGCCGCTGCCGCAATCGGCCGCGGTGTGGGAGCTGTCGCGCTTCGCGGCAACCGGCGACGAAGGCACCGCGGAAAACGCGGCCTGGGCGGTGCGGCCGATGCTGGCGGCGGTGGTCGAGTGCGCGGCGCAGCTCGGCGCGCAGCGGCTGATCGGCGTGACGTTCGCCAGCATGGAGCGCCTGTTCCGCCGCATCGGCGTGCATGCGCACCGCGCCGGCCCGCCGAAGATGATCGACGGTCGGATGGTCGTCGCCTGCTGGATCGATATCGATCCACAAACGTTTGCAGCGCTTGGAATCACCCCGGGGTCCGGCACCGGGCAAGCCATCGCCGCCTGAGCGCATCCCTTCGCTCGGGCGGCACAGTATTCGAAGGAGAGTCAACGTGGACCATTCAACGGTCTTTCGCTCGATGATGCCGGCATTGACGAGTGCCGACGGCGCGCGCATCGCCGTCGCGTATCCGTCGTTCCCCGAGCCGCTGCCGCTGGTCCGGCTCGACCGCCGCGGGCTGGTGTTCCGTGCCGCGGGCCCTGCTCCGCTCGTCTGCGGGCTGCCGCGCGCGGCCACGCTGCTGGCCGGGGACGAGCCTCTCTGCTCGCTGCGCCTCGTGATCCGCGAAGTCGCCGCGGCCGGCGACGGCCACCACGACCTGACGATGCAGCCGTCGGGCGCGGCCAGCGACGAACTGTTGTGGCATGCGCTGCGCGACCGGGAGCCGTACCGGCATATCCAGCACCCGCTCGCGCCCGTTTCCGATCCGGCAGCCGCGCCGGCCGGCACGTCGCGCAACCCCGCCATGGCGTCGACCGACGGCGCGCGCCTGTCGCGCCGAGCGGCGTTCCGCCTGCCTTGCCGCAGCGACGCGCTGTTCCTGGCCGACTGGCTCGAATATCACTTCGACGAACTGCGCGCGCTCGCACAACGGCATACGCCGCAATTGCACCTCAACCAGCTCGAGCGGCAACTCGCCGACGACGAAGTCGGCGTGCGCTTCGTCTACGACATCGACGGGCATGCCTCCCGGCATGAGCTGAACGACTGCGCGCGTGAAGCGTGCGCCTGGATCGAAACGGAAATGCGCGACAAGTTCGCGCTGCCGATCGCCCAGGAGCGGTTCGGCGAACATCGGGCGCGCAGGGGCGCTTGAACGCCCGGCACCGTGAAGCGATGGTGACAGGCCCAGCAAGTTGCAGAAATACAACGGGCTCTTGCCATTGCTAGGGTTTTCCCTTAAATTTGCATCTGTCTCCTCCATGTCTCCAACATGGATTCGGCCCGCTCAAGCAGCGGGCTTTTTTATTGCCTGCGTCGGCCCCGATACGCAGTCGATCCGGCTAGCTGCCAGCGAGATGCCCACCGCCTCGCTTCATGAAGTAGAGCGTGGCGGCGACGATCGCGACCGATAGCGCCGGCACAAGCAGCAAACGCCACCGACCTTTTCTCGTCCTCGGCCACGGCATTGAGCCTGTTCCACCCGCGTCGCCCGTGATGATCGATATGGCCACCATGATCAGCACGGCCAGCACCATCGTCCCCTTGGCAACGAGCCCGAACACGTATTCCAGCGCGGCCGCCCATCGCGACTGACGGTATGGCCCAGTGACGGGTCGCCGAAGATCCGGCTGACGATCGTTCAAACTTTCACGCCCAACGCTCGGCCGTTCACGCAGCACCCACGCGTGTCAGGCGCTCGAGCTGACGAACGATTTCCGCGCGCAGGTCGTCCGGCATGTCGTCCTGGAAACCGAGAATATTCGCAAACCACAGCCCGTCGGCCGCAAGCCGGCAGATCATCAGCGTCGCCGCCTGCTCGAGCGGCACCGGATCGGGGCGCGTCCATTCGCGCAGCGGCACGGCCCAGCGTGCACGCGTGCGCGGCTCGCTCACCATCGATGCCACGAGGGCGCGCAGCAGATCGATGCTGGCCGCGGGGTTCGTCTCGTCGAGCGTCGTGTGCACGTATGCGCGTGCGGCGGCGCCGGCAGGCTGCGGATCGGCAGCGATCCGCGCGTCCATCTGCGCGCCGAACCGCGTCGTCGTCTGCTCGAAAAGGGCATCGAGCAAACCCTGCTTGTTCTCGAAATGATATTGCAGCGCCCCTTTCGTCACGTTGGCGCGCTTGGCCACGGCCTCCAGCGTCAGCGCCTGCACGCCATGCTCCGTCACGATCTCCGATGCGGCGACGAGAAGCCGCGCCCGCACCTGCTCGGGCGCCTTCTTGCGCCGCACGCCGGCGAGCGCTACCGTCGCGGCGGGTGTGGGGGCTGCGGCCTGCTCTGCTGCGGGCGCGCCGGCGGCCCCGGCAGAATCGGTCTGCGCGGGCGCGCCGTACGGCGCCATGTCGACATGTCTGTTCATGCGCGGATCTTATCACCGCCTCCAGCTTCCACTCAAACATTCCATCTGGATGGTATTATTTCGCGCATGAATCCGATCCCCGTTTTCTCCTCCGCCGCGCTCGACGCGGCGATCGTCCGCGGGCGCGACGCCCTCGCCCATCTTCAGCAGCCCGACGGCAGCTGGTGTTTCGAACTCGAATCCGACGCGACGATCACCGCGGAATACATCCTGATGATGCATTTCATGGACAAGATCGACGAGGTCCGGCAGGCGCAGATGGCGCGCTACCTGCGCGCGATCCAGCGGCTCGACTCGCATGGCGCGTGGGATCTGTACGTGGATGGGGCGCCGGACATCTCGTGCAGCGTGAAGGCGTACTTCGCGCTGAAGGCGGCGGGCGATTCCGAGCATGCGCCGCACATGGTGCGGGCGCGGGAAACCATCCTGAAGCTCGGTGGCGCGGCCCGCTCGAACGTGTTCACCCGCATCCTGCTCGCGACGTTCGGCCAGGTGCCGTGGCGCGCAGCGCCGTTCATGCCGATCGAGTTCGTACTGTTTCCGAAGTGGGTGCCGATCTCGATGTACAAGGTCGCCTACTGGGCGCGCACGACGATGGTGCCACTGCTGGTGCTGTGCTCGCTCAAGGCGCGCGCGCGCAATCCGCGCAACGTGTCGATCCGCGAACTGTTCGTCACGCCGCCCGACGAGGAGCGTCGCTACTTCCCGCCCGCCACCGGGATGCGCAAGCTCTTTCTGGCGATGGACCGCGTCGTCCGGCACGTCGAGCCCCTGCTGCCGAAGCGCCTGCGGCAACGCGCGATCCGGCACGCCGAAGCATGGTGCGCGGAGCGCATGAACGGCGAAGACGGGCTGGGCGGGATCTTTCCGCCGATCGTGTACAGCTATCAGATGATGGAAGTCCTCGGCTACCCGGAAGACCATCCGCTGCGGCGTGATTGCGAAAACGCGCTGGAGAAGCTGCTGGTCACGCGCGCGGACGGCAGCATGTATTGCCAGCCCTGCCTCTCCCCGGTATGGGACACAGCCTGGAGCACGATGGCGCTCGAGCAGGCGCGCGGCGCGACGCAGGATGCCCAGGTTCCCGATCGCGAACTCGATGCGCGCATCGCGCGTGCATACGACTGGCTGGCAACGCGCCAGGTGAACGACCTGGAGGGCGACTGGCGCGAGAACGCACGACGCGGCACGCCACCGGGCGGCTGGGCGTTTCAGTACGCGAATCCGCACTATCCGGATATCGACGACACCGCGGTCGTCACGGCGATGCTCGATCGCCGAGGTCGCGCGCAAGCGCGTGTATCGGGCAAGGATCCGTACGCGGAACGCGTCTCGCGCGCGCTCGACTGGATGCGCGGGCTGCAGTCGCGCAACGGCGGCTTCGGCGCGTTCGATGCGGATTGCGATCGCATGTATCTCAATGCGATCCCGTTCGCCGACCATGGCGCGCTGCTCGACCCGCCGACCGAGGATGTGTCGGGCCGCGTGCTGCTATGTTTCGGCGTCACGCGGCGCGAGGAAGACAAGGCGGCGCGCGCCCGCTGCATCGAGTACGTGAAGCGTACGCAGCAACCGGACGGAAGCTGGTGGGGCCGCTGGGGCACGAACTATCTGTACGGCACGTGGAGCGTGCTCGCCGGCCTCGCGCTGTCGGGCGAGGACAAGTCGCAGCCGTACATCGTGCGTGCGCTCGACTGGCTTCGTGCGCAGCAGCACGCGGACGGCGGCTGGGGCGAGACGAACGACAGCTACGCCGATCCGCGCCTCGGCGGGACCAACTACGGCGAGAGCACGTCGAACTACACCGCGTGGGCGCTGCTTGCGCAAATGGCGTTCGGCGACTGGCAATCCGATTCCGTGCGCCGAGGCATCGCGTACCTGCTGTCGGTCCAGCAGGACGACGGCTTCTGGTGGCATCGCTCGCACAACGCCCCGGGTTTTCCGCGCATCTTCTACCTGAAGTATCACGGCTACACCGCGTATTTCCCGCTGTGGGCGCTGGCGCGCTATCGGCGTCTCGCCGGCGCGCAGTCCGCGCCGCCTGTGCGCGATCCCGGCACGGCGAACGCGATCGCCGATCAAGCGGTGGCGTGAGCGGTGCGCGGCGCTGCCGCGTGGCCTCGGTGAGCGGCTCGCCGGCCGCTCAGCCTGACGTCGTACGCCGCCGGGCGACGTACACCACATGCCGGCGCAACGGATGCCCCGCCGCAAGCGCCGGATGATCGAAGTCCCGCACGGGTTGCGGCTGCATGCCGATACGCTGCATCACACGCTGCGAGCGGAGATTGCTGTCGGCGGTCCACGCGAAGACCTCGGCCAGCCCGATCCGCTGGAACCCGTCGGCAAGCGCCGCCGACGCCGCTTCGGCCATATACCCCTGCCCCCACGCGGCATGCGCTTGCCGCCACGCGATTTCCACGCAAGGCGCCATCGGATGCTCGACGCCGCTCACCTGACGCAGCCCGCAGAGGCCGATCAATGCGCGGTCGACGCGGCGCTCGACCGCCCACGGGCCAAAACCGTGCTCGTCGAAATGCGCGTCGAACCGCTCGATATCGCTGCGGGCCTCGGCCGCCGTCATCGGGCCGCGCGCGAGCCACGCCGTCATCCCTGCATCGGCATGCAGCGCCGCGAACGACGCGGCATCGTCCAGCCGCCAGCGGCGCAGCGTCAGGCGCTCCGTCACGATCTTCATTGCAGCACTCATCCGTCAGCCGGGTCGGGTCGTCCGCCGCACCGCCGGCAACAGAACGCTGCGCGCGCAATCATCCTGCCGATGCGCCATGGCTGAGGCCGGCGGACGGGCTTCGATGCACGCGCATCGACACGCGTCACTCGTTTTCCTCGAAGTAATGCCCGAACTTCGTCTGCTTGGTGCGGATATAGCGCTCGTTTTCCTCGCGCACCGGCACCGCCAGCGCCACCCGTTCGCACACGGGAATGCCGTGCTTCACGAGGGTGTCGAATTTCTTCGGATTGTTGCTCATCAGGCGCACCGACGTCACGCCGAGGATGCGCAGGATTGCGGCGGCGGAATCGTATTCGCGGGCGTCGTCGGGCAGGCCGAGATCGAGGTTCGCCTCGACCGTGTCCCGCCCCTGCTCCTGCAGCGCATACGCGCGAATCTTGTTGCTCAGGCCGATCCCGCGCCCTTCATGGCCACGCAGGTAAAGCAGCACGCCGCGGTCTTCCGCGGCGATATAGCGCAACGCGAGGTCGAGCTGCTCGCCGCAATCGCAGCGATACGAACCGAACACGTCGCCGGTCAGGCATTCGGAATGCAGCCGCGTCAGCACGGACTGCTCGCCGGCGACATCGCCCATCACAAGTGCGAGGTGTTCGGCATCGCTACCCGTCACACGGAAGGCATACGACGTGAACGTGCCGTAACGCGTGGGCAGCGACGCGGTAGCCACGAGCGTCACGCACTCGTCGGCCTGGCCATTGCCCGGCTTGGGCGATTGGGAACGCGAAGACATCATGAAGTCAGTCAAACGATCAGGTATGTAGGAATTTTCTGGATGGCACGTGACGGAAGTTTACCGCTAATCTGCAATCTGTCACGCGCCTGCTGCCACGCACCCGGCTATACTGAACCCGTCGGGTGACCCGCATCACGCCCAGCCTTCCCTGCATTGTCCAGCACTCGGAGAAAGCGTATGAGCACGACCGTCGCGCAAATTCTCAAGGCCAAGCCGGATTCGGGCCGCACTATCTACACCGTCACGAAGACCGATCTCGTCTACGACGCCATCAAGCTGATGGCCGAAAAGGGCATCGGCGCGCTGCTGGTCGTGGACGGTGACGACATCGCCGGCATCGTTACCGAGCGCGATTACGCGCGCAAGATCGTGCTGCAGGACCGCTCGTCGAAGGCGACGCGCGTCGAGGAGATCATGACCTCCAAGGTGCGCTACGTCGAACCGTCGCAGTCCAGCGACGAATGCATGGCGCTGATGACCGAGCACCGGATGCGCCACCTGCCCGTCCTCGACGACGGCAAGCTGGTCGGCCTCATCTCGATCGGCGACCTCGTCAAGAGCGTGATTGCCGACCAGCAGTTCACGATCAGCCAGCTCGAGCACTACATCCACGGAACCCCGGCCGTCACGTCCGTCTGACGGCGCTCCCAGCAAAAAAGGCCCAAACGCGCGAGCGTCTGGGCTGAAAGCCGCCGGAATGCGGCGACGGAGGTTCTGCGCCTGCTTGCGAGCGGCGCGCCTGTGGCGCGCGGCTCGTCGATGTCGGATGCGTGCGGGCAGACCCGGGATGCTTAGTTGCCGAAGTAGACCGAATTCACGGGATTCGGCGCTTCCGTCATGCGGCGGCCGCCCGATTGCGCCGCGCCGGCGGCCACGGCACCGTAGCCGCTCGTGTCCGCGTGCGCCAGCATCGGCTGGCTCGGCTGGATGCGCTGCTCGGCAGCCTGGATGTCGGCCGGGTACTGCGAATCGCTGGCGTGCGGCTTGTAGCCGTTCTGCTCGAGCTGGACGAGCTCGGCCTTGACCTGGTCGCGGGTCAGCCCTTGCTCCGATTGCGCGAACGATGCAAGCGGGGTGGCGAGAACGGAAGCGGCAATCGCTGCGTAGATGATCGACTTCATGATGACTTACCTCCGAAATGTGTTCTGTTTTCACGTCGCTTCCGGCAGGTTTGTCTGAAGCGATTGAAAGCAGTCTAGTCTCCGCCAGACCAAGGGGAAACCCTTGGTTTGAACATACTGCGTTGCGTTTTTGACAAAAATCGTAGGTCCCCGTGAGATCAGAACGCGTTCACTTGCGTCATTTCGACAACAATTGCTGACGAATTTCTGACATGCCGATGCACATCACACGCCAGGATGTTGTAGAATCGTAAGGTTTATTTGACTGACGATTCCCCCCCATCATGCGCGCGCTCACGTTTTCCGCTATTTCGACGTCCTGCCCGGACGGCGTGCGCGCGCTCGCCGGCAACCCGGCTCACCCTCTCGCTCGACGCGCGGCCCAGGCTCCGCTCGCCCCTGCCCGGCGCTTGATCTGACCACCCAGTCTCCTCCCGGAGCCAAGTCAGACAGGCTCCGGGCGATCCACGTAGGTAAGCCTCGCCTGCCCTGCCGATCAATTGGAGAACTGCCATGAAACAACGCCTTTATCAGCTGACCGAACTCGACGTTGCACGCCTCGAGAAGCATGCCGAACACAACCCGCGCTTCCAGGCCATGCTGGACGCGTTGCTGGAGCGTGCGGATATCGTCCAGCCGGACGCCATCAAGGCCAACGTCGTCACGATGAACTCGCAGATCACGCTGCTCGACGAAACGAACCAGGAGCGGACGACCTGGACGATCGTTTATCCGGATGCCGCCAATCTCGAACAAGGGCGCCTGAACGTGTTTTCCCCGGTCGGCATGGCGCTGCTGGGCACGCAGCGCGGCCAGCTCGTGAAGGTGATGCAGCCGAGCGGCGTGGAAAAGCTGATGAAGGTCGCGGAGATCGTGTTCCAGCCGGAAGCCAACGGCGAATACACGCGCTGACGTGGTGCTGGACGGCGGTTGCACCAAGCGCGCCGCCGAGCATGAAAAAAGCGAGGCCCCGAATTTCGGGCCTCGCTTTTTTTGTGCTGCCGCCACCGGAAACATCCAGGATCGGCGCTCGATCGCAGCGGCTGGATCGTCCAGACGAAAAAAAAGGCGCCCGAAGGCGCCTTTTTCAGAGCTGCAAAGCTGGTTTCCCAGCCGTCACGCTTAGAAGCGGTGACGCAGACCAACCGTTGCTGCGGTTTGGTTGATCGACGAGCTCGGCAGGTTGTTGCTGCTGATGCCTTCGCCGTTGTAGATCGATGCGCCAATACCGTTCTTCGCTGCACGCTGATACACAGCTTGTGCGTAGACGTCCGTGCGCTTCGACAGCGAGTAGTCAGCTTGCAGGCCGAACTGGTTCCAGTGCGTGCTGCTGTTGTTGATCTTCGCGTTCGTGTACGTGTAAGCAGCGCCCAGGCCGAGAGCCGGCGTCAGGTTGTACTTTGCGTTGACTTCATAGTTGTCAGTGCGCAGCGTGCTCAGACCGACTGCATTGTTGTCGAGACGCGCTTGCGTCCATGCAGCGCCGACTTGTGCCGGACCGAATGCGTAACCAGCAGCAGCACCGTACGTGCGGACGCGGCCTTGGCTAGCGATGCCACCGATTGCCGACGACGTCGCGCCGTTTGCGTTCGTACCGTCACCCAGGTTCGCTTGCGAGTATGCAGCAGCCAGCTTCAGACCTTGGAACTGGTATGCAGCACCCGCGCTGTATGCACGGTTGTTGCCGAAGTTCGTGTTGTTCGAGAACGAGTACGTGCCGCCGAATTGCAGGCCAGCGTAGTTCGCGCTCGTGAACTTGATCGTGTTGTTCGCTGCGACATCGCCGGTCGTGCTCAGACGGTCAAGGTTCAGCGGGTGCGCGAAGTACGTGCCGCCCCACGAGCCCGTTGCGGTCAGCGGAGCCAGGTAGTCTTGAACTGCGTCATACTGCTTACCCAGCGTAACGGTGCCGTATTGGCTCGACAGACCGACAAACGCTTGGCGGTTGAACATGCCGTTGTTGTTCGAGAACTTGCCGTTACCGATGTTGAAGCCGCTTTCCAACGTGAAGATTGCCTTCAGGCCGCCACCCAGGTCTTCCGAGCCACGCAGGCCGAAACGGCTCTGGTCAATACCCGAACCCATCGCCCAACGCGACTTGCCAGCTTGGCCCAGTGCCGGCTGGACGTTGCTCGTGTAGGTGATGCCTGCGTCCAGCACGCCGTACAGCGTGACGCTGCTTTGCGCGTGAGCGACGGTTGCGAACGATGCTGCAGCTGCTGCAACGATCAGAGTCTTGTTCATTCGTGGAGCTCCCTTCTAAAAAGAGGCAGGTCTCGCGACCTTGTTCATAAACGGTCTGCAACCGTCCGGAAGCGCCATCGGTCCTGCTGGCTGCACCCGGATAGTTGCCCGTTTGGGAACCGTGAGTTTAGGGGTGTACCCTAGGCCCGCCATTCGCAAATAAAGAAATAAGCTTTTCCAGAACTAGAAATAATGAAATCGGGGATGAGTCATAAGTATTTGTTTTGAAGCTTCTTTTTGGCTTCTTGACGACCTCTTTTTGGTGACCTTCATCCCATCATTCTTTCGTGTCACCGTCTTGACGGTTGCATAGAAACAACAGGCGGAATCGCGCAAACCACCTGAATTCGGTAATTGTTACCGAATTTTGTCTCAAATATTGGGTTGCTCGCAGCGAAAACGGACGGTGCTGGCGCCAAACATCCGAAGAATGGCCGTCAACCCTCTTTCCACGTCATCACTACAAGCGGCGGGCCGTGACATGCCGTAACAGCCTTAACGGACGACGTAACCCCGCCCAAGGGCGGGCAGGATAACGTACGTCATCCCGGACAGCAGAACAGGACACGCCATGAATCGACGCTCGCTATTGCGCACCATCGGATTGACCGCCGCCTTCATGGGTACGGGCGCCTGGCTCCGCGCCGCCTCGGCCCAGCCCGCTCCGCCCGTCTACCGGCCGTCCGGCCCGCATCGCGTGCCCGGCGGCCCGCCGTATGACGACCGCCCGGGCGCCGCGCCGCCGCCGATCCGCCATGACCGCCGCCCGCCGCCGCCACGGCGGCACGGCTATATATGGACGGACGGCTACTGGCGCTGGCAGCGTGGACAATATGTATGGATCCCCGGCCGCTGGCTCGCGCGCCGCCCCGGCCATCGCTGGATTCCCGGCTATTGGCGACGTCAGGGGCCGGTGTGGGTGTACGTCGACGGGTATTGGCGCTAGCCGCCGTGCGCAGCGGTAGTCACGTCACGACCGGCACGACGCGGGGCAACGCCTTCGATCGGGCGATGCCCCCGCACTTCGACACTAACTCACGTTGCCGTCGCGCTCCCGCGCCTGACGCCTCGCGTCGCAAATCGCGCGATGGTTCTCGTCCGCCCAGCGGACCAGCTCGCGCATCGGCACGAGAAACGACCGGCCGAGCCCGGTCAGCGCGTATTCCACGCGCGGCGGCACTTCGGCGTACAGCGTGCGGCTGATGAATCCGTCCTGCTCCAGCCGCTTGAGCGTGCGCGACAGCATCTGCTTCGAAATATCGTCGATCGCGCGGCTGAGCTCGTTGAAGCGCAGCGTGCCATCGGCAAGCGCCTCGAGCACGAGCAGGCTCCATTGGTCGCCGATCCGGTCGAGCACGTCGCGAATCGGGCAAGGCTGGTCGAACGCGATCGGATCGCCTGCGGTGGAGATCGGCATGGCCGGGTGGTCTTTCACGGGAATGAGCAGGTCATCGCGGTGTGACCTGTTCACACCGCCGTGACTTCTTGTGACGATCGGGCGGCAACTGTACCATTCCAGCGGCCCGGAATCGGGCTCATTTCGACAGTTCAACGAAGCATGTTCGAAGCCGGCGGCCTCGACTGCTTCATCAGGAAACCTGCGCGTCGATTCGGCGCGTCCGCCGTGACGCATCGATGTCGACGGCAGCGCCCGCAGACAAGGAACACGCCCATGGCCTCCTCCCGCTCGTCCCTTCGCTCCCTCCTCGTCGCCGTCGGCCTGCTGGCCGGCGCCGCGGCGGCGCACGCCAGCCAGCCGGCGACGCGCGACCTCGCCGCCGAGGAAGCAAACCGCCAGCTCGTGCTGACGTTCTACGACCGCGTCTTCAACAAGCACGAAGTCGCCGAGGCCGCGACCGTCTTGGCCGACGACTACAAGCAGCACAATCCGCACGTGCCGGACGGCAAGCAACCATTCGTCTCGTACTTCACCGGCGCATTCAAGGCGAATCCGCAAGCACACGCGCGGATCGTGCGCAGCGCCACCGACGGCGATCTCGTTTACCTGCACGTCCACTCGTCCGTCCGCCCGAGCGACCGGGGGGAAGCGATAGTCGACATCTTCCGCGTGAAGAGCGGCAAGATCGTCGAGCACTGGGACGTGATCCAGCCGGTGCCGGAAAAATCCGCGAACGCAAACACGATGTTCTGAGGCTGCGTGGCGGGCGCGCTTTGCCAGGAAGCAAACGGCCGCGCCCGACAAAGTCAACAAGCGCCTTCAAACGACTTCCAGCGCCAGCACCTGCCCGGTCGTCAGCACATCGGCGAACGTGTCCTCGAGCGCGGCCAGCGACGCGCGATGCAGCACGCCATGCGGCACGACGCTGCCGTCCGCGGCATCGAGATCGCGCGTCGCGCACGCGTCGTCTACGACGATGACCGCGTAGCCGAGCGGCACCGCGTCGCGCGCCGCGCCGGCCACGCACGCATGGGTCATCAGGCCGGTCACGAGCAGCGTGTCGATGCCGGCCGCCTTGAGGCGCGCGTCGAGATCGGTCGTCGGGAACACGCTGACGGACGTTTTCCGCACGACCGCGTGATGCGGCGCCGGCTGCAGGTCCGCGTGAAACCGGAAGCCTTCGCTCGCGTCGGCGAAGATCGGGCTGTCGGCGGGCGCCACGTGCTGGATGTGGAAGACCGGGATGCCCGCGCGATCCGCAAGCGCGATCACGCGTCGCGCGTTGGCCAGCGCGCGCGGGCCATCCGGAATCGGCAGCCGGCCGCCGAAATACTCGTTCTGGAAGTCGATGACCAGCAGTGCCGTGCCGGCGGCCCGGATCGACGTCGGCGCGCTCGCGCCAGCGATGGTACGGATGGTGGGATGGTGCATGCGTCGCGCGCTCGAGATGGAGGTTGAACGGAACGTGATCGCCCGGCGTGCGCCGGGCCGTGCCGTTCGCGGCAAATACCGCGAAGCGCCAGTGTCGGGCGGCGCGGCCATATGTGACAGCGGCCCGCAGGACAACATCGGAAAGAATCGGGCCAAACGAATCGGACAACGCGCGATGCGCGGCGGGCAACCCCGCGCCGCGCTCAATACCCTTTCGGCTGGATCGCCGGCGCGCCGCCCGCGGAGTGCGCCGCGCGCTTGCCGCCGCGCACGAAACGCCGCCCGGCCGGGCCATACACGCCGTCCGGTTCCGGGAACAGCGACAGCAGCGTCAGGTACAGGATGCCGCCCACCAGCAACGACACCGGCACGCTGAGGTCGAGCCCGCCCGAGAGCCGGCCGAGCGGCCCGACGAACTGCCCCGGCAGGTTGACGAACGCCAGCCCGAGGAACGCGGCCGGCAGCCACGCGCCCATCGCGCGCAGGTTCCAGCCGTGCGCGAACCAGTAATGGCCGCCGCGCAGGCCGCGGTTGAACACCTGCAGGTCGTCGGCGAGATAGAACCCGCGGCGCGTCAAGTAGCCGATCACCATGATCGCCATCCACGGGCAGCTGAACGTGCAGATCAGCGTCGAGAACGTCGCGACGCTCTCGACGAGGTTGAACGCGAAGCGGCCGATGAAGATGAACGCGATCGCGATCGTGCCGATCAGCAGCGTTGCGCGCACACGGTTCAGGAAGCGCGGGAACATGCTCGACACGTCGAGGCCCGTGCCGTACAGCGCGGTCGTGCCGGTCGACATCCCGCCGATGATCGCGATCAGGCACATCGGCAGCAGGAACCAGCGCGGCGAAATCGCCAGCAGGCCGCCGACGTAATCGTTCGATGCGACGAACGCGGGCGCCTGCGATGCGATGAGGGTCGCGGTCGCGAGGCCGAAGAAGAACGGCACGAAGGTCGCGACCTGCGCGGCGAACACGGCGCCCATCACGCGATGCTTCGGCGTGCGCCGCGGGATGTAGCGCGCCCAGTCGCCGAGCGTCGACGCGAACGATACGGGGTTGCTCAGCGCGACGAGCACCGCGCCGATGAACGCGGCCCAGAAGCCCGCGCTGCCTTGCTGCAGCGTGCCCGCGTAGTTCATGTCGAACGTGCCCGCGAACGCGAACAGCCCGGCGACGAACAGCACGCTCGCGGCCCACACGGCGATCTTGTTCACCCACAGCATGAAGCGGAAGCCGTAGATGCAGACGATCAGCACGAGCACCGCGAACACCATGTAGGCCGCGCCGAGCGTGAAGCCGTTGACGGGCACGCCGACCATGCTGTGCGCGCCGCCGACGAGCGCGTCGCCCGAGCTCCACACCGCCAGCGAGAAGAACGCGATCGACGTGAGCAGCGCGAGGAACGAGCCGACGATGCGGCCGTGGATGCCGAAGTGCGCGCCCGACGATACCGGGTCGCTCGTGCCGTTGCGCGGCCCGAACAGGCTCATCGGCGCAAGGATGCAGGTGCCGGCGAGCACGCCGAGCAGGATCGCGCAGACGCCCGCCTTGAACGACAGCCCGACCAGCACGGGAAAGCTGCCGAGCACCGATGTGGAAAACGTGTTGCACCCGCCGAACAGCAACCGGAACAGATCGATCGGCCGCGCGTAGCGCGATGCATCGGGAATGCGCTCGAAACCGAACGACTCGACCTGCGTAATCCTGCCTTCACTCATTTGTCTCCAGCTCCTCAGGTGCGTCTGCACGGCCCGGGGCTGCGGCCGCGCGACGCATCGTCATCAATATTTGCGGCCACTCTAAAACAGATCGAGGGCCGCAAATATCACGCATTCGAGACGTTTACGACGACGAGGAACAATGTTTTCCGGCAGGTGACGCGCCGTCAGTGCGCCGGCTCGGCCGCCGGCGCGCGGCATGCGATCAGGCCCCGTTGTACGGCCGGCCGCGCCGCGATGTCCGCGAGCCAGCGCTCGACGTGCGGGTATTCGCTGACGTCGAGATCGAGTTCATGCGACGTGCGCAGCCACGGAAACGCGGCGATGTCGGCAATCGAATACCGCGACGATGCGAGATACGCCGATTCCGCCAGGCGGCCGTTCACGACACCGTACAAGCGCCGCGCCTCGTTCCGGTAGCGTTCGATCGCCTCGGCATTGACCGTCTTCGATGCACGCAGGAACCACCAGAGCTGGCCGAGCATCGGGCCGATGCCGCCGATCTGGAAATGCAGCCATTGCTGGACCGCCGTTCGCTCGGCCAGCGTTTCAGGATGCAGGCACCCCGTCTTCTCGGCGAGATAGCCGAGGATCGCGCCGGATTCGAACACGGCGAGGCCGGCATCGTGATCGACGATGGCCGGGATCTTGCCGTTCGGGTTGATGGCCAGGAATGCCGGGCTGCGCTGCTCGCCGGCGGACAGGTTCACGTGCACGCGCTCGTGCGCGAGCCCGGCCTCTTCCAGGTAGATGGCGACCTTGTGCCCGTTCGGCGTGTCGGCCGTGTAGAACGTGAGGGAGTGCGTCGATGTCATGTCGGTCCTTGATCGTTGTCGTCCGCATATTGTTGCAACTACAATCGTTGCAATTGCAATCCTATGCGGGGCCGACGGCTCCGGCAAGATTCCAGCACTCGAAGGAGGGACATGCAGACTGCGCCATTCGGTCCGCCCGCGCGGACGCCGGCGCCGCCGCCGCGCATATCCGGCTGTGCGGCGCGGGCAGCACGCTCGCGCAAGTGCAGCAGGCGGCCGCGCTGCTGCACGACGACTGGCGCATCGATTCGACGATCTGGAGCTGTCCGAGCCATACGCAGCTCGCGCGCGACGGTCATGCGGCCGACCGCCTGAACCGGCTACTTCTTCGCATCGGCCGCGGCCTCGCGCGCGGCGGCAGTCGCGCGATCGAGCGCGGCGGCCACGGCCGCCTGCTCCTTGCCGCCGAACTGGGCGAGAAACAGCTCGGTGACCGTCGACTGGTACACCTTCCACATCTTCTTGCGCAGCGCACGCCCCTTGTCGGTAATGCTCGCGTACGCGGCACGGCCGTCGTCCGCCGAGCGCGCGCGCTCGACGAGCCCTTCCTGCTCCAGGCGATCGACGAGCCGTGTGAGGTTGTAGCGCTCGATCGCGAGCACGTCGGCCAGTTCGTGCATGCGCCGCGTGCCGTCGGGCCCGCTTTCGAGCCCCCACAACGCGTCGTACCACGCATACGCGGGCAGGCCGGCATCCGCGAGGCGGCGCTCGATCTCGCGAATCATCGTGCGGTGCGCGCGGACGAACGAGAACCACAGATCGGGGGCGGGTGCGGTCATGTCAGGTCGTTCCTCTGTCGTTTAATTGCAGTTGCAATTAAATTTTACCTCGATACAATTCCCCCAATACGATTGCAATTGCAATCATCCGCCCGCCTATTGGCGAGCGTTCCGTCGCGCGACGCAGCGCCACGACCATCGCCCCGCGCAACCTGATGCTTCTGGAGACACCGCACCTCTCACGCTGCCCGACATCGATCCGCAGGAAACCCGCGAATGCTCGATTGCCGCGGAGCGCTGGAACCTGCTGCATCCCGAGCAGGAGCCGCGCGTGCCGTACGTGCAGCAGTGTCTCGATGGACGCGCGGAGCCGGTGGTCGTCGCGACCGACTACATGAAGATCGTCGGCGACCCGATCCGTGCGTTCGTCGACGGCCGCCGCTTCGTCGCGCTCGGCACCGACGGCTTCGGCCGCTCGGATACGCGCGAGGCGCTGCGCACGTTCTTCGAGGTCGATCGCCACTTCATCGCGCTCGCCGCGCTGAAGGCGCTGGCCGACGACGGGGCAGTGCCGCGCGCAACCATCGGCGATGCGATCCGGCGCGACGGGATCGACATCGACAAGGTCGATCCGGCGACGGTGTGACGGATACGCCGGCCATCGGCCGGCGTATCGCTCGATGCGCGCGCCCCGCTATCGCTGCGACTGCGCGAGCGGGCCTGGCGCGCCCTGCCCCGTTCCCGACGGCCAGCCGCCGGCGAGCGCCTTGTACAGCGCGACCGTCGCGGCCGCACTGCGCATCCGGCCATCGGCCGCCGCGTCCTGCGCCTGCAGCAGCGTGCGCTGCGCGTCGAGCACTTCGTAGTAGTCGATCGCGCCGGCCGAGAAGCGCGTCTGCGCGAGCTGCGCGGCGCGCGCGCTGTCGTCCGCGGCGCGCACGAGATGCACCGTCTCGTCGCGCGTGCGTGCGGCGCGCAGCAGCGCGTTCTCGGTGTCCTCCAGCGCGCCGAGCACGGTCTGCCGATACTGCGCGAGCTGGCCGGCCGCCTCCGCGTCGCTCGCGGCGATCCGCGCGCGCACGCGCCCGACGTCGAGGAACGACCAGTCGATGCCGAGCGCGATCAGGTTCGTATCGCTGCCCGCACGGAAGAACCCGTAGCTGCTGGTCGCGCTGCCAAGCAACCCCGACAGCGTGAAGCGCGGGAACAGGTCGGCCGTCGCGACGCCGACGCGCGCGGTTGCCGCATGCAGCCGCGCCTCGGCGGCGGCGACGTCCGGACGCCGTCGCAGCAGGTCGCCGGGCGTGCCGGGATCGATGTCGGCGGCGAGCGCCGGCAGCGGCGCGGGCGCGTCGAACCGGCCGATCAGCGCGTCCGGCGTCTGCCCGGTCAGCACCGCGAGCCGGTGTTCGTCGACGCCGATCGCGGCTTCGTACACGGCAATCCGCGACGTCGTCGATTCGTATTGCGCGCGTGCGCGCGCCGCGTCGAGTTCGGAGCCGCGCCCGGCCCCGACGCGTGCATTGATCAGCGCGAGCGTCTGCTTCTGGTTCGCGGCATTCTCGCGCGCGATCCGCAACCGCTCCTGCGAGCCGCGCAGGTCGACGTACGTGCTCGCGACCTCGCCCGCGATCGCGATGCGCACCGCGCGCACGTCCGCCGCGCTCGCGGCGGTTTCCGCGCGCTGCGACTCGATCGAGCGCCGCACGCGGCCGAACAGGTCGAGTTCCCATGCGGCGTTGATGCCGACGCTCGACGTCGGCGTGTCGCGCTGGCTGCGCGGTGCGCCGAACGCCTGGTCCCGGCTCGCCAGCCGATGGCCGATCTGGCCGTTCGCGGTAATCGTCGGATAACGGTCGAAGCTCGCCTGCGACAGCAGCGCGTTCGATGCGTCGTAGCGCGACACGGCGACCTGCAGGTCCTGGTTCGCGGCGAGCGCCGCGTCGATCAGCCGGGTCAGCGCCGGATCGCCGAAGCCGCGCCAGAACGCGGCATCGGCATCGGCCGATGCATCGGCCGGCACCGCGTCCTGCGGCGCCGCCGGATGCGCGTCGCGGGCGAATCGCGCGGCCGTGGCCGTGTCAGGCCGCTTGAAATCGGGACCGACCGCGCACGCGGCAAGCGCGATCGACATCGCGAGCGCGGAAAGACGGAAAGCGGCGCTCATCGGTTTTCTCCTCCGAGGGTGCCGTGCTGCTCGTTCCAGACGGCCGGGGTGCCACCCGCGAGCTTGCGGATCGCGACATAGAACACGGGCGTGAGGAACAGCCCGAACAGCGTGACGCCGAGCATCCCGGCGAACACGGTGACGCCGGTGGCCGCGCGCACCTCGCTGCCCGCGCCGCTGCCGATCAGGAGCGGCACCGAGCCCGCGATGAACGCGACCGACGTCATCACGATCGGGCGCAGCCGCAGCTTGCACGCGTCGAGCGCGGCTTCGATCGTGCCCTTGCCCTGGATCTCGAGCTCGCGCGCGAACTCGACGATCAGGATCGCGTTCTTGCACGCCAGCCCCATCAGCACGACCAGCCCGACCTGCACGAACACGTTGTTGTCGCCGCCGGACAGCCACACGCCGAACAGCGCCGCGCACATGCAGACGGGCACGATCAGGATCACCGCGAGCGGCAGCGTCCAGCTCTCGTACAGCGATGCGAGCACGAGGAACACCAGCATCACCGCGAGCGGGAACACGACGATCGCCGCGTTGCTCTGCGTGACCTGCTGGTAGCTGAGATCGGTCCATTCGAGCGTGATGCCGGGCGGCAGCACCTCCTTCGCGATCTGCTGGAGCTTCGCGATCGCCTGCGACGACGACATCACCTTCGGATCGGCGTCGCCGATCAGGTTCGCGGCCGGGTAGCCGTTGTAGCGCACGACCGGGTCGGGCCCGAACGTCGGCTCGACCGTCACCATCGAACCGATCGGCACCATCTCGCCCTTCGCGTTGCGCGTGCGCAGGTTCGCGATATCCTCCGCGGTCTGCCGATGGCCGGCATCGGCCTGCGCCATCACGCGGTACACGCGCCCGAACAGGTTGAAGTCGTTCACGTACATCGAGCCGAGATACACCTGCAGCGTGTTGAACAGGTCGGTCAGCGCGACGCCCTGCGCCTTCGCCTTCAGGCGATCGACCTTCACGTCGAGCTGCGGGATGTTCGCCTGGTACGAGCTGACGGGGTAATGCATCCCCGGCGTCTTCGCGACCGCGGCCTGGAACGCCGTCAGCGCATTCTGCAGCGCGCCGTAGCCGAGCCCCGCGCGATCCTCCAGGTACAGCGCGTAGCCCGAACCGTTGCCGAGCCCCTGGATCGGCGGCGGCAACAGCGCATACGTGATGGCGCCGCTGATGCCCGCGAAACGCGCGTTCAGCTCGGCATTGATCTGCGCGGCACTGCGCTTGCGCTGGTCGAACGGCTTCAGGATGACGTACGAGTTCGTGATGTTCGGCGTGTTCACGCCCTGCAGCGCGTTCAGGCCCGCGAAACCCTGCACCATCTCGACGCCTTCGGTGCTGCGCGCGATCTTCGTCATCTGCTCGGCCACCGCGCTCGTGCGCGACAGCGACGCGCCTTCCGGCAGCTTCGCGCCCGCGAACAGGTACAGCTTGTCCTGCACGGGGATGAAGCCGCCCGGCACCGCGTTGAACAGCAGCGCGGTGGCCGCGAGCAGCGCCGCGTAGACCGCGAACACCGCGCCGCGCCGCTTCAGCGTGCGCGCGACCACGCCGTGATAACCGTCCGAGCTGCGCTCGAAGAAGCGGTTGAACGGGCGGAACAGCCAGCCGAACGCGCGGTCGATCGCGCGCGTGAGCGCATCCTTCGGCGCGCCGTGCGGCCGCAGCAGCTTCGCGGCGAGCGCGGGCGACAGCGTCAGCGAGTTGACCGCGGAGATCACCGTCGAGATCGCGATCGTCACCGCGAACTGCTTGTAGAACTGCCCCGTGACGCCGGACAGGAACGCCATCGGCACGAACACCGCGCACAGCACCAGCGCGATCGCGATGATCGGGCCGGACACCTCCTTCATCGCCTGGTGCGCGGCGTCGCGCGGGCTCAGCCCCTGCGCGATGTTGCGCTCGACGTTCTCGACGACGACGATCGCATCGTCGACGACGATCCCGATCGCCAGCACGAGCCCGAACAGCGTCAGCGTGTTGATCGAGTAGCCGAGCATCAGCAGCCACGCGAACGTGCCGACCACCGACACCGGCACCGCAATGAGCGGGATGACCGATGCGCGCCAGGTCTGCAGGAACAGGATCACGACGAACACGACCAGCACCACCGCCTCGATCAGCGTGTGCTGCACCGCGCGGATCGATTCGCGCACGAACACCGTCGGATCCCACACGGGCCGGTACGCGATGCCTGGCGGAAAGCGCGTCTGCAGCTCGTCGAGCTTCGCGTACACGGCCTTCGCGACGTCGAGCGCGTTGGCGCCCGGCGACAGGAAGATGCCGACCACGGCCGAATGCTTGTCGTTGTAGAACGAGCGCAGCGTGTAATCGCCCGCACCGAGTTCGAGCCGCGCGACGTCGGACAGCTTGACGACCTGCCCGTCGCCGCCGTTGCGCAGCACGATGTCGCCGAATTCCTGGGTCGTGCGCAGCCGGCCGCGCACGTTGATCGACACGAGGAAGTCGCTCGCCTTCGGCGACGGCTCCGCGCCGAGCTGCCCGGCCGATACCTGCACGTTCTGCTCGCGCACCGCGGCGATCACGTCGCTCGCGGTCAGCCCGCGCGACGCGAGCCGGTTCGGGTCGAGCCAGACCCGCATCGCATAGTCGCCGGAGCCGTACACGCCGACGTCGCCGATGCCGGTGATCCGCGACAGCTCGTCCTTCACGTTCAGCGTCAGGTAGTTACGCAGGTACAGCGAATCGCGGCTGTTGTCCGGCGAGTAGAGACTCACGTACATCAGCGGCGTCGGCGACTGCTTCTGCGTCGTCACGCCGTACTGCCGCACTTCGTCGGGCAGGCGCGACAGCGCCTGGCTCACGCGGTTCTGCACGCGCACCGCGGCGGTGTCCGGATCGACGCCCGGCAGGAACGTGACGACCACCTGCAGGCTGCCGTCCGAACCCGCGACCGACTTCATGTACATGATCCCTTCGACGCCGTTGATCGCTTCCTCGAGCGGCTCGGCGACCGATTCGGCGATCGCCTTCGGGTTCGCGCCCGGATACGTCGCGCGCACCACGACGCTCGGCGGCACGACTTCCGGGTACTCGCCCGCGGGCAGCATCGGGATCGCGATCAGCCCGAGCGCGAAGATGACGATCGACAGCACGACCGCGAAGATCGGCCGGTCGATGAAGAAACGGGAGAAATCCATCGCTTGGCCTCCCGTCACTGCGCCGCGGGCGCCGCGGCATCGGCGCGCAGCGCGGCGACGGGCGGCGCGGCCAGCGCCTTCGGCTTGACCGGCGCGCCCGGATAGTAGATCCGCTGCAGGCCGTCGACGACCACGCGATCGCCCGCGTTCAGCCCCTTCTCGACGATCCGCTCGCCGCCCAGTTCTCGGCCGATCGTCACGTCGCGGCGCAGCGCCTTGTCGCCCGGGCCGATCACGTATACGTACTTGCGGTCCTGGTCGGTCAGCACGGCCTTGGTGTCGACCAGCAGCGCGTCCTGGTCGCGGCCGCTGACGAGCTGCACGCGCGCATAGAGGCCCGGCGTGAACGCATGGTCGGCATTCGGCAGCCGCACGCGCGCGCGGATCGTGCCGGTGGCCGGATCGAGCCGGTTGTCGAGGAAATCGACCGTTCCCGCATGCGGGAAGCCGGCTTCGTTCGCGAGGCCGACGCGCACCGGATCGGCGCCGATCGCGCGATGCTTCGGATCGGCGCGCTGCGCGTTGTAGCGCAGGTAGCTCTGTTCGTCGCAATCGAAGTACACGTAAACGGGATCCTGCGACACGACCGTCGTGAGCAGCGTGTCGTCGGCGCGTGCGAGGTTGCCGACCGTCGCCATCGCGCGGCCGACGCGGCCCGCGATCGGCGCGCGCACCTCGGTAAAGCCCAGGTTCAGCTGCGCATCCGCGACCGCGGCTTCCGCCGCCTGCAGGTCCGCACGCGCCTGCGCATCGGCGGCGCGCGCGTTGTCGAGTTCTTCCTGCGACGTTGCGTGCGCATCGATCAGCGTCTGCACGCGCTTGAGCTGCACCTGCGCGAGGCCGGCCGCCGCACGGGCCCGCTGCCGCTGCGCCGTCGCGCGATCGAGCGCGATCCGGTACGGGCGCGGATCGATCACGAACAGCACCGCGCCTTGCGGCACGAGATCACCCTCCTTGTACGCGACGCGCTGCAGATAGCCGCTCACGCGCGGCCGCAATTCGACCGCATCGACCGCTTCGACGCGGCCGTTGAATTCGTCCGCGAGGCGGACCGTGCGCGGCGCGATCGTCGCGACGCCGACTTCGGGAAGGGCCTGGGCCGGCGGATCGCCTCTGCCGTCATGGCAGGCGGACAACGCAAGCAGCAGCGCGCCGGCGACGCCCCATGGCGCCGCCTTGCGAACAGGGAAATGGATCATGGAGCCTCGCGGTACGTTAAACTGCCGCGTAGCTTAAAAGTTGAAGTTGACTTTAAGTCAAGTTTTCCAGGAGAACGTCATGGGTACTGTCGAAGAGTCGGAATGGCCGTTGATGTCGATCCGCGAAGTCGCCGCGCGCAGCGGCGTGCCGGCATCGACGCTGCGCTTCTACGAGTCGCGCGGCCTGATCCGCTCGCATCGCAATGGCTCGAGCCATCGCCACTATTCGCGTTCGGTGCTGCGCCTGATCGCGTTCATCGTGTTCGCGCAGAAGATCGGCTATTCGCTCGACGAGATCGCCGAGCAGCTCGTCAGCCTGCCGGCCGACACGCTGCCGACCAACAAGGACTGGCAGCGCTTGTCGCGTGGATGGAAAAAACGTGTGGCCGACCAGATCGTGGAATTGCAGCGGCTGTATATCAATCTCGACGAGTGCATCGGCTGCGGATGCCTGTCGCTGAAGCGCTGCAAGCTGACCAACCCGGAAGACCGCGCAGGCCGGCGCGGGCCGGGCGCGCGGCGCTGGCTCGGCGATCCGCCGCCCGTGTGACGGCGGTGCGACCGGCCGTCAGCGCGACGCCGGCGTGCGGGGCCCCAGCATGTTGAATGCCGTCTCGAGCACGGCTTGCTTGAACGCGTCCGGGCGCATCGGCAGCGTCGTGAATTCGTGCATCAGGTGGCTGTAGGACACCGTCGTGCTGATCGCATTCTCGAGCATGAAGAACAACAGGCCGGGATCGGTCGCCTGGATCTCGCCGGCTTCGGCGGCGTCGTTCAGCAGGCGCGCCATGGCCGCATAGTACGGCCGCACCAGCAGCACCATCAGCCGGTCGAACCGCTCGCCCTCCTCCGTCGCCGCGGTCGAGAAGAACATGCCGATGTCCGGTTCGGCGAACACGGAATCCACCCCGAGCGCCACCGCGCGTTCGACGCGCGCGCGGTAAGTCAGCGGCGACGCACGCAATGCGTCGACAGCCGCGAACAGCGGCGCCATCAGCTCCGCAATCTGGTCGACGACCGCGTTCCAGAGCGTCACCTTGCTGCCGAAATGGTGCGCGATCAGCGCCGCATCGACCCCCAGTTCGCGCGCGATCTCGCGCACGCTCGTCGCGTCATAGCCGCGCTTCGCGAACGTGCGGCGCGCCGCACGCAAGATCACGTCCGGACCGACGGACTCGCCCGGCAACGGTCGCCCGCGCGTGCGCCGCCGGCTCGCCGATCGCTCTGAGACTGCTTCCACGTTCCCGCCCTCCTTCCTGAATCCGATTGCCCTGCCTCTGCCTCCCGCCCGCCCCGACTCGCGGAACCGGACGGCCTCTCTTTGATTGACACGTCAAGCACCGAGGCGCTAGGATCATACCTTATTCATCACTCGATGATTTAAGCATGTCCGATCCAGTACGCATCGTCATCGTGGGCGGCGGCATCGCCGGCCTGTTGCTCGCGACCCGCCTGGGCGACCAGCTCGGCCGCACCGGCCGCGCCCATGTCACGCTGATCGACCGCAGCCCCACGCATGTGTGGAAGCCGCTGCTGCACACGATCGCCGCCGGCACCCGCGACGTGCAGCAACAGCAGGTGATCTTCCTCGCGCATGCCCGCGAACACGGCTTCACGTTCCAGCCCGGCGACATGCAGGGGCTCGATCGCGCGCGCCGGCGCGTGGCGCTCGGCGAGATCCGCTCGCAGGACGGCCAGCTGGTGCTCGATGCGCGCACGATCGAGTACGACGTGCTGGTGCTCGCGCTCGGCAGCCAGGCCAATGATTTCGGGGTGCCCGGCGTGCGCGAGCATTGCTACTTCATCGACAGCCAGCGCCAGGCCGAGACGTTCAACGAGGCGTTGCGCATGCGCGTGTTCCGCAGCGTCGCGAACGACGAGGCGCTGCGTGTCGCGATCGTCGGCGCGGGCGCGACGGGCGTCGAGCTGGCGGCGGAATTGAGCCGGCTGCTGGAGATCGCGGGCGCATACGGCGACGCGTCGGTGCGCGAGCGCCTGCAGCTCACGCTGCTCGAGAGCGCGCCGCGCATCCTCGCCGCGTTCCCGCCGAAGATTTCCGCGTCGGCGCAGCGGCGGCTCGAGCAGATCGGCTTACGGGTGCTGACGTCGACGCGTGTGAACTCGGCCGACGCGCACGGCTTCCATTTCGGCGACGGCGCGTTCGCGCCGGCCGACCTGATGGTCTGGGCCGCCGGCGTGAAGGCACCCGACTTCATGAGCGCGCTCGGCGGGCTCGACACCAACCGCGCGAACCAGGTCGTCGTGCGGCCGACGCTGCAGGCGCTCGACGACGAGCGCGTGTTCGCGATCGGCGACTGCGCGAGCCTGCAGCCGGACGGCCAGGAACGGCCGCTGCCGCCCACCGCGCAGGTGGCCACGCAGCAGGCAGACCATCTGGCCGCATGCCTGCCGTCCTGGCTCGACGGCAAGCCGCTGCCCGATTTCGCGTTTCACGATTTCGGCGCGCTGGTGTCGCTCAGCGACTACGACGCATTCGGCACGCTCGGGCAGTTCGGCTTCTTCCGCGGCGGCTTCATCCGCGGACGCTTCGCGCAATTCAGCCACCTGATGCTGTACCGCCGTCACCAGCACGCGCTGCACGGCTTTTCCAAGGCGACCCTGCTGTGGATCGCCGAGCGGATCAACGGCTGCGTGCAACCGCGGATTCGCCTGTCGTAACACCGGCCGCGCTCCGGATCGCGCATCGACTCGGGAGGACAGACATGTTGGATGACAGTGCAACGCCGTGGCTGCGAACCGTCACGGATATCGGCGGCCTTGGCGGGCCGCCCGCCGACTGGGCGATGTCGCGGCGACGCAGCACGACCCGCGACAAGCTGCCGGCATGGAATGCCGCGAGCCGGCCGACGATCGGCGTGCTCGAGCGGCCGACGCGCGAATGCGTGGTGATCTCGTGGTGCGACGCGTGCACCGGCCGCTACGCCGACCAGAAATGGCGGCTGTTCAACACGCGGCGCCGCGGCGTGTGCGCGCTGTCGGGACGGCCGATCCAGATCGGCGACAGCGTGTACGCCCCGCAACTGCTCGGATCGACGCCGGGGAACGCCGCCGCGATGATCCTCGCGGATTGCCTGGATCAGCTCGAAGCGGCCTGATCGCGCCGCCCGCGCGCTTACGATTCGCCGACAGTCGCGCATGTCCGTCCGCACGCCGCCGCTCGCACGGCGGGAATAAATCCGCCGCCTCGCAGGTATACCCGGCTGAAAGTGCCGGTTTCTTCGCGGACGTTTCCGGCCGTCCGCCGTCGTCATTCGCTCGCGAGGCTCCCATGTCGTCACAAAACCCATCCAGTCCGTCCCGCCGGCAGGCGTTGAAATGCATGGCCTTCGGCGGCCTCGGCACGCTCTTCACGCTGTCGGGCGGCGTGCTGACGCCGTTCGACCTCGCCCTGGCGCAGGGCAGCAAGATGCCGCCCGCGGACATGGGCAAGCCGCTGTTCGTGCAGATCAGCGACACCCACATCGGCTTCAACAAGGAAGCCAACCCCGACGTGACGAGCACGCTGAAGCAGACGATCGACCTCGTCAACGGCATGCCGGCGAAGCCCGCGCTCGCGATTCATACCGGCGACATCACGCATCTGTCGAAGGCGGCGGAATTCGACCTCGCGTCGCAGCTGCTGTCGGGCCTGTCGATCACCGAGCTGCATACGGTTCCGGGCGAGCACGACGTCACCGACGGCTCCGGCGCCGAGTATTTCAGCCGCTTCGGCAAGGCATCGGACAACCGCGGCTATTACAGCTTCGACCACGACGGCGTGCACTTCGTCGGGCTCGTCAACGTGATGCACTTCAAGCCCAACGGCCTCGGCAGCTTCGGCGCCGATCAGCTTGCATGGCTTGAACAGGATCTCAAGGGCAGGAGCGCGAGCACGCCCGTCGTCGTGTTCTCGCACATGCCGATGTGGACCATCTACGAACCGTGGGGCTGGGGAACGGGCGATGCGGCGCAGGCGATCGGCTACCTGCGGCGCTTCGGTTCGGTCACGGTGCTGAACGGGCATATCCATCAGATCGTCTCGAAGGTGGAAGGCAACATCACCTTCCATACCGCCCGCTCCACCGCATTCCCGCAGCCCACCGCGGGCAACGGCCCGGGCCCGGTGCCGCTCACGGTGCCGCGCGACCAGCTGGCGAAGATGCTGGGCGTGACGACCGTCGAGTATGCGGACCACCCCGCCGCGTCGGCGCTGCACGATACGACCATCGGCTGAGCGACCAGGAGACCATCGTGAAAAACCGCATGTTGCCCCGCATCCTTGTCGCCGCCGCGCTTTGCCTCGCCGCGTCGGCATCGGCCGTTCCCGCGTTCGCGCAAAGCGCCGGCGGCCCGGTCGTCACCATCAAGAACTTCATGTTCTCGCCGATGTCGACGACGATCAAGGCCGGCACGACGCTCACCTGGAAGAACCTCGACGCCGAGCCGCACACCATCGTCAACGACGCCGGCATCTTCCATTCGAACGCGCTCGACCAGGACGAGACGTACTCCTACACGTTCGACAAGCCGGGGGTCTACAAGGTGTTCTGCGGGATCCATCCGTTCATGAAGGAAACGATCACGGTGCAGTGATCCGGATCACCGCGGCCCGTGCCGGACGACGCATTCGCGGTCGTCCGGCATGACGCCGTGCCCCCCTCTAACGCCTGCTTCCTTCATCGCGGCTACATGACGCGCGCCGGCTCCGCCACTACGAACCCGCGCGCATGCGCTCGACGAGCCCGTCGAGTTCGCGGGCGCCTGCGTCGGTGATCGCCCAGTAGTTCATGTGCCCGGCCGACCAGCGCGCGACGTGATACCCGTGCTGCTCGTCGATGCGCGGCGTCGCGCCCGCGCTGTCGCCCGGCCACACATAGACGTCGATCGGGTGACGCTTGTAGCGATACACGAGCACCGCCACCGCGCGACCGCCGACATAGTCGAGCCGGCCGCCGACGAGCGGATAGCCGGCCTGCGCGAAATCCCGCACCGGCGGCGCGAAGTCGAGCTTGCCGTCGAACCACGGCTTGACGGTGTGCCGATCGGTCGACACCACATCGGTCAGGCGATCCAGCTGCAGCGAACGTACGTGGTTGTCGACGAGCGCCGACCTGAGCTGCGCGTCGGCCGACGGCGCGGACAGGTAGAGCACGCCGCTGCAGGCGAGCGCCAGCGCACCGAGCGCCATCGCGCCGGCCGGCGCCCAGATCGACAGGCCGCTCGCGCGCCGCGGCGCGAACCAGCCCGCGATGCGCTCGCGCACCGGCCGGTGCGCGCGCAAGTCGGCCTGGATCCGCGCGCGCAGCGCATCGGGCGCGGGATAGCGAAGCTCGGGCGACGTGAGCCACACGCGCACGCGCCGCTGCGCGTCGAGCGCGGCACGGCACGCATCGCACCGGGCCAGGTGACGCTCGAAGGCCGCGCACTCGGTCAGGCTCAGTTCGTTGTCGACGTATGCGGGCAGTACGTCATGTGCTTGTTGATGATCCATCATGCCTCCTGGCCCAGGTCCGTGAGAATCGCGGCGAGCTGCCGGCGGCCGCGCCCGAGACGCGACATCACCGTGCCGATCGGCACGCCGACGATGCTCGCAATTTCCTTGTACGACAGCCCCTCGATCTCGCGCAGCACGATCACCTCCCGATGCTCGACGCTCAGGCTGTCGAGCGCCGCGACGACCTGCCGGCGATCCTGGTCGCGCATCATCAGCGCCTCGGGGCTCGACTGCCCTTCGTCGCTCGGCTCCGGCACGGCATCCTCGTCGTCGAGCGACAGCGATCCGGCGGCCCGCCGGCGGTTCTGCCGATACCACGTGCAGAACACGTTGCGCACGATGCGCAGCAGCCACGCGCGCGCATCGTCGCCGTCGAACCGGCCGATGAAGCGGAACGCGCGCACGTACGCGTCCTGGACGATGTCCTGCGCGTCCTGGTCGTTGCGGGCCAGCCAGCGGGCGACGTTGTACGCGGCATGCATGTGAGGCAGCATCAATGCCTCGAAGCGCCTGACGGAAGTTTGCTCGTCCATTCCACACCCGGATCGTCGCTTGATCGGAACCGCACCCGCATCCGTAATAACTGCGAATGCGTGCGTTCTATTCCCGTGTTCCGCACAAATCGCCGCGCGGCGGATTTCGACGACGCCGGATGAAATCGCGGAATAAATCCGCGCCGCCCGATGTTGGAACGGATGCAGCACTCACCTTTTCAACTTCCGAAGGAGCTGGACATGAACAAGCACTTGCTGGCCGGCGTGGCCGTCGTCATGCTTTCCGTCGCCGGTTTTTCCACGTCCGCATCGGCGCAGGGCAAGACGCGCGCCGAAGTGCGCCAGGAACTGATCGATGCGCAGAACCACGGCCTGAGTTTCGTGACCGATACGTCCTACCCCGAAGTCAGCTCGTTGTTCCGGGCGCAGGCAGAACGGATGCAGGATCCGCAGGCGCGCAGCGGAACGGGCAGCCAGCCCGCCGATTCGTCCGAGGCCGGCAAGCGCGCGATTGCGCCGTCGATGCCCGGCGCCGCCAACTGCGTCGGCCCCGTGAGCTTCTGCTCGCCGTACTTCGGCAGCTGATGCGAACGCGTCGCCATCCCTATCGTGTCGGGAGCATCACCATGAAATATTCGATCGGATTCCTGATGATTGCCGCGCTGTTCGCCAGCCATGCGGCATGGGCCCAGTCGCCCGCGCCGCTCACGCGGGCGCAAGTGCTGGATGAACTCTATCGGCTCGAAGCCGCCGGCTACAATCCGTCCGCCGGCGACGAGGGCTCGTATCCCGCCGATATCCAGGCGGCGCAAGCGCGCGTCGACGCGCAGCAGGCGGCGCAGGCCGCTGCGTCCGGCGCGCCTGCCGCCGGTATGTCCACACAAGCCGGCAAGTAGCGGAACATCGTGCCGGAACGAAGCAGGCGCGGCCCCGCCTCACGAAGGCCGGTTTCCCGATGAAAACCGGCCTTCGTCTTCACGCACGCGAACTGCCGCGGCGTCAGTTGCGATTTCCCAGGCTGTCGAGGAACGTCTGCGTGACGCCGACCCACTCGCCGGCCCCGCCGTTGCCCGGGTTGTAGGCCACCGCGGGATTCTGCCCGCCCCAGATCACCGCGCCGTTCGCCGTCGTGGCGAGAATGTCGTTCAGGATGTATTGCCACTGGCCGCCCGGCACGAGCTGCGTGTTGCGGTCGTAGTACTGCGGCCACAGGTACGGGAACACCGGATGCGGGCCGGTGCGGCTCAGCGCATCGGCCTGCGCCGCCGATGCGATGTTGCGATTGAGCTGCGTCGCCCAGTCCACGCGCGTCCACGAGTCGGCGCCGTCCGCGCGGATGTACGCGCTCGGGAAATGCGCGGTATGCCCGCCGTCGAGGTCCATCAGTTCCGCGACGCCGCGATACGCGGCATTCGCATCGGCGCTGCTGATGTGGGCCGTGTTGACGAGGCCGTACCAGCCGAGCGTGCGATTGGGCCGCACTTCCCGCGCCCACGCCTGCAATTGCTTGAGGATGGCCAGGTGGTTCGCGATCGTCGCGCTGCTGCCGCTCAGGTACAGTTCCTCGCAATCGAGCACGAGATAGCCGGGCGCATCGGCCGGCGTGGGGTCGTACGTGTTGATCAGGTTGACCCACGCGCTGCGCGACGGCAGCACCGCGCGGCCGTTCGCATCGACCGTCAGCGGCTTGCAGTAGCGCGCGGGGATGAAGTTGATCTTCACCGCGCCATGCCCGATCGACACGTCGGCATACGCGGTGTTGTCGAGCACGGTGAACGGCGCCGCGTGCGCCGCGCCGGGCACGCCGGCGAACAGGCCGAGCGCGAGCAGCGCGGCGGGGAGGCCGAGCCTGGCGGCGGCCATGCGAATGAATCCGGGTTGCTTCATGGTGGTGTCCTCGTTCGAGGGTTGCGGGAAATCCGGCCCGGCTGTCGCCGCGCCGACCGATCGACGCCGTTCGTCAGAACAGCGTCTCGATCCCGGCATACAGGCCGCTCTGCCCTTGCCCCGCTGGCGGATTGGTGCCCCAGCCGGCCTTGCCCGGCCCGAGCCCCGGGTTTTGCGGATTGACGCCGAAATTCGCGTGCGCGCTGTTGAACACGTGCGCCGCCATGCTGTAAAGGAAGGTGCGCTTCGACAGGTCGACCATGCAGCCGACGCCGATCATCGTCGTGCGCGCGGCGCCGTCGTGATCCTCGGTCCAGCGCCCCGGCCCCACGCGCATCGTGTAGACCGCGCCGTGCACATGCAGCGCCGGATTGACGTCGTAGGTGGCGCCCGCCCACCAGAGGTCCGCGCTGTCCGACAACCCGGCGGGCGTATCCGGAGCCGAGTAATGCGTATAGGCCGCCTGCACGCGCAGCGGGCCGAAGCGGTCGCGGATGCCGGCGAACGCCTCGCGCGAATAGCGGAACAGGTTGTCCTGCCGGCCCTGCGCATTGCGGATCTCGTCCCACAGCAGGCGCACCTGGAAATCGCCGTTCGTGTAGGCGAGCGCGAAGCCGTCCGCGCGCCCCGCCTTGCCGGCATTGCCCGGATCGCCCGAGTTGAAGTTGACCGTGCTGTTGCCGAGGTTCAGCTGCGCCTCGAACGAGAACCCATGGAAATCGGGCGACAGGTAGCGGAGGCCGTTCGACAGCCGCGAGCCATTGCGATAGGCGACGAACGATTGCGCGCCGAAGTTCTCCTCGAGCAGCGGATCGAACTCCCACACGTAGTTGTTCACCATCGGCCCCTGGCCGAACCGGATCGTGCCGAGCCGTGAATTCTTCAGCGCCACCCACGCGGCGCGCTGGAACATCAGCCCGCCGACGAGCGAGCCCGTCGGCGTGAACGCGGATTCCAGCAGGAACATCGCGGCATTGCCGTTTCCGAGATCCTCGGTGCCCTTGATCGCGAGAATGTTGACGCCCCAGTCGCTGCCCTGCGACCATCGCGCCCCCGTGCCGCCGGCGGCTTTCTGCACGTTCGACGTGACCTGCACACCCCCGCCCACGCGGCCCCACACGAGCACGCTGGACTGCGCGTGCGCGAGCGACGCCCACGCCAGCGCGGCGCAGACGAAAATCCTGCTTTTCATGATTTGATAATCAGTTATCCAGATTTACCGGGATGCGTGCCATCCCGGCCGATGCCGTCCGATCGCCACCGCCCCGGCGCGCCGTTACACCGCGCGCGCGACGACGGCCGGGCTTGCTTCGCTGTCCAGGCGGCGGCGTTGCTCGCCGCTCAGGCCGAAGAACCACGTCAGCGTGAAGCCGGTCGCATAGGCGACCGCGACCGCCGCGCAGTACACGGCGATGCTGGCGACCAGCCCCATCGGCCCCGTCACGAGCGGGATCAGCATCAGGTTGGCCGGGCCGATGGTCGTCGCGCCGACGTCGAGGCCATGCGCGGCGCAATACCCGAGCACCAGCGCGCCGGCCCCGCCGCCCAGCGACGCCGTGACCAGCGGCCGGCCGAGCGGCAGCGTGACGCCGTACAGCAGCGGTTCGCTCACGCCGAGCATGCAGGTGGGCAGCGTGTTGCGGATAGTCTGCTTCAGGCGCGGGTCCCGGGTGCGGAAATACAGCGCGAATGCCGCGCCGGCCTGCCCGCAACCGGACATCGCGAGAATCGGAAACAGCGCGGTATAGCCGAATTGCGCGATCAGCTGCGCGTGAATCGGGATCAGCGCCTGATGCAGGCCGAACATCAGCAGGCCGATGAACGACGCGGCCAGCACGAACGCGGCCGGCATGCCGCCCGCGCGCAGCAGGTGCGTGGTCAGGTTGCCGACCGCCTGCGTCAGCACTTCCGCGACGGGCATGATGACGAACAGCGTCGCGATGCCCGCGAGCCCGAGCGCGAGTGTCGGCGCGAGCAGCGTCTCGGCCGCGGACGCGATGCGCGCGCGCACGCCCCGCTCGATGCAGGCGGTCAGCGCGCCGGCCAGCAGCGCGCCCATCAGGCCGCCCTGGCCGGGCTTCAGCACGATCTCGCCGAGGATCGGCAACGCGAACGCGGGCAGCTTCGCGACGGCCGGCAGGATCATGATGCCGGCCGTCGCGCCGCCGAGGCATGCCGTGCCGCGAAACTCGGCGGCCGCGTTCATGCCGACCTGGATCACCAGGAATGCGAAGAACGCCGAGCCGACGATCGACGCAACCGTCGCCGCGAACGGCAGCGCGCCCGTGCTGCCGGCATGTGCCTGCGCGGCCCACACCCGCAGCAGGCCGGCAAGTGCGTTCAGCAGGCCCGCGCCGATCAGCGCTGGAATCAGCGGCGTGAAGATGCTGGCGATACGCCGCAGGAAGCGGCTCGGCGCGGTGTTTTTCCGCGCCGCGCGCGTCGCGGCTTCACGTGACGGGGCTGCCGTTTCCGGCTGGGCCGCGGGTGCTGCAGGTGCCGCGGGTACCGCCGGCGAAGCGGCCAGCGCGTCGGCGAACGCGGCCGACGCCTGCGCAACCGCGCCCGGACCGATCACGATCTGCAGCGGGTTGCCGGCCACGACGCCGAGCACCGCCGGCAACGCCTTCAACGCCGACAGGTCGGCGCGGTCCGCATCGACCAGCACGATACGCAGGCGCGTCATGCAATGAAAATGGCGCTCCACGTTCGCCGCCCCGCCCACCGCGCCGAGGATGGCGTGCGCCAGCGCGTCGAGCTGCGCCCCCTGTTCCGAACTCATGCTGTTGCTCCCGCCAGTCGATCCGTCATGTCCATGCCCCGCCCGCCGCCGCACTCGGGGCAGGTTCTACGCGAAAGGTATGCCTTCGCAATAATTGGACCGTACCAAATATCGACCGCCCCGCAAAATCCGTCTTTTCATATGCATATGAAGCGATCGGCAGATTTATTCAAATCTCCGCCATATCAAGCAATTCTCTGCATATCGCGATGCGGCTTCACGCGCAAGGCATGGCGAAACCGCTTGCCATACCTGTTTTCAAATCCGACCATACCAATTATCATTTGACGGATCGTTTCCGGGAGAGCACACCACCATGCCGCTGGACCATCTCGTCACCGAGCAGCCCAACGGGCAAAGCGCGAACCTCGACGCGCTCGGCATCGGCGAAGCGCTGGCACTGATGAATCGGGAAGACGCGCGCGTCGCGGCGTGCGTCGCCCAGGCATTGCCCGCGATCGCCGCCGGCGTGGCCGCGATCGCCGACGCGCTGCGCGCGGGCGGCAGGCTGATCTATATCGGCGCCGGCAACAGCGGGCGCATCGGCTACCTCGATGCGCTCGAGTGCCAGCCCACGTTCGGCACGCGGCCCGGCGACATCGTCGGCATCGTCGCGGGCGGCTTCGCGGGCATCACCGAGTCCGCCGAGGATTCGGACGCGCTCGGGCGCCGCGATCTCGAAGCCGTCGAACTCGCGGCGAACGACGTGGTCGTCGGGTTGACCGCGAGCGGACGCACGCCTTACGTGATCGGCGCATTGCGCTACGCGCGGGCGACCGGCTGCCGGACCGTGTGCGTGGCGTGCAACCTCGGCAGCGAAGCGGGCCAACTGTCCGACGTCGCGATCGAGGTGGACTGCGGCCCGGAAGTGCTGACGGGCTCCACGCGCCTGAAGGCCGGCACCGCGCAGAAGATGATCTGCAACATGCTGTCGACGATTTCGATGGTGGCGCTCGGCAAGACCTACGGCAACCTGATGATCGACGTCCAGGCGCACAACCACAAGCTGCGGCAGCGCGCGATCGGCATCGTGTCGCAAGCCGCGCACGTGTCGCACGATGCGGCCGAGCGCGCGCTCGATCAGGCCGGCAACCGGCCGCGCATCGCGATCCTGATGCTCGTCGCGGGCGTCGATCGCGCGAGCGCCGAGCGGCTCGCCGGCGCGGCAGGCGGCTCGATCCGCAAGGCGCTCGCGCTGCTGCCGTCCGACGGACAAAAATGATGCGCGCGTCGCGCGCATTGCCCCCTCGAATGTCGCCCCTCACATGAAACCTTCGAACCCGACTCCACGCGGCCGGCCCCGCGCCCGCCCGACCGAACGCGCCGACCTGTTCGACGCTGCCCAGGTGGCGGCGCTGCGCGCGCCCGTCGATGGCGGCGAGAGCGGCGATTCGTCGATCTCGATGCGGCTCGCGCGCCTGCTGCGCACGGCCATCGTGGACGGCAAGCTGAAGACCGGCGAGGGCCTCCCGCCGGAACGCGAACTGGCCGAGCGCTTCCAGGTGTCGCGGGACACCGTGCGCCGCGCGATCGACAAGCTCACGCGGCAAGGGCTGATCGAATCCCGGCGCGGCGCCGGCACCTTCGTCGCCGCGCGGGTCGAGCAGCAGCTGTCGCTGATCACCAGCTTCTCGGACGACATGCAGCGGCGCGGGCTCAAGCCCGGTTCGCAGTGGCTGCGGCGCGAGCTCGACCGGCCGTCGCCCGACGAGCTGCTCGCGCTCGGGCTCGGGCCCGATGCACGCGTGATCCGCCTCGAACGCGTGCGCACGGCCGATGCGGTGCCGATGGCGATCGAGCGCGCGACGCTGCCGGCCGACCTGCTGCGCGACACGGTCGATTTCGGCGAATCGCTCTATCGCGCGCTGCAGGACGCCGACGTGCGGCCCGTGCGCGCGATCCAGCGGCTGCGCGCCGAACTTGCGTCGGCGCGTGATGCAGAACTGCTCGGCATCAACGCGGGCGACCCCGTGCTGTCGATCGAGCGCCGCTCGTTCTCGAGCGAGGGCTGCCCGCTCGAGTTGACGTGCTCGTTGTACCGGGGTGACCGGTATGACTATGTCGCGGTGCTGGATCACGATTGATCGAGGGCGGCGGCGCAAGTCAATGGAGGTCTTCTTCCGTTGAATATGCCTGCGGCACCTTGGTCCGCCTGAAGCACCATCATCCCCTGCTGGCGCACCCGGGGCGCGATCCGAACGGCAGCATCGAGTTTTCGCCACGACAGCCAGTACATCCCCGCGACGGCCGCCGCGTACGGAATGGCCGAGTACCAGCCGATCTCGATGATGCTGTTCACGCCGCTCGTCTTCAGGATCGACGGAAGCCAGAAACCCACGGCGTAGACGCCGCATATCAGACAGAAGTAGACCACCGACAGACGGTAGATTCCGACGTCGCGCAGCACCGTCTTCAGGGCCGGCCACCGTTCCCGAGTCGATCGTTCGGTATCGCGCTGCTCGATGATCGCCCGCTTCTCGTCGGCCGTCAGCCATCGCGTGTCCTCCGGGGCGCCATTCAGCCACATCAGTGCGAGCGCGCCCAGAATGAGCGCCGGCACACCTTCGATCACGAACATCCATTGCCAGCCGGCGAGCCCCGCGACGTCTTTCATGTGTTCGAGCAGCCACCCGGACGCCGGTGCCGCGACGATGCCGCCGAGTGGCGCCGCGCACAGCAGCAAGGCCATCGCCCGACCGAGGCGCTCGCGCGGATACCAGCGAGTGCGATAGAAAAGCATGCCGGGAGCGAAGCCGGCCTCGCATACGCCGAGAAGGAATCGGGCCACGTAGAACGACGTTGCGTCGGTGACCAGGAACATCGACATCGACGCGACGCCCCAGAGCAGCATGATCCGGCTCAGCGTCTTGCGCGCGCCGATCCGGGTAAGGAGCTGATTGCTCGGAATTTCGAACAGTGTGTAGCCCAGGAAAAAGATGGCCGCACCGAAGCCGTAGGCGGCGTCGCTCAACGCGAGATTCTGTTGCATCTGCAATTTCGCGAAGCCGATGTTCACACGATCGATATATGCGACTGCATAACAGATGGCGAGGAAGGCGAGTACCCGGCGATCGATTTTCCTGTACAAGGCTTGCGCGCCGTGGGTGCCCGCGTCGAACACGATCGACATGAATGCCCTCGGTGAATGGCGCTGCTTCTCGGTATTGCGCGTTTTTTATCGGGTCCGACTTCAGCGCCGAATGGTATCGCGCGGGATATCGATCTTCGAAAGGAGTGTTGCGTCATATCGCAACACCTGTCGCAACTGACAGTTATTCGGTAGAGAACAAGAACCGAAATTTTCGCCAGATTCAACGAATTGAAAGCGAACCCTGCCGGCACCTCTTCGACCGCCAAGACTGGCATGGCTTCAGCGATGCTCCCAATCTCCCCCCCCATCAGCAGGAATCTCGAATGGCACGCTCACGACTCTAGTTTCATGGTCGTAAACAATGCCAACGCAATCGGTCAACTCAATATCAGTCGAGTGGGTTTCCTGACCACACCAAAAACAGTACGCGTGCGCGAAATTCGGATCTAAGTATGTGACGATATTTCCTTGGACTGGCCCCAGGGCGCTCACTAAGATACCGAGCGTACTGTTTATTTTTCGTTCGCATCGATGTGCTCCGTTGGGCAATCTTCGCCCCAGGCACACATAGCCCTATGACCTCTGCCACATCCTCTGCCACGGGCCGCCACCGACGCCCGCAAAGCGAACGCCGCGCCACGACCCGCCACGCGCTGATCAATGCCACGCTGCGATGCATGAAAGAAGTCGGGCTCGCAAAGACATCGATCACCGAAATCTGCAGCCAGGCCGGTTTCTCCCGCGGTGCGCTTCTGCATCATTTCCCGCACAAGAACGACCTCCTGGTTGCGTCGTACATCGAGTGGCTGGAAGGCAAACTGGCTTCGCTTCAGCAGCGGATCCACAGCACCGCCACCGTGCGCGAGGAAGTCGTTGCCTGGCGCACGCAGATGCAGGAAACGCTTCCGATGACGCAGGAGTTCTACTGGGCCCTGCGCAATGACGACGACCTGCGCGCACGCTTCAACGCTGCGTTGCTCACGCATTCGATCGGAGCAGACGTGAGCGCGTACCTGCCGAATACGTCGATCGACAACACCGCCACACCCATGCTCACGCGTTACGTGATTGCATGCTTCATCCGTGGATTGTGCTTTCAGGAACTGTTCGTACGCGATCAATCCATCCCGGATCAGGCATTCGATCATTTCGTCGAGATTCTGAGTGCTTTCGTAGAGCGCCTCCCCGCTGCTCACGAGTGAGATTCAGCATCGGTTGATCCATTCATGAATCCATGCCCGGCATGAGATTCCGTCATATCGGATTCCTAATGACAAGAGATTGCAAATTCAGGCTGCACATATTGTCCGCACTGATGTTCGGAACAGGATCGCTCTCGCTTGCGCATGCCGAGACCGCCCCCGCCTCGCCCGACGCCCCGACATCCGATACGCAAATACCGGCCGGCAAGGGCGCCCGCCAGGATAGCGACCGGGTTCGCAGTCTCGCCACCGTGACCGTGAACGGCGTGCGGCAGCAGGCCCCGCAAGTCTCGAGCGGCGCACTTGGCACGCGTTCGGACCTCGAAACCCCGTTTTCCACGCGTGTCGTCAAGCAACAGGAACTGGAGGATCGCCAGGTGAAAGCACTTGGCAAGGTGTTCGCGGAAGACGCGGCGGTCATGTCGCTCGGCGACACCTATTCGTTCAACGCGTACTCGATCAACGTACGCGGCATTGCCCTCGATGACTACAACGGCTACAAGATCAACGGGTTGCCGTTCTATATGACGACGGTGGAACTGCCGGTCGAATCGTTCGAGTCGATCCAGCTGCTCAAGGGATCATCCGGCTTCATGTACGGCTTCGGCGCCCCGGGCGGCATCATCAACTTCGTGACGAAGAAGCCCACCGACGCATTCACGTTCAGCGCGGACGTCGGCTACAGTTCGGACAGCGTGTTCAGCGAGCACATCGACACCGGCGGCCGCTTCGGCCCCGGGCAGATGTTCGGCTATCGATTCAACATCACGCACGAGCAAGGCGATACCTACAATGGATCGCACGTGCTTCGCAATTCCGAATCGCTGTCGCTCGATGCGCGTCTTGCAAGCGGCCTCACCTGGACGTTCGACGGCATCTACCAATCGCGCAAGGTCGAAGGCGGCATCCAGGATCTCACGCTCGATTCGTATGCGAGCAAGGCGTTGCCTCGTGCGCCGAGCGGCCGCACGAATCTGTCCGCATACAACGACACGTGGTTCAACTCGAACGTCTATTTCGCGTCGACCGGCCTGCACTGGCAGATCAATCCGGCCTGGAAAGCGAGCGTCGACTATAGCCACAGCAAGGACGAACGCAGCTACTCCGGGCAATGGCTCGGGTTGCTCAACGAACAAGGTGACTTCAATACGTTCCTGAATCGCGCACGCGGTTCGTCGATCTACGATCAGGTACAGGCCACGCTAGAAGGCAAGTTCTCGACCGGCCCGGTCGATCATCAGGTCGTGGTAGGCGCGTCCAGCCAATGGCTCAGCAAGAAAACCGTGCCAGCGTCGCTCTACACCGACATCGGCGCCAACAATCTCTATCAACCGATCGCCGCGCACACGTGGAATGGCACGTTTGACTACGGCCTCCAGTTCGACAACTTCAGCTCGCAGCAAAAATCGGTATTCGCAAGCGACACGCTGAGCTTCCTGAAGTACTGGTCGATCCTCGCCGGCGTCCGCTACACGAGCTATCACCAGACCTCGCTGACCAAGCCCGGCGCCGCGGCCAAGGTTTATACGCTCACGCCCACCACGCCCACGTTCGCGCTGATGTTCCGTCCGCGCAACGACCTGCTGTTCTACGCGAGCTATGTCGAGGCGATCGAGGACGGCGGAACGGCGGGCCCGACCTATGCCAACGCAAACGAAGTGCTGTCGCCGCTCAAGAGCAAGCAGTACGAGGTGGGCGTGAAATATGACGGCCGCAAGGTGGGCGCTTCGGCGGCGCTCTTCCGGATCCAGCGCGGCGCCGAGTACGGCAATGCGCAGAACATCTATGTGTCGAACGGCTCCGAGCGCATCGAGGGCCTCGAACTGAATGGCCGCGTCGACCTGCCCGCGGGTTTCCGCATCTCGGCGAGCGCGTCGTGGCTGTCAGGCACCTATACCGAGACCGAGGCCGATCTCGTCGGCAAGCGCATCGAAGGCATCCCGCGCTGGCAGGGCGTGCTGCAGGTCAGCGATCGCATTCCGGGCCTGCCCGGCCTGACCGCGAGCGCCGAGGCACACTATTTCGGCAACATGAAGGCCGACGCGCTCAATCAGTACGTGCTGCCGAGCTACACGCTCTTCAACGCCGGCCTGAGCTACCGCACCACGATCGGCGGGCACGGCGTCACGCTGCGCGCCGAAGTCGACAACATCTTCAACCGCCGCTACTGGGGCTTCCTGCAGTCCGACTACATCTTCGTCGGTCAACCGCGCACGGTGGCGCTCAACGCGAGGTTCGACCTGTGAGCGCCGCGCACTTTTCCTGGGATGGCGCGATGCCGGGCGAGCATCGCCGGGCGACGTATCTTGCGCTCGTGATGCCGCGCCGCGAAACGCACACTCACGACGAACGCCGTTCGCAAGATCGACGCGCACGAACGCCCGGCGCGCATGGCTCGCGCGACGCCGCATCCGTTCCGTCGCGCAATGTCCTCGCATGCGCGCTCGGCGTGGCGGCGCTGCATGCCGCATTCGTCTGGATGTGGCTGCACGCGCCGGCACCGGCGAACAAGCCGCCCGTTACGCCACCCATCACGCTCGAGATGACGGCGCCGCCCAAGCCGCTGCCACAGGCAGCCAAGGCCGCACCCGTCACGCCGCCGAAACCGCTGCCGCAGGTACGCAACGCCCATCCGCCCCGCCCGCGCCCCGTGCCGACGGCGACGCCCACGCCGCCCGCCAACGTGCTGCCGCCCCCGGCCGCGGCGCCCACGCCCGCCCCGGCGGACACGCCCGTGGCGACGCCGGCGGCAGCGCCGCGCACGGCCGCATCGCCGGCCACCGAGAAAACCACGCTGCCGGACGGCGATGCCGACTACCTCCGCAATCCCGCGCCTGCCTATCCGGCCATCGCGCAGGACTACGGCTGGCAAGGCAGGGTCGTCCTTCACGTGCACGTCCTCGCGAGCGGCACGCCCGATTCGATCCAGCTGCGCAGTTCCAGCGGACATCGCGTGCTCGACGACGCCGCCATCGCCGCCGTGCGCCGCTGGAGCTTCGTGCCCGCCAAGCGCGGAACGACACCCGTCGACGGCTGGGTCGACGTTCCTCTGAATTTTCAACTTGACTGATCCATCAGGAGTTCGAACATGAATTCGCTACCGCTTACGATCATCGTGCAGGGCGCGCTGTGGGCGCTCGGTCTCTTTTCCATCGCCACGTGGACGATCATCGTCGTCAAGACCCTCCAGCATGTGCGTGCGGCGCGCGCCGACGGCCGCGCCAGCGCAGCACTCGCCGACGCCAGCACCCTGCGCGAAATCGCCGCGCGTGCGCTGCAGGCAGGCCCCAAGGCCCGGGTGACGCAAGCCGCCCTCGATGCGCTCGCCGACGCGCATGCATTCGCGGGCGAAACACCTGAAGATCTGTGGAGCCGCCAGGACACGCTCGAGCGCCAGCTCGCACGGCAGATCGGCCAGGAACGCCGACGTCTCGAGCATTCGCTCGCATGGCTCGCATCGGTCGGCAGCGTCGCGCCGTTCGTCGGCCTGTTCGGCACCGTGTTCGGCATCATCCACGCGCTCGGCGCGATCTCGCACGCGGCGTCGGCAAGCATCGACGTCGTGGCCGGCCCGATCGGCGAGGCGCTCGTCGCCACCGGCATCGGCATCGCGGTCGCCGTGCCCGCCGTGCTTGCCTACAACGTCTTCGTGCGCCGCGTGAAGGTGGTCGTGGCGCGCCTCGACGACCACGCAGGCGATCTCTATGCACTCGCGCAGCGCGACCATTTCCGTCTCGCACGCGACGGCGGGGACGATGCAGGCACGACCCCGTCGCGCGCGGAACGCAGCGCGGCGCCGTTCGTTCGTGCGCAGGAGGTCGCAGCATAATGGCCTTTTCTTCCTCCAGCCAGGACGACGACGTCCTCAGCGAAATCAACATTACGCCGCTCGTCGACGTGATGCTCGTGCTGCTCGTCGCGTTCATCGTCACCGCGCCGCTGCTCAACAAGGCGATTCACGTCAATCTGCCGAAGACCGAAGCCACGGCCTCCGTCGATCCGAAGAAACCGCTCGCGGTGAGCGTCGACGCGGCCGGCGCCGTATGGTTCGACAAGCAGCAGGTGCCGCTTGCGCAGGTGGAGAGCCAGCTCGAATCGCGCAAGCGGCAGGATGCCGATCTCGCGGTCTCGCTGCAGGCCGACGAAACCGTGCCCTACGGCCCCGTCGCGAAAGTGATGGGGGCGATCCAGCATGCGGGCATCGCGAAGCTGTCGCTGGTCACGCTGCCGGGGCATTGATGACACGCGCCGGACGTTCATTTCCGCACCGTTCGCGTCGTACCGGGCGCCGCGCGGCATCGCGTATCGCGGCGTGCATTGCGCTGTGCGTCGTCGCCTCGGCGCGAGCCGCGATCACGCCTGCCGCGGCCACTTCTCCAGCCCCCCGCTGGCAAACCACGCTCTCCGAGTTCGGCGACGCACGGCCCGCTGCCGCACTGACGCGCTTTGCCTATGCCGACGCCGCGCCGCAGCGCGAAGGCACGCTCACGCTGTCGAACTACGGCGAAGTCTCGACCTACGACTCGCTGAACCCGTTCCTGCTGCGCGGCAATGCCGCGCCCGACCTGCTCAATCTCGCCTTCGAGACGCTGATGCAGCGCAGCCTCGACGAAGTCGGCATCCAGTACCCGCTGCTCGCCGACCGCGTCGCGCTCGCCCCGGACGGTCTCTCGGCCACGTTTCATCTCGACCCGGCCGCGCGCTTCTCGAACGGCGACCCCGTCACCGCCGACGACGTGCGCTACGCGTTCGAATGCCTGACGAACCCGGCCACGTCGCCCGTCTACAGCAGCCGCTACGCACTGATCCGCGACGCCGTCGTGGTCGATGCGCACACCGTTCGCTTCGAATTCCGCCGCGCCGACCGTCGCGCCGCGCTCACGGCGGGCGACCTCTACGTGTTTTCGCGCAACTGGGGGCGCACGCGTGGCCGCGGCACGCTGCGCTTCGATCAGCTCGCGACCGTCGAGCCACTCGCGAGCGGCCCCTACGTGATCGCGTCGCGAGCGAGCAACCGCGAAATCGTTTATCGGCGCAATCCGCGCTATTGGGCCGCGAATTTGCCGGCGCGCCGCGGCATGTTCAATTTCTCGACGATACGCTTCCGGCTCTACAGCGATCCCTACGCGCCGCTGCAGGCGTTCCGCGCGGGCGAAATCGACGCGCTCTTCGAAGGCAGCGCCGAGCAATGGGCGCACAACTACGACGGCCCCGGTTTCACGAACCGCACGCTCTACAAGCGCGAGTTTCCCGAACGCGGCATCAGCGGCGCACAAGGCCTCATCTTCAATCTTCGCCGCGCGAAGTTCCGGGACGTGCGCGTGCGCGAGGCGATCGGGCTCGCGCTCGACTACGAGTGGATCAACCGCAACATGTTCTACGGGCAATACACGCGCAGCCGCAGCTACTTCGACGACAGCGAGTTCGCGGCCACGGGCGCGCCCGGCGCGGCCGAGCTGGCACTGCTGGAGCCGCTGCGCAACACGGTGCCGCCCGCCGTGTTCGGGCCGCTGCCGCCGCAACCCGACACGTCGGCCCCCCACGGCCTGCGTCGCAATCTCGCCAGGGCCGAAGCCCTGCTCGCGAGCGCGGGCTGGCGGTATCGCGACGGCGTGCTGCGCGACGCGTCCGGCGCGCCGCTCACCGTCGAGTTGCTCGACGACGGCAGCGGGATGGAGCGCATCCTGATGATCGTGGTGCGCAACCTGCGGCTGCTCGGCATCGACGCGCGTCTGCGCATCATGGACCAGGCCGTCATCAACGAACGGCTCAAGCATTTCGACTTCGACATGACCACCGTAGGCTATCGCCCGGCCAGCATCCCGGGCGCGGAACTCGCGCGCCGCTTCGGCAGCGCGGCAGCGCGCACGCCCGGCTCGGAAAACTATGCGGGCGTGGCGTCGCCCGCCGTCGACGTGCTCATCGATGCCGTCCAGCGCGCGCAATCCGAAAGCGAACTGGTCGCGGCGACGCGTGCGCTCGACCGCGTACTGCTCAGTGAACACATCATGGTGCCGGAGTGGCATATCACGCATGCGCGCGTCGCGTGGAACGCGCGCATCGCGCCGCCGTCGAGCGTGCCGCGGCAGTACGGCTGGGCCGACTGGGTCATCGGCTGGTGGCACCCGCAAGCGGGCACGCCGCTGCGAAGCAAGTGAGGCTGCCATGATCGCGTACATCGGTCGCAGACTGCTGCTCATGGTGCCGACGCTGCTCGGCGTGCTGACCCTCACCTTCATCATCATGCAATTCGTGCCCGGCGGCCCCGTCGAACAGGTCATGGCGCGCCTTCAGGGCACTTCGCTGCACGGCGAAAGCACGCGTGGCGGCGACGGCTATCACGGCAACGAGGGAGTCGATCCCGTGCAGGTCGCCGCGATCCGCCATGAGTTCGGCTTCGACGTGCCGCCGCTCACGCGTTATGTGCGGATGCTAGGACGCTACGCGCGGCTCGATCTCGGCCAATCGTTCTTCCAGCATCGGTCGGTGTGGGACCTGATCGTCGGCAAGCTGCCCGTCACGGTCACGCTCGGCGGCTGGTCGCTCGCGCTCACTTACCTGATCTCGGTGCCGCTCGGCATCGCGAAGGCGCTGCGACGCGGCACGCCGTTCGATTTCGCGACGAGCATCGCGCTGCTCGCGGGTTATGCGATTCCGGGCTTCGTGCTCGGCGTGCTGCTGTTGATGCTCTTTAGCGGCAACCTGTTCCTGCACGTGTTTCCCCTTGGCGGCCTCGCGTCGGACGGCTACGACCAGCTCGCTTTGGGTGCCCGCATCGTCGACCGGCTGTGGCACCTCGTCCTGCCCGTCACGGCGGCGGTCACGGGCAATCTCGCCGTCGTCTCGCTACTCACGCGCAACGCGTTCCTCGACGAGCTCGCGCGTCAGTACGTGCTGACCGCCCGCGCGAAAGGCGCGTCGCGCCAGCGCGTGGTGTGGGGACATGTGCTGCGCAACGCGCTGATCCCGCTCGCCACCGGCTTTCCGGCCGCATTCGTCGCAGCGTTCGTGAGCGGCAGCCTGCTCATCGAAACGCTGTTCTCGCTCGACGGCGTCGGCCGCCTCTCATACGACGCCATCATCGGCCGCGACTATCCGGTCGTACTCGGCGCGTTGTTCGTGTTCACCGTGGTGAGCCTCGTCGCGAAGCTCATCGGCGACGTCGCCTACGCGTTGATCGATCCGCGCATCCATTTCGGCGGCAACGCCCTTTGACGCTCTCGTCCATCATGGCAGCCATCACCCCACTTCGCCCGCCCGCGCCGCCCCTTCCGGCGACCGATATCCCGCCGATCGGGCGCACGGCCAGCTTCTGGCGGCGCTTTCGCGGGCACCGGCTCGGCTTCGCCAGCCTCGTCGCGTTCGCGGCGCTCTTCGTCGCGAGCCTGTTTGCGGGCTGCATCGCCAACGACCGCCCGCTGATCGCGCGATACGACGGCCAATGGCTGTTCCCCACGGTGCGCACGTACCCCGATACGCGGTTCGGCGGCACGTTGCCGACGGAAGCCGATTATCTCGATCCGTTCATCCGCGAGCAGCTCGCGCGTGATGGCAATTTCGCGCTCTACGCGCCCGATCACTATCGCTACGACACCGTGAACTATCACGCGGCGACGCCGTTTCCCGCGCCGCCCTCCACGGAAAACTGGCTCGGCACCGATGCGTTCGGCCGCGACGTATTCGCGCGCGTGCTCTACGGCTTTCGCAGCTCGATCCTGTTCGCATTCGCGCTCACGCTGTCGGGCGCGCTGATCGGCGTGCTCGCGGGCGCGCTGCAGGGCTATCACGCGGGACGCGTCGATCTCGTCGGGCAGCGGCTCATCGAAATATGGAACGCGCTGCCCGACCTCTATCTGCTCATCATCCTCTCGTCGATCTTCGAGCCGAGCCTGCCGCTCCTCTTCGCGCTGCTCGCCGCATTCGGCTGGATCACGCTTTCCGATTACGTGCGCGGCGAGTTCCTGCAGAAGCGCTCGCTCGATTACGTGCGCGCCGCGCGCACCCTCGGCCTCTCCGACCGGCAGATCATGTGGCGGCACATCCTGCCCAACAGCCTCACGCCCGTCATCACGTACCTGCCGTTTCGCATGAGCGCCGCCATCGTCGCGCTCACGAGCCTCGACTTCCTGGGCCTTGGCGTACCGCCGCCCGCGCCGAGCCTCGGCGAGCTGCTCGCCGAAGGCAAGAGCCATCTCGACGCGTGGTGGATCTCGGCCACCGCCGTTGCCGCGCTCGTGCTCACGCTGCTGCTGCTCACCTTCATCGGCGACGCGCTGCGCGAATCGCTTTCCGTCCGCAAGCCGGGCGCCTTCGGATCATCACGAACATGAACACTCCCGTCCTCGCGGTGGAAAACCTGCACATCCGCTTCGGCGCGCATACGGTCGTCAACGGCGTCGATCTCTCGATCGCGCCCGGCGAACGGGTCGCGCTGGTCGGCGAATCGGGTTCCGGCAAGAGCCTTACCGCGCTCGCGATGCTGGGCCTCGCCGACGGCGCCACGGTCAGTGGCCGCGTGCGCCTGGACGGCAAGGACCTGCTCGGCAATACCGATGCGAAATGGCGCACCGTTCGCGGGCGCGACATCGCCATGGTGTTCCAGGAACCGATGACTGCGCTGAATCCGGTGTGGAGCATCGGCCGGCAGATCGGCGAAAGCCTCCGCCTGCACGCGGGCCTGCGCGGCGCGGCGGCGCGTGCACGCGCCATCGCGCTGCTGCGCCGCACCGGCATTGCGCAGCCCGAGCGCAAGATCGATTGCTATCCGCATCAGCTGTCCGGCGGGCAGCGCCAGCGCGCGATGATCGCGATGGCGCTCGCGTGCCGGCCGCGCCTGCTGATCGCCGACGAGCCCACCACCGCACTCGATGCCACGATCCGCCAGCAAATCGTCGATCTGCTGATCGAGCTGCAGGAGGGCGAATCCGGACTCGCGGTGCTGTTGATCACGCACGACCTGCATCTCGTGCGGCGCTTCGCGCACCGCGTGGCCGTGATGCGTCACGGCGAAATCGTCGAAAGCGGCGAAACCGGCGCGCTCTTCGCAACGCAGCGACATCCGTACACGCGGATGCTGTTCGGCAGTGCGCCGACACGCACGCTCGCACCGCTCGCTGCCGACGCACCTCGCGTGCTGGAAATCAACGGGCTGCGCGCGGGCTATCGCATGCGGGCGCGCGGCTGGCGCGGCGTGTTGCGCAGCGACACGTCGACCGTACTCGACGGCATCGATCTTCATCTGCGCGAGGGGGAAACGCTCGGCGTGCTCGGCGAGTCGGGCTGCGGGAAGTCCACGCTCGCATCGGCCATCCTCGGCCTGGTACGGCCGCTTGGCGGCACCCTCGGCTTTGCCCGGCTCGGCCACGCGGACACGCAGTCGCGCATGGCACGCGCGGCCCACGTGCAGATGGTGTTTCAGGATCCGTTCGGCTCGCTGCCGCCGCGCATGACGGTGGGCGAGATCATCGGCGAGGGGATGACGCTGCATCACCCGCACCTGACGCCCGATGCGCGGCGCGCGCGCGTCGCCGCACTGCTCGCCGAAACCGGCCTGCCGGCCGAGGCCGCGTCGCGCTACCCGCATGCGTTCTCCGGTGGACAACGACAGCGCATTGCCATTGCGCGCGCGCTCGCCGTCGATCCGCGCATCCTCGTGCTCGACGAACCGACCAGCGCACTCGACGTCTCGGTCCAGCGCAACATCCTCGCGCTCCTTGTGGATCTGCAGCGCCGGCACAAGCTCAGCTACGTGCTCATCAGCCACGACATCGACGTGCTGCGCGCGACCGCGCATCGAATCGCGGTCATGCAGAACGGGCGCATCGTGGAAACCGGCGAGACGCTTCAGACCTTGCATTCGCCTCGGCATGCGTATACCCGAGGACTCGTGGCGGCGACGCGCGAACAGCGCGACCTGGCCGCGCTTTCAGGTACTGCACTCATGCAGTAGCGGGTCCGTGCAGTGGTCGATCCATCCCGGACACTGCGTCACGTCTTTCTTCCGCGACTGCCGCCGCGAACCTCCTGCGCCGTCATGTAACCCGCTGACGGCAGCCATTCCGTCTTCAGGCGGCGGAACACCCGCTCCATCGGCGCGTTATCCCGACAGCCACGACGACTCACGCTCGGTTGTGGCCGGCCACGCCACCCATCCGTCATATCCCGTGCCGGCAGGACCAGGCCGGCATCGGCGCGTGTCGAGAACGCCCGGCCAACGCCCCGCCGCGGGTACAAGCCGAGCAATGCCGCCAAGTCATCGACTGACTGTCATTTCTGCGAGTTGCCGATTGCCAAACAATATCTAAAGATATATTTTTAGATATACATCCTTCGCCATCACGCCGCAGGAAACCGACCATGCCCTTCCTCCTCGACCGAGCACGCGGCGCCCGCCGCCTGCTTCCCGCGATCGCCGCGCTCGCGATCGCCGGCTGCGCCCCGTTCGGCCCGCAACGCCCGCCGGCCAGGATCACTCCCGTCGAGCAGCTCGATGCGGGCGCCGCGATCCGGTCGGCCGGCGCCGGCTCGCCGACGATCGCCGCACGCTGGTGGACCGCATTCGGCGATGCGCAACTGGATCGCCTCGTCGACGACGCGCTGGCCGGCGCACCGACGCTGCGGGCGCAGCGGGAACGCGTCGCGCAGGCGCTGGCCGACGCCGACGTCGAAAGCGCCGCGCTGCTGCCACAGCTCGGCGCGGCGGCCAGCGCGGTGCCGACGCGCCTGCCGGGCAGCTACCGGACGCCGCCGCCCGCGGCCGGACACTGGCAGGCCGATGCGCAGGCGCTCCTCGGCGCGTCGTTCGATCTCGACATCGCCGGCCGGCAGCACGCGTTGGCGCGCGCCGCCGCCCTGCGCGCGGACCAGCAGCGCGCGCTCGAGCAAGCGGCCACGGTGTCGCTGCAGGCGGCGATCGTCGAGACCTATCTGCAGCTCGCGCTCGAACGGCAACTGCTCGCGATCGCGCGCGATACGCTGCAGCAGCACAGCGAACTGCTCCGCCTCACATCGCAACGCGCCGATGCCGGCCTCGACATGCAGGTCGCCGTGCTCAGGGCAAGCGAACCCATCCCGCACGCGCAGGCCGACATCGACGCGCACGCGGCCGCGGCGGCCCGGCTGCGCCACCGGCTCGCCGCGCTGGTCGGCCGGGGGCCCGGTTACGCCGAGGCGCTGACGCCCGCCGCGCCGCCCGCCGCCGAGCTGCCGATGCCGGCCGTCCTGCCCGCGGCGCTGATCGGCCGCCGGCCGGACGTGCTGGCCGCGCGTTACCGGGTCGAAGCCGAAGCGGCGAACATCGACGCGGCGCGCGCCGCCTTCTATCCGGACGTCAACCTGCTGGCCTTCGCCGGCGTGCAGAGCTTGGGCTTCCGCGCGCTGTTCCACGGCAACAGCGGCACGCTCGGCGCGGGCCCCGCGATCACGCTGCCGATTTTCGAAGGCGGCCGCCTGCGCGCCGGCCTGCGCGCGCAAAGCGCCGCCTACAACACCGCCGTCGCCGTGTACGACGACACGGTCGTCAACGCGCTCGCCCAGGTCAGCGACACCCTCGTCCAGATCGACACGCTCGGCCGGCAGCGCGCGCTTCGCCGCGAAGCGCTGGCACGCGCGCGACAGACCTATGCCATCGAGACGCAGCGCTACCGGAAAGGCATGTCCGGCTATCTCGACGTCCTGCTTGCGCAAGGCCGGCTGCTCGAGGATCGCGCGTCGGTCGCCCGAGCCGACGCGTCGTTCGCGATCGAGCATGCGCGCCTGATCGCCGCGCTCGGCGGCTCCTCTTCCACTGGAGTCACGCAATGAACCGTCCCGAATCCCCCGTCGCCGAGCCATCGCTGCAACGCGCGCGCCGGCGCTACTTCCGCTGGTTCTTCATCGCGCTCGCCGGCGCCGCCGGCATCGCCATCGCCGGCTGGGCCGCCACGCGCGGCACCGAGACGACCGACGATGCGTACGTCTCCGGCGACGTCGTGCAGATCTCGCCGCAGATCGGCGGCACCGTCGACGCGGTGCGCGTGCAGAACGCCGACTGGGTCCGCCCCGGCGACCTGCTGTTCAGCGTCGACAAGACCGATGCCCGGCTCGCGCTGGACGAAGCGGTCGCCCAGCTCGCCCATGCGGTACGTGAATACCGCACCGCGCACGCGGACGCGGCGCGCGAGCAAGCGCAGATCCGGCTGCGGCGTTCCGAGTGGTCCAAGGCGAACGACGACCTGCAGCGCCGGCTGAGCCTCGCGCAGGACGGCGGCGTGTCGCGCGAGGATCTTCGCCACGCGCGGGATGCGTTGGACGGCGCGGCGGCCGCGCTGAACGCGCAGCAAGCCGCGTACGACGCGACGCTCGCGCACACCGACGGCACGTCGATCGGCACGAATCCGCTCGTGCGCGCGGCGGCGTCCCGGGTCCGCAGCGCGGCGCTCGCACTGCGCCGCACCGAGATACGTGCGCCGCTCGGCGGGCTCGTCACGCGCCGGGTCGTGCAAGTCGGCCAGCACGTCGCGCCCGGCACGCCGTCGCTGGCGCTCGTGCCGCTGGATCGCGTGTGGGTCGAAGCCAACTTCAAGGAATCCCAACTGCGCGGCATGCGCGCCGGGCAGCCGGTCGAGCTGTTCTCGGACCTGTACGGCAGCGACGTGGTGTTCCACGGGCACGTCGTCGGGCTCGAAGCCGGCACGGGCGCCGCATTCGCGGCCGTGCCCGCGCAAAACGCGACCGGCAACTGGATCAAGGTCGTCCAGCGCGTGCCGGTCCGGATCGCGCTCGATCCCGCCGAGCTGCGTGCGCACCCGTTGCGCATCGGCCTGTCGATGACGGCGTCGGTGCCGGTCGATCACGGCGCCGGCGCCGCAACGGCATCGGCGTCGCCGTCCGCCCATCCGCCCGAGGTGCGCCGGCCGATCGACGCCACGTCGATCTACCGCGACGACGAAGAAGCGGGCGATGCGCTCGTCGCCGCGACGATTCGCGCGAACAGCGGTGCGCGCCCGCTCGCGCCGGGAGCCTGACGATGCGCTTCTTCGCCCGGAACGCAGCACCGAAACTGCCGCTGGAGCCGCTCGCCGGCATGCCGCTGACGCTCGTCGCGATCGCGGTCAGCGTTGCGAATTTCATGCAGACGCTCGATCTGACGATCGCGAACGTCGCCGTCCCGACCATCGCGGGCGATCTCGGCGTCGCGCCGGACATGGGCACCTGGATGCTGACCTCGTTCGCGACGCCGCTCGCGATCACGCTGCCGCTCACCGGCTGGCTCACGCAGCGCTTCGGCCAGGTCCGGCTGTTCCGCGTCGCGGTGCTGCTCTTCGTGCTCACGTCGATCCTGTGCGGGATCGCGCCGAATTTCGAGGCGCTGCTGCTGTTTCGCGCGCTTCAGGGTGCTGCGTCGGGCCCGATCACCGCGCTGTCCCAGGCGCTGCTGCTCGCCGTGTTCCCGCCGACGCGCCGCCACGTCGCGCTGGCCGTGTGGCAGACGACGACGTTCGTCGCGCCGGTGCTCGGACCGATCGCCGGCGGCTGGATCACCGACAACCTGAGCTGGCCGTACATCTTCTACGTGAACGTGCCGCCGGGCGTGCTCGTGCTGGTGGTGCTCGCGCGGCTGCTGGCGGGGCGCGACAACGCGACGCGGCGCCTGCCGGTCGACGTCGTCGGGCTGCTGCTGCTCACCGTCGCGTTCGGTTCGCTGCAATTGCTGCTCGATCGCGGCCAGAACCTCGACTGGTTCGCGTCCGACGAAATTCGCGTGCTGGCGGCCGTGGGTATCGCGTCGTTCATCGCGCTGATCCTCTGGGAGCTGACCGACAGCCATCCGATCGTCGACCTGCGGCTGTTCGCGAACCGCGACTTCACGACCAGCACGCTCGCGATCACGGTCGGCTTCGGGCTCTACTTCGGCGCGCTGGTGCTCGTGCCGCTATGGCTGCAGACCCAGCAGGGATACACGGCCACCTGGGCCGGCATCGCCACCGCGCCGCTCGGCGTCGCGGGGATCGTGATCGCGCCGCTGCTCGGCCGCTTCCAGGGCCGCACCGACCCGCGCCTGCTCGCGACCGTCGCGCTCGTCGGCTGGGGCGCCGCCTCGTTCTGGCGCATGCACTTCAACAGCGACGTGACGATCGGCGACATCGCCGCCAACTCGCTGCTGATGGGCGCCGCCACCGCGTTCTTCATCACGCCTCTCGTGTCGCTTTCGCTCGCCGGGCTGCCGCGCGAGCGGCTGCCCGCGGCATCCGGGCTGCAGAACGCGCTGCGACGGATCGGCACCGGCGTCGCGACCTCGGCCGCGCCGACCTACTTCGAGCACCGCTCCCGCGTGCACAACACCTATCTCGTCGACCACATTACGCCGTACGATTTCGCGTCCGGCGACTGGTTCGCGCGGCTCGATCACGCGGGGCTGTCGCCGTCCGGCGCGCTCGCGTCGGTCGCGCATGCGATCGATGTCGAGGCGCACATGCTCGCGTTGAACGACTTCTCGTTCGGCTGCCTGCTGCTGTTCGGCGCGATGCTGTTGACGGTCTGGTCGATCCGCTACCGTCGGGCGTGAGCCCGGGCCCGGACATCCCGAGCGGGTCATTTGCATGTCCACGGCTATCACCCCCATAGCCACCAGTGTCTTTGCGAATATCGTCAAATTCCGATATAAGATTCGCCCATCGACGATGCCAATTTGCCTGAACAATACCCACCCATGCCGACCGACCTCGACATCGACGCGATCCTGAAAGCGCTCGCGAACCCTGTCCGCCGGGAAATCCTCGTCTGGCTGAGAACGCCCGGCGCGCACTTCCCGAACCAGACGCTGCCGTACGACCACGGCGTCTGCGCGGGGCAGATCGACGCGCGCTGCGGGCTGTCGCAATCGACGGTGTCCGCGCACCTCGCGACGCTGCAGCGCGCAGGGCTCGTGACCTCGACCCGGATCGGCCAGTGGGCGTTCTTCAAGCGCAACGAGGCCGTCATCGACGCATTTCTCGACGCCCTGCGCCGCGAACTCTAACCCACCCGGCCGGACCATCCATGCGGACTTCCGTCCCGCTTTTCGTGAAGAGGTAACTGTCATGCCCACGCTGTTCGATCCCGTCACCCTCGGCGACCTGACCCTGCCCAACCGTATCGTGATGGCGCCGCTCACCCGCGCCCGCGCGGGCGATTCGCGCGTGCCCAACGACCTGATGGTCCGCTACTACGCCGAGCGCGCGTCGGCCGGCCTGATCATCAGCGAAGCGACTGCGGTCACGCCGCAGGGCGTCGGCTATGCAGGCACGCCGGGCATCTGGTCCGACGAACAGGTGGAAGGCTGGAAGCGCGTGACGCGCGCCGTGCACGACGCGGGCGGCCGCATCGTCCTGCAGCTCTGGCACGTGGGCCGGATCTCCGATCCGGTCTTCCTCGACGGCGAATTGCCGGTCGCGCCGAGCGCGATCGCGGCGGGCGGCCACGTGAGCCTCGTGCGTCCGGAGCGTCCGTTCGTCACGCCGCGCGCGCTCGCGCTCGATGAAATCCCGGGCATCGTCGCCGCGTACCGCAAGGGCGCGGAAAACGCGAAGGCCGCGGGCTTCGACGGCGTCGAGATCCACGGCGCGAACGGCTACCTGCTCGACCAGTTCCTGCAGGACAGCACCAACCGCCGCACCGATGCGTATGGCGGCCCGATCGAGAATCGTGCGCGCCTGCTGCTGGAAGTGGTCGACGCCGCGATCGACGTGTGGGGCGCCGGGCGCGTCGGCGTGCACCTCGCGCCGCGCGGCGACGCGCACACGATGGGCGACTCCGACCCGGCCGCGACGTTCGGCTATGTCGCGCGCGAACTCGGCCGCCGCAAGATCGCGTTCATCTTCACGCGGGAGTCGTTCAAGGGCGACGAGTTGAGCCCGCGCCTGAAGGAGGCGTTCGGCGGCCCGCTGATCGCGAACGAGCAGTTCACGCCCGACGCCGCGCAGCAGGTGCTCGAAAGCGGCGACGCCGATGCGATCGCATGGGGCAAGCTGTTCATCGCGAACCCCGACCTGCCGCGCCGCTTCGAACTGAACGCGCCGCTCAACCAGCCGGTGCCGGCCACGTTCTACGCGGAAGGCGAAACGGGCTACACCGACTACCCGGCGCTCAGCGACGCGGCGTAAGCACCGCCGGCCACGGGTTCATGCGCGCAGGTCGCGGCGCATGAACACGCGCCGGGTTTCGTCGAGGCCGAGCGACACGTGATGCGCGCGGATCGCGCGCAGCGTCTCGTCGAGCGCGGCATCGTCGATGTCGTCGAAGCCGTGGCGCCGGTAATACGGCGCATTCCACGGCGGCGTGACGAACGTCGACAGCACGATCTGCGCGAGCCCATCCGTGGCTGCGCGCGCGGCCACCTGCTCGATCAGGCGCACGCCGATCCGCTGCCCTGCGTGCGACGGCGCGACGTCCAGTTCCTCGAGATACAGCCGGTGCGCGTCGAGCAGCCGGTAGAACGCGAAGCCGACGCATGCGTCGCGTGCATCGACCGCGACGTACGCGCGGCCCGCGTCGATGCGCACGAGCACGGCGGCCGCATCGGTCGCCCCCGCGTCGGCGATGTGCGCCATGCCGATCTCGCGAAAGCGCTGCGCGGCGGCGACTTCCACGGCGGCCATCGAGGCGGCGTCGTCACGGGTAGCGAGGCGGATTCGGACAGGTTCGGTCATGGCGTCGGCAGTAGGCAGGCTGGAACGGGCATCACTATAATCGAATCTTCATACGTATCGAACGCCCCGCATACGAGGCCACCATGACGCTGTCCGCGCTTGCCGTATTCGCCCTCGCCCTGCTCGTCTCCGCCGGCACGCCCGGCCCGAGCGTCGCCGCGCTCGTCGCGCGCGTGCTCACCAACGGCGTGCGCGACGTGCTGCCGTTCCTGCTCGCGATGTGGATCGGGGAAGCGATGTGGCTCGGCTGCGCGGTCGCGGGGCTCGCAGTGATCGCGCATGCGTTCGGCAGCCTGTTCATCGTGCTGAAGTTCGCGGGCGCGGGCTATCTTCTGTTCCTTGCCTGGAAGATGTGGCGCGCACCGGCCGACCCCGCCGGCGCGACGCTGCCGAGCGCACGCTCGCCGTGGCGGATGTTCGTGGCGGGCCTCCTTGTGACGCTCGGCAACCCGAAGATCATGATGTTCTACCTGGCGCTGCTGCCGACGCTCGTCGACCTGCGCCACATCGGCGTGCTCGCGTGGCTCGAGCTGACCGTCACGATGCTCGTCGTGCTGGTGGCGAGCGACTTCTGCTGGGCGTTCGTCGCCACCCGCGCGCGGCGCTTCCTGACGAGCCGCAAGGCAATGCGGATCGCGAACCGCACGAGCGCAACCGCGATGGCCGGCGCGGCGGTGGCGATCGCGACGCGGTAGGCGGCGCGACCTGCTGTCTCGAACGCGGACGGCGCAGGCAAGCATCGCGCGAATGCACGACGCATCCGCCATTCACCGGGACGGTGCGAGCAGGAAACCGATTGCAGATCGCCACCAGCGATCGTCGACGAACGCCGCCCAGTCGCCATGGTCGGCCGATTTCACGACCGCCAGCCGTCTCGGGTCGGCCAGCGTGTCGAACAGCGCCTCGCCGAAGCGCGCGGGCACCGTGCCGTCGCGCTCCGCGACCACCACCAGTACCGGACGGCCGAACGCCGTCAGGTGCGCAGCGCTGTCGTAGCGGTCGCGCAGCAGCCAATTCACCGGCAACCACGGGTAGTGATAAGCCGCGACATGTTCGAGCGTATCCCACGGAGTGATCAGCATCAGGCCGGAGATCTTGTCACGCTCGCGCGAGCTGGCCTCGGCCGCCACGCCCGTGCCGAGCGATTCACCGACGACCAGCAGCGGCGCGCCGTAACGGCGGCGCGCGAGTTCGATCGTCTGCTGCGCGTCGGCGGCCAGGCTGCGCTCGTTCGGCGTGCCGTTGCGCGGCCCGTAACCGGGGTACTCGGCGAGAATCACGCGCAGCCCCATGCGGGTGAGTTGCGTCGCGTAGTACGAACGGTGTCCGGCGTGGCCGGCATTGCCATGAAACACGACGACCGTGCCGCGAACGGGCCCGGCCGGCTCCGCAACCAGCCCGCGATAGGCATCCCGCGACGGCCACGCGCGCAGTGTGCCGGACACGACGTCCGCAATCGCCGCCTTCTCCGGAAAGTAAAGGAGGCGATCCTGCAGCTTGGCAACGCCCGCCATGACGATCACGCAGGTGATGGCGAGACACAGCACGATTCGTATGATTTTCATCGCGTCGAGCGCAACCCGTCCGTGGCCTGCCGCCCTGCATCGCCTTCGTGCATGCGGTTCGTCGATCAAGCATACGCCGGCCGCCCGAATAAACATTCAGGATTTCTGCTGATCGCGACAGGCGTCACGCGCGCGACGGCCCGGTGGCGCTGCTCTCCGGCGAACCGGTAATGCACGGTAACAAAATCGGCTGCCCGTTCTGCGCCACCAGCGCCCGCACCAGCCGCCAGTCGTCGTCGCGACAGAAGTCGAGCAGCACGATCCCGCACGGCCCGGGGTGCGTGCGCAACCGTTTCGCGAGCCGCGCGTGAATCCCCGCCATCGTGCCGTTGCCGCGCGCGACGACCGACGGATTCGCGCCCATGCCCGTCCCGCTGGTGAAGTTGACCGCCCAGCGGCCGCTTTCCGCACCCGGCATGTGCGTGAGCAACGCGTCGACCTTGCGCCACTTGTAGTCGATCGACGCCGCCACCGGCACGCGATACGCGTCCTGGATCACGAACGCCGCCCCCGGCTGATCGATCGTGAACGTCTGGTTGTCCGGCCACGCCGTCAGGTCGATGCCGAGCGGACGGCTGCTCCGGAAGCGCCGCAGCAGCACGACCGCCCCGCGCACGTCGCCGAGTGCCGGAAGCGCGCCGCCCGCATGCCAGCGCAACCCCGGATGCCGCGCGCGATGCGCATCGAACGTCGCATCGAAGCTGCGCCCGCACGCGTGCGCCGGCCATTCGTCCTTCACCGACATCACGATGCATTCGCGCGGATGCGCGGCAAGAAAACGCGCGCAGGTCGCGAGCACGTCGTCGAAGGTCATCCCGAGCGCGATCCCGCCGTGATGAATCTCGAACCGGTCGTGCACGTGCCGGCAGCGGATATCGAGCATCCGCACGCCGTGCATCAGCTGCGCGTCGAGCGGTGCGTCCTGGGTGCGGACCAGCGCATCGTCAACGGTATACGCACAGGTGTCATGACTGCCCGGTACGGTCAGGGTATGCAGCGCTCGCGCGTCGTCGAGCGCCGACATCCAGTCGGCGAGCGGCAGGCGCGGAGCGGAGTGCGGATGGATCATGAGTCGATGACAGACAAACAGAAAAAACAATGGGTGACCGCGTCCGACGTGGCGGCGCGGGCCGGCGTGTCGCGCTCGGCGGTGTCGCGCGCGTTCTCGCCGACGGCGAGCATCGCGCCCGAGACGCGCGAACGCGTGATGCATGCGGCGCGCGCACTCGGCTACCAGGTGAACCTGATCGCGCGCGACATGATCACGCAGCGCAGCAGCATGATCGGCGTCGTCACCGCGGGCTTCGAGAATCCGTTTCGTGCGCGGCTGCTGTCCGACCTGCTGGCGGCGCTCGGGCATCGCGCGCTTACGCCGCTCGTGACGAACGCCGAAGACCCGCGCCAGATCCGTCAGTCGCTCGAGCGGCTGCTCAGCTACCGGATCGCCGGCCTGGTGATGACGTCCGCGTCGCCGCCGCTGTCGGTCGCGCGCCAGTACCTCGCGCACCGGATTCCGGTCGTGATGATCAATCGCGCGGCGAACCTGCCCGGCGCGGACGTCGTCGTCAGCGACAACGCGGACGGCGCCGCCAATGCCGCGCGGATGCTTGCCGAGGCCGGCGCGCAACGTCCCGCGTTCGTCGGGCCGCGCGCAACGAGCTACAGCGCGAACGCGCGCGCCGCCGCATTCGCCGACGCGCTCCGTCAACACGCGCCCGAGCGCGCCGCGGCGATGCGGATTCACGCGACGCCATCCGACACCTACGCATGCGGCGTCGACGCCGCGCGGCAGCTGCTGGCCGGCAACGCGCGTCCGGACGGCGTGTTCTGCTCGTCCGACCTGCTCGCGCTGGGCGTGATCGACACCGCGCGGCACCGCTTCGGCCTGCACGTGCCGGACGACCTGCGCGTGATCGGCTTCGACGACATTCCCGCCGCCGCGTACGACGGCTACGCGCTGACGACTTTCCGGCAGGACACGCAGGGGCTCGCGAACGCGGCCGTCGGCATGCTGGCCGAGCGGATGCAGGCTTTTGCCGGCCCGTCGCGCACGCAGGTCGTGCCGGTGACGCGCGTGATCCGTCACAGCTGCGGCTGACGCCGGCCGCGACGCGGCGCGCCCGCACCACCCGGCCGGTTCACGTCAAGGTTCACTTCAACCCGCCCGCGAAGCCGCGCAGCAGATAGCGCTGCACGTATCCGGCCACCGCGAGCGTCGGCAGCGACGCGATCAGCCCCGCGCTCATCAGGTCGCCCCAGTCGATGCCGTTCTCGGTCACGTAGCCCGCGATCGCGAGCGGCAGCGTGAAACGGCTCGGCGTCGACACGAACAGCAGCGCGAGCAGGAACTCGTTCCATGCGGCGATGAACACGAAGATCGCGGTGGCGATCAGGCCGGGCGCGCACAGCGGCAGCACGATCTGCACGAGCCGCCGCGCGAGCCCCGCACCGTCGATGCACGCGGCTTCCTCGTATTCGACAGGCACATCTCGCACGAACGCGAGCAGCATCCAGATCGCCATCGGCAGCGCGTAGAGCTGGTACGCGATCATCAGGCCGGGCGACGAATCGCGCAGGTGCAGCCGCTTCGCGAGCGCGAACAGCGGCACCGCGATCGTGATCGGCGGCATCAGCTTCAGCGCCAGCACGAGCACGAGGAACAGCAGGTCCAGGCGCGCGGGAAAACGCAGCCGCACGAGCGCATAGGCGGCCGGAAACGCGAGCGCCAGCGCCAGCAGCGTCGTGCCGAAGCCGACCAGCAGCGAATTGACGAGCGGGCCGCCGATGCCGTTCGACCAGACCGACGCGAAATGCGCGAGGGTCGGCTCGGCCGGCCACAGCCGCAGCGGATGATCGAGCCGTTCGAGCGTCGGCATGAAGGCCGCGCCCGCCATCCACAGGCACGGCAGCAGCAGCGCCGCCAGCGCGAGCGCGCGCAGCGCCCACGGCATGCCCCGTGCGAATGCCGCGCGGCCGCGCGCGGGCCGCGCCATGGCGCGCGCGCCGTGCGGCGTCATGCGCGCCGCTTGCGAACCGTTTGCCATACGTATCCCGAGACGAGCAGCGCGGACGCCGCGAGCATCAGCACCGACGCGGCGCTTGCCGGCCCGACGTTGAAGAAGCGGAACCCCGTGTCGTAGATGTAGGTCGACAGCGTCTGCGTCGCGTTGCCGGGGCCGCCGCCCGTCAGCGCGTAGACCTTGTCGAACAGCTTGAACGTATCGATCGAGCGCAGCAGCAAGGCGAGCCCGATCTGCGGCGCGGCGAGCGGCAGCGTGATGTCGCGCAGGCACTGCCATTCGCTCGCGCCGTCGGTGCGCGCGGCTTCGTACAGCTCCTGCGGGATCGACTGCAGGCCCGCGAGCACGATCAGGAACGCCATCGGCGTCCACTGCCACACGTCGACGAGCATCAGCGACCACAGCGCCAGATGCGGATCCGACAGCCAGCGCACGCCGTCCAGCCCGACGGTCGCGAGCAGCGCGTTCAGAAAGCCGTCGAAGTTGAGCCAGTTGCGCCAGATGGCCGAGCAGACGAGCGTCGACAGCATCATCGGCAGGATCGCGAGCGGCAGCGCGAGCTTGCGGCCCGGGAACGCGCGCACGAACAGCAGCGCGAGACCGAAACCGAGCGCCACCTCGACGAGCGACGCGGCGAGCGTGAAGCGCAGCGTGTTGCCGAAACCGGCGGCGAATGCATCGTCGGCGAGCACCGCGCGATAGTTCGCGAGGCCCGCGAACGCGCGGCGGCCCGCCGTGTAGTCGACCTGGCAGAACGAATCGACCAGCACCTGCGCCACCGGATACAGCGCGAGCGCAACCAGCACCAGCAGCGCGGGCCCGAGCAGCGCGACGAACGGCAGCATTCGGCCTGGCGTCTTCATGGGCGGCTTGCGTCGAATGCGTCGGCGCGATGCGTCACTTGCCCGCCGCGGCCATCGCCTGCGCGATCTTCTGCCGCGCCTGGCGCAGCGCCGCGTCGGGCGCGGCCTGCCCCGTCAGCGCGAGCTGCAGCTGGTCGCCGAGGATGCTCTCGATCTGCTGCCAGTCCTTCACGCGCGGCCGCGCGCGGCCCGCTTCGAGCGCCTTCAGCTGATCCGGGTACCAGCGATACTGCCGCACCAGCGCCGGATCCTCGAACACGCTCTTGCGGGTCGGCGGAATGCCGAGCGCGGCGAGGCGCGCCTGCGTGTCGCGCGACGTCAGGTAGGCGAGGAAATCCTGCGCGAGCTTCGCATGCGGCGCGCCCTTCGGAATCGCCATCTGCCAGATGCCGAGCATCGGCGCGGGGCCCGCGGTCTGCCCCGGCGGCGCCTGCAGCGCGATCTGGCCGGCCACGCGCGACTGCTTCGGATCGTCGAGCGCCGGCACCCACGCGGGCCAGACCTCGATCGCCTGCGCGGCGGTGCCGCGCTGCAGCGCATCGCGCACTTCCGCCGCGCCGTACACGTCGACGTCCTTCGGCGCGTACGCCTTCAGCGCGAGGAAGGTCTTCAGCGCCGCCTGCGCCTCGCGCGAATCGATCGTCACGTTGCCGGCGCGATCGAGCACGTCGCCGCCGTACGCCCACAGGATCGGCAGGAACCCCGTCACGACCGGGTTGCCCTTGGTGCCGCGGAACACGACGCCGCTCAGGCTCTTGTCCGCGCCGCCGAGCGTCTGCGCGATCTTCAGCACGTCGTCCCAGTTGCGCGGCGGCTGCAGCTTGAATTTCGCGAGCAGATCCTTGCGGTACGCGAACATCTCGACGTTGCCGACCACCGGCAGCGCATACAGCCCGCCCGCCGCGTTGCGGCCGAGCGCGACGGTCGACGCGACCAGGTCGGCGTCCGCGAGCGTCGCCGGCAGCGGCTTCAGCCAGCCGTTGCCGATGAATTCCGGCGACCACGTGTCGTCCATCATCACGAGGTCGTACGCGCCGGTGCCTTCACGCATCGACAGCTTGAGCTTCTGGTAGAGGTTCGCGTTCGGCAGCTTCAGCAGTTCGACGTCGGTGCCGGGATGCAGCTTCTGGAAGCCGGCGACGGCGTCGGCCAGCCCCTTGCCGTAGATGTCGTCGCGGCCCGCGATGACGAGATCCGCGGCAACGGCATGCGACGCGACGACGGAGAGCGCAACGGCGGCGGACAGCGCGCACAGGCGGCTGAAAAATGTCATGGTCTTCCTCACGATGGGCGCGATGGTGGAACGGCAATCCGTTGCACACGTGTGCAACGAAAGGGGCGGCTCGGGCCGCTCGAGACGAACGCCATTGTTCACGCCGATCGTTAAGGAATTGTGGCAGGCGGCTTGTGCGGGTTCGGGCGGCCGCCCCGCCGCGCCTGCCCCGGCAACCGGCCGTCGCCGGGTCAGAAGTTCACGCGTATCCCCGCCATCACCGCGAGCTGCCGGTTCGAATTGCTGTTGCCGAGCACCGGGATCTGCGCGTAGTTGGCCGGGTTGCCGCCCGCATCGGTGCCGAGCCCCGTGCCGCTCGCGAGCTGGCCGATCGCGACCGCATACAGCGCGGTGCGCTTCGACAGGCTGTAGTTGGTGCCGACGTTCACCTGGTGGAAGCGCGTCGTGCCGCGCCCGTCGGTATGCGCGGCGTTGAAGATGTACGCAACGCCGCCCTGCAGCGCGGGCGTGAACATGTACGTGACGTTCAGTTCGCCGGCGTCGAACGTGAATGCCTGCGTGCGCGGCTGCGCGCTCGTCGAGAAATAGTTGCTGTCGTCGAGGCGCGTGTGCGTATAGGTCAGCGCGACCGTCGCTGCGCCCAGCGCGACCGAGCCGCCCGCGCCGAACGTGCGCATCGACGCGGCGTCCTGCAGCAGGCAGTACATCGCGCCCGGGTTGCTGCAGGAGAAATCGCCGATATAGCCGCTCTGGCCGCCGAGCGCCGCGTCGAGCGGCTGGCGCAGGTTCAGGTAGCCGAGCGCGAGCGACACCGGCGCGCGGTTGTACGACACGGCCAGCGCATAGCCGCGCTTCGCGGAGAAATTGCCGGCCTGCCCGCCGAAGCTGAACGTGCCGCCGAACGCGAGGCCGTTGAAATCCGTGCTCGTGAACTTCACCGCGTTGTTGAAGTTGAACGCGGCGTTCAGGTTGTCGACGTCGCCGAGATGCGAACCGTACGGCGTCGACCAGTTGTTGCTCGACACGTACGCGCCGAGCATGTCGGTATAGGAATCGTATTGCCGCCCGAGGCCGAGCGTGCCGACGCCGTCCTGCCGCAGCCCGACCCACGCCTGCCGGCTGAATGCCGCACCGCCCTGCAGCGCCTGCCCGTTCGCGGACAGGAACTGCTGCTCGAGCGCGAACACCGCATTCAGGCCGCCGCCGAGCGGCTCCGCGCCCTGCAGGCCGAAACGCGACGGCACGAGGTTGCCGCCGCCCATCTGCCACGCATGCCCGCCGCCGACGCTGCCGTCCGCACGCGTGAACTGCTGGTTCGTCGAGTAGATGATGCCGGTATCCACGGTGCCGTACAGCGTCACGCTGCCTGAAGTCTGCGCGTGCGCGTGAACGCAGGAAGCTGCAGCCGCCGCCGCGGCCAGTCGTCGTCCGATCGTCATTCCCGTCCCCTGATGGTTATCGCTTCGCTGTGCGAAGCGATATGGTTGATGATGTGGGTGACGGGACTCTATCCGGCGAAAATTCCGGACCTCTATCGCAAATCGGCAAACGGATGCGGCGTGGCGCTCATTCGGGGCGCAGCGTCTGCGACGGCAGTTCGCCGAACAGGTCGCGATACTCGCGCGCGAAATAGCCGAGGTGCGTGAAGCCCCAGCTCGCGGCCGCCTCGCCGACGCCGAGCTGCTGCGCGGTCGTCGTGCGCAGCATGCGCCGCACCGCGTTCAGGCGGATCGTGCGCAGGTAGCCGACCGGCGTCACGTCGGCGACGCGCTGGAAGCTCGTCTGCAGCGTGCGCCGGCTGCAGCGCAACGCGCGGCACAGCTCGAGCACGGTGACGGGCTCCTCCGGCCGCTCGCGCAGGTGCCGCTCGCAACGGCGCACGATGTCGCTGTAGGTCGCATGCGTGATGTCGCGGCGCTCCGCGCCGACTGCCTGGTCGAGCGCGTCGAGGAACATGCCGAGCATCGCGTCGCGGAACATCCGGCGCGTCGCCGCGTATTCTAGGCAGCCGGGGTTGCGTTGCGCTTCGTCGATCAGCGACGACAGCCGCGCGCCGAGCGCGACGCCCTGCGCGTCCGACAGCCGCGTCACGTGATGCAGCTTGCGCCCGCCGGCCGCGCCCGAGCCGAACTCGACCTCGCACAGCTCGTCGACGAGATCCGACGCGGTGCTGATCCCGACGAGGCCCATCCCTTCGGGCGTATGGAACTCGAAATCCTCGCCGGCGCGCAGCGCGAGCAGTGCATAGCCGTCGATCGGCTGCCCCTGGAACGTGCCCGCGAGCGGCATCGACAGCGGCACCGCGAGCGACGTGCGGCCAGCGGGCGCGACGCCCGTCTGCGCAACGCGCCGGTTGGTGGTTTCGCGGAAGAAGTGGAAATCGTCGTACAGCACCTGCGTGACGGTGCCCTTGAACCGGCCCGGCGTCATCTGACGATAGACCTGATGCCAGCCCGCGATCGCGAGCCCATGGTCGTGCACGTCTTCGTGCGAACGTGACTGGAACAACATCGGCGCCTCCGGTGGAACCCTGATTCCCTTGCGCGCGGCCGCCGGCATCGTGCGTCGGCACGCGACGCCACAGCTTACCTTCGCAAAAAGCCGCGCAATACACGATCGAATGCCGCGCAGACCGCCGACAGCGCAGTAGCCTGCTCGCCCGTCAGCCGCACGTAGCGGCGAAACGACGGCATCCGGTTCACGACCTCGCTGCCGCCGTACGGCACGATGGTCAGGGTCCAGCATCCGTCATGCGCGTCGATCGCGCAATCCGCCAAATGGACAGGCCGCAGCGCGTCGGCGAGCGCCGTGTCGGCCAGCAGCGCGTCGACGATCCGCGCGAAATCGGGATCGCACCCGGGCCGCGGCGCCGCGCGCACGCCGGTGCGCCGCAGCCAGCCCGTCTGTAACACACGCGCACTGCCGTGCGCGGCCGGGCCGCGCGCCGTCACCGCGATCCGCACGCTGACCGTGTGCATCAGGAACTGCCGCGCGACCTGCTCGGTGGCGCTCACCCGCACGCCGTTCGGCAGCCTCGCCGCGCCGTTTGCGCCGTTTGCGCCGTTTGCGCCGTTTGCGCCGCTCGCCCCGCTCGCCCCGCTCGCCCCGTTCGACCCGTTCGACCCGTTCGACCCGTTTGCCCCGCCCGCTCTGTCGCGCGTAGCGCTCAGGTCGGCCAGCACGCGCACGGCGGTCGCGCCGGGCCGGTAGCCGGGCGGCGGCGCACCGGGTGCGGCGCGCCAGCGGGCGAGCATGGCCTTCATCCGGCGACGTGCTCGTTGCGCAGCACGTCCTCGACCGGCACCGGCCTGAACGGATGCCGGCGCTGCACGACGACGGTCCAGAACAGCGCATACAGCGCGGTCAGCCCGAGCATCGCACCGAACGGCACGTAGATGTCGCGCGGGTTCATGCCCGGCGGCGTGATGTACCAGATCGCGAGCACGATGCCGACGCTCGACACGATCTGCGGCAGCGGGAACCACGGCGAGCGGTACGGGCGCGGCAGGTCCGGCCGGCGGATCCGCAGCATCACGACCGACGCCGTGACGAGCAGGTACGCGGTGCCCCACGCGCAGGTCGCCGCGAGCACGAGGTGCAGGATGCTGTCGAGGTTGCCCTTGATCAGCCACGCATGGAAGATCGGCACGACCGCCGCGGCGACGATGCCGACCACCGGCGTCTTGAAACGCGGATGCAGGTACGCGAAGCAGCGCGGCAGCGCGCCGTCGATCGCCATCCCGTACAGGATGCGCGGCAGGCCGGCCATCAGCGTGTTGATCGTCGCGGCGCCGGCAAACAGGAATGCGATGCCGAACCACACGCGGCCGAACGGCCCGAGCACCTGCAGCGCGAACGCGGGAATCGCGCCGGGCGTGTCGAGCAGGTGCGTGAGGCCGTCGGCGCTGACCGCGACGTTCGGCACCTGGCGGCGGATCGCCGCGCCGTACAGGAACATGCAGACCGCGACGCCGACGAGGCCGAGCGCCATCGCGCGCGGAATCGTGCGGCCGGGCGCTCTCATCTCCGGCGCGAGCGGCGTGACGAACTCGCAGCCGACGAACATGAACATCGCCATCCCGACGAGCGACAGCACGGCCGGCACCGTCGTGCCGACTTCCGAGCGGCCGAACCAGCCGTCGAGCTGCACGGCCGGCGCGGCGGCGATGCCGAGGATCCCGAAGATCATCAGCGACAGCCACATGCCGGCCGTCAGCACGATCTCGAGTTTGCTGAACACCTTGATGCCGATGATGTTGGTGATCGCGAACGTGATCACGAGGACGACGCCGACGAGCCACGAACTGTTGTGCTGCTCGAGCGCGGCGTTCAGCGATTCGAAGTTGACGAGCGCCATGATGCCGCTCAGGATCGTCTCCGCCGTGCCCGCGAACACATGCACGAGGAAATACGCGGAAATCGTGCCGGTGATCGCCCAGAAGCGGCCGAGCCCGCACGACAGGTAATCGTAAACCGAGCCCGCGGTGGGCAGCATCGCGGCCGCCTCGGCGAAGGTCGTCGCCTGCGCCTGCATCATCACGAACGCGATGATCATCGCGACCGCGAACGCCCAGCCGCCCATCCCGAAGCCCGACGTCGCGGTGAGAATCACCGGGCTCGCCATGATGAGCCCGACGGCGCTCGCCAGCGCGGTCGGGAAGCCGACCGCCCCCGCCTTCAGCACGGTGCCGTGCTGCGCACCCGTCGCGGCGGCGGACGTGTCGCCCGCCGTGCTCGTATACCCTGACCATTCCGACATCGTCGTCTCCTATCTACCGTCCGATGTCGACAAAATACGTAATCCAAAAAAGCGAGAGATAGCTCAAATCGGCAAACCGGCGGGCGGCGTCCGTGCCGCCCGCGCGGCGGGCCCGCGTTACGCGAACGGCACCGCGGCAAAGCCGGCCGCGAGCGCGTCAACGATCCGGTCGAGCTGCTCGCGCTGGATCACGAGCGGCGGCGACAGGATGATCTTGGTGCCGACCGGGCGCACCAGCACGCCGTGCTCGCGCGCGACCTCGGCCACCGCGTTCGCATAGCCGGACAGCGGATCGATCGGCTCGCGGGTCGCCTTGTCCGCGACGAGGTCGAGCGCGAGCATCAGCCCCTTGCCGCGCACCTCGCCCACCGCCGCGAAGCGCCCGGCGAACGGCTGCAGCGCTTCGAGCAGATAGGCGCCCTGCTTCGCCGCGTTCGCCGGCAGATCCTCCTTCAGCACGATGTCGAGGCTCGCGATTGCGGCCGCACACGCGACCGGGTGGCCCGCATACGTGTAGCCGTGCATGATCGCGCCGCCGAAATCGGCGTTGCCGGCGAACGCGTCCTCGATCCGCGCGTTCACGGCGGTCGCGCCAAGCGGCACGTAGCCCGACGAGATGCCCTTCGCGAGACACATGATGTCCGGGCGCACGCCCCAGCCGCGGCTGCCGAACAGGCTGCCGCTGCGGCCGAAGCCCGTGACGACCTCGTCGGCGATCAGCAGCACGCCGTAGCGGTCGCACACCTCGCGCACGAGCGGCCAGTAGTTGGCCGGCGGCACGATCACCCCGCCCGCGCCCTGGATCGGCTCCGCGATGAACGCGGCCACCGTGTCGGGGCTCTGGAACAGGATCTCGCGCTCCAGCAGCTCCGCGCAGATCCGGCCCAGTTCCTCGGGATCCTGCGTGAACGGGTTGCGATACAGCCACGGCGTCTCGACGTGGAAGCAGCCCGGCAGGTTCGGCTCGTAGTTGCGGCGGAACACCGTGTTGCCGTTGACCGACGCGCCGCCGAAATGCGTGCCGTGGTAGCCCTGCTTCAGCGAAATGAACTTGGTGCGGTCGGCCTGGCCGCGCACCTTCCAGTACTGGCGCGCGATCTTCAGCGCGGTCTCGATCGAATCCGAGCCGCCCGAGCTGTACAGCACGCGGCGCATCCCTTCCGGTTCTAGCATGTCGATCAGCAGCTTCGACAGCTCTTCCGCGCGCGGGTGGCTGATCCCGTCGAACAGCTGGAAATATTCGAGTTCGTCGAGCTGGCGCACGATCGCATCCTTCACTTCCTGGCGGTTGTGGCCGACGTTCACGTTCCACAGCCCCGCGACGCCGTCGACGAGCTGCCTGCCGTGTTCGTCGAACACGTAGCAGCCGTCGCCGCGCACGATGCGGATCGGCTGGCGCCGCTTCATGTCGTTCGGGTGCAGCATCGGGTGCCAGAACTTCGCTTCGTTGTAGCTCATTGCAGTCTCCGGTTTTGGATGGGTGGTCAGGCCGCGCCGCGCGTCAATGCGCGATGCAGACGGATTTGGTTTCGGTGAAGCCGTCGATCGCGTGCTGGCCGAACTCGCGGCCGATGCCCGACTGCTTGTAGCCGCCGAACGGCATCGACGGATCGAGCGGGATATGGCAGTTCACCCACACGGTGCCGGCCTCGATCTGCGGCACGAGGTTCATCACGCGCGTCAAATCGTTGCTCCAGATGCTCGCGGCGAGCCCGTACGGCGACGCGTTCGCGAGCCGCACGGCGTCGGCCGCATCGTCGAACGGCATCACGACGATCACCGGCCCGAATACCTCGTCGCGCACGATCGCGCTGTCGGGGCGCGGGTCGGCGATCACCGCGGGCTTCACGAAGTAGCCGGGCAGCTCGTCGGCCGGCGTGCCGCCCGCGAGGAACGTGAGGCCGTCGCGGCGCGCCCCTTCGATGTGCTGCACGACCTTGTCGCGGTGCTGCGCGGACACGAGCGGGTTGATCTGCGCGCTCGTGTCGAGCCCCGGCCCGAGCTTCATCGACTGCGCGACGCCCGCGAGGCCGTCCGCAAGCTGCGCGAACTTGCTGCGGTGCACGTAGATGCGCGACGCGGCCGCGCACACCTGCCCCTGGTTGAAGAACGCGCCGGCCGCGACGCCGTCGAGCGCCTGCTGCACGTCGACGTCGTCGAGCATCACGATCGGGTTCTTGCCGCCGAGTTCGAGCGAGAAGCGCGTCATGTTCTGCACGGCCGCCGCGCCGACCAGCTTGCCGGTCGCGGTCGAGCCCGTGAACGAGATCTTCGCGACCGACGGATCGCTCGCGAGCGCCGCGCCGCACGCGCGGCCGCCGGTGACGACGTTGAACACGCCCGGCGGCACGCCCGCTTCGCGTGCAAGCTCGGCGAGGCGCAACGCAGTGAGCGGCGTTTCCGGCGACGGCTTCAGCACGATCGTGCAGCCGGCCGCGAGCGCGGGCACGAGCTTCCACACGGTGATCATCAGCGGAAAATTCCACGGCACGATCGCCGCGACCACGCCCACCGGTTCCTTGCGCGTATAGGCCGTGTAGCGCGTGCCGGGCGGGAACGGGATCGAGACGTCGAGCGTCTGGCCCGTGATCTTGGTCGCCCAGCCGGCCATGTAGCGCACGTATTCGACGCTCGCGCCGACCTCGACCGCGCGCGCGACGTGGATCGACTTGCCCTGGTTCAGCGTCTCGAGCTGCGCGAGGGTTTCGGCGTCGCGTTCGATCAGGTCGGCGAGCTTCAGCAGGATGCGTTCGCGGTCCGCCGGGCGCAGGCCGCTCCATACGCGCGCGTCGAATGCGCGCTTCGCGCTCGCGACCGCGCGGCCGACGTCGTGTTCGTCGGCGTCCGCGACCGACGCGAGCCGCTCGCCGGTCGCCGGGTTGTAGATGTCGAGCCGTGCGCTGGCGTGCGCGGGCTGCATGTCGCCATCGATGAAAAGGCCGAAGTCGCGCGCGACGAAGCGGCGCACGGTGTCGCTGACGGCGACGAAGGTCGTTGAGGTCATGAGCGTCTCGAAGGTGTCGGGTCGAGGCCGCGTGCGTGGCACGCGGGCGTCGCACCACTGTATCGAGCGGGTTCGGCGCGCCGTGAGCGCAAATTGGCAGCGTGTGGGGGCTGCGGCGACTACAGGAACAGCGCGCCGACCAGCTCGGTGCGGTTCGACACGCCGAGCTTGCGGTACATGCGCATCAGGTGCGTCTTGATGGTCGGCTGGCCGAGCGCGAGATCGCGCGCGATCTCCTTGTTCGAGCGACCGTCGCGCACGAGGCGCGCGATCTGCTCCTCGCGGTAGGTCAGGCGCTCCTCGCAGCCGATCCGGTGGATGCCGCGCCGCGCGCGCAGCAGCGGGCCCAGCGCAGCCTCGGCCACCGGTTGCACACGCGCGAGCGCGTCGATTTCACTCGGCGAGAAGCGGCCCGCCGCGCCGAAACGCAGCAGCGAGAATGCGCCGACCGTCCGGCCCGCGTCGCGCAGCCATATCTCGATCACGTCGGCGACATCGTGGCGGCGCAGGAAGCAGGTCCAGTACGCAGAGGCGTCGCGGCACGCGTCGGGCAGTTGCGACGCGAGCGTGACGACCTCGCCGGCGCCCGACGCGCAACGCGACGGATGCAGCGGATCGAGCATCCGGTAACGGGCGACATAGGTGCGGTGCATCGATTCCGGCATCCCGAACAGTTCGAAATCCGCCGGCTCGCCGCTCGCGTCGAGCCGATAGAACACGGTCGCCGATGGGCGCGCGAATGCGCCGAAGGCGCTCACGCAGGCCCGCAGCGCGCGATGCCAGTCGGCGGTGGCGGCATCGGAAGGCGGTGATGAAATCGGCGTGATGGACATCGGCTGGCTGGCGGACGCGTCGGATGTCGAGGCAGACTACCGGCGCCGACGCATGGCGCGTGAGCACAAATCGGCAAGTCGCCGGGACGGCAGGTTGCCCGCCATCGAGAACAGCGACTTGACCGAGACTGAATACGCATTGCGGTGATTGGCTGCGAAGGACAAGTCAGCGGCCTCCATCCCGCCGTCACATCGCATGCATTTACATACAAATCGCCAAATGAAGTAAACGCTAGCATTAATAAAAAATCACCTTGAATTAACGCTCGAATTCCAGTTGCTTAAGGTTTATTCGTGTATTAGATTTCTTCGTACCGTCTGTCGCGATCCATCACCACGCAATTCAGACGCCCACGTGACCACGCGCAAGCGAGCAGGCTTCAATTGCTGCCGCGCAATAAGAAATCAGCGAATCTTTCGCGATCCGGGGAAAAACATGCGACTTCAATTCTGGATGTGCGCCGGCATCTCCTGCTTGCTGGCGGGGTGCGCCACAAACCTGTCCAACGTCTCGGCATTCGCGAATTCCGCCTCCAACGTGGCGTCCGAGACGAATACCGTATTCTCGAACCTGCCCGACACATGCACGGATTTCGAATCGCTTTTCCGAGCGGAATACAATGTCGGCGCTTCTGCGCTGGCACATGCCAAAACCACCGGGAAGAAAATTGATCCGATGGTCGAACAGGCAGCCCGAGGCTTGGTCGACGGACTGAAACCCGTTCGAGAGAAAGTCAAGGACAATTGCGTACGGCTTAACAAACTGACCCCCGCCCTGCAACTCCTCAACCAGGCTTTGTCGAATTATGCATCGGGCTTGAAAAGCCTTTCGCAGGATCAATTCGTCACCTACAACCCTGCCTTTGACAGCCTTCCGCAGAGTCTGGCCGGATTCAAGAACCCGGATGGATCCTCGCTGATCTCGACAAGCCAGGTGCAGGCGGTCGACAGCCTGCAAAAGCTCATCTATTCGGCAGCCATTCGATCCTACCGTCAAAATAAGCTTGCTTCCGTGCTGAATGACGAGAGCTCGGAAAGCGTCGCCAAGGTTGTCGGCGCCCTTAAAACGCTGGCGAGCAATTACGGCACACAGCTCCAGTCCAATCAGCAGCTTGCACTCCAGGCAAAGGATCTGTTCTTGGTCCTCCAGTCAGCGGGCTACTACTTCGAGCCGGTCGCTCAGGAAAGCATCTCGACGGAGATGGCCGCGATGTCGGCAAAAAGCGAGGCTCAGCAGCACGCGCTGAATCAGTACGTCACCCTTCTGGACAAGCTCATGCCGGCATTCAAGGCCGCGCAGTCCAGCGTACAGTCGCCATCCGCGAAGGATGTGGCGGTTGAAATCAAGGATTTTTCGAAGTCCGCTTACGACACCGCGGAAGCGCTCAGGAAGGCATTCTGAAAACTGGAGTCATGTATGGCACCCGCTATCTCCGTCTCACCGACGCAAGACGAACTTCAGCAGATCAAGGACGTCGGCATCTCGTACGTGCAGGCAATCGGCACGCAGGTCCATAAATTGACGGCGGATCCCGAGCAGACTCGGGACGAGCTGGCGCTGGCACTCAACTTGATCGGGCAGTCCAACACGTTGCTTGCGGCGCTTCAGACGATCACCGTCGACAACATGACGGCCGCGCTGGCCGATTCCGGAGAGGCAGTCGACGTCATCAACCAGTGCGCACGGACGCTCGCGGATGCTATCAAGACGAGCGCGCGGATTGCGACGACCGTCGCGGCAGTCACCGCTTTCATCAATTTCGTGGCCTCACTCGCCGCAGGGCCGTCACTCTCCGTCATCTCCACCGGGAGAACATTTCTGTTAGCCGCGAAGGCGGCGGCGTAGGTCGCCGGTCTTGAGCCGGGTTACGCCAACCGAGTGAAGCATCGTCGGGCGAACCGCCCCGGTTTCGTCGGGGCGGTTGACTTGACGATGTGCATGGCGGCAGCCCGCCTCACCGCGCCGCGAACGTATCGCACACGCTCAACTGCCCCGACTCGAGCCCGCGCCGCAACCAATACACCCGCTGTTCGCTCGTGCCGTGCGTGAAGCTCTCCGGCACCACATAGCCCTGCCCTTGCTGCTGCAGACGATCGTCGCCGATCGCCGCAGCCGTCTTCAGGCCCTGCTCGAAGTCGCCCGGCTCGATGAGCCGCTGGTTCGCGCGCTGCGCGTTGTTCGCCCACACGCCCGCGAAGCAGTCGGCCTGCAGTTCCATGCGCACCGACAACTGGTTCGCGCGCGCCTCGCTCGAACGCCGGCGCGCGGCGTCGACCTTGCCGGAAATGCCGAGCAGGTTCTGCACGTGATGGCCGACCTCATGCGCGATCACGTACGCCTGCGCGAAATCGCCACCCGCGCCGAAGCGGTTGCGCAGGTCGCTGTAGAACCCGAGATCGATATAGACCTTGCGGTCGGCCGGACAGTAGAACGGCCCCATCGCGGTCTGGCCGGTGCCGCAGGCCGTCGGCGTGGCGTTCCGGAACATCACGAGCGTCGGCGGCTGGTACTGCTCGTGCAGTTGCGCCGCGAAGATGTTCCCCCAGGTCCGCTCGATGTTGCCGAGCACCTTGCGGGTGAACACCGCGCCGGCGTCGTTCGCAGGCGCGGCGTGCTGCTGCGCGGCCGACGGCTGGGCCTGCTGCTGCCGCGCGCCCTGCAGCGCCGACGCGCCTTCGAGGACGACACGCGGGTCGATCCCGAAAAAATACGATGCGGCCAGCGCGATGACGATCGTGCCGATGCCGATCGTCGCCCGCCCGCCGCCGAAGCCGCCGCCACTGCGGCGATCCTCGACATTCTGGCTTTCTGCTTCGTCGTCCAGTCTCATGGCGGACTCTCCCTTGCTTGTCGTTGTGCCGGCCGGATCGCGCCGGCCGCCGGCGCTATTGTGCCGAGCTTTGACGGCATATCGCAAAAATATCGAGCATAGAGCGATCGGGCGCGCGCGATCGTCAGTTTTTGCAAAATGCGGCGCGCCGCGCGAACGCGGCGTGTCTCGAATTGCACAGTGTGCCAGCCGCGTGCGGCATTTCGACAGACGATAACCGGGCGACGCGCGCCACGGCCGGGGTTCAGCCATCCGGCTGATAGCCGCGCGCCGCCACGCCGCCTACAGTGACCGGAATCGACACCTTCCGGAGAACATGATGACGCACCCGCACCCCCGCACGATCGCGATCACCGGCGCGGGCACCGGCATCGGCGCCGCGTGCGCGCGCCGCTTCGCGCGGCAGGGCGACCGCGTCGTGCTGATCGGCCGGCGCCGGGCGCCGCTCGACGCGCTGGCGGCCGAAACGGGCGGCCTCGCGCTGGCCGGCGACGCAGCCGGCGCGACCGACTGGAGCCGCTTGCTGCCGCGTATCGCCGAGCGCTTCGGCCGCATCGACGCGCTCGTCGCGTGCGCGGGCGGGCACGGCGTCGGCCGCGCGGACGAGACCGACGACGCGCATTGGCGCGACGCAATGCACGCGAACCTCGACACCGCGTTCGTGAGCGCCCGCGCCTGCCTGCCGGACCTGATCGCGCAGCGCGGCAGCATCGTGCTGGTCGCGTCGATCGCCGCGCTCGCGGCCGGGCCCGGCGTGTGCGGCTACACGGTCGGCAAGCATGCGCTGCTCGGGCTTGCGCGCTCGCTCGCACGCGATTACGGGCCGCACGGCGTGCGCGCGAACGCGGTGTGCCCCGGCTGGGTCCGCACGCCGATGGCCGATGCGGAGATGGCGCCGCTGATGGCGCGGCACGACGAATCGCTCGACGCGGCCTATGCACGCGTGAGCGCCGACGTGCCGCTGCGCCGCGCGGCCGGTCCGGACGAGATCGCGGCGGTGTGCGCGTTCCTCGCGTCGCCGGATGCGTCGTTCGTGACCGGCGCGACGCTCGTCGCCGATGGCGGCGCGATGTGCGTCGACGTGCCGACGCTGGCGCTTGCCGACCTTTAAGACGCGTGATGCACGCCGGCGCAGCTTGTCCTGCGCGCGGAATCCGTTACCATCGATCCGGCCTGCGAACCGTCCGCGCGATGCGCGCCTTTATTGTCGAGATTCGATGAACATCCGGTTTCTGGAAACCTTCGTCTGGCTCGCGAAGCTGGAAAACTTCCGGCTCACGGCCGAGAAACTCCACACGACGCAGGCCGCCGTGTCGAGCCGCATCGCATCGCTCGAGGACGCATTCGACGTCCGCCTGTTCGACCGCAACGCACGCTCGGCCACGCTGACGCCGGCGGGCCGGCGCATGCTCGCCTACGCGGAGCGGATCGTGCGGCTCGACAGCGAAATGCGCCGCGACATCGATGCGGCGAGCGACGCCGGCCTGATCCGCATCGGCGTGATCGAATCGATCGTGCACAGCTGGTTTCCTGCGCTGATGGCGCAGCTTCGCGAGCGCTATCCGCGGCTCGACGTCGAGATCACCAGCGACACCACGCGGCACCTGATGCGCCTGCTGAGCACGGACGGCGTCGACCTGATCCTCCAGACCGACTCCGTGCCGGGGCCCGACTTCACCAACCTGCCGCTCGCCGAGTTCGCGGTGCGCTGGGTCGCGAGCCCGCGGCTCGGTCTCGCCGGCGAGCGGCTCGGCGTCGCGCAACTGGCCGGCTTCCCGATCGTCAGCTTCTCGCGCCACTCGGGGCCGCACGCGACGGTCGAGCGGATGTTCGCCGCCGTCGAGCGCCCGGCCAGCATCAACTGCATCACGTCGGTCGCGGCGATGATTCGCCTCGTCGCCGACGGCTTCGGCGTCGCCGCGCTGCCGCCCGCGATCATCCGGCGCGAGCTGCAGGAAGGCGCACTCGAACTGCTGGACGTCGAGCCCGACTTCCCCGCGCTGCCGCTCGTCGCGTCGTACCGGACGCAGGGCCTGCCGGTCGCGGCGCGCATCGCGGAACTCGCGAGCGAAGTCGCGCGCGCAATGCCGTCCGTGGCAACCGACGGTGCGGCCGGCACGCAAGCACACACGCAGGCCGCGCCGCTCCCGGCATCCGCCGAGCGCACGTCGAAACGCGGCGCCCGCACCGCACGCGCGCCGCGCAAGTCATAAGAAAACCTGTTCACCGCGAATTTGATTTCTTGTTGGACGCGTGCGGGGCGTGTTCGGGACACTGAGGTTCCTGTCTCGCACCCTGTCACGAGGAATCTCCGCGATGAGCCGCACCTTTCTTCCGCACGGCCAGCTTTGCGTCTGGACGGACATCGACCCGCTGCACGAAGCCGATTTCAACGCGTGGTACGACCGCGAGCACATGCAGGAACGCGTCGCGATTCCCGGCTTCCGGTACGCACGGCGTTTCCGGGCAACCGATCCTGGGCCGCGCAAGTATCTGGCGCTGTACGTCACCGATACGCTCGACGTGTTCCGCAGCGACGCGTACCGCCACGCGTTCACGCAGCAGACGCCGTGGTCGCTCGCGAACTTTGGCCGCATGAGCGCCACGCAGCGGCGCGTTGGAGAACTGACGATCGAGGCCGGCGACGGCGAAGGCGTGCATCTCGCGATGTTCGTGCTGCCGCCCGCGCGGCTCGACGTGCCGCTGCTGCGCGAGCGTGTCGATGCCGCCGTGCGCGAACCCGGCATCCACGCCGCGCGGCTGTTCCGTACTGAGCCCGAACTCTCCGCCCCGATCGGCGACCCCGCCGCCCGGCCGCTCGCCGACGCGCTCGTGCTGATCGAAGGCAGCGACGCCGACGCCGCGCGCCGGGTGGCGGTCGAGCTTGCCGGACACGACGACGTCCGCACCTTCGATCTGCTCTGGCGAATCGCCGCGCGCCCCGCGCCGCCGCTGGCCGCCAGGGGGGCGGCTGCAGCCGACCGGTCCGCCGCGCCGGCGATCGGCGCGTGAGCGCCCGAGCATCCTGCCGCGCGCATCGGGTTCGCCCCGCCTCTCCCGTCACCTCACGACCTGCACAGACAACCATGAACACCCTTGCCCCGCCCGCCGCCGGTGCGCCGCACCGCGTCCGCAACAGCCGTCTCGCGACCGCGAGCATGATCGGTACGTCGCTCGAGTGGTACGACTTCACGATCTACAACACGTTGGCCGCGCTCGTCTTCAACCGCCTGTTCTTCCCGTCGGTCGATCCGCTGGCCGGCACGATCCTCGCGTTCTCGACCTACGCGGTCGGCTACGTGTCGCGCCCCCTCGGCGGTTTCGTGTTCGGCAACCTCGGCGACCGCATCGGCCGCCGCGCGGTGCTGATGCTCACGCTGGTGCTGATGGGGCTGACCACCGCGCTGATGGGCGCGCTGCCGACCTATGCGAGCGCCGGCATCCTGAGCCCGATCCTGCTGGTCGCGCTGCGCTTCGTGCAGGGCGTCGCGCTCGGCGGCGAATGGGCCGGCGCGGTGCTGCTGTCCGTCGAGCACGGCGACCAGAACCGGCGCGGCCTGTCCGCGTCGTGGACGCAGGTCGGCCCGTCGTTCGGCACGCTGCTCGGCACGGGCTGTATCGCGCTCGTGACGCTCGCCACGTCGCCGGACGGTTTTCTCGCGTGGGGCTGGCGGCTGCCGTTCGCGGCCAGCCTGCTGCTCGTGGGCTTCGGCCTGTGGCTGCGGCACGGCGTCGACGAAACGCCGCAATTCGAGCAGCTCGCCGAATCGAACGCGACGGCGGAAATCCCGGTCGCGGAAGTGCTGAAGCACTACTGGCGCCGGCTGCTGATCGCGGGCGGGGTGCGGATCGGCTCGGACGTGCTCTATGCGCTGATCGTCGTGTTCACGCTGACCTACGTGACCACCGTGCTGAACCTGTCGCGGCCCGTCGCGCTGACGGCGGTGATGGCCGGCACCGCCTGCAACGCGCTCGCGGTGCCCTTCTTCGGCGCGCTGTCCGACCGCTTCGGGCGCCGCCCCGTCTATCTGGCCGGCGCGCTCGCGGGCATCGTGTGGGCGTTCGTGTTCTTCGTGATGCTCGACACCGCGCGACCGGGCGTGATCGTCGCGGCGGCGGCGTTCGGCCTCGTGATCCACGCGGCGATGTATGGCCCGCAGGCCGCGTTCATCACCGAGCAGTTTCCGACGCGCGTGCGCTATGCCGGTTCGTCGCTCGCGTACACGCTGGCCGGCATCGTCGGCGGCGGCTTCGCACCGCTCGTGATCACCGCGCTGTTCCGGCAGACCGGCACGACGACAGCGGTCTCGCTGTACGTAACCGCGGCGCTCGTCGTGACCGCGCTCGCGCTGCTGGCCGCTCGCGAAACCGCGCACCGGCCGCTCGCGCAATGAGCGCTGCCGCGCGCTCGCCGTTCCACTGCCCCGAACCCCACACGGAGAAAGATCTGCATGCCTCCCCTGTCGTTCAACGTCATTCCCCGCCATGGCCCGCCGGAAGTCGTCGCCGTCGCGATCGAGCGGGTCGTCATCGCCGGCTGGGCCGGCCGCGACGCCGACGCGATCCGCGCGCACATCGACGAACTCGCCGCGCTCGGCGTCGCGCCGCCATCGGCCACGCCGTGCTTCTATCGGGTCGCGCCCGCGCTGCTCACACAGGCGGCGTCGATCAGCGTGCTCGGCGCGCGCTCGGGCGGCGAAATCGAATGCGTGCTGCTCGACAGCCCGCTCGGCACGCTCGTGACGCTCGGCTCGGATCACACGGATCGTGAGGTCGAGGCGTACGGCGTGGCCGTGTCGAAGCAGGTGTGCGCGAAGCCGCTCGGCCGCGATGCATGGCGGCATGCCGATGTCGCGGATCACTGGGATGCGCTCGAAATGCGGTCGTGGCGAATCGCGACGAGCGGGGAGCGTGTCGCTTACCAGCATGGCGCGCTCGGCGGTCTGCTCGCGCCCGACACGCTGTGGCGCCGCTTCGACGATGCGCGCGCGATGCCGGCGCGCTGCGCGATGTATGGCGGGACGGTCGCCGTGCACGGCGCGATCGCGGCGATGGCGCACGGCGATGCGTTCGAGATGGAACTGCACGATCCGGTGCTCGGGCGCAGCCTGCGGCATCGGTATGCGGTCGAGGTGCTGCCGGTGGTCGCGTAGCGGCCGGCGGGATGCGTGCGGCTTGCGGGGTGTCGCTCACCGCACGCACCCCAACCCCGCCAGCGTCGCCTCGACCGCTGCATCGAGCGGCGTATGCGGTTCGCTGCCCAGCACCTCGACCAGCCGCGCGTTGTCCATGCGGATCGGTTCGCGCCACAGGTAGCGCATCTCGAGCAGTTCGCGCAGCGTCGGCACGAACGGCGATGCCGCGCGCAGCAGCCACCACGGCAAGCGCCGCATCACCGGGTGCGCACCATGCCGCTGCGTGACGCGGCAGATCGCCTGCGCCATCTGCGTACCGTCCTCGTCCCAATGGCCCGCGTGGTGAAAGCGCGCGAACGGCGCCAGCTTGTCGCGACGCGCGATCAATTCCACCATCGTGCGCGCGACGTCGGGCAGATATGCCCATTGATGGCCGACGCCGCGCTGCCCCGGCAGGCTCACGGCCCGCACCGGCCGGCCCGGCTTGACCAGCGCCTGCGAGAACCAGTTGTTGCCGGCCCGCGGCCCGAAGAAATCGCCGGCGCGCACGATGATCGTCCGCACGCCCTGCGCGGCCGCCGCCTGCAGCCGGCGCTCCAGTTCGACGCGAATCGCCCCCTTGCGCGTGGACGGATGCTGCGGCGAATCCTCATGCAGCACCGGAAACGCGTCGGCGCCGTAGTTGTAGACCGTGCCCGGCAGCACGACGGTCGCGCCCGCCGACGCGGCCGCCGCGATCGTGTTGTCGATCATCGGCAGCACCAGCGTCGACCAGTTGCGATAGCCGGGCGGATTGACCGCATGCACGATCACGCTGCACCCGTGCGCGGCCCGCGTGACGGCCTCGCGGTCGAGCGCGTCGCCCTGTACCCAGGTCAGGCCGTCGCGCCGTGTTGCCTCGCCCGTCGCTGCGCCGCGTCGCAGCGCGCGCACCTGCCAGCCCGCGTCGCGCAATTGCCGCGCGACCTCGCCGCCGATGCCGCCCGTCGCGCCGAGCACCAGCGCCCACCGTTCCGCCCCGTCCACCCGTGTTGCCATTGCCGCTCTCCCAAGTCGCGTTCGTCTGCGGTGCATTCTGGGCCGCATCGGGATAGCAAGGAATTGCCTAACGTGATCGACCCGCTATACATTTTCGTATGGCCTCCGATCTCAACTGGGAACACTATCGAACCTTCCTCGCCGTGCTGGACGAGGGCTCGCTGTCGGGCGCGGCGCGCGCGCTCGGCGCCACGCAGCCGACGGTCGGCCGTCACGTCGCCGCGCTCGAAGCCGCGTTCGGCCAGGCCTTGTTCACCCGCTCGCCGTCCGGGCTGCTGCCGACCGAGGCCGCGCTGGCGCTGCGCGGCCATGCCGAGGCGCTGCGCAGCGCGGCCGCCGCATTCGAGCGCGCGGCCGCCAGCCACGGGAGCGGCGCGAGCGGCGTGGTGCGGATCTCGGCGAGCGACGTGATCGGCGTCGAAGTGCTGCCGCCGATCCTCACGCGGCTGCGGCGCGACCATCCCGAACTCGTCGTCGAGCTGGTGCCCACCGATCGCATCCAGGACGTGCTGAAGCGCGAAGCGGACATCGCGGTGCGCATGGCGCCGCCCGCGCAGGATGCGCTCGTCGCGCGGCGCATCGGCAACATCGAACTTGGAATGTATGCGCGCGACGACTACATCGCCGGGCACGGCGCGCCGGCGACGCTCGCCGAGCTCGCGCGGCATGCGCTGATCGGTTTCGACGCGGTGACGCCGTTCCTGCGCGCGGCATCCCGCGCGCTGCCGGCGTGGAACCGGGACGCGTTCGCGCTGCGCACGGACAGCAACCTCGCGCAGCTCGCGATGATCCGCGCCGGCTACGGGATCGGCATCTGCCAGGCCGCGCTCGCGAAACGCGATGCGCGGCTGGTGCGCGTGCTGCCGGACGCGATCGCGCTGCCGCTGGAAACGTGGGTCGTCATGCACGAGGATCTGCGCAACAGCCCGCGCTGCCGGGCAGCGTTCGATGCGCTGGTGCGCGGGCTGAGTGCCTATGTGGAAGGAATGGAGGATTGACGGGGGCGCCGAGCTGGGGGCGCCTAGCTGGGAGCGCCGAGCCGGGGGCGCCGAGCCGGGAGCGCCGATCCGGGAGCGCCGAGCGGGCGCCGCGTCACACCAGCAACTGCCTCGCCAGCACCTCGCGCGCCTGCGTCACGGCTTCGCGTTCGCCGGGCAGCGGCGGCGTGAGCGAGAACACCGCGTCGGGCAGCGCCGGCAGCCGGTATTTCGCGCCGAGCCGCATGAGGCCGTCGCCGATCGCCGACGCGCACAGGCAGCCGACGCCCAACCCCGCCGCCAGCATCGACTGCAGCCCGGCGACGCCCGACGCGCTGTGCACCAGCACGAACGGCACGCGCTGCTCCTCGAGGGACCGAATCGCGACCTGATGCATCATGCAGTCGTCCGGAAGCAGCACGAGCGGCAGCGGCTCGGGCAGGTGCTCGGCCAGCGCGGGCGACGTGACCCACGACAGCGGCTCGCGCCGCAGCACCCAGCGCGTGTCGCCCGACATCGGCCTGAACGGCCCGGACGACAGGTTCATGACCACGCCGATATCGATCTGCCCCTTCGCATGCGCGTGCTCGATCTCGGCGCTCTTCATCGCGCTGACGTGCAGGCTGAGCTGCGGATAGCACTCGCGCAGCCGCGCCAGCAGGCCCGCGACCTCGTGCGTGCGGTAATAGTCGGTGATCGCGACGCGCAATTCGCCCTTGATCGCCTGCCCGCGCAGCTCGTCGAACGCAGCCTCGTTCAGCGCCACGATGCGCCGCGCATGATGCAGCAGCCGATTGCCGGCCGGCGTGGCCTCGACGCCGCGCTTGCTGCGCACGAATAGCGGCACGCCCGCGCGCGCCTCGAGCTTGCGCACCTGCTCGCTGACCGTCGACTGCGAGAGGTGCAGCCGCGGCGCGGCCGCCGTCAGGCTGCCCGCGTCGGCCACCGCCGCAAAGGTCCGCAACTGGTCCAGGTCGAATCCGCGCATGTCCCCGCCTATCCATCGAATAACCCGATGGATGCTACCACTCTTTCCCGCTTTTCCGAATCATAGGCGCGACGCCAGAATGGCGGCTCGCCTGCCCGGGCGCGTGCGGACCCGTTGTCCGGCGCGGCCGCAACGGCATGCCTCGATCGGACACACGCTCATGACGAACCCCATGCTCACCTCACCCGCCACGGCGGCGGACGCGACCGACGCCACCGCGCGCAGCCATCACGGCTGGGCGCTCGTGGTCCTGCTGGTCGGCGCGATCCTGCCGCCGCTCGACTATTTCATCGTGAACCTCGCGCTGCCGGCGATCCGCGACGGCATCGGCGCGCATCCCACCGAGCTCCAGCTCGTGATCTCGGCGTATGCGTGCGCGAGCGCCGTGACCCAGATCACCGGCGGGCGCCTCGGCGACCTGTACGGCCGCAAGCGCATCTTCATGATCGGGATGGCGGGCTTCGTGGCCGCATCGACGCTGTGCGGCCTCGCCGGCAGCGGCTCGGTGCTCGTCGGCGGGCGCGTGCTGCAGGGCCTGTTCGCCGCGACCCTCGCGCCGCAGGTGCTCGCCACGATCCGCAGCGTGTTCACGCCGCACGAGCAAGTGCGGGTGATGGGGCTCTACGGTTTCGTGTTCGGCCTCGCGGCCGTGATCGGCCAGCTCGGCGGCGGTGCGCTGATCAGCCTGCATCCGTTCGGGCTCGGCTGGCGCGCGATCTTCCTCGTCAACCTGCCGATCGGCGTGCTGGCGCTGCTCGGCAGCTGGCGCTTCATCCCGGAAAGCCGGCCGCCGCGCGGCCAGCGCATCGACCTGCCCGGCACGATCCTGCTGTCGCTGTTCCTGCTGATGCTGGTCTATCCGCTTACGCGCGGGCACGAGGAAGGCTGGCCGCTGTGGATGACGGCCTGCCTGATCGGCGCGCTGCCGATGCTCGGCGTGCTGCTGACGGTCGAGGGCCGCCGGCTCGCCGCCGGGCACGATCCGCTGCTGGACGTGCGCCTGTTCCGCAATCCGATCGTCGCGCTCGGGCTCGCGCTGGCGTTCCTGTTCTACATGCTGAGCGCGTTCTTCCTGAGCTACGGGATCTATCTGCAAGGCTGCCTGCAATGGTCGCCGCTCGCGTGCGGGCTCGCGATCCTGCCGTTCGGACTCGGCTTCCTGTCAAGCCCGCTGCTGATGCCGCGCCTCGTCGGCCAGCTCGGCGGCTATCGCGTGCTGACGCTCGGCTTCGCGCTGCTGACTACCGGCCTCGCCGCCGCGGTCGCGCTCGCCGGCACCCGCGCGCCCGGGCCCGGGTTCTATCTCGGCCTCGCGGCGATGGGCGTGGGACAGGGGCTCGTGCTGCCGTCCATCGTGCGGATCGTGCTTGCCGAAGTGGCGCCGGAGCGCGCCGGCGTCGCGTCCGGCATGGTCACCGCGACGCTGCAGATCGGCGCGGCGGTGGGCGCGGCAACGCTCGGCGGCGTGTTCTTCGCGCGGCTCGGCGCGCATCCCGGCGCGCTCGACTACGTGCACGCGTTCCGCGCGTCGATGTTCGCGATGGTGGCGATACTGGCGATGTGCGTGCTGCTGTCGATGGCGCTCGGGCCGTTGCACCGGCGCCTGCATCCGGGGGCGTGACGCGCGCGCCGCCGTTCAGTGGCGCGCAGTGCGTTTCGCGGGTTCCATGCGTTCCGCCTGGCGCGCTTCCCATGCGACGAGCGCTTCGCGATAGCGGGCCAGCGCCTCGTCGTACAGGTCGAACACACAAGGCGAGCATCCACTGTTGCAGCAATCCTCGAGTTCCGGTTGCTGCGGCGGGGTCGGACGGGGATCGTCGGGCGACGGATCGGAAGCGGGCTTGCGGGACACGGCGGGATTCGGTCGGGGTGAAGCGCCCAGTATAGGCCGATCCCGCCTGCCGCCGCGTTACACCGGGGTCACCTCGAGCGTCTTCGGGGCGATGACGCGCACGCGCAGGCTCACGACGCCGGGGCATCCGGCTTCGCGCCGTCGGCGGCTGGCTTGTCGAGCAGCGGCTGCCACGCCGCGCCCACCGAATACCAGTCGACGTGCCGGGTCAGCAGCATGATGGTGGCGAGTATCGCGAACAGCAGCAGCGAGCCGAGCATCAGCGCGTTGTCCTCGGACAGCAGCAGGCCGTAGAGCGCCGCGTACAGCATCGCCAGCAGGCCCGCGAAGGTCGCCCCGCGCCGCGCGCTGTGCAGCACGAACGACACGTAGAAGCCGAGCAGCCCGATGCACGCGCCACTGGCCGCGAGATACGCATACCCGAACGCGATGTGCTCGGACAGGCTCAGCAGCAGCAGGAAGAACAGCGCGAGCGACAGCCCCACCAGCAGATACTGGATCGGGTGGATGCGCAGCCGCTTCACGAGCTCGAACATGAAGAAGCTCGCGAAGGTCAGCATCACGAACAGCGCGCCGTATTTCGTCGCGCGCTCGGCTTCGAGATAGACGTTGACCGGCTCGATCAGCGACACCGACGCCGATTCGAACGCGTCGTCGCCGCTGCCCGACGCGATCTGCTCGCGCACCTTGGTGTTGAACGATGTCAGGCTCCACGCGCTGGCGAAGCCGCCGGCGTCGACCGTGCGGGTGCGCGGCAGGAACGCGCCGTCGAAACTCGGGTGCGGCCACGCCGATTTCAGCGAGAAATCGTTCTGGTCGGCCACCGGCGCGAACGCGACCGACTGCGCGCCCAGCAGCGGCAGGTCGATGCTGAACGGCACCGGGTTGCCGCCGGCGGCGGCCGCGAACGCGGCAAGATCGACGTCGGCGTGCACGCCCTGGCGCAGGCTTGGCAGCCGCGCGCCCTGCTCGACCGCCAGCCGCTTGCCGCCGAACGCCAGCACCGGCTGCGTCATCAGCCCGCGCACGTCGCTGATGCCGAACGCGACATACGCCGTGCCGATCGCGAAGCTCACGTGCCCGGCCGATTGCGGCAGCTGCTTCAGGTCCGGCAGCGCGAGCGTGCCTTCCCAGCGGCTTTGCAGGTCGTACACGAGCGCCTTGTGGATGCCGCGATAGCGGACGTCGGTCGCGAGGCTGCCCTTCACGCCCAGCGTCTTCGGAAACACGAGCAGGCGTTTCGCTTCGCTCTGGAGGCGGGTTTTCTCGGGCTGGCCCGCTGCGGTGTCTTCGCGCACGCGGGTGACTTCCGTGTACGGCACGACGAGGATCGGCCCCGTCACGGTCTGCGGCCCCGCGTAGCTGGACCAGATGCTTTTCAATGCGTCATCGCGATACAGCGTGCGTTCCCGCACGATGCTCTCGACCAGGTGCAGCGGGATCAGGATCAGCAGCACGAGGGCCGCAGTGATCAGGGACTTGAACATCAGGATGCGATTCATGCGATCGGAGACCGGAGTGGAGGAATCCGGTCAGCATGAGCCCGCCGCGTGAAGCGCCGCGGAAGCGGACGTGAAGCGAATGTGTGGCGAACGTGAAGCGCCCGCTCAACCCGCCGAAGGCAGCGTCAGCGTCGCGCAGGCGCCGCCTTCGGGGCGATTGTCCAGCGCGATGCTGCCGTGGTGCAGCATCGCGACTTCGCGGACGAAGCACAGGCCGAGGCCCGTGCTGCGATCCTGGCCGTCGGGCCGCGGCAGCGAATAGAAGCGATCGAACACGCGCGCCATGGCGTAGCCGGGGATGCCGGGCCCGTCGTCGGTGACGCGGATGACCGCGACAGGCGCCCTGCCCGCCGCCTGCCGCTGCGCGGCGACCGTGACCGCGCTGCCGGGCGGCGCGAAATCCAGCGCGTTGTCCAGCAGGTTGCCGAGCGCCTGGCGCAGCAGGAACGGATCGCCTTCCACGTGGCCGGCTTGCGCATCGGCCGGCGTGTCCAGCCGCAGCGTCACGCCGCGCTTGCGCGCACGCGGCTCCGCATCGTCGAGCAGTTGCGCGAGCAAGGGCCCCAGTGCGACCGGTTCGCGCACCGACAGGCGCTGCTTCTGCTCCACCTCCGCGAGCGCCAGCAGCTTGCGGATCATCTGCTCGAGGCGGCCCGCCTGGCGGCGGATGTTGTCCGCGAAGCGCCGGCGGTTCGCCACCGGCATCTCCTCCTGCAACAGCTCGGCCGCGCCGCTGATCGCCGCGAGCGGGCTCTTCATCTCGTGGGTGAGCGTGTGGATGTAGTTCTCGACGTACTGCCTGTCCTCGAGGCGCTGGTGCATGGTTTCCACCGCGCGGCCCAGCTCCGCGAGCTCGTTGGCGCCCTGCAGCGGCATCACCGCGCGTTCGCCCGCCGCGATCGTGCGCGCATAGCGCTGCAGCCGGCGCAGGCCGACCACCAGCCAGCCCGTGCACGCGACGCCGATCAGGATCGCGCCGCCCATCAGCAGCGCGCCGTACAGCAGGATCTTGCGCTGGCTGCGCGCGATGAACGGCGCGACGGCCTGGTTCGGCTTCGCGATGGTCAGCACGCCGATGATCTCGCCGCCCTTGCGGATCGGTGCGGCGACATGCATCACCGTGCTGCTGTCGTCGTCCGGGTCGGAGCGGGTGCTGCGCGCGCCGTACTGGCCGCGCAGCGTGCGGTACACGTCGTTCCAGCGCGAATAGTCCTGGCCGACCGCGCCGCCGGCGGAGTCGTAGCGCACGATCCCGCGTGCATCGGTGACGTAGATGCGGTAGCTGATCGTGTCCTTGCGCATGCCCCACACTTCCGCGCCCACCGGGCTCGCGTGCAGCTTTGCGAGCTGCCGGGCGAACGCGCCGTCGCCGATGTGTCCGCTGGCCATGTCGTCGGCGGCGAGCGCGGCGAGCACCTGCGCGGTGTCGACCAGCGTGTCCTCCATCGCTTCGCGCACGCCGGGTTTGACTTCCTGCACGAACACCCGCAGCGTGATCAGCGCCGCGAGGCCGACGATCAGGAAAAAGCCGAAGAAGATGCGCAGTCCGATATGCATGAGGAACAGGCCGTCGTCACGGTTGCAGCGAATAACCCATCCCGCGATGGGTGCGGATCGGGTCGCGCGCGGGGTCGATCGCGCGCAGCTTCGCGCGCAGCGTCTTGATGTGGGTGTCGACCGTGCGGTCGGTCGTGTCGATCGTGTCACGCCAGACGAGATCCATCAGCTGCTCGCGCGAGTAGATCCGCCCCGGATGCTGCACGAGCAGCGCCAGCAGGCCGAATTCGTAGCGCGTCAGGTTCAGTGCGTGGCCGAGCCATGCAACGCGCGCGCCGGCGGTGTCCAGTTCGAAGCCCGCTGCGATGTTCGACGGTGCGCCTGCCGGTTCGCGCGGAGCAAGCGCCGGCCGGTTCAGCCGGCGCAGGATCACCCGCACCCGCGCGGCCAGCTCGCGCGGCGAAAACGGCTTGACCACGTAGTCGTCCGCGCCGATTTCCAGCCCGACGATCCGGTCGATCTCGTCGTGCCGTGCGGTGAGGAAGATCACCGGCACCTCCGTGAACGTGCGCAGCGTCCGGCACACCTCGAAGCCGTTGATGTCGGGCAGACCGACGTCGAGCACGACGAGATCGAAGCGCCCTTCGCGCAATTGCTCGAGCGCGGCCTGCCCGAGCGTGCAGTGCACGGTCTGCATGCCGTCCGTGCCCAGCGCGTAGACGATCGTGTCGGCGATCGCCAGTTCGTCTTCGACCACCAGGATATTCGGCTGATTCATTGTGTCAGGGGTTGCTCGCGCAATGCGGTCCGGTATTTTACGCGCGGGCGGCGCGTCGACGGGCCCGCCCCCCCCGCCTACGCGACCCGCCCGCTCACCGGAATCGTCGCGCCGCGGATCGCCTGCGCATCCGTCGACAGCAGGAACCCGATCGTCGCCGCGATCTCGCGCGGCTGAACCCAGCGCGAAAAATCCGCATCGGGCATGTCCGCGCGGTTCTGCGGCGTATCGATGATGCTCGGCGCGATCGCGTTGACCGTCACGGCCGTATCCAGCAATTCCGCCGCCAGCGCCTCGGTGAGCCGCGCGACGCCCGCCTTCGCGGCCGCATATGCGCCCATGCCGGCCCCGGCCTTGAGCGCCGCACCCGCGCCGATGTTGACGATGCGGCCGGCCGGGCCGCGCAGCAGATGCGGCAGCGCCGCCTTCGACGCGTTCAGTGCGGTCTTCACGTTCAGCGCGTACATCCGGTCCCAGGTGGCCGCGTCGCCGTCCGCGACGGTTTCCCACGTGAACGCGCCCGCGATGTTGAGCAGCGCGTCGAGCCGGCCGAAATCGCGCTGCGCGGCGTCGAGCGCCTGGGTGGCGGCCTGCGCGTTCACCAGGTCGATGCCGCCGATGCACAGCGCGCCGGCCGGCACGACGGGCGGCGGGTCGCCCCGCCCGATCAGCGCGATGCGCGCGCCCCGTCCGGCGAGCCATGCGGCCGTCGCGAGGCCGAGCTGGCCGAATCCGCCGGTGATCGCGACGGCCTTTCCGTTGATGTCGTCATTCATTGATGTGTTCTCCTTGATCGAGGGTCGGGTGATGCCGGCCGCCGCACCTGCGGCGTGGCCGGCGCTTCGACAGCGTAGCGCCGCTCGGGCGTCCGTGCGCGCCGGGGCGAGGCCGTGCGCTTCGCACGCGGCGCTGCGGGCTGCACAACCGGCGCGCAAGCGGGCGGGCATAATGCGCGAGGCCGGTGCGGCTGCTCGCGCATCGCGCACCGCCCCCGTATCGAATCCCGAACTTCAACCCGTCAATCCCATGCAAGTACTCATCGTTGGAACCGGCAAGCTGGCCACTGAGTTGCTCGGCTCGCACCAGCTCGACCCTGCAACGTGGCGCGTGATGCCGTGGTCGGACAGCGCGCGCAGCGATGTCCGGTCGATCGTCGTGCACGCCGGTTCCGGCCGGGAGCTTCCGGCCGCCATCGCGTTCTGCCAGGCCACCGCGTCGCCGCTCGTCGAACTGTCCACCGGCTCCGACCTCGAAACCGGGTCGCACGACTTTCCGGTCGTGCTCTGCCCGAACACGAACATCCTGATGCTCAAGTTCATGAGCATGCTGGAAACCAGCGGCCCGCTGTTTCGCGACTGCCGAATCAGCGTGACGGAGTCGCATCAGGCGGGCAAGACGTCCGTGCCCGGCACCGCGGTCGGCATTGCCCGGTCGCTCGGCGTGCAGCCGGACGCCATCCGCTCCGTGCGCGACCCCGACGTGCAGCGCGGCGAATGCGGGATCCCCGACGACCAGCTCGGCCGCCACGCGTATCACCGTATCCTCATCGAGGACGGCGCGTGCAGCCTGCAGCTCGAATCCCGCGTATACGGCGCGTCGCCCTACGCGGACGGCGTGTCGCGCATCGTCGAGGCTGTCCGGCGCCACGATCTCGACAACCGCCGCTATTCGATCGTCGAGTTCATCCGCAACGGCTGGCTGTAGCCGCGCCGCTGCCTTCACGCGCCCCCCAGCACCGCACCGCTCTCCGGCAAGGTCGCGCCGCCGTCGACGACGATCGTCTGCCCGGTGATGTACGCCGCATCCGCCGACGCGAGGAACAGCATTGCGCTCGCGATGTCCTCCGGCTCGCCCATCCGCGCGAGCGGAATGTCCCGCGCGATCTGCGCGGCGAGCGCGGCATCGCCAAGATTCGCCGCCGCCGGCGTGCGGATCATCCCGGGCTCGACGCCATTGACCGTCACGTTGCTGCGCGCCAGCTCCAGCGCCGCCGCCCGGATGAAGCCGTTCACCCCAGCTTTCGATGCCGCGTAGTGCGCGAGCCCCGGATACGCGACCCGCGGCCCCGTGACCGACGACGTGACGAGCAGCCGCCCCGCCCCCGCACGCACGAACGCCGGCAGCGCCGCCTGCGCGAGCCAGAACAGCGCGGACAGGTTCACAGACAGCGTCCGCTCGAGCAACGCCTCGTCGATCCGCGCGAACGGCGTCAGCGGAAAATACGCGGCGTTGTGGACGACGACGTCGAGCCGCCCGCCGTCCTGTTCGACCGCCGCGACGAGCGCCTGCAGCGCGTCGCGGTGTGCGGCATCGACGTGATAGGCGCGCGCCTGCCCGCCCGCGTCGACGATCGCCGCCGCCTGCGCCTGTGCTGCCTCGTCCTGCAGGTCGGCCAGCGCCACGAACGCGCCGGCCTGCGCGAAGCGCCGCGCGATTGCCGCGCCGATGCCCTGCGCGGCGCCCGTCACGAGCACGACGCGCCCGGCGAAATCCGCGCTCAGCCGGCCGCTGCCGGGCACGCCGCTCATCGCGCCGCTCCGTCGTCGAGCGGATGCACGGTGTCGTTCAGCACGCGCGCATGCGCGCCGATCGGGAAGTTCGACAGCGAGCCGAAGTCGCCGCCCTGGTAGCCGAAGATCTTGCCGTCCGTCTTGCACTGCGCGAGGTCGATCAGCACCACGCCGAGGGTCGGCACCACCTTCTCGCGCCACACGAACAGGTACAGCGCCTCCGCGATCCGGAAGGTGTGACAGCGATCCACGTCGGCCAGCCCGCGCTCCACGCCTTCCAGGCACTGCCACGCATAGAAGTTCTCGTTCAGGTAGATGTGCTCGTAGCATTCGGTCGGGCTGTAGCGATACATCGTCCGCTTGCCGATCAGCTCGCGGGTCGGCGCGTGCAGCGGCGCGGGGTGCGCGTGCGCGCCGAGCGTGCCGTGACGGAACGCGACGTCGACGCCGGTGAGCGGCAGCCCGCGCGCGACCCGCGTGAAGGCATCGATACGCGTATCGGCTTCGGTCGGCAGCGTGCCCGTGACCGATGTCCACACGCCGCCGTCGAGATCGATCACGAGGCTCACCGACGTCGCGCGCGCCGCTGAATCGACGTAGTCGACGAAGAACAGCCCGTCGCGCAGCCGCGTCACGCGGCACGGCTCGCGGCCGCTCGCGCCGCTCGCCGCGTCGCGCCATTGCAGCGTGTGCTGCCCGAACGTGCAGACGCGCGATGCGCCCGATGCGTCGTCGAGCGTGAGCGTGTGCCCGTCGAGCGCGTCGACGGTTGCGAGGATGTTCGCATCGGGCGCGAAGCCGTCCGCGAGCGCGCCCACCTGGATGAATACCGGATCCTGTCGTTCCACCTGCCGTCTCCCGTGCAGCTTCAGGCCCGGCGGGCCATCTACGCTGCTTGTGCACATGGTGCGGGCAACGCGCGGCGCGCGGTATCGGCCAAACGGCTGAAGGGCGCGCGCCGCCGGAACGCGCTACAGTGCACCTGATCCGCGCCAGGGCCGGCGCGCGAGGAGCGTCCATGCATCGAGTCACCCATTACTCCCGCACCCGTGAAGGCGTCGAAGCGCTCGGCATCGATTCCGACCGCGCATTCCCGCGTCACGCGCATGACGAGTTCGGCGTCGGCGTGATCGTCGGCGGCGCGCACCGGTCGTGGAGCGGCCGTGGGCAGGTCGATGCGCTGGCCGGCGACGCGATCATGGTCAACCCCGGCGAAATGCACGACGGCGCGCCGCTCGGCAGCGGCCTGCGCAGGCAGTGGCGGATGCTGTATCTCGCGCCGGCGCTCGTCATGCGCGTCGCCGAGGAGGAAGGGCTCGGCGGCGTCGTACTCGCGCATCCGGCCGTGCGCGACGCACGGCTGAGCACCGCCGTGAGCCGGCTGTACGCACGCATCGTCGTCGGCGGCGACGACGCATCGCTCGCGCGCGACGAGGCGCTCGTGACGCTCGTCGCGGGGCTGCTCGCGCGGCATGCGAGCCGCCCGCTGCCGCCGGCCGGCGTCGCGCCCGCGATCCGGGCGGCGCGCGAGCGGCTCGACGCGGCGCCCGCCGCGCCGGTGTCGCTCGCGGAGCTGGCGAGCCTGAGCGGCGTCAGCCGCTTCCAGCTGCTGCGCGGCTTCGCACGCGAACTCGGCATCACGCCGCATGCCTACCTGATCCAGTCGCGCACGCGCGTGGCCCGGGCGCTGCTCGCGCGTGGCCGGCCGATCGCGGACGCCGCCGCCGAAGCCGGGTTCGCCGATCAGAGCCACCTGACGCGGGCGTTCGCGCGCCAGTTCGGCATCACACCGGGGCAGTTCGCGCACGCGATGCGATAGGCGATAGGCGATAGGCGATAGGCGACAGGCGATAGGCGATAGGCTGTAGGCGATAGGCGGAACGACGCGTGTCGCTTCGCAGCGCCATCGCACCGCCTCCCGTTTCGCCCGTACAAAAAAACGCGCTGCAATTTCGTTCAAGACGCCCGCTGCCAAGCCGCGCGACGATGCGGCGCATGAAAACACGACTGATTGGCTACCTCTATCTCGCCGCCGCGATGACGGGCGTCGGCAGCACCGTCATCGCGAGCCGCCTCGCCGCCGGCGGCTTGCCGCCATTCACCGCGACCGCGCTGCGCTTCCTGATCGCGACGCCGCTGCTGTTCGCACTGATGCGCGCGCAGCGGTTGCGCTGGCCGCGCGTGTCGCGGCGCGACGCCGCGCTGCTCGTCGTGCAGGCGGCGGCGGGCGGCGTCGGCTACACGGTGCTGCTGATCAGCGGCACGCGGCTGTCGTCGCCGCTCGACGCGGGCGTGATGCTCGGCACGCTGCCGGCGATGTCCACCCTGATCGCGGCCGTCCTGCTGCGCGAACGGCAGACGCCGCGCGACTGCGCCGCCGCCGCGCTCGCGACGTCCGGCGTGCTGCTCGTCACGTTCACGCCGGGCCACGCGGCGCCGTCGATGCAAACGCTCGCCGGCGACGCACTGGTGCTGGCCGCCGTCGCGTGCGAAGCGGTCTTCATCCTGCTGAACCGGCGGCTCGCGACGCCGCTCGCGCCGCTTGCGCTGTCGACCGCGATGTCCGGCCTCGGCTTCGTGCTCGCGCTCGTGCCGGCCGCATTCGAATGGCGCGCGGCCGCGGCCGGCTGGACCACCGGCGCCGTCGCGGCGATCGTCTACTACGCGCTGGTGCCGACCGTCCTCGGCTATCTGTGCTGGTACGCCGGGTCCGCGCGCACGAGCGGCACGGAAGCGGCGCTGTTCACCGCGATCGCGCCGGTGTCGGCGGTGCTGTTCGCGGTGACGCTGTTCGGCGAGGCGCTGAACGCGACGCGGCTCGCGGGCATCGCGCTGGTCGTCGCGGGCATGCTGGTGGGCGCGATGCGGCGGCGGGCCGCAGCCGCGCATGCGCCGGACGCGCAATCGGCGTGAACGCCGCGCACGCCGCCCGTGCACGCGCGTCGCATGAAGGCTCGGCATTCAAGCCCGCGCCGCGCCAATCACGACGCGATTCCGCATGCACTGAAGGAATGTGTCCGCGCGGCGCGAAACCATTGCGCGCGCTCCCGCGAGGTGCAATATTCGCGTCTCCGGGCGCCTCGCCATTCCGACAACCGCTCATGAACAAGACCGAAGCCAAAACAAGCATCGCGGCCATGCTGTCGGCAGGCTCGAAAAAGAGCGACGTGCTGGCCGCGCTATCCGGCCAGGGCGTCAAGGATCGCGTGCTGGCCAACCTGATCGCGTCCCGCCCCGACCCCGAGCGCTGCCGGCAGAACAAACTGCACGTCCGCCTCCTGATCGCGCTTGGCATCCTTCAGTTGCTGTACTGCCTGTGGGTGGCCTACACCCTCGCCGCCGATGCCGCATCGAACGGCCCGCCGAGCACGGCCAGCGTGGTCGTCATCGGGCTGTTCCTCGCCGTGACCGTGCCGCTGTCGCTGCTGTTCATCTGGGGGTTCGCGACGTACCGGGTCACCATCTATCACGCGTACATCGCACTGTCGATCGCGCAGATGCCGAAGCTGATCGAGCGTCTCGCGACGGATCCCGGCGATGCGCTGAAGGGCCTGGCGATCTCGATCGCGCTCGTCGTGTACGTCTATTTCGTGCGCAACCGGCTGTTTCCCGATTACGTGTGGTTCTGGCCGCGCAAGGCGCAAGGCCGCTATGTGTTCGCGGAGCGCGGCTGACGCGCCAGGCAAAAAGCGCCGTGCCGCCCCGCGATCGCGGGAGCGGCACGGCGCTCGTCATGTCCGGGTGCGGCGGGCGGCCTACTTCGCCTTTTCCGCGGTATCGCTGATCGCCTGCCCGCCCTTCGAGATGTCCTGTCCCACGCCGGCAACCGTATTGCAGCCGGCCAGCGCGGCGGTCGCGATCAGCAGCATTGCAGCAATCGTACGCATCATTCTCCCTCTCCTTCGAGTCAATGAGCCCGGGCGGCGGGCCGGTCGTCAATCGTCTGCGGCACGGCGGCCTGCGAGCGCAGGCCGCGGGGCCTGACCTGATTATACGAAGCTGCCCGGCTTGCGCCAGCCCGGCCCGTTCGCACTGCCAACGCAAGTTTCCCTTGACTTCGGCCGGCCTCGAACTAATATACGCACCGCGTATATTTTCCAGCGAGGTGCCGCCGATGACCGTTCCCCAGCAAGCCTTCCTCCGCGACGCGATGCGCCGCCTCAACATGACCCGCGAAGCGTTCGCCAGCCGCATCGGCGTCAGCCGCCGCGCCCTCGACACGTGGCTGCTGCCGGACGATTCCCAGGAGTCGCGCGGGATGCCGGAGATCGTCGAGCGCTTCGTGTCGGAGATCGTCGACCGCTCCCCGCCAGAAGGCAGCGACTATACGCAAAGCGTAGACAATCAAGGGCTGGCGAAGCAGTTCCTGTTCGAAGGCAAGCCGCAGCTGCTGTCGGTCGACCAGTTCTCGCGGGATTCGGTGGAGGCGCTGTTTCGCGTGGCTGACGTGATGCAGCCGATCGCGCGCCGCCGCAAGATCTCGCGCGTGCTCGAAGGCGCGGTGCTCGGCAACCTGTTCTTCGAGGCCAGCACGCGCACCCGCGTGTCGTTCGGCGCGGCGTTCTGCCGGCTCGGCGGCTCGGTGTGCGACACGACCGGCTTCACGTTCTCGTCGATGGCGAAGGGCGAATCGATCTACGACACGAGCCGCGTGATGTCCGGCTACGTCGACGCGCTGGTGATCCGCCATCCGGAGCAAGGCTCGGTGGCCGAATTCGCGCGCGCGACCAACCTGCCGGTGATCAACGGCGGCGACGGCCCCGGCGAGCACCCGAGCCAGGCGCTGCTCGACCTGTACACGATCCAGCGGGAATTCTCGCGGCTCGGCAAGATCGTCGACGGCGCGCACATCGCGCTCGTCGGCGACCTCAAGTACGGCCGCACCGTGCATTCGCTCGTCAAGCTGCTCGCGCTGTACCGCGGCCTCAAGTTCACGCTCGTGTCGCCGCCGACGCTCGAGATGCCCGCGTACATCGTCGACCAGATCTCGAAGAACGGCCACGTGATCGAGCAGACGCACGATCTCGCGGCTGGGCTGGCGGGCGCGGACGTCGTCTATGCGACGCGCATCCAGAAGGAGCGCTTCGCCGACGAGTCGTTCGAAGGCTACACGCCGGATTTCCAGATCAACCAGGCGCTCGTCGACACCGTCTGCGGGCCCGACACGCTGATCATGCACCCGCTGCCGCGCGACAGCCGGCCCGGCGCGAACGACCTGTCGGTCGACCTGAACCGCGACCCGCGCCTCGCGATCTTCCGGCAGACGGACAACGGGATTCCGGTGCGGATGGCGATCTTCGCGGTGCTGCTCGGCGTGGAGAACCTCGTGCAGCATTCGATGCGCGACGCGACGTGGCGTCCGCCCGCGTACCTCGGGCCGGAAGATGCGGTGTTTCACGGGATCGACTGAACGAAACGGGCGGCACGGCGGCGCACCGGACGGACGCCGCCGCCACCACCGCCGCCGCGAAGGATCAACCCTCCCGGCAGCCCATTCAATCGTCAGGCAAAATGCGGGCGCGACTTACGTATCGCTTGCGGCGCACGCCGCCCCGCCTTTTTCGATTCCGTCCACATGAAACTCAAAACCGCGATGACGCTCGCGCTGCTGCTGGCCCCGTGCCTGGCCAGCGCGGGCAAGGTCGATTCGAGCTGCACGTACAAGGGCATTCCCCTGAAAGGCAGGGTGCAGGTCGTAACCATCGCCCCCAAGCTCAGGGTTCAAGTCGTGACGATCGCCCCCGATCTGCAGGTCGAACGTGTCAGGATTGCGCCGAACAGCTGCGGCCGGTGGGAGTTTGTCACTATCGCACCCGATTTCACAATCGAGTACGTCACCATTGCCCCTGATATCAAAGTGCAGTGGACCACCATCGCCCCGGGCGTACGACCGTAACGTCTCCCCCACCACCATTGCAGCCCCCCCGAGTTCACTCGCCCCCCGTTCAACCACCCCGCAACATTTTTCAACACTCTTCCAACAACACAAACAAGAACGCTTCTCATTCCGTCTGAAATTACATAGAATGCCAGCCGAAAACAAATCGTAATAATTCCCGGCGGCATTCATGCTTTTTGAGCGATCGCCTCCGGGGCCACACCAGATGAGGTCGAAGCACCGATGAAGTTCCGCCCTGACGAATTGAAGCTCGGAAAATTCACGACCCTGTGCGGCGTGCTCGCGGCCGGCCCGGCGTTCGCCGACGGCGCGCCGCCGCCCGCACCGCCCGGCACCGACGGCCATCTCGCGCCGATCGAGATCAAGGGCAAGACCGAGCACAGCTACAAGGCCGACTTCTCCGCTTCCACGAAATTCACCGCGCCGCTCGTCGACACGCCGAAATCCGTCACGGTGATCCCGCAGGAACTGATCCGCAACAGCGGCGCGGCCACGCTGACCGAAGCGCTGCGCACCGTGCCCGGCATCACGTTCGGCGCGGGCGAAGGCGGCAACCCGCTCGGCGACCGGCCGTTCATCCGCGGCTACGACTCGCAGGGCAGCATGTTCGTCGACGGGATGCGCGACACCGGCGCAACCACCCGCGAGATCTTCAACACCGAACGCGTCGAGATCACCAAGGGCTCGGACGGCGCATACGGCGGGCGCGGCGGCGCGGGCGGCAGCATCAACCTGATCACGAAGGCGCCGCACCTCGGCACGACGGCCGAAGCCAGCGCGGGCGCCGGCACCGACCGCTACCGCCGCTTCACCGCCGACGGCAACTGGCAGTTCGCCGACCATGCCGCGTTCCGGCTGAACCTGATGAGCCACAACAACGACGTCGCGGGCCGCGACGCCGTCAACAACGAACGCTGGGGCGTCGCGCCGTCGATCGCATTCGGGCTCGGCACGCCGACCCGCGTGACCGCGAGCTACTACCACCTGTCCACCGACGACCTGCCCGACAGCGGCATCCCGTACGTCTACGGCTTCAACATCCCGAAGGGCGTCACCGACGGCCCGGCGAACGTCGACCGCCACAACTTCTACGGCCTGCGCGACCGCGATTTCCGCAAGACGACGTCGGACATCAGCACGCTGAAGATCGAGCACGACATCACGCCGTCGCTGACGATCCGCAACACCACGCGCTACACGGAATCGACGCAGGACTACATCTGGACGCAGCCGGACGACAGCTCGGGCAACGTGATCAACGGCAAGGTCTGGCGCCGCAACAACAACCGCAACAGCTCGATCAACAGCATCGCGAACCTGACCGAGCTGTTCGGCGAATTCCGCACCGGCCCGTTCAAGCACAGCTTCACGACCGGCATCGAGCTCACGCGCGAATGGGGCAAGCGCGACACGTACACCGTCGCGACCGGCACCGGCAAGATCTGCCAGAACGGCATCGGCGCGGCGTCGGGCTACAACTGCACGAGCCTGTGGTCGCCGAACCCGAACGACCCGTGGGCCGGCTCGATCACCCGCGACAACGATTACGCGCACGCGCGCACCGTCACGAAGTCGATCTACGGCTTCGACACGATCGAGCTCACGCCGCGCTGGCAGGTGAACGCGGGGCTGCGCGTCGACGACTACTCGACGCGCTTCACCGACACCCGCGCCAAGGGCGGCAAGACCACCACCCGCGACGACACGCTCGTGAACTGGCAGGCCGGCCTCGTGTTCAAGCCGGCGCAGAACGGCAGCATCTACGCGTCGTACGCGACGTCGTCGACGCCGGCCGGCATGCTGCTCGGCGAAGGCAGCGAAACGCAGTCGCTGACGCCCGGCCGCGGCGGCGTCGGCTCGAACGCCGACCAGCTCGCCCCCGAGAAGAACCGCAGCATCGAGCTCGGCACCAAGTGGAACGTGCTGAACGACAAGCTCGCGCTCACCGCCGCGCTGTTCCAGATCGACACGACGAACGCACGCGTGACGCTGCCGAACAACCAGTACGCGATGGTCGGCAACAAGCGCGTGCAGGGCCTCGAACTCGGCGTCGCGGGGCAGATCACGAAGCAGTGGCAGGTGTTCGGCGGCTACACGTACATGAAGAGCGAGCTGCGCGACAACGGCAAGGACACCGCGAACAACGGCAACCGCTTCCCGAACACGCCGAAGCACAGCCTCACGATGTGGTCGAACTATGACGTGACGCCGAAGTTCACCGTCGGCGGCGGCGCGTTCTACATGTCGGAAGTGTTCGGCGACCCGGCGAACCAGCGCGCGGTGCCGTCGTACTGGCGCTTCGACGCGATGGCGCAATACCGGATCAACAAGAAGCTCGACCTGCAGCTGAACGTGAACAACCTGTTCAACCGCACGTACTTCGATCAGGCGTATCCGGCGCACTACGCGTCGATCGCGCCGGGCCGCTCGGCGTTCGTCACGCTGAACGCGCGCTACTGATCGATGGAGGCCGTGTCGCTGAAGGCGCTCGCGTCGGTGTCGCCGCGCGAGTTCGCCGAGATCCTGGCCGGGCCGCCCGAGCGCGCCGCCGCGTGGGTCGCGGCGGCGGCCGAAAACGGCATCGTCGACGCGCAGGCCGTGTACGGGCAGTACCTGCTCGACGGCCACGGCGTTGCGCGCGACCCTGCGGCCGCGTTCACGTGGTTCCGGCATGCCGCGCAGGCCGATCATCCGATGGCGATGAACATGCTCGGCCGTTGCTACGAGTTCGGCTGGGGCACCGCCGCGTGCGCGCCGGTGGCCGTCTACTGGTACCGGCTCGCCGCGCAGGCGGGGCTCGACTGGGGCATGTACAACTACGCGACCGCGCTCGCGCTCGGCAACGGCGTCGACGAGGACCGCGAAGCGGCGCTCGACTGGTTCCGGCGCGCGGCCGCGCTCGGTCACGCGAAGTCGATCAACCTGATCGGCGGGTTCTACGAGGACGGCTGGGTCGTGCCCGCCGACGCCGAGCTCGCGTTCGATCACTACCGCCGCGCCGCCATGGCCGGCGATTTCCGCGGCCAGTTCAACCATGCGCGGCTGCTCGCCGAGCGCGGCCGCATCGACGAAGCGCTCGCGTGGCTCGCGCGCGTGCCGGCCACCGCGACGCCGGCATTCGTCGCAAAAATGCGCGCGTATCTCGCCGCGTCGCCGATCGATGCGTTTCGCGCGGCGGCGGCGCGGCTGCCCGTTCAGAATCCGGAATTCACGTCATGATGCTGCACATTCCCGGGGTGCTGACCCGGGCGCAGGTCGCGCAATGCCGCGAGCTGCTCGACCAGGCCGAATGGACCGACGGCAATGCGACGTCGGGCGCGCAGTCCGCGCTCGCGAAGCGCAACCGCCAGTTGCCGGAGGGCTCGCCCGCCGCGCGCGCGGTGGGCGACGCGATCCAGGATGCGCTGGCGCGCAATGCGCTGTTCTTTTCGGCGGCGCTGCCGCTCAAGGTGTTCCCGCCGCTGTTCAATCGCTACGAAGGCGGCGACGCGTTCGGCACGCACGTCGACAACGCGATCCGCCTGCTGCGCGGCACGGATTTCCGCGTGCGCAGCGATCTGTCGGCGACGCTGTTTCTCGAGGAGCCCGATGCGTACGACGGCGGCGAGCTGTGCATCGAGGATACGTACGGCGTGCATCGCGCGAAGCTGCCGGCCGGCGATCTCGTGCTGTATCCGGCATCGAGCCTGCATCACGTGACGCCCGTCACGCGCGGCGCGCGCGTTGCGTCGTTCTTCTGGATCCAGAGCATGGTGCGTGATGATGGCGATCGTACGCTGCTGTTCCAGCTCGATACGCAGATTCAGGCGCTGTCGGCGGAGAAAGGGGCGAAGGATGCGATGGTGATTGCGTTGACGGGGGTTTATCACAACCTGTTGAGGAAGTGGGCGGATGCGTGATGGCGGGCGCATCCCGCCCGGCCGAACGATCGGCCGCACGCACCCTCATCATCCATTGAATCGATATCGGTATTCCAAACATCCATTGGATTAATTCTTAACCGGGTGCGAAAGTATTCGCTCGTCAACCTCGCGCCATCACGCAATGTCCGCTACCGACCTGCAGCCCCTCAGCGCCCCGCACCAGGATGGCTTGCCGACGAGACAAAGGATGGCGGCGCTGATTGCCATTTCACTTGCGGTCGCCATGGCCAACCTCGATACGGCCATCACCAATACGGCCCTGCCGACCATCGCGACCAGCATCGGCGCCGATCCATCTTCCGTGATCTGGGTGGTCAACGCCTATCAACTGGCAATGATCGCGACACTGCTTCCGTTCGCATCCCTGGGCGAGATAGCCGGGCATCGGCTCATCTATATCGCCGGACTTGCCCTGTTCACGTTGAGTTCGCTTGCCTGCGGCCTCGCATGGTCGCTCCCGTCGCTCGCAACGGCACGCGCGCTGCAAGGTGTCGGAGCGGCCGCCATCATGAGCGTCAACACCGCGCTCATTCGGTTTTCCTATCCGGCCAAACTGCTTGGACGCGGCGTGGGATTGAACGCGCTTGTCGTTGCCGTTTCGTTCACGGTCGGCCCGACCGTGGCATCGGCCATCCTGTCCATTGCGTCGTGGCACTGGCTGTTCCTGGTCAACGTGCCGGTCGGCTTGCTTTCGATCGCGATGGCGGCCGGCACCTTACCGGTCACTCATCGCGCGCGGCATGGCTTCGACATGGTCGCCGCATTGCTTTGCGCCGCTTTTTTTGCACTCCTCATACTCGGACTTGGAACGATCTCGCATGATGGCATGACGACGTCCATCATGGCCGAATGGATCATCGCGGCCATCTGCGGCTATGCGCTGCTGAAACGCCAGGCACGGCACCCGGCGCCGATGCTGGCAGTCGATCTGTTCCGTCGCCCCGTCTTCTCCTTGTCCGCGATCACGTCGGTCTGCTCATTCTCGACGCAGGGCCTTGCCTTCGTGTCGTTGCCGTTTTTCCTGCAGGCCGGTCTCGGGAACAGCCAGGTCGCGACAGGCTTCCTGATGACGCCGTGGCCAGCCGTCGTGGCAATCATGGCGCCGCTCGCCGGGCGTCTTGCCGATCGCTATCCGGCAGGCATTCTCGGCACGATCGGCCTCTTCACGTTATCCATCGGCATGGCATCGCTGGCCACGCTGCCGACGTCGCCGTCGACGATCGAAATTGCCTGGCGCATGGTGTTGTGCGGCGCCGGATTCGGCTTCTTCCAGGCGCCCAATCTCAAGGCGCTGATGGGAAGCGCACCGCCCGAGCGCAGCGGCGGGGCCAGCGGCATTGTCGCAACGGCGCGCCTGCTGGGGCAGACGCTGGGTGCCGCGCTGGTTGCCCTGTGCTTTCACGTCGCGGGGGCAGACGGTCCGATCGCCGCGTTGTGGGCAGGCAGCGCTTTCGCACTGACGGGCACCGTGGTCAGTTGCCTTCGATTGCTGCCGTACCGACCACACGCGTAACGCGAGACGCTCGGCCAGGTCGACGTCACGGCCGAAACGGCGCCACGCATCGCAAGGGCCGCGGCCCCCTCCGTACGACGAACCATTCACTGCCAAGGAACACCATGAAGACGCAGCACCGCATTCGCAGCTTTGCCGATCTGGAATACGTTTCCCGCAGTTGCAAGCATGTTCTGACCTTATTCAGCGGCGGCGTCGACAGCAGTTATGTGCTGATGGAACTGGCAAGACATCGGGGTTGCGAGGTAACCGCGCTGACCGTCGACCTCGGCGACGGCGTCAATCGGGATGATCTCGCGATGATCGCGTCGCATTTCGGCGCCAGGTCGCTGGTCATCGACGGGCGCCACGCCTTTGCCCGTGATGCGGTGCTGCCAGCATTACGCTGCAATGCGCAGTACATGGCGATGTACCCCATCAGTTCGTCGTTGTCGCGGCCGGTCATTTGTCGCATCGCGGTCGATCAGGCCACCCTGCTCGAATGCGATGCAATCGTACACACGGCCAACCAGTCACAGAACAGCCTGCGTCGGCTGAACGGCGCGCTGCATCAGTTGGGATTCGGCGGGTTTCACGGAAGTCCGTACGAATACTCGGCCCTGACACGGCAAGAGAAAATCGACGCGCTGCGCCGCTCCGGGCTCACCGCGTTCCAGGCTCGCGGAACGAGCGGTGACGCCAATCTCTGGTGCCGCGAATTCGAGTCCGGATCGCTCGACAATCCCGAGGCCTTCCACGTCCCCGAAGAACTCTTTACCTGGACCGCGCGACGAACGCGCGTCATTCCGCGGTGCACGATTTCCATCCGCTTCGACAAAGGCACGCCGGTGGCGATCGACGACACCGAACTTCCGTTGATAGAACTGATCGCTCGGCTGAACGATCGTATCGGCTCCTACGGCATCGGACGCTATTGCGGCCTGGAGCATCTGGATGATGGCGAGAAGGTGCTGGAAGTTCGCGAGGCGCCGGCCGCGTACGTACTGATGAATGCATACCGCCATCTCGAAATGGCGACGCTCGATCCCGAACTGCTGCGAGAAAAGCTGTCGCTGGAGCAGATCTGGGTTCGCGAGGCGATCGAGGGACGGTGGTTTTCCGACCTGCGACGCACGATCGATCAATTCATCGCCCATCAGGCCAGCGCCGTCACCGGCATCGTGAAGTACGCGCTGCGCGAAGGAGCGGCCGACGTATGCGCCATCCGCGCGGCCAAACCACGCTACCTGACCGATCGCGACAGTTGGGAGAAACAGGCCGCACGCGTTCGCGGCGCACGCAGCTTGCGCGAGCTGCACGATATCGCGTCGCTCGAAGCCGCGCCCGTGTGCGCGGAACACCGTCCGGGTGAACTGGAGAGCGCCTGAAAGACCGCTGAAGGACCGCCTGATTCAACCGCGGACACCGAGAATTTCAGCCTGTTGGAGGCGCGACCTGTCATGGTCCGCGGAACAGAACATTCATCTTCATCGGCCTGCCTGGAATTGGCCATGAGAGGCCGGGAAGGCTGCATCGGAATCCATCGCGCGTTCGGGATCGATCGAAACTTCGGCATTCCGCAGCAAGAACGGGCGGACGCTGCCGTTTTTCGCGTCCGCGACATGAGGACGATCGTCTCGCTAGAACAAGGCATTTCGTGTCCGTCCGATGTCGCCATTGCATGTCAGATCGAGATATGTGTCGTTGTCGGCAAATCCACGCGCCGCCGTCCCGTTTCGCGGACGCATCCGCATATTTCGGCATACGGTGTTGCCGTGAATTTCGTCACCCCCATCTCGGAAGGCATGCCCGGCGCGTACGGATGCGCACCGATGATTCGCCGAACGATCTGCGGCACGCTCGTTCCTGCGTCCGACTTCGAATGCGAGAACAATTTGCTGTGGCTGGATCTGAACAATCGACCGTCTTTCGAAGCGACGCTGGAGGAAATGACGTGGCCGATATCGGAAATCGTCTGTCGAATCGCCCGTCAGTTCCCGATGAGACAGGGAGATCTCGTCTTTACCGGCCCCACTCAACCCGCCCTGTCCGTCCGGCCCAACGACGTACTACGTGGCGGCGTGGAAGGCTTGTCGCGGTTCTGCCTGCACATAGGCCGCGCCGCACGTGGCCCGAACGTGCAGATCGCGAGCGCCGCGGCAACCGACGTGGCGACGCGATCCGGTCGAGCGCGCTGAAGCGGCCGGCGCGAATCGCATCTTTCCCAGGGCTTGCCAGGTGCGACGCACATGACATCGCCCGCAGGCCCTGGCCGCGCACGCATCGCGGATTTATCGCATCACGAACGGATTGTCGGGGCTGGCCGCGCCCGAATAGATCCACGTGGTCTTGGTCTGCAGGTATTCCTTGATCATCTCGTACCCGCTCTCGCGACCGATACCGCTCTGCTTGTAACCGCCAAACGGGGCAAGATAGCTAACCGCGCGATAAGAATTGACCCACACCGTACCGGCCTCGAGTTGCCTCGACATGCGCAGCGCCGTTCCCATGTCCGTCGTCCAGACGCCGGCGGCCAGGCCATACGGACTGTCGTTCGCGATGGCAACCGCGTCTTCCTCGGTCTTGAACGGAATCACGGCAAGCACGGGGCCGAAGACTTCCTGTCGCGCAATCCGCATGTCGTTGGAAACATCGCAAAAGATCGTGGGCTCGATGAACAAGCCATGCTTCGCATCGCCCTCCGTGAAGGGGCGACCGCCCAGCACGAGCCTGGCGCCGTCGGCACGCCCCATCTCGATGCAGGAAAGCACGCGATCATACTGCGGCCGATTGGCAATGGGGCCGATCTGTGTCGCATCGTCCATGGGATTGCCAAGCACGGCGGACCTGCTTGCCTCCACCAGTCGCCGGGTAAATTCATCGTAGATCGGCTCCTGAAGCAGCAGACGCGATCCAGCCATGCAGGTTTGTCCGCCCGCTGCAAAGATTCCCGAGATTGCCCCGGCAATCGCCTGCTCCGCATTGGCATCGGCAAAGACGATGTTCGGCGATTTTCCTCCCAGTTCCATCGTCACGTACTTGAAATCCTTCGCAGCCTGCTCGTTGACTCTGCGCCCCGTTGAATCGGATCCGGTGAACGCGATCTTGGCGACCCGACGATCACTTGTCAGCGCGTCGCCGATCTCGGATCCATAGCCGGAAACGACGTTGATTACGCCGGGTGGAAATCCGGCCTGCTCGAACAGGGCCGCAAACTCCAGCGTCGACGCAGTCGCGTGCTCGGACGGCTTGATCACGAACGTATTGCCGGCCGCCAAGCCCGGCGCCAGTTTCCAGGCCAGCAGGAGAAGCGGAGAATTCCACGCGGTAATGGCCAGAACCACGCCGAGCGGCTCGTACCGCGTAAACGCCAGATAGTCCGGCTTGTCGATCGGGAGCACGCTGCCCTCGATCTTGTCGGCCAGCCCGCCGTAGTAGTGGTACCACTCGGGGATGTACCGAAGCTGACCGCGCATTTCGGTGATCAGCTTGCCGTTGTCCGCTACCTCGATGCGAGCCAGCGCTTCGGCATTTTCCTTGATGAGATCGGCGAGCCGGCGCAGCAATGCACCCCGTTGACTCGCGTTGAGCGACGACCACGCACTGCTCCGGAATGCGCGACTGGCCGCATCGATCGCGCCCTTCGCGTCATGCTCGTTGCTTCGCGGAATCTCGCACCAGTTCTCCCCCGTATACGGATTGACGCTGGGAAGCCATGCGTTCGAATCGGGACTGACGAATACACCGTCGATGTAGTTCAGATAACGTTTCATGCGTGGATTAACAGAGAGTCTCGCCGACCTGCGAGTCTGTGAACGGGCTTCCTTCGGTTGGCCGCCTACTTGTCAAAGGAAGTGATGCGTGAAATAGCGATACATCATGATGGCGGGTAGTCCAGTTCCACTACTCCATTGAAACCGGATTGATTGAACCACTTGGCGGACGCCATCCCCGCCGGTTCCCAAAATTGCACCAACCGGGTGCGCAATTAATTCATGATCCAAGTGGAATAGAGATCGCGCATGCGGTCATTCATTGACAATATAACCGCACGCACTCATCACAAGCACGGTGCCCGGAATTCTCGGCAAACGAAAAGCATCGAAAGCGGGATTCAAGATTGCGGCTTTTTTGGGTCTTTGGCAACCTGATTCGTGGAACCTCGACAAACCCTTCGAGTCGGGCCGGCATAACGGCCATCTCGATACCGGACGGTGAACTCCCCCGGGCCCAGGACCGCCCCATTCCCTTCTGCGCACCTATCCCTCGGCCTGCAACACGCTTGAATACAGGTTCGCCGCCTGGCGTGAGCTCCGCTCGCGCTGCCCGCGCCAGGTAGATGGCCGCATCGCACCGGCGACTCCACGATTGCGTGGATTCCGGAACGACCGTGATGCATCTTCCCAAGACAGTTCCGACGAGATTTGCATCTACCGAATAAATACCGATATCGCAACTATCAATTTCAATTCTGTTATTTAAGCGTTTATGATTGGACCCCTGGATACGCCAAGCGACGTCATTGATCGATCACGCTGCCGATCGACTCGTCTCGTCGCGAATTACGTCACCGCCGGGAAATGCCTTCTTGTTTATCTCGTTACAAGCAGGCGGATCGCATTGCCTTTCACGACGTAATTTTCGTCATACAGGATTCGGCCGGCACTCCCCGCGAAGTGACGCTCGATGTGATGCATCGTTGATTTGTTTTAAGCGGCATTTAGAATTGTACGCAATAAGACGTTTGGTATTACCCCAACCATGAGAGCGCGAATCAACTCGCTCGCTTTCTGAGGTACGCAGAAATGCAGACATCACCCCCCACCACAAACCTGGATTCATACGATTTTGGCGCGCCAGGCGTCGCCGCCGAATGGCCCGACCAGCTCCATGCATTATTGAAAAAGTTCGGCGTCGCGCAAGCCGCCTATGTGCCGGACGGCGGACATGCCCGACTGATCGAGAAGCTCGACTCGGACGACTCGATCCGGACCATTTCCCTGACGACCGAGGAAGAAGGTGTCGGCGTCATTGCCGGTGCCTGGCTTGGCGGACAACGCGCGGTCTTGCTGATGCAGTCCTCCGGGGTCGGGAATTGCGTCAACCTGCTTTCGCTGATCCGCAGTTGCACGATGCCCGCCGTCATTCTCGTAACCATGCGGGGAGAATGGGGCGAGTTCGTCCCGTGGCAAATTCCGATGGGACAGGCCGCGCGCAAGTGCTTCGAACTGTTCGATTTCGCCGTCATCCATGCTGCAACGGCAGAAGACGTCGCCCCGAGCGTCGAAGCGGCGCTCAAGATGGCCTTCTATGGCTACAAGGCAACCGCCGTGCTTATTTCGCAGCGCGTGATTGGCGCCAAGTCATTCGGAAAATTCTGAAGCAAGTCCTGTCAACACCGCCCGGTCACCGGAGTGGCAGCAGCAAGCGATCGATTCCGGCCAATTGGTCGCCATCGGCCGGTTCGCCCGTCATCGACATGACCCGGCCGGCTCGATACCAAAAGTTCGTCAGCCTGCCACCTGACTGTTCGCTCCGCCGGAACCGGACAAAGCACCTCAAGGAAAACCGATGCCTGAAAACATCATGTTGAACGGGTTACTGGAGCGTCGATGGGTCGTATCGACACTGCTCGAGTCTCGCGAGAATCTCCTCGTCATCAGCGGCCTGGGCTCGGCCGTGTGGGACATCACCGCAGCCGGCGATCACCCGCTCAACTTTCCCGTATGGGGCGCCATGGGAGCGGCATCCACCGTGGGTCTCGGCCTTGCGCTCGCGCAGCCCGACCGTCCCGTGCTGGTCGTCACCGGGGACGGCGAAATGCTGATGCAGCTCGGCGCACTCGCCACCATCGGCGTGCAGCAACCGAGGAACCTGTCGATTGCGGTGCTCGACAACGAATGCTATGGCGAAACCGGCAGGCAGCGCACGCACACTGCCAGCGGAATCGACCTTGCCGGGGTCGCGCGGGCTTGCGGCATCGAGCGCGCATCAGTCATTCGTTCACCGCAGGATGTCACCGACCTTCGATACAAGGTGCATGCGCGCACCGGTCCGCTGTTCTCGCAGATCAAGATTGCTGCAAACAAGCCGGCCCTCGTCATGCCGCCTCGAGACGGGTCCTACCTCAAAGACCGCTTCAGGACGGCGCTGCTTGGCGACATCGCGCTGGACTAAGTCGCATCGCGCAACTCTCGAAGGCGATCCCGGTTTTTAGACGACAGGCCGTCACATGGAGAAATACTTTTTCCCGGCTCTTTATATTTATACGCAGTACAAAATTTCAATTCCATAACCGATCTTCAGGCTTGCCCCCCGCGCAATCGCTCCTGAGCACAACCTGAATTTTCCGCCTGGGCGCCAGCGCCATCAGCAAGCATTCCGGCAGTCGTTTTCCATTTTTTCTTTGAAGGAGATGTGATGATTTCTGCTCAGCAAGCCCAGCTCTATGCTCGCCATGGATTCGTGGTGGTCGACAACATTTTCGATGCGGAGAAAATCGGCGAGGCGATCCGCGCGATCGACGAGCTGCTCGACCCGAGCAATCTCGGCAAGGCATTCGAGATGGAACCCCAGGACGGTGCAACTGTACGGCGAATCTGGTCACCGACGCAGAAGCACGACGTATTCGAGCGCCTGGCCGCCGACCCCGCCCTGCTCGACTGTGTACAGAAGTTGATCGGCGACGACGTGCTGTTCCATTACAGCAAGATCAACATGAAAGGCCCGAAGGTCGGCAGCGTCGTGAAGTGGCACCAGGATTTTTCCTACTATCCGCACACGAACTCGGATCTGGTGACTGCGTTGATTTTCCTCGACGACGCCACCCGGGAAAATGGCTGTCTTCGCGTCATCCCTGGCTCGCACCGTCGCGGCCTTCGATCGCACGACATCGACGGCTTTTTCCGCGGCACCGTGTCGGACGTCGTCGAATCGGAAGCCGTGGAAGTCGAAGTCAAGGCCGGCGGCGTGCTGTTCCTGCACTGCCTGACACTGCATGCGTCCGAACGCAATACATCCGATCTCCCGCGCCGCACGTTCTTGCCGGCTTACCGCGCGGCCGACGCGTTTCCGATCTATTTCGGCCCGCACGCCGCCCACAACGAACCGGGCGTTCGACTGTTGCGCGGCCAACCGGCCCGCGTGGCGCGCGTGGAGGCAGGCCTGCACTACCTGCCGATCGCGGAGCGCGATTTCGGTTCCCTCTACGAGGTGCAGGAAGGCTCGCACCTGAAAAAGCCGATGTCGGACATGAAATCCGCGGGGTATGCGGTTGCGTGACGCATCGACGGGCCGTGACCGCTCCTGTCGCTGCCCGTTGCCCGTTTCTCCGCCGGTCGAGGCCGTTCCGTCATGAACGCTTCGCCCGAAGTACATCCCGGGATATTCCCGTTCCAGCGACTGCTTGAGCAAAGCCGATGCTCACATCATCCAGATGTGAATGTATCGATATCTCGTCAAGACAACCGAGGTCATCATGTACCTGAGAGTGAACCCCGCACCGCACCTGAAACCCGTGATGTCTGTACCGGCATCCAAGCCGGAAACCCAGCGCGCCATTGTCACCGCGACCCTCGCTACCGGCCGCTCCCGAATCCACAATGATCTGCGTTGCCTCGAAACCGACACGATGAAGCAAGCCTGCCGGCAACTGGGTGCGCAAATCAGCGAGCATGACGGCTTTCTCGAGGTTATCGGCGTGGGCCGCAACTTCACGAACGATACCCTTGTGATCGACGCGAAAGGCTCGGGGCTGGTGTTCCGCACGCTGTCGGCCATCGCTTGCGCACGTCGCGCGCCCACCATCCTGACCGGCGATCACACGCTGCGCCGCAGGGTCATGAAGCCGCTGTTCGACGCGCTCGCCTCACTCGGCGCAAACATCCACCATATCGGCGACCCCGGCAAGGCGCCCGTCATCAACTGGGGACAGCGGATCTCGCGTACGCATGCCGAGCTGCCGGGCGACGTCAGCTCGCAATTCGTCACCGCGCTGCTCTTTCTCGCGCCGCTGTCGGACCAGCCGATGACGATTCACCAGAGCGAACCGGTCCTGTCGAAATCCTATATTGCGCAAACGGTCGACTTCCTGCGCAAGGCATCGATCGATATCGACGTCGATGCGCGATTCAGCAATTTTTCCGTTCGGCCCGGCGAGTACACCGCATTCGATTCGCACATCAACGCCGACTACACGTCGCTGTCATACCTGCTGTTCGCATGCACGGTTTTCCCGGGCGAGTATGTGATCCGCGGCATCACCAGTGACACGCTACAGGGCGAGCAGATCTTCATCGATGTGGTAAAGGCGCTTGGAGTGAAGGTGATGCATGACGACACGGCGAAGGAACTGCTGGTTTCCAGCGTTCACGCCAGGCTGTCCGGCAAACATGAGGTCGACGTCAGCGACGGCCCGAACATCATCCCGACCCTGGTTGCGCTGAGCCTGTTCGTGGAAGGCGAATTCCGCGTCGTGGGCGGCTCGGTGACGCGGCTTCACAAGTCGTCGCGCATCGAATCGATGGTCACCGAGGCCACCAAGCTCGGCGCGGACATCAAGCTGCTGTGGAATCAGCAAGGCGATATCGACGGATTCGTCACGCACGGCAAGCACGACTATGAAGGCGGGGTGTTCTTCACCAGTTGCGGCGATCATCGCAACTTCATGTCACTGTTCGTGGCGTCGCTTAAGTTCCGCCGCCCATGCCACATCGACGGATTCCACGACGTGATCTGCTCTTTCCCCGAGTTCCTCACACAGTTCGAGGCGCTCGGCGCGGAATTCTCACCGGTACAACGCGTCGTCTCCGGCCCTGCGGTTATCGACGAGTAAGGCCGCAACGACCACCCATTTCCGTGCTTGTCAACGCAAGGATCGGCCGCTGCCGGACCGGTCCTCCGACGCCGGCATGCGACGCGTTGCGGAAATCTGGCGCGGCGTCAGGCAAGCAGCTCGACCGCCGCGCGAATCCTTTCTCTCATCCACGCTTGCGCGGGCACGCTATCGTGGCGCCGATGCCAGTACATCGACCAATGAAAACCCGTCGACGCGAACGGCAGTTCCTTGAGTACGAGCCCGTCTTCCGCAAAGCGGTCGGCCAGGCGCGCGGACATCACCGCGATCATCGACGAGTGGCGCAGCAGGTGGGGAACCACCAGCCAATGCGGCACGTTCAACGCCACGTTCCGGACGCGTTGCATGCCGGCCAGCGTGGCATCCACGTAGCGTCCGTCGGTCGAGCTGATCGAAACCTTGAGATGCGGCAGTTCGAGAAACAGCTCCATCGTCATCTCGTCGGCGGCATGCCGATGATTCCGTGCCAGCACGCACACCATGCGGTCGTCGAACAGCGGCGCCGATCTTACCGCGCTCGTATGTTCGAGATCCATGCTGACGGCGATATCGATATCGTCTGCATCGAGTGCAGTCACGGTCTGGCGCGGCGGCAGATGCACCACGTCAAGCGTCACGTTGGGCGCTTCCTTCTCGAGTTGAGCCAGCAGGGACGGCATCAGCAGATACTCGAGAACGTCCGACATCCTGAGTCGGTAGTGCTGCTCAGTCGTTCCAGGATCGAACGAATTATTGGACTTGATGAGCCGCTCAGCCTGCCGAAGGAGTTGTCTCAGCGGTTCCTCCAGTTCCAGCGCGCGTGGCGTCGGCTCCATACCCGAAGCATTGCGTATCAGCAAGTCGTCGCGCAACAGCATTCGCAAGCGTCGAAGCGCGCTGCTCATGGCTGACTGACTCAACCCGACCTTCATCGCTGCCCGCGTCACGTGCTTTTCGGACAGCAGCGCCTCGAGCACGACCAGCAGGTTCAAATCAACGCTACGTAGATTCATAGGGGTTCGCGAGAATGTAGTTTGAAGCGGCTGTCTATTACCCTTCCAGTCATCCGGTGAATTCTGCGGCCTGGGGAGAGGATTCGGATCGGCCTCGAAGCGCGCACGAACGTGATCGACTATCGTCGTCGCGCGCAATTACCGCTTCGGGAATGTTGCGTCAGAAACGCCATGCACGGACCAGCTTGCCTGGCGCTGCCCCGGCCAGGCCGGTGGTCGTTGCCACCGGCCGCCGGATATCATCCGCTGCTGCACGGCCTCCGCCAATGAGCATGCGATTGCCCAGGCGGGAATTGTTCATCGCACATGCTGGCCCTCTCTTTCTGTTTGTCCAACCAATACCCGAGGACATACCTTCTGTCGAAGTGGCATGACTCTCCACTTCACCAAAGGCAACATTGCAATCGCAGGAAAAGAGAAGCTTGATATGGCTATCCGCGATCGATGCCCTCAGCGACATCTTCTGCCATATCCCAAATATCTGCATCGAGCCGAATCGCGTTAGCGTCCGATCGCCGCTCCCCTGATTCCGCACGGTCTCGCACGACGAGACTGTCCGGGCCGTGGCCCAAACCACACAACATCCTCCCGGCGGCTCGGAGGCCCCCTCAAGCCCGCTGCAGAATATCGACCGCCTTCTCCGCATCGTCCCGCGAGTCGACCCCGAGATACGCGATGAACTGCGAACCCAGCACGGCCGACGACACGCCGCGCAGATTGATCCCCCCATCAGCGAGCATCTGCGTCAATTGCGCAATCGCGCCCAATTGATCCAGCCCCATGACGCGCACGGAGTGAACGCTCGGCGTGACGCTGAACCCCGCTTGCGTCGCGGCGCGCACCACCGCGTCGCCCTGCAGCGGCGCGACGAACACGACCCCCTTGCCCGGCGCCTCCGACGTGCGGCGCGCGACGATGAACTGCAGGTCCGCGCCCGCATCCCGCAGCGCGCCCAGCACGCGCGCAAGGCCGCCCGGTTTGTCGTCGATGGTTGCGGCCCAGACGTCGACATGTTCCACGCTCAGTTCCATGGCAGCCCTCCTGCCCGACGCACCTCGATAAAAAAAATCTAGATCACCGCTTGCATGCGGGCAAGGCAGGGCCGCATCGCGCGGCAAAGGCAAAGGGTATCCCGGGCTTGCGCCGCGTCGACGCCGCACCGCACAATCGCGATACATCTCTCACCGGCTGCTCCCATGTCCCATGCGTCGCTCGCCACCGGCGTGCTCCTCGCCGCCGGCCTCGGCCAGCGCTTCGATCCGAGCGGCCTGCAAAGCAAGCTGCTCGCGCTGCTTCCCGACGGCACGCCGGTCGCGGTCGCGGCCGCCCGCCGCCTCGCATTGGCCACCGCCGACGTGGTCGCCGTCGTGCGCCCCGGCGCCGAGAAACTCGCGATGCTGCTGAACGAAGCCGGCTGCCGGGTGATCTTCGCGCCCGACGCCGAACGCGGCATGGGCGCGAGCCTCGCCGCCGGCGTGCGCGCAAGCGCCGACGCCTGCGGCTGGCTGGTCGCGCTCGGCGACATGCCATGGATCGCACCGTCCACCTACGAACTCGTCACCCGCACGCTCGACACCGGCGCCGCGTCGATCGTCGCGCCCGTCCATCGCGGCACGCGCGGCCATCCGGTCGGCTTCGCCGAGCGCCATTACGATGCGCTCGCGGCGCTCGACGGCGACACCGGCGCGCGCGCGCTGTTCGCCCGCGAGCCGATGACGCTGCTCGACGTCGACGATCCGGCGATCCTGCGCGACGTCGATACGCCGGCCGACCTCGCGCGCGGGCGCAACGAGCGCTGAGCGAATCCGGGTGCAAACGCGCGCCCGATTGCCTATAAAGGAGACGAGGCGCCGGCGCACCGCGCCGCCCGTCACGATCTTCGCGAGCGCTCCATGACCGACCACACGACTCCGTTGCCCGAGCCCCCGGCAGATCCCACCCGCGACCCGGAAGGCGATCCGCTCGTGCCACCGTCGCCCGGACATCACGACAGCCCGCAGCAGCCCGAGGGGCCGCCAAGCAAGGATCCCGTCTAGGGGTCGCGCGACGCCCGTTTCCGCATACCCGCTCACCGCGCGCACCGGCGTGGTGCAAGCGCGCGTGCGCATCGGGTCCGACACGCGCCGCCCCATTCCGCCCGCGCCCGCGCCTTCACCTTCACCTTCACCTTCACCTTCGCTTTCGCCTTCACCTTCACCTGACGCCGTGACATTCCGCCGCACGCTCTGCCGCACATCGGCGTGACGGGCGACGCCCGCCCATGCTCCCGCCCCGTTGTTTTCACGCGGCGATCCGCTCGCGGTCAAACCTTGCACGGAACGCGACGCACCGCCGCACGCGCGGCGCGGCATTCTTCACACCATTTTTCCCTGTTAGGGATTTCCCCTCTACGGCAGTGCACAACGCCGGCCGTCAAGAAAGTCATCCCGTCACGCCGCAAGCGGCGCGTTTCTCCGATCGACCGACCGAACCGACCATGCGCAACCTCTCCCTGAATCAGAAACTCGCTTCGATGATCGTCATCCTTTGGCTCGGCCTGCTTGTGATCGCAGGACTCGGCGCGTGGCAGACGCGCGCATCGATGATCGAGGACCGCCGCGACCAGCTGGCGGCGCTCATTGCGCAAGCGGTGAGCGTCAGCGACCACTACTACAAGCTGTCGCAGCAGAACGCGATGCCCGAAGCCGATGCGAAGCAAAAGGCGCTGGAAGCGATCGCCGCGATGCGCCACGGCGCGGACGGCTACATCTCGATCAACGACTCGAAGCCGGTGATCGTGATGCATCCGATCAAGTCCGAGCTCAACGGCAAGGACGTGTCGGGCTTCACCGATCCGGCCGGCAAGCACCTGTTCGTCGAGATCGTGAAGGCCGGCAACCAGGGCAGCGGCGCCGGCTTCGTCGAATACCTGTGGCCGAAGCCCGGCTCGAGCGAGCCGCAGTCGAAGACGAGCGCGGTGCAGCGCTTCGCGCCGTGGGACTGGTACGTGGTGACCGGCATGTACATGAACGACGTGCAGACGGCCGTGCTCGCGAGCATCGGCCGCTGGTTCGCGATGACCGCCGTGCTCGGCGCGATCGCGACGGCCGTGATGGTGCTCGTGCTGAAGAGCGTGCGCGCGAATCTCGGCGGCGCGCTCGAGGACGCGCTGGCCGCCGCGCAACGCATCGCGCAAGGCGACCTGACCGCGCAGGTCGACGTGAAGCAGAACGACCGCGGCAGCCTGCTGCACGCGCTGCACACGATGCAGGGCGGGCTGATCGACATGGTGTCGCGCGTGCGCATGGGTACCGAGAACATCAACGTCGGCGCGGGCGAGATTGCCGCCGGCAACACCGACCTGTCGCAGCGCACCGAGGAGCAGGCGGCCGCGCTCGTGCAGACCGCGTCGAGCATGGACGAGATGACCGCGAACGTGAAGCAGAACGCGGACAGCGCCGCGCAGGCCGCGTCGCTCGCCGAGCAGGCCGCGCAGGTCGCGACGCGCGGCAGCGAAGTGGTCGACGACGTGGTGCGCACGATGAACGAGATCACCGACCGCTCGCACAAGATCGGCGACATCATCGGCGTGATCGACGGCATCGCGTTCCAGACCAACATCCTCGCGCTGAACGCGGCCGTCGAAGCCGCGCGCGCGGGCGAACAAGGCCGCGGCTTCGCGGTGGTCGCGGCCGAAGTGCGCTCGCTCGCGCAACGCTCGGCCACCGCCGCCAAGGAGATCAAGTCTCTGATCGTGTCGTCGAACGAAACCGTCGAGCACGGCGCGACGCTCGTCACGAACGCGGGCGAGACGATGGCCGAGATCGTGCAGTCGGTGCGGCGCGTGAACGAGATCCTCGACGAAATCAGCCACGCGTCGCGCGAGCAGAGCGCGGGGATCGAGCAGGTCAACCGCGCCGTCGGCGAGATGGATCAGGTCACGCAGCAGAACGCGGCGCTCGTCGAGCAGGCGGCCGCCGCCGCGCATTCGCTGCGCGATCAGGCGGAAGCGCTGCGGGATGCGGTCACGCGGTTTGCACTGCCGGCCTGATACGTCTCACGCCGCGCTTTGTCGATGAGCGGCCGCGGCGCATCGCAGCGATGCACCGCCGCCGCGCCGCGCGCCTAGGCCGGCACCGAAGCGACGACGCTCGCGCCGTCGCGCAGGCCGAGGCACGCCGCACGCGAGATCAGCTCGACGTCGTTTTTTGCGCCGAGCTTCTTCATCGCGCTGATCTTCTGCGCGCTGACCGTCTGCTTGCCCTTGTTCAGCCGCTCGGCGATCGCCTTGATCGACACGCCGGACAGGTAAAGCCGGATCACTTCGATTTCGCGCGGCGACAGCTTCGGCGTGCTCTGGCGGTTTTCGGTGGCCGGCGTGAGCGTGTGCCTCACCGCCGGCGACAGATAGCTGCCGCCCGCGTAGCTCGAATGAATCGCGGTGACGATGTGGCCGACGTCGTCGAGCTTGCTGACGACGCCCGACGCACCCTGCGCGAGGATCGACCGGACGATCACCGGGCTCTCGTCCGTGACCAGCACGACGACGCCGACGCCTTCGCGGGATGCCCGCAAGCGGTCGAGCAGCTGCAGCGCATCCATCTGCCCGTCGCCTCGCATCGCGTAATCGACGAGTACGACGTCGCAGTCGATGCTGCCGAGCGCCGCGACCATGTCGCCCACGCGCCGGTAGACGCCAACCAGTTCGATCGCGCAGCCGTTGCCGGCGACGTGTTCCATGCCGGCCAGCGTCAATGGCCAGTCGTACGCAAAGACGGTGCGGATACTGAATTTCCCCATACGCGCTTCCCTTGGTTGCCGCGGTGTCGGCGGGCTGTCGCGCGCCGCCGTCCGGAGGTCGGCTTCGGTTTTCCTGTTCAGGCGATTTATAGCCTGATCGTCATTCTACGAATTCGGCGCGGCGCGGGATATCTGACACGAACTTAAATGCGCCTCAGAACGCTGGTACGAGTTTTAATTTGGCCCGGTGCGGTGAAGCACCGGCCGCCGTCCGGCTGGCCGAATGGCCGACGTTGGGGCCGGCGCGCTGCGGCGAGCGTGGCAGCGGGTAAAATTGCGGGCTTCGAATGCCATTGCGGGCGGCACGCCGGCGCGTGCAGCGTGCGCCCTCGCCTGTTTTCCCGATTGATCCATGACCGATTCCGACCTCCAAGCCGACGACACCACCCTCCACGAAGACACCCTCTGGCGCGACAACGGCTGGACCGCGCGCATCATCAAGAATGAAGACGACGACGGCTGGGCCGTCGAGATGGTCAAGGACGGCGAAGCCGAACCGGCGCTGGTCGGGCCGTGGACGATGGGCCGCGACAAGAAGAACCCGAAGCCGATGGATGCGAACGCGTTCCGCACGCTCGTCAAGACCGCGAGCGAGGTGCTGATGCGGCACGAGCAGCAGCGGCGCGCGATGCTGCACAAGGAGGTGACGGTGTGGGCCGGCGAGAATGAAGTGTCGGTCACGCTCGATATCGTGCCGGACGAGTTCGAGCCTTATGCGGAACTCAAGGCGTTCGACCGGTTCGGGGGATTGCTGGGCGACGCGAAGGTATCGGCGGGGTTCAAGCTCACCAAGGCGAGCGCCGACCGGTGGGTCGAATCGGGGTTCGCGCGGCCGTCCTGAGCGGGAAAAGGCGGCGACCCGTTCGCGTCGCGTCGAATTTCGGGCCGGAAGGCGTTCACAAAACTGCCATGTGCAGTTACAATGGCGACCCTCTTGCTCAGGTGGCGGAATTGGTAGACGCACTATCTTGAGGGGGTAGCGCCGCGAGGCGCGCGGGTTCGTATCTAAACATGCCCTTGGTGCACATTACAAAGTGCGGCTTGGCTCATGGCTGGCAGGGCTGTCCGCGATACGAGGCCTGGTGCATTCTGATTGCATTGAAATGCCGACGTGGTGAAATTGGTAGACACGCTATCTTGAGGGGGTAGTGGCGAAAGCTGTGCGAGTTCGAGTCTCGCCGTCGGCACCAAAGTATTTTCATGTTCATGCGCTTTGTAGGAGGTATCCGGAATTCCGTGTGTGAGGCGGGGTTGAGATTCAGACTCCGATGTTGAATCGTTCCGGGTAAAGCAGTGCGAACTGCGTCATCGCACTCTTCCAATCGTGCCGGGAACCGGTCCACTTGGCCACGACGTTGCGCAGCGCCAGCCAGATCAGTTTGAGCGCGGCCTCATCCGACGGGAAGTGGCCGCGCGCCTTGATGATCTTCCGAAGCTGCATGTGCAGCGACTCGATCGCGTTGGTCGTATATACAATTTTCCGGATATCCGGCGCGAAGGCGTAGAACGGAATCACCTGATCCCAGGCTCGGCGCCAGAGCGCGGCAATCGGAGGGTATTTAGTACCCCACGGGCTCGTATCGAACGCGTCCAGCGCCAC
>NZ_CADESW010000010.1 GCF_902830275.1 Burkholderia stagnalis | reverse complement strand
ATCCTCCGGTTGCCGGGAAATGCGTGCATTTTCCACCTGGGCACATCGATGCCGTTGGCCCGTGAGGATCCACCTCTTCCTCCGCACTCACATTCACGGGTGGGACGCGTTCATTTCAATTCTCCATGGGGACTTGTGTGCCGCCTTGTGATGATCGGTGTTGTGATTTCTGAGAAGGTATTCACAATACACCGCACGCAGAGTCGTTCTCTCTCCTTTTCCTCAGTGCATGACGGTGCTTAGAAGCGCGAGCCTGGACATCTATCTCGAGTTCAAAGCACATATCGCAGCAGCGATGCAAGGTTTCGCGAGCCCGATTTGCTGACGCTTTCGCGTCGACGTTTGATTGCGAATTGCGTGCCATGGTCTAGAATGAAACCGTATGTTGATCACGGTTTTGGCTTCTGTTCAAGCCAATTTTCCTGATGAAGGCAGCCCGCCGAGGAGTGGAGCGATGACTACGCCGAGTGAACGGACGGCTGCCGTTCTCAGAACGCGCACGTTTCTGATGGAACTCGGGAACCCGGCGGCTTGTGGCATTCCTCGCGAGATTGCCAGCGCCGCGGAGAGTTTGTTGCGCCACTATCCGTCGTTGTCGGACATCGAGTTGACGTGCGCGATGTACCCGACATGCTGGGAAATGCCGGTGATGCGCCCGAAGCCCGGACGGTGATTTGGTGGGTAGGGCGCCGCGGGCCCGTATGACTCGCGGATTGCTGAACTGTACCCTTGCAAGCCGGCAGATCAACCAGCGCAGGAGGCTGCGGTGCCAATCTGGAGCTTGCCGTCGTCGGACGAGGCACCTGACGTCACGCTGTCGAGCTGGCGTATCTTCGAGATTGATGCTGGGACCCAGCATTTCGTCGGTACCGACGCGTTCGATTTCACTGGCCGCGTCAGTTCCGCGATCACAACTTTCGACCTTGCAACATTGCGTGGCCAGACTCGGTCGGGCCGCGTGTATCAACTGGTCGGCCAGAATGGCTGGTCACTCGATGCGGAGTATGTGTGGAAGCGGTGGTGTGAGCTGAACGACGTGAAATCGTACTCTGACGTCACCTTGCAACTAGTCGCTGGAACCGGCAAAGATTCTCCTGCATCATAGCCGGCAAGCCGATCGGGCGCGGCCGCGTTGGTGGTTCTGCAGCGACCGCTGCGAAGGCAGGGTAGTCGTGTCACGGCCGCCGCCCACGCCTATTTTTGTCGGCCGATGATGGCATTGGACAATAGATAAGACAAAGCGCGCTTCTATCCCTGAGCAATTCGCGGATTCGATCACAAGGGCGCCAGTCACACAACGCTGCTGACAGCGACTGTGGAGCGACTGCCTGGCAGCCTGAGGCTGTTGCAGTTGGTGGAAAGGACAGCCCGGCTCACAAATACCGCGGCTCAGTTAGCGAGGGAAGTGTGACGCAGCTTCTGCAAGACATCGTGGGCACGCTCTACCGGCCGCCGGGCGGCGCTCGCCAAGTGTTTGCGCTATCGAGGTTTACGCCGAAAGGCTGCCGCGTCTTTCGTCGATTGCGATCGTCTCCGTCACATCACCGGACCGGTCGCCGGCGAACCTCGGCGGGTTTGATCATTTGCTGCGCTTGAGCTTCGCGGATGTCGATTTCCTGAATCCACGCCTGTCGATGAAAGCGCAGGACAAACTCGTCGATGCGTTTACCGCGGAGCAAGCGCAGACAATTCGCACGTTCGTTGAGGCCCTGCCAGACGAAATCGCGTCGATCGTCGTCCATTGCGAAGGCGGGTATTCGCGGTCTTGTGCAATCGCCCTGGCGCTTCACTTACTGTATGACTATTACGCGGACCTCGAACATCTTGGGCAGGCGAATCCATCCGTCGTTCGTGTGATGGTGGGCGACAATCACACCCGACTCATCATGTTGCATGACGTCGAGAAGGGGATAGGAGATGCGCTCGCAGGTGGAGTCCAGACCGAAGGCGAATTCCGCAAGTGGCAGATTCCGTCTGTATCCACCCTAGATCTGGTCGACGCAGACTCAATTATCTTCGATGGCCGTGTCATGCCTGTTACGCGAACGAATGAGGTCTCAGATGCCTTGCTTGACCGCATCGCGCAACGCTAGCCAGGCTTGTTCGACAGCTTCGGCCGCCACGACGTTGCTAAGTATGTATTCTTCGTTGAGACCAGCCGCCGATTTTAGCGTGAGTTGTGCGTACTGCATCACGGGGATGGGATAGTTGTCCTTGAAACGTCTGTCAGGCGAGCCGTCCTTGTTAGTCTTCGCCCACGTGGTCCCTACCTGTATTGCGTCGTCAGGAACGCTCTTTTCCTCGTGGAAATTTATGCGTTCAACCTTGAGTTCCACGTCCGCGAATTCGATGAGCGCATAGTTAGTTGCTGAGGCGTGGTACACGATAAAACCTGGATAAACGTAGATATCCCCGCCGTTAGCGTTTTCGAGGTACGGCAATGACATCGGCGTTTGGATGATGCCGCATTGGCGTGAACCGAACTTTACTGGTTTCAGGTCTACGGCGCGGTTCGCAACCGTGCGTTCAGCAATCCGGTTGGTTGCACGAAATGCGACGTTATCCCATATGCGCTTCGAATGGGTACAGGCGGTGAAGTCATCTGCGAAGCGAGAAAAGGCCTTTGCGACGCCATCGGGCATCTCGATTTGGGTGCGCAGTCGAGACAACTCGAGCTGAGTCTCTAGTTCCCGCTGAGCAGCCTGACTTTCCTCGGCCTTTGCCTGAATTTGAGCGAAGCGGCGCTTTAGGATTCGACGTAGCAGCCAACCGTCTGCCCACCTTCGATACGTGCTTGTGTTCTGCGTCGAAATCTTCCGAGCATCGTTCAAATCGTGCTCGACAGCAGCAAACTGCTGCTGTGCGGTTTCGAGCGTTTCCTTGAAGGCAGCGAGGCCCGTGCTCGTCAGAGCCGACGAACCTGCACTCCGGATATGCTGCATGGGCGGCAACAAGGAGCCGATTGACGAAGACGCCGGGGGCGGCATCGGTACAGGAACTTGGTTCTCTGCAACTGGTGCCGTAAAGGAGGGGGTATGTTGGGGAGCCGGTGCATGGCCGGAGCCAAGTGGTTGACGAAACGATAGGCCGGTGCCGGGAATGCTCGCCGAAAACGCATTTCCATTTCGACTACCTATGATTCGAATCGGGCCGACTTCGACCGAGGTTGTTATGCCGCTTGGCGACAAGGTCAATCGGACACCTGGAATCGGGCTAAAACTCTTTCTAAAATGCCACTCCATGGTCTATCCCCGCATCAACGTGTTTTTGATCATATTACACAACATGATGCGCTTGAGAAGACTGCCGAGAGGTGACGCGGTGCGCCAACGGTCAGACTTCCTGGATATGGAAAACGTCCCCAATCTGAACGGAGCCATCTGATGGACAGCGGGAATAGGAGGCGGCTACGATGCGGAATCCAGAGCTGCTACGGCGGGCCAGGACCGAACCGGTTATCGTTGAACTTCACCAGCTGATGCCGGAGGGTTTCGATCTTATGCACTCGATACTGAGCGACACGGTACCGAGTTGGCTTGTGACCGAACTCGAATGGGAAGGGTTGACCTTGCGGTTTGAGCATCCGGTCGGTTGGGTGTTGGCGTCCCTTGATGAATAGGGCGAGTTGGCTGAATGGGAAAGGGAAACGACACTCGGGAGCAAATTTTTACGTCCATGGGCTGGCGGGGCAATTCAGGGTGCGCTGCCGCCCCGTGGCGTCAGCGCTTCGTGTCCCAACTTGCTACCAGCGAGATCACTCTTGAATGAGGAAGCGATTGCGGTTCTTCGCATCCTTGATCCAGGCGGGGGCACGACCGCGGCCGGACCAGGTAGCGCCGGTCTTCGGGTCGCGATACTTTGCTTCTACCGCTGCTTGCGCTTGCTTAGCCGATCGAGTGCGACGTGTGCCAAAGATGTCTTTTTCGGAAATCCCATACTCGGCTACCTTAGCGCGAATGTCGTCGACGACGGCTTGGTACTCCGCCAAACGGGCGGCTTCCGCTTTTTCTGCCAACGCGTCCATTTGGGCTTTCAACTCTTTGTAAGTTGCCACGAGACCCTCCTCTGGTTGTGGTGAGCGTGCATGATAACGGCTTTAGTCGGAAGAAGTAGTACGATTGTAGTACTAAATTGCACACGACTGGACCGCAGTCGGGGATCAGTATTTCAGTTGACAGGTCTGACGGCTCTAAGAGTTGCCATGCGTTGCTGTAGCGATAGCAGCATGGCTACGTCGGCCGTGAGGTGCTTTTCCGAATGATGTTGGACGATAACAATGTTCTATGGGAAGAACTCAATGAAATGGGGCGACAGTAAGCGCGACTTTGACACAATCCTTGCGGTCTGGCCGACATATAACCCAGTGTTCGATGCGTGGGTGATGGAGGAGTTGGTCGACAACGGGGAACTACCTCCGAAATGGCGCGACCGGCGTGTGCCTACGGAAGCTGGGCACGTTCGATTAGACGTGTACCTAGTGAAAGAGGCCGCACATGGTTCGGCTGCAGTCCTAAATGCGCAGTTCGCCGCAGAGCTCCAGAATCGTTGCGGAAACGAGATGGTCCGGCAATCCCTCCAATTGAAGGTATCCAAGAGCCTTCAAGCGAAGGAGCGTCTCGCCGACGAGGAGTCGTTGATGCTTTCCGAAGCCAAGAGGCGCCACCAAAGCTCTCCTCGACCGGCGGCGTCGGAGCTCGTTCTTGACGAGGCGTCCGAGATTTACCGTGCCGAATTGGCTGCTCAGCTTAACGAAATGCCGTATTTGCCAGTGGTTCTACTGGGTGAACACGGTCGGCGCGTAATTGTGTATCGAACTCCGGATGGAAACTGGACGAAGCCCTATTACGTTTCAAAGCGATCGGCTACCGAAGCGTTACGCGCTCGCATTGCCTGCGGATTTGGGCTGAACTACCGTATGCATTGGGGAAAAGCAAAGGCAAATATTCGCCAGATCTTGTTGCCGCGTGCAAACCAGTTACTGCAATTGGCGAGCGTTCAGCGCATGTTGGCCGATGCTCTTGCTAGAGGTGAGCGAGTCCTCGTGTGTAATGGCATTGTTTTCTGGTACGAGGACGATGGCACAGTCGGGTGGCAAGTGAAGCAAACGGCGGACACAACCGATTCCGAGGGGGCCACCTTGTGGGAGACCGGTACTATCTTGTCAAAGAATCATGGTCGCCTGGTGATTCTTCCTTATATCAAGGAGGATGGCGAGCGGGTGCAAGGCCACACTCGCAACGCTCCGAATGACGGTCTGGCGAAACCGCGTCATCCAAGTCAATACGTCAATATTCCATTCAAAAAGTTGCAAGGTGACCTGATGATTGGTCTACTCGGTGAGTTGCCCTACGAATGACGTGTTGCTCACGGACCATTAGGCGTCCTCGATCGAAATCGAACGCCTTGGTTCTTGCCGCGCGGGCTGCCAGAGGATGTGCCTGCGAAACACATCGGCCAGCCAGATGCGCGTAGCCAGTAAGCGAAATGACGGCGCGAATTTCTACAGGTTGTTCCCGAGGAACAGTTTGAACTGTTTCGGCTTGTCGACTACATCGGTGTCGCGCATATATCGCGCGCGATATCGAGGTTTTCCATCCGCCGAACGTACCGTTGCTTCTCCTTCCGATATCAGAATGGCCAGTGCATCCTTATACATTGATGCCGTCGCAGGGGAGCCATTACACGTTTCCGAGAAGACTAAGGAGAATGGTTTGGGATTGGTTTGGTCGAAGATCCGTCTTGCGAGTTGAACGACGAGTTCCTTGTCCGACTTCGCACGCGCAACGTCATCGAACCTGAAGCCTCCATCGAAATCTTGCAGGAAACCCATAGTCTGAGGGGCAAGCATGTCGAGGCCGGCGCCACCGTAGTGGACGAAGTGATTGCTGTGCTGCCAGTGAACCTGCTTCATAACGTCCTGAGCCCGGTGATGCTGGGACAGATGTACAAGCCAATATTCACCGTGGCCCGCGCCCGTACCGCGAATGAAGAAGGGGGTAAAAAAGCCTGCCCCACAGCCGTCGACCAGAGCTTCGTAGAGGGCGGCCTGAATGAACCTTCGCCAGTCCGCTTCGTTCTGTTTGATTTCGTCGATTGACCTGCCGCCCAAACGTTTGAAGATGTCGACTTGCAAGGTTGACGAAATTTTTTTGGCAAGCTCGTCATTCGTGTACGTCGCGAACGACGACACATGAAAGGTCAGAACGACTTCCGCGTCGCGGGCACTGGCGAAGATCTTGCGAATCAGTGTTGCTGGTACCTCTGCATAACCGTATTGATCGAGGAAGAACAGCGCGGTGCCAGAGCGAGGCGTATGCTGAGCGACGCGGGCGAGAACTTCGTCGACTGCCGCACCGAACTCCGCATGCATGATGTGAATGGTGTCGCCGATTTCCCGCTCGTAGCCCTCCTGACGCAAGACTTCACGCAGATGTCCGAGCGCCTTCTTATCCTTGTCGATGAAGACGTATCGCACATCGAACAGAATAGCTTTCGGGCGGTCCTCATTTATATTGAACGACGCCTCTTTTACAGCCTGTAGCAGGCGCAAAGGCGAACCCAGTACAAGTTCTCCCGTTCCATTCACCTGATATCGCCCACCACCGCAGAAGCCATCAACCAAGGTGATGCGGAAGCGGTCGCGTCCACGGGCGTTGAGCAGGCGTTGCTGGAAATAGCGAATCAGATAGTCAACAAGTACCTGGTGTTTCGTCAGGCTGTGCGGTTCGAGCTCAGCTGGACCGTTGGTCCAATCGTAGTGACGTTTTGCCAAGGTGGGGACCTTCGGGATAGATTGAGCGAACTAAACGACAACGCGCGGAAATTGATCCCAGTGTTTGCCGGCCAGAACTCTTCCCGCCTTGCCTTTGCCGATAGCCGCGACGGAGACTTCGGTGCCGTCCTGCCGGATAACCCGGATGGGGGTGTTTTTTTTCAGGACGTCAGTCACTTGGTCGACAGGCGCCCAATGTCCCCATTGCTTGAAGTGGAACGGCACTTTCGCTCGAGCACATTGACGCTGCAAAGCCGCGGGCCAAGCCGGGTCCATCGGGCGCGCCTGCGGGCCGGACTCGCCTCCAGCGATTACCCAGTCTACACGGTTGCCTTTGTCGTTCCGTACCAGATACGGCGAGAGGTCGACGGCCGACAGAAGCGGTTCGCAGGAGAGGAATCTCACGGCGGGCGATGAGAATTCCAATAGGTGCTTGATTCTCTTGTGTGCCGTCGCCTGGTCTTCGACCGTCGTTCCAAGCCAGACGTTTTTCGGGAAATCGTATCCTTTGGGCAATTGCTTGCGGACCAGGTGGATTCGCTTCGTGAGGAGCAGCCAGTCGAGGTTTGGCGTCTGGGCGATAAGGTTAAGCAACCGCCGACGCTCAGCAACCAAGTCGGGGCGGTTCTCAAACACATCGGCCATCGACGCGCAGAATACACGTCTGCGGACCTTTTCCTTGGCAGCGTCCTTATCCCATTTGAGAGGTTCTTTCCAGTGGGCGTCGCTGAAAAAGCGTCTCGGGGTGTGGGGGCCCCATAGTCCTTCTCCGAGGCGTTTTGCCCACGTCTCCGCGTAGCAGTGATCGCAGGCCGCCGATACCTTGACACAACCCCACCAGGGGTTGAAGGTATGATGCGTCCACTCGATGCGAGAATCTTTTCCCATTGCCTGCGCGTGAATGAGCTAACGCGTTATTGTACCCTTCTCCGATGTGCCGAAAAAGGAGCGGGATGGGCAGTGCCATGCGAGAGTCAGGAAAGGCGCTCGATCAGCGACGCATACGGGGGAACACGTGAAAGATGAGGAAAAGGTTGTACCTGACCCGCTCGACGGACTCCCGGCCATGGTAGTGGGGCGCTGGGTGACGGAGGAGAAACATCGGATCATCAAGCGATACATCGATGCGTCCTGGGCTGCACGACAGAAATTCACGAGCCAGCGCACATACATCGACCTCTTCGCCGGAACCGGCCGCGTCAAGATCAAACATACCGACACGTTTCAGGACGGTGGGCCGCTCGCCGCGTGGCAAATCGCTCAGCAGAAACGGGGGGCTTTTTCGGACTTTTTCATCGCCGACGCGAATCCGGAATTCCTCGCCGCGTGCGATGCACGGTTGCGCACGCACGGCGTGCCGCTCAAGTCCAAAGCCGGTCGTGCTGATGAAACCGTTGACTGGGTCTTGCCGCAGCTCAACGACCGTGGCTTCCATCTCGCACTGCTCGATCCGTTCAACGCGGGACATCTGCATTTCTCTATCATCGAGAAGCTCGCCACCAAGCCCACGATGGACATCGTGGTTCATCTCAGCACTGGCGATATCCAACGCAACATTGCGGCGGGCCTTGAAGCGGACCACTCGCCGCTGGATAACTTCGCTCCCGGCTGGCGTTACGTTGTGAAGAAACAGAGCTCCAAGCATGCAATGCGGGATGCGTTCGTCGGGCACTGGAGAACCCTGGTGAGCAAGGCGGGGATGCACGTTTGTGACACGATGTACCCGGTCCGGAACAGCAAGGAATCGACCATGTATTGGCTATGCCTTATTGCTCGACACCCGCTCGCGGATAAGTTGTGGCGTGAAGCATGTCAGCTGGAAACACGAAGTCTCTTTTGACGCCAGAGCTGTCCGCAGCCGGCTGCAAAGCTGACACCCACTGGAATCTATCCAGCATACGGCGCACGCTGGTGGGCTCGTGAGGCAGTGTGACGATAAGGGCTTGCGGACTCTCGTCGATCGGATGCTTGACGCCAATCACCGGACGCCATGCCTAGCCAACAACCTATCGAAGAACTCGGCGACGGATTGCTGTGCGTGCGGGCCGACCTTGCGGTGCTCGAGGTCGACGTCGAGGAATTCATGCCCACCGAAGCGATAGACCTCGTATCCCATCAGCCGAAGGCGACGGTCCTCCGCTACCATCTCTGCGTATCGCTGGGCGTTCGCGATGAACCGACCCGGCGCCAAAGAATCCTGCACTGCATAGTGATGGCGCCCGTCAATCTCAATCACGATGCGCACACCTTGCTCCAGCATCAGCAGAAAGTCCATGCGCTGGCGCGCAAGGAACTGCTCATCGCCGCGCTGGCGCTGGGTGTACGGGTCGTAGTGTACATAGACCTGCGGGATGAGAGCCGGCAACCGGTCGCCAAGCGAAACACCGTAGCGCTCGTAGTAGCCTTGAAACACTGCCAACTCCCCCGCAGAGCGGGCGGTAAGGACGGCTTGGCGCAGCCGTCGGAATAGCCGGTCCTTCGCGCTGTCGGGGTCGGTGATATCGAACATTTCGGCATACCAGTCCCGCAGATCTTTCCAGAGCAGGAGACCCGAACTGGGCAGGGGGCGATTGAAGACGAGCACCTTGTCGGCATGCTTGACGATCTCGACGTCATTATTGACCGCGTCGCGAAAGACCAGCTCGGGCTTCTCGCCGATTGAGGCGAAGATCAGGTTCTTCATCGCTCCGGCAACACCAGCCTGCGCCCGGACCACGCCGTAGACGGCGTACCCGGACTCGACGCCGGTCTGCCGAACCGTGAAGCCGTCCCGCCTTAATGCCGCGCTAATTGCGGTGGCCAACTCCGTCTGCTCCATGTCGCGGCGTGTCATGGGGTGCAGAAGCTTGGCAAGCAGATCGAAGAAGCGCGTCTGGCTGCACGTCAGTGCGCCGCATCGGGTCAGCAATTCTTCGTGCGACCAGTCGTCGTTGTCCAGGCAGTGCTGGACTATTTGACCTTGCAGACTGGCGCGACCGAGGAGTCCATCTGGATCGTCACGGATGACTGGGACACCAAAGACCTCGCTGAGGCAGTTTAGCAATGGCAGTTCGCCGAACAGGGATGGCAAGTGGTTCGTAGCCTTGAGCACATCACGTCGGACCAACTCGCTTATTCGGTGCTCTGCATGGATGGTCATCTCGCTCACCGCGTCCGCGAGATCCTCTGACGGGAACTCGCGCAGTACCCGCGTTGCCAAGTCGAGGAGCGCTTGCTCGCTCCAGGTGAGGATGCGGCGCCGAACGTACAGCCGCTTGCTGTTGAAAGCTTCCTGCGCGTCGCTTTCTTCGACCGCCTGTTGAATCCCCAGGCGGACACATGCGTCGGGAACTTCATAGGCCTTGACTGCTGCGACCGCCCGCGCGATATGCTCCCTCAACGTGTCGAGAGGAACGAGTGAAGCCTGCATTGCTTCTCCACGGTAATGCGATTAACTGCGAAATACAGCCTCCGACAAGACACCGCAGGTGCAACGAGCGTTTGGAGAAGCCGAACTTTCGCGTGCCGACGTTCAACGGAACATAACTTTCTCGGGGTTGAGCCGAAAAAGATCTTTCGATGCAAAGGAGATCTTCTGAGCCGAGTTCCGCGTGCGATTTTTTGCTTGATGAGGCATTTCGAACACTATACTCCCCGTCACGCGTCGGCCGAGCGCGAGCCGCCCGACGAGAGGGCCGCCCCTTCCGCTTGAAGGGCTTCGGTGAGTGACCGCTGGCGCGGACGGGCATGACCGGTGGCGCGCTTGGGAAATCCGGACGACCACGGGGGTAGGGTTGAGACAGTCCGGCGCGGTGGCGAAGATAGAGCCGCGACCCGAACGTCTATCGGAACCATTCGACACGGAATGGTGGAAGGGTGGCGAGCGACAGCTGGCAGGGGCTTCGGTCGTTCCGGTTCTGCTCACGTGAGGATATCCTCACAAGCAATTCTCAAGGAAAGATATTCTCACCTGTGGATATGCTCGACTTTCAAGAGGATACGCTTACGTAAGCATATCCTCCCGGTCGCGCTTACCCAGTGTTGCGGCCGCTGCGCGGCTGCTGACCAGAGGAGCGGTGAAGCGCAGGCTCTCCGTCGTTGTAGGTTATTTGGTGCCGCGTAGGCAGCAGTGATCGCTCGGTGAACTGCCCGAGTGCGGTCCGAATGTCGTTGGGGCACGACTGGCGCTCACGTTGGCGAAGGCTCAAAACGGACGGGTGGGTGCTTCAGAGGCCGCAGGTGCGGGTTGCATTGACTGTACGGTAGAAGCCTACGCGTCCGATGATCGGGCTGGCACGGGGCGCCGGTGTGTCGAGTGCAGGCGGGCTGCCGAAGCTCGCGTCGATCAGCGAGGCGTCGGCATCCACTGCCGGCGCAGCCGGGTAGTTGACACCGGCCTTTGTCAGGCCGTGGCCCGCGACAACTTTAGTTCGCAACAGTTTCGCACCTTGCGGTCAACATCAACCGGCGAAATGAAAGATATGAACGCCCCCCCATCGCTGCGTGTAGCGTCGGCGGTACATTCGTGCCTTGCGGGTCGCTACCGAATGGGAATCGGTAGATCATATTGGCCTACTCAGCCGGAGGATCCATCATGACGCATACGATCGTGGGCGTGGACACCCGATGTTCCGGTTCATCGACACGCGGCGAACATCCATTCAGACGCGGCAACACGGTGCTCAAGCGAGCCTTGTTCCTATCCGCCTTCGCGGCATTGCGGGACTGGGTCTCACGGGTCTATTACTCGCGCAAGATTCAGCAAGGCAAGCGTCATAACCAAGCACTCATCGCGCTCGCACGGCGACACTGGGACGTTCTGTTCGCTATGCTGCGCGACGGCACCATTTACCAACTCAGGTCAGCCCCCAACGCTTGACGAAACACATAGGGGCACCCCCGATCACACGGCGTCAACCCACCTGTGCGCCACGTTCCTCCGCAAGCAACCGCCGATAGTGAGGCAGTGCACCGAACAGCAACCACGCGGCAAGCGCGGCCGCGATCGTGCAGATGATGCCGATCGAATCGCCGACCATCTTCGGATCGCCGAACACGCGATCGGTGAAGAGCGCAATTAGCGTCGGGCCCAGTCCAAAACCGATCAACTGCGCGAAGAACGAGTAGAGCGCGCCCACTGTACCGCGCATGCGGCTGGGTGCAACGAGTTGCAGCGCCGCGGCCATACATCCGGTCGGCAGCGAGAAGAAAAACACAGTGCCGCCAGCCGCGAGCAGCGTACCCGTCGCACCGGGTGCAAACGGGGTGCTGGCGCAGCACAGCAGCATCGGGATCATCGCGAACGCGGCCGTGCGCAAAGGTGCGTCCTCATAGCCGCGCCGCTCGAACCGACGCACCACCCACGGGCCTGCCAGTGCGCCTGCAATTCCGCAGCTGACCACTACCGTACCGAAACGAAACCCAACGAGCGCGGCAGGCATCCCGTGCGAACGGATCAGGTAAGTCGGCATCCATGCGGGCATGCCGAGCACGACGATCGCGAGCATGCCGACGCCCAGCAGAATACGCGCGTAGAAACCGCGCCGTTCCCACAGGAAGGCAATCGAATCGCGAGTCGAGAACTGGCGGTCGTCCGCACGCCCGCTGACGACCTTGCTGCGTCTCGGCTCACGCACCGTCAGCCAGACCAACAACGCGAACAGCATGCCCGGCAGTCCGATCAGCACGAATGCCAGTTGCCAGGTCTCGAACCCAGCGAGCGCCGGAAACTGCTTGTGGACATCGCGGGCGAACGAGATGACAAGACCGCCGGCGACGAGCGACAGGCCGCCGCCGAGCATCGGTCCGAGAATGAACACGCTCATTGCGCGCGGCATCTTCTGAGCCGAGAAGCAGTCGGCGATCATCGACAATGCGATCGGAAACACGCACGCTTCGCTTGCCCCGACGCCGAAGCGCGCGAGGAACAGTCCCTGGAACGTCGTGGCCTTGCCACACAGCGCCGTGAAGACACACCACAGGCAAATGCCGACCAGCAGGATATTGCGACGGTTGGTTACGTCGACGAGACGGCCGAACAGCGGCGACGCGATCAGGTACGCGGAAATGAACGCAATGCCCTGCACGAGGCTGAGCTGCGTGTCGGAAATGGCAAGCGAATGCCGGATGGGATCGACGAGCAGGTTCAGCAGCTGGCGATCGATATACGCAAGCGAATACGCGAGCGTCAGCATGGCCAGGATGTACCACGACAGTAGGCTGTCGTGGACAACCCTCGACGAGCTCCGTTCTGTGCGCGTGTCATCGAGGCCGCCGGCGGGCGGGACTTCATTCATTGCATTCCTCATCATGTCTCCGAGACGGTCGTGTCAAACACCCGGGCAGGCAACGTATTTCCGTTGCATTCATTTATCAAACAAGCGTTAGGTAGTTTGCAGCGACCCAGCGGGAAGTGCCATGCGTGTTATCCATTAAGCATGGCTTCCCGACACGGGCGGAACGGGTACCCGCCTGAGGGTTTGACAGGATGGAACTATCTTCACCGTCCGATCAATTTATCGTTCGTTAGTTACGCAAATGAATCTATGGCCAAGACACAGGATCAGCGTGCCGGCAGTACGATGTTTTGAAGTACGGAAACACGCAATGCGGCAGGTGGAACGCGCGCCGCGCAATGTTACGGAACGGTCCCGGCACGGTTTCCGCGACAGCGCCACGGGCGGCGAAAACGGCACGCAGGCCGCGCAACAGCCCGCGCTTGTCGCGCGGTTGCCGCCATCAAGCTGTATTGTTTAACCGTGTGCTCACAATGCGGTCTTCGCATCCTCGACGAGCATCGCGGCGGCCTTCTCGCCGATCATGATCGTCGCGGCATTGGTCGGACCCGAGATCGGCACCGGCATCACGGACGCATCGGCGACGCGCAGCCCCTGCACGCCGCGCACGCGCAGCCGCGCATCGACCACCGCCATCGGATCGCTGTCGGGCCCCATGCGCGCGGTGCCGTTGTGGTGATAGACGGTGCCGCCGCGCTGGCGCGCGAACGCGAGGATCTCGTCGTCGGTCTGGACGTCCTTGCCGGGGAACATTTCGTCGACGTAGTAGGACGCGAAGGGCCTGGCCTGCAACACAGCGCGCGCCATCTTGACGACGGCCACCATCGCGCGCTGGTCCGATTCGTCGGTCAGGTAGTTCGGCTGCACCTCGGGCAACTCGTCGATGTTCGTGGAGCGCGCCTTGACCCAGCCGCGGCTGTCGGGCCGCTGCTTGTGGCCGCCCAGCGTCATGCCCGGGTAGCGATCGAGCAAGCCGGGCAGGCCTTCCTGATAGCTGCCGGGCGTGAATGAAACCTGCAGGTCGGGGCGCGCCAGTGCCGGTTCCGAGCGAAAGAAAAAGCGCATCGGCACCGGACCCATGCTCAGGATGCTCGGCTGGCCGAGGAAGTAGCGCGCGATCTCGCGGGCCAGCGGCAGGCCACGCCCCCGCTCGTTGAGAGTTGGGACACCCTGCACCTTGACCGCCACGCGCAGGTTGAAGTGGTCAACCAGATTGGCGCCGACGCCAGGCAGCGCGATCTGGGTCTGCACGCCGATCGCGCGCAGATGCGCATCGTCGCCGACGCTGGAGATCTGCAGCAGGCGCGGCGTGTTCAGGGCGCCCGCCGCGACGATCACCTCGCGGTGAGCGCGCACCTCGCGCTCGGGAGCGCCGCTGCCGCCCGCGCGGTATCGCACACCGGTCGCGCGTCGCCCGGCCAGCAGGACGCGGGTGGCGGGGCTGTCGGTCCGCAGCGTCACACGACCGCTGCGGATGGCCGGATGCAGGTAGGCGCGCGCCGCGCTCCAGCGGCGTGGCGCATGTCCGCGCGTGTCGATCATGAATTGCCACGGACCGACCCCATCCTGCGCTTCGGCGTTCGCGTCGGCCACATACGGGTACCCGAGGCTCTTGACGGCCTCGACGAACAGATCGCACAGCGGCGGCATGATCGGGTCGGTGACGATCAGCGGCCCGCTGCGGCCGCGGTAGCGGTCGTCGCCGGGTCCGATACGCGTCTCGGCCTTCTTGAAGTAGGGCAGCACGTCGTCGTAGGACCAGCCCGGATTGCCGAGCGCGGCCCAGCCGTCGAAGTCGGCATGCTGCCCGCGGTTGTAGACCATCCCGTTGATCGAGCCCGAGCCGCCCACCACCTTGCCCTGGGTCAGCTCGATGGTGCGTCCGTCGGTACCCGCGATCGGGCCGCTGCGAAAGCGCCAGACCAGCCGGTCGTTGAACAGGTTCTTGATGTAGCCCGCCGGGATATGGATGAACGGGTTGGTGTCGGGCGGCCCGGCTTCCAGCACGCACACGGTATGGCCTGCCTCGGCGAGCCGCGCGGCCACCACGCTGCCGCCGCTGCCCGCGCCGACGACCACGTAGTCGAAGGTTTCGCTCATGGGTCAGGCATCCAGATTGAAATTGATCGTCTTCAGTTCGGTGAACGCCTCGATCGTCGACCAGCCGCCTTCGCGGCCGACGCCCGAGCGCTTGATGCCGCCGAACGGCGCATTCGGAATGCTGGCGAAGCCGTTGACGCCGATCGCGCCGCTTTTCACCGCACGCGCCACGCGGAACGCGCGGCTGACATCGGTGGTGTAGACGCAGCCGGCAAGTCCGTATTCGCTGTCGTTGGCGATGCGCACGGCTTCGTCTTCGGTGTCGAACGGAATCACCGACAGCACCGGGCCGAAGATTTCTTCCTGCGCGATCCGCATCTCGTTGCGCACGTTCGCGAACAGCGCCGGCTCGACCCAGTTGCCGTTGCCGATCGCGCCGCCCGGCAGGCCGCCGCCGGCGAGCAGCGTCGCGCCCAGCGCGACGCCGCTGTCGACGTACTCGAGCACGCGCGCCTGGTGACGCCGGGAAATCATCGGCGCGGACGTCGTTGCCGGGTCGAACGGATCGCCGAACCGAACCTTGCGGAGCTGTGCGCGTGCGTGATGCAGGAATTCGTCGACGATCGAACGATGCACGACCGCGCGCGACGGCGTGGTGCAGACCTGGCCCGACAGGAATGTCGAGCACAGACCCATCAGCGCCTGCGCGGTGGCCGCCACATCGCGCGTGTCGGGAAACACCAGCGCCGCACTCTTGCCGCCGAGCTCGAGCGACAGGCGCTTCATGGTCGGCGCGCTGGCCACGGTGATTTTTTCGCCGACGAGCGGGCTGCCGGTGAATGTCACCTTGTCGACGTCGGGGTGCGACGTCAGCGCCGTGCCCGTTTCGGTCGCGCCGGTGACGAGGTTGAACACGCCCGGCGGCAAGTCGCTGTCGGCGAGGATCTGGGCGAGCCGGCTCACGGCCAGGTTGGTGAGCTCCGACGGTTTGACGACGACGGTGCAGCCGCAGGCCAGCGCCGGCGCCACCTTCATCGCGAAGGTCATCACCGGGCCGTTGTACGGCAGGATCGCTGCGACGACGCCGACGGGGTCGCGGAAGGTCATGTACTGCATGTTCGACGCGCTGGAAAAGACCGGCAGCGTCTCGCCGTTGATCTTGTCGATCCAGCCGAGAAAATGATCGAAGATGTCGGCGGCGGCTTTCGCGGACACGCGCGAGTTGCGGCTGAACGTGTACGGAATGCCGTTGTCGAGCGTCTGCAGCTGCGCGATCTCGTCTTCGGCCGCATAGAGCCGCTCGACGATGGGCTGCAGCAGGCGCTTGCGATCCTGCGCGCGCATGCGCGGCCACGGGCCTGCGTCGAACGCCTTGCGCGCCGCGGCGACGGCAAGCGCGACGCCGCGCGTGCCGGCTTCCGCGAAGCTGGTCATGACTTCGTTCGTGCACGGATTGAGCTGGTCGAAACGCGCATCGGGCCAGTCGAGCCACTGGCCGTCGATGAACAGACGGCCCGGGCGCACATTCAGCGCGTCGAGTCGGGAAACGAGACTGAGCATGGAGTCGAGTCGGTCAAGGTAAGGAAGTTACTTCTGCACGCCGGTGAACACGTAGTCGCCGTTCGGATCCCGGCTGACCCGTCCGAACGACGGCGAACAGAAATGCGTGCAGGTGAACAGCGTCGCACTGCCGTCGAGACGCGACAGCAGCGTGTGCCGCGTCGCCGACGATTGCGCGTGGTCGTGGTCCAGCACCAGCGCCATGTCGGGCCGTGCGATCTGCACCGGGTGGTGCATCGCGTCGCCGCCGATGATGAACTGCTCGGTACCCGCGTCGACCGCGACGGCGATATGGCCGATCGTGTGCCCGGGCGTGGCGAACACCGAGATGCCGTCGCCGAGCTCTGTATCGCGATCGATGAAGTTCGCGAGCCCCGCATCGACGACGGGCTGCACGGATTCATGGAACGAAGTGTTCTGCGCGTCGTACATCGCGTCGTTCGGGTCGCCCTGTTGCGCGAACGCGTATTCCGCCTTGCCGAAGTGGTATTTCGCGTTGGGAAAGGTCGGCAGCCAGCGGCCGTCCTGCTTGTAGGTGTTCCAGCCGACGTGATCGAAATGCAGGTGCGTGCACAGCACGTCAGTCACGGCGTGGCGGTCGATGCCGGCCTGCTCGAGCGTGGCCAGGAATTCGAGCCGCAGATCGGCGAACGCATCGAAACCAGCGATGTCCTTGTCGTTGCCGACGCAGGTGTCGATCACCAGGATGCGCTGGCCGATCAGCACGATGAAGCACTGGCTGACGGCGCGCATGCGGTGTTCTTCGTCCACGTAGGGCGACTTCATCCACGGAATCGACTTCATCACGTCGGGCGTGGCCTCGGGCAGCAGCGCGCCGAGGATCCCGCTGATGTCCATCTCGACGATCTGCACGACTTCCGAATGGCCGATCCGCGAGCGAATGGTATGCAGCAACGGCATGGTGATTTTCCTCGGAGTGGGTGGCACGACGCATCAAGCTGAACCACACGCCTGCAGCGTAGCGCGCGCCGGTCGATCACCGATTTGACCACGGCGCATGCCGTTGTCCCGGTTTTTACGGCGCGTTGTTTCGTCCTTCGAAAGGGAAAGCCGTGATGCCGTGCAACACGCGCGCTTCCAACCCCCGGAACAACGCGCGCGCCGCATTGCGGATCACCGCGCGACGGGCCTTTAATGCGGGGCAGCGGCAACGCAGCCCCATGCGTTGCACAGGACAACCAAGGCGGCCGATGCGACCAGCACATATTCATAACAACGAGGAGATGCCACCACAATGAAATTGTCATTCAAGCAAAGGCTCGGGTTGCCGCTGGTCCTGAGCCTGTTCTGTCTGATTCTGCTGTCGGTCACGGATGCGTACCGGAATCGCGAGATGCGTCTCGATGAGCGCAAGTCCGATCTCGTGCATGCCGTCCAGATCGCGCTCGCCACGGTCGAGTTCTATGCGAAGCTGGCCGACGCGGGAGAGCTGAGCGCCGAGCAAGCGCAAAAGCAGGCGATGGACGTGATTCGCGGCATCCGTTACGGTGAAGCGGGTAGCGGTTATTTCTCGATCGTGAACTCGAAGGGTGTGGTATTGATGTACCCGTTCGACGCATCGATCCAGAACAAGCCGTTGAGCGAACTGAATCCGAAGGCCGCTGCCATCGTCAGGCAGCAGATCGAACTGGCAGCGGGAGCCGGCAGCGGCTTTCAGCGCTTCGACTATCCGAAGGAAACCTCCGGGGTGATGACGGACGCTGCGCGAATCGCGTACATCGATACGTACCGTCCATGGGACTGGGTGATCAATACGAGCCTGTTCGTCGACGACATCGACAGCGAGTTTCAGGCAAACCTGCTGCAAAGCCTCGGCCTCTTTGCGCTGATCGCGCTGGTGATGAGCGGCATCGTCGTGGCACTCAATCGCGGCATCGCCCGGACAATCGGCGGCGAGCCCGGCTATGCGGTCGAGATTGCCGGGCGGATCGCGGCCAACGATTTCACGGCCGTCATCGCGACCGCGCCGAGCGACAGCGGCAGCCTGCTCTATTCGATGAAACGCATGCAGGCGAATCTGTCCGGCGCAATCAACGGCATCAAGACGAGCGCGGATTCGATCGCATCGGCAGCTGCGCAGATCTCGGCCGGCGATCTGGATCTGTCCCGGCGCACCGAGATGCAAGCTGCGTCGCTGCAGGAGACCGCGGCGAGCATGGCGGAACTGTCGTCGAGAGTCGGCCAGAACACCGATAATGTTCGGCAGGCGAGCCAGGTCGCAGTACAGGCCGTGCAGTCGGTCGAGCATTGCAATGGCGTGGTCTCGCAGGTTGTCGACGCGATGGGCAGTATCGACGCAAGCTCCAGCAGGATTGGTGAAATTGTCGGCATCATCGAAAGCATCGCATTCCAAACTAACATCCTGGCGCTCAATGCTGCCGTCGAAGCCGCGCGCGCAGGCGAGCAGGGGCGCGGTTTCGCTGTCGTCGCGTCTGAGGTGCGTTCGCTCGCCCAGCGCTCGTCGTCGGCATCGAAGGAAATTCGGGACTTGATTCACGAATCCGTCGGACGCGTCAGGGGCGGTGTGGCGCTCGTGAACGCCGCAGGTACCTCGATGGCCGAGATCATGCGGGCGATCTCGCGTGTGACCGCCTTGATGGAAGAAATCGCAGCCGCGTCGGTCGAGCAGGGCCACGGCATTGAACAGATCAACCAGGCCGTGTCGGAGATGGACAGGGCAACACAGCACAATGCCGCGTATGTCGAGGAAGTCGCTGCCGCTGCGCAGTCGCTGGACGATCAGAGTAAGCAACTCGTCGCGATGATTTCGAATTTCATCGTGGACGAAGGCGACATGCCGCTGGTGCCGGACGTGCCGGGTAAGCAACGGGATTGCCCACCCGCGATCGGGCGGGGCCCAGTTTCGGCAAGCGAGTCATATGCGATGTAGCCATGGTTGCGATACTGCGGTCGCTTGGAGTGATTGCACGTCGGTTGGCGTAAATCGCTTCGCCGCAAGCCAGGAGACAACATGACGACACGTTGCTGACAGACACTCGACGCTCGGCGTTCGCGTCGTCACGCTGAATCGCGCCGAACGGTTGAATGCTCTGGGCGGCGCGACGCTCGCGGTGCTGCACGATGCGGTGCGCACGGCCGCAGAGCCGGGCCGCGAGATCCGCGTGATCGTGATTCGCGGCAGCGGCCACACCTTCTGCGCAGGCAACGACCCGAAGTGGCTCGCGCGCGGCGTGCTCGCGGAGTTCGGCGACGCGCATATGCAGCGCAACCTGCTACCGAGCGGTGGTGGCTCACAGCGGCTGCCGCGCAAGATCGGACTGGCGCGCGCGATGTATTGCCTCGTTACGCGGAGGCGCATGACTGGGTGCGACGGGGAGCGAATGGGGTTCGCATCGCTGGCGGTGAGTGGCGGGGAATTCGACGCCGCGACGATGCAGCTAGCCTGCGAGATCGCGCGGATCGATGCCGATGCGCTCGCGGCGATGAAGCACATGACGTGCCGCGCCCTCGAGATTCCGCTGAACGACGGGCTGACGATGGAGCGGTGGATGCAGTATCGCAACTGACTGAATCGCCGTCGCTGGTGGCGTCGGTGCACGATTTCGCGTAATGCGGCCACGGTTGAGCGGCAGCCGGCCGCGCGACGCGGCTGCTCAGGTCCGTCGGGTGCGCGGCTTCAGCATGGCAGGAGCGGCGCAAGCAATGGAAGGGGGCCGTTGCCGCGCGCGTGGCCGTGTCCAGGTTGTAGACGAAACGGCTTGCACCACGGCGCGATCACGCACATCGGCGTGCGGCATCGAGGTGTTCGCGCAGGTGACGTCCTGATGCTGGATCAGGCCGATGCCTTGCGGCGCCGCGCGTCTCATTTCGTCGTCGTCGTTCGTGACCACGCTGCGTTGAGGCTCGACTTCAAATACATACCCTTCGACTTCTGACTACGTGAATTCATGGCGTTAGATCACGCCGCTGGTCGTATCAGGCAGTTGCGTCGGATCAGATCGGCGGCCTTGGTGAAGCTGAGATGGTGCGCGATGTGCACGAATCCAGGCGAGGGAAGCGAACTGAGACGGATCCATGGTGCGATTGTCGAGTGTGACTGACCAATATAGTTGAAATTCGATTGGCAGGTCATCGGCGAAGTGCCGATGTCGGCGGGCGGCGGAATGCGGGAAGGGGGAAACAGGCGGGAAGAGGGAAGCGTCGGCGCGTCGCGCCGGGCGGCCACGCAGGCCGCGAATCGGCTCGCGCATCGAGTCGGGCAGAGATCGCGCGCACCGGAGGGCGGTGCACGCGACAATGCGGCTGATCCGGTCAAACGATTTTTCGCAATCGCAATTCGGCCACCGCGCGTGCATCGAACCCGATGCTGGAGAGGATTTCATCGGTATGCTCGCCGGTCAGCGGTGGTCGCGTATGGATCTCCGGCGGCGTTCGCGACAGCGAGACCGGCGTGGCGAAGATGGGCACCTTCTTCGGCGCACCGGGATAGTCCATCCAATGGATCACGTCGGCCGCCTTGATGGTTTCGTCTTCCAGTGCCTGGCGTGGTGAATTGACGGGGCTGGCCGGGATGCGCGCCTGCTCCAGTTCACGAAGCGCATCGGCGAGCGTCTTGGCTGCGCACCATTCGCTCATGAGTTCGCTCAGGAACGCACCGTTTTCGCCGCGCAGCCTGTCGTCGGCAAAGCGCGGATCGTCGAGGAGTTCCGGTCGGCCCATGAGTTGCGTCCACCGTTTGAACATCGGACGGCCAATGACCTGGGTGATGAACCAGCCGTCCGTTGCCTTGAAGATGTCTGACGGCGCATAGCCGGACGCGCGGTTCAGCGTGGCCTGGCGATTCAGCCCGAGCAACGCTTCCTCGATCAGCGCGCCGCTGGCCATATTCAGGCCCGTGCACAGCAGCGACGCGCTGACTTCCTGTCCCATGCCGCTGCGCTGGCGTTCGTAGAGCGCCAGCATGACGCCCAGTGCACACGAGAACGCCGTGGCGAAGTCCACCACCGGAACCATGGCCTTTTGCGGCCGATCGGGCGTGCCTGCGATGTACACCGCGCCGCTCAGTGCCTGGCCGACGCCATCGAAGCCCACACGGTCGCGCACGGCTTCGCTGTTGCCGAATGCATTGGACGCGACGAGGATGATGTCGGGTTTGATCGCGCACAGGCTGTCGTAGTCGAGTCCGAGGCTCTTGAGCGTACGGGGCGGCATGTTCGCGATCACCACGTCGGCATCGACAACCAGCTTGCGCACGATGTCGCGCCCCTCGGGGCTGTCCAGATCGAGGGTCATCGAGCGCTTGTTGCGGTTGACTTGCAAGAACAGCGCGCCTTCGCCGTGCTCGGTCACGGGTACGATAAATCGATCCTCGCCGCCGCCGACGCGATCGATGCGGATGACGTTCGCACCATAGTCGGCGAGCAGCGCCGAGCAGAACGGCCCGGCGATGAAGCGGCCGAAATCGAGGACCTTGATGCCTTCGAGTACTTTCATGTTTCGTTTGCGGTTGAGTCAGGCGGAGGTCGCGGCAGCGCGCACTTCGTCGAGCGCGCCGGGGTTGTCGAGCGACGACAGGTCGCCCGGGGGCTGCCCGCAGTACACGCTACGGATCACGCGCCGCATGATCTTGGAGCTCCGCGTCTTCGGCAGTTGCGCGACCACATGTACTCGGCCTGGCCGGAACGGGCGACCGAGACGCTTGTCGACGTGGCCGGACACGATGGTCTCCAGATCCGCACCCGTGCCACTGGCACCGGGTTTGGGCACGACGAACACGACGAGCTTCTGCCCCTTGTCCGCATCGGCGACGCCGATCGCGGCTGCCTCGGCCACGTCCGGCAGTTCCAGCACGACTTCCTCTACCTCGGCCGGCCCCAGGCGCTTGCCGGCGACTTTGAGCGTGTCGTCGGAGCGGCCCATCATGAAGTAGTTACCTTCGGACGTGCGCAGCGCCAGGTCGCCGTGAACCCAGGTGCCCGGAATGGTTTGCCAGTAGGTTTCCAGGTAGCGTTCGTCGTCGCGCCAGAACGACTGCGTCATGCCGACGAACGGCGCACGAATCGCCAGTTCGCCGACTTCACCTGTTACGCTTTGACCATCGCCATTCACCACGTCGGCGGCCACGCCGGGCGAGACGGTGTTGAATCCGCTCGGCGGAATCGGCCGGATCGGAACGCTGGCGAGCAGCGCGCCCGACGCCTCGGTGCCGCCCGTGTAGTTGATGACGGGCGCCGTGCCGTCACCGAAGCGATGCAGGAACCAGTTGAAATGCTCGGGAGCGATGCCTTCGCCAGCCGTGATCAGCAATCGGACGGTGGAGCGGTCGCCGGCGAGCGCGAGCGCCTCGTGGCTGGCCATCCCGCGGATCAGCGTGGGTGCCGATCCGAAGTGCGTGACGCGGTGACGTTCCACCACGCGCGACATGCGTGACCAGTCGGGGTAGTCGGGTGCGCCGTCGTAGCACACCAGTGTGGCGCCCCGCAGCAGCGCGCAGCCCAGCACCAGCGTGCCCGCGATCCAGCCCATGTCGGCGGGCCAGCAGTAGACGTCGCCGGGATGCACGTCGAAGTGAACCAGCGAATCGTGCGCGATCTTGATCGGGAAGCTGCCGTGCGTATGCACCACGCCTTTCGGCTTGCCCGTGGTGCCCGACGTATAGATCACCATGAACGGCGTATCGGGTGTGACGGACACCGCGGGGACTCCCTGATCCTGCCCGACGCTCGCCGTTTCCTGCCAGTCGAGGTCGCGCGCGTCCTGAGCGGTGTCGTCTTCGCCGCGCTTCCAGATCACGTGTTCGAGCAACGGCAGTTGGCGCCATGCGTCGCGCAGCGAGCCCTGTACATCCACGCGCTTGGTTCTACGCGAGAAGCCGGTGGATGCGATCACGAAGCGTGCATCGGCAGCCGACAGACGCGCCACGATCGCATCAACCCCGAAGCCGCTGAACAACGGCACGACCAGCGCGCCGAGATGTACGATCGCCAGCAACGAGACGGTCGCCTCGACACCGTTCTCCATCAGCAGACCGACGCGGTCGCCCTGTTTGACACCACGCCGCACGAGTCCTGCGGCGAAATCGCTGACGCGTTGCTCCAGTTCCGCGTAGGTCAGCTCGCTTACGCCGCCGTCCTCGCGCTCGGCCACGACGGCCTTCTGCTGCGCGGTGGCGGGGTTGCGCGCCCAGCCATAAATGGTGTTGACCCAGTTGAGCCTGCCGCCCGGGAACCAGCTCGGAAACTGGGGGCCGCGCGACAGGTCCACGTAGCCGGTGGGCGGCGCGTCCCACGCGATCGCGCATTCGCGCATCACGGTGTTCCAGTAGCGTTCGGGCTCCGCGATCGACACGCGCATCAGTTCGTCGTACGACGGCACGTCCAGCGCGCGCATCAGCTTCACGATGCCGGCGTTCTGCAGCTCGCGCTGGCCCGGTTGCCAGATCTGGCCGGATTCAGGGTTGCTCATGATCGGTCTCCTGCCTTATGCGCGTTCGACGATCATCGCGATGCCCTGGCCGCCGCCGATGCACATCGTTTCAAGCCCATATCGCGCCTTGCGGCGCTGCATTTCGTGCAGCAGCGTGGTCATGATGCGCCCGCCCGTCGCGCCCACCGGGTGGCCCAGCGAGATGCCGGAGCCGTTCACGTTGAGCTTGTCTTCGAGCGCTTCCATCGAGCTGCCCCAGCCCTTCACGCAGGCCAGCGCCTGGCATGCGAACGCTTCGTTGAGCTCGATCAGGTCCATCTGGTCGAAGGTCAGGCCCGTGCGCGCCAGCACCTTCTGCACGGCGGACAAGGGGCCAATGCCCATGCGGGCCGGGTCGCAGCCGGCGGCGGCCCAGCCGACCAGCCAGCCGATCGGCGTCAGGCCGAGTTCGTCGAGCTTGTCCTCGGCCACGATCAGGCAGGCGGCGGCTCCGTCGTTCTGCTGGCAGGCATTGCCGGCCGTGACGACGCCGTCCTTCATGATCGTGCGCAGTTTCGCCAGGCTTTCGGGCGTCGTGTCGCCGCGCACGCCTTCGTCCCGCGCGACGATCACCGCATCGCCCTTGCGCTGCGGCACGGACACGGGAACGATCTCGGCATCGAAATACCCGGCCTGCTGCGCGGCAGCGGCGCGCTGGTGGCTGCGCGCGGCGAAGCGATCGGACGCGTCGCGCGTGATGTCGTACTCCCGCGCCAGCGTCTCGGCGGTTTCGATCATGCCGCTGATGCGGCCGAAACGGCTTTCCGGTTGCGAACGCTCGCGGCCGCGGTCGAGCCGGTCGTGCATCGTGACGGAGCCCGCACGCTTGCCCCAGCGCATGTCGGTCGTGTAGAACTCGACGTTGCTCATGCTTTCGACGCCGCCGGCCATCACGACGTCCGCCGCGCCGGTCTGCACCATCATTGCCGCCGTCGCCAGCGCCTGGACGCCGCCGCCGCAGCGCCGGTCCAGCTGCATGCCGGCCACTTCGATCGGGAAGCCCGCCTGCAACGCGACCCAGCGCCCGGTGCACGGCATCTCGCCGCTCGGATAGCTTTGCGCGAACACGACGTCGTCGATGCGTGCGGGATCGAGCCCGGTACGCGCTACGACGGCGCGTGCGACCGTTGCGCCGAGTTCCTCGACGGGAACGCCCTTCAACGTTCCGCCGAACGCACCCACGGGGGTGCGCAGCGGGGCGACAATGGCTGCTCGTTTCATTTCGAATGCCTCTTGTATGTCGTCAATATTCAGCCACCCGTGCTCGCGTGTCACGCGCCGGTGGCCATCGTTCATGCGGTGCCGTTGCCGGATCAGCCGTAGCGGCCACCCGTGACGTGCAGCACTTCGCCGCTGATGAAGCCCGCGCGCTCGCTGGCGAGGAAGGCCACCGCGTCGGCGATGTCGTCCGGCCGCCCGACGCGCTTGATCGGCTGCGCGGCCACCGCGCGCTCCTTGATCGTTTCGTAGGTCGGCAGCGCCTGTACCATTTCCGTTTCCATGAAGCCCGGTGCGACGCAGTTGGCGGTGATCCCGTAGCGGCCTTCCTCCATCGACAACGCCTTGGCCATGCCGATCAGCCCGGCCTTGGCGGCCGAGTAGTTGGCTTGCGTCGGGTTGCCCAGGTGCGCGCGCGAGCTGATGTTGATCAACCGGCCCCAGCCTTGCTCGATGAAGTGCGGCATCACCGCGCGGGCGGCGAGGAATGCACCCTTGAGCATCACGGTCATGACGAAATCCCAGTCGTCCTCGCTCATCTTCACGAGGTACTTGTCGCGCGGCGCGCCGGCGTTGTTCACGAGAATGTGCACGCCGCCGAAATGCGCGACCGTTTCGTCGACGAGGCGCTGCACGTCGGCCGCCTGCGTGATGTCGCCCACGACGCAGTGCGCGGCCAGGCCTTCGTCCCGCAGCGCTTGCGCGGTGGCCTGCGCCAGTTCGGCGTTGATGTCGGTGACGACGACGCTCGCGCCTTCCTGCGCGAGCCGCCGTGCGGTAGCGGCGCCCAGGCCGCGTGCCGAGCCGGTGACGATGGCGACCTTGCCGGTCAAACCCAGATCCATGTGTGTCTCCTGAAGAATTGCGTGTCAGCGCAGGTCGACCCGCGCGTTGGTCAAAACCACCACGTTGCGCTCCACGGCCGTGACGCGCAGTGAAACCGTCTCGCCGCGCACCCACATCTCGGTGCGCAGCGTGTCGCCGGGCCACGCCGGCGCAGTGAAGCGCACGCGCATGCCCGCGAAGCGCGTGTCGTCATAGTCCAGCACCGTGCGCAGCACCGCGTGCGCCGCCACGCCCATCAGCGCCATGCCGTGCAGGATGGGGCGTGCGAACCCGGCTGCGGCGGCCACCGTCGGGTCGGCGTGCAACGGATTCAGGTCGCCGCTCAGGCGGTAGATCAGGGCCAGTTGCGCGGGCGTGGTCAGGTCGCAGACGTGATCGGGCGCCCCGTCGGGCATCGCATGGGGCATCGGCAGCGCACCCGTGCTGCCGCCTTCGCCGAAACCGCCGTCGCCGCGCAACAGGCTCAGCTGCACCACGGTCGCGAGCAGGCGGCCCGTGTCGGCATCGGCGATCTCGCGCGTCTGCTGCAGGAACGCACCCTTGTTTTCCCCTTTGTCCCACAGGCCGGTGATGCGCGTCGTGCCCTTGACGCGGCCGCTGGCCGGCAACGGCGCATGAATCCTGATTTCCTGTTCCGCATGCAGGATCTTTTGCCAGGTGATGCCGGTGTCCGGTTCGCGTGCCCAGAAGCCCGGGTACGCGAGCACGTTCGCCATGGTCGGCAGCGCGCGCAGCGAGGCGCCGTCCCTGCCTTCGTAGACGTAACGCAATTGCCCGGCGTCGAGCGGATCGGCGCCCACGCCCAGGCCGAGCGCGTAGAGCTGCGTATCGCGCAGCGAGTACGCATGCTCGATGGGTGGGAACGGGCGGGACAGCAGGTGGTCGGGCTGGAGCGGCATGGCGTACGTGACGGCAGTGGATTCGAGTTCCTACGATGGAACCGCTCGATGTGCCGGTCAACGGATCGACGAAGTTTGTTCCGTACCTTGACAGGCGCCCCGGGCCGCAGCGGTCGCGGGCCCAATGCCGGCCTCATCGGTGCAATTTCATCCTCCGGAACGTTTTCGGCCGGGCGATTGTTTCGTGTCGGCTGCCGGCGCAGCATCTCGTCGTTTTCTTCCTCTTTTCAGGCGTACCGACATGATTCGCGATCAAGAAACGCTCAACGGCCTGCTCGACTCCATCGCCCGGTTCGTGCGCGAGCGACTCGTGCCCAACGAGGAGCGCGTGGCTGAAACCGACGAGATTCCCGACGACATCGTCGCCGACATGAAGGCGATGGGCCTGTTCGGCCTCACCATTCCGGAGCGCTTCGGGGGGCTGGAGCTGACCATGGAGGAAGAGGTGCTGGCGGTGTTCGAGCTGTGCCAGGCTTCGCCGGTGTTCCGCTCGCTGTTGGGCACCACCGTGGGCATCGGCTCGCAAGGCATCCTGTTCGACGGCACGCCCGAGCAACAGGAGAAGTACCTGCCGCGGCTCGCGACCGGCGAGCTGATCGCGTCCTTCGCGCTGACCGAACCGGAAGCCGGCTCCGATGCGGCGTCGCTTCGCACCACGGCAATCCGGGATGGCGACGACTACGTGGTCAACGGCACCAAGCGCTTCATCACGAATGCGCCGCATGCGGGCATCTTCACGCTGATGGCGCGCACCAATCCGGATGACAAGGGCTCGGGCGGCATCTCGGCGTTCATCGTCGACGCGAAAACGCCCGGCATCAGCTTCGGCAAGCGCGACAAGAAAATGGGGCAGAAAGGCGCCCATACGTGCGACGTGATCTTCGACAACGTGCGCGTGCCGGCCGCGAACCTGATCGGCGGGAAGGAAGGGCAGGGGTTCAAGACGGCGATGAAGGTGCTCGACAAGGGCCGCATCCATATCGCCGCGGTGTGCGTGGCCGTGGCCGAGCGCATGCTGTCGATGGCGCTGTCGTATGCGATGGAGCGCAAGCAGTTCGGCAAGCCGATCGCCGATTTCCAGCTCGTGCAGGCGATGCTGGCCGACAGCAAGGCAGAGATCTACGCGGCGCGCTGCATGGTGGTGGATGCCGCGCGCCGGCGCGACGACAAGCTGCCGGTCAGCACCGAGGCGTCGTGTGCGAAGCTGTTCGCGTCCGAGATGTGCGGCCGCGTGGCCGATCGCGCGGTGCAGATTTTCGGCGGCGCCGGCTACATGGCCGAATACGCGATCGAGCGCTTCTATCGCGATGTGCGCCTGTTCCGCATCTATGAGGGCACGACCCAGATCCAGCAGATCGTGATTGCCCGCAACATGGTCCGGGACGCGCAATGACGCGCGGCGTCGCAATTTCAAAATCAGGACCTCAATTTCAAAATTGAACGAATTTTGAAACCGCCTTTGAACGATCTCCCCGCGAGTCGGGGGCGTCCGTTCGAGATCCGATGTGGCCTGCTTTTTGCGTGACTGAACCTCGATGCGTTCGGCGCCCGCCGGTCACGCAGGAATTTCCCTGAACCGGACGGGCCTGGCCGAAGTGCGAAAAGCTTCCATATACGTAAGGTGATGCAATGACTGGCTACCAAAAGCGAAATGGCGTACCGCAGGACGACGCGCACGGGCTCGGGCTCGAACGGCAGGCCGAACGCGTTCGAGCGACGGTGCAGCCCGGCGACCCGCACCGCGATGCGAACTGGGCGTGGGCGAGATCCGGTGCGGGTTACGACTGGATGGATCACGCGCCGCTGTTCGAGCACCGCGACTGAAGTCGTGGCGGGCCGCGTCGTGGCGCGGGCCCGCCGTGTCCCGATCGACGACCGGCCGGCCGGTCTCCAGTTCGTCTGCCCGGTTGGTCGGCTGGATGCTGTTCGTCGTCGCGGCGTCGATAGCGGCTAGCGGGCGATATGACGAAGATGTTGACTGGCGAAAGCCGGGACGAAGCAACCCCCGCATGACCGCCGCACACTCCGTCCGCCGTCTCGTGAATCGGGCACACGGAGGAGGGCGCGTCGGCGAACCTCATACAACCATTCACACTCCATGGCTGCCGTGACGCCTACCCCCATCCAGTCCATCCTGATCGCGAACCGCTCGGAAATCTCGATCCGCGTGATGCGCGCCGCCGCCGAGCTGAACATGCGCACGGTGGCCGTGTATTCGAAGGAAGACCGCCTCGCGCTGCATCGTTTCAAGGCGGACGAAAGCTACCTGATCGGCGAAGGCAAGAAGCCGCTCGCCGCGTATCTCGACATCGACGACATCCTGCGTGTCGCGCGGCAGGCAAAGGTCGACGCGATCCATCCCGGCTACGGCTTCCTGTCGGAGAACCCGGATTTCGCGCAGGCCGTGATCGACGCCGGCATTCGCTGGATCGGCCCGTCGCCGGAAGTGATGCGCACGCTCGGCAACAAGGTGGCCGCGCGCAACGCGGCGATCGCGGCCGGCGTGCCCGTGATGCCGGCGACGTCGCCGCTGCCGGACGATCTCGATGCCTGCAAGGCGCTGGCCGCGGAAGTCGGTTATCCGCTGATGCTGAAGGCGAGCTGGGGCGGCGGCGGGCGCGGGATGCGCGTACTGGAAAGCGCGCAGGATCTCGAGACGCTGCTGCCTGTCGCCCGCCGCGAAGCGCTGGCCGCGTTCGGCAACGACGAGGTGTATGTCGAGAAGCTCGTGCGCAACGCGCGGCACGTCGAGGTGCAGGTGCTCGGCGATCTGCACGGCACGGTCGTGCATCTGTACGAGCGCGACTGCACGGTTCAGCGGCGTAACCAGAAGGTGGTCGAGCGCGCGCCGGCGCCGTATCTCGATCAGGCGGGCCGGCAGGCGCTGTGCGAATCGGCGCTGCGCCTGATGCGCGCGGTCGGTTATACGCATGCGGGCACGGTCGAATTCCTGATGGACGCCGACAGCGGCCAGTTCTACTTCATCGAGGTGAATCCGCGCATCCAGGTCGAACACACGGTGACCGAAATGATCACCGGAATCGACATCGTGAAGGCGCAGATCCGCATCACCGAAGGCGGCCGGATCGGTCTCGCCGACGATGCGACGGATGGTGACGGCACACTCGTCGCGCGCGCGGCCGGCGTGCCGGAACAGCACGCGATTCCGCTGAACGGCAACGCACTGCAGTGCCGGATCACGACCGAGGACCCGGAGAACGACTTCCTCCCCGACTACGGTCGACTCACCGCGTACCGCAGCGCGGCAGGCTTCGGCGTGCGCCTCGATGCGGGCACGGCCTATGGCGGTGCAGTCATCACGCCGTACTACGACTCGCTGCTCGTCAAGGTGACGACCTGGGCGCCGACGGCGGCCGAATCGATTCACCGGATGGATCGCGCGCTGCGCGAGTTCCGGATTCGCGGCGTCACGTCGAACCTGCAGTTCCTCGAAAACGTGATCAACCATCCGGCGTTCATTACCGGCGACGTGACGACGCGCTTCATCGACAAGACACCGGAGCTGCTCGAATTCGCGAAGCGCGGCGACCGCGCGACGAAACTGCTGCGCTATCTCGGCGAACTGAACGTGAACGGCAACGTCGAGATGAACGGCCGCACGCTGCCGGCGCTGCCGCTGTCGAAGCCGGTGCTGCCGAAGATCGATACGACCGCGGCGATTCCCGCCGGCACGCGCGATCGGCTGCGTGAGCTCGGGCCGGAGAAGTTTGCGCGCTGGATGCTCGATCAGAAGCAGGTGCTGCTGACCGACACGACGATGCGCGACGCGCACCAGTCGTTGTTCGCAACGCGCATGCGTACCGCGGACATGCTGCCGATCGCGCCGTTCTACGCACGCGAGCTGTCGCAGCTGTTCTCGCTCGAATGCTGGGGCGGCGCGACCTTCGACGTCGCGCTGCGCTTCCTGAAGGAAGACCCGTGGGAGCGGCTCGCGCTGCTGCGCGAGCGCGTGCCGAACATCCTGTTCCAGATGCTGCTGCGCGGCTCGAACGCTGTCGGCTATACGAACTACGCGGACAACGTCGTGCGCTTCTTCGTGCAGCAGGCCGCGAACGCGGGCGTCGACGTGTTCCGCGTATTCGATTCGCTGAACTGGGTGCGCAACATGCGCGTGGCGATCGATGCGGTGGGCGAGAGCGGGATGCTGTGCGAAGGCGCGATCTGCTACACCGGCGACCTGTTCGACACGTCGCGTTCGAAATACGACCTCAAGTATTACGTCGGCATCGCGCGCGAACTGCAGCAGGCCGGCGTGCACGTGCTGGGCATCAAGGACATGGCCGGCATCTGCCGCCCGCAGGCGGTGGCCACGCTCGTGAAGGCGCTCAAGGAAGAAACCGGGCTGCCCGTGCATTTCCATACGCACGACACGAGCGGCATCGCCGCGGCGTCGGTGCTCGCGGCGGTCGAAGCCGGCTGCGACGCGGTGGACGGCGCGCTCGATGCGATGAGCGGGCTCACGTCGCAGCCGAACCTGTCGAGCATCGCGGCGGCGCTGGCCGGCAGCGAACGCGATCCCGGGCTGGATCAGGATCGCCTGCACGAAGCGTCGATGTACTGGGAAGGCGTGCGCCGTTATTACGCGCCGTTCGAATCGGAGATTCGCGCGGGTACGGCCGACGTCTATCGTCACGAGATGCCCGGCGGCCAGTACACGAACCTGCGCGAGCAGGCGCGCTCGCTCGGCATCGATCATCGCTGGACCGAGGTGTCGCGCGCGTATGCGGACGTGAACCGCCTGTTCGGCGACATCGTGAAGGTCACGCCGACGTCGAAGGTGGTCGGCGACATGGTGCTGATGATGGTCGCGAACGACCTCGGCGTGGACGACGTGCGCAATCCGGACAAGGACATCGCGTTCCCCGAGTCGGTCGTGTCGCTGTTCAAGGGCGAGCTGGGTTTCCCGCCCGACGGCTTCCCGACGGACCTGTCGCGCAAGGTGCTCAAGAGCGAACCGCCCGCGCCGTATCGCCCCGGCGACCAGATTCCGCCGGTCGATCTCGACGCGGTGCGCACGCAGGCCGAGGCCGCCTGCGAGCAGCCGCTCGACGACCGGCAACTCGCGTCCTACCTGATGTATCCGAAGCAGACGGTCGACTATTACGCGCACGTTCGCGCCTACAGCGACACGTCGGTCGTGCCGACGCCGGCGTTCCTGTACGGGCTGCAGCCGCAGGAAGAAGTGGCGATCGACATCGAGCCGGGCAAGACGCTGCTCGTGTCGCTGCAGGGGCAGCACGCCGATGCGCAGGACGGCATCGTGAAGGTGCTGTTCGAACTGAACGGTCAGTCGCGCTCCGCGCTGGTCGAGCAGAAGAGCGTCGTGCAGGCGGGCAAGGAGCGTCACGGCCTGCAGCGTGCCGATCCGGCGAATCCGCTGCACATCGCCGCGCCGATGCCTGGCTCGGTGGTGACGGTCGCCGTGCAGCCGGGGCAGCGCGTCGCGGCCGGCACGACGCTGCTCGCGCTCGAGGCGATGAAGATGGAAACCCACATCGCGGCGGAGCGCGACTGCGAGATCGCGGCCGTGCACGTGAAGCCGGGTGACCGCGTCGCGGCGAAGGATCTGCTGATCGAGTTGAAGGGCGCGGTGTAACGCGCGCCGCGCCGGTCGCGCGGCAGGTCGTCTCCACACGACGGCCTGCCCGATCGCGCGACGGGCACGGCTCGAATCGACGGGTTCGGGAGGGCCGGCCGTGCGCCGGCCACGGCGCGGCGATGCGCTTCGGACGTCGACTCCATGTTCCGTACTTTGACGGACTGCCCGCCCGCGTGTTCCGGCTCCACAACGTCGGAAAAACCCCGCATCAGACGCGTGGGCGTTCGATCGCCGCTCTGGTTCCTGTTTCAAAGTACGGAACGTATCGGCGCTACAATTGACGCGCTTCCCGGTTGGCTCCTCTAATGAAGCCATCGGACGGTCGCCTGGACGAGCGACGCCACCGCGTGTGGCGTCCCGCCCCGGCCGATCGGGACGAGCAGTTCATGGCCGCTTCCAGAGCCGGATCGAGACACATGGAGCAATCGATGTCGCCGCACGCAAACCGGGCAGCGCTGCCCTTGTCAGGACAGGAAGACGCGAGTTGGCACGACGCGCCGATCGGAGACAGCGAGCGCCCGGACGGCGGGCAAGCGTCCGGCGCGATGGTCGTTCCGCTGGCGAGAAGCCTGGCGATCCTGGCCGCGTTCTCGCCGCACGAGCCGTGGCTCGGCAACCAGGAACTCGTGATCGAAACGGGCATTCCCGCGCCGACGGTGTCGCGGATGGTGCGCTCGCTCGTCGCGCTCGGCTATCTTCACTACTCGCCGCAGCGCCGCAAGTATCGGCTGGCGGCCCCCGTGCTGTCGCTCGGCTATGCGGCGATCGCGCATTCCAACGTTCAGCTGCTCGCGCGACTCGAAATGCAGGCGTTCGCGAACACGAACGACACCTACGTGATGCTCGGTACGCGCGACCGTCTCGACGTGATCGTGCTGGAAACGTGCGCGGGCAAGCCGGCGTCGGTCGACCTGAAACTGTACGCGGGCACGCGCCTGCGCATCGCATCGTCGCCGATGGGTTGGGCGTTGTTGGCCGCGTTGCCGGAACTCGAACGCTTCTACCTGCTCGGCAACATCGAACGCAAGACGGGCCGCGACTGGCCGAACCTGCGCCGCCGCATCAGCGAGGGCATCTCGCAGGTGCACAACGTCGGCTATTGCATGTCGCTCGGCGAGTGGGAGCCGGACCTGACGATCCTCGCGGTGCCGCTGGTGGTCCAGGACCACACGCCGCTCGTGCTCGCCTGTATCGGGCGCAGCGCGCGGCTCGGCCGCGCACGGGTCGAACGCGAACTCGGGCCCCGGCTGGTGGCGGCGGCACAGCATCTGCAGGAGCAGGCAGTCGTCATCGACTGACACGAACATGAACCGGACCGACAAGCAACAGGGCGTCACGCTGACCGTCGAACGCGGGCTCGAGGTACTTCACGCCTTCCGCGCGGCGCGCGCGCCACTGTCCAACGCGGAACTGGTGCGGCGCACCGGCCTGCCGAAAGCCACGGTGTCGCGTCTGACCACCACCCTGATTTCGATCGGCTATTTGCGCAGGGTGGGCGGCGGCCGCCAGTTCGAACTCAGTGCCGGCGCCTTGAGCATCGGCCATGCGTACCTGGAAGCGAATCCCGTCACGCGGCTCGTCACGCCCGTGATGCAGAAACTGGCCGACAAGCTGAACTTGTCGGTCGCACTGGCCGTCCCGCACCGGCTCGACATGGTGTACATCGCATGGCGCGCGAGCGCCCGGATCGCGACGCTGCGCCTCGGCGTCGGTTCGCTGCTGCCGATGGCGACGACCTCGGTCGGGCGCGCGTATCTGTACGGGCTGCCCGACGCGATGCGCGAGCCGTTGATGGCCGAGCTGCTCGACGCGGCGGGAGACGATGCGGACACCGTCCGCGAGAACCTCGATGCGGCGTTCGAGGATTTGAAGCACTCGGGTGTGTGCATGTCGGTAGGCGAATATCAGCGCAATGCGTACGGCGTCGCATTGCCGATCGTGGTCGGACGGACCCGCACGCTGATGGCGCTAAATTGCGGGGCCGTGGAACTGGAGCCTGACAAGACGGCGATCCGCCAGCGCGTGACGCCGGAATTGAAGGCGGCGGCCGAAACGCTGTCGTTCATCCTGAGCGACGTCGACTGCGAGCCCTGACCATCACGCATGAAAGCGGGCGCTGGCCGGCCTTCATGGCTAACTAATGATAGTTATACTTGACGCATACGGCGCCTTCGTGCGCCAGTAACCGGAGACGTTCCATGCAAGCGCAAACCGAGGGCGAGGATTCGGGCGTCCGCCCGATCGCCGACGCGGAAGCGATTGACCGCCTTTCGTCCGCGCGTTTCACCTGCCGCGCGTACCTGCCGGATGCCGTGCCGACGGACGTGATCGAGCACATCGTGAACATCGCGAAACGCGCGGCGTCGTGGTGCAACGTGCAGCCGTGGCACGCGATCGTGACGTCCCGCGACACGACCGAGCGCTTCCGCGAGGCGCTCGTCGCGCATGCCGCGCAGCATCCCGGGATCGATTCCGACCTGCCGTTCCCGGACGAATATCGCGGGGTCTACGGTGAGCGGCGCAGGGAAGTCGGCTATGCGCTCTATGCGGCGCTCGGGATCGCGCGCGACGACCGGCCGGCGCGCGAGCGGCAGGTCGCCGAGAACTACCGGCTGTTCGGCGCGCCGCATGTCGCGTTGCTGACGATACCGGCCGAGCTGGGGCCGTATGCGGCACTCGACTGCGGCGCGTTTGTCGCGTCGTTCATGCTGGCGGCGCGCGCGCACGGCATCGCGACGACGGCACAGGCGGCGCTCGCGCATCACGCCCGATTCATCCGCCGCTATTTCGGGATTGGCGACGAGCGGAAATTCGTCTGCGGCATCGGGTTCGGTTATGCCGACATCGCGCACTCGGCGAACGCATTCCGCTCGACGCGCGTGGCCACGGCGGACGTGATGCGGATGGTCTGAACGGTGCCGCTCCGGCCGGCATCCGTCGTGCGCAGGCGTGGCGGCGACGGTAGGTCGGATCGGCGAACACACTTACCCGGCAATGGCGCCGGCAGACGCCCCAAGGAAGAGAGAGGACACGATGGTTGGAACGAACGACACGCCCGGCCCCGCGCTAGCAATCGTGCAGGCGGCGTGGAACGCGGCCGCGCGCGGCTGGAATCCCGACGCGCTGACCGACATCTACACGGCGGATGCGCTGTTCTTCGGCGGCCGGCCCGGCCATTCGGCCGGACGCGACGCGATTCGCGCGTACTTCGCGTCGTACGCTGGCGTGATCCGGTCGGCCACGCTGGCGCTGGTGGAGCAGCACTTCATCCGCCTGGGTGACGACTGTTTTCTTGCGCAAGGCTACGGCGAATTCGTGTTCGTCCTCGGGGACGGCAACACGTCGCGCTCGCGTTTGCGCACGACGCTCGTGATCGCGTTGCAGCGCGGCGAATGGAAAGTCCGCCAGCATCATTTTTCGACTTCGCCCGACACACCGCCGATCTGAATCGGCCAATCCGCGCGTCACGGTCATGCCGCGGGGACGTGGCGCTCGAGAAACTGTTCGGCAGCCTGGCCGAACACGTCGTTGCGGTCGCCGGCAACCATGTGTCCCGCCGCGGCGACGTTCACATACTCCGCATGCGGGCAGAGTTCGAGAAACTCGCGAACGCCTGCCTCACTGACCACGTCGGAACTGCCGCCGCGCACCAGCAGCGTGGGGAGGGCAAGGTTGCGCGCGCAGGCCGAGAAGCGCGCGTGACGGGCGGCCAGGTCGGTCGTTCCCGACAGGAAGCGCGGATCCCAGTGCCAGCGGTAGCGGCCGTCGTCGCCGAGCCGGACGTTCTTCGACAGGCCGGCGTGACTGCCCGGACGCGGCGGGCTCGAGCGGTAGCGGCCGATCGCGTCCGCGACTTCGTCGAGCGAGCCGAAGCCGTCGGGGTTCTGCTGCATGAACGTCCTGATGCGCGCGACGCCGGCCGGCTCGGTGTACGGCACGATATCGACCAGGATCAGCGCGCGCGCATCGATCCGGCGTTCTCCGATCGCGACGAGGCTGGTGCCGCCGCCCAGCGATGCGCCGATGAGCACCGGGTTGCGACCGCCCAGCGCGCCGACGACGTGGCGCAAATCGTCGACGAACGCGTCCTGGCTGTAGTCGCCTGAGGCGCTCCAGTCCGAGTCGCCGTGCCCGCGCGCATCGTACGCGACGGCGAAGTAGCCGGCGCTGCCCAGCAGCGCGCCCGTGCCGCCCCATGCATGACGTGTCTGGCCGCCGCCGTGGAGCAGCACGACGAGCGGCGCGTCCGGATGCCCCCACGTATCGCCGGCGAGCCGCACGCCGTTCGGGGTGCGCCACAGGTGCGCGGGGTCGGGGGTGCCGGGCAGCCGGTTTCCCGGTTTGGTCGGGGCACGCAAGACGGATTCGGTGGATGAAAGCATGACAGGGCGGTGAGCGACGGATGGAGAAGGGCGGGCCGGTCGTGCGGTCCGACGTGTCTTCAAACTTCGCCGGTGCGTGCATGCGTGTCAACGTCCGCCACCACGGTGTTCCGTACACTGGGCGCAGGGGCAATGCACGGTTCGACGGCATCGTGCGACCGGCTTTGCAACGTCGAGCCGCCGACGAGAGATTCAGGCAATCGCGCGACCGGCGAACCCCGCGCGGCGTGCTCGCCAGCGGTGTTTTGGTTCGCTGGCTCGCACCCTGAAAATACGCTACCCTCTCAAACATTAGTTTTGTGCCGCCGCATGGCGGCGTGCGAGCGGATCGGGCAGTACCCGGGGAGACGGGGACATGCCGCCGGCCGCCATCGGCGAGCCGGAACGGCAACGGGATGATCACGCGTGCGGCGCCCTCCACGACGCCGCGCGGCCGGGCTTCGCGCATGCGGCATCCGGACCTCTTCACTTCATCTTGATAACAGCGGACGGCTGATACACGAACGTGCGAAAGCGAAATGTAAATCCCAGCGCGGATACCCGGGAAACCTTGCTGCGGCTTGCCGCGCGCTCTTTTGCGACGCAGGGTTATGCCGCGACGACGATGCGCTCCATCGCGGACCAGGCCGGGATCGAGGCGGCCAGCATCTACTATCACTTCTCGTCGAAGGAGGAACTGGTCGACGTCGTGATGGAGCACGGCGCGGACAGCATCGTGCAGCACATCAACGAGTATTTCGACGCACTGCCGCCCGATGCGACGGCCGAAGCGCGCTTCAAGGCGGCGCTGATCGGGCAGATGAGCGCGCTGATCAAGTTTGGCGACTACGCGCTGGCGCACGGCCGGCTGCTGACCCAGCTCCCGGAGAAGGTGCGGGAGCGCCAGGTGAAGCGGCGCGAACGCCATCAGCAGCTGTGGACCGCGGTGTTCGACGGCTTGCGCGCCGAAGGCCTGCTGCGCGAGGACATCGACATCGCGCTGTGCCGTGTGTTCGTGCTCGGCTGCATCAATTCCGTCCAGACCTGGTTCGACCCGAAGAAGGGTTCGCTGGACAAGGTCGCCGAACAGCTTAGCACGATGTTCTTCGAAGGCGTGAAGCCCACGGGAGGCGCGAAGCCCGCCGCGAAAGCGAAGCGAAGCACGCGCAAGAGCGAACTCGTCGCTTCGTCCTGACGGCATGCGGCCGATCGGTCTTCGATGCGGGCGACACGCACCTGGCCGGGTCACGCGGTCGCACGATGCCGCAGCGCTCGATCGTGCGGGATTCGGCGGCGGAGAAAGTCGAGCACGGTACGGCCGAACAGGTCGTTGTGCTCCCCTGCGACCGTATGGCCGGCATTCCGTACGTCTGTATGTTCCGCGTGCGGACACAGGTTCAGGAACTCGTGCGCGCCTGCTTGGCTGACGATATCGGAGTCTGCACCACGCACGAGCAGCGTCGGCAGAGTCAGGCGGCGCGCGCTGGCCGCAAAACGAGCATGGCGGCGCGTCAGGTCGCGGGGCCACGCGAGAAAGTGCGGATCCCAGTGCCAGCGATATTTGCCGCCGTCGTAGCGCAGGCTGAACGCGAGGCTTTCCTCGCTGAGCGCCTGCGCCAGATGCGGGCGATAGTGGCGGATCGCGTCGGCCACTTCGTCCGGCGACCCGAAACCGTTCGGCTGCTGCCGCATGAACGCCTGCAAACGCAAGACGCCCGCCGGTTCAATGCAGGGTGCGATATTGATAAGCACGAGCGCGGCGGCGTCGACATAGCCTTCGCCGACGGCGAGCAAGCTCGTCCCGCCGCCGAGCCCCGCGCCGACGAGGATCGGCCGCCGGCCTTCGAACATCGCGGCCACCCGCTCGAGGTCGCGAATCATTGCACCTTGGCTGTAGTTGCAGGTCGGCGACCAGTCGGACTCGCCATGACCGCGCGCGTCGAACCCGACCGCATAAAAGCCCGCCGCGCCCAGCAGGCGGCCCATTCCGCTCCAGGCATGACGTGTCTGCCCGCTGCCGTGCAGCAGGACGACCGGCGCGCCGTCGGGGTCGCCCCACGAGTGGCCGACGATCCGGAGCCCGTCGGTGCTCCTCCAGGTATGCCGGATGCCGGTCGGCCCGGACGCATGCGTTCCCGTCGTCATCGCATTCTTCATGATTCGATTGCATTCGCGTAGCGAGGCCGCCCTTCGCCGAGCTGTACCCTGGGCGCCCGCGATCCGCGGTCTTTATCCACCAGCGTTCGGCGCTGCGATGCCGGCATGCCGTCCGCGCCGAACAGGCACCGGCACGTATCCGCATACGTTCGCTGCGGACTACATTCGAGTCAATCGCGGCGGCCGGAATGTTCCGTACTCCGGCCGGACGCAGCCGGAGACGCATCGTACGGCGCTACTGTCGGGGGCGCCACGCTAGAACCGCTTGTTGATCCCGATGATCGCGCCAACCGTCGTGCCCGGCACACCATACAGCGCATTGTCGATCGACAGTCCGAATCGTTCGCGGCCGTGGTTGTTCACTGCGCCCACCTGCAGATATAGCGAGGTCGCCTTCGACATGAAATACCGCGTCGTCAGCGCGCCGAGTAGCGCGTGATTGTCCGAGTCGCGCGGATCACGGATGTACCACACGCCGGCGTTGATATCGAGCTGCGGCAGCGCGTAGTAGTCGAAGCCGACATTCCACACATTGTTGGCGCCGCCGTTCACGACGCCGGCGGCGACCGTCGTCGGCACCTTGTAGCTCGTGAACGAGCCCTTCACCGTGAATCGGTCGAAGTGATAGCCCACGCCGATCATGCGGCCGGAGAACGGTTGCTGGAACGTCGTCAGACCGGCCGAGCTGTGGCCGGAACTCGAGTCGTACATCGCAGCGTTCACGACCAGCCCCCGAAGCTCGTAGCGCGCGCTGACCGAGTACTGCTGCCCCGCCCGATAGTCGCCCGCTACACCGCCGAACGCATACATCGCACTGCCGGAAAACCCGGCGAACTTCGGGCTCGTATAGGTGATCGCATTCGGGTTGAAAGTCCCCACGAACGTGTTGTCCGCATACACGGAGAACGCGGTGCCGAACTGGCCTGCGTTGCGCGGATCGGACTCGTAGATCGCCAGCACGAACGGTGAATACTGGAGGCCGGCCTTCAGCTCGCCGAAGTTGCCGTTAAGCGCCAGCCATGCCTGGCGGCCGAACAGATTCCCGTTGCTGTTGTCGAAGCCGCCGTTGACGACGCTGGCACCGCTTTCCAACCTGAAGGTCGCCTTCAACCCGCCGCCGAGGTCCTCCTGTCCGAACAGCCCGAAATTCGACGGCTCCAGCCCCCCGTTGATGAGGCTGAACTGCTTGCCGCCATTGGTGCCGGTCGCCGAATTGAGTGTCTTGTTGGTGAACAGCATCCCCACGTCCAGCGTACCGTACAGCGTGACGCTGCTTTGTGCCCATGACCATGCAGGTAGCAGTGCGATGCCAAGTGCGAGTATCGACTTCTTCATGTCAAAGCCCGATGACCGGCTTACATTCATTTTGGTATCCGAATTTAATGGAGAGAAGGAACAGTTCATATTGGACCGTTGAAGCATTGCAGCGATATTCAGGGCCGTCGGTCGATTCGCGATGTCCGAAGATGGACGGGCGGTTCCGGGCTTGGCATTAATCTAACGTTCGGTAGATTGAGGCGCGGGACCTTGAATCTCCATTGGGTATAACCCGAGGCGAATTCAGACTATCGGGCAACGATCCATGGATTGAATTTCGGCGTTCCGTACTTCAACGCGTTCTAGCGAACTCGATTAAAAAAATGATCGTACGTTTAACGGAATAGGTCGCATGAAAGCGTTTGCAGGCAGGTAATGGAAGCCGCGCCTGACGGATTGGGACGGGATGTCGATGTCAACGGGCGTTTTACCGGGCGGAACGAATTTTCTACGCGCGTTCGCCGGAATCCGGAAGTCGACGCGCCCGCTACTGCCGGATATTTCGTCGCAAACATGGCGGCCCACGCCATGCCGCGCGCAAACCGGTGGCGGCGTGAGCGGGCGTATGGATTCGTGCTGCCGAGAGCGTGTGATGGGGGAGAAGAGAAGAAGCGGTCTGGGCGGCGCGCGGCAGGCCCGAGCAGGGGCACGTCAGCCATGCCCGCAGCCCAATCGTTCGTGCCGGGCAAATGGAGGAAAAGCAGGAGAGAGCTTGCGACGAAGGCCCGGTCGGATCTTGGTCGCAAGCGGCACAGGCGAATCGAAAGGGCTTCGCGTAGTGCGCCTATTTGCCCATCGGTTTCGCGAACATCATATGCGACATGCCGCCGTCGCATGCAATCGATTGGGCCGTGATATACCCGGCGGCGGGCGACGCGAGATACACGATCAGGTCGGCGACTTCCTCCGGCTTGCCGACCCGGCTCATCGGCAGCATGGTCGCCAACTGGTCCAGAATCTCTTGCGGCACCGAGCCGCGCGCCATCGGCGTGTCGATCACGCCCGGCAACACGACGTTGACGCGCACGCCGTAGGGCGCCCATTCCAGCGCCATCTGCCGGCTCAGCGTGATGAGCGACGCCTTGCTCGGCCCATATGCGCCGCCCTGCGAGTAGCCGTGGACGCCCGCCAGCGAAGCCGTGTTGACGATGGCCGCATGCGGGCTCTTCTTCAGTTGCGGCAGCGCGCTGCGCGCGAGCATCAATGCGCCGTCGACGTTCACCTGGAAGCCGGCGCGCCATTCGTCGATCGGCACGTCCTCGAGCATCCCCGAACGCACCAGCGCAGCGGTGTTGATCACGACGTCGAGCCGTCCGAAGCGCTCGACCGTGGCGGCGATGGCCGCATCGATGTCCGGCTGTTTCGACACGTCGAGGCCGAGCGCGATCGCTTCGCCGCCGCGGCGCACGATCTCGCCGGCGACGCGCTCGGCGTGGCCGGCGTTGAGGTCGGCCACGGCGACGGCGCCGCCGTTGGCCGCGAACGTCTTCGCGCTGGCCTCGCCCATGCCGCTGCCCGCGCCAACCACCAGCGCGACCAGCCCCTTGATGCGTGAATGGATCATCCAGTCGCTCGGCGCGTCATGGCTGGATTCGGTATTCATCGGTTGCTCCTCGTGATGTCGGGTGATGGATGGTTCGTAGGCCGGCACTCAGGCGGCCGGCTGATCCAGTACCACGGTCTTGGATTCGAGAAATGCCTCGAGGCCGCCCACGCCGCCTTCACGCCCGACGCCCGATTGCTTGAAGCCGCCGAAGCCGATCGAGAAATCGGTGCGCGACGCGTTGTGTCCGACGGAGCCCGCGCGCAAGCGGCGCGCGACGCGCAGCGCCCGTTCGGTGTCGTGCGTGAACACGGCGGCATTCAAGCCGAAGATCGTGTCGTTGGCCATGTCGATCGCGTGTTGCTCGCTGTCGGCGGGAATGACCGACAGCACCGGGCCGAACAACTCGTTCTGCGCGATGCTGGAGCGGTTGTCCACGTTCGCGAAGACCGTCGGCTCGAAGAAGAAACCCCGCGCCAGGTGCGCGGGCCGCTTGCCGCCGACCGCCAGACGCGCGCCGTCGGACACGCCTTGCGCAACCAATCGTTCGACCACGTCGCGCTGGGCGGGCGTCGCGAGCGGCCCCATGCTCGTCGCATCGTCGAGCGGATCGCCGAGCACCATGCCGCGCGCGGCATCGACTAGCGCGTCGACCATCTGATCGTGCCTGGCGCGCGGCACGATGATGCGCGTGAGGCTGTGACAGACCTGGCCCGACAGATAACTGAAATACGGTGCGCCGAGCACCTTCGCGGCCGTTTCGACGTCGTAGTCGTCGAGTATCACGGCAGGCGATTTGCCGCCGAGTTCGAGTGTGACGCGCGCGACGCGCTCGGCCGCCACCGCGCCGATGCGCCGGCCAGCGCCGGTGGAGCCCGTGAAGGTGATCTTGTCCACGCCGGGGTGGCGCACGAGCGATTCGGATACGGTCCGGTCGGCCGTCAGCATGTTGACCACGCCGGGCGGCAGGCCGACCTCGTCGCAGATTTGCGCGAACAAATGACCCGAACTCGGCGTCTCGGGCGAGTTCTTGATGACGACCGTGCAGCCCGCGAGCAGGGCCGGCGCGATCTTGTAGGCAAGCAGCCCGGCCGGCCCGTTCCACGGCACGATCACTGCCACCACGCCGACGGGTTCCTGCACGCGGTAGGCCTGATGGCCCGTCACGGCGCGCGCGGGCGCGACGAACGGATAGCTGTGTGCCATCGCCGCGTACTGGCGGAACGCGCCGCTGAGGAACAGGCCGATGCGCGGCTTGGCGATCCGGTACAGCACGCCGGATTCGATGCTCCAGCCGCGCGCGAAATCGTCGTTCAACGCTTCGAGGCGGGCGGCGATTTTCTCGAGGAAGGCGCCGCGTTCGGCCGGCGACAGATGCGGCCACGGCCCGCGATCGAACGCATCGCGCGCGGCGCGCACGGCAGCGTCGACGTCGGCTTCGTTGGCCATCGCCCCGTGCGCGACCACGTCCTCGGTCGCGCAGTTGAGCACCGCGCAGGTCTCGGTGGAAGCGGGCGCCACCCAGCGGCCGCCGATATAGAGGCGATCCGCGTGCGGCATGTTCAGGGAAGGGCTGTTCATCGTTGACGGTTCTCCGGTTTGTGTCGACTTATCGGCCGGCGGCCCGCACGAACTGGCGGATCACGGTGCCGAAGTCGTCCACGTGTTCGAGGTTAAGCACGCTGTCGACGATGCGGTCGACGGTCGCGGCAGGCAGCAGGGCGTCGACGAAGGTGCGGAACTTGCCGACCAGTTCGTCCGTCGTCATGTAGGTCGACGGATCCGCCGACGGCGTGCCCTTCGGGAACATCTTCTCGCCGGCGAAGACCTGGCCGCGTGCGCGCACCTCGACGCGCGACGGGCGGCTCGAAATGTCGGCCGAGATCGACTGGAAATAGGTCGGGTGCGTCTTCAGCGAAACGCGGTTCATCAGCGCCATAACGGACGCGTCGAACACGACGGCCGGATCCTGCCAGCGCGGGCCCGGCGGAATGCGGTGCGCCGCGACGGCGAGCCCGTGCGAGAAACAGAACTGCGCGTCATGCACCTCGAGAATGTCGCGGTTCGTGAAGCAGGGCAGCACATAGGCCCAGCCTTCGCCGTACGACGTGATGCTCTCGATTTCGTCGGGCTTCAGGTCGTGCTGCGTGACGATGTCGATCAGCAGGTCGAGCGGCGCGTGCATCACGCGGCAGTGCGGATAGGGCTTGAACATCTGGAACGCGGGGAAGCGCCACGTGTCGCCGAGGTCGGCTGTGATCAGCTCGGGCGTCCAGCGATCGGTTCCGATGAAGCTCGCGTAGCCGTTGACCTCGTCGTCGAGGATCCGCAGATCACCGCGGTGCCCAAGTTCGCCCATGTCGGCGACGGTGAGCGCGATGTTGGTCAGGCCGCCGGCCAGCTGATACTTGATGGTTGCGGTGGGCGCGTGCATGAACCACGCGCGCTGCGCATTGACGGGCGCCGATGCGGCGGCGAGACCGAGCGCGTTTGCCAACTGCACGGCCGACAGGCGCTTGAGCTTGCCCGCGGACGCGGTCGCGCCGAACACGGTGCTGCTGTAGCCGACGACCGACGCGGGGTTGGCGGACTTGCCGTCCTTGGTGTCGCGATAGCCGGCCATCGCGGCGCCGAAACGGTACGAGATCTCGTGCGACACCGCGACCGCGGCGATCAGCTCCTTGCCGGAGCGCCGGTGCACCTCGGCGGTTGCAAAGGCGCCGGGCAGCACGTACGGGCTCACGTGGCCCGGCAGCAGCACCGAGTCGGCATCGAGCGCGTTCAGCAATTCGCTGTTGGCGAACGCAGCGCCATAGACGGTGGTACGCTCGCCGGTACCGATGATGGTCGCATCGCCTGCGGTGCCACCGATGCGGCTGCCCATTTCGACGCCGATGCGTCCGCGCGGATGATCGATACCGGCCAGCGCGACGCCAAGCGAATCGAGGATGTCGCGCTTGCATTCCTGCACGACGATGTCCGGCAGCCGCGCGGTGTCGACGCCGGCCGCGAAATCGGCCAGCTGCTGGACGATGGTGGGGGAAGTCATGTGTCTCGCTCCTCGTTCGAATGCTGTTTATGTCTGGACAAATGCGATTAGCGTTGGCCCTCGTGCCGCCGTGTGCAATGCCCGCGATCGAAACGTTCCGTTCTTCGAAAGTCGCGCATCGTCACGCGCGCGCGTGCTGTCGCATGCGGGGATACCCTGATGGGAAATCGGCGCACGCAAAATAGAATAACAACTGTTAGTTAGGTTTGCGCGAAAACTCGATGGACCGTTGCGCTTCTCCCTTGCAGCGCGATCCGACGCACGCATACTTTCTCGACGGGGCCGATGCACGCCGCCCGCCGCTCTCCCACTTCCCGGACTACGCATGAAATACGAAGATTTCCAGTTCCTCCTGTTCGATCGTCAGCCGGACGGCGTCCTGCTCGTCACGCTCAATCGTCCGGAGGTCATGAACGCGACGAACAACCGCATGCATTGGGAATTGACCAAGGTGTGGGGCGTCGTCGCCGAAGACGCGAGCGTCAAGGTCATCGTCGTGACGGGTGCCGGCGACCGTGCGTTCTCGGCCGGCGGCGATCTCGCCGTCGTCGAGGAAATGGCGGCCAGCCAGGAAGCCACGCTGCGCGTGATGAAGGAAGCGTCCGACATCGTCTACAACATGCTCGCGTGCGACAAGCCGATCATCTCCGCCATCAACGGCACGGCCGTGGGCGCCGGTCTCGTCGTCGCGCTGCTGGCCGATGTGAGCGTGATGGCCGAGGATGCGAAGCTGACCGACGGGCATGCGCGCCTGGGTGTGTCGGCCGGCGATCACGCGGCGATCGTGTGGCCGCTGCTGTGCGGCATGGCCAAGGCCAAGTACTACCTGATGACCGCGGATTTCGTCGACGGCAGGGAAGCCGAGCGGATCGGGCTGGTGAGCTTCTGCGCGCCGCGCGCCGACGTGCTGCCGCGCTCGCTCGCGATTGCGGCGAATCTCGCGCGCGGCAGCCAGACCGCGATCCGCGCGACCAAGAAATCGCTGAACAACTGGATGCGGCTCGCGGGCCCCATCTTCGACAACTCGCTCGCGATGGAGATGCTGTGTTTCCTCGGCGCGGACGTGAAGGAAGGCGTCGCGGCATTGCGCGGCAAACGCCAGCCTGAATTTCCGTCGGCGCAGCTGCCGCAGTCGTAAGCATAGCGAATGCCCGGGCTTCGGCCCGGCCGCTGCCGCCTTGGATCTAACTAACGATAGATAAAAATCAGGCTGGCCGCGGCCGTTTCTCGACGGCATGGCACCTACCGAAGCCGCACGCTGTTCCTGCCATGGTGCGCGGCATTTTGGATTCGGGCGCGCGTCGACGTTCCGCTGGCCTGACGAACGCTGCGCTATCAACTGGAGGTTTCATGACGACCGTAACTGACGTTGCACAGGCAGCGCGCGCGAAAGCGCTCGCGTGGATCGGACAGGGCACGAAATGTCTGCTGATCGGCGGGCGATGGGTCGACGCCGCATCGGGCAAGACCTTCGAGACGATCAACCCAACGACCGAGCAGCCGCTCTGCCGCGTCGCCGAGGCCGACAGCGTCGACGTCGACGCGGCCGTGGTCGCGGCGCGCAACGCGTTCGATGCGCCGTCGTGGTCGGCGGTGTCGCCGCACGCGCGCACGCGCGCGCTGCTAAAGATCGCCGACGCGATCGAGGCCCATGTCGACGAGCTGGCCGCGATCGAGTCGATCGACAACGGTATGCCGCTGTGGTTCGCGCGTGCCGCGGCGGGCGCCACTGTGGACATCGTTCGCTACTACGCGGGCTGGTGTTCGAAGGTGCTGGGCACCACGATCCCGTCGGACGGCAGCACGCTGATCTATACGCTGCGCGAGCCGCTCGGCGTGTGCGGCCAGATCATCCCGTGGAACGTGCCGATCCTGATGGCCGCGATCAAGTTCGCGAATGCGCTGTGCTGCGGCAATACGGTGATCCTGAAACCGGCCGAGCTGGCCTGCCTGACCTCGATCCGGCTCGCGGAACTGATCCAGGAAACCGACCTGCCGCCGGGCGTCATTAACGTGCTGCCGGGCTTCGGTGCGACGGCGGGCGCGGCGCTCGCGCAGCATCCGGGCGTCGACAAGATCGCGTTCACCGGCTCGACTGCGGTCGGCAAGCAGATCGCGCGCGACGCGACGCTGAACCTGAAGAAGGTGACGCTCGAACTCGGCGGGAAGGCGCCCAACGTGGTGTTCGCCGACGCGGACATCGAAAAGGCCGTGCAGGCCGCGGTAAAGACGTTCTGCGGCAACTCGGGCCAGGTGTGCTCGGCCGGCACGCGCCTGTTCGTGCAGGAAAGCATCCACGAGCAGGTGGCGGAGCGCGTCGCGCAGCTGGCGGCCGGGTGGAAGGCCGGCGACCCGTTCGCGGCCGACACGAAGATCGGCCCGCTGATCTCGGCGACGCAGCGCGAGCGCGTGCAGTCGTACATCGGCGTGGGCCGCGAAGGCGGCGCGACCTTGCGGCTCGGCGGCGAGCCGTGGCGCGGCACCGGCTATTTCGTCGAGCCGACGATCTTCGACAACGTGCGCAACGGCATGCGGATCGCGCAGGAGGAGATCTTCGGGCCGGTGCTGTCGATCATCCCGTTCCGCGACGAGGACGATGCGGTGCTGCAGGCCAACGACACGACCTACGGGCTCTCTGCCGCGGTCTGGACGCGCGACGTCGCGCGCGCACACAAGGTGGTGCGCGCGCTCAAGGCCGGACGGCTGTGGATCAACACCTTCGGCGAATCCGATCCGGCGATGGCGTTCGGCGGATACAAGCAATCGGGCTGGGGCCGCGAATTCGGCCAGGAATCGATCGACGCCTATACGCAGACGAAGTCGATCATGCTGCGCATGTGAACTTCGGCGTCCAGAACATATTCAGGAGACTTCATCAACATGAACATTCCGCATTTCGTGTCGGGTACCAAGCAGCTGCTGATCGGCGGGCAGTGGGTCGAGCCGGCCGGCGGCGAGCGCATCGAGGCCATCAACCCGGCCACCGGCGAGGTGCTGTGCCATATCGCGCAGGGCAGCGCGCAGGACGTCGATCGCGCGGTGGCGGCGGCGCGCCGCGCGTTCGAAGGACCGTGGAGCCGCTTCACGCCGCACGAGCGGCGCAAGCTGCTGCTGCGCGTGCACGACGCGATCCTCGATCACTTCGACGAGCTCGCGCTGATCGAGACGCTCGACATGGGCGCGCCGCTCGCGCGCACGCGCGGCTACAAGGAATGGCTGTCGCAGCTGCTGCAGTTCTACGCATCGCAAACGGGCGCGGGCGCGGTGGAAACGCCGCCGATGTCGATCGCACCGAACTTCACCGCGCTCAAGCAGTTGATGCCGGTCGGCGTGGTCGGCGGCATCATCCCGTGGAACGGCCCGCTGATGGGGATGTGGTGGATCTACGGCCCCGCGCTGGCGACCGGCTGCACGGCCGTGCTGAAGCCGGCCGAGGATGCGTCGCTGTCGTCGCTGCGTGTGTCCGAGCTGATGATGGAAGCGGGCGTGCCCGACGGCGTGATCAACGTCGTGACCGGCTACGGCAAGGACGTCGGCCAGGCGCTGGCCGAGCACCCGGACGTCGATCGCGTCGCCTTCACGGGCTCGGTTGGCACCGCGCAGGCGATCGTGCGCGCATCGGCCGGCAACCTGAAGCGGCTGCAGCTCGAACTCGGCGGCAAGTCGCCCGACATCGTGTTCGCCGATGCCGATCTCGACAAGGCCGTGCCCGGCGCGGCGATGGGCGTGTTCACGAATACCGGCCAGGTGTGCGTGGCCGGCACGCGGATCTTCGTGCAGCGCGCGATCCACGACGAATTCGTGCAGCGCATGGCCGCGTTCGCCGGCACGATCCGCATCGGCGACGGCCGCGATCCCGATACGCAGATCGGCCCGCTGATTTCGCGGCGCCAGCTCGAACGCGTGATGCATTACGTGGACATCGGCGGCAAGGAGGCCCGGCTCGTGCACGGCGGCGGCCGTCCGGACGGCGCGCCGGCCGGCGGGTTCTTCATCGAGCCGACGGTGTTCGCCGACGTGCGCAACGACATGACGATCGCGCGCGAGGAGATCTTCGGGCCGGTCGCGTCGGTGATTCCGTTCGACACGATCGAGGACGCGCTGCGGCTCGCGAACGATACGCCGTACGGCCTCGCCGGCGGCGTGTGGACGAGCAGCCTGTCGACCGCGCACCGCGTTTCGCAGGGGATTCGCTCGGGCACCGTGTGGGTCAACTGCTATGGCGTGATCGATCCGGCGGTGGGTTTCGGCGGCACGAAGATGAGCGGCTACGGCTGGAAGGGCGGCAAGGAGCACGTCGAGAGCTTCCTGTACCCGAAGGCCACCTATATCAATCTGGTCTGAGCCGGCACGGCGCCGCGTCACGACCGCATTCCCGCAGGCACAGGAGACACAAGACATGAAAGGCGTGGTTTTCAGAGGCGAACGCAGGCTGGAGATTCTCGATTTCGACGATCCGACGCCCGGCCCCGCCGATGCCGTGATCGAAATGAAGGCGTCGGGCATGTGCGGCAGCGACCTGCATTTCTACCGCAACAAGCCGGCCGACGTGATCCGCTCGCTGGGCTTCAAGGATCTCGCGTCGCGCGGCATGTCGGAGGACACGCCGATCATCGGCGGTCACGAGCCGTGCGGGCGGATCGTCGCGGTCGGTTCGGCCGTCGATCCGCGCGCATTCAAGGTCGGCGATCGCGTCGCGGTGTTCCACTACGAAGGCTGCATGCACTGCGATCACTGCCGTACCGGCTGGACGCAGATGTGCAGCCACGGCGCGGATATCCACGGCGTGATCAAGCACGGCGGCCACGCGCACTACATGAAGGTGCCTGCGACCTCGCTGGTCCATCTGCCCGACGAAGTGTCGTACGCCACCGGCGCCGCGATTTCCTGCGGCACCGGCACGGCGTGGGGCGCGCTGCTGCGCCTCGGCATCACCGCGCGCGACACGCTCGCGGTGTTCGGGCTGGGCCCGGTCGGCTTGTCGGCCGTGCAGCTGGCCGCGGCGATGGGCGTCGAGGTGATCGGCGTCGATATCGCGGCCGATCGCGTCGCGCGCGCGAAGGATTTCGGCGCGGCCCACGTGATCGACGGCAGCCGGCAGGATCCGATCGAGGAAATCCAGAAGCTCACCGGCGGCCTCGGCGTGACCTGCGCGATGGATTGCGCGGGCGGCGACGTGCCGAAGCAGCAGGCGGTGCGCAGCACGCGCCCGTGGGGGCGGATCGCGCTCGTGGCCGTGGGCGGCAACCTCAACGTCGACGGGATGAAGGACGTGATCGGCAAGCAGCGCACGATCCTCGGCTCCTATACGTTCTCGGAAGTCGGGATGAAGGACTGCATCCATTTCGTCGCCGATCACGGCGTGGACGTCGACAAGCTGTTCACCGATCGCTGGCAGCTCGAGCAGGCCGACGAGGCCTACCGGCAATTCGACGCGCAGGCGGGCGGCAAGGGCGTGTTCGTGTTCTGAGCGCACCGTCGCGAGACACGTGGAGAGACGAGGAGACAGAAGCATGGCGAGATTCGAACGCCGGGGGATCGAGGATCCGATGGCCACGCTGTGCCGGATGGCACTGCAGACGCAGTACGACGACCTGCCGGCCGGCGTGGCGCGCCATGCGCGGCAGACGCTGCTCGACGCGATGGGCGTGACCATCGGCGGCTCGGCGATGGAGGGCATTCCGGAGATCGTGTCGCTCGTCAAGGAGCGCGGCGGCAACCCGCAGACGCCGCTGCCGTTCTATGGCGGCCGCGTGCCGGCGCACGAGGCGGCGCTCGCGATGGGCCCGATGCCGCGCGCGATGGATTGCGGCGACCTGCATGAGGAAGCCGGGCATGTGACCGAATACGTCGTGCCGACGCTGCTGGCTGCCACCGGTCTGCGCGGCAAGGTATCGGGCAAGGAATTCCTCGCGGCGATGGCCGTCGGACAGGAGATCCTGGTGCGGCTCGGCACCGCGTACAAGGTGATCAACCGCGCGATCAAGCACCACGAATGCGGCGGCCATTACATCTTCGGCGCAGTGGCGGCCGTCGGCAAGCTGCTCGGGCTGACGCAGAACCAGCTGGAAAACGCGCAAGGCATCGCGCGGACCATGACGCAGCCCAACACGATGGGCATCTATTCGCCGGCCACGCTGATGGTGCGCATGCATCACGGGCTCGTCAGCCAGGCCGCGATCACGTGCTGCCAGCTGGCCCAGCGCGGCATCACCGGGCCGCGCGCCGAGGTGCTGACCGGGCCGAAAGGGTATCTGGGCACCGCGCGCTGGGAGACCGATCCCGACTTCATCCTGCATGCGCTCGGCGAGCACTGGGAGATGGAGAACATCATCACCAAGGGCTACAGCGCGTGCTACTTCTCGCATTCGTCGATCGACGCGATTCGCGAACTGATGCACGCGCACCGCTTCGGCGCGGCGGAGATCGCCGGCATCCATATCGAGACCTCGACGCCAGGCTGGCGCGCGGTGTGCGAGCCGCAGGACAAGAAGTGGCATCCGGTCACGGTGCCGGAGTGCCAGTTCAGCCTGCCGTACGTGGTGGCCATCGCGGCGTTCGACGACAAGGTGTTCCTCGAGTCGTACAGCGAAGCCGCGCGCCGACGGCCCGAGGTGCGCGAGCTGATGACGCGCATCACGGCCGCGGAAAACCCCGACGTGTCCGACTGGGGTGCGCGCATGACCGTCACGCTGCATGACGGGCGTACGCTGACGAAAGAGTGCATATACGTGAAGGGTCATCCGCGCAATCCGTTCACGGAGCAGGACTTCATCGCCAAGTTCAGGCTGTGCGTGCCGTATTCGGCGATCGACCTGCCGCAGCAGACCGTCGATCGGATGATCGACGACATCCTGCATCTCGACGCGGTGGACGACGTCGCGGCGGTGTTGCTCGATCCGCTCGTGCCGTCCGGGGAAGAATCGGCAGTCCGGCCGGCTTCGTCCGACCGTACCTGCCCCGCATGATTTTTCATGACCCGCGCGAGCGCCGGGCCATTTACCATTCGATCATTCAGGAGACTTTCATGACTGTCACCCGCGAGACCCGCACCGTCGCGCCGGACAACTGCCCGCCGCTCGAGCAAGCGGTCGTGCGTTTCATCCAGGAACTGAAATACGAGCACCTCGACGCGCGCGCGCTGGCCGGCGTCAACCGCCTGATGCGCGACCAGATCGCATTGCAGGTCGGCATTTCGAAAATGCCGTGGTCCGAGCAGCTGCTCGCCTACGCGAAGGCCGGGCAGCGTCCGGGCAAAAGCCGCGTGAGTGCGTCGGCGCTGACGATGAGCGCGGCCGATGCCGCGTTCGTCAACGGTTCGTACGGGCACGGCTTCGAGTACGACGATGCGCACGGCCCGAGCTACAGCCATCCCGGCAGCTGCGTGATCCCGGCCGCACTCGCGATCGGCGAGGAACTCGGCGCCTCGCTCGAGGACGTGATCGTCGCGATGGTGGCCGGCTACGAAGTCTATGCGCGCATCGGCCTGCTCGCCGCGCCCGAGCTGCTGCAGCGCGGCTATCACCCGCACGCGACGCTGTCCAACTTCGGCGCGGCGGCCGTGGCGGCCAAGCTGCGCGGCTTCGACGCCGAGACGACGCTGCACGCGCTCGCGATCGCGCTGAGCCACGTGTCGGGCACGACCGAATACACGTCGACCGGCGGCTCGATCAAGCGCATTCATGCGGGCATCGGCACGCGCAACGGGATGGCGGCGGCCGACATGGCGCACGCGGGCATCACGGGCCCGCGCGCGTTCCTGAGCGGCAACAAGGGCTTTTTCCGCACCTTCCTGCAGCGCACGGCCGGCGACAACGCCGAGCGGCGCTTCGACCTCGACCGGCCGTTCGAGATCGGCACCGTGTGGCTCAAGGCGTATTGCGCGTGCTACTGCACGCACGCCTACATCGACGCGCTGCGGCCGTTCGCGGCGCGCCGCGACGAGATCGCCGACATCCACCTGAAAATCACGCCGCACTTCAACGTCGTCGTCGGCACGGCCAACGTCAACGCGTATACGCCGAAGAACATCGAGCACGTGCAGTTCAGCCTGCCGATCCAGGCGGCGTTCACGCTGCTCGGCAAGGGCAACGGCTATCCGGTCCACCGCGACTATCTGGCCGGCAAGATCGACATGGCGCCCGTGATCGAGATCGCGCGCAGCATCCGCATCAGCGAGGCGCCCGAGCTCGAGCAACAGTATCCGGGCAAGTTCGTCGCCGACGTGACCGTCACGTTCAAGGACGGGCGCACCGAGCACGTATTCGTCGGCGATCCGATCGGCACCGACACGAATCCGATGCCGGAGCACGAGCAGGATGCGAAGTTCATGGATCTGACCACCGACGTGCTGGGCGTCGAACGCGCGCGTGCGCTGCTGGCTGCGCTGCGTGAGCTGAACCCGGCGACGAAGGCGGCGGAACTGACGGCGATGTGGGCGGTGGAAGACTGAGCGGGGCGGTCGTCCGGAGCGGTATGTGCGTTCCGGGCGGCCGCTGCGGTGATGCGAGAGGATGCAAGACAACGGGCGGCGCCGGAATACCGGACGCCGCCCGTTTTTTCATCGGCGTGCGGATTGGAGGGCGACGCCAGCGGGCCGTTAAGCCTATCGCGCAGGCTTCCGCACGCTCGCGGCGATCGCCTCGGCGGCACGGATCACCGGCAGGTCGACCATGCGGCCGTCGAGGCTGAACGCCGCGCCGCCGTGCTTCGCGGCTTCGTCAAGCACGCGGCGCGCCCACGCATGCTCTTCGTCCGAATAACCCATCGCATCGTTCACGCCGCCGACTTGCGCGGGATGGATACAGAGCTTGCCGCCGAAGCCGAACGCGCGCGCGCGCTGCGCGTCGGCGGCCAGCCGTTGCGCATCGTTGGTGCGCGTCGTTACGCCGTCGATCGGCGCGGGCAGCTGTGCGCGGCGCGACGCGGCCACGAGCGCGTTGCGCGCGAACGCCAGCTCCGGTTCGTCGGGCGATGCACGCATGCCGAGATCGAGCTGGAAGTCGAGATGGCCGAAGGCGAGACGCACGACCTGCGGAACGCGCGCAAGCGCATCGGCCGCATCGAGCCCGGCCAGCGATTCGATCAGCGCGACGAGGCGCGCCGCCTCGCCGAGCTGCTGCGCGACGCGGCGCAGCGCTTGCGCGTCTTCCGATTTCGGCAGCATCACGGCGACGCCTTGCGCGGTCAACTCGCGCAGCAACGCGAGATCCGCGTCGTGCCACGGCGTGCCGACGGCGTTCACGCGCACCACGGTGCGCACGCGCTGCTCGGGCGTGAACTGCGACAGGTGCTGCGCGAGCTGCGCGCGCGCGTCGTCCTTGCTGCCTTCGGGTACCGCGTCCTCGAGATCGATGACGATGCAGTCGGCGGCCGTATCGAACGCCTTCGCAAAGCGCTCGGGACGTGTGGCGGGCACGAACAGCAGGCTGCGCGCATGCAGCACGGGGAAGGGAGAGGTCGTCATGGCTCAGATCACGCCGTCGGCGCGCAGTTGTTCGATATCGGCGTCGCTGCGCCCCAGTTCGCGCAGGATCGCCGCGCTGTGTTCGCCGAGCGCGGGCACCGGATCCATGCGCACGTCGAAGCTGTCGATCGTGGCGGGCGGGAGCAGCGCCTGCAGTTCGCCGGCCTGCGAACCGACGGTGCGGAAGCGGCCGCGCGCATGCAGCTGCGGGTGCGTCCACAGATCGCCGACCTGGTTGACGGCGGCATTCGCGATCTGTGCTTCATCGAGCCGCGCGATTACGTCCTGTGCGGTGAGGTCGGCAAACACCTGCTCGATCACGGCCTTCAGGCTCGCGCGGTTTTCCGAGCGGCGTACGTTCGCGTCGAAACGCGGGTCGGTCGCGAGGTCCGGGCGGCGCAGCACGATATCGCAGAACACCTTCCACTCGCGCTCGTTCTGCAGGCCCAGCATCACGACGCGGCTGTCGCCGGCCGTAAACGGCCCGTACGGGTAGATGGTCGCGTGCGCCGCGCCGTTGCGGCCGGGCGGTTGCTGGCCGTCGTACGCGTAGTACATCGGAAAGCCCATCCACTCGGCGAGCGCCTCGAGCATCGAGATTTCCACGTGCGAGCCTTTGCCCGTGACGCCGCGCTGCAGCAGCGCGCTGAGAATGCCCGTGTACGCGTACATGCCGGCCGCAATATCGGCGATCGAATTGCCGGCCTTGCACGGTTCGTCGGGCGTGCCGGTGATCGACAGGAACGCGGCCTCGCTCTGGATCAGCAGGTCGTAGGCTTTCTTGTTGCGATACGGGCCGTCGCCGCCGTAGCCCGAGATGTCGCAGACGATCAGGCGCGGATACTTGGCATGCAGCGCGTCGAACGACAGCCCCATGCGCGCGGAGGCGCCGGGTGCGAGGTTCTGCACCAGCACGTCAGCCTGGGCGACGAGTTCGCCGAGCACGTCCTGTGCAGCAGGTTGCTTCAGGTCCAGCGTGAGGCTTTCCTTCGAGCGGTTGGTCCAGACGAAGTGCGACGCGAGACCGCGCGTGCGGTGATCGTAGGCGCGCGCGAAATCGCCGACGCCGGGCCGTTCCACCTTGATCACGCGCGCGCCAAGATCGGCGAGCTGCCGCGTGCAGAACGGCGCGGCGATCGCGTGTTCGAGCGTGACGACGGTCATCCCGCTCAGCGGGCCGGGTTGAGCTTGGCGAGCTTGCATGATCGGATCGCTATTCCAGTTCGATGCTGGCCTGCATGGCCAGCTGTCCTTGCGGGCCGCGCGCCCACGCGCGGGCGGTATTGCCTTCGAGCTTGCCGTTCACGGTGAACGGCGCGGTGTCGAACAGTGGGCTGACCGCCTTGAAGTCGAAGGCGCGGACGGTCTTGCCGGGGTGGGTGCGGCGCAGCTCCTCCATCAACAGCATCGCGATCAGCGGGCCGTGCACCACGAGGCCCGGATAACCTTCCTCCTGCATCGCGTAGGGCCGGTCGTAGTGGATCCGGTGGCCGTTGAAGGTGAGGGCGGAAAAGCGCATCAGCAGCACCGGATCGGGGATGACGATGCGCGAATACTGTTCGTCGGTCGGCGCCGGCTGTGGGGCGGGTGCCGGCACGCCGGCCGCGGCGGGCGGCGGCGCGTCGCGATAGACGATGTTCTGTTCTTCGCTGATCGCCACGCCTTGTGCGTCGCGGATCTCGTGCAGCACGGTCACGAATACGAGCTGGCCGCTGCGGCCGGACTTGCTCTGCACGTTCGCGATCGTGGAGTGGCGCTGTATCGGCGTATCGACGGCAAGCGGGCGCAGGAACTGCAGCCGACCGCCGGCCCACATGCGGCGCGGCAGCGCGACCGGCGGCAGGAAGCCGCCGCGCCGCGGGTGACCGTCGATGCCGATGTTCGACTGCCGTTCGCCGGGAAGGAAGTACAGCCAGTGCCACAGCGGCGGCAGGACGTCCGGCAGTGCGGACGGCTCGGCGGCGTCCAGCGTGGCTCGCAGAAGCCGGAGCGGCGCGGGCGTAATGCGGTCCGCGCTGTCCTCGCGGCGGCCGATCCACGCGTCGAATGATTCGGGTTGCTCGCCAGTCATTTCGTTTCGTCGTTCTCGATGATTGAAGCGTCGTGAAGACTGCCGGCAACTGCGCTGCGGCAGCCGTGTCCGTCAGAGTTCGTTGACCAGTTCCGGCACGAGCGCGAACAGATCGCCGACGAGGCCATAGTCGGCCACGCTGAAGATCGGCGCTTCCGGATCCTTGTTGATCGCGACGATCACCTTCGAATCCTTCATCCCGGCCAGATGCTGGATCGCACCCGAGATGCCCACCGCGATGTACAGCTGCGGTGCGACGATCTTGCCGGTCTGGCCGACCTGGTAGTCGTTCGGCACGTAGCCGGCGTCGACTGCCGCGCGCGATGCGCCGAGCGCTGCCGACAGCTTGTCCGCCAGCGGCTCCAGCACCTTCGTGTAGTTCTCGCCGCTGCCCAGACCGCGACCGCCCGACACGATGATCTTCGCGCTGGTGAGCTCCGGACGGTCCAGCTTCGTCACTTCACGGCTCACGAACTGTGACTTGCCGGCGTCTGCCGCCGCTTCGATCTTCTCGACCGACGCGCTGCCGCCTTCCGCTGCCACCGGATCGAAACCGGTCGCACGCACCGTGATGACCTTGATCGGGTCGCTCGACTGCACCGTCGCGATCGCGTTGCCCGCGTAGATCGGGCGCTCGAACGTGTCGGCACTGTCAACCGCCGTGATGTCCGAGATCTGCGCGACGTCCAGCTTCGCGGCGATACGCGGCGCGATGTTCTTGCCGTAAGCAGTCGCCGGCGCGAGGATGTGCGAATAGTCCTTCGCAATGTTCAGCGCGGTCGCTTCGACGTTTTCCGCGAGACCTGCTTCGAGTTGCGGCGCGTCGGCCAGCAGCACCTTCGATACACCCGCGATCTTTGCTGCCGCGTCGGCTGCGCCTTGCGCATTGTGGCCTGCGACCAGCACGTGAATGTCACCGCCGATCTTCGCTGCCGCCGCCACCGTGTTCAGCGTCGCGGCCTTGATCGACGCGTTGTCGTGTTCTGCAATCACCAGAATCGTCATTTCTTTCCGCTCCCTCTTACAGCACCTTGGCTTCGGTCTTCAGCTTCTCGACCAGCGTCTTCACGTCCGGCACCTTCACGCCGGCTGCGCGCTTCGGCGGCTCGGCCACCTTCAGCGTCTTCAGACGCGGCGCGACGTCCACGCCGAGGTCTTCCGGCTTCACCGTTTCCAGCGGCTTCTTCTTCGCCTTCATGATGTTCGGCAGCGTCACGTAGCGCGGCTCGTTCAGGCGCAGGTCGGTCGTCACGACCGCCGGCAGCGTCAGCGACAGCGTTTCCGCGCCGCCGTCGACTTCGCGTGCAACCGTTGCCTTGCCGTCCGCGATCGTCACCTTCGATGCGAACGTCGCTTGCGGGAGACCAGCCAGTGCGGCCAGCATCTGGCCCGTCTGGTTCGAGTCGTCGTCGATCGCCTGCTTGCCGAGGATCACCAGTTGCGGCTGTTCCTTGTCGACCAGCGCCTTCAGGATCTTCGCGACGGCCAGCGGCTCGACGCTGTCGTTCGATTCGACGAGGATCGCGCGATCCGCGCCGATCGCCAGCGCCGTGCGCAGCGTTTCCTGCGCTTGCGTGACGCCCACCGACACCGCGATCACTTCGGTCGCGACGCCCGCTTCCTTCAGGCGCACCGCTTCTTCCACCGCGATTTCGTCGAACGGGTTCATCGACATCTTCACGTTCGCGATATCGACGCCGGATTGATCGGACTTCACGCCGACCTTCACGTTCGCGTCAACCACGCGCTTGACGGGTACGAGAATCTTCATGAAAAGGCTTCCTTCGAGAATCAATAGGAACGGGGCAGTTGCAGCACGTGCTCGGCCACGTGCCCCAGGATCATGTTGGTGGAGATCGGCGCGACCTGGTACAGGCGCGTTTCGCGGAATTTGCGCTCGACGTCGTATTCGCAGGCGAAGCCGAAACCCCCGTGCGTCTGCAGGCACGCATTTGCCGCTTCCCAGCTCGCCTTTGCGGCCAGGTACTTGGCCATGTTCGCCTCGACGCCCGCGTTCTGGCGCGCGTCGATCTTCTCGCAGGCGCGCCAGCGCATCAGGTTCGCCGCTTCCAGCTCGATGAACGACTCGGCCAGCGGAAACTGGATGCCCTGGTTCTGCCCGATCGGGCGGCCGAACACCTTGCGCTCGCTCGCGTAATCGCGGGCCTTTTCGAGGAACCAGTAGCCGTCGCCGATGCATTCGGCTGCGATCAGCGTGCGCTCGGCGTTCAGGCCGTCGAAGATCACCTTCAGCCCCTTGCCCTCGGTGCCGAGCAGCGCATCTTCGGGCAGTTCGAGATTGTCGAAGAACAGTTCGTTGGTCTCGTGGTTGACCATGTTCAGGATCGGACGCACGGTCAGGCCGTTGCCGATTGCCTTGTCGAGCTCGACGATGAAGCACGACAGGCCGTCGCTCTTCTTCTGCACCTGCTCCAGCGGCGTGGTGCGCGCGAGCAGGATCAGCAGGTCGCTGTGCTGGACGCGCGAGATCCACACCTTCTGCCCGTTGATGACCCAGTGGCCGTCCTTCTTCACGGCGGTGGTCTTGAGCTTGGTCGTGTCGCTGCCGGTGCTCGGCTCGGTCACGCCCATCGACTGCACGCGCAGCTCGCCCGCCGCGATGCGCGGCAGGTAGCGCTGCTTCTGCGCTTCGGTGCCGCTGAACACGATCGTGTTCATCACGTACATCTGGCCGTGGCAGGCGCCCGAGTTGCCTCCGGAGCGGTTGATTTCCTCCATGATGACCGACGCCTCGGCCATCGACAGGCCCGGGCCGCCGTAGTCCTGCGGGATCAGCGCGGCCAGCCAGCCGGCCTGCGTGAGCGCGGTCACGAAGGCCTCGGGATAGCCGCGCGCTTCGTCGATCTTGCGGTGGTATTCGGCCGGGAACTGGCTGCACAGGGCGCGCACGGCGTCGCGGATTTCCTGGTACTGGTCGGGGGCGGAAAAGATGGAGGCGCTCATGAATCCTGTCTCGTCATTGGCATCGGTTAGGTCCATAATAAGTTTTGATGGATCAACCAAAAAATAGAATTTTCTGATCGATGGATCAGTTTTCGGTATCGAGGACTCTTGCGATGGACCTGAAGCAACTGCGCGCCTTCGTCACCGTGGCCGAAACCGGCAATGTCACGCGTGCGTCGAGCCTGCTCAATCTCGTGCAGCCGGCCGTATCGCGCCAGCTGCGCCTGCTCGAAGAAGACATGGGCACCGAGCTGTTCGAGCGCGGCCGCCACGGGATGCAGCTGACGCCGGCGGGCAAGACGATGCTCGAATACGCGCGGCGCATCCTCAACGAGGTCGCGCGCGCGAAAGCCGAGATTCAGCCCACCGACGGGCCGGTCGCCGGCATCGTCAGCATCGGTCTGCTGGCCAGCACCTCGGATCTCCTCGCGACGCGACTGGCGAGCGAGGTCGCCAGCCGTTACCCGCATATCAGGCTGCGGCTCACGATCGGCTATGCGGGCCACCTGCAGGACTGGCTCGAGGCCGGCGACGTGGATGCCGCGCTGTTGTACGGGCAGAAGGAAACGCCCGCGCTGCACGTGAAGGCGCTGATCGAGGAAAGCCTGTGGGCGGTGGCCGCGCCGTCGGTCGGGCTGTCGCGCAAGCGGCCGCTGGCGCTGTCGCGTGTCGCGAGCGAACCGTTCATCCTGCCGTCCGCGCCGCAGGGCCTGCGTGCCGCGATCGAGCACGCGGCGGCCGAGGCCGACGTGACGCTGCGGGTCGTCACCGAAACCAATGCACTCAGCGTGCAGAAGGATCTGGTCGCGCAAGGGCACGGCTGGACGATCCTGCCGGCCGTCGGCGTCACGCGGGAAGTCGAGCAGGGCACGCTGAGCGCGGCGCCGCTCGCGTCGCCCGGCATCAAGCGCACGATCGTGCTGGCGGCGCCGAGCAGCCGGCAGGCCACCGCGCCGGTGCGCTGCGTGGTCGGCGTGCTGCTCGACTGCGTGAAGGCGACGTTCGACGAGGGCCAGTGGCCCGATGCGCGCTGGCTCGGGTAGTACGGCCGCGGCCTACAGCCGTTCCAGCAGCTGCCGCCGCATCAGCTTGCCGTTGCTGTTGAACGGCAGTGCGTCGATGGCAATGATGCGGCCCGGGTGCTTGTACGGTGCCAGCTGCTCGCGCAGATACCGGCGCAGCGCGGTTTCGTCGAGCGGCCGGTCGCCATCCAGTTCGACGAACGCGACGACGGCCTCGTTGCCGTCCGCTTCGCGCTGGCCGACGACGGCCGAGTTGCGGATGCCCGGGAAGCGGTTCAGCGCCTGTTCGACTTCGCCCGGATACACGTTGAACCCGGAGCGGATGATCATCTCCTTGAGCCGGCCGACGATAAACAGCGCGCCGTCGTCGCGCAGCTCGCCGAGGTCGCCCGACGCGTACCAGCCGCCGTCGCGCATCACGGCGGCCGTGGCCTGCGGGTCGCGGAAATAGCCGGGCATCAGGCCGACGCCGCGCAGCCAGATTTCGCCGCGCTCGCCGGCCGGCAGCGGACGGCCGTCGACCGGATCGACGATGCGCAGCTCGGCGCCCGGGAACGCATAGCCCGCGCTCGTATCGGCGCGCGCTTCGCCGAGGCGCGTCGCATGCAGCGAGCCCGCGTATTCCGACAGCCCGTAGCCGTGATGCAGCGTCTGCCCGAACAGCGCCTCGACCTGCTGTTTGAGCGCGAGGTCGAGCGGCCCCGCGCCGGCGTACAGATAGCGCAGGCAGGGTGCGTCGGGACGCGCGATGCGATGTTCCGCGCAATGCCGCAGCAGCCGCGAGAACAGCATCGGCGGCCCTTGCACCTGGCTCACGCGCCGCCGTGCGAGCGCGTCGAACAGTTCCGCCGGCTCGAACTGCGCGCGCATTTCGAGCGCCGCGCCCGCATGCAGCGACGCGAGCAACACAGTGCCGAGGCCGAAGATGTGCGTCATCGGCGCATACGCGTAGACGCGGTCGTCGGGCCCGAGCGCGCGCGATTCGGCCGATACGCGCGCGAAATGCAGCACGCCGCGGTGCGTCATCATCACGCCCTTGGGCGCGCCGGTGGTCCCCGACGTGAAGATGATGGCCGCCACGTCGCTCGCGAGCGGCTCCGGTTCCGGCTGCGCGGCCGCACGCACGGCGCTGCGTGCGAGGCCGCTCACGCACGACGGGCGCGCGTCGTGCCGCGCCGCGTGCGTCGCGGCCGCCGGCGAAACGCCCGACGTGAAATACAGCACGCGCGCGTCGGCCTTGGCGGCGAACGCGTCGACTTCGCCCGGCGCCATGCGCGCATTGACGCCGCACGACCATGCGCCGAGCCGGCTGCATGCGATTAGCAGCGCCGCATGTTCGGGGCAGTTCTCGGCGACGACCAGCACGCGGTCGCCGCGGCGTACGCCGTCGGCGCGCAGCTCGCCTTCGAGCCGGTCGGCCAGCGCGCCGAGATCCGCATAGCTGAGGCTGCGGTCGGGCAGATGGATGAACGGGCGCGCGGGCGCCTCGGCTAGCCAGCGATCGAGCAGTTCATGAATGCGTTCGGCCATCTTCGATGTCTCCTTGTCCTCGCATACGATGCGCTCGGCGCGGCGACCGCGCAATACGCGCGCGGCCGTCTCACGCGAAGCGCAGCAGATCGTCGACGGCGGCACGCGTGGTGCGGAACTGGTTCACCGGATGCGCGTCTTCCGCATAGCCGAACGAGATGCCGCAGATCATGTGCTGCGTGTCCGGAATGTCGAAATACTCGCGCACGAAACGCGCATGGCGCGCCAGCGCGCCTTGCGGCGTGGTTGCCACGCCATGCGCATAGGCCGCGATCAGGAACGACGACACGAAGCCGCCCGCGTCGACGAGCGCATACGGGCCGAGCTCGGCCGGCACCGTGACGATCGCGACGTGCGGCGCGTCGAACAGGCGGAAGTTGCGCAAGGCCTGCTCGGCACTGCGCTCGCTGTCCTTCGGCCCGATGCCGAGCGCCGAGTAGAGCGCGAGGCCCGCGCCGCGCCGGCGTTCGCGATAGATGCCTTCGTAGCTCGGCGGGAACGGCAGGTCCGATTCGTTGTCCGGATGGTCGGCGACGCGCTGCATCAGTGCCTGCCGAAAGCGCTCGGTGCTTTCCGGCGTTTCGGTGACGACCAATTGCCACGGCTGCACGTTGCACCACGACGCCGAGCGGCCGGCCATGCCGACGATGCTGCGGATCAGTTCGGGATCCAGCGCGATGTGCCGATACGCGCGGCAGGTGGAACGGCCGCTCGTCAGGCGATCGAGCGCGACGAGTTCGGGAGAGGGCGATGTCATGTCTTCAGTCCTTGCCAGTGCCCGGCCCGCGCGCTGCGAGGCGCGACGGGCGCGGGCGGAAAACGGCGGCGAGCAGCGCGCCGGCGCTGCTCGTCCACGTCAGATGAACGTCTGCTGCGCGTGCAACGCCTCGATGCGCGCGTCGGGCAGCCAGTCGCGCAGCGCGGCGATCGCGTTGTCGGTCGTCGGCGCTGCGGGCGGTTCGGGCCGCGCGGCCGGCGTGCGCGAAAAACGCGGGCCGGGCGCCGGATGCGTGACGCCGTCGAGCTCGACGAAGGTGCCGCGCGCCTTCACGTGCGGATGGTGCGGCGCTTCGTCGAAGTCGAGCACGGGCGCCACGCACACGTCGAGATGGCCGAGCAACTGCGCCCACTCGTCGCGCGTGCGCTCGCGGAATTTCGCGGCGAGTACCTGCTTTGCTTCCGGCCATTGCGCGCGGTCCATCTGCGCCTGCAGCGCAGGATGGTCCTGCAGCCCCAGCTGTTCGAGCAGCAGCCGGTAGAACTTGCCCTCGATGGGCCCGACGCTCACGTACTTGCCGTCGGCGCACGCATATACCTCGTAGAACGGCGCGCCGGTGTCGAGCAGGTTCGTGCCGCGCGCCTTGTCGAGCATGCCGGCCGCATGCAGGCCCATCGTCACCGTCATGATCGACGCGACGCCGTCGACCATCGCCGCATCCACGACCTGGCCGCGCCCCGAGCCGCGCGCTTCGAGGATGCCGGCGAGCAGCCCGAAGGCGAGGTAGAGCGAGCCGCCCGCATAGTCGCCGAGCACGTTCAGCGGCGGCGTCGGCGCCTGCCCGGCGCGGCCCATCGCATGCAGCGCGCCGGTGACCGAGATGTAGTTCAGGTCGTGCCCGGCCACCTGCGACAGCGGGCCGTCCTGCCCCCATCCGGTCACGCGCCCGTACACGAGGCGCGGATTGCGCGCGAGGCACGGCTCGGGGCCGAGGCCGAGGCGCTCCATCACGCCGGGGCGAAAGCCCTCGATCAGGCCGTCGGCTTGCTCGATCAGTTCGAGCACCATCTCGACGGCGGCGGGATCCTTCAGGTCGACGCGCACCGACTTGCGGTTGCGCAGGCCGAGGTCGAATTCGACGGGGCGCGGCGCGCCGAGCCCCGACGGTTCCTTGCGGTCCACGCGGATCACGGTCGCGCCGAGATCGGCGAGGAACATCGCGGCCAGCGGGCCGGGGCCGATGCCGGCGATCTCGACGATCCGGACGCCGGCGAGCGGGCCGTGGCGGGATGGTGCAGCGGACATGGTCAGATCACTCCCTCGTCGCGCAGTTGTTGCAGGCGATCCTCGGGCAGCTTCAGCAGCCCGCGATAGATCTCGTCGTTGGCGGCGCCGAGTTCCTGCGCCGGCTGGTCGAACTGCACGGGCGTCTGCGACAGCTTGATCGGCAGGCCCATGCCCATCGCGTCGACGTCGGCGAGCCCCGGGTGCTCGAGCCGTACCACCGCGCCGCGTTCCTGCAGCACCGGGTCCTTCAGCACGTCGAGCGGCGAGCGCACGGGCGCGGCCGGCACGCCGCGCCGAACCTGCAGTTCCTCGACGACTTCCGCGGTGCTGTGCCGGCTCGTCCACGCCTCGATGATCGCGTTGATCTCGGCCGCATGCTTCATGCGCGGGCCGCGCGTCGCGTAGCGCGGGTCCGTGACCATCTCGGGGCGGCCCACGGCTTCCATCAGGTTGCGGAACCAGTCCGGCTGGAACGCCACCATCGCGACGTGGCCGTCGCGCGTGCCGTAGACGCCGAACGGCACGAGGCGATCCTGGAAATTGCCCGAGCGCTTCGAATAGCCGTGCTTGAGGAACACGTCGAAGTGCTCTTCGGCCACCAGCGACGACAGGCAGTCGAGCATCGACACCTGCACGCACTGGCCCACGCCGGTGCGGCCGCGGTGGATCAGCGCGGCGAGGATGCCGTTGACCGCGTACAGCGGCGCGATCAGGTCGGCGATCGGCAGGCCGGAGCGCGTCGGCGGGCCGTCGGCGAAGCCTGTCACGTCCATGATCCCCGACAGCGCCTGCACGATGATGTCCATGCCCTTCAGGTTCTTGTACGGGCTCGGTTCGCCGAACGCCTTGATCGACGCATAAATGATCTTTGGATTGACTTCGCGCACGCTGTCGTAGTCGACGCCCAGTCGTGCGGTGACGCCTTCGCTGGCATTCTCGATGACGACGTCCGATTCCTTGACCAGAGCCATGAACAGCGCCTTGCCCTGCGCCGATTTCAGGTCGAGCGTGATGCTTTTCTTGTTGCGCGCGCGATTGAGGACGGTCAGCGACACCTCGTCGTCGCCCTTGACGCCGAAGTGCACGCCGTTCTTGCCGACGTACGGCGGATTGTTGCGCGCGATGTCGCCCCCGCCGGGCGATTCGATCCGGATGACTTCCGCACCCATGCCGCCCAGCAGCAGCGATCCATAGGGTCCGGCCAGGGCCACGGTCAGATCGAGTACGCGGATCCCTTCCAACGGTCTTGCAGCTGACATGCTTGTCTCCTGAGGCGGGCGCGCGACCGGGGCGCGGCCCGCAGACATTGCTTTATGCCGGTTCGACGGCCGGCGCTTCCGGTTTCGGGAAACGCCGGCGAATGGCCGGCTTCAGTACGATTTCGGCAAGCCGAGCTTGCGCTCGGCAATGTTCGACAGAATGAGTTGCGGGGTGACAGGGGCAATGTAGCCGATCCACGCCTCGCGCATGAAGCGCTCGACGTGATACTCCTTCGCGTAGCCGAAGCCGCCGTGCGTGAGAATCGACGTCTGGCACGCGTTCATGCACGCCTCGGATGCCAGCAGCTTCGCCGCGTTCGCTTCCGAGCCGCACGGCAGCCCCTTGTCGTAGAGGTCCGCGGCCGCGAAGATCATGTGATTCGCCGCTTCGAGTTCCGCCCAGTTGCGCGCGAGCGGATGCTGCACGCCCTGGTTCTGGCCGATCGGGCGGCCGAACACGACGCGCTCCTTCGCATACTGCGTCGCGAGCTTGAGTACCGCGCGTCCGATGCCGATCTGCTCGGCCGCCACCAGCACGCGCTCCGCGTTCATGCCGTGGAAGATGTAGCTCAGACCCTTGCCTTCCTCGCCGATCAGCGCGTCCTTCGACACCGGCATGTCGTCGATGAACAGCTCGTTGGTATCGACGGCCGCGCGGCCGAGCTTGTCGATCTCGCGGATATCGACGTACTTGCGATCGAGCTTCGTGTAGAACAGGCTCAGGCCCTCGCTGTGCTTCTTCACTTCCTCGATCGGCGTGGTGCGCGCGAGGATCAGCATATGATCGGCCACCTGCGCGGTCGAGATGAAGACCTTTTTGCCCGACAGCAGGTAACTGCCGTCGGGTTGCTTCTTCGCGACCACCTTCAGCTTGGTCGTGTCCAGACCGGTGTCCGGCTCGGTGACCGCGAAGCAGGCCTTGTGCTCGCCGCGCGCGAACGGCGGCAGCCACGCCTTCTTTTGCTCGTCCGTGCCGAAGTGCACGACCGGCTGCAGCCCGAAAATGTTCATATGGATGGTCGACGCCGCCGCCTGTCCGCCACATTCGGCGACCGTGCGCATGAACAGCGCCGCCTCCGTCACGCCCAGGTTAGCGCCGCCGACATCCTCCGGCATGCAGATGCCGAGCCAGCCGCCGCTCGCGACGGCTGCGAAGAATTCGTGCGGGAATTCGTGGTTCTTGTCCTTGTTCCGCCAGTATTCGAGCGGGAAGTCCGCGCAGATCTTCTGCGCCGCATCGACGATCGCGACCTGGTCGGCACTCAATTGATAGTCCATTTCCGAATCTCCTGCGGGAACGAGATCAAGCCTGGGCGGTAGGGCGCAGCATCATCAAGCCCGTGCGCACCGCTGTGCAGACGATCTCGTCACGCTGGTTGCGCGCGACGTGCTTGAAGGTGACGATGCCCGAATCCTTGCGGCTCTTCGACAGGCGCGTGTCGACGATCTCCGTCTCGACGCGGATCGTGTCGCCGTGGAAGGTCGGCTTCGGGAACGCGATCTCGCCGAAGCCGAGATTGCCGAGCGTCGTGCCGAGCGTGGTCTCGTACACGGTGATGCCGGCCACCAGCGCGAGCAGGAACATGCTGTTCACGAGGCGCTGGCCGTACATCGTGTTCTTGCTGTATTCGGCATCGATGTGCAGCGGCGCGCAGTTGTAGGTCATCGCCGAGAACAGCACGTTGTCGGTCTCGGTCACCGTGCGGCGGATCGCATGCTCGATCACCATGCCGGGCTTGAATTCTTCGAAGTAGAGGCCTGCCATTTTGTGTCTCCTGACGTATTCGGGTGGGTGTTCAGCGGTTGAACGACTGCGCGAGCGCGATGATTTCGCGTGCCGTTTTCGCGTGGGCGATGTCGATGTGCTCGCCGTCATAGATGCACGACGCGCGGCCTTCCGCCTGAGCCTTGTCGAGCGCGTCGATCATGCCCTGGTAGAACGCGACTTCTTCTTCGGTCGGGCTGTAGGTGCGGTTGACGATCTCGACGTTCGATGGATGCAGCACCAGCTCGCCACTCATGCCGAGCTGGCGGTCATTCGCCGACGAGACCTTGAGCCCGTCGAGGTCGTGCACCTGCTGCCACACACCGCCGATCGGCAGCTTGCCGGCGGCGCGCGCGGCCATCACGATGCGCGACTTCAGGAACTGGGTTTCGCGCCCTTCGAGCGACCAGACGGTCTTCAGCGCGCGCGCCACGTCGGCGTTCTTCGCAGTCGCGCCGACGATCGCCGGCACGCGTTCGTGCTGCGCGATTTCATACGCAAGCTGTAGCGAGCGGGCGGTTTCCAGCAGCGGAATTACCTTCGTGTGACCGACGTCGATGCCGGCGCGGTACTCGGCTTCGGCCAGCATCGACGCGACGGTATGGATGTCCTCCGGCCCGCACGGCTTCGAGATCACGATGCCCTCGACCACCGGGTTCGCGATCGCGAGGATGTCGTCGAAGTCGTACAGGTGCGCGCTGCGGTTGATGCGCACCCAGATGCGCTGCTGCTGCTCGGCCAACCAGGCCAGCTTGGAGCGGACGATCTCGCGCGCCTCGACTTTCTGGGCCGGCGGCACGCTGTCCTCGAGATCGAGGATCAGCGCGTCGGCCCCGGACTGGATGGACTTCTCGATCCAGGTCGGCTTGTTGCCCGGAACGAAAAGGAAGGAACGGATCGGTTTCATCTGCGTCGTCATGGCTGTCTCGGCCTGTTGATGGGATTGGCTGCTTTACCGTTAGGCTTTACCTAACTATTGGTAGTTAGTTTGATGCGCAAATGCTGGGACTGTCATTGGGGTTTATACCGAGATCGGATCGCTGTGATGCGTCGCGGGGCACGCCGGCCACATGCGCGAGGGCGGCGTGTGGCGGTGTCCGGTGCGGTGCAGCGTGGCGTAATCAGGGCCGCGACGACGGTCCCACGCCGTAGAGGAACATCGTGCAGAGTTGGTCGGCGATCCGTTCCAGCGAGCCTTTTTGCGGGTTGAACCACGACTGGATCGAATTGATGCTGCCGAGGATGTGGATCCGCGCCAGCGCGATGTCCACGTCTTCGCACAGGCGGCCTTCGGCGCGCAGGTCTTCCAGCAGCCCGTTCCAGAGCGTCTGGTGATGCTCGCGCCTGATGACCTGCCGCTCGCGGATCGTGTCGGGCAACTGGCCGAGCAGACGACCGTGTGCGACGGCGAAATCGCCATGCGTGACGAGGCCTCGCATCTGGCCGAGCACGGCGGCGCGGAACCGTTGTTCGGCCGTTGCATCGGGGCCGAGCGCGTCGAGGCGCTCGTTCAGGTGATGGACGATGTGCGCCGCGCCTTGCTCCATCACTGCCTCGACCAGTTCTTCCTTCGACGAAAAGTGGTAGTAGATGCTCGCGGCCTCTATACCGGCCTGATCGGCGATATTGCGCATCGTCGTGGCCGAATAGCCCTGCATCCCGAACGTACGCGCGGCAAAACGGATCAGCGATTCGCGCGTCTCGCACGGATTGACGGAGTTAGACTTCGGTCGTTTTGCCATGCCCCTGGAGCCTGCCGATGGTGAGTCATGTCGGCATTCTAACAGTGGTTAGGTCGAAATAGGGTGCCCCGGTATTGTACGAACGGCTCGCCGCTTGTGAAGCGCGGGCCGGTTACTACACGTGTAACCCTGGCTTGACAATGAACGGCAGTCTGTCCCCTCGGAAGGTGATGCCCGGCGGCGCGTGCCGTTCCTATCATCGGTTCCGTCGCACATGCAAAGAGCGCGACGAAATGGATCGAAACCGATAGGAGACATCCCATGACATCCAGCATGTCGTGCCACCCCCGGCATGGAGCCCGCATCGCCGAGCAACCGGCGAGGACCTCATGACTTCAACGCGAGTGACAAGCCCTGCGCTGCATCTCGAACGCACGCCGGTGGACGGTAACTGTCCCGCGTGCGAATCGACGCTGCTCGCGCGCTATCCCGTGCATTCGGAAGGCGGCTGGTTCGACGTCGTGAATTGCCAGGCGTGCCTGCATTCGATGCGGCGCGAGCCGGTGTCGCGGCTCGGCCCCGTGCTGCGTCTGCTGTCCGACACCTTGTAGGAGCGAACCCGGATGATTGCCATCGACGCAGGCGGTACCTTTACCGACGTGGTTTCGCTGCGGGACGGCCGCATCGAGACCGCGAAAATTTCGACGGACTACGACGACGTGACGAAGCCGATTCTGGCCGGCGCGCGGGAATTGAACGTGGCCGACGCCCGGGCCTTCAACCACGCGAGCACGCACGGCCTGAACGCCGTCATCACGCGCCGGCTGCCGAAGATCGGATTCCTGACCACCGAAGGCCATCGCGACATTCTCGACATGGGGCGGGTCTGGCGTCCCGCGTCGGCGATTCTCGATCCGCGCTGGCGCCGCAGTTTCGGCGACGCGACGCGCCCGCTGGTGCCGCGTTATTTGCGTCGCGGCATCCGCGAGCGGATTCTTGCTGACGGCTCGGTGCTGTTTCCGCTCGACGAAGCGCAGGCGCGCGAGGAACTCGAGGTGCTCAAGCGCTGCGGCGTCACGGGCGTGTCGATCTGCCTGCTCAATTCATACGTGAATCCCGCCCACGAGATCCGTCTGAAGGCGCTCGTGTGTGAAGTCCTCGGCGACGTCGCCTGCTCGATCTCGAGCGAGGTTTCGCCGCTCGCACGCGAGTATCCGCGCGCGTCGGCGGCCGGGATCGCCGCCGATCTCGGCATCGGTACGGAGACCGTCGTCACGTACCGGAAGCGTTTGTACGAGCGACTGTCGATCGGCAGCCACGCGAATTGCTGCTCTGGTATCTGAACGTCTGCAGCCGTTTGCAGTGACGGCCGGCGTGTCCGAGCGTTCCCGGTTCGCGCGCGGCATCCACAGTACGGAACGAATTCGTCGCAAGAATTGACTTGCGTTCGCGGTGGAGCGAGGCTGGCTCAGATCGAGTCCGGCGCGTGTGCGACGCCGTTACCGGCATCGCCCCCCGCGCCGCGACCGCCTCCGGACGAGGGTCGCTCATCGCCGGCGGACACCAGAACATATTCAGCGTCGCAACGGCCAGGACCGGACCGTTTGACCAGGAGACAGACGATGCGGGTCCGCCGTGGTCCGATGGACGGTGCGCCAGGCATCGTTCACGGATGGATGGCCTATGGACTCGCTCTCGGATGTGCTTGCGCGACTGAAACCGCACAGCCAGTTCTATGCGGGACTCGACGCGGCGGGCGAGTGGTCGTTCGCGTTTCCGGAATATGAGGGAATCAAGTTCGCCGCCGTGCTGCGGGGTGCATGCTGGGCCGTGATCGAAGGCGTCGCGCAGCCGGTTCGCTTCGAAAAGGGCGATTGTTTCCTGCTGAACAGTCGGCGCAGCATCGTGTTGTCGACCGACCTCGCGCTCGAGCCGCAGGACTCGACGGCGATCATGGATGCGGTCGCGCGCGACGGCATCGCGGTGCACGGCGGCGGCGGCGACGTGCTGCTGATCAGCGGATTCTTCGCATTTTCGGGCGACCATGCCGCGCTGCCGTTCGATGCGCTGCCTCCGCTCGTCAGCGTGCCGCGCGCGTCGAGCCAGGCCGAGGTGCTGCGCTGGTCGCTCGACCAGCTGACCGCCGAACTGCGCGACCCGCGGCCGGGCGGCGCGCTGGTGTCGAACCATCTGCTGCACCTGATGCTCGTGCAGGTGCTGCGCCTTCATCTGGCGGCCACGCCGGCCGGATGGTTCATGGCGCTGTCCGACCGGCGGATCGGCGCGGCCATCAGTGCGATCCACGCGGAGCCCGCGCGCCACTGGACGCTCGACGAACTGGCGCGCATCGCTGGGCTGTCCCGAACCGTCTTCGCGCAGCGCTTCAAGCGCCTCGTCGGCGCGACCACGATCCACTACCTGACGCGCTGGCGAATGCTGATCGCGGCCGATCGGCTGCGCGCCGGGCACGAGACCATCGCATCGATCGCGTTCTCGCTCGGCTACGAATCCGAAAGCGCGTTTTGCACGGCCTTCAAGCGAACCATGTGTTGCTCGCCGACGCAGTATCGCCGTCAGGCGCGCGCAGCAGATCCGTACGATCTCGAAACAGAAGCGCACGGCGGCGATAGGTCCGGGCGGCCGGGCAAAAATAACATGATGCTGTGTCCGATCTAGATCGTCGTGCTTCGCAACGCAAGCACGAGGATCGGGAACCGTGCCCGGTCCCTGTCCGGGCACGCATCAGCCTATAACGGGAGACAACCGGCATGACCTCCAGCGATTCCAGCCTCGACGCGGCACTGCGGCGACTCGTCGATACCGACGCGATCCGCACCCTGATGTCGAAATACTGTCACGGCATCGACAAGCACGACGAGACCCTCTTCACGAGCATCTGGGCCGACGACGGCATCTATGAGCTGCCGCGCGGACAGACGGCCGGCATCGACGGAATCCGGCAACTGGTCCACAAGGTCTGGCGCGAGGTGCCGAAGTGCCACCATCACATCACCAATCCGCTGATCGAGATCGATGGCGATCGCGCGACGGCGGCCACCGACGTGATCTATTACCGGCAAACCGACGACGGCGTGCTGCAGCTGCTTTCGGGAACCTACGCATTCCGGTTCGCGAGGATCGCCGGGGCATGGAAAACGACGTATCTGAAGTTCTCCAGCTTCGGCACGGTCAGCCCGGTCTTCAAGGAAAACATCGGCGGGTGAGGGTGTAGTTCGCCGGCGAAGCGGGCGGTCGTGACGGACCGCATCGCTCGCGACAAGCAACATGCCTAACGATTCGGATACCGATTCAATTCTCAAAATGAAGAAGGAGACACCGAATGACCGATCGTGCAACCGATGAATCGCAGTGTTTGCCGCAAGGCTTCGAGGAACTCGCCCCGTTCCTCGCCGACTGGAACGCGCCCACCTCGCACGAGCGATGGATCCGGCGCGCGGCGATGCCTTACGCCGAGATCGTCCGCTTCTACGACGCGATGTTCTCGCGCGCGGAAGAGGCGACACGCTATCTCGAGCAGTTTCCGCTCGACGACATGCCGGCACCGGCGAACAACCTGTTTCGTTTGCTGTTGTCGCTGTGCCACGCGTCGGTCGCCGTGGAGATGCACGAGGCGCCGAGTATTCGCCACGCGCCGGCCGAGCATGCGCTGCGGATCGTAACCGGCTTTCAGCCGCACGGTTGAGAAGCGACCGATCGTCCATCGCAGTGGACGGCCCTCATTTATCAGCAGGAGTCAGCATGAATCATCCGACCGATTTCAATCCTGGCCTGACGCGCGCCGTCGGCCTCGGCACCGACGCGATGCCCACCGCGCTCTATACGGACGCGGCGCAGTTCGAACTCGAACGCAAGCAGATTTTCCGACGCGCATGGCTCCTGGTCGGGCGCGTCGAGCGCATTCCGAATCCCGGCGATTTCTTCGTGAAGGACCTCGCGGTCGTCGATGCGTCGATCATCGTCGCGCGCGCGTCGGACGGCAAAGTCCGTGCGTTCCACAATGTCTGTGCGCATCGCGCGAACATCGTCGAACATCGCGCGTCCGGCAACGCGAAGCGCTTCGTCTGCCGCTATCACAGCTGGAGCTACGACAATGCCGGCGCGCTCGCGAACGTTCCCGACGAAGCCGGTTTCTTCGGCCTCGACCGAAAAAAATGCGGGCTGACGCCGGTCGCGCTGGAGATCTGGGAGGGCTGGATCTTCATCAACGTGGCGCCGGAGCCGGAAGTCACGCTGCGGGAATTCCTCGGGCCGGTGGCCGACGCGCTGGCAGGCATCGCATACCAGCATCCCGATCATCCGATCGTGCTGCGCGGCGAGTTCAAGGCGAACTGGAAGGCCGTCGCCGAAAACTTCAGCGAGGCCTACCACGTCGCGTCGATTCATCCCAGGACACTGGCACCGTTCTACACCGGGCCGGCCAACCCGTTCGGGCGCCCGATCAGCGTGCGGCTTCATGGCCCGCACCGCTCGATGTCGTTGTGGCTGAACCCGCTCGCGCAACCGTTTGCCGATTCGAAGGTTGCGAAATGGCTGTTTTCGGCCGACCACTCGGTGACGGGCACGCGCAAGGCGGGGCAGACCAACGCGGTCGTGGAGCACAAGCACGTGAATCCGACCAAGGATGCGAACTGGGCCAGCGACGTCAACTGGTTCTTTCCGAACTGGCATCTGCAGATTTCCGCGAACCAGTTCTGGACGCACGAGTTCTGGCCGACCTCGGCATCGACGACCGTCTGGGAAGCACGCTTCTATTACAAGAAGGCCGCTACCGTGCGCGATCGGCTGCAACTCGAGCACTTTACGTCGCAGATCACCGATTCGATGCTCGAGGATCTCGGCAACATCGAGAGCATGCAGGTCGGGATGGCGTCGGGCGCGAAGCCCTTCGTTCATTTCAACGAGAGCGAGGTCCTGTGCCGGCATTCGCTCGAGCAGGTCGTCAAATGGTCGAATGCCGCGACGATGAAGGATGCGCTCGCGTAGGTCGGCCGGATTTCAGCTGTCCAGTGCGGTGAAAAGGAGGGGAACGATGGGAATGAGAATACTGTGGCAGGCCGAAAACCGCTCAAACGATGCGGACTTCGAGGGCGTTACCGAAACCTACGCGGCGATGCTGAAGTTTGCGCATCAGGTTGCCCGGCCCGATACCGAGATCACGCTGCGCTACATGGAGGATGCGCCGCATTCGTTTGCGAACAACCTGATCTACCCGCGCGCGGTCACGAAGGTGCAGGTCGTCAACCGCGTCGTCGATGCCGAGCGGGAAGGATTCGATGCGGCGCTGGCCGGCGTCTGCATCATCGACGCATATTCGCAGGAATGCCGGCAGACGGTCAGGATGCCGGTACTTGGCGGAGCGGAATCGACGATGCTGATGGCGCAGCTGGTCGGCAAGCGGTTCGCCTGGGTGACGATCGCGCCGTCGTTCATCGAGCCGTTCGAAGCGCATATCCGCCAGCACGGCTGGACGGATCGCGCGATTCGCGACCGGCCGGTGCGCGCGCTCGATCCGTCGTGCTGGCTGGCGATCGTCGACGCGGCGAAGGGGCGGCCCGAGCGCTGGATCGAGACGTTCGACGAGGCGGCCCAGGCCTGCGTGCGCGACGGTGCCGATACCGTTCTGTGCGGCTGCAACCCCGGCGGCGCGTTGCTGGGGCTGGCCGGCTATCGCGAGGTGCGCGATACGGGCGTGCCGGTCATCATGGGGCCGGCGGCGATGGTGAAATTGGCCGAAGCGATGGTCGACCTGCGCCGAAGCCTCGGCCTGACCAAGTCGGAGGCCGTGATCGGCGCGTATCGAACAACGCCGGCTCATATCCTCGAGGAACTTCAGGCGATGGGGAAGAAACTCGTCGCGTGAGGCGGGGGCGGTGATCCGAACGGGTGGCGCCAAAGCGATGCGCCGACGGTGAGTCCGCGCATCGCCGAAACATCACCCGTTCAGTCCGTATACAGGTTCGGAAACTGCCCGGTGGTACTGATCACCGTCGTGCGGGTTTCCAGATAAGGGGCAAGCGCGTCGATCCCGTATTCGCGACCCCAGCCGCTGGCCTTGAAACCGCCGTACGGCGTCGACCACCGCAGGAACGAGTAGGTATTGACCCACACCATGCCCGCGTCGATACGGCTGGACACGCGATGCGCGCGGCCGACGTCGCGCGTCCACAAGCCTGCCGTCAACCCGTAGGGTGTGTCGTTCGCGATCGCGACGGCCTCGTCTTCGCCATCGAACGGAATCAGCGAGGCCACCGGGCCGAAGATCTCGTCGCGCGCGACGCGCATGCGGTTCGTGACGCCGGCGAACACGGTCGGCTCGACGAAATAGCCGGCCGCGAGTTCGGGCGTAGCGATACGATGGCCGCCGGCGACGAGTTCCGCGCCGTCCTGCTTGCCGATCTCAATGTACGACAGAGTCTTGTCCAACTGCGCCTGATGCGACTGCGGGCCCATGTGATTCGTGTCGACCGACGGCATGCCGACGCGCACCGACTTCGCGCGTGCGCAGAACGCGTCGACGACGCGATCGTAGATCGACCGCTCGACGAGTACGCGCGAGCCGAGCGCGCAGCTTTGCCCGGTCAGCCGCCATGCCGATGCGGTGGCGGCGTTGATCGCGTTGTCGAGGTCGGCGTCCGCGAACAGGATATGCGGCGCCTTGCCGCCGAGTTCGAACGTGAAGCGCTTCAGGTTGTCGGCGCCGTCGCGAACCATTTGTTTGGCGGTCTGACTCGCGCCCGTGAACGAGATCTTGTCGACATCTGGATGCTGGACCAGACGCGCGCCAGCCGTGCGCCCGTAACCGGGCACGACGTTGAACACGCCCGGCGGAAAGCCCGCTTCGTGGACGAGGCGCGCAAGCTCGAGCGCCGACACGGGCGTTTGCTCGGCGGGCTTGACGACGACCGTGCAGCCGGCCGCGAGTGCGGCGCCGATCTTCAGGCAGGTGGCTAGCAGCGGCGCATTCCACGGGATGATCGCGCCCACCACGCCGATCGGCACGCGCGTCGTGAATGCATGGACGCTGTCGTCGATCGGGATGGTCGTGCCTTGCGCCTTGTCCGCCAGCGACGCGAACCACTGATACCACTGCACCTGCGCCGTCAGACTCGCGCGATGCTCGCGCACGAGATTGCCGTTGTCGCGCGATTCGATGATTGCCAGTTCGGGGACCGCCGCGCTGAAGCGCTCCGCGAGGCGCCGCAGCAGCGCCGCGCGTTCGTGTCCCGGCGTGCGGCGCCACGGGCCGAAGGCGGCGCGCGCCGCGGCGACGGCGCGATCGATGTCCTGCGGGCCGCCCATCGGCGCGATCGCCCAGGGCCGGCCGGTGGCCGGATCGATGCTTTCGACCAGTTCGCCGTCGATCGGCTTCACCCAGGCGCCGTCGATATAGAGGTGCTCGTAGCGGCGCAAGGAGGTGTCATCGGTCGTCGCGTGTTGTGAAGCGTTCGACATTCGGTACTCCGGTCAGGTCGTGCGTGGTTCGTGTAAGCGTGCAGGGCGTGCGGCGCGATGGCGTTGCGGTCGCGCGTGCGTCGTGCCCGTTCTTGAGCAGCCGCAACGGCTGCCCGCCGCTCAGATCGGCGTGTCGGCAACGCCGCCGTCCGCCCGCAGCGCGGCGCCCGTCGTCGCCGACGCGAGCGGCGAGCACGTGTAGAGCACGAGGTTCGCCACTTCGTCGACCGACGCGAAGCGCCGCGTGATCGACGACGGACGCAGCGCCTTGACGAGTTCCGCGCCTTGTTCCTCGATCGTCTTGCCGGTGCGGCGGATCTCCGCTTCGAGGAAATCCACGACGCCTTCGCTGAGCGTCGGGCCTGGCAGGACCGCGTTCACCGTGACGCCGGTGCCCGACATGCGTTTCGCGAGGCCGCGCGACAGGCCGAGCAGTGCCGTCTTGGTCACCGCGTAATGCAGCATGTCGGGCGGCGTGCTGATCCCGCACTCGGAGCTGATGAACACGACGCGTCCCCAGTCGCGCGCGCCCATGTTCGGCAGGTAAGCCCGCGACAGCCGGACGCCCGACATGATGTTGAGCTCGAAATACTTCTGCCAGGTTGCGTCCGGGATCTCGAAGAAATCGGCGGTCTCGTAGATCGCCGCGTTGTTCACGAGGATGTCGCAGTGTGGCACCTGTTCGACGAGGCGATTGCAGCCGGCGGCCGACGACAGGTCGGCGGCCGCGCCGCGCACCGCTGCGCCGGGAATCGCGGCCCGGATCGCGTCGACGGCGGCGGCGATCCGTCGCTCGTCGAGATCGTTGACGACGACCTCGGCGCCGCACTGCGCGAGCCGCTTCGCGATCGCATGGCCGATGCCCTGCGCGGCGCCCGTTACGACGGCAAGCTTGCCGTCCAGCGTGATCTGCATGATGTCTCCTTGCCTTGTTGGGTCGATTCTGTCGGCGCGTCGCGATCGTTCGTTCCGTGCAGCGAGCCGCAAACGGCAAGCGGCCAGCGCAGCGCCGGCGGAAGGCGTCGCGTGCCGATCTTAAGCAGCCGCCGTCGCACGGACCATGCTGCAGCGTTCGCATTTGTTGCGCGATCGTACGGAATCGCGTTGTCTGCGCGTGACTTGGCCGCGGGCGCTCGGACCGGCACACGCGTGAGTGCGTATGCCCCCGGACGCATCGCTGGTCGCGAGCCGTTCGGTTCCCCGAAGTACGGAACGTCGAAACGCGCCGAATTGACACACGTCGGCCTCGCCCCTGTAATCGCCCCCATCGAAGGGAGGAGGGGACGAACATGATCGACGGACTGACGGTCCGCGTCGCGGCGAGGCACGACGAAGCCGCCGACATCTGCAGTTTCGAGCTGGTTCGCGCGGACGGCCGGCCGCTGCCGCCGTTCTCGGCCGGCGCGCATATCGACGTGGCCGTGCCCGGCGGCCCGACGCGCCAGTACTCGCTGTGCAATGCACCCGACGAAAGCCACCGATACCGGATTGCCGTGCTGCGCGATCCGAACTCGCGCGGCGGGTCGGCCGGCATGCACGATCGCGTGAAGATCGGCGACACGCTGACGATCAGCGCGCCGAAGAACCATTTCCCGCTCGCGCATGACGCGAAGCACAGCCTGCTGCTCGCAGGCGGCATCGGCGTGACGCCGATCCTCTGCATGGCGGAACGGCTCGCGCGCATCGACGCGTCGTTCGACATGCATTACTGCACGCGGTCGCGCACGCGCACGGCGTTTCTCGACCACATCGCGCGCGCGCCCTATGCGGGCCGCGCGCAGTTTCATTTCGACGACGAAGCCGCCGAGCAGCGCTTCGATATCGCGGCGCGACTCGCCGTTCCCGAACCCGGCACGCATCTGTATGTATGCGGACCGAAGGGCTTCATGGATGCCGTGCTGACGACCGCGCGTGCGAACGGATGGCCGGAAGCGCAACTGCATTACGAGTTTTTCGCGGCCGAAGCGCGGCAAACGGAACACGACGGCCGGTTCGAAGTGCAGATCGCGAGTTCGGGCCGCGTGATCGTCGTCGAGAAGCACGAATCGGTCGTGCGGGCGCTCGCGAAAGCCGGCATCGAGATCGAGACCTCGTGCGAGCAGGGCCTGTGCGGAACCTGCGCGACGCGCGTGCTCGCGGGTGAGCCCGAGCATTTCGACCATTGCCTCACAGCCGAGGAGCGCGCAGCGAACGATCAGTTCATGCCGTGCTGCTCCCGCTCGAAATCGGCGCGGCTGGTGCTGGATCTGTAGCGGGCGAGCCGGCTGCGCCGGCCGATTGCGGGGCGCCGTCGCGGTAAACGAAAGGCGGACGCGCCGCACGCATCCACCGCGAGGTCTCCGGCGGATGCGTGCGGCGCGACGCTTCGATACGACGACCGAAGTCGTCGCGGCGCATCAGAACTTGTGCCGCATCGCGACGCGCAGCGCGATCTGATGATTGGAGGTCGACGGCGTCAGCTGGTTGATCGACGCGACCGCGCTGCGTCCGGTCGAATCGGTCCCGCTCGCGCGCTGATAGGTGCCGACGAGGTAGACGTCCGTGCGTTTCGACAGGAAGTAGTCGGCGCCGAACGATGCCTGGTTGTAGTGTGCACCGCCGGTCGCATCGGCCCCGCTGTTCTTCGTGTACACGTAGTTCGCGCCGACGACGAAGGCCGGCGTGATCTGGTATTTCACGTTCAGTTCGGCATTGTTGAACTTCGCGGTGCCGCTGATACCGCCGGCCGGCACGGGGCCCGACGTGGTATCGCCGAGATGGCGGAACTGCGTGTTCGAATAGGTCGCGCCGACCGTCAGTGAGCCGATCGTGTAGGCCGCGCCCGTGCCGATCACCTGCAACGTATGAGCCGACGCATAACCCGAAATGATCGGCGACGCGCCGAAGTTCGAGCCCGGTACGCCGTTGACGGTCGCGGCGACGGTCCCGCCCGCGCCATAGAACGACGTGTTCGGGTTGCGCACGTTGAGGTAGCCCGCGCCCATCGACAGCGGGCCGTTCGTGTAGCTGGCGCCGGCCGACCAGATCTGGTTGCGGCCCGTATGCCCCGACACGCCGCCCAGCGAGTACAGCGCGGTCGCCGTCAAGCCGTGAAAGACCGGGCTCGTGTACTTGATCGCGTTGTTGACGCGATTGGTGTTGTTGAAGTTGTCGTTGTCGGACGGGTGGGCGGCGAGATAGCCGCCCCACTGATCGCCCGCTTCGAGCAGGCCGACCGAATCGACGACGGAATCGTACTGACGGCCGAGCGTGACGGTGCCGTACGGGCCGGACAGGCCGACATACGCTTGCCGGCCGAATTCGAGGCCGCCCTGGCCGAGCTTGCCGGTATTGAGATCGAAGCCGTTCTCCAGCACCGCGAGCGCGCCGTAGCCGCCGCCGAGGTCCTCCTTCACGCGCAGCCCCCAGCGGCTGCCGTTCAGCACGCCGCTCGCGAGGCTATACAAATGATGGCCGGACGCGTTGCTGACGTAGTTGACCCCTTCGTCGATAATCCCGTACAACTGCACGCTGCTCTGCGCATGTGCCGTACCGCCGACGCAACCCACCGCTGCGCAAAGCGCAATCGTCCTTTTCATTGACTGTCTCCAAAGTTTCTTCTGAATGGTCGTATCGTGACGTCGCGACCGGTGCGACCAATCAATTGATCCGGAAAACTAATTGACTGAACAACGAACACCCGCTTGCCGCAACGTTCGATCGATTAGATGCGTGGCCGATATCACCGTCAATCGATCGGGCAATCCGATTCCGTGCAGTGAAAGAGGTGCTGCGCGATGTGTGGCGAACAGCGTGGAGACCCTTAAGGGTAAAGCCGCAGGGCGATGGTTCGATCGCGATGACGGTCGAGATCGATCGCGTACAGGTGTGGGAGGGCGTGCCGATTCATGGCGCGACGATGTGCCGGCAGGATCGAAGCGTCGTTACTTCACGAGGTGAATCTTTCTTCGCGATCGGTCGGACTTCGACGTCGCGTCGAGACGGCGCGTGCCGCTGCTCTCGACGTTTTCCTTGGCAATGCGCATCGCCTGATCGAACTGCGTGCCGGTGGCGACGTGACGATGGTCGACGCTCACGAGCCACCCGCGCCCGCTGTGACACCAGCGGATCCGCCGCTCGTCGAGCAGCGCGGCGAACCATCGCCACAGCGCGGCATCTTCCGCGTTGGCGTTTTCTCTCGCGCGCGCACGCGCGACCGTCATGCTCGATCCGTGATCCTCGATTCGTTGCTTCTGCATGGTCTGAGTCCTGCAATGAGCCAGGTCGGCCCGTTCGTTCCGGCACCGCGCCGTCTCGGTCGAACAGGGCAGCGCCTTCGACGGCGACACGCCACGCGGTAGCGTCAACAGTGTCGGTTCGACGGGCGCAGCGTCAATAGCGTGCAGGCGACGATTCCGTACTTCGGAAGCCGGATGCGCCACGCCGAGCGCACCGCGCATGACGCGCACCGCGTACCGGACCAAAACGCGCGATGCAGACGTTCCGACGTACGGAACAGGCTGCGCGTGCGCATTGACGCTCCCCGGTGAGCGAATCACGATGGGCGGCGATGCCTGTCGCATCGTCCGTCTAGCGTCGTCGCTTCGGACAGGCGCCCTTCGGGACGCGATGGCGACGCGCGCGAACTTCAACCCGTCATGACGACGATTCCGGCTGGCGCATGCGATGCCGGAGCGCTCGACCTGACCTTCGATCTCGCCCATCCATGAACCATCCAGCATGCGCGCCCGCGCACGCATCGGCCGATGCCCGTCAGGCCGGCGACTGCGATGCGCTTTCCTCGCTGATTCGCCCCGGCGACACCGTGATGTGGGGCCAGTCGCACGCCGAGCCCGTGACGCTGATGCGCGCGCTGGTCGCGCAGCGCCACAGCTTCAAGCGCATTCGCGTCTTTCTCGGCATCGGCCTCGCCGACGTCCTGAGGCCCGAGCATGCCGACGCCATCGATTTCCTCGCCTACTGCGGCAGCGGCGCCAACCGCAAGCTGGCGCGCGCGAACGTGCTCGACATCCTGCCCGCGCACTATTCGCAGCTGCCGGAACTGGTCCGCAGCGGCGCGTTGCGGATCGACGTCGTGATGCTGCAGGTGTCGCCGCCGGACGAGCACGGCCGCTACAGCCTCGGGCTCGCGCGCGAGTATCTGGTGGAAGCGCTGAAGCACGCACGGGCGATCGTCGCCGAAGTGCATCCCGACGTGCCGTGGACCTACGGCGGCCCATTCTTGCGTGCCGCCGACATCGATTTGCTGGTCGCGTCGGACACGACGTTTCCGGATGCCGCCGCGACGACACCCGGGCCCGTGGAGCAGGCGATCGGGCAGCACGTCGCGTCGCTCGTCGAAGACGGCGCGACGCTGCAGACGGGCATTGGCGCGATCCCGGACGCGGTGATGGCCGCGCTACACGACAAGCGCGACCTCGGCGTGCATACCGGCAGCATCGGCGACGGCATCGCGGCGCTGTGCGAAGCCGGCGTCGTGACGAATGCGCGCAAGACGATCGACGCGGGCATCACCGTCGGCGGCGTCATCATCGGCTCCGCGCGCGTGCGCCGCTTTGCCCATCGCAATCCCGCGCTCGAACTGCGCGGCACCGAATACACGCACAACCCGCACGTGCTGCGCCGGATCGAGCGCTTCACCGCGATCAATTCGGCGGTGGAGGTTGATCTGACGGGGCAGGTCAACGCGGAAGTCGTCGGCGGCACGTATGTCGGCGCGGTCGGCGGCGTCGGCGACTTTCTGCGGGCCGCGCAGGCCAGCCGCGGCGGCGTGCCGATCGTGGCGCTGCCGTCCACCGCGGGCGCACACAGTCGCATTGTGACGAAGCTGTCGGGCCCGGTGACGGTGCCGCGCAGCGACGCGTGCGTGATCGTCACCGAATACGGGATCGCCGATCTGCGCGGCCTGTCGCTCGCGCAGCGCGTGCCGAAGATGATTGCGATCGCGCATCCCGATCATCGTGAACGGCTCGCGCGCGAGGCCGGCCTGTCCGCCTGACGCAGCCACCTAAGTCGATCGGCGCGTGCATCCGGCCGGTTCGATCCCGTCGAAGCGAGGTTTCAATTATTCGAAATTGGCCTGTTGGCCCGACCCGCGTAAGCTGGATCGAAAATGGCCATCACATGGAGACAATCGGAATGGGCAATGCAAAGGGGCCGCTCGCCGGCGTCAGGATCGTGGAACTGGGCGGCGTCGGGCCGGTGCCATTCTGCTGCATGCTGTTGTCGGATCTGGGCGCGGACATCATCCGCATCGACCGCCCGCCCGGCTACGACGGCGGCCAGCCGGGCGATCCGCGCTTCAATCTGCTGAATCGCGGCCGGCGCAGCGCCGCGTTCGACCTGAAGAAGCCGGAAGCGACCGACGCGGTGCTCAAGCTCGTCGCGCAAGCCGATGCGCTCGTCGAAGGATTCCGTCCCGGCGTCGCGGAAAAGCTCGGCCTCGGGCCCGACGCGTGCCTCGCGGCCAATCCCGCGCTCGTCTACGGCCGCATGACCGGCTGGGGACAGGACGGGCCGCTCGCGCAGGCACCGGGCCACGACGTCAACTACATCTCGCTGACCGGCGTGCTGCACGCGGTCGGCGCAGCCGGCGGGCCGCCCGTGATTCCGCTGAACCTGGCCGGCGATTTCGGCGGCGGCTCGCTCTATCTCGCGCTGGGCGTGGTGTCGGCGCTGCTCGAAAGCCGGCGCTCGGGGCAGGGGCAGGTCGTCGATGCCGCGATGGTCGACGGCTCGGCGTCGCTGATGACGCTGTTCTACGGCATGTTCGCGAGCGGCTACTGGAAGGACGAGCGCGGCAGCAATCGTCTCGACTCGGGCGCGCCCTGGTACAACGTCTACGAGACGAAGGACGGCCGCTGGGTCAGCGTCGGCTCGAATGAAACACGCTTCTGGCGCAATACGCTGGCGCTGCTCGGCTTGCGCGAGGAAGACATGCCGGATCAGCACGACCGAGCGCGATGGCCGGAAGTTCATGCGAAGTTTACCGAACTGTTCCGCACGCGCACGCGCGACGAATGGTGTGCGCTCGCCGAAGGCCGCGAGGTCTGCATCGCGCCCGTGATGTCGCTGACCGAAGCGCCCACTCATCCGCACCTGCGTGCGCGGCAGACTTTCGTCGAACGTGACGGCGTCGTGCAGCCCGCACCCGCGCCGCGCTTCAGCCGGACGCCCGGCGCGATCCAGTCGTCGCCGGCGCGTCCCGGCGAGCATACCGACGCAGTGCTCGGCGACTGGGGATTCACTGCCGCGGAACTCGCGACGCTGCGCGAGGCCGGCGCGATCGCGTGACCGGAACGCTGCACGCATGACGCGCCCGCCCCGCACGCGGGCGCGTTGCTGCCGTTCTTCAGCCGAAGCCTTGCTCCTTCCCCGCGCATCGCGTGAACGTCACGCGGCGCGGCGGCACGCCCGTCGCCTCCCTGCCTTCGCAATGCCCAGACACCGCTTGTGCACCGCACCCAAGCGCTTCGACATTTTCGAATCGCCGCTTCAAAAATGGCCAGTTGGTTCGCGACGCTGCAGGCCCTAAGCTCGATTCCACGATGAACAGCGCGGCTGCCCGAGCAGACGCCGATAACTGGAGCGAAGACAAATGGCTAACTTTCTCGACGAATCGCAAAGTATGTGGCTCGACACCGTGAACAAGTTCATGGACAACGAGATCACGGTCGAATACGTGCGCAAGTGCGACATGAATCGCGATTACCCGTACGAGGCCTACGAGAAGATTGCGAAGCAAGGCTGGCTCGGGATCCTGATTCCCGAGGAAGAGGGCGGCTCGGGCGGCGACATCTTCGACTATTCGCTGATGGCCGAAGGCCTCGGCAAGTTCGGCTTCGACTTCGCGTGCTCGGTGCTGGTGCCGACCTTTACCGCGATGAACATCATCAAGTTCGGCACGCCCGAGCAGAAGAAGAAATACGTGCAGCCGTTCATCGACGGCAAGATCCGTTTCTCGGTGTCGATCTCCGAACCGGACGCGGGCTCCGACGCCGCGAACACGAAGACGCGTGCGCGTCGCGACACCAACGGCGACTGGATCGTCAGTGGCCAGAAGCTCTGGTGCAGCGGCGCGGCGGCGAAGGATACCGTGATCGCGATGCTCGTGCGCACCAGCACGGACGACAAGCACAAGGGCCTGTCGGTGCTGCTGATCCCGAACGACACGCCGGGCATGGTCATCAACAAGCTGCCGACGCTGTCGCGCCACGCGACGGGCACGACCGAGATCTTCCTCGACGAGGTGCGCGTGCCGGCCGACGCGCTGCTCGGCGAAGAGGGGCAGGGCTGGCGCATCATCACCGAGCACCTCGAGCTCGAGCGCTGCGCGGTCGCGGCCGCCTATACGGGCAATGCGCAGCAGGCCGTGAATACGGCGACGCGCTATGCGCACGACCGCATCCAGTTCGATCACCAGCTGTACGACTTCCAGGTGATTCGCCACATGCTCGCCGACTGCCAGACCAAGGTCGACGCCGCGCGCCTGCTCTGCTATCGCGCCGCGCGCATGGCCGCCGATCACGTGCCGTGCAGCCGTGAGGTGTCGATGGCGAAGCTGTACGGCTCGGAGACGCTGAAGGAATGCGCGCTGGCCGGCATGCAGATCCTCGGCGGCTACGCGAACCTGCCCGAAGCCGACATGGAGCGCTACCTGCGCGAGAGTATCCAGTCGACGATCGGCGGCGGCACGTCGCAGATCCAGCGCACGATCATCGCGAAGTCGATGCGCCAGTAACGGCCACCGCGATTTTCATCGGCGCGGCTCGCATGTGGCCGCGCCGCACCCCGCCATTCCATCATCAGGAGACACCGCCATGAGCGGCATCAACAACAGCATCAACATTCCGCTCGACGAGCTCGAAGTCGGCCAGAAATTCCGTTCGCCGGGCCGCACCGTGACCGAGAGCGACGTCGTGATGTTCTGCATGTTCACCGGCAACTGGATCGAGATCCACTCGAACAAGGAATATGCGGAGAAGACGCGCTGGGGCGAGCGCATCGTGCAGGGCATGTTGACGTTCTCGCTGATTTCCGGCCTGCTGCAGTTCGGTCCGGCGATCCAGGCGAACTACGGCGTCGACAAGATGCGCTTCCTGAATCCGGTGAAGATCGGCGATACCGTCTATGCGACCGCCGAAGTCATCGCGAAGAAGGACAAGGACGACAAGTTCGGCGTCGGCACGATGCTGATCCAGGCGTACAACCAGCGCGGCGAAGTCGTGCAGCGCAGCGAATGGAGCCTGCTGATGCTGCGCAAGCGCGCCGACCTCGACGCGCTGATCGCCGAAGCGCAGCCCGATTTCAAGGTCTGAGGAGCGCAGCCATGACTCCTCGTCCGGTTGCGGCGATCGTCGGCATGGGCGACGCCTACGCGTCGCGCGCGAATCGCAAGGACCCGCTGCAGTTGGCCGCCGAGGCGACGCTCAACGCGCTCGCCGACGCAGGCATCGGCAAGGACCAGGTCGACGCCGTGTTCACGGGGCGCTCGCCCTGGGCCGACAAGCGTTCGCAGTGGAGCAACATCTTCATCTCGCACATGCAGATGCCGGTGACGATCACGAGCGAGCTGACGATGCACGGCGCAGGCCTGACGTCGACGCTCGCGATCGCGTCGCAGATGATCGCGGCCGGCCGCGCCGAATACGTGCTGTGCCTGCAGAGCGACGCGACCGAGCTGTTCGTCGACGCGGTCGCGATGGGCGCGGAAGCCGATGCGGATCCGCAGTTCGAGATTCCGTACGGCCCGACGATTCCGGCGCTCTATGCGCAGGCCGCGCAGCGCTATTTCCACGAGTTCGGCATCACCGAGGACGATCTCGCCGATGTCGCGATCGCGAACCAGCGCTGGGGGCGTCATCATCCGCATGCGGCGAAGGCGAAGTTCGGCGAGATCGATCGCGCGGCGGTGCTGTCGTCACCGTACGTCGCGACGCCGCTGCGCCGCTGGATGTGCTCGACCTGGGGCGGCGGCACGGGCGGGGCGCTGATCGTCACGTCGCCGGAGAACGCGCGTCACGCGCGCGATCCGGTCTACCTGCTCGGCTACGGATCGGCGACCACGCACGAGTACCTGACCGATCGCATGAACCTGCGTCGCTGCCGGTTCGACAGTCTCGGCGCGTTGCCGAACCTGACGACTACCGCGACGGCCGAAGCGGCGCGGCAGGCCTATGCGATGTCGGGGCTGACGCCCGCCGACATCGACATGGCACAGATCTCGGTGAACTTCGCGCACATGGGGCCGATCGTGATGGAGGATCTCGGCTTCGCTAAGAAGGGGCGCGGCATCGAGCTCTATCGCGAAGGCCGCACCGGCGTCGACGGCGACCTGCCGACCGACACCAACGGCGGCTGGCTGTCGTTCGGGCAGCCCGGCATTTCGTGCAACATGGACAGCATGATCGAGGCCGTCCGGCAGTTGCGCGGGCAGGCGCTCGGGCTCGCGCCGTCGCGCCGGCCGCAAACCGTGCTGGTGCAGGGCGCGGGCGGGATGCTGGCTGCCGGCGCCGTGCTGCTGCTGTCGTCCGCAACGTGATATCCGACCGGAGCATTCCATGACCGAAACGCATTCTCCGAATGCCTGGCCGCAGCCTTACCGGCTGCTCGATGCGCAACCGTACTGGGACGCGCTGGCCGAAGACAAGCTGACGTACCAGCGCTGCACGTCTTGCCACGAAGCCGTGTGGCCGGCTCACTCGTTCTGCACGCATTGCGGCGCGAAGTCGCTCGACTGGACCGAATCGTCGGGCCGCGGCGAAATCTATTCGCACAGCACGATCATGCGCGGGCCGACGCCGGTGTGGGCCGGCATCGTGCCGTACACGGTCGGCTTCGTCCGCATGGACGAAGGCTATTACCTGTTCGCGCAGATCGATGCGCCGGCCGAGACGATCGCGATCGGCCAGCGCGTCGAGGTCCGCTTCGTGCAGCGCGGCGAACAAAAGTTGCCGGTATTCGTGCCGTCGACAACCTGAGGGCCGCACGCGGCGCGCCGGCTCACCGGCGCCCGCGCGGCGTGCCCCGCTCACGGAGGAGACATCGTGAAGCCCTTTGATTTTCATATCGTCGACGGAGGCTGACATGGCCGGACCGCTCGACGGAGTACGCATCCTCGACCTGACGTCGAATTTCATGGGCCCGTACGCGTCGCTGTTGCTCGCCGACATGGGCGCCGACGTCTGCAAGATCGAATCGCGCGACGGCGACACGACGCGCCATATCGGCCCGAGCCGCCATCCGGGCATGGGCGCGATCTTTCTGCACCTGAATCGCAACAAACGCAGCCTCGTGCTCGACCTCAAGCATCCGGACGGGATCGGCGCGCTGAAGCGCATGGCGGAATCGGCCGACGTGCTGCTGTACAGCATGCGGCCGCACACGATGGCGAAGCTCGGGATCGCATACGAGGACGTACGCAAGCTCAATCCAAGCGTCATCTACTGCGGCGCGTTCGGCTTCGGTCAGAACGGTCCGTATGCGTCGCGCCCGGCATACGACGACCTGATCCAGGCTGCGGTCGGGGTGCCGGTGCTGCAGAGCCGCAAAGCCGGACCGCCGACCTATGTCGCGACGGCGATCGCCGATCGCGTGGTCGGCATGGCGACCAGCAACGCGGTGGCGATGGCGCTCTACCGGCGCGAGAAGACCGGTGTCGGGCAGCAGGTATTCGTGCCGATGCTCGAGACCTTCGCGCACTTCGTGCTTGGCGACCATCTGTACGGGCACACGTTCGTGCCGCCGCTCGGCGACTGGGGCTATGCGCGGATGATGAATCCCGACCGCCGGCCGTATCGCACGCGCGACGGCTATATAGGCGTGAATGTCTATGCGGACCATCACTGGCAGCGTTTCTTCGTGCTGTGCGGGCATCCGGAGATGGCCGACGATCCGCGCTTCAACAACATCGGTGGGCGCACCGAGCATATCGCGCCGCTGTACGCGTTCCTCGCGAGCGTGTTCGAGACGCGGACCACGGCCGAATGGGTGAACGCGCTGACCGAAGCCGACATTCCGGTGATCGAGATGAATACGCCGGAAACGCTGATCGACGATCCACACATGAAGGCGGTCGGCTTCTTCGCCGAGCTGGATCACCCGTCCGAAGGCCGGATCCGGACGCTCGGCATCCCCCAGCAATGGAGCGAAAGCGCGCCGGCGTTGCGCTATCCGGCGCCGCGCCTCGGCGAGCATTCCGCGGCGTTGCTGGCCGAGTACGGCTTTGGTGCAGAGGAAATCGACCGGATGCTGCGCTCCGGCGGCGCGTATGCGCCGGACGCGAGCGGCTCGCCGCAATCGCAGTAAAACGAAATCAGGAGAAGCGACATGTTGCGTGACCTGCCGCTGTCGGGTGTTGTGGTGGTCGAACTGAGCGATAGTGCGTCAGCGCCGTTCGCCGGAAAAATCCTGGCGTCGCTCGGCGCCGAAGTCTGGAAGATCGAGCGCCCGACCGGGGACTCGGCGCGCGGCTGGGGGCCGAGCGAATGGAAGGGCAGCGGCGCGGCGTATCACGCGCTGAACCGCGGCAAGCGTTCCGCCTGTATCGACATCAAGGACCGCGAGCAACTGGCGACGCTGCACCGGTTGATCGCCGAGCACGCGGACGTGTTCATCCATAACCTGCGGCCGGGCTCCAGCGCACAATACGGGCTCGATGCCGACAGCCTGCGTGTAACCAAGCCGGAACTGATCTACTGCGAGATCGGCGCGTTCGGCCATCTCGGGCCGCTGAACACGCTGCCCGGCTACGATCCGCTGATGCAGGCGTTCTCGGGGATCATGAGCATCACGGGCGAGGAAGGGCAGGCGCCGGTTCGCGCCGGCGTGTCGATCGTCGACTTCGGCGCGGGGCTGTGGGCCGTGATCGGCATCCTGTCAGCGCTGTATCGCCGCCAGATCAAGCACTGCGGCGCGACCATCAACGGCTCGCTGCTGGAAACGGCTATCGGCTGGATGACCGTGGCGATCGCGAACTACAGCGCCGACGGCGATACCGGCGGCCGACACGGATCGGGGGTCGCGTTCATCGTCCCGCATCGCGCGTATTCGACGGCCGACGGCTATCTAATCGTCAGCGCCGCGAACGACGCGTTGTTCGCCAAGCTGTGCGCGGCGCTCGAGCGCCCCGAATGGGCGCGCGACGAGCGCTTCGCGACCAATGCGGCGCGCCTGCGCAATCGCACGGAGATCGACCGCCTGATCGGCGAGCGGCTCGCGACGGACAATCGCGCCTCGTGGCAGACGCGCTTGCAGGCGGCGGGCATTCCCGTCGCGCCGATCCAGACTACCGCCGAGGTGGTCGCGCACGCGCAGACGCACGCGCTCGGCATCATCGAAAAACCGTCCGACGACGAGATCGGCCTGGTCGGACTGCCGCTGTCGTTCGACGGCAAGCGCCCGCCGCCGCTGCACGCCGCGCACGACATCGGCGCCGACAACGCGTCGCTCGACGCGCTGCTGCGCACCGGCCGCTAGGCGCGTCGTGGCAACGGTCTGACGATTGGCGGCGCGGCGCAGCGCGCCGGGCAACCGTTGCGGATGCGCTGCCGCGCCACGGAAACCGCCGCACGCGCGCAGCCGTGCGCGATCGCGCGGCCGCGTCCCGCCGCGCCGTTCGCGTCGATCCGGTGTACGATCGGCGTCGAACGCCGCGATCCTTCACGCGCCGCGCGCGCCGCCACGCCTCGTTTCCCGCACGACGCTCCCGGCACGACGACGATGGCGCGCGAGCGGCCGCGACGCGCGACAACGTCATCGAGACGTGCATGAGGGGAGACATGAGTACATTCAATCGCCTGCACCTGATCCGGCAGGTCGATCTGTTTACGCTGAAGCTGTTTCTGTCGGCGGTCGAGGAGCAGCAGATCGGGCTTGCGGCCATTCGCGAGAACGTCGCCGCGTCGACCGCGACCAAGCGCATCCAGGACCTCGAGGACATCGCCGGCATCAAGCTGCTCGAACGCAGCCCGAAAGGCGTGGCGCCGAGCCCGGCCGGCGAAGTGCTGGTCCGCTACATTCGCCGCATCTTCGACGACCTCGACGACATGCGTTCCGAGATTTCGTCGTTCACCGACGGCATGCGCGGAGAACTCTCCGTCGCGTCGGCGCGCTCGATCATCGTGCCGTTTCTCGCGCGTGAGATCGGCGAGTTTCAGCGCGAGTATCCGCTCGTCGATCTGGTCGTGAACGAACTTGAGAACGTCGAGATCGTGCAGGCCGTCGCGCGCGGCGATGCGGACGTCGGCGTGTTCGCGGCCGCGCACGAACTCGATCTCGGCGGCGTCGACGTGACGCCTTACCGCGAGGATCGCCTCATCGCGGTCGTCCCGCTGGGCCACCCGCTCACGGCGCGCGCCAGCCTGACTACCCAGGATCTGCTGTCGGAAAACCTGATCGTGGTCGGCGCGATGCTCGGCGCAATCCGCGCGGCCGCGCGCCGTATCGGTGTCGATTTCGAGCCGCGGTACGGCGTCAGGAGCGCGGGCGTTGCCGTCAGCCTCGTGCAGGCCGGACTCGGCGTGACGGTGCAGCCGGAGTGCCTCGTCAGTCACGAACTGTTCAGCCGCGTCGCCGTGATGGAGCTGGCGGAGCCGTGGGCCGTGCGCCGCATCCATATCGCGACCGCGCGGGGCCGCGAGCAGGGCCCGATCGCGCGCGCGCTGATCCGGCAACTGCTGGACCGCCCCCCCGGCGACGCGCCGGCGGCGTGACGAAACGCGCGGCCGTCAGGGCTTGCGGTATTTCAGTGCGTCGACCAGCAGCGAGAACGCGGAGGTCTCGTTCCGCCGGTTCGCGTAATAGAGGTGGTAGCCCTCGAAGGTCTTGCGCCATGCGCTCAACACCTCGAGGAGTTGCCCGGACGCAAGCGCCGTGCGCACGTATTCGACGGGCAGATAGGCAAGCCCGAGGCCGGCGAGCGCCGCGTCCCGCACGGGTGCGATGCTCGTGTACACCAGCGGGCCGTCCACCTTGATGCGTTGCTCGTTGCCGGCCCTCGTGAAAATCCACGGAAGAAATTCGCCGTGCGTCGGCAGGCGCAGGTTGATGCACGCATGCGACACGAGATCGGCCGGGCGCTTGGGCGCCGGGTGCCGGTCGAGATACGACGGCGCACAGACGACGGCCATCGGCACATCGGGACCGATCCGCACCGCGATCATGTCCTTCGCGACGAGACGCCCGCGCCGCACGCCCGCGTCGAAGCGGCCGTCGACGATATCGGCCAGACCGTAGTCGGTCGTTATCTCGATCCGGATGCCCGGATGATCGGGCAGGAAACGCGCGATGGCCGGCTGCAGCACGCTTTGCACTGCGAATTCGTCGGCCGTCAGCCGGATCACGCCGGTCGGCTTGCCGATCAGTTCGCCGATCTCCTCAAGGCCGGCATCGATTTCGCTCATCGCTGGGCCGACGCGGTTCAGCAGCCGTTCTCCGGCCTCGGTCAGCGACACGCTGCGCGTCGTGCGCACGAACAGCCGCAGGTCGAGCCGCGCTTCCAGCCCGCGGATCGTCTGGCTCAGCGCCGATTGCGATACGCCGAGCCGTGCAGCCGCACGCGTAAAGCTACGCTCTTCCGCCACCATCACGAACGCAGATAGATCCTTGAGGTTATTGCCGGCCATTGAGAACCCCTGCTTATGACTTTAAGCAGATTTTGCAGGATTATCACTCTACGGGCCAGCGTCTAACATAGGTGCAGTTTCCAATTTTCACCGCAGCGAGGACAACGCCATGCCGCAATCCGTCACGTTCCCCAACCGCTCGGCAAACATTGCCGCCGATCTGTACGTCCCGCCGAACTTCGATGCCGGCACGAAGTATCCGGCCATCATCTGCGGCCACCCGATCAGCAGCTGCAAGGAGCAGACTGCGTCGATCTACGCGCAGAAGCTGGCCGCGCTCGGCTTCGTGACGCTCGCGTTCGACGCATCCCATCAGGGCGCGAGCGGCGGCGAGCCGCGCTACATCGAGGATCCGGCGTCACGCGTCGAGGACTTCCGTTGCGCGGTCGATTATCTGGTGACGCTCGATTACGTCGACGACGAGCGTATCGGCGTGCTCGGCATCTGCGGCGGCGGCGGCTATGCAGTCAACGCGGCGATGACGGAGCGCCGGATCAAGGCGGTGGGTACCGTCGTCGCGGCGAACTACGGCCGCATCATGCGCGAAGGCGACCTGTCGGCCGACGCGGCGCTCGCGACGCTCGACGCGATCGGCAAGCAGCGTACCGCCGAGGCGCGCGGCGCCGACCCGCTGATCGTCACCTACATTCCCGCATCGGAAGCCGCGCGCAAACAGGCCGGGGTCAACGATATCGACATCGTCGAAGCTGTCGACTACTACACGACGCCGCGCGGACAACAGTCTGGCTCGCCGAACAAGCTGCGCTTCTCCCGCCTGCAGGCGGCGGTGGGCTTCGACGCGTTTCACCTTGCGGAGCAGCTGCTGACTCAGCCGCTGCAGATCGTCATCGGCAGCAGGCCCGGCGCGTTCGGGTCGTACCGCGACGGCTATGAACTATTCGAACGCGCGCGTTCGAGCCGGAAGAACCTGTTTGTCGTCGAGGGCGCAAGCCACTACGATCTGTACGACAAACCCGAGTACGTCGAGCAGGCCATGTCGAAGCTCGGGCCGTTCTTTCAAGACAATCTCGGGCCCGCGCGTTGACGCTGGTGGGGCATTCCCGCGCACACATTTCAATTTTTCGTCGGACCGGCGTTCATGCCCGTGCTGCGGCGCTGGCGTGACGACGTCGACCTATCCAGAAAGCGTTTCATGGCAAAGATCTGGCTTGTCACCGGCGCCTCGTCATGCTCGACTATTTCGAACGCGAGGCCGGCAAGCAGGCGGGCGATACTGCGAAGGCGGCGCGCGTGATGGTCGATGCCGTCAAAAGCGACGTGACGCCGTCGCGGCTGACGCTGGGCAAGGACGCGTATCGCGCCTGGGACGCGGCCATCGCCGCGCGTCAGGCCGATCTTGCCGCATGTCATGATCGCGGCGAAGCCACGGCCTACGATGGCGTCGAAGTGACGTCGATCGAGTCACTTTCCGCGTAGGTCGGCGGATACCGCACGCGCTCCGACCGTTCGTGCCGCGCCCGATCCACGATCGGGCGTGCGCATTGCCGCCACCGGCATTTCAAAGTACGGAAGGGACGCCCGGCGCGAATTGACCGGTGCACCGATGCCCGCGCATCGTGACGGTTTGTGCACCGCGTGCCCGCGTATCGCGGCCGCACGCGCGATGCCGCAGCGCGCGCCGCCCTGGCCGCGCCACGACAGGAGACAGCATGCAATCCCCCCACGCCGCCGGCGCATCGGCGTCTGCCCGGACGGATGTCACCGCGGCCATCGCTGCGCATGTCGCGTCCGTCGCGAACCGGTGCGCGACCGATGCCGATACCGTGGCACTGCGCCGACTTTTCCTCGACAACTTCATCGTCTCGCTGTGGGGCGCGACACGGCCGTGGACGGCCCAGATTGCGCGCTGGTCGCGTCGTTTCGCCGGCACGGGCGCGAGCCCGGTGTTCGGCGCCGACTGGACGGCCGACGCATCGGTTGCCTCACTCGTACACGGCACGGCCTCGCACAGCTATGAACTCGACGACACGCATAACGAGACGCTGAGCCATCCCGGCGCGGCCGTCATTCCTGCTGCGTTGGCCGTCGCGGCGAGCACGGGCGCGTCGCAGGCCATGCTGTTCAGGGCGGTGGCCGCCGGCTACGAAACGATGGCGCTGGTCGGCGCCGCAGCGGGCGGAATGGAAACCGTGCATCGCGGCTTCCATCCCACGGCGATTTTCGGCACATTCGGTGCGGCCACCGCCTGCGTCGCTCTACACGCCTACCGCGACGACTCGCCCGTCACGCCGGAATCGCTAGTCCGTGCGTGGGGGCATGCGCTGTCGCAGGCAAGCGGTGCGATGCAGTTTTCGGCCGAAGCGTCGGGCGGGGAGGTCAAGCGCGTTCATGCGGGCATCGCGGCACGCAACGGCGTGCTCGCCGCGGAATTCGCGCGAATGGACGCCGTAACGGCGCCGCGGCGCGTCGTCGAAGGCACCTACGGGCTCGCGGCGCTGTTCGGCGGTCCGCTGCGCGCGGGCGAGTTCGGCGGCACGCTCCAGATCCATTCGATCAGCCTCAAGCCCTACGCATGCTGCCGCCTGTTCCATTCGACGATCGATGCGCTGGCCGAACTGACCGCCAGCTTCACGATGCGGACCGACGACATCCGCGAGATCGTGATCAGCGGCCCGCAGCTCATCGCTGATCAGCACATGCTCGCGCAGCCCGAATCGACGATGACGGCCCAATACAGTTGCCCTTATATCGTTGGTGCGACGCTCAGCTACGGACCGACCCGCTATGACGCTTACGACGACGCGTTCCTCGGCGATCCGCAGATCCGACGCATTGCCGAGCGTGTACGTTTCGAGGCGAGCGACGCGCTGACGCAGTATTACCCGACCCGCTTCGCGACGGGCGTACGGATCGTGCGTGACGACGGCAGCGCACAGTCGAGCGTCGTAATCGACAGCGTCGGTACGCCTGCGAGACCGCTGACGCTCGACCAGATCGTCGCGAAGGGCGAGGGCCTGGCGTCGCATGGCGTGTGCGCGTCGGCGGGCAGAGCGTTCGCCGCGTTCGTTCACGACGAGCGCAACGATGGCCGGATGCTTGCGCAGACGCTGGCAGCCGTGTCGTGCGAAATCAACGCAAACGGGAGCGAGGGATGACTGTCCATGACAATGCCGCGACAACGGAACGCGTCACGCGCGAGCCGCTGCACACGAGGCAGATCACGTTCGAGGGGTTCAGACGAAGCGACGGTCTCTTTGAAATCGAAGGCTATCTGACCGACCGAAAACCACACGATTTCGCGCCGCCGAGCAGCCCGCGCGTGGTGCCGGCGAACGAGCCGATCCACGATCTCGGCTTGCGTGTGGTGTTCGATCTCGACATGATCGTCCACCAGGTCGAGGTGTTCATCCGCGCGTATCCGTACCGCGAATGCCCGGGCGGCGGCGCGACGCTGCAAGCGCTGGTGGGGCTGCGCATTGGTGCGGGCTGGAGCGGCGAGGTCCGCAAGCGGCTGCCGCCCGGCGACACATGTACGCATTTGCGCGAGATCCTGATTCCGCTCGCCACCGCGGCCATTCAGACCGTCAATCCGCTGCGTTCGCAAACCTTGCTCGACGAGACCGACGCCAGCGGAAAACCGCTCAAGATCGACAGTTGCTTCGCATACGGCGCGTCGCGCGAGCTCGTCCTGCAGCGCTGGCCGGCGTTTCACCGCCCGGATCGAAGCTGAACAGCGGGTGCGGCCAAGCGCTCGCGGCAAGCGTTGATCCCGTCACCGGGCGCTGCCCGGCACGCCCGGTGACGTTCGTCTTTTTCCCGTGCTTTTCCCTGCGCGTCGACGTCCCGGCGCGGCCATCTGGCCAGCATTCCGAGGCGCGTGTCCGAACGCGAAGTTTGACTTCGATTGATAAGTCACGCTTATTAGCGTAAGTGCTTTAAGCAGTCTAGTTGCTGACGATATCGATCGCTATATTTGAACCGGTCCGGGATGCAAACGTCGAATCGCCCCGGCAAGACATCTAGCGGAGAATCCATGAAATCAGTCAAATTCATCAACGGCTCGCTCGAAATGGCGGGTAACCTCTATTTCCCCGAAGGCTTCGATGCGTCGCGCCAGTACGCGGCCATCGTCTGCGTTCACCCGGGCGGCGGCGTCAAGGAGCAGACGGCCGGTCGTTATGCGGAGCAACTCGCGCGCGAGGGGTTCGTTACGCTCGCGTTCGACGCGTCGTTCCAGGGAGAGAGCGGCGGCACGCCGCGGTTTCTCGAGGATCCCTATGCGCGCGTCAACGACGTGCGTAGCGCGGTCGATTTTCTGGCGACGCAAGACTTCGTCGATCGCGACCGGATCGGCGCGCTCGGCGTATGCGCAGGCGGCGGCTATGCGGTCCACGCGACGATGACCGACCGGCGCATCAAGGCGGTCGGGGCCGTCAGCGCGGCCAATATCGGCAGCATGTTCCGCGTCGGCTGGCATGGCAACGAGGCGTCGGAGAAGTCGATCGCGTTGCTCGAGCTCGGCGCCGCAGCGCGCACGCGCGAAGCCGCCGGCGAGCCGGTCACCTATGTCCCGTTCACGCCGACGAGCCTCGATGGCGTCGAGGATCGCGACATGCGCGAAGCGTACGACTACTACCGTACGCCGCGTGCGCAGCACCCGAACACGTCGAGCCAGTTCACGACGAGCAGCCTGCCGCAACTCGTGACCTACGACGCGTTCGCATTGGCCGACGTGCTGCTGACGCAACCGCTGCAGCTGGTCGCCGGCAGCGAAGCGGGCTCGCTGTGGCACAGCCAGGACCTCCTCGAAAGAGCGGCCAGCACCGACAAGCACCTTCACGTGATCCAGGGCGGCACGCACATGTCGCTTTACGACACGCCGGAGCAGATGCGTGAAGCGGTGTCGACGCTGGCGCCGTTCTTCGGCAAGCACCTGTAGTCACGCGGGTACCGCGCGGGCGGGTGTCGCGTCCGCTCGGATCAGGTCCGCGGCCTTTTCGCCGATCATGATGCAGGCCGCGTTGGTATTGCCCGCGACGATCTTCGGCATGATCGACGCATCGGCGACGCGCAACCGCGCGACGCCGCGCACGCGCAGCCGCGGATCGACGACGGCCTGCGCATCGACACCCATCCGGCAGGTGCCGACCTGGTGCCAGCCGCTGTTGCCGTAGGTCTTGAGATGGGCGAGCCACTGTTCGTCCGTCGTGACGGCCGCGCCCGGCACGCGTTCCTCGATGATCCGCGATGCGAGCGGAGCAGTGTTCGCGATGCGCCGCATCAGCCGCAAACCCGCGATCGAGCGCCGGATGTCGCCGGGATCGCTCAGGTAATTCGGATGAAACGCGGGTGCATCCAGAGGGGCCGGCGACTTCAGCTCCATATGGCCGCGCGAGTCGGGCGTCAACAGGACGACCGCCGCACCGATGGCCGGGAAATCGTCGACGACCGGCTCGCCGGACGCCGAAAATTTGAACGTCATCGGGCTCACCGTCAGTTGCAGGTCGGCTTCCGGTCGCCCCGGCTCGCTGCGCGCATAAGCCGTCACGGGTGCCGCGCCGAGCGCGAGATACCCGCGGCGAGTCAGCAGATAGCGCACGCCTTCCAGATACTTGTGTAGCCCGCGCAGCCGGTGGTTATAGGAGCTGTCCGGCGTGACGTGCCATGCCAACGACCCGAACCAGTGATCCTGCAGGTTGCGACCCACATCGGGCGAGTCGACCGTCGCCGCGATCCCGTGGCGATGCAGGGCCGCGGCGTCGCCGATGCCCGATAGCATCAGCAATTGCGGCGAAGCCAGTGCGCCGCCCGACAGGATCACTTCGCGCGCGGCAGCGAGGTGCCGCCGAACGCCGCGATCCAGCACCTCGATGCCGGTCGCATGACCGGCTTCGAGAACGACGCGCATCACGCGCACACCGGTGCGCACGGTCAGGTTGCGGCGATGACGCACCGGTTCGATGAACGCGTCATAGGACGAATGGCGGCGCCCGTCGCGGATCGTGTATTGCCGATAGGCGACGCCTTCGTACGGCGGCCCGTTCAGATCCGCGCTGCGGGCAATGCCGGCCTGCTCGGCCGCGGCGATGAAATCGTCGGCGCTCGGATGCGAGATGGCCGCGTCGCTGACGTGCAGCGGGCCCTGTGCACCATGATGGTCGTTCGCGCCGCGCTGGTTCGTTTCCGACCGGATGAAATACGGCAGCACGTCGGCCCAGCTCCATCCGTCGTTGCCGAGCTCCGCCCAATGGTCGAAATCGCTCGGCTGGCCGCGCATGTAGATCATGCCGTTGATCGCGCTGCTGCCGCCGAGGCCTTTGCCGCGCGGCCAGTACACGGTGCGTCCGTCGAGCGTCGGCACAGGCTCGGTATCGAACGCCCAATTGAACCGTTTGTCCATGAACAGCTTACCCGCACCGGCGGGCGTGCGCACCCAGAAGTTTTTCATCTTCGGGCCGGCGTCGACTAGAAGCACGCGCATCGCGGGGTCCTCGGACAGGCGGCTCGCCACCACGCAGCCCGACGAACCTGCTCCTACTACGATGTAGTCGTATGTTTCCATTGAACGAGAGACCTCATGCCGATTTCGGGATCAGCGGCACGACTGTCGCCGCGATGATCGCGGGGATCGCGAACGCGTAGAAATTCCAGTGCAGGCCGAGGTTTGCGCCGACGATCCAGCCGCCGATCATCGGCCCGAGGATCGAGCCGAAACGCCCGACGGCCTGTGCGCCGCCCAGCGCCGACCCGCGGCACGAAGTCGGGAAGTGTGCGGCGATATACCCGTAGATCAGGCTGCTGGTGCCGATCGAACTGAGCCCCGCGCCGAATACGGCGAGCATCAGCCAGGTGGAATCGAGCTTCTGGCTCAGCACGATCAGCGACAAGCCGCCGAGCACGAGAAACGCAAACATGACGCGTCGCGTGCCGACGCGATCGGCCAGCCACGCGCCGCCGAGCATGCCCACGACCGCCCCGAACTGCATCACCAGCAGGAACTGCAGCGACGAGCCAAGCGGATAGCCGGCCGCTCGCATCAACTGCGGCAGCCACGCATTGAGCCCATAAATAATCAACTGCACGCAGAACGTCATGAACGCGAGCAGCAGCGCCGTGGCGCGGAACGGGCGGGACAGCACCAGCCGGTAGCCGCCTGCCGTCCGCGCGGCGCCATGCGAAACGCGTTGGGCATCCTTGTCGCGCAGGATCTGGTCGAGATCGAGCGAATAGCGGGCCGCGAGCGTGCGCGCCTCGTCGATACGGCCGCGATTGACGAGGAAATCCGCGGACTCGGGAAGCAGGAAGTACATGACCGGCAGGATCAGCGCATACAGTGCGCCGAGCGCGTACAACGTGCGCCAGCCGTGCTCGTGAAGCAGCACGATGGCCAGCAGCGCGCTGACGATGCCGCCTACCGAGTAGCCGGTCAGCGTGAGCGCGTTGTAGAACTGGCGACGGCCCTTGGGCGCGTACTCCACCGCCAGCGCCACGGCGGACGGCACCACGCCGCCCATGCCGATTCCCGTGATGAAGCGGGCCGCGCCCAGGAACGTGGGGGAGGCCGCGAACGCGCAGACGAACGAGCCAACCGAGAACCACAGCACGCCCACCATGAGCAGGCGGCGGCGGCCGATACGATCGGTCAGCGGACCGGCCACCGCGAGGCCGACCATCAGCCCGACCAGCGTCCAGCTGCCGATCATACCGGCGGCGGCAGGCGTCAGATGCCAGCCGGGCTCGGCCAGCAGATGTGGAACGGTTGCGCCGTAGACGATGAGATCGTAGCCGTCCGCCACGATCGTGAGGAAGCATAGAAGCACGACGAATAGACTGCTGCGGACCGGCGGCGTTGCTTGATTCATGTTGTCTCCATACCTTTGTTGTAAATGTATTGCCTGACGAATCCTTCTGGATTCCCAACCATGGCGATCCTCCTTGCACGCAATCAATGCCGAAGGATCTATTCCGGAAACGTCCCGGATTTTTCTTATGCGTCGAGTCGGATCCCGCTCGAACGTCGCAATGGGCGTGTGCGTGCACGCCTTGCCGGTGATGACGGACACCGCCTTCGGGTCGCCGGGATGGCCGGCCGGCGAGCGCGATGTCTGCCGTGCAGTTCGATGCTGCTGCAGCCTCGTGCCGATGCGCGCGTATCGCGTTCATCACGGCTGCAATCCGTGATGGGCAGCGTAAGAGCATGCCGCCGGCGAACCAATTGAGTTTTCATGAAGCCGCGATTCGACGGGATCGAATTCGGCAGCCGTGTACCGGCAATCGATCCGCAGGTGCAGGCCGCGCGCCGCGCCTCGGCGTTTCCGGCCCTGCGCATGTGCCCATTCGAAAACCGGAGCGAGGGTTTTGGCGAAAATCTCACGATGTGTCGAACGAGTAAGGAGCGACGCTGCGCCGAAGCAGGGAAGCGGCCGTGCATACGGCCATGAACGCGCGGTCAGGCCGTCGCCGATCTCAAATGCGGTGCGCCGAGCAGAAAGCTCTGCATCCCGACACAGCTGACGATTTGCATGACCTGCAGCACTTGTGCCGGCGTCGCACCGTAGCGAAGCGCGTTACGCATATGAATGCGGACGCCCGGTTCGAACAGATGCGTCGTCGATACGTCGATTGCCACATACAACAGCTCCTTGACGATGGGCGGTAGCGCCGCGGTCTGCCACGGCGCCGACGAAAAGGCCGTATAGCCGTCGAAGAATGCGGGCGAGCTGCGTACCATGCCTTGCAGTTCGTCGCTCCAGTAGCCACGACGCTCGCAGAACTCGGTGCATACCTTGTCGAACGCGCGGTCGAGCGGGAACGCGGCATCGACCGATTCACCGGCGGCGGCAAGCTCCTCGAGCAGGATCGGCACACCGACCATGTACGCATGGATTCCGAGCACGGAGGCGATCTGTAGCACCTCGCGCAGTTCGGCTCGGGTGGCGCCATGTTTGCCGGCAGCGTCGATGTGCTGTCCGACGGCTTCGGCATTCAGATGCGTCACGCTTGCGTTCGCGGCAATCAGGACGAAATGCCGGATCTTCGGCTCCAGGTGCGGCGAGCCGAGCGCGACTTCCGCCATGGACAGGTAACGGTCGAAGAACGCGGGATCCTCGTTCAGACCGATATCGAGGGCGTCGTTCCAGAAGCCGTGAAGTCGTTCGAACCGGGCCTTGAGTGAGACGGGATCGCTCATGATGGTCGTCTACCTGAGATTCGGCGCCGAGGATGGGCCGCGATAGCAGGATAAGGGCCGACTTGCCGCGCGCGAATCCGTTTCGTTCGAGCCTTCCGTACGTTGAAAATCTTCCTGTATCGATTGACCGGCTGGCTCCCCGCGATCGCCGATGCGGCGGGGCGCGTGGACCTTGTTCCTTGTATCCGCATGGTCGGTTCGAGACGACGTGCTGTCGCCACCGCGATTTAGCCGCGAGCCGAGTATGTGGATGCGTCGGTTGCCGGGGCGCGGGCGAGCGGAGCTGCGGCGTCCGTTGCGCGCCCGATCTCGCTCGGAAGTCGGGTTCCGTTGTACGGAAATGACCGCTCGCCAAAATTGACCGTCCCCCGACACGGCGGCACGCTTTACACGCACCTGTCGGCGTCGTTCCGATCGGCACGGTCGGCGCAATCTCAATCGTTCCATGCCGCACGATCGACGCCCGACAGAGACCACTACGGAGACAAGTCATGCCCCTTTTCAACAGCTTGCGATCGAATCGTCGAGACGATGCCGATACACCGGCGACGTCCCGGGCCACACGGGGCGCTGCAACGGCCTCGCGCGTCGCGGAGTAACGCACATGGTACTGGATTCCGACATTGCCACGATACTGAAAAGCCTCGAATCCGCGCCGCCGATGGAGAGCCTGTCCGTCGAGGCACTCCGCGAGGGGCTGGCGTATCCGCCGCTCGACCGGTGCACGGTCGTGGGCGAAACCGTCGATTTCGACATACCGCTCGACGGGCGCGTGCTCGCGGCGCGCCTGTACCGGCCGGTAGAGCGAAAAAGTGACGGCGTGACTGTGTTCTTTCACGGCGGCGGTTTCGTGATCGGCAATCTCGACACGCACGATCACGTGTGTCGCGACCTCTGCGCGGGAAGCGGCGCCGCCGTGATTGCTGTGGACTACCGGCTTGCGCCCGAACATCGCTTTCCCGCCGCGGTCAACGATTGCTTCGATGCGGTGTGCTGGATCGCGCAGCACGCCCACCTGCTGTCGCTCGACGCGTCGCGCTTGGTCGTGGCCGGCGACAGCGCGGGCGGCAACCTCGCCGCCGTGACGGCGCTGCGAATCCGCGACGAAGGCGGCCCTCCACTATGCGCGCAGGTGCTGGTCTACCCGGTGACCGACTATCACACGCCGCCTACGCGTTCCTACGTCGAGAACCAGTCCGGCTATCTGCTCACGCGCGGGGCGATGGTGCGGTTCTGGCGCCACTACGTCGAAAACGAGCAGGACGCGTTTCATCCGCATGGGTGCCCGCTGCGCGCGAAGTCGCTAGCGGGATTGCCGCGTGCACTCGTGGTGACGGCCGGTTTCGATCCGCTGCGCGACGAAGGCGACGCCTACGCGAATCGCCTGTTCGACGCCGGCGTGCCCGTCACGTTGCGGCACTACGAGGGCATGATCCACGGCTTCTTTCGGATGGGCCTCGCATGCGCGGCCGCACAGGAAGCGCTGATGGCGGCTGCGGCCTGGATAAGCGATGCGATGGCGCGTTGACACGTCTAGCCTGTTTGATGAACCGATCCGGAATTTCGAATGGAAACCTTGAAACATATCGGCTTTTTGGGCCTCGGACAGATGGGCGGCCCGATGGCCGAGCGCTTGCTCGGGCAATCGTTCCGCCTGCATGTCTACGATCCGTCGCCTGCGGCCCTCGAGCCCTTTATCGAAGGCGGCGCGGTCATCCATGATTCGCCGCGCGAGGTCGCCGATGCGGCCAGCATCGTCTTTGCCTGCTTGCCGAATCGCGATGTGTCGCTCGCGGTCGGCCTCGGCCCGGACGGCGTCGTGCATGGCAAAGCGATTCGCGTGTACGCGGAGATGTCGACGATCGGTCAGGACATGATCGAGCGAATCGGCGCCGGGCTGGCCGAGAAAGGAATCGACATCGTCGATGCGCCGATCTCGGGAGGCGCGCCCGCTGCGCGGGCCGGCACGCTCGCGATGCTCGCCGCCGGCACGCCGGCCGCGGTCGAGCAGCTCATGCCGCTGCTGTCGCTGATCGGCAAAGCGGTATTCGTGATGGGCGAGCGCGCCGGCATGGCGCAGATCATGAAGATCGTCAACAACATCATCATGGCGACCAATCTCGTCGTCTGCTCGGAAGGGCTCGCGATGGGCGCGAAGGCCGGTCTGGACCCGGACATGATGATGCGGCTGCTCGACGCCGGTACGGCACAGAGCTTTGCGGGCTCGAAGATGCTGAGCCGCGCCGTGTCGGGCCGATTCGACTATGGCGCGGCGCTGGCCATCATCGAAAAAGATATGTCGCTCGGGTTCGACGAAGCGCGTCTGCTGAATATCGCGACGCCGACCATCGACCGCGCGCGCGACGTCTGGCACGCGGCCTACGAAGCGGGGCGCGGGGCGCAGGACTTTTCTTCGATTCTGACGTTCGTCGCGGAGCAGGGTGGCACGCGCGTGCGAGGGCGGACCGCCTGAGTTTGCGTTAGCGCGACGCGCTGCCGCCAATCCGCCTGCATGCCGTCACGGTTCGAAGCGAACGTCGCGAAGCGCGACCTCGAGTTCGTGTGCGGCTTGTTTGAGCGCCGGCACGATGCGCTCCCTGACGGCGCCGATATCCGGTTCGAACCGGATCGCGCCGCAACTGAGCGACATCGGTGTGGCGGCGCGGCCGACGCTGATCGGCCGCGCGATGCCATAGGCGTGACGCTGGTACTCGCCGAACGACATGCATACGCCGTTCGTGTCGAGATCGTCGAAGGCCTTCTCGATGCCGGTTCGCATCGCTTCGCGCTGTGGGCCGGCCGCTTCCAGCAACCGCGCGACGTATTGTTGCCGCTCCGGCTGCCGCAGCGTCCAGAGCCATGCACGCCCGATCGCCGTGCAGCCCATCGGCAGCAACGAACCGACGCCGAGCCGCAGCGTGGCGATGCCTGCGCTGGTCCGATGGGCGATATAGAGCATGTCGAGCCCGTCGGGCGCTGCGAGGGCGACCGACACGTTCAACTGATCGGCAAGCCGCTGCATCAGCGGGTTCGCGAGTCGCGTGACAGGATTGGTTTCGAGGTAGGCATAACCAATGCCGAACACGCCCGTCGCGAGCTCGAAGCGCGCGCCGCCGGCGACGCGGTGGATGTAACCGAGATGGATCAGCGTAGAGGTCAAACGCGAGACGGCCGACCGCGACATGCCCGTGCGCTGCGCCAGTTCGCCGTTGGTCAGCGGTGCCCGCTCCGCGTGAAACGCGCGCAAGATCTGCAGGCCGCGATCGAGCGTCAGCGTGACATGAGTGGCTTCGGGCATTGCGGCTCCTGAACGATCGGGTTGCATGGCCATCGCGGTCCCTTGTTGTCAGACACCGTGCGGCGCGCGCTCGCGAAGCGTCTGCGCGATCGCGACGAGCCGCGGGCCGAGTTCGCGCTCGAGCCTCGCCTGCGCAAGGCGCGCCGTGCGTCCGACGCAGCCGAGCACCAGCGGCGGGCGATGGGGAAGCGATACGGGCGCGGCGACACACGCGAGTTCCGGTTCCCAGTCGCCGTGCAACATGCCGAATCCCAGTTCGCGCACCTGCGCGACTTTTTCGACCATGCGACGTCCGATGGTGGGCCAGTTGTCGTCCGCACGCTGCTCGAGCTCGCGCTGCAAGTAGCGGCATTCCGCTTCGGGCAAGGCGGCCAGCAATGCCCATCCCATCAGCGAATACGCAATATGCATGCGCATGCCGGGCCGCAGCCGCAGATCGAGCACGGTGCGGCTCCCGATCTGCGTATCGAGAATCAGGATGTCGAGACGGTCGCGCGTGCCGAGCAGCACGTAGGTATCGGTCGCCTCGGCCAGTTTCCGCATTTCGCTGCTGGCGAGGCGCTGAAGGTTCGGGTCGACGACGGCCGCGTAGCCGAGCGCGAGCGACGCGGGCGCGAGCGCGTATTTCCGGCTGCTCTTGTCGTGGTGCAGGTAGCCCAGTGCGACGAGCGAGCGGAGCAGGCGCAGCGCCGTCGGCGGGGGAATGCCGGTTGCTTGCGCGATCTCCAGATTGCCGAGCCAGGCCTTGTCCGGGCCGAACGCCGACAGGATCGCCAGCCCGCGCGCGAGCGGCGTCACCATCGCGCTGCTCGGCGCGCGTTCACCGCGCGGCAGTTTCGGCCACGCGGTGTCGACGCCATGCGGGCCATTGCCGGACCTCGCATCGACGTGCGTCGGCAAGGATCTACCGGGTTGCATGCGTGTCTCCGTCTGTTTCTTCGATGGCGGACCGTATTTGGGTCCGACGCGCGTGCGCGCGTCCATGCGGATCGTACTACCTTCGCGCGAACCATGGAGTCGGGACGTGCCCGAGATCGAGACGGAGGGTGCGATGTCGCAGGTCAGTGCGACGCGCGCGCGACGACGCGGCGCAGCCGGTCGCAGATGAATTCCAGCCCGGTACGGCTCCCGGGCAGAATGCCAATCATCATGAGAAAGCCGTGCATCTGCTCGGCGGCGCGAAGATGCTGAACCGGCACGCCGGCCTCCTCGAGACGCCGCGCGTAAGCCTCGCCTTCGTCGCGCAACACGTCGTGCTCGGCGGTGACGACGATCGCCTCCGGTAGGCCCGACAGATCGGCTTCCCGAAGCGGCGACGCGAGACTCGACTGCCGGGCGTCGTCGGTCGGCGCATAGTGCGTCCAGTACCACATCATCGCGTCGCGATTGGTCAGCAGCTGATTGTCGGGCGAGACGTATGAAGGCCGATCGAATACGCAGTCGGTCACGGGATAGACGAGCAGCTGCCCGGCGAACGATACCGCTCGTTCGCGTCGCGCGAGCAGCGTCACCGCAATCGCGAGGTTCGCCCCCGCACTATCCCCGCCGACGAGCACCGGCAGCGTCGTCCCGAGCAGGGCGCGCTGCTCGGCGACGAGCCACTGCGCGGCCTGCCACGCATCGAGCACCGGCCGCGGAAACGGATGTTCCGGCGCCTTCCGGTATTCGACGAGCGCGACCGCAACACCTGCGCCGACCGCGATTTCGCGGCAAAGCGGCGTGAATTCTTCGATGCCGCCGACGACCCAGCCGCCGCCGTGAAAATACACGAGCAGCGCTTGCGGACGTTCATGCGGCACGAACAGGCGCGCGCGCAGCGTGCCGCCGTCGACCGGGATGTCGAGCGCAATGGTGGCACGCACGTCGGCGCCCGCGGACAGGATCGTGCTGATGCGCGCAAACGCGGCGCGCGCCTCGTCCGGCGTCATCAAATGACGCGGTTTCGACGCCGTCGCGGCGAGCTTGTCCATGAAGGCGCGGGTTTCGGTATCGAGGCTCATGATGGCGACTTTTCAGTAGCGCGATGCAGCGTGGCGCCGTTACGAGTAAGCGGTCGACTCCTTGACGCAGTCGAGCAGTGCATGCGATGTTTCAGTGAGCGCGTTTGCCGATGCTTTGCCTGCCAGCGAAAGCGCTCGGCAGCGCGCCCTGCGCGTCAGTTCAAGCCGACTTCGGCCCGCAGCGCGAACACCGGATCGTGCTGATCTCGGCGGCCGAGCATCCATGCCGGATTGAGCTTGGCGTCGGCTGCATCGACGAGGTGCGACTCGATCGCATCGAACACCGTTCGGCGACACGCGATGCGCCATTCGTCGTTGCGCTTCTCGAAGCGGTCGACATAGCGGCCGAATACCTGGACGCGGCTGTTGTGCGTGCTGTCGGCATGTTTCGCGTCGAGCATCGACCGATGTTCGCTCGCCTGCGGCGCGAGCTCCAGCCGCGCGACGAAATAGGTTTCGACGGCGGCGACGCTATCGGACGCGAATTCCACGAGACAGTTGCCGAGGAAGTGCGTGGACGTCAGCAGGCTGGGCGCATCGTGCCGCTCCCTGACCCACGCAATGAACGCGTCGCGCGTGCCCTTGAAGTCGGCATGGTCGTCGTGGCAATCCTCGAAGAATGCGGAACGGACGCGTTCCCAGTCGCGACGATCGACGCCGCGCGCGTAACGAAGCATCACGTCCCGGATCTGGTCGTTGTCGATCAGGCGTTGCATGGCGGCAGACATGGCGTCGCGCTCCTTTCGTTTCCCTGCCGCAACGATGAAGAGCCGGGCTGGCTCGCGTCAATTCGCGCGATGCGCGTCTGCCGTACTTTGAAATCGCCGACGATCGTGCGGCGCGACATGCCAATCTGCCGGCATGCCTGGCGCGTCGGTCCCGCCCTCGGCACGCACGACCGCGACGTCGGCGATTTCAAAGTACGGGAAGGCGTCGCTGTCGGAATTGATGCCGACCGGCGTGCGGTCATTCAATAGGTTCCTGACAAGCACCAATCTTCAGGAGACAACGCAATGAACCAGACCTCGGACGTGCTGGACGCCGTCATCGTCGGCGCCGGCTTTGGCGGACTGTATGCGATCAAGCGGCTGACCGATGCCGGCTTTCGCATCCAGGCATTCGAATCGGGCGACGGCGTCGGCGGAACGTGGTACTGGAATCGCTATCCCGGCGCGCGCGTCGACCTCGAGTGCTGGGACTACTCCTATTCGTTTTCTGCGGAGCTTCAGGACGAGTGGGACTGGCCCGAGCGCTATCCGACCGCGGCGGAGCTCATGCGATACCTGAATCACGTGGCCGATCGCTTCGATCTGCGCCGGCACATACGCTTCAATACGCGCGTCGAGTCCGCCGTATTCGATGAAAAGCGGAATCTCTGGAACGTGACGACATCCGATGGAAAAGTCACGCGCGCACGTTTCTTCGTGCCGGCGACCGGCGTGCTGTCGGTGCCGAAGCCGCCCGAGATTGCGGGAATCGAGACGTTCGCGGGCGAAAGTCATCACACCGGCCGCTGGCCGCACCACGAAGTCGATTTCAGCAACAAGCGGGTCGGCGTCATCGGCACCGGCTCGTCGGGTATCCAGGTGATTCAGGCACTTGCCGGCAAGTGCAAACACCTGACCGTGTTCCAGCGCACGGCCGTCTATGTCGTGCCGGCGAAGAATCATCCGCTGACGCCTGAAATGCATGCGCGCGTGCGGGCGACTTACGCGGAACGGCGCGAGATCAGCCGCCTCACGCGCTTCGGCATCGCCGTGCCGTTCCCGGTCGAGTCCGCGCTCGACGCCACGCCCGAAGAGCGCAAGCGCAAATATGAGAACGCGTGGGAAAACAGCCAGCTGCTCGGCTTTCGCATGTGCTACGGCGACATTCTGTCGAACGAGGCCGCCAACGAGACCGTCGCCGAGTTCATTCGCGGCAAGATCCGCGAGACGGTGAAGGACCCGGCGACGGCCGAGAAACTGATGCCGCGCGGGTTCCCGTTCGGCACGAAGCGCCCGTGTCTCGGCGATACCTACTACAGCGTCTACAACCGCGACGATGTGACGCTCGTCGACCTGAAGGCGACGCCGATCGAGCGCGTGGTGCCGGAGGGCATCGTGACGAGCGACGGGCTGCACGAGCTCGATGTGCTGATCTACGCGACCGGTTACGACGCGCTGACGGGCGCGCTCACGCATATCGACGTGCGCGGCGTGGGCGGCGTCAGGCTCAACGACAAGTGGGCGGCCGGCGCGAAGACCTACCTTGGCCTGATGACGAGCGGCTTTCCGAACCTGTTCACGGTGACGGGACCCGGCAGCCCGGGGCCGCTTGCGAACATGTCGATGAGCATCGAGCAGCACGTCGACTGGATCGCGCGCTGCATGGTCGATTTGCGCGAGGCGGGCGTCGTGCGGATCGACGCGGAGCCGAAGGCGGAAGAGGACTGGATGCAGCACGTCCAGGACGTCGTGTCGAAGACGCTCTATCTGAAGGCGAATTCCTGGTATGTCGGCGCCAACGTGCCGGGCAAGCCGCAGGTGTTCCTGCCGTATCTGGGCGGGCACGGCACCTACCGGAAAAAATGCGATGCGGTCGCGGCATCCGGTTACACAGGTTTTGTGCTGACGGGCGCCGAAGAGCGCAAGACCGAGTCGCGCGATACAGCGGTCGAACAGCAGGCGTAACGAACTCATCGCTGAGCGTGCTCGAGGGCCGCCCTGGTGTCACAAGCGCAAGGGCTGCCTGTCGAGCATCCCGGACTCGACGACATCGTGGTGCTGCACGCGTTACAGACGTGCGCGTGCAAGCGAATCGGCGATGGGGATCGATGCTCGGACGGGAATCGTTCGAACAACATGAAGGAGACGTGAAATGGGCAGGCTTGACGGCAAGGTTGCATTCGTGACCGGTGCGGGCGGCGGCATCGGCGCTGCGATCTGCAAGCAGTTCATCGCCGAAGGTGCACGCGTGCTGGCCGGCGATATTCATCTGGATCTCGCGGAAGCGGCAGCCGAAGCGAGCGGTGGCGCGGAACGGATCGTCCCGCTGAGGCTCGACGTCACCGACAAGGAGAGCGTCTGCGCCGGTTTGGCGCGCGCCGCAGAGGCGTTCGGAAAGATCGACGTGCTCTGCAATACCGCCGGCGGATCGACGCCGCATGATGCGCGCGTGACCGACGCACCCGAAGAAGAGTTCTGGCGGGCGATCAAACTCGATCTCTTCGGTACGTTCCTGGTCTGCAAATACGGCATTCCTTATCTGCAACGAGCGGGTGGCGGTTCGGTCATCAACTTCTCATCGATGGTCGCGCTGATGGCGCTCACCGATCGCGATTGCTATACGGCGGCGAAGGGCGGCGTTCATGCGCTGACGCGTTCGATGGCGCCCGAGTATGCGCGCGACCGCATCCGCGTGAATGCGATTGCGCCGGGACTGACGCTGTCGGAGCGCGTGCGTCATCTGGTGGACGAGCGCGAGGAGCTGCGCAAGCTGGCCGACCAGTGCCTGCTGGGGCCGTGCGAGCCCGTCGATATGGCGCATGTGGCGGTCTATCTGGCGTCTGACGAATCGCGACATACGACCGGGCAGGTCATTCCCGTGGATAGCGGCGTCACGATTTATTGAGCGGCGCGCCCCGCTTGCCCGACACCCCGCGCAGACCGGGAATCGCGGCGGCAGCGGATAACGGCCATTGTCATGCACGGGCATAGATGCCGCTCGCCCGGCGAACATGACTGGCTCGAGATACGCATTCTCTGAAGAGCAGACCATGAGCAAAGGAACTGCAATCGTGACCGGCGGCGCCGGCGTCCTCGGCCAGGCAATTTCCAAAAGTCTCAGGAACGACGGATGGAGCGTGATCATCCTCGATCGGCAAGAGGCGCTCGAGGGCTTCGTCCCGCCCGAAGGGATACGGACCGATGCGCTGGACGTGACGGATTTCGCGGCCTGTCGCGCCTATTTTGCCGGGCTGACCGAACTGTCGGTGCTGGTCAACAATGCTGGCATGGCCAAGCTGTCTCTCGTTCGCGAAATGCAGCTGGAGGACTGGAACCGGACGCTGGAAGTCAATCTGACCGCACCGCTGGTTTTGACGCAACTCGCAACCGATCTTCTGGTGCGCAGCGGCCATGGCGCCATCGTCAACATTGCCTCGATCGCGGGAATCCGGGCAGGTTTCGGCCGGGTCGCCTACGGCGCGTCGAAGGCGGGCCTCATTCAGCTCACGCGACAGACGGCGTTGGAATATGCGCCGTTGGGCGTGCGTTGCAACGCGGTCGCGCCGGGGCCGGTCGATAGCGACATGGTGCGCAAACAGCTGTCGACGGACGACTTCGAAGCGTACCTCGAGGACATTCCGTTCAATCGCATGGCCGAACCCGACGAAGTGGCCAATGCAGTCGCGTATCTCGCCTCTGAAAAATCGCTTTACATCACCGGGCAATGCCTGGCTGTCGATGGTGGGTTCCTTGCTGCCGGGGCGGGCATCAAGAAGGCCCATCAGATGGCCTCTTGAGCCTGGCCCGTCGATACCGAGGAAACCGAAATGTTCAGTCATGTGAATCTGGGAAGCAACGATCTGGAGCGGTCGAAGAAATTCTACGATGCCGTGATGGGCGTGCTCGGCATTGGACCCGCGATATCGGTCAATTTTAATTCGCCGCGCATCTTCTATACGCACGGCGATACGTTACTGACCATTGCCATACCGCTGAATGGCAAACCGGCGCATGGCGCTAATGGCGGAACGATCGGATTTCGTATCGACAGTCCGGACAAGGTCGATGCATGGCATGCCGCAGGCATGGCCAACGGCGGAACGACCTGCGAGGATCCCCCGGGCGTCCGCGACACGCCGGTAGGACACCTTTATCTGGCATATATGCGCGACCCGGACGGCAACAAGCTGTGCGGATTTCATTCGCTGTGACGGACGAAGTGGGTCGCTGCCCCGAACCATCGAATGACGATGAGCGATCCCATGCAAGAACACCATCCACGTCAAGACGGCCCGGTTTCAACGGAGGAGCAGAAACAATGCTGATCAGCAACAAAACGGCAGTGGTAACCGGCGCGGCGGCCGGGATCGGCGCGGCCATCGCCGAACGTCTGGCCGAAGAGGGCGCTCATGTGATTCTGACTGACGTCGACGACGCGCGCGGCAACGAACTTGCAACGCGACTGGTCGACCGCGGCCGGAAGGCGAGCTACCTCCATTGCGACAGCGGCGACCTCGAATCGATCGCCGCGATGACGGCAAGAGCCGTTGCAGAAAACGGCCGCGTCGATGTGCTCGTGAACAACGCGGGCGTGACGCGGAAGATCAAACTGCTCGACTTGACGCCGGCGGATTGGGACTGGATCCAGAACGTCAATACGCGGGGACTGTTCTTCACGATGCAGGGTTTCGCGCGTCACATGGCCGAGGCGGGCGGCGGCGTGATTGTCAACATCGCATCGATTGCGGGCAAGGGCGCGAAGGCCACCTCGAACGCGTCCTATGCGGCTTCCAAGGCCGCGGCGATCGTGATGTCGCGTGTGGCCGCGAACGAACTCGGCGGCAGCGGCATACGGGTGAACGCGGTTTGCCCCGGCGCCACGCGTACCGCGTTGCTCGACGATCTGGAGAAAGCCAATCCGGTCGGTTTTCGCAAGATGCTGGACGACACCGCGCTCGGCCGGTTCGCCAGCCCGCGCGACATAGCCGACGCAGTCCTGTTTCTGGCATCCGATTTGTCGAGCAGCATTACCGGTCAGTCGATCAACGTCGACAACGGCTTGATGTGGGATTAAGTGGCAAGCCGTCATAGGCCGGGCGGCGTGCGATGCTGATTGCGCCGTCGCGCGCCGGCCGGTTCAGATGCTTCGGGATTGAGACTGCGTCGGCCCCGTGTATAAGCCATCTGCATCGCTCACCTGATCTGCCGCTGCACCAACGCGATTGCGCCGCCTACGAGCGCGAGGCCGACTATCATCTCGAAGCCGTCCAGCACGCTCAGGAAGCTTGCCTGATGAGCGATCATCGTCGCCAGTCGGCCCAGCGACAGGCCTCGCGCCGCGTTCGGGTCCAGGCCTTGTGCTTCTAGCGCATGCGTCATCGTTTCAAGCGCGTTCTGGAACGTCGGGTTATACGGGTTGGCGAATTCGACGAGACGCGTGTGATGCACGGCCGTGCGATGCTGATCGACGATGATGAACGTCGCGGTCGACATCGAGTAGGCCATCTGCTTGACGACATTCTTGAAGCGGTACCCGTGCGTGAATTCGTCGTTCGAGAAAATCTGAAATGCGGCGCTCGCCGTCGGCAGCGCGATGAACATCAGCAGGAATCCGCGCAAGACCAATGGCGGCAGAAGCCAACTCGTGCTGACGTCGGGCGGCAGGTTGAGCATCCAGATGCCGATCACGGCCGCCATGATGAAACCCGGGACGATCAGCCATTTGCGCTTGATGAGACGCGAGTACCGGAAATACGCGATCGCCATCGGAATCGCCGCGAGCGACGTAATCCCGACGAGACGGCCGGCATTTTCGACCGGGTAGCCGAGCCCGCCTTGCAACAACCGCGAAACCAGGAAGCCGATCGCATTGCTGATGAAGTAGTAGAAGGCATAGAGCACCATACCTTGCCGGAAGGGCCCCTCACGCAGCGCGTTCAGGCGCACCAGCGGACGCGGATGATGCCACTGTTGCCACGCGAACCAGCCGATCGCCGTCACGCCCGCGACGGTGACCAGCGGCATCAGCGGTGTCGTGCTGAACACTTCGAAGCGCAGTTGCTGCACGACGATCTGCAGCGCGCCCAGTGCAACGGCAAAGACGAGATACGGCCACAGATGCGCGGCGCTGCGCCGCTCGAGCGGACGCCTGCCGATGTGCGGCACGACCAGGAAGGCAAATACCGCGAGCACGGCGCCGCCGACGGTCGAGCACGTGTACAACGCGCGCCAATCGAAGTACGCCACGAGATAACCGCCGGCCATCGGCGCAAGCGCGCTTCCGAGCAGGATCATGATCAAGAAAATGCGCGTCGCGCCGGCGCGATCCTTCGGCGTAAAACCCGTCTGCAACATGATGCGGCAGGTGCCGAGCATCGGTCCGATGAAGTAACCCTGAAAGCCGCGCGCCATCGCGAGCGAAAGCGACGATTCGCTGAGCGAGGCGGCCATCGATCCCGCCGCGAACATCAGCAGGCAGCCGCTCAGGTAGCGCCGGAAGCCGAGACGCTCGATCAGCCACTGCTGTTGCACGATGCCGAGCACGGAAGCGGTCGCATAGGCCGTCGACGACCACACCAATTCGTCCGGCGACGCGTTGATGCCGCCCGCGATATAGCTCGTAAAGAACGAAAAGATCGTGTTGTCGAAGTAGTCGATACCGACCGACAGCGCGATCGCCCAGGGCAGTAGGTCGCTGCGCAAATGTCTGAGCGTGAAGAGGCGGGCGCGGGCGGGTGTGAATTTCATGGCGCGGCGGCCTCGGGCGTCGGCTTAGGAGGCATTTGCCTGTGCACCGATACGGCGGGCGGGAAGGGCAGCGCATGGGGCGCGGTGCCGGTACAAACGTGAGGAGACACCTGAACTCCGGAATGAATCGGATGAAACGCGGGCTGGAAATCAGACGGAACCCATCTTTGATGACGCCACCGGTTGAAGGTCCAGGTGGCGATTTTCATGACGATTGCGCGCATGGCTGCGAGAAGCGGCGGCGTGGTGCCCTCGGTTGCTTTCCGGAAGTTATGACCGGCGTGCCGCAGCGCTACGTGGACAAGGTTCAGGTTGGCGCGACACGGTAGCTGGGCGGCTGGCTGTCGCGGACGCTGACGCTTCGGCGAAATTGGCCGCGGCGGAAATGGCGGCTGCGAAGTGTCATCGACTATCGTTCGGCGCGCCTTCGTCCAGAGACAACGGCGGCGCTCAACGTGCATGTCGAACGATTGCAGCCGTCGCAGATCATCGCCGAGGGACCGTCACAGCGGATTATTCCGGGCGTCACCGGTCGCTATCAATGGATTGCGCTTATGTATTCCGTACTTTGGAATTCATGCGCAAGTCCGCCGACGACGCCGACGGGGCAGCCCGGTAGACCGGAACCGTGCCGGAGGCGCGAAACGATGCAATGCGTGTGCGCTATCCGTGACGCCCATGTGTGCGAGGTCGGAGGGCTATGCCTCTCCAAAGGAAATTCTGAGAAACAGGGTATCCGCCATAGCACCGGTATCATCCGTCGTGCCGCTCAGGATGTCCTCGGCCAACAGGCCCGCCATGCCGACGAGCACCTTCCAGTTCGCAGGTAGCTCGGCAGCGGGAAACCCGTGATTCAACGCAATTGTGCGCATCACCTCAGGGCAGGTGCGGGGACGGAACTGGCCGAGCCACGCGCTCTCATCTGGATTGCCACTCTCGTTTTTCCGTTTTTCCACACGACTGCGTCGCCGGCGCCGCCGAAGCGCTCGTAGAGCATCTTGTGGCCCGCTTCGTGGTATGCGGCGTTTCGGAGCTCTCTGGCAGCGATTTGTTCTTCCGTGAATTGAATCATATCGGTGGTTGTGTTTGGTCCAAGTATGTCAGGTATGTGCGAAGCGGTGGGCGCAATTCCAATCGATGTCAGGGGCGACGCGCAATCCAATCGGCGTGGACGATCGCATTCTCGCGCCCAGCAAACTGTCCCACTGACGAGCCGGACGACGCTCACACCGCGTGCTCCTTCACCACTGCGTCGCGATACACTCGAGCGATGAGCCTCCCCGTCCTCTCGATGTGTCGCCCGGCTGCAGCTTCCTCGATGCAATGCAGCGCATCGAGCGCGCTGTCGCCGCAGACATCGCCGTCTCGCCGCGCGAAATTGAGTTCCTCCATCATTCCATTCCTGGCCAGTTGCGCGGAAAGCCACTCGAACGCGGTGGCTCCGTCGGTCGGTCGCATGTGGACCGGCAACGTCCTCAGCAATTCGGCATTTGCTTCGTCGAACGCGTTGACGCGCACGTATTCCTCGACGTCTGCAAGCAGCCTTGTCGCGCCCCCTGAGGCATGACCGGCGCTATTGATGGTGGCGCGCCAATCGGGAACACACAGCGTGAGCGCCCGGAGAAGGAATGCCACGTTGAAGTCACGCCAGAAGCGCGGGTGGGGTTGATAGACGTATTCGAGCGCGAGCGAAACGGTCGCGGCCGTCAGGTCTGAGGCGCCGAACCGGCAGTCATTCATGAAAGAAACCAGTGCGTCGACGGTTCCAGCGTGAGCTTCTCGAGTTGCTTTGGATTGCATGAGATACGTGCATGAGTGGGGACTTTGCTCGTATAGCTGCAGGCCCGGGGCATGACGGTGCACATGTTCGCTTGCGGTTGAGCCGTTGGGCCGAGTTGGTGCCCCGCGGATACGCCAACCCACATCTGTAGGCCATGCAGCCCATGCGCGGCGGGCTTCTCGAGCAGTTGTAGGCCACGCGCCGCCGCAGGACAATTCCACAGCCCGGCATCACTTGGGCTGGATCCTGGCGCAGCCTGTTATGGCGCGCACGGGCGACGGTACCGGTATTACGCGGCCTGACCGTTTCCCGGCCGCATCCGTCTCAAACCGCGGGGTCAGGGGCGTCGGTTCGGCCCGCGTATCCCGCTTCCCATCCCGCCCGCCGACAGGCTCCCAGCCGTAGACCCAACTTTAGTTGTGCAGGCGGCGATTGAAAGTTGTTCGTCAGTATTGAAGGTATGCCTGACCAGATAAATAACGTTATCAGTCCGTCGCTGATTTTTGCCTAAACTGGTGATCATGAAAACGCGTAAGGACACGTCGGTCAGCGATACCGGTTCCGACTTCCCGGGGGAGGCGGCGCTGGCCGCATTGCGCGGCTGGTACGCCGGCCTGGATGCGCGGACCGCCGTTGCTCGCTATCTTGGTGACCGTCGGCAAGCCGGTGTCTCGTCGCGCGGTATCCTCGGTCGTATCCGTCGGCAACTCGTCGCGTTCGCCGTACAGCGTTACCGCGAGGACCTGGCTGCCGTCTTCGTTGAGCGCTCGTCGAAAGCGTCGGCCGATGACGTGACCCGTGCGATCGAATCGCTGCGCAACCTGTCTATGCCGACGCCGGCGATCACCGACGCGCTCGAAGTGTGGTTCCCGCCGCGCATCGTCGCGGTGCTGCACGCGCATGGCATCCGGACGCTGGCCGATCTAACTGTGCGGATTCCCCGGCGCCGCCGTTGGTGGGCAGCCATCGCAGGACTCGGTGTTGCCGGCGGGCGTCGCATCGAGGCATTCTTCGCCGCGCATCCGGCGCTGGCCGAACGGGCGCGAGCGCTGATTGTCGCTGCGCCGATCAGCAATATCGTGCCGTGGGAGCAACTGCGCGTGCCGCACGACGTTGACGGCTCTCAAGGGCAGTTCCGGGCGCCGCAGGCTGCCTGTCTCTTGAATGCGTCGAACGACTACGAGGCGATCCAGTCCTGGCTAGCGCTGCATGAGTCGGTTGCCACGCAGCGTGCCTATCGCAAGGAGGCGGAGCGGCTGATTCTGTGGGCGATCGTCGAGCGCGGTCGTGCGCTGTCGTCGCTGAACACCAACGACGCAATCGCGTACCGGGGCTTCTTGCGAAAGCCCACACCGCGCGAGCGTTGGGTCGGCCCGTCTCGGCAACGGCACAGTGTCGAATGGCGACCGTTCACCGGCCCGCTCTCGGCGCGCTCAGCGGCATACGCACTGAACGTCCTATCGGCGCTGTTTCGCTGGCTGGTCGAACAGCGCTACGTGCTCGCGAATCCGTTCGCCGGCGTCAAGGTCAAGAGCCAAGCGCAGCGTGCGGGATTGGACGTGTCCCGTGGCTTCTCGGAAGGCGAGTGGCTGCTGATCCGCACGCTTGCCGACGGCCTCGAGTGGTCATACGGCTGGAGCGTGCCGGCCGCGCGGCGCCTGCGGTTCCTGCTGGACTTCGGCTACGCCACCGGTCTACGCGCGAGCGAACTGGTCGGCGCAACGCTCGGCGACGTCCGTCGCGACGAGCACGGCAATCACTGGCTGCATGTGCTCGGCAAGGGCGGAAAGCTGGGCAAGGTGGCGTTACCATCGCTCGCTCGGACCGCGCTTGACCAATATCTCATTCAGCGCGGGCTGCCGGTCACGCCGAGTCGCTGGAACCCGGCGATACCGTTGGTTGCGAGCCTCGATGAGCACGACGCTGGCATTGAAAGTACGAGGCTTTGGCGTGTGCTGCGGCGGTTCTTCATGCTGGTCGCCGACGCGATTCAGGACGAGCGGCCAGCGACGGCAGAGAAGCTGCGCCGCGCGAGCCCCCATTGGATGCGCCACACGCATGCGTCACACGCGCTGGCGCGTGGGGCTGAGTTGCTCATGGTCCGCGACAACCTCCGCCACGCGTCAATCTCGACGACGTCAATCTATCTGCATAGTGACGAGGTGCAGCGAGCCCGGCAGTTCGATCAGGCGTTCGCCATGGACAAATTTAAGCGGTGACTCCCCGATAACCCTCGATCTCGCACCGGGGGCCGTGGATAAGCATATTCATATGTGCGATTCAGTCTCTAATTTGAGGTGCAGTAGGAGGGGGTTTCTAAGTTGTTTATTAAAAAATATTGTCAGTCGGAGTAATATTTTTGTGCGTCGCAAAATCTTTATTTTGTGGCGCAACATGCCATCTATTTCGCCGTGCGTGAGCGATTATATTGGAATATAGTCCCCTATTTGTTTTGTTGGTTTATGATGGGTATTGAATTTCGTGGTAGATGTAACGGCGTCACATTTAAATATTTGGGAAGGGGGCAATTTCGCCGACATGAAGCTGTGAATAAAAAGTTGATGGCAGGTAGTGTTGGATGAAATTTGCGTATCGTCAACATCGACACGAAAGTTAACTTCATGAAAAGCCTCAGCCAGCTTGGGGGGGCGACAAAAAAGCGAATTGCGGTATATCAAACGGGTAGAGGTAAGTGCGAATTATCGTCCCACGACGTTGACCGGCACTCGTCCCTGCTCAAGCAAATCGCACTCGTTAACTAAGGAGTGTCGCCAGCAGAGCGTACCGTCCATTGAGATCCTTGTGTCTGCGTGTTCTGGCAGGGCGTTGATCCGATATATGTGCAAGCTCGTGTGGCCTTCGAAGCAAGTGCAGCATTTTTCGAGCTTGAAAAGCGCGAAGCTCGACGTAGACTCCGTTCCGGATTCTACGAGCTGGCATGACTCCGTCGCGGGCTTGTAAGCATAGAGTTGAATCGGAGCGCAGGAGGATCATCATGAGTTCCGGAACGCTGGCGATGCGAAAGGGTACGTTGGCTCGAAAGCTCGCGGAGCAGGCACGTGCGAACAGGATCGGAGAGTACCGGCGCTGGATTCATACGAGAGACATGCCTGGCTCAGGTGTCAAAACACGGCTGTTCTGTGAGAAGGCGCCAGCAGACGAAGTCCATCTTATGTCTGAGGCCGAGCATGCTGTCTTTCTAGAGGCCTGGTGGCGCTCCGATGTCGTTGCAATACTTGAGCAGTACGCGCTCAATCGGGACAAGACGCAGCGCGCTGCTGCTGAGCTCAACATCGATCATCCAACATATCGACGGACGGGCGAACCAGCCGTTCTGAGTACCGATCTAGTTCTTCTCGTCCAAAGTGGAAACTCGTACCACCGTGAAGTGCTTTCGGTTAAGGGGGTTTGGCCGCGGGGAATCCGTCCGTTGACACGCTCCCAGGAAATTGAACGGAGGACGTGGGAGAACGAGGGAGCGAGATACAAGGCGGTGGCAGTCTATGGCATGCACGCAGACAGGTCGAAGAACCTGGCGTGGATCTTCCGTGCGGCCAACGACATGCTGGGGCGCGATCTTAGCGAAGCAGAATCGACCGCGCAACGAGCCCTGTATCAGCTTGTTCGACGTCGCCCATCGATGTCGGTGATGGAGGCGTGTCGTGAAGTTGACCGATCGCTTGCTATCCCTGTCGGGTCGGGAGTAAGGGCATTCCGGCAGCTAGCGGCAACGAAGCGTATTTGCTTCGACTTGGATACCGTAGACCCACTCGGAATTCGGCTTGCAGAGGTTCAAACGTCGACGACAGGGATGTCTCGCAGACGCTGAGTCCTCGTCGTACGCAAGGAGGTTGCCATGTCGCCGAAGGATACATTTCAGACCGAAATTGCGGTCGGGGACGTGCTCAAGGAGCGTAACGGCGAGCACATATATATTGTCCTGAAGACTGGCGCTGGGCAGCGATGGACCCACCTAATCGATACAGAGTATCAACAGAAGTCCACTGCAAACCACCACGCTCAACCATTCCAACTTAAGACTGACGAGGTGCTGCTCAGACTGTCTCCAAACGTGGAGGCCGAGCTTGCGCTCGAGAAGCTACCAGGATTGCCTGTCATCGTCTCCGAACGGAGACGTGAGCTCCCCTTTGTGAAGTCAAGGCGGTCTGAAAAGTATCGCGCGATAGTCGAGGATCCAACTCTCTCGAAGGGCTTGAAGCTGATTGAGGCGTTGCTCACGTTCGATCAACCACTTCGTGACGATGGCTCGCACGCGCCGTGTTCCATCCACGGTGATGCTTTCGAAGAGCTGCTCCATCGCGAAACGCGCGCTAAGCGTATCTCACGCTGCGCAGAAGTCGTGCACGTCTCGCAGGACACGCTGTACCGAGTTGTCAGGCGTTTTTTTCAGCGTGGAATGATACCGGCTGCGGCTGCAGACGACTACGACCTATGCGGAGGGCGAGGCAAGCCGCGCAACTGGAAACGACGTCCGGGACGTACTGCGACGAAACGGTTGCTTAGTGCCTCAGCCAGAAACGATGAGGTTCAGCGCTTGCTTCAACTGACGGCCGACTACTATTTATCGTTTGAATATGCGAAGGGAAAGAGAGCTCAGAAAACGATGGAAGCGGCTCTGGACTGGATGCGCGCCACGTTTCTTTGTGACCGAGTCGTCTATAACGAGCGACGGGAGATGATCGAGCTGACGCTTAGTCGAAGGATTGTGCTTACGCGCCGACAGCTACAGTATTACATCCAGCAGAATTACCCGTACGAAGTTCGGAGAGTTCGTCAGGCCGGGAAGAAGAGATACACGCTTCACGAGCGACCGCTGACCGGTAAATTAAGAAACTCCCGGGGGCCTGGTGAGAGATTTCATATCGACGCGACGATCGTCGACCTGTATCTCGTCGGAAATATTCTTAGAACAACAGTTATCGGAAGGCCAACGCTCTACTTGGTTATTGACGACTACAGCGCGCTCGTTGTGGGGTTTTATGTGACCTTCGATCCACCGAGCTGGAACGGTGCGATGATGGCGCTCGTCAATGCTGTTTCACCGAAGGTGGAGTTCTGCCGATCGCTAGGTGTCGATATCACGGAGAGTCAATGGCCTGCTCATCATCTATGCGAGGTATTGTATGCAGATCAAGGGGAGGTGAGCAGTGTCCATAAGGCATGTTCGCTGATCAAAGACTTTCGAGTCGAGCTTGCGAACGCACCAGCATACCGCCCGGACTTGCGCAGCGTGATGGAGCGGCGGTTTGGCATCGTTCCGGCGATTTGGAGTTCGTTGGTACCCGGGATTGTGGAGAAAGACTCCCTGGAGCGCGGGGTGGAACATCCTGCCTATCAGGCTGCGCTCAACATACGCGAGCTGCGGCGAGTCATTCTTCGTGCCGTATTGAGTTACAACCGACATCCGATTCGCGGATATCCAACTCCTCCCGAAATGGTGGAGGCCGGGCACGCACCCAGTCCGTTGGATCTATGGACGTACGGTCTGGAAACGAACGGGTACGGGCGGCACATAGATATTGCGGATTTCCGCGCAAAGGTCATGCAGTCCGTGAAAGTACCCATCGACGGATACGGCATTCATCACAAGGGGCTGCACTACACATGCTCAGATTTGTCGATTGTTGAACGGCAAGCGATGCATCGCGGTAGAAGCAAGGCCGATTCGACCGTTGAGATTTGCTTCGACTCCGCCGACGACAGCAGCATCGATCTGCTCGGGTTGGGCACGCCAATTTCACGTCCGTTGATAGAGGGCGAGCGAGACAAATTCGCGGGCCTAACGTATCGGGAGTTGGAGATCTACCGAGACCTGAACTCAAAAAATGTTGCCATGGCCCATGAGGCGGGAGAGGCTGATAGAGCCATGACAGCTTACAACATTGCGAAGATGGGCCGTGATGCAGTTGCAGAGACGAAGGTCGCATTGAAGGCCTCCGGGATGCGGCGCCCGGATATCACGCATATGGAAGAAATGCGTCAGGCCGAACGTTCGATTGAGAGTCGAGCTGGGACAACCAAACCAAAGCAAGTGCAACCTCAGGCGTCTCGCAACGTGTCAAACGAGGTTTCGAGGGAAAATGATCTTGGTATGCCGTCAAGGGCGATGCGAGGAGAGAGCTACGACAGTGAAGGCGACGTGAGCAAAGGGCAGAGCACTGATAGTACCTTGCATACGTGCGGAAACGCTCGGCAGCGCATCAAGGAACTGCGTGAGAAACGTGCCCGTGCGTTGCTGGACGCGCTTGACGAGTAGGAGCGGGAAATGAACACAGCCGCGGTGCCTGAGGAGGCGGTTGTTAGGCGCAACAATGCCGCCGTATATACGCCAGAGATGCCATGCCAGGAGATCCTCGAGGCGAAATATTACCAAGGTGACGACCTACCCCTAGAGTACAAGAGCAATCCGCTCATCTCGGCGTTAGGGCCGTTGTGGGACAGCAAATCGATGATGCGGTCGCTCTCCGTGCCAGTTGCCTCATCAATCTCAGAGCGTTCTCGATCAGAAGAATATCGCTTGCATGTCATTGGTCGTTTATCAGGATTGGTTGTTCCAGTGCCTGCAAGTTTGGAAATTTGCCATCTGGTACAAATGATTATCCGACAAAATTATGTTGGGCAAAGTGTGTTCGTAGATAGTGCTGAAGGGACTAAGGATAGATATAGGGCGGTGAACGAGGGTAAGCTGATTCCTGTATATGATCACGCGCGAACGCATGCATATTGCGCGGGAATATTTGGATTGTCAGGTGCAGGGAAGTCAAATGTGATCGAGGATGCTCTCAGATTCATGCCGAGGGTAATCAATCACGTGAAGTACGGAGTGACACAGGTTGTGGTGATTAAGGTTGATTGCCCTACTAGTGCAAGTCTGAAAGATATAATAAAGAGAGTGATACGTGAATATGATAGATTGCTTGGTTTGAAATATTTGGATCATATATGGAGAGGAGCGACAGTTATAGACCTTGCAAATCTCCTGTATCGCATTGCTAGGCGGCATCGGACCGGGTTGATTGTCATTGATGAGCTTCAAAATGCACTCCGGGCTGTTGAAAGAAGTGATCCGTTATTCGACTTCTTTGTTGGTCTGACTAATGGAGGCGGCATACCTGTTATCGTTATCGGTACGCCAAAATCCGAGCGCTTGTTCAGAAAAACTCTCCGATCTGCACGGCGGATTAGTAGTCACGGCGTGATTCAGTGGAACGGCATGCGTGATGAGCGGGAGTGGAATCGGCTATGCGACCAGCTGGAGAAATATCAGTGGCTAGCCAATGCAAGGCCGCTATCTCCAGATATAAGGAAAGAATTTTATTTTAGAACCCAAGGGTTGCCAGGTATTGCCATCCCCTTGTATCAGCTCGCCCAATACAGTGCCATATACACCGGAATCGAGGAAATTACAAAGGATATAATTCGTGATGTATCTGAGGAGAGGATGGCTTCCTTGACGCCGATGCTTGAAGCGATTCGTTCTAACAATAAAGCAAGGATGGCTCAATACGAAGATCTGTTGGGCGATTCGTTGAAGGATATTGTCGCGATGATGGAGGCGCAGGCCAAGCGGCACATGTACTTCGAGAATGCTATGCAGCATGACCGGGAGGAGTCTGCAATAGATGCAGTCTCGAGGTTGCTGCTGTTAAATATGTCAGAGGAGGTTGCATCAAATCTAGTTGACGTCGTGCAAAAAGAGCTTCCCGCTGCTTCAACAGAAGAGCTATGTGCCGAAGCTATTCGGCGTTTCTATAGCCAGCAACCCCCGAAAAGATCGTCTAGCAGCAGAAGGGACAAGACCTCGACGGTAGCCGATCGACTCAATTGAGTTATATATCTGACCACATTTTTCATTAAGAGATCTCCGGTGTCGGTTGCACTCTTCCCTCTTCGAGATAACGAAACGCTCGAAAGCAATTTTGGGCGATATGCGGAATTCTTTGGGCTCAAGTCCACGAGATGGTTGAGAATGCAACTTTTCGGTTATATTGGAAAACCAGGTATAAAGTTGCCAAATTCTATATCCAGACTTGCCGAGGAGGCACGTGATTATTGGCGAATCAGTGCTGAAGATGTAGTTAAAAAACATACAGAATACTTGTATGCGACAAGGATCGCCTCACCGTCCCTGCGAGAGGAGGTTCTCCGTAATATGTTGCATCCGCCAGAAAGGAGCTTATGTGGCAGGGTGAGCGCCTACGGACAGAGGCGTGAGCGCATTTCAGGGTTGCGATATTGTGAGGAGTGTCTGGCGCAATGGAGGGGTAAGCGTGTTGAGGCATATTGGAAAGTAAATCATCAGTTGCCTGGAGTATTCTACTGCGATGAGCACGGGATTGCGCTGAGGGCGGTCGATCAAAACTTAGTTGATTATGATTTTGGGATAACCATTGGGCGATGCGTGGGCGCACTTGATCGTGTGATTATTCAGCCAGCCTCTGAATCGGAGTCGAGGGCAGTTCTGGATATTGCGAGGCTGAGTGTTGATCAAAGGAGATTCGACGAAAACATTCCGCTGTCACGAAAGTATCGTGACATGCTTCAAAGCGGTGGTTTTTCGAAGACGAAGTTAACCATTAACAGAGGGGCCCTTGTTTCCGAGTGGTTGGCGTACTTTGGCCCGGAATACTGTCACCTCACGGGAATAAGCGCGCGACGAATTGTGACTTGGCTATGTAATATTGAGGAAAATTCAGCCATAGAAAGATTTTCCCATCCGTTCATGTACGTTGCTGCTGAATCATTCCTCAAAAATCGAATTTTATCTATCGGATCATTTGTGCCTGCTCATCGGAGGAAACTAATTCCGGTGAAGTTCAGGGGTGGAAATCCACCATGTTTTGAACTTCCCCCGTGCGTCGGAGCATTGCATCAAGGTGACGACGTCTATAAAGTGTCGGGGTACTTAATCAGGTCTGGTGGTTGGAAGGTGGTATGTTCGTGTGGGGTATCGTATAGGGTTCTGAATGTATGTGTAAGCGAAGCGGCGACAATGATTCCGTTCGCATACGGGGTGCGATATCGCACGAAATTCGCAGAGTTGTTAAAGAGCGGGTGGACTCCCAAAAAAGCGGCGAGCGAACTTCATCTTGGCGCGACAACAGGATGGTCATGGGCTCGTAAAAGCAAGCCCAAGCACCGCGGGCCGATATCCACGGTGGAAATTAAAAATAATCGATCTGAGTGGCGCATTCTCGTTGACAGCGCCCCGCGTACGATGCGTATAACGTCAGCCCAGCGCGCGAACCCAAGGCTATATGATTTATTGAATAAAAATGATCACGTATGGTTTTCGAAATTCAATCGAAGTCATCGATCGTGGAGAACCGAGGCGCTATTTCATGTAAACGGGATAGATTTGGAGGGGGAAAGGGTTCGAAAAGCATGGGCAGAAATCATGCAGATGGAACCCCCTGTACGTGCGACTCGGACTGCTATTCTCGACAGGGCAGGTTTGCCTTTGCACCTGGCTTCTGAGACTCACGCCCTGTCTCCACTTTGGGCCGAATTGGCCGAAACGCGCGAGGCCCATCGGGAAAGAGTTGTTTCATGGTTATGCACGTTTTCGACGAAACATCATATGCGAAGAGGTAATATTGCGATCAATAATGCGATTCGAGGAACTGGATTAAACATGCGAAGCTTTACGGGTGAGCAGAAGGTTCGGATTCGGGAATCTGTATTAAAGAAATCCAAAGAAATTATACGTGGGTAGTTAGTTATATTTTTTAGGGTGAACGCTTTGCATATAAAATTCATCCTTTCGGCATGGCTTGCGCTTGACTCGATATGTAAATATTTCTATTTTCATCGGGAGCGTCGGTGGCGCAGATATTATGGTTTTACTGGAGATATTTTTCGATGGTTTGGTGCGATTGAGTCCACAATCTTCACCGAATCTCCGGTCGGAGCCTGGGAAGACTGTCTTAAGCTGCAGGGGGCGTCGTTTACCGAAGCGTCGAAATGAACTATCCTGCTATCAATTGGCTATACGAAGACAGTCTCCTCTGGATCGGTTGTAAGGACGACGAGTGCGGACGAGATGGTGTAAATACGGAAAGTGTTTTTCGAGCGCCACGTGGCACTACTTCCACATCGAAGGATGCGATTTCGCGTTGAAAGGCGCAATCCTCACAAAGAACATCGGCAATCTTGCAGCAACTTGAAACCTACGCCCATTTTCAATGCCCTAGCTGTGGAGCTCACAGTTCCGACACGATAATTCTTCGGATTCCGTCTCCTTGCGGAACGAATTGTCCATCGGAATTCTATGACGGGGATCAACCGGCGGAATTGGCGTGCCGATACTGCGGAAAGTCGTTCGAGGCAGATGTTTATCTGAAGGCGGATACTTGCGTAGTCGAGCTTCAAGATCATCCGAGAACATATGTCGAGGCCGGCGAATTGCGTTGCCACGAGTCCAAATCTTGGGCGATCTGGGATGATATACCAGTTAACCCGTTTGATATTTATCTCGACTCGTATCATCAAATGCACGATTTATTGCTGGTGCATGGTGAGGAGGATGGTGGTGATATCGTAAATCGCATGATTTTCGTGCAACAGATGAGTGCCTTCGAGGCGTATCTAGGCGATACATTATTAAGTGAGGTTAAGAAAAGCAAAATTGCGATCACCAATCTCTTGACTCGGGATAGGGTACTTAAGAATGCAAGTTTTACGTTGAGAGAAATATTTGAAAATTCAAATTTCGTGATGGATTGTGTTGTCTCCCACCTGAAGGGGATTGTGTATCATCGTCTCGATACAGTGGATTTCCTGTATAGGGTATCGCTGGACGTGAGGATCTGGCCGGATGATGGAGTTCGAGACGAACTTTTTAGGTCGGTGGAGTTTAGGAATGACTGCGCTCACCGAAATGGCTATGACCGAAATGGTCAGCGGCTTGATGTATTTACACCAAACTATGTCCAGAGAATTTCGGATTGCATGAAGGCGGTGGTCGAGCACATACAGTCGCAGGTAATAAATAGGGTCAAATAATCGCCAGGCTGGATGTGGAGCGAACGGGGGTTGGCGGCCAGAAGTAATGACGAGGGGATTAACTATCCGAAGTTTTGTGGTCGGACGGAAAAATCGGATTCGACAATTGCTTCCGTACGTCGACTTGAGGATAGAATTTGAGATTGGCGTCGATTCAGTGCTTTGTATGGGAAATGCTGCATCGCATGACTATTTTCCTCCAACCTGATATGTCGTGTATTCTCGTTCCCGCATCGGAAGCCGCAGGCGCATACTTTGCGGCTCGGAAAGAAGGGGATTTGACGGCCGGTAACGATAATCGGCAAACATTGCGAGCGTTGAGCCTATGCAATTCCGTCTACTATAAGCGCTTCACCGAGCATTTACCGCAGACTTTGTTGTACGCCCATAGCCAGCACGGCGTCGGTGGACGGCGATGTGAACACTTCGCCGCAGACGGCCGCGCTCAGCATCCCGTCGCCGACGTAGCCGCCGTGCGCGGGCTCGTGGCCGCTGCCGCCGCCGGAGAGGACTGCGACCGCACGCTGCGACGGTTCGGGCAGCGCCTTGCGGACGAGCACGTGCTCGTCGCCGAGGATCGCGAGATGCGGCGACTGCCGCGCGATGCCTTCGAGCATTTCGCGCACGACGTCGGACGGGCGGTTGACAAGTTTTTTCATGGCGATGGTTGCTGGGCGGGTGAGAGGGGTTGGGTCGAATTCGTTCGCGCGTGCGGCGGCTTTCGTGCTTCGGAGGCGGGGGGCGTATCGCCGGGTGCATGCGGCGACGAATGGCTGTCGTCCGGTGCGCGCTTCGCGCCACGATACCATCAGGCTCGGAAATCCTTTGCTTTGTCAAAGGCGGTGATCAGGTCGACGGCGCCTCGACGGTGTGCAAATTGCTGGCCAATTTGCCACCGATTGCAGCATCGGGGCGTCAGTGCGTCAGGAAAGTAAGCGTGTTGGAAATGATCGCAGGACGCGGTCGACACGCGCCTGGTGCGGGGCCGTCGTACCCGCATCTAAGGGTCGTCAATGTTCGACCAGGCGGAGGGCTTGAATTTGATTGCGCTGATCGCGCGTATTGCGTCGGCCGATAGCCAACTGCAGCTATCGGCCGTATGCGTGACTGACCGCGTGTGCGGACTCGCAAGCGGGCGACGATCAGCGCAATTGCTCTGTCGTTGACGCATTGGGGACCGTTTGCTGCGTACCCCAAGAGGCTCCGTTGAATGACTTGTAATGAATGCTGGTATTGCTGGCATCTTTGTATGCCAAATATAAATTCTTGTCGAATACCGCCAATGTGACTGGTTCGGTGGTTAGGGAGCCGGAAACTCCGCTGTCGACACCCCAATTTTTTCCGTCGAACGAGTTGTAATAAATCTGGTTGTCGGCGCCGCCACCTTTGTGCGCCATATACAGCTTTCCGTTGAATGACGCTAATGCAACCGGCTGGCTGGTCCAGTCCCGGTCATTGACTTTTTTCGGTTGATCCCAGCTATTCCCGATGAGATCGTATGAAGTGTAGTAAATGCTGTTGTCGCCGACACCCTTGTATGCCAGGTACATCCTGGCATTGAATGTCGCCAGTGCAACCGGCAGGGTGGTTTCGGCGTCATGGACGCCGACATACCCTCCCGATTTCCAGCTCGCCCCGTCGAATGAATGGAAGTAGATGTGTGTGTCGTTGGGGCCCTTGTGCGCCATGTACAGCCTTCCATCGTACGTCACCAATGCAACCGGTTGGCGAGTGCTGTCTCCGGGGACGGTATGTTCCTTGGGATCCCAGTTCGAACCGTCGAATGCCGCGCAATAAATGTTGTTGTTGTCGATGCCGCCTTTGTGCGCCATATACAACTTCCCGCTGAATGTCGCTAATGCAACTGCCTGAGTGGTCCAGAACGCGCCGTTTTTGACTGCTCTCGGCGTGTTCCACCCTTTTCCGTCGAAAGATGTGAGGTAAATGTTGTTGTTGCTACCGGCGCCTTTGTATGCCAGGTATAGTCTCCCATTGAATTCCGCCAATGACGGATAAATCAATGCCTGGGCGGTATCTGAGGAAGTGTCTTGGTTGATTTCTTCGTCAGCAAGCCGATTGTTGTCATTCATGATGTGCCTCTCTCGATTGCTCGGAATATTGGGACGGCCGGCATGTTTGTCACGGCGATTTAAGCCGGTAGCGTGGCATTTCAAAATTCACGCGCACTAAGCGTAGTCCCACTTATGCGGTAGATCTATTACACCCGATTACGCACCTGCGTCATCTGGGCGCGGCCCGATTCGATGGCGCTTGTGAAGTTCGACGATTTCGATGCGCAGCCCTCGCGAGCTGCGCCTCGGCCCGCAGCGGCTTGGCACGCCCCGTAGTGAAAGGGCGGCATCAAGCGTTATTTGCATTTATTGCCGGACCTACCCGGGCCGCCGCTGCATGCCACCGCCCCCCGCTAGTTTTGCCTCGCCAAACCCTAAATGGCTGTAAACTCTCCTTTTTTGCCGCCACGCCCCAACATTCCAGATGTCCCAATCCCCCAAAGTAGGGTTCGTATCCCTCGGGTGCCCGAAAGATGCTAGAAATATACAGCTGTTGGAGCCCGCCTCGACCATTGCGAATGCAGCAGGGAATAGTGTGGAAATTTGTGTGGCGACCGAAAGAATTACTAAGGCGTCCGGCAAACAATCAAGCACTCATTGAGTGGCTCAGCGAGTTGGCAGCAGATCTGTCGAACATCGTTGATGTAATCGTGACATCACAAAAGTCACACTTCGTGCTTCAGGAGTCGCGCTAACCTAGCCGGGGCAGACGCAATGCTGTCAATCATTAATTGTACCTTGCGAAGCTGTTCCAAGTTTTCCAGGAGATCGTTTCGGCGATTGTTCAGATCTTGCACCATTCGAGTTGCACGATCCGCCGTGCCAGTCAATCCGCCGACAATCCAAGTTGTCTCGCCAAAGATATTAGGTCCACCAGTGTACGAATAAGGGAAAGGGAATCTGGAGGTTGGGAGGTGGCTTTCGCTCTTAGGATACTCTTCAGCCTCGACACGAATAAGCACAAATGGCTTATCTAATCCGCCGTCTATGACTGCGTAGCAAATAGATTCCGTCGGTTGTATTGCAGAGCGGATCGTTGATCCACCAACTCCGCCCGCCTCTAGCGCACCACGATGTGGAAAATCACGCAAATATGTTGACTCGGAATTGATGGCGCTTATTATGGGCTGGCAGTCGTTGATGAGCGAATCTCCCCATATTTTAAATATTTTTGTGTAATCCGCTATTAATTTCTTTGTTGTACTTGTTGGGAGGTCAAGAATTCTTTGGCAAACTATAAGCATAACCAAGCCAGATTCTACAGCGGCAAATAGAGGGATGCCTATTGGCCTGTTTGTCTCGCTTTCATTGTGGTTTGCGATATATCCGATTCCGTCTGTAAGGCTTTCGACTGCATCCAAGAATAGGTATTTAAGATTTCCTTCTAGTTTTCTTTCTTGGCGAATTCCCGCCATATATGACGTTAGTGTGGCAATGTGCGTAGTGAGTTGTGCATGTAATGCATCGCGATATTGTTTGCGCTGCTCATCTCTTATATATGTGCGAAGTGCTCTGATTTCATCGAGAATATCGTCAAGTCGTCCAATTATTGTTTGCAGCTGGCCGGATACCTTGCTTTCCCATGGCGTTGGGCCGAACAATATGCTCAATCCAGTTTTTACTAGGGCGCTCGACGCTCCCTCTATGGCATCGTCGAAAATTTTGTCCCATGTCAATTTATCTAATGCGGAGATAATGCTAGGGTCCGAGCCCGCCGTCGCTTGAGCGGAGAATGATTTCTCATCGATTTGATAGGTAAAATGACCGTTCCTTGGGTAAATGGTTTTCATTATTTTGTCCTCCGAATTCCATGTGCGTAAAATTCGTGAGTGATCTACTCATGAGGGTATGGGCGTATTGCAGTTGGGTTATAGCTGAAAATCTACACGGTTGCTTCATGGGGTTTGCCCTAGGCGATACTCTGCACATCGCACTCGTTAAGCAAAAGGGGGGGCAATGTGGGGCTCTCGAGCGGCGACGAACATGGACTTGCATTCGCAGGACGTTGCGGACTCGAGAGCACAACATAATGCTCGGTGCTGAAATTTATGGATTTATTTTATTGACCGTGCATTGCAATGCAAATTGATGTTGAAGCGGCTTGGTCATATGATATCGAGATATTTACTCATCTTCTTTGTCGCCTTTCTTTCTCTCGAATGGCCTAGCTGCCGCATAGGCCTTGAACAAGCTATCATGAAATTGATAGTATCGTTCTCGAATTTTTTCTATAACGGCTCCGTATTTTTCGCTTGCAAGTTGGCCGACATAAACGGAAATTGCGCTCGGATCGATTCCTATCTCGCGAGAGATTTCGCCATAGAGATCTGTTGTGTAAATTTCATCTGCGGCGACGTTCGCAAATTTTTTCAATATATGCTCACGAACGTAGCTATGCCCAACAGATTTTTTGTATAAATTCTCTTGGACCGGTGCCGAGCCTTTGAAGGCAATTTCTGCGAGGGCATCCTTTGCAATGTCCTCAGTTACTAAGCTGGCTTTTTGGGAAATTGCTTTAAGGAGGGCATGTTTTCCGATAAGATGAACATAAAATGGATGGCCTCGTGCAATGCGGGTAATCCAGTCGGTGGCCGATGCGTCGAAAGAGTATTTGTCGTCAAGTGAGGCCATTGCCCTTGTAATTATCTCTGCCAGCTCTTGCGTGTCCATCGGTGGCACCGGGATGGCGCCATCGGAAAGTTGTCTAACCACTGATTCGTGATCGGCGATTAGTTCGTTGATATCAGCGGCAACGCCAACGAAAGCAAACGTAACTTTATCGGGGCCAAGCGATTTTAGGAGGGATGCGACACCTGATTTTTCCTTGATTCGATCGAACTCATCAATGATAAGTAAAAGGCCGTCGCTGGCAATATTTGATGAAACAACATTTTTGCACGCGTTAACAAAAGTCGAGGTAACATCAGATTCAATTTCTACCTGACGCTCAGTTATCGAATCCTCCGATTTTCCGCTGAGTTTGATGATCTTTACGCTCAATTCGCCGCCAATATTGCCGCTCGTCTTCTTTTCGACCACCTTAAAAGGAATCCATTCGGAGAGCCCATTTTGGTCGGTCAGGATTCTAAGTAGAAGTTTTTCGACGTTTGTAATGCTATCGTCGCAGGTGATCGATACGGTAAGGTAATCGAACGTTTTGTGAGGGGGCTCGGATAGGCGGGCGATTGCATTTGGATCATCTGTTGCGATTTGCGCCAGTACACGAGAAAGGGATGATTTTCCAATGCCACGTTGGCCATAGAGGACGATTTGTGCGCCTTCGGATTGAAGAGCGTTAGATAGCGCATCGAGTGTAGCCTGCCTACCTGCGAAGCGGTCGATATCCCTGACTTCCTTTGCGGGTGTAAAAGCATTATGTGGTGTGATCTGCGACATGGTTCGCCTCTAGCAATTGTACGTACGGCCAACTGTGCTTGGCCGTAGAAGCATATCGCTGTTTCATGTCGACGGGAATGCAAATTGCGTTTCCCGTCGACTGCGGAGAGTCTCCGTGTCTGTCAATTCAATGACAGACAGCCATGGCCGATGCACTCGATTGCTATTCGTTCATCGGGCTCGGTTTCGACAATACTCGAAGATGGCCCGTACCCATCAGAAAATTTCGATACGACCTGATCGCCACGTCCCACACTGCGCGCATGACGTTCGGGCCCGAGTCGATGATGCGGCCTTGCACGTCGATCACCGCAAGCGTGGCCGGTTCGCCGTTCGGCGTTGTGATCTGCAACCCCTGAAAGCTGACCGCGCTAATCGTGCTGGTGATCGGCGTGACGACTTGCACGTCGTCACCGCGTGCGATCCCTGTCGGTGGCTTCATCATCATCGCGTCCTCGCTGCCATGCAAAGCTCCGCGCGCGTCCGTATCTCGCGGTCGTACCCGGTGAGCGTGGATTTCCAGTTGCGCGCATACTGCGGGCCGGCGATCGACGTGCCGGCGGCCTGCGCATCGAGATCGGCGTCGCTCGGCAGTGCGTAGCCGGTGCAGATCCGCGCCCCGTGCTTGCGCATGCCTCGCTTCAGCCGGCCGTTCACGACGAGCGATTCGAGGATCGGCTTCATCTGCGCGGCGCGCTGTTCGAACTTCGACGCGATCGACGACACCGCGTAGACCTTGCCGGGACACAGGCGCGCGAGGATTTCGTCGGGGGTGGGGCGATGCAAGCTCATGCGGCACCTCCTGCGCGCATCGCGTCGATCATGGCGTCCGCAATCTCACCGACGCCGTCCGCCGGCACTGCGGCGGGCTGTTCGACAGGGGACGCGGCGAGGAGGGCACGTACGAGCGCGGCACTCCATTGCTCGAACGTCGGGCAGCCGGTAATGCTCGCTGCTGCAGTGACGTACATGGCGGCTGCCTGCTCATCCGTCAGCGCATCAACGCGGTTATTTTCGCCTCCGAATTTTGAACTAGTCTGATTGCGTCCCGCGTCAGGCGGCAGAACAATTCTCACTGCGGCCCGCCTTGCCTCGGGGGCTGCGGAAGCTGCTGCCCTGCTCCCGGTAACGGGTGCGGGGCATTTTTCTGCTTCGGCCTGCGCGGGTGGCAGTGGGGCGGCGTAGAGTGCGCGAACCTCGTAATCTTTCTCGGAAAAGTTAACGGGCTTGCCGTAAAACTCTTCCCATTCACCGGATTCCCCATCGCTGCGGCGGCGGAGTTGCCACATCACCGGCGCTTCTGCCCGTTTGCCCGTCGTCGCTGCCGCGGGTTGCTCGACAGGGGATGCGCGCGCGAACAGTTCCTCCGATTCGAACTTGATGCCGCGAGCGACCAGAGTGCCAACGAATTGCGGGTCGGTGGCGAACTGGAGGGATTCGTCGCTGAATGTCAGAAGCCAGCCGCGGCGCGCGAGCGGTGCCGCGTGCGGCGCGGCGTACAGCACCGGCAGCGCGTCGAGCCACGCCTGCACCTCGCCGCCCGACCACATCTTGCGCAGCATCGTCGGGAACTGCAGCAGGAACGGCTCTGCCGGCGTCGCGCCGGCGATCTGCGCAGCGCCGATGGCTGAACGCAGACGAATCTCCGTGCCGTTGCCTTTGGGTTTGAACCGCGTGATGACGTCGGCCGCTTCCCCGGCGGCGCGCAGCAGGCCGCCCATCGCGAGCAATTGCGCGCGCAGCCATTCGTCGACCTGCTCGCCACGCGGGCAACCGAACTGCAGGCAGACGGCATGGGCGGCGTCGAGTGCCTGGCGCGTGGCGTCGTACACCCATCCTGACACCTGGCGCTCCGGATCGGCCGGCAGCGACCCGCGGTGCACGTCGACGGCGAGCTGGTAGCGCGCGAGGATCTCGCGCGCGTCGGTCGCGTTCACGCCGTGCAGGAAGCTGCGCAGGCCCGTCTCGCGCGCGATGTCGAGCAGTGTCTGCGCGTCGATCGGCGCGCGCGAGCTATCCGGGATGTGGTTGCTGGTCGTGTCGGTCATGATGCCTCCCGTGCGTTGCAGATTTCGACGACGCGGTTGCACGTCGTCACGTCAAACCATCCGATGTGGCATTCCTCGACGTTCTCGATGCCGAGTTGCGCGGCGAGCCACGCGTACGCGTCGGTGCGCGTCATGCCGCCAGAATCCCAGGTCGGGTTGAATGCGGCTTTCGCGCGCTTGCGCGCCTCCGCGCGTGGGTGCGTCGGCCAGCGTGCCGACCGGGATGCCCGTGAACGGGTGCATGCCTATCGGCCTCGCTGCCGACGGCGTAATGCCGCGGCGCCAGGTGCTCACCGCGCGCAAGGTCGGCGGCCGCACGACGTACGTCGCGGGGTTGCAAGCATGAGCGACCTCTGGAAGGAAGTGGGCGGCTTGGCCGCGATCGGAGGGGCAATTGCAATGGGCAAGCTTCTTGTCGGAAACGAGCCTCTGACAGCGCGGCTCATCATCGGGCGTACGATCGTGGGATCAGGCCTGAGTGTCGCCGCCGGCGCCGCGCTGACGCTGTTCCCCGACCTGCCGCCGCTGGCGGTGACGGGGCTTGGGGCGTGCTTCGGGATTCTCGGGCAGTCGTACCTCGAACTGCTCGCGATGCGGGCCATCAATCGACGGCGCGACGGCGAGCGCGCGGACGAGGGGGCGTGACCGGGATTACCGCTTCCGTTTTTGCTCACGTCGCAGGCGCACGACCTCCAAGATCAGCCGATGGATTTCATCAAAGGTGCAACTGCGAGGATCCAACCACCACAGCCGAAGCTCGTGCAGATCGGGCGTCTGATAGGCCGGAAGTGGTCGTTCGGCTGCCTCCCGTGTCGCCGTCGTCTTTGTCGGTGGTAACAGGCCGACCGGCGGTTTCGGCTGAGCATTCCTGTTCCGCCGCGTTTCGTCCAGGCGGTGGGACCGATCGTGCTTGCCGGGGTACCAGTGTGCAGCCTCCGCGTCGGTCATCCAGAAGCACGTTCGCCTGGGTGGTCCTTCGCACGGATAAGGCACGTATTCCCACTGGTACTCCCAAAGCGGTTTCATGATGCGAATTAATTACTGTATGGATATACAGTATATTTCGAGATAAGATTCACTCGTCAAGTCTCAAAAATGCGGTGCGGTCGATGTACACGTATATAAACGACGCGGATCTGCAAGCTGCTGCTGATCACCAGGTTGGTCGAAGCGAGTAGGCGACCCTAAAATTGGGGCAGAGGTACAACCAGCGGTACGATCCAACGGGAAATTACTGAAGCATGAGGCTCAAAAACGAAGACGTTGTCCAAGCATTGACAGGGGGCGGCATTTCACTGGACCGGTGGGTTTCCCTTGGAGATCATCTCGTCGGCTACTTTGACGACGCGGGACGCCTAATGGCTCGCATCATTGAGGATGATGCGCTCGCCTTAGCCGCGTCCGACCTGCTCCGGGAGCGTGGGCAGATTCATCAGGTTGTGGCGGACGGTAATCCAATTTAGCAACGTCCGCTACGAAGAAGTAGCGGTCAAAGAGTCTAAGAGGTGGATTTCCGAGCCGTGCTACGAGACCGGTCGTAATGTTTGGCACCGGATCGGCCTGGCCGACTGGCAGCCGTACTGCGTCGCGGGAATCTGGCGACGCTACGAGGGCGATGACGGGCGCACGCTCATCGGGATGAGCATGCTCACCGTGAATGCCGACGGGCATGGCGTGATGGGGCGCATGCGCAAGCCGGGCGATGAGAAGCGGTCCGTGGTGATCTTGCGGCCGGCCGACTATGACGAATGGCTGCGCACGAAGGATCTCGAGGCCGCGCGTGCGATCCTGCAATTGTTTCCAGCGGGTGAAATGTCCGCGCGCCCGACATAGTGCCACGGGGCTCGAAAATTATCGTTTCGCAGTGCACCTCGCGTGCATGAAATCTTTGACGAGACCAATAAAAGGACCTATGATTTGGTCATTCAGTCGGTCTCGTCGGGATGGCCGCTGCCGACCACTTGAGGTCAAACCCTATTTATCTTGGAGGAGCGTGAATCGATGACCTAAGACAGGTCATATTGGTGACCGGGCTGGATGACTGTATCCCAGCTCTTAATACGGCGCAGTACTTTATAAGGAGGGCCGTAGTTAGACGACCGACGCTACTGGTTTGGACGGGTGATCGCTGGCCCGACCGACCTAGGTCAAAGTTACTTTGTCATTGGATAGGAGGCTTGAATTTTAGCGACCTACGTTGCTGGTCTGGACGGGATCTCGCTGCCCCGGCCCACCAAGGTCAAAATTATTTTTTATAGTATTGGAGGTACATCAACAATTAAGCGAATCGGATCGTTACCCTGTCCCTTGGCGGCATGACCATTTTTTACGAGGTCTCCGAACACACATGTTGTATATCTCCGCGCCCGGCGCGGAAGGTGATTTGATGGAAAGCATTCTTGCCCGCGCTTCGATCGGAATTAGCGAACTCAAGATCAACCCGACCGCTGCAATTGAGCGAGCTGATGGTCCGGTCGCGGTGCTTAATAGAAACAAGCCCGTGGCGTATCTGATTCCTGCGGAAGAGTGGGAGGCGATTTGCGACAGACTTGAAGACATCGAGCTGGCAAAAATCGTGATGGAGCGACGCGGGGAAAAATCCGTGAGCGTAAACCTTGAAGATTTATGAGCTTAAGTTTAACGAAAGTGCGTTAAAAGAGTGGAAAAAGTTGGACGCGCCAATCCGCGAACAACTGAAGAAGAAGCTTGCGGAGAGGCTGAACAATCCGCACGTCGAATCTGCGCAATTGTCCGATTTGCCCGGCTGTTATAAAATAAAGCTGCGATCGTCGGGATATCGGCTGGTATATGAAGTGAACGACCACTCTATCACGGTGACGGTCGTTTCCGTTGGAAAGCGTGAAGGTAATCGCGCGTATGCGAAAGCCAAAAAGCGATTGAGCGATCGTTGAGTTGCTCATAATTCTACTGAAAGCAAAAGCCCTTTCGCGATATTTCGAAGGGGCTTTTTGTTTTGGTGACTGTATTAACTGTTCGTAGTGTCCGCGAAGGTTGCGTTGATTTCTTCGGCAGCGTGCCATCCTCCCGTCTTGCGATCGATGTTCAGCAGCCGAGTTGTGCCGCGTTTCGCGATGAGAAGCAGGCCGATAGATTCGTCGTCAACATCCGGACGGAATCCGGACTGATAAACGACAATACGCGAAAACGTGTCGACGACAAGCTGGCGCGCCATCATGCGCGCGTCATAGTCGAGCTGCTCGACGCCGTTCACCAGATCTCGCCATGCGTCGGCGGCGGCCGGTGCAACTGCCGAGGCGGACGCGGCGAGGTGATGCTCGAAAGAGTCGACTTCGCGGCGTTCGCCGGCGAGCTGGCTTTCCAGTTCTCGCAGGCGTTTCAACACGGCGGCCGGCGCTTCGCCATCGTCGAACAGCAACGCGTCCGTGACGCGGCGAACCTGCGCTTCGAGCTCGGCGACGCGTTGGCGCGCGCTCGCCAGTTGAGCGCTCACCGACGCCGTGCCCGCGTCGCCCTCAAGCAGCCGCGTCAAATTCATCTGGTCTGAGCAATACAGCATCAGGGCGCGCTCGACCGGCACGACGCTGCAGCTTCCGCTGATCTTGCAGCCGGCGCCCTGGCTGTAGGTGACGCAGTGCAGTCGTCGGTGGCCGGGGTAAGGGCGACCGTCCGGCAGGCGCTTTCTGCCCATCAGGTTCTGCGCGACGATCGCGGCGCCGCAGTATCCGCAGTAGGTGATCCCGAGGCCAGTCACGACGCCGGGAATCTCGCCCTTGCCCTTACGCCGTCCGCGCTGCTCGGCCAGGTATCGCAAATCCGCGAACTCGGCGGGCGTCAGCAGGGCAGGATAGTAGCCTTCGAGACGGAACGTCTCGCCTTCGACGTCCACCGTCTTTTCGCCGATCAACATCCGATTGGCGAGGATCTTGTAAATGTTCGAGGAGTGGGTGCGCCCGGTTTCGCTGATCTTCAGCCCGCGCTCGGCAAGCTCTCGCACGACCTGAACCGCGCCGTGCCCCTGTTTGAACATCTGAACGACGAGCTGGACGGCCGAAGCTCGATCGGAGATCGGCTCGAATCCTCCGCCCTCGATTTCGCGAACCCAATGCGGATCTCTGCCGACACGGATGGGCGCGCGCCAGGTGTCTGCGATCCAGCCCTGGCACTGCAGGCGTATCGCCGCCTTGACGCGCTTGCTCTTCGTGTCCGATTCCTCGTGAGCTCGGATCATCACCAGCAGGCTGTATACGAGATCCATCGGTTGAGCCTTGAGGCGCTCGCGGTTGTACTCGCGGCCGTCGCTGGCCGTGACAACCGTGATGCCGGCGTTTACGATCTGCGCGAGCTGCGCCTGGGCCTGCAGCGGCTCGGCGCGGCTTAGGCGGTCCAGACCTTCGACGATCAGAACGGAGCCGGTTGGCACCTGGCCGTCCTCGATGGCACGTAGGAAAACGCCGAGCGCACCTTGCCGGACATGGCGCTGGTGGTAGGCCGACAGCCCCTCGTCCCGCAGTGATAGGGACGCATCAAGCTCCATCTCTTGGTCCGCCGCCCATCCGGCGGTATATCCGAGCCGCCACCCCCTCGCCACTGCCCCCTCGCCGCCGCCCGCTAGTTTTGCCTCGCCGAACCCTAAATGGCTGTAAACTCTCGTTTTTGCCGCCACGCCCCAACATTCCAGATGTCCCAATCCCCCAAAGTAGGGTTCGTATCCCTCGGGTGCCCGAAAGCCCTCGTCGACTCCGAACAAATCATCACCCAGCTGCGCGCCGAAGGCTATGAAATCTCCGGCACCTACGACGGCGCCGACCTCGTCGTCGTCAACACCTGCGGCTTCATCGACGAAGCCGTGCAGGAGAGCCTCGACGCGATCGGCGAGGCGCTGACCGAGAACGGCAAGGTGATCGTCACCGGCTGCCTCGGCGCGAAGAAAAGCGCAAGCGGCTCCGGCCTGATCGAGGAAGTGCATCCGAAGGTGCTCGCCGTCACCGGCCCGCACGCGGTCGGCGAGGTGATGCAGGCCGTCCATTCGCACCTGCCGAAGCCGCACGATCCGTTCGTCGATCTCGTGCCCGCGGCCGGCATCAAGCTCACGCCGCGCCACTACGCATACCTGAAGATTTCCGAAGGCTGCAACCACCGCTGCACGTTCTGCATCATCCCGTCGATGCGCGGCGACCTCGTGTCGCGCCCGGTCGCCGAGGTGATGCTCGAGGCGGAAAACCTGTTCAAGTCCGGTGTGAAGGAACTGCTCGTGATCTCGCAGGACACGAGCGCGTACGGCGTCGACGTCAAGTACCGCACGGGCTTCTGGAACGGCAAGCCGATCAAGACGCGCATGACCGACCTGGTCGCCGCGCTCGGCGAGCTCGCGGCGCAGTACGGCGCATGGGTGCGCCTGCACTACGTGTATCCGTATCCGAGCGTCGACGAAGTCATTCCGCTGATGGCAGAAGGCCCGTTCAAGGGCCACGTGCTGCCGTATCTCGACGTGCCGTTCCAGCACGCGCACCCCGAAGTGCTGAAGCGCATGAAGCGCCCGGCGAATGCCGAGAAGGTGCTCGAGCGCGTGCAGAAGTGGCGCGAGATCTGCCCGGACCTGACGATCCGCAGCACGTTCATCGCGGGCTTCCCCGGCGAGACGGAAGAACAGTTCGAGACGCTGCTCGACTTCATCCGCGAAGCGGAACTCGACCGCGTCGGCTGCTTCGCGTATTCGCCGGTCGAAGGCGCAACCGCGAACGAGCTCGACGGCGCGCTGCCCGACGAAGTCCGCGAGGCGCGCCGCGCGCGCTTCATGGAAGTCGCCGAGGAAGTGTCGGCGAAGCGCATCGAGCGCAAGGTCGGCAAGACGCTCAAGGTGCTGATCGACGAAGTGAGCGACGAAGGCGGCATCGGCCGCACGGCCGCCGATGCGCCCGAAATCGACGGCGTCGTCTACGTCGAGCCCGCGCAGAAGGCGTCGAAGCGCTACAAGGTCGGCGATTTCGTCTCCGTGAAGATCACGGGCGCGGACGGTCACGACCTGTGGGGCGAGGTGTAAGCGATGGCCGCGCCGTTTCCCGACATCCTCGCGCTCGGCGAGGCGATGATCGAATTCAACCAGTCCCTGCCGGCGCGCCCCGAATTCCTGCAGGGCTTCGGCGGCGACACGTCGAACTTCTGCATCGCGGCCGCGCGCCAGGGCGCGTCGGCCGGCTTCGTGTCGGCGGTCGGCGACGATCATTTCGGCCGGCTGCTGAACGGCCTGTGGCGCACCGAAGGCGTCGACACGACGTATGTGCGCGTCGACCGTTCGGCGCCGACCGGCGTCTACTTCGTCACGCACGGCCCGAGCGGCCACCAGTTCGACTACCTGCGCGCGGGGTCGGCGGCGAGCCGCTACGCGCCCGGCGACCTGCCGCTCGACGCGCTGGCCGCCGCGAAGGCGGTGCACCTGTCGGGCATCAGCCTCGCGATCGGCACGGCCGCGTGCGACGCCGCGTTCGCGGCGATCGAGCACGCGCGCCAGCACGGCGCGAAGGTCAGCTTCGATACGAACCTGCGCCTGAAGCTGTGGCCGCTGCCGCGCGCCCGCGCGGTGATGCGCGAAGCGCTGCGCCAGACGGACATCTGCCTGCCGAGCTGGGACGACGTCACCGCGCTCACGGGCGCGGATGATCGCGATGCGATCGTCGACGCGATGCTCGAGCTCGGCCCGCAGGTCGTCGCGCTGAAGCTCGGCAAGGAAGGCGCGTACGTCGCGACGCCGCACGAGCGGCGCGTGGTGCCGGGTTTCGTGGTCGAGGCGATCGATGCGACGGGCGCGGGCGACTGCTTCGGCGGCGCGTTCGTCGCGCGGATCGTCGCCGGCGACGATCCGTTCGCGGCGGCGCGCTACGCGAACGCGGCGGCGGCGCTGTCGACGGCGGGCTACGGCGCGGTCGCGCCGATCCCGCACCGCGATGCCGTGGAGCGATTCATGCAGGGCTGACCCGCGGATGCCGCACGTCGGCCAGGCCACACCATGTGTCCATTCCGAACGAGGATGAGGAGGCAACATGCAGCGCGAAGTGGTGGTGGTGAGCGGGGTGCGGACCGCGATCGGCGATTTCGGCGGCAGCCTGAAGGACTTTCCGCCGACCGAGCTCGGCGCGAAGGTCGTGCGGGAAGTGTTGCAGCGCGCGCAGGTATCGGGCGACGAGGTCGGCCACGTGGTGTTCGGCAACGTCGTGCACACCGAGCCGAAGGACATGTACCTTGCGCGCGTCGCGGCGATCGACGGCGGCGTCGCGCAGCATGCGCCCGCGCTCACCGTCAACCGGCTGTGCGGGTCGGGCCTGCAGGCGATCGTGTCGGCCGCGCAGGGCGTGCTGCTCGGCGACGCGGACGTCGCGATCGCCGGCGGCGCGGAAAACATGAGCCGCGCGCCGTACTCGATGCCGGCCGCGCGGTTCGGCCAGCGGATGGGCGACATGCGGGCGGTCGACATGATGGTCGGCGCGCTGAACGATCCGTTCCAGTCGATCCACATGGGCGTGACGGCCGAGAACGTCGCGGCGAAGTACGGCATCTCGCGCGACGCGCAGGACGCGCTGGCGCTCGAATCGCATCGCCGCGCGTCGCATGCGGCGCAGGCCGGCTACTTCAAGGATCAGATCCTGCCGGTCGAGCTGATCGGCTCGAAGAAGGGCACGCCGGTGCTGTTCGCTCGCGACGAGCACGTGCGCGACGACGCGAGCGCCGACGATTTCACGAAGCTGCGCCCGGTGTTCGTCAAGGAAAACGGCACGGTGACGGCCGGCAACGCGTCGGGCATCAACGACGCGGCGGCGGCGGTGCTGCTGATGGAGCGCCGCACGGCCGAGCAGCGCGGCGCGAAGCCGCTCGCGCGCCTCGTCGCGTATGCGCACGCGGGCGTCGATCCGGCCTACATGGGGATCGGCCCGGTGCCGGCCACGCGCAAGGCGCTCGAGCGCGCGGGGCTGACGGTGGCCGATCTCGACGTGATCGAGGCGAACGAGGCATTCGCCGCGCAGGCCTGCGCGGTGACGAAGGAGCTGGGTCTCGACCCGGCGAAGGTGAATCCGAACGGGTCGGGCATTTCGCTCGGCCACCCGATCGGCGCGACGGGCGCGCTGATCACGGTCAAGGCGCTGTACGAGCTGCAGCGCATCGGCGGCCGTTACGCGCTCGTGACGATGTGCATCGGCGGCGGGCAGGGCATCGCCGCGATTTTCGAGCGAATCTGAAACAGGGAGTACACGTTGGTGGGTCGATATTCTGGATGGCAACGGGCGTTGGTCGTTGCATGGGCGCTGGCGGCGGGGGCGGCGACGCAAGGCGCGTATGCGGCGCAGGTCGTCGCGCCGGACGCGCAGCAGGACGACAGCGCGCCCGCGCGGCCGCTCAGGCCGAACCCCGAATTCGCCCGCCTGCCGCGCTATGAAGGCACGCTCGGCGGCCGGCCGATCGTCGTGCATCTCGGTCCGAAGGAGGACGAAGCGGGTATGCACGGCGAGTACCAGTTCGCGGACACCGGCGAGGTGATCCTGCTGGCCGGCGACCGCGACGGCGACACGCTCGAGGTCGAGGAATCGAACGACGGCACCAACATCACGGGCGTGTGGATCGGCCGCTTCGACGCGTCGGGCGGCCTCAAGGCCGACCGGATGAACTCGGACGAATCGGATCCGCAGCCGATCGTGCTGCGGCCCGCTCGCGGCGCGCGCACCGCGCTGCAGGTGCGCGACGGCCGCGTTCAGGAAATCGAGACGGTGGGCGGCGTCGTCAACCTGCGCGCCGGCGACTGAGCGGCCGCGCTGGCTCGGTGCGCGCGGCGCGCATTGTACCGTGCCAAGCGTGCCGGTTTTGGCTAAGCTAGGCGCTTCATCCTGCAACCGTTCAGCTGTTTTTCCTGCCTTTTGTCATGACTGCATCCACTCACAAGCGCGGCCTGCAAACCCGCATCGTTCAACCCGACGACGTCATTCCGGAAGGCTTCCGCTCGTTCGTGCCGCCGGTCTCGCGCGCCTCGACGGTCGTGTTTCCCGATCTCGCGACGATGCGCAGTATCGACTGGCGTCAGGACGGCCAGTGGCGCTACGGGCTGCATGCGACGCCGACGTCGCTCGCGCTTGCGCAGCGGCTTGCCGAGATCGAGGGCGGCGCGCACGCGCTGCTGCAGCCGTCGGGCCTCGCGTCGATCATGAACGTCTACTTCGGCTTCGTGAAGGCGGGCGACGACGTGCTGATCCCGCACAACGTCTACGGCCCGAACGCCGATTTCGGCAACTGGCTCGCGAAGGATTTCGGCATCACCGCGCGCTTCTACGATCCGCTCGTCGGCGCCGGCATCGCCGACCTGATCCAGCCGAACACGCGCCTGATCTGGATCGAGGCGCCCGGCTCGGTGACGATGGAAGTGCCCGACGTGCAGGCGATCACGGCGGTCGCGAAGCAGCGCGGCGTCGTCACCGCGATCGACAACACCTATTCGGCCGGGCTCGCGTTCAAGCCGTTCGAGCATGGCGTCGACATCTCGGTGCAGGCGCTCACGAAGTATCAGTCGGGGGGCAGCGACCTGCTGATGGGCGCGACGATCACGGCCGATCCGGCTCTGCATGCGCACCTGAAGCTCGCGCGGATGCGCTGCGGGATCGGCGTGTCGGTCGACGACTGCTCGCTGGTGCTGCGCAGCCTGCCGAGCATGCAGGCGCGTTTCGACGTGCACAGCAGGAGCGCGCTCGCGCTCGCGCACTGGCTGAAGGCGCGGCCGGAAATCGCGGCCGTGCTGCATCCGCAACTGCCCGATTGCCCGGGCCACGCGTCGTTCGTGCGCGATTTCACGGGGGCGGGCGGCCTGTTCTCGGTGATCTTCGACGAACGCTACAGCGCGGAGCAGGTCGACCGCTTCGTCGAGGCGCTGGAATTGTTTGCAATCGGCTGGAGCTGGGGCGGCGCGTGCAGTCTCGCAATGCCGTACGACGTTGCGTCGATGCGCCCGGAATGGCCGCATCGCGGCACGCTGGTGCGGTTCTACGTCGGCCTCGAGGATGAAGCCGACCTGCGCGCGGACATCGAGCGCGCGCTGCACGCAACGCTCGGCTGAGCGGCGCCCGGGCAAGCAATACGCCTGCGAAACGCCTGCGCGACCTTGGGGCGCGCAGGCGTTGTCGTTTCAGAACAGGCGCAGCAGGCCGTCGAGGCCGACGTGATCGAACGCGACCGTCGCGGCTTCGCGCACCACCGGCTTCGCGTGGAACGCCACCGACAGGCCGGCCTCCGCCATCATCTTCAGGTCGTTGGAGCCGTCGCCCATCGCGATCGCGCGGCTCGGCGCGATGCCGAGCGCCGCGCACGTATCGCGCAGCAGGCGCGCCTTCACGTCGGCGTTGACGATCTCGCCGAGCACTTTCCCGGTCAGCTTGCCGTCGACGATCTCGAGCGTGTTCGCGTGCGCGAAATCGAGGCCGAGGCGCGCCTTCAGGCGCTCGGTGAAGAACGTGAAGCCGCCCGACACGAGCAGCGTCTTCAGGCCGGCCGCCTTCGCGCCGGCGAGCATCGATTCCGCGCCCGGCGACAGCCGCAGCCGTTCCTCGTACACGCGTTCGAGCGCCTGCGCGTCGAGGCCGGCGAGCAGCGCGACGCGGCGCGTCAGGCTTTCGTTGAAATCGCGAATCTCGCCGCGCATCGACGCCTCGGTGATCGCCGCGACTTCGGCCTTCAGCCCGCAGAAATCGGCGATCTCGTCGATGCACTCGATCGTGATCAGCGTCGAATCCATGTCCATCACGACGAGCCCGAAATCGCCGAGCGTGCGGCCCGCGTCGACGAACGCGAAGTCGAGCGCATGCGTGCCGCAGTACGCGTCGATGTCGGGCCGCTGCGCCGGGTTGGCATCCTCGATGCGCAGCGCGTGCGCATCGATCGGCACGACGCGGGCGCCGCGCGCGAGTGCGAGCAGCGGTTTGTAATGCGCGTCCGACAGCGGCGCGAGGCTCTGGATGACGAGATTCTGGGTCATGGCGGATTGGTTGGAATGCAAACGGAATGCGTGGGCGGCCGGCAGCGGCGCGAACGCGACATTGTAGCCGGTTGGTATCCGGCGGAGACCGGATCGGCATCCGCCGGGCGACGCCGGCCCGCGTGCTATGCCGCGCCGCGCTGATCCCCGCGCTGGTCCCAATACGGCGGGTCGCCGAAATGCTCGGCGAGGAACGCGATGAACGCGAGCGTCTTCAGCGGCACATGCGCGCGGCTCGGATAGACGGCCCAGATCGCGACTTCGTCGGCGAGCGGGTAATCGTCGAGCACGCTGACGAGCGCGCCGCTCGCCAGATGGGGCGCGACATCCCAGGTCGACTTGATCGCGATTCCGAAGCCGTCGACGAGCGCCTCGCGGATCGCCTCGCCGTTGCTCGCGACGAGGCGGCCGCCGACGCGCACGGTCAGCGGCCCCTGCGGCGTCACGAACGACCAGTCGCGCTGGTCGCCGAGGATCACGCATTCGTGCCGAGAGAGGTCCGCCGGATGGCGCGGCGCGCCATGTTCGGCGAGATAGGCGGGCGAGCAGCACACGACGCGGCGGTTCGCGGCGAGCTTGCGCGCGACCAGCGTCGAATCCTTCAGCGCGCCGAGACGGATCGCGACGTCGAAGCCCTCGTCGACCAGATCGACGATTTCGTCCGACAGCCGCAGGTCGAGCGACACCGACGGATAGCGGCGCAGGAAGGCCGGAATCACCGGCGCGACGTGCTGGCGGCCGAACGACGACGACATCGACACCTTGAGCCGTCCGTACGGCTCGGTGCGGCCATGGCCGACCGACGCGCGCGCGGCGTCGGCGGCCGTCAGCAGCGCCTCGGCGCGCGCCATGAAGATCTCGCCGTCCTGCGTGAGGCTGATGCGGCGCGTGGTGCGGTGCAGCAGGCGCGCGCCGAGCTGGCGCTCGAGCTGCGCGATGCGGGCGCTTGCGACCGCCGCGGACACGCCGAATTCGCGGCCGGCGGCCGTCACGTTGGCCAGCAGCGCGGCGCGCACGAACAGGCCGACGTCGAGCAGGTCGAGCGGTTTGTCGGGGCCGGGAACCGGAGCGACGGGGACGGAAGGCATTCTTCGGAAAATCAGGAAAATGTTTCAGGAAATATAGCGGTTTTCTCGAAAGATCGGGCGGCCTACGATGCGGTGTCCCAGGGCTGCCGCCGCGGCCCGCCCGAACCCTGCAAGGAGCCGAACGATGAAAGCCGTTGGATTGACCCGTTACCTGCCGATCGACGATCCGCACGCATTGCTCGACGTCGAGCTGCCGCAGCCCGTGCCGGGCCCGCGCGACCTGCTGGTCAAGGTCGAGGCGATTTCCGTGAACCCGGTCGATACCAAGGTGCGCGCGCCGAAGCCGCAGGTCGAGGACGCGCCGCGCGTGCTCGGCTGGGACGCGGCCGGCACGGTCGTCGCGGTGGGCGCCGACGTCACGCTGTTCCGGCCCGGCGACGAGGTGTTCTACGCGGGCAGCATCACGCGGCCGGGCGCGAACAGCGAGTATCACGCGGTCGACGAGCGCATCGTCGCGCTGAAGCCGCGCACGCTTGATTTCGCGGCCGCCGCCGCGCTGCCGCTCACCGCGCTCACCGCGTGGGAAGCGCTGTTCGACCGGCTGCGCGTGTCGCCGCAGGGCGCGGATGCCGGCAAGTCGGTGCTGATCGTCGGCGGCGCGGGCGGCGTCGGCTCGATCGCGATCCAGCTCGCGAAGACGCTCGGCAAGCTGCACGTGATCGCGACCGCGTCGCGGCCGGCATCGGCGCAGTGGGTGCGCACGCTCGGCGCCGACCAGGTGGTCGACCACTTCGGCGATCTGCCGGCGCAGCTGCGCGACGCGGGCCATGCGCAGGTCGACTACGTGCTGATCTTCAACGACACCGACCGCCATTTCCCGGCGGCGGCGGAAGTGATCCGGCCGCAGGGCGGCATCTGCACGATCGTCGAGAACGAGAAGCCCGTGCCCGTCGAGCTGCTGAAGGCGAAGAGCGCCGCGTTTCACTGGGAGTTCATGTTCACGCGCGCGATGTTCGAGACGCCGGACATGATCGAGCAGCACAAGCTGCTGACCGAAGTCGCGCGGCTCGTCGACGGCGGCGTGCTGCGCACGACGCTCGGCGAGCACGTCGGCGCGATCAACGCGGCCAACGTGCGGCACGCGCACCGGCTGCTCGAAGCGGGGCGGGCGATCGGCAAGCTGGTGCTGGGCGGTTTCTGAACGCGCACGGCATGCGCCGCGCGTCGAGCGCAAGCGGGGTAACACCCGATGCGATCGCGGCGCATGGCGGCCCGCTTGGCGGTAGACTGGCAACGCGTCATGCATCGAAAAAACTGCGCGGGGCGCGCGAGCGCCGCCGCATGACAAGGAGGTCAGCATGAGCCAACGCAGCTTGTCGGTCGCCGCATCGTGGTCGGCCGTGTTCGTCGCGGCAGCGTGCGTCAGCGCGAGCGTGCACGCGGCGCCGCCGGTCAAGGGCAGCCTGAAGGGCGGCGGCACGGGGCAGCTCGAATACACCGTCAAGGTCGATTCGAAAACCTTCGGCAGTGCGCAGGAGACGCGCAAGATCCGCTCCGGCGAGACGGACGACTTCAACTGGAAGTCGGTGCCGCCCGACGGCGCGGTGGCGATGCCGGACGGCTGTCCGAACGCCGACAACCTGCCGCGCGACGCGAACGGCGCGATGGTCCGGCAGACGCAGGTCCGGCTCGCGCCGTCGATCGACGCGAAGGGGATGGCGAACGTGCAGATGAGCTTCCAGGCGGCCGCGCCGAAAGGCACGCGCAGCGTGACGGCAGGCGGCAAGCCGCTGCAATGCCCGAACGTCGTGTCGGTGAGCCAGGTGAAGTGGCTGACGATCTCGTCCAACGGCGGCTCGAAAACCGTCACGATGAGCGACGGCACGAAGGTGTCGGTGTCGATCAAGCGCTAGCGGCGCTTGCCTCGCCCTCATGATGCCGGCCGTCGGCGTGCGCCGGCGGCGGCGTCGCAGCCGTTGCTCGTCCACATCCGGCGGTGTGCAGCCGCTTGCGTGACGTCATGCCGACGTCACGCTATCCTTTCCGGCACCTTTCCCAAGTCCCCAACGGAATCCTGATGAAAAACCGCATGCGCGCGTTGTTGTCCGCCGCAGCGCTCGTTGCCGCGCACGCGCAGGCGGCCGACGATTGCAGCTTCGTGAAGAAGGTCGACCTGCCGTCGCGGCAGCAGACGGCCGTCGTGTCGAGCGGCGCGCTCGAACCGTGCTCGACCGGCAGCTATGCGGTGCGCGTGTATTCGACCGCGCACGCGGCACCCGGCTTCGATACGGACGACTACGTGACGGGCGTGCTGCATGCGCGCGACGGCACCGTTGCCGATGTGTTCACGGCCGATCTCGGCGCGCGGGCGCCGCAGGCGCTCGTCGTGACGACGCGCTCGGCCGGCAGCGGCGGCTATGTCGGCGCGCAGGCGTATGTGACGACGGCACGCGCGGTGCGGCTCGTCGCGTCGGTCGACGGGCTTGCGCCCGACGCGAACGTGACGGCTGCGCTGCGGCAGGCGATCGGCAAGCGCCGCGCCGCGCGTTGACCGCGGCGCGCCGGGCGGCCGCGCCGGGCGTCAATGCGCGCGCTCTTCGAGCCGCGCGGCCAGGAAGCGGTGATCGGCGGAGAACAGCCTGCGGTAGGTGAGCAGCACGGCGCCGACCGTGCCGAGCGCCGACGCCGCGGCGATCAGGAACATGATCACGATCTGGTAGCGCACCGCCTGCAGCGGCGACTGGCCGGCCAGCACCTGGCCGGTCATCATGCCCGGCAGGCTGACGACGCCGACCACGGCCATCTGGTTGAGCGTCGGCAGCATGCCGGCGCGCACGGCCTGGCGCGCCGCGTCCTGCGCCGCTTCCCAGCGCGTCGCGCCGAGCGCGAGCGCGGTCTCGACGCGGTCGCGCCGCGCGGTGAGTTCCTCGGTCATCCGCTCGACGCCGAGCGACACGCCGGTCAGCGTGTTGCCGAGGATCATGCCGAGGATCGGGATCGCATACTGCGGCGCGTACCACGGATGGATGCGGATCACGACGAACAGGCCGATCGCCGCGACGAACCAGCTGCTGAACCAGATCGACACGATGCTGTCGGCGCGCTGCCCGCGATAGGTGCGCTTGCCGCGCCCGGCGCCCGCGAAGCCGGCGATCAGCGTCATCAGCGCGGTGAGCGGCAGCACGACGTACCAGTGCGCGTGGCCGAACACCCAGCCGAGCACGTAGCCGATCGCGAGCAACTGCACGACGGTGCGCACCGCCGCGAGCGCGAGCGTGCGGCCGAGCCCGAGCGACAGCGCGGCCGAGATCGCGCCGTTGACCGCGACGAGCGCCGCCGCGATGCCGACGTCGACGAGGCTGAGATCCTGCAGCACCCCGTTCATCGTGTGACCTCCACGGCGGGCGCGGTGCTCAGCACGCCGGCCTGCATCGTCATCCGCGACGTGCCGATCCGCGCCGCCTGCGCCGGATCGTGCGAGATCCACATCGATGCGCGCGCATCGGGCGCCGCGTCGAACCATGCGCCGACGAGCGCTTCGATCGCGCGCGTCGAATCGGGGTCGAGCGCGGAGGTCGGTTCGTCGAGCAGCAGCACGTCGGGATCGAGCTGCAACACGCGCAGCAGCGCCGCGATCTGCGCTTCGCCGCCCGACAGCTCGCTCGCGCGCTTGTCGAGGAAGTCGGCGCCACGGCCCGCGCGCGCGGCCAGTTGCTCGGCGCGCGCGCGATCGAACCGCAAGTCGCGGTAGACCGCGAGCGAATACGGATAGCGCAGTTGCGATTCGACCGTGCCGTCCGTCTGCGCGGGACGCTGGCGCAGATACGCGACGCTGCGCCGGTAGCGCGGAATCGCGCTGCGGCGGATCGGCTTGCCGCGCCACAGCACGCGGCCGCCGTCGAGCGGGTCGAGCAGCGCGAGCGCGCGCAGCAGCACGCTTTTTCCCGACCCCGAAGGCCCGGTGATCGCAACGCGCGCACCCGCGGGCAGGCTGAAATCGGTGGGGGCGAGCAGAACCTTGCCGCTTCTGGCGTCCCGCCGGGTCACACCCCGCGCGTCGATGAGGCCGGTGGTAGCTGTCATGTCACAAATGAAAAAAAGCGTTAATGGCGCCGAAGCGGCGCGCAAGCGTGCGTCATAATACCCAGCGAAAAGCTCGCGCGGGTGTCGTGCGCCGTTCGTCCACGCAACACGCAAGCGGCCCGGCATGGCGCGACATGCATCGAGAACAACAACGGAACCGCCATGACGCTTACTCGAGCCATCGGCAAATCGGCTGCATGGATCGTCGGCTTCGTCGCGGTCGTGATCGCGGCGGCCGGTATCTTTCTCTTCACGTTCGACTGGAACCATGTGAAACCGCGGGTCAACGAACAGGTGAGCGCGGCGCTCGGCCGCCCGTTCGCGATCAACGGCGACCTCAAGGTCGGCTGGCGCCGCCCCGACGGCGAAACCGGCTGGCGCGCATGGGTGCCGTGGCCGAGCCTCTCCGCCACGCAGATCGAAATCGGCAACCCCGACTGGGCAAAGGCGCCGAAGTTCGTCACGCTCGACGCCGCGCACTTCGATCTCGCGATCCTGCCGCTGCTCGCGCATGAAATCGTCATTCCGTCGATCGACGTTGTCAATCCCGCGGTGGATCTCGAACGGCTCGCCGACGGCCGCAATACGTGGACGTTCCAGTTCAGGCAGTCGAACCAGCCGTCGCCGTGGAAGGTGCGGCTCGACAGCTTCGGCTTCGCGAAGGGCACGGTCACGTATCGCGACGCCATCACGAAGGCCGACCTGACGATCGCGATCGATACGCTCGGCCAGCCGATCCCGCTCGGCGACGTAATGAAGCAGCAGGAGGAAACGTCGCGGGCCGCGTCGGCGCAGCGCGTCGGCAAGCATGGGGCTGCGCAGCTCAGCGCGAAGGCGAATGCCGAGGCGGCGTCGGGCGCGTCCGCTTCGTCTGCATCGCAGGCCGCTTCCGCCGCGACGGCGTCGCCGTCCGGCGCGAGCGCCGCCGTGGCAGCCGCCGCAACATCCGCCGCGAAGCCGGCCGGCCCCGCGTACGCATTCGGCGTGAAGGTCGACGGCCGCTACAAGAACGTGCCGATCACCGGCACCGGCAAGCTCGGCGGCGTGCTCGCGCTCGCGGACGCCGCGCGGCCGTTCCCGCTGCAGGCCGACGTGAAGGCGGGCGATACGCGGCTCGCGATCGTCGGCACGCTGACCGACCCGCGCGCGCTCGCCGCGCTCGACCTGCGGCTGTGGCTGCAGGGCACGACGATGTCGCACCTGTACGCGCTGACCGGCATCACGCTGCCCGACACGCCGCCGTATGCGACCGAAGGGCGGCTGATCGGCAACTTCAAGCCGCACGCGAGCACGTTCCGCTACGAGAATTTCGACGGCCGGGTCGGCGGCAGCGACCTGAGCGGCACGCTCGCGTATGCGCAGCGCGCGCCGCGTCCGCTGCTGTCGGGCGAACTGGTGTCGAACCTGCTGCGCTTCGCCGATCTCGCGCCGGTGATCGGCGCGGATACCGCCGCGAGCAAGGCCCAGCGCGGCGACACGACGCGCCAGCCGCCGGGCCGCGTGCTGCCGGTCGAGACTTTCCGCACCGACCGCTGGCGCGCGCTCGACGCGGACGTCAAGTTCACCGGCCGCAAGCTGGTCAAGAGCGCGGACCTGCCGATCACCGACCTGTACACGCACATCGTGCTGCAGGACGGCGTGCTGTCGCTCGAGCCGCTGAAGTTCGGCGTCGCGGGCGGCTCGCTCGCGACCACCGCGCGCCTCGACGGCAGCGCCGCGCCGCTCAGGGGCCGCTTCACGGTCGCCGCGCGGCACCTGAAGCTCAGGCAGTTGTTCGCGACGCAGCAGGTGATGCAGTCCGCGCTCGGCGAGATCAACGGCGACGCGTCGCTGTCGGCGACCGGCAACTCGCCGGCCGCGCTCGCCGCGACCGCGAACGGCGAAGTGAAGGCGCTCGTGACGGACGGGCGGATCAGCCGCCTGCTGATGGAAGCGGCGGGCCTGAATGTCGCGAACGTCGTCTACGAGAAGATGTTCGGCAACCGCGACGTGAAGATCAACTGCGCGGCGGTCGATTTCCAGGCGACCAACGGCGTGCTCGACACGAAGGTGTTCGCGCTCGACACCGACGACGCGCTGATCAACGTCGACGGGCCGATCAGCCTGCGCGACGAATCGATGAACCTGAGGGTCCATCCGCATACGAAGGGCTTCCGGGTGTTCTCGCTGCGCTCGCCGCTGTACGTGAAGGGTACCTTCAAGAATCCGGACGTCGGCGTCGATGCGGGCGCGCTCGCGCTGCGCGCCGGCGCGATGGTCGGGCTCGGCCTGATCAATCCGCTGGCCGCGCTGATCCCGCTGATCGCGCCGAGCAACAACAAGGACGTGCCGTGCGCGGCGCTGTTCGCGCAGCTGAAGGCGCCGGCGAAGGGCTCGGCCAAGGTATCGGCGAACGCCGGCAAGTGAGGTGCGAGGCGCGCGCGTGACGGCGCGATGTGCCCCCGTTTACAGGGCGGCCGAATGCCGCGTGCCCCAGCGATTCACCGACACCTGTTAAAATAGCCGGTTTTCCGTCGATCTATCTCCTAACGGGATCTGCCGTGCTTTCTACTGCCAACATCACGATGCAATTCGGGCCGAAGCCCCTGTTCGAGAACATCTCGGTCAAATTCGGCGAGGGCAACCGCTATGGTCTGATTGGCGCGAACGGCTGCGGCAAGTCGACGTTCATGAAGATCCTGGGCGGCGACCTCGAGCCGAGCGGCGGCAACGTCGCGCTCGAGCCGAACATCCGCCTCGGCAAGCTGCGCCAGGACCAGTTCGCGTACGAAGACGTGCGCGTGCTCGACGTCGTCATGATGGGCCACACCGAGATGTGGGCCGCGATGACCGAGCGCGACGCGATCTACGCGAACCCCGAAGCGACCGATGACGACTACATGCACGCCGCCGAGCTCGAGGCGAAGTTCGCCGAGTACGGCGGCTACGACGCCGAGGCGCGCGCGGGCGCGCTGCTGCTCGGCATCGGCATCGACGAGAAATTCCACACCGGCCCCATGAGCGACGTCGCGCCGGGCTGGAAGCTGCGCGTGCTGCTCGCTCAGGCGCTGTTCTCGAAGCCGGACGTGCTGCTGCTCGACGAGCCGACCAACAACCTCGACATCAACTCGATCCGTTGGCTCGAAGAAACGCTGAACGGCTACAACTCGACGATGATCATCATCTCGCACGATCGTCACTTCCTGAACTCCGTGTGCACGCACATGGCCGACATGGACTACGGCACGCTGAAGGTCTGGCCGGGCAACTACGACGACTACATGCTCGCGTCCGCGCAGGCGCGCGAGCGCCAGGCCGCCGCGAACGCGCGCGCGAAGGAGCGCGTGGCCGAGCTGCAGGACTTCGTGCGCCGCTTCTCGGCGAACAAGTCGAAGGCCCGCCAGGCGACCAGCCGCGCGAAGCAGATCGACAAGATCAAGATCGAGGAATTCAAGCCGTCGTCGCGGCAGAACCCGTTTATCCGCTTCGAGTTCGAGAAGAAGCTGCACAACATCGCCGTGGTCGCCGACACGATCACGAAGAAGTACGAGCGCACGATCTTCCAGAACTTCAACCTGTCGGTGCAGCCGGGCGAGCGCATCGCGATCATCGGCGAGAACGGCGCGGGCAAGACGACGCTGCTGCGTGCGCTGCTGGGCAACCTGACGCTCGATCACGGCACGGTGAAGTGGTCGGAGAACGCGAACGTCGGCTACATGCCGCAGGACACCTACGAGGAGTTCCCGAACGACATCGCGCTGATGGACTGGATCGACCAGTACCGCAAGGACGGCGACGACGAGACGATGGTGCGCGGCACGCTCGGCCGCCTGCTGTTCTCGGCTGACGACATCAAGAAGTCGGTGAAGGTGCTGTCGGGCGGCGAGAAGGGCCGCATGATCTGGGGCAAGCTGATGCTTGGCCGCCACAACGTGCTGCTGATGGACGAGCCGACCAACCACATGGACATGGAGTCGATCGAGTCGCTGCAGATCGCGCTCGAGAAGTTCGAAGGCACGCTGATCTTCGTGTCGCACGACCGTGAATTCGTCAGCGGGCTGGCCAACCGGATCATCGAAGTGACCACGCATGGCACGCTGACCGACTTCGGCGGGAATTACGAGGACTTCCTCGCGAGCCAGGGGCAGGCGTAAGGTCTGCGGGCCGCCGTTCCGGGCCCGCGTATCGAAAAAAGCCCATCCGGGGTGTCCTCGGATGGGCTTTTTGTCGTATTGGGCCGCGAGGGCGGCCGCAGAATCACGCCTTGACCGCTTGTTCCACCGGCTTCCGATACGCGTCGAGCAGGCGCGCCCGCTTGCTCGCGACCACCGCGACATTCCTTTCCTTCACGTGGCCGAACCCGCGGATCTCGTCAGGCAGACCTGCCAACTGCACAGCCGCAGGCAGGCGTTCGGCATCGAGCGTCGCGCAGAACTCGTCAACCAGCGCGACATAATCGGCGATCATCTGCCGCTCGCCGCGCCGTTCCGCCGTCTTGCCGAACAGGTCCAGCGACGTGCCGCGCAGCCCCTTCAGGCGGGCGAGCATCCGGAACGCCGGCAGCACCCACGGGCCGAAGCGTGCCTTGCGCAGATGGCCGTGTTCGTCGCGCTTCGCGAACATCGGCGGCGCGAGATGGAAGCTCAGCGTGTAGTCGCGCCCCGGTTCGCCTTCGAACTGCTGCCGCAGCTTGTCGAGATAGGCCGGATCCGCATACAGGCGGGCGACTTCGTATTCGTCCTTGTACGCCATCAGCTTCGCGAGGTTCGCGGCGACCGCGCGCGTCAGCGGCAGCGCCGGATCTCCGGCGAGCTGCGCCTCCTTCGCGCGAATCCGGTCAACGGTGCGTCGATAGGCCTGCGCGTAGCCCGCGTTCTGATAGGCAGTCAGCAGCGCTTCCCGCGTGGCGATCAGCGTGTCGAGCGATTCGGCAACCGGCGCGGCTGCTGCCTGCGGTGCGGCAGCGGGCCGGGCGAATGCCTGAACCGACGCGGCGCCGTGATGCGCGACATGGCGGCCCCAATGGAACGCGAGCCGGTTCTTGTCGACGGATACGCCATTGAGCTCGATCGCGCGCAGCAGCGCCGGCAGCCCGAGCGGCAGCCAGCCTTTCTGCCACGCGAAGCCGAGCAGCAGCGGGTTGCTGTAGATCGTGTCGCCGAGCAGCGCGAGCGCCAGCGCATTGGCGTCGATGAACGCACAGCCGTCACCGATGCTGTCGAGCAGCGCGGCTTCCGTCTGCACGCCCGGGAACGTCCATTTCGGATTCTTGACGAACTCCGCGGTGGGCGTCTCGCCGCTGTTGATCGCGGCCACCGTCACGCCGTGCTGCGTGCGCGACAGCACGTCGGCGGACGCCGACACGATCGCGTCGCAGCCGATCACGAGCCGCGCTTCGCCGGTCGCGATGCGGGTCGCATGCAGCGCGTCGGGCGCGGCGGCGATCTGCACGTGGCTCAGCACGGCGCCGCCTTTCTGCGCGAGGCCCGCCATGTCGAGCACGGTCACGCCCTTGCGCTCGAGGTGCGCGGCCATCCCGATCAGGCCGCCGATCGTCACGACGCCCGTGCCGCCGACGCCCGTGACGAGCACGCCATACGGCTTCGCGATATCGGGCAGCGCCGGCATCGGCAGCCCGTCGACATCCGGCCCGCTCGAGCCGGCGGCGTGCGCGGCTTGCGGCTTGCGAAGCTGCGCGCCTTCAGCGATCACGAAACTCGGGCAGAAGCCGTTCACGCACGAGAAGTCCTTGTTGCAGGACGACTGGTTGATCTTGCGCTTGGTGCCGAGCGGCGTCGGCAGCGGCTCCACGGACAGGCAGTTCGACTGCACCGAGCAATCGCCGCAGCCTTCGCACACCGCGTCGTTTATGAACGCGCGCCGCGCCGGGTCGGGATAGGTGCCGCGCTTGCGGCGGCGGCGCTTCTCGGTCGCGCAGGTCTGGTCGTAGATCAGGATGGTCGTGCCCGGCGTGTCGCGCAGCTTGCGCTGGATCGCATCCAGCTCGTCGCGATGATGAACCTCGACGCCTGCCGGCAGCACGACGCCCGCCGCGTATTTCTGCGGCTCGTCCGTCACGATGACGATCTGCTTCGCGCCTTCCGCGTGGACCTGGTGGGCGATCTGCGGGACGGTCAGCACGCCGTCGACGGGCTGGCCGCCCGTCATCGCGACGGCGTCGTTATAGAGGATCTTGTACGTGATGGTCGCGTTCGCGGCGATCGCCGCGCGGATCGCGAGCAGCCCGGAGTGAAAGTAGGTGCCGTCGCCGAGATTGACGAAGATGTGCCGGTCGCCGGAGAAGCGCATCTGGCCGATCCACGCGACGCCTTCGCCGCCCATCTGGCTGAAAGTCTCGGTGTTGCGGTCCATCCACATCGACATGTAGTGGCAGCCGATGCCGGCCAGCGCCCGCGAGCCTTCCGGCACGCGGGTGGACGTGTTGTGCGGGCAGCCCGAGCAGAACCACGGCTTGCGCTCGACCGACACGCGCGGCTTCGCCGCTTCCCGTTCCTTCGCCTCGATCACGGCGACCCGCGCGAGCATGCGCGCCCGCACGTCCGCGGGCAGGTCGGCGCGCATCAGGCGCCGCGCGATCGCTTTCGCGATCAGCGCGGGCGACAGCTCGTAATGCGCGGGCAGCAGCCAGTTGCCGCGCGGCACCGACCATTCGCCGCCTTCGCCGCCTTCGTTCTCGCGCTCGTCGAACTTGCCGTAGATCTTCGGGCGCACGTCCTCGCGCCAGTTGTACAGCTCTTCCTTCAGCGCATATTCGAGAATCTGCCGCTTTTCCTCGACGACCAGGATCTCCTCGAGGCCGGTCGCGAACGCGCGCGCATCCTGTGCGTCCAGCGGCCATACACAGCCCACTTTGAGCACGCGCACGCCGATTTGCGCGCAGACCTCGTCGTCGAGGCCCAGGTCGCTGAGCGCCTGGCGCACGTCGAGGTAGGCCTTGCCCGCCGTCATGATGCCGAAGCGCGGCGTCGGCGAATCGACGACGACGCGGTTCAGCTTGTTGGCACGCACGTAGGCGAGCGCCGCATACCATTTCTCGTCGAGCAGCCGCGCTTCCTGCGCGAGCGGCGAGTCGGGCCAGCGGATGTTGAGGCCGCCCGGCGGCAGCGCATGGTCGGCGGGCGTGACGATCTGCACCCGGTCCGGATCGAGGTCGACCGACGCGGTCGATTCGATCACGTCGGTCACGCACTTCATCGCGACCCACAGGCCCGAGTAGCGGCTCATCGCCCAGCCGTGCAGCCCGTAGTCGAGGTATTCCTGCACGTTCGCCGGATACAGCACGGGCATGCCGGCCGCGATGAACGCATGCTCGGACTGGTGCGCGACCGACGACGATTTGGCCGCGTGGTCGTCGCCGGCGAGGACGAGCACGCCGCCGCGCGCGTCGCTGCCCGCGGAGTTCGCGTGCTTGAACACGTCGCCGGTGCGGTCGACGCCCGGCCCCTTGCCGTACCACATGCCGAACACGCCGTCGCGCGTGGCGCCCGGCCACAGGTTGATCTGCTGCGTGCCCCAGACGGCCGTCGCGGCCAGATCCTCGTTGACGCCGGGCTGGAACACGATGTCGTTCGACTCGAGGTGCTGCTTCGCCTTCCATAGCGACTGGTCGAGCGCGCCCAGCGGGGAGCCGCGGTAGCCGGAAATGAACCCGGCGGTGTTGAGCCCGGCGTTGCGGTCGCGCGCCTTCTGCAGCATCGGCAGCCGCACGAGGGCCTGCGTGCCGCTGATGTAGACGCGGCCTTTTTCCAGCGTGTACTTGTCGTCGAGGGTGACGGCGGCGTCGTGCGGCTCGGCAGCGACGCTCGGGGCGGGGGCGTTCATGGCGATCTGTCTCCGGTGTACTGTCTTTTTTGCCGAGTATAGGAAGCCGATTTGCTATCGTAAAATCACAAATAGCAAACTCTGGTATGCGAAAAACAGATGGCATTCGATCTCACGCTCCGGCAGTTGCGGTACTTCGTGGCCGCTGCTCAAACCGGGCAATTCTCGATGGCGGCTGCCAACGAGCATGTATCGCAGTCGGCGATCACGAACGCGGTGTTGGCGCTGGAAAACGGGCTCGGCATGCGGTTGTTCGAGCGTTTGCCGCAAGGCGTCGCGCTGACGCCGGACGGCCAGGATTTCTACAACCACGCGCGGCGCGTGCTGGATGCCGCGCGCGATGCCGTGCACAAGCCGCCGTTCCGCTCGCACGACCTGCGCGGCACGGTGCGGATCGCGGCGTCGTACACGGTGCTCGGCTATTTCCTGCCGGAGCTGCTCGCGCGCTTTCGGACGACCTATCCGTACATCGAGTTCGACCTGCGCGACATGGAACGGGCGGACATCGAGGCGGCGGTGCTCGACGGCGAGATCGACATGGGGGTCGTGCTGCTGTCGAACGTGGCGCGGCCGGCCCGGTTCGACAGCCAGGTGCTGATCCGGTCGCGGCGGCAGTTGTGGGTCGCGCCGTCGCATCCGCTCGCGCAGCTGCGCGCGCCGTCGCTCGCGGATATCGCCGGCTATCCGTACATCCTGATCACCGTCGACGAAGGCGAGCAGTCGACGCTACGGTACTGGCGCGAGGTGGGCGTCACGCCGAACATCGCGTTTCGCACGTCGTCGATGGAGGCGCTGCGCGGGCTCGTCGCGCACGGCTTCGGCGTGACGATCCTGTCAGACATGGTGTTTCGCCCGTGGTCGCTCGAAGGCAAGCGCATCGAGGCGCGGCCGGTGCACGACGCGATCCCGCAAATGGACGCGGGCATGATCTGGCGGAAGAAGGGCACGCTAGCCGGGCCGGCGCTGGCGCTGCAGCAGTTCCTGATCCACGCGTGCGGCACCTGACGCGCGGCGGCCCGTGGCGTCAGTCAATCGGCGAGCCGCTGGTCCGCGAGCGCCTTGCAGCAGTCTTCGTACACCCATTGCACGAGCCGCGCCTGATAGTTCAGGTCGTCGGTGTCGACGATCTCCTCGACCGCGTCGCGCGCCCAGGCCGCGTCGACGAAGCCGGCATGGCGCTTCGCGATGTCCTGCGCGAGCGCGGACAGCTTCGCGATCGACAGCCAGTCGGCCGCGCGGTGGTGGCGATCGAGCCAGCGATGCGCGGCCTGCACCTGGAACGCGGCGTCCGGCCAGGTCTCGTTCAGGTAGTACGCGCCGAGATTGCCGCAGGTGAGCCAGCAGAGCAGCTCCAGGCGGTCGTGGGAGCCGAGGGTGGGGCAGGCGTCGGTCATGGCAGCGCTCGCGAAATGCATCGATTCCGGATGGCGGCCGGGCGCAAGGACCCGGTGCCGATAGTAAAAACATAGCACGATGCAGGCCCGGTCGCGCACCCGGGCCGATGCGGGGATGAAAGGAGCGGCAGGCCGCACCGGGGCTTTCGGCGTGTCGTGCGCGTCGTGGCGCTCAAGACGTTCCTTTTTGTATGATCAATGCGGTGCCCGAGGCTGGTTTGCTTTCGAATGGCTGTCAATCGCCGCGCCGGCGAAGCTTGCGCGGCGCGTCACTTCGCGTGCGGCCCGGCGCCATGCCGGGCGGGCACGACACTCGCTAGAATGTTCGCTTCCATGGAGACGGAACACGACGATGAAAACCTACGACAAGTTCTATATCGACGGCGCCTGGCGCGAGCCGACGGGCGACGGCATGATCGACGTGATCGACTCGGGCACCGAGGCCGTGATCGGCCGGATTCCGGAGGGCCAGCCGGCCGATGCGCAAGCGGCCGTGCGCGCCGCGCGCGCCGCGTTCGACGGCTGGGCGGCCACCCCGCCCGCGACGCGCGCCGCCTACCTGCGCAAGATTGCCGAGCGCCTGCAGGCACGCGGCGAGGAACTCGCTCAATCGATCACGGGCGAGGTCGGCATGCCGATCAAGCTGTCGCGCGCGATTCAGGTGGGCGGCCCGATCTACAACTGGAACGCGTACGCGAAGCTCGCCGCGTCGTTCGAATTCGAGGCGCGGGTCGACAACTCGCTCGTCGTGCGCGAACCGGTCGGCGTCGTCGCGGCGATCACGCCGTGGAACTACCCGCTCAACCAGGTCACGCTGAAAGTCGCGCCGGCGCTGGCCGCCGGCTGCACGGTAGTCCTCAAGCCGTCGGAGATCGCGCCGCTCAACGCGTTCATGCTCGCCGAGGCGATTCATGAAGCGGGGCTGCCGGCCGGCGTGTTCAACCTCGTGTGCGGCTACGGGCCGGTGGTCGGGGAAGTGCTCGCGACCGATCCCGACATCGACATGGTGTCGTTCACCGGCTCGACCCGCGCCGGCAAGCGCGTGGCCGAGCTGGCCGCCGCGAGCGTCAAGCGCGTCGCGCTCGAGCTGGGCGGCAAGTCGGCGTCGGTGATCCTCGACGATGCCGATTTCACGGCGGCGGTGAAGGGCACGGTCAACGCGTGCTACCTGAACGCCGGCCAGACCTGTTCCGCGCACACCCGGATGCTCGTGCCGGAAGCCCGCTACGACGAAGCGCGCGCGCTCGCGAAGACCGCGGCCGAAGCGTACGTCGCGGGCGACCCGCGGCAGGATGCGACGCGTCTCGGCGCGCTCGCGTCGGCGGCGCAGCAGCAGCGCGTGCAGTCGTACATCCAGCGCGGCATCGACGAAGGCGCGGAGCTCGTGACGGGCGGCGTCGGCCTGCCGGACGGCATCGACAAGGGCTTCTTCGTGAAGCCGACCGTGTTCGGGCGCGTCGACCCGAAATCGACGATCGCGCAGGAGGAGATCTTCGGGCCGGTGCTGTCGATCATCACCTATCGCGACGAGGACGAAGCGGTGCGCATCGCGAACGACTCGCCGTACGGCCTCGGCGGCGCGGTGTGGGCCGGCAGCGACGAGCACGCGATGCGCGTCGCGCGGCGCATTCGCACCGGGCAGGTCGACATCAACGGCGGCACGTGGAACATGGCCGCGCCGTTCGGCGGCTTCAAGCAGTCGGGCCACGGCCGCGAGAACGGCGTGTACGGGCTCGAGGAATACCTCGAATACAAGTCGATGCAGCTCAAGCCGCAGAAGACGGCCTGAGCGGCGGCAACGCGCGCTACACGAAACGGCACGCCTTGCGCGTGCCGTTTTTCTTGATGCCGCGCAAGGCGCGCGCCGGCCAATCGTCGATCATCGCAGCTTCCGATGGTTCGACGAGGTCCCCGATGTCTGCCCGCACTTCCTTCCCGCCGCTCGTGATTCGCGGCCGTTCATTGCTGCCGGTCGTGCAGGGCGGCATGGGCGTCGGGGTCTCTGCGCACCGGCTGGCCGGCAGCGTCGCGCGCGAAGGCGCGCTCGGCACGATCGCGAGCATCGACCTGCGCCATCACCATGCGGACCTGCTCGAACGCTGCCGTGCGCAGCCGGTGCGCGCCACGCTCGAGGCCGCGAATCTCGACGCGCTCGCGCGCGAGATCCGTCTTGCGAAGACCTACAGCGACGGGCGCGGAATGATCGCCGTCAACGTGATGAAGGCGGTCAGCGCGCACGCGGACTACGTGCGTGTCGCATGCGAGCACGGCGCGGACGCGATCGTGATGGGCGCGGGCCTGCCGCTCGACCTGCCGGACCTGACGCACGGCCATGACATCGCATTGATCCCGATCCTGTCGGACAGCCGCGGCATCGCGCTCGTGCTGAAGAAATGGATGAAGAAGGGCCGGCTGCCGGACGCGATCGTGATCGAGCATCCCGCGCATGCGGGCGGCCATCTCGGCGTCACGCAGCTCGACGACATGCACGACCCACGCTTCGACTTCGCGCGCGTGCTCGACGAGAGTGCGCAGGTGATCGCGTCGCTCGGCCTCGCGCGCGAGCGAATACCGCTGATCGTCGCGGGCGGCATCAACAGTCACGCGGCGGTGCGCGACGCGCTCGCCGCCGGCGCGAACGCCGTGCAGGTCGGCACGCCGTTCGCGGTCACCGAGGAGGGCGACGCGCATCCGAACTTCAAGCGCGTGCTCGCCGATGCGGGCCCCGACGACATCGTCGAGTTCGTCAGCGTGACGGGCCTGCCGGCGCGCGCGGTGAAGACGCCGTGGCTCGATCGTTACCTGCGCAACGAGACGCGCATCCGCAACAAGCTCGGCGCGCTGAAGCAGCGCTGTCCGACCGCGCTCGAATGCCTGAGCGTATGCGGCTTGCGCGACGGCATCGAGAAGTTCGGCCACTTCTGCATCGATACGCGCCTCGCCGCCGCGTTGCGCGGCGACGTCGCGAACGGCCTGTTCTTCCGCGGCCGCGAGGCGCTGCCGTTCGGCCGCGCGATCCGCAGCGTGCGGGATTTGCTCGACCTGCTGCTCACGGGCCGTGCGACCGACGCTGCGACAAACCGCCCCACGTTTACGCTGGCTTGACGAATATCAAGATGAGGGAAAGACCCTGCCGACAGAATGGAGGCCGTTCCTAGGGGGTTCGTAAGATGATGCACAAGACGATTCGAAACTGTATGACTGCCGCGGCATGTGCCGCGAGCCTCGCCGCGATGCCGACACTGTCGCACGCCGCTTCGCAGGGCGATGGCATTTACCAGGGCGACTTTCTGGCCCGGCTGCGCGCGATCAGCATCCAGCCGAACGAGCGCGGCAGCGACACGCTGGGCGCGATCAACGTCGGCGTGAAGAACGCGATCGTGCCCGAGCTCGATTTCACGTACATGATTCGCGACTATCTCGGCGTCGAGCTGATCCTCGGCACGTCGCGGCACCAGGCGACGTCGAGCCTCGGCGACCTCGGCGGCGTGAACGTGCTGCCGCCGACGCTGCTGCTGCAGTACCACTTCAACCATGCCGGCAAGGTGCGTCCGTACGTGGGCGCGGGCCTGAACTACACGTACTTCTACAACAACGGGCTCAACGTCGGCGGGCAGGGCGTGTCGATCGAGAAGAGCAGCTTCGGGCCCGCGCTGCAGTTCGGCGTCGACGTGCAGGTGACGAAGAAGGTGTTCGTCAACGTCGACGTGAAGAAGATCTGGATGAGTACCGATGCGACGCTCGGCGACAAGTCGATCGGCACGCTGCACATCGATCCGCTGATCGTCGGCGTGGGCGTCGGGATGAAGTTCTGAACGCGTAAAAGAACAGAGTTGGGGTTGGCGGCACGGCGGTATGCGTGCCGCTTTTTTTATGTGCTGCCCGTGGCGGGATCGGGCGATGACGCGCAGCGCGCGTCGGCCCGTTCGTAGTAGCGCGTCGCGACGGGCGGCACGTCCGGCAGCGCGAACGTCAGGCGGCAGCGCTTCCCGTTCGGTAATGCGATTCGCAGCGGCTTGGTCAGTTGGGCGCCCGTGAGCAGCAGCTTGCCTTCGCCGCCGCTGACGGTCACGAACCGGTCGCCGTCGTCGATGACGGTCGACAGCGTCGGCAGCAACGCGCCGTTCGCTTGCGTCACGGTCAGCAGCACGCGTCGCGTTTGCTCGACGGCAAATTCGACGCGGCTGACCGAGCCGCGTCCGGCTTCGACGGTCTGCAGCCCATTCTTCAGGTCGAGGTTGCGCGGCAGGCTTTTCGTGTTGACCCGAATGAACGTCTGCGCGTATGCGGGCAGCGATGCGATGACGGCTCGGCCGCGCCGATCGGTCCAGACCGGGCCGGACGGCGTCGCGAGTTCGATGCCGGCGCGATCGCCGACGCTGGCGAGCGCAAACGTGTCGCGAATCTCGTACGGCGACAGCATGCCGACGCCATCGAGCAGGGCGACCGCGCCGCGCAGATTGACACCGATTGTCGAACGGCCGGCGCCGTAGAGGCTGGCGTTCACGGTCGCACGCGTATGGCCTGGCGTGGCGCTGACAGTCGCGCGTATCGACGGCGAACGGTTCGCGGTGTCGTAGTCGGCCGCGACGCTGTAGCTGCCGGTGCGGCCGAACGTGTCGGAATAGCGGGCGCCGGAGCGCAGCGAGTCGCCCGTGACGTTCGCGTATGCGCCGACGCTGCGCTGGCCGATCGGCACGGCCACGCTGACGTAGACCTGGGTGCCGCCCGCGCCGCGGGTGCCGAGCGTACGGCTTACGTTCAGCGAAAGCGATCCGCGCCCGAACGGACGGGTCCACATGCCGGCGATGCGTTGCATGTCGGGGCCGTCGAATACCCCGACACACGTGTAGTCGAGCGACAGCATGCCGAGCGCGCGATCGTGCCAGCCGAGCGCGGCGGCGAATTGCGTGTGCGAGGGCGGCGTGAATGCGTCCGTCGAGAGGACGGCATCGGTCAACTCCCGGTATCCGGACGTGCGCCGTGCATACGACGCGCTGGCGCTCAGCGCCGTGTCGCGGTTGCTCGCCACGGTGACACGGGCCTGGGTGCCGCGTCGACCGGCGGTACGGCTGATGTCGATGCCGACGGCCGCATCGACGCCGGCAAGCGGGACGAATTCGACGCTCGCAGCGCCCGACTGCAACGGCGACGACACCAGGATGCCGGCGTTCAGCCGGGCGCGTTGCCGGATCTGCCAGCCGTGGGTGGCGGTCGCGAGCCACGGGGCCTGCGCGTATCCGTCGTTCTGCAGGCGGCCGACCGCGATCGCCAGCCCTTGCGCGGCGGCGAGCCCGGCGCCGGACAGGGACGATCCCGGCACGACGAAATGCTGCGCGTCGCCCGTGGCCTCGACGATCGTCACGTCAATATCCGCAGTGCCGCTGACGAGCGGCAGATCGCCCAGCGCAAAAGGGCCGGGCGGCAACTGCGACGTGTGAATCAGCACGCCGAGCTGGCGCACCTCGACGCGCGCCTGCGTGCGCGCGATCCCGGTCACCCGCGCAGCCGTCCCGGGCGCGACGGCAAGCGCTTCGTCGGGAAACGCCTGCAGGCCGAACATCCGGCCGGTCGCGAACAGCGTCGAGCGCGGGACGATCTGCCCCGCCTGCAACGTCGTGCCGAGCGACGCGAACGTGCGCTGCGCGTAGGCCGCCTGATGGTTGACGTCGACGTGCCCGTCCACGGCCGTGACGATCTGGCTGCTGCGGACGATCCAGTCCGACGCGTTGAACCCGGCTTCGGTCGTGGCCTGCCAGTATTGCGATGTGCCGGCGGGGGTGCGCGTCGTCGTCGCGAGCAGGTCGTAGTTGACGAGCCCGGCGAAGCCGCCGCGCTCGAACGCGCCGGGCGTGCGCCGGGTCGCAGCGAGCGCGTCGGCTGGCACGACGAGGTCGATGGCGCCGTCGGCCGGGCGCAGCGTGACGATCGTCTGCGGATAGAAGCGCCGGTAGTCGTGGCATGGGGCCGCGTCGGGACGCGCGGCCGGCGCGACCGCAGCGCGGAACGCATCGGGGACGACGAGGCCGGCCGCATGCAGCAGGGCGGGCGTGGCACACAGGTTTCCGTTGTCGTCGAACCGCGCATCGGCGCGACCGGCGCGCCTGCCGTTGACCGTCAGCCTGACGGGCGCGGTGCCGGGCGCGAAGCGTGGCGCGTGCTCGAAGTAGCGGGCGGCCGCGGCGTCGATGCCTTGCTCACGCAGCGCGCCCGTGTCGAATTCGAGCGCATCGGGCGGGGCGCCGCCGGCGCCGGAGGTGGCGGCGCATGGTGTGCTGCCTGCGGCGATGGACAGCCCGAACGCGAGCAGTACGTCCCGGTTACGGGCGGCACCCGCCGTTGCAGGTCCGGAAACGGCCGCACGGCGCTTACCGGCGCGTGACCGCACCGGCCGTGCCGAGGTCGAGCGGCGCGTCGTAGTGATCGACCGAGTAGCCATAGACCGTGGCGGGAAACAGGCGGACGCGCTCGGGCATGGCGGCAGCGCCGCTGGACAACGCGATCCGGCGCGCCTGTCCGGCCAGCACGTAAGGCGCCGGCAGCGACACGATCTGCTGCGTCGGCAGCAACTGCACTTTCTGTTCGAGGCGCACCACGTAGCGGCTGTCGTTGCGCACGACCAGTTCGCCGCCGTCGATCGACCACTTCAGCAGCGCCCACGGCGCATCGTTGCGCTCGAGGTCGCGCGGCTGGACCAGGACGGGCAGGTTCTGGCGAAGGATCGTCCGGATCTCGTTCCGGCCCTGGCGCTTCGGTGGAATGCCGGAGAACGTCACGCGGGCGAGGCGCTGCGTTGCGAGCGGTTCGTTTCCGGCGAGTACGAACCGGACGAGTTGCGCAGCGCCGCCTTCGACCCGCGCGACCGGGGGCGTCGCGATGACGAGCTCGGCCGGGTCTTCGGGAATGGGCTCGATCGTCGTATGAAGGAGCGTCGGCTGGTCGTCGGTGTTTCTGACCGAGATCGTTCCTTCGCCATCGGCCTCGTCGACGATCACCACGGACGTATCGGGCACGACGCCCATTGCATGTACGGCGTTCGCGCCGATCAGGCCACCGAGGAGAGGGACGAACAACGACAACCGCAGGGAATGGATCGCAGGGAATTTCATGGAATCGGCTACCTGTTGGCGCAAGCGTGCGTTGTGCCGCCGCTTCGCCGAAGCGGCGGCACAGTCGACGCCTGTCAGGCGATAAAGACAATCGACGGAAAGGGGCGTACCGGAATTACAGGTACACGAGCGAGACGGTCGCGAGGCCGTCGAGATTGATTTCCTGGCTCACGTCGAGATTCGACGTCTTGTCGATGGCGGCCTGCACGTCGAGCGTGCCGGTGAAAACCTTCGCCGCGACCGGCACCAACTTGCCTTTCGCTGCCCAGGACTCGTAGCCTCCGGTCCTTTCGGCGATTCCGTCGGACGTGATCCAGGTGGCGCCGCTGGTTTTCGAATAAATCGAATCGACAGCCACGCCATCTGCCTGGAACGAGTTTTTTCTGAACCGAAATGCAAAGGCGCCGATATTCTTGCCGCCGGCCGTGCCGAGACCGAATTGCGTGATGGTTGAGTTGGGCATGCCGAAGAAATTGATATTGCCGGAGAATGCGCCAGTGCCGGCACGATTGTCCTGCGCCGTCAGTGCGACGCGGGCGGCGGCGTCGCAGGTGATCGTGATCGAATCCGAATGGATCGTGAGCAGCGTGGGCTCGGTGGGGCTGAGTTCAGCCGTGCCGATGAGTCCGTAATCGAACGTGCCGCCGCCGGCGAGCGTCGGCGTGCAGGCGCCGGGCTTGATCTTGCCGGTGACCTTGACTTCGAACGACTCGGCGAACGCGGATGCGCTGCACATCGCGAGCAGGCCCGCAGTCACGAGGCCGGACATCTTGTTCGTCATCTTAATGAATTTCATTTGAAGGGGTTCCAGGTAATAAGCCGGAATTCCGAATTTGATTCGGGGGATCCGGATTTTTGACTAATGGAGAGAAATTCACCCGCCGATATTTCCGGTGAGCGAGGTGGAATTTATCAATTGGATTCTGAAATTGAAATCGGACATGTACAAATTTTCACGATTGTTTTTATGGAATCTGAAATTTCTATTCGTGAAAATAATCGGGTTTGTCTCGGAGTAACTGGTGTTTTGATCGTTACGAATGTCAAATGAAATACTTTTCAGCTTCAATAAAGATGAAGCGGTATCGATTCGATCTCGGCGGATGATTTCGAAGATCGGGCATGACGCGGCCTTGACACGTCAGTCGGCAATCGCCGGTCGGGATTGCCGGCGCACGGCGTCATGCCGGCCATGGCGCTTGCCGGCGGCGGGAAGGATGAAGGGAAACGAATGTCGCGGTGTTTGTCGCGTTGGGGCGCGGGGGGCGACGCAGGCAGGGAACCAGGCGGGGCGCGCGGCCAACGCCGCGGCTGCGCGCGATACGCAGCGTTCGTTCGGCCGACGAGCGGCTCGCACGCGCGCAGGCGGGAGCCCGGCCGTGTGCATCGCGTCGGCATGCGCCGGCGCGAGAGGAATAATTACAGCTTGTCGTACTGGAAGCGCATCGCCGTGCCTTCGCGCGTGATGCGTTCCCACACCGCGTGTTTTTCGTCGTCGCTCAGGAACACCCAGTTCGAGACTTCGGCGGCTGTGCGGCCGCAGCCCTTGCAGACGTCGTCGAAGAGGGTCGAACACACGCCGATGCAGGGGCTGTCGGGCAGGTCGTGGAGATTGGAGGCCATCGGAGGGGGCGCAGTGGAATCGTCGGGTCGTCATTTTAGTGCATCGGAGCCGGGTGGCCTGGCGGGTGCGGCCGGCATGCTGTCCCGGTACGTCGTCGTGACAGTACGGCCAAGCGGCCGATGATGGCCGCGGCCAACAGCGGGCCGGCCCTGGCGGCTGGGGCCGGGCGCGCGAGGCGCGTCGCGATTTCACCGGTGAAACGGCAGCATGCGCCGCGCTGCCGGGCAAGCCGCTCGTCCGGCGCTCGACGGCGGTTTCGCCACCGCCTGTTTTTCCAGGTGGACAGCCGCCGATTACCCGATAGAATTTCCCCCGGAATGCTCCGCCGCACGGGCGGCCGGATCGGCCGGCGGCGGGAATCTGTTCCGTTTGCGCGACACCGGCATGATTTTTTTGTGACGGAGCGCGAATGATGGTAGTTTTCGGGGTTTTCGAGGGGCGGAGCGCCAGAATGCGCCGCCATGACGAGGCAGCCGGGCGAACGGTCCGGCCGGAGGGAGAACGGGATGAAAGCAAAGGTAGTGGGCCGGTTCGCGGCGCTCGCGCTGTGCGTGGGCGCATCGGCGGCGGCGGCGAAGGATACGCAGCTCAATGTCTACAACTGGTCGGACTACATTGCGAAGGACACGATCCCGAACTTCGAGAAGCAGAGCGGCGTCAAGGTCCGCTATGACAACTACGACAGCGACGACACGCTGCAGGCGAAGCTCCTGACGGGCAGCTCGGGCTACGACATCGTCGTGCCGACCAGCAACTACGCGGGCAAGCAGATCGCCGCCGGCATCTTCGCGCCGCTCGACAAGTCGAAGCTGCCGAACCTCAAGTATCTCGATCCGCAACTGATGGCGCTCGTCGCCGGCGCCGATCCGGGCAACAAATATGCGGTGCCCTGGGCGTACGGCACGACCGGCCTTGCGTACAACGTGAACAAGGCCCAGCAGATCCTCGGCAAGGTGCCGCTCGACAACTGGGACATCCTGTTCAAGCCGGAGAACATCTCGAAGCTGAAGGCGTGCGGCGTGTCGGTGCTCGACGCGCCGGACCAGATGTTCGCGGCGACGCTGCACTACATCGGCAAGGACCCGATGAGCACGAACCCGGCCGACTACAAGGCCGCGATGGACGTGCTGAAGAAGATCCGTCCGTACATCACGCAGTTCAACTCGTCGGGCTACATCAACGACCTGGTCGGCGGCGACCTGTGCTTCGCGTTCGGCTGGTCGGGCGACGTCGTGATCGCGAAGCATCGCGCGATGGAAGCGAAGAAGCCGTACAAGGTCGAGTACTACATCCCGAAGGGCGGCGCACCGGTCTGGTTCGACGTGATGGCGATCCCGAAGGACGCGAAGAACAAGGACGCCGCGCTGCAGTGGATCAACTACATCGAGGATCCGAAGGTTCACGCGGCGATCACGAACGCGGTCTACTACCCGAGCGCGAACGCCGAGGCACGCAAGTACGTGCGGCCTGACGTCGCGAACGACCCGGCCGTCTACCCGCCGGCCGACGTCGTGAAGACGCTGTTCCTGCTCAAGCCGCTGCCGCCGGAGATCCAGCGCCTGCAGACGCGTCTGTGGACCGAGCTGAAGTCGGGACGCTGACGCGAGCCGGAGCATCGCATGCAGTCATGAAGCCCCTGGTACCCCCGGGGGCTTTGTTCGTCAAAACGCAGGAGAGAAGCAGCACATCATGAATAGCCAGTCGAGTGCGCCGGTTGCGGGCGCGCCGTCCTTCATTCCTTCGTCCGGCGCCGACACGCGCGCCGAGAATTTTGTCCAGATCATCGACGTCGTCAAGAAATTCGGCGAGACCGAAGCGGTGCGCAGCGTCAACCTGACGGTGCGCAAGGGCGAACTGTTCGCGCTGCTCGGCAGCTCGGGCTGCGGCAAGTCGACGCTGTTGCGGATGCTCGCGGGCCTCGAGACGGTCACGTCGGGCAAGATCCTGATCGACGGCGAGGATCTCGCGCAGATGCCGCCGTACAAGCGGCCCGTGAACATGATGTTCCAGTCGTATGCGCTGTTCCCGCACATGTCGGTCGAATCGAACGTCGCGTTCGGCCTCAAGCAGGAAGGCGTGCCGAAGGCCGAGCTGAAGGAGCGCGTGCATGCGGCGCTCGAGCTCGTGCAGATGGGCAAGTACGCGAAGCGCAAGCCGCACCAGCTGTCGGGCGGCCAGCAGCAGCGCGTCGCGCTCGCGCGCTCGCTCGTCAAGCGCCCGAAGCTGCTGCTGCTCGACGAGCCGATGTCCGCGCTCGACAAGCAGATCCGCCAGCGCACGCAGATCGAGCTCGTCAACATCCTGAACAAGGTCGGCGTCACCTGCATCATGGTCACGCACGACCAGGAAGAGGCGATGACGATGGCGAACCGGCTCGCGGTGATGAGCGAAGGGCAGATCGTGCAGATCGGCTCGCCGAACGAGGTCTACGAGTATCCGAACACCCGCTTCTCGGCCGAGTTCATCGGCTCGACCAACCTGTTCGACGGCGTCACCGTCGAGGACGAGCCCGATCACGTGTTCATCGAGTCGCCGGACCTGTCGAGCCGGCTGTACGTGAACCACGGCATCACCGGGCCGCTCGGCATGCCGGTCACGGTGTCGGTGCGCCCCGAGCGCATCGCGCTCACGCGCAAGCCGCCCGAGGGCGCGTTCAACTGGGCGCACGGCCGGATCACCAACGTCGCGTACATGGGCGGCTATTCGCTGTACCACGTGAAGCTCGACGCGGGCAAGACGGTGATCGCGAACGTGTCGAGCCTCGCGATCTCCGAGCTGGAGACGCCCGCGCTCGGCGACGAGATCTACGTGCGCTGGAGCGCGTCGGCGGGGGTGGTGCTGACGTCATGACCGCGTTCAAGTCCCTGCTCAACTGGCCGGTGCGGCGCTTCAACCTGACCGGCCGCACCGCGGTCGTCGCCGGGCCGTTCACGTGGCTCGTGCTGTTCTTCCTCGTGCCGTTCGTGCTGGTCGTCAAGATCAGCTTCGCCGAGCTGCAGCTCGGCATCCCGCCGTATTCGGAACTCGCGACCTATGCGGACGGCGTCGTGCACGTCGCGCTGAACCTGTCGCACTACGCGTTCCTGCTGACCGACAGCCTGTACTTCGCGACCTACGTGAACTCGGTGCTGGTCGCGGCCGTCACGACGGTGCTGTGCCTGCTGATCGGCTATCCGATGGCGTACTACATCGCGCGCTCGAACCCGGCGACCCGCAACATCCTGATGATGGGCGTGATGCTGCCGTTCTGGACGTCGTTCCTGATCCGCGTGTACGCGTGGATCGGCATCCTGAAGAACAACGGCCTGCTGAACGACTTCCTGATGTGGATCGGCCTGATCCATACGCCGATCGAGCTGTACCGCACGAACTACGCGGTCTACATCGGGATGGTCTATTCGTACCTGCCGTTCCTCGTGATGCCGCTGTACGCGCACCTCGTGAAGATGGACCTGCGCCTGCTCGAAGCCGCGTACGACCTCGGCGCGAAGCCGTGGAAGGCGTTCGTGCAGATCACGCTGCCGCTGTCGAAGAACGGCATCATCGCGGGCTGCCTGCTGGTGTTCATCCCGGCGGTGGGCGAGTACGTGATTCCGGAACTGCTCGGCGGCGCGAACACGCTGATGATCGGCCGCGTGATGTGGAATGAATTCTTCAACAACGCCGACTGGCCGATGGCGTCCGCCGTGACCTGCGCGATGGTGCTGCTGCTGCTCGTGCCGATGGCGATGTTCCAGCACTTCCAGGCGAAGGAGCAGGAGGGCCGCCGTTCATGAAGCCGAATCGTTACCTGCAGTTCGCGGCGCTCGCCGCCGGCTTCGCGTTCCTGTACATCCCGATCCTGAGCCTGATCGTCTACTCGTTCAACGAGTCGAAGCTCGTGACGGTGTGGTCGGGCTTCTCGTTCCGCTGGTACTCGGCGCTCGTCGACGACGACGAGCTGCTGACCGCCGCATGGCTGTCGCTGAAGATCGGCCTGATGACCGCCACCGCGTCGGTCGCGATCGGCACGTGGGCCGGTTTCGTGCTCGCGCGGATGGGGCGTTTTCGCGGTTTCGCGCTGTTCAGCGGGATGATCAACGCGCCGCTCGTGATTCCCGAGGTGATCCAGGGCATCTCGCTGCTGCTGCTGTTCATCGAGCTCGGCAAGTGGATCGGCTGGCCGGCCGAGCGCGGCATCTTCACGATCTGGCTCGGCCACGTGATGCTGTGCATCTCGTACGTCGCGATCATCGTGCAGTCGCGCGTGCGCGAGCTGGACCCGTCGCTCGAGGAGGCCGCGCTCGACCTCGGCGCGACGCCGCTCAAGGTGTTCTTCGCGGTCACGCTGCCGTTGATCTCGCAGGCGCTGATCGCGGGCTGGCTGCTGTCGTTCACGCTGTCGATCGACGACCTGGTGCTGTCGGCGTTCCTGTCGGGCCCCGGCTCGACGACGCTGCCGCTCGTGGTGTTCTCGCGCGTGCGGCTCGGCCTGAATCCGGAGATGAACGCGCTCGCGACGCTGCTCATCTTCGCGGTGACGGCCGGCGTCGTGATCGCGAACGTCGTGATGCTGCGGCAGGAGCGGCGCAGGATGGCGGCGCTGGCCTGACGCGCGGCTGCGCTGAATACGACCGTGAGAACGGGCGGCCTCTCCGACGGGGCCGCCCGTTTTGTTTTTGTTTTTGACAGTGACGTGCCGGCGCGCAATTTCTTTTGGTGTGGGTCCGGCGGCAGCACGGCGGCGTATTTTTGCCGCCTATGTACCAGGGAAGCGGGGACGGGGCTGGCGGACAGGCGGCCTGGATTGCCGGCTGCGGCGGCGCAAGACTACGTCGGCGCAGTGGCGCGAAGGGATTGATCGACGATGTGCCCGGCGCCGATAGCGGGTCGCCGGGCGTCATGCCGTTCACACCCCGAACACCGCCTTCACCATCAACCCGATCGCGACACACACGAGCGCGCCCGCGAACCCGATCTGCACATGCCGCGCAGACAGCCGCCGCGACACGCCACGCCCGGCCGCCATCCCCAGCGCGGTGGTCGCGGTAAACCACAGCGTCACGTCGAGCGGCGCATGCGTGCCCGCCATGAGCGTCGCGAACACGCCGCCCGTGCCGACCAGCGCGATCACCATCAGCGACGTCGCGACGATCCCGTGCATCGACACGTCGGTGAACTTGCGCAGCATCGGCACGATCACGAAGCCGCCGCCGACGCCGAGCAGGCCCGTCATCAGGCCCGTCACCGCGCCGGTCGACGCGAGCGCGAGGCCGGCGGGCCACGACCAGACGAGCCGGCCGGTATCGGGATTCACACGGCCGACGCACAGCGGCGACGCCTGCGCGGCCCCGTGCGGCGTGCGCAGCGCCTGCCGCAGCAGGCGGCCGGCGACGACCAGCATCGTCGTCGCGAACAGCGCGAGCAGCACGCGCTGCGGCAGCATGTGGGCGAGCCGCACGCCGAGCGTGGTGAGCGGCACGCCGGCCGCGGCCATCAGCAGCGCCGCGCGGTAGCGCACGAGCCCCCGGCGAAAGCCTTCGAGCGCGCCGAGCGCGGCGCTGCCGGCCACCGCGACGAGCGCGACGGGCGTGGCCTGCTGCATCGGCCAGCCCATCCCGACGACGAGCGCCGGCACCGCGAGAATTCCGCCGCCTGCGCCGGTCAGCCCGAGCACCGCGCCGACGATGCCGCCGAGCACGAGAGAAATCAGCATGGTGTGCTCCGGTCGGGCGGGGTCAACGGGCGATCGGCGGCTTGGCGAGCCATTCGCGGCCCTTCAGCATCGCCTTCCAGTACAGCGGCGGCAGCAGCCGCTCCTTCAGCAGCCATGCAAGCCGCGACGGCCGCCGGCCGTCGATCAGCCAGGCGGGGAAGGTCGGCGCGACCTTGCCGCCGTACAGGAATTCGGCGAGCACGATCCGGCCGCGTTCGACGGTCAGCGGGCACGAGCCGTAGCCGTCGTAGGCGGCCTCTCCTTGAACCTTGCCGAGCGCCGCGAGCACGTTGTGCGCGACGACCGGCGCCTGCTTGCGCGCGGCGGCGGCGGTTTTCGCGTTGGTCGTGTTGGTGGCGTCGCCAAGCGCGAACACGTTCGCGAAGCGCTTGTGCCGCAGCGTCGCGGGGTCGACGTCGATCCAGCCGGCCGCGTCGGCGAGCGGGCTCGCGCGCACGAAGTCGGGCGCGCGCTGCGGCGGCACCACGTGGATCATGTCGAAGTCGCGCACGACGGTTTCCGCGTTGCCATCCGGCAGCGCGCGCCGGAACGTCGCGCGGCGCGCGGGGCCGTCGATCGCGACGAGGTTGTGGCCGAACTGCAGCGCGATGTCGTAGCGCTTCACGTATTCCATCAGCGCGGGCACGTAGTCGGCCACGCCGAACAGCGCGGCGCCCGCGTTCAGGAACTCGACGTTCGCGGCGTCGAGGCGGCCCGAGCGCCGCCAGTGGTCGCAGGCCAGATACATGGCCTTCTGCGGCGCGCCCGCGCACTTGATCGGCATCGGCGGCTGCGTGAACAGCGCGCGGCCGCCGCTGAAATCGCGCACGAGCTGCCACGTGTACGGCGCGAGATCGTAGCGGTAGTTCGACGTGACGCCGTTGCGGCCGAGCGTGTCGGCGAGCCCGTCGATCGCGTGCCAGTCGAGCTTGAGCCCCGGGCAGACGATCAGTTGCCGGTAGCGGATCCGGCGGCAGCCGTCGAGCACCACCGCATGCGCGTCCGGCTCGAAGCCGGCGACCGCGGCCTGGATCCAGCGCACGCCGCGCGGCAGCACGGCGGACATCCGGCGCGCGGTGGTTTCCGGCCGGAACACGCCCGCGCCGACCATCGTCCAGCCCGGCTGATAGTAATGCACGTCGGCCGGGTCGATCACCGCGATGTCGAGCGAGCGGTCGCGCGCGAGCAGGCTCGACGCGACCGCGAGGCCGGCCGCGCCCGCGCCGACGATCACGATGTCGTGCTGCGCATCCACCGGCGGCGCCGCGCGTTCGCCGCGCGGGGCGAGGCGCGGCGCGAGCGCGGACAGGTCATAGCCGGCGGCGGCGGCCGTCGCGACGATGTCGCCCGGCGGCTGCAGGCCGGCCTGCGACAGCGCCCACAGCGTCGCCGAGCGCGTGCCGGTGCGGCAGTACGCGAGCACCGGCGCGTGGCGCGCATTCAGCGACGCGATGAGCGCGCCGAACCGCGCGGCCTGCTCGTCGGTGACCTTGCCGGAATCGACCGGCAGGTCGTGCACGTCGAGGCCGAGCGGCGCGGCGGCCGCGCGCAGCTCGGCGACGGTCGGCTGGTCCGGGCCTTCGCCGTCCGGGCGGTTGCAGACGATCGCGCGAAAGCCCGCGTCGCGCAGCGCGGGCAGGTCGGCGGCCGTGATCTGGGGCGAGACCGACAGCGTGTCGGTCAGCGTGCGGATGGTCATGTTCTGGAATTCTCCGGTCGGGGCGGGATGGCGGGGGAGGCTCAGATCGCGTCGAGCGGGATCTTCAGGTAGCGCACGCCGTTGTCTTCGGCCGCCGGCAGATGGCCGGCGCGCATGTTGACCTGCACCGACGGCAGCATCAGCACCGGCATGTCGAGCGTCGCGTCGCGCGCGGTGCGCATCGCGGCGAAGTCGTCCTCGGTCACGCCGTCGCGCACGTGCACGTTCGCGCGCCGCTGGTCGGCGACGGTGCTCACGTACTGCAGGTCGCGGCCGCCGGGCTGGTAGTCGTGGCACATGTAGAGGCGCGTGTCGGGCGGCAGGCTCAGCACGCGCGCGATCGACCGGTACAGCGCACGCGCGTCGCCGCCCGGGAAATCGCAGCGCGCGGTGCCGTAGTCGGGCATGAACAGCGTGTCGCCGACGAATGCGGCGCGCTGCGCGCCGTCGTCGACGCAATAGGTCAGGCAGGCCGGCGTGTGGCCGGGCGTGTGCAGCGCGCGGATCGACAGCGCGCCGAGCGGCAGCACGTCGCCGTCGTCGAGCAGCCGGTCGAACTGGCTGCCGTCGGCCGCGAAGCCGGGGCCCGCGTTGAACAGCTGGCCGAACACGTGCTGCACGCGGCGCACCTGCGCGCCGATCGCGATCTCGCCGCCGACGCGCGCTTTCAGGTACGGCGCCGCGGACAGGTGGTCGGCGTGCACGTGCGTTTCCAGCAGCCAGTGCACCGTCGCGCCGAGTTCGGCCACGCGCGCGATCAGCCGGTCGGCGCTGGCGGTGCGCGTGCGGCCCGATTTCGGGTCGTAGTCGAGCACGCTGTCGATCAGCGCGCACGCGCGGCTCGCGGGTTCGAGCAGCAGGTAACTGATGGTGCTGGTCGCCGGGTCGAAGAAGCCTTCGACCGACATGGCGGGGGCGTTGCTCACGGGGATGTCCTCGATCAGGTTCGGCAATCGGCCTTCATGTGTACAAAATCCGTGCCAGCCGGCTCCGTCGCGCCGGCGCACACGCCAGTGGCTTGATTCGTCTCGTGTTTTTGCCCGCGGATGTGCGCCGGGCGGGGCCGCGCCGGGACGTGCGGCGCAGTGGCACTGCCAGTTTCGGCAGCGGGATGGCAGAATTGGCAGTCTCCGTGGCAGCCATCCCGAATTCGCCCCATGCACCCGCACGACATCATCCCGATCGTTCCCGCGCCGACGCGCGGCGCCGCGCCCGACGTGGACGCGCTCGTCTCCTATCTCGAGCAGGATCCGCAGCCGATGATCGTCGTCGATCCGGAGTACCGGATCCTCGCGGCCAACGGCGCGTACCGGCGCCAGTTCGGCGTGGCGGGCGTCGAGCACGTGGGCCGGCATTGCTACCGCGTGTCGCATCACTACGACGTGCCGTGCGACCAGGCCGGCGAGCATTGCCCGATGAAGCAGGCGCTCGAGTCGCGCGGCGTCAATCGCGTGCTGCACATCCATCACACGCCGCGCGGCCCCGAGCACGTCGACGTCGAGCTACGCCCGATCTTCGATGCGGCGGGTGGCGTTATCGCGTACGTCGAGCGGCTGACGACGGTCCGCAGCGCGTCCGCGCAGCCGAGCGCGGACGGGCTCGTCGGCGGCTCGGATGCGTTCAACACGGCGCTCGGCTCGCTGCAGCGGGTCGCGCCGTCGATGCTGCCGGTGCTGCTGCTCGGCGAATCGGGCACCGGCAAGGAACTGTTCGCGCGGGCGCTGCACGAGGCGAGCGCGCGGGCGCAGGGGCCGTTCGTCGTCGTCGATTGCTCGGGGATCGCCGAGACGCTGTTCGAAAGCGAGCTGTTCGGCTACGAGAAGGGGGCGTTCACGGGGGCGGCGGCGCGCAAGCCGGGCCTCGTCGAAACCGCGCAGGGCGGCACGCTGTTCCTCGACGAGATCGGCGACGTGCCGCTGCCGATGCAGGTGAAGCTGCTGCGGCTGATCGAGTCGGGCACGTTCCGGCGGGTCGGCGGCGTCGAGGCGCTGCGCGCGGATTTCCGGCTGGTCGCCGCGACGCACAAGCCGCTGCGCGCGATGGTCGACGACGGCCGGTTCCGCCAGGATCTCTACTACCGGATCAGCGCGTTTCCGATTCCGCTGCCCGCGCTGCGCGAGCGGCACGGCGATATCGCGCTGCTGGCCGCGTCGATCCTGCGGCGCATCGCGAACGCGCGCGCCGGGGCGCGCGACACGTCGTTCACGCTGACCGACGCGGCGCGCGCGTGCCTCGAAGCGTACGCATGGCCCGGCAACATCCGCGAGCTGCGCAACGTGCTGGAGCGCGCGTGCCTGTTCGCGGACGACGGTGCGATCCGCGTCGAGCACCTGCCCGACGAGGTCGCGCAGGCGGGCGACCCCGCGCGGCAGCCGGACGCGGCGCGCACGCTGTCCGACGACGAACTCGTGCGGATCGCGCGCACGTTCCACGGCACGCGCCGGGCGCTGGCCGAGCACGTCGGGCTCAGCGAGCGCACGCTGTACCGGCGGCTGCGCGCGCTCGGGGTCGCGACGCGGGACGCGTGAGCGCGCCGGCGAGGCGCGACAAAAATCAACATTCTGCGATCATTAATTATCGTTTTACGATAATTTTGTCGGTAGAATCGATGGCTGGATCTCCACCCGTCGAGGACATCACATGCATTCCGATCGCGTTGCCCGCCTCAGCCAGCGGATGGCTGCCGTCACCCTGGGGTTCATCGTTGGCATGCTGCTGCTCAACGCCGCGTGCTGGGCCTTTCCGTCGCTGACGTCGATCGACGCCGGCGCCGGCTTCGGGTTCGGCCTGACCGATTCGCTGATCGCCGGGCTCGGCGTGGACGTCGCCGCGATGCCGTGGTGGCAGAAGGTGGGCGGCATCGTGCTGTCGAGCGTGCCGCTCGCCGCGCTCGCAATCGGCCTGCATCATCTGCGCCTGCTGTTCCGCACCTATGCGCGCCGCGACTATTTCTCCGCGCAGGCGGCCGGCCATCTCGGCAGGATGGGGCGCGCGATCGGCCTGTGGGTCGTGCTGAGCGTGCTGTGCGAACCGCTGCTGAGCATGTGGGCGACGATGCGCGAACCGGCCGGGCGCCATGTCGTGTCGGTCAGCGTCGGCCTGCCTTACGTCGTCGCGCTGTTCACCGCGGGCTGCATCCTCGTGATCGCGCACATCCTGCGGCAGGCGAGCGAGCTCGACGCCGAGCATCGGCAATTCGTGTGAGGCGCGCGCAATGCCGATCGTCATCAAGCTCGACGTGATGCTCGCGACCCGCAAGGTCCGCTCGAAGGATCTGGCGGCGGCCGTCGGCATCACCGAACAGAACCTGTCGCTGCTCAAGCAAGGGAAGGTCAAGGGCATCCGCTTCGCGACGCTCGAGGCGATCTGCCGCTATCTCGATTGCCAGCCCGGCGACCTGCTCGCGTTCGACGACGACGGCAGCGATAGCGTCGATGCGGAATGACGGCGCGCGCGTGGCCCGGCGCGGGCGGCCGCCGGCCACGGCTGGGCGTCGGCGCGGTGGCGTGCGTCGTCGCGGTGGCCGTTCATGTGGCGGGCTGGCTTGCGCTCAAGTCGATGCCGACGACGGGCCGCGCGGTGCAACCGCAGGCAGCGGAGACGGCGAGGCGGGCGCTGATCGTCGAATGGATTGCGCAGCAGCCGGCGGCAGACGCACGCAGCGGCGCGCGCTTGCCGCGTCGTCATGAGCCAAACGTCGCCGCTGTGCGCAGGCCGGCGCCGTCGACAGGCGCGCAGAACCGATCGCCGAACCCGGAGGCCGTCACGAAGGCGGATGCGGCCGCGAATCGCGTCGAAGCCGTCAGGCCGAATGAGCCAGCCGCCGGCGTCGACTGGCGTCATGACCTCGATGCGATCGGCACACCACGGTCGGTCGGGCGCAGTCCTGCTGCCGCCGCGATCGGCGCGCTCGGCGCATCGTCGGGCGGAATCGCGCAGCGGCGCGACACGGTGGATGCAACATTGGCGCGTGGCGTGTCGGAAGCCCGTCGCGCAGATTGCCGGAACGCGTACGCGGGGATGGGCCTGCTGGCGATCCCCGCGCTTGCGCTCGACACGGTGCGCGACGCCGGCTGCAAGTGGTGACCGGCGCGGGTGACCGACGCCACCGGATGGCGACGGCACATGCATTTCAGGATAATGGCGCGCTCATTCCGAAGGCCACCAAAACGATGAAAAAACGATTTCCATGCGCCGGCCCCGCGATCGCGGCCCTGCTGTTCAGCTGCGCGGCCCATGCCGCCGACTACACGTGGACCGACGCGGCCGGCGCCCATGCGGTCACGTTCACGCGCACCGGGCAGGACGACGGCGTGAAGCTTCGGGTCGTCGGCACGCTGAACGGGCAGCCTGAATGGACCGTGCGCGACGACGTGACCGCATGCGGCGAGGACAAGATCCTCGACGTCGTGCCGGCGTCGGTCGAAATGCGCGACCTGCTCGGCAACGACCGCAAGCAGTTCCTGTTCGCGTACAAGATCGCCTGTACCGGTGACATCAGCCCGAACGGGGTCAAGTATTTCCTGATCGACCAGGGCAGGAAGTACGTGCTGCGCGGCGAGGAAGTGATCGTGATGGGCAAGAAGGTGACGGACGGCGGCAGCCCGCCCGTGCCGAGCGCGGACCTGAAGGCGAACCCGCTGTTTCTCGGCTACATGATGAAGCGCTGGCGCCGCCTCAGCGAGCGGCGCTATCCGTAACCGGGCGTGACGGGCGGCCCGCCGCCCGGTCACCTCCCGTTCAGCGTTGCGGCGCCAACTGCGCCATCGCTGCGCGCATGAAGCCGAGCAGCGAGTCGTCGACCCACGCGTCCTTCGTCAGCGCCGGCTCGGTCTGCATCGCGCGGCGGAATTTCGCGTGCGTCGCCGGGTCGTCGCCCGCGTAGCTGCGGAACAGGTCGAGCCAGCGCACCGCAAGCGCGCGGGCCTCGGGCGAATCGGGCCGCACGCCCGCTTCGAGCGCATCGCGCACGTCGGCCATCAGCTGCGGCCATTCCATTGCGCGTTCGCCGTAATGCGCGCGCATGAAGCGGATTTCGTCGGGCTCGAGGTAGCGCTCGAAAATGCGCATCTTCGTCTCCGCAACCGCTTGCAGCACGTAGTCGCGCAGCGCGGTCGAGATGCCGATCTGCGCCTGCATCGACGGCTCGCGTTCGTGCATCCGATTCAGTTTCGCCAGCAGGCGCGGGTCGTTGTTCGTGTCGCGCACGAGCAGGGCCATCCAGCGCGCGGCAAGCGTACGCGCCTGTTCGTCCTCGGGCGGCACGCCCGCGTCGTACAGCGCGCGCACGTCGCCGACGAGGGCGATCCATTCCGCGTCGCCCGTCTGGCTCTTGCGGTACATCGGCAGGCGCGCGAGTTCTTCCTCTGAGAAATAGTTGTCGTACACGGTCATCAACTCCAGTGTGGTGAGCCAATCGGCCAGTTCCGGCTCCGTGCCCGCGGCGAGCTGCGCGTGCAGGCCGACGAGCCGCTCGCGCAGCCGCGCGGCCTGCGCGATCTGGCGCTCGAGCAGCGTGATCTGCTTCGCGACGAGGTCGACGAGCGGGGCGCCGGGCTGGTTCAGGTAATCGCCGATTTCGGCGAGCGACAGTCCGAAGCGACGCAGGGCCTGGATCTGGTGGAGCCGGGCGATGTCGTCGCGGTCGTACAGCCGGTAGCCGTTGTCGGCGCGCGCCGACGGCGTGAGGAGACCGATCGCGTGATAGTGATGAAGCGTGCGGACGGTGAGCCCGCTGCGTTTCGCCAGTTCCCCCACTTTCAGTCGCATTTGTTCCTCCGTTCGGTGCGCACACGGGAGTCTCGAACGTTACGCTACGTGAGGGTCAAGCGGGAAGAGGAAAGCGGGCGCGCGCGGACGATCGGCCCGCGCGCGCCCGTGGGGTGCCCGCCGATTACTGTGCGGCGGGCGAGACGGCAGAATCCGCGCCGGCGGCGCGCGCCTGCGCGCCCGGTCGGGCCTCGCCGCCGGGCGGCGTGCCCATCGCCTGGTACAGCCGCGCGGTATCCGCGAGCCGCGCGCCGGTCGCGCGGATCTCGTCGAGCCGCGCATTGCGGTACTGCAGCTCGCTCGCCCGCGACGCGGACGGCGGCAGCGCGCCGAGCCGCACGCGCGCGGCGGTGTCGTCGTATGCGCCGCGCGCGGCGAGTGCCGCGCGGCCCGATGCGTCGAGCGCCTGCGCGTCGTGCTCGAGCGCCGCGAGCGAATCGGCGACGTTCTGGAACGCGCCGAGCACCGCCTGCTTGTACTGGTCGACGGCGGCCTCGTAGCTCGCCTTCGCCGCGCGGCGCTGCGCGAGCAGCGCGCCGCCGTGGAAGATCGGCTGGCTGAGCGACGCGCCGACGCTCCAGATCGCGCCCGCGCCGGACAGCATCGCCGGCCAGCTGAAGCCGCCTTTGCCCATCGACGCCGACAGCGACAACTGCGGGAACAGCTGCGCGGTCGCCACGCCCACTTCGGCCGCGGCGGCCTGCAGCGCCGCGTCGGCGGCGCGGATGTCGGGCCGGCTCTGCAGCAGGTCGGACGGCACCACGACGGGCACCTGCTCGGGCAGATGGAGATCGTCGAGCGTGAGGTCGGCGGGCGGCTGGTCGGGCGTGCGGCCGATCAGCACCGCGAGCGCATGGCGTGCCGAATCGCGCTGCTGGCGCAGCGCGGGCAGGCTCGCCGCGAAGGTCTCCGCGCTTTGCCGCGCGTTCAGCGCATCGCTGCGCGACGCGGCGCCGAGCGCATGGCGGCGCTCGGCGTCGTGCGCCTGCGCGTCGGCGAGCGCGACGAGCCGCTCGGTCGTGTCGATCTGCGCGTTGAGCACCGACGCCGTGATCGACGCGGTGACGATGTTCGCGGCGAGTGCGCGGCGCGCGGACTCGAGCTGGAACGCGCTGATGTCGACGCGTTTGGCGAGCGCGCGGTTCGCGAAGCGCGCGGCGCCGAACAGGTCGATCGTGTAGTTCGCCTGAATCTGCCCGACGAACGTGTTGTACAGCAGCGTCGGCTCGCCGAGCGCGGGGATCGGCACGCCGAGCGCGCGCTGGCGCGTCGCCTGGCCGCCCGCGTCGATCGACGGGAGCATCGAGCTGCCGATCTGCGCGCGCAGCTGTTCGCGCGCCGCGGCGAGGCTGTGCTCGGCCGCGCCGAGCGTCGGGCTGTTGCGCAGCCCTTCGTCGACCACCGCGTTCAGTGCGTCGGAGCGGAATTGCCGCCACCAGTCGGGCACCGGCTGCGCGCCGATTTCGAACTGCTGCGCGACGCCTTGCGCGGCGACGGTCTGCGCGGCCTGCGGCGCCGCGCCGTAGTGCGCGGGCGACGGCATCGCGGGCGGCTCGCCGCTCGGCGCGAACCACGCGCAGCCGGCCAGCGACGCGACGCCCGCGGCCGCGAGCGCGCGCGCGGTTTTCGTCATCAGGTTCATCGACAACTCCATGATCAGGCTCCCGACGGCGTGGCGGGCGGCGTGCTGCCGCCGGACGGGCCGACAGACGGGCCGCCCGGCGGATCGCGCTCGTCGTTCTTCACGCGGAACCACGCGGCGTACAGCGCCGGCAGGTAGAACAGGGTCAGCATGGTCGCGCTGGTGATGCCGCCCATCAGCGCGGTGGCCATCGGCCCGAAGAAGTTCGAGCGCAGCAGCGGGATCAGCGCGAGCACCGCGGCGGCGGCCGTCAGCGCGATCGGCCGGAAGCGCCGCACGGTCGCGCCGACGATCGCGTCGAAGCGGCCGTGGCCGGCCGCGATGTCCTGCTCGATCTGGTCGACGAGGATCACCGAGTTGCGCATGATGATCCCGAACATCGCGATCACGCCGAGCATCGCGACGAAGCCGAACGGCTGGCCGAACAGCAGCAGCGTCGACACCACGCCGATTAGCCCGAGCGGCGCGGTCAGCACGACCATCAGCACGCGCGAGAAGCTCTGCAGCTGGATCATCAGCAGCGTGAACACCGCGATCGCCATCAGCGGCATCTGCGCGTTGATCGACTTCTGCGCCTTCGCGCTTTCCTCGACCGAGCCGCCGATGTTGATCTGGTAGCCGACCGGCAACTGCGCGCGCAGCGCATTCAGCTTGCCGTCGATCGTGTGCGTGACGTCGATGCCCTGCGCGCCGGCGTGCACGTCCGACTGCACGGTGATGGTGGGCTGGCGGTCGCGATCCCAGATCACGCCGTATTCGAGCGCCGGCGTGAAGCGGCCGAGCGAGCCGAGCGGCACGGGGCCGTTCGGCGTCGGCAGCGCGAGGCCCGCGAGCTTCGCCGGATCGACGCGGTCGGCCTGCGGCGCGCGCAGGTCGACCGCGATCAGCTTGTCGCGCTCGCGGTATTGCGTGACCGTCGTGCCCGTCAGCGTCATCGCGAGGAAGCTCGACACGTCCTGCGACGTGACGTTCAGCGCGCGCGCCTTCTTCTGGTCGAGCTCGAAGCGCACCGAGCGCTCGGCCGGCTCGTCCCAGTCGAACTGCACGTTCACCGTGCGCGCGTCGCCGCGCACCGTCGCCGCGACCTTCTCGGCGATGCCGCGCACGGTCGCGATGTCGTCGCCGCTGACGCGGAACTGCACCGGATAGCCGACCGGCGGCCCGTTCTCGAGCCGCGACAGCCGCCAGCGCACGGCCGGGAAGCGGTCGCGCAGCGCGGTTTCGAGCCAGCGCGCGAGCTTCTCGCGATCCTCGACCGATTTCGCGGTGATCACGAACTGCGCGAAGTTCGGCAGCTGCAGCTGCTGGTCGAGCGGCAGGTAGAAGCGCGGCGCGCCGCTGCCGACGAAATTGACCGCGTGGTCGATCTCGGGGCGGTTCGCGATCGCCTGCTCGAGGCGCTCGGTCTCGCGCAGCGTCGCCGCGAACGACGCGCCTTCGGGCAGGCGCAGGTCGACCAGCAGCTCGGGGCGGTCGGAGCTCGGGAAGAACTGCTGCGGCACGAGCGAGAAGCCCATCAGCGACACGACGAACAGCGCGCCGGTGATCGCCAGCACGACGAAGCGCCGCTCGATGCACCAGTGGATCCAGCCGCGCAGCCGCGTGTAGAAGCGGGTGTCGTAGATGTCGTGCTCGTGGTCGTCGGGCAGGTGCGCCTCATGCGCGGCACGCTTGCGCTCCGGCAGCATGTGGAAGCCGAGCAGCGGGATCAGCACGACGGCCGCGAACCACGACGCGATCAGCGCGATCGCCGACACCTCGAAGATCGAGCGCGTGTACTCGCCGGTGCTCGATTTCGCGAGCGCGATCGGCAGGAAGCCGGACACCGTGACGAGCGTGCCGGTCAGCATCGGGAATGCGGTGCTGGTGTATGCGAATGCGGCGGCGCGCGCGCGGCTGAAGCCCTGTTCGAGCTTCACGGCCATCATCTCGACCGCGATGATCGCGTCGTCGACGAGCAGGCCGAGCGCGAGCACCAGCGTGCCGAGCGACACCTTGTGCAGGCCGATGCCGAACAGGTACATGAAGAGGGCGGTGACGGCGAGCACGACCGGGATCGAGATCACGACGACCATCCCGGTGCGCAGGCCGAGCGACACGAGGCTGACGACCAGCACGATCGCCACCGCTTCGGCGACCGCCTCGAGGAAGTCGTCGACCGAATGCGCCACCGCGTCCGGCATGCTCGACACCTCGGTCAGCTTCAGGCCGGCGGGCAACTGCGCCTGCAGCGCCGCCGACTGCGCGTCGAGCGCCTTGCCGAGCCGGATCACGTCGCCGCCGGGCTGCATCGTGATGCCGATGCCGAGCACGGCCTTGCTGGGCGGAGCCTTGCCGGCGGCGTTCCGGCCGTCCGCGCCTGCGCCGGCCGCGCCGATGCCGACCGTACGCATCTGGGTCACGGCCGGATCGTCGTAGCCGCGCCGGACCGTCGCCAGATCGCCGAGCCGGAACGTGCGGCCATTGATGCGCAGCAGCGTGTCGGCGATCGCGTCGACCTTGTCGAACTGGCCGCTCGGCCGCACGAACACGCGGTCGTCGAGGGTCGTCAGCACGCCGGCGGATGCCACACTGTTCTGCTCGTTCAGCGCCTGGCCGAGCTGCTGCGGCGAAATGCCGAGCCGCGTGAGCTGCGCGTTGTTGACCTCGATGAAGATCCGCTGCGTCGGATCGCCGAAATAGTCGACCTTGCCGACGCCCGGCACGCGCAGCAGCACGGTGCGCAGCTGGTCCGCATAGTCGTGCAGCTGCGCGGGCGAGAAGCCGTCGCCTTCGAGCGTGTAGATGTTGGTGTAGACGTCGCCGAACTCGTCGTTGAAGAACGGGCCCTGCACGCCGGGCGGCAGCGTGTAGCCGATGTCGCCGACCTTCTTGCGGATCTGGTACCACGTCTCGGGCACGTCCCGGACGGGCGCCGAATCCTTCATCGTGAAGAAAATCAGCGATTCGCCGGGGCGCGAGTAGCTGCGCAGGTAGTCGATCGCAGGGGTTTCCTGCAGCTTGCGGCCGATCCGGTCGGTGACCTGCTCCTGAACCTGGCGCGCGGTCGCGCCGGGCCACAGCGTGCGGATCACCATCACGCGGAACGTGAACGGCGGATCCTCGGATTGCGCGAGGCGGGTGTAAGCGAGGATGCCCGCGAGCGTCGCGAGCGCGATCAGGTAGACGACGAGCGCCTGGTGGCGCAGCGCCCATGCGGACAGGTTGAAGCGGCCTTCTTCGCGAAACGAACTCATGACGCGAAGTCCTCCGGATGCAGCGGCGCGATCGCGCGGACCTTCTCGCCCGCGCTGACCGTGTGCACGCCCTGCAGCACGACGCGCTCGCCCGGCTGCAGCCCGTGCGACACGGTGACGGTGCGCTCGTTGAAGCGCGCGACGTCGACGCGGCGCAGCTCGAGCGTGTCGTCCTTCGCGCGCACGACCCACACGGCCGGGTGCTGGCCGTCGTGGAACAGCGCGGTCGCGGGCAGCGTGATGATTGCGGCGGCGGCAGCGGCGTCCGCGGCCGGCGCGCCGTCGAACGCGACGTCGGCGGTCATGCCGAGCCGGATCGACGGATCGGGCCGCACGAGCGACAGCTTCACGCGGTAGGTGCGGCTTTGCGGATCGGCGGCCGGCGCGATCTCGCGCACCTTCGCGGCGAATTGCCGGCCCGGCAGCGACGGCAGCGTGACGCTCGCCGCGTGGCCCGGCGCGAGCGACGCGAGCGCGGCCTCGGGCACGTCGCTGACGACGTCGACGTCGCCCGCCCACGCGAGCTGGTAGACGGGCTGGCCGGCGGACACGTTCTGGCCCGTGTCGGCCTGTTCGGCGGTGATGGTGCCGTCGTGATCGGCGACGAGCGTCGCGTAGCGGAGCTGGTTCTTCGCGAGCGCGAGCTGCTGCTGCGCCTGGTCGCGCTGCGCGAGCGCGGATGCGTAGCCATCCTCGGTCTGTTCGAGCTGCGCGGCGGCGATCAGGTTCTCGCGGGCCTGCGCGCGGTCGCGCTCGAGCTGCTGCTTCGCGAACGCGAGGCGGTGCGATGCGGCGTCGAGCTGCGCCTGTGCGCTCGCGGCATTCTTCTCGACGTCGGACGGGTCGAGCAGCGCGACGACCTGGCCGTTCTTCACGGTATCGCCGAGCCGCACCTTGCGCTCGACGATCTTGCCGGCGATGCGGAACGACAGCGGCGTCGCGTAGCGCGGCTGGATCTCGCCGGGCAGCGTGCGGGACACCGCGGCGCCGTCGGCGCGGGCCGGCTGCGCGACCACGGGGCGCGGCGCGGGTGGCGCGGATTCTTTCGGATGACAGGCGGCGAGGACGAGCGCGGCGCCGAGCAGCAGCGCGGCGCGGGAACCGGAGCGATTCACGAAACCCCCAGAGGCGATAACAGCGGAACGAAACCGGCAAGCGGCGGGCGCTTGCCTCGAACAGCGCGCGGCGGCGCGCGGGCGGACACGATCTTTCTGAAACAGTGGCGCATTCTAATACACGCCTGTATCTGAATGCAAAGATGAATTTGAAAGGTGAAAAGTGCTAGACTTCGCGCCATGAAACCACAGCGCTTGACCCGGGAGCAGAGCAAGGACCAGACGCGCGAGCGTCTGCTGAGTGCTGCGCAGGACATTTTTCTGAAGAAAGGCTTCGTCGCCGCGAGCGTCGAGGACATCACGGCCGCGGCCGGCTATACGCGCGGCGCGTTCTATTCGAATTTCCGCAGCAAGGCGGAGCTGTTGTTCGAGCTGCTCGCGCGGGATCACGCGTCGATGCAGGCGGAGTTGCGGCAGATCTTCCAGGGCGGCGGCACGCGCGAGCACATGGAGGCGACCGCGCTGGCCTATTACCGGCGGATGCATATCGACGACCGGTGCCACCTGCTGTGGGTCGAGGCGAAGCTGCAGGCGGCGCGCGACGCGAAGTTCCGCGTGCGGTTCAACCAGTTCCTGCAGGAATCGCGCACGCAGATGGCCGACATCATCCGCGCGTTCGCGGAGCATTCGGGCACGCCGCTGCGGCTGCCGGCCGAGACGCTCGCGCTCGGGCTGATGAGCCTGTGCGACGGCGTGCAGTCGTACTACACGGCCGATCCGCAGCAGGTGTCGGCCGAGGCGGCCGAGGCGGTGCTCGCGGGGTTCTTCTCGTGGGCGGTGCTGGGGCGCGCGCCGGACTGAATCAGCGCTCGCCCGTCATCCTGCGGTACGCATCGAGCAGCGACGTCTTGTAGACGACGCCCGCGAGCGTCGGCTCCGCGACGCTCTCGATCACCGGCAGGCGCTCGCCCTGGAAGCACATGAAGTGCTCGAGCGCGGTGCCGAGCGGCATGTCGGGGGTTAGCAGCGGGAACGGCGTGTGCACGTAGTGCGCGGCCGTCTTGTCGGTCGTGTCCCGCTTGTCGAGCAGGTCGGACGTGATGTCCTTCAGCGCGACCGCGCCGCGGAAGCGCCCGGCCTCGTCGGTCACGTACAGGTATTTCACCGGATATTCGAGGAACACGCGGGTCATGTCGGCGACGCTCGCGGTGAGCGGCACGACCGTCTGCGCGGGCTGGATCAGCTCGCGCATCTGCGTGGTGCGCAGCCGCAGGCGCTCCAGCGCGTCCTGGTGGTGATGCAGCGTGATCTCGTACATCGACGTCGTGCCGGTCGCGCGCGCGACGAAGTAGGCGACCACGCACGACACCATCAGCGGCAGCACGACCTGGTAGCTCAGCGTCATCTCGAAGATCATCAGGATCGCCATCAGCGGCGCCTGCGTCGCGCCCGCCATGAACGCGCCCATCCCGACCATCGCGTACGCGAAGTACGCGGACGTGTGCCCCGGCCACAGCGCTTGCATCCCGAGCCCGAACAGCGAGCCGAACACCGCGCCGACGAACAGCGTCGGCGTGAAGACCCCGCCGATCGCGCCGGAGCCTGCCGTCGCGGCGGTCGCGAGCACCTTGAACACCAGCACCGCGACGAGCGCCTGCCAGGTCCACGGCGAATGCAGGATCTGGTTCACGACGCTGTAGCCGTTGCCCCACACGGCCGGCACCCAGATCGAGATCACGCCGACGACCAGGCCGCCGAGCGCGAGCCGCACCGGCAGCGGCACGGGCAGCCGCCTGAACTGGTGCTTCGACGCGTCGAGCAGGTGCAGGAACTGCGGCGCGAGCACGCCGCACAGCAGGCCGAGCACGACGAACAGCAGCACCTCGGGGCCCGTGACGGCCGGGAACACGGGCATCTCGTACGGCGGCCGGTAGCCGGCGAACTCGCGCATCACGATGTTCGCGACGACCGACGCGACCACCATCGGCCCGAAGCTTTCCATCGCGATCGCGCCGAGCACGATTTCGGACACGAAGAACGCGCCGGCGATCGGCGCGTTGTACGCGGACGTGATGCCGGCCGCCGCGCCGCACGCGACGAGCAGGCGCAGGCGCGGCGGGTCGAAGTGCGCGAAGCGGCCGACCAGCGACGCGGCGAGCGCGGCGAGCTGCACCATCGGGCCTTCGCGGCCGATCGAGCCGCCGGTGCCGATCGTCAGCAGCGACGACACGCTGCGCCACAGGCTCTGCCGCACCGGCACGACGCCGTTGCCGAGCGCGACCGCTTCCATGTAGTCGGTCTTGCTCGTCTTCGATTCGCCGCGGTTCGCGAACAGCAGCACGCAGCCGGCCAGGAAGCCGCCCGCGGCGGGCAGCCAGAAGCGCACGTACCACGGCAGCCGCTTCGCCATCTCGACGAAGCTGCCGCTGTGGCCCGAGATCGCGCGCTGCATCAGTTCGATGCCCTCGCGGAACGCGATCGTGGCGAAAGCGCCGCCGATCCCGACGATCACCGACCAGATCAGCATCGTGTGAGCGTCCGACAGGCGGAACAGCGTCTGGGCGCGGGTGCGCAGCTTCAGCAGGAAAGAAAGCACGACTGAGCGAGGACCGTGGAAAACGACGCGAAGCATAGCACTGCGCCGCGCCCGCGGGACCTTCCCGGCGGGCGCGGCGCGCGAGGCGGCACGGGCGCGCGGCTCAGCCAAGCCAGCGCTGCACGGCCCAGGTGATGCCGTAGCCGCCGGCGATCAGCCACACGTACAGGATCAGGCCGGTGGTCAGCGCGCGGGGGCCGGCTTCGCGGATCTGCGACACGCGGGTCTCGATGCCGAGCGCCGTCATCGCCATCGTCAGCGCGAACGTGTCGAGCACGTTGAGCGTGTGCGTGAGCTCGCCCGGCAGCACGTTCAGCGAGTTGACGATCACGAAGCCGAGGAAGCCGAGCGCGAACCACGGCACCGCGATCCTGCGCTTGCCGTGCGCGCCGCCGGCCGTCGCCGTGGCCTTCGCCGAGCGGGCGAGCCACCAGCCGAGCGCGAGCAGCACCGGTACCAGCAGCATCACGCGGGTCATCTTGACGATCGTCGCGATATGCGCGACCTGCGGGCTCACGTCGCTCGCCGCGCCGACCACCTGCGCCACCTCGTGGATCGTCCCGCCGAAGAACAGGCCGAGGCCGGCCGCGTCGAGGTTCAGCCAGCCGGCGTGGTAGGCGAGCGGGTACAGGAACATCGACAGCGTGCCGAACAGCACGACGCTGCCCACCGCCATCGCGCTCTGGTGCGGCTTCGACTGCAGCGTCGATTCGAACGCGAGCACGGCGGCCGCGCCGCAGATCGCGCTGCCGGCGGCGGTCAGCAGCGCCGAATCGCGGTCGAGCTTCATCAGCTTCATGCCGGCCCAGGTGCCGATCGCGAGCGTGCTGACGACGATCAGCACCGACACCGTCAGCCCCGGCAGGCCGACCTGCGCGATTTCCTGCAGGCTCACGCGCAGCCCGAAGAACGCGACCGCGATGCGCAGCAGCTTGCGCGCCGAGAAATTCACGCCGGCAGCCCAGCTGGCCGGCATGCCGTCGCGCAGCGCATTGCCGTACAACGCGCCTGCGACGATGCCGACGATCAGCGGGGACAGGCCGAGCCCGGCGATCGCGGGCAATTCGGACAGGCTCGTCACGGCCGCGGCGAACAGCGCGACGAACAGGATGCCGTTCAACTGGCCGCGCATCGACGGCGCGGCGTGATTCAGATGAGGGGCGGGAGCAGTGGACATATGGAACCCGGATCGGATCGTCATTTCAATGCCCTAATGCTAGTTTCGTTATATCGATATGAAAAATTGTGATTTGTGACATAAACTATCCGGAAAGCCGATAATTCATCGCCATGACCCCGGATCAACTGATAACTTTCGCGGCCGTCGCCGAGCACCTGAACATCAGCCGCGCCGCGCTGGCGCTGCACCTGTCGCAGCCGGCGGTATCCGGCCAGCTGCGCCTGCTGCAGGACGAGTTCGGCGAGCCGCTGTACCAGCGCGACGGCCGCGGCATCCGCCTGACGCCGATCGGCGAGCAGCTGTCGCATTACGCGACTTCGCTGCGCGACACGTATGCGCAGGCGCGCGCGTTCCGCGATGCGGTGCGCGGGCTGGAGGCCGGCACGCTGCGGATCGGCGCGAGCACGACGCCGGCGAGCTACCTGCTGCCGTACCTGATCGCCGCGTTCCAGCCGACGGCGCCGCGCGTCGCGATCCAGACGATGAGCGGCAACACCGCCGAGGTGGTCGCCGCGCTGCCGTCGCTCGACATCGCGCTGATCGAGGGGCCGCCGGGCGAGGCGCTGCCGCCCGGCACGGCCGCGCATCGCTGGCACGAGGACGAGATCGTCGCGATCATGCCGGCCGGGCACCCGCTGGCGGCGCGCGCGGGCGGTGGCGGCCAAGGCGGCGATGGGGGCGGCGTAACGCTCGATGCGCTCGCCGCGCATCCGCTGGTGCTGCGCGAGGCCGGCTCGGGCGTGCGCCAGCTCGTCGAGCGCGCGTTCGCGAGCGCGGGCGCGCCGATGCGCGTCGCGCTCGAGATCGCGGGCGTCGAGGCGGTGAAGGAAGCGGTGCGCGCGGGCATGGGCGTCGGCTTCGTGTCGGCGATGTCGCTGCGGCACGACGATGCGGCGCTCGCGATGCGCTCGCTCGCGCCCGCGCCGCTCACGCGGCACTTCTCGATCCTCGTGCCGCACGGCGCCGCGCCGTCGCGGCTCGCCGCGCAGTTTCTGGCGATGAGCCTCGCGCAGACGCTCGGGTGACGGGCGGGGCGCCCGCCGTCACGCCCGCCGTCAAGCGTGCGCGAGCACCAGCGCGGCGCCTTTCTCGCCGATCATCAGCGCCGGCCCCTGCGTGTGCCCGGACGTGATGCGCGGCATGATCGACGCGTCGACCACCCGCAGCCCCTCGACCCCGCGCACGCGCAGCTGCGGATCGACCACCGCGTCGTGGCCGACGCCCATCCGGCAGGTGCCGACCGGGTGGCTCAGCGAGCCGGCGTTTTTCAGGATCCAGTTGCGGATCTCGCCGGGCGTGCGTACCGACGGGCCGGGCGCCTGTTCTTCGCCGCGCCACGCCGACAGCCCCGGCGCGTTGCCGAGCGAGCGCATCAGCTCGAAGCCCTGCACGCACTGCTCGAAGTCGCCCGGCGCCGACAGGAAGTTCATGTCGATCAGCGGCGCGACGGCCGGATCGGCCGAGCGCAGCGCGACGCGGCCCCGGCTCTGCAGCCGCATCATGTCGCCCGTCACCGAATAGAAGCTGCGCAGCTCGTGCTCCGACTGTCCGCACGTATAGCGCCCGCGCATCATCTCGGCCGCATTGGCGGGCTGGCCGTCGGCGTTCGCGTTTGCCCAGACGATCGCGTAACCCTCGTTGACGGGCTGGTCGAGGATCGGCTGCTTCGACGTCCAGATGCCCTGGAAGATCAGCGCATCCATCAGGTTCGCGCCGACGCCCGGCAGGTCCGCCTGCACGGGGATGCCGAGCCGCCGCAGCTGCGCGGCGTCGCCGATGCCGGAGCGCATCAGGATCTGCGGCGAGTTGATGGCGCCGGCGCACAGCACGATTTCCCGGCTGGCCGCCGCGCGCACGCGCTCGCCGCCGCGGATGTAGTACACGGCAGCCGCGCGCCGCGTGCTGCTGAATTCGATCCGCTCGACGAGCGATTCGTCGGCCAGCGTCAGGTTCGTCTGCCGCGCGAGCAGCGGCTCGACGTAGCGCTGGTAGCTCGTGACGCGCTCGAAGCGCGCGTCGATCGTCGAGCGCAGCGGCGACACGCCGGCCATCGGGCGCCCGTCGTTGTAGTTCGGGTTGAAGCGGTGGCCGAGCTGCTCGCACGCGCTCACGAACGCCTGGCCGAATGCGTTGCGCGTGGTGGTGGTCGGCTGCAGCATGCTTTCGACCTGCTCGAAGTGCGGCGCGACATCCTGGTAGCGCCAGCCGACGCAGCCGTACTGGCTCGCCCACTGGTCGAAGTCGGCGGGGGCGCCGCGCACGTAGACCATGTCGTTGTGCGCGGTGCAGCCGCCCGTCACCTTCGCGCGCCAGACGTCCATCACGCGATCGTTCATGCGCGTCTGCGGCACGCTTTTGTAGCCCCAGTGAATCGCTTCGATGCCGTACAGGCAGTTGATCTGGTTCGGGTCGCGGATCGCCGGGTAATGCGACGCGAGCGGCCCGGCCTCGAGCAGCAGCACCTTGATCGACGGATGAGCGGCGAGCCGCCCGGCGACGATGCTGCCCGCCGAACCGGAGCCGATGACGATGTAGTCGTAGTGTGCGTTCATGGGGTCCTCCTCGTGCACGTGAAGCGGCCGGGCGCCGTCAGCCGCGCGGGTCGAGCAGCCGGCCGTACGGGCCGTGCAGCACGAGCGTGGATTGCGCGCCGTAGAACCCGGCGATGCCGCTCCATGCGCGATGGTTCAGCTCGAGCAGGAACAGGATGCGGCGCATCGCGAGCGCCTGCCGTGCCGGGCCGATCGCGGCGATCCGCTCGAACATGTCGCGCGAGATGCTGTTGTGGTTCAGCGATTCGTTCAACTCCTCGTGATCGCCGGACACGCTGTGGAACGCGTCGTTGTCCTTGACCGCGGCCATCAGGCGCAGCGACATCTTCGGCGGCTCGCCGAAGATCCCCTCGACGACCATGATCGCGGCGAACGACGACACCGGGTCGGCATCGGCGAGCAGCGTGAGCGCGTCGACGAACGCGAAGTGCAGCGGCAGCGGCACGATCCGCGCGAGCTGGCCGGGCGCGACGCCGAGAGCCTCGCAGGTCGTGCTTTCGAGCGCCTCGTGGCCGTATTCCTCGCCGTAGTAGCGGAACATCATCGCGCGCAGCGGGATGCTGAGCCGCATGCTCAGCAGCGGCGCGATGATCTCGACGAAGCGCCGCGTCACGTGGTACTGCTCGATGAACGGGCCCGCGACGAGCGGCGCGTAGCCGCCGTTCAGCGCATCGACCGCGCTCACGTACGGATTCTCGCCCCAGCGGTTCAGCGTCTCGCGCGTGATCAGCTCGGTCTGCCGCATGAACTCGAGCCCGTTCGACAGCGACACGGGCGGCAGGTCCGCGCACGGCAGCCGCTGCGCGTCGTCGCCGCTCGCGGCGACGAGGCTCGACGCGACGAGCCACAGGTGCGACATCAGGTCGTGCTCGTCGTACAGCCCGGCCGTGTCGAACCGCGCATCGTGCGCCGCGCTTGCGCGGGGCGCGCCGGAGAACGCGTCGAGCATCAGGTCGACGGCCGCCAGCGTGAGCGGCACCGCGCGGCGGAAGTATTCGAACTCGATGCGCAGCAGCGCGAGATGGAAGTTGGGTTCGGCCTGCGCGTCGAACGGGTCGTCGTCCGCGTCGAACAGCGTGGGCCCGGATGCGGGCCGTTCGAGGTGCAGCCGCAGCGACGCGGCGTCGCGCGCGATCGCGTCGCGCCGCGCGGAGTCGAGCCCCGCGAGGCTCGCGGCGACCGTCTGCGCGATGCATGTGTCGATGCGCGCCGCCTGTGCCGCGAGCGCATCGGTGGCCGCGTCGCCGGCCTCGCCGATCAGCGAATGCGTATCGAGAAACGTGCCGAGCGCATGCCAGCCGGAGTCGGGCTCGCTGTCGCGCAGCGTCGACCACAGCGGCGATGCGGCGTCGGTCAGGTCGTCGAGCTGCGCGGCGATCTGATCGGCGGCGTCGGTGGCGTCGAACGCCAGCCGGTATTCGTGCGCGCCCGCGCGCAGGCTGACGAGCGCCGAGCCCGGTTCGTGGTGGATCGCGTCGACGAACAGGCGCGGCGACCGATAACGCTGAAACGTCCAGAGTTCCATGTGGCGACCCTCAATGGAAGATGCGCGGCAGCGGCGCGCTGTCGTCGGCGTAGTAGGCGAGGATGGCGTGCTCCTGGCGCACCAGCGTCTCGACCATCAGCGAGACGTTGCGTTTCGTGACCGTGCACGCCTCGGGATCGATCGCGGCGTCGAGCGCCATCAGCTGCCGCGAGATGTCCTCGTGGCGGTACGTGTCGTTCAGGTCGGCGTGCGCGCGCAGCGGCCGGTAGAACGCTTCGGGCAGGCCGAGCGCGACGCAGCGCGCGTCGAACGCGTCGATGAACGCGGGCTGCGCGCGTTCGAACAGGAACAGGCTCGCCTTGAACGACAGCGGATGCTGGCGCGCGTGCACGCCGAGCGCGGCCGCGAGCGAAAAGGTGGCGGGCAGCGGCTGGTGCTGCTCGATGACGGCCTCCGCGAGTCCCACCGCCTTCAGCGACGCCGCGAGAAACCGGTCGTGCCCGAGCTCCGATTTCAGGAAATCCTGCAGCAGCGCGCGCTCTTCGGCGCTGGCGGCCCAGCCGAGCGCGGGGCCGATCAGCCCCGGCGCCGCGCGCACGATCCAGTAATACTCGAGCGCATAGCCGATCAGTTGCCGGCGCGTCGCCTGCTGCTCGACCAGCGCGCGCAGGAACGCCGAGCGCGCGCTGCGCGCGGCCGTGCGATCCGCGATCCGGCGGATGTCGCGGTAGAGCTGCGCGCCGCTCGTCGCGGCGGCGGCGCGGCGCGGGTCCGATTCGATCAGCAGGCGCAGCGCGTTGAAATCGGCGAGCAGCGGCGGAATCTTGTCGGCGATGCGGCGCGAGCGCGCCGCCAGTTCCTGCGGCGTCAGGCCGCCCACGTGCAGGTCGCCGATCAGCCGCGCGACGTCGTTCGCCTCGTCCGGCGCGAACTGGAACGCGCACTGCCGGCCGCCGGCGCTCAGCACGGCGCCGGTATCCGTGACCTGCGAGGTGACGATGCCGCGGAATTTCGGCATCGCGGGAGCCGCTAGCGTGCTGTCCATGATGGTCGCCTCACAGGTCGGACACGCGCCGCAGCAGCGGCGCATCGGAGGTGTAGTAGCGCCAGACGGCCGTGTAGAAATCGTCGTAGAGCTCGACGAACAGCCGCAGCTGGGCCTTCACGCGCGCGACGGTGGCGGCGTCGAGCACCGGGATGTCCTGGAAGATCGCGCGCGTCAGGCTGCCGTGCGCGGCGTTGAGGTTGATGTTCGCGTGCGTCTTGAGCGGGCCGACGAGCCCGTCGGGGAGTTGCGCGCGCTCGCACGCCTGGATGAAGCTGTCGTGCTGCAGGCCCTGGCCTTCGAGCAGGCCGAGCGTGGTGAAGAAGAACAGCGGATCGCTGTGCGACCAGTACGCGAGCGCGTTGCACAGCCCCATCGTCTCGGGCAGCGGGATCGCATCGAGCATGTCGGCGCGGGTGAGCCCCGCGAAATTCAGCGCGCGCAGCAGGATCTCGTCGTGCCCGTACTCCTCGGAAAAGAAGCGGTTGAGCGTGAGCCGCACCGGCGTGCTCGGCACGTAGGACAGCACGGGCGCATCGAAATAGCTTTCGCGGAACAGGAAGTGCCAGTTCTCGATCACCATGCCGATCGCGAGCCGTTCGGGCAGGTCGCCCGGCGCCCGCGTGTCGAGGCACGCGCGCCAGAACGGATTGCGGTACAGCGTCTGCTCGGCGTACTGCTCGACGAGATCCTCGATCTCGAGGATCACTTCCGAGCCGGGGCGGCTCGCGACCGGCGCGTCGTCGTCGATCAGGCCGGCCTCGTCGAGCGAGCCGACCAGTTCGTCGAGCAGCGCGCGCGGCAGGTCGGGCTCGTCGCGCGCGATCTCGTCGAGATCGTGGCGGCCGTCGAACTGGTCGAGCGTGCGCGCGAGCGCGACGGCGGCGTGCGGGCTGCCGGGCAGCGCGTCGACGTGCCGCAGCGCGACGGGCGCCACCAGCCGCGGGCGTGGCGCCGGCGATTCGATCCGTTCCATGATGACACTCCCGAAGAGGGCGCGCGGGGCGGGCGCGCGGCTCGCCCCGCAACAGGCTGAACCGGTGCCGCGGCGATTACAGGTGGATCGCGATCAGCGTCGGCGTGCCGTCGGGCTTGTTCACGGTGACAAGATAGTGCTTGCCGCCGAGCGTGCCCGTATTGATGTAGAGATCCACCTTGTGGCCGTCGAACACGTTCTTGCCCGTTTCGGCGTTTTTCACTTCATGAACCGTTGCCTGCTGCGTATTTGCCATGTCGATCACCGTTTTGAAAATGAAAGGGCGTCCGGCCTGATTCGAATAATCGGGCTGGGGGATTTGCGGAGAAATCTGGAACGAAATAAAAATGTCGGTCTTGTTTCCTTTTATCCGTTGTGCGGATGATTCATGGGCGGATATTCACCCGCACATGGTCATGAACGCGGCGCGGGCGGAAAGCGGCAGGCCGTCCGCCTGCTTCGCGATCGCCACCTTCAGATCGGCGCCGCCGACGATCAGCGCGTGGCGATCGGCGCCGGCGCGCGGGTCGACGGTGTGCAGCGCGTCGACTTCCTTGACGGCGACCTTGGTGCCTCGCGGCACGATGACAGTAAGCGGTTCACTCATAGCAACCTCCGACGATGGAAAAGGGCGCAAGCGCCCGGCCGCCATTAGCGCGGCACGCAGCCATGCCGCGGCCATGCGGCACCGGAGCGGCGGCATCTCCGATCTTCAAATGCGGTGGAGTGATTCGATGGAATGGAGCCCCGATTTATTTTCTTGGAAAAGAGAACGTTATTTTAAGCATTTGCGGATTTCTTGAATTACAGGAATCCTGGGGATAATCTAGTACAACGTTTGCGCGATTCAAGATCGATTTAATGGCATGTGCGATTGTTTTCCGTGGATCACCGCGCGCGGCGATCGTTTCGGAAAACGAATCGGTGGACGCTCGAAAGAACCAGGAGACGGGGACATGGGCGAGACGACGGAAACCGGCGAGCGGCCGCGGCTGCGGCATTGCACGCTCGTGGCGCTGGCCGGCGAGCGGCTGGCGATGATCGTGGGCGACGAGCGCTTCGAGCTCGAGCAGGTGCAGGGCACGCGCGACGCGTTTCTGCGCATGAAGCGCTACCTGGACGGGCGGCACACGCTCGAGGACATCGCGCAGCGCTCGGACGTGTCGTATGGCAGCGTACGGACGATCGTCGGGCAACTGGGCGAGCTCGGCCTGCTGCGCCGCGAACGGCCGGCCGCGACGATTGCCGTGGCGGATTTCCTCGAGCGGGTGAACCGCAGCACCCGGATGTGGCGCGCGCAGATCGGCTATCACCGGCTGTTCGGCATGCTCGAGCGCGGCGAGGCCAGCCGCGACCTGATCGCCGGCCTGCTGCTCGAGACGTATCACTTCGTGCGGCTCGCGCCGCGCCACATCGGCGCCGCGATAGCGCACTGCCGCGAGCAGGCGACGGCCGAGCTGCTGTGCGGCTACCTGGCCGACGAGTATGCGCATCACGGGCTGATCGCCGCGTCGGTCGAGAAGCTCGGCATCCCGCGCGAGCAGATCCGCGACGCGCATCCCGTGATCGGCACGCTGTCGCTCGTCAACATGCTGTGCGAGGTCGGCCGCGCGTCGTCGCTCGGCTACCTGTGCTGCCTGAAGCTGATCGAGGCGAGCCCGGACGAGGAGGCCGGCGCGCGCGGCGCGTGGCGCGAGATCGCGCGCACGGCCGGGCTCGACGCGGACGTGTTCGACGGGCTGATGCGCCACATGCGGATCGACGTCGGCGCCGGCCATGCGGGCCTGCTGGAGCAGGCGCTCGCGCGCACGCAACACGTGCCGGCCGACGCCGCGCACCTGGCGATCAACCATATGCACGACGTCAAGCACGCGTTCGACCAGTTCCACGACCAGGTGATCCAGTACTACACGGACATGTCGAATTACGTGCCGCGGCTGAAGGTCGACTTCTTCTCGCTATGAGCAGAGCCGACGCGGCAAGGCCGGGCGCCGGCGAGCGGTTCGTCTACCTCGACTTCAATGCGCGCACGCCGGTCGCGCCGGAAGTGATCGACGCGATGGCGCCTTACTGGCGCGACGTGTACGGCAATCCGTCGGCATCGCACCGGCAGGGGCGGCTCGCGCGCGACGCGCTCGACGGTGCGCGGGCGGCCGTCGCGGCGCTGGTCGGCGTCACGCCCGAGTGGATCGTGTTCACGAGCGGCGCGACCGAAGCGAACAACCTGGCGCTCGCCGGCTTCGCGTGGTCGGACGCCGCGCGCGCGGGGCCCGCGCGGCGGATGATCGTGAGCGCGGTCGAGCATCCGTCGATCCAGTACGCGGCGGCCGCGTTGCGCACGCACGGGTGGGACGTCGCGACCGTGCCGGTGGACGGGTACGGCACGCTGCGCATCGACGCGTTCGATGCATGCCTGACGCCGCAGACGCGGCTCGTGTCGCTCGCGCACGCGAACAACGAAACGGGCGTCGTGCAGCCGCTGGGCGTGTTCGCCGCGCGCAGCCGCGCATGCGGCGCGCGGGTGCATACCGACGCGTCGCAAAGCATCGGCAAGGTGCCGGTCGACGTGCACGCGCTCGGCGTCGACATGCTGACGCTGTCGGGGCACAAGTTCTACGGCCCGCCCGGCGTCGGCGCGCTGGTGCGCGATCCGGCGCTGCCGCTCGTGCCGCTGCTGCACGGCGTGCCGAAGGAGTTCGGGCTGCGCCCCGGCACGGAAAGCGTGCCGCTGATCGTCGGCCTCGGCGCGGCGGCGCGGCTCGCGGATACGCAATTGTCGCGGCGCGCGCAGGCGATGCGCGCGGCGCGCGACCGCCTGGCGCGCGCGCTGTTCGAGTGCGTGCCGGGCCTGCTGCTGAACGGCTCGCCGGACGCGCGCCTGCCGAACACCCTGAACGTGTCCTTTCCCGGCTGCAACGCGCGCGCGTTGCTGGCCGCGCTCGACGACCGGCTCGCCGCGTCGGCCGGGCCCGCGCGCGTCGTCGGCGGCATGGCGGGCGAGAGCGCCGTCGCGGCGATGGGGGGCGATGCCGCGCGTGTCGCCGGCGCGGTGCGGCTGTCGGTCGGCGTCGAGACGACCGACGACGACATCGACTGGGCAGTGCGGTGCCTGCACGGCGCGTGGCTCGACGAGATCGGCCGCCACGCGTCCTGATGCAGCCCGGTTGCCTCGCGGCGAACCCTGGCCGGCCGATTCCTAGGGATTTCCACTATGGCGCCGGCCCACCCCGAGGCGCACCATCCGTCTCACATTGATGGAACCGGTTCCAATTCCGGCAATAGAAGGGCAAACATGGCAGACATCGTGATCGTGGCGAGCGCATTCGGGATGGACCGGGTGCGACAGGAGGGCCACCGGGCATTCGTCGCGACCGCCGCGCAGGCGGGCGCAGCCGGCTTCGAGGTGCGGCGCGAGCTGTTCGCGTCCGACGCGGACGCGGCACGCGACGCGCTGGCCGCACTGGGCGCGCACCTGGCGGCGCACGGCATCTGGTCGGTGTATTCGACGCCCGCGACGCTGTACACCGAAACCGGCGCGCTCGACGCCGACGCGCTGCGCGACGCGCTCGCCGAAGCCGACGCGCTCGGCGCGCGCTTCGTGAAATTCCAGCTCGGCGGCTTTGCCGGCGACGCGCATGCGGCCGACATCGTCGCGCTGTCCCGCGACGCCCGCGCCCGCGTGGTGGTCGAGAACGGCCAACTGGCGGTGGGCGGCGCGTTCGCGCAGTTCCGCGACCTGTTCGCGGCGCTCGCCGCGGCCGGCGCGCCGCGCGCGCTCGGCATGACGTTCGACATCGGCAACTGGCAATGGCCGGGCGAAGCGCCGCTCGCGTGCGCGCAGGCACTTGCGCCGCATGTCGAATACATTCATTGCAAGGCCGTCGAAGGCGAGGGCGCGCGCCGTTTCGCGGCCGCGCCGGCGCCGCACGACCCGCTCGTCGCCGCGGTGCTGGCGGCGCTGCCGCGGGACGTGCCGCGCGGCATCGAGTTTCCGTTCGATGCCGCCGATCTGGCCGGCGATGCGCGTCGGCGCGTGGCGTGGCTCGAGGCCGCATAACGCACGAACGGCCGTACGCAAGAAGGATCCGGAGGAAACCACCCATGCAGCAACCCCTCGATGTCGTCACCTACGGCGAAGCGATGGCGATGTTCGTCGCCGCCGAGCCCGGCCACCTCGCGCATGCGTCGCAATTCACGAAGCGGATCGCGGGCGCCGACCTGAACGTCGCGATCGGCCTGTCCCGGCTCGGCTTTCGGGTCGGCTACCTGAGCCGCGTCGGCCGCGATTCGTTCGGCGGCTACGTGCTCGACACACTGGCGCGCGAAGGCATCGACGCGTCGTGCGTGACGGTAGACGAACGTTATCCGACCGGCTTCCAGCTGAAGTCGCGCAGCGACGACGGCAGCGATCCGACCGTCGAGTATTTCCGCAAGGGCTCGGCGGCAAGCCACCTGTCGTGCGCCGATTACGTGGCCGACTACGTGCTCGGCGCGCGCCACCTGCACCTGACGGGCGTTGCGCCGGCGATTTCCGCGTCGTCGTGCGAGCTCGCGTTTCACCTGGCCCGGGAAATGCGCGCGGCCGGCAAGACGATTTCGTTCGATCCGAACCTGCGCCCGACGCTGTGGCCGTCCGCCGACGCGATGGCGAGCACGCTGAACGCGCTCGCCGCGCTCGCCGACTGGGTGCTGCCGGGCCTGGCCGAAGGCCGGCAGCTGACCGGTCGCGACGCGCCGGCCGACATCGCGCGCTTTTATCTGGACCAGGGCGCGCGCGGCGTCGTGATCAAGCTCGGCGCGCAGGGCGCGTATTACCGGTGCGCCGACGGCCGTGAAGGCACGGTCGACGGCGAGCGTGTCGCGCGCGTCGTCGACACGGTCGGCGCCGGCGACGGCTTCGCGGTCGGCGTCGTGAGCGCGCTGCTCGAAGGCAGGCCGATGGAGCAGGCGGTCGCGCGCGGCAACCGGATCGGCGCGCTGGCGATCCAGGTGATCGGCGACTCGGAAGGCCTGCCGACGCGCACGGAGCTCGATCGTATCGAAACCGTCAGCAATCGGCCCGATCGTCTAGAGGAAACCTTCGCGGCGCAATGAGATGCCGTCCACGGCACAATCGCGAACTCATTTCGATCATTACGCACTGTTTTGCGTGGGACCGGGGCAAGCGCTAAAGCGCCAACTTCGGTCGATCGCATAGCATGGGACTGGAGTAAGTGCTAAAGCGCCAACTTCGGTCGATCGCAAAGCATGGGACCGGAGTAAGCGCTGAAGCGCCAACTTCGGTCGACCGCATAGCATGGGACTGGAGTAAGCGCTGAAGCGCCAACTCCGGTCGACCGCAAAGCATGGGACCGGAGTAAGCGCTAAAGCGCTAACTCCGGTCGACACAGGAGACACACCCATGACTGCCAATCTCGCCGCACGTCGCTGGTGGACGATCATGCCGATCGTCTTCATCACCTACAGCCTCGCCTATCTCGACCGCGCGAACTACGGGTTCGCGGCGGCGGCGGGCATCAACCAGGATCTCGGCATCAGCAAGGGCCTGTCGTCGCTGATCGGCGCGCTGTTCTTCCTCGGCTACTTCTTCTTCCAGATCCCCGGCGCGATCTACGCGGAACGGCGCAGCGTCAAGAAGCTGGTGTTCGTCAGCCTCATCCTGTGGGGCGCATGCGCGGCGCTCACGGGCGTGGTCAGCAACATCCCTTCGCTGATGGCGATCCGCTTCGTGCTAGGCGTCGTCGAGGCGGCCGTGATGCCGGCGATGCTGATCTACATCAGCAACTGGTTCACGAAGAACGAGCGCTCGCGCGCGAACACGTTCCTGATCCTCGGCAACCCGGTCACGGTGCTGTGGATGTCGGTCGTGTCGGGCTACCTGGTGCATGAATTCGGCTGGCGCCACATGTTCGTCGCCGAGGGCGTGCCGGCGATCCTGTGGGCCGTGTGCTGGTGGTTCCTGGTGCAGGACAAGCCCGCGCAGGCCACCTGGCTCACCGCGCAGGAAAAGCGCGACCTCGACGCGGCGCTCGCGGCCGAGCAGGCGGCGATCAAGCCGATGCGCAACTACGGCGAGGCGTTCCGCTCGCCGGCCGTGATCAAGCTGTGCGCGCAGTACTTCTGCTGGAGCATCGGCGTGTACGGCTTCGTGCTGTGGCTGCCGTCGATCGTGAAGAACGGCTCCGCGCTCGGCATGGTCGCGACCGGCTGGCTGTCCGCGCTGCCGTACCTGGCCGCGACGATCGCGATGCTCGCCGCGTCGTGGGCGTCCGACAAGGTCGGCTCGCGCCGCGGCTTCGTGTGGCCGTTCCTGCTGATCGGCGCGGCCGCGTTCGCGGCGTCGTATGCGCTCGGCTCGAGCCACTTCTGGATCTCGTATGCGCTGCTGGTGGTCGCAGGCGCCGCGATGTACGCGCCGTACGGGCCGTTCTTCGCGATCGTTCCGGAACTGCTGCCGAAGAACGTCGCCGGCGGCGCGATGGCGCTGATCAACAGCATGGGCGCGCTCGGCTCGTTCGTCGGCTCGTATTTCGTCGGCTACCTGAACGGCGCGACCGGCTCGCCCGTCGCGTCGTACGCGTTCATGAGCGCCGCGCTGGTCGCCGCGGTGATCCTCACGCTGTCCGTCAAACCCCAGGCGCGCGATGCACACCCGCTCGCCGCGCCGCTGCAAGGAAAATGAATCGATGAAGCCCCGTATCGTCGCCTACAAGCCGCTGCCCGATGACGTGCTCGCCTACCTGCGCGAGCATGCGGAGGTGGTGCAGGCCGACGGCGCCGCGGCGCTGGCCGACGCGCTCGCGCAGGCCGACGGCGCGATCGGCGCGAGCCTGAAGATCACGCCGGCGATGCTCGACGGCGCGCCGCGGCTGAGGGCCTGGTCGACGATCTCGGTCGGCTACGACAACTTCGACGTGGCGGACCTGACCCGGCGCGGCATCGTGCTCGCGCACACGCCGGACGTGCTGACCGAATCGACGGCCGACACGGTGTTCTCGCTGATCCTCGCGTCGGCGCGGCGCGTCGTCGAACTGGCGGAGTGGGTGAAGGCCGGCCGCTGGCAGCGCAGCATCGGCCCGGACCTGTACGGCACCGACGTGCAGGGCAAGACGATCGGCATCGTCGGGCTCGGGCGGATCGGCGCGGCGGTCGCGCGGCGCGCGGCGCTCGGGTTCCGGATGCGGGTGCTGTACACGAACCGCTCCGCGCAGCCGGACGCCGAGGCGCAGTTCGGCGCGCAGCGCGTCGCGCTCGACCAGCTGCTCGCCGAAGCCGATTTCGTCTGCCTGCAGGTGCCGCTGGCGCCGGAAACGCGCCACCTGATCGGCGCGGCCGAACTCGCCAAAATGAAGCGCGGCGCGATCCTGATCAATGCGTCGCGCGGCCCGGTGGTGGACGAGGCGGCGCTGATCGACGCGCTGCGCGTGGGCACGATCCGCGGCGCGGGCCTCGACGTGTTCGAGCAGGAACCGCTCGCGGCCGATTCGCCGCTGCTGCGGATGAGCAACGTGGTCGCGCTGCCGCACATCGGCTCGGCGACGCACGAAACGCGCCACGCGATGGCCCGCTGCGCGGCGGAGAACCTGGTCGGCGCGCTGGCCGGCACGCTGCGCGCGAACCTGGTCAATCCGGACGCGCTTGCGCCCGCGCGCGCGGGCTGATTGCACCGGCGGGCGAGGTGCGGCCCGGCGTCTGCGCGGAAACCGCACGGCGCCCGCCCATGGGTTAGAGTCGATGATCTTGGTGCGGGGCCATCGGCTGCGTTATGATCGCCCGCTCGTCGCGTCGAAAGCGGGGCCGTAGCCCCCCGCGTCGCGCGGCCCGAGTCCGTGCGGGGGCCGGCGCCGAAGCGCCTGCCCCGATCGACAGGAGAGTCCGCCAGTTGGCTTTCGTATCCAACAACAAACGTCCGCCCGTGCGCATCGCGGCGCGGATTGCACGTCGCGAGGCACGACAGTGACCGATTCGCAACCCACCAGCCCGCGTCCCGCGACGATCAGCGACGTCGCCCGCGAGGCCGGTACCGGCAAGACCAGCGTATCGCGCTATCTCAACGGCGAGACGAACGTGTTGTCCGCGGATCTGCGCCAGCGGATCGAAGCGGCCATCGCGCGGCTGAACTACCGGCCGAACCAGATGGCGCGCGGCCTCAAGCGCGGCCGCAACCGGCTGCTCGGCATGCTCGCGGCCGACCTGACCAATCCCTATACCGTCGAGGTGCTGCAGGGCGTCGAGGCCGCGTGCCACGCGCTCGGCTACATGCCGCTCATCTGCCACGCGGCCAACGAGGTCGAGATGGAGCGCCGCTTCCTGCAGCTGCTCACCACGTACCGCGTCGAAGGGCTGATCGTCAACGCGCTCGGCGCCGAGGAGGACGTGCTGCGCCCGCTGCGCGGCGGCGGGATTCCGGCGGTGCTGGTCGACCGGACGGTCGAGGGCTTCGACGCCGACCTGATCGGCCTCGACAACGGCAACGCGGTCGAGACGGTCGTGCGGCACCTGATCGAACGCGGCTTCGACGCGATCCATTTCGTCGTGCAGCCGTTCGAGCGCGTCAGCTCGCGGCGCCAGCGCGAGGCGGCGTTCCGCGCGACGCTGGCGGCGCACGGGCGGCAGGCGCCGCCTGCCGTCGTGCTCGACCTGAATGCGGCCGATGCGGTGGCCGCCGCGCTTGCCGAGCTCGATACGCGCATCGACGCGGCCGCGCTGCGCGGCACGCGCGCGGCGCTGTTCGCGGCGAACGCGCCGGTCGCGCTCGCGATCGCGCGGCACCTGCGCGCGCGTTTCGGCGCGGCGTGGCAGGCGCACGCCGCGCTCGTGTCGATCGACGATCCGGAGTGGGCCGAGCTGATCGGCATCACCGCGATCCGCCAGCCGACCTACGAAATCGGCTACAAGGCCGTCGAATTCGTCCACGAGCGGATCGACGGCGCGGCGGGCGACGTGCGCGTCGCGCTGCTGCCGGGCGAGCTGATCGCGCGCGCATCGACCGCAAGCTGAGTATCATTCGGGGCACGCAGCGCGTCAGGTGCGCTGCCCCGAACAAGGACTTACATGATCGTTGCTCCCATCACGCTGGCGGTGCTGATCGCCGCCACGCTGATCATCGCGCTGCTGCCGCTCGCCCTTTACCGCTACCTGCGCAAGCCGCTTTCCCTCGACCGCCGCGATTCGATCGTCGGCATCGCCGTTTTCGCGCTGTTCGCGATGGTGCTCCAGCGCGCGTTTCACGGCGTGGTGCTGGGCCAGGTGTCGCCCGGCGGCTGGTTGACGCAGCCGCTCGCGTTCGTCGCGTACGGCGCGCTGTCGGCCGGCGTGTTCGAGGAGATCGGGCGCTATCTCGGGATGCGCTTGCTGAAGCGCCGCTACGGCGCATCGGCCGGCGACGGCCGCGGGATCGGCAACGGCATCGGCCACGGCGGCGCGCAGGCCTGGTTTGCCGGCGTGCTCGTGTGGGGCCAGTGGTCGTATCTCGCGTGGCTCGCGAACCACGGCCAGCTCGACGCGCAGCTCGCGGGGCTGCCGGGCGATGCCGTGCTGCGCCTGCATGTGCTGCTGTCGGCGCTGTCGGTGCAGTCCATCGCGCTGCTGCTGATCGAGCGCGGCGCGGCGTTCGCGCTGCAGGTCGCGCTGTCGGTGCTGATGTGGCGCGGCGTGCGTGCCGGCTCGCGCGGCGTGCTGCCGCTCGCGATCGCGCTGCATGCGCTCGCCGACGTGCCGGGGATGCTCTACCAGGTCCGCATGCTGCCGGGCGCGTGGGTCGAGGCGATCTATTTCGTGCTGGGCGCGGCGCTGATCGGCGTGCTGGTGAAGACCTGCCTGCCCGCGCGCGCGGCGGCCTGACGGGAGGACGGAGATGGAAGACTATCTGATCGAATGCCCGAGCGCCGAATTCGATGCGCTCGCACGCGTGATCTGCGACCTGTTCCCGGAGCAGACCCGCTTCGTCGAAAGCAGCGACGAGCGCGGCCGTTTCCTGTCCGTGCAGTGGGTCGCGATGCGCTTCGGCTCGACGCCGAAACGGATGACGCTCGACGTGCGCATCGCGCCGGCCGCGTTCGCGCGCTATCTCGCGCTGAAGCCGATGCAGCGCGCGCGCAGCCACGCGGTGCTGCATGCATATGTGGAAGCGACGCTGGGGTCGCTGGAGGAGCGTCACGCGGCGGGCGAAGCGGTGCCGCGCGACGAGGTGCTGATGCTGGACGAGGAATTCGCGTAAGCGGCTTTGCGTTGGCGCAGCCGCTGGAGCGACGCGCCGTCAGCCGGCGTCGCGGTAGACCTGCGCGAAGCGCTGCGCCTGCACGACGCCGTAGTCGCCGGGCGCGTACTGCATCACCCAGTCGCCCGCGACGCCGCGCAGCGTGTCGCCGTTCGCGGAGCGTGCGATCGTGAACGGTTCGTCCATCCGCCGGGCGAGCACCACCGCCGGCCGGTTCCGGTATGCGCCCGGCTCGCCGTGCGTGAGCGCCGGATCGGCGGGCAGGTATTTCGCGTCGAAGCGCGCGCGCGACACGACCCAGCGGTCGCCGGTCGAGCCGGTGATCAGCGCGTCGCCGGCCACGTAGCGGTTCGGGCCTTCGAGGCTCATCAGTTCGCCGTCCCCGGCCGCGAAGGCGACCGCGACGGTCTCGTCCTTGACGACGCGCCGGGCTTGCGGATCGGTGCTGAGATCGAGTTGCTTGAGTTCTAGCATGGCGAAGAAATGCGGGAAAAGCGTGGAGCTTATCCCGAAAACGGCGCGCTGGGAAATCGGCGCCGTCCGCCGGCGGGAGGCGCGCAGCCGGCCGGCGTAGGGCGGGCCGGCTGCGCGTGATGCGTCAGGGCTTCGCGGGTGCGCTCGCGGCCGCGCCCGGCGCGGCGTTGCCCTTGGCGCGGCGTTCGCCGCCGTGATGCAGCCAGCTGCGGAACGTCGTGTCGGCGAGCGCCTTCTGGTCGGCCGGGAAGCTCGCATAGAGCGGCGCGAACGCGTCGGCCAGCTTTTTCGCGCCGTCGGCATTCGACTGTGCGAGTTCCGCATACTGCTTCATGTCGTCGACCGCGGTTGCGCTGCGGGTTTCCATTCGCTGGCGATACAGGCGGCCCATCGTGTTGGCGTTGTCGCGCATCGTGTCGGCAAAGGTCTTCCATTGCGGTTCCTGCGCCGGCGTGATCTTCAGCTGGTTGTGCAGGTACGTGATGCGTTGCTCGATGCGCGCTTCGTGGCGGGCCGCGTGCTGCGCGGCGCTCGGCGCCGACGCCGCGGCAGCGGCCGGCTGCGCGGGCGGCTGCGGCTGCGCCTGGGGTTGCGTCTGCGCGAACGCGCCGGCCGCAACGGTCAGGGCAGCGAGGGTGAGCGAAATTTTCTTCATGGTGGCTCTCCGGGGTGATGTCGTACGAGCGGGCGCGGCGCTTCTGCGGCGCACGCGCGACTCGCGTCGCAACGTATTAGTAGCATGCGGCGCGTCGCGCGGGCGCCGATGCGACACTTGCTTACATCCGATACGAAACGACATCGATGCGGATACATTTGTGCACACCGGTCGACACCGCCCGCCGCCGCGATGCATGCACCGATTGGGCCGGTGCGCGTTCGGCGCTATCATCGCGTCACGTTCAATTCCGGCTGCGCTGCGCGCGCCCATTCGAAGCCTCATGCGTCCACCCCGTCTCGACCAGCTCGACGATCTCGACCGGCAGCTCGTCGCGCTGCTGCAAGCCAATGCGCGCGCCAGCGTCGCGGATCTCGCGCGCCAGCTCGACGTCGCGCGCACGACGGTGATCGCGCGCATTGCGCGTCTCGAGCGCACCAACGTGATCGCCGGCTACAGCGTGCGGCTCGGCCAGGACGTGCTCGACGCGAGCATCTACGCATACGTGGGCATCATCCTCGCGCCGAAGTACGGCAAGGACGTGCTGAAGAAGCTCGACCGGATGCCCGAAGTGCAGCTGCTGTGCGCGGTGAGCGGCGAATACGACTACGTTGCGTGGCTGCGCGCCGATTCGCCGGAACGGCTCAACGACCTGCTCGACCAGATCGGCGCGCTCGAAGGCGTCGAGCGCACGACGACGTCGATCATCCTCGCGCGCAAGATCGATCGCGGGACGGTGGGCGGGTAACGCGCCGCGCGCGTATTTCGCATGTCCTTGGAATGAGTGGGGCGTCTCCCGGCCCCTGACTCGCGTCCGAGGTGCGTTCGCCGGCTGACTGACGCCGCCGCCGAATCCTTCGCTTCAGCCGTCACGCGCCGCATCCGGCGCATCCTTCTTTCCTTCCTCACCGATCTTCGAAACCCGATGCGCCAATGCCCAGCCCAGGCAGGCGCACGGGCCATTTCCACGTCATTTCGTCATTTCGACGAAAAACATCGTCATAACGTCGACAATCACCGTCGTTTCGCATCATTCTTGGTCTTGGAACTGATTTTGCGCGTCCCTAAACTGTGTTCATGGCTCGACGCCGTACACAACACCAACCCATCATCAGGAGATAAGCGCATGAAAATCGCCATCGTCGGCGCAGGTCTGATCGGCCACACCATTGCTCACATGCTGCGTGAAACGGGCGACTACGAAGTCGTCGCCTTCGATCGCGACGCGGACGCGCTTGCGAAGCTGTCGCGCGAAGGCATTGCGACGCAACGTGTCGATTCGGCCGATGCGAACGCGATCCGCGAAGCGGTCAAGGGTTTCGATGCGCTCGTCAACGCGCTGCCGTACTACCTCGCCGTGAACGTCGCCGCCGCCGCGAAGGCCGCGGGCGTCCATTACTTCGACCTGACCGAAGACGTGCGAGCGACGCACGCGATCCGCGAACTGGCCGACGGCTCCGACCGCGCGTTCATGCCGCAGTGCGGCCTCGCGCCGGGCTTCATCGGCATCGCCGCGCACGAACTCGTGAACGGCTTCACCGAAGTGCGCGACGTGAAGATGCGCGTCGGCGCGCTGCCCGAGTATCCGACCAACGCGCTGAAGTACAACCTGACGTGGAGCGTCGACGGCCTGATCAACGAATACTGCCAGCCGTGCGAAGCGATCCGCGACGGCCGCAAGCAGTGGGTGCAGCCGCTCGAAGGCCTCGAGCACTTCTCGCTCGACGGCACCGAATACGAAGCGTTCAACACGTCGGGCGGCCTCGGCACGCTGTGCGAGACGCTGTCGGGCAAGGTCGAGACGCTCGACTACAAGTCGGTGCGCTACCCGGGCCACCGCGATCTCGTGCAGTTCCTGCTGGAAGACCTGCGCCTGTCGACCGACCGCGACACGCTGAAGTCGATCATGCGCCGCGCGGTGCCGTCGACCAAGCAGGACGTCGTGCTGGTGTTCGTCACGGTGACGGGCGTGAAGGACGGCCAGCTCGTGCAGGACGTGTTCACGCGCAAGATCTTCGCGAAGGAAGTGTGCGGGATGCCGATGAGCGCGATCCAGATCACGACCGCGGGCGCGATGTGCGCGGTGCTGGACCTGTTCCGCGAGAAGAAGCTGCCGCAGAACGGCTTCATCCCGCAGGAAAAGGTGTCGCTGAAGGCATTCCTCGCGAACCGCTTCGGCAAGCTGTACGACGGCGGCACGATGGAGCGCGTGCACGCGGTGGCCTGATCGCCGTCACGGCCACGCACGAGGCCCGAAGCAACGCCGGGGGCGCACGACGCCGCCCGGCGTTGTCGCATTCGGGCGGCGCGATGCTCAGGCGGGCAGCGGCGGGACGATCGGGGTGGGCGGGGCGGGCGGCGGCGGCACGATCCGCGCGAGCAGCGCGTCGATCTCCGCCTCGCCCGGCGCGGTGTTGTCGAACAGCACGAGGCCTTCGCATTCGGCGCCGGTCGGCGCGAAGCGGCGCTGCCGGTATTCGTCCCAGTGCGAGAGCTTGTACGCGTCGTTCGGGTTGCCGCGCGTGACAATGCGCTGGTGCGCGACGTCTTCGGGCACATGGACCCAGATGACCGTCAGCGTGACCTCGGGGCCGATGCCGAGCCACGCGCGATCGAAGATGCGCCGGTCGCGCACCTCGCGCGACAGCGGGCCGACCACGATCGCGCTGATGCCGAGCGCGAGGTTTTCGCGCGCGGTGTCGAGCAGCCCGTGGTATTCGGGATCGCGCAGGTGCTTCAGGTAGAGCGGGCTGTCGCGGTCGTTCGGGTCGTGCGTGAGGGCGCCCATCGCCGCCGAGCTGTAGCGGCCGTACAGCGTGTCCTTGTCGAGCAGGCAGAAGGCCTCGCCGGTCGCGCGCATCAGCGGCCCGATGAGCCGCTTTGCGAGCGTGGTCTTGCCGGTGCCGGCGTGACCGCAGAAAAACACCAGATGCGTCACGAATGCGTGCTCCCCGATCCGGCCGGGGCCGCGTCCGCGCGTTTCGCGTTATTCGGGAACACCTCCGCCTCGAGCCACATCGCGTTGATGATGCCGAAACCGAGCGCGACGCCGATGCCGAGAATCCACGAGAAATACCACATGGGTCTGCCTCCTAGACGGTGATGCCGCGCGGCCGGGCCGCGGGCGTGCGTGTGGGTGCGTCCGCCGCGCGGCTGGCCGCGCATGCTGCGGCGCACGCAGCCCGATCATGACCAATTACCGCGCGGGGCGCAAGCCGCGCCGAGACGGGGCCGTCCGTGCAACAAAGCGGTAAACTGGTGTGCTATCTGCAACACGACGAACACCATGCTGATCAACTGCGCTGCATACCAGGACGGCCGCAAGCTGGCCGACATCGACGTCGACGCCATCAGTGACTATGTGTCGAAGCCCGAATGCTTCGTGTGGGTCGCGCTGAAGGACCCGACGCCCGCGGAGCTCGAGCTGATGGGCGAGGAATTCGGGCTGCACGAGTTGGCGCTGGAAGATGCCTGCAAGGGGCATCAGCGGCCGAAGATCGAGGAATACGGCGATGCGCTGTTCGCGGTCCTGCACACGGTCGAACTCGACGCGGTCGAGGAATTCCAGATCGGCGAGCTGAACGTGTTCGTCGGCCCGAACTACGTGCTGTCGGTGCGCAACCATACCGAGCAGGATTTCCGCGCGGTACGCGCGCGCTGCGAACGCGAGCCGCACCTGCTGCGCGAAGGCTCCGCGTTCGTGTTCTATGCGCTGATGGATCAGGTCGTCGACCGCTATTTCCCGATCCTCGAAGGGCTCGGCGCCGAGCTCGAGGCGCTCGAGGACCGCATCTTCACGAAGGCCACGCCGGCGTCGTCGCGCGCCATCATCGAGGATCTCTATTCGCTGAAGCGCCGGCTCGTGTTGCTGTACCAGCACACGGCGCCGCTGCTCGAGCCGCTCGCGAAACTGACCGGCGGGCGCATCCCGCAGGTCTGCAGCGGGATGGAGCACTACTTCCGCGACGTGTACGACCATCTGCAGCGGATCGTGAAGACGATCGAGGGGCGGCGCGAGATGGTCGTGACCGCGATCCAGGTCAATCTCGGGATGATCTCGCTCGCCGAGAACGAGGTGACCAAGCGGCTCGGGTCGTTCGCCGCGCTGTTCGCGATCCCGACGATGATCGCCGGCATCTACGGGATGAATTTCAACAACATCCCCGAGCTGCACTGGAAATACGGCTACTACGGCTGTATCGCCACGATGGCCGTGGTCGACCTGCTGCTGTGGTGGCGCTTCAAGCGGGCAGGGTGGCTGTAGCCCGAGGCGGCGCGCGCCGGCGCTAGCGCGGCGCGTGCTTGCCGACCACCACGCGCCACGGCCGCACCCGCCACGACTTGACGAGGCCGTTCTGCACGTACGGATCGGCGCGCGCAAACGATTCGGCCACCTCGGGCGAGTCGCCCTCGAACACGAGCACGGCCTGGTCGGCCGGATCCGCGAACGCGCCCGCGAGCATCAGCTCGCCGCGTTCGGTGGCCGCGTGCGCGAGCGCCAGGTGCTCGGCGCGGAACGGTTCGCGTCGCGTCAGGTAGTCGTCGACGAGTTCGTAGATCAGCTGGTAGTGCATGCATCGCTCCCGGAAGAATCGAAGGGGCCGCGACCGCGACGCCGGCGCGGCCGTCAGCCTGTTGCGGGCAGTATAGGGCAGGCGTGCGGGCGTGGTGCGTGCGGATCGCGAGCCTCGTTTCCTTGCTCTATCGCAACTAACGGTCAAGCGTTTTCCCGCCGCCGAATCCTGACGACACATCGCGCCGCTCGCGCAGCCGGGTCTACAGGCAAGGGCGGCGGCCCGCATTTACGCCTTGTAGCCGATCGTCCTCAGCAGTTCCTTGCGCCACTGCACGTCGTCGTCGTTCTCGACGCCGAGAGGCGGAAAACCGTCGACCACGCCGACGATGCCGCGCCCTTGCCCGGTTTCGGCGACGATCACCTCGGTCGGGTTCGCGGTCGCGCAGTAGATCCGGCACACCTCGGGCACCGCCTTGATCGCGTTCAGCACGTTGACCGGATAGAAGCCGTCGCCGAGGAACACGATGAACGCGTGGCCGGCGCCGATCTTGGCGGCATTGCGGCACGCGAGCTCGACCAGTTCCGGATCGGTGCCGGAGCGTCGCACGAGCCGCTTGCCCGACGCCTCGCAGAACGCGAGCCCGAAGCGGATGCCGGGCACGGTGCCGACGAGCGCCTCGTGGAGGTCCTCGACGGACTTGATGAAATGCGTCTGGCCGAGAATGAAGTTCACCGTCTCGGGCTTGTCGACGGCCACGGTGTGCAGTTGCAGCATGTCGGACCTCTTGTGGCGATGCGGCGCTGGCGTCGCGAATGGGCTCTCCAAGCTTAGTACGCGGCGGCCGGCGTCGAAAGCCGCGGCGCCGTCCTATCCTTCGTTGTGTGTGGCGCGCGCGATGCGGCGCGCGACGGAGGCGGACATGGACGTGCGACAAGGTTTCGTCGACTGCGTGGGGCGTACGCCGCTGATCCGGCTGGCGGCGCTCAGCGCGCAGACGGGCTGCGAGATCCTGGCCAAGGCGGAATTCATGAACCCGGGAGGCTCGGTGAAGGACCGCGCGGCGCTGTACATCATCCGCGACGCCGAGCGGCGCGGCACGCTGAAGCCGGGCGGCACCGTCGTCGAGGGCACGGCCGGCAACACCGGCATCGGCCTTGCGCACATCTGCGCGGCGCGCGGCTATCGCTGCGTGATCGTGATCCCGGACACGCAATCGCCGGACAAGATGGCGATCCTGCGCACGCTCGGCGCCGAGGTGCGCGCGGTGCCGGCGGCGCCGTACCGCGACCCGAACAATTATCAGAAGATTGCCGGGCGGCTCGCAGGCGAACTCGACAACGCGATCTGGGCCAACCAGTTCGACAACCCGGTCAACCGGCAGGCGCACTACGAGACGACCGGGCCGGAGATCTGGCGCGACACCGCGGGCACGGTCGATGCGTTCGTGTGCGCGACCGGCACGGGCGGCACGCTGGCCGGCGTGAGCCGCTACCTGAAGGAGCAGAACCCGGCGATCCGGATCGTGCTCGCCGATCCGCAGGGTAGCGGCCTCTACAGCCACGTGAAGACCGGCGAGATCAAGGCCGAGGGCAGCTCGATCACCGAAGGCATCGGCTCGACGCGCGTCACCGCGAATCTCGAAGGCACGGCGATCGACGACGCGGTGCGCATCGACGATCCGCAGTGCGTGGCGATGGTGTACCGGCTGCTGCGCGAGGAAGGGCTGTACGTGGGCGGCTCGAGCGGCATCAACGTCGCGGCGGCGGTGTGGCTCGCGCGGCAGATGGGCCCGGGGCATACGATCGTGACGCTGCTGTGCGACCGCGGCGACATCTATCGCGCCCGGCTGTTCAACCCCGAATGGCTGCGCGAGAAGGGGCTGGCGCCCGCGTGACAGGCGTGCGCGGCGAACGGTGCAACGAGGGTGCAACGGGATTTTCCATCCGCGCAAATGCGACCTATGCTGAACGAACCCGGTGCGAACGCCGTTCGCCCGATATGTTCAGACGAGGTGTGCCATGTCGATGTCTGCGACCCTGCAGGATTGCCTGCGCCAGAAGTCCTCGCGGTATGAAGTCGTGTACCACCCCTATAGCCATACGAGCATGGAGACCGCCGCGGCCGCGCATATCCCCGGCGATCGGCTCGCGAAAACCGTGCTGCTCGAAGACGACGGCGGCTACGTCGCGGCCGTGCTGCCGACGACGCACGCGGTGCGCCTGTCGGATCTCTGGGCGAAGACCGGCCGTCATCTCGTGCTCGCGAAGGAAGTCGAGCTGCGCGAACTGTTCAAGGACTGCGATGCGGGCGCGCTGCCGCCGGTCTGCATGGCCTACGGGATGCAGACCTTCCTCGAAGAGCATCTGGCGACGCAGCCGGAAGTCTATTTCGAGGCAGGCGATCACGAGGCGCTGATCCACATGACGCAGGACGAGTTCCTGTCGCTGATGGAAACCGCCGAACGCGCGCATTTCTCGCACAAGATGCAGGGCATGGCGTCCTGAGCGATGCCGGCCGGCGCGCGGACGGGCGCCGGCCGGCATGAAGTGCTGCGGTAGCCGCGGCGCGTGATGCACCGATTCAGGCCGTGCGCCTGAGGGGCGCGTGCGCGCGCCGCCGCCTGCTTGCCCAATCCAGTCAATCCAGTCATCTGCCCTCGCAGTGACCTTGCTCGCCCGATGTCGGCCCGCAGCATCCGTCCTCCCTTTCCTTACAGAATTCGTAAGACATACAGTTGCCCCGGTCCGTTACGGATTGCCGAAACTGTACTCTTGCGGGCACGATGAATGTGTGTGCCTGCGGGTGACTGTTCTCCTCGTACTCTTCCATTACCAAAAGCACAGCGCCGCAAATCCCGGATCCCGGGTATGCGGATGCATCTACATGAGAGCCACGGCGATGGAAAAGGCAAAACCGGAGGGAATTATCGCGACGAACCACGACCCGACCGCTGCGCGGAGCACCCGCACACGCGGCGCACCGGCGGGAGGCGCGCGATGAAACTGTATGAAAAACTTGCGGACGACATCGAGCGCCTGATCCGCCAGGGCGTGTACCGGCACGGCGACCGGATTCCGTCGGTGCGGCAGGCGAGCCAGCAGCACCGGCTCAGCATCACGACGGTCCTGCACGCGTACCTGCTGCTCGAAAGCCGCGGCCTGCTGGAGAGCCGCCCGCAATCCGGCTACTTCGTGAACCTGCGCCGCGACGACGGCAACGGGCAGGTGCGCGACCTGCGGCCGTCGAAGCCGATCGCGATTTCGTCGTCGGTCGACGTGAGCCGGCTCGTGCTGTCGACGCTGCGCTCGATCGGCGCGGACGACGCGGTGCCGCTCGGCTCGCCGTATCCGGACCCGAGCCTGTTTCCATTCGAGAAGCTGAACCGCTACGCGTACGCGGCCGGCCGCGACAAGACGCTGTGGGGCGTGACCGACGGGCTGCCGCCCGGCAGCCCGCGCCTCGTGCGGCAGATCGCGCGCCGCTACCTGGAGAACGGCATGTCGGTCGATCCGAACGAGATCATCGTGACGGTCGGCGCGACGGAGGCGATCAACCTGTGCCTGCAGGCCGTCGCGAAGCCCGGCGACGTGATCGCGGTCGAGTCGCCCACGTTCTACGCGATGCTGCACGCGATCGAGCGGATGGGGATGAAGGCGATCGAGGTGTCGACGCATCCGGAATACGGGATCGACATCGCGGCGCTCGCGGCGATCATGAAGTCGCAGCCGGTGGCCGCCTGCATGGTGATGCCGAACTTCCAGAATCCGCTCGGCTTCCAGATGCCGGACGAGCGCAAGCGCGAGCTGGTCGAGTTCGCGGCGAAGGCCGACATGCCGATCATCGAGAACGGCGTGTACAACGAGCTGTATTTCGGCGAGTCGCACCCGAGCACGCTGAAATCGTACGACCGCAAGGGGCTCGTGCTGCACTGTTCGTCGTTCTCGAAGAGCCTGACGGCCGCGTACCGGATCGGCTGGGCGCTGCCGGGCCGCTATCGCGATCAGGTCGAGAAGCTGAAGTTCCTGAACACGCTGGCGACCCCGCTGCTGCCGCAGCTCGCGATCGCGGAATTCCTCGAGCGCGACGGCTACGAGCATCACCTGCGGCGGATCCGCAAGGCGTATGCGCAGCAGGCGAACCTGATGCGCGCGATGGTGTCGCGGTTCTTTCCGGAGGGCACGCGCATCTCGAGCCCGGCAGGCGGCTACGTGCTGTGGGTCGAGCTGCCCGCAAAGGTCGATGCGATGCGGCTGTATCAGCTCGCGCTCGAGCAGGGGATCACGATCGGCCCCGGCTACATGTTCTCGATTTCGGACAGCTATCGGAACTTCATCCGGCTGAACTACAGCAGCCCGTGGTCGAGCCAGATCGAACAGGCGGTGATCACCGTCGGCAAGCTCGCGGCGCTCTGCGCGCGCTGACGGGCCGGCGTGCGGCGCGCTTTGCAACCGCGCCGCACGCGCTATGTCATCCGCCCGTCACCGGCGGGAAAAACGCAATCTCGCTGTCTTCACGCACGACGAAACCGCCGTTCACCATCTCGTGGTTGACCGCGATGCGCACCGGGCGATCGTCGCGCAGCGCATGCGCGGCGCGTTCGTCGCGCGACGCGAGCGTGCTGCGCAGCGCGTCGACGGTAAGTTCGGGCGCATCGATCTCGACGATTTCCTCGTCGATGCGCAGTTGTTCGCGAATGCTCGCAAAGTATTTGATCGTCAGTCTCATGGTCGGGTCTTGCCGGGAAGGGGGACGTCGGCGGGCGCTCAGCCCCACCGTTTCATTGCCTGGTCGTCGAGCGCCTTGGCCTCGACCCATTCGGCCGCGCCGTCTTGCCGGATCTCCTTCTTCCAGAACGGCGCATGGGTCTTCAGGAAATCCATCAGGAACTCGCATGCGTCGAACGCGGCCCCGCGATGCGGCGCGGCTACGACCACCAGCACGACCGGGTGGCCGAGCGCGATGCGGCCGATCCGGTGGACGATCCTGACCGACTCGAGCGTCCAGCGCGCGGACGCCTCCTCGACGATGCTCCATAGCGCGCGCTCGGTCATGCCCGGGTAGTGCTCGATCTCGAGCGCGACGACGTCGTCGAAGTCGCCGCTCTGGCGCACCACGCCGAGGAAATTCACGACCGCCCCGACGCGCGGGTTGCGCACGATCGGCGTGATTTCCGCATCGACGTCGATCGGCTCGTACTGCACGCGCACCTCGAAGCCCGCGGAGATCGCGGGCGGCGAATGGGCGGGCGGGGCCGCGGCGTCGTCGCCGGGGGGGCGGTCGGAATGGGCCGGGTCGTCCGGCTCGGCGTGCGGGTCGATGAGTGACGTCATGACTGTTCTCCAGGGGGCGGGTCGTCTCGCATCGCGCTGCCGGGCATCAGCCGCCGACGAGCGACATGCGGACCGTCGGATACGTCTTGCCGGTCCGCCGCGCACGGTGCGCCGAGCGCAGCTCGGAGTAGCGATCGTCGCGGCGCAGCCAGCGGTCGCGGATCGTATCGGTCAGCGGCGCGAGCGGCGCCGCGGCGTCGAGCCATGGCCGCAGATCGGTGCCGTGCGTCGCGAACAGGCAGGTGTACAGCTGGCCGTCGGCGGACACGCGCGCGCGCGTGCAGGTGCCGCAGAACGGATGCGAGACGCTTGCGATGAAACCGACATCGCCGCCGCCGTCGGCGTGGCGATAGTGGATGGCGGTGCCGGCGTGCGCATTCGCGTCGTCGCCGCACGGCAGCAGCGGAAATTCCGATTCGATGATCGCGCGCATCTGCGCCGCGGTCACGACCTTGTCGGTCGCCCAGTACTGCGCGCCGCCGACATCCATGTATTCGATGAAGCGCACCGCGACACCGGTGTGGCGGAACGCGCGCACGAGCGGCAGCAGCTGGCTGTCGTTGACGCCGCGCTCGATCACCGCATTGACCTTGACGGGCGCGAGCCCGACGGCCTGTGCCGCTTCGATGCCGTCGAGGATGCGCGCGACCGGCAGGTCGACGTCGCTCATCCGGCGGAACACGGTGTCGTCGATCGCATCGAGGCTCACCGTCACGCGGCCGAGGCCCGCGTCGCGCAGCGCGCGCGCCTTCGCGGCGAGCAGCGAGCCGTTGGTCGTCAGCGCGATCTCGACCGGCTTGCCGTCGACGGTCGTCAGCGACGCGAGCGATTCGACCAGTGTTTCGAGGCCGCGCCGCAGCAGCGGCTCGCCGCCCGTCAGGCGGATCTTCTCGACGCCGAGCGCGACGAACGCGCGCGCGATGCGGGTCAACTGGTCGAACGACAGGCGCTCGGACGACGGCATGAACGCGTAGCCGGCGTCGAAGCTTTCACGCGGCATGCAGTACGTGCAGCGGAAATTGCATTGATCGATGACCGACAGCCGCAGGTCGCGCAGCGGGCGCTCGAGCGTGTCGACGGTGCCGGGGGATTCGCTGGCCGACGCGCCGCGGCTCGCCGCGGGGTGGGTCGGCATGACGGAGTCGATGACGTTCACGATCTGTCCGTTGGCCTGCGCAGGGTGGGAGAAGCGGGGCCGCCGACGCTGCGCATGCCGCGCCGCAACAGCGGCGCCGCAGCCGTGACAGGCTCCATGCCGGAGGATAGTCCGCCGCAATCGCGCGGCCGAGACACAATCCCGGCCGAATTGCAGGAATACAGTTCGGCGCGCAGAGCACAGCGGGCGTGCGCCGCGCCGCGCTGCGACATGAACGGACGGGCTGGCGTCACGCGAGCCATTGCGCGAAGTCGTAGTACGCAACCGCGTCGCCGCATGCTACCGCGCGGCCGGCGGGCAGCCGCGCGACGCCGCCGGCCTGCGTGAGCGACTGCAGCGTGCCGGCGCCTTGCTGGCGCAGCGCGTCGAGCACGGGCGAGCCGTTCGGCGCGATGTCGCAGCGCACCCGGATGAAGCGCTCGCGCGCGCCGTCCGCTTCGACGTCGGCGTCGAGCGGCAGCCACGGGGGCGCCGGCAGGCGGTCTTCACGGCCCTGCAGGCAGCGGATCAGCGGCGTCACGAACAGCGCGAAGGTGGTCAGCGCCGCGCCCGGGTTGCCGGGCAGCAGCACCACCGGCATGCCGTCGAGCCGCGCGAGCGCGACCGGCTTGCCGGGCTTCATGCGCACGCCGGACAGCACGAACGACGCGCCGAGCGCGCTCAGCGCGGGGCGCACCAGATCCCTGTCGCCGACCGATGCGCCGCCGACGCAGACGAGCAGGTCGCACTGCGCGCGCATGTCGCGCAGCGCGGCGTCGATCGCGGCCGGCGTGTCGCGCGCATGCACGCTGCGGCTGACGAGCGCGCCGGTGCCCGCGACCAGCGCGGCCAGCATCGGCGCGTTGCTGTTGTAGATCTGCTGCGGCAGCCGCGCGTCGCCGCACGCGACGAGTTCGTCGCCGGTCGTCAGGATGCCGACGCGCGGCACCGGATACACGTCGACGGACGCCATCCCCTGCGACGCGATCATCCCGACGTGCGCGGCCTGCAGGCGCACCCCCGCGGGGATCAGCACCTGGCCCGCGCGCCATTCCTCGCCGCGGCGGCGGATGTGCGTGCCGGCCCGCGCGCTGTCGTCGAAGCTCACGTGGCCGTCCTGCTCGTGCGCGCTTTCCTGCATGAGCACGGTGTCCGCGCCGGGCGGAATCAGGCTGCCGGTGAAGATGCGTGCGGCGGTGCGCGCTGCGAGCGGCTGCGGCGCATCGCCCGCATAACAGCGCTGCGCGACGGGCAGCGGCTCGCCATGTGCGAGATCCGCGTAGCGCACTGCGTAACCATCCATCGCGCTCTGGTCGGCGCTCGGCTGGTCGAGCACGGCGGCGAGCGGCGCGGCCAGCACGCGGCCCGCCGCTTCCGCGAGCGGCACGGACGTGCGGGCGAGCGGCCGCGCGAACGTATGTGCGAAGTGCTGCTGGGCGGTATCGAAATCGATCGGTCGGGTCATGTCGGCGTCACAAGTCACAGGTCACAGGTCAGGCGCTTCAAGCGAAACGGGGGCGTCGGCCGGCGCGGCGTATTCGACGAAGCCGTCGCCGCGGCAGAAGCCGAGCAGCCGGATGCCGGCCTCGTGCGCGACGTCGATCGCGAGCGAGGTCGGCGCGGAGATCGTCGCGACCATCGGAATGTCGAGGCGCGCGGCCTTGCGGACCAGCTCGTAGCTCGCGCGGCTCGACAGGAACACGAAGCCGTCGCGCGTGTCCGCGCGGCGCTGCGCGAGCCGGCCGATCAGCTTGTCGAGCGCGTTGTGGCGGCCCACGTCCTCGAACACGTCGACGACTTCGCCGTCGCGGCTGCACCACGCGGCCGCATGGATGCCGCCGGTGTCGCGCATCAGCACCTGGTGCGCGGGCAGTGCGCGCGCGGCGCGCTCAAGCGCATCGGTGCCGATGCCGGCCGCCGCGCCCGCATGGCGGATGCGCGGCGGATGCAGGTCGAGCTGCGCGATGCTCTCGATCCCGCATACGCCGCAGCCGGTGCGGCCGGCCAGCGCGCGCCGGCGCTCCTTCAGCGCCATGAACGCGCGCTGCGACACGGTGAGGCGCACCACGGCGCTCGCCGCCGTGCATTCGCTCTCGATGTCGAACACGTCCGACGCGCGCTCGACGATGCCTTCGCTGAGCGCGAAGCCGAGGCCGAACACGTCGAGGTCGATCGGCGTGGCCATCATCACCGCGTGCGAGATGTCGTTGAACACGAGCGCGACCGGGCGCTCCTCGACCACGCGGTCGGCGACGCGCACGAGCTCGCCGCGGCGATGGCGCGTCACGTCGCGCGCCACGCTGCCGGTCGGTTCGACGGGGAGGGCGCAGGGCTGCATGAAGGAATCCTCTCGACGGCGCCGGCCGCGGCGATCGTCCTGTCGGACGCACGCCGGGCCGGCGGATGATGGTGGATGCCGTGGCGGTCGTCGCGTGGGCGTTCGAGCGCCGGGCATCCGGACTGAGACCAAGCTTACGAGGGTTCGGCCGCGCCGCGCGTGTACAGCCTCGCGGCCGGAAAAGCAGTACAGCTGGCGGGCGCGATGCGACGTGTGTGTGTTTTACATGTACACATCGAAAGGGAGGCAACGAGCACAGTTCGCCGGCGCGCACGATTGATTGCGGGCGCCATTCGAAACGCGATATCGTCGTTTCGCTTCGTTGTCGGTGCGATGCGATACACATGTGATCGCTGGGTCGGCACGCAGGTGCGGCGGCCGGGCCGTCGCAGGGTTGCCTGCTTCGGGCGGACGTCTTTACAACCACGAGCACACTACGGTCATGGAAATCTTCGATGCCTTCCACCTGGCGCGACTCCAGTTCGCGTTCACGGTGTCCTTTCATATCGTGTTCCCCGCAATCAGCATCGGCATGGCGAGTTTTCTCGCGGTGCTCGAATGGCGCTGGCTGGCAACGGGGGACGCCGCGTACAAATCGATGTTCCAGTTCTGGTCGAAGATCTTCGCGGTCGGCTTCGGCATGGGCGTCGTGTCCGGCGTCGTGATGGCCTACGAGTTCGGCACGAACTGGAGCGGGTTTTCCCGCATCGCCGGCAACATCACCGGGCCGCTGCTGACGTATGAAGTATTGACGGCGTTCTTCCTCGAGGCCGGCTTCCTCGGCGTGATGCTGTTCGGCTGGAACCGCGTGAGCCCGCGTGCGCATTTCTTCGCGACGCTGATGGTCGCGATCGGCACGCTGATCTCGACGTTCTGGATTCTGTCGTCGAACAGCTTCATGCAGACGCCGCAGGGCTATGCGATCCAGGACGGCATCGTCGTGCCGGTCGACTGGCTCAAGATCGTGTTCAACCCGTCGTTCCCGTACCGCCTGCTGCACATGACGATCGCGGCGTTCATCGTCGCGGGCTTCATCGTCGCCGCGTGCGGTGCATGGCACCTGTTGAAGGGCCGCCGCGACGAGCCGGTCAAGCGCAGCTTCTCGATGGCGCTGTGGATCCTGCTGTTGCTGGCGCCGGTGCAGATCGTCATCGGCGACGCGCACGGCCTCAACACGCGCCAGTACCAGCCGGCGAAGATCGCGGCGATCGAAGGGCTGTGGGAAACCGAGAAGGGCGGCACCGCGCTGAACCTGTTCGGCATTCCGGACATGAAGGCGGAAGTCACGCGCTACGCGGTGCAGGTGCCGCACCTCGGCAGCCTGATCCTCACGCACAGCTGGGACGGCGAGATCCGCGGGCTGAAGGAGTTCCCGCCGCAGGACCGCCCGAACTCGACGATCATCTTCTGGACGTTCCGGATCATGGCGGGCCTCGGCATGCTGATGCTGCTCACCGCGCTGCTCGGCCTGCTGCTGAGAAAGGGCGGGCGGCTCTATGAAACGCGCTGGTTCCAGTGGTTCGTGCTGTGCATGGGGCCGTCGGGGATCCTCGCGCTGCTCGCCGGCTGGATCACGACCGAGGTCGGCCGGCAGCCGTGGACGGTCTACGGCGTGCTGCGCACGATCGATTCGGTCGCGCCGCTCGATGCGCAGCAGGTGGGCGTATCGCTGCTGATCTTCGTGGTGGTGTATTTCCTCGTATTCGGGACAGGTGTGTACTACATGTTGAAACTGATGAACCGCGGGCCGGCGGCGAACGCCGGGTACATCGAACTGCACCGGCATCCGGGGCTGCGCAAGAGCGCGCTGTCCACGCCGCTGGACGTCACCGAAGCGGAATAAGGAGCCCGCCATGCATATCGATCTTCCTGTCGTCTGGGCCGCGATCATCGGGCTCGGGGTGTTCATCTACGTCGCGCTGGACGGCTTCGACCTCGGCATCGGCCTGCTGTTTCCGTTCTTCGACGCGAAAGTCGAGCGGCAGGTGATGCTCGACACCGTCGCGCCGGTGTGGGACGGCAACGAGACGTTCCTCGTGCTCGGCGGAGCGGGGCTGTACGGCGCGTTCCCGGTCGTGTATTCGACGCTGCTGCCGGCGAACTACCTGCCGCTGATCCTGATGGTGGTCGGGCTGATCTTCCGCGGCGCGGCGTTCGAGTTGCGCGCGAAGGCGAATCGCACGCAGCACCTGTGGGATCTCGCGTTCATCGGCGGCTCCGCGCTCGCGGCGTTCTGCCAGGGCATCGTGCTCGGCTCGCTGCTGCAGGGCATCAAGATCGCCGACGGCCGCTTCGTCGGCGGGGCGTTCGACTGGCTGTCGCCGTTCAGCCTGTTCTGCGGGCTCGGCGTGCTCGTCACCTATGCGGCGCTCGGCTGCGGCTGGCTGATCCTGAAGGTCGACGGCGAGCTGCAGCGCAAGATGCGCCTGCTGATGAAGCCGCTGACCGGCGTGCTGCTCGGCGCGATCGTGATCGTCAGCCTGTGGACGGTGGTCGGCCTGCCGGCGGTCGCGCACCGCTGGTTCGGCAGCGGCGACCTGATCTGGTTCGCGCCGGTGCCGGTGCTGGTGCTCGCCTGCGTGTGGGGCATCCTCCACACCGTGCGCCACAAGCACGAGGCGACGCCGTTCCTGCTCACGCTCGCGATCTGCTTCCTCGGCTACACGGGCCTCATCATCAGCATCTGGCCGAACATCGTGCCGCCGTCGCTGACGATCTGGGACGCATCGTCGAGCCATTCGAGCCAGCTGTTCGCGCTGGTCGGCACAGTGATCGTGCTGCCGATCATCCTCGTCTACAACGCGATGCAGTACCGGGTGTTCCGCGGCAAGGTGCGCGAAGGGGACGGCTACCACCACTGATGCCTGCGGGCGCAGGCTATGCCAACGGGCTTCGCGACGCCCGCACTCCGGCCCCGCCTCGCGGGGCCGTTTTCGTTACGCAGGGGCCACGCGGCCGTGCCGCGGCCCGCAGAGAATCATCATGATCGTCAGACCGAGACAAAACTGGTTGCAGATGCTGTTCGTATGGAACGGCTCGGTATTGCAATCGATCATTCCGCAGCTCGTCTTCATGGCGATCGTCAGCACGCTGGCGGTCTTCACGAACGGCCGCATCTTCGGCGAGAAGATTCCGCTCAACACGGCGCCGTTCACGCTGTTCGGCCTCGCGCTCGCGATCTTCCTCGCGTTTCGCAACAACGCGAGCTTCGAGCGCTTCAAGGAGGCGCGCCATCTGTGGGGCAACGTGCTGATCGCGTCGCGCGCGCTGACGTCGCAGATGCGCCGCTACCTGCCCGAGCACGTCGACGCGGCCGAGCGCAACCAGACGACCGACTTGCTGATCGCATTCGTCTACGCATTGAAGCATCAGCTGCGCCGCACCGATCCGGGCGAGGACCTGACGCGCATCCTCGGGCGCGAGCGCATCGATGCGCTGAGCGGCAAGGTCTACAAGCCGGTTGCGCTGCTCGACGAGATACGGGGCAACCTGTTGCGGATGCAGGGCCGTGCCGCCGCCGGGCCCGACGTCACGACCTGGATGTTCGACGCGCAGCTCAATCATCTCGGCGATGCCGTGGGCGGCTGCGAGCGGATCGCGTCGACGCCGATCCCGTTCGCGTACAGCGTGCTGCTGCATCGCACCGTCTATGCGTACTGCGTGCTGCTGCCGTTCGGGCTCGTCGATTCGACGGAGTTCTTCACGCCGCTCATCTGTGTGTTCATCTCGTATACGCTGATCGCGCTCGAAGCGATCGCCAATGAAGTGGCCGAGCCGTTCAGCACGGCGCCCAATGCGCTGGCGCTCGATGCGATGGCCCGGACGATCGAGCGGTCGGTGCTGGAGCTTTGTGGGGCTGAATTGCCGAAGGAGGTTGCGCCGACGGAGACGTATCAGTTGACGTGAATTGCCGCGCCGCAGCGCGGTACGAAAAAAGGCGAAAAAATGGCGCGTCATCGACGCGCCATTTTCACGTGGACGGCACGGCTACGAATCCGTGCCTTCCATCGTCACACGGTAGCCGACCTCACCACCCGCACCGGCACCGACTTATACGACGGCGTACCGCTTTCCTTGTCGATATAGTCAAGCGGCACCAGCACGTTCGCTTCCGGATAATACGCACCCACCGACCCCGGCGCGATGTCGTACTCGATCGCGGTGATCTTCTCGAGACGCAGCGGCCGGCCCGACGGCGCGACCGTCTCGATGTCGACCAGATCGCCATGCTCGAGCCCGTACTTCGCGAGATCCGCCGGGTTCATGAACAGCACGTCGCGACGCCCGAACACGCCGCGATAGCGGTCGTCGAGCCCGTAGATCGTCGTGTTGTACTGGTCGTGGCTGCGCAGCGTGATCAGGCGCAGCACGTGCTCGGCGCCGAGCACGTCCGCGTCTTCCTTCACGCCCTTGTAGACCGAGAACATCGCCTTGCCGGTCTCCGTCGGCCATACGCGCTCGGTCGGCGGCAGCGGCAGGCGGAACCCGCCCGGCGTGCGGATGCGCGCGTTGAACGCCTCGAAGCCGGGAATCGTCTTGTCGATCAGGTCGCGGATCCGGTCGTAGTCGGCGATCAGGTCGAGCCACTGCACCTTGCTGTTCGGCAGCGTCGCATGCGCCATGCCGGCAACGATCGCGGGCTCGGAGCGCAGGTGCTCGGACGCCGGCTTCAGCTTGCCGGCCGACGCGTGCACCATCGACATCGAATCCTCGACCGTCACCGACTGCGTGCCGCCCGCCTGGACGTCGAGCTCGGTGCGGCCGAGGCACGGGAACACGTAGGTTTCCTTCGCGACCAGCAGGTGCGAGCGATTGAGCTTGGTGCCGATGTGCACGCTCAGGTCGAGCTTGCCCATCGCCGGGAACGACTGCTCGGGATCGGGCAGCGCCACCGCGAAGTTGCCGCCGAGGCAGATCAGCGCCTTCGAGGTGCCGGCGACCATCGACTGCATCGTCTGCACCGCGTCGTGGCCGTGATGCGCCGGCGGGGTGAAGCCGAGCACGTCCTCGATCTTCTTCAGGAAGTCGGCGGACGGCTTCTCGGTGATGCCGACCGTGCGGTTGCCCTGCACGTTCGAGTGGCCGCGCAGCGGACAGATGCCGGCGCCGGGCTTGCCGAAGTTGCCGCGCAGCAGCAACAGGTCGGCGATCAGGCGCACGGTGGCGGTGCCCTTGTTGTGCTGCGTGACGCCCATCCCGTAGGTGACGATCGTCGCGTTCGATTTCGCGTACGCGAGCGCGACCTGTTCGAGCTGCGCCTGGCTCAGGCCGCTCGCGCGCTCGATGTCGTCCCACGTCGTCGCCTCGAGGTCGGCCGCGAACGCGTCGAACCCGCTGGTGTGCTCGGCGATGAACGCACGGTCCAGCACGTTGCCCTGTTCGGCCTCGAGCGCGAACAGCGCCTTCATGATGCCTTTCAGCGCGGCCGCGTCGCCGCCCGCGTCGACCTGGAAGTACGTCGATGCGATGCGCGTCGAGCCGAACGACGCCATCTCGATCATGTCCTGCGGATCCGCGAAACGTTCGAGCGCGCGCTCGCGCAGCGGATTGAAGACGATGATCGGCACGTTGCGCCGCGAGCATTCGTGCAGCGTGCCCATCATCCGGGGGTGGTTCGTGCCGGGATTGTGGCCGATCGAGATGATCAGGTCGCAATGATCGAAATCCTCGAGCGACACCGTGCCCTTGCCGATCCCGATCGATTGCGGCAGGCCGACGCTGGTCGGCTCGTGGCACATGTTCGAGCAGTCGGGGAAGTTGTTGGTGCCGAACTCGCGCGCGAACAACTGGTACAGGTACGCGGCTTCGTTCGACGCGCGGCCGGACGTGTAGAACTCGACCTGTTCGGGCGGCAGGCCGCGCAGCACCTCGCCGATGCGCGCGAACGCGTCGTCCCATTCGACCGCGCGGAACGTGTCGCTCGCGCGATCGTAGACGAGCGGATGCGTGAGCCGGCCCATGTTCTCCAGTTCGTAATCCGACATGCGCAACAGCGACGACACGGTGTTCGCCGCGAAGAACTCGGGCGTCACGCGCTTGCTCGTCGCTTCCCACGTGACGGCCTTCGCGCCGTTCTCGCAGAACTGGAACGTGGACTTGTGCTCCTTGTCGGGCCATGCGCAGCCGGGGCAATCGAAGCCGTCTGGCTGGTTGGTCCGCATCAGGATGATCGGCGCCTCGATGGCGTCCATCTGCGTCCGTACGGCATCGGCCGTGGCGCGAAGCGCGCCCCAACCGCCGGCGGGCCCGTCGTACTTCCTGATACCTGGCACTTCGCGTCGATTTGTCATGTGAATGCTCCGTGAGCCGTTCCGGCGACGCCGGATCGCGACTCGGGTTAGGCCGCGTGGCGGCCGGGTTCGGCGCCGCCGCGCGAGGGCGGGGCGGCGCCAGCGGCGCGTGCGGGGGCGCGCGCCGCTCGATCGGGGTGCGGCGGCTGCGCTAGCGGGTTTCCTTCTGGTCGGCCGGCGGCAGCTTGTTGAACGTCACGTCGCCGCTGTCCTTGTCGTAGTCGATCTCGACGCGGTCGCCCGATTTCAGCGTGTCGCCGAGGATCTCCTTCGCGAGCCGCGTCTCGATGATCTGGCGAATCTGCCGCTTCAGTTCGCGCGCGCCGAATTCCGGCTGGTAGCCGACTTCGGACAGGTGCGCGACGAGCGACTCGCCGATCACGAGCGCGATGTCCTGCGCGGCCGCGGTGCGCACCACGCGATCGAGCTGGATCTGCACGATCGCGCGGATGTTGTCCTTCGTCAGCGCGTCGAACACGATGATCTCGTCGATCCGGTTCAGGAACTCGGGGCGGAAGTGCCCCTTGAGCACCTGCATCAGCTCGTCCTTGATCGCCTTGTCGGTCTTGCGTGCGGCGTCCGGCTGCGTGAGGTTGTCCATGATGATCGCGGCGCCGAGGTTGCTGGTCGCGATCAGGATCGTGTTGCTGAAGTCGACCACGCGGCCCTTGCCGTCGGTCAGGCGGCCGTCGTCGAACACCTGCAGCAGCACGTTGTAGACGTCCGGGTGCGCCTTCTCGATCTCGTCGAGCAGGATCACGCTGTACGGGCGACGCCGCACGCGCTCGGTGAGCTGGCCGCCTTCGTCGTAGCCGACGTAGCCCGGCGGCGCACCGATCAGCCGCGCCACCGCGTGACGCTCCATGTATTCGGACATGTCGATGCGGATGATCGCCTGCTCGTCGCCGAACACGGTTTCGGCCAGCGCCTTCGCGAGCTCGGTCTTGCCGACGCCGGTCGGGCCGAGGAACAGGAACGTCGCGATCGGCCGGTGCGTCTGGCCGAGGCCCGCGCGCGACAGCCGCACCGCGTCGCTCACCGCGACCACCGCATCGTGCTGGCCGACGACGCGCTCGCGCAGCCGTTCTTCCATCTGCAGCAGCTTCTGGCGCTCTTCCTGCGTGAGCTCGGCGACCGGGATGCCGGTCATGCGCGACACCACCTCCGCGACCGACGCGACCGTCACCTCGAGCGTCTCCGAGCCCGTCTTGCGCTGCCAGGCTTCCATGCGCGCGTCGAGCTGCTGCTGCTTGTCGGCGATGCGTTCCTCGAAGCCTTTCGCCTCGTCGAAGCGCTTGCGCGACGACGCGTAGTCCTGCTCGCGCTTGAGCTGCGCGACCTCGGCTTCCAGTTCCTGGATGTCCGCCGGCCGCGACGTCGAGCCGATCCGCACGCGGGCCGCGGCCTGGTCGATCAGGTCGATCGCCTTGTCGGGCAGGAAGCGCGACGTGATGTAGCGGTCGGCGAATTCGGCGGCCGCGACGAACGCGTCGTCCGCGAACGTGACCTGGTGGTGCGCCTCGAGCTTGTCGCGCAGGCCGCGCAGGATCACGATGGTCTGCTCGACGCTCGGCTCGGGCACGAGCACCGGCTGGAAGCGCCGCTCGAGCGCCGCATCCTTCTCGATGTACTTCTGGTATTCGTTGAGCGTGGTCGCGCCGATCAGGCTCAGCTCGCCGCGCGCGAGCGCCGGCTTCAGCACGTTCGCGATGTCGAGGCCGCCTTCGCCGCCGCCCTGGCCCGCGCCGACGATCGTATGCAGCTCGTCGATGAACAGGATCAGCTCGTCCTGCTTCGCGGTGACTTCGTCGATCAGCTGCTTCGCGCGCTCCTCGAATTCGCCGCGATATTTCGCGCCCGCGACCATCGAGTTGATGTTGACTTCGACCAGCCGCTTGTCGCGCAGCACTTCCGGCACGTCGCCGTTGACGATCCGCTGCGCGAGGCCTTCGACGATCGCGGTCTTGCCGACGCCCGGCTCGCCGATCAGCACCGGGTTGTTCTTCTTGCGCCGCGCGAGCACCTCGATCGTGCTCTCGATTTCCTGCGCGCGGCCGAGCACGGGGTCGAGCTTGCCCTGGCGGGCGAGGGCGGTGAGGTCGCGGCCGAACTTGTCGAGGTTCGGCGTGCCGGTCGGCGTGTCGACGCGGCCATCCTCGGCGCCCTTGCCGACCACCTTCACGACCTTCTGGCGCAGCGCCTCGGGCGTCACGCCGTATTTCTTCAGCAGCGCGCCGGCGATGCTGTCCGGCACGGCCGCGAGGCCGATCAGCAGATGCTCGGGCCCGATATAGGAGTGGCCGAGATCGCGCGACGCCTGGAACGCGAACTGGATCGCTTTCTTCATGCGCGGCGAGATCGACATCCGGTCGATCGACGCGTCGGGATCGGCGCTGCCGGTCTGCGCGTGCTCGTCGATGTAGCCCTTGATGTCCTGCGGCGACAGCTTCAGTTCCTTCAGCAGCGCCGTGCCGACATCGGTATCCGCGAGCACGTACAGCAGGTGTTCGGTATCGAGTTCGTTGCGGCGCAACTCGTGGGCCTTCTCCGCCGCGCGCTGCAGCAACTCGAGGGTCTGTTCGCTGAACGCGTCGGTCGGGTCGACCGACTCGCGCGGGATCTCGGCGGCCAGCGGCTCGTCGACGTCGCCGAACATCGGCGACAGGCCGCCGCCGCCAAGCAGCGAATCGAACGGGTTCGACATGCTCTGATGCCGCATCAGCTGGCGGAAGTGATAGTCGCAGATCGAGATCGACTTGCGTTCACCGTTCTGCATCACGGTGGCGCGCGCGACCGCGGGCCGGGCGTGACAGATATCGCAAAGGGCGGGCATGGCGGGGCGGCTCCTGTCGGTGGAAGGGGTCGATTGGGCTATGGCGGATGCGGTGCGCGTGGTGCGCGCCGACGGCGGGAACGCGCGTGCTTCATGACGCCCGCAGCGTCACCGCGACTACGTGCAAAAAATAGCGGATCGACGGGTGCCATCCAAGGCACAGTTCGGCCTGTCGTGGCGGGTGAATTGCACCCTTGTGCGCGCGCCTGTGCGCGGTGTGCGTGCCGGAATGGAGTACAGACGAATGCGCGTGCGTCGCGTTTCGTCGTGCGAATGCCGCGCGCGGTATCGGGCGCGATGCGGTATCCGCGCGAAGGAGGGCTGTCGGGGAAGGGCGGAGGGAGGGCCGCGGCGACACGGACGATCGTGCGTCCGCGTCGCCGGGAAAGCGTTACGCCGCCGGCGGTTGCGGCGCCACCGCGACCGATGCTTCGCTCGTCAGCATCAGGAAGGTGAACGTTTCGCGCAGGTACAGGCGCACGACGTCGTCGTTGTGGCTGCGATAGCCGATCGACACGTCTTCGCCGAGATGCAGCGCAAAATCGCCGCCGCGCGTCGACAGCACGCAGCCGCCGGTGATCGCGGGCGCCCAGATGATCTCGCCGCTGACGATCCGCTTGATGTGATCGATGACCGGATAGCCGTGCTCGCGCGCTTCGCCGAGCGCCGTGTACGCATCCGCGCCGAGCAGCACGGAATAGGGGCCGTCGACGCCCGCGAGCCGCAGCGCTTCGAGCGCCTCGCCGATCGCGGCCGGATAATCGCGCACGTCGGCCGGCAGCGTGAGTGCGCGGTTCGACGATGCCTGGCGGATGCCGGCGATGCCCGCGGCCGTGTAGCCGTCGAAGATCGCGCTGTCCTCGACGTAGGCGAGGCGCTGCGCCGCGTCCTTCGCGGGCTGCCAGTCGGCGTCGCGCGCGCCGCGTGCGACGCTGTCGATCGCGTCGCGCGCGAGTTCGAACGGCACGGTCAGCTCGACGAGCGCCTTCACCTCGCGCAGCCTGGCGCCGACCTGGTCGCGCGGCGCGTCGAGGTCGAGCAGGTGGCCGGTGCCGACGGCCGACAGTTCGGTGCCGCCGGGGCCTTCGACGTCGACCACGCGCCGGCCCGCCACCGAGCGCTTGAAGGTGCGGGCCACTTCCTCCTCGATTTGCGACCAGGCGGCCGACGAGATCGGGGCGAGTTCGCGGTGCAGGTTATTCATACGGGTGGGCTCCTTTCAGCGATCCGATGTTCAGCGAGCCGTTGGACGGCGGCTCGGTCGATGGGGATGGGGGCGGCTCGTCGGCGCCGGCGGCCGGCGCGGCGCGCGTCGCGAGCGCGTCGAGCAGGTCGGCCGCCGGCACGAAGAACAGCGAGCCCGTCACCGCGCGGCTGTAATCGAGCAGCCGGTCGTAGTTGCCGGGCGGCCGGCCGACGAACATGTTCTCGAGCATCTGTTCGATCGGCGCGGGCGAGCGCGCGTAGCCTATGAAGTAGGTGCCGAACTCGCCCGCGCCGGGGCGGCCGAACGGCATGTTGTCGCGCAGGATCTTCACTTCCTCGCCGTTTTCGACCAGCGTCGTCAGCGAGCTGTGCGACGACGACGGCTTGACCGCGGCGTCGAGCTCGATGTCGGACAGCTTGGTGCGGCCGATGATGCGCTCCTGCGTCTCGACCGGCAGTGCGTTCCATCCGGCCATGTCGTGCAGGTATTTCTGCACGATCACATAGCTGCCGCCCGCGAATTCGGCATCTTCGTCGCCGATCACCGTGAAGTCGACGGCTTCGCCACCGGTCGGATTCTCGGTGCCGTCGACGAAGCCGATTATTGCGCGCTGGTCGAAATAGCGGAAGCCATGTACTTCGTCGACGATCTTCACCGCGTCGCCGAGGCGCCCGACCAGTTGCGTCGCCAGCTCGAAGCACAGATCCATCGCGTCGGCCCGGATGTGCAGCAGGATGTCGCCGGGTGTCGCCACCGCGACGCGCTGCCCCGCGCCGAACTCGCGAAACGGGTGCAATTCCGCCGGCCGTGGCGCGCCGAACAGCGCATCCCATGCATCGGCGCCGAAGCCGCATACGCAGGACAGGTTGCCGGACGGCACGCGCTTGCCGACCGAGCGGACGAGGGCGGCGATATCGCCGCACCACGCGCGGACCGTGTCCGCGTGGTCGGCGCCCGGGTTGACGGTCGCAACGAGGAAGATCGCGTTGCGGGTCGGCGGGCTGTGGACGTTCTGGGAGGAGGGGGGATGTATCTGCATCGGAGCGTGCCTCAGTGATGCCGATACGATACGCGGATCGGCGAATCGATGCAGCGCGGTTGCAAAACGGCGAAGTGTGTCATGCGTCTGTGTTCTCTTTTGTGACAGGCGTAATCATGCGGCGGGGAGGCGCGCCATTTTGTCGCGCGTTCGCCGAACGCCGGCGGCCCTCGCTCGGCGCGGCGCATGCCGCAGAACATTGATGCGCAAGCAATCTATCAGCTTCGGTGCGTATTTGGAACCCGGATCGCCGATCTGTTATTCGAATGCTTGATTCATTGCCGGGGCGGCATGCGGAGCGGGGGCAGCTGTGCTCTTGATGCCACCGCGCCGCGTGCAGTAGATTAGGGCGGCTTGATCGGCGACATGCGCAATGGCGCCGGCACGGCGCTTCATCCATGCCATCCGCTGGCGATCGGCGAAGCGCGGATCGATTCGCCGCGTATTGATATGGATAACGAATCGACAGCGAATGCGTTTCCGATCGACATTCGATCCAATTTTTGGCTGCCTATCATCTTGAACACGCTGAACACTTCCCGTCCGCTGCCGACCGCGGCAGACCGCATTCGCCGGCGCTTCGACCGCTTTCTCCACGCGGCCGAACTCGCCGGGCTCGTCCTGATCGGTCTGGCGACGTCGTTTGCGATGGGGCAGGAAGCGTGGAAGGTCGTCATGGCGGGCGGGGTTTCGCTGACGGACCTGCTGCTGATGTTCCTGTACCTCGAGGTGCTCGCGATGACCGTCCGCTACCTGCGCCTCGGGCGGCTGCCGGTGCGTTTTCCGCTCTATATCGCGATGACGTCGCTCGCGCGGGACTTGATCCTGCGCGGCGTGACGGACAGCCCGGAACACATGCTGATGACGACGCTCGGTATCGTGCTGCTTGCGGTGGGCGTGCTGACTCTGCGGTTTGGGCAGCATCGGTTTCCGGCCGAGGCGGATGAGACTGATGACTGGCCGGGTGGCCGGTAATCGGATTGAGAACAAACGCTTCAACAGCGACGCGTTGCCCGGGCAGGTCGGGCGACGCTGTCGCGGTGCTCGCAGGCAATCAAGGTTGGAAAGGTGTCCATGCGGTGAGTCGATAACTTGGGGCACAACGTCGATTTCGACCGGATACGCTGACGGTCGAAGGCCGGCGCGTTCGCCCCCCGCGAACAGCCGGACTCACGACATACATCCTTCAAGCCACGGTCTTGCGCCTCACGCGTACCCGTGTGTCCAAGGCCTGATGAGACAACGAGGAGTGTGCTTGGCGTCGGTGAGCGTTCTCGTGAAATTTGATGGAGATACGATGGAGGCGAGATAAGGAATGGAGAGACATACCCGTGATCTGCCAGTCGAGAAGGAACGCGTACAGGCACGCATGGTTTTGTGTTCCGGACGCGGAGCGCGATTGGTTCTGATGTGAGACGGATGCCGGGAACAGGGATGCTTTGATTACCCGTCCGTTTGAGCAATATTGTTCCTGCTGGTTTTGCTCGGATCGGGCGTTTGACCGATTCATCCGAACCGCTCGCCCTCGCCAGCATGCGCCGCGGCCTCGGAATGAAACGCGGATTCCTCCCGCGTTTTCAGCGACTCGACGAGCACCTCGATTCCCTCGAAATCCAGCGCATCGATGCGCGCCTGCACTTCGCGGAGCAAGCCCGCGTGACCGGAATCGGGCGCATGTCTTTCGATCCATGCTTCCACGTCGGTCAGGCGGCCGTTCCTTGCGAATCGGGCCAGTTCATCGAGGGCCTTCACGGATGGCGCGCGGTAAAGGTTCGGCACCGGGGCGTGCGTTGCATCGACCTGCGGCGAAGACAGGCGGGCGAGATCCGACGGCGCCACGAGCGTGTGCCCGACCGCACGCGCGACGATCTGGAATGAAAACGACGTGCCGACACCCGGTTTGCTGGATACGGCCAGTTCGCCCCCCATGGCCTTGACGATGCGCTGGGCGATGAACAAGCCAAGCCCGGTTCCGCCGTCGACGGCATGCACTTGCTGGTACGCGCGGAAGATGTCGGACTTGCCGTTCACGTCGATGCCGATGCCGGTGTCGGCAACCTCGATGCCGATGCGGTACCCGTCGGATTCCCGGCGCGCGTCGACGGCGAGCGTGACGACGCCGTTGCGCGTGAATTTCGACGCGTTGGACAGCAGGTTGAGCAACACCTGCTGGAGACGAATTCCGTCGATCACCAGCGTCCGCGGCAGCGACGCGAGCGGCCGATAGACGAACCGGTTGTCCTGCTGCGCGCACAGTGCAACGGCATAGCTGCCGATATCGTCCAGCAGGCCGGGCAGGTCCGTGGCATCGGGCGCGACGCTGAGCGGCTGCAGTTCGGCCTTCGTGAACTCCAGCAATTCGTCGATCAGGGTCAGCTGATACCGGATGCTTCGATCAATGGACTGGATCAGCCGGGTCTGCTTCTGCGTGGCGCCTTGCAGCAGGAGTTTCGAGTAACCGTTGATCGTGGACAGCGGCGCGCGCAGATCGTGGCTCACGTAGCCGAGGGTCTCGATCTTCTGCTGCATGTTGGTGTTCGCCTGATGAAGCGCGTCATTGAGCGCGAGCGTCCGTTTGGCGACTTCCTCCCGCAGCCGCTCCTGCTCCGTCAGTTGCCAGTGTTCCAGCCGCTGCCGCGCTTCGGTGCGTTGCCGGCCCACATGGTTGATCCACGCGGCCAGGACCACGAGATGCGTGGCGAGGCCGATGATCGCGATGACGGGGTTGGGATAGATATCGGACTTCAACCATGAGAGCGCCGGCAGGGCCGCATCGAGTTCGCCGATCGTCCGTACCAGGAAATTGAACAACCCGAAGCTGACCGTGACCAGCATCAGGCGGCCGGTCGGGGTTCGGCGCCTGGCAAGCAGCAGCACGATGCAGATATTCAAGATGCCGAACCCGGCGTTCAGGCGCGCGCAGAATTGCACGAAGAAATGGAGATCGCCGAACGCGGTGCCCACCATGCCGACGCATTCGAGGGCGAATACGACCAGGTAGGCGATGCGCACCGGCAACCGGACCTGTTCGCCGCGTGCGATCTTCAGGACGAACACGATGAAGCATGCGATGGCGAGATACGCGAACAGGGTTTCGCTGCGGGCCGACCATTCGGGCGAATCGGGCCACAGATACGTTCGCGTATAGCCGCGGACGCCCGCCTCGAACAACGCCGTGCAGAGGGTCAGCGCCGCCAGCAGATAGAACGCGCCGCTGCGGGAAAAGAACCCGATCAGCAACGCAGACCACGCGAGCGCCAGCAGTCCGCCGAGCAGCCCGCAGTCCCACATGGCAGCGCGCAGCTCGTTTGCTTGCCACGCCTGCCGGGTCATGATCGTGGGTTCGAGGCGCATCGCCTTGCGGGAGGTGACACGCACCAGGACGGGAAGCGCTTCGCCCGGCGGGAGCGTGATGTCGAGCACCGGGTACCGGGCTCGTGCCGCAAATGCGTCGACGCCGGCTGGAGGGAACACGGCTTCCGGTGTCCATCGGCCGTTCCGGAGTGTGTAGAAATCGACGCGATCGACACGCGCATCACGGAGCGCCAGCGTGAGCGCGCGCGCCGCGCCGGCGCGATTCACCACAGTGAGATGAAGCCACCACGCCGACCGTGAAAATCCCGGGGCGAGCCGCTCCTTGGTCGCGGGCAGGAAGCTGCCTGGCGCATGCGTGAAACGCGCGAGTACCTCGTCGACGGTCAGCGCGGCCGTGGCGTCTTCGAATGCCGAGACGTGTTCCAGCAGCGCGGCAGGTTCGGTCGTCGCCGCCCGCGCGGCCGAATGGGAGAGACACGCGAGCAGCAAGCCGAACAGCAGCGCTCGGTACCCCGACGCCCATGCGACGTGGAGCCTACGCATCGGGCTGCGGTTCGTCGCCAGAGTCGTCGGCGTGGATCTGGCCGCGCTGCCGTCGCCAATCGGACGGCGTCATGTCGAAGCGTTCGCGGAACGCGGTGGCGAAATTGCCCGCGGTGGAAAAACCGATCTCTTCGGCGATATCCCCGATGCCCATCGACGTATCGGCAAGAAAGCGCTGGGCGGTGCGCAATCGCGTATCGCGCAGATATTCGAACACCGTCTGCCCGAGCGTGTCCCGGAACACGCGGGACAGGCGCTTCTCGTGCGTGCCGACTCGCTTGGCGAGCGCCTCGAGCGTCGGTGGATTGCGCAGGTCACGCAGCAGGATCTCGCTGGCCGCCCGGACGAGCGAAGCATCCGGATTGTCGGGAAGCGCGGGCAGGTGTTCGTCGACGCGTTTGCGCAGCACCTTCTTCAAATGATTCCGGATGCGCGCGATCACTTCCGCCGGTTCGAATGGCTTGACGATGTAGTCCATGGCACCGGTCTCGAGCCCTTCGATGCGACGATCGAGATCGCCCTCGGCGGTCAGGATGATGATCGGGATGGCCTGCGTGGCGGGGGTGGCGGTCAGCAACCTGCATGCGGCGAAGCCGTCCATGCGGGGCATGCGCACATCCATCAGGATCAGGTCCGGGGCGATCGCCTGGGCACGGTGGTACGCCTGCAAGCCATCGAATGCGACGCTGATCCGGCATCGCGCGATACGCAGTATCTCGATCAGCAACTGAAGCTCGTTCGGCCGGTCATCCACGACCAGGATATGGGCGCCGGAGATATCCGGCGCGGCCTGCAGCGACGTCGAACCAGGCAAGCGAGATGACATGACGACGAACGAGTGGGAGGTAAACAGGACGGACGACATCGCGACCCGCGGACGCGCTATCTCAAAATTATAAACGGGCAGAAACAATGGCGGGGAATATTGCGCGATCCGGGCGTCATGGTGTTGCAACATGCCTGCCCCGGAGCGGCTTGCCGCGCGTCGGCGTCCCGAATAGTGGGAGGCGAGGCGGGGCGCGATTTCGAAGAAAATCCGGAAATATTTTCCTGGTTATTTTCGGCATTATTTGCCGGTTATGCGTGTATCGAAAATGGCCGGCAATGCGTGCGCGACGAGCAGGTTTTCCGCTCGCTAAAACAATTCGTCCGCTCGAAAAAATACACGGCCGGCCGGATCGCGACACACTGCTCGGTACGTCCTCGCCGTCGGCGCAGGAGCAGGCGGGATGGCCCGGACGGCCGGCTCGCTTGCACCGGCGAGTGGGAAAATGAAATAAATAAAACGCTTTATCGGTTTGCAAAATATTTAAATAAATAAGTATTCGGGTGGGGCGCGGAATAGAAAAAGGTGCATTGCCGCGCGCAGGTTTCCCCCGAAATCAACAGGGCACAGAGTGATGAGCATTGTGGGCACGGTGGCACGGGGGATCGGTTCGTCGGCGCGGAGGTCCGCTGTCGACGCATATTCGGCCGCGGCATTCCATTCGAGCGCGGGCGCCGCACGGGGCCACGCGCCCCCCTGATCGACACCTCGTCGGCTGCCTGACGGTTCAGGCAGGCGGGCGCGCCCGCCCTGTCGACGACGATCCTTCTTTCCAGTCAGAAAATTCCCGCCGCATCGGGACGGTGGCTTGCGCTCGTGCGTCTCTACTTTTCATGAGCAAGGAAAGAGGATTTTCAATTCTGTATTTAGTGATCCGAATATTTTTTGGAAAAGACCGCGGTGAACGATGGACGAGACAAGCGGGACGTCTTCGCTCGCCGATGCGTTGGCGATTGCGTCATCAGGCACGTAGATAACAAGTGGAGAAAAGATGAACAAGTCATTCAAAACCGTCTGGAACGAAGCATTGGGGGCTTGGGTTGCGGCGTCGGAGCTCGACCGTGCGTGCGGCAAGCGCGTTGTGTCGTCGAGCAGCGCGGCGAAACGTACCGCGATCGGGGGCCCGTCGACACACGCGGGAATGCCTGCCACTCCGTCGCTACGGCGGCTGGCCGTGCTGATGGCATCGGCGTATCTCGGCTTGTTCCATGTTGCTGCGCATGCGCAGTACTCGGCGGGTGGCGGGGCGGCAACTGGCGGCGCCAGTTCGATAGCGATCGGTAACGGTTCGGCCGCAACGCAGGTGAATTCCACCGCATTCGGCAACCTGTCGACGGCGACGGGCGTTTCAGCCACGGCGATTGGCCCGGGCGCGCATGCGACGGCCGACGGTGCGACGACCGTCGGCATCAACTCGCAGGCGACCGGCGTCAGCAGCTCGGCGCTCGGCGTGCAGGCGATCGGTTCGGGTAACTATTCGGTTGCCGTCGGCAATCTGTCGAGCGCGACCCAAAGCGGTGCGGTGGCGATCGGCAGTGGCGCAGCCGCGACCGGCGTTTCGGCCGTCGGGCTCGGCAACAATGCGCTGGCGTCGGGCCAGTATGCGGTCGCGCTCGGTCTCGGGTCGAGCGCGGTGGGGACTCAAAGCGTCGCGTTCGGTTTTGCGTCGCACGCCACCGATACGGGCACGGTCGCGATCGGCAACCAGTCGACGAGTTCGGGCGCGGCCGCCGTTGCGGTGGGTAGCGGCGCGCTGGCGAGCGGCAGTTCCGGCATTGCGATGGGCGTCAACAGCGGTGCGAAGGGCGGTACGTCGATCGCGATCGGCTGGGGCGGCACGGCCGGCGTGCCCGGATCGGGCACGCAGTCGCTCGGCACGAGTTCGATCGCGCTGGGTTCGAACACGACGGCCGGTGCCAACCAGTCGATGGCGCTCGGCCTGAGCGCCAATGCGTCGGGCGTCAGTTCGGTCGCGATGGGCGTGCAGGCGACCGCGACGCAGCAGTTCGCGGTCGCGCTCGGCAATCTTGCGCTCGGAAGCGGCATATCGGCGACGGCATTGGGCGCCGGTGCGACGGCGTCGGCCATCAATTCGACCGCAATCGGCATCAACAGCGTTGCGGCTGCGGGATCCACCGTCGCGATCGGCGACACCAACTCGGTCGCTGCCGCTGCGGGCGCGGGCTCGATCGCCGGCGGCAACAACTCGAAGGTGCTGGCGGGTACCGGCGCCGTCGCGCTCGGCCAGGGCCAGACGGTCAGCGGCAACGGCGCGGTGGCGATCGGCGACCCGAGCACCGCGATCGGCACCGGCGCGGTCACGGCCGGCTCGAACAACACGGCGAACGGCGACGGCGCAGTCGCGATCGGTAATTCGAACATCGCGCAGGGCACGGGCTCGCTCGCGCTCGGCAATACGTCGACGGCGGCCGCCGCCGGCGCGGTCGCGTTCGGCTCTTCCGCGTTCGCCAGCAATGCGGGCGACGTCGCGCTGGGTTCCGGCTCGGTGACGGCCGCGCCGAATCCCACGGCGAGCGCGACGATCGGTGGCACGACGTACAGCTTTCAGGGGACGAACCCAACCAGCGTCGTGAGCGTTGGCGCTGCGGGCAGCGAGCGTCAGATCACCAATGTGGCGGCGGGGCGAATCAGCGGGTCGAGCACCGATGCGATCAACGGCTCGCAATTGAATGCGACAAATCTGGCGGTCGCCTCGCTGTCGACGTCCGCCTCGACCGGTCTCTCGTCGGCAACCAGCGCGATTGCATCGCTTTCCACGTCGACTTTCACCGGCATCGGTTCGCTTTCGACCGGCCTGAGCGCGACCAACAGCTCGGTCGCCTCGCTGTCGACGTCTGCCTCGACCGGCATCAGCAGCGCGAACAGCGCGATCGCGTCGCTCTCCACGTCAACCTCCACCGGCATCGGCTCGCTGTCGACGAGCATCGTCACGGTCGCCGGCACCGTCACCAACCTGGGCAACAGCACCGCCACGGCGCTCGGCGGCGGCGCCACCTACAACACGTCGACGGGCACGATCTCCGCGCCGACCTACACGACGTACAACGCAGACGGCTCCACCACGATCAACCACAACGTTGGCTCGGTCGTCGACAACATCAATGCGCAAGGCATCAAGTACTTCCACGCGAATTCCACCGCCGCGGACAGCCAGGCGCTCGGCGCCGACAGCGTCGCGATCGGCCCGCAAGCCGTCGCAAGCGGCGCGGGCAGCCTGGCCGCGGGCAACGGCGCCCACGCACAAGCGGCGAACGGCCTGGCGCTCGGCACGCAGTCGAACGTGTCGGTGGCGGGGGGCGTCGCGCTTGGTTCGGGCTCGGTATCGGATCGCGCCGTGCTGTCCGGCGCGGGCTCGGTGACGATCGGCAGCCGGGCGATTCCGTTCAATACGTCGGACCGGACCTTGCTCGGCGCCGTTTCGCTCGGTGATTCGAGCGGCAATACCTATCGGCAACTGACCAACGTGGCCGACGGCACGCAAGCGCAGGACGCGGTGACCGTGCGGCAGCTCGCCGGCGCGCTGGCGTCGTTTGCGGTGACGGGCCAGAAGTACTTCCACGCGAATTCGACGCAAACGGATTCGCTCGCGGTCGGCACGGAGTCGGTGGCGGTCGGCCCGACGACCGTCGTGAACGGCGACAACGGCGTGGGCATCGGCAACGGCGCCATCGTCGATTCGACCGCGCCCGGCGGCGTGGCGATCGGCCAGGGTGCGAGCTCGGCGCAGGCCGACGCGATCGCGCTCGGCAGCGGCGCGACGGCGGCCGGCGCGCAGTCGGTCGCACAAGGCGCGAATGCAGTTGCGCTGAACGCAGGCGGCGTGGCGCTCGGCTCGGGCGCGCGAAGCAGCGCGATCAATGCGCTGGCGCTGGGTGCCGGTGCCAGCGCCACGCTCGCGAACAGCGTCGCGCTCGGCGCCGGCAGCGCGGCAGCGGCCCCGAACACGGGCACGACGGCGCTGTACGGCGGCACCGCGGCGGGCCCGGCGAGCGCGGCCAACGGCGTCGTGTCGATCGGCGCCGCCGGCCGGGAGCGGCAACTGCAGAACGTCGCGGCCGGCGTGATCGCGTCGACGAGCACCGACGCGATCAACGGCTCGCAGCTGTTCTCGGTGGCCGCAGGCGTCAATACGCTGGGCAACAGCGTCGCATCGAGTCTCGGCGGCGGCAGCACCTACGACAGCTCGACCGGCGCGGTGACGACGAGCCTGAACTATGCGGGAAATTCGTACAACTCCGTGCAGAACGTCTTGAACGCGATCGGCGGCGGCGGTACGACCGCGGGCGTCAAGTATTTCCACGCGAATTCGACGGCGCCCGACAGCCAGGCGCTCGGCGCCGACAGCGTCGCGATCGGCCCGAACGCCGTCGCCGGCCATGCGGGCGACGTCGCGTTGGGCGCGAATTCGACGACCACGGCGGTGGTGCCGACACCCGGTACGACGATCGGCGGCACCAGCTACAGCTTCGCGGGCGCGAATCCGGCGAGCGCGGTGAGCGTGGGCGCCTCCGGCGCATCGCGGCAGATCCAGAACGTCGCGGCCGGACAGTTGAACGGCGGCAGTACCGATGCCGTCAACGGCTCCCAGCTCTTTGCCACGAACCAGCAGGTCACCGCGAATACCACGGCCATCGCGAACATGACCAACGGCGGCGGCATCAAATACTTCCACGCCAATTCGACGGCGGCGGACAGCCAGGCGACGGGGGCCGACAGCGTCGCGATCGGCGGCAACGCGCAGGCGACCACCGCGAACTCGGTGGCGCTCGGCGCAAATGCGACGACCACGGCGAACCTCGGTCTCGCGGCATACAACCCCGGCACCGGCGCGCTGGCCGGCGCTGCGCCCGTGGGTGAAGTGTCGGTGGGCTCGGCGGGCGCCGAGCGGCGCATCACCAACGTGGCGGCCGGCGCGGCGCCGACCGATGCGGTGAACGTCAGCCAGTTGCAGGCGGTCAGCTCGCAACTGAACCAGGTGCAGAACGACGCGCTGTTGTGGGATCCGGCGGCGAACGGCGGCACTGGCGCGTTCAGTGCCGCGCATGGCGGCAGCGGCCAGAACACGATCACGAACGTCGCGGCCGGCGCATTGAGCCCGACGAGCACCGACGCGGTCAACGGCTCGCAACTGTATGCGACGAACCAGAACGTGACCAACGTCGCGAATGCTGTCAATACCATCCAGAACGGCGGGGGCATCAAGTACTTCCGCGCGAATTCGACCGCCGCCGACAGCCAGGCGCTCGGCGCCGACAGCGTCGCGATCGGCCCGCAGGCCATCGCGAGCGGCATGAGCAGCCTGGCCGCGGGCAACGGCGCCCACGCGCAAGCGGCGAACGGCCTCGCACTCGGCACGCAGTCGACCGTGTCGGTCGCGGGCGGCATCGCGCTCGGCGCGGGCTCGGTGTCGGACCGGGCCGTCCTGTCGGGTGTCGGCTCGATTGCGAACGGGAGTCATTCGATTCCGTTCAATACGTCGGACCGCAGCCTGCTCGGCGCCGTTTCGCTCGGCGATGCGACGACGAACACCTACCGCCAATTGACCAACGTCGCCGACGGCACGCAGTCGCAGGACGCGGTCACGGTCCGGCAACTGGCGGGCGCGCTGTCGTCGTTCGCCGTCACCGGGCAGATGTACTTCCATGCGAACTCGACGCGCGCCGATTCGCTCGCGGTCGGCGCCGAATCGGTGGCGGTCGGCCCGACGACGGTCGTGAACGGCGATAACGGCGTGGGCATCGGCAACGGCGCGATCGTCGATGCGACCGCGCCCGGCGGGGTGGCGATCGGCCAGCGCGCGAGCTCGGCACAGGCTGACGCGCTCGCGTTCGGCAGCGGGGCGACGGCAGCCGGCGCGCAGTCGATCGCGCAGGGCGCGAATGCGAGCGCGCTGAATGCCGGCGGTGTTGCGTTCGGCTCGGGCGCGAAGAGCGGCGCAGTCGATGCGGTCGCGCTCGGCTCCGGGGCGAGCGCCACGTTCGCGAACAGCGTGGCGCTCGGCGCGGGCTCGCTGACGACGATCGGCGCGCTGAACAACTATGTCGCGTACGGGTTGAGCTCGCCGCAATCGTCCGCGGGCGAAGTGAACGTCGGCAACCGGCAGATCACCGGGTTGGCCGCGGGCCGTATCGGATCCGATGCCGTCAACGTGTCGCAGCTCGACGCGGTCGCCAATCGCTTGTCCACGCTGATCGATCAGCGGACCAGCAACACCGGCGGATCGTTTACGTCCAGCCCGACCGGCGGGAACGGCGCGCCGGCGCCGACCGGCTCGAACGCGTCCGCGGGCGGACTGGGGGCGGTGGCATCCGGCGCGAGCAGCACGGCGGTCGGCAACAGTTCGCAGGCGACGGGCAATGGCTCGACCGCGATCGGCGTCGGCGCGACGTCGAGCGGCACCGGCTCGGTGGCGCTCGGCACCGGCAGCAGCGACGGCGGGCGCTCGGGCGTGCTGTCGGTCGGCTCCGCCACGTCGACGAGGCAAGTCGTGAATGTCGCGGCGGGTACGGAAGGCACCGACGCGGTCAACGTCAACCAGCTGAATGCCGTGTCGAGCGCGTTGTCGACGTCGGTGAACAACCTGGGCAACCAGGTCAGCCAGATGCAGCAGCAGATCCAGCAAACGGACTCGATGGCGCGCGAAGGCATCGCCGCGACCGCCGCGATGGCGTCGATCCCGCACATGGATCGGGACTCCAACTTCGCGATGGGCGTCGGCACGGCGACGTTCGCCGGGCAGAAGGCGATGGCGGTCGGCATGCAGGCCCGCATCTCCGAGAACCTGAAGGCGACGCTGAACGGCGGCTTCAGCGGAAGCCAGCGCGTCGTGGGCGCCGGCATGCTGTATCAGTGGAAGTAACGGCGCAACCGGGCATGCCGCGCGCATGCCCGGCTGCGCGTCGAGAAACAGGCGCGAATCCATCCGCGTTACCGCGTGATTTCGCTTTTGCACACAGATATTCCGGAGCGCTACAGTGAAAAATCTCCATCTCGCACTCATCCTGCCCGCGCTGTGCCTTGCTGCCTGCTCCAGCGCGTCGGGCCCGACGTTCAGCGCCTATGAACTGCAGCCGAGGGACGGCGTGCGGACGTTTCAGGTCGACTGTCACGGCATCTTCTCCAGCCAGGCGACCTGCATGAAGGTTGCCGCGCGCATGTGCGGCAACGAACCGGTGAGAACCGTCGACTCGACCCGGCCGTTCCGCGGTGGCGCCGATCCCGGCACGCTCGTGTTCCAATGCGGCGCGCCTCCCGCATCGACGCCCGCACCCGCGGCGGCGGAGCCTGCGCCAGCCGAACACGTGAACCTGTCGGGCGATGCGTTGTTCGCATCGGGTTCGGCAACCCTGACGCCGGTGGCCCGAGCGACGCTCGATTCGCTGTTGGGCCAGCAGGGCGGCAAGCATTTCTCCCGCGTAACCGTCATGGGCTACACGGATGCGATCGGCTCGGATGCGTCGAATCTCCAGCTTTCGCAGCGACGCGCGGACGCTGTCGCCGGCCACCTGCGCGAGCATGGGCTTCAGGCCGACTCCTTCACAGCGACCGGACGCGGCAAGGCCGACCCCGTTGCGCCCAACACGACAGCCGAAGGGCGGGCAAGCAACCGGCGCGTCGAGATATCGCTGCAACGCTGAATACGCATTTACTTTTGGATCACTAAAAAAATTTCCGCTCCGGAAAAAGAATTGGCCGGTCCAGAAAACGCGTATGCGATTAACGCTGACGACAATGTGTTTCGACATCGCACCGGCAAGTCGCCCTGCGCGCCTGCCTCGTAGCCGGCGAACGTCGAACGGATTCCGTGCCGCCTTTGAGAGCGCGGTCAGTCAGTGATTGAACAATCGAGAAGAGGAAGGAAGTCATGAACGAAAAGCATAATCGGCACGCCCGGAATCGTCGGATCGACACCGTCGTTGCGGCGGCGGGCACTCACGCCGGCGTGCAGCGCGAAGATGAAGCCGGACGATCGCCGCGCCGGTCGAAGCCGTCGCTGGCCGTGCTGGCGGCGCTGATGCTGTTGCCGATTGCACAGGCGCATGCGGACAATTTTGCATTCGGCGGCGAAAGCGGCGCGACGAGCGCGACGATCGGCGGCGCCGCATCGGCGCCGACGGCCAACACGGGCGGCGTCAACCCGGCAATCGCCGGTGCCGACGGGACGAGCCAGAACGAGGCATTCGGCATCAACGTCAGCGCCAACGGCGGCGCTGCGGTGGCGGTGGGCGACACGGTCACGGCAAACGGCAGGAATGCGACTTCGGTCGGCAGCAATTCCTCGGCCATCGGTGCCAGTGCGGTGGCGTATGGCGGTGCGTCGAAGGCCAATGGCGCGTGGGCGACCGCGGTGGGCGCGCAATCGACGGCGAATCAGAATTTCGCGACCGCGCTGGGCAGCGGCAGTCAGGCGACCGGCGCGGCCGCTACCGCAATGGGCTTCCAGGCCATCGCGTCGGGGACCAATTCGGTGGCGGTCGGCACGGATTCGGCGGCCACCGGGGACGCCACGATCGCCATCGGCCGAAACAGCTCGGCATCGGGCACCGGTGCGATTGCCCAAGGCTTCAATGCGGTCGCCAACGGCGGATCCACCGGTTCGGTCGCGATCGCGATCGGCAGCGGGGCGACCGCGACGGCGTCGAACGCGTCGCCGATTGCGATCGGGGTCGGCGCCAAGGCGCTCGACGGCGAAGCGACCGCGATGGGCAATACCGCGTTTGCGCAGGGCGACGGTTCGGCCGCGTACGGGCAGAACGCCACGGCATCGGGTGTCGGTTCGGTCGCACTGGGCGGGCACGTCAATGCGACGGGACAAAACTCCGTGGCGATCGGCCTCAATGCGTCGGCCGCGGACGCCAATTCGGTCGCCCTGGGCGCGGGTTCGTCCACGTCGGCAGCGAACCCCGTGTCGAGCGCGACGGTCGGCAATACGACGTACTCGTCGTTCGCCGGCACGAATCCGGTCGGTGTGGTCAGCGTCGGGGCGGTCGGCAGCGAGCGGCAGATCACGAACGTCGCCGCCGGCCAGATCTCCGCCGCCAGCACGGACGCCGTCAATGGCAGCCAGTTGTATGCCGTCGCCAAGCAGGTGGACACGCTGGCGACCGGCCTGTCGTCGGCCAACCAGAAGATCGGCTCGCTGTCGACCGGCCTGTCGACCGTGAATCAGCAGGTGGCGTCGCTGGCTAGTTCGCTGCAGACGCCCTCCGGCACGGCGACCGGCGTCCGCAGCGTCGCGGTGGGCGCGGGGTCGACGGCAAGCGGAACGAACTCCGTCGCGCTCGGCGCGAACTCGACGGACGAGGGGCGCAGCAACGTGGTGTCCATCGGCAGCCCGACGCAGGCACGCCAGCTCACGAACATGGCGGCCGGCACGGCGCCGACCGACGGCGTCAACGTCCAGCAGCTGAACGACTCGATCGCGCAGGGCGTGGGCCAGGCGAACGGCTACACCGACCGGCAGATCCAGGGCGTGAACAACCGGATCGATTCGATTCGCCGGGATTCGGATGGCGGGGTGGCCGCCGCGATGGCGGTTGCGGGCTTGCCGCAGCCGACCCAGCCCGGGATGAGCATGGTGGCGGTGGCCGGCAGCGTGTATCGCGGGCAATCCGGCCAGGCGATCGGGGTATCGCATGTCACCGGCAGCAACCGCTGGGTCTACAAGGCCGCCGTGTCGTCCAACACGCGCGGGACGTACGGTGCGGTCGTGAGCGGCGGATACCAGTGGTAAGGTCGGCCGCATGACGGACCGGCGAGGGCGTGCCATCCTCGCCGGTTTGTCCGTTTGATGAATCCGTCGGTTGACCGCGTTGAAACCGACTCGATGACGTTCGACGCTCGTCGGCCCGGGAAGTGTCGAGGGCAGGAATGCCGAGGGGCATTCCTGCGCGGCCTCGCGCTGACCGGCGTTCGCCGGTGCACCTACGACGGAAGTATCGTGCCGACGCGGCGAAGCGCTGCCGTCGGCACGATCACGTCTTCAATTCGGCTGAGAGCGCGACGCTCGTTCATGCGTCGATTGCCATGCCGATCCAGTCCTTTGGGGCGTCGAGCGAAAGGAGAACAGATGTCACGCGATCCGTTGCCGGAACTGCTCGCTCGGCGGGCCGAACTGGACGCCCAGATCGAGGCGCAGCGCGAGGCGCGCCGCGAGGACGTTTTGGAACAAATCGTCAAGCTGATTCGCGAGTACGAGATCGATTTGCGGGTGGTGGAGGTGAGGTTGTCGAACCTCGCACCGACCGGCATGTCCCGCCGCAAGCAGGTGGAACCGCGCTACGTCGATCCGGTGAGCGGCGCGACGTGGGCGGGCCGCGGCAAGCGGCCGCGATGGATGCAAGGACGCAATCCGGAAGAGTTCAGGATCGCGTCGCCCGGCAAGCGGGCACGCGAGTCGTGATGCGCCTGTCGCCTGATCACTGATCCTGCATGAACGTTCCGACATCCTTCGCATCCCGTTCCTGCCGGCCAGCATGGGCGGCAGGCGCCGCCCGACAAGCTGCCCTCAAGAATGTGTCACGCTCGGCCGATATCATCGAAGGTCGCATCGATAATGCGGTGGCGCAAGAACCATCGCGGCAATGTGCGGAATCGACGGAACGCGGAGCGGGTGGCGGCCGGATGGCTGTCGCGCCTTGACACACAAACGGCTCGGCTGACGGGGCAGCCGGGATGGCGGAGCAACAGCGGATGGGGCGGGAAGCGGGTACAGGGCTGCATGCGGCCATGGTCGCTGCGATGGCGATACTTTGCGAGGCTGCGGCCGGTCATGCCTGCGCGCAAGCGACGGCGCCGACCAGCGGAACACGCGCAAACGGCGTAGCGATACCGGCCGACGACCCGCGCGGCGTCACGCTGCCGAACATCACGGTGCAAGGATCGGCGCACGCGGAACCGGCCGGCCTGGTTGCTCGACACGCGATGACCGGCATGAAGGTCGATACGCCGATCGCCGAGATTCCGCAGACGGTCAACGTCGTCACCGCGCAGCAGATCGAGATGACCGGCGCGACCGATCTCAATCAGGCGCTGCGCTACACGCCCGGCTTCTCGTCGTTCGTCTCCAACAACCGCACCGACTGGTATGCAGCGCTGCGCGGCTTTACGCCCATGCTGTTCATCGACGGACTGCAGGCGCCGAATACGACGGCCCTGGCGGGCTGGCGCGTCGATCCTTACATGGTCGATAGCGTCGCCGTGCTGCGCGGGCCGGCGTCGGTACTGTATGGCGCAGGCGATCCGGGCGCGATCGTCGACGTGCAGACGAAGCATGCCGACGGCGAGCGCGTGAGGGAGGCCGGCGTGCAGATCGGCAACCATGCGCGCAAGCAGGCGATGTTCGACCTCGGCGATGCGCTCGACGCCGACGGCAAGTACGCGTATCGCCTGGTCGGGGTCGCGCGCGACGGCAATGCGCTGACCGGCCCGAAGGCCGACCAGCGCGTGGCGCTTGCGCCGTCGTTCCGCTGGCGGCCGAACGCGGATACGTCGCTCACCGTGTCGGCGACCTACCTGCAGGACTGGGGCGACATCTCATACAACTTCCTTCCGGCGCGGGGCACGGTTCTGCCGAACCCGAACGGGCCGTTGTCGCCAGGCATCTACATGGGCGACCCGAGCTTCGACCACTACCGCAAGAAGCAGTGGTCGCTCGGCTATCAGTTTGAACACAAGCTGAATTCGGTCTGGACGTTGCGGCAGAATCTGCGCTGGATGCACCTGTCGCTCGATGATGCGACGGTCTTCGGCGCGGGCCTTGCTCCGGGCAGCACGCGAGCCATGACGCGCGTCGCGGGGCTGTTCCAGCTGAACTACAGCCGCTTCGACGTCGACAACCACGCCGAAGCGCGCTTCGGCACGGGGCCGCTCGAGCACACGCTGCTGCTCGGCTTCCAGTACAACCGGCAGACGTCGACCGATAGCGAGTGGCTCGCCCAGGCACCTTATCTGGACCTTTATCATCCGGTCTACACGCCCGTCACGACGGAAATTTTCTCCGGCCGGACGTCGTTCGGCCACAGTGACCCGTACACCGCCATCGATACGGTCGGCATGTACGCGCAGGAGCGCGTGAAATGGAACCGCTGGACGCTGACGCTCGGCGGCCGCGAGGACTGGGCGAACCTGCGCCTGGATGACCGTCCTGCCGGCGCGCAGCCGAAACAGGACGTCAGTGCGTTCTCGGGCCGCGCCGGCATCACGTACCAGGGCGACTTCGGACTGGCGCCGTACATCGGCTATTCGACATCGTTTGATCCGGTCATCGGCGTCAGGATGGTTGGCGGCGGGCTGCCGCGGCCGACGCGCGGCAGGCAGATCGAGGCGGGCCTGCGTTGGCAGCCGCCCGGCAAGAACCTGATGCTGAGCGCGGCGATCTACCAGATCAACCAGACCGACGTCGTGACGCCGGCGCCGCTACGCCTCGATCCGACTGGCAGGACGTCGGTACAGACGGGCGAGGTGCGTTCGCGCGGCATCGAGCTGAGCGCGGTCGGGCAGGTGACGCGCGCGTTGTCGGTCATCGCGTCGTACGCCTACCAGGACGTGGAGAACGTGAAGGCGAACGATGCATCGCTGAACCACTGGCCGGTCGACATCCCGCGGCCGCGCCAGATGGCGTCGCTGTGGGCCGACTGGACGTGGCACACGGGGCCGCTCGCGGGCTTCGGCCTCGGCGGCGGCGTGCGCTACCAGAGCGCGTCGGCCGGTGCGCCGGACAATTCGCTGACGGTCGCGAGCTATACGCTGTACGATGCGGCGCTGCACTACGGCACGCGCGACTGGCGTTTTGCGCTGAACGTGACGAATCTGTTCGACCGGCGCTACGTCAGCGGTTGCCAATCGTATTCGGTTTGCGTATTCGGCAGCGAGCGCACGGTGGTGGCCAGCGCAAAATACAACTGGTGATCATGCGTCGATTTTCGGAGTGGATGGGGGTAACGCTTCCTTGGTTATTTAATTGACATAATCTCAATTATCACCAGAAAAGCTGTAGTAGCTTTTTAGAAATGTCGTGTTCTAGCCATTTAGAAATGTCGTGTTTTGACCTCGGTATGCTGGCCGGTTCCTTGCGGGACCACGGAGCCGGCCATGTATCCAGGTGCACTGGTGACAC